>CAWGGR010000001.1:0-1334373 GCA_963822245.1 uncultured Solirubrobacteraceae bacterium
AAAAAGGGGGGCGGGCGCGGCGCGTAATCGGCCCCTCGCCCTCGCCCGAAATCGAGATTTTTTGAGTTTGTGAGTTCTCAAGGCTTTGCGAGGGGCGGAAAATTTCCCTGTCCAGTCCCGACGCCGATCCCTTTTCAGCGCGACCGCACACGACGATGGGCGGAAACGACGTCCTCCCGCTATCGACTGGCGCCCCGACGCTCGCTGGCCGCGCCGCGCGGGGCACGTAGTGGCGATCTCAGAGACTCTCGTCAGGCGCGCTGGCTCTCCGAGAACCGTAGCACAGATTCGCTTTCTCAGGACGCATTTCGTTTAGAAACTTGTTCGGGTACCGCGAGCGGGGTTCATCAAAACGATTCCCCAGCCCTGACGGGAGCGAGACTATCGCCGATCGGGATGCCCGGCTCGGTCACCGTATCAAGTCGGGGAGGCCACGAATAGGCGGCGAGCCCAAGCGAGCAATAGCGCAAATCTTTGATAAATATTCGGCGAGTGTTGCCGTAAGGAACGCCAAATGGCTAGACGGGCCGCGAGGGTTCGTGCAATATCTTCCTCGAAGTCACGTCGGAGGAATTGATTAATTGGTCCCACCGGTATCTCCATCTGCGTCTGCTGCTTCGCGCGCTCTGAAGCTCCGGGCGCGAAGTCAGGATATCGACCATGAGCTTGGCGAGTTGGTTTGTGTCGTGGGACGCTTGGGCGTTTCTGTCATGGCCACAGTATGCCACGACTGCCCACCCGATTCCATGGCGGTCAAGGGGGGTAAATTTCAGACTGACCCACTACCAAAAATTTCCATCTCGTCTATGCCAACCATGACATCGTTGGACGCTCGACCGGCTGGACGTCGTGTTGGACAACGACGATGCTATTTTGCGTATGACGATGGCCGAGTTCTCTCGCCGCAAGCTGTTCCTGCATGCCGGCGTCGTGGCCTGGAAAAGAGAGGGCGGTCCTGCTACCTGGCAGGACCGAGTCCGATTCATAATGCTCACCTCGCCATGTCATTGAAAGTCCAAGGGCAGTGTTGGTTGATCTTCAGACTCCGGCGGCCTCGATGCGCGCCTTCTTCGCCGGTCGGCCGCGCCGACGACCTCGGCGCGTCGAAGATCGGCCGTTTGGATGACCCAAGGCGCACCTTTGCAGGATTGGTTTGCCGGAAGGGCGCCTTCGCCAATCAGACGACGGATGGTCGCGGGACTGACCGTGAGCATCTCAGCCGCTTCGTCCAACGTCGCTTCGCCGCGCTCGGCTCGTTCGCCCTCGCGAAAGACGGCGATGTCATGATCGTTGCGCAAGGAAACAACCCGCGAACGCGTCCACGAATTGCCCTTGCCCGTCGTCTTTCCCATGCGGTTTAAGGCGGCGGCAATCGCCATGTCCGGCATCTGCCGAGCCATGGCCCGCACCAACTCAACAACATCGGCGTCGACGCTCCAGCGATGTTGTCCCGTACGGTTCTTGCGCACACGCAGAGCTGTGTGATCGTCGCCAGCCCAGCGGATGATCAGATCCAAGCCGTCGTTCTCCACCCGCACGACGATCTCCTCGATCAGCATGCGAACAATACGTTTGCGCGTGGCTATGGTCGCCCCTTGCGCATGCCAAGCGCGCTCGACGTCGGCGCCGAGCCTGAGCAGCGCCTCGCGTTCGCCTGGGCTTACGCTATCCGAGGACACCACGCCGAGGGCATCGAGTTGGTCCTGGAGCCGTCGCTCCTCTTTCAAGCGCTCGTTCCAACGCCGCTCCAGTTCTCCGGCAACCAGTCGGTTGTCGGGATCGACGGCGTCATACTGCCGTCGGGCGTACGCCGTTTCGAAACGCGCCTGCTCGACCGCCAGTTCGATCTGCCGGCGCTTCTCGGCGTCTTCGCGCCCGCGCGCCTGCAGAGCCGCCAGCGACGCCTCGACGCCCAGCGGCTGAATACGCTCGATCACCTCCGCGGCAACCGCACTGTCGACACGAAGACTGCCGAAGGAGATGCAGCGCTCCACGCCGTGGTTGATCAAGGCTCCTCGGCAGTGATAGCGCGCGACGTCACCTTTGGTCCCGCTGTAGGCGACGTGCAGCTTGCGTCCGCAGTGGCCGCAACGGAACAGCCCCGCTAGCAAAGCCTCTCCCCGCCGCACCGCGCCGCGGCTCGCCCAGCTCTTGCCGTTGGCGTTGTCGTTGATCAGGCGCTGATTCCTCTCGAACGCATCCCAGCCAATATAGCCCTCATGGTGGTCGCGGATCAAAACCTCCCAGTCTGATCGCTCGACGCGAAAACCGCGTACGACCTGCTTGCGGCCATTTGCGATCCTCGTCTTACTGGCCGAACGGCCGTACGCGTAGGCGCCGGCGTAAATCGGGTTGCAGAGAATGTGATGGATTGTGTTGTAGACGGGCGCCCTCCATTCCAGACGTCGGCCTTCCAAGCCATGGCGGACGGCAGGCAACACGATCTTCTCTTGCAGAAACCAGAGAAGAACCTGCCGTGCGCTCTGCAACTCGGCGAACTTGCGGAAGATCAGGGCGAGCGCATCTTGCACTCGAAGGTCTGGATCCTTTTCTATCTGATCAAGCCCTTTGCGCACATAGCCAATCGCCACTGTCGTGAATAGCTCGCCTCGCCGGGCTTTCTGTTTGAGCGCTTCATGGGCGCGCTGGCGTAGGATGGACAGTTCCATCTCGCTCATCGTTCCTTTCATGCCGAGGAGTAGCCTATCATTGACGAGGCGTGGATCGTAAACGCCGTCTTCGTCGGCGATCAGCGTGCCGACGAGGCCGCAGAACTCCAGTAGCGTGTGCCAATCGCGTCCGTTGCGAGCCAGGCGCGAAGCCTCAATCGAGATCACCACGCCGACCCGACCCTCGCAAATCGCCGCCAGGAGCTTCTCAAACCCGGGGCGACTGACGCCCGAGCCCGAACGACCGAGGTCGTCATCGATGACGCTGACTTTGGCCCATCCGAGCTGCCGCGCACGCTCGACAAGCCCATATTGCCGTCGCCGGCTTTCCCCATTGTTGATCACCTGATCGACCGTGGACTGTCGGACGTAGACGATCGCCTCGCGGGCGACATGTTCAGCCGCGATCCGGCTCATGGTGCGCCTCCTTCCGGATCGGAATTGCCGCCTCGTCCGACAGCGCCTCGGTCAGAAGCGCTCGCAAAATCTCGACCATCGCCTCGCGACGCTCGCGCGGGATCGGATGTCGATCCGGGGGCCTTTCGAACAGGTCCGGCTCTCGGCGTGGCTTCAGGCGCATGATCGGCTCCTCTGGCGCGGGACGAATCCCCGGGGCTGGAGCCTAGAAGCGCATCGAGATGATTGCGCAGATCGCGTAAGCGTCCCACGCAAAGCCTTGGAAAGGGCCGGACCGCGCACATCGCCGCCTCCGGCCGCATCATCCACGCTGGCGTCAGCGTCAGCGTGTCGTCAGTGAGACGGATCGTAAGGTGCTCCACGCCTCCGTACACGACGCGCCGACCGCTCGACGCCACCGTTTTGCCCGCAAGCGGATGAAACGCGTAGTAGATTGTCTCTTCACCCGCCAGAATCCCGGCGCCATGTCGCTGTCTCGACCGGCCGGGAAAGACCCACCTGGTCGCGGAACTCGTCAAGGCGGGCGCCGCCTATCTCTCGGACGAGTACGCCATTCTCGACGAGGACGGGTGGGTTCATCCCTTCGCCAAACCGCTGTCGATGCGCCCCAGCAAGACCGCGCCCCAGATAGAAACGCCGGTCGAGGAGATCGGCGGCGTCCCCGGGCGGAAGCCGCTGCCGGTCGGCCTGGTCGTGATGAGCCAGTTTCGCGAAGGCGCGCGTTGGCGGCCAAAGCGCCTGACGGCGGGCCAGGGCGTGCTCGAACTGCTCGACAATGCGTTTTCGGTGCGCCAGTCGCCGGAGTTCGCAATGAACATCCTGGGGCGCGTCGCATCTGGCGCGACGGTGCTCAAGGGTACGCGCGGCGACGCAACGACAATGACGAGCCACATTTTGGAGGCGGCGGAGGCCGGCGGCGCAGCTTGAACCTGTTCGAAGCCGAGGAGAATTGGCGAAGACGGCGAACCCGATGCCGAAGGCCAAAAGCGCGCGGTTGATCGTGCGCGAGATCGACGACGAAACGCTGGTCTATGACCGCGCCCGCGACGCCGCGACTTGCTTGAACGATTTCGCCGCGAAAGTCTGGCGTCAATGCGACGGCGAGAAATCTGTCGCCGGGATCGCCGACGCACTGGGCGAAGACGAACGCGCCGTCTGGCTGGCGCTGCATCAATTGACGAAAGCGCAGCTGCTGACGGAAGCCATTGCGTTTCCGCCTGACATGACGACCGCAAAGAGCCGGCGCGAGATCGCGGGACGGTTGGGCCTGGGCGCCGCTGCGTTCGTCGCCAGCATCGTCGTGCCGATTCAAGCTCAAGCCGCCAGCTGTCTAGCGCACGGCGCGCATTGCGAGCGACCAAATGCTTCACGTTGCTGCTCGGGCGTATGCATACCGGTCAACGGGGCATCAGGCATGTGTATGTAGCATGCGCTGACGTGCGCCCAACGCTCGGCTTGTCGCTGTTTCCTGGACGGGAGCTGGCGACGGAGTGTTCGCCGCTTTCTTCCACGCCCGGTAAACTGGCGGCACGGTGCTTGCTGTGATAACATCGGTAGCCGCAGCCTTGGGAAGGCGGCGGAGGCCGGCTCGCAGCTTGGACCCATTTGAAGGCGAGGGATTGGCGGTGACGGCGAACCCGCCTGCCAAAACCCGGCGAGACGCTGGTCTATGATCGCGCGCGCGACGCCGTGGCTTGCTTGAACGTTTTGCCGCCAAAGGTCTGGCCCCAGTGCGACGGCGAGACTTCCGTCGCAGGGATTGCCGTCGCGCTCGGCGAAGACAAACGCGCCGCCGCGATCTTCGCGCCGACGGCGGCATGCCCGCGCCAGCTCTGTATCGGACCGCTCCCAGTGCTCTCCTAGTGACTCCCGGTGCTGTACGCTGTATTCTCGCATGACGTTCGAAATGGCTAGCTTTTGTCTTTGAGGTGCGTGACCGCAGTGCACAATGCCAGACGTCTCGCCTGTTTCCTCGACGGCAGTTGGCGCAGGGACTGTCCGCCGCTTTCTCTGACGCCCGCCGAGGTGGCGCGCGTGGCGGCCCCTTCTGATCGGATCGGGGGCGGCGGCGTTGGGGTGGCGGCGGATCAAGGACACGCCCGCGCTGAAGGACTGCCCCGAGGCGCAGGAGCTATGCCAGTCGGGCCAGATCCTCGCGCTCGAAGACGCCCGCCTCGACGGCGCGCTCGAATTTGTCGCGACGCGCCTGAACGAAGTGGGCATCGACCCGTTGATCGCCAAGGGATGGGCGGTCGCGCATTTCTATTCCTCGCGCTATCTGCGCGCTTATGGCGATTTCGATCTCTGCGCGCCGCCGGGCCGGTACGAATTGGCGCACGAGACGCTCACGCGTCTGACGCCGCCGGGCTTTTCCGCGGGCGGAGGCAGGCGACATATTGGTCGATTGCGGACCTGATCTTGGGCAGCTGCACGGTCGATCTGCACAAGAATTTCGGCGCGGCGGCTCACATGCCGCCGATCGAGACGCTCCATGCGCGTTCGACCCCGGCCAAAGCCGGTTCGGCCGATATCCGGCTTCTGGCGTTCGAAGATCATCTGCGTTTCGTCGTCACGCATTTATTGGTGCACGGGGCCTGGCGGCCATCCGGTCTCTGCGATGTCGCCGCGATGGTCGAAGCGATTCCGCCGGATTTCGATTGGGCCCTCTGCCTGGGCGACGACGAAGTGGTCGCCGGATGGATCGGCGCGACGATCATGGTCGCGCATCGGCTTTTGGGATGCCGGCTCGATACAGTGCCGCCGACCCTGCGGGTCGACCCTCCCCCATGGTTCGAGCGCGCGGTGCTGCGCGAATGGGAGGCGCCCTACCGCCGGGCGATTCCGGAGCATTGCGGCGAGCGGGCTCGCCAAACATCCTGGTCAGTTCCTTCATTGGCTGCGAGTCCGCTGGTCGAATCCCGTAGAGACTTTGATCGAGGCGCGCTTGCCGCTGAACAGCCCTCGCCGTCTGGCTAACCAGGCTGCGATTTTCGCCCGCAGGCTGGCAAAGGGCTCGATTGAATATCTCAGCTCGGCCTTACCCATGCGGTGACTGAAGCGACATCCAAAAAATAATATACTTGACACTTCAAGTATGTTGTTGCCCAAACAATATATAGAGGACGATAAATTCCATCATAACAGTTCTTCGATTTCATTGCCGTCCGGTCAATCAAACTTCAGTGACGCTTGTTACCTTAGTTCCGAGACGCCGTCGACTTATATCGGAGAGTTTCAAGAACGATATGCTGAACGGACCCGGCGTTTGGACGATTGACACAGGCGAGCGATACGCAGGCCATTTCAAAAACAATATTATGATCACGCATTTGCGACCGACTATCGTTATACAGCCAGCGGCTCCCGCTGTGCCTCCGCAGATACCGGCGCCGGCGCAAGTCGCTCCAGAGCGTCCCACCGCCATGCAAGGCCTCGGGACACAGATATCCCGACATCTTGAACTTAATGAGAACACAAAGTGACGGCGGGCCTCCGACCACGAGATGTCAAACAGGGACCCGACCTGCATCTCTCTCAAGGTGGTCGGGCAGTGGCCAAAGGCTCAATGCCCCGCTCTGTCGGTTGAGGTGACTGGTAATGCCGCATTCGCATCTAAGCGGCGTGCTCGCCAATAAGTGTGGGAGCTGAGCGAGTGACTGACTCTAATAAGTGGAGCTTCGATCCATCTATAAGAGGTCGCGGCCAAAAACAAACAAGCAGTTATGCTAACAAGATAGAATGTTAGCCCAGCCCCAACAAACGGATATGTCGCTAGCTGTTGCCAGAGGTAAATACTGTAAGATACCCTTCCGATATATGTAAGCCATTTCATTGACAACTTATGCGCTAGGTTGGTGCTTATAAACGTGCTGTATACAAGCATAAATATTATGATTGGTGGTACTATTATACTTCTGACCGGCCAGAGGCTGGTATCGCCCGCTCGTACGGCTGCTATAAGAATTAGCGGCGCTAACATAACCGCAAAGCGAGGGAGTGAAGAACATAAGCGGAGAATGAACGTGTCTCGGGTGGCCCATGTGACGCCAGCTGCAATTGCAAGAAAGTGGCCAAAATAACCAGCCACGAAATTGCTGCCGGACAGATAAAAATATATTGTAAGTATCCCGAAGTAAGAATGGGATAAATATCAATATAAAATCGACTCGTCGCCAACAAAGCGAAAATAATAGCGGAATAACTAAATAAAACTGCTCTTCGTAAGAAAGACTCCAGGTGTGCCTACCGAACCACGCACCACAGTCGTGTAGATCGAGATTGCATGTGAACGTTAGCGCATACACTACTCCAGTGGCTGGATTAGGTAGCACGTGCAATTCAGCTAGCAGTACAATAACTAGTACATATATCGCTAGTGGAGGTAGTATCCGGAACGCTCTGCGCAGATAAAAATTACGAAGCGATATCTGGTCAGCGTTTCCTTCATATTCACGGATAAGACCGCCAGTTATGACGTATCCGCTGATGACGAAAAAGATCTCGACTCCCAGGCTGCCGCTTTCGTGCAGGAAGGGTAGTATGAAAGTACGCCCAAGCTGGCCTGGGACACTCACTGCAATGCTTGAAACGGTCGCAAGGTGGCAGAAAACTACCAGCGCCACACTAATCGTACGCCACCCGTCAAGCGGGGTTATACGTGGTTGACGTCCATGCTCGCTCCCCTCGTTAGTAACATGCGGCCATAATGAAGCGGCCTTGGTCATAGATTACTCCCATGGCGATCAGCTGTTCGCTGGCTGACGGGCTGGCCCTTGCGCTTGAGCAACTTGGTGCCATCGGCGCGTAACTCGCCCTTGGGACCGACGAAACGATAGAGCGTCTGGCGCGTGACCCCCAGTTCGACGCAAAGGTCGCGACCTTCGTATCACGTTTGGCCATGGCGCCGCTCGGTTGGGACCACATCAATCTGACCGGAGACTATATCTGGTCGGACGCTCCGCCCTACGGCGTAGATGGCATGCGCCAAAACCGCGAAGCCGACACCCTGGCGGCGTGATCAGGCAATCGCGTTCTCGTTACGTCCAAAATGTTGGACATCTGTGTCCCGATAATGCGCTGAGGCCTGCAATGTTGCGTGATCGCCACGCCGACCCCAACCCCGACGCCGACTACTCCGACCGCGCCCGCCACGCCCAACCAATCATGGACAAAGCCTAACCGCCGCGACCAGAGATTTAAGAGGCGGGACGCGTGGTTCATGTCGAGGTGACCGCGGACCGAAGTGCGAGGTCTGGCATGATCGTCGACCAATAGCCTATATAGACGACGTAGAGCGGTCCGCGATGGCCGACGGAGTGGCGCAGGCTCGCGTCGCCGACCCGCCCCCGTCGAGCCGTCGCCGGGCCGGGACGCTCAGCACCGAAAGCCGCCCATGCCCTTGCCCGCCGCGCATCCGATCCCGACGCCACGTGGGATCGGCGTCGACGAAAAAATCGCAGACGCCGCCGTTCATACCGCGGCGATCGTAGCCGGACTTGTCGCCTTTCCCGTCCTGTTCCACAAAGTGACGTTCTATGGACGTTGGGGCGACGGCATGGCCATGGGCGTATACGCCACCGCCTTTTTCCTGCTGTTCGTCTGTTCCTGCGCCTACAATCTCGCGCCGCCGTCGCCCGCGAAGGGACTGCTGCGCCGCTTCGACCATGCCGCGATCTTTCTGATGATTGCCGGCACCTATACCGCGTTGCTGTCGCAAGTACCGGCCTCCCATTGGGCCTTCGGGCTCGAGGCGTTCGTCTGGGTGGGCGCGCTCGCGGGCGCCGCGATGAAGCTCTTGCTGCCCGATCGCTTCGATCGCGTCACGATCTTCGTCTATCTCGCGCTCGGCTGGGCCGCGCTGCCGATGGTTGTGCCGCTTGTCAGGACGCTGCCGTTCGAGGCCTTCACGCTCGTGGTCGCCGGCGGCGCGCTCTACTCGGTCGGCATTGCGTTCCACTTGTGGGAAAGCCTGAGGTTCCAGACCGCGATCTGGCACGCCTTCGTCGCCGCCGCCGCCGGCTGTCAGTTCGCCGGCGTACTGACGGCCGTCGGGCGCTGACGGCGCCCTCCAATGACGGCGGCAGCCGCGGGGGAATTGGCGGGTCCGCTCGCGCCGACGCTCGCACTTTCCGCCGCCGACGGCGATCGAATGCGCCGCCGACCCGCCGCCTTCGGCGCCTTGCTCCCGTCGTCTCGTCATGCGACAAGGCCGGCGACGGCGCGACGATCCGAACCTTGTCGGCTCGCATCGCGCCGCAAGGGAGGAAAGCGCATGCTGAAGCGACTTACGCTGATGATTTGCGCGGCGATTTTCGCGTTCGCCGCGCCCCTCGCCGCCGAGGCCAAGACTTTTTTCTGGATTTCGCACGGCTCGCCCGCCGATCCCGTGTGGACCTATTTCCTCGCCGGCGCCAATCAATGGGCCAAGGACACCGGCAACACCGTCAAGACCTCGTTCCACAACGGCGACGTCGCCTCGCAGCAGGAAGCGGTGCGCTCGGCGATCGCCGCCAAGGCCGACGGCATCGTCACCACGAGCCCCGATCCCGGCAGCCTGGTCAAGGTCGCCAAGGAAGCCAACGACGCGCATATTCCGATCATCAATTTCAACACGCCCGACCCGAAGGCGAGCTTCAACGCCTATGTCGGCGGCGACAACGTCGCCTTCGGCAAACACTGGGCGCAGTATCTCGTCGACAAGGGGCTCGGTGAAGGCCGGCGACTTCGTCTGGACGCCGGTGGAAGTGCCGGGCGCTACTTATGGCGTGCAGGAGACCGAAGGGATCATGAGCGTCTTCAAGCCGCTCGGCATCACGACGGAAATCACGGAGACGACGCTCGACCAGGGCGAAGTCATCACCCGCATGGCCGACTACCTCACCGCCAATCGCAAAAAGATCAAGGCGATCATCAGCCTCGGCGATCTCGCCGACGGCAGCATCAAGCGCGTGTTCGACCAGGTAGGCGTCAAGCCGGGCGAAATTCCGGTCATCGGCTGGGGCAATTCGCTCGACACGACGCAGGAGGTCCTGCACGGCTATGTCAACGCCGCCCAATGGCAGGACCCGCAGGCGACCAGCTACGTCGCGCTTTCGCTCGCGGCGATGGCCGCCAGCGGCATCCCGCCGGGCTTCAACGTGATCACCGGCAAGCTATACGAGAAGGATGCGGCGGCGCTTTACGACAAGATCCTGTCGGGGAAATGAGCTCCCGCGCCCCTTCCCACTTGCGGGGGAAGGTCGCCCCATAGCCCATCGAAAGACGGGCGTTCTACCGAACGCCCTATGGGGCCAGCGAGATCGAGCGGAGCGAGATGGCTCCGAACGTTCGACACGTGGCGGCGCAATCACTTGGCGCTCTGAGCTCCATGGTATATTTCAAAATTGAGCAGAGCTTCTCGGACCCATCTCGCTCCGCTCGATCCCCTTCATCCGTCATTGCTTCGCAATGACACCGTCCCCCGCAGGGATGAAGGAAAGCGCCCACAGCGCCTCCGCCCGTTTTCAACCCCCCATCCCGCGAGCTCAGTTGGAAAATCGTTCCCTCCTCGTGCGGGCCATTGCACGGCCGGAATTCGGCCCCTTCGTGCTGCTCGCCCTCGAACTCTGTGGTTTCTGGGCGATCAATCATGACTTTCTCTCCGAGCAGAATATCTCCAACACGCTGGCGTTCACGGTCGAGCTCGGCCTCATCGCCTTGGCGATGACGCTGTTGATGACTTCCGGCGAGTTCGATCTCTCGGTCGGATCGCTGTTCGGCTTTTCACCGGTGCTGATGTGGACGCTGTTCAACGCCGGTCTCGTTTCGCTCGCTGCCGCATTCGCCATCGCGATCGCGGTCGCCGCGTTGATCGGCCTGGTCAATGGCTGGTTCGTGACCCGGCTGAAAATCCCGTCCTTCCTCGTCACGCTCGGCATGCTGCTGGTGGTGCGCGGGAGCGCGCTGTTCATCACCGACGGCTTTCCGCAACGCACCTGGAGCGCCGAGGGCCAATGGCTCGCGGAGGCGCTGGTCGGCGATTTCCAGGTGCTGGGCTTCCGCGTCTACATGTCGCTGTTCTGGTTCATCCTCGCCGCGATCGCGATGAGCTACGTCCTGAACCAGTCGAAGGCCGGCAACTGGATTCTGGCCTCGGGCGGCAATCCGGGCGCGGCGCGGGCGCGAGGCGTCAATGTCGACGGAACGAAAGTTTCGCTGTTCGTGCTGTCTTCGCTGATGGCCTCGCTGGCCGGCGTCATCTCTTCGATCCGCACTTCGGCGGCCAACCCCAACAGCGGCACAGGCTACGAGCTCGAAGTCATCGCCATGGTCGTGATCGGCGGCACGGCGCTGACGGGCGGACGCGGCACGATCTTCGGGACCGTGCTGGGCATCTTCATCCTGCGCGTCATGCGCAACGGCATCGTGCTGATCGGCGTGCCCGGGCTCGCCTACAACATCTTCATCGGCGCGATCATTCTGGGCATGATGGCCCTGCATTCCTGGCTCGAGCGCCGCCACCGCGCAGGGACCTGAGCGATGGCCGAAGAACTCGATCCGGATGGAAGGCGTCAACAAGTTCTACGGCCGCGTCCAGGCGCTGGAGAACGTCAACCTGACGGTGAATCGCAGCGAAATCGTCGGGCTGCTCGGCGACAACGGCGCCGGCAAGTCGACGCTGATCAAGGTGCTTTCGGGCGCGGTGCCGTCGACCAGCGGCTCGATCTATGTGCGCGGCGAGAAGGTGACGATTCGCGACACGACGGACGCGATCGCGCTGGGCATCGAGACGATCTACCAGGATTCGGCGCTGGTCGTGCAATTGTCGATCGCGCGCAATCTGTTCCTCGGCCGCGAGCCGATCAAGGGCCCGCGCTTTCTCCAGCGAATGGACATGCGCGCGATGGAGAAGGTAGCAGGCGATCTTCTGAAGCAGGTCGGGATCGGCAAGGCGATTCCGCCCTCGACGCCGATCTCCTCGCTGTCGGGCGGCGAGCGGCAGGCCGTGGCGATCGCGCGCGCGATGCATTTCGACAGCGACCTGATCATTCTCGACGAGCCGACCAACAATCTCGGCGTCGCGGAGACGCAGGGGGTGTTGCGGTTCGTGCGCAACGCCCGCGACTCCGGTCATTCCTGCATCTTCATCGCCCACAACATCCATCACGTCTTCCAGGTCGTCGACCGCATCGTCGTCATGCGCCGCGGCAAGATCGTCGCCGACGACATCGACCCGAAGACGACCACGGTCGCCGAGGTCGAGGACGTGATAACGGGGGAATAGCGGGGCGTTGCATGGACGCTGGAGAAGGCGGTGGCGCATCGATCCGGGTCAGCGAAAAAAGCTGGTGGAACTGTGCTCCCAATCGATACGAACGATTCTTGCGCGCCGGACTTTGGCAGCTCGAGAAAACCGCTCTCGATCCATGCCCTGCTGAGCTGTACGAGTCTGCGCGGGCTCATCCCGAGATGGGCGGCCATTTCGGCCGATGTCGCCGAACCCTGTTTTCGAAACAGGCCCATTCCATATGCATCGGCTCGCGCCCCCTCAGTTCAGCCCCAGCGCGACGAACCGCACCTCGCCCGCCGCCGTTGGCGACCAGCAGCAGCGCCGACTTCTTGCCCTGCTTCTTCAGCGCGTCGATCGCCTTGGAGACGTCGCTCGGCTTTTCCACCGCCTGCTGGTTGACTTCCTCGATCACGTCGCCGGCGCGCAGGCCTTTTTCGGCGGCGGCCGAGTTGGGCTCGACCGCGGAGACGACGACGCCCTTCACGGTGTCCTTCAGCTTGAACGTCTTGCGCGCCTCGTCGCCGAGCGGGGCGAGCGCCATGCCGAGCGCCTTGGCCGAGGTCGATTCCGTCTCCGGCGGGGTCGTCGTGCTCTCCGCCTTGGCCATCTGCTTCTCGCCGTCCTCGAGCCGGCCGAGCGTGACCGTCTTGGTCAACTCCTGGCCCTTGCGCATGATGACGACCTCGACCTGCTTGCCGACCGGCATCGAGGCGACGAGGCGCGGCAGATCGCGCGATTCCTTGATGTCCTTGCCGTCGAACTTGACGATCACGTCGCCCGCCATGCAAGCCGGCGGGCTTGGCCGGGCCGTTCTCGTCGATCCCCGCCACGAGCGCGCCGCGCGCGGTCCCGAGCCGCAGGCTCTCCGCAATGCCGTCGTCGACCGGCTGAATGCGCACGCCGAGCCAACCGCGATGCGTCTCGCCGAATTTCTCCAGTTGCTCGATGACCGGCTGCACCGTGTCCGAAGGCGTCGCGAAACCGATGCCGATCGAGCCGCCCGAGGGCGAAAGGATCGCGGTGTTGATGCCGATCACTTCGCCCTGCAGGTTGAACAGCGGGCCGCCCGAATTGCCCTTGTTGATCGAGGCGTCGGTCTGCAGGAAGTCGTCGTAGGGACCGCTCTCGATGTTGCGGTTGCGCGCCGACAGGATGCCGGCGGTCACCGTCTCGCCGAGGCCGAACGGATTGCCGACCGCCATCACGCCGTCGCCGACGCGCGCCTTGTCGCTGTCGCCGAACTTGACGGTCTTCAGCGGCTTGTCGCTCTCGACCTTCAGCACGGCGACGTCGACCTTGGGATCCTTGCCGATCACCTTGGCCTTCAGCTTGCGCCCGTCGGTGAAGATCACGACGATGTCGTTGGCGTCGCCGACGACGTGATTGTTGGTGATCACGATGCCGCTGGGATCGATCACGAAGCCGGAGCCGAGCGAGGAGGACTTGCGCGGATGCTGCGGCGCGCCGTTGAAGCCGTGGTTCTTGAAGAACTGCTCGAACATGTCGTCGAACGGGCGTGCCCTTGGGCAGGTCGGGCACGCCCTCGGCGGGCTTCTCCTCGACCGTCTGGGTCGCGGAAATGTTGACCACCGCCTCGGCGACGCTGTCGACGAGATCGGCCAGATTGGTCGGGCGCGACTGCGCGACGGCGGGCGCGAGCGGCGGCGCGACGAGCGCCAGGGCGATGGCCGAGGCGAGACCATCGTCGACGCGAACGCAGGGTCGTGACGGGGTCAGGGCGCATTCGAGTTCATCCTCTTCTCGTATCCGGTCCGAATCCGACTCGACGAAAATCGCAAATTGTGGCTGCCAATCATGTCCGAAGCGCGACCAAGCGCCGCCTAGACCACCAAACCGCGCGCCGCCCAGACGATGAGCACGCCGAACGCCGCCGCCCCGAGGCCGAACCAGCGCAGGCGCTTGGGGTCGAGCCGCGCGGCCTCCGCCATGCGGCTTGCGCATCGTATCGGTAAAACCCGCCAGCAACAGCCCCTCGATCGCGAAAACCAGCCCGATCGCGGCGCCGAAGTCCCGCATGTCACTTCGCCACCTGCGGTTCCGCCGCACTTGCCCCCGGCCCTGGCGGCGCCGGCGCGGAGGGCGCAGGCGCAGCCGCCGGGCGCGGGGCCGGGCGTCGGCGTCGAGAAATAGCGGAAGAAGTCGGACTTCGGGCTCAGGATCGCGCGCGTATCGCCGCCTTTGAAACCGTTGTCATAGGCCTGCATCGACCGATAGAAGGCGAAGAACTCGGGGTCCGCGCCATAGGCCTCGCGCGAAAATCCGGTTGCGTTCGCCGTCGCCCTCGCCGCTGATCTGTTCGGCCTGCTGCTGCGCGGTCGCGATCGTGACGGTCACCTTGCGGTCGGCCTCGGCCTTGATCTGCTGGCTCTGCTGCGAGCCCTGCGCGCGATAGGAGGCCGCGCGCTGCTGACGCTCGGTCTGCATGCGCCGGAACACCGCCTCGGAATTTTCCTCCGGCAGATCGGCGCGCTTGATGCGCACGTCGACGACGTCGAGCCCGAATCGCATGGCGCCCGCCTTCACCTGATCGCGGATGTCGGCCATCAGCGCGTCGCGCTTGGTGCGCACGATGTCGCTGATCGAGGCCTCCGACAAGGTGCGCCGCAGCGCCGAATTGAGCATGCCGCCGAGCTGCGCGTTGGCGCCCTGCACATTGAACACCGACTGATAGAATTTCAAGCGGATCGTCGATGCGGTAGCGCACGAAAGCATCGACCTCGAGCCGCTGATTGTCGGCGACCAGCACTTCCTGGCGTTCGTTGTCGAGCGCGAGGATTCGCTTGTCGATATAGACGACGGTGTCGACGAACGGCCACTTGGCGTAGAGTCCCGGCGCGTCGATGAGGTCGCGCACCGGCTGCCCGAACCGCAGCACCAGCGCCTGTTGCGTCGGATCGACGGTGAACAGACGAAAGCAGCGCGAACACGATCGCCAGGACGGCGACGACGATCACGGCGAGGCCGGCGAGCGGATTTCTCATTTGGCCGCTCCCGCCGGTTTGTTCTGCAACGGGTCGAGCGCGATATACGGCACGGGCGCGCTGCCGCCGGCCGAATCGAGGATCGTCTTGTTCATGCCGCCGAGCACGCGCTCCATCGTCTCCAGATACATGCGCTCGCGGGTGACGCCGGGGGCCTTCTTGTATTGCGCGTAGATCTGATCGTAGCGCTGCGTCTGGCCGGTGGCTTCGAGAATCGTCTGCGCCTTGATAGGCGTTGGCGCCGGCGAGGATGCGCCGCGGCCCGGCCCTCGGCCTCGGGCACGACCCGGTTGGCGTAGGTCTCGGCGTCGTTGACGGCGCGCTGCAGGTCCTGCTGCGCGGCGGTCACGTCGCGATAGGCGGAGATGACCTGCGCGGGCGCGTCGACCGACTGCAACTGCACCTGCTTGACCAGAACGCCGGCGTGGTAGTCGTCGAGCACCTTCTGCATGCGGGTCTGCACGTCGGGTTCGATCGATTTGCGGTCGCTGGTCAGGATGCCGTCGATCGTCTTCAGGCCGACGACTTCGCGCATGATGCTCTCGGCGACCGCCTTGACGGTGTCGCGGGGGTTGAGAACGTTGAACTCGTAATCCTCGGGATGCGCCGGATCGATCTGCCAGGCCACGCGAAAATGGACGTTGACGATGTTCTGGTCGCCCGTCAGCATCTGGCTTTCGACGAGATTGTCGGCGCCGCGCGCGTCGCCGCGATAGCCGACCTCGGTGATCTGCTGGTCCGCCACGGGGACCTTGATCGACCGACCCGATCGGCCAGGGCCAGTTCGTGTTCAGGCCGGGCGCGGTCTTGCCGGTATAGCGGCCGAACACGAGGTTGAGGCCGACCTCGTTGGGCTGGACGGTGTAGAAGGTTCCGAACGCGAGCCAGAGCAGCACGGCGACCAAGCGCCAGCACCGCCACGCCGCGCCCGCTAGCGCCGCCCGCGCCGCCGAAGCCGCCGGGAATCAATCCGCGCAATCCTTCCTGGAACCTGCGGATAGCCTCCTCGAGATCGTTCGGGCTGCGGCGGACCGCCCGGCCCTTGGCCCCAGGGCCCCTGCCCCGGCGAGCGCCAGGGACCGCCGCCTTGATTATTCCAGGACATGAGACCTCGTTCGGCGGCGTCAGAGCGCCGGCGCTGCATGCGCGCGCGCCTATATAGGAGAACGGGGCGGCGACGGCAACGCGCCGGCGCGAAACCGACCGACGGGTTCAGGGCGCCGGCGCTCCTTCCGCTCGCCTTCGGCGTCGGCCGCGGCCGCCTTTCCGACCGCGGCCTTCGCGCGCCGTCATCGGCGTCAGCCGCAGCAGCGGCGATCCGGTTGCGCTGGCGGCGCAGCACCTCGAAGCGCACGCCGTGGAACACGAAGGTCTGGCGAGGCTCCGGGATCGCGCGCGCCTCGTGGATCACCAGGCCCGCGATCGTCGCCGCCTCGTCGTCGGGCAGATTCCAGTCCATCGCGCGATTGAGATCGCGGATCGTGACCGAGCCGTCGACGATCAGCGAGCCGTCGAGCTGCTGGCGCACGCCCTGCACGATCACGTCGTGCTCGTCCTTGATGTCGCCGACGATCTCCTCGATGATGTCCTCGAGCGTGATCAGGCCGAGCACGACGCCGTATTCGTCGACCACCAGCGCGGAATGGGTCTTGCGGCGCAGGAACGCCTGCAACTGGTCGCGCAGCGTCGTCGCCTCGGGGATGAACCAGGCCTCCAGCGCGATGTCGGCCGCCTTGATCTCGGCTGGCGTCGCCGCCGGCCGCGGCGAAGGCGCGGAACAGGTCCTTGGTGTGCAGCATGCCGATGATGTTGTCGGGATCGCCGCGCCAGAGCGGCATGCGCGTATAGGGCGAGGCGAGCACTTCGCGGATCAGTTCGTCGGGCGGCAGATCGGCGTCGAGCGTGCGCATGTTGGTGCGGTGGATCATCGCGTCGCCGACCGGAATTTCGTCGAGCTCGAGCAGGCCGCCGAACATGTCGCGGTCGTCGCGCGCCACCCCGCCCTCGCGATGCAGGATGTCGACCGCGCCGCGCAGCTCCTCATGCGCCGGAGACGCCGGTTTCGCGCTCCGCCAGCGAGACGCCGCAGAGTCGCAACATGCCGCGCACCAGCAACTCGACCGCGCTGACGATCGGCCCGAACACGGTCACGAAGAACGGCGACCACCGGGGCGATCACCAGCGAAACGCGGTCGGGATAGGCGATCGCGACCGTCTTCGGCAGCACTTCGCCGAAGACGACGATCAGCGCCGTCATGATGACGGTGGCATAGACGACGCCGCGCTCGCCGACCGCGGCGACGAGCACGCTCGTCGTATAGGCCGAGGCGGCGATGGTGACGAGCTGGCCGCCGAGCAGCATCGGCGCTGATGAGCCGCCCGCGCCGCGCGATCAGGCGATTGGCGAGCGCCGCGCGCTTGTCGCCGCCGGTCTCCAGCGCCTGCATCCGCGCCCGCGAAGCCGCCGTCAGCGCGGTCTCCGCCCCGGCGAAGAACGCGGCGGCGACGAGGCCGCACGACGATGATGAGGATGGCGAGCGGGATATTCATGCGCGCCAGTTTAGAGGTTCGGGGCGGAGCGAATCCAACTGCGCGCCGTTTCCCCTCGGGAGGATTTACGGTGACACGCGCTAATTTACATTTCTCATGATAATGCGCGACAAATGACGGCGCTCGAGCCGGAGGGCTCCGGCGACCACACCGTGCACCTGCCTAAGTTAGGCAACGAAAAAACGGCTTTTTGCGTTTGGCGCAAATCCGGCGGGGCGGCCTGCCCCTGCTCAATATTTTTCGACCTGCCCGCAGGGGCGAAGCACGCCTCGCTATTCCGCAGCACTCTGCTATCGTAGCGAAGGCTCGCAAAGGGACAACTGGCATGCCTGTCGTTGAATTCATTAG
Source organism: uncultured Solirubrobacteraceae bacterium (assembly GCA_963822245.1). GTDB lineage: Bacteria > Actinomycetota > Thermoleophilia > Solirubrobacterales > Solirubrobacteraceae > Palsa-744. The sequence continues at coordinate 18,255 of CAWGGR010000001.1, forward strand.
CGAAAATGGAGGCGTAGGCAAGACCTCGGCCTGCTCACCACATAGCAATCGCGTTTGCGCCTCGATTCGGGGTTGGTTCGGGCATGGCGGGATCGAGGTGATGAACGATCTCGTGGGTGCGGGCGCCCCGACCGCCGGGGGCGCGTCGACGCCACCCAATTCGGTTGCCGTCGTTCTCTGGACCATCGTCATCAGCGCTGCGGTCCGTATCGCGACCAACTCGGTCCTCGGCTATGGCCCCGGAGAGGGCTACTATCTGGCGAGTGCGCGCCATCTGGCCCTGAGCTATTTCGATCACCCGCCGCTGTCGATGTGGATTGCGCACGCCGCCATCGGCTGGTTCGGGACGGGCTCGATATTGCTTCCGCGTTTGCCGTTCATTCTCATCTTCTCGGGCACAACCTGGCTGATGTACCGCCTCGGCGCGCGGCTGTTCGGCGAGGCTGCGGGCGCCTGGTCGGCCGTGCTGCTGAATTCTCTCGCCGCTGTTCATGATCATGGGCGGCAGCTGGGTTGAACCCGACGTGCCGCTGTTCTTCTTTCTGACCTTGGCGACGATCCCGATCGTCGATCTGTGTTTCGGCGCGCCCGAGCGCCCAGGCCGCTTATGGGCGCTCGCCGGTCTTAGCTTCGGGCTCGCGATGCTGTCGAAATATTACGCCGCACTAATTCTCGTCGGGCTCTTGATCTTCGTCGCGACGACCCCGGCCTATCGGGCGTGGTTCTTCAATGCCGGCGTTGTGATCGCCGGCCTCATCGGCGCCGCCGTCTTCGCTCCAGTGCTGATCTGGAACCTCGATAACCACTGGGCCTCCTTCGCCTTTCAGGGTGGTCGCTTTTTAGACAGCTCCGGCCTGCGCTTCGACTGGCTCGTTCGCTCGATCCTCGGTCAGGCCTTGCTGATCGGAATCGTGATCTGGCCGCTGATGATGGTCGTATTCGCCAAAGCGCTGCGCGCGGGTCCCGGCGAGCCGAAGTCCTGGTTCCTGTGCTGCCTGGCGATCGTGCCGATCATTCTTTTCACGGCAGCCGCGTTGTTGGCGCCAATCGGCGCGCGTTTCCATTGGCAGGGACCTGGCTACCTTTTTTTGTTTCCTTTGCTTGGCAAGTCGGTCGCCGAAGGGGTCGCGCTCGGCCGCAAGACCACGCGAAACTGGCTGATCGCCTCCGGAGGCCTGCTGATCCTCTTCGCCGGCTTGGCTGGAGCGCAAGCGGCGACAGGCTGGACGCGCGCTTGGCTGCCGTCCGGAATGCGGAAGCAGCCGTTTTCCCAGACCAATCCGACGCAGCGGCTTCTCGGCTGGCGTCAGCTGCGCTCCGCTCTGGCCTTGCGCGGGCTCTTGGACCAGGATCGGCTGTTCGTCGTGACCACCGAGTTTCGCGACGCGGGCAAGGCCGACGTCGCGGTCGGCGATCGGCTTCCGGTGGTTTGCCTGTGCGCGGACCCGCGCAACATTGCTTTCAGCTGGGACGATCGCGCCTTTCTGGGCTGGGACGCGGTGATCGTCGTTCCCGGCGACAAGAACGAAGACCCAAGCGCCTACCGCGAATACTTCAATTCAATCGAGCGCCTGAGCGACGTCGATATCCCCCTCGGCGGTGAGACCGCGCTCACCATTCACTTATTTCTCGCGCACGGCTACCAGCGGGCCTATCCGATGCCCTACGGCATTTCACGCTAGACCGCCGCAGGCGCGTTCCGTCGCTTCGGCGAAGTCATGCGTGCGACATGCCCTCGAAGACCTGCAATTGCGCCTCGACCCCGGCCTCGCGCAGCTTGCGTTGCGTGCGCACGGTGAGAAAGAGATTGCGGAATTCGGCGCACGTTGAAGTGGTCGAAGGCCCGCGGCAAGGAACTTCCGTGGATGCCTCTCGAGGCAAGGGCGGCCATCAAATGGTCCGGATCGGCGATAGATGGACGACCATCCAAACCGGAGAACTGAAGCCGGGCATTTTCCACGCGATGCTGAATCAACTCGGCATCCCCAAGGACGAGTTTTGAAAATGCAGACCTGGGCCTTTCCCGCCTTGATCGAAAAACTCGGCGACGATGATTTCCTGGCGACATTCCCCGATATTCCGGAGGCGCTGACCGGCGGCGCCTCGCTCGCGGAGGCTCGCGAGAACGCCGCCGACGCGCTCGAGGAAGCGATCCTGGCCTATCTTGCGCACGGGCGACCGATCCCGGCCCCTCGCGAGCCGCGCGGCGGCGAGGAAGCGATCATCCTCGACCCCGTGACCGCCGCTCGGGCAGCTCTCGCAACCGCGATGCGGGCGAAAGCAGATCTCCAATGTCGCCCTCGCGAAAACGCTGGGAAAAACCGAGGGGTCGATTCGGCGTCTCACCGACGGGTCGAGCGCGGTCAAAATCGATACTGTTCTACAAGCCCTGAACGCCGTTGGCGCACGCGCCGTTTTGGCGGTGGTGACGATTTGAGGTCTGTTCCCTCGGCGCGTTCCGTTTGCTGGCGCTGATTCGCTCCGCAAAATGCTCGAGCGAGGATCAGGGTTGCGGGGTCTCACTCTCGTTTATCGGATTACGAAGGTGCAACCGGCCGCGCGTGGGGCGAAGGACGCGGTGCACACGGCGGGTCATGGATTGACGCCGTCTGCCGCGAGAAACGCGCGCATGTGAAATTGCGTCTGCCGGGGCTCGTGGGCGAAAGTTGGTCCAACCGGGCAAGCCCGCCGCGCGAGGCAGCCTCGCTCGCGACACTCGCGACCATCCGGACTGCGCACATGAGCGCGGCAACGCGCGACCTCATAGCCATCCGGGGTGAACGCGTTGACGGGACAGGCGCTCATGCACGGGCGCTCCGAGCAGGTTTCGCAAGGGCGCTCGCCGACCGGGGCGCTCGCGGGCGCCAGCTCCTCCGGCAGCGCGAGAGCGCCGCGGTAGCTGTGCCACAGCCCGTATTCGCTGTGGATCAACATCCCGAGCGGCGACGGCCACAGCGGCTCGGCGCGCGTCGCCCAGGACGGAAACGGCCAATACGGCGGCCCGCCGAACGGATACAAACTTCGGCGCCGATGAGGCGCGCGATGCCGTCGAGGTTTCGGCGGCTCCAGCGATCGAGCGGATCGGGGGCGGCGTCTCGTGCTTCCGGGGATTGTTCGAAGGCGTCCCAATTCCGCGCCCCGATCATGCCGACCAGCACGAGCGTCCGAAACGGAGCGAGCGCGCCTACGCGCTCGGCGTCGTTCAGCCGCAACGCCCCACGCGGAGCGAGCCCCGCCCGCTCGATTGCGCGTTCGATCGATGTGAGCTTCGAAGTGGCCTCGCCGCGCGTCTCGTTCATCGGGGCGCCCTTTCCTCGCCAGCCTCCTTGAGCGCCACTACCCGAGGCGCCAGCAATCGCATGATCAATTCAACCAGCATTTTCTTGTGCCGCTCGCGACATCAGGCGAATTCATCCATCGCCGCGTTTGAGATATCGAGCTTTGTCCGCTCGGGATTATTCGTCCGCGGTTTTGGCCGATCGAAACGCGCTCCCTGTTCGACCGCTGCTAGAATTTCGCCATTCACGCAACTGTTTCTCATGTCCTTTCGCCGCAAGTACGCGTCGCGGCGATCACTCCTAGGCGTCTCTTCCACGAAATTCGAAATGGCGACATAGGCGACGAGCCGCATCGAGTTCCAGTCGAAGAAACCAACATTTGACACAAACTAGCGCGTTCGTACATATTGAGCGTGGACGCAATTTGATGCGCCGTGGAAAGCGATGAAACGCCTCGAGCGAACGTCGCGCTACGATTGAGGAAACGTCCATGTGCCCTCCGGGTTGTCTTCATTCTGTCTGCAATCAGGCGACCCGAAGGGGTCTGCTCAAGCAAGGTTTCGCGCTGGCCGCCGGCTCGGCGATTGCGGGCGCCTCGATGTTCGCCGCGGAGCCGGCGAAGGCCGCGAGCGCCCCGAGAACGTTCTCGGACGTGGTAGACCTGACGCACCCGCTCTTCGAAGGTTTTCCGACATTCGACGGCTCGAAATGGTTCACGAAGGAGCCATTTCTGACTTACGCCAAGGAAAAATTGAATATCAACAAGTGGACGTTGATGGAACACACGGGAACGCACATGGACGCACCGCTCCATTTCTCGCCAGACGGAATGAGCGTCGATCTGATTCCGATCAACGATCTCATAGTTCCGCTGGCGATCATCGATATTTCCGACCGCGCCCAGGACAACGCCAATTCCGCGGTCACCCCCGACGACGTCAAGGGTTGGGAAGCGAAGAACGGACCATTGCCCGAGGGTTGCTGCGTCGCCATGAATTCCGGTTGGGGCAAAATGTTGATGACGCCGAAGTTTGCCGGTCGCGATGACGCAGGCAAGAACCACACACCGGGATTCCATGGCGAGACCGCGCACATGCTGATGACCGAGCGCAAGGTCAAAGGCTCGGCGTCGACACGCTGTCACTTGACACCGGCCTCAATACAGGGCCGTTCCCGGTGCACTATTCTTGGCTGCCGAGCGGGCGTTGGGGGGTTGAATGCCTCGCTAATCTCGACACCCTTCCGGCGAAAGGCGCACTTCTCGTACTTGGCGGCCCCAAGGTAAAGGGCGCGACAGGCGGACCGAGCCGGGCCATCGCGCTCGTTTGAAAGCACCCGACGCACCGGTGATCGGGAAATGCCCCTGCCCCCCTGCGCTGGAAATGGCTCAGCGCGCTTGGGGTCGACGCCCTCGACGCTTCGAAGCGCTTCAATTCGTGGCTGTTAATCAAATCTTAACGATTGTTAAAGAAAGGTTTCCAGCACGCACGCGCCATGGAGACCGCGATGATCGCGTTCGCAACATTCAACTCCGAAACTCTCGATCTACTCCAAGCTGCGATAGATGGCGTCTGGCGAAACCTTCCGCCGGATCGGCGGACAACCCAGATCAAGGAACACATGGCGGGAGCGGCCATGCGTTTGGCGAACAAGGGAGTGCGCGATCCGGCCCGACTGGCTGCCACGACCCTGGCTGCCGCCTTCTCCCGGCCGTCCGACGCGTGTGATATTGAGGCAAGAGGCGACGAGGCGATCTCGTCGCCTCGGGCGGCTGAACTTCGTCGCCGACCGAGTCGGAGATCAGGATCGCCCCGCCGATCTCTATCGGGATCGTTGCGGCGCGCCTGTTCCGATCAGCCTGATGCGACCGACCCGCGACGATCGAACCCAAGCACGCGCGTTGGGCAAAGGATCAGCTTTTACGCTGTGCCGCAAAGTTCCTTAAATCCAATCATTGTAATATTCGTGGCGCGATTTTTTCTGAGCTCAGGACCCGAGACGTCCTATTTATGTCGGGTTTCAGAGAGAAATTCATTAACCACCCGTTAACGAAACAGGGCCCAGCGCTGCAAGGCGGTTGTAATGATCCCGTTCGCGACATTCGATTCTGAAGCTCTTGGTTTTCTCCAGGCCGCGGTAGACCAGGCCTGGCGCAGCCTTCCGTCGCATCGGCGGACACTGGAAACCAAGGAGCGCATGGCGAAAGCCGTCTTGCGTTCGGCGGCTCAGGGTGAACGCGATCCCGTTCGACTGAATGCGATCGCCGCGGCCGCCGTCCTCGCCGAGCCCGCCAATGCGTATGATATCGAAGTGCGCCAGGGCGACGAGACGATGTCGTCGCTGCGCTCCGTCGAGTTGGCCAATCCGAGGGCGGTGTGGGGCCATATCGCCGAACTCGCAAAAAAGGTTTCTGCTCCGAGAGCCCGGATTCGCGTCATGGATCAATCCGGCGCGATCCTCATTTCGATCGGGATCGCGGCCGCGCGCCTTCTCCAGTCAACCTGACGTTCATCGATTTTAGACCGCAGTCGGTTTGGGCATGAGATAAATGTAGCGCGCGCCGCGTTTGACCGCTTCGCTCAATTCCGGTTCGAGATCGTCCGCCGACAAATCGAGTTCGTGAGCGACGGCCGCCAACCCGACATCCCTATAAATTCGCTTCAGGAGCCGACCCGCGCGGACGGGTTTGGTCATCGTTTCGGAATCGGAAAGTGTAGCGGAGGTAGACGTCATCGGCATATGTCCGGTTAGAACCAGGACGCGACGCAACGGAACGCTGACACTGCCGTAACGTAATGCACCTATTTTGGTTACTGACCCGTTAATGTCAGCCCAACCGTTCCAATTCATGCGCAGTTGAGGCGGCCGAAAATCCGTCCGATGCTTCGTCGCGGAGCGCGTTCTATTTCGGCTTCGGGGCGGAGGCGTCTCTATAGGCAAGCCGCCTTTGCAAGTCTGCGTAGGGAGCGCGCGACCCGAAACTGGGGATCCCCTCGGGGGCGGAGCGCCGCCCTGTGGCGCGATATTTCCGTGAAACCAGACAGCGGAGATTTTGTTTTCGTAAAAGCGAAATCAGTGCTAACCTGACGGCAGGTCGCTACGAGGCCCGACGGATGGGGTCGGCGACGCGGGAGCTGGAGTGCATGAACAAAAGGCGAAGAGCTTGGAAAGCGCTTTTTCGGTTGGAAGGCGTGCGGAAGTACGCAGCTCCAGGCGTCGCAATCGAGGATCGTCCTGCGAAGCTGATCGCTTCGAGCGTGCAGATCCTGCAGCAGGTCGGTGCCGCGACGCTGGGTGATCTCTGGCAGCACCGTCTGATGGAACGCCTGGATGTGCTCGTCGATGAGCTCGACGCCGAGGCCGCGTCGCTTCAGCCGCTGGGCCTCGGCGACGACCACGCCGGACCCGGCGAACGGGTCGAGGGCGACATCGCCCGGGTCGGTGGATATGAGCAGCATCCGCTCGATCAGGTCCGCGGGCAGCGGGCAGGCGTGCTGGATCGTGGTGTTCGCCCAGCTTCCCTGGACGGGGATCGGGACGGGCCACACGTTGGTGGGCGCCTTGCCCTGCGGGTTGTAGCGCTCGGGGTAGCGGACCCACCACTGCTCAAGGTCGCTCGGCTCTCGCAGCCTCTCAACGTTGTACTTGAAGCGGTCGGACTTTACGAACAGGAGGATGTACTCGAATGAGTTTCGCATCCGTCCACGGCTGGACCATGGGAGCGTTTTGTCCTTCAGCCAGATGATGATCTCCCGCAGCAGCCATTTCTCGCCTTCGGCCTCACGCGCCAGTTCGAAGGGCAGCAGTTTGATGGGCCAGACCTCGCCCTCAGGCCGTCGCTGCCGAAGGGTGTCGGCGACCACCCACAGAGAGCCGTCGCGTTTGGTATGGGTGTGCAGGGCACGGAACACACGGCGCATGTCGAGCAGGTACTCGTCATGCCGCTGGCCGAATCCGATCTGGTCGCGGTGGCCGTAGTTCTTCAGCCCCCCGTATGGAGGCGACGTGATGGTTGTGGTGAGAAGCGGCTTGCGCGCGCTGGAGTGACGGGAGAGCAGTAGCTCAAGGCGGCGCGCATCTCCCTGATGAACTGTGAAGAAGCTCTCCGGAGGGACGGCAGGGCTCGCCGCGGCGTCGCGAACGAGCGGTGCGCCGGGCGGCGCGAGGCGCAGCGGGTGGGCTTTGGCGGCCGCCTTCAAGGCACGTAATGTATTCGCTGCGATCGACGGCTAACCGTCCGTTGATCCGTTGTCCTCAGGGTTTCGGATCAAGACCGCCATCATGGACGCCGGATACGACAGCGAACCGATCCACGGCGGCTGCATGGACCGGGGCATCCTCCCCGTCACGCCGCTACGCGAAACTCCCGGCGTCAAGCGGGGAACGCACAAGCCTCCGTGCTGTCGGCACGGCGTCTGGACGTTCGCCGGTGCCGACTTCAAGCGCCGCGCTACCAAGTGGCGTTGCCCCACCGGCGAGTGCCAGCCCGCGAGCACATGGGTCAAGGCGTCGCGCCTGCACCCGCTGATCCCGCGTGAGTCCGGGCGAAGCCGCAAGCTCTATCGGAGCCGTGGTTCCGTCGAGCGCGAGTTCGGCCGACTCAAGCACGAGTGGTCGCTGCTCCCGCTGCGAGTCCGTGGCTTGGAGCGCGTCAAGCTGCACGCTGACCTGACGATCTTGGCGAAACTCGCCTGTCGGCTCGCCTCAGAGCGGGCGGTCCCACTCGCTGCCTGAGCGTCGGTCGGACGCCTTACCCCGCGCCGGTAGCACGATCTTCACAGGGCCGATTTTGAGGCGCCGCTGTGTGCCCTGTTCGCGTTCTGTGCGCCATCTATCAAACCGCTTCGGTGTCATCGGCGGGAGTTCTCCCGCTCTGATCGTGACTTCAAGCCGACGTGACAGTGCGGCTGCAATCTCTCGCTGGCCGCGATAGATGGTCGCCGCTCCCAGATACATGCCCGAGGCGAGTAGGACCGCGCCGAGTAGGTCGCCGAGGATGCCCTCTCCGAACGCGAAACTCGCCGCGCACGCGAGTAGGAGGCCGCAAGGGCACCTGATGATCGATCGGCGTCGCCAGCGCCCAAGCGCGGCCGTGGCGTCCTCGCCAATTCGGGGTACCCATATCGCCTCAAAGTCCTGCTGAGCCATCCGTCAACGATCGGCGGTGCGGGTTCTATGCTTGAGCCCGACTTTCGCCAATCGTTTCGCCAAACCCTCCTAGGGTTCAGACCGTGACGGGGCGGGATCCGCCAAGTCGTGGGGCGAACCGGCACGCCTTGAGGAGTAGGCGTAGAGTTTCGGCATGTCTCGTTGGAGCGATGAATGCGTCTGAGCGAAGCGCCCGCCCCAGCTGGAACACAGCCCGGCTGGTACGCCGATCCGCTCGAGGTCGGCGCAGCCCGATACTGGGACGGAGACAAGTGGTCCAAGCACTATCGGGATGCGCCCGGCCCGGACCCGCTGCCCGTAGAAGGCGGCGCGGAAGCGTCCGTTCCCCCAGGCCCGGCACATCGTCGCAAGGACCTGCTTGGCGAAGGGATCGCCGCGGTGCTTGGGGCAGTGGTCCCAGGGCTCGACTCCGACGACGCGGCGCAGATGAAAGAACGGCTGCGCTCAGGCTTTCCCGCAGCGGAGTTCACGCGAGCAGGAGGCCGAGCGCTCCGCGAACTCGAGGACGGGCGATACCAGGACATCCAAGCGGGTGAGCTCGCGGGCACACAGCTGATCGAGGTGCTGGGCGAGCGTGTCGAGATCGGAATCCCGTCCGGTTGGGCGTCTCGCGATGCGGCCGAACGTGGCCGCATGCCAGAGAGTTCTGCGGATACTTCCGTGTGTGCCGCACTTTATCGACCCGATGCCGATCCGACGCTGGCCTATGCGCTCCTGGTACTGACGATCCGAGGCAGGGTGCAGGAAGAGCAGCAGCGACCAGATCCGGCTCTTTGGCTGCTCGGCGTCGAGCAGCAGACCGGGCTTCGGGCATCGACCCCAGCAATGTGCGCACGGCTTGGTGGAGAGGTTAGCTTCGTCTGGCATCTCGCCGGTGCGATGTCCGGCGCGGCGCTTGGCCGTGCGCAGGAAGTCATGATCGCGGTGCAGTCCTCCGAACTGTGGTGCCCGCGTGTGGGCGGTATGGTCAAGCTCTGGCTTGTAGCTCCACCCGAGAAGCGACAAGAAGGGCAGCAAGCGTTTGCCAGTCTGATCGGCTCGTGGCGCTGGCTCAGAGCCTGACGGTCCTGCCGCTTCGAGCGCCGTCTCGCGCTTGCCAACATCGGGCGGGATCTGCACCTGGGTTCCGTTGCGCGTGACCTTGCCGGCCACTTGCGACCGGCTCACGCGGGCGAGGCCACCTCTGGCTGCTCCTCGGCGGGTGAGGCGGGTTCGAACGCGCGTGTAAAAGCCTTGGCCTGCTGGGAGGCGGGGCGCGCGTGCAGGTAGCGGCTCGTGGTCGTCAGAGCGCTGTGGCCCATCACGGCCTGAATGCTGACGAGGTCGATTCCGGCGGCCGCCAACAGCGAGCCGTAGGTGTGTCGCAGATCGTGGAACCGCAGCGGCCGCAAGTTCGCAGCGTCGCGGGCGCGCTTGAAGCGTTTGCGGACAGCGGAGCCATCGAGCTTGCGGCCGAGGACATTGCAGAACACGAGATCCTCGGCGCTCGTGAAGTCCTCGCGACGGCTCAACCGATCGAGCGCGGCGGCGGCCTGGTCGGGCAGCGGCACCCGGCGGACCCGCCCGCTCTTGGTCGAGGACTCGATTCCCATGCTGAGCGCTCTCGCGACGGTCATAGCGTGGCCGGTGAAGTCGACGTCGCCCCACCGCAGCGCGAGCAGCTCGCCCTGGCGCAGACCCGCGTATGCGGCCACCCGGACGAGCTCCGCGTCCTGGGAGTCCCGGGCAACCTGGGCAGTGTCGGCCTGGTCGTCCTCATCGGCGTCCGGGTTGGCCTCGTGGTCGCTCGCCTTGGTGTCGGCTGTCTTTTCGGCTGAACCCCTGTGCAGCCCGTTGGCGAGTGCCCTGGCCAGTGCCTCAACCTCCTCCGGCGTATAGAACACCAGCGTGGCGGGCTGCGGTTCCTTACGCTTATCGGTGTGGGCCGCCGGGTTGCCCGGCAGGCTGAACGCGGACTCTTTGATCCCGAAGTTGAAGATCGCCGAGACGAGCGCGCGGTGCTTGTTGATGCTGCGCGCCGAGCCGCGGTCCTTCGACACGTTCGTAAGCAGCGCCTCGACCTCGCGGACCGAAACCTTGGCAGCCGCGAGGTCGCCGAGCGCGACCATGACGTGCCCGTCGGACTCCCCAGCTCGACGCTTGTATGGCACGCCCGGCTCTGCCAGCAGGTAGCGGTAGTCGGCCAACGTCGAGGGCTTTGCGCCCTTTACGTCCTCTAGCCAGGCGAGGTACGCGTGAGCCACCTCGCGGAACGTGACGGCCCTAGTGCGTCGTTCTCGCTCGACGCGCTCGACCTCGGCCGCTTGCGCCAGGTAGTCCGAGACGATCTGTGCAGCGGCGACGTGGGCGCGGCGCGCGTCGAAGCATCCGTCGGGCACTCGGCCGCGGCGGGGACGCCAGCTACGGCCCTCGTCACGCTCAAGCCACGCCGGTCCGATCCGCCGTTTCAGTTGCTTGCCGTGGTAGCGGAACAGGGCCTCGAAGAACGCCTCCTGCCCGCGCTCGCGAACTGCAATCGAGGCTGTCGGGGTGGGCATTGACACGGGCGCTCGCCCACGATTCTACACCGTGGGTAACAGCCGCGAAGACGTTTCGCCGTGGGTAACGCTTTGGGTAGCAAACCAGCCGAATCACCAGTCGCCAAGCGGGTGTTCGGCGCGTCATCTCGGCCGAGTTTGCGCGTTTCGGGGACTAGGAAAGGGCCTTGTAAACAGGAGGTCAGGGGTTCGAGACCCCTCTCCGGCTTTGGCCGTGGCGGTCAGACCGACGTTGGGACGGTGGGGTTCGGGATCCTGGCCGCGCCCGCGATCATCCCCGCCGCGCTGGCCGGCGGCGGCGTCGGCGGCCTCGGCAGACTCTTCACACGGGGGGGCTGCCGAGGCGTCGATGCAGCCTCGCCGGAGACTGGTGTGGACGCCGTCGGCCGTGCCCGACGAGGCCGTTCAGTCGACCGCTGGAGGTGATCTCATCCTGCCTCGCCTGTCAAGCAAACATCCCCAAGGGAGGCATCAAGATGGCGACAGACAAGGGCAGCCGGCCAGCCGTGCGGGAGCCGCACCCGCGGGCCTGGCAGATCCTCGAACGCAAGCAGATGACGGTCGGCCGCGCGGCCTGGATCATCTCGCTCGCCACGTTCGTGGTCATGCTGGGCGGCGCCGTCCTGATCCGCGTGGCCGACAAGAAGGACTTCCACGACCTCGGCGACGGGCTGTGGTGGTCGATTCAGACGGTCACGACGGTCGGCTACGGAGACATCGTGCCGACGAACACGCTCGGCCGGCTGATCGCAAGCCTCGTGATGCTCACGGGCATCGCCTTCCTCACAGTCATCACCGCCACGATCACATCCACATTCGTCGAGACCGCCCGCTCGCGCGCCGAAGGCGCCACGCATGACGAGCTGACGGAGAGGCTCGATCAGATCAGCACGCGCCTGGGTACGATCGAAGCGGGGCTGACGAACAGCGGCGAGCGAGGCGGCGGTCACACGCGGTGACCGCGGTCTGCGAGGACTCGCGCGCGGATCGAGGAGCAGCGTCGAACTAGCCTTGTATCGTGGCGCCGTGGACTGGGCGCTGGCCACGGTGGGGCTCGCGCTGCTGCTCGTGGCGGCGGTTTCGCGACGTCTGGTCGGCAGCCCGATCACGCCGGCGATGGTGGTGGTCGCGCTCGGTGTGCTCGCCGGTCCTCTGGTGCTCGACGAGCTTGCCGTGGGACCAAGCAGTCTGACGGTGCGAAGGCTCGCCGAAGCCACCCTCGCCGTCGTGCTGTTCTCGGATTCCTCGCGCATCAATCTGAGGGTGTTGCGTCGCGAAGCCTCCATTCCGTTGCGCCTGCTCGGCGTCGGTCTGCCGCTGACGATCGTGCTGGGCACGCTGATAGCTCTCGTCCTGTTCGGTTCGTTCTCGCTGAGCGAGGCCCTGATCCTCGGCGTGATCCTCGCGCCGACCGACGCAGGGCTCGGCAGCGCCGTCGTAACGGACGCGAGCCTTCCGTCTCGTGTGCGTCAGTCGCTGAACGTCGAGAGCGGCCTGAACGATGGGATCTGCGTCCCGCTGCTGCTGATCGTCCTCGCGACGGCCTCCGGCGCCGGGTCCCATCCGGCGCAGGTGATCGGCGAAGAGGTCGGCTACGGGCTCGTTGGCGGCGTCGTCGCGGGCGCCCTTGCCGCGTGGATTGTGATCGCGGCCGGCGCCAGGCGCCTCATCGACGACGCCTGGAGGCAGATCATCCCGGTGACTGCGGCTGTACTGGCGTACGGGATCGCCGAGGCCCTCGGTGGGTCGGGCTTCATCGCCGCCTTCACGGCGGGCACGCTGTTCGGCCTGCTCGCCCCGGAGGGCTCAAGCCAAGCGATGCGGTTCACGGAGGAGACCGGCGCGCTGCTCGACAGCATCACGTTCCTCGTCTTCGGCGCAGTGCTGCTGGGCCCGGCGCTCGAGCAGGTGAGCTGGCAGATAGCGCTCTACGCCGTTCTGAGCCTGACGGTCGCGCGCATGCTGCCCGTGGCGATCGCGCTGATCGGCACGCACGCGCGCGCCCCGACGGTGGCGTTCATCGGCTGGTTCGGTCCGCGGGGGCTCGCATCGATCGTGTTCGCGGTCATTGTCGAGGACACGCATCAGGCACACAGTGGAACGATCCTCACAGCCTGCTATCTCACGGTGGGCTTGTCGGTGCTCGTCCACGGGCTCTCGGCGGCGCCGCTCGTGAGTCGCTATGTCGCCTGGTATCGAGCGGCCGAGGGCGGGCGACCCGCGGCGATGGAGAGTGAGCCGGCACACCTACACCGGCCGAGGGGGCCGGCAGCAGCGTCGTGAGATGAGCTGCGACGCCCGGGCTTCCGCGCGTGACGCTCTGCCCGGCAGGCCGTTCGTTGACGCCGTCTTTTGCGCTCACCGTGGTCGATCGGGTCTTGGACGGTAGACCTGTAGCGTCGCCCCCATCGGGAAGGCTCGCGAGTCGACGAGGTCAAGCGCCACGCCCGCGCCGCTGTCAACGAACAGCCGCGCGCCCGCGCCGACGAGGACGGGGACGATCAGCAGGTTGATCTCGTCGACGAGCCGGTTGTCGAGGAGCCAGCGAATCAGCCTGCCGCTGCCGTGCACCTGCAGCTCTCCCCCCGGCCTCGCCTTCAGCTCGCCGACAGCGGCCGCGAGGTCCCCGGAGAGAACGGTCGTGTCCGCCCACCGCGGGTCGGTGAGGGTGCTCGATGCGACGTACTTGGGCCGCCTGTTCAAGGCATCTGCGATCGGGTGGCTGCCAGCTTCCATCGCTCCCCAGTGGCCCGCAAAGAGCTCGAACGTCCACCGGCCGAACAGGAACGCGTCGGCGCGCTGATAGAGCTCGACGATGAACGCCATCGCCTCCCTGTCGGAGCGTCCCATCGCCCATCCGCCGCGCTCAAATCCGCCCCTGCGGTCCTCATCCGGTCCGCCGGGTCCCTGCATCACTCCATCAACGGAGACCTGCGTCGTGGTCGTCAGCTTCACGGCTCCTCCTCTCGTCGTGATCTGTCGGTGATGCGCCGGCGAAGTCTCTGATCGATGGGACGGCGATCAGCGCGAGCGTGATCAGCAGGAAGAAGCCGCCGGCGGCATACAGCGTGGTCGAGACCCCGATCGCCGCTGCGATCGGTCCGGCGAGGGCGAGGCCGACCGGCTGCAGCGCATAGGAGCCGACGGCATCCCAGGAGGTCACGCGCGAGATCTCCTCGGTGGGCACCGTCTCGTGCATCGCGGTGAACCAGACGGCGTTGAAGAACGATCCCGTGATTCCCTCGATCAGCGCCGTCAGCAGGATCACCCAGAGCGCCGCGTGCGCCCCGAGCAGCAGCAGCGTGAGCGGTGCTCCGAAGAGACTGATCGTGAACGCGGCCCTGAGCGGATGCGTCGGTTTCCAGCGCAGCGCGAGCAGCCCTCCCGCGATCGCGCCGACGCCGGTTACGGCGCTGATCGCCGCCCACGCCCCCGGCCCGCCGAGGAAGTCTTTCGCGACCTCAGGACCGAGCACCCGCAGGACGCTGAAGCCGAACGCGAACATCAGCGTGAAGTAGCCGACGCTGATCAGCAGCCATCGTCTCGAGCTGAACGACGTCCAGCCCTCGCGCAGCTCGCGCAGAACGCTCGTCGTGCGCTCGCGCGCGATCTGCAGCGTCTCCTCGACACGCAGCGCGGACAGGAACGCCGCGCTGAGGATGAACGTCGCGGCGTCGACCGCGAGCCCCCAGCCAGCGCCGACGCCGACGACGAGCACCCCGGCGATCGCCGGGCCTAGGATCGACGTGGCGTTTTCGCTCAGGCCGAGCGTCGCGTTCGCCTGCTGCAGGTCCTCCGCTGCGACGACCTGCGGCACGAGCCCGTTCGCCGCCGGCGTGAAGAACCCGTCCGCCATGCCGTAGACGGCCTGCAGAACCGCGAGCTGCCACACGTGTGCGTTTCCGGCGATGACCAGCGCCGCGCTCGCGCCCTGCGCCGCGAAGCGCACGAGGTCGGAGGCGAGCATCACCCGCTGGCGCGGCAGCCGATCCGCCCACACCCCGCCGAGCAGCACGAACAGTACGAGCGGCACCGTCTGCGCCGCGAGCACGATCCCGAGGTCGCTGAGCGAGCCGAACTCGAGGACCGCGAACGTCAGCGCGACCGGGACCAGCTGATCCCCGAATGAGGAGATCGCCCGCGCCGCGAACAGGAGCCGGAACGATCGCTCGCGAAGCGGCCCCGTGCGCACCGTCCAAGCCTACGCGACGGACCTGCGGGGCTCCGGCGATGTTCGCCGCCCGCATTCGCTGCGATCATTCCTGCGATGCGTCGCGCTCCCGCTCTGGCATGGCTGACCGTCGCGGCCCTGCTCGCCGGCCTCGGCGGGACGCCGCCGGCGGCCGACAGCATGACGATCAGCTCGCGCGCGGCCAGCCTGCCGGCGAGCGCGATCGCCCTCCAGCCCGATCTCGCCGACCCGGCGTGCAACGGCGGGCGCGGAGCGCGCCTGCCCGCAGGGCCGGCCGCGAACGCGCTCGTCGCGAGCGCGACGCTGGCCGACGGCTCGACGTTGATAGCGCTCACGAACATCTTTCCGGGAGAACGCTCTGCCGCCCTTCGCTCGATCACGCCGGCATGCGCGCTCAACGGCGAATTCGGCGACGACGGGGCCGCCACGATCACGATCCCCGCCGGCCTGAAACCGACGAAACGCACAGCCGACAGCCTCGGCCCGGAAGGCCTCTGGATCAACGCGATCGCCCCGAGGAACGGCGGCGGTGCGATCGTGGCCGGCGTCTTTGGGGGCGAGTGGGCGGTCGGCGAGGTGACGGCCGGCGGGAGCATGGATCCGACTTTTGGGAACCAGGGCTGGGTCGTCGTGCCTTTCCCGGGCGAAGTGACGGCGATTCTGCAGGAGGCCTCGGGGCGGCTCCTGATCGCCGGCGACAACGGCGGTGGCGGCTGCTGCACGGTCAACTGGGCGGCGGCCCTGTCGGAACACGGCCAGCTCGAAGCCGGCTTCGGTGCCCACGGCCGAACAACACTGCCGACGGGCGAGGACTCGGGAGTCCGCTCGCTCGCGCTCGAGCCGAACGGTGACATCCTGGCCGAGGTCGGCTACGGCAACATGGGCTGCTGGGGCACCGCCCTCGCGATGCTGACGCCGTCCGGGGCACCCGTGCCGCAGTTCGCAAGGCGACTTCAGCGGTTCTGGAACGCACAGCACTTTCGCGCGTTCATCGGCGATACGTACGTCAACGGCGAAGGGCTCACCTTGATCGGCACAGGCCAGCGCTCGTGCTACGACGAACCTCGCGGGTCCACCTCGCCGTCCACGGGCGTCATCGCCCGTTTCCGGACCGACGGCACGCCCGCCGGGCGCACCGTTCGATTCCACTCGGAGATGTATGGGTCCGTGCGCGCGGTTCGCGACGGCCACGACGTGATCCTCGCCGGCTCGCGCTATGGCGACCCGACCGACATCACCCTGACGGCGCTCCGTCCCGACGGCTCGACCGACCGCAGGTTCGCCGACCACGGCCACGCGCGGATCCGCACGCCATGGCGCGGATCGAACGCGATGCTGTCGACGACCGCCTCGATCGAGGAAGCGGGCCCGGGCGAGCTCCTGATCCTCGCGACGGAATCAGGACGAGGCCAACAGCAGCTCATCCGCCTGCGCATCTAGCCCGGGTCGGCTCCCGCCCTCGCACGACTTCCACGGTCTCGTGGACGCGTGACGCCGATTTCTCGGACGTCGAGAACCAGGCGCAGGTCGTGCGCGCGTAGTTCTCCGGCCGTTCGCTGTCATCGGCACGAAGATCGCGAAAGCGTCCTAGGATCCTTGGATGGCGATGGTGTCCGAAGCCCGGAACCATATTTCGGCCGGCGGTGCTCGCAAACGCGCCCTGCTCGGGATCGGCGTCGGCGTGCTCGTCGTGGTCGTCGTCGTGATCGTCGCGGCGCTCGTGTGGTCGGGCGTGACGCTCGCGAGCGACTCGAGCGCGCTCGCGAAGGTGTCCGTGCAGCCGCTCGGCGGGACGATCGAGCACGTCAGCGCCTACGGGCCGGGCGGGCGGCCGATTCCGCTGAGGATCGCCGACGGCCGCCTGACGCCGCTGCGCCGGCTGCGCCCGGGCGAGCAGGTCTCGGTGCACGTCGAGGTCCGCAGGCCCGGCTGGCTCGGCTGGGCGCTCGGCGCCCAGCGCTCCGAGCAGCTGACGCTGCAGGCGCCCGTCGCGCGCGTGACCGACCCCTGGATGACGGTGCACCCGGGCTCGACCGTGCACGTGAGCTTCGACGAACCGGTCAGCACCGTCGCCTACGGCAGCGGCGGCGACGTCAGCCGCCGCACGCTCGGCGCCGCCGAGCGCACGATCTCACTCGGCGCTGAGCCGCAGACCGGGACGACGGAGGTCGCTGTCGCGGCGCGGAGCTGGGAGACGGTCGGCCCGCCGACCGAGGTCAGCTGGTTCCCGCCCTCGCGCTCGCCGGTGATGGTCACCCTGCCGGCCGCCGGCGCGCAGATCTCGCCGGCGACACGGCTTCATCTGACGTTCTCACAGCCCGTCAGCGAGGTACTCGGGTCGGCGCGCCCGCGGCTCTCGCCGAGCACGCCGGGGCACTGGCACGAAGTCAACAGCCACACGCTCGTGTTCACGCCGTCAGGGTTCGGAGCGGCGTTCGACTCGCAGCTGCAGGTCGCGCTGCCGCGGCAGGTCGCCGTGACGTCCGGGTCGAGCGGTGCTCTGCATACGAGCAGCACGGTCGCATGGACGGTCCCGCCCGGCTCGACGCTGCGCCTGCAGCAGCTGCTCGCGCAGGCCGGATACCTGCCGGTCGACTGGCGGCCGTCGGGCGCACCGGTCGCGCGCACGCCGAGCGCGGAGGCACAGGCGGCGGTCGACCCGCCGAACGGAACGTTCAGCTGGCGCTATTCGAACACCCCGCACCAGCTCGAGGCGATGTGGACGCCGGGGGAGGCGAACACGATCACCAAGGGCGCGGTGATGAAATTCGAGGACAACCACGCGATGACCGTCGACGGGCTCGCCGGCTCGGCCGTCTGGCGCGTGCTGCTCGGCAACGCGATCGCAGGCGAACATCAGAGCGGCGGCTACAGCTACGTGTACGTGCACCGCGAAGTCCCCGAGGAGATGACGCTGTGGCACGACGGTCACACCGTCGTCAGCTCGCCGGCGAACACGGGCATCTCGGGCGCCGAAACGGAACTGGGCACGTTCCCGGTGTTCGAGCATCTCCCGGAAACGACGATGAGCGGCACCAACCCCGACGGCTCCCACTATGAAGACCCGGGGATCAAATGGGTCAGCTACTTCAATGGCGGCGACGCCCTGCACAACTTCGACCGCGCCTCGTTCGGGACGCCGCAGAGCCTCGGCTGCGTCGAGCTGCCGCTGGCGGCGTCCGCGGAGATCTATCCGTACACGCCGATCGGCACGCTCGTCACGATCGAAACCTGAGCGTCGCCGCCGGCCTGCGCGCGCGCGTCGAGCGGCGTAGTGTGGAGAGCAAGCGAGCGACAGGAGGAGTGAGATGGCGACGACCGAGAAGCCCACCACCGCAAGCGGCGAGGACGACGCCGCGATTGCCGAGCTCGACGACATCGTCGAGCGCCAGCGCGCGGCCTTTCTCGCCGACCCGTTTCCGTCGCTCGAGGAGCGCCAGGGACTGCTCGGCGCGCTCGCCGGGATGCTGATCGGCCATCGCCTCGAGATCCAGCGGGCGCTGAGCAGCGACTTCGGCGTGCACGCGCCGCTCGCGGCCGACCTGATCGAAATCCTCGGCCCCGCCGGGCGCGCCGCGTCCGCGGCCGAGCAGCTGCCGAGCTGGATGGCCGCCGAGCCGCGCCCGACAGACCCCGCGCTGTACGGGTCCGGGCGCGCCTATGTGCAGCCGCAGCCGAAGGGCGTGATCGGCAACATCGTCCCCTGGAACTTTCCGTTCGACCTGTCGGTCGGCCCGCTGATCGAGATGCTCGCCGCGGGGAACCGCGTCGTGATCAAGCCGTCGGAGTACACGCCGGCGTGTGCTGAGCTGCTGCGCGAGATCGTCCGCGAGACGTTCGACCGCGACCGTGTCGATGTCGTCGTCGGCGGCCTCGAGCTCGCCCGTGCGTTCACGCGCGTGCGCTGGGATCACCTGCTCTACACCGGCAGCCCGGCGATCGGCCGCGAGATCGCCAGGGCGGCCGCCGAGCAGCTCGTGCCGGTGACGCTCGAGCTGGGCGGCAAGTGCCCCGCGATCCTCACCGCCGACAGCGTCGATGCGGAGTCGCTCAAGCAGGTGCTCGCGACGAAGGCGATCAAGAACGGGCAGATGTGCATCTCGGTCGACTACTGCCTCGTGCCGCGCGCGCAGCTGGAGGAGTTCGCCGCGCTCGCCGCCGCGCACGCGCGCGAGTCGATGCCCGGCTACTGCGAATCGATCAGCTGCACCGGGATCGTCTCGACGCGTCACTACGAGCGCATCCAGGGGCTGCTCGAGGACGCCCGCGCGCGCGGCTGCGACGTGCGGCCGCTGGAAGCGGCGGGCGACTTCGACCCATCCGCGCGCCAGCTGCCGATCTCGCTCGTGATCGACCCGCCGGATGATGTCGCGCTGATGCAGGAGGAGATCTTCGGGCCGATCCTGCCGGTCAGGGCCTACGACACGCTCGATCAGGCGATCGAATACGTCAACGCGGGCGAGCGGCCGCTGGCGCTGTACGTGTTCGCGAAGGATCAGGCGGTCGCCGAGGACGTCCTGCAGCGCACGACCTCCGGCGGCGCCTGCGTGAACGCGGCCGCGGTGCACGGCGCGCTGCCGTCGCTGCCGTTCGGCGGCATCGGCCAGAGCGGCTCGGGCCGTCATCACGGCATCGAGGGCTTTCGCGAGTTCTCCAACCTCCGCGGTGTGTTCGTGCGCGGGGAGGGCGACCTGATCGAGGCGTTCGCTCCGCCCTACGGGCCGACCGGCCAGGCGGTCGTCGACGCGGCGTTCGCCGGCGCCGGCGCCGCATGACGCCCGCGGCGCGGCCGCGGCCGGCTCACACCCGCGGCGCGTAGAGGCGGGGTTCGTACGGTGGATCGCGCGATGCCATGGCTGGCCCCGGCGCTGCTGATCGCGCTGCTCGTCTGGGCGCTCGCGAAGGGCTCGTGGCCACTCGCCGCGCTGTCAGTCGTCGCGCTGCTCGTCAGCCTGTACCTCAGGCGGCGCCGCACCGGGGGCTGAGCCCTCGCTCGCGGCGCCGGCGCGACGGCAGCGCAGCGCCCAGATCGGCAGCTCATCCCCGTCGGCGTCGACGAGGAACGTACCGGCCGCGGTGACCCTGATGCGGATCGGGATCTCACCTTCGGCCAGCAGCTCGCGCAACGGCACCTCGCCGCGCGACTCGACCGCCGCGCGCAGCGGTTCAGCGAGCGCATCCGGCTGCAGCGCCCAGGCGATCTCGACGTACACGCTCTGCTCGCCGCGCGCATGACGCACGCGCCAGCGAAACGTATCGCAGTCCCGTGACGTGACCACCGCCATCGGACCGTCGATTATTTCCGGCTTCTGCGCCACGCCGCCCCTTCATCGCCTCAGGTCTGTTCGGCCTGCCCGCTGCCCTGACCCTGGGCTTCACCTTCGCTCGATTCGCCTTCCTGTTCGGCTTCGCGTCCGTTGGGCTGTTCTTCTGATTGTTCTTCGTTCGATTCCGGGTTCTGCTTGAACTTTTCCAGCAGTTCTTCACTGCTTTCGCCACCGGCTCCCAGTTCCTGCTTGAGCTTTTCCTTGAGTTCTTCAGCCGCTTCGCCGTGGTCTTCCTGCAGTTCCGCGGCCCTCGTCGCGAGCGACGGCTGCGTCGCTTCGCTGCCGCTGCTCGCACACCCGCCAACGGCGAGCAGCAGCAGTCCGGCGATCAGGGCGGCAAGGACGGTGCTGGGGCGCAAGCAGGCGGCCGTGCTAGCGCACGTACATCGCGTCGATCGCCTCGGCGTACTTCTCGGCGATCGGCTTGCGCTTCAGCTTCATCGTCGGTGTCAGCTCGTCGCCGCCGGGCAGCCAGTCGCCCTCGATGATCGTGAATTTCTTGATCTGTTCGACTTTCGCGAGCTTCGCGTTGGCCGCGTCCACTGCCTCCTGCACCGCCGCGCGCACCCGCTCGTCACGCGCGAGCGCCTCGAGCGAGGTGTCGGCGAGGCCCTCTTTCGCGGCCCACGCCGGCGCGAAGTCGGCATCGAGCACGAGCAGCGCGGTGTTGTACGGGCGCATGTCGCCGATGCAGCAGGCCTGGCCGATCAGCGGCGAAGCGCTCTTCAGCGTCGCCTCGATGTTCGCCGGTGACATGTTCTTGCCACCCGCGCTGATGATCAGCTCCTTCTTGCGATCGACGATCGTCAGGTAGCCGTCGGCGTCGAACACGCCGATGTCGCCGGTGCGCAGCCAGCCGTCGTGTGTGAACGTTTCGTTCGTCTTCTCCGGCAGGTTGCGGTAGCCGTGCATCACGACTTCGGACTTGATCAGCACCTCGCCGTCGCTATCGAGCTTCAGTTCGACGCCTGGCGCGGCCGGGCCGACCGTGCCGATCTTGATCTTGCCGGTCGGGTTGACGCTGCCCGCGCCGCAGGTCTCGCTCATCCCCCACAGCTCGGCGAGCGGCAGGCCGATCGCGTGGAAGAACTCGAGGACCTCGATCGGCGTCGGCGCCGCGCCGACGTTGATCGCCTCGACCTTGTCGAGTCCGAGCATCGTGCGCAGCCCGGCGAAGATCTCCGCGTCGGCCTTCGCGACCTGCTCGGCGAGCTCCGCTGGCACCGCTTCGCCGTTCTGCTCCATGCGCACCTTGCGCACGCCCGCGGCCAGCGCCTCTTCAAGCGCGAGGCGCTGCTCCTCGGGCTGCCCGGCGACCATCGTCTCGAGCCCGGCCTTCAGCTTCTCCCAGATGCGCGGGACCGCGAAGAACCAGCTCGGGCGCACTTCCGGCAGGTAGGAGAGGACTTCCCTGGGGTCCTCGCAACAGGTGATCTGCAGCCCGAAGACGATCGGCAGGTAGTGGTGCGCGTTGCGCTCGGCGATGTGCGCGTTCGGCAGCCACGAGATCACGCGGCCGTCACGCGGGAAGTCGATCAGGTCCTCGATCCCCTCGACCGCCGCGAACAGGTTGCGGTGGACGAGCTGCACGCCCTTCGGCGGCCCGGTCGTGCCGGAGGTGTAGATCAGCGTGAGCACGTCGTCGGGCTTGATCTGCGCGACCGAGGCCTCGACATCGAAGTCCGGATTCGGACCCCTCGACGTCGGCGAGCGCGAGGATCCCCACGCGCGCGCGGCCGTCGACGACGATCACGTGCTCGAGCTCGGGCAGGTTCTTGCGCGCCTCGCGGACCTGCGGCAGGAACTGCTCCTCGCAGATCAGGATCTTCGTTTCAGCGTCGCCGATCAGGTACTCGATCTGCTCCGCCGTGTAGGTGTTGTAGATCGAGAACGGCGTCGCTCCGATCATCATCCCGGCGAGATCGCAGAGGTGGAACTCGGGCCGGTTGGAGAGCATCAGGGCGATCGTCTCACCGCGTTTGAGCCCGAGCTGCGCGAGGCCGCCGGCGAGCGCGTCGACGCGCTCGCGCAGTTCGCCCCAGGTGATCGTGAACTCATCGCCCTTGGTGCGGATTGCGACGTCGTCCTGGCGCTCGTTGGCGGTGATGCGGAACGCCTCCGCAATCGAAGCCGCGCCCAGTGCGGCGTACTCGACGGTCGCCGATCCAGTCACTGCGGTCTCCATAGCGAACTCCTCCCGATCACGATCCACCCTCTCCAAGGTGGTCTGCGCTTGGGCCTGCGTTGGCCCAGCGCGATCATAGCCTGCCGCTGGCCGAATAGCCAGCCCGCGAGGGGAGATTCGCCGCGCCCCGCGGCGAGCCGCCCGGATCGGTCCGGGGGCGCCGCGGCGGCGGTGCGCGGCCCCTGCGGGCGCGGGCTACGCTCGAGCTGTGCGTACGGGCGAGCTCGGCTTCTGGTGGCGTTCACTCGGCGGTCCGCCGCCGCCGCGCGCGCCGCTGCCGGGGCCGACGGAAGCCGATGTCGCGATCGTCGGCGCCGGCTACACGGGACTTTGGAGCGCGTACTACCTCAAGCGCGCGCAGCCGTCGCTGCGGATCGTCGTGCTCGAGCGCGAGGTCGCCGGCTACGGCGCGTCGGGCCGCAACGGCGGCTGGGTCTCCGGATACTTCTCCGGGCCCGCGCGCGTGTATGAGCGACGCACCGGCAGGGACGGCTTCGCGGCGCTGCAGCGGGCGATGTTCGAGACGGTCGATGAGGTCGATCGCGTGCTCAGCGAGCACGCGATCGACGCAGAGCTGATCAAGGGCGGCAACCTCGCGGTCGCCCTCAACGGGGCCCAGCTGACGCGCCTGCGCGCAAACATCGAAGACAGCCGCGCGCGCGGCTTCGGCGCGGCAGACCTGCGCGAGCTGAGCGCCGCGCAGCTCGCCGCGCAGGTGCGCGTCGCGGGCGGCCTCGGCGCGGCGTTCTCGCCCCACGTCGCGCGCGTGCACCCGGCGAAGCTGCTGCTCGGCCTGGCCGCCGCGGTGGAGCGGCTCGGCGTCGAGATCTACGAGCAGACCGCGGTCGGCGAGATCCGCCCGCGTGAAGCGCGCACGCCCGCGGGAGCGGTGCGGGCGCGCTGGATCGTGCGCGCGACCGAGGGCTACACCGCCGGCCTGCGCGGGCTCAGGCGCGCGCTCGTGCCGATCAACAGCTCGATGATCGTCACCGAGCCGCTCGCGGCGGATGTCTGGGATGAGATCGGCTGGAGCGGCCGCGAGACGCTGAGCGACGAGGCGCACGTGTACGCCTACCTGCAGCGCACGGCCGATGGCCGCATCGCGATCGGCGGTCGCGGCGTGCCCTACCGCTTCGGCTCGCGAACCGACGGATCGGGCGCGACCGCCGCGGCGACCGTCGCAAGCCTGCACGCAAAGCTGCTCGCGCTGTTCCCGGCCGCCGCCGGCGCAGGCATCGAGCACGCATGGTCGGGCGTGCTCGGCGTGCCCCGCGACTGGTGCGTGTCGGTCGCGGCCGATCGCGACTCGGGGCTCGCGTGGGCTGGTGGCTATGTCGGTGAGGGGGTCGCCGCCGCGAACCTCTGCGCGCGGATCCTGCGCGACCTGCTGCTCGAGCGCCCGAGCGAGCTGACGACGCTCGCGTGGGTTGGGCGCGCGCCGCGACGGTGGGAGCCCGAGCCGATCCGCTGGGGCGCGATCCGCGCGGTCTACGCGCTCTACCGCCGCGCCGACCGGCGCGAGCAGCGCACGCAGCGCCCGGCTCGCCTCGGCGGACTCCTCGACAGGCTCTCGGGCCGCGGATGAGCGAGCCCTCAACCCCGGATGAGCGACGCCCTCAACGGCGCGATCGGGCACTGGTAGTTTCCCGCCGCGAGCGCTTTCAAACTCCTGTTTCGCACGTTCGTCCGCAGCAAAGTCAAAACCGCATCGAACCTACCTCAGATGGGTTAGGGGGCACAGGGCAGACAGACCGTCCAAACGATCCCGCCCCCACAAGGAGAAGGCAAATGCGTTCATTCAGATTGACCGCTGTGCTCGCAGCCGCCTCGGCACTGTTCGTGCTGGGCGCCGGGAGCGCTTCGGCCGTACCGCTGCTGGGCCACAAGCATGCGGGCTCGGGCGGCAAATGCCGTCTCAGCCTGGTCGCCGAACCGCACACGATCGCGATCGGCGAAAAGGTTGAAATCTTCGGCCAGCTGCTGTGCCTGGGCACCAGCGGTGAAGGCCAGACAGTCACGATCTACGGTCAGACGGGGCCCTCCAAAGGCGTCCTCAAACTGCTCGGCTCGTCGGCGGGCACGGTGCTCGGCACGGCGACGACGGGCGCCGGCGGCTTCTACTCGTTCACGCAGGCCGACGTGACCGACAACGTGACCTTCTTCGCCCGCGCGCTCGGGGCCCGCAGCGCCGACAAGCGCGTGCGGATCACACCGGTGCTGTCCCTCAAAGGCCCCTCGGAAAAACTGCCGCTGCTGACGGGCGCGCACAACCGCGTGACCTTCAAGGGGATCGTGGAACCGGCCGATGAAGGCGCCGAGGTCGTCCTCCAGCGCCAGAACGCGACGAGCGGCGAAGAATGGCACGTGATCCAGCGTGGCTTCGTCGGAGCCGGCGGCGCGTATTCGTTCAGCCACAACTTCGTCAGGCCCGGTGACGCGAACATCCGCGTCGTCGTGCGGCCGCACGGGAAGTTCACGGTGCGCGGGATCTCCTCCCCGCTGTCATACGGGATCTCCCAGGCCGAGCATCCCGACCTGACGATCAACACGACCTCCTACTCGATCCCCTACGGAGCGCCCGTAACGCTCAGCGGGGTCCTCAAAGAAGGAGCGGGCAAGACGGTGACGCTCGAGGCGCACACGGCCGGCACGGCGTTCGCGCCGGTCACGACCGCCACGACGACGGGCGGCGGTGAATACAAATTCGTCGTGACACCGCCGCAGAACACCTCCTACCGGGTGACCACCGGACCGGTCACCTCGGCGGTGCTGTTCGAGGGCGTCCGATACATCCTCACGGCCGCGGACTCGGCGCACAGCGTCCAGACCGGCCAGCCGCTGACGTTCGCCGGCACGGTCACTCCCGGCACGTTCGGCAAGACGGTGTATCTCGAGCGCGAAAACAACTTCGGCGGCGGTTTCCACGTCGTCGAGGTCGGCAGCGTGGCCAGCGGCGGGACGTACTCGCTCACCGACTACGTGTTCGGCGCCGGGAGCTACGTGTTCCGCGTCAAGGTTCCCGGGGATCCCAACAACCAGGGGGCGGTCAGCGAAACGTTCCCGGTCACGGTCACGCCCGCCCCGCCGGCGTCATTGAAACCGGAGATACAGCCGAAGGAACCGACCGAAGGCACCGTCTAGCCCGAGGTATTCCCATACCGACGCACTGTGGCCGCCCCCTGGGGCGGCCACAGTCGTATTCGGGGTCTACGCGCACGCCTCGGCGCGGGCTGCTCCGCTTCGGCTCAGGCGGCGACGGCGCGCGACTGCAGGTGCGCGCCGACCTTGCGCTTGACGCGCTGCAGAGCGTTATCGACCGTCTTCGTGTCGCAGCCCAGGCGCTCCCCGACCTGCTCGTAGGAGTAGCCGTCGAGATACAGCGACAGCACACGGCTCTCGAGCTCTGACAGCGCGGTCGACAGACAACCGACGAGCGAACGCAGCTCCTCGGAGGAGATGACCTGGTTGACCGGGTCGTGAACCGTCGATCCGGGCAGCATCTGGTCGAGCGTGGGCACATCGTCGCCGGTCCCCGCCGGCGTCGATGAGAACGACACGTACTGGTTCAGCGGGGTGTGCTTGTTGCGGGTCGCCGTCTTGACGGCCGTGATGATCTGTCGCGTGATGCACAGCTCCGCGAAGTTGCGGAAGCTCGACTCTCGGTCCGTGCGAAAGTCGCGAATCGCCTTGTAGAGCCCGACGAGGCCCTCCTGGATGAGATCTTCGGAGTCGCCGCCGGCGAGGAAGTACGACGAGGCCTTGAGACGCACGAAACCGTGGTAGCGCCTCACGAGACGGTCGTAGGCGTTGCGATCGCCCTGCTTTGCCAGCGCGATCAGAAAGCCATCTTCGACCTTAGGTTCAGAGTTAGGGTTATGCGAGATTCTTGCCACGAGCAGATCCTTTCTTCGACCACCTCCCTGGCGGTCGTCCAAAATTGCTCCGTGGCGCACTCCTCCCCTGGCGCCAAAGCTATTCAATTCCCTCGGTTTCTCAACCTTAGGTACAGCGTTATGCGGCGCAGCCTCGCACAGTTATGAACCGTTGTCAAGGGTGCCCGCCGCGAGCCTGCAAGATCTCGTACAGAAGCGCTGCCGCGGCCGCGCTGACACCCAGCGACTCGACCCTCCCGAGCAGCGGCAGGCTGATCAGCTCATCGCACGCCTTCGCGACTCGCGGGCGCAGGCCGTCGCCCTCGCTGCCCAGCACGAGCACCACCCCGCCGCCGCCGTAGTCGGGCGTGTCATACGCGACCGAGCGCTGCGCCGAGGGCCCTCCGCCGGCGCTCGCGCCGTAGCACCAGCAGCCCGCCCCGCGCGCGTCGGCGAGGAAGTCGGCGAGGTTGCGCACGCGCGCCAGCAGCAGGTGCTCGACGGCCCCCGCCGAGGCCTTGCAGACCGCCGGCGTCACCTCCGCGGCGCGGCGTTCGGGGATCACCACGCCCGCCACCCCCGCGCACTCGGCCGTGCGGCAGATCGAGCCGAGGTTCTGCGGGTCCTGGACCTGGTCGAGCGCGACGATCAGCGGGCTCTCGCGGGCGAGGATCTCGACCGCTCCCGCGTACGGATATGGCCCGGCCTCCGCACAGATGCCCTGATGCGCGCTCGAGCCGCAGCGCCGCTCGAGCTCCTCCGCACCGGCCGTCCTGACGCTCACGCCCGCGAGCCACGGCTCGCGCGCCGCGCCCCCCATCGCCCACACGTCGCCGATGCTCTTCGCGCGGCGGCCGCGCAACGCCTCCATCACGGGGTTGCGCCCGTAGATGATCACAGTGGCAGCAGCTCGAAACCGCCGCTGCCGTCGCGAACCTCCCAGCCGTGCTCGGCGATCTGATCGCGCAGCCGGTCCGCGGCCGCGAAATCGCGCTCGCTGCGGGCCTGCTCGCGGCGCTCGGCGAGCGCACGCACGTCCTCGGGCGCCTGCGCGTCCGGCGCGAGCAGCGACCCCAGCCCGAGCACCCCGAGCATCTCGCGCAGGTGCTGATCGCCGGCGGGCTCCCGCAGCGGGCCTGTCGCCTCGGCTATCCACTCGTTGAGCACGGCGAGCGCCTCGGCGGTGTTGAAGTCGCGCGCGAGCGCGTCGAAGAAGCGCTCGCGCAGGGGCTCGAGATCGACCGGCGAGTCGCCGCCGACGAGCCTCCTTCCCGCCTCGCGGATGCGCTTGACGTTCGCCTGGGCCTGCTCGAGCGCGGCCTCGGAGAACGCGAGCGGCTGGCGATAGTGGCCGGAGACCAGGTACATCACGACCGTCTCCGCGCCGTAGCGCGCAAGCACCTCGTGCAGCGGCGCGATGTTGCCGACCGACTTCGCCATCTTCTCGCCCGTGAACTGGATCATGCCGTTGTGCATCCACAGCCTGCTCAGCTCCGCGCCGCGCGCCGCACGGGTCTGCGCGGCCTCGTTCTCGTGGTGCGGGAACACGAGGTCCGAACCGCCGCCGTGGATGTCGAAGCCGACCCCCAGGTACTCCTCGGCCATCGCCGAGCACTCGATGTGCCAGCCCGGCCTGCCCGCTCCCCACGGCGCCGGCCACGAGGTGTCCTCGCCGGGCTTGTGCGCCTTCCACAGCGCGAAGTCGAGCGCGTCCTCCTTGCGCTCGGCGCCCTCGACATCCTCGCCCTGGTCCATGTGCTCGAGCTGGCGGTGCGAGAGCGTGCCGTAGCCCGGGTCCGAGCGCACGCGGAAGTAGACGTCGCCCGCGACCGCGTAGGCGGCGCCGCGCGCGATCAGCGTCTCGATGTAGGCGACGATCTCGACGATCGTCTCGGAGGCCAGCGGCTCGTGATCGGGGCGTCCGAGGCCGAGCGCGTCGGTGTCGGCGCGATAGCACTCGGTCATCTCCGCGGCCAGCTCCGCGCTCGCGCTGCCCTGCGCGCGCGCGGCGTCGTAGATCTTGTCGTTGACGTCGGTGATGTTGACGACGAGGTCGACGTCGTGACCCTCGTGCTCGAGGAAGCGCTTGAGCAGGCTGAAGACGACGAACGGCCGCGCGTTGCCGATGTGGATGCGGCTGTAGACGGTCGGGCCGCAGGCGTAGATGCCGAGCGCGCGCCCAGGATCAGGCGCGCGCAGCGCCGTCAGCTCGCCGCTGAGCGTGTCGTGGATCCTGATCGTGCGCATCGCGCGCCAACCCTAGCGCTGCTCGACGCCGGCGAGCGCGAGCGCCGCGACGCCCTCGCCGCGCCCAATGAAGCCCATCCGCTCGCCCGTGCTCGCCTTCACGTTCACGCGCTCCGGCGCGAGGCCGAGCGCCGCCGCGAGCCGGACGCGAATCGCGCCGCGGTGGGGCGCCAGCTTGGGCGCCTCCATGATCACCGTGCAGTCGACGTTGACCGGCGCGAGACCTCGCTCGGCGAGCATCGCGACGACCGCTTCGAGCAGCACGATCGAGTCGGCGTCGCGCCAGCGCTCGTCGCTGTCGGGGAAGTGCTCGCCGATGTCGCCGAGGCCCGCCGCGCCGAGCAGCGCATCGCTCAGCGCGTGCGCGAGCACGTCCGCGTCGGAGTGGCCGTCGAGGCCGCGCTCATACGGGATCTCGACGCCTCCGATCAGCAGCCTGCGGCCCGCGGCGAGGCGATGTGAGTCATAGCCGATGCCGGTCAGCGTCACGAGGGGACCCCGCCCGCGTCGCTCGCTCCGAGCGGCTCGAGTGAGCGCGCGCGCCGCGCGAACACGCACAGCTGCTCGACCCCCAGCTGCGCGAGCAGCTCGAGCGCGCGGTCGTAGTCGGCGCCGACGTCCTCGGCGCGGTGGGCGTCGCTCGAGAGCGCGACCGGGACTTCGGCCTCGACGCACATCTGCAGGAAGGCCGGCGCCGGGTACATCTCCCCGGCGGGCTTGCGCAGCCCCGCCGTCGAGAGCTCGACCGCGGCCCCCGATTCGGCGATCCCTTCAACCGCGACCTCGTAGTAGCGGCGCAGATCGCCCTCCGGGCGCCTGCCCTGCGGGTGCCCGGGGCCCCAGTACTTGACGAGATCGGGGTGGGAGATGATGTCGAACAGGCCGCTGCGCGCCGACTCGCCGACCATCTCGAAGTAGCGCCGCCAGATGTCCTCGACGCTGCGGCCGGAGTCCCAAACGCTGTAGTCGTCCATGTCCAGCGCGCCGTCGCGCAGGAAGTGCACGGAGCCGACGACGTAATCGAAGTCGCGCGCCTGCAGCAGGCTCGCGATCCGCTCCTCGCCGCCGGGGATGAAGTCGGCCTCGATCCCGAGGCGCAGGTCGGTCTGCTCGCGCACGAACGCGCAGTACTCATCGATGTCATCGAGCGCGAATTCCTGCCACAGCGGGTGGCGCCAGACCTCGAGCGCCTGGGTGAAGCGGTAGACGTGCTCGGAGACGCCGAGCTCGGCGATGCCGCGCTCGCCGGCGGCCGTACGGTAGCGCTCGGCGTTGGCCGCGGTGAAGCTGTCGGCGGGCGTCGCGCCGGGATCGTCGGCGCGCAGATGGAGGTGGTAGTCGGTGAGCACTGAGAGGGCTGCGATTCAAGCAGGATTCGCCGCGCTCGCCGGTGAACGCCGCTCGCGCAGGAGCAGCTCGGCGAGGCGCAGGTCGAGCGCGGTCGTGACCTTGACGTTGTCCTGCTCGCTGCTCACGACGATCACGCGGCCGCCGCCGCGCTCGATCAGCGAGGCGTCATCGGTCGCGCTCGCGAGCTCGGACGGCGAGGCGCGCAGGGCCCGTTCGAGCGCCCCCCGGCGGAACACCTGCGGCGTCTGCACCGCCCACAGCTCGCTGCGATCGAGCGTCGCCGTGACCGTTCCGGACGCCTCCGCGCGCTTGATCGTGTCGGTCACCGGAGCAGCCGCGATCGCCGCATCGGCGTCGTCGTCGCGCTGCAGCGCGGCGATCACGCGCTCGGCCAGCCGCGGCGTGAGCAGCGGCCGCGCAGCGTCCTGAACGAGCACCAGGTCGCTCGCCTGCGCCACCGGCGGGGCCGCCGCGGCGCTCAGCGCCCGGCGCACCGACTGCGAGCGCGTCGCGCCGCCCTCGACGCCCGTCACGCCCGCCGGCGCCACCGTCGCGGGCGGCAACGCGACGACGATCTGCTCGACCGCGGCGACCGCCGCGAGCGCATCGATGCTCCACTGCACGAGCGGCCGGCCCGCGAGCTCGATCAGCGCCTTCGGCCGACCGGCCCCGAGGCGCTCACCGCTGCCCGCCGCGACGATCAGGGCAACGATCATTTCAGAGGAGCTGTCGCGCACGCGGCAATCTGACCGCGAGGTGCTGCCGCGTGCGCGAGAGCCTCGTCTACTTGGCTCCTGCCACTGCCATCTGGCTGTTGGCCGAGTCGGCGAGCAGGTCATCGAGATAGCTCTCCGCCTCTTCCTCGTCCTTGTCGAGCGCGTACATCAGCTCGGAGGCGAGGATCTTCTTGGTGCGCGTGAACATCTGCTTCTCGCCGGTCGAGAGGCCCTTCTCGCTCTCGCGCAGCGAGAGGTTGCGAACGACCTCGGCCAGCTCGTAGATGTCGCCGGTCTTGATCTTGTCGCGGTTGTGCTTGAAGCGCCGGTTCCAGTTCTTCGGCATCTCCGAGACTTCGTCGCTCAGCACGTCAAGCACCTTCTTGACGGTTTCCTCGTCGATTACCCTGCGCAGACCGGCGATCGCCGCGTTCTCGGTCGGCACACGGACCGTCATGTCGTTGTGAAGGATCTTGATCGTCAGGTACTCGCGGCGTTCGCCGAGCACCTCCATCTCCTCCTTCTTCAGGACCTTCCCCGCTCCATGGTGGGGGTAGACGACGTGGTCTCCGAGCTCGAACTCGATGTACTCGACCTCGCGCGTAACCTCGAGCTCCTCTGTCAGCGCTGCGTCTTCAGTTGCTTGTGCCGGAATGAGTGTCCTCCTTCGTTGCGACCGACCTTCGGGCGGCCCTTGATTCAAGTCTGCAGGTAGCGATCCACGAGGTTCAGCTCCTGCAGCCTGCGCAGGCCCTCGCGAATGTCCTTGGCGCGGATCTCGCCCACGCCGTCGACGGCCTCGAGCTCAGCGTCGCTCGCGGCGAGCAGCTCGTCGAGGCCGCCGAACTCGCTCACGATCTGCGTGACGACGATCCGCGGCAGCCGCGGGATGCGCCCGAGCACGCGGTAGCCACGCGGCGAGACCGGGTAGTCGAGCGTGTTCAGCTTGCGGTCGTATCCGAGCAGCTCTGCGAGCCGGCCGAAGTCGAGCAGGTCCTGGTGGGCGAGCCGGCCGATCTCCTCGAGCGCCGCCGCGAACGCCTCATCGGAGTAGCTCGAGAGATAGTCGCGCACGAGCGCAGCCTTCTCCGCCGCGGCGCCGACCATCGTCTCCTCGAGCTGCATCTCGATCAGGCGCCCCTCGCTGCCGAGCTCGACGATGTAGCGCTCGATCTCGACCGCCATGCGCGTGACCAGCTCCGAGCGCTGCAGCACCGTGAGCACGTCGTGCATCGTCGTGCCGCCCTCGAACTCGAGCGCCGTCAGGCGCGTCGAGACCTGGTCGAGGCGGGTGCGGAACTTGTCGAGCGTCGCCAGCGCCTGGTTCGCCTTCGCGAGCACCACCGGGATGTCCTCGAGGATGTACTTGATGCCGTCGACGTAGACCGAGACGACCTCGCGGCGCTGGGAGACCGCGATCACGAGCGCGTCCGTCTGCTTGGAGACGCGCTCGGCGGTTCGGTGGCGGGTGCCGGTCTCGTGCGAGAGGATCGTCGGATCGGGCATCAGCTGGACGTTCGCCATCGTGATCTTCGTCGCGTTCGCGGTGAGGATGATCGCGCCGTCCATCTTCGCGACCTGGTAGAGGAACGCCGGCGTGTAGTCGATGTCGAGCTTGATCCCGCCGGAGTTCAGGAAACTGAGGTCCTCCGGCTCGCCGATCACGATCAGCCCGCCGGTGCGCGCGTGCAGGATGCTCTCGATCCCCTCACGCAGCGCCGTCCCGGGCGCGATCATCTCCAGCGCCCTCATCAGCCCTGGATCCGGTCGTACTTCGTTGTCTACATCTTCGCCGGATCGTGGGGCCACAACCGTCAATTCTAGGGCATTTACAAATCCCTCAGCAGCTCCTGCGCGGGGCTGCGCGCCGCTCTAGAGCAGCGCCTCGGCGCGGCTGCCCGCCTCGCTGGGAAGCGCGAGCGCGAGCGCCTCGCGCAGCGTTCGCACCTCGCACGCCTCCCCGCCGCTCTCGGGCGGCCCGATCACGTCGCCGAGGCCGTGCTTGTGCGCCTCTTCCAGGCGCCGCTCGGGGTGGCCCACCCAGCGCAGCTCGCCGGTCAGGCCGAGCTCGCCGAAGCAGGCCCGCGGCGCGCCGTCAAGCGGCACGCCGCGGCTGGCGCTCGCAACCGCGAGCGCGACCGCGAGGTCGCATCCCGGCTCATCGACACGCACACCGCCGACGACGTTGACGAACACGTCCGCGCCGCCCGTGCGCACGCGGCCGTGGCGCGCGAGGATCGCGAGCACGAGCGCGAGCCGGTTGCGGTCGAGCCCGGAGACGACCCGCCGCGGCTGTTCGAGCTCGGACGGCGCGACCAGCGCCTGCACCTCGACCAGCAGCGGCCTCGAGCCCTCCATCGCAGCGAGCACGACGCTGCCGGGCGAGCGCGTCGCCTCCGCGACGAACCGCGCCGACGCGTCGAGCACCTCGACGAGGCCGCCCTGGCGCATCTCGAACAGCCCCGACTCGTTCGTCGATCCGAAGCGGTTCTTCAGCGCGCGCAGCTCGCGGTAGGGGCGCTCACGCTCGCCCTCGAACTGCAGCACGCAGTCGACGAGGTGCTCGAGCACGCGCGGACCGGCCAGCGCGCCGTCCTTGGTCACGTGCCCGACGAGGATCACCGCGACCCCCTGGGCCTTCGCCATGTTCATGATCCGCGCCGCCACCTCGCGCACCTGCCCGACCGAGCCCGGCGCGCCGGAGAGCTCCGCGGCGCCGAGCGTCTGCACGGAGTCGATCACGCAGACCTGCGGCTTCTCGACCGCGATCGTGTCGAGCACCGCGTCGAGGTCGGTCTCCGCGAGGATCGGCACGTCGAGCGCGGGATGCGACGGCCCCGACCCGAGCCGCTCGGCGCGCAGGCGCACCTGCTCGGCGGACTCCTCGCCGCTGACGTACAGGGTGCGGTGACCGGAATGCTGCAGGTGCCCGAGCACCATGTTCGTGAGCGTCGACTTGCCGATCCCGGGCGAGCCGCCGAGCAGCACGAGCGAACCCGGCACGAGGCCGCCGCCGAGCACACGGTCGAGCTCGCCGATCCCGCTCGACATCCGCTTGACGGCCGCCGCGCCGACCTCGCTCAGAGGGACCGGGCGCAGCCCCGGGAGCGCGTGCAGAGCCGCTCCTTGCCCGCCGCCCGCTCGCGCCGCGACGCTGCCGCCGCGCCTCTCTGCACGGGCCTGGATGCGCTCCTCGACGAGCGTGTTCCACGCCTCACAGCCCGGGCACTGCCCGTGCCACTTGGCCGACTGAAAGCCGCACTGCGAGCAAACGTGAACGGTCGTCCTGGCCATCTCCAGCGCAGCGTATGCGCCGGCGGGGACGCCTCGCGCGCCGGGCGCGCGCCGTCCCCGGCCTACTGCTCGTCGGGCGGCCCGATGTCCGCGTGCGCGTCCTCGGCGTGCGACTCGTCCTCGCCGGTCTCCTCGGCGCTCGAGGCTTCCGCGCCGACGCCGACCGGCGTCTTCTGCTTCTTCGGCTGCACGATCGACAGGCGGACCTCGCCCTCCTGATCGCCTTCCGCGGGGTCGATCACGACCGTCGCGCCCGGCGTCAGCTGCTCGCGCAGGACGAAGTCGGCGAGCGGGTCCTCGATGTAGCGCTGGATCGCCCGGCGCAGCGGGCGCGCGCCCATCGCCGGGTCCCAGCCCTTGTCGACGAGCAGGTCCTTCGCCGGCTCCGTCAGCTCGAGCTGCAGCTCGCGTTCGGCCATCGACTCGCGGATGCGCAGGAGCAGCAGCTCGACGATCTGCTTGATCTCCTCCTTCTGCAGCTTGTGAAAGACGATCACGTCGTCGATGCGGTTGAGGAACTCGGGGCGGAAGACTTTCTTCAGCTCGCCCATGATCCGCGCCTTCATGTCGTCGTAGGTGATGCCGGTCTCATCGTCTGAGACGGCGAAGCCGAGCGGCGTGTTGCGCGCGATCTCCGCGGCGCCGATGTTCGACGTCATGATCACGATCGCGTGGCGGAAGTCGACCGTCCGCCCCTGCGCGTCGGTCAGGCGGCCGTCCTCGAGGATCTGCAGCAGGATGTTGAAGACGTCAGGGTGCGCCTTCTCGATCTCGTCGAGCAGCAGCACGCAGTACGGCTTGCGGCGCACGGCCTCGGTCAGCTGCCCGCCCTCGTCGTAGCCGATGTATCCGGGAGGCGAGCCGACCAGCCGCGAAACGGCGTGCTTCTCCATGTACTCCGACATGTCGATCCTGATCAGCGCCTCGTCGTCGCCGAACAGGAACTCGGCGAGCGTACGTGCGAGCTCGGTCTTGCCGACGCCCGACGGGCCGAGGAAGATGAACGAGCCGGTCGGGCGCTTGGGGTCCTTCAGGCCGGCGCGCGAGCGCCTGATCGCCTTCGAGATCACCTCGACCGCCGGGTGCTGCCCGATCACGCGCTTGTGCAGTTCGTCCTCCATCCGCATCAGCTTCTGCGTCTCGGCCTCGGTCAGCTTGAACACCGGGATGCCGGTCCACATCGAGACGATGTCCGCGATCTCCTCTTCACCGATCGACGGGCGCTCGCCCGACTCGCCCGATTCCCAGGCCTGCTCGAGCTCGCGTTTCTTGTTCGTCAGCTTGCGCTCCTTGTCGCGCAGCGAGGCCGCCTTCTCGAACTCCTGGGCCTCGATCGCCGCCTCCTTTTCGCGGCGGGTGCTCTCGACTTCCGCCTCGAGCTCGCGGTTGGCCGGCGGCGAGGTCATCGACTTGATCCGCATCCGCGACGCGGCCTCGTCGATCAGATCGATCGCCTTGTCGGGCAGGAAGCGGTCGGAGATGTAGCGGCTGGCGAGTTCGCCCGCGGCGCGCAGCGCCTCGTCGGTGATCTGCACCTTGTGGTGCTGCTCGTAGCGGTCGCGCAGGCCGGTGAGGATCTCGACGGTCTGATCGATCGTCGGCTCGTCGACCGTGATCTTCTGAAAGCGGCGCTCGAGCGCCGAATCGCGCTCGAGGTACTTGCGGTACTCATCGAGCGTCGTCGCGCCGATCGTCTGCAGCTCGCCTCTCGCCAGCGCCGGCTTGAGGATCGAGGCGGCGTCGATCGCGCCCTCGGCGGCGCCCGCGCCGACGAGGTTGTGGAGCTCGTCGATGAACAGGATGATGTCGCCGCGCTGGGTGATCTCCTTCATCACCTTCTTCAGGCGCTCCTCGAACTCGCCGCGGTACTTCGAGCCGGCGACCAGCGCGGCGAGGTCGAGCGTGTAGATCTGCTTGTTCTTGAGCAGCTCGGGAACCTCGCTGCTCGTGATCCGCTGGGCGAGGCCCTCGACGACCGCGGTCTTGCCGACGCCCGGCTCACCGACCAGCACGGGGTTGTTCTTCGTGCGCCGCGACAGGATCTGCATGATCCGCTCGATCTCCGTCTCGCGCCCGACGCACGGGTCGAGCTTGCCGTCGGCGGCGAGCTTCGTCAGGTTCCTGCCGAACTGGTCGAGCAGCTTCGAGGACTTCTTGCCCTCGCCCGCCGGCGAGCCCGAGCCCGAGCCGGAGCCGGACGCCTGGCCCTGACGGCGGCCGCCGGGACCGGACAGCATGCGGATGACCTCGTTGCGGATCTTCTCCGAGTCGGCGTCGAAGTCGAGCAGGATGCGGGCCGCGACGCCCTCGTTCTCGCGCACCAGCCCGAGCAGGATGTGCTCGGTGCCGATGTAGTTGTGGCCGAGGCTGAGCGCCTCGCGCAGGGCGAGCTCGAGCACCTTCTTGGCGCGCGGCGTGAACGGGATCTGCCCCGAGGTGACCTCCTCACCGGAGCCGACGATGCGCACCACCTGCGCACGCACCCGCTCGACGGTGATGTCAAGGCTCTCCAGTACTCGAGCGGCCAGGCCCTCCTCCTCGCGGAGCAGTCCCAGCAGGATGTGCTCGGTGCCGATGTAGTTGTGCTTGAGCGTCCGCGCCTCCTCCTGCGCGAGCACAACGACCTGCCGGGCCCGTTCTGTGAATCGCTCGAACATTGTGTGAGTCCTTCCTGCGGGGATGTACCCCAAGGGTCCCTTGGTGGTCCTTTTGACGCCTCGTCGAGCAGTCTACCAACCGGTGTCCCTGCTCCATCGGGGTCATCGGCACCTCGGCGGCGCGGCTTGATTGTCGGATACGGCAATCGCCCGAACACCCGTCCAGAAACCGCGCGCGGCGCTACAGCCGCCGCGCTCAGTCGCGCATCGCGGGGAACAGCACGACCTCGCGGATCGAGTCGCGGCCGGTCAGCAGCATCACCAGCCGGTCGATCCCGAGGCCGACGCCGCCGGTCGGCGGCATGCCCTGCTCGAGCGCCTGCACGTACGCCTCGTCGTAGGGCATCGTCTCGGCCTCGCCGCCGCTCAGCGTCTCGATCCGGCCCTGCTCGGAGAAGCGCGCGCGCTGCTCGTCGGGGTCGATCAGCTCGCTGAAGCCGTTGGCGATCTCCATCCCCGCCGCGAACGCCTCGAAGCGCTCGACGATCTCGGGGGCATCCGGGCGCTCGCGCGCAAGCGGCGAGAGCTCCTTCGGGTAGTCGACGACGAACGACGGACGTGTCAGGCTCGGCTCGACGTACTTGCTCAGCAGGTCGTCGGCCAGCTGGACCCAGGCCACCTCCCCGCCCTTCGTCTCGATCGTCAGCCCGCGGCGCGCGATCTCGGCTGCGAGCGCCTCGGCGGTCGCGAAGTCGGGCAGGTTGATCGCCGTCGCGTCGCGTATCGCCGCGACGAAGCCGACCCGCGGCCACGGCTCGGCGAAGTCGAGCTCGCCGTCGTAGCCGACCGCGGCGGCGGCGGCGCGCACGATCGCTTCCGTTCGCGCCATCGCCGCCTCGTAGTCCGCGTAGGCCTCGTACCACTCGACCATCGTGAACTCGGGGTTGTGCTTGTGCGAGACGCCCTCGTTGCGGAAGTCCTTGCCGAGCTCGTAGACCCGCTCGAGGCCCCCGACGATCAGCCGCTTGAGGTACAGCTCGGTCGCGATCCGCAGGTACAGGTCGCGGTCGAGCTCGTTGTGATGGGTGGTGAACGGGCGTGCCATCGCGCCGCCGTAGAGCGGCTGCAGCACCGGCGTCTCGACCTCGATGAAGCCGTCGCCGTCGAGCGCGGCGCGAACGGCGGAGATGATCCGCGCGCGATCGATGAACAGCCTGCGGCTGTCCTCGCTGGCGATCAGGTCGAGCTCGCGGTGGCGGTAGCGCGTCTCGACGTCGGTCAGGCCATGATGCTTGTCCGGCGGCGGGCGCAGCGCCTTGGCGAGCAGCGTGAAACCCTCGACGCGCAGCGACAGCTCGCCGCGGCGGCTGCGCAGCACGGCGCCGTCGACGCCGATCAGGTCGCCGAGGTCGAGTGAGGTGATGCGCGCGAACGCCTCCTCGCCGAGGATGTCCACGCGCGCGTGCAGCTGCAGCTTGCCGGAGCGGTCGACGAGGTCCAGGAACGCGGCCTTCCCCGAGCCGCGGCGCGCGGCGAGGCGGCCGGCGACGCGGTGGCGGGCGTCCGTTTCCTCGCCGTCGGCAAGGTGGGCGTATGCCTCGAGGATCCCGGCGATCGGCTCGACGCCGGGGAACGCGTGCGGCAGCGCGCCGCCCTGCTCAGCGAGCCGCGCGCCCTTGGCGCGCCGCTCGGCGATCAGCTCGGCGATGCCGTGGCGCGCGCCCTCGCCGCCGTCGGCGGGCTGCTCGCCGCCGCCATCCGGCGCAGCATTGCCGCCGTCGCGGGCGGCCGGCTCCTGCTCTGCTCCGCTCACCGCGGCGAGCCTACTCGAGGCCGACGTCGATCTTGGTGATCTTGAGCTTGCGCGCCGGGCCGCGCGGGACTTTCACGGCGACCGTGTCGTTGCGCTTGTGCCCGATCAGGGCGCGACCGACGGGCGACTCGTTGGAGAGCTTGTGCTCATCCGGCTTGGCCTCGGCGGAGCCGACGATCGTGTACTTCACCGACTTGCCGGTCTTCTCGTCCTTGACGTGGACGACCGATCCGACCTGCACGACGTCCGTCGAGAGGTCCTTCGCCTGGATCACCGTCGCCATCCGCAGCTTGTCCTGCAGCTGCGCGATCCGGCTCTCGACCATCGCCTGCTCGTTCTTGGCGTCGTCGTACTCGGAGTTCTCGGCGATGTCGCCGAACTCGCGCGCCTCCTTGATGCGTTCGGCCACCTCCCGGCGCTTCTCCGTGGAGAGCACCTCGAGCTCGTCTTTGAGCTTCTTCAGACCTTCAGGGGTGAGGATGACGTCCTTCGGCAAGTGACCCTCAATCGCAGGTTGGTTGCCCGGTCGGCTGCAGACAAAACCCCGCCACCAGCGGGGATGTCGCCGACCGGAAAGGCTTCAGCGAGCGCAGCAGTATAGCGGGGCGCAAAGCGCCTCCGCGAGGCACTCAGGCGGACAGCGAGACGGGCGCCGGCTCGAGCTCCAGCAGGCGCCTGGCGTCAGCGAGCGTGTCGGCCCGCTGCAGCGATTCCTGCAGGCGCCTGGCCTCGCCCGGCGCGAGGCCCAGGCGCGTCACGTACCACGGGTAGAACTTGCGCAGATAGCGTCCCGCACGCGCTTCGCCGAGATGCTCGACGGCGCGGTCGATCGTCCAGTCGAGCTCCGCGAGCACCTCCGCCGGGGGCGGCGGCTCGTCGCGCTCGCCGAGCAGTTCGGCGAACAGCCACGGGTTGCCGAGCGCGCCGCGCGCGAGCATCACCGCGGCGGCGCCCGTGCACGCCAGCGCCGCCCGGACGTGGTCGGCGTCGTCGAGGCCGCCGGTGAGGATCACGGGCGCGGGCAGCGACTCGACGAGCCGCGCCGCGAGGTCGTAGTCGGGGACGCCCTTGTGGTGCACGGCCGCCGAGCGCGGGTGGAACGCGATCGCCGCGACGCCCGCCTCGGCGACGAGCCGGTGGGCGAGCTCGAAGCCGCTCGTCTCGCCCGCGCGCAGGCCCGAGCGCAGCTTGACCGTCACCGGCACCCCCGCGCCCGCGCCCGCGACCGCCGCGCGCGCGACCGCGACCGCCCGGTCGGGGTCCGCCAACAGCGCGGCGCCCGCGCCCGTCTTCTGCACCTTCGGCACCGGGCAGCCCATGTTGATGTCGATCACATCCGCGCCGACCGCGGCGACATGCGCGGCCGCCGAGCGCATCATCGCCGGGTCTTCGCCGAACAGCTGGATCGCCACCGGCCCACCGGAGCGCTCGCGCGGGTCGATCCGCAGCATCTCGACGCACGTCTTCTCGTTGCCGTAGTGGATCGCATGCGAGGAGACCATCTCCGAGACGGCCATGCCGGCGCCGTAGCGCTTTGCCTGCAGGCGCACGAACCAGTTGCCGATCCCGGCAAGCGGCGCGAGCAGCACGCGGTTGGGCACGCGCAGCGGGCCGAGGGACCAGCTTTCATCGAGTCGCACGGTGGCCGTCATGAGGACACCGTCGAGTCTATGACGGCGCCCGCCGGCGCCGTCGGCGTTTCAGCTGTTGCGCTCGTGCAGCAGCCGCAGGCCGGTGAGCGTGAGCATGTCGTCGACCTGCTCGATCTCCTCGGTGTAGGGCACCACCAGCCGCGCGAGGCCGCCGGTCGCGACCACATCGGTGCGCTCTCCCAGCTCGGTGTACAGGCGCCGCAGGATCGCATCGATCGCGCCCGCGTAGCCGTAGACAACGCCCGAGCGGATCGCATCGACGGTGTTCTTGCCGATCACGCTCCGCGGCGGCGCCAGATCGATCTTCGGCAGGCGCGCGCCGCGCTCGGAGAGCGCTTCGAGTGAGATCTCGATCCCGGTCATCAGCGCGCCGCCGACGTAGTCGCCCTCGCGCGAGACGACGTCGAAGGTGGTCGCCGTGCCGAAGTCGACGCACACCGCGAGACCGCCGAAGCGCTCGCGGATCGCGACCGCGTTGACGAGCCGGTCGGCGCCGATCTCGCGCGGGTTGTCATAACGGATCGCCATCCCCGTCTTCGTCCCCGGCCCGACAGCGATGATCTCGTGGCCGAGATAGCGGCTCGCCATCTCCGTCCACTCGGGCTCGAGCTGAGGCACGGTCGAGGAGACGATCGACGCGTCGATGTCCGCGAAGCCGTAGCCGCGCAGCTCGAGCAGGCTGCGCAGCGCGCCGCCGAGCTCGTCGGCGGTCGACTGGCGCACGGTCGCAAAGCGCCAGTGCTCGAGCAGCTCCTCGCCCGCGAACGCCCCGAAGTGGGTTTGGGTGTTTCCGACGTCGACTGCCAGCAGCATCGGCGACCATTATGCTCGCAGCGGCGATGCCGGCGAAGACACCCAGGCTGTACGTGCTCCCCGGCTCGCACCCGTGCGCGGCCGTCGAAGCAGCGTTCGAGCTGAAGGCGATCGCATACACGCGCGTCGACCTGCTGCCGCTCAGCCAGCTCGTGATCGGCCCGCTGCGCTACGGCGGCACAACCGTGCCGGGCCTGCGGCTCGGCGGCGAGCGGATCGTCGGCTCGCGCCCGATCATGCGCAGGCTCGACGCGCTCGCACCCGCGCCGCCGCTGCTGCCCGCGCCCGGGGACCCCGCCTACGCGCGCGTGCTCGAGGCCGAGCGCTGGGGCGATGAGGTCTTTCAGAGCGTGCCGCGACGGCTGATCGCGGCCGCGCTCGTGCGTTGCCCGGCCGCGATGGAGGGCTACGCGGCGGGCGCGAAGCTGCCGCTGCCGATACCGCTGATGCGCCCCGCCCTGCCGCTGACCGCCCATCTGCTCTGCCGACGCAGCCGCGCGCGCGATCATGCGGTCGCGGCCGACCTGGCCGCGCTGCCGCGCCAGCTCGAGCGAATCGACGCGTGGATCGCCGACGGTATCCTCGGCGGCGAGCGGCCGAACGCCGCCGACCTGCAGATCGGCAGCTCGATCAGACTGATCATGAGCATCGCCGACGTCCGCCCCCTGACCGCAGCGCGCCCGGCGGCGGAGCTGACGCGCTACTTCCGCGCGATCGCCGGCGAAGTGCCCGTCGGCGTGCTGCCCGCCGCGTGGCTGGGCGAGCCGGTCGTGCCGGCAGCCGTCGGCGCCTAGCGGGCGAGCCCTCAGGTGCGCAGCAGGACGCTGCGCGTGACCGTTACCGCCGCGCCCTGGACGGGCGTCAGCTCGATCCGCACGGTCAGCGCGAGCCGATGCGCGCGCTGCAGCGCGCGCCGTGCCCGCCGGTCGAGCGCGACGCTGAACCTCAGCAGCCCGGCGCGCAGCGAGGAGCGCAGCGAGGCACCGACCTGCACGGCCGCGGCGTGCGTGGCGCCCGCGAGCGACGCGCGCCCGGCGAGCAGCTCGATCTCCAGGCGCCCGCCCGCGCCGGCCGCCGCGACCGCGACCGAGCCGTGGACGCGCGCGCCGTGCTCGATCGAGGCCAGCCTGATCGCCGCCGAGGCGCTGCCCGCCAGCGGCGAGCCGAGTGTCGGCGGCGCGATCACCGGGTTCGTCGGGGCCGGCGGCGTGGTGCTCGCCGGCGGCGCACCGGCGGTGCTCGTAGGCATCGACATCGTCGTCGTCACCGTCCCCGTCGCGCTGACCGTGATCCTGCCCGTCATTTCCGGGCCGTGCACGGTGCAGTAGAAGGTGTAGACGCCCGGGTTCGTGAACGTGCACGTGCCGCTCCACTTGGTGCCCGAGGCTGCCGCCGTGGTGCCGACGGGGACGCCGCTGCAAGCCGGCTTCACGTTCGCCGGGGTGCTCACCCATTCCACGCCGTGGTCGACTTCGGTCGGGTTGCTGAGCGTCACCGTCCCGTTCG
The DNA here is from genome assembly GCA_963822245.1 of uncultured Solirubrobacteraceae bacterium. Taxonomy (GTDB): domain Bacteria; phylum Actinomycetota; class Thermoleophilia; order Solirubrobacterales; family Solirubrobacteraceae; genus Palsa-744. Next base: position 60,803 of record CAWGGR010000001.1, read on the forward strand.
CCGCAATCGTCGCCGTCGACGGTGTCCAGTGGTGTTCCGTGCCGTGCATTCCGCCGCCGACGTTTTCCGCTGTGATCGTCGGCGTCGTTTCCGAGCTCGCAAGCGCCGGCATCATCACAACCGCGACGCCGAGCACGCCCGCGACGACGAACAGTCTCAACCTCGGTGATCTCACGATCCGACCCCGCCTTTCATCGCCGATCCGGCAACCGCACCGTGCTCGCGCTCCTGCCGTCATCACCTATGACGCCGCCTGCGGCCGATCCTTCCCGGCGATCGCGCGGGTCGAGCAGGCTCGGTCCGCCGGAGCGCGGCACGGGCGCGCGTGGTGGCGAGGGTGATCGCAGCGCGGCGCTACAGTCGCAGTGCGGGAGGGGCGTGCCTGCGGGCCGCTCACCACCCGGCCAACCATGCGCACACTCGATCCGCAGTCCCTGACACAGCACGTCGACCGCCTGTATCGCGCCGCGTGGTCGCTGTGCGGGTCGCGCGAGGACGCCGAGGATCTCGTGCAGGAGACGTTCGCGCGGGTGCTTTCGCGCAAGCGCGTGCTGCACGGCGACGACGAGCTGTACTACCTGATGCGCGTCCTGCGCAACACCTTCCTGACGGGCCGCCGCACGGCCTCGCGGCGGCCGGTGACGGTCGCGACGCTCGATGAGATCGCCGCCGTGGACCCGAAGCCGATGGCGCGGCCCGAGCAGGCGTTCGAGGTCAAAGAGGTCTACGCGACGATCGCCCGTCTGCCCGAGGACTTCCGCCTCGCGATCGTCGCCGTCGATGTCCTCGGACTGTCATACCGGGAGGCCTCGCGAGCGCTACGCGTGCGCGAGGGGACGCTGACGACCCGCCTGCACCGGGCGCGCAAGCAAATCAGCAGGCAGCTCGCGCCCGACGCCGCTGCAGCTCCAGGGCCGGGCGCGGCCACGAGCGGCGAGGACGGCGCGTCGCGCAAGCTGGCTGTCAAGCCAGGCGCTCGGGAAGGGACGGACGCCGGTGGAGTCATGTCAAGTGGGAGAACACGATGAGCGAGCCACCACCCACGAACGCGGAGTCCGAGCTGGTCGAGTTCCTGCACGCGGTCGATGTGCGCGCGCCGCGGGAGCTCCATGAGCGGATCGACGCGCTCGTCGCCGAGCACGCCTCGCCGGCCGGCCGCTCCGCACGCCGCCTGCCCGCGCTGCGGATCGCGCTCGGCGGCGCCGCCGCGCTGGCCGCCGTCCTCGTCGTCGCGCTGCTGCTCATCTCCGGCGGCGGCGGTGCCGGCGCGCCCGCACTGAATGTCGGCGAGGCGGCCGCGCTCACGCTGCGACCGGCGACCATGTCCGCCCCCGCCGAGAACCCGCACGCGGGTGCGCAGCTGGCCGCGAACGTCGACGGCGTCGCGTTCCCGTACTGGGAAGACCACTTCGGCTGGCGCTCGACCGGGGCGCGCATCGACCACGTCGGCGGGCGCACCGCGATGACCGTCTTCTACGCCAACGCCGCCGGCAGGCAGATCGGGTACACGATCGTCGGCGGCACGCCGCCGCCGCGGCTCGGCGGCGGGATCGTCGTCTGGCGCGGCGGGACGCCCTACCGGATCATGAGCCACAACGGCAGCCAGCTAGTCGTGTGGGTGCGCCACGGCCGCCTGTGCGTCGTCGCCGGGCGCGGCGTGCACCCCGCGACGCTGTTGGCACTCGCGAGCTGGAACGAGCGCGACGAGGTCAGCTGAGCGCGCCGCCCGCGGCGATCTCGAGTGGCGGGCCTGCCCAGCGGACGCCTTCCGCGAGCGGCAGCGCGGCGAGCGCATCCGCGAGGCGCCGGCCGTCCGGCAGGCACAGATCGAAGTCGAGCTCGAGCGCCGGGATCAGCACGAAGCGCCGGCTGAGCAGCTGTGCGTGCGGCAGCACCATGCGCTCGTCGATCAGCGCGAGCTCGCCGAGCAGCAGGATGTCGATGTCGATCGTGCGCGGGCCGTGGCGGATGCCGCGCTCGCGGCCGAGCTCCTGCTCGAGGCGCTTGACCGTGTCCAGCAGCGCCAGCGGCTCGAGCGCGGTGCGCACCAGCAGGCAGGCGTTGAGAAAGCTCGCCTGCTCGAGCACCTCGCCGACCGGGTCGGTGTCGTAGGTCGAGGAGGATGCGAGCACCGCCACGCCCGCCGCCGCGATCGCGCCGGCCGCCGCCTGCAGGTGCTCGCGACGCTCGCCGACGTTGGAGCCGAGCCCGAGCAGCCCGGTCCGCTCACCGTCGATCGCGCTCACGCCCGGGAGACCGCCTCGCGCATCGCTCAGGCGCGCGTCGTCTGCAGCCCGGCGGCCGCGACCTTCTCGCCCATCGCCTGGGCGAACGGCACGAGCCCGGAGAGCGGACGGATCATCACCGTGAAGTCGGTGATCAGGCCGTCGTCGTCGAGGCGCAGCAGATCGATGCCCTCCATCTCCTTGCCGTCGATGCTCGCCCGGAAGATCAGCGCATGCGCACCGTCACTCTCGAGCTGGTCGGTGTAGCGGAAGTCTTCGAAGGTCTGCTCGACGAGCGCGAGCAGGCGCGAGACCGTCTCGAGGCCGACGAACGGGTGGAACGTCACCGGGCTGTGGAACACGATGTCAGGCGCGAGCAGCGCGCGCGCCGCGTCGACGTCGGAGCGCTCGACCGCGGCGCGAAAGGCGGACGCGGCGTTCATGCCGCTTCGCGCCAGATCTCGACCGAGACCTCATCGACCGGCAGCGCGATCGGCGGCTCGGGCTTGGTCGCCTTGACCCATACGCCCTCGAGCTCGTAGTCCGCGAGCAGCCTGTCCGCGATCGTGCTGCAGAGCCGCTCGAGCGTCCTGTGCGAGCGCTGCTGGGCGACGAGTGCGACCAGCTGGCAGACCTCGGCGTAGTCGACCGTGTCCTCGATCGCGTCGGTCACCGTCGCGTCCGTCTCCCCGACGTCGAGGCGCAGATCCAGCACGAGTCGCTGACCGACCTCGCGCTCGGCCTCGCTGACGCCGTGGTGGGTGTAGAGCGAGAGCCCGCTGATCTCGACCGTGACCGACTCCGCCGCGCCGTCGCGCTCATCGTCGAGGTCGCGTCCGTCGTCATCGTCGTCTAGCTCGTCCGCGTCGTCCCCAAGCTCCTCGCCGTCCATCGCCCGCCCAACGTAGCAGCCGCCAGCGTCAGCGCGTCGCGAACCGGCGCGACGTCGTGAACGCGCAGCACACTCGCCCCGCGCTCGAACGCGAGCACGCTCGTCGCGATCGTCCCGGCCAGCCGCTTGCCCGCGGGCAGCGGCTCGCGCGCGCCGGCGGCGTCAGCGAGGATCCGCCCGATGAAGCTCTTGCGCGACGTGCCCACCACGAGCGGGCGCCCGAGCACGCGCAGCTCATCGAGGCGGCGGAGCAGCGTCAGGTTGTGCTCGCTCGTCTTGCCGAAGCCGATCCCCGGATCGAGCATGATCCGCTCCTCGCCGATCCCCGCCGCGACCGCGAAGCGCATGCGCTCCTCGAGGAACTGCTTGACGTCGTCGAGCACATCGTCGTAGACGGGGTCGCTCTGCATCGTGCGCGGCTCGCCGCGCATGTGCATCAGGCAGCACTCGCAGCCGCTCTCCGCGATCACGTCGGCCATCGCCGCGTCCGCGCGCAGCGCGCTGACGTCGTTGACGATGCTCGCCCCGGCCGCGATCGCCGCGCGCGCGACCGACGCCTTCGACGTGTCGATCGAGACCTCGCCGCCGCCGAGCCAGCCACCCGCGGCGATGCCCTCGAGCACCGGCAGCACCCGGCGCAGCTCCTCATCGCCCGACACCGGCTCGGCCCCCGGCCGCGTCGACTCGCCGCCCACGTCGAGGATCTCCGCCCCCTCGCCGCGCAGCACCCGCGCATGCGCGATCGCGGCCTCGGGGTCGAGGAACTCCCCGCCGTCGGAGAACGAGTCCGGGGTCACGTTCACGATGCCCATCAGCCGAAACGGCAAGCTCACGCGAGGCAACCTACCGGCGAGCGGATCATCACTCACGCCGCTACCGAGGATTCCTCGGTAGCACGAGCGGGCAACCACACCACCAACCCCCCCCCTGGCAAGCCGATCGCCATCCACGCCGCTACCGAGGATTCCTCGGTAGCACGAGCGGGCAACCACACCACCAGCCCCCCCTGGCAAGCCGATCGCCATCCACGCCGCTACCGAGGATTCCTCGGTAGCACGAGCGGCGGGACGGCTGCCGGTCAGGCGGGCTCGGGGCGCTCTTGGTCGCTTGCGCGCATCTCGGCGGTCCCGCCGGCGAGCCCCGGTCGCGGGATCGCGCGGGGGGTTTCGCGCTCCGCGCGGTCGGCGGCGGCGGGGGGCGGCGCGGGCAGTTCGGGCTTCTTCTCCTCCTCGATGCCGAACACTTCCTCTTCGCTCTTGCCGGCGAGCAGTGCGATGAACTCCTCCTTCTCGATCGTCTCGCGCTTGACGAGGATCGCGGAGATGTTCGAGAGGTCGTGCTGGTGTTCGGTGAGGATGTCGCGCGCGCGCTGGTGGGCCGCCTCGATGATCCGGCGGACCTCGTCGTCGATCTCGCGGGCGATCTCGTCGGAGTAGTCGGGCTCGGTCGAGAACTCGCGGCCGAGGAACGGCTGGCCGTGGTCGTGGCCGAACACGCGCGGGCCGAGCTTCGCGCTCATGCCGAAGCGCATCACCATCTGCTTGGCGGTCGCGGTCACCTTCTCGATGTCGTTGGACGCCCCGGTGGTGATCTCGCCGAACACGATTTCCTCGGCGGCGCGGCCGCCGAGCGTCATCGCCATCGAGTGCTCGAGCTCGGCGCGCGTCGTCAGGAAGCGGTCTTCCTGGGGCATCGAGATCGTGTAGCCGAGCGCCTGGCCGCGTGAGATCACGGAGATCTTGTGGACGGGGTCGGAGTGCTCGAGGAAATGGCCGACGAGCGCGTGGCCCATCTCGTGGTAGGCGGTGATCAGGCGCTCTTTCTCGCTCATCACGCGGGTCTTCTTCTCGGGGCCGGCGATCACGCGCATGATCCCCTCCTCGAGCTCGTCCTGGCCGATCTCGCGCTTGCCCGTGCGGGCGGACAGCAGCGCGGCCTCGTTGATCAGGTTGGAGAGGTCCGCGCCGGTGAAGCCGGGGGTCTGCCCGGCGAGCGCGTCGATGTCGATCACCTTGGCGAGCGGCTTGCCGCGCGTGTGCACCTCGAGGATCTTCGCGCGGCCCTTGCGGTCGGGGCGGTCGACGGCGATCTGGCGGTCGAAGCGGCCGGGGCGCAGCAGCGCCGGGTCGAGGATGTCGGGCCGGTTGGTGGCCGCGATCATGATGATGTTGTCCTTCGCCTCGAAGCCGTCCATCTCGACGAGCAGCTGGTTGAGCGTCTGCTCGCGCTCGTCGTGGCCGCCGCCCATACCGGCGCCTCGGTGGCGCCCGACGGCGTCGATCTCGTCCATGAAGATGATGCAGGGGCTGTTCTGCTTGGCCTGCTCGAACAGGTCCCTGACGCGTGAGGCGCCGACGCCGACGAACATCTCGACGAAGTCCGAGCCGGAGATCGAGAAGAACGGCACGCCGGCCTCGCCCGCGACAGCGCGCGCGAGCAGCGTCTTGCCGGTGCCCGGCGGCCCGTACAGCAGCACGCCGGTCGGAATGCGCGCGCCGAGCGCCTGGAACTTCTTCGGGTTCTCGAGGAATTCCTTGATCTCGTGGAGCTCCTCGACGGCCTCGTCGACGCCGGCGACGTCGCGGAAGGTGATCTTCGGCGAGTCCGCGGACATGCGCTTCGCGCGCGACTTCCCGAACGACATCACTTTCGAGCCGCCGCCCTGCACCTGGTTCATCAGGAAGATCCAGAAGCCGAGGAACAACGCGAACGGCAGGATGTACGTGAGCAGCCCGAGCAGCGCGCTGCTCTTTTCAGATTCGACGTTGTAGGAGACGTTGGCGGCGCGGAGTTCTTTGATCAGTTCCGGCGACGCCTGTTCGATGTAGCCGGCTTCGTATTCTTCTTTGTTCTTCAGCTTGACTTCGAGAACCTTGCCCTTGTTCTTGAAGACGACAGACTTGACTTCGCCTTTCGGCAGCTCCGAGGAGACGAGCGTCTGGTAGCTGTGCGGATGGTGGTTCGTCGACGGCGGATTGATGAATTTGACCGCGAGGAACACCACCACCACGACAATGAGGATCGGGAATGCGGCGCTCTTGAAAAAACGGCTCATTGCAGAATCCTGTCGGTCCGGACACCCTCTGAAGTCATGGCCACAGGTCCCCTAGCCTACCACTCAGGGCCTGTCTTTCCCGCATCTTGCGGCGCTTGCAGCGGCCGGGCCGGGGGCCGATTCAGCCCTCGAGCGCGGCCACGAACGGCAGGTTGCGATAGCGCTCGGCGTAGTCGAGGCCGTAGCCGACGACGAAGCGGTCGGGTATCTCAAAGCCGACGTAGCGTGTCGGCAGATCGACCTTGCGCCGTTCGGGCTTGGTCAGCAGCGCGCAGACCTCGAGCGTGCGCGGATCGCGCGAGCCGAGGTTGCGCAGCAGGTACTGCAGCGTCAGGCCGGAATCGACGATGTCCTCGACGATCAGCACGTCGCGGCCTTCGATCGCCGCGTCGAGATCCTTGAGGATGCGCACGACGCCGGAGGAGTCGGTCGCCGAGCCGTAGGAGGCGACGGCCATGAAGTCGACCTCGACCGGGATCTCGATGTAGCGCATCAGGTCGCTCAGGAAGAACACCGCGCCCTTGAGCACGCAGACGAGCAGCAGCGGGCGCCCGGCATAGTCGCGCGAGATCTCCTCGCCCAGCTCGGCTACACGTCGCTGCAGCGCCTCCGCGGTGACGAGCACCTCGCCGACCGCGGGCTCTGCAGACAGGCTCGCGGGTGTTGCCACGATGGGGAGTCTAGTCCGCGCGCGGCGGCAGCTTGACCATCGTCAGCATGCCATCCTCGATCACCGCCCCGGCCCGCCCGCCGACGTGCAGCTCGGCGCGCCCGCCGCGGCGCCCGAGCGCGATGATCTCCGCGACCCGCGCGCCGGCCTGCGGCACGTAGGTGTCGGCCGCCTGCTCGGCGAGACGCACGACGACCAGGCGCGCGAGCGCCGCCGGCAGCTCGCGCAGGCGCGAGACCGCGATCCGCCGCTGCCCTGCGAGCTCGCTGGCGACGAGCTCGTCGAGCAGCTCGGTCTCCTCGCGCAGCAACGCCGCCGTGCGCAGCACGTTCGCCTCGGCCGCGGGGTGGATCGCGCGCAGCTCCGGCAGCAGGCCGTGGCGCACGCGCGCCCGCGCATAGCGCTCGTCCTCGTTGCTCTGATCGCTGCACCAGCTGAGCTCGCGCGCCTCGCAGTAGGCGGCGGTCTGCGCGCGCGTGACGGCGAGCAGCGGCCGGATCAGCCGCCCGTCGCTGCCCGGCATCCCCAGCAGCGCGCGCCGCCCGGGCGACGCCGCGAGCCGGTACAGGATCGTCTCGACCTGGTCGCTGGCGGTGTGCCCGGTCGCGATCAGCGCGTCGCTGCCCTCGGCCGTGCGCATCGCGGCCGCGTAGCGCAGCTCGCGCGCCCACGCGTGCATGTTGCCGGCGATCGGCACCAGCCCGGGAGCGACCGCGGCGTCCGCCGCCTGCGCCGGCGCGGCGCCGCCGGGCGGCGGCTGCGCGGGCGCCTCGCGCGCGCTCAGCACCTGCAGCTCGACGCCGAGCTGCGCGCACAGCGCTCCGCAGTGGCGCTCCTCGGCGTCGGCCTGCTCGCGCAGGCCGTAGTTGACGTGCAGGGCGCTGACGGCGGCGGCGCCGAGCAGCGACACGGCGACATCGAGCAGGCACGTCGAGTCCTGCCCGCCGGAGAGCATCACGACGACGGGCCGGTCGCGCGCGAACATGCCGCCGCTTGAGACGAGCTCGAGGACCTGCTCGCAGATCACCGGCGTCAACCTTGGCGCGCGGACGCGATGAACAGCTCGGTCGGCTCGGAGAAGCCCTTCAGCTTGACCTCGCCGATGCGGCTGAACGCGAGCCCGTCGACACCCGCCGCGACCTCGGTCACGGGCCTCGTCACGAGCACCTCGCCACCGGCCGCGCGCGCGACCACGCGCGCCGCCTGGTTGACCTCGCGGCCGAAGTAGTCGCCGTCGCGGTAGAGCGCCTCGCCGTAGTGGATGCCGATCCGCGGCGGCGGATCGCCCGGCGCGACCTGGGCCTGCAGCGCGACCGCCCATGCGGTCAGCGCGGCCGCGTCGGAGCCGACGACCATCACCTCGTCGCCGAGCGTCTTGATCACGCGCGCGTCGATCGGCAGGTCCTGCCCGACCGCCTCGACGAAGCGCTCGACTGTGCTGACCGCCACCTCGTCGCCGCGCTCGACGGTCAGGCGCGCGTAGCCGGAGAGGTCGGCGAAGGCGATCGCCACGCGCAGCCGGCCCTCCTCGAGCGCGTCCTCGCCGAGGTCGGCCTCCATGTGGCCGATCATGTCCTGCTCGACGAACTGCGCGAGCAGGCGGCCGTGCAGGTAGTTCATGAACGGCGCCGCGAACGGCAGCACGTCGCGCGTCAGGCCCTCCATCTCCTCGGCGATGTCGACGCTCGCGACACCCGCGCGCATCAGCGGCTCGTGCACGTAGAGGTGGATGAGGCGCACCTCGGTGTCGGCGATCTGTGCGACCACCTGTCCGTAGACGCGCATCAGCTGCAGGAACGCCGACACGGGGAAACCCGCCTGGAGCACGGCCGCGGCGTAGCCGAACATCTGGATGTCTTCGTCGGAGAAGCCCTCGCGCGGCGGCGGGCCGAGCCCCATCGTCGCGTACACGCGCTCGATCAGCCCGGCGTCGAGGCCGCTGATGCGCGCGGCCTCGCGCAGCGGTCGCCGCGGGCCGGAGCTGCTGAGCAGGTTCTCGAGCGGGCCGCTCGCGAGCTGGCCGTTGTCGCTCGCGCGCTTGATCTGCTCGAGCGAGTGGCCGCGCGCGCGCAGCCGCGCAACCACGCGCACGTACGCCGCGGCGGACGGCGTCCAGACTCCCTTGTAGCCGGGGATCAGGCCCTTCTGCACCCAGCGCCCGACGGTCGCCGGCGAGACGCCGGCGCGTGCGGCGACCTGTGCGAGCGTCAGCTCGTCCTCGTCGCTCAAGGGATCACCGCCCGGCTCGGCCACTCAGGCTGGCGACGCGAAGGGCATTCCCATGGGAGGGAGTCTAAAGTCGCCGCCGATGTCACACCGTCAGGCCATCCATCTGCGCCCGACCGCGCCGCTCGCCGAGCGCGTGCTGCTGCCGGGCGACCCCGGGCGCGCGCTCGCGCTCGCGCAGGCGCTGCTGAGCGAGCCGCTGATGTTCAACCACCATCGCGGCCTGTGGGGCTACACCGGCGCGGCCGCCGACGGCGAGCCGCTGACGATCCAGGCGAGCGGCATGGGCGGCCCGTCCGCTGCGATCGTGCTCAGCGAGCTGATCGAGCTGGGCGCCGAGCGCGTGATCCGCGTCGGCACCTGCGGCGCGCTCGCGGGCCACATCGGCCTCGGCGAGCTGGTGATCGCGCGCGAGAGCATCTGTGCGGACGGCACCTCGCGCGCGCTCGGCGCGGGCTCGAGGGTCGGCGCCGACCGCGCGCTCAGCGACGCGCTCGCGCGGGCCGCCCCGGCCGCGCACGCGGGCACGGTCGTCAGCGTCGACCTGTTCTACGAGCGCGCGGAGGGCCCCGGGCGCGACGGCGCGCTCGCCGTCGAGATGGAGGCGGCGACGCTGTTCACGCTCGGCGCGGGCGCCGGCGTGCCGGTCGCGTGCGTGCTGACGGTGACCGACACGTTCGCCGCCGACGGCGCGCGGCGGCGGATCGACGACGAGTCGCTGCGCGAGAGCGCCGAGGCGATGGGCGCGGCGGCGCTCGCCGCGCTCGCGCGCTGATTCAGGAGCGCTTCGGCTTCGGCCGCGCGGGTGCTTTCGCGCCCGCCGCGCCGGCCGCGGGTTTGGCCTTCGCGACCGCTTTCGCTTTGGCGACCGCTTTCGCTTTCGCCGCGGCTTTCGTCTTCGCCGCCGATTTCGCCCTGCTCGGCGTACGGCGCGCCCCGGTGCGCCCGGCGGCCGCGCCCGTGCGGGCCTCGGCGCCCGCGGCGCGCGGGCGGCTGGCCGCTTCGGCGGACGCGTCGAGCTTGCCCATCATCGCCCGCAGCTGCGCCTCGATCGCCGACAGCCGCGCCTCGACGCCGCCGGCCGAGACGCCACGGTCGAGCCGGTCGACGCCGTCCTCGATGCCCTCGAGACGGTGCGAGACCGAGCGCAGCCGCCGCGTCAGCCGTTCGAGGTCGGCCGCCGAGGGGATGTTCAGCGCGCTCAACGCGACCTCCTGCGCCTGCGCCGCCTTCTCGCGGGCGTCGAACGCGCGACCGATCGCGCCGGTGAGCAGCGGGCTGTCCAACAGTTCGGAGAAGGCCCTGCCGAGCCGCTCCTCGGTCGTCCCGCCGAGGCGCTCGCGCAGATTACGGGCGACATTGCTCGCGTCGGACATCCTTGCTCCCGGCTGTTGAATCGCGGGGCCCAGTGGGACCCCGAGGATGGTTTCAGGCCTTGGGCCTGGAGGGAAGGATACGGTGCAGCGATGCCCGTGCGGCTGTTCATCTTCATTCAGCTCGAGTTCCCCTGGGAGCTCGGACCGGCCGACGGGCGGTATCTGCTGCGCGAGCAGCCCGACGCGGAGCCCGAGCGCGTGGTCGTGCTCGACACGCTCGCCGCCGCGCGCCCCGGCAGACGCGGCGCCGGCGATGGCCAGATCGCCTCGCTGCGCGAGCGCCTCGGCGCGCGCGGCGCGGGCGCGCCGGCGAGTTCCGAGCCGGCCGCGGTGACGACCTCGCGCGTGACGGTCATCGATCCGATCTCGCTCTCAGCCGAGCACCAGGCGCGCGCCTGGCTCGACGATCTCGATCGCGAGCGCGACGTGCTCGCGGCCGTCGCCGTCGTCAACCGCGTTCTGTATCTGCACCGCATCGCCTCCGCCGATCCGCACATCCACGAGGTTGCCCCGAGCCAGGCGCTCGTAATCAGGGCCGGTTGGGGCGAGGGCGAACAGGTCGCATCGGGAAACTGGATGCACGCGCGCGAGCTCCCGCCGGCGAAGCCACGGCGGCGCGCCCCCCGCGCGCGCCCCGGCGCGAGCCGCGCGCGCTCGGCGGCGCTGCGCCCGCAGGAGCGCCTGGCGGCGCTGCTCGGCGCGCGCAGCGACGCGCTGCTGTGCGAGGAGCTGACGCTGCGCGCGCGCCTGGACCTCGATCACGGCCGCCTCGCGCATGCCGCGCTCGAGCTCGACGGGGCGCTTGCGGCGGCCGTCCCCGAGCTGCGCGGCGAGGGCCGCCAGGACCTCGCGATCCGGATCGCCGAGCTCGAGCAGCTGCGCGAGGGCGTCGCCGCACAGGCGCAGCGCGCGCGCGCGCCCGAGGCGGACGGACGCGGTGAGAGCGAGGCGCGCGAGCAGCCCGACGAGGAGATCGTCGCGCACGGCCTCGAGCGCCTCGAAGCGGCGCTGCGCGCGCGTTCGGCGACTGGGTTTAGTCTCAGGTGACGATGGATCCGACGAGCACCGCGATCGGCACCTGGAGCGGCGGACGCTTCATGCACTTCGGCGAGCCGCTCGAGGATGCGCGGCTGCGCGCGCTGCTGCGCCCCGGCGCGGGCATCGACACGGTGATCACGGCCGACACCTACGGCGGCGGCGAGGCGGACCTCGTGCTCGGGGCCGCGCTCGCCGGCCTCGCGCGCGAGGACTACTGCCTGATCGGCGCGATCGGCCACGACTTCTACTCCGGCGAGCGCGCGGGCGCGAAGGGCTTCCCGCGCTTCACCGACGCGCGGCTGCGCGGCGAGGGCGCCTACGCCGACTACATCCGCATGGCGACCGAGCGCAGCCTCGAGCGCTGCGGCGCCGGGCAGTTCGATCTGCTGCTGCTGCACAACCCCGACCACACCGGCTACTCCAGCGAGAGCGTCTGGCGCGGCATGGAGGCGGTCCGCGACGCCGGCCTGACGCGCCTGCTCGGGGTCGCTCCGGGGCCCGCGAACGGCTTCACGCTCGACCTGATCGACTGCTTCGAGCGCTTCTCCGCGCTGATCGACTGGGCGATGATCATCCTCAACCCGCTCGAGCCGTGGCCGGGCGAGCTGGTGCTCGACGCCGCCGCCGCGCACGACGTCAAGCTGATCACGCGCGTCGTCGACTACGGCGGGCTGTTCCACGACGACGTGCTCCCGGGCCATCGGTTCGCGGCGTACGACCACCGCAAGTTCCGTCCCGAGGGCTGGGTCGAGGCGGGGCGCGAGCGCGTGGAGGAGATGCGCCCGTACGCCGAGCGCCACGGGCTGAGCATGCTGCAGCTGGCGTGCGCGTGGAACCTCGGGCACCCGTCCGTCCACTGCGTCGCGCCGACGTTGATCCAGGAGTCCGGCGCGGGGGCGCGCGCGGTCGAGGACAAGCGGGCTGAGCTCGCCGCCGTCACCTCCGCCTCGCCGCTGAGCGCGCGCGAGGTCCGGGAGCTGCGCGCGATCGGCGACAACACCGGATCGATGGCGCTGAAGGGCGCGAGCGTCGAACACGAGGGCGCCGCGCTCGCGGACCGCTGGGGCCTCGACAGCCGGCTCGCGGCGGTCGCGGAGCGCTGGGACATCGACCCGGGCGGCGATCTCACCCCGCGCGAACTGACAACAGGAGGCGGCAGATGAGCGACGCCACCGAGCAGATCAAGCAGGGGCAGCGGGCGATGTGGACCGCGGGCGACTACCCCGAGGTGGCGCAGCGGCTGGAGCCGGTGGCCGAGCTGATCGTCGGGCGTGTCGGCGCCGGCGCCGGATTGTCACTGCTCGACGTGGCCACCGGCAGCGGCAATGTGGCGCTTGCGGCGGCGCGCGCCGGCGCAGCTGTGACGGGCCTCGATCTGACGCCGAAGCTGCTGGAGGCCGCGCGCGGGCGGGCGCTCGAGGCGGGCCTCGAGGTCGAGCTGATCGAGGGCGATGCCGAGGCGCTGCCGTTTGCCGATGGGAGCTTCGACCTCGTCACCTCCTGCTTCGGCGTGATGTTCGCGCCGCGCCAGCGGGTCGCCGCGGGCGAGCTCGTGCGGGTCGCGCGGCCGGGCGCGACGATCGCCGTCACCGCCTGGACGCCCGCGGGATTCGTGGGAACGACCTTCAGAACCTCCGGTCGCTTCATGCCCCCGCCGCCGCCCGGCTTCGTCCCGCCGGTCGCGTGGGGCGAGGAGGATCGCGTCGCCGAGCTGTTCGACGGCACCGGCGCGGAGCTGAGCTTCGAGCGCGCGACCGTCGCGTTCACCGGCGACTCGGCCGAGAGCTGGCTCGAGCGCGACGAGCGCATCCTCGGGCCCTCGATCATGGCCAAGGCCGCGCTCGAGCCGCAGGGCCGCTACGGCGAGCTGCGCGGCGAGCTGCTGGCGCACTACGAGAACGCCAACACGGCCGGCGATGGCGGCTTCCGGGTCGAGTCCGAGTACCTGCTGACGCTCGCGCGGCTGCCCGCCTGAGCGACGACCGCGCGCTCAGGCCGCGAGCGCGTCCACCAGCGCCTCGAGCTCCTCGACGACGTCGCCGCTCAGCCGCACCTCGGCGAGCGCGTCGAGCGGCGTCGGGCCCTGCGTGATGATCGCGAGGGTCCCGCCCGCCTCGCGCGTCAGCAGCGGCAGCGCCGCGACCGGGTGGACCTCGAGCGAGGAGCCGATGCACAGCAGCACGTCCGCGCGTTCGCACAGCTCGCGTGCGCGCAGCAGCGCACGTTCGGGCAGCAGCTCGCCGAACAGCACGACGTCCGGCTTCAGCGGCCCGGCGCAGAGCGCGCACGCGGGCACGCCTTCGGAGTCGCCCGCCCGCCGCGCCTGCACCTCCGCGAGCGCGATCTCACCGCCGCAGTCCGGGCACGAGCAGCTCGCGATGCTGCCGTGCACCTCGACCAGCTCGCGGCTGCCGGCCCTGCGGTGGAGCATGTCGACGTTCTGTGTGATCACGCCGTCGAGGCAGCCGCGGCGCTCGAGCTCGACGAGCGCGTCGTGGGCGCCGTTCGGCTGCTTCTCGCCGAGCGTCGCAAAGCGCTCGCCGTAGAAGCCCCAGAAGCGCACCGGGTCGCGCCGGAAGGCGTCGATGTGCGCGACGTCCATCGGGTCGACGTTCTCCCACAGGCCCTTTTGAGTGCCCGCCCGCCCGCGGAAGTCGGGGATGCCCGACGGCACCGAGATGCCCGCCCCGGTCAGCGCGACGACCGAGCCGGCGCCGGCGACGAGGTCGGCCAGGCGCGCGCGCTGCTCGCCGGCGCTGCTCACTCGCCCTTGAAGTCGGCGGCGCGTTTGCCGAGGAAGGCGGCGATGCCCTCCTTCGCGTCCGCGCTCGCGAACACCGCCGCGAACGCCCGCTTCTCGGCGGCGATGCCCTCGTCGAGGTCGGCTGCGCCGGAGACGCGCTTGATCTGCGCGACCGCGAGCGGCGCCTGCGCGGCGAGCTTGCGCGCCCACTGCAGCGCGCTGTCGAGCAGTTCGTGGTCCTCGACCGTGCGGTTGACGAGGCCGAGCTCGAACGCTTCCTCGGCGAGGATCGGATCGCCGATCAGGTTCATCTCGAGCGCCTTGTTGGAGCCGATGAGGCGCGGCAGCCGCTGCGTGCCGCCGAAGCCGGGGACGATGCCGAGCTTGATCTCCGGCTGGCCGAACAGCGCCGAGCGCGCTGCGATGCGCACGTCGCACGCCATCGCCAGCTCGCAGCCGCCGCCGAACGCGAGCCCGTTGACCGCGGCGATCGTGACGACGCCCTCCGAGCCGAGCTCTCTGAACAGCGCGTGCGCGCCCTCGACGAGCGCCGCGCCCGAGGTCTCGTCCATCGTCGTGAACGCCTTGATGTCGGCGCCCGCGCAGAACAGCAGCGGGTTCGCCGAGGCGATCACGAGCGCGCGCACGCCGCCGCCCTTGACCTGCGCCCAGACCTTCTGCAGGTCCGCGATGACCTGCGGGGAGATCGAGTTCATCTGCCCGTTCGCGAGCCACGCGATCGCGATCCCGTCCGCGCGCGTCTCGAGCTTGACGACCTCGGCCGGCTGCTCGGCGTCGGGCTGCGGGTAGGGGTAGAAGCCCTGCCCGCTCTTCTGCCCGAGGCGGCCCTGCGCGACGAGGCGGCGCAGGATCGCCGGCGGCGCGAAGCGCTCGCCGTGGCGCTCCTCGGCGTTCTCCATCCGCTCGAGCAGCGTGTCGAGGCCGTCGCGGTCGGCGGCCATGAACGGCGGCAGGATGCCGCGGCGCGGGTCCATCCCGGCGCCGGCCATCATCCCGAAGTCGATGTCGCGGTGGGTCGCGATGCCCTCCTCGAGCACGAGGCATGCCTCGAGCAGCGTCTTCAGCGACAGCAGCTCGGTCAGCTCGGCGATGTCCGGGTCGCTGTCGCCCGCGAGGTTCGCGCTGCCGTCGGCCGCGTAGAAGCCCTCACCGCCCGTCTTCGCGCCGAGCTTGCCGTTGGCGACCAGCTTCTGCATCCCCTTCGCGACGAAGAAGCGTTCCTCGCCGTAGGACTCGAGCAGGTGCTCGGCGACGTGCAGCACGGTGTCGAGGCCGAGCAGGTCGATCAGGCGGTAAGGCCCGATCGGAATCACGCCGGCGCCCGCGAGACCATCGTCGATCAGCTTGATCGACAACGACTTCTCCTCCTGCTCGCGCCAGATCTCCGCGATGCCCGAGTTGAGGATGCGGTTGACGACGAAGCCGGGCACCTCCGCGCAGGTGATCGGCTGCTTGCGGATCGCCTGCGCGAACGTGACCGCCGCGGTCACCGTCTCGGCCGCCGTGTCCTCGCCCTCGACGATCTCGATCAGCGGCATGATCGACGCGGGGTAGAAGTAGTGGAAGCCGACGACCTGCTCGGGGCGCAGCGTGACTTCGCCGATCTCGGTGATCGACAGCGACGACGTGTTCGACGCGAGGATCGCGTGCCCCG
This sequence comes from uncultured Solirubrobacteraceae bacterium, assembly GCA_963822245.1. Classification (GTDB taxonomy): domain Bacteria; phylum Actinomycetota; class Thermoleophilia; order Solirubrobacterales; family Solirubrobacteraceae; genus Palsa-744. The sequence continues at coordinate 76,703 of CAWGGR010000001.1, forward strand.
GCGTCGCCGCGTCGAGCTCGGCGAACACGCTCTGCTTGACCGCCATCTGCTCGGGCACCGCCTCGATCACGAAGTCGACGTCGCCGAAGGAGTCGTATGAGGTCGTGCCCTCGATCCGCGCGAGGATCTCGGCGATCTGCGCCTCTGCCTGCTCGGGCGTCAGCTTGCCGCGCTCGGCGAGTTTGCCGGCCTGCGCGGTGGTGACGCCGCGCGCCTCCTCGAGGCCCGCCTGCATGAGCGCCTCGTCGATGTCCTTGAGCACCACCGGGATGCCCGCCGCGGCGATCGTCTGGGCGATCTGGCCGCCCATCGTTCCTGCGCCGACAACCGCGGCCTTTGACACGAACATGCTTGCCTTTCCTCTGCTGGCTGGGAACGTCGCAGCGTAGCGAAGCCGCGCCGGCGGCTGCTACGGCTCGTGGCCGCGGCGCCCGCCGACGGGCCCTGCTGATACCGCCGAACCCGCTCCGCCGGCTGGGCCGGCGGGGGCTCAGACGTTGGCGCTGCCGTTCACAGGGTCTCGAAGACCGGGATCACTTTTTCCGTTTCAGAGAACGTGATCTTGAGAACTTTGTTCGTCGGCACGATGCCCGTCCAGGTAATTCCGACGCTCTTGTTTTTTTCGACGCTTTCGTATTCGGCGACGATCACGCCGCCGACTTCGATTTTCACTTTGCCGGTTTTTTCCGACTTGAAGATCCAGTGCAGGTAGACCATCGTCGGCCTCGTCGCACTCGGCGTTTTTTCGCCGTTGCCTTTGCCGGATTCGGTGACTTCGGCCTGCACCGTCGGTGACCCGATTTCCGTCGCCGACGCTTCTTTCAGTCCGGCCGCGAGCTTGCCCGCGCTGACCGCTTCGCTTTTCAGCTTCGCTTCGCTGACCGCTTCGCTGGCGAGCTTGCCTTCTGCGACGGCGCCGGTTTTGAGCTTCGCTTCGCTGACCGCTTCGCTTCGAAGCTTCGCTTCGGTGACCGCTTCGGAGGCGAGCTTGCCTTCGGAGACGGCTCCCGTTTTCAGCTTCGCTTCGCTGACCGCTTCGGCGCCGAGCTTGCCTTCGGTGACGGCACCGGCTTTGATCTTCGCTTCGGTCACCGCTTCGGCGCCGAGCTTCGCCGCGGTGACCGCTTCGGAGGCGAGCTGGGTCGCGGTGATCGTTTCTTTCGCGAGGCGTTCGGCCGTGACGGCTTCTTTCTTGATCTTCGTCGTTTCGACGGCTTCGCCTTTGAGCTTTTCGCCGGTTACCGCTTCGTTGAGGATCTTCGCGGTTTCGACTGCTTCTTTGCCGAGCTTGGCCGCGGTCACCGCTTCCGCGGCGAGCTTTTCGGTCGTCACGCCACCTGTCGACAGCTGGGTCGCGGTGATCGTTTCTTTCGCGATCTTCCCCGCGGTCACCGCTTCGCTCTTCAGCTTCCCGGTGGTGACCGCTTCGGATGCGAGCTTGCCTTCTGTGACGGCTTCGCTCTTCAGCTTGCCCGTTTCGACGGCTTCGCTGCCGAGCTTCGCGGCCGTCACGGCTTCACTTGCGAGCTTTTCGGTGGTGACGGCGGCCGTCGCGAGCTGAAGTCCGGTGATCGTTTCGCTCGCGAGCTTTTCGCCGGTGACGGCGCCCGCCGCGAGCTGCGTGGCCGTGATCGTTTCTTTCGCGATCTTCGCCGCCGTCACCGCTTCGCCTTTCAGCTTTCCGGTCGTGACGGCTTCGGAGGCGAGCTTGCCTTCGGTCACCGCTTCGTTTTTCAGCTTCGCCGTTTCGACGGCCTGCGCGCCGAGCTTCGCGGCGGTCACGGCTTCGCCCGCGAGCTTCCCCGCCGTGACCGCTTCCGCGGCGATCTTTTCGCCCGCTACAGCGCCGGCGGCGAGCTGGGCGGCCGTGATCGTTTCTTTGGCGATCTTCGCCGCCGAGACCGCTTCGCCGGCGAGCTTTTCTTCTGTGACTGCTTCGGTCGCGAGCTTTGCTTCGGTGACCGCTTCGGCGCCGAGCTTCGCTTCGGTGACCGCTTCGGCGCCGAGCTTCGCTTCGGTGACCGCTTCGTTTTTCAGCTTCGCCGTCGTGACTGCTTCCGCGCCGAGCTTGCCGGCCGTCACTGCTTCGTTTGCGAACTTTTCGGCGGTGACCGCGCCGGAGGCGAGCTGCGTCGAGGTGATCGCTTCTTTCGCGACCTTCGCGCCGGAGATCGATTCGGCGCCGAGCTTCGAGTTGGTCACGGCCCCCGAGGCGAGCTTCGCTTCGCTGACCGCTTCGTTGGCGAGCTTCGCTTCGGTCACCGCTTCGTTCTTCAGCTTCGCCGTTTCGATCGATTCTTTGCTGAGCTTTTCGCCGGTCAGCGCTTCGCCCGCGATCTTTTCGGCGGTGACCGCGCCGGTCGCCAGCTGCACGGCGCCGATGGCTTCTTTGGCGATCTTTCCGGCCGTAACCGCTTCGGCGGCGAGCTTCGCCGCCGTCACCGATCCGCTCGCGAGCTTGCCCGTCGCGACCGCTTCGCTGGCGAGCTGTTCGGAGGTGACGGCGCCGGAGGCGAGCTGGGTCGCGGTGATCGTTTCCTTCGCGATCTTCGCGGCGGTTACCGCTTCGTCTTTGAGCTTGCCTTCCGTGACCGCTTCCGCTGCGAGCTTCGCTTCCGTCACCGCTTCGTTTTTGATCTTCGCCGTTTCGACCGCCTGATTGCCGAGCCTGGCGGCCGTGACCGCGTCGGCTGCGATCTTCGCGGTGGTGACCGCGCCGTTGGCCAGCTGCGCCGCGGTGACCGCTTCCTTGGCGATCTTCGCGGTGCTCACCGCTTCACCGGCGAGCATCGCTTCGGTGATCTCTTCAGCGGTGATTTCCACGCCTTTGCCCGGTTTGCCTTCAGCGCCGGCTTCGCCTTTGACGCCCTGCGCGCCCTGTTTGCCTTCCGCGCCGGCGGGCCCCTGCGGGCCGGCCGCGCCCTGCGGGCCGGCGGCGCCCTGCGGGCCGGTCGCGCCTTTCGAGCCTTCCTTGCCCTGGGGTCCAGCTGCGCCGGTTTCGCCCTTCGGGCCGCGCAGCACGGTCGTCTTGTGCTTCGCGGCAGCGGCCTTTCGCGCAAGCGGACGGACGGCGCCGACGGGGCTGACCGGCCCGATCGGCGCGGTCAGGACATGGTCCGAGCTCGCCAGCTGCACGCCCGCGCCCGCGGGAGCGCTCTGGCCGTGGGCGGTCGTCAGCGCCCGCGCGCTCGCGAAGGCGAGGATCAGGAGGGCGATGATCGGTGCACGGCGCAGGAGGCTTGCTGGCATCAAGTATCAGTCCTTGCGGGCCATCCCCGGCCCGTAGCTTGGGTAGCAAAGCGAGACCTGCACTCACGCGCGATCTCGACCCGCGTTGTCGCGGGGTGCCCACTGTTTCGCTGTCGCAGCGACGCATCCTGCACGCAAGCGGCAGATCCGAAGCTTCACCGTCCCGCGCGCGGGGAACAGTCCCCTGTCGCAGTACCGAGGAATCCTCGGTATTGCGCGAGAGCACTCGCGCCACCCCGCGGCCGCAGTCCTGCGACACCAGTGCAGGAAGACGAATCTGCCGCCGGGCGCATGCGCCCGGCGGACGGGGCGTGCATGCACGCCCCGTGGCGGGGCCGCATGCGGCCCCGCCGGCCATGCCGCATGCGGCATGGCCTCACATCAGAGTGTGATCAGGCGGGGACGGCGGCCGGCGTCTCGGCGCGCCGCGGCAGCAGCGTCTCGCGGGCGATCACGAGGCGCTGGATCTGTGAGGTGCCCTCGTACAGCTGCATGATCTTCGCGTCGCGGAACAGCTTCTCGACGGGGTAGTCCTTGATGAAGCCGTAGCCGCCGTAGACCTGGACGGCTTCGGTCGCGGTCTTCATCGCGGTGTCCGCTGCGAAGCGCTTGGCGTGCGAGGAGACGAGCGTGTTGCGTTCGCCGTTGTCGAGCATGAACGCCGACTTCCACGTCAGCAGGCGCGCCGCCTCGATCTCGGTCGCCATGTCCGCGAGGATGAACTGGATCGCCTGGTGCATCGCGATCGGCACGCCGAACTGGTTGCGCTCCTTGGCGTAGTCGACCGCGAACTCGCAGGCTGCGCGGGCGATGCCGACGGCCATCGCGGCGACACCCGGCCGCGTGCGGTCGAGCGTCATCATCGCCAGCTTGAAGCCCGCGTTTTCCTCGCCGAGCAGGTTCTCCGCCGGCACCTCGACGTCATTGAAGGAGATCGTCGCGGTGTTCGACGCGCGCTGTCCGAGCTTGTCCTCCTTCTTGTCGACGACGACGCCCCAGTCGCGCTCGACGACGAACGCCGAGATGCCGCGGTGCCCGGCGTCCTTGTCGGTCTTCGCGTAGACCGTGTAGTAGTCCGCGTAGCCGCCGTTCGTGATGAAGCACTTGGAGCCGTTGATGACGTACTTGTCGCCCTTCTTGACCGCCGTAGTGCGCATCCCCGACACGTCCGAGCCGGCGTCCGGCTCGGTCAGGCAGAACGACGCCAGCTTCGGCTCCTCGGTGAGCATGCCGAGGTACTTCTTCTTGATCTCCTCCGAGCCGCCGATGCCGATCGGCGCGGTCGCCAGGCCGTTGCAGCCGAGCGAGGTCTGGATGCCCGAGCAGCCCCACGAGAGCTCCTCCTCGATCAGGCAGCCGTCGAGGTAGCTCGCGCCCGAGCCGCCGTACTCCTCCGGGATGTGCGAGTTCATCAGCCCGACCTCCCAGGCCTTCTTGATGATGTCCGCGGGCCACGTGCCGTCCTTGTCGTACTCCCAGGCGACCGGGCGTATCTCCCGCATGGCGAAGTCGTGCGCCATCTCGCGCAGGTTCTTCTGCTCGTCGGTGAGCGTGAAATCGACCATTCTTGAAATCTCCTAACGGGACGGCTGCGAGGTATAGATTGACTGGTCAGTCAACGACGATAACCAGGGTAGCGAAGCGCGGCGCGATCGGCAACAATCCGAGCGTGCCCGGCCCCTTCGCGCTCGTCGCGCTCGATTTCGCCGAAAACGGCCTCAGCATCGTCGTGTTCGGCGCGATCCTGTTCTCGCTCGTGGTCGGGCTCGCGCTGCTCGGCGGCCGCCGCCAGAGCAGCCTGTACGACCGCATCGGCCAGGGCGGACTGACGCCCGAGAGCGACTACAGCCGCGGCACGCGCCCCGAACCGCCCGACTCCGCCGCCGCGCGCGCCGAGCGCGAGGAGGAGGTGCGCCAGATGCTGCGCGCGCGCAGCGACCGGCTGGAGCGCGCCGGCAGGCCGCCGCTCGACATCGACGCCGAGGTCGCGCGCCTGCTCGGCGGCGCCGGCCCGGCCGCTCCCGAATCGCACTCGCGCGAACGCGATCACGGGCTCGTCGAGGAGGTTCGCCAGCTCGTGCTCGCGCGCAACGACCGGCGCGCGCGCCAGGGACTCGAGCCGCTCGACGTCGAGGCCGAGGTGACGCGAACGCTGACCGAGCTGGACCCGTGAACGCACCCGCCCCGCAGTCGGGTATAAACGCGCCATGACCAAGAACGCGCGCCGCTTTCAACTCGACGAGCTGACCCTCCGCCCCGGCACCTACTTCAACCCGCAGACCGAGATCATGATCGTCGTCGACGACTCGCCCGAGATCAGCCACGAGCTGTTCGAGATGGACGACTTCGACAGCGAGGACTGGGTGCTGATCGCCGAGGACGCGCCGCTCGACGAGAACAAGCGCGACGAGCTCGTCGAGCGCTTTCAGCTGACCTATCAGGACGCGAGCAAACTGCTCGCCGACGACGACGATGAAGACGACGAGGACGAGGACGACGAGGACGACGACGACGAGGACGAGGACGACCTCGACGGCGTCGATGAGCTGGAGCTCGACCGCGACTGAGTCGCCTCCGCCCGACTCGCGCGACGGGCGCTGCGCGCGCTCAGGCGCCCGTAGCGCCCAGCGCCGAGCCGAGCCGCTGCAGCGCCGGCACGAGTTCTGAGATCGGCCGCGGGTTGGCCGGCGCGTGGATCGCCTGCGGCTCGTTGAGATCGGCGAACTGCAGGTCGAGCGTCAGCGTCGCGCCGGAGCTGACGCCGAGCGTCGAGCGTGCCTGCGGCGTCGCCGCGACCTGGGCGCTCAGCTCCAGGCGCTGCAGCTGGTGGTCGCTCGTGCCCGTGTAGATGTCCACGCGCGCCGAGCGCAGCGCGCCGGCGAGCGCGGCGAGGCCGCCGCTGGAGGGCAGCGCCGAGCCCGCCGCCGCGCCCGCGCCCAGGCCGAGCGCGCCGCTTGCGCCCGAGAGCTTCTGCGCGTCGGCGAGGAACCGCGCGACGTCGAGGCGGCCGCTGATGTGCGTCGTCTCGCTGTTCGTGTCGCTCGCGACGATCTCCGGGTCGGCGATCCAGTCGCCCGGTTCGATGCCGAGGCCCGCGAACGTCGCGCGGCTCTGCGCCGAGGAGGACGCGCGCGTCGTCGCCGCGTAGCTCTGCGCCAGCTGCTGCGCGGTGCCCGGCGGCGCCACGAACCACGAGCCCGCGAGCTCGATGTAGAGGTCGCTCGCGGTCGCCGTCGCGCCCGCCTGCAGCGTGTGCGCGCCCGCGCCCAGCGCCAGCTGCAGCGAGAACTGCGGCAGGTGCCCCGCGCCCTGCCCCTGGAACGGCCCGCTCAGCGAGACGCCGAGCAGCTTCGAGTGCGCCGCGCTGGCGCTGCTCGCGTTCGAGGTCAGCGCCAGCGCGAGGTGGATGCGCCCGCTTTCGATCGGCTGCTTTGACTGGAACGTCTCGCCGAGCAGCGCCTGCGCGCTCGCCGAGCCGCCGCTCCCGCAGCCGCCGAGCGCGAGTGCGAGCAGGCCGAGCGCGAGCAGCGCGAGCGGGCGCGCGGCCGCGACGGCCGCCAGCAACGGATTGCGTGGCGACGCAACTGCTGCGGGGGGTGACGTGTTGCTGGTGTGTGCAGTCACTGGAAACGTCCGCTGCAAGGGGCCCTGCAGCCGTGGCGGCGATCGAGCGTAGCATCCGCGCGGTGCGCGCCAAGCTGCTTGCCGTGCTCGCCCTCGGCCTGCTCACAGCGGCCGCCGCGAGCGCGCAACCGACCCTCGCCGCAGCGCCCGCAGCCCCCGCCGCGCGGGCGTCCCTCGGCCCGGTTCACGTGCGCGTGCGCGCCCGCGCCGCGGCCGTGCGCGGCCCGAGCGTGTCCGCGGCGCTGCTCGGCCTCGAGCGCAGCGGCGCGATCACGACGAGCGTCTATCAGCAGGACTACGCGACGTATGTCGCCGCCAAAGGAGCGCTCGCGAAGCTGAGCGGAACGCGCCGCGTCGAGCTCGGCGCCGTGCTCGCGAACGTGCAGGCGATCGCCGCGGCCGGCGAGTTCATCGCGTCGCGGCTGCCCGCGCTGTTCCTCACGCTCGAACGCAACCGCCAGTGGTGGACGACCGAACCGCTGCTCTCCAGCGGCGAGCGGATCAGCTTCGCTCCGAGCAAGCTGATCTGGCAGTACTACCCCGGCCAGGGCCTCGAGCTGCAATGGCTCGCGACGTTCGGCGAGGGCAATGGCTACTACAACTCCGGCCACGAAAACGCCAACCTGCGCCAGCTCGTCAGCGAAATCATCCCGCTCGCGACCCAGCGCGCCGGCGGGATCGCCTGGGAGTACCTGTTCCGCTTCGACGGCGGCCAGCCGCCGTGGACGAGCGGGCTCTCGCAGGGCACCGCGCTGCAGGTGCTCGCGCGCGCCGGCGCGCGCTTCAAGGAAGCGGCCGACCTGAGCGCCGCGCAGCAGGCGCTCGGCATCTTCCAGACGCCGCCGCCGCAGGGCGTCAGGGTCAAGACGCCGACCGGCATCTACTACGCCGAGTACACCTACGCGCCCAACGACCGCATCCTCAACGGCTTCATCCAGGCCGACGTCGGCCTCTACGACTACACGCAGATCAGCAAAGACCCGCTCGGCCTCGCGCTGTTCGAAGCCGGCGACGCGGACGCGCGCGCGATCGTCCCCTTCTACGACACCGGCGGCTGGTCGCTGTATGACCAGTTCGGCGAATCGAACCTCAACTACCACGAACTGCTGACCGAATTCCTGCAGCACCTGTGCGAACGCACGCGCAAAGGCGAGCCGTACACGCCCGCCGCCCCACCCGCCCCTGCGCCCGCGCCGACACCCGCGCCGACGCCCGAACCGGGTGCGTCCTCGACCGGCGGCGTCAGCGCGAGCGCCGCTGCGGCGGGCGCGCCCGCCGCAGGCCCGATCGCGGGCGATCAGATCTACTGCACGACCGCCCAGCGCTTCAGCGCCGACCTGCGCACGCCGCCGGTGATCGCGCTGCTGTCGAAGACGCTCAGCGGCGGCAGCCGGGCGGGCGTGCAGATCTCGCTGTCGAAGATCGCGAGCGTGCGGCTGACGATCCGCAAGGGCACGCGCGTCGTCTGGAGCACCGGCGCGACGCTCGAACACGGCCGGCCGCGGCTGCTGTGGGTCACGCCCGCGAGCGGCGGCACGTTCACCGTCTCGTTGACCGCGACCGATCTCGCCGGCAACTTCGCGACCGCGAGCGGCACGATCACCGTGACGCGTCACTAGCCGCTCACGCCCTGCCTAGACTAGGCGCGAGTGATCGTGATCGACGTGAGCGGCGAGGAAGAGCAGCGGCGATGACGCGCCTGGCCGACGCCTGGCGCGCGATGGCGCCCGAGCAGCGGCTCGCGGTGATCGCCGCGCTCGCGCTGCTGGTGACGATGTTCCTGCCCTGGTACGGGCTGCAGGGCCTCGACCGCAAGACCGGCGCGATCAACTCGCACAGCATCAGCGCGTTCGGCGACGTCTCGTTCGTCGAGGCCGCGATCTTCCTCGTCGCCGCCGGCGTTGTCGTGATGCTGTTCGCGCGCGCCGAGGGGCGCGACTTCCAGCTCCCCGGCGGCGACGGCACGATCGTGCTGATCGCCGGCGGTTGGGCCGCGCTGCTGATCTTCTTTCGCGTCTTCAGCCGCCCGCCCGGCGGCGGCGAGCCCGTCGGGATCGAGTGGGGCTTCTTCCTCGCGTTCGTCGCGGCCGGCGCGATCGCGTTCGCCGGCTGGCGGATGCGCGCCGGCGAACGACCGCGGGCGCCGGCGAGAAGGGTACGTGGCACCCCCCCGCGCACGCCCCGCGAGGACGCTCCCGAGCCGCGCCCGCGCGCGGCGATCGACGGCGAGGCCGAGACCGTCGTCGGCCCCGCGGCGGGCCGGCGGCGGCCGGCCGCGCCCCTCGGCACGCGCGAGCGCGCTCCGCATCCGCCGGCGCCGCCGGAGCAGCTGTCCTTCGAGGACCCGGGAACGCGCGCCGAGTAGCATTGCCCTGAGATGCCCGCGCAACCGCCCCCGGCGCCCGAGTCCGTGACAGCCGTAGCCGAGGGGCTGCGCTCGGCGGGCTACCTGCCCGGCGAGTCGACCGCGCTCGTCTCCTATCTCGCGACCAAGCTCGGCAAGCCCGTGCTCGTCGAGGGCCCCGCCGGAGTCGGCAAGACCGAGCTTGCGAAGGCGCTCGCGAGCTATCTCGGCCGCGAGCTCGTGCGCCTGCAGTGCTACGAGGGGCTCGACGAGGCGAAGGCGCTGTACGAGTGGAACTACCGCAAGCAGCTGCTGCGCATCCAGGCCGAGGCGACCGGCACCGGCTGGGACGCCGTGCAGGAGGACATCTTCGGCGAGGAGTTCCTGCTCGCGCGCCCGCTGATGACCGCGATCGCCTCCGAGCAGCCGGTCGTGCTGCTGATCGACGAGATCGACAAGACCGACCAGGAGTTCGAGGCGATGCTGCTCGAGGTGCTCTCCGATTTCCAGATCTCGATCCCCGAGCTCGGCCGCGTCGAGTCGCGCACGCACCCGATCGTGCTGCTCACGTCGAACAACTCGCGCGAGCTGACCGAGGCGCTCAAGCGCCGCTGCCTGTACCTGTGGCTCGACTACCCCGAGCTCGAGCACGAGCTCGAGATCGTGCGCCTGCACTCGCCCGAGCTCGATGAGACCGTCGCGCGGCGCCTCGTCGAGGTCGTCGGCATGGTGCGCGAGCTCGACCTCAAGAAGCCGCCGTCGATCGCCGAGTCGATCGACTGGGCGCGCGCGCTGCTGCTGCTCGGCGTCAAGGAGATCGACTCCGACGTGTTCATGGAGACGATGTCCGTGATCGTCAAGCACCGCACCGACATGGACGTCGTCGCCGATCGCGTCGGGCTGAAGCTGTCCGCGCCAGCCGATGTCGCCTGACAGGGCCGCCCCGCACCAGCACGACCAGCTCGAGGGCCTGGCCGCACGGATACTCGAGCTGGGCGAGGAGCTGCGCCGCGAAGGCGTCGCCGTCGGCACCTCGGAGCTGCTCGACGCGTTCGAAGTCCTCGGCGAGATCGCCTGGACATCGCAACAGGACTTCCGCGAGGCGCTCGCCGCGACGCTCGCCAAGAGCCAGGAGGACAGGCGCATCTTCGAGCTCGTGTTCGAGCGCTTCTTCTTCCGCGCCGTCGAGATCGCGGCCTCGCGCGAGGGCATCCGCGAGGAGGACCTCGCGGCCCTCGGCGAGCTCAGCGAGGAGGAGCTCGATGAGCTGCGCGCGCAGATCGCGGCCGCGCTGCGCGACGGCTCGGAGGGCGCGATGCGCGACCTCGCGCGGATGGCGATCGCAGCGTTCGCGCGCCGCCAGGAGGGCTCGGGCGTGATCGGCGTCGACGTGCAGCGCATCCGCCGCGCGCTCGGCCTGCGCGCCGAGCCGCAGCCGGAGCTGCCCGCCGAGGACCCGCGCCGCGACGGCCTGCCGCGCGATGCGCTGCGGCGCTTCGAGGCGCTGCTGCGCCGCGAGCTCGAGCGCGCGCAGATCGAGCGCACCGGCAACCTGCCGCCGGCGCGCCCGCTCGGCGAACTCGACAGGGCGCTGCCGTCCGGCCCGCTCGCCGACCTCGCCGCCGTGCACCGCGTCGTCGCCCAGCTGCGCAGGCGGCTGGCGACACAGGGGATGCAGAACCGCGGGCACCGCCGCCACGCGCACGTCGACGTCAGGCGCACGATGCGCGCATCGCTGCAGACGGGCGGCGTGCCGGTCGTGCTCAAGTACCGCCCGCGGCGACCCAAACGGCCTGAGATCTACGTGCTCTGCGACGTCTCCACGAGCGTCACGTCGGCGTCGGTGTTCTTCCTCTCCGTGCTGCATGCGCTGCACGACACGTTCCGCAAGATGCGCTCGTTCGTGTTCATCGAGCGCATCTCCGAGGTCACCGACATCTTCGAACACGAGCGCAACTTCAAGGCGGTCAGCGAACGCATCTCAGGCGACGCGGGCGTCGCCGACATCTCCGGCTACACCGACTACGGGCGCGTCTGGTCGGAGTTCCTCGTGCAGGTCGAGGACGATCTGCACCCGCGCGCGACCGTGATCGTGCTCGGCGACGCGCGCACGAACGGGCGCGACCCGCGCGCGGACGTGTTCGCGCAGATCGCCGCGCGCGCCGGGCGCACGTTCTGGCTCAACCCGGAGCCGCGCCTGTACTGGAACTACGGCGATTCGGTGATCGCCGCCTACGAGGAGTTCTGCACGGCGTTCGAGTGCTGGACGACCGCGCAGCTCGAGGACTTCGTGCGCGCGCTCACGCGACCGGTGACCGCGGCGCCGCGCTAGCATCAGCGCACGAGCAGACACCAGGGGGGCTGGCGGGCAGGCCGGCTGAGATGGCGCACCGGAGCGATCCCCGGCGCCGACCCTTAGAACCTGTGGGGTAATGCCCGCGAAGGGAGCGAAATGCCGACCGAACTGCAAGCGCGCGCACAGCCGTCGGCCCGGCCGGGCCGCGGCGATGTGGTGCACGTCGAGGATCTGCGCTTCGCCTACCGCGCCCGCGGCGGCGCGAGCGTCGAGGCGCTCGCCGGCGTCTCGCTGCGCGCCGCGCGCGGCGAGCTCGTCGCGCTCGTCGGCCCGAGCGGCTGCGGCAAGAGCACGCTGCTGGAGCTGATCTGCGGGCTGCTCGAGCGGGGCGGCGGATCGTGCTCGTGCGCGCCCGCCGTGCTGATGCCCCAGCGCGACCTGCTGCTGCCGTGGCTGAGCGCGCTCGACAACGCAGCGCTCGCGCTGCGCCTCGCCGGCCTCGGGCGCGCGCAGGCGCGCGCCCGCGCCGACGCGCTGTTCGCCGAGCTCGGGCTCGACGGCTTCCAGCAGGCCCAGCCGCGCGAGCTCTCCGGGGGCATGCGCCAGCGCGTCGCGTTCCTGCGCACGCTACTGTCGGGCAAGCCCGTGCTGTGCCTCGATGAGCCGTTCGGCGCGCTCGATGCGATCACGCGCAGCGAGATGCACCAATGGCTGAGCGCGACGCTCGCGCGCGAGCCGCGCACCGTCGTGCTCGTCACCCACGACGTCGAGGAGGCGATCCTGCTCGCCGACCGCGTGATCGTGCTCTCGCCGCGGCCCGGGCGCTCGATCGCCGCGATCGAGGTCGAGCTCGAGCGGCCCCGCGCGCACACCGACGCGGACGTCGTCGCGCTGCGCGAGCGGGCGCTGCGCGCGCTCGCGGCCGGAGCCGGCCGATGAGGAGCAGGCTCGCGCGCGCGCTGCCCGCCGCGGTGCTCGTCGTGCTGCTGCTCGGCGCGTGGGAGGCCTACGTCGAGCTCGCGCGCATCGAATCCGAGCTGCTGCCCGCGCCGCACGTGATCGCGAGCGAACTGTGGAGCAGCAACGGCCTGCTGTGGCGGAACTTCGCGGTCACCGCCGAGGAGGTCGTGCTCGGCCTCGCGCTCGCGCTCGTGTGCGGCTTCGCGCTCGCCGTCGCGATCCACCTCTCGCCGCTGCTGCGCCGAGCCGCATACCCGCTCGCCGTCGGCTCGCAGGCGATCCCGATCGCCGTGATCGCCGTCCCGCTCGTCTTCTGGTGGGGCTTCGGCCTCGCCCCGAAGCTCGCCGTGATCGCGCTGATCTGCTTCTTCCCGGTGCTCGTCAGCACCGTCGACGCGCTCGGCGCGGTCGATCCGGAGCAGCCGAAGCTGCTGCGCACGCTCGACGCCTCGCGCTGGCAGGCGTTCCGCTTCGCCGAGCTGCCGGCGGCGTTGCCGGGCGCGCTCAGCGGCGCCCGTATCGCGCTCGCGATCGGCGTCATCGGCGCGTTCATCGCCGAGACGACGACGCCGACCTCCGGCGCCTATCCCGGGCTCGGACGCGAGATCGTCACCGACATCTCGAGCTTCAACACGCCGCGCGCGTATGCCGGCACGGCGCTGCTGTTCGCGTTCGCGATCGGCTGCTTCTACGCGCTCGCGCTCGCCGAGCGCCGGCTGGCCCCGTGGAGCATCCAACCCCGAGGAGAGACCAGTTGACCAGCTCAGACGCCACGCCGCTTCGCGCCCGCCGCCTGCTCGCCGCCGCGTGCCTCGCCGCCGCGCTCGCGCTCGGCGCATGCGGCGCCAAGCAGGACACGCTGTCCGCGCCCGCGACGAAGTCGTTCACCGTGATGCTCGACTTCTTCCCCAACGCCGATCACGCCGCGCTGTACTCGGCGATCGCGCACGGCGACTTCCGCGCGGTCGGCCTCGACGTCAAGCCGATCACGCCCGCCGACCCCGCCGAACCGCTCAAGCTGCTCGCCGCGGACAAGGTCGACATGGCGATCTCCTACGAGCCCGAGGTGCTGCTCGCACGCGACGCCGGCCTCAAGGTCGTCTCGATCGGCGCGCTCGTGCAGCGCCCGCTGACCTCGATCATCGCGCTGCCCGACAAGCACATCACGAGCGTCGCCGACCTCGCCGGCAAGCGCGTCGGCACCGCCGGCATCGCCTACCAAGCGGCCGAGCTGCGCACCGCGCTGCAGCACGCCGGCGTCAACCCGGCCAGCGTGCACGAAACGAACGTCGGCTTCAACCTGATCCCGGCGATGCTCTCCGGCCAGGTCGACGCGACGCTCGGCGGCTTCTGGAACTACGAGGCGATCCAGCTGCGCCTCGCGCACAAGAACCCGGTCGTGATCCCCGTCGATCAGGCCGGCGTGCCCTCCTACAACGAGCTCGTGCTCGTCGTCCGCGAAGACGAGGCGCGCCGGCGCGGGCAGGACCTGCGCGCGTTCCTGCAGGCGCTCACACAGGGCGAGCGCGAGGTCCGCGCCGACCCGGCGGCGGCCGCCGCGACGCTGATCAGGGCGAACCCGTCGCTCGAAGAAAAGCTGCAGCTGGAATCGATCAGGCAGACGCTGCCCGCGGCGCAGCCGAGCGACCCCGCGCGACCGTTCGGCTGGCAGGACCCGAGCGCATGGGCGTCGTTCGGCAACTGGATGTTCTCGCACGGCCTGCTCAAATCCGACCCCGGCGGCGGGCTGCCTCCGTTCACGAACGAGTTCCTGCCCGGCGAAGGGATCTGAGCGGCGCGGCGCGCCGCTCAGGCCGGCTCGCCGAGCGCCGCCAGCAGCGCGCACACGCAGTCGGCGAGCACCGCGTGGTTGTAGCCGCCCTCGAGCACGATGCCGAGCGGGATGCCCGCCGCGAGCGTCATCGCGCGTACGCGCTCGGCGATCGCGACGAACGAGCCGGTCTCGAGCCGGCAGTGCGCGAGCGGATCCTCGCGATGCGCGTCAAAGCCCGCCGAGACGAGCACCAGCTCGGGCTGGAAGGCGACGGCGGCGGGCAGCGCGTGGCGCTCGATCAGCGACAGCCACTGCGCCTCTTCGGAGCCGGCGGGGACGGGCAGGTTGATCGTGTAGCCCTCTCCCGGCCCCGACCCCGTGTCGCCGAGCATGCCCGTGCCGGGATACAGCCCGGCCTCGTGGATGCTCGCGAACAGCACGTCCGCGCGCCGCCTGAAGATCTCCGCGGTGCCGTTGCCGTGGTGGACATCCCAGTCGAGGATGAACACGCGCTGCAGGCCTAGCTGCGCGATCGCGCCCGCCGCCGCGACGGCGACGTTGTTGAACAGGCAGAAGCCCATCGCGCGCTCGGCCTCGGCGTGGTGACCGGAGGGCCGCACCGCGCAGAAGCCGACGCGCGCCTCGCCGGCGAGCAGCGCGCGCGTCATCTCGCAGGCGCCGCCGGCGGCGTGCAGCGCCGCGCGGAAGGACTGCTCGCCGACGAACGTGTCGGCGTCGATCATGCCGCCGCCCGCCGCGCACAGCTCCCTGATCGCACGGACGTGCCCGGCGCCGTGCACGAGCTCGAGCTGGGCCTCGCTCGCGGCCGGCGCCGCGCGCCGCTCCCAGCCCAGCCAGTCGCGCTCGGCGAGCGCGCGCTCGAGCACGAGCAGGCGCTCGGGGGTGTCCGGATGGCCCGGTGAGAGCAGCCGCGGATCGTGCTCGAGGCAGGCCGGGTGGCTGAAGTACAGGCCCGCGCTCACCGCGCGCGGCGAAGATCGACGTTCATCGCGCCCACTATCGCGCACCGCGGCCGCGCAGGCCGCCGAGCGGCGCCGAGCGGCGCGACAGCATGTCGGAATCGTTCGGCAAGAGCCACCACGGTCAGCTATCGTCCAGCCGGCCAACTTTTGCTGCGACGGAAACCAGGAGCGATGGCCGGGGCGAACGGAAGCGCGGAGAACACGAGATGGATGCGCGGCCCCTCGACGCCGCTGCGCGGCGCGCTGCTCGGGCTGCTGCTGGAGCGTCCCGGCCACGGCGGCGACCTCGCGAACCGGCTCGCGGCGCGCCTCGGCGAGACCTGGCGGGTCGACACCAACGACGTCTACAGGCTGCTCGAGCAGCTCGAGAACACCGGTCTGGCCGTCTCGCGCGACGAGCCCAAGCGCAGCAACCTGAGGCGCACCCACCTCGTCTACCACCCGACCGCCGAGACCTCGCAGGCGCTGACGCTGTGGATGGAGACGCTGCTGCCGCGCGAGGCGGTGCGGCTGGGCGTGCAGGCGAAGCTGTCGGTCGCGCGCCGCGAGGACGCGCCGCCGCTGCTGCTCGCGCTGAAAGCCTATGAGCACGAGTGCCTGGTGCTCGCCCACCTCGTCAGCCCGACCGAGGGCGAGGCGCGCTCGTGGGCTGCGCTGTGCATGGACTGCACGCGCGACGCCGTCTACGCGCAGCTGCAGACCGAGCTCGACTGGGCAACCCGCACACGGCGACGGATCAACGAGTTCCTAGAGCGCGACCAGTAGCGCACCGGGCGATGACGCCGCTGCTCTCATTCGCGAACGTCAGCAAGCGCTACCCCGACGGCGGCCGCGAGATCGTCGTGCTCGACCGCGTCTGCCTGGAGATCGACGAGGGCGCCGCCGTCGGCCTGTACGGCACGCGCCGCGCCGGCAAGTCGACGCTGCTGCGGACCGCCGCCGGGATCGAGCTGCCGGACGCCGGCAGCGTCTGCTTCGATGGGCGCGACATGGCGCAGATGACACCCGCCGAGCGAGGCCGGCTGCTGCGCGGCGCGATCGCGTTCATGGCCGCCGACGACTGGCGTGCGAGCCCGCGCGAGACCGTCGTCGACCACGTCGCCACGGCGCTCGGCAGCGAGGGCCTGACGATGCGCGAAGCCCGCCGGCGGGCGCTGCGCGTGCTCGATGAGGTCGGCATCGCGGCCTCCGGCGCGGAGGAGCAGACGGTGTCGCTGTCGCTCACCGAGCGCGCGCGCGTGATGCTCGCCCGCGCGCTCGCGCGCGCGCCGCGTCTGCTCGTGCTCGATGAACCGGCGCCGATGCCGAGCCTGGGCGAGCGCGACCGCTTCTACGCGCTGCTGCGCGCGGCCGCGCGCGAGCGCCGCATGGCGCTGCTCGTCGCCTCCGAGGAGATGGCCGCGCTGCAGGGCTTCTCGGTGCTGATGTCGATCTCCGACGGTGAGCTGTGCTCGAGCGAGCGGCAGGGGACCGTCGTGCAGCTGCCCGTGCGCAGGAGCGCGGGCGGGAAGCCGCCGCGGCGGTGAGCACGCTCGAGCTGCGCGATGTCGTCAAGCACTACTCAAGCGGTGTCGAGACGGTCAAGGCCGTCGACGGCGTCTCGCTGAGCATCTCCAGCGGCGAGTTCGTCGCCCTGTACGGGCCGAGCGGCTCCGGCAAGACGACGCTGCTGCTGCTCGCCGCCGGCCTGGCCACGGCCGATCGGGGCAGCGTCCTGTTCGACGGGCAGGATGTCGGTCAGCTCTCCGAACGCGAGAGCGCGCTGTATCGCCGCA
Source organism: uncultured Solirubrobacteraceae bacterium (assembly GCA_963822245.1). Taxonomy (GTDB): domain Bacteria; phylum Actinomycetota; class Thermoleophilia; order Solirubrobacterales; family Solirubrobacteraceae; genus Palsa-744. The sequence continues at coordinate 93,708 of CAWGGR010000001.1, forward strand.
GGGATGTCGGCTTCGTGTTTCAGTCGTTTCATCTCATGCCCCACACCTCCGCGCTCGACAACGCCACGATCAAGCTGACCGGCAGCGGCGCGACGCTGCGCGAGGCGCGCCGCCAGGCGCGGCCGTGGCTGGCGCGCGTCGGCCTCGGCGACCGCGCCGAGCACACGCCCGAGCAGCTCTCGATGGGCGAGCGCCAGCGCGTCGCGATCGCCCGCGCGCTCGTCAACGAACCGCGGCTGCTGCTCGCCGACGAGCCGACCGGCAACCTCGATTCGGGCCGCAGCCACGAGGTGCTCGCGCTGATGCGCGACATCTGCCACGAACGCAGGATCCCCGCGCTGCTCGTCACACACGACCCCGACGCGACACGCTTCGTCGATCGCGTGCACACCCTTCGTGACGGGCACCTCACCGACGGAACGGATACGGACCCGGCAGCGACCACCTCGTGAGGAGCATCGTCAACCCCCGGATCGCGGGGGTCCGCCTGAGCATGCTGCTGCACCTGTATGCCGTCAGGCTGCGCTCACACGCGGTGCAGGAGCTGCTCGCCGCCAGCGGCATCGCGGTCGGGGTGGCGCTCGTGCTCGGCGTGCTCGTCGCCAACGCCAGCCTGACGAGCTCCGCGGGCGCGCTCGAGCATCGCGTGATCGGCTCCGCGCGCCTGGAGCTCGCGGCGCGCTCCGAGGACGGCTTCAGCGAAGCGCTCGCGCGCCGCGCGCGCGCGCTGGCAGGCGTCGAAGTCGCCGCGCCGGCGCTGCGCGAGAACGTCGCGTTGCAGGGCGCCGGCGGGCGCGACTCGGTGCAGCTGCTCGGTGTTGCGCCGTCGGTGACCGCGCTCGGCGGACTCGACACGCGCGACCTCGGCGGCTTCCACCTCGGCGGCGGGCTGGTGCTGCCCGCAAGCGTCGCACATGCGATCGGCGCCGAAGCCGGGCAGACGATCACCGTGCTCGCCGGCGGCGCCGCGCGGCAGATCCGGGTCGCGACCGTGCTCGGCGGCTCCTCCTTCGGCGTGCTCTCCTCGAGCCCCGTCGCCGTCACGCTGCTGAGGAGCGCACAGCGCCTCACCGGTCTCTCCGGCCGGGTCAGCGAGGTGCTGATCAAGCCGCGTCCCGGCGCCGGCGCGCAGGTCGCGCGCGAGCTCGCGACGCTCGCCGCCGGGCGCATCGACGTCGTGCCCGCCGACAACGAGCTGCGCCTGCTCGACGCGGCCGCCGCGCCCAACGACCAGTCGACGTCGCTGTTCGCCGCGATCAGCGTGATGGTCGGCTTCCTGCTCGCGCTCAACGCGATGCTGCTGACCGTGCCCGAGCGGCGGCGGTTCGTCGCCGACCTGCGCATCCAGGGCTATGACTGGCGCCAGGTGCTCGTGCTGCTCGGCTTCCAGGCGCTGTTCCTCGGCCTCGCCGCGTCGGTCGCCGGCGTGCTGCTCGGCGATCTGCTCTCGCACACGTTCTTCCACCGCATCCCCGCATATCTGATCACCGCCTTCCCGATCGGCAGCCAGGAGGTGCTGCACGCCGGCGCGGTGGCGCTCGCGCTCGCCTGCGGCGTGCTCGCGAGCGTGCTCGCGTCGCTCTCGCCCGCGCTCGATCTGCGCCCGAGCCGCCCCACCGACGCGGTCTTTCGCGACCCCAGCGGCGGCGGCGAGGTGCTCGCGCCGCGGACCGCGCCGCTGCTCGCGCTGATCGGCGTCGGCGCGATCGCGGTGATCACCGTGCTCGTGCTGGTCGAACCGTCGCTGACGATCTTCGGCGGGGTCGCGCTCGCGCTCGCGACGCTGTGCCTGCTGCCCGGGCTGTTCGCCGGCGTCGCCCGCGCGCTGCGCTGGAGCGGTGAACGCGTGCGCAGCAGCGCGCTGATCATCGTCGTCTCCGAGCTGCGCGCGATCACCGTGCGCTCGGTCGCGCTCGCCGGCGTCGCCGCGCTCGCCGTCTACGGCAACGTCGCGATCGGCGGCGCGCGCGCGGATCTCGTGCGCGGGCTCGACGCCAACTTCAGCGAATACCTCAGCACCGCCTCGATCTGGGTGACGACCGGCGGCAACGACCTGACGACCAACAGCTTCAACGGCGAAGGCCTCAGCACGGCGCTCGCGCAGGCTCCCGGCGTCGTCGCCGTGCGCGTCTACCAGGGCGGCTTCCTCGACATCGGCAAGCGGCGCATGTGGGTGATCGCACGGCCCGCCGGCGACGACCCGATGATCCCCGCGAGCCAGCTGCTCGACGGCGAACGCGCGCGCGCGAGCGCGCTGCTGCGCGCGCGCCACTGGGCGGCGATCTCCGGCGGCTTCGCCGCCGAACACCACCTCGCGCTCGGCTCGGCGTTCGAGCTGCCGACCCCGTCCGGCAGCGAGCGCTTCGGCGTCGCCGCGATCCTCACCAACCTCGGCTGGTCACCCGGCGCGCTCGTGATCAACGCCGCCGACTACCGCCGCTACTGGCGGACGAGCGCGCCGAGCGGGCTCGAGGTGACGCTCGCGCCGGGCGTCTCCGAAGCGGCCGGCGTGCGCGCCGTCAGACGCGCGCTCGGCGACCGCCCCGGCCTCGGCGTGCAGAGCTTCCACGAGCGCCGCGCGCAATACGCGGCCGACTCGCGCCAGGGCCTCGACGCGCTCAGCGAGATCGCGACGCTGCTGCTGCTCGCCGCCGCGCTCGCCGTCGCCTCCGCGCTCAGCGCCGCGATCTGGCAGCGCCGCGCGCGGCTCGCGTCGCTGAAGATCCAGGGCTATGACACCGGGCAGCTGTGGCGGGCGCTGCTGCTCGAGGGCGCGATCGTGCTCGGCGTCGGCTGCGCGACCGGCGCGCTCACCGGCGTCTACGGGCATGCGCTCGCGAGCCGCTGGCTGCGACTCAGCACCGGCTTCCCCGCCCCGTTCGCGCTCGACCTCGGCAGCGTGCTTGTGACGCTCGCGCTGCTGGGCGCGATCGCGCTCGCGATCGTCGCGCTGCCGGGCCTCGCGGCGGCCCGTGCGCCGGCACGCACAAGTTTCCGGGAGTGACGCCCTATACGTTACACCGGGGAACGAAACTATTCGTATGGCTGCTCCAAACCGGACACGCCTCGCGGTGGCGAACGCGTTCGCCGGGACCGCGTCGAAATACTGGCTCGGCGTCTTCCCGCACGTCGGGCGCGAGCTCGAGCATTGGCGTACGCGGGCGCGGGAGATCCCCGACCCTGCGCTGCGCCGTCTCGCGCTCGGAACCCAGCAGTCCGAGCGCGGCAACCTCGAGGGAGCGGCCGCGTTCGCGGTGCTCGTCCCGCGCGAGCAGCGGGCCCATGTTGTGCGCGCCGCGGTCGCCTTCCAGGCGGCATACGACTACCTCGACACGCTCGCCGAGCAGCCGAGCAGCGACCCCGTCGCCAACGGCCACCAGCTGCATCTCGCGCTGCTGACCGCGCTCGAACCGGACAGCGAGCACCCCGACTACTACGCGCACAGCCCCGGCGATGAGGACAACGGCTACATCAGGAACCTGATCGAGACCTGCCGCAGCGCCTGCCGCGCGCTGCCCTCCTACGCCTCCGTCGCGGACTCCGCGCGCCGCGCGGCGGCACGGATGATCGCCTACCAGAGCCTCACCCACGGCGCGCCCGGCGAGACGCCGCACGCGCTCGCGCGCTGGGCGACGAACGCGACACCGGCCGGCACCGGGCTGCAGTGGTGGGAGACCGCGGCCGGCAGCGCGTCCTCGCTGTCGGTGTTCGCCCTGATCGCCGCCGCCGGGCAGCCGCTCGTCTCCGCGCGCGAGGCGGCCGCGACCGACAGCGCCTACTTCCCCTGGATCGGCGCGCTGCACGTGCTGCTCGACAGCCTCATCGACCGGCCCGCCGACATCGCCTCCGGCCATCACAGCCTGGTCGCGCACTATGCCTCGGCCGAGGAAGCCGCCTCACGGCTGAGCGTGATCGCAGCGCGCGCGATGCAGGCCACCGAGACGATCCCCGAGAGCGTTCAGCACGCGATCATCCTCGCGGCGATGACGAGCTTCTACCTGTCCGCGCCGTGCGCCTCGGCGCCCGCGAGCAGCGCCGTCGCGCGCGGCGTGCTCGAGGCGATGGGCGGACTCGCCGCGCCGACGATGGTCGTGCTGCGCACGCGCCGCGCCGCCGGGCGCCTGCTCGGCGCGGCCGCCGAGGCCGAGTCCGGCTAGTAGTCGTCGCGGGCGAGCTACTCGAAACTCAAGTATTGGACTTTCCACTTGCCCCCATCGGCGGCCGCGGACATGATGGGCGCTTGGGCTTTTGGAGCGGATGCCGGTGACGGGCAGCGAGGTCACGATCAAGCTGACGCGGGCGCAGGTCGACCGGGTCGTGCGGCAGGCGTCGCAGGGGACCGACGTCGCCGGGCGCCTGCGCCCGCTCAGCAGCACCGGTGCGCACAGCTCCGCCTACCGCCGGCTCGCGGAGAGCCCGCGGCTGTCGCGCTCGCTGCTGCTCGGCCTGCTCGTGCTCGGCTCGTTCCCGGCCGACGGCAGCGCGACCGCCGTCACCGACGTCGCCGAGCGCCTGCAGATGAGCCCGAGCACGACGCACCGCTACCTGAGCACGCTGCTCGCCGTCGGCCTGCTCGAGCAGGACCCGCGCTCGCGCCGCTACCACCTGCCGCTCGGCGACTCCTGAGCGCGCGCCCGCGCGCCGCTGCTCACAGCGCGTTCATGTGCGCGGCGGCGAGGCCCGCCCACTCGCCGTAGGGCGCGAAGAACTCGCGCACCTCGTGCTCCTGGGCGCGGGCACGCGGATCGCCGCCGCTGCGCGCGGCGCCGACGAGCTTCAGCAGGCCGAGGTCGGCGGCCGGCAGCTGGTCGTAGCGGCCCTGTCCGCGCAGCGCGAGCATCTCGACGGTCCACGCGCCGATGCCCGGGATCGCCCGCAGCCGCCGCCAGCCGCGCTCGTGCTCGGGGCCGTGCAGGTCGACGCGCCCGCTCGCGACCTCGCGTGCGGCGCGCACGAGCGCGAGCGCGCGCGCGCTCGCGAGCTCGAAGGACTCGAGCAGCGCCGGCGCGGTCCCCGCCAGCACCGCCGCCGCCGGCAGGTCGCGCAGGGGGCCGCCGGGCGGCTGCTCGCCCGGCCAGCGCCGCCCGAGCCGCGCGAGCACGCGCCGCTCGATTGCGGCTGCGCTGTCGTAGTCGATCAGCTGCTGGCAGATCGCCCAGGCGAGCGCCTCGAACGGCTCGGGGCGGCGCCCGACGCGCAGCCACGGCCGCCGCCGCAGCGATGCGCCGATCAGCGGATCGGCGGCGAACGCCGCGAAGAAGCCGCTGAGGTCGTCATCGACGGCCAGCGCGAAGCGCATCCGCGCGATGCCGTGGGCCGCGGCGTCCTCGCTCGCAGCGTGCGCGCCGAACACGACCCGCCCCGGCTGCGGCTGGGCGACGCGCACGCGCACCGGCAGCTCGCCGTGATGCAGCAGCCGTTCGAGCACGCCGCCGCGGCGGCGCAGGATGCGATCCGAGCCGAGCAGGCGCGGCAGGCGAAACGGCGAGGCGGGCGCGACCTCCGCGCGCAGCTCGACGAGCCCGCGCGAGCGCGTGCGCTCAGCGATCGCCGCCACGGCCGCCGAGCAGGTGCACGTCGACGAGCAGCGAGCGGCTGCCGACGATCTGCAGCAGCTCGTTGCCCTTCGCGCCGCGCGCGCCGAGGCTGCGCCCGCGGCGTCCCCGGCCGAGCGCCGCCGAGCGCTGCTGGCGGCGATGCGCGAGGCCGACGACCGCGGCGCCGACGACGAAGCCGCCGGCCGCGACCGCGGCCGCCTGCACGGCGGGGAGCACGAGGCCGGGCGCGCGCTCGGGCAGCGCGGCGGGCGCCGGGCGGGCGCCGATGATCCGCGTCTGATCGAGGACCGCCGGGAGCGCGTCCGTGTTCTCCTCGCGCTCTGCAGGCTCACTCACCGGGCCAAGTGTAGAGGCAGCCATCGGCGCGGGCTACAGCGGGCGCTCGTAGATCCGATAGCGCTTGACGATGCGCCCGCCCATCGCCTCCATGCCGCGGTTCATCGCGGTGTTCGTCTCGAGGATCCAGCCCATCTCGCCGCCCTTCTGCGGGCGCACCGCGGCGGCGTCGAAGTGTTCGACGTACAGCTTCGCGGCGACGCCCGTGTGCTGGTACTCGGGCTTGACGCCGAGGAAGCCGACGCGCACGCGGTCGGTGATCCTGCCTTTGCGCAGCAGGTACCACCAGCCGAGCGGGAACAGTTTCCCGTTCATCTTCTCGAGCACCTGGTTGACATCGGGGAAGGTCATCGCCATGCCGACGACCTCGCCGGTGTCGACGCGCTCGGCGATGAAGCACCAGTGCTTGTCGAAGACGAGGTGGATCTCCTGCGCGAACGCGTCGAGGTCCTTCTTCGAGTAGGGCACGAAGTCCCAGTTCTCAGACCACGCCGAGTTGTAGATCTCGGCGAATGCGTCGAGGTCTTTGCGCAGCTGCCTGCGGCGCATCGGGCGCACGCGGATGCCGTGCTCGGGCTCGACCTTGTCGGCGAGCTCGAAGATCACCGGCAGCACCTTCGCGCGGTCTGCGACCTCGAGGTTCCACATCAGCAGGTCCATCGCCTTCGTCAGCCCGGCGTGCTCCATCAGCTGCTGGTAGTAGGGCGGGTGCCACGGCTGGACGATCATCGGGCGCAGCTCGAAGCCCTCGATCAGCACGCCGCTCTCGTTGTTCATCGCGAAATCCGCCGGCCCGGCCATGTGCTCCATGCCGCGCCCGCGCAGCCACTCTTCGGCCTTTGCGAGCAGCGCCTCGGCGACCTCCTGGTCGTCCTCGAGCTCGAGGAACCCGAACCAGCCCCACTTCTTCTGCTGCTGCTCGTTGTAGGCGTGGTTGACCTGCGCGGTGATGCGCCCGACGATGCGCCCGTCGCGGTAGGCGAGGAAGTACTCCGCCTCGCCGTGCGTGAAGAACGCGTTCAGTTTGCGCGTCAGGAACACCCAGCGCTCGAGCTTGAGCGAGGGAACCCACAGCGGATGGTTAGCATGAACGCGGAACGGGACGTCGATGAACTCTTTGAGGTCCCGCCGACCGGATACCGCTCTGACTTCGACGCTCACTGGGGAGGCACCCTACATGCAGACCTCCATCGACGTCTTCGCAAAGACCCGCAACCACGAGCGCTCTGAGGTGCTCGCCGCGGCGCGCGAGGCCGATGTGCTGCCCTACTTCCACGTCCTCACCTCCCCGGCGATGCCGGTCGTCGAGATGGAGGGAGCCGAGCGGATCATGCTCGGCTCCAACAACTACCTCGGCCTGACCGGCGACGAGCGCGTGATCGCGGGCGCCGAGGACGCGCTGCACCGCTACGGCACCGGGCTGACCGGCTCGCGCCTGCTGAACGGCACGATCCCGCTGCACCTCGAGCTGGAGCGCGAGATCGCCGAGTGGATGGACACCGAGGACGCGATCGTCTTCAGCACCGGCCACCAGGCCAACGTCGGCACGCTCGGGACCCTGCTCGGGCCCGCCGACACGGTCATCGTCGATGCCGGCGACCACGCCTCGATCCTCGACGGCTGCCTGCTCTCGCGCGCGAAGATGCGCCCCTTCCGACACAACCGGCTGGACAAACTCGAGAAGATGCTCGAGCGCTCCCAGAGCGACGGCGGCGGCGTGCTCGTCGTCGTCGACGGCGTCTTCTCGATGGAGGGCGACATCGCGCCGCTCGGCGAGATCTGCGCGCTGTGCGAGCGCTACGGCGCGCGCCTGATGGTCGACGAGGCGCACGGCGCGGGCGTGCTCGGCGCGCGCGGCGCCGGCGCCGCGGAACTGCTCGGCGTCGCCGAGCGCGTCGATCTGCGGATGGGCACGTTCTCCAAGTCGCTCGCCTCCTGCGGCGGCTTCGTCGCGGGCCCCGCCGAGGTGATCGATTATCTGCGCATCGCCTCGCGGGCGTTCCTGTTCACCGCATCGGCCGTGCCGGCGGCGGTCGGCGCCGCGCTCTCGGCGCTGCGCGTGCTGCGCTCGGACGACGGCGGCGCGCTGCTCGAGAGCGTGCTCGCGAACGCGCGCCTCTTCCGCGACGGGCTGCACGAGCTCGGCTTCGCGGTCGTCGCGCCGCAGGCGCTCGCGGGCGAGGAGCACCTGCAGGCGCACGCGCCCGGGCTCAGCCCGCGTGCGGACATCGTCACGCCGATCATCCCGGTGCTCGTCGGCGATGACTGGAAGACGGCGCTGCTGTGGCGGGCGCTGTACGACGCCGGCGTGTTCGTCAACACCGCCCTGCACCCCGCGGTCCCACCCGGGGCGGCGCTGCTGCGAACGAGCGTGATGGCCACGCACGACACCGCGACGCTCGAGCGCGCACTCGAGATCTTCGCGCGCGTCAAGCGCGAGTTCGAGGCCGAGCACGGGCCGCTGCCGGCGGCGCAGGCGGGCTGATCGCGCCGCGCCGCGCCCCGACTGGCTGCTTGTCCAAATCTTCACAAGTGCCGGCGCGGACGAAAAAGATCGCTTCTAGCGCACGAAGCGCAGACGCGGTGTTGACCGCGCACCCTGTCCTCCCGTAGCTTCCAGAAGCGCTCTGCATGGTCGTTCGGGGTTCGCCCCGGAGGGCGGTCGGGAGGGTGGTTTGCCGGTGAGATCGTGACTGCGGGACGGTCGCGGATCGATCCAAACACGGCCATCGCGGGGCGCGCCCACTGGTCAAAAATCGAGAACATGTTGCCGTCGCGGGGTCTCGCGCCGGCAACGGGGAGTGTGCCCGAAAATGAACGCGACAGCGACGATAGCCCCTGCCGGTCCGCAGTACATGCGCGCCCTCGAGCGTGCCAACAAGGTGCGTCTCGCGCGCGCCGAGCTCAAGCGACGCGTGGCGACCGGCGAGATCGACGTTGCCGATGTGGTCCTCGAATGCCCGTGGGAGGCGCAGAGCATGGCTGTCGCCGACCTCCTGATGAGCCAGCGTCGCTGGGGGCAGACGCGCTGCCGGAAGTTCCTCGCGCAGGTGCCGATGTCGGAGAAGAAGACGATCGGCTCGCTGACCGAGCGTCAGCAGCGCACGCTCGCCGAGATGCTCAGGGCGGCGGAGCGGGGTCGCGCGTGGAGCGCAACCCCATGGGTAACGGACAGCCTGACGAGAGCGTGAGCTGCCACCAGCCCGCGAGCATGCCGATCAGGCCGAGGCGCGGGCGCACCTCCCAGACCGCGCAGCCGCCCTGCCCGAGGTCTTTGACGGGCAGGCGCGCGAACTTGTAGCGGCCCGGTTCGAGCTTCATCAGCTCGAGCTGCTCGCGGGCGCGGCGCTCATGCTCGCTGCGCTCGCTCGCGAGCCTGCGCAGCTCCTGCACGCGCCCGGCGAGCTCGTCGCGTGAGCGCTCGAGCGCTGCGAGGTCGAGCAGCCGCGGCCCGAGCGCCGGCGCCGGCGCGATCCGCGGGGCGGGGATGTGCGGGAAGCGCTCCGCGACGATCCTCGAGAGCTCGCGCTCGAGCCGCGTGATCTGGCTGCGCAGCGACGCCCTCGCGGCGCGCTGCGCGGACTCGGCGAGCTCCTGCGGCGAGGCCTGCCCGCTGCGCCGTGCCGCGAGCGCTCCTGAGCCGACGTCGCCCGCGACCCTCCCGGCACCGATCAGCTGCTGCTCGTACTGCTGCACATGCGCCTCCTTCTCGGCAGACCGCAGAGCCCGATTCTACCAGCGCCGCCTGCGCGCCGAGCCGCCTGCGAGGGCTCGCTCAGGAGAGCTCGAGCGCGCTTCTGCAGCTCCACAGCGCCTCTTCGACGTAGATCTTCGGGACGCCCGGAACGCGGATCGCGTACAGCCTCAGCGCGCGGGTCGAGCGCCCGGCGCGGTGGGCGGCGGCGGGCTCGCCGAAGAGGCTCGCGAGCGCGCTCGTCGAGTCGGCCACGACGAGGCTGCCGGCCGGCAGCTCATCGACCTCGCCGCCGTCGCCGAGCCGCTCGCCGGCGCGGCTCGGGCGGATCCCGAGCGGCCCGTCGACCGACTCCGCGTCGAGCGCCCAGACGGCGACCGCGGTGTCGATCAATGCGATCAGCAGCACGTCCTCGAGCAGGCCGCCGCTGAGAAAGCCGCCGCGCAGCATGCGCTCGAGCACCGCCGCCTCGATCGGCGTGTGCGCGACATCGGGGTCGAGGCCGATGTGGCGGAAGAAGATCCGGTAGGCCGCCGGCACCGGCTCGCGCCGGATCGAGACCGCGCGCGCGCCGCGGAAGCGGTCTGAGAGCGCGCGCAGGCGCTCGCGAACGTCCGGCGGCGAGAGATCCGTGGCGGACTCCTCGCGCGCGATCCGCGCGTCGGTGCTGAGCAGCGCGAGCTCCGGCAGCTCCTGCTCGATCGCCGCGTCGACCCAGCCGAGCAGCGGCTCCTCGGCGCCGCTCATGCGCCCGCTCCGCGCCAGCCCCTCGCACGCGCGCCCGCGAGCAGCTCGCCGACGCGCGTCCGCAGCAGCGCCTGCGTCGGGCGTCCGAGCAGCGCGCTGCTCTGCACGACGCCGCCCGGATAGGCGAACGTGAGCTGCGGGCAGGTCAGCACTTTGTAGAGCGTCGCGAGCGCGCCGTCTTCATCGACGCCGACCGGCAGCGTCAGCCCGTGCGCCCGCACGAGCCGGCGCAGCGAGCCGCGATCGCCTTTGATCGAGACGGCCGCGAAGCGAACGCCGGGGAACGCCGCGACGAGCGACTGCATCTCGCTGAGCACCTGCGGGCAGGAGCCCGCGTCGACGAACAGCGCGAGCACCACCGGGCCGCGTTCATACAGTTCGCAGATGTTCAGCACGCGCGCGCCGCGCACGCTGCAGGCGGGGACGTTCCCGGCCGAGCCCTGATCGGCATGGGTCGCGATGTTCGCGTCGCCGACGAGGCTCGACAGCGCGAGCGGCACCGCGAACGGCGGAAGCCGCTGCCCGGGCGGGATCCCCGTCGTCCCGGCCGGTTTGGAGAGCAGCGAGTTGAGGATCAGCAGGCCTACTATCAGCAGCAGGAACAGGCCCGCGTAGAGCCCGTAGCGCGGGGTCGCGACCTGCTCGCGCTCAGGCGGACTCACGCGGAGACCCCGACCCTGGAGCGCGCGGCGCGCGGCGCGCGAGCCTGCCCGCCCCGCGCAGCGGGCGCGGCAGGCCGAGCGGGCGGGCGCGCGCGCGACCACGCAGCCGCAGCGGCTCGTCGCGCTCGGCGATCACGATCGCCGCGGGCAGCGCGATCAGCACGCCGGCGAGCGACACGCTGAGGTCGATCAGCGTGACCAGCCCGAAGTCGCGCAGCATGCGGATGTCCGAGAGCGCGAGCACGCCGAAGCCGGCGATCGCGGTGATCCCCGACGCGGCGATCGCAGCGCCCGTGCGGTGGTAGCTGCGCCGCAGCGCCGCGATCGTGTCGTAGCCCGCGAGCCGCTCCTGGCGATGGCGCTCGGCGAGCAGCACGCTGAACTCGGTCGAGATCGCGATCACGAGCGCGCCGAGCGTCACTGACATCGGGTTCAGGGGGACGCGCACCGCGAACAGGATCAGCGCCGACCAGCCGGTCGCGAGCGCGACCGGCGCGAGCGGCACGAGCGTGCGGCGACGGTCGCCGCGGAAGGCCGCCAGCAGCACCAGCCCGACCGCCGCGAGCCCGGCGAGCAGGGTCTCCAGGCGACGCCACGGATCGGCCACCTGCGAGCCCGACTGGGCGGCGAGCACCGACAGGCCGACGAGGCTCGCGCTGACGCCCTTCGGCGGATGCAGGCTCGCGCGCATCTTGTCGATCAGCTGCTGCTGCTGGGCGAGCCCCATCAGGCGGATCCCGAACGCGAGCGTCGCCACGCGCCGGTCGGGGCTGATCACGTCCTGGGAGAAATACGGCGGGATCGCGGCGAGCAGGCCGCTGACCTGCTGCTGGGTGAGCTTCGCCGCCGCCGAGCCGCTGTTGGACTTGCCGGAGAACAGGTCGGGCAGGGAGAACGCCGGGCACAGGCGCGCGTGTGCGCAACCGCGCGCCTCGCTGTAGCCGAAGCGCGCGAGCACCGAGCTCTCATACGCGCTCATCCATTCGATCGTCGCCGGCGTCGCGAGGTTGCTGCCGCTGAGCATCAGGTCGATTTCACCGCCGACACCGGTGCTCCGCTCGAGCGTGCTCAGCGCCCGCAGCGAGCTGAGGTTCTGCGGCACGAGCTTGGTGATGTCGGTCTCGACGTGGGTCTGCGAGTCAAGGCCCCAGCCGAGCACCGCGAGCACGAGGCCGACGGACAGCACCCGCCAGGGCCGGCGCACGGCTCCGCCGAGCGCGATCCGCTTGATCAGCCGCGTCAGCGGATTGTCGAGCAGCAGCTCGCGCGCGCCCCGCCAGGCGGCATCGAGCGGCGCCGGCACGCCTCCCTGCGTGGCGCCGCCGGCGCCCGCCGGGCGCACCAGCGCGAGCACCGCGGCACCGGCGCTGAGCGCGCACGCGAGCGCGATCGCGACGCCGAGGACGAGCAGCACGCCGAACTCGCGCACCATCGGCACCGGCGAGAGCAGCAGTACGAGCATCGCCGCCGCACTCGCCGCGGCCGCCGTCGCGAGCGTCGGCGCGCCGAGCGCCGCCGCGCGCATGATCAGCGCCGGGCGCTGCGCGCGTCCCTGCCCGGCGCCGGGCTCGGCGAGCGCCTCGCCGACGCGCGACTGGAACTGGATCGAGTAGTCGACCGCGAGCCCGACGATCACCGGCAGCACCGCGATCGAGGCCATCGTCAGCGACGCGCCGACGGCTGCGAGCGCGCCGAACGTGATCGCCGCGGCGAGCAGCGCGAGCGCGAGCGGCAGCAGCCGCGGCCGGCCGAGGAAGATCAGCCCGAGCGTCGCCGCCATCACGAGCAGCACCGCGATCAGCAGCAGCTCGATCGAATGCGTGATCGAGCGCGTCAGGTCGGAGACGATCACCGGCTCGCCCGTCACGACATAGCTCTCGCCGTGCTGCAGGCGCCACTGCGGCATCGCGACCGCCTGGCGGATCAGGCCGATCGTGTTGTTGCGCTGGGCTTCTGTGAGCCCGGCCTTCATGCGCACCGACACGAGCGCCGCATCGCGGCTCGGGAACAGGTAGGCGAAGCGCTGCTTGGGCGTGCCCGCCGGCTTGCTCGAATCGAACACGACCGCCGAGACGAAGTTCGCGTTGTCGATGCTCGGCTGCGAGGTCAGGCCGTATTCGAGCGCGAGTTTCGCGAGCACCTCCTGGAAGCGCGCGATCGTGATCTTGCTCGCCTGCTCGCCCAGGAAGCGGGCTTCCGATCGGGAGCGGCCGCTCCGCAGCGCCGCTTTGACGACGACCTTTTCGGCCAGCTTCGCCCTCGCCGCCGCGTCCTTCGTCTGCGTCGCGAGCAGTTCGTCGCTCTGGCTCGCCGCCTCGTTGAGGAACGTGCCCGGGCCGAGCACGACCTTCACGGTTTTCGCCCGCGCGAGCCGCCCGCAGGGGCTGTTCGCGCCGCCCTCGACGGCGAGCGCGGCGGCGGGGACGTTGCCCGACAGACAGCCCTCGAGCCCGGCCAGGCGGTCGATGTCGGAGCTCAGCACGAGCTGCTGCAGGTCGCCCTTGACGAGCACCGCGACCGGCTCTTCGCCGAAGCTCCGGTAGAAGCGCTGGGTGGCGCGGTAGTTGCCGCTCGAGCTCGACACGAACGTGCTCGTCGCCGCGGTCGGGCGCAGCGTCAGCGCGAGCGCGCCCGCGCCGAGGCCGAGCACGATCGCGACCGCGATCACGATCCGCGGCCGCCGCGCCGAAGCGCCCGCGAATGCCGCGAGTATTCGCGAGGAGCTCATCGCTGAAGGCTAGTGCGGCACGGCTGCTGCCGGTGCTACTCCATGCCCAGGGGGCCCGCCGATTCGCCGGAGAGGAACTGGCGGACGAACGGGTTTTCCGAGGCGAACAGCTCCTCCGCGGGACCGGATTCGACGATCCGGCCCTTCCACAGCACGGAGATGTGCTCGGCGACACGGCGCGCGCTCATGATGTCGTGCGTGATCACCACGTAGCAGCCGCCGTTCTCGGCGTGCACCTCCTTGATCAGCTCGCACAGCAGCGCGGTGCGCACGGGGTCCAGCCCCGAGTCGGGCTCATCGAAGAGCACGATGTCCGGTTCGAGCACGAGCGCGCGCGCAAACCCGGCGCGCTTGCGCATCCCGCCGGAGAGCTCGTTGGGCATCTTCTCGCCGGCGTTCATCAGGCCGACCTCGTTGAGGCGGCGGTTGACGATCTCCGCGATCTCGTCCTCGCCCTTCTCGGTGTGCTGGCGCAGCGGGAAGGCGACGTTGTCGTACAGCTTCAGCGAGCCGAACAGCGCGCCGTCCTGGAAGAGCACGCCGAACTTCCTGCGCAGCTCGAACAGGTCCTGGTCGGCGAGCGCCGGGATCGACTGCCCGTGGACGATCACGTCGCCCTCGTCGGGGTAGAGCAGCCCGACGATGTGCTTGATGCAGACCGACTTGCCGGTCCCGGAGGGGCCGATGATCATCGAGATCTTGCCCTCGGGGAGACCCATGTTCAGCCCGCGCAGCACGTGGTTGCGCCCGAACGACTTGTGCACCTCGACGAACTCGATCGCGTCCGGTGCCTTCGTCGGGCGGATGACACCCGTGTGGTACTGGTATTCCTCGGCTTCCTGCTCGCTCTCGCCGGGGCGCGCAGCACGCTCGACGAAGCCGACCGGTGCTGGCGCCGGCTCGTTCGTGACCTCCACGGCGCCGTCGCCTGCGAGCGCCGCGTCGTGCTCGGCGACCTGCTCGTAGGAAACCTCGGGCGAGGCCTGCGGCTCGGGCCGCTCGTCGGCCATCAGCTCACCCGCCGATCGGGGCTCGCGGGTTCCCGCCCCAGAAGATCTGCGTCCCCATCATGCTGATCACGTTAACGAGCACGAGGTTGAGCACCATCGACTTCGCCGTCGCGCGGCCCACGCCGACGGGGCCGCCGCTGGCGTTGTAGCCGTAGTAGCACGCGACCAGCACGATCGCGGTCGCCATCGTCATGCCCTTGATCACGCTGAACAGATAGTCGGTGGGGTTCTGGAACTGCCAGAACACGAGCAGGTAGCCGCCGGAGGAGACATACCCCACCTGATGCACGATCGCGATGTAGGAGGCGAGATAGGCGACACCGACGGCGCCGATGTACATGAACGGGAGCGCGATCCAGGCGGCGAGCAGACGCGTCGCGCAGAGGAACGTGACCGAGTTGATGCCCATCACCTCGAGCGCGTCGATCTCCTCGGAGATGCGCATCGCGCCGAGCTCCGCGACGATGCCCGTCCCGACCTTCGCCGCCATCATGTAGCCGAACACGATCGGCACGGCCTCGCGCAGGTTGCACCAGGCCGCGAACACGCCCGCGTAGGCCGGCGTCCCGGTCGCCTCGTTGAAGTAGGAGGCCTCGATCCCGCACGTGTTCAGCCCGGTGATGAACACGAGGCTCCAGATCACGAGCGTCGAGTAGATGATCAGGATGCCCGACTGCCTCAGCGTCTCGCCGAAGAAGCTGAAGACGCGCAGGCTGTAGACGTCGCGGACGATGTTGCTCGTGAAGCGAGCGATCTCGCCGGTCGCCGCGAGCCATTCGCGGGGCAGTCCGAACAGTTCGTTCATTTGATCACGAGGATCTGCGGGTGGGTGGCGAGCAGGGTCTGGGTGAAGACGTAGTTGAACGCGCCGATGCCGAGGAACGCGATCACGACGGCTTCGTTGACGGCGCGGCCGACGCCCTCGGCGCCGCCGGAGGCGGTCATGCCCTTGTAGCAGCAGACGATCGCGATGATCGCGCCGAACACCGTCGTCTTCAGCACCGAGCCCCACAGGTCGGTGACCGAGGAGTTCTCGAACAGCGTGTTCCAGAACGGGCCGAGCGTGCCGCCGTTGACGAGCTCGGCGAGCAGCCCGCCGAACAGGCCGAACAGAACCGCGTAGATGTCGAACAGGCCGGTCACGATCATCAGCGCGAGGAAGCGCGGGACGACGAGGTTCTTGACGGGGTCGACGCCGAGCACCTGCAGCGCGTCGAGCTCCTCACGGACCTTGCGTGCGCCGAGGTCGGCGGTGATCGCGGTGCCGGCGACGCCGGCGACGACGATCGCGGTGATGAACGGCCCGATTTCGCGGATCGCGGCGAGCACGAAGAAGCCGCCGAGACGATCGAGCGCGCCGATCAGGTTGAGGAAGTCGGCCGCCTGCAGGCCGGGGGCGCCGTAACAGATCGCGACCGTCGAGATCAGCAGCGGCAGCCAGACGAGCTGCAACGTGAACAGGAACTGGGAGACAAGCTCGCCGCCATACGGATACGGCGGGCGCAGGGCGGACCAGATCGTCCGGCCCGTCAGGATCATCATGTCGCCGAATTCCTCGAGCACGTGCCGCGCCGGGACTGAAACCCGCTCGGCGACGCTGCGAACCATCTCTGCCTTCCCCTCCTAGGGTGCGAATCGGTGCTCGCACGAACTCTACGCGATGCGCCACGCGTACGCCAACAGCCAGCGGCGCGCCACGCCGCTCCAGCCGTGACGATGCGCCACGCCCGCTGGTATCGTGGCGCCATCGTGAGGGGGAGGCGGAGAGTCTTCAGGGTGGTTCCGCGTCGCGCTCGCGATGGGGACTCCCGCGTGCTCGTCGCGGGCGCGCTCGCGCTCGCGCTCGCGCTCGCGGTCGCGCTGCTCGCGGGCTGCGGCGGCGGCACCCGCCAGGACGCCGACGAACCGGAAGGCAACTTCCGCGTGCGCATCGTCCATGCGAGCTTCCCCGCGCGTCAGACGATCGCGCGGCCGGTCGTGATGGCGCTCGCGTTCCGCAACACCGGCACGAGCACGATCCCGAACCTCGCGGTCACCGTCGACTCGTTCGAATACATCTCCAAGTATCCGGAACTGGCCTCCGCCAAGCGCCCGATCTGGGCGATCGAACGCGGCCCCGGGCCGGTCGCGCGACCGCCCGTGCCGACCCAGGAAGTCGCCAAGCTCGGCGGCGGGCAGACGGCCTACGTGAACACCTGGGCGCTCGGGCCGCTCGCTCCCGGGCGGCTGCGCACGTTCACCTGGACGGTGACGCCCGTCAAGTCCGGGCTGCACGTCGTGCACTTCATCGTCGCCGCCGGCCTGTCCGGGAAGGCCCGCGCGGTGCTCGCCTCCGGCGGCCCCGTGCGCGGCGCGTTCCTCGTCCACGTCGCCTCCGCTCCCCCCAACAACCACGTCAACCCGAACACCGGCGCGGTCGAAGTCGGCGCCTACCCGACGAGCACGCCCGCCGAAGAACTCGCCGCGCGCCCGTCCGGGACCGTGATCGTCAAACGCCACTAGGCGCGCGCCGCCCCGCGGCCGCCAGAGCCCGGCGCCCGGCGCGCGAGACGGGCGCTTTGGCCTGATGTCGAAAGATCGCGAGCGCGCTTTCGCCATCCGGTGATCCCCTTCGGCGGGCGGGGTATTACGATTGCCTTCGGCTCTGCGCCGCGCAGCAGCCCGCGCATCCCAGCCCTTCTCGAGGAGGAATCGACTCAGCTCATGCCAAGGACCCGTCAGCAGAACGTCACCGCCGCACAGTGGACCGCCAACGGCTCCGCGCTCGGCTCGCCCGACCTGACCCTTCCCGACAACCAGGTCTTCGGAGCGAACGTCTTCTCCCCCGCCCTGCAGCGCCACCGGCTGCCAAAGCACGTCTACAAGGCGCTGCAGCGGACGCTCGCACGCGGCGAAACGCTCGACACCTCGCTCGCCGACGCGGTTGCGCAGGCGATGAAGGAATGGGCGATGGAGAAAGGCGCCACGCACTACACGCACTGGTTCCAGCCGCTGACGGGCTCGACCGCCGAGAAGCACGACTCCTTCTACGGTCCGGTCGGCGACGGCACGGCGATCGCCGAGTTCTCCGGCAAGGAGCTGATCCAGGGCGAGCCCGACGCCTCCTCGTTCCCGACCGGCGGCATCCGCGCGACGTTCGAGGCCCGCGGCTACACCGCCTGGGACCCGACCAGCCCGGCGTTCGTGCTCGAGAACCCCAACGGCGCGCTGCTGTGCATCCCGACGGCCTTCACGTCCTGGACCGGCGAGGCGCTCGATCACAAGATCCCGCTGCTGCGCTCGATGGACGCGCTGTCCGGTGCCGCGATCCGCGCGCTGGACCTGCTCGGCGTGGACGGCGCCTCGCGCGTGTTCACAACGACCGGATGCGAGCAGGAGTACTTCCTGATCGACGAGCAGTACTTCTTCGAACGCCCCGACCTGGTGACCACCGGGCGCACGCTGTTCGGCGCCAAACCCCCGAAGGGGCACGAGCTCGACGACCACTACTTCGGCTCGATCCCCGAGCGGGTGCTCGCGTACATGCTCGAGGTCGAGCTCGAGCTGGCGAAGCTCGGCATCCCGATCAAGACGCGCCACAACGAGGTCGCCCCCAACCAGTTCGAGGTCGCGCCGATCTTCGAGAACTCGAACGTCGGCTCCGACCATCAGATGGTGACGATGCAGATCATGCAGAACACCGCGCGGCGCTACGGTCTCGTATGCCTGCTGCACGAGAAGCCGTTCGCCGGCGTCAACGGCTCGGGCAAGCACAACAACTGGTCGATGGGCACCGACACCGGCCTGAACCTGCTCGACCCCGGGGACACCCCCGCCGAGAACCTGCAGTTCCTGTTCTTCTGCGCCGCCGTGATCCAGGCGGTCAACAAGCACCAGGCGCTGCTGCGCGCGTCGATCGCGAGCGCCGGGCAGGACCACCGCCTCGGCGCCAACGAGGCGCCGCCGGCGATCATCTCGATCTTCCTCGGCGCCGAGCTCGAGAAGGTCTTCGGCGCGATCGCCGCCGGCAAAGTGCAGCCGTCGAAGCCGGGCTCGTTCCTCGGGCTCGGGACGCCGGTGCTGCCCGCGCTGCCGCTGCACGGCGGCGACCGCAACCGCACGAGCCCGTTCGCATTCACCGGCAACAAGTTCGAGTTCCGCGCGCTCGGCTCGAACGCGTCCCCGGCGTGGCCCAACACGGTGCTCAACACGATCGTCGCGGAGTCCGTGGACGACCTCACCGACAAGCTGAAGACGGCCCTGAAAGGCTCGGGCGCGACCCTCGAGAAGGCCGTCACCAGCGTCGTCAAGGGCGTGTGGGCGGCCAACAAGCAGATCGTCTTCGACGGCGACGGCTACTCCGAGGCGTGGCACAAGGAGGCCGCGAAGCGCGGCCTGGCGAACCTGCGCACGACGCCGGACGCGCTGCCCTGGCTGACCGACAAACAGACGATCGCCGCCTTCAAAAAGTACAAAGTGCTCTCCAAGCGCGAGCTCGAGTCACGCTTCGAGGTGTTCACCGAGCAGTACGCGACGAACATCAACATCGAGTCCGAGACCGCCTCGGCGATCGCGCGCACGATGCTGCTGCCCGCGTCCGTGCGCTACCTGAACGAGCTGCGCGAGAGCGGCCTGGAGGAGCTGATCGGTGAGATCGAGCCGCTGGTCAAGGAGCTGCACTTCGCGCAGCTGAAGCTCGAGGACGCCAACCTCGACGAGAACCACCCCGAGGGCTCCGCGCAGAAGGAGGCCGTGTACATGCGCGACGCCGTGATCCCGGCGATGGACGACGTCCGCGACGTCGCCGACCGACTCGAGAAGCTCGTCGCCGATGACCTCTGGCCGTTGCCGAAGTACTCGGAGATGCTCTTCATCAAGTGATTGCCGGCCGTGGGCGCGGCGCTGAGCCGCGTCCTCGGTCGCTCGCGTGCCGTCGGGAACTGCGGCGCTCCGCCGGTGGGGTCGACCGGCGGAGCGCGGGGGCAGATCGAGGGACGCTCAGGGCAGGAAGCGGCGACGGCCGCTGTGCTCGCGGTAGGTGCAGTCGAGGACCTGCGGGACGCGGCGCAGCCAGCCGTAGTCGTGGCCGGGGTGGATCGTGACGAGCACCGCGAGGTCGTAGTCTTCGGGCCCGAAGCCGGAGGCGTCGCGGCGCGGGTCGGGGTCGACGCCGTACATCGGCTCGCCGTCGACCTGCAGCACCGACACGAGCGGGTCGTGGAATTCGACCTGCAGCCCGTCGGCCTGCAGGCGCGAGATGATCTCGCCCGCCGGCGAGTGGCGGCAGTCGGAGACGCCGCCCTTGTAGGCGGCGCCGACGACGAGCACGCGCGCGTCGCGCAGCTGGCAGCCCGAGCGCGAGAGCAGCTCGTGCGCACGCATCGCGATCCGCCGCGGGCGCGCGGCGACCGCTCGCAGCGCCTCCTCGGCGAGCGTAGCCGGGCGGCCGCGCTCGCGCAGCGGCTCGAGCAGGTAGTGGGGATCGACCGCGATCCCGTGACCGCCGACCCCCGCCGAGGGGTAGTGCGCGACGAACCCGAACGGCTTCGTGCCGGCGGCCTCGGTGACCTCGATCACGTCGACTTCGTGACTGCGGCAGGCGTCCGCCATCTCGAACGCGAGCGCGATGTTGACCGCGCGGAACGTGCTCTCATACAGCTTGACCATCTCCGCCGCCTCGGGCGAGGAGACACGGTGAAGCATCCGGCAGAGGTGGCGCAGCAATTGCGCGGCTTGCTCGAAGCAGGCGTCGCTCGCCGCGCCGATGACACGCGGGGTCTCGAGCTGCGCGTGCGCCTCGACGCCCGGGTCGAGGCGCTCGGGTGAGAAGGCGATGAACACGTCCTCGCCGGCCTGCAGGCCGCGCTCGGCGAGCGGCTCGATCAGCAGCTCGCGCGTGCTGCCGACATATGCCGTCGAGCTGAGCACGAGCGTCTGTCCGGCGCGCGCGTTCTGCACGACCGCCGCGCATGTCCGCCGCAGCGTCTCGGGGTTCGGGTGGCGCTGGCGATCGACGGTCGTCGGCATGCAGATCAGCACGAGGTCGGCCCCGTGGACCGCCTCGACCCTGTCCGTGAGCACGAAGTCACGGTCCTGCAGGTGGTGGCGCAGGACGGCGCGCTCGGCGCCGAGCAGCCCCGAGCGTCCGCTGCGGATGTCGTTCAGGCGCCGCGGCGAGGTGTCGATGCCGACGATCCGAAAGCCCGCGCGGCGCAGTGCGATCGCGCTCGGCAGGCCCGCGTAGCTGAGCCCGACGACGGCGACGAGCGCCTGGCCGGGGACCAGCTCGCGCGTGATCCGCGTGCCGGGAAGCGCGATCTCGCCGGCGGGCTCATCGCGCGTGATCACAGCCGTCGCGGCGGCCTGATCGGTGAGAAGTGACTCGAGTACAAACTCCGCTGTCATGGTGAATCCCCTTGACTCATCCTGCGCTTGTGCGCGCAGTTTGCACCCCTGCGAATCGCGCTCGCAGGATCTTGGACGCTTGATGGATGCCCGCGTTCCGGCGGGCCTACAAGCGTGTCGGCCCGGCCGGGCGGGACCCTGCCCGAAACGTGCCGGGCGCCGTCCGAGGAGTGCAACTGATCGCCGATAGCATTGAGCGTCATGAGCGAGCGCGACTACCTGAAAGCGATCTCCGAGCGCGTCGTCGTCTACGACGGCGGCATGGGCGCGACGCTCGAGCAGTTCGAGCTGACGAGCGAGGACTACGGCGGCCTCGCCGGCAAGTGCCACGAGGCGCTCGTGCTCAACCGCCCCGACGTGATCGAGGGCGTGCACAGCTCGATGCTCGAGGCGGGCGCCGATGTGATCGAGACCGACACCTTCCAGGGGTCGCGGATCAAGCTCGAGGAGTGGGGTCTCGCCGACTACACCGTCGAGGTCAACACCAAGGCCGCGGAAATCGCGCGTCGCGCCGCGGGCCCCGATCGCTTCGTCGCCGGCTCGATCGGCCCGACCGGCTACCTGCCCGCCTCGGAGGACCCGACGCTCGGGCAGATCCGCTTCGGTGAGCTCGTCGAGGTGTTCGCCGAGCAGGCAGCCGGCCTGATCGACGGCGGCGCCGACCTGATCATCATCGAGACCGCCCAGGACATCCTCGAGGTCAAGGCCGCGATCTTCGGCGCGCGTGAGGCATTCACGAGCACCGGCCGCACGCTGCCGATCCACACCTCGGTCTCGCTGCTGCCCAACGGCGGCAAGATGCTGCTCGGCACCGACATCTCCTCGGTGCTGACGACGCTCGAGGCGCTGCGCGTCGACGTGATCGGGCTCAACTGCTCGACCGGGCCGGAGGACATGCGCGACGCGATCCGCTTCCTCGGCGAGTTCTGCCCGCTGCCGGTCGCCTGCATCCCCAACGCCGGCCTGCCGCTGCAGGGCCCGGACGGCGAGACGATCTTCCCCGAGCAGCCCGAGCCGCTCGCCGAGGCGCTGAAGGAGTTCGTCGAGCGCTACGGCGTCGGCATCGTCGGCGGCTGCTGCGGCACGACGCCCGCGCACATCGCCGCGATCGTCGAGCGCGTCAAGGGACGCTCCGTGCAGCCGCGCCCGGCGCCGCGGCCGCCGCATCTCTCCTCGATGATCGCGGCGACGCCGCTGGCGCAGGAGCCGGCGCCGACGATGGTCGGCGAGCGCGTCAACTCGCAGGGCTCGCGCAAGGCCAAGGAGCTGCTGCTCGCAGACGACTACGACGGGCTCGTGCAGATCGCCGAGGACCAGGTGACGGGCGGCGCGCACGTGCTCGACCTGTGCGTCGCGCTGACCGAGCGCGCCGACGAGGACGAACAGATGCGCCTCGTCGCCAAGAAGGTCTCGCTGACGCAGCCCGCGCCGATCCAGATCGACTCGACCGAGCCGGAGGTGATCGAACGCGCGCTCGAGCAGATCCCCGGCCGCGCGATCGTCAACTCCGTCAACCTCGAGGCGGGACGCGCGAAGCTGGACCGCGTCGTGCCCGCCGCGCTCGCACACGGCGCGGCGCTGATCGCGTTGACGATCGACGAGGTCGGAATGGCGAAGACGGCGGCGCGCAAGGTCGAGATCGCACAGCGGATCCGCGAGATCTGCTGCGAGGAGCACGGGCTCGACCCCGAGCTGCTGATCTTCGACTGCCTGACGTTCACGCTGACGACCGGCGATGAGGAGTGGCGGCCGTCCGCGGTTGAGACGATCGCCGGGATCAAGGCGATCAAGCAGGCGATCCCGCACGTGAAGACCTCGCTCGGGGTCTCGAACGTCTCCTTCGGCGTCTCCCCCGGGGCGCGCGCGGTGCTCAACTCGGTGTTCCTGCACCACTGCGTGCAGGCGGGCCTCGACCTGGCGATGGTCAACCCCAACCACATCACCCCCTACGGCGAGATCTCAGAGGCCGAGCGCGCGCTCGCCGACGACCTCGTGTTCAACCGCAGCGAGGACGCGCTGGAGAAGTTCATCGCGCACTTCGAGTCCAAGGGCGAGGAGGAGCAGGCGCAGGGCGCCGCCGACCCGACCGAGGGGATGGAGCCCGAGCAGGCGCTTCACTTCCACATCCTGCGCCGCCGCAAGGAGGGCGTCGAGGACTGGATCGACCGCAGCGTCGAGAAGATCGGCGCCGTGCCGACCCTCAACGAGGTGCTGCTGCCGGCGATGAAAGAGGTCGGCGACAAGTTCGGCGCCGGCGAACTGATCCTGCCGTTCGTGCTGCAGTCGGCCGAGGTGATGAAGAAGGCCGTCGCACAGCTCGAGAAATACCTCGACAAGATCGAGGGCTACACGAAGGGCACGGTCGTGCTCGCGACCGTCTTCGGCGACGTCCACGACATCGGCAAGTCGCTCGTCAACACGATCCTCACTAACAACGGCTACACGGTTGTCGATCTCGGCAAGCAGGTGCCGATCCAGACGATCCTCGACGCCGCCCAGGAGCACGAGGCGACCGCGATCGGGCTGTCGGCGCTGCTCGTCTCGACCTCCAAGCAGATGCCCGCGTGCATCCAGGAGCTGCACGCCAAGGGACTCGAGTTCCCGGTGCTGATCGGCGGCGCCGCGATCAATCGCGCGTTCAGCTACCGCGCGCTGTACCCCGGCGGCAAGGACTCCGATGAGGTGTACGAGCCGGGCGTGTTCTACTGCAAGGACGCCTTCGAGGGCCTCGCCGTGATGGACCAGCTCGTCGACGCCGGCGCGCGCGGCGCGCTCGTCGAGAAGCTGCGCAGCGGCGCCACCGAGTTCCGCGCCAAAGGCGAGGCGCCGGCCGAGGAGGTCAACCTCGCCGATGACTCGGTGCGCTCACCGGCGCGCACCGACGTTCCCGTGCCGGCGCCGCCGTTCTGGGGCGTGAAGGAGATCGATGTCGATCTCGACGAGGTCTACCGCCACCTCGACACGCACGTGCTGTTCAAGCTGCACTGGGGCGGGCGCGGCGTCAAAGGCGAGGCCTGGAAGACGCTGCTGCGCGACGACTTCCAGCCGCGCCTGGAGCGGATGTGGCGCGAGCAGAGCTACCTGCACCCGCGCGCGCTGCTCGGCTTCTTCCCCTGCTACTCGCTCGGCAACGACATCATCGTGCTCGACCCCGAGGATCGCGCGACGGAGCTGACGCGCTTCGTCTGCCCGCGCCAGCCGAAGGGCGACCGCATCTGCCTGGCCGACTTCTTCCGCCCCGCGGTCGACGGCAAGGCGCCCCCCGAGCTCGACGTGATCGCCGTGCAGGCCGTGACGGTCGGCGGCGAGGTCACCGAGCTGATGGCAAAGCTCGAGGCCGACGGCGAGTTCGCCGAGCAGCTGTTCGTGCACGGCCTCGGCGTGCAGACCGCCGAGGGCCTGGCCGAGTGGCTGCACTATGAAGCGCGCAAGATGCTCGACGTCCCCGCCACGCAGGGGCGGCGCTACTCCTGGGGCTATCCGGCGGTCCCCGAGCAGTCCGAGCACCTGAAGGTCGAGACGCTGCTCGGACTCGAGCGGATCGGCATGACGATCACCGACGGCTACGCGCCCGAACCGGAGCAGTCGACGCTCGCGCTCGTCGCCCACCATCCGCAGGCGATCTACTTCGGCACGCGCCAGGGCCGGCTGCTCGAGGACGGCTCGCCCGACGACCTGATCCGTGACTCCAGCCGCGACCCGTCGCTGTTCGGCGAGCTCGACGACGGCGATCCGCCCGACGGAGCGGTCGAAGGCGAGGACCCCGCCGACGGGACGGGAGAGCCGGCGATGGCCGGCGAGAGCGCCACCTGAGCCGGCGCGCGCAGCCGCGCGAGCTCGGCGCGGACGAGACGCGTGTCGATCAGCTTCGGCGTGCCACGCGGCGCGTGGCCGCGATCGATGCGCACGCGCGTTGCTGTGCCCGCCCGGGGGGCGAGGACCGTTGAGCTCTGCACGCCACACGTATCGGCCCGAGCGCGCGAAACCTGAAAGCCTGCACAGGAATGTTGCGAGTTGCTTCGCTTCCCGCCGCGGAGCGCTCAGGAGTCTTCGCGCGGCGGCGGGCGGAACAGCACCCGCTTGACCTCCTCGGCGGTGCCGCCGCCGAGGCGCAGCGCGGTCTGAAAGCCCTCGCCGCCGAGCTCGCCCGCGTCGAGCGCGCGGCGCAGCTCGTTGAGGTCGCCGAGGTCCTCCTCGCTGACCTGGTCGCGCGCGATCTCGAGCAGGATCAGATGGCGCGGGCGCTTCAGCGCGGCGGCCATGCGCACGAACGGCTCGCGCTCCGCCGGCGTCAGGCCGTCGGCCGCGAGCACGACCGTCTCGCGGTTCTCCAGGCGCTTGGCGACCGCGGCGAGCAGCAGCTCGCCGGCGCGGGCCTGCATGTCCTCCTCGGCGACGCGCCCGGCGAGCAGCCCGCGGACCTTGTCGAGTGACAGCAGGCAGGCGCGGTCCTCGATCAGCCGGTCGAGGAAGCGGTCGCGCTCGGCCGCCGACGCCGAGACGACGACGAGCAGGCTCCCCGGCGAGTAGCGCAGACGGTCGCCCGGCGTGAGCACGCGGCAGTGAACGGTGAGGTCGGCGGGGCGCGGCGGGGCGCCGTCGCGGCGCGGGCGGTCCGAGGACCAGCCGGTCCGCTCGTCCTCTGAGATCTTGACGCTGCGCGCCGGAGGTCGTGTTGCCATACCCCCATCATGCCCGAACTTGCCGCCGCACCCCGACACCCCGTTCGCGGGCGCACCCGCGCCGGAGTCAGCGCGCGGCGATCAACGCCAGCTTGGCGGCGCGATCGAGCGCCTTGATCCGCGCCTCCTCGCGCATCGCCGCGCTGCGATCGGCCATCGGCAGCGCGAGCGCGAGCTCGACCGGGCGGCGGCTCGCCGTGTACCTGCTCGCGCTGCCCGCATTGTGGCGCGCGAGGCGCCGCTGCACGTCGCTGCTCCAGCCCGTGTACAGCGAGCCGTCGGCACAGCGCAGGATGTAGACCCAGGCGTCAGCCACACCGGCTTGATACGCCGGCGGGGCACCAATGCCTGCCCCCCGTCCCACCCGGCGTGACTCGTCGGACCAGGAGGGTGTGGCGAAGAAGGTTCACGAGGTCATCACGATCCTGCAGGCACATGGGTGGCAGGAGATGCGCAGGGGCGCCAGCCACCGCCAATTCCGCCACCCTGTTCTCCCTGCGGTGATCACGGTCGCGGGAAAGTCGAGCGCTACCATGCCGGCGGGGCAGCTGGCGGGCATCCGACGGAAGTCCGGAATTGAGGATCTGCGATGACCGAGTACCTGGTCGTGTACGAGAAGGGCGATGACGGTGGATGGGGCGCCTCAGCCCCCGATCTTCCTGGCTGCGCAGCCGTCGGTGAGACCCGGGCTGAGGTCGAAGCGCTGATCGGCGAGGCAATCCCGATGCACATCGAGGCGATGCGCGAGGTGGGCGAGCCGGTCCCCGAGCCGCGTCACCTGGCGGGCTCGGTCACCGCGTGAGCGATTGATCTGCGCGCGTGACGACACCGGCGGAGCCACGCTGACGGTCCACCGGCAGCGGCCCGAGCTTGACCGGACCGGCGTGCATCGTGCGCAGGCGCACGTCGCGCCATGACAGGCCCTCGTTGAGCAGCGCGGGGATGCCCATGATCAGCGCGGTCGCGACCTCGATCACCTGCAGCACGATCCCGTAGGCGAGCGCTTCGGGGGTCGAGACGTGGTAGGCGCCCGCGAGCACCGCGACGCAGGCCGCCTGAAAGACACCGACGTTGGCCGGTGTGGCGGGCACGACTGAGGTCACGTTGACGGCGAACAGCACCGCCGCCGCCGCGCCCGCGCCGGCCTGCGAGCCGAGGCCGAGCGCCATCAGCAGCAGCCAGCATGAGAGCCACTGCAGCGTCCAGGCGCCGAGCTGCGCGAGCGTCGCGGAGGTCGCCAGGCGCGGCTGGGCGAACACGCGCAGGCCGTCGCGCAGCCGCAGCAGCGAGCCGCGCAGGCCGAGCAGCAGCGTCTGCAGGCGCCGTGAGCGCGACAGCGCCGCGGGCGGGATCAGCACCGGCGCGAGCACGACCGCGAGCAGCGCCGCAAGCGGCGCGAGCGCGACCAGCACGAGCGCCTCGTGGTTGCCGTCGAGGACCTTGACGCTCGACAGCGTGACGGCGCCGAGGAGCGCGAGCGCGAGCAGGTTGAGCAGCGTCTGGGAGACCATCGTGCCGAGCACCACGGGCAGCGTCTCGCGCGCGCGCCCGAGGCGGCGCGCGACGATCAGCGCGCGCGAGGGCTCACCGAGGCGCGCGGGCAGCGTCGCCGACATCAGCACGCCGATGAACGTTCCCTGCATCGCGTCGCGCCGCGTCGCGCGGCGCAGGCTCGGCGCGGCGATCAGGATCGAGTGCCAGGAGATCGCGCGCAGCGCCATCGCCGCGCACATCACCGCGAGCCCCGCGAGCAGCAGGCCGGGACTCGAGGCGAGCAGCGAGGAGGCGACCTGGGTCACGCCGACGTGGTGCAGCGCGAGCGTGGCCAGTGCAACGCCGGCGAGCGAGCTGGCGGCGAGTGCGGCGCGGCGCAGCGTGCGCAGGTGGCGCTGGCGCCCGCTCAGCGGCGGGCCGGGCGTGATCAGCGACGGCAGCCGCTGCGCGGGAACGCGCGGCTGCAGGTCCGACGGCGTCACGCCGTGGCGCAGCGCGAGGCCGGCGAGTCGGCCGCTGCGCGCGCGGCGGTTGGCCTGCGCGGCGACCGCGATCGCCTGCTCGTAGCCGTCGAGCACTTCCGCGGCGACGTGCGGCCAGGCGAAGCGCTCGGCGCGCTCGCGCGCGCAGGCGGCCATGCGCGCGCGCAGGCCCTGATCGAGCGCCAGCCGGCGCAGCGACTCGGCGAGCGCGAGCGCATCGCCGGCCGGGATCAGCAGACCGTCGAGACCGTCGCGCAGCACCTCGCGGTAGCCGGGAATGTCGGAGGCGAGCACCGGGGTGCCGGCCGCGAATGCCTCCGTCAGCACCATCCCGAAGCTCTCGCCGTGCAGCGACGGCGCACACAGCACATCCGCGTCGGCGAGCTCGGCGAGCTTGCGCTGCTCTGAGACCTTGCCGAGCGCGTGCACGCCGCGGTCATCGAGCATCATGTGCGCGACCTCCTCGCCGCTCGCGCCCGCGAGCGTTAGCGTCGCGGGGATCTGCTCGCGCAGCGCCTCGAAGGCGCGCAGCAGCACCGGCAGGCCCTTGCGCTCGACCGCCTGGCCGATGAACAGGATGCGCAGCGGGCGCATCTCCGCGCCCGACTCGAGCGCACCCGCCTCCGCGACCGCATCGGCGTGGGCGCCGCCGAGGTGCACGCCGTTGGGGATCACCCGGTAGCGCCCGCCGTAGAAGCGCCGCGCGGTCCACGCCGCGGCCTCGGAGACCGCGATGCGCACGTGCAGCCGGTTCATCCTGCGCGCGCCGCCGAGCGGGACCGCGGCGAAGCCGTTCGTGAGGACGTTCTCGGAGTAGGTGTGGAAGGTGCCGAGCAGCGGCAGCTCGCCGGCGTTGCACAGCGCATCCCAGCTGAGCAGCGGCACGACCGGCTCGTGGATGTGCACGACGTCATAGCCGCCGTCGCGCAGCTCGCGGCGCAGCGCGGCGACCGCGCGCGGCGAGGGCGACAGGTTCGAGACCGCGCCGTTGAAGGGCAGGCCGACGGTGCGCCCGAGCGAGACGAAGCCGGCGGGCACCGCGCGCTGCTGCGGGCCGGCGCCGCGGTGCAGGCGGCGCGAGCGCGCGTCGTCGGGGTCATACGGCGCGAGCACGCGCGCTTCGTGCCCGCCGCCGGCAAGCTCTGACGCGAGCGCCTCTATGTGGCGCGTGACGCCACCCGGATACGTCCACGAATACGGCGAAAGCAGTGCAATTCGCACGGCCTCCTACTTTATCCACCGAAGCCCCCCCGCGCGGCGCCGCCGCCGAGGATCCTGCGGCTGCGATAATCGGGATCGTGAGCACCCGCCACTTCGTCAAGTACACGTTCCTGAAGCTCGACCCCGCCTGGCGGCGCCTCGACGGCGAGCGCCGGGCGGATGACAAGCGCGAGTTCGCCGCCGCCTGCGAGGACTTCGCCGACGGGCATCTGCTGCAGGCCTTCTCGCTCGTCGGCACGCGCGGCGACGCCGAGCTGCTGCTGATCGCGGAGGCCGAGAACCTCGACCGCATCCACGAGTTCCACGTCGTGCTCGCGCAGAGCGGGCTGATGAAGTGGGCGGAGATCCCGCACTCGTTCCTGGGCATGCGCAAGAGCTCTGAATACTCCGAAGACGAGCGCACGATGCCGCGCCCCTTCCGCGGCAGGTACGTGTTCGTGTACCCGTTCGTGAAGTCGCGCGAGTGGTATGCGCTCCCCGCCGATGAGCGCTGGCGGATCATGCAGAGCCACATCGAGGTCGGCCGCGAATACCCGGGCGTGGACAACCACACGACCTACTCCTTCGGCCTCGACGACCAGGAGTTCATCGTCGCCTTCGACACCGACGACGTCGGCACGTTCCTCGACCTCGTGCAGCGGCTGCGCACGACCGAGGCCTCGCGTTTCACCGTGCGCGACACCCCCAGCTTCACGTGCCTGGCGATGTCGCTCGAGCGGGCGCTGAACGCGCTCGACGGCGAGCCCGTGACGCTCGAGGCGCTGCGCGCTGTCTGAGCGGGCGCTCGCCCATCTGCGCGGGAGCGACCCTGTGCTCGCGGCGCTGATCGACGCGCTCGGGCCGCTCGGCGACGCGCGCGAAGGGGACCCCGATCGCGATGACCACTACGGCGCGCTCGTGCGCTCGATCGTCAACCAGCAGCTGTCGGTGCGCGCCGCCGCGGCGATCTTCGGCAGGCTGACCGAGCGCTTCGACGGGCATCCGCCGACACCGGCGCAGGTGCTCGCCGACGATCCCGAAGAGCTGCGCGCCGCCGCCGGCCTCTCGCGCGCGAAGGTCGGCTTCCTGCGCTCGCTCGCCGAGCACGTCGTCTCCGGCGAGCTCGAGCTCGAGCGCCTGCAGGAGCTCCCCGACGAGGAGGTGATCGCCGAGCTCGTCGCCGTCAAGGGCATCGGCGTGTGGAGCGCGCACATGTTCCTGATGTCGCACCTGGGCCGCCCCGACGTGCTGCCCGTCGGCGACCTCGGCATCCGCCGCGCGATCGAACTCGCCTACGGGCTCGATGGGCTGCCCGACCCGGCGACGATGGAGGAGATCGCCGAGCCCTGGCGCCCGCAGCGGACGCTCGCCTGCCGCTATCTGTGGCGCTCGCTGGAGAACGAGCCGGGGTAGCCGCTACTCGTCGGCTGCACCCGAACGATGCCGGCCGCCGACCCCTGCGAGGTCCCCTCGAAATCCCCTACTTCTTCTTTGAGGACTTCTTGGCTTTCTTCTTCGGCCCGTACTTCTTGCGCGCCTGCTTTTCGCAGGAGACGCGCTTGGCCTTCTTGCTGTTCCCCTTGTACTTCGTGCGGCACGTCTTCAGCGCCTTGGCGAGCAGCTGCGCGCTGGTTTCCTTTACCCCCAGCCTCCCGGAGCAGCCGGTGATCTTGATCGGCGTGGTCTCCTTGATCAGCGCGCCGTTCTGACCCTCCATTTCGGTCGGGATCGAGAGCGGCGTTTTGCAGAGGTTGCGCGCGGTGCCGGTGATCAGCGAGTCGACGCCGAGCGCCGAGTGGGGCCCTGCGGGGAAGATCGATTCGAACTTCGTGAACGGCGCGTCCGGGGATGTTTCGAACTTCGAGTAGGTGATCCCGTTTTCGATGAAGGTTTTGCCGTCGACGATGATCGTGACGCCTTCGCCCTGGAGCACGAACTCGACGTCCGGGAATTCGGCGCCGCCGTGGGAGACGAGATAGGCCGGGCCGCGCAGCGGGTTCTTGAAGACGGGGGTGTGGACGATGCCTTCGCCGATCACCGAGCCTTCGTCGCAGGCGGCGGGGTTGGCGACGAAGACTTCGTCCTTGCAGGCTTTCTGGATCGTTTCCAGCCGCGACGGCAGCGCCTTCGGCAGCGTCAGGTCGACTTTGTGGATGTTCGCCTGTCCGAGCCCGGCCGATTCGAGCGTGACGTCGAAGGTCACGCCGTCGACTTTGCTGCCCTGGCCGCTGACGGTCGCGCTGATCTTCGGGGCGAACGGCAGCGCCGCGCAGTTGCTCGCCTGGAACGGCGCGGAGACCGGCTCGCTGGTGCCTTCATAGCCCGTCAGCGTGCCGGTGATCGCCATCGGAGCGCAGTTCGTCGGGTTGAACTCGAAGCCGGGGCGGTCGACCGTCACGTCCAGCTGTTTGATCTGGGCGGGAACGCCCTTGATCAGTTCCGGAAGCCCGGCGAACACGGTCTGTTCGCCCGCTGTCGGCTGGAGCGGGAAGAACTGCGACGCCGCGGTGTTGATCGTCGCCGCCGCGGTTTCGGGGTTGACGGTGATGCTCGACCGCGCGACGACCGTGCCGACGTGGAAGGGGCCGACGTTCGTCGCGGGCGTCACCGCGGAGAGCCCGAACGGCGCGCCGTTGTAGGGGCCCGTCAGATACACCTTGCCGGGCAGCGTGAACGGATCGCTGCCGAGGCCGGAGCTCGCGCTCGAGTGGCCGATCAGGCTTTCTTCGCTGCAGGTCCCGTCCGCGGCCTGCGGTTCCGGGCACAGCGGGACCGACGCGAGCACCGCCGCAAGGCCCGGCGGCAGCTGCATCGAGATCGTCTTCAGCGCCGCATCGCCGTCCGGGCGGGCGATCTGCAGCGTGAACGGCGTGAAGCCGCCGGCCTGCGAGCTCGTGCTGCCAGCCTGGAAGCTCGGGGCGAACGGCAGCGGGCCCGATGACGGGCACGGCTGGCCGTCGGGGTTGGGCGTGGTCGTGAAGCTCGACGGGGCCGGTTCCGTGGCTTCTTCGCCGGACCACGTGTTGAACGACGCCTTGCTGCTGTATGTCCGGCACAGGGACGGGGTCGCCTGCGAGGCGCGGGGACCGTCGAACACGCTCAGCTTCAGCGTCTGGAACGGCAGCGGCGGCGTGTTCCTGAAGATCGAGACCAGCTGGCCGGTTTCCGGGTTGATGTTGATTTCGCCCGCGAGCTTGACGATCACGCCGGTGACCGGTTCCGTCGCGACGATGTAGAACACCAGCGGCGAGGTGAAGGGGTCGGTGTTCTGCGCGCCCAGATAGACCGAGCCGGTGAGTTCGTGTTCCAGCAGCGGGCTCTTGATCGAGACCGTGCCGACCTTCGACGGACGCGGACACGGCGGTTCGGGGAGCGCTTCGGTGGCTTCGGGCAGACCCCGCGAGAAGTCGTTGTTTTCGGTCTGCGCGCCTTCGGCGAGGCCTTCCTTGAAGTTGCCGTTCGACGGCTGGTTGAAGCCGAGCTGCGCGGCCGAGCACGCTTCCAGGCCGTTGGACGCGCCCGCGCTGGCCATCATCCCTTCGGGCAGGGTCAGGGTCGTCGCCTTGACGTCGGCCTCGGCGAGCCCGTTCGCCGCCAGGGTCGTGTCCTGCGGCACGTTGATTTCCACGTTCAGCCCGCTCGGGGTGCTCGCCGTGGTTTTGTCTGGCTGCACGCTCATCGACGGTTCGAACGGGAGCCGGTTGCAGCCTTCGAGCGTTTTGATGGGCGGTTCCAGGCCGACGAAGGCGGCTTCCGGCTGCCACGACTGGGCTTCGACGGAGCTGGCCAGCGGCTGCGAGCAGTAGGTCGGCAGCGTCAGGTACGGGTGCGGGCTCGTCTGCCCGGCGGGCGAGCAGGGCGGCGGTTCGGTCAGGCCTTCCAGCTTGAACCCTCCGCCCAGGCACTCCCATCCGCGCGCGTTGTCGTGGCTGTGCGCGGCGGGGACGCCCCAGATCGTCAGCACGACGCTCAGCACTTCCGCCGTCTGGGAGGTGTTCTTGCTGGTCACTTCCACGCCGTAGCCTTCGCCGGTCCGCACGGCCGTGTCGAGGACGATCGGGACTTTTTCGTACTCGAGGCCGAAGCGCGCGGGCTCGCCGGCCGCCGGCACGAGGTTGAACACCGGCACCGAAGCCGTGTACTGGTCGAAGTGACGGGGTTCGTCGAACGTCACGACGGCGACCCCGATGGCCGTTTCGGCCGGGCAGGAGTCGGCGTTGCCGGGGAGGATCGAGGAGAAGTCGACTTCCGAGCACTGCGGGGCGACGGTGATGTTGCCGAGCAGGCCCGGCGGCAGCTTGGTGTTCAGGTTCTTCAGCTGGGCGGGCGCCTGGGGCACTTCGACGGTTTTGCTGCCGGAGAGCGGATCCAGCCCGAAGCTCTGGTTGAACTCGAGCGTGGTCGTCAGCGCGAACGGGTGCGAGCCGGCCTGGAGGTCGGGTGTGCCGTTTTCTTCTTCGGGGCTGAGTTCGAAGTGTTCGATGCCGAACGGCGTGGGAGCCGCGCTGACGGTGAGCGCGCTGCTGGCGGCCTTCGGCGTCGCGTTGCCGCCTTCGACTTTTATCGTGTTTTCTTCCAGCAGTTCGCCGTCCGGCTTGGTCGGCGGCGTGGCTTCCACCGTCACCGGGATGTGCACTTCGATCGCGATGTAGGGGGGCAGCGTGCCGGCGAATTTGCAGCGCAGCGCGGGCAGCGCTTCACATTTGGCCAGCGGGTTTTCGCCTTTGGCGATGCCGTCGGCGCCCGAGGCGGCGAAGCCCTGCATCTTTCCCGTCGCGACGAGCCCTTTCGGCAGCGTGTCGCTGATCACGACCGGGTTGCCTTCCGGCGCCGTCACCGACGCGTCGCCGAGGTTGATCGCGATCGCCACGATCTCGCCTTTGCCGCCGGGGGGCAGGTTCCTCGGCGCGGAGCGCGTGACGATGTCCCAGCGCGGGGCTTCGGCGAAGGCCGGCGCCACACCCGCGGTGGCGGCGAGCGGCAGCGCGAGCGCGCACGCGCACAGAACGGTTCTGAGGCTGATCGACCTGGAGCTCATCGTCGCCTCCTAGCGCCTCGCCCTCGCGGCGGATCGGCCGCGCGAGCTGCTCTTGGCGCTCGCGCGCCCGGCCTTCGACGCCTTCTTGGCGCCGTATTTCTTCTGCGCCTGCTTTTCGCAGGCGACGCGCTTGCCCTTCTTGCTCTTCGCCTTGTACTTCGCCCTGCAGATCTTCAGGGCGGCCGCGAGCCGCTGCGCGCGCGTCTTCGGTTTCGGTTTCGATTTCGGCGGCTGTTCTTCTTTCGCGCTGAGGACCGCGATGTTGCCCGAGCCCGACGGCGTTTCGCTGGCCGGCGTCATGAACGGCGGCAGCGACGACGTCCCCGGGCGGCATTCTTCTTCCCCGCCGCAATGCGTCGGCGCTTCGGGTGCGCTCGGCGTCAGGCACGGTTCCCCTTCGGTGCAGATGCGGGCGTCGTAGACGTCGAAGGTGTTGTCGGTGTCCAGCTTGGAGAGCTGCGCGCTCGTCAGGAAGAACACGTCTTCGCCGTGCGCGCTCGCGTCCATGAAGGCAGATTCCTGCGTGGACTTCCCCGAGGAGACGAGCGCCACGCAGCCTTCTTCGGTGTTGTCGACTTCGCAGCTGCCGAGCCCCGTCGGCTCGTACTCGTAGACGTCCATCGTCCCGACGTTGTGATCCTGCCCGACGAGACCGCTCGAGCTGTTGAAGAACAGCCGGCCTTCGTTGGAGAGGTAGCGCGACTGATAGTAGGATTCGTTGACCCCGATCCCGGTCCAGCCGGGGATGTTCGCGGCGAGCCAGTGCGCCACGGGGCCTTCTTCGTTGCTGGTCGACCACGTTTCCGGGCGGTCGACGAGCAGTCCGCGGCCTTCCCCTGCCGCTTCGACGTCGTGCACGCCCACCGGGGCGGCGCCGGACGGGTTGCACGATGCGCACACCAGATGCCCGGAGGGGGCGTTGTAGAGGTAGACCTCCTCGTCGCGTTCGTGGCTGTGCGCGTCGCTGTTGTCATAGCCGTTGAGAGCCTCGGTGTTGTCGGACATGAACGCCAGCCATTCGCCGTTCGGCGAGGTCCGCGAGGTCATCAGGTTGAGGCCGTATTCCCTGCCGCCCGGGTTCAGCGATCCCCAGTCCGGGGCGTCTTCGTTGCGCAGGCGCCCGACGACCTTCGGCGCTTCCCATGCGCCGCCGTTGTCGTGTGCGACGTAGAGGTCGCATTCTTCCCCGCGCGGAGCGCCGTAGCCGCAGGCGCCCGGTTCGGCGCCGGCCGTGAGCACGCCGTTGGCGACGAAGTAGGCGTAGGCGCCGTTGTCGCTGATGATCGCGCCGCCCTGGACGGCCGGGACTTCCGCGCTGTTGACGTCCGGCGAGAGGTCGGTGAGGCGTTCGCCGGCCGGCTTCTGCGGTTCGAACACGTACAGCTGCGCCGGGCCTTCGTGTTCGACGCCTTCGTGGGCGTTCGTGGTGAGCTTCTTTTCGCTGGTGAAGAAGACCTGCGTGCCTTCTTCGTTGGCGGCCTGGAAGACGGCGTCGGCGGCGCCGGTGGGCGTCACGCCCGTGTTGGGCGCGTCGACCTGCAGCGTTTCCGTCGGCTGCCCGGGCACCTGCTCGCGCTGGTAGAGGTGCGTCGCCGATGACGCTTCGACGGTGAAGACGAGCCGCGAGCCGTCTTCGGAGAGGGCGTGTCGCGCGCCCTCGTAGTCCACGCCGGTTTTGGTTCCGACGAGAACCCTTCCGGATGCCTGGACTTCGCCCGGGAGGAAGCTGACGAGCTGCAGTTCCCCTTCATCGGCGCCGGTGGCGGACCACTCGTAGACGCCGTTGGGTTTGGGACCTGCCTTGAGCGGTTCACCGGCCGTGATGGCAACGTGGCTCAGATCGGACGTCGTGGCGGCGAGCTTGTCCGAGTCCTGCGCTTCGCTCGCCAGTTCGGTGTAACAGCTATTCGGGCTCGCCGCGCAGGTTTCGTTGTGGCGCAGGTAGATCGTGTTCGCGTTCGACGGTTCCTTCGGTTTCGACAGCGGTTCTTCGGGCGCCAGGATGGCCAGCGACAGGTTTGCCGAGAAGGCCTGATACTCGCGGCGGCCCTGCGCTTTGATGCCGCGCGCGAACTGGTTTTCGGTCGTGAGGTTCTGCGCCGACCAGTCGTTGCTGGCCTGGCGGCGGGAGAGGATCTGGGCCGGTTCGGGCGCGCGGTTGCCGGCCGGTTCCCCTTCGCCGAGGGGCGCGTTGGCGAGATAGGTGATGCCGCTGCCGTCGGCCGCAGCCTGGATCAGCCCCTGTTCGTGGGAGATCCCTTCGACCGCGACGCCGTCCTTCTCGGCCGGCGAGACGAGTTCCCAGGCGCGACCGTCGGGCAGCGCGACTTCGGCGGCGGCCTGGGTGGTGAACTCGGCTTCCGCGCTTTCGGCCACCTGCTGTTCGTCTTTTTCGTTGACGTTCGCCGCGATCACGCGATAGTGGTAGACGGTCTCGGGCGACAGGCCCTCCAGGACGGCGGAGGCCGTCTGGTCGCCGAAGCCGGCGCCGATGTCCGCGCCGGGCTTGGCCGGCACGGACGCGCAGCCGCCTTCGCTGCACGGGGCCGTGCCGTATTCGAAGTAGTAGTGGGTGTCGAGCCCGTGCGGGTCGACCTGCGCCTGCAGTTCCGCCGAGGTCGACTTCAGCGCGGAGATCACCAGGCTGTGGGGCTCGATCGTCGGCGGTCCCGGCGGTTCCGGCGTGTAGACGTCGACCCTGCCCGCCGCGGCGTCGGCCGCGAACACGACGTTGGTTTTGCCGTCGACGGCGAGACCGCGGCCGCCCTTCAGTTCGCCTTCGGGTTCGCCGGAGCCGAAGCGCTGGATCAGCGAGCCGCTCGAGGTGAACGCCGCGATGCTCGTGACGTTGTCGAGGTAGACGTCATCGCTCGCCTGCTGTTCGCTCGCGAGGTCGACCGCCACCCCGGTGGTGTTCTGGTGCTCGAGCGCTTCGATCAGCGGCACGGCTTCGACCGATGCCCCTTCGCCGACGAGCTTGAACTTGCCGACGTAGCAGGTGTGCGCTTCGCACGGTTCCGCCACTTTTTCGCCCGCGGGCGGTTCTTTGTTTTTCTTGCGTTCCTTTTCCGTTTCGGCGATTTCTTCTTCACGTTCGAGGCGTTCTTCGTAGTCGGGGCCGCCGGGTTCGTAGGTGATGTACATGTCGCCCTGGGAGTCGACGGCGAAGCCGGGTCTCACCGGGCGCGAGCCTTCGCGGCCTTCGAGGAGTTCGGGGTTCAGCACCGCTTCCGCCGCCTCCGCCTTGCTCGACGGTTCGCTGCTGGCGCTGAAACGGGAGAGGACGACGCTTTCGCCTTCGCCTTCGCGCTCCACCCAGACCGCTCCGCCCGTCCCGATGGCGACGCCGGTCAGCGGGTCTTCTTCGAATTCTTCACTTTCTTCTTTGGTGATCAGCCGGCGGATGAACACCCCGGCGGCGGTGAACTCGTCCACGACCCCGCGGGTCGGCGAGCTGCTCGCGAGGACGTAGACGTCGCCCTTGGAGGGCGAGCCGCTCTCGTTGTCGACCGCGATCGCCACCGGCGACTTGAACTGTTCCTTGCCGTAGCCCGCGGCCCCGGGCTTGCATGTTTCCGGGGCTTTGCAGTGTTCGAACGCCTTTTCGCTGCCGCCGCTCTTGACGCCGTAGCCCCACGCTTCGATGAATTTGTGTTCGGGCCCGTAGACCATCACGCGGTTGTTCGCCGTGTCGAGCACGTAGACGTCGCCGCTCGAGTCGTTGACCGCGAGCGAGGAGGGCTGGGAGAGGCTCTGTTCTGCGCCGAACTGTTCCTTGTAGACGTGGCCCTGGTGGACGAGCGCCTGGGCGGAGGAGCTGCAGAGCATCACGGCGGCGAACGCCGCCGTGACCGCGACGAGAATCAGGCGCCGGCGCGCACGTGTACGGGCGCCTGTGCCACCAACCGTCTGTCCGCTGTCCTGCCCCATCGAAGCTGATCCCTCTCCCAAAAACCCTCGTTCGTATTCCCTCTGCGAAAACCCTACCAGCCGGGCGACGGCGGTTCAAGCGACAACCGACGGGTCCTCGCCGCCGCCGGGCGGGGAATGCTGGCCATCGCGGAGGAATCGTCGCGATTGCGCAGCGATGGCCCCGGCCGCCGTGCTCCGCTCGAGCCCGCGAGCAGCTCCGCGGGGTCTCCGGAACGAATGTGGGGGGCCCGGAGGCCCCCCACATGTACTGCCCTACTGCCTATCAAGGCGATAGGCGAGGTCCAATTAGCCTAATACGCGGACCGCGCTCTTGCCCTTGATTTCGTCTTTGGTGTTCTCGCCCGACGGAAGACCGATTCCGGGAGGAGTGATGAAGCTGACAAGGAAGTGTTCGCCTTCTTTGCCTTCCTGGCCGGTCCAGTCCTGTCCACCGCTACCGTTGACGGCGAAGTTGTCGAACGACGTCTTCGTCGCTTCGGTGAGGTCACCTGTGACTTCGGCGATCACGCCGGCCGTCGGACCCTGGGCTTCTTCACCAAGCGTCACGACTTCCAGACCTTCGCAGTTGAAGGCGGCGGTGATTCCACCGGGGCCTTCACCCGTGATGAGAACGCCTGGTTTTGTCTGGCCTGCGTCGAGCCAGATCAGCGTGCCCATCAGGCCGAACGTCTTGATCGTGCCGGCTTTCTCACCTGCGGAGGCGCACTTTTTGCCTTCGGAGGTGCAGGTCTTAAATTCGGCAACCGATTTGTTTAAGCTTAAACCGGTGATTTCGCCTGTGACCTTGGCCGACTTGCACGTGACCGTACCGACGACCGTACCGCCGGTCCACGGGGTTGCTTCATTTGAAGGGATGTAGCTGTCAAGCGTGCTGACACCGGCCTTGCC
This sequence comes from uncultured Solirubrobacteraceae bacterium, assembly GCA_963822245.1. Taxonomy (GTDB): domain Bacteria; phylum Actinomycetota; class Thermoleophilia; order Solirubrobacterales; family Solirubrobacteraceae; genus Palsa-744. The sequence continues at coordinate 132,544 of CAWGGR010000001.1, forward strand.
GGTGAATGTTTTCTTCGTGACAGGTAAGAGTTCGTACTCGCCTGATTTGGCTACACCTGAGCCCGCGCAGTTCTTGAGCGCGAAGTTGCCGGTGCCTTTGGCGACCTTTGAACATTCCTGGTACATCGGCGCCGCCTGCGCGGCCGTCGCGGCCATCGCGCTGAACGCGATCAGGGCGACGACAGCGAGCCCCATCATCTTGATGCGTTTCATCTGTTCACTGCTCCTTTTCCCTCTAGGAATAGATCCGACCGACCTCGAGACTCCCCTTCTTCAGGACAGGAACGCCCCGAAGCCAGCCAAAGCCGCCTGCTGGAACTCAGCCGGCGACGATGTACACCCGACCTTGGCAGAAAACGTCTCCTGCGTCAAGGTCAAGCCGAAACGACGCCGAGACCTCCGGCGAGCGAGTCCCTCGCGGAAGCTCGATCGTTCCCGGAGACCTGGGTGGTCCGCACCCCTTGCGACGTTTGACATCATGTCGCGGCGACCGTACCACACGTTCTGAGGATCCGTCAACCCCGCAAACTCCGGCAGCCTCGTTCCCTCACGGACTGGCCGGCCAGCTTAACCTTCGGCTGGCTGTCCAGCTAGGCCGCGCTCCCCTGCGGCGCCTGAGCGTAACTGTTAATACCCCACCTCGGCGGCCCGCCGGGGTGGGGCCGCGCCGGCACTCAGACGGCGGAGACCTGCTCCTCCTCGGCGACGCGGAAGGACGAGCCGCAGCCGCAGGCGGCGACGACGTTGGGGTTGTTGACCTTGAAGCCCGCGCCCTGCAGGCTCTCCTCGTAGTCGATCGTCGAGCCGCGCACGAACTGCAGGCTCTCGCTGTCGACGAGCAGCTTCAGGCCGTGGCTCTCGAAGACGACGTCGCTGTCGCGCTGCTCGTCGAACGCGAGCTGGTACTGGAAGCCCGAGCAGCCGCCGCCGCGGACGCCGACGCGCAGGCCGGCAACGCCGGTGTCGGCCTGCTGCGAGGCGAGGAACTCGTGGACCTTCTCGGCACCCTTGTCGGTGATCTCGATCATCGTGCTCGCTCCTGTTGACGGCTCCAAGACTTTCCAAAGTATAGCGAGGGCGCAGGCTTGCCCGGGCGCGGCCGGCGATCCTCTACCCTAGGGGCGAGATGCCCTCCGCCGAGGACATAAAGCAGCGCATCGAGGCCGCGATCGACGGCTCGCAGGCCGACGTCGAGGACTACACCGGCGGCGGCGACCACTTCCGCGCGACGGTCACCGCCGCGGCGTTCGACGGGCTCAGCCGGATCGAGCAGCACCGCCTCGTCTATGCGATCTTCGGCTCGGAAGTCGGCGCGGCGATCCACGCGCTCGCGCTGAAGACGCAGACGCCTTCGCAAATCCAGACCCAGACCCACTGAGAGCCAGGAGCCACCATGTCCAGCCAGCCCGAGTCCCTGCCGATGATCTCAAGCGCCCCCGAGCCGGCCGCGCCGGCGCCGGGCGAGCAGTCGAACCCGATTCGCGAGGCGATCACCGAGGCGCTCGCCGAGCACAGGGTGATCCTGTTCATGAAGGGCACGCCCGAGGCGCCCGCGTGCGGCTTCTCGGCGCGCACCGTCGCGATGCTGCAGGAGCTCGGCACGCCGTTCGCCGCCGTCGACGTGCTCCCCGACCCGCGTATCCGCCAGGAGCTCTCGGCGATCTCCAACTGGCCGACGATCCCGCAGCTGTTCGTCGGCGGCGAGCTGCTCGGCGGCTGCGACATCGTCACCGAGATGTACGAGTCGGGGGAGTTGGCGCAGGCGTTGCTGTAGCGTCCCGCGCCGCATGGCTCCCGTCGCGGTCGCAACCGACAGCACCCACTACCTCCCGCGCGAGCTCGCGGACGCCGAAGCGATCCACCAGGTCAGCCTCTACGTCGGCTGGAAGGGTCAACCTGAACGTGAGCTTGAGATGGCGGGTTTTGGCGCGTTCTACGAGCGCCTCGCGCGCGACTCCGAGCTGCCGAGCACCTCACAGCCCTCGATCGGCGATTTTCTCGCCGTCTGGGAGCCGCTGCTCGCCGACGGCTACGACATCGTCGCGATCCACCTCGCCGGCGGCATCTCCGGAACGTATGAGGCGGCGCGCCAGGCGCACGCGCTGCTCGCCGAGCGCGGCCTCGGCGGGCGCGTCGAGGTGATCGACGGCGAAACCGCCTGCGGCGGCCTCGGGATGCTGCTGCTCGCCGCCTGCGCGGCGGCGCGCGGCGGCGCGGACAAGGACGCGGTCAGCGCGCACGTGCGCGCGACGCGCGAGCGCCTGCGGATCTGGTTCTGCCTGGACACGCTCGAGTACCTGCGCCGCGGCGGGCGCGTCGGCAAGGCGCAGGCGTGGCTGGGCGGCACGCTGAAAATCAAGCCGATCCTGTCGCTCGAGTACGAGATCGTCCCGGTCGAGCGCGTGCGCACGGCCGGCCGCGCGTTCGAGCGGATGGTCGCCTACGCTCAGGAGCTGAGCGACGCCGGCGCGGACGCCTGGGTCGTGCAGCACATCCAGGCGCCCGAGCAGTCCCAGCGCCTGATCGAGCGCTGCCGCGAGATCTTCGACTCCGAGCCGCTGTTCGCCTCCGAGGTCGGCCCGGTGATCGGCACCTACACCGGCCCCGGCCTGATCGGCGTCGGCGGGATCCCGCGCGCGCAGCTCGGCTGATCAGTCGCCGCGGCGGCGCCGGCGGCGCACCATGCGCGCACCGAGCAGCAGCCCGACGGCGGCGGCGCCGAGCACCAGTTCGCTGCGATGGCGCTCGATGTGCCCGCGCCAGTCGGTCAGCCGCGTGACCTCGCCGCGCAGGTTCGCCACTGAGACCGCGAGCTGCATGCGGTTGCTCTCGATCGAGTCGCGGATCTCGGCGGGCGAGCGCTGCGGGGCCTGGGCCATCAGCGCTCACCTCCCCCCATCGCGACGGGCGCGGCGATCGGCGAGGGCTCCTCGCCCGCGCCCGTGCTGACCGTGTCGCGGATCAGGCGCGCCTCCTCGATCGCCATCGTCGGCACCGGCGGCGAGCCTTTTTTGACGAACCGCGCGGCGATCAGGCCTGCGATCACGCCGAGCACGACGAGGATCACGGCCATCGCGAAGAAGCCCCAGAAGTAGGTGAAGGCGTTGCCGGGGAGGTAGTAGTAGAGCAGCCACGCGCAGCCGACGAGCGCGAACTCGATCGCGGTCACGAAGAACACGCCGGCGACGATGCCGACGACCGCGCCCTTGGCGAATTTGATGCCCTTCTCGGTGACCTCGGCCTTGGCGAGCTCGATCTCCTCGCGCACGAGCAGCGTCGCGCGTTCGGACACCTCGGCGATCGCCGTGGCGATGTTCTTCGTCTGCTCGTCGGGCTCGGCCGGCGGGGGAACTGCGGCGCTCACTCCGGCGGCTCCTCGTCGAACAGGCGCCTCCAGAGCATGCCCGCGAAGCGGTGGGCGAGGATGCTCGCGAGCGCGCCCGTGCCCGCCACGAGGCCGGCCCACATCAGTCGCTTGACCATGTCGTTCTCCATCGTGCGGGAGTCTATTGCTCCAGGCCGCCGCACACCGTCTCGACGACCAGCCACTTGGCGCGCTCGAAGTGCTCATCGCCCTGCGGCAGCAGCCCGAAGATCCATCCGGTCAGAAGCTGCTCGACCACGCCGTAGAAGGCCATCGCCGCAAAGCGCGCGTCGATCTCCGGGCGGAACACGCCGTCGGCCTGCGCCTTCGTGATGATCTCGCCGATCAGGTCATATGCGCTGCGGATCGTCGCGATGTGCGTGTTGCCGAACGAGTTGGCCGCGCGCGTGACCTCGACGATGATCACCTTCATCAGATCCGGGTCGTGGCGGTAGCTCTCGACGATGAACGAGGCGATCGCGGTCAGCTTCTCGCGCACCGGCAGCTGCTCGGCGTCGACCTCGCGGATCAGCTCGAGCATCACGTTCCAGCGCTCGAGGAACAGCGTGTCGAGGACCTCGTCCTTGGAGGCGAAGTAGTGGTAGACGAGGCCGTAGGCGACGCCGGCCTCATCGGCGATGTCGGAGACGCGGCAGGCGTGAAAGCCCTGGCGGGCGAACACGCGCACGGCCGCGTCGAGGATCAGGCGGCGCTTGTCCGTGCTCGCCTTGGTGGAGGAGAGCTGCTGGCGGCTCGAGCTCATGCGCGGCTCCCGAGCAGCTCGGGCCAGTCGTAGGCGCCGGGGCGGCGGTTGGCGAGCGCGGGCAGCTGCTCGCGCACCTCGCGCTGGCGCTCGAGGTCGAGCTCGGCGAGCACGTGGCACTCGCTGTCGGGCGCCTGCGCGAGCACGATCCCCCACGGGTCGATGATCATCGAGCGCCCGCCCGAGTGCTGCCCGGCGGGGTGCGGGCCGATCTGGTTGGCGGCGATGACGAACGCCTGGTTCTCGATCGCGCGTGCGCGCAGCAGCGCCTCCCAGTGATCGCGCGTCGTCTGCAGCGTGAACGCCGCGGGCACGATGAGCACGCGCGCGCCGCGCACGGCGAGGATCCGGTAGAGCTCCGGGAAGCGCAGGTCGTAGCAGATCGAGAGCCCCAGCTCGACACCCTCGGCGCTCGCCGACAGCACGATCTCCTCCCCCGCCTGCTCGAGCTCGGACTCGCGGTAGCGGCGCCCGCCGACCTCGACGTCGAACATGTGCAGCTTGCGGTAGACCGCGCGCACCTCGCCGTCGGGGTCGATGTGCAGGGAGGTGTTCGCGAGCTTCGACTGCCCGGGCACGAGCTCGAGGATCGAGCCGGCGATCAGATCGATGCGCAGCTCGCGCGCGAGCGCACGCGCCCACGCGACCGTCGGGCCGTCGAGCGGCTCGGCCGCCGCGCGCAGCTGATCGTCGCTGCCGATCGCGGTCCACTTCTCAGGCAGTACGATCAGGCTGGCGCCGTCCGCCGCGGCCGTCCGCGTCAGGCGCTCGGCGACAGCGCGGTTCGCGGCCGGATCGGCGGTCGAGTTGAGCTGCACTGCCGCGACCCTCAAAGCCTCTCTCCTCTCGCCCGCTCGATTCCATCTGCACGACAGATTGACTGGTCAGTCAACACCCGCAAGCATAACGCCGAAGCTGTTCCGCGGCACGCGCCCGCTGAAGCGCTGGCGCTACGTCGCGATCTTCAGCGAGCAGCTGATGGCGTGCGCGGCGATCGTCCAGATCGGCCCCGCGCGCCAGTCCTTCTGGGCGCTGCACGTGCGCGGCGAGCAGCAGCTGCGCGAACGCACGCGCATGCTGCCGCGGCGCCGCGAGCTGCAGATCACCCACGGCAGCCACCGCGACGGGACGCCGGCGCGCGTGCGGGTTCGCGATCGCGCCGTCGAGCTCGAGCTGCAGCTCGAGGAACAGCCCGGCATCCAGGCACGCTGCGCACACGGCTCCGGGGAGGTGTGGACACGCAAGCAGGGGGGCGTCGCCGCGCACGGCACGCTCGCGCTCGACGGCGGCGCCGCGCGCGAGATCGAGGCGCTAGCCGTGATCGATGACACGCTCGGATACCACGCGCGCGAGACCGAGTGGCGCTGGAGCGCCGGCGTCGGCGTCGGCGTGGACGGGACCGCGCTCGCGTGGAATCTCGTCAGCGGCGTCAACGACCCGGCGCACGGCTCAGAGCGCGCGGTCTGGCGCGCGGGCGTGCCGGGCGAGACGCCGCCCGTCAGCTTCGCCGCGGACCTCTCGCGGATCGACTGCGAGGACGGCTCGCGGCTGAGCTTCGCGGCCGAGGCCGAGCGCAGCCGCAGCGAGAACCTGCTGATCGTGCGCAGCGACTACCGCGCGCCGTTCGGGACCTTCTCCGGCACGCTTCCCGGCGGGATCGAGCTCGCGCACGGGCTCGGCGTCGTCGAGCACCACCGCGCGCGCTGGTAGCGCTAGCCCGCGTCCGCCCCCCGCTGGCGGCGCAGCTCGGCGAGCAGGAGCTTCGAGTGCATCGCGCCGAGCAGCTCGCGCAGCGGCTCGACGCCGGCGGCGACGATCTCCATCGCGCGCTCGACCTCGACCTCGCCGGCGAGGCGGTCGAGCAGCGCGCGCACCTCCTCGAGCACGAGCGGCTCGAGCGCCTCGCGGTAGCGCAGCGTGTCGTACACGGTGAAGCCGAGCGCCTCGTCATAGCCGCCCGCGCGGAAGCTCGCGATCGCCTCGATGATCTTCACGTCATCGCTGTCATAGCCGCGCTTGCCCGGCGTCAGCACGCCGATCTCGGCGAGCCGCTGGAGCACGTTGCGCGGCACGCCGTAGCGCTGCTCGACCGCCTTGCGCGAGACGCGGCTGCGATCCTCGGCGCTCGCGAGCGCGCGCTCGAGGATGCGATCCTCGAGCTCGATCAGCGCGCGCACGCGCTCGGGGTCCTCCTGCAGCGCGCCCCTGATCACGCGCAGCGGCATGAACCGCTCCTGCTGCAGCCGGCGGATCAGCGCGATCCGCTCGACGTAGTCGGGCGGGTAGTAGGCCATGTTGCGACTCGTGCGCAGCACGTCCTCGCCGCCGCCGAGCAGGCCCTCACGCAGGTAGTAGCGGATCGTGCCGGGGCTGACGCCGGTGCGCTCGGCGAGCTCGCTCATCTTCAGCAGCTCGCGCGCAGCGGCGCCGTTTGCGCCCGTGCTCATGCCCGGATGATCGAGTCCTGGGGCGAGGATGCCGGCCCGGCGGCCGCGCCCGCGGCGAGCAGCTCGGCGACCTCCTCGGGGGAGTAGCCGGCGGCGAGCAGCACCGCCTCGGTGTGCTCGCCGAGCGCCGGGCCGGGCAGGCGGCCGTGCTCGCCGGGCGTGCGCGTCAGCTTGACCGGCAGGCCGAGCTGGCGCACGGCCTGCCCGGCGCCCGGCTGCTCGATCTCGACGACCATCTCGCGCTCGCGCACGAGCTCGGACTCGAGCGCCTCATCGAGCTCGAGCACCGGCTCCAGGCAGCAGTCGTGCTCGCGCGCGAACTGCTCCCATTGCGCGCGCGTGCGCGTGCGGAAGATCTCCTCGACCTGCGTGTGAGCATCCGAGCCGGGACGCTCGAACTGCGCGGCGATCAGCTCCTCGCGGCCGACGCCGCGGCACCACGCCTGCCAGAACTTCGGCTCGAGCGCGCCGAGCGAGACCCAGCCGTCGGCGCATTCATACGGCCGGTAGCAGACGAGCGAGCCGGCCAGCGGCAGGTCGCCGCGGCGCGGCACCGAGCCGTCGGCGAAGTATGCGCCGGCGACCATCGCGAGCCACGACAGCGCGCCGTCGGCCATCGAGGCGTCCACCATCTGGCCCTGCCCCGAGCCGGGATGCGCGGGCGAGCCGTCGCGCTCACGCAGCGCGGCCATGATCCCGAACGCCGCCATCAGCGCGCCGCCGCCGAGGTCGGCGATCTGCCCGGCTGCCTGCACCGGCTCGCCGCCGCTCGCGCCGGTCAGGCCGAGCAGGCCGATCAGCCCGAGGTAGTTCATGTCGTGTCCGGAGGCGCCGCGTTTGGGCCCAGTCTGCCCGTACCCGGAGATCGCGCAGAAGACGATCCCCGGGTTGCGCTCGCGCATCTGCTCGTAGCCGACGCCGAGGCGCTCGAGCACCCCCGGGCGGAAAGATTCGAGCACGACGTCGTATTCGCCCGCGAGTCGCAGCAGCGCCTCGCGGCCGCCGTCGCTCTTGAGATCGAGGCGGATCGAGCGCTTGTTGCGGTTGAGCGCGAGGAACAGCGCCGAGCGCGCGCTCTCGTGCGGGCCGTCGTAGAAGGGCGGGGACCAGCGGATGTAGTCGCCCATGCCGGTGTCCTCGACCTTGAGCACATCCGCGCCGAAGTCCGCGAGCAGCAGCGAGCAGAAGCCGCCCGGCAGCAGCCGCGAGAGATCGAGCACGCGCACGCCGTCGAGTGGCAGCTTCACGCGCCGACCCCCGCGGGCGCGGCGATGTCGAGCATCGCGCGCGCCTCGGCGACGCTCGCCGGGCGCCGGCCGACGTTCTCGACCATCTCGCGCGCCTTCGCGATCAGCTCGCCGTTGGAGCGCGCCATCTCGCCGTTCGGCAGGTACAGGTTGTCCTCGAGGCCGACGCGGATCGAGCCGCCGAGCGTGAGCGCGGCGGAGACGAGCATCCACTGATCGCGCGAGATCCCGATCACGCCCCAGTGCGAGCCGGCCGGGATGTTCTCGACCATCGCCGCGAGGTTGCGCGCGGTCGGCGGGATGCCGCCGACGACGCCCATCACGCAGTCGACGTGCAGCGGCGTCCTCAGCACGCCCATGTCGATCAGCGGCGCGAGGCTGCCGACGTGGCCGACGTCGAAGCACTCGTGCTCCGGTTTGATGTGAAGCTCGTTCATCGCCTCGAGCAGCTCGATGATCTCCGCGAACGGGTTCTCGAAGACCATCGAGAAGACGAACTGCTTGCGCGAGGAGGAGTACTTCGCGTAGTTCATCGAGCCCATGTTCAGCGCGGCCACCTCGGGCGGGCAGGCGCGCAGGTACTCGATGCGCTTGGCGAGCGGCACGCCGATCGTGCCGGTCGAGTAGTTGATGATCGCCGCGTCGCCGACCTCCGCGCGGATCGCGTCGGTGATCGCTTTGAAGTCCTCGATCTCATAGCTCGGCGTGCCGTCCGGTTTGCGCGCGTGGATGTGGATGTGCACGCCGCCCTCATCGACGATCCGCCGCGCCTCCGCCGCATACTCATCGGGCGTGTACGGGATCGCCGGGCACTGCTCGCGGTTGGCGATCGCGCCCGAGATCGAGCAGGTGATCACGACCGGGTCATCGAGGCTCATACGGGCACCACTCCTTGCCGCTTCCACGGCCGCTCGACTTTCTTGTTCTCGGACATCTCCAGTGCGCGGCAGATCGTCTCGCGCGTCTCGCGCGGGTCGATCACGTCGTCGATCACGTCGTTGCCGGCGGCGACGTAGACGTCGAAGATCTTGCGGAAGCCCTCGATCAGCTCGGCCTTCTTCGCGGCCGGGTCCTCGGCCTGTTCGACCTGTTTGCGAAACGCGATCTCGACGACGCCCTCGGCGCCCATCACGCTGATCTCGGCGCTCGGCCAGGCGACGATCAGGTCGGGCTCATACGCGCGGCCGTTCATCACGTAGTAGCCCGCGCCGTACGCCTTGCGCGTGATCACGGTGATCTTCGGGACGGTCGCGTTGGCGACCGCGTGGAGCATCTTCGCGCCGTGGCGGATGATGCCTTCGGCCTCGACCTTCGAGCCGACCATGAAGCCGGGGACGTCCTGCAGGAACACGAGCGGGATCGCGAACGCGTTGCAGAGGTTGACGAAGCGCGCGGCCTTGTCGGCGGAGTCGTTGTCGAGGATGCCGCCGAGCTGCTTGGGCTGGTTGGCGACGATCCCGACCGGCCGGCCGCCGAAGCGCGCGAAGCAGGTGATGATCGTGCGCGCCCACTGGCGCTTGATGTCGAGGATCTCGCCGTCGTCGACGATCTTCGCGATCACCTCATACATGTCGTACGGCTTGCGGTTGGACTCGGGCAGGATGTCGAGCAGCTCCTCCTCGCGGCGCTCGATCGGGTCGCGCAGCGGACGCAGCGGCGGGCGCGTTTCGCAGTTCTGCGGCATGAACGACAGGTAGCGGCGGATCTCGCGGATGCACTCCTCGTCGTCTGCGACCTCCATGTCGCCGACGCCGGACTTGCGGCAGTGCACGCGCGAGCCGCCGAGTTCCTCCTGGGTGACGTCCTCGCCGACGGCCGCGCGCACGAGGTGCGGCCCGGCGAGCGCCATCGAGCCGCGGCCCTTGACCATCGGCACGAAGTCGGCGAGGCCGGGGATGTAGGCGGTGCCGGCCGCGCACGGGCCCATCAGCGCGGCCACCTGCGGGATCACGCCGCTCATCACGACCTCCTCGCGGAACAGGTGCCCGGAGCCCGCGAACATCGCGCCGGCCGCCTCCTGCACGCGCGCGCCGGCCGAGTCGAGCAGCCACACGAACGGGATCCGCTTCGTCAGCGCGAGCTCGCGCAGGCGCGTGACCTTGAGCTCGCCGGTCATCCCCATCGAGCCGGCCATCACCGTGAAGTCATAGGCGCAGACGGCCGCGAGGCGCCCGTCGATCTTGCCGTAGCCGGTGATCACGCCGTCGGCGGGCGCCTCGACGTTGTCCATCGCGCGCTGGGAGAAGTGCGGGCGCGCGTGGATGCCGAGCTCGACGAACGTGCCGTCATCGATCAACAGCGCGATCCGCTCGCGCGCGGTCAGCTTCTCGCGCGCGTGCTGCTCGGCGATCTTCTCCTCGCCGCCGCCCAGGCGGATGCGCGCGCGGCGCTCCTGCAGGTCCTCGACGAGCGGCCGCAGCAGCGAGCTCGTGGTCGGCCCGGCGGCGCTCATCAGCGGCCCTGCCACTGCGGCTCGCGCTTCTCGAAGAACGCGCTGACGCCCTCGACGATGTCCTCGGTGGACTGTGCGATCGTCAGCTGCGCGCGCAGGTAGTCGAGCGCGTCGTCGAGTCCCATGTCGAGCTGGCGCCGCATCGCTTCCTTGCCCAGGCGCATGATCACGGGCGACTTGCCCGCGAGCTTGCCCGCCCAGTCGGCGACGGTCGCGTCGAGCTCGGCGTCGGGCACGACGCGGTTGACGATCCCCGCCTCGAGCGCCTGCTGCGCGCTCCAGCGCTCGCCGAGCAGCAGCAGCTCGTTGGCGCGCTTGCGCGGGACGTTGCGGTAGATCAGCGCCATGATCATGAACGGGAAAGCGCCGACGTTGATCTCGGGCGTGCCGAACGAGGCCTGCTCTGAGGCGACGATCAGATCGCATGCGAGCGCGATCCCGAGCGCGCCCGCGAGCACGTGCCCGCGGGCCGCGCAGACGGTCGGCTTGCCGAGCTCGCCGATCAGCCTGAACAGCGCGACGAAGCGCTCGCCGGCGAAGTGCTTGTGCGCGAGCGCCATCTCGGCCGCGAAGCCGCCGAGGTTGGCGCCCGAGGAGAAGGTCCGCTCGTGCGAGGAGCGCAGCACGACGCAGCGCACCTCCGGCTCCTCGCGGGCGCGGCCGAAGGATTCGATCAGCCCCTCGAGCATCTCCGCCGAGAGCGCGTTGCGCGTCTCGGGGTCGTTCAGGGTGATCGCCGCGACGCCATTCTCGGCGACCGCGTAGAGGACTGGATCGGCCACCGCGCCATCCTAACGGGAACGCGCACTCGTGGGAAGTGAGAAGCCCTACTATTTACTTTTGCAGCCGACTGCACTAGCGTTCGGTAGCCCACGGCCGGCGCGCACCCGCGCGCGGCCACGAGACCCGACCGAAGGAGAGCGCCGCCGATGGCCGCCACCGCCGAGAGTGTCCTGAAGCCCGACTTCAACGCCAGCCGCAAACACTTCATCTTCACCGACGAGCACGAACAGCTGCGCGAGTCGATCACGAACTTCGCGATCAAAGAGCTGGCGCCGCACGCGGACGAGTGGGAGGAGACGACATTTCCGGACTCGGTGTTCCGGCGCATGGGCGAGCTCGGCTTTCTCGGCCTCGACAAGCCCGAGGAGTACGGCGGTCAGGGCGGCGACTACTTCTCGGCGATCGTCCTCGGCGAGGCGATCGCAAACGCGAACTGCGGCGGGCTGGCGATGGGCATCGCGGTTCAGACCGACATGGCGATGCCGCCGATCCTCGCGCTCGGAACCGAGGAGCAGAAGCAGCAGTGGGCGGTGCCGGCGATCAAGGGCGAGAAGATCCTGTGCCTCGGCATCACCGAGCCGGACGCGGGGTCAGACGTCAAAGGCATCAAGACGCGCGCGGTACGCGACGGCGATGAATACGTGATCAACGGCTCGAAGACGTACATCACGAACGGCCACCGCGCCGACGTGATCGTGCTCGTGACGAAGACCGACCCGGAGGCCGGCTATGACGGCTTCACGCTGTTCCTCGTGCCGATGGACTCCCCCGGGGTGATCCGCGAGAAGAAGCTCAAGAAGATGGGCATGCACGCCTCCGACACCGCCCTGCTCGCGTTCCAGGACGTACGCGTCCCGGCGACGGCCGTGCTCGGCGAGGTCGGCAAGGGCTTCTACCACATCATGTGGGAGCTCCAGGGCGAGCGGATGATCGGCGCGGCCGGCAGCGTCGCGGGAGCGCAGAAATGCTTCGACCTGACGCTCCAGTACGCGAAAGAGCGCCAGGCGTTCGGCAAGTCGATCGGCCAGTTCCAGGTGATCCGCCACAAGTTCGCCGAGATGGCCACGAAAATCGAGACGGCGCGTCAGCTCGTGTACATGACCGCGTGGCGCTTCGCCAACGGCGAGTATCCCGTGCGCGAGATCTCGATGGCCAAGCTGCACGCCTCGCGGATCGCGTGCGAAGTCGCCGACGAGTGCATCCAGATCCACGGTGGCGCGGGCTACATGAAGGAGTACAACGTCGAGCGCGTGTGGCGCGACATGCGCCTGAACCGCATCGGCGCGGGCACCGACGAGATCATGCTCGAGGTGATCGGCCGCTCCTACGGCCTGTAGGCCGGCCCGCGCGCGGCGATCGTGAGCCGAGGGCCACGCCGCATGCGGCGTGGCCGGGCGCGCCGCATGCGGCGCTCCCAAGGCCGGCGCATGCGCCGGCCTACTCCCCTTTGATCTCGATCGCTTCGGCGCTCTCGAGCGTGACCGCGCCGTCGAGGCCGGTCTGTTCGAAGGGACCGCCGAGGAACGAGGACTCGAGCACGTCCGTCGGTCCGCCCTTGAGGCTTTCGAACTCCTGCATGCCCCTCGTCGCCTTGTACTTGAGCGTCTGCGAGCTCAGCATCTTGTTCGGCTTGACTTCGACGATCACCGAGCCCTCGAGCGTCACGGGCACGCTGCCGCATGCGAAGCTCGCGATCGTGCCACCCGTACCTGCCAGGTCGAGGCCGACGCCGGAGCCTTTCGCTTCGATCAGCGCGATCCGCCCGCTGAGCGCTTCGGTCGAGATCTCGGCGCTGCCGGCGCCGTGGTTCTGGCATTCGCTCGCGCCGCCGGGCAGCCCGGAGGCGCTGCAGCCGCTGAGCGTGAGCGACTCCGAGGTGCTCTGCGGCCCCGTGACTTCACCGCTGCCCGAGGCCGAGCTGCAGGTGATGAGGATGCGGCTCGTCGCGAACGAGGGGATCGTCGCGGTTTCAAAGCTGACCGGGCCCGCTGTCAGCGTCAGGCCCGGTTTGCCCGGCGGCCACGGCGTCCATTCCGCGCTGCCGTTGGCTTCTTCGACCTTGCAGCCGCCGTCGAAGCGCCCGCTGCGCTTGCTCGCCTTGGTGCAGCGGCCGAATTCCGGCACGCCGCGGTAGGCGAACGTGTCGGCCGGGCGCATGATCGCGCTCGTGCCTTCGGGGCCGCTCAGCGTGACATCGGCGTTGCCCTCGCCGGGAGGCGTCACCGCGGTCAGTTCGTGCGCTGAGATAAGGTGAACTTCGGTCGCTTCCGCGGCGCCGAAGTGCACCGCTGCGACGCCATCGAGGAAGTCGCCGCTGATGCGCACCGGCGTGCCGCCCGCGAGCCCTCCGGTCGCGGGCGCGATGCGCTCGAGCACCGGGGCGTGCGAGGGCGTGACGGTCGCGAGCCCGAATTCTTCGCCGGCCGCGAACAACGAGATCGCCCCCGCGGCGCCGAGGTCCGGGCCTTCCGGGCAGACCCCCGTCGCATACGGCGAGCAGACGTCGCCCTGCTGGTCTGAGAGCTCGCTCGCGCCGTCTCCGAGACCGCCGTCGCGCTCGCTGCCGCGGCCGAGCAGGCGGCCGTCTTCGAGCAGCATCAGCACGTTGCTCGTCGACGGGCTGCTCGCCAGCGCGCGCACACCGCTCACTCCCGCATCGAGTTCGGGGGTGTCGCTCTTGAAGGACGCCCAGGTCGCGACTTCGCCGCCGCCGAGCAGCGCCGCGCCTCCGTTGGAGGTCCCGCCGACCGCGGCGACGCGCAGGTGTTCCGCGCAGGGAGCGAGCTCGCCGAACGCGCAGACCGCGGTCGGCTTTGTCAGCTTTTCCCCTTCCTGCCCGATGCCGAGCTGGCCGAAGTGGTTGTCACCCCAGGCCAGGACTTCGCCGTCTTCGAGCGTCGCAAAGCTGTGATCGCTGCCGGCCGAGATCGCGACCGCGCCGCTCAGCCCGGTCACCGCGACCGGCCTGAAGGCGCACGAGTATTTGCCGCATTTTTCCGCCGGGTGCGCGTTCCCGAGCTGAGACTCTTCGTTGCTCCCCCAGGAGACGGCCGTGCCGTCGCCCAGCAGGGCGAGGCTGAAGTGCGCGCCGGCCGCGACGGCGCTCGCTTCGCCGAGGTAGTTCTCCGGCTCGCACGGGGATTCGACCACCGTGCACACGTAGGCAGGCACGAGGCTGTCTGCCACGTCCCCGTCGCCGAGATCGCCTTCGGTGTTTTCCCCCCACGCGACGACCGTGCCGTCGTCCAGCAGCGCGAGGTCGTGCGAGCCTCCGGCCGAGACCTGCCTGACGCCTTCGAGGTACGGGCCGTCCGGACATGCGCCGCTGACGCCGACCGCACACACCCTCACGGGTGACGGTTTCGCGGTCTCGGTGCCGTCTCCGACCGCTGAGCCGCCCCACGCCGCGACCTGCCCGTCGGCGAGCAGCGCGAGCGCCGTGTTGCCAGCCGCCGAGAGCTGTGTGACTTCGGAGAGGTCGTTCACTTCCACTGGCAGCGTGGCCACGCGGGAGCCCGATTCGCCGATGCCGAGCTGGCCCGAACCGTCGTCCCCCCAGGAGACCGTTGCGGAGCTCAGTTGGTAGTTGAATTCATCCGCCGGCGTCGGCGCGCTCTGCCCCGCGCCCGTCGTGACGGTCACGTCGACGGCGCCGTTGCCGAACGGCGGTTTCACCGTGATTTCGTGTTCTGAGATGACCGTGAACGGTTTTGCTTCGTGCGCGCCGAAATCGACGGTGTTGGCCCCGGTCAGGTTCTCGCCGCTGATCGTCACCGTTGCGCCGCCGTCGAGCGGGCCGCTGTCCGGGCTCACCGACGTGACGACCGGGGCCGACGCCGCGGACGCGCTCGGCGCAAGCGTGGCGAGCGCCGGCAGCGAAGCGAGCGCCGCGAGTGACGCGAGCGCGATCCGCCTCGCCCGACTCGGCCGCGCGGGTCCCCTCGCGAGCTCCTCGACTGCGTGTGCGCGCAACATCTCCACCCTCCGTAGTCACCCGGTTCACCGGGCCGATGTATCCGCCGGGGCCCTTCCGGCGCACGCTCGACGGTTGTGTAGCACCCTAATCCCCGAGTACCGGGCGGTCAACCCTTTTCTCGACCTGCGCGAATCCGCGCAACTGCCGGACTCGGGGCGCGACGCCGGCGCGTCGGCGCCGGCCACGACGTTCTCGGGTCAGCGCTCGCGGCGCGCGAGGACGACCGTGGTCGGCGCGAGCCGGCGGCGCAGGCGCCGGTTGGCCTGTCCGATCGCGAGGCCGATGACGAGTGCGCGCGCGAACGGCAGCGTCACGGCGGTCGGCTCGAGCTTGCGCTCGCGATAGAGCTCGAGCACGGCGGCGTCACGCGCCTGCGGATCGTCGGCGTGGCGCTCGCGCATTTCGCGCAGCTCGCGCTCGAAGTCGGCGCGGGCCTCGCTCGTCGGGCCCGCGACCGTCGTCGGCGCGAGGCGCCCGCGCAACAGGCCGCCGCCTAGCGTAAGCAGCGCGAGCGCGATGCTCAGCGGCAGCGCGACCGGCTCGCCGCTGCGGCTGTCGACCGTGCGCAGCCCGACGATTCGCTGACCTGGGCTGCCGAAGCGCTCGCCGAGCAGTTTCGCGGCTTCGCCGCAGCTGCGGAAGACGACGCCGGCGCGGTCGCGCGCGGCGCGCGGAGCGCCGCCGCCGTCCCGCGCGCGCAGGAACCTGATGCCCGCGTAGGCGCCCGCGGCGAGCAGGTACAGCGCGGTGTCGATCGCGTCGGCCTTCGCGCGCGCCGAGCGCGGGGCGGGCGGCGGTTTGGCGGGGGCGCGCGGCACGCCTCAGATCATGCCAGCGGGCGAATCGTCAGGCGGGCCCGAACGCGACCCCACCTCCGGCCGCACACATGCGGCCGGGACGGCCGGCGTATGCGCGGCCGCAGCGGCCGGAGTTCAGGCCGCGGCGCGCGAGCCGCGCAGGAAATGCGCGATCGCGTCGGCGACGAGCTCGTCGAGATGCTCCGCGCCGACCATGCCGGCGTTGAGCAGCGCGGCGATCCCCTGGATCGTCGCGAACAGGACGAGGCCGACGCGCTCCGGCTCGCCCGGCTCGAGCGCGCCCTCGCTCTGGCCCTGCTCGATCAGCGCGAGCAGCACCGAGAAGGCCTGCTCGGCGGCCTCGTGCAGCGCTCCCGACGGCTCGCGGTGCTTGCCCGCGAACATCAGCTCGAGCAGCGCCGCGTCGCGTGTCGCGAAGCGGACGTATGCGGCGGCGGTCGCCGCGAGGCGCGCGGCGAAGTCCTCGCCGGCGCCGTCGGCCGCCGCAGCCAGCTCGGCGCCGAGGCGCGCGAACCCCTCCTCGGCGAGCGCATCGAGCAGCGCCTGGCGGTCGGCGAAGTGCCGTCGCGGCGCGCCGTGGCTGACGCCGGTCTCGCGCGCTAGCTCGCGCAGCGAGAGCTCGTGCACGCCGCGCTCGCGGACCGTGCGCTCGGCCTGCGCGAGCAGCGCGCTGCGCAGACTGCCGTGGTGGTAGGGGCGCTCGCTCACGGGCGCAAGCGTATCCGATGAAGTTGTCGTTGACATCATTGTTGTCATAGACTACATTGTTGCCTATGACTACTTCAAGCAGCTCCCCACTCCCTGACATGACCGGCCGCAACGTGATCGTGACGGGCGCCAACAGCGGCATCGGCCGCGCCGCGGCGGCGGCGCTCGCGGGCGCCGGCGCGCATGTCGTGCTGGCCGTGCGCTCGACCGCCAAGGGCGAGGCGGCGGCCGCGGCGATGCCCGGCTCGAGCGAGGTGCGCGCACTCGACCTCGCGAGCCTCGACTCGGTGCGCGCGTTCGCCGCCGGCTGGGACGGCGAGATCGACCTGCTGATCAACAACGCGGGCGTGATGGCGCCTCCGCTGAGCCGCACCGCCGAGGGCTTCGAGCTGCAGTTCGGCACCAACCACCTCGGCCACTTCGCGCTCACCAACCTGCTGCTCGAGCACGTCAGCGGCCGCGTCGTGACGGTCTCCTCGACCGCCCACCGCATCGGCAGCATCGACTTCGACGACCTCAACTGGGAGCGCAAGCCCTACAGGGCGACACGCGCATACGGGCAGTCGAAGCTCGCCAACCTGCTGTTCACCGCCGAGCTGCAGCGGCGCCTGCAGGAGGCCGGCTCGAGCGTGCTCGCGACCGCCGCGCACCCCGGCTACGCGGCGACGAACCTGCAGTTCAAGAGCGGCCGGCGCTCGCTCGACCTGCTCGGCCGCATCGGCAACCGCGTGATCGCCCAGGACGAGGCCGGCGGCGCGCTGCCGACGCTGTACGCGGCCACCGCCGAGATCCCCGGAAACAGCTTCGCCGGGCCCGGCGGCTTCATGGAGCAGCGCGGCCCCGCCAAGCTCGTCGGGCGCTCCGACGCCGCCAAGGACGCCGTCGCCGCGCGCAGGCTGTGGGAGGCCTCCGAGGAGCTCACCGGCGTGCGCTTCCCGCTCGGCGCCGCGACCGCCGCGACCTCCGGAAGCGGGGCCGGCAGGGCCTGACGGCAGCCGCCGGCGAACGGTGCGAGGATCATCCGGTGGCCGCGACGCTCTACGTGATCCCCGGCTCGCATGCCTGCCGGACAGCGTCGCTGATGCTCGAGTACAAGGGCGTCGCGTATGACACCGTCGAGCTGCCCACCGGCCTGCACCCCCTGCTGGTCCGCGCGCGCGGGTTCGCGGGGCACCGGGCGCCGATCCGCAGCGTCGACGGCGCCACCCACCAGGAGCTCGCGATCCTCGACCGGCTCGGCACCGTCCCCGCACTGCGGCTCGCAGGCGTGCGGATCCAGACCAATCGGGAGATCGCCCGCTTCCTCGAGCGCGCCTACCCCGAGCCGCCGCTGTTCCCGGCCGACCCCGAGCGCAGGCGTGAAGTCGAAGAGGCGGAGCGGTGGGGCGATGAGGTCCTGCAGATGGCCGCCCGGCGCGTGGCGCTCGCGACCGCCGCACGCGGGCTCGACGCGATGCACCGGCGCGCAGCGGACGGCCGCCTCGGCGCGCTGCTGACCAGGTCCGACACGCTGCGCGGGCCGCTCTCGCGGATGGCCGGGCGCTCCTTCCGCGCCGGCCCGCGCAACGAGAGCGAGCTGATCGCCGCCGTCCCCGCGCTGCTCGACCGCGTCGACGCATGGATCGAGCAGGGGGTGCTGGACGGCGAGCAGCTCAACGCCGCCGACTTCGCGATCGCGCCGAGCCTCGCGCTGCTCAGCTACCGGCCGACGCTCGCCGAGGAGCTCGCCGCGAGGCCCGCCGGCGCGCTGATCGACCGTCTGCTGCCCGAGCCGGCGCCGGCGCGGTGAGCGCGCCGCGCCACGCCGCCGCGGATCGGCGACAATGGCGGGGTCGCGAACGCCGCCGATGAGCCCGCTCAACCCGCCATTCACCGCCGAGCACGAGGAGCTGCGCGCGTCCGCCCGCGGCTTCATCGAGCGCGAGCTCGCGCCGCACGCGACGCAGTGGGAGGACGAGCGCTGGTTCCCCGATGAGGTCTTCCCGAAGCTCGCCGCGCAGGGCCTGCTCGGGCTGAAGTACCCGGAGAGCTACGGCGGGCAGGGCGGCGACTACCTGCACGAGGCGGTGCTGTGCGAGGAGATGGCCGCGATCGGCTCCGGCGGGGCCGCCGCGGGGATCGGCGCGCACATCAACATCGCCACGCCGCCGATCTGGAAGTTCGGCTCCGAGGAGCAGAAGCAGCGCTACCTCGTGCCCGCGATCGCCGGCAGGCGGATCGGCGCGCTCGGCATCACCGAGCCCGGCGCCGGCTCGGACGTCGCCTCGATCCTGACGCGCGCCGAGCGCGTCGACGGCGGCTGGGTGATCAACGGCGAGAAGACCTACATCACCAACGGCGTGCGCGCGCACTTCATCGTCACCGCCGTAAAGACGACCCAGGCCGGCGGCCACCACGGCATCTCCTTCTTCATCATCGACCGCGGCGACGGCGTCAGCTCGGCCAAGCTCGAGAAGCTCGGCTGGCACGCCTCAGATACCGCGACGATCAGCTTCGCCGACGTGTTCGTAGCCGAGGAGAACCTGCTCGGCGAGCTCAACGAGGGCTTCAAGCTGATCATGGCCAACTTCCAGTGGGAGCGCCTGGCGATGGCGCTCGGCGCAGTCGGCGCGATGCAGCTGGCCTGGGAGCGCACCGCCGAGTTCGCGCGCGAGCGCAGCGCCTTCGGCCGCCCGCTCTCCCGGCACCAGGCGATCGGCCACAAGCTCGCCGACCTCGCCGCCTCGGTCTACAGCTGCCGCTGCGTCACCTACGACGCGCTGCGCCGCTTCGTCGCCGGCGAGGATCCGCTGCGCGAGGTGACGATGGCCAAGCTGCTGACGCAGCGAGCGTCATATGAGCTGATGGACGCCTGCCTGCAGATCCACGGCGGCGCCGGCTACATGCGCGAGTACTGGGTCGAGCGCGCCGCGCGCGACGCCCGCCTCGGCCCGATCGGCGGCGGCAGCGACGAGATCATGCGCGAGATCCTCGGCCGCGCGCTGTCACTGTAGGGACTCGATACACCGAGGAATCCTCGGTCCTGCGCCGCCGCACTCACCACACGCCAAACCAAACCGAGGAATCCTCGGTCCCACGCCGCCGCACTCACCACACGCCAAACCAAACCGAGGAATCCTCGGTGCTGCGCCGCCGCACTCACCACACGCCAAACCGAGGAATCCTCGGTGCTGCGCCGCCGCACTCACCACACGCCAAACCGAGGAATCCTCGGTCCCACGCCGCCGCACTCACCGCACCTTTCCACGCGCCGGGGAACGCCGTGCAAGAAATGTGTCCAGTTTTTCTGGACACGCTCATGTAGCGGGCGGCAGCGACCGATAGGTCGGTGTGGCCTGCATCCGCATCGCCCGCCTCGGCTCCCTCGCGACGCTCACCGCGTTGTCGATCGCGGCCTGCACGACCGGCTCGACGGCGCTCGGCGCCGGCGCGATCGCACGTGCGGCGCGCTGCGCCAGCAGCAGCAGCTTCCGCGAAAGCCACGAGGGCACACACGGCCGCGGCGCGCACAAGCCCTGCGTCAGGCATCGCACGGTGCACGGCGGGCCGTGCCGCAACACCAAGCTCGTCCCCAGCGCGAGCAACCTGCCGCAGGTCCGCGCGGCGACGCTGTGCCTGGTCAACCGCGAACGCGCCGCGCACGGCGAGCGCGCGCTGCGCAGCAACCAGCACCTCGAGCGCGCCGCACAGGGGCACACCGAGAGCATGGCCTTCGACGACTACTTCGAACACATCGGCCCAGGCGGGCAGACGCCGCTCGCGCGGATGCGCGCCGCCGGCTACATCTACAGCTCGCGGATCGGCTTCGAAATCGGCGAGAACATCGCCTGGGGCACCCTCTGGCTGGCGACGCCGAAGGCGATCGTCGCCGCCTGGATGGCCTCGCCGGGGCACCGCGCGAACATCCTCGACGCGCACTTCCGCGAAACCGCGATCGGCGTCTCGCCGCACCCGCCCGCCTCGCTCGCGCACGGCCAGGCCGGCGGCGTCTACACGCAGGACTTCGGCGTCATCGAGCGCTGAAAGCCGCTGCGACTTGCATCGTATTCGCAGTGCCATGCGGTGCTCGCGAGCGCGCAGGGCGGCGGCGGCGCGACCCATGACGGCCTGATCGCGCTGACCTTCCTCGAGCACGATCTCGAACTCGTCGCACGCGACCTCCGCGCGGCACGGACCTACCGTGCCGTTGGCCTGCGCTTTCAGCTTCTCGGCGCATGACACGCGGGCGATCGCCGCGAACCGCCTGCGCGAGCCGTATATAACTTCTGCTCCCAGACCAACACAAGGAGACCCACAGCCATGGGAGTACTCGACGGCAAGTCGGCGATAGTCACGGGCTCGGCCCGCGGCATCGGACGCGCCACCGCGGAGCTGCTCGTCGCACAGGGCGCGCAGGTTCTGATCAACGACCTCGACGGCGACGTCGCCGAGCAGGCATCCGGCGAGATCGCGGGCGAAACAGCGGTCTTCGCCGGCGATCTGACCAAGCCCGGCGCCGCCGATCAGCTCGTGCAGAAGGCGATCGACTCGTTCGGCAAGATCGACATCATCGTCAACAACGCCGGCTACACGCTCGACGCGCCGATCCACAAGATGAGCGACGAGCACTTTCAGGCGATGCTCGACATCCACACCGTCGTGCCGTTCCGCGTGATCCGCGCCGCCGCGCCGCATCTGCGCGAGCCCGCCAAGAAGGAGCGCGAGGAAGGCCGCGAGGTGTTCCGCAAGATCGTCAACATCTCCTCGACCTCGGGCACGTTCGGCAACGCCGGCCAGGCCAACTACTCCTCCGGCAAGGCCGCCGTCGTCGGCCTCACCAAAACCGTCGCGAAGGAGTGGGGCCAGTTCAAAGTCAACGTCAACGCGGTCGCGTTCGGCTTCATCGACACGCGCCTGACGCAGGCCAAGGTCGATGAGAACACGATGGAGAAGGACGGCGAGAGCATCCAGCTGGGGATCCCCGAGCAGATGCGCCAGATGGCCTCCGCGATCATCCCGCTCGGGCGCCCCGCGACGCCCGAGGAGGCCGCCGGCGGCGTCTTCTTCCTGTGCTCGCCGTGGAGCAACTACGTCCACGGGCAGACACTGCACGTGACCGGCGGCATCTTCGGCGGCATGACCGGCTGAACCTGGCGGATCGCGCGGCACGCCGGCGTGCCGCGCGATCCGGCCGGCCGGCGCGAACCTAACCGCAGGTGAAATCGTCAGCAGGCGGGCTCTGCTTGCTGGTCCTGCGCCCAGTCCTCGGCGCCCGGCTCACAGCCATATCCTTGGCGACCTCGCCATGCTCCCCCGGTCCCAGGCTCGCGAGGCGATCGACGGCCCGCCCGCCCGATGCCGGCGATCGGTATCAGCACAGGTGACGGCCGGAGGGCGCCGAGGCCGGCGCGGCGGGCCGAGCCCGCCCACCTGTCCGACACGGCGCGCCCAAGCCTTTCTCGCTCCGTGGGCGAGGGAATGCGCGGCCCGGCCGGTGGCCACCCTGGCCACCGGCGGGTCACGATGCTCGTCAGTTGATGTGAACGCTGGCGGTCGCCGTGTTGCCGGCCCCGTCGGTGATCGTCACGAGCCCTTCCATGTGCTTGTGCTCCGTGATCGTCGTGCCGTAGGCGGTCTCGCCATCCGAGAACGTCCATTTGGCCTCGAGCACGTTCCCCTCGCCGCCCTGCCCCACGGCGCTGAGAACGACGCTGTTGCCATGCCCTGCGGTCTGGACCACATCCGCGCTCAGCGGCGAGTCGATCCGCACCTGCTGGGTCCAGCTGTACGTGTTGCCGAGGTTGTCTGTGACGCTCGCCGTCACCACATAGAGACCGGGGCCCGGGAACATGTGGGTGAAGCGCGCTTCGTCGGGCTGGACTTCGGTCGTGCCGTCGCCGAAGTTCCAGCTGATCAGCCCGTCGCCCTGGGCACCCGCGCTGGAGCCGATCGTGGTCGACGTCGAGTGGGACGCCGAGCTTGCCGCGTGCGCCGAGCCATAGAAGCTCACCGTCGGTTCTTCGGTCTCGACCTGGTTGGGGTAGAACTGGACCCCGGGCTGCGAGAACGCGTGCGGGTTGGTGATGTCAGCGGTCACCAGCTCGGGGGCGGGGCCGAGACCGAGGCTGTCGCCGGCCTGCACTATGGCGTTGACCGTGTCCTGCCCCACGTTCGGACCGACATTGTTCGTGGCCAGGTCGCCCTGCATCTGTTCCGGCGGATACGCGGCATAGTCACCGAAGTAGCCGAGCGTGTCGCTGCCCTCATCGACGACGTGGGCGGCCTGGATACCGGGCGATCCGGCGAAGGCCCGCTCGATGGCTTCGGTCACCTCCGGAAATCCCTCGCCCGGGACCGTGGCGAACACCTGATCTCCGATGCGCGCGACCGTCGCCGACGAGCCGACGGTGAATTCTTCTTCTCCCTTGATGTTGAAGTACGGCGCTTCAAGCGAGCGGTTGATCGTGAAGATCCCGCCGACCGCTTCCCAGTTCCAGGTGCCCTGGCCGTGGTTGCTCCTGGGCTCGCTGAGCGGGCCGGGGCAGCCGAGCGGCCCACCGGGGTGGTTGCAGGACATCGCCGCCAGCAGACCCATGTTCGTGGCTTCGCTCGTGAACGGCACGTTGTCGGCCGCAAGCGTCGTGTCGCTGATCGGCCGCGCCTGGGCGAGCGCGCCGACGATCGCATTTGTGATGAACCGGCCCTGCTGTTCGACCTCAGAGTAGTGAGGGTCGGAGCCGATGGTCTCCTGCCGGCCGAGGGTGCCGACCGCAACCACAGCACTGCCACCGAGCACCTCGGCGAGCCGATTCCGGACCCACCCGGGGTAGTCGGCACTCCACTGGTTGTTGCCGGGCTGGGTCGGATCGTATTGATCGGCGTGGACCGGCACGTCGGCGTAGGTGGCGATCGTCGCGCCGCTGCCGGGCTGGCGCGCCCACAGGATCGGCACCTGGCTGTCGACCGAATACCCAGCCGTCTGATCGGTCCCCTGCAGCTGCGAGACCAGGCCGTGGATGGTGCCCGTGGCCGACCACAGTTCCGCTTCGTGCGTGTGCGAGGCAGCCTTGAGGACGGCGCGGACAGCAGCTTCCTTCACGCGGTGCAGGTAGCCCGGGTAGGTGTGGCCCCAGAGACCCATGAGCGTCGGTGCCGCATGGTCGTGCGTGGTGGAGAGAACGATGTTGGACGCGGTGACTTCGTAGCCTTTGGCATCAAGGGCCGCCGCCGCGTCCGCGCGCGCGTCGTCGCCGCCGTCGCCTACGTTCGGCGCCTGGTATTCGGCAAACCAGCCCTGGGAGTCCACTGTGACGAATACGACGGCCTGCTTGCCATGGCCGACGAAGAACGCCCGTACCTGCAGCGGATCGTGAACTCCACCCGTGACGATGTAGTCCTGGCCGTAGCCGCCATCGACCATCGGCTTCTTCGGTGAGATGTTGACGACCGAGGTCCCGACCTGAAAGATGGGGGCGGCGGTGCCGGGGGTCGAGGCGCCCGATGCAGCGGATGCCGAGGACACGCCTGCTGTCGCCAGGAACAGCGCTGCGGAGGCAGCGGCCACCGCCGCCGTCCTGGTTTTGCGAGAACTAACTTTCCGTAACAATTTTCTCTCCTGGTTGATTGACGCACACCCCGCAGACCGTGGGGGTAGAGCCTGTCTGCGCACCCGCGGGTCAGCGCAAGAGCGCCGCCCGCACAGCGCACCGGCGGCGCTCGCGAACGCCGTCAACGGCTGCCGCGTGCGTGTCGCGCGAAGTGTCAGTTCGGCGTGCACGAGCAGCTATTGAGCCAGCTGCTTCACGCTCAGCACCATACGCTCGGCCCCGCGCCAGGTTGCCGTTAGATCGCGATCAGAGCCGAAAGATCACACCGTCGTACGAGGCGCAGAGGCGAGGTGTGCCGGTGCCGGTCTGGAGCGTCCGCGTCTGGCGACGACCCCGAGCCGGGCGTTCGCCATGCGATGGAGCGTGTTAAGGACGAGGTAGCGAGGGCGTTGGAGGCAAGGCCACCAGATGGCGGTCCGCGAGGGCGATAGCCACCAGGTGAGCTCGGGTTCGAGCACCCAGCTTCGTCATGCTGTTCCTGACGTGCGTGCGCACAGTCGCCTCCGAAATGCACAGCTTCTCGGCTATCTCGGGGCCGGTCAGCCCGAGCGCGACCAGGGAGACGACTTCGCGCTCGCGGCGGGTCAGCTCGCCGGCTTGCCCGGTACGCGCGAGCTCATGCGCTCGCTCTTGTCTGATGATCACGACGACGGCAACTCGTCGCCCGTCGGCCACGGCGGTTCGGGCGGCATACTCCAGCCGGACACGCGAGCCGTCTGCACGCGTGAAGACGCGTACGCCTGACAGGTCGCGCTTGGCCCAGAGCTCGCGCCACTCCTCAGCCAGCGTCGAGCGCTCCGCCGCTGTCAGCAGGTGGCCGAGCTGCGATTGGTCGAACTCATCGCGCGACACGCCGAAGAACTCGCATGTCGCCGCATTCACAGCGAGGTGGGCGCCTCGCTCATCGAACACCGCGATCGGGTTTCTCGAGCGCTCCACGACACCCCAGAAGAGCCGCTCCCAACCGGCCGGCTTCGAGTGCGTTCCGGACACTGGGAGAGCATCGCACAGGTCTGCGCCCGTTCGGCGCCGACGGCAGCGGTGATCGCGAGTACCTGGGCGCTGCTCGGCTTCACCCGTGCGGACCGCGCAGATCCAACTGGCAACCCGAGAAGTATGCGCCCGCCGGGGAGGCGAGATACGCGGTCAACGCCGCGACCGCGCCCGGCGAGGTCCTCTCGCCCGGGGCGATCGTGACGGTCGTGATCGCGTGCCTGGACCACTCGATCGAGAGCGTGCGCGCGAGGTTCTCGAGGCCCGCACGGGCCGCGTCGGCGTGCTGCAGCGCGGCTGATGAGAGCGGCGCGAGGTACACGATTCGCCCTCCGCCCGCCTGCGGCAGATACGCCCGCTCGACGACCGCCCGCGTCGCCGCCCAGCTCAGCTCCAGGCACGTCGCGAGCGCCTCGCGGGGAACGTCGGACGCCGCGAACACGGCGGCGGCGTCGACGACGAGCATGTCGACGTCGCCGGCGCGCGCGAGCGCGGCAGGGAGCTCGCCGTCGGCTGCATCCTCGCCGGCCCCCTGCCCGCCGGCGCTCGCCGGCAGCCGGCAGTCGGTGACGCGGGCACCCAAACCGCTGCAGCTGTCGCGGACAGCCGCCGAGAGCCGGTCATCCCCGAGGTCGATCCCGGCGCCGGCGAGCACCATCGAGACTCCGTCGAGGAGCCCCGCGCGCAGAAGGTCGAGTCCGTCGACGGTCGCGATCATGGCGGCTTCACCCTAGTGATCCAGCGAGCGCGCAGCGTGACGCGGAGGTCAGGTTGCGTGCGCGCGGCCCGGCGCGATGCGATCGGCGCGCCGCCGTTCGCGCGCGAGCCGGATCATCCCCTTGCGGCCGTGCTCTTCGAGGCCCGCGTAAAGCGAGCGGATCTCGACGAGGACCTGGTCGGCGACGGCCTGCTGTTGCTCGCGCGTCGAGTTCTCGATCGCCTCCCACCGCATCGGCTCGCCGTACTGGACGGTCACCTTCGGGAACTGCAGGCGCTTCCAGTTGCGCACGCGCGAGGAGCCGTAGATCGCGATCGGCACGATCGGCGCGCCGCTGTCGAGCGCCAGGCGCCCGATGCCGCGCTTGGCCTCCGTCGCGACCTTGCCGGTGCGCGAACGGCCGCCCTCGCAGTACATCGTGATCGCGCCTTCACGCGCGAGGATCGCGTTGGCGGTGATGAACATCTCCTCATCGCGCGCGCCGCGCCGCACGGGGAACACGCCGCCGTGGGTGTAGATGAACTGCATCGGCCCCTTGAACAGCTGCGACTTCGCCATGAAGCGCACCTTGCGGCGGATGTAGCAGCCCATCAGGAAGTGGTCCATGAACGAGAAGTGGTTCGGCGCGAGGATCACCGCGCCGCGCCCGGGCACGTTCTCGGTGGAGATCGCGCGTGTGCGCAGGAACGCGAATGCGTACAGCGAGGTGACCATCCGCACCGCGTCGTAGACCCAGTCCGGTTCGCGCGTGCGTCCGCGCTCGTGGAAGCGGTCGAAGTACTCCTTCGGCCGCGGATCGGCATAGACCTGCTCGCGCATCGGCGCCAACTCACTCATCTGAGCGCTCTACGTTGCGGGCGGCACAAAGTTACGCGCGCGCGAGATATACGCGTACGAAGTCGAGCAGCTGACGGCCGCGGTGGGCGAAGCCGGCGAGCGTGCGCCCACTCGCGCGATGGCTGAGATCGAGCTCTGCCTCGAGCACTCGATGACCGCCGCGGACGGCGTCGATCGTGATCCCGATCTCCATGCCGTAGCCGGCCGCGAACGGCAGCACGTCGGCGAGCGCGCCCGCGCTGAGCGCGCGCTGCCCGGAGATCGGCGCCCGCGTGTCGAGCCCGCAGCGCCTGCGGATCGCCCAGCGCGCGAAGCCGCGTGCGAGCCCGACGCCGCCGCCGACCCGGCTCGCGAAGATCGCGACCACGACATCCGCCTCGCCGCGCTCGAGCGGCTGTGTGAGCGCGGCGAGCGCGAGCGCCGAGGAGCCGAGATCGCCGTCACAGAGGACGAAGCTCCGCGGACCCGCCGGCCCGCGCGCCTCCTCGGCGAGCGCGGCCTGCGCCGCGCTCGTCATCGCGCCCCCCTTGCCGATGACGCGCTCGCTGCGCACGACCCGCGCGCCGGCCGCGCCCGCGATCGCTGCGGTCGCGTCGCTCGAGCCGTCGTCGGCGACCCAGGTGCGCGCGCCCGGGAACGCCTGTGCCAGTGCGGCGAGCGTCGCGGCGATCCTGTCAGCCTCGTTGTGCGCGGCGACGATCAGCGTCGGTGGGCGCGCCGATCGGTCGGGGGCGGGATCTATTGTCTTGCTCCCGTGTTCGCGATCGCCGTATGGAGGAGCAGATGACTGACATTGAGGCTCATATCACCGGCACGGTATGGAAAATCGAGTGCGCCGTCGGCGACACCGTCGAGGAGGGCGACACGGTCGCGATCCTCGAGTCGATGAAGATGGAGATGCCGGTCGAGGCCGAGGACGCCGGCACGGTCAAGGAAATCTGCTGCGAGGAGGGCCAGGCGGTCAACGAGGGCGACACGCTCGTCGTGCTCGACTAGCGGCTGCGGGCGCGGCGCTGACGTCCGCCGGCGGGCGCGCAGGCGCCACGGCGCTCGGCTAGCCTGTCGGCCCCGTGTCCCCCGCCTCGCCCCCACGCGCGCTCGCCGACGGCAAGCTGCTGATCGACGAACCGCTCGAGCACGTCGTCCGCCTGACTATCTCGAACCCGGCCAAGCGCAACGCGCTCGACCACCCGATCCTCGACGCGATCAGCGCGGCGCTCGCCGAGCTCGCGGCGCCCGCCGCGCGGGCGCGCTGCCTGCTCGTGACGGGCGCGCACGAGATGTTCTCGGCCGGCTATGACATCGGCGACATCGGCGAGATCCCCGAGGAGGACTTCGAAGCGCGCGCCGAGCGACTCGTCGCGCACCCGTTCACGCAGGCGATCGACGCGCTCGCCGCGTTTCCGTACCCGACGCTCGCGGTCCTCTCCGGGCACACGATCGGCGGCGGGCTCGAGCTCGCGCTGTCGTGCGATCTGCGCGTCGCGCATGACGGCGTGATGCTGGGGATGCCGCCGGCGAAGCTCGGCCTCGTCTACTCGCACACCGGGCTGCGGCGCTTCATCGACACGATCGGCGCGGCACGCACGCGCGAGCTGTTCCTGCTGGGGCGCCACATCGACGCGCCGACCGCGCTCACCTGGGGCCTCGTCAACCGTGTCGCCGCGGCCGCCGAGCTCGAGCGCGTCGCGGGCGAGCTCGCGGGCGAGCTCGCGGGCAACGCGCCGCTCGCGCAGACCGGCAACAAGCGCGTCATCGCCGAGCTGCTGCGCGCCGAGAGCGAGCTGCCGGCAGAGGTCGAAGCGCAGCTCGTCGAGCTGCGCCACGCCTCGTTCGCCTCGCAGGACCTGCGTGAGGGAATGCGCGCCTTCGGCGAGCGCCGTCCGGCCCGCTGGCGCGGGCAATAGCGTCCGCCAGAGGTCATACGGTGTCGCGCATGACACCGCTGATCTCACGCGAGGAGGCCCTCCAGCTCGGCGAGCTCGAGGACCACGCCCAGATCGAGGCGCTGATCGAGCGTGCATGGAAGGCGCGCGTCGAGCGTTTCGCGGACTCGACCGACATGTGCTCGCTCGTCAACGCCAAGTCGGGCGGCTGCGCCGAGGACTGCGGCTTCTGCGCGCAGTCGCGCTTCGCCGACGCCGAGACGCCGATGCACGCGATGATGGAGCCCGAGCAGGTCCTCGAGCACGCGCGCGCCGCGGAAGCCGCCGGCGCCCACCGCTTCTGCATGGTCACCCAGGGGCAGGGGCTTTCAAAGCGCGACTTCGGCAAGTATCTCGAGGGCGTTCGGCTCGTCTCCGAGCAGACCAACCTCAAGCGCTGCGCGTCGGTCGGGCACATCTCGGCAGAGCGCGCGAAGGCCCTGCGCGATGCGGGCATCCAGCGCGTCCACCACAACGTCGAGACCGCTCACAGCTACTACGACGAGGTCACCAGCACGGTCCGCTACGAGGGCCGGCTGCGCACGATCGATGCCGTCCGCGAGGCCGGCCTCGAGACCTGCGTCGGGGGCATCCTCAACCTCGGCGAGACGCGCGCACAGCGAGTCGAGATGGCGTTTGAGCTGGCCGCGATCGACCCGACGAGCGTGCCGATCAACATGCTCAACCCGCGGCCGGGCACGAAGTTCGGCGACCGCGAGTACATGGACCCGTGGGAGGCGGTCAAGTGGATCGCGATCTTCCGCCTGATCCTGCCGGCAGCGCTGTTCCGCCTCTGCGGCGGGCGCGTGGAGAACCTCGGCGAGCTCCAGCAGCTCGCGGTCCGCGCGGGCATCAACGGAGTCATGATGGGCAACTTCCTGACGACGCTCGGCAGCGAGCCGGAGCAGGATCGCGAGATGTTCGAGCAGCTCGGCCTGAACGTCGCGCGCCAGCCCGACAACGCATCCAACCCCCGCCCGGACAACCGCTCGCAGTGGCTCGCCGGCTCGACTCCCGACGTGATCGACGAGCTGATCGACGCGCACGCCGCCACGGCGCCGGCCGCGCTGAACGTGCGCCTGTGGGATCCGTCCTCGCAGCTGCGATACCGTGCCAAACGCTCCGTGCCGCCACGACCGGACGGCGCCCCGAACCGAGTCCCGGTCAGGTAGGCCGGGCGCGACATGAGCGAGATCGAACAGCGCCTGGCAGAACTGGAGCGGCTCGGTCTCACCCGCCGCCTGCGACTCGTGAGCGGCCCGCAGGGGCCGACGATCCTGCTCGAGGGCAAGCCGGTGCTGCTGCTCTGCTCCAACAACTACCTGGGCCTCGCCGATCACCCGCGGGTGCGCGACGCGGCCGGCGAGGCGGCGACACGCTGGGGCGTCGGCGCGGGCGCCTCGCGGCTCGTCTCCGGAACGATGACGATCCACCGCCGCCTCGAGGAGCGCCTCGCGGCGTTCAAACGCAGCGAGGCGTGCCTGCTGTTCGGCTCCGGCTATCTCGCCAACCTCGGCGTGATCGGCGCGCTCGCCGGCCGCGGCGACACGATCTTCTCCGACGAGCTCAACCACGCCTCGATCGTCGACGGCTGCCGCCTCTCGCGCGCCGAGGTCGTCGTCTACCGCCACCGCGACATCGAGCACCTCGAGTGGTGCCTGCGCCGGCGCGAGCCGCGCGGCGGCGCGCTGATCGTGACCGACTCGGTGTTCTCGATGGACGGCGACGTGGCGCCGCTCGCGGAGATCGCCGAGCTGGCCGGCGCCTACGGCGCACGCACGGTCGTCGATGACGCGCACGCGATCGGCAACCTCGGCCCGAACGGCCGCGGCGCCGTCGCCGAGGCGGGCCTCGAGGGCGAGATCGACGTCGTCGTGGGCACGCTCGGCAAGGCGCTCGGCTCCTACGGCGCGTATGCCTGCGCCAGCGCCGAGATCGTGCGCTGCCTGATCAACACCGCGCGCTCGCTGATCTTCTCGACGGCGCCGCCGCCGCCCGCGATCGCCGCCGCGCTCACGGCGCTCGAGCTGCTGCAGGAGCGCCCGCACCGCGTCGAGCGACTGCACTCGAACGCCCGGGCGCTGCGCCGCGAGCTGGCCGAGCAGGGCTTTCCGATCATCGAGCGCGACATGCCGATCGTGCCGCTGATCGTCGGCGACGAGCGCGACGCGATGCGCCTCTGCCAGGAGGCGATCGCGCGCGGGGTGTTCGCCCAGGCGATCCGCCCGCCGACAGTTCCGCCAGGCACCTCGCGGCTGCGGCTGACGACGATGGCCTCGCACACGCCGTCCGACCTGCGCAAGGCGGCGCGTGTGCTCGGCGCGGTCGCACGCGACCTCGGCATGGACCCGGCGAAGATGTCCCCGCCGCCACCCGAACGGATCGTCAGCGAGGTCGAGGACTACCCGCCCGCCGCAGCAGGCGCGTACCCGCCGAGCGCCGAGCCGGCGCGCGGCGCGAGCGCGCCGTTCGACTTCGAGCGCGCGGCCTGAGCGACGAGCCCCGGCGTGCGCGGGCTGTTCGTCACCGCCACCGACACAGGTGTCGGCAAGACCGTCTTGAGCGCGGCTCTGCTCGCGGCGGCGCGCGCCGAAGGCCGCCCGGTGCGAGCCCATAAGCCGGTCGTCACCGGCCTTGACGATCCCGCTGAAATCGCCGCGCGCGGCGCCTGGCCGGCCGATCACGAGCTGCTCGCCGAGGTCGCGGGTATGCGCAGCGAGGAGGTCTCGCCGCTGCGCTACGGGCCGGCCGTCTCGCCGCACCTCGCCGCCGAGCTGGCCGGCGATGAGATCACGCCCGCGCAGCTGATCGCGGCCGCCCGCGCCGGCTCCGACGCGCACGGCGATGAGGTGATCCTCGAGGGCGTCGGCGGCCTGCTGACGCCGCTCGCGAGCAGCTTCACGGTCTGCGACCTCGCGGCCGAGCTCGGCCTGCCGCTCGTGATCGCCGCCCGCCCGGGGCTCGGCACGATCAACCACACACTGCTCACTGTGCGCGCCGCGCGCGCCGCCGGGCTCGACGTGCGCGCGGTCGTGCTGACCCCGTGGCCGGCCGAGGCGACGGTCATGCAGCGCTCCAACCGTGCCACGATCGCGCGTCTCGGCGAGGTCGCAGTCGAGGGACTCGAGCGCGTCGCGAGCCCCGCGGCCGCCGATCTCGCAGCGGCCGGGGCGCGCCTGTCGCTGCGGCTTTGAGCAGCCCCCGCGCCGGCCGGCGCGCGGCCGCGGTCGAACCAGCCGAATCGGTCATACTGTCGGTCGCTCCGTCGCCGCGCTCGGCTATATGCTTTCGAAGCGGCCACGGGCGAAGATTCCAACGCAACACGCGAGAACGAGAGGGCGAGATGAAGCGCATCCCCATCGCCGGTCTGTGCCTGATCCTCGCCAGCGGCGCCGGCGCGGTCCTGGCAGCGGGAGCAGCCGCGGAACTGCCCGAATACTTCAGCTGCCAGAAGGTCGCGAAGGGCGCCAGAGGTCGCTACGAAAACAGGACCTGCAGCGAAGAAAGCGCCGGCGCCGAAGGCCGCTACGAACTCGAGCGCGGCTTCAAGGACCCGAGTTTCTCGAGCCGGGCGGGCCGCAGCCGGCTCGAATCGGTCGAAGTTCCGGAAGCGATGGAATGCAAGGCGACGCGGCTCGCGGGCGAACTGACCGGCAGCAAAGACGAGCAGAACATCGTCGTGACGTTCAGCGGCTGCTCGGCCGCCGGCTCGAAATGCAACTCGGCGGGCGCGAAGGCAGGGATGATCGTCACCAATCCGCTGAGGGGCGAACTCGGCTACCTGGCCGGCAAAGGCACGGCGACTCCGACCGTCGGCGTCCTGCTGACGCAGCAGGAAACGCCCTACGCCGCGGAATTCAGCTGCGAAGGCCTGACCGCGCGCGTGCATGGGCCGCTGATCGCGGAAGTCACCGGCAACATCGACACGCCGTCCGCGGAATCGGTCTACTCGTTCCGCGATACCAGCGGCCTGCCGCAGTACACGAACTTCGAAGGCGGCACGTTCCTCGAAGACGCGTGGCGCTGGGAATTCAACAGAGGCCGCGGATTCGAACCGGAAGGCGGACAGGTGTCGGCGCTCGAACTGCATGCCGGCGTCTCCAGCGAAGCGATCGAAGTCAGGGCGTAGCGCAGGCGCTGACCGCGGCGCCCACCGCGGCGCCGATCGCCGCCAGATCCGCGGCACCGGTGACGTACGGCGGCATCGTGTAGATCAGGTCGCGAAACGGCCGCAGCCAGACGCCGTGCGCGACCGCCGCGGCGCTCGCCGCCGCGATGTCGACCGGCTGCTCGAGCTGCACGACGCCGATCGCGCCGAGCACACGCACGTCCTTGACCCCCGGCATCGCGCGCAGCGGCGCGAGCCCCGCCCACAGGCCCGCCTCGATCGCCGCGACCTGCGCCCGCCAGCCGCCCTCGCCGAGCAGCTCGAGCGACGCGAGCGCCACCGCGCACGCGAGCGGGTTGGCCATGAACGTCGGGCCGTGCACCAGCCCGCCGCCCTCGCCGCCGGAGACCGCCTCGGCGACCGCGGCCGTGCACAGCGTGCCCGCGAGCGTCATGTAGCCCCCGGTCAGCGCCTTGCCGAGGCACATCACGTCGGGCGTGACAGCTGCGTGCTCACACGCGAACATCGCGCCGGTGCGGCCGAAGCCGGTTGCGATCTCGTCGAGCACGAGCAGCAGGCCGTGCGCGTCGCAGAGCTCGCGCAACAGCGCGACGCACGCGGGCGAATGAAAGCGCATGCCGCCGGCGCCCTGCACGACCGGCTCGAGCACGACAGCGGCCAGCTCGTCGGCGTGGCCGGCGATCAGCGCGCCGACGTGCTCGGCCCAGCGCGGCTCGAGCGGCTGATCGAACCCGTCCGGCGGGCGATCGGCGAACACGTGCTCGGCGAGCGTGCCCGCGAACAGGCTGTGCATGCCGCCGACCGGGTCGCACAGCGCCATCGCGCCCAGCGTGTCGCCGTGGTAGCCGCCCCTGACGGTCAGCAGCCGGGTGCGCCCGCGGCGGCCGCGCGCACGCTGGTACTGCAGCGCGAGCTTGATCGCGACCTCGACGGATACCGAGCCCGAATCGGCGAAGAACACCGCGTCGAGACCTGCCGGCGCCAGCTCCAGCAGCGCCTCCGCGAGGCGCACCGCCGGCTCGTGCGTGAGCCCGCCGAACATCACGTGCGCCATCCTGCCGAGCTGCTCGCTGACCGCGCGGTCGAGCCGCGGGTGGCGATAGCCGTGAATCGCGCACCACCACGAAGCCATCCCGTCGATCAGCTCGCGTCCGTCGGCGAGCGTCAGGCGCACGCCCTGCGCGGAGACGACCGGCAGCGGCGCGGAGGCGCCGGGGATCGCGCCGTAGGGGTGCCAGACGTGCGCGCTGTCGAACGCGCGCAGGCGCGCCCAGTCGGCTTCCGCGGTCGCGATCCCTAGTCCTCGTAGAGGACGAAGTCGCGCTTGCGCGCTCCGCACACCGGGCAGAACCAGGTGTCGGGGATCTGCTCGAAGGCCGTGCCCGCGGGAATCCCGCCGTCGGGGTCGCCCTCCTCGGGGTCATAGATGAAGCCGCAGGACTCGCAGATCCAGCGCTGCAGGGTCTCCGTCGCGCTCATCGGCCGACGCTCTCGGTGAACTTGCTCATGCGCCAAAGACTACCGACAGGTAGGGTCAGCTGATGCCCTCAGGCGAGCACAGCCAGCGCGCGCAGGCCGGCGCCGGCGAGGCGTACAACCCCGGGCCGCCGACGAAGCCTCGCCAGGCGGCGAGCGTGCTGCTGCTGCGCGGCGGCGAGGAGGCGCTCGAGGTGCTGCTCGTGCGGCGCACGCCGAAGGCGCGCTTCATGGGCGGCGTCTGGGTGTTTCCCGGCGGCGCCGTCGACGCCGACGACGGCGACGGCGATCAGGCGCACCGCGCGGCCGCCCTGCGCGAGCTGGCCGAGGAGGCCGCGGTCGACCTCGAGGGCGCGGATGCGCTCGTCAAGTTCTCGCGCTGGATCACGCCCGCCGCGGTGCTGACGCGCTTCGACACGCACTTCTTCCTGGCCTCGCTGCCGGCCGGCCAGGAACCGCGGGTCGACGGCGAGGAGTGCGTCGATCTCGGCTGGTTCGCGCCGGCGGCCGCGCTCGACGCCTACGGCGCCGGCGAGATCGAGCTCGTGTTCCCGACGATCAAGCACCTCGAGCAGCTCAGCGACTTCGCCTCGGTCGCCGACCTGCTCGCCTACGCGCGCGAGCGCACGGTGCAGCCGATCGAGCCGCGCGTCGTGCTCGAGGGCGAGGTCGCGCGGATCCTGCTGCCTGGCGATCCCGGCTACTGAGCGCCCGCCGCGATCAGGGCTGCTGCTGGGCGGCGATGACGTGCGTGACCGCGTTTATCAGGGCGAGGTGCGTGAACGCCTGCGGATAGTTGCCGAGGTGCCGGCCGGAGGACGCCTCGAGCTCCTCCGCGTAGAGCTCGAGCGGCGATGAGTAGGACAGCAGCCGCTCGCACAGGTGCTCGGCCTCGCGGTGCTCGCCGATCTCAGACAGCGCCGAGACGAGCCAGAAGGAGCAGATCAGGAACGTGCCCTCCTCGCCTTTGAGGCCGTCGTCGGTCGATTCGGTGCGGTAGCGCAGCACGAGCCCGCCCTCGGTCAGCTCCTCGCGGATCGCCATCACGGTCGCACGCACGCGCTCGTCCTCGGGGGGGAGGAAGCGCACGAGCGGCACGAGCAGATTGGACGCGTCGAGCGCGTCGGTGTCGTAGTGCTGGCGAAAGACGCCGCGCTGGTCGACGCCGCGGTCGAGGATGTCGCGCTTGATCTCATCGGCGAGCGTCTGCCACTGTTCGACATCGTCTGTGTGGCCGCGCCGTTCGGCCAGGCGCGCGCCGCGGTCCATCGCGACCCAGCACATCAGCTTCGAGGAGACGTAGTGGCGCGGCTCGCCGCGCGCCTCCCAGATCCCCTGGTCGGGCTCCTTCCAGGCCTGCGCGGCGCAGCGCACCTGGTCGGCGAGCACCGGCCAGAGGCGCTCGGGGATGTGGTCGCGCTTCTTGGAATGCAGGTAGACCGAGTCGAGCACCGCGCCGAAGACGTCGTTCTGGCGCTGGTTGTAGGCGCCGTTGCCGATGCGCACCGGGCGCGCGCCCTCATAGCCCTTGAGGTGCTCGAGCGTCGACTCCTCGAGCTCTTTCTGGCCCTTGATCCCGTACATGATCTGCAGCGAGCCGTCCTCGTTGCGATCCATGTCGGCGACGTACTGGATGAAGTCATCGGCCTCCCAGTTGAGGCCGAGCGCGTGCAGCGCCCACAGCGTGAACGAGGCGTCGCGCATCCAGCAGAAGCGGTAGTCCCAGTTGCGCTCGCCGCCCGGCGTCTCCGGCAGCGAGGTCGTCGGCGCGGCGACGAGCGCGCCGGTGGGCATGAACGTCAGCCCCTTCAGCACGAGCGCCGAGCGCTGCAGATGGAAGCGCCATGGGTGGTCCGGATAGGTTCCTTCAGCCAGCCACTCGCGCCAGAAATGGCTCGTGCGCGAGAGGTGCCCTTCGGCGTCCTCGACGGTGTGCGGCCCGCCGCGGCCCTCCGTCCAGGACAGCGCGCAGAAGCGCTTCTCGCCCTCGCTCATCGTGTGGCGGCCGTGCGCGCGGTTGCCCTCGATGCCCATGCGGATGTCGCTGAACAGCCTGAACGCGGTCACGTCATCGGTCGCGTCCATCATGCACACACCCTCCTCGCCCGACTGCGCCACGCTCCAGCGCGCCGGCTTCGCGCCGTAGTCGAGCATCGGCTCGCAGACGATCTCGACCTGCACCTGGCCCTGGATGCACTCGACCATGCGCACGAGCAGATGGTCGGCGTCGTAGTCGGTCGGCGGGCGCGTGTGCGAGGAGCCGTGCTTGTTGTCGTGCCACGGCCCGATCGTCAGCGCGTCGACGACGCGCAGCCAGCCCTGCGGCGTCATCCAGGTCGTCTCGATCATGTTCGTGCCCGGGATGTAGCGGCGCCCGGCGGGCACATACACGCCGTAGGGCCCGACACGCCAGCTGCCGGCGCCGCGGTCGAGGATCGAGCCGAACACCGACGGCGAGTCGAAGTGAGGGAGGCACATCCACTCGATCGAGCCGTCGGAGGCGACGAGCGCGCCGGTGTGACAGTCCGACAGGAAGCCGTAGTCGGCGATCGGCGGGAACGGCGAATCGAGTGAGGTCGCGTGCTGGCCGGTCGCCGTCACCATCGACCCGAGCGACCCTTCGGGCCACGGTTTAAGCGCTGTCAGGGCCTCGGGCGGGTTCACCACTGTCTACTTTCGTAGTAGGGGCGCTCAACTCCTGCCGGCAGGATCTGCTCTTCCTCGAGCTTGTCGAGGTGCGCGGCGAGCGTCGCGGTCGCCGCCGGATAGAGAAACTCGGGCACCTCGGGCCATGCCGCAAGCAGCAATTCGCGGATCGTGCGCCGCCCTTCGCCGAGCGCCACGATCAGCCGGTTCTCGCGGTCGATGCGGTGCCCGACGTACTCCTCGAGCTTCCCATGCGCATCCCACACCGGTGGCCCGTGGCCGGGGCACAGGACGCTGAAGTCGTTACGCGCGCGCAGGCGCGTGAGCGCCAGCAGGTAGCCGGCCATCGCGCCGCGGCCGGGTGCGATGAAGACGCTGCCCTCGCCCAGCACCGTGTCGCCGGTGAAGCATGCGCCGGCGGCGATCAGCACGAAGTGATCGGCGGCGTGTCCGGGGGTGGCGACCGCCTCGAAGGGACCGAAGCGTGTGCCCTCGGCGAGCAGCACGTCGACCTCGCCGCGCCCGGCCGCGACCGGCGCGGGACAGCGCTCGAGCACCGCCGCGAGCGCTTCTGAGTGGTCGTGGTGATCGTGGGTCAGCACCACGCCGCCGAGCCCGCCGCGCTGCTCGATCGCCGCGAAGATGCTCTGCAGGTGCTCCTCGAGCAGCGGGCCCGGGTCGATCAGCCAGGTCGGCGAGCGACCCTGCAGCCAGGTGTTCGTCCCCGACAGCGTCAGCAGCCCGGGGTTCGGCGCGCGCAGGCGCAGGATGTCGTGCGCCGCAAGCAGCTCCGCCTCTGCAGGCGGCGCGCCTGACCCCTCGCGCGCGGAGCCGGGGGCAGCCGGCTCCTGCGGCGAGGACGTACTCATGCTCGCGACGTTAGCTGAGCGCGCGCGATCGCGGGCGCAGGCGGACTACCGCGGCCGGCCGGTGCTGCGAGTGGCGCGCGCGCCGCCGCTGCGCGACGGCGAGGCCGAGTATGAGGACGGGCCCGAACGGGCGCCGCGGCCTTTGGCCCTGCCCGGCCGTGCGCCGGGCCGTGGGCGCTCGCTGCGGGGGCTGCCCTGCGGCGGGCGCGCGCTGCCCTGGTTGGCGGGCGGGCGTCCGTTGCGCTGGGAGGGGCCGCGGGCGATGCCGGCCAGCTCGAGCTCGCGCTGCAGCCCGAGATCGGAGACCATGCCGGCGAGCTCGCGGGCCTGGTCGTGGGCGACGAGCGTCACGCCGACGCCGCTGGCGCCCGCGCGGGCCGTGCGG
Organism: uncultured Solirubrobacteraceae bacterium; assembly: GCA_963822245.1. GTDB lineage: Bacteria > Actinomycetota > Thermoleophilia > Solirubrobacterales > Solirubrobacteraceae > Palsa-744. Next base: position 170,666 of record CAWGGR010000001.1, read on the forward strand.
CCGATGCGGTGCACGTAGTCCTCGCGCGTCGCCGGGATGTCGTAGTTGATCACGTGCGTGATCCCCGCGACATCGATGCCGCGAGCGGCGACATCGGTCGCGACGAGCGTGTCGACGACGCCGGCCTCGAAGTTCGCGAGCGCGCGCTGGCGCTGCCCCTGGGACTTGTCGCCGTGCATCGCGACCGCCTGCACGCTGCTCGAGGCGAGCCGCTTGACGAGCCGGTCGGCGCCGCGCTTGGTGCGCACGAACACGAGCGTCAGGCCGCGCTCGGACTGATTCAGCTCGGACACGAGGCGCGCGACCTTGCCGTCGTGCGTGACCGTCACGAAGCGGTGCTCGACGTCCGCCTTGCGCTCGAGCGGATGGGCATGCTCGTGGCGGCGGGGGTTCGAGGTGTAGGCCTTGGCGATGCGCCCTACCTCGCCCTCGAGGGTGGCCGAGAACAGCAGCGTCTGGCGCTCGGACGCGGTCATCTTCACGATCCTGTCGACGACCGGCCGGAAGCCCATGTCGAGCATCCTGTCGGCCTCATCGAGGACGAGCAGGCGGACGTTCTTCAGCGAGATGTCGCGACGATCGATCAGGTCGAGCAGGCGACCCGGCGTGGCGACGACGATGTGCGCACGTTTTGCGAGCTGCGCCTGCTTGACGATTCCCGCTCCCCCGTAGACCGCCGCGATCGACAGCGCGCGAGCATGCGCGATCGGGCGCATGTCCTCGACGATCTGGAGCGCGAGCTCGCGCGTCGGTGCGAGGACGAGCGCCGAGGGCCGCGCGTCGGAGTCGCGCAGGCGCTCGACGAGCGGCACGCCGAAGCCGAGCGTCTTGCCCGAGCCTGTCGGTGACTGCGCGAGCACGTCGTGCCCGGCGAGCACGTCGGGGATGACCATCTTCTGGACTGCGAAAGGCTCGGTGATCCCGCGCTTGGCGAGCTCATCGACGACGACCTTGGACACGCCGAGGTCGGCGAAAGTTGCATGCGTCATGTGTTGGTACTCCTTCTGGCGACCGTGCGGCCGCCGCTGCGGATGGAGATTCGACTGACCCCATCCGCGCAAATCGAGCGCCAACAAAGACAAAGAACCTCACGGACGACTTCGCCGCCCGTAGGCCAACCGTAGCAGCCCGCCCTGAGCGCGCCCGCAACGCGACGCCCGCAGCCTCAACCCCGCTAGCGTGGCGGCCCATGGACTCGAGCTTCACGCCGGCCCATCGCGGCGGCTCCGGCGCGCCGCTCGTGTGCCTGCACGGCTTCACCGACACGTGGCGCACCTGGGAGCTGATCCTGCCGGCGCTCGAGCGCAATCACGACGTGCTCGCCGTGACGCTCGCCGGCCACGCCGGCGGTCCGCCGATCGCCGGGGAGATCAGCAACGCGACGCTCGCGGACGCGGTCGAGCACGCGATGGACACAGCCGGACTGCCGAGCGCACACATCCTCGGCAACTCGCTCGGCGGCTACGTGTCGCTGCAGCTCGCCGCGCGCGGGCGCGCACGCAGCGTGATCGCGCTCGCGCCCGCCGGCGGCTGGGCGCCGGGGGATGACTCCTACAAGGACACGCTCGCGCACTTCACTGCGCTGAAGGAGCCGCTGCGGCTTGCCGCGCCGAACGCCGAGGCGATCCTCGCCGCGCCCGGGGGCCGGCGCCGCGCGACACAGGACATCACGACCAACTTCGAGCACATCCCGCCCGAGCTGCTCGCCCATCAGATCCGCGGCGCGGCCGGCTGTGACGCGGTCGATGACCTGATCGCGCTCGCGCTGCGCGACGGCTGGAGCATCGACGCCGAGAGCATCGACTGCCCGGTGCGAATCGTGTGGGGCCGCGACGACCGGATCCTGCCGCTGCCCGCGAGCGCGGCGCGCTTCCGCGAGGACTGGCTGCCGCGGGCCGACTGGATCGAGCTCGACGGCGTCGGGCACTGCCCGCAGCTCGACGTGCCGCTCGAGACATCACAGCTCGTGCTCGGCTTCACCGCGGCTTGAGCAGCGACCGAGGACGCCGCCAGGCGCCGCCGATCGGGCTCCTGGGGCCTACTGGAGGTTGGCCATCACGTGCTTTACGACCGTGTAGTCCTCGACCCCGTAAATGCTCAGGTCCTTGCCGTAGCCGGACTCCTTGAAGCCTCCGTGGGGCATCTCCGATACGAGCGGGATGTGGTCGTTGATCCACACGCAGCCGAAGCGCAGGGCGCGCGAGACGCGCAGCGCGCGGCCGACGTCGCGGGTCCAGACCGAGGAGGCGAGGCCGTAGCGGGTCGCGTTCGCCCAGGCGATCGCCTCCTCCTCGTCGCTGAACCGCTGCACGGTGATGACCGGGCCGAAGATCTCGCGCTGGATCATCTCGTCGTTCTGCTCGAGGCCTGCGACGACGGTCGGCTCCAGGAAGAAGCCGGGGCGGTCGGGCTGGACGCCGCCGGTGACGATCTCGGCGTGCCCCGGCTTGCGCTGGAGGAACCCCTCGACGCGTTCGCGCTGGCGCGCCGAGTTGACCGGCCCGAGCGTCGTCTCGGGCGCGAGCGTGTCGCCGATCACGAGCCCCTGGGCCTGCTCGGCGAGGCCGGCGACGACATCGTCATAGACCTTCGCGCCTGCGAGCACGCGGGTCGCCGCGGTGCAGTCCTGACCGGCGTTGTAGTAGCCGGTGCCGGCGATCGTTTCCATCGCCGTCTCGAGGCTGACATCGTCGAAGACGACAACCGGAGCCTTGCCGCCGAGCTCGAGGTGGACGCGCTTGAGCGTATCGGCGGCGGCGCGCGCGAAGTGCTTGCCCGTGTCGACCGAGCCGGTCAGCGCGAGCATGTCGACGTCGGGATGGGTGATCAGCGCCTCGCCGGTCGGCAGGCCCGGGCCCATCACGACGTTGAGGACACCGTCGGGGAGGATGTCGGCGGCGAGCTCCGCGAGGCGAATCGTCGTCATCGGCGTCGTCTCGGCGGGCTTCAGCACGACCGTGTTGCCCGCGGCGAGCGCCGGCCCGAATTTCCAGATCGCCATCATCAGCGGGTAGTTCCACGGCGTCACCTGACCGATCACGCCGATCGCCTCACGCCGGGTGAACGAGGTGTAGCCCTCCATGTACTCACCCGCCGCGCGCCCCTCCAGACAGCGCGCGGCGCCGGCGAAGAAGCGCAGGTTGTCGGCCATCACCGGGATCTCGTCGTTGATGACGTTTTCGATCGGCTTGCCGGCGTTCAGCGCCTCCAGCCTGGCGATCTCCTCGCCGTGCTCCTCGACGAGGTCGGCGAGCGCGAGCAGCGCCTGCGCGCGCTGCGCCGGCGTCGTCGCCGACCAGCCCGCAAATGCGCGGCGTGCGGCGCCGACGGCGCGGTCGACCTCCTCGGCGCTCGACACCGGCGCCTGCGCCAGCTCCTCGCCGGTCGCCGGGTTGAGCACCGCTTCGGTCTCACCGGCGAACGACGAGCGCTCGCCGTCGATGAAGTTGCTCAGCGTCTCCACGGTGCTCGTCATCTGGCCGCTCCCTCTCTTCGCAGTTGCGTTGTATGTTCGCACGCGTCCAACCCCCGGGCCGCCGTGGCCCGTGGGCAAGCGGCCGCGTCCGGGCGCGAGCTCACGCGGGACTCGGCGCGGTCAGACCGAGCGCCTCGGCGACGACCGGGTGCGTGACCCTGCCGCGGTCGACGTTCACCCCCATGCGCAGGCCGGGGCTGCGCTCGAGCGCCTCGTCGATGCCGCCGGCGAGCTCGAGCACGTACGGCAGCGTCGCGTTCGTCAGCGCGTACGTCGAGGTGATCGGCACCGCTCCCGGCATGTTCGTGACGCAGTAGTGGGTGATCCCGTCGACCTCGTAGGTGGGATCGGTGTGCGTCGTCGGGCGCGAGGTCTCAAAGCAGCCGCCCTGGTCGATCGAGACATCGACGAGCACCGCGTGGGGCTTCATCAGCCCGAGCTGCTCGCGCGTGACGACATGCGGCGCGCGACCACCGTGGATCAGCACGGCGCCGATCACGAGATCGGCGGCCGGCAGCATCTGCTCGATCGCGAGTGTCGAGGAGTAGACCGTCGAGGCGCGGCCCGCGAACGCGACGTCGAGTTCGCGCAGGCGGTCGATCGAGCGGTCGAACACGAACACGTCGGCTTCCATGCCGATCGCGATGAACGCCGCGTTCATGCCGACGACGCCGCCGCCGATCACCAGCACCGTCGCGGCCGCGACGCCCGGCACGCCGCCGAGCAGGATCCCGCGCCCGCCGAGCGGCTTCTCGAGCATGAACGCGCCGGCCTGGGTCGCGATCTTGCCCGCCACCTCGCTCATCGGGGCGAGCAGCGGCAGGCGCCCGGCGCCGTCCTCGACGGTCTCATAGGCGATACAGCGGGCGCCGGAGGCGATCAGCCCCTGTGCGAGCTCCGGCTCGGCGGCGAGGTGCAGGTAGGTGAACAGCGTCTGCCCCTCGCGCAGGCGCCCGACCTCCTCGGGCTGCGGCTCCTTGACCTTGAGCACGAGCTCGGCCTCGGCGAACACGGCGTCGGCGTCCGTGACGATCCGCGCGCCCTGCGCTTCGAACTGCGCGTCGCTCATCGCGCTGCCCTCGCCGCCGCCGCGCTGCACGAGCACCTCGTGTCCGCGCGAGGTCAGCTCGCGCACCCCGGCGGGGGTGATCGCGATGCGGTACTCGTCGGTCTTGATCTCGGTTGGGATCCCGATCTTCATCAGCTGCCCGCTCCTTCTGGTCGCGTTTCGCCATGGCGACGCTCCCGGCGGGAGCTTTGACAAGTGCTGGGCATCATCGCGCGAGCTCGCGTCCGCGCAACGCCAGCCAGAACTCGATGCGGTCGCGGGCGTTCGAGAAGTCGCGACCGGTCAGCTGCTCGATGCGACGGATGCGGTAGCGCAGCGTGTGCCGGTGGCAGTAGAGCGCCGCGGCCGCCTTCTCCCAATGCCCGTTGTGCTCGATGAACACATCGAGTGAGCGCACGAGCTCGTCGCCGTAGTCGCCCTCGCCCTGCTCGATCGGACCGAGCACGCTGCGGCAGTAGGAGCTGAGCGCCTCCTCGTCCTGCAGTGAGAGCAGCAGCTGGAAGGCGCCGAGGTCCTCGTAGGAGGCGACCTCCGGCGCGTCGCCGTTGCGCAGGCGCACCGCCTCGAGCGCGCAGCGCGCCTCGTGGAAGCTCATCCGCAGCGAGTGCGTCGCGGTCACCCGGCTGGAGGCCGCGCGGACCTCGCCGAAGCGCACGCTCAGCTCGTCGCGGATCGTGCGCGCGAGCGCGATCGGGTCCTCGAGGCGCGCCGCGTCGAGCACCGCGCACAACAGGCCCGCGCGAATCGCGACGAGGCCCGCGACGCGCTCGCGCTCGAGGATCCGTTCGACCGAGCCGGCGGCGGCGCTCGGGTCGAGCAGCCGGAAGGCGAGCACCGCGACCTGATCGCCGATCCCGAAGGGGCGCAGCCGTGCCTGCAGGTCCTCCGGGTAGAGGTGTCCGGTCAGCGCCTCGCCGAGCACGTCGCCGAGCATGTTGCGCTGGAGCAGCTCGTAGCGCTCGTTCAGTCGCTGTGCGAAGGCGCGCTCGGTGATCGCGATGAACGGCAGCTCATACGGCACCTCGAACAGCGGGAACCCGCGTTTGCGCGCGGCGGTCACGAGCGCCGCCGGAACCCGCCTGTGCGCGAAGCCGACGCCGAAGCCGAGACCCGCGATGTCGTGGTCGGCGAGCCGCTCGATCAACTCGCGCTGGAGCTTCGGGCCGGTCAGCTGCATGCCGGTCGTCAGCAGCAGCTCGCCGCCTTTCAACCACGGCGTCGGATCGGGCAGCTCGGTGCTGTGCACCCAGCGGACCTGGGCGTCTGCGGACTCCTCGCCGGCGAGGAGCTTCAGGCCGAGCTCGCCGATCAGGCTCGCGACAGTGAGCTCCACTGTCCCATCCGATCCGATGCCTCGCTGAGCACGGGCCGCAGGATCGACTCGATTTCCTCGAACTGCTCCGCTCCGGCGATCAGCGGCGGCGAGAGCTGGATGATCGGGTCGCCACGGTCGTCGGTGCGGCAGATCAGGCCGCGCCGGTAGAGCTCGCCGGAAAGGAAGCCGCGCAGCAGCTGCTCGGACTCCTCGTCGTTGAAGGTCTCCTTGGTGTCCTTGTCCTTGACCAGCTCGATCGCGTGGAAGTAGCCGGCGCCGCGGACATCACCGACGATCGGCAGGTCGCGCAGGCTGTCGAGCATCTCGCGGAACGGCCCCTGGTTCTCGAGCACCTGCTCGCACAGCTGCTCGCGCTCCATCACGTCGATGTTCGCGAGTGAGACCGCACACGAGACCGGATGCCCGCCGAACGTGAAGCCGTGGTTGAAGGCTGCCTTGCCGTGCAGGAACGGCTCGGCGATGTGATCGCCGGCGATCACCGCACCCATCGGCGCATACGCCGAGCTGATCCCCTTCGCGGTCGTGATCATGTCCGGCTGGTAGCCGAAGCGCTCGCAGCCGAACCAGTGCCCGAGCCGGCCCCACGAGCAGATCACCTCATCGGAGATCAGCAGCACCCCGTGGCGGTCGCAGATCTCGCGCACGCGCTGGAAGTAGCCGTCCTGGGGCACGAAGCAGCCGCCGCCGTTCTGCACCGGCTCGAGGATCACCGCGGCGACCGTCTCGGCGCCCTGGAATTCGATCGCCTCCTCGATCGCGTCGGCCGCCCACAGCGGGTCGCGGCCCTCCTCCCAGCGATAGGAGTTGGTGTTCGGCACGTGCACGCCGCCAGGCGTCAGCGGCTCGAACGGGGTCCGCAGCGGCGTCAGCCCGGTCGCCGTCAGCGCCCCCATCGAGGTGCCGTGGTAGGCGAGCTTGCGCGAGATCAGCTTGTGGCGGTTGTGGTCTCCCTGCGCGTGGTGGTAGGCCTTCGCGAGCTTCCACGCCGACTCGACCGCCTCCGAGCCGCCCGAGGTGAAGAACACGCGGTTGAGGTTGCCGGGCGCGAGGTCCGCGATCCGCGCCGCCAGCTCGATCGCGGGCGGGTGCGCGTAGCTCCAGTTCGTGTAGAAGCCGAGCTGCCTGGTCTGCGCGAGCGCCGCCTCGCCGAGCTCCTCGCGACCGTGGCCGACGTTGACGCAGTACAGCGCCGAGAGCCCGTCGAGATAGCGCTTGCCATGCTCGTCGTAGACGTAGCAGCCCTCGCCGCGGACGATCACCGGGACCGAGTGATGCTCGTCGTAGCAGCCCATGCGCGTGAAGTGCATCCAGAGGTTGCGCCGCGCGAGCTGCTGCAGGCGATCCGGGTCTTCGTGCAGCGCCGGCCCCGACGGGCCCGGCGCCCAGGTCGTCCCGGTGGACTCGGTCTCCTCGTCCGCCGCGGAGGACGGGCCGTTCAGGTTCTGGGCACTTCCCATGGCATCTTCTCCCTCATACGGGCCTTGCGCCGATAGGCACAGCTGGACACTGAGGACAACGCTACTGCGCTGTGATGCGCGGCTCAAGGCACCGCTCGTTCAACAAGCTGCGCACCGATTGTACTCAATGTACAGACGGCTCATCGTGTTTTGGGCCTCATGCCCATTGCGCGTCCGCCGCCGTTATCCGTAACGTTCCGCACTAGTCAGGCTGTTGTCCATCGCACACAACGAGAGGAGCCGTAGATGGCCAGCGAAGGTGTCTCCGTGTCAGGTGCCCCCGCAACCTCCGGCGTGATGGACAAGGGCCTGAAAAAAGGGGCGATCGGCTACGTCTCGAACATCGTCATCGGCGTCGCCTCGACCGCGCCGGCGTACTCGCTGGCGACGACGCTCGGCTTCATCCTCGCCGTCAAGGGCGTCGGCGTGCACGCCCCCGCCGTGATGCTCGTCGCGTTCATCCCGATGCTGCTCGTCGCAGCGGCCTACAAATACTTCAATCGAGCCGACCCCGATGCGGGGACGACGTTCGCGTGGGTGACACGCGCGTTCGGCCCGGTCACCGGCTGGATGAACGGGTGGGCGATCTTCCTCGCGGACCTGGTCGTGATGGCCTCGCTGTCGGACATCGCGGCGATCTACACGTACAAGCTGTTCGGCTTCAGCGAACTCGGCGAATCGAAAGCCGCGATCATCATCGCCGCCGTCCTGTGGATCGCGATCATGACGTGGATCTGCTATCGCGGCATCGAGCTGTCCGCCCGCCTGCAGCAGTTCCTGCTGACCTTCGAGGTCGTCATCCTCGCAATCTTCTCGGTGGTCGCCCTCGTCAAGGTCTACGGCAGCCACCCGCCGTCGGACTCGATCAAGCCGGCGCTGTCCTGGCTCAACCCGTTCGCGATGAACTTCGGCGATCTCGTCGTCGCGCTGCTGCTGGCGGTGTTCATCTACTGGGGCTGGGATTCCGGCGTGGCGGTGAACGAGGAGTCCGAGGACCCGGCGAACGGTCCGGGAAAGGCGGCCGTCGTCTCGACCGTCCTGCTGGTGCTGATCTACGTTGTGACGACCGTCGCCGCCCAGTCCTTCCATGGCGTCGCCTTCCTGACCAACGAAGCCAACCAGGAAGACGTCCTCAGCGCGCTCGGCAGCGGCGTGCTCGGCAGCGGCCTGGACAAGCTGCTGATCATCGCCGTCCTCACCTCGGCGTCGGCGTCGACCCAGACCACGATCCTGCCCACCGCCCGCACGACACTCTCGATGGCGCACTGGAAAGCGGTCACCAGCCTGCTCTCACGCGTACACAAACGCTACCTCACGCCGACCGTCTCGACGCTCGGCTTCGGCGTGCTGTCGGTGCTGATCACGGTCCCGCTGCTGCTGGCCCACGGCAGCGTGCTGGAAGACTCGCTCACCTCGATCGGCTTCCCGATCTGCTTCTACTACGGCTTCACAGGCGTCGCCTGCGGCTTCTACTACCGCCACCAGCTGCGCGAGAGCGCGCGCAAGCTTCTCCTGCTGGGCGTGGCCCCGATGATCGGCGGGCTGATGCTGTTCGGCGTCGGCGTGAAGGCGGCGATCTACTACTGGGAACCGGAAAACGTCTCCGCACCGCCGATCCTGGGCATCACGCTGCCGATCTGGATGGGGATCGGCGGCATGATCCTCGGCTTCGTGATCATGCTCGTCTCGCGCCCCTACTTCCGCGACTTCTTCTCGCGCAAGACCGAAACGGCGCCGCCGGGGATCCTCGATGCCCCGATCGAGGCGATCCCCGCACCGGTCGACTTCTAGGCCGGGGGACCGCTGGGGGAACACGATGCGCGAGACCCGCCTCGCGCATCGTGCGGCGGCCGAGCGCCATGGCAACCGCGTGATGCCGGCGATCACCTCGAAGCCGCGGTTGAAGCTGAGGATCTCGATCGGCGATTTCGGCGCGGGGACGGCTAGGCGGACATCTCCTGCACGCCGTGAGCCGAGCCGTACTCGGCGAGCAGCGCGAGGAACGGCGCCGGCGGGAACGCCTCCGGGCCGAGCACGCCGAGGCCCTTCCAGTCGCCGCGGTCGAGCAGCTCGAGGGCGACGACGGGGTTGATCGCGGTCTGCCAGACGACCGCCTGGCTGCCGTACTCGCGCATCGTCGTCTCGTTGTCCACCAGGTGGTACAGGTAGGTCGAGCGCGGCTGTGAGTCCTTGCCGGCGCCCGTCACCCACGTGCCCGCGCAGGTCCGTCCGCTCATGCGCTCGCCGAGCGTCGCCGGGTCGGGCAGCGCCGCCGCGACGACGTCGCGCGGGGACACCTCGGTCCCGCGCACGGATACCGGCGCCGTCGAATCGAGCCCCAGTTTGTGCAGCGTCGAGAGCACGTCGATGAACTCCTGTCCGAGCCCGTACTTGAACGTCACCCGCTCGCAGTCGACCCAGCGCGGGATCAACACGACCTCCTCGTGCTCGACGTTGACGCATTCGACCGGGCCGATCCCCTCCGGGAACTCGAAGACCTCGGGCTCGGAGAACGGCGCGGTCGTGTAGAAGCCGCGCTCGCGCTCCCAGATCAGCGGTGGGTTCAAGCACTCCTCGATCGTCGTCCAGATCGAGAACGTCGGCGCGAAGTCATAGCCCTCGACGACGAGGTCGGCGCCGTCGCGCACGCCGACTTCACTGATGCTCGAGAACAGCTCATCGGCGGCGTGGCGGGCGAAGATGTCCGACAGCCCCGGCTCGACGCCGATCCCGACGAGCGCGAGCAGGCCCGCCTGCTGCCAGCGCTCGTGCTCGGCCAGCTGCTTGTCGCCGAGCATCTCGCCCGGCAGCTCATACGGCCGCTCGGGATGGGGATGGGAGAGCGTCATCGCCATGTCGAGGTAGGTCACCTTCGCCTCGAACGCGGCCGCGAAGATCGGCTCGTTGAAGCGCGGGTCGCAGGCGTTGAGCAGCGCGTCCGGACGCACTCGGACGATCAGCTCGACCAGCTCGGCGCGGCTGGAGGCGTCGACGCGCTCGGCCGAGAAGCGGTCGGGCTCACCGAGACGCTCGATGCTCGCAAGCGCACGCTCGAGCGACAGGTCGGCCATCACCACGTGCTCGAACACCGCGCGGCGCTGTGCGATCGCCGCGAACGCCGACCCGACCCCTCCCGCCCCGACCACCAGTACTCTCATCGGACGCAGTCTGACGCAATCGGCGATCGCGGAACGTCACATCGGCACGAGCACCGTGCGCCGCAATGTCCCAGGCGGCTCACGTATGCTGCGCCGATCCGCGCGGCCCCGAACACCAGCAGACCATGAGCACCGGTCTTCCCAGTCCCCCGCGCACGCCATCCGACTCGCCCGATCCCGAGGACGGTCTCGGCACGGCGCGCGCCGGCGAGCAGCAGGCGAAGGCCTCCGAGGGCAGGCGCGCAGGGGGCTGGGCGCCCTCGCCCACACTCTCGCGGCGCGAGCTGGCGCTGGCGGCGCTCGCCGGCCTGCTGCTCGCGATCCTCACGAGCTGGCCGCTCGTGCTGCACCTGCCGAGCCGCATCGCGCCGGACCTCGGCGACCCCGTGCGCACCGCCTGGCAGATCGCCTGGGTCGGGCACGCGATGCTCCACGACCCGCTGCACATCTTCGACTCGAACGCGTTCTACCCGCACCCGCTCAGCCTCGCCTTCTCGGACTCGCTGCTCGGCTACGGGCCGGCGGCGTTCTTCGGATCGGGCACCGTAGCGGCCCTCGTCCGCTACAACCTGCTGTTCCTGTGGGCCTGGTCGCTGTGCTTCTTCGGCGCCTACCTGCTCGCACGCGAGCTCGGCGTCGGGCGTCTCGGCGGAGCGGCCGCGGGCCTCGCGTTCGCATACGCCCCCTACCGCGTCACCGAGGCGGGACACCTGCACGTGATCTCCTCCGGCGGGCTGCCGCTGGCGCTGTTCCTGCTGCTGCGCGGCTACCGCCGCGGCTCGCGCAAGCTCGTGCTCGGCGGCTGGCTGCTGTCGGCCTGGCAGGTCAGCCTCGGTTTCACGCTCGGCCTGCAGTACTGCTACCTGCTCGCGTTCCTCGCGCTGCTCGTCCTGATCGCCTGGTGGCGCGGCGAACTGAGCCCCGGTCCGCGCCGGCGTGAGGCCGAGGCAGAGCCGGGCACGCCGCAGGGCGTGAACGGCGCAGGCGAGGGCCCGGCCCCCGCAGCCGCGCGCGCGCAGCGCTCGCCGACGCGCGGACCGCTGATCGCCCGGCAGCTGCTGGTCGTCACGATCATCGGGATCGCCGCGGTCGGCATCGTCGGCGTCTATCAGGCAAGGCCCTACCTGCGCGTCGCGGCGCTGTACCCGACGGCGAAGCGCACGATCAAGGAAGTCGAGAACTACTCCTCGGGTCCCGCCGCGCTCGTGTCCGCCTCCTCGGAGAACCGCGTCTGGGGCGGCGTCACCGCGGGCGCGCGCGCGCATGTGCACTCCAAGAACGAGGACGTCTACTTCCCCGGCGGCCTGATCCTCGTGCTGGCGCTCGTCGGCCTGTTCTGGAGAGCCTCGCGCGACCGCGGCGCAGGCGACGACGACGATGCAGACGTCGGCAACCCGTACAGCAAGCGATTGCGGATCGGGCTCGGGCTCGGCATCGTGACCTGCTCGATCCTCGCGATGGGCCTCGGGCTCACCGGCGCCGGCTACCCCTACCGCCTGCTGTTCGACTACGCCCCCGGCTGGGACGGGGTGCGCGTGCCGGGAAGGATCTTCACGCTCGCGACGCTGTTCTATGCGCTGCTCGCCGCCGCGGGCGTGCAACTGCTCGTCGCCGCGGCCCGCCGCTGGGGCGCGCGCGGCTCGTTCGCGCGGCTGCCCGCGCTCATCGGCGCGATCCTGCTGGTCGGGATCCTCGGCGAAGGCGCCGGCCATCTCGGCCACCCCGTCGTGCCGCAGCCGGCGCGCGCCGAGGTCGGCCTCCCCGGCCCGCTGCTCGACCTGCCCACCGACGGCGCCCTCGATCGCGTCTGGCAGTACTTCTCGACCAACGGCTTCTACAAGATCCCGATCGGCGAGAGCACCTTCGACATCCCCGCCGTCGACGACCTGCGCGGCGGCATGAACGGCTTCCCCGACAAGGCCAGCGTCGAGAAGCTGCGCTACTACGGCATCCGCACCGTCGTGCTGCACACGCAGATCCCGAAGGGGCTGCCCGCCGAGCAGGGCTGGGTGATCCCCGAGCCGCCGAAGCCTGCCGAAGCGGCGCTGAAGCCGATCACCGGGCTCGGCATCACGCGCAGGCGCGTCGGCTCGGTCGTGATCTATGAGATCGGCCCCGGGCCGAAGGCACTGCATGCCGGCGGCTGAGCCACAGCCGCCCGACAGCGAGGGGGGCGGCGCGGGACACCGCGACGCGAGCCCGCGCGCCCCCCGCGCGCGGATCACCAAGGGGCGCCTCGCGCTCGCCGCGGTCCTGCTGGTGGGGCTCTCCTACGGGGTGATGATCCAGAGCTTCTCCTGGAATCAGACCTCCCACTACGACCTCACGCGCGCGCTCAACGACGACCGTACGACGATCGACACCTACCAGGCGAACACCGGCGACAAGGTCTTCTACAAGGGCCACTACTACTCCGCCCGCGCGCCCGGGCTGGCGCTGTTCGTTCTGCCCTTCTACGACGCGCTCAACCTCGTGCACGCGGAATCGTGGACAGACGCGCACGTCGCGCCGCCGGATCATCCCGGCGACGAGATGATCTATCTGATCGGCCTGTGGGGCAACGTGCTGCCGGGGCTGCTGCTGGTTCTGCTCGTGTGGCGTGTCGCAGATCGCTTCGAGCCGGGCTACGGCGTCGCCGCTGCGGTGGCGCTCGGCCTCGGCACGATGGCGCTGCCGCTGTCGACGCTGCTGTTCTCGCACATGTTCACGACGTTCCTCACCTTCGCGGCCTTCTGGGTGATGCTGCGCGAGCGCGACGGCCCGCCGAGCGCGATCCTGATGGCGCTGGCCGGCCTGGCGATGGGCTACGCGTTCTCATCGGAGTACCCGACGTTCTTCGCGGCGCTCGTGCTCGGCGGCTTTCTGCTCTCGCGGCGCGACTCGATGACGCCCCGCGGCGTGATGCGCCGCGGCGGCGCCTACGTGCTCGGCGGCCTCGTCGGGATCATCCCGCTGCTGCTCTACAACCACTACGCGTTCCGCTCCTGGACGCACCTGGCCTACTCCGACGTGCCGCGCCAGCAGAAAGGCTTCTTCGGCATCGGCGCGCCCAGCCTGAGGGTGCTCTCGACGCTGCTGCTGGACTCGCGCGGGCTGCTGACGATCTCCCCCGTGCTGATCATGGGCGCGGTCGGCACGGTGCTGCTGTTCAAGCGCGGCAAGCGCGCGGAGGCGCTGACGATCACCGGCATCTGCGCGTGCTTCCTGCTCTACAACTCCGGCTACTACCTGCCCTTCGGCGGCGGCTTCATGGGCCCGCGCTTCCTCGACACGCTGCTGCCGTTCCTGGCCTTCCCGATCGCGCTCGCGCTCAAGCGCTTTCCCGGCCCGACGATCGCGCTCGCGGGGATCTCGATCACGACGACGGTGATCGCGACGATCACGCATCCGCTGGTCGGCTATGAGAACGAGGTGGACGTATGGACGCGCTACCTCTCAAAAGCGCTGTTCCAGCCGACGATCGCCTCCGCGTACGGCCTCGGCCGCGGCTGGGGCGGCATCTGGCTGTTCCTGCTCGCCGCCGGCGGCGCGGTGGTGGCGGCGGCGTGGGCGACACCGCGGCTGCGACTGTCAGCGGCCGCGCTGCGCGGCGGCGTGCTGGCGATCCTCGCGTGGGGGCTGTTCGCCGCGTTCGCGCCGACGCTGCTGGGGATCGACCACGCCGGCCTGCAGAGCATCTACAACGCCGGCGACCACACGGCGTTCAACCTGGCGCTGCACACAGGCTCGAGATACCCGCTGAAGACGCTCGTCCCGCTGGCCGCCGCGGCTGGACTTCTGGGGCTGATCGCGATGTGGGCGCTGCGCAACGAGCGCGGGCCGGCGCCCGAGGCGCACGACGAGAGCACCACGGCGGCGGCGCGTCCGGCGCTCGCGCGATAGCTGGGCCGACAACCTCCGCGGAGCCGGACCGCCGCGTCAGTTGTTGGCGACCCTCTGGTTGCATTTCGCCGCGTGCAGCGCCTTGCAGACGACGATGTAGCCCGGGCGCGGCTGGTATTTGGCGTTCATCAGGCCGGCGTCGAAGTGCGTGCTCGCGGTGCCGCCGGTCCAGTCGAAGATGTACAGGCGCTTGATCTGCGGGACGACGCCCGCGATCGCGAACATCTTGTTGAGCGCTCTCGCCGCGCGGGCGAGGCCTTCGCCGTGGTGGTTCGTGAAGTCCGGTTCGAATTTCACGAGCCCGCCCGTCTCGGTCAGCCACACCTGGCCGCCGAGCGCTTTGACGAGGGCGCGCGTGCGCGTGCTTTCCCCGCGGTTGACATCGGAGTAGTTGTGCAGCCCCGAGATCACCGGCCTGACCGTCTCCAGGCGGCTGATCTCGCGCTTGAATTCGGAGATGTACTGCAGCGTCGGTGTGATGTTCGCTGCGTCGAGCACGTCGAGGCCGAGCACCGTGCAGCCCTTGCAGACGCGCAGCAGCGCCTGGTAGTACTTGGCGTCCGCGACCGCCGAGGGGCTCGCGAAAGAGTGTGCGACATTGCCGCGGTTGGCCTCGTTCCAGGCCTGGTACTGGCGGACGTTGGGGAAGTCCTTGACGAACTTTGCGACATCGCTCTGGTAGGTCGCGAAGCTCGGCATCTTCGTCGGTGTGTACTCGGAGTGGTAGAAGGCGACCAGCACCTGCACGTGCTGGGCTTCGGCGTCCTGGATCCAGGCCCGCGCCTGCTGCAGGTAGTACGGCTTGACGGCCGCGTCATACGGCGCGATGTAGCGCGCGATCTTCGTGTGCAGCTGCTGCCACAGGGGGTTGCCGAACATCTCGGTGTGCTCGTCGCCGATGCCCGTGAGGTATGAGTTCGCGGCGTGCGCGCGCTCGTTCGGCGCGCGGCCGATCGCGCTCGGGACGGCCAGCAGGCATGCGGCCACGGCCAGCGCGAGCGCGAGCGCGAATGGTCTCAGGGCTGGGTGGTCTCGTCTCATGCTGATGGTCGCAACAGGCGCCGGCGGCGAAGGTTGCGCGATCGTAGTCGCTTTTAGGTGTCGCTTACGCCGCTACACGGTAGCGAGCGGCCGGGCGGCCGCTACACGGCCCGCGGCGCGGCGCCGCGCTCTTCAGCTTCGCCGCCGGGCGCCTCGATTCCTGCCGCGCCGCGGGGATGCTCCTCGGCCGCGCGCAGCGTCGGGTCGGCGACGATCCGGACATCCACCCCGGGCAGCTCTCTGAGCAGGCGCATCAGCAGCGAGCGATCGGGGATCGCGCCCACGCGGGCGAGACCGCGACGCGGAGCGGGGGTGCCCATCAACACATACGTGCTGCCCAGCGAGCGCGCGACCGAGACGGCGACGGCGGCGACGTCCTCGCCCTCCTCGACGCGCAGCCGCGCCCCGAGCATCGCGACCAGCCGCCGCAGCTCCTCGAGCCTGCGGCGGTCCTCCTCGCTCGGCGGGCGCCCGGGCGGGCGCACGACGAGCACGTCGAGCTCCGCGTCCAGGCGCTGCGCCGAGCGCCACGCGCGGCGCACGACGCGCTCGGAGTGCGGCGCGAGCGTCGCCAGCGCGAGCAGGCGCTCGGCGATCGCCTGCGGGCCGGCCTCAGAGGTGAGCGCGACGCCTTCCTCGTCGCGGCGGACGACCGCGCCCGGGGACTCCCAGGCGGGCCGGCGGACCAGGCGCTTGACCTCGACGTCCTCCGCGACCTGACGCAGCGCCGTCTCGCGCAGCGCCGCCAGGTTCTCAATCTTGAAGAAGCTCCCCAGCGCGGCCGGCACGCGCTCAGGGCGGTAGACCTTGCCGGCGCGCAGCCGGGCGATCAGCGCCTCCGGGGTGAGATCGATCAGGACGACCTCGTCGGCCTCGGAGAGCACCTCGTCGGGGATCCGCTCGCGCACGTGCGCGCCGGTGAGTTGCGTCACCTGATCGTTGAGGCTCTCCAGGTGCTGCACGTTGACGGTTGAGAACACATCGATTCCCGCCGCGATCACCGCGCGCACGTCCTCGTATCGCTTCTCATGCTCGAGACCCGGCGCGTTCGTGTGCGCGAGCTCATCGATCAGGCACAGCTCGGGGTGGCGCGCGAGCACCGCCGGCAGGTCCATCTCCTCGAGCCTCGTGCCGCGATAGAGGACCTCCCGGCGCGGAATCAGCTCGAGGCCCTCAGCCTGCGCGAGCGTCTCCTCGCGCCCGTGCGGCTCGAGGTAGCCGATCGCGACATCGCGCCCGTTGCGCGCCTCCGCTCGTCCCTCCTCGAGCATCCGGTAGGTCTTGCCGACGCCCGGGGCCATGCCGATGAAGACCTTCAAGCGCCCTCGTTCCTCGGCCATGCAGCCATTGTGCTGGACGCGACGGCGCGCCGCACGATCGCGCGCGCGTCGCCGATCGGCCTCACTGAGCGGAATCGGCGGATCCTTATGGGACGCTACCGGCGTGACCGCACCTGACGCTCGCGCCGCCCCGGCACGCTCGTGACCTCGTTCGAGACGGCCGCCGCGGTGCTCGGCGGGCTGCTGATGCTCGGGTCGTTGGTGTCCGGGCTTGCACGGCGCAGCATGCTGTCGCTGGCGGCCGTGTTCGTGCTCGCCGGCTTCCTGCTCGGCGACGGGGCCACGGGCGTGCTCGAGCTGAAGCCGAGCTCCGGCTTCGTCAGCGACCTCGCGTCGGTCACGCTGATCGTGATCCTTTTCCGGGATGGCCTCGAGGTCGACGCTGAGTTTCTGCAACAGGAGTGGCAGCTGCCGTTGCGCAAGCTTCTCGTCGCGATGCCGATCACCGCGATCGTCGTCGCGCTGCTCGCGCACGCGCTCATCGGCCTGTCCTGGACCGAGTCGTTCCTGCTCGGCGCGCTGCTCTCGCCGACCGATCCGGTGCTGTCCTCGGGCGTCGTCACCGACGCGCGAGTGCCGGGCGTGATCCGCCACTCGCTCAACCTCGAGTCGGGACTCAACGACGGGCTCGCGCTGCCCGCCGTGCTCGCGTTCGCCGCCGCCCTCGAAGCCGGCAACGGGAGCTTCTCCTGGTGGCACTTCGTGCTGCAGGACGTCGGGCTCGGGCTTGCCTACGGATTGCTCTGCGGGTTCGTCGGCTCGTTGCTGATGCCCGAGCGCCAGGACGACCACCCCGACCTCCCGATCCCGGCCCACCAGCGCGCCCTGTACGGGCTGGGGCTCGCGTTTGCCACCTACGGGCTGACGGTGCTGCCGCCGAACGGCAACGGCTTCATCGCCGTGTTCGTCGCGGCGATCGTCACCGGCATCCGCCGCCCCGACCTGCGCGAGGAGTTCGCCCGCCACGCGGAGGGGATCGTCGAGGTCGTCAAGCTCGCGATCTTCGCCGTGTTCGGCTCGCTGCTGACGATCCACGGCCTGTTCGCCGACGGCTGGACGGCGGTCGCGGTCGTCATCGGCACATTCCTGCTCGCGCGCCCGCTGGCGATCTGGATCGCTCTCGCCGGCACGCGGCTCGATCGGGCGAGCAAGGCGTTCATGGCCTGGTTCGGGCCGAAGGGGGTAGCCACGATCGCGTTCTCGCTGCTCATCCTCTCGCGGCAGATCGAAGCGGCTGCGCAGATCTTCGACATCGCGGCACTCGCCGTGCTCGCCTCGATCCTCGTGCACGGGGCGAGCGAGACGGCCGGTCTCAACTGGCTCGCGCGCCGCCGGAGCCGGCCGTGATGCCGGCATCGGACGAGGCCGCGAGCAGCACCGCGTCATACCGTCGACGCACGTCCGCTCGGTCTGAGAGCTCGGGGACCGACTCTTCGCTCGCGCGCAGGATCATCGCCGCCTGCTCGAGCAGGAGCTCGCGCTGCGTCGGGTCCGCCGCGTAGGCCATCACCTTTGCGAGCCCTTCGAGCTGGCGGATCATCACGGCCGGCATGCCGCGGCTGGCCTGGCGGATCTTGTCGTGCGCACGCTCGAGCAGGCGATCGAACTCGACGGTCACGGTGATCACGCGCACGCGCCCGGCGGCGTCGCGGTGAACCGTGCTCGGCCGCCAGCGATCGGCGATCTTGCCCAGCCCGTCTGCCAGCCAGTCGATGCACGCGAGCGCCGTGAACGTGTCGTTGACGGCCGGCGAGAGCGCGCGGATCGCGATCTCGGCGAGCTGGTCGACCGCGAAGGAGAGGTCCTGCGTGAGCGTCCTGTGCGGGCCGGTCGCGTGCGCCCCGCCGAGCGCACGCGCAACGCCGGGCGCCGCCGCGGCGGGCCAGACCATCGCAAGCGGCTCGCCCTCAGACACGAAATGCCCGGGGCGGCGGAGCAGACGGATCACCGCGTGCCCGCGGCTCGAGATCTCGATCAGCGTGCTCATGCTCACGTACTGCAGGTAGCCGCTGCTCGGCGCGCGCACGACGCCGCTGTCATCCTCGAGGCGCACGAGCATCTCCGACAGTGAGGGCCCGGCCTTGGGGGCGTCCGCGGCGGGGGGCGCGACCTCGGCATCGATCGCCCGCGAGAGGTCCCGGGCGATGCTCGCGATCACCTGCGGCAGCTGGATCGACTTGGCGATGTGATCGATGAACACGACCAGCACCGCGACATCGAGGATCACGAGCACCATCGTCACCGTGATCGACAGGTGCGGCACGAATTCCCCGTGGCCACGGGGATGGATCGAGATCAGCGCGAGGATCGCATACACAAACGTCGCGACGAAGCTCCCGAGCGTGAACTGCGTGATCCAATCGCGGATGAAGTTGCGCAACATCCGCGGCCCGAACTGGGTCGAGGCGAGCGTCAGCGTCACGATCGTGATCGAGAACACGAGCGTGACCACCGTGATCACCGCGGCCGCGGTCGTCGTCAGAATCTGGCGGGCTGCATCCGGCGTGCCGCTGATCACGAACGACGGCAGCTGTATAGAGCCGTCGTAGGCGGCGCGGTCGAGTGCGTAGGTGCCCGCGAACAGCAGCACCGCGAGCACGATCTCGACGGTCGGCACGAGCCACAGGTTCGTGCGCAGCGCCTCGCGGCGCCAGGCCGAGGGAACCGGCGCCTGGAGCCTCATCGCAGCTCGCGCATCGGGACGCGGCGAGGCTCGCTTCGCGGGGTGCGGCGCTGATGACGGCAGTGGTGGCGCATGGAAATCGGGCGCGGCAGGACTGCTGCCGACCAGTCTTCCCGGCTCACCGGCACCTACGATACTGCCCCGGGCGAACGCCACGGCTGCGGCGCCGCCTCAGAAATGGCCCTCGACGGCGCGGATCGAGATCCGGTTGGTGTCCTCCGGCGCCGGCCTGAGGATCAGGATCTCGGCCGGCACGCGCTCCAGCAGCCAGCGCAGGTCGTCGTAGCTCAGCCCGCGGCGCGGGTCTTCATCGGCCGAGACGATGATGCGGTCGAAGTGCTCCTGCTCGATCAGCCGGCGCAGCGCGTCGCGCGCCGAGCGGCCGCGGCCGACGCGCGAGTCGACCGGCACGCCCTGCGCGGAGGCACGCTGCTCAATCGCCTCGAGCAGCGGCATTCCCTGCGCGCACTGCACCGGCAACGGCGTCTCGAGTGGGAGGTTCATCGGCACGCGCGCGAGGAACGCGGGCATGATGATCGCCTTCTCGGCCTTCGCCAGGCGCACAGCCGCCTCGAACGAGCGCCGCGAGATCTCCTGCCCGGTGAACGGCAGCAGAATCCGGCGACCCGGCTGCAGCCGGTGGCGCGCCGGCAGGCGCCCGTGCGGCGGCAGCCAGTAGCCGGCGGCGATCCCGAACAGCGCGCCGGCGCACGCGACGATCACGACCTCGGGGAAGCTCACGTGCTCTCCCCGTTGGGGCGCCGCGAGCGGTCGGCGACGATGCGCACGTCGACGCCGGGAAGGCGCGCCATCAGCCGCTGCGGCAACGGCCTGCGCAGGCGCGCGAGGCCGCGCGTCGGGCGGGACGCGCCGAGCAGGATGTAGGTGCTGCCGCGCTCCGCCGCGACAGCGACGATCGCGTCGGTGAGATCGTCGGACTCCTCCTCGATCATCCTCGCCCCGAGCACCGATGCCAGCTGGCGAAGCGCCGACAGCGAACGCTGCTGGTCGGCTGAGAGCTCCATCCCGGGCGTGCGCACCCACAGCAGGTCGAGCCCCGCGCCGAGGCGCTGGGCCGAGCGCCAGGCGCGGCGCACGAGCCGCTGCGCGCGCGGGTCGGGCTCGACGAGCGCGAGCAGGCGCTCGCCGACGGCCTGCGGCGCGTCGGCCGCGAGGCTCTCCTCGCGCGAGCCGACGAGCTCGGTCGTCAGGCGCTTGGCGCCGACCTCCTCGGCCACCTGGCGCAGCGCCACCTCGCGCAGCGCGGAGAGGTTCTCGATGCGAAAGAAGTTGTTGAGCGCCGCGTCGATCCGCTCCGACGGATAGACCTTCCCGGCGCGCAGGCGCTCGAGCAGCGCCTCGGGGGTGAGGTCGATCAGCACGACCTCATCCGCACGCCCGAGGATCGCGTCGGGGATCGTCTCGCGCACGCGGATGCCGCTCAGCTCGGTGATGTGATCGTTGAGCGACTCGAGATGCTGGACGTTGAGCGTCGAGAGCACGTCGATGCCGGCGTCGAGCACGGCCGCGATGTCCTCGTGGCGCTTGGCGTGCTCGCTTCCCGGCGCGTTGCTGTGGGCGAGCTCGTCGATCAGGCACAGCTCGGGAGCGCGCCGCATGATCGCCGGCAGGTCCATCTCTTCGAGCACCGCCTCGCGGTAGCGAACACGCCGGCGGGGGATCATCGCGAGCCCCTCCGCCACGCGCGCCGTCTCCGCGCGGCCGTGTGTCTCGAGCAGGCCGATCACGACATCCCGTCCCGCGTCCTGCTCGGCGTGCCCCTCGAGCAGCATCCGGTAGGTCTTGCCGACGCCGGCAGCCATGCCGATGTAGACCTTCAGGCGGCCGCGACTCTGTTCGGCGGGGACGGCCATCGGCGCGAGCTAGCGGTCACAGGGCTGAGCGCGGAGAGCTCAGCCGCCGAGGAGGTTGTGCACGACCAGGTCGATCAGCTTGATGCCGATGAACGGCGCGATTATCCCGCCGAGGCCGTAGATCCAGAGGTTGCGGCGGAGCAGTGCGCTCGCGCCGATCGGCCGGTAGCGCACCCCGCGCAGCGACAGCGGGATCAGCAACGGGATCACAATCGCGTTGAAGATCACCGCCGAGACGATCGCCGATTCGGGCGTCCCGAGGTTCATGATGTTGAGTACGGCGAGCGGCCCTTCGCCCCCGGGTGTCGTCGCGTAGGTGGCGATGAAGATCGCCGGCAGGATCGCGAAGTACTTGGCGACGTCGTTCGCGATCGAGAACGTCGTCAGCGCGCCGCGCGTGATCAGCAGCTGCTTGCCCACCTCGACGATCTCGATCAGCTTCGTCGGGTTGGAATCCAGATCGACCATGTTGCCGGCCTCGCGCGCCGCCTGGGTGCCGGTGTTCATGGCCACGCCCACGTCCGCCTGTGCGAGCGCCGGCGCGTCGTTGGTCCCGTCTCCGGTCATCGCGACGAGTCGCCCGTCCTCCTGGTGCTCACGGATCAGCGCGAGCTTGCGCTCGGGGGTGGCTTCGGCGAGGAAGTCATCGACCCCCGCCTCCTCGGCGATCTTCGCGGCGGTCAGGCGGTTGTCCCCCGTGACCATCACCGTGCGGATGCCCATCGCCCGCAGCTGGTCGAAGCGCGCCTTCATGCCCTCCTTGACGGTGTCCTTGAGATAGACGACGCCGAGCACCTGGTTGTCGCGCGAGACCGCCAGCGGCGTGCCGCCCTCGTTGCCGATCCGGTCGAGCTCGGCCTGCAGCTCCGGCGGCGGCGAGCCGCCTTCACCCTGCACGAGCTCGACGATCGCATCGCCCGCGCCCTTGCGCAGTCTGCGCCCGTCGATGTCGACACCGCTCATCCGTGTCTGCGCGGTGAACGGCACGAACTCCGCCTGCAGGCTGCTCATGTCGTGCTCGCGGATCCCGTACTGCTTGGCCAGCACGACGATCGAGCGGCCCTCCGGCGTCTCATCCGCGAGTGAGGCCAGTTGTGCGACCTCCGCGAGCTCGGACTCGGCCACGCCTGGCATCGGCACGAGCTCGGATGCGAGCCGGTTGCCGATCGTGATCGTGCCGGTCTTGTCGAGCAGCAGCACATCGATGTCGCCCGAGGCCTCGACCGCGCGCCCGGACAGCGCGAGCACGTTGCGGCGCACGAGCCGGTCCATGCCCGCGATCCCGATCGCGCTGAGCAGCGCGCCGATCGTCGTCGGGATCAGCGCGACGAGCAACGCGATCAGCGTCGTCTCGGAGATCGACGTGCCGGCGAACAGGCCGAACGGGCGCAGCGTGACGACGACGATCACGAAGATCAGCGTCAGCGCCGCGAGCAGGATGTTCAGCGCGATCTCGTTCGGCGTCTTGCGCCGCTCGGCGCCCTCGACGAGCGCGATCATGCGATCGAGGAACGATTTGCCCGGCTCCTGGGTGATCTCCACGACGATCTCATCGGAGGTCACGCGCGTGCCACCGGTGACCGCGCTGCGGTCGCCGCCGGACTCGCGGATGACCGGTGCGGACTCGCCCGTGATCGCCGACTCATCGACGGTCGCGATGCCCTCGATCACGGTGCCGTCGCCGGGGATCAGCTCGCCGGCGGGCACGACCACGATGTCGCCGCGCGTCAGCTCGGCTGCGGCCTTCATCGAGCCGTCGCGCAGCCGC
The DNA here is from genome assembly GCA_963822245.1 of uncultured Solirubrobacteraceae bacterium. Lineage (GTDB taxonomy): Bacteria > Actinomycetota > Thermoleophilia > Solirubrobacterales > Solirubrobacteraceae > Palsa-744. The sequence goes on from CAWGGR010000001.1 coordinate 193,749, forward strand.
GCGACGGTCTCCTTGCGCATCGAGCGAAGCGTGTCGGCCTGGGCGCGGCCGCGGCCCTCCGCGAATGCCTCCGCCATGTTCGCGAACACGACCGTCAGCCACAGCCAGAAGGCGATCGTGAACGTGTACCAGGCCGGCTCGTGGCCACCGCCGAGCGGCTTGCCGCCGAACGCCTGGATCAGCCAGGTGATCGTCGTGATCACCGAGCCGATCTCGACGACGAACATCACCGGGTTGCGCAGCTGCACGCGCGGGTCGAGCTTCTTGAAGCTGTCGATCAGGGCTCGTGTGACGATCTCGCGCCGGAACAGCGAGATCGCCTGGCGCTCGTGTGTGGCCGGTTGCGCTGACATCACTTGATTCCTCCGCTGAGACGATCGAGGGCGAGGTTCAGCTCGAGGACGTTGACGCCTTCCTCACCTGAGAAGCCGAGCCCGCGGCCCGAGGTGTACTTGGCGATCAGGCCGTCGACCGTCGCAAGCGACAGGCGACGAACGGCGGCAACGCGGTGCGCCTGGATCCAGGCGTTCGCCTGCGAGATTTCCGGGTCGAGGTTCGACGCGGAGGTGTTGATCGCGTCGACAGGGATCTTCGCCGTCGTCAGGTCACGGTCATAAGGCCGGTTGAGTTCGAGGTATTCCTTGATGTTTTCGGCGTTCGCTTCCTCGGTGATCGTGCTGTTCGGCCCGCGGTTCGAGAATGTGCTCGCAGCGGCGTTGTAGGCGCCGCCTTCGGTTGCCGAGGGGCGCGACTGGAAGTAGCGCGGGTCGGCTTCGGTGACGAGTTCTTCTTCCTTTTCCTCGGGCTTGCCGTTCTTGCCGATCACCGGCGACTTGAAGCTCTGGCCGATGATCTTCGAGCCGATCAGCCTGCCGTTCAGGTAGACCTTCTGGCCGTTGGCGTTGCCTGGGAAGGCGACCTGGCTGACGCCGGTGATCACGAGCGGATAGACGAGCCCGAGCAGGACCGTGAGGACGATCATGCCGATGACGGATGTGACGATGTCGCGCTTCATCTCAGTAGAGGTGTCCGGTCAGGCCCTGGACGATCGGGCCGAGCAGCAGGGCGGGGAAGAAGGTGAGCGCGCCGACGATCACGACCACGCCGATCAGCAGCACGACGAATGTGGGGTTGTCGGTGCGCATCGTGCCGAGGCCGGCGGGGGTGACGCGCTTGCCCGCGAGCGAACCGGCAACGGCGAGCGCGAACAGAATCGGCGCGTAGCGCGCGAACAGCATGTCGAAACCCCCGAGCAGGTTCGCGAAGGTGACTCCGTGCGAGCCGACGTTGCCTGCGTTCGGCTGGATGAAGCCGGTGTAGCCGGCGAACGCCGAGCCGTTGTTGTTGGCCTGGGAGAGGTAGGCGTAGAACGTCTCGGAGAATCCCTGCGGCGTGTTCGCACCGGCTTTCGAGAGCGCGAGTTCGGAGATCGACTTGCGCCCCGCACTCGACGCCGTCGCCATCGCCGTGCAGAACAGCGCCGCCAACGGCGTGATCAGGATGCCGAGGCCGGCGAGCTTGATCTCGCGCGCCTCGAGCTTCTTGCCGAGCCACTCGGGCGTGCGCCCGACCATCAGCCCGCCGATGAACACCGCGAGCAGCACGTACAGCAGCATCGAGTAGAGGCCCGTGCCGACGCCGCCGAAGATCACCTCGCTGGCCGACAGGTTCGCGAACGGCACCGCGCCGCCGATGCCCGTGAAGGACTCGATCGCGCTGTTGACCGCACCACACGAGGTGACGGTCGTGACGACGTCGAACAGCGCCGAGCCGGCGATGCCGAAGCGCTGCTCCTTGCCTTCCATGTTGCCGCCCGTCGAGCCCGCGATCACGTGCGTGTGCAGGCCGGCCGCGTGCTGGGCGGGTGAGCCGTGCGCCTCGGCGACGTATGCCACGCTCACCATCACGAGGAACAGCAGCATCATCGCCGAGTAGATCGCGTAGCCCTGGCGGCGGTTGCCCGTCATGCGCCCGTAGGCGAACACGAGCGCCGCCGGGATGACCAGCACGAGCAGCATCTCGAAGAAGTTGGTGAAGCCCGTCGGGTTCTCGAACGGGTGCGCCGAGTTGACGTTGAAGAAGCCGCCGCCGTTCGTGCCGAGCTCCTTGATCACCTCCTGGGAGGCCACCGGGCCCATCGCGATCGACTGCGTCAGCCCGGTGATCGTGTGCGCTACCAGGTATGTGCTGAAGTTCTGGATCACGCCCTGTGAGACGAGCACGAGCGCGCCGATCACAGAGATCGGCGCGAGCACATACAGAATCGTGCGCACGAGGTCCTGCCAGAAGTTGCCGAGGCTCTTGCCGCTGCGGCCGATGATGCCGCGGATCAGCGCGACGGCCACCACGATCCCAACACCCGCGGAGAGCCAGTTCTGGACGGTCAGCCCGATCATCTGGCTGAGATAGCTCATCGTCGTCTCGCCGCCGTAGAACTGCCAGTTGGTATTCGTCAGAAACGACGAGACCGTGTTGAACGTCACGTTCCAGGGCGCCGAGTGATAGCCGAGCGGGTTGAGGGCGTGCGGCACGTAGAACGCGTCCTGCGTGCGCAGAATCAGGTACAGCAGCAGCCAGCCCGTGAGCGAGAAGATAAGCAGGCTTTTCGCGTAGGCCTTCCAGTCCTGTCCGTGCTCGGGATCGACGCGCAGCGCCCGGTACAGCAGCCGCTCGGGGCCCGCGAGCAGCGGCGAGAGGAACACCCTCCTGCCGCTGTAAACGTTCGCCATATAGCCGCCCAGCGCGAACGCGAACGCGGTCAGCAGCGACACGAACAGGATGATCGTCAGCCATCCGGCGAACGTCATCTCAGAGGTTCTCCCCGCGGATCAGCGCGTAGAACAGGTAGGCGATCACCAGCACCGCGACGACGAGGCCGAAGAAGTCGGCGCCGCTCATGTGCGCGATAAAGAAGGCGAGGGGGAGCGACGGGCTCATACCCTGTCGATCCCCTCGATCAGCAACAGCAGAATCGCAAACGCTGCGATCCCGAGAATGACTGCAACGATGTCCATGGCATTCACTATGGAACCGCAGTAGTGACGGCCGCGTGACGAATCGACCGACCGGCATAACGATTTCGTGACGGACGCGTCGCGCAACCGCGATTAGAGTGAAGTCCGGCGCAGTCGGTGTTCGGCGGCGCTCCTGCGGCGGCAATGTACGCGCGGCCCGAGCCACAGCTCAGCGGGCCTCGCGCCAGCCAACGTGGGCCACCTCGCTCGGGTAGCGTGAAGAGCGGTGAGCGTCCTCGGGATCGATCACGTGCAGGTGGCCGCGCCGCGTGGCTGCGAGCAGCAGGCACGCCGCTTCTATGGCGAGCTGCTCGGCCTGGCCGAGCTCGAGAAGCCTGCGCCGCTACACGCCCGCGGCGGCGTGTGGTTCAAGGCCGGCGCGCAGCAGCTTCACGTCGGCGTCGAGCAGGATTTCTCGCCTGCGCTCAAGGCGCACCCAGCCCTGCGCGTCGCGCCCGCGGCGCTCGAGCGGCTCGCGCGGGCACTCGCATCCGCCGGCTTCGAGGTGCGCTGGGATGACGCGCTCGCCGATCGGCGCCGCTTCTACACGAGCGATCCGTGGGGCAACCGCATAGAGCTGCTGGCCGCGGCGGCTCACAGCGCGAAGCGGTAGCCGACGCCCGGGTCGGTGACGACATAGCGCGGACCGTCCTCCCCGCCGGGCTCGATCTTCGCACGCAGGCGGGCGATGTGGGTGCGCAGCGGCTGGATGTCGTCCACGTACTGGGGCCCCCAGACCTCCGCGAGCAGCGCGCTATGGGTCATCAGTCGCCCGCGGTTGCGCACGAGCACGCGCAGCAGTTCAAACTCGATCGGCGTCAGGTGGATCGGCTGGGAGTCGCGGCGCACGGCGTGCGCCGCGAGGTCTATCTCGAGCCCGTCGACCACGATCGTCGGCTCGTCCTGGGCCGGAGCAGTACGCCGCAGCGCCGCCTGCAGGCGCGCGACCAGCTCGCGTGCGCCGAATGGCTTGGTGATGTAGTCATCGGCGCCCGCCTCCAGCGCCCTGACCTTCTGCTCCTCCTCCCCCACCGCCGAGAGCACGAGGATCGGCATCTCGCTCCACTCCCGCAGCGCGCGGGTGACCTCGACGCCGTCGCCGTCGGGGAGCACGAGATCGACTATCGCCGCCTCCGGCGGACGCACCGCCGCGAGGTCGAGCGCCTCGGAGGCGGTTTCGGCGGGCACCGCCTCGAAGCCCGCCTCGCGCAGCACGACTTTCAGCGCGCGCACGATCTGCGGCTCGTCGTCGACGACGAGCACGCGCGGCGGCCTGCCGTCCTCGCCGCGGGCGGGCGTGCTCACGCCGCCTCGAGCGGCAGCTCGAAGACGAACGTCGCGCCCTGGCCGGGCAGCGACTCGACGTACAGCGAGCCGGCATTCGCCTCGGTGAAGCCGCGGGCGATCGCCAGGCCGAGCCCCGAGCCGCGGTGCTCGCCGCCGGAGGTGCCCGCGCGGTAGAACGGCTCGAACACGCGCTCGAGCTGGGCCGGCGGGATCCCCGGGCCGCGGTCGACGATGCGCACGATCACGCGATCGCCGCGGGCCTCGCGCGGCGCCTGCCCGTCGCCGTCGACGACGGGCGCGGCGACGGCGCTGGGGACGCGTGCGAGGCTGCGCACGGCGCGCGCACGGACCGAGACGGGATGCCCGCCGGAGTGCCGCCGCGCGTTTTCGAGCACGTTCACGAATGCCCGCTCCATCTGCACGGGGTCGACGCTCACAAGCGGCAGTTCCGGGTCGATCGACAGGCTGAACTCGCGCTCGCGGGGCGCCAGCTCGCGCACCGCCATCCGCAGCAGCTCCTCGACCGAGGTCCAGTCGCGGCGCGGCTCGGCCGCCCCGGCCTCGAGCCGCGAGAGGTCCAGGAGGTTGTCGACCAGTCGCGAGAGGCGCCTGGTCTCCTCCTGGATGACAACCGCCATCTCCTCGCGCTCCTGCGGCGAGACCGACGGTGAGCCGACCGCCTCGCCGGCCGCCGAGATCGCCGTCAGCGGCGAGCGCAGATCGTGGGAGACGGCGCGCAGCAGCGCGGTCTTGACGGTGTCGGCCCGGCGCAGCGCCGCCGTCTCGACGACGCCGCCGAGAAGGCTCTCGCGCTCGAGCGCTGCGCTCAGCAGCGCCTCCAGCGCGGGCACGACGCGCTCCTGCAGGCGGCGCAGGTTGCTCTCGGACGTATCCACGCCGACGAGCAGGGTGCCCAGCCGCCGAGAGCCCTCGCGCAACGGGAACGCGACGCTGCGCGCGTCGCCGTCGACCGCGTCCATCGAGATCGCCGCCGAGCTCAGCTCGAGCGTCTGGGCGAGACGCGCCGCGGCCGTCGGCAGGGCCTCCGCGAGGCTGTTCCCGCGCAGCAGCAGCCTCGCCATCTCGGCCGCCAGGTCGGCCTCCACACGGCGCTCCTGCGCGTCGCGGCTGCGCGCGCGCGTCAGCTCCGCGAGCGAGCTCGACAGGCCGGCGACGACGACGAACGCCACCAGCGCGACCCAGTTCCGCGAGTCCGCGATCGTGAAGTGGCCGACCGGCGGGAGGTGAAAGAAATTGAACGCGGCAGCGCTCAGCAGGGCAGTCGCGAACCCGAGCCACGCCCCCCAGGTGATCGACACGAGCAGCACCGCCGGCAGGTAGACGACGCTCAGCGAGGCAACCGGCGCTACGTGCTTGAGCGGATAGACGATCGCGGTGCACAGCGCGACCGCGGCGAGCGCGGCGAGCACGCCGACCCGGCGGGAGGGCGGATCTGGCCCGAGCAGCGCGCCGAAAGGAGACCCCACGCCTGCAAGCGTAGTCGCGGCAGGCCCGTGGCATCCCGTGCTCGCCGCTCGATCATCCGTCCAGATCCTCGTGCAGCACTCAAGGCGCGAGGCGTTCGTGCCGAACGGGAACCGGGAGCAGACTGACTGAATGACTTTCCGCATGCGCCACCCCGCTGCGCTGAGCCCGGTCGCGATCGCGGCTGGTCTGATCATGCTCTGCGCCCCCGGAGCGAGCGCGGGCACGCTCTCGCCGCTGCCTCCCGCGGACTACGGCGCGCGCGCGTTCTGCAGCGCCCCCGCCCGTGGGCAGGCTTCGTGTCTGGCACTCGCACTCGTGCCGCAGACCGCGAGCGCACGCGCGCACACCCATCCGCTCGGCATGGCGCGCCCGGCCCTTCCGCCCGCCGTCTCGCCGGTCGCGGCCGGCTACATCGGCCTGCGCCCGCAGGACCTGCACAGCGCCTATGCGCTGCCGGACACGAGCACGGGCGCGCAGAAGATCGCGATCGTCGACGCCTACAACGACCCGAGCGCTGAAACCGACCTGAAAGGCTACGACGAAGAATTCGGCCTGCCCGCCTGTACCAGCGGCAACGGCTGCTTCACCCAGGTCAACGAGAACGGCAAAGCCTCGCCGCTGCCGTTCCCGAAAACGAGCGGCGAACTGGAATCCGCTCGCGGCGGCACCGCCGGCGAACGTAAAGCCGCCGAACGCGCGACCGGCTGGGACGGCGAGATCTCGCTCGATATCGAGACCGCGCACGCGATCTGCCAGAACTGCAGCATCGTCCTCGTCGAGGCGGAAACCTCGGCGTATGCCAACCTCGAAGCGGCCGAGCACAGCGCCGCCGTGCTCGGCGCGGGCGAGATCTCGAACTCCTGGGGCGGGCCCGAGGAAGGCGAGACCGTCGCAGCCGAGAAAGCGAGCCCGTTCAACGACCCGGGGGTCGTCATCACCGCCTCCGCCGGCGATGACGGCTATCTCGGCTGGGATGCCGCCAACAGCGCCGAACGGGGCTTTGCCGAGTTCCCCGCCTCCTCTCCGCATGTCGTCGCCGTCGGCGGCACGCGACTGCAGATCGAAGCGGACGGCGCGTGGGTGGGAGAGACCGTGTGGAACGGCGACGGCGCCGGCGGCGGCGGCTGCAGCACGATCTTCGAAGCGCAGCTGTGGCAGCAGAACGTCGCCGGCTGGGGTGAGGTCGGCTGCCACCGCAAGCGCGCCGTCGCCGACATCGCCGCCGACGCCGACCCGTACACCGGCGTAGCGGTTCACGACACGAGCCCCGACTGCCGCACCGAGTACGAACAGGAAGGCACGCTGCACGAACTCGCCGACTGGTGCACGGTCGGCGGCACAAGCCTCGCCTCGCCGCTCGTCGCGTCGGTGTTCGCGCTCGCCGGCGGCGCCAAAGGAGCTCCCTATCCTGCACGGACGCTCTACCAGAACGAGCTCGCCACGCCCGCCGCGCTGCACGATGTCACCAACGGCTCAAACGGGGCCTGCGCGACCGCCTTCCAGATCGAATCCGGCCTCTCCAGCTGCACGCTTGCCGCCGAGGCCGAAAGCTGCGAGGCGAAGCGGATCTGCATGGCGAGCAGCGGATATGACGGCCCGTCCGGGCTCGGCACTCCCGACGGGCTGCTCGGCTTCACGCGGTCGAGCGAAGACGAAGCCGCCGGTGAAGAAACCCCGCCGCCGGAAGAAGCCGAAGAACCACCCGCCCCCAAAGAAAAAGGCGGGTCGGGCGAAAGCGAACAGAGCCTGCCGATACTCGGGCGCGGGCGAGACCCCGGCGGCTCCGATGCGGCGAGCGCCTACGGTGCGACGCCGACCGTGCCGCTGGCGACCACCGCAGGCGCCAAACCCGGCGTCGAGCTGACCGCGCTGACGCTTACACGCGGCGCCCTGATCGCCCTGAACCGCAGCCGGCCGAAGATGTCGCAGGTCGGCTTCCTGTTCACGATCAACGTCACCGCGCAGGTGCGCGCGACGCTCGCCAGGCGCGTCCACTCCCACGGGCACAGCAGATGGTCGCCGCTGCGCCACTCGCTGACGTTCACCGCTGCCGGCGGACACGACAGCCGTCGCCTCGACGGCGGCACCGTGCTCGCAGCGGGCGCCTACCGCCTGACGCTCACGCCCGTGCACGGCGCGGCGCGCTCGCTCGTGTTCGCGATCGGCTAGCGCGCGGCGGCCGCGAGCCGCGCCGGCGCCCCGAAGGCAACCAGCGCGGGCGGCAGCTCAACCGCGCCGTCGGCCTGCTGGCCGTTCTCGAGCAGGGCGACGATCGTGCGCCCGACGGCGACCGCGGTGCCGTTGAGCGTGTGCAGGGTCTGGGTGCGCTTGCCCGCACGGAGACGAATGTTCAGACGCCGCGCCTGGTAGTCGGTCGTGTTCGAGCACGAGGTGAGCTCGCGGTAGCGGCCCTGGCTCGGCAGCCACGCCTCGCAGTCGTACTTCTTCGCGGCCGAGCTGCCGAGCTCGCCGACGGCGATGTTGACGACGCGATAGGGGAGCCCGAGCTCGCCGAGGATCGCCTCCTCGATCGCGAGGATGCGCTCGTGCTCCTCGGCCGAGCGCTCCGGCGCGACGAAGCTGAACATCTCCACCTTGTCGAACTGGTGCACGCGGAAGATGCCACGGGTGTCCTTGCCGGCCGCCCCCGCCTCGCGCCGGAAGCACGGGGAGAAACCGGCATAGCGCAGCGGCAGCTGCTCGACGTCGAGGATCTCGCCCTCGTGCAGCGATGCGAGCGCGACCTCCGAGGTGCCGACGAGGAACAGCTCATCCTCCGGCAGGCTGTAGATCTGCTGCTCGGTGTCCGGCAGGAAGCCGGTGCCGAACAGTGCGCGCTCGCGCACGAGCACCGGCGGGATCACCGGCTCAAAGCCCTCGCCGCGCAGCTTCTCGAGCACCCAGCGCACGAGCGCGAGCTCGAGCATCACGAGGTCGCCTTTGAGGTATGCGAAGCGCGCGCCCGACAGCTTCGCGCCACGGTCCATGTCGATCATCGCGCCCGCCAGCTCAAGATGGTCGCGCGGGTCGAACGCGAGCGCGGGAACGGTTCCGACCTCGCGCACGAGCTCATCCTCAGGCCCCGGCGCGGCCGACGGGTCGGGCACGTTCGGCAGCGGCGCGAGCAGCGCGTCGAGCCGCTCCTCGGCCGACCTCGCCTGCTCGACGAGCGCCTTCACCTCGGCGCTCAGGTCCTTCATCCCCGCGAGCTCCGCGCTCACGTCGGTGCCGGCGCGCTTGCCCGCGGCGATCTTCTCGGAATCGGCGCGCTGCCTCGCGCGCAGGCTCTCGGCCGCGGTCGTCGCCGCGCGCCACTCCTCGTCCTTGGCACGGATCTCCTCGAGCACCGCGACGAGCGCGGGGTCACGCCGCGCGAGCGCCGTTGCGAGCGCTTCCGGTTCCTCGCGAATGCGCTTCAGCTCGAGCACGCCCGCACCCCGGCCCGCCGGCTATTTCGTCGACAGTGTGATGTTGGTGGTCGGCACTTTCTGTGCCTGCTGCCCCGAGTACTCGGCGAGGAAGGCCGCAACCGCCTGCGCGTCGTCGCCGAGCACGATGTTCTCGGGCATGATCGCGCCGGAGAAGCCGCCGTTGCGGATCGCGTAGAGCACCTGCGCTTCGTTCTCCTTGCGGATGTTGAAGTTCGGCCCGTTCGTCCTGACGCGGTTGCTGATGCTCGTCGCGGAGCCCTGCGCACCGACCGTCGCGAGGGTGTGGCAGCCCGAGCAGTGGTCGCGGAAGAGCACCGCGCCGCGATAGTACGGGCTGGTCTTGGCGACCTGGATCCCCTGCGTACCGCACGCGCCCAGAGCCGCGGCGCACGCGAGCAGGACGATCGTCGTTGCTGCGAGCCTCATGCGCCGGGAATATATAGGGCCTATCCGTGGGCCGCTCAGAACCCGTGGGCGGTGCCCGCGGCGCGCAGGGCGAGGAACACGACCACGAGCGCCGACAGCGCCATCACGCCGATCTCGCGTTGGACGACCGCGGTGACCACCGCCCGCTGCTCATCCGCGGGCAGCTCACCGACCGCCTCGGCGTCCTCGAGACCGCGTTGCTGGAGGATCGTCTCGGCGGAGCTGACGCGCAGCTGCTCGGCGATGAACGCGATCGCGAGCGGCAGCAGCGCGTACAGGTAGAAGAGGCGTTCGCTCGAGTAGTGCCCGGCGGCGGCGAGCGAGGCGACGGCGATCGCGAGCGCGAGCGCGGAGCCCTGCGCGACGCGCAGCATCGTCCAGAACACGCGCGGCCCGCGCTGACCGGCGACGTCGCCCCGGTACCACAGCCAGGCGCCGAGCAAACCGGCGATCAGGTTGAGCGCCGCGACGACGAGCGCAGCCGCCACGACTGCTTCGGTCATCGCAGCGATATCGCGCCGATTGCCACTATGTAACACCCTGCCACAAGCAGTGATATAACAGCGCGCGGTGCTCCGAAGCTATCTCCCGGCGATCGTCTTCCTGATTCTCGGCGGCGCCGTGGGCGGGGTCTTCACGGTCCTCAACTCGGTACTCGGCCCGCGCCGCGCGATGCCCCACAAGCAGGACCCGTACGAGTGCGGTCTGCCGTCGGAGGTCAAGCGCGGGATGCGCTTCGGAATCAGCTTCTACCTGATCGCGATGCTGTTCATCCTGTTCGACATCGAGGTCGTCTTCCTGTACCCGATCGCGATCGAGCTGCGCGCCTACGGCACGTTCGCGATGATCGAGATCATCGTCTTCATCGCGCTCCTGTTCGTCGCCTTCGTCTACGTCTGGAGACGGGGGGCGCTCGAGTGGAGGTGAAACGCGAAAAGCTCTCCGCGGTGGACCCCGAGCGCCTGCGCGTGCGTGAGCTCAACTCGCGCCAGCTGCTGCGTGGCGGCACGCTCGAGGGCCTCAACCAGCCGGCCCACCTCGAGGGCTCGGAGCTCGAGCGCTACGTCGAAGACCGGATCCTCACGACGACGCTCGACCAGGCCGTCGCGTGGGCGCGCTCGAACTCGTTCTTCCCGCTCGCGTTCGGGCTCGCGTGCTGCGCGATGGAGGTCTTCCACACCGCCGCCTCGCGGCTGGACATCGGGCGCTTCGGCTTCGAAGCATTCCGGGCCTCGCCGCGCCAGGCCGACCTGCTGATCCTCTCCGGCCGCGTGTCGATCAAGATGGCGCCGATCGTGCGCCGCGTATACGACCAGATGCTCGAGCCGAAGTGGACGATCTCGATGGGCGCGTGCTGCAGCTCGACCGGGGTCTTCAACAACTACGCGCTCGTGCCCGCCGACAAGTTCATGCCGATCGACGTTCACGTCCCCGGCTGCCCTCCCCGCCCGGAGGCCCTGATGCACGGGATCCTGAAGCTGCGCAAGATGGTCCAGGACGATCCCGACATGGGCTGGCGCGAGCGCTACGGCGCGGTCGGCACGGAGGAGATCGTCCCCGGTGCCTGATGCCACCGGGCTGGAGCTGATTGCCCACGAACTGGGCGAGGCGATTCTCGACACCTCGCACTTCCGCGGCCGCGCGACGCTCGAGATCGACCCCGCGCAGATCCGCCCGACGCTCGAGCACCTGCGCGGGCGCGGATACGCGTTCCTGGCGAGCCTGCACGGCGTCGACTACCACCCCGAGGAGCCGCGTCTCGGCGTCCACTACGAGCTGCTCGACATGAGCAGCGTCGATCGCATCAGCGTCAAGCTGCGCGTGCCGCTCGCCGCGCCCGAGGTCGACTCGGTCACCGACGCCTGGCCGACCGCCAACCACCAGGAGCGCGAGGTCTACGACATGTTCGGCGTCGTCTTCCGCGGGCATCCCGACCTGCGCCGCATCCTGATGCCGGAGGATTACGAGGGCCACCCCCAGCGCCGCGACTTCCCGATCGGCGGCGAACCGGTGATCTTCACGCACAACGAATCCGAGGGCATCGGAGCGCCGCGGTGAGCCCGCTCGAGAACCCGGCGCTGTCGGAGGGCCTCCCGCTCGGGCAGGGGGTCACGATCGAACACGGCCCGCCGCAGCCGGGCGGCGCCGAGGAGACCAGCCAGGAGCTGCTGACGCTCAACTTCGGCCCCCACCACCCGGCCACACACGGCGTGCTGCGCCTGCTCGTCACGCTCCAGGGCGAGGTCGTGCGCGATCTCAAACCGATCGTCGGCTACGTGCACACGGGGATCGAGAAGACCGCCGAGGACAAGGCGTACTGGAAGGTCATCCCGATCGTCGAGCGGATGGACTACCTGTCCTACTACTTCAACGCGTACGCGTTCTGCGGCGCCGTCGAGACGCTCGCCGAGGTGGAGGTCCCCAAGCGCGCGCAGTACCTGCGCGTGATCCATCTCGAGCTCAACCGCATCGCCTCGCACCTGATCTGGCTCGGCACGAGCGCGCTCGACCTCGGCGCGGTCTCGATCTTCCTGTACTGCCTGCGCGAGCGCGAGCAGATCCTCGACCTGTTCGAGATGTCGTCCGGGCAGCGCATGCACACGCGCTACATCCAGGTCGGCGGCGTCGCCGAGGACATCCCCGCGGGCTTCGAGCAGAAGCTGCGCGAGTTCCTCGCGATCATGCCGGGGCGCGCCGACCAGTACGGCGCGATCCTCAACTCCAACGAGATCGTCCTGCAGCGGCTGCGCGGCGTCTGCCCGCTCGACGCCGAGACGCTGCTGTCGCTCGGCGTCACCGGCCCGCTGCTGCGGGCCGCAGGCAACCCCTGGGACCTGCGCAAGGCCGACCCGTACTGCTCCTATGAGGACTTCGCGTTCAAGATCCCGGTCGGCACGGTCGGCGACAACTACGACCGCTTCGCCGTGCGCCTCGCCGAAATCTACGAGTCGGTGAAGATCGTCGAGCAGGCGCTCGACGGCCTGCCCGAGGGCCCGCACATCACCGAGGACCGCAAGATCGCGCTGCCGCCGCGCCACGAGCTCGCGACCTCGATGGAGGCGCTGATCCATCACTTCAAGCTCGTCACCGAGGGCTTTCGCGTACCGCCCGGCGAGGTCTACTTCCCGATCGAGGGCCCGCGCGGCGAGCAGGGCTGCTTCGTGCGCTCCGACGGCTCCTCCAAGCCCGCGCGAGTGCACATGCGCGACTCCTCGTTCGTCAACCTGCAGGCGCTCTCGGCGATGACAGAGGGCGCCTACATCGCCGACATGATCGCGACCACGGCGATGCTCGATCCGATCCTCGGAGGCATCGACCGATGAGCTCGGTGCGCCGATTCGAGCATGGCTCGCGCGTGCCCGGCTGGGACATGCCGGTCGACCTCGAGAAGGACCCGGCCGAGATCCCCGACCCGGCGAGCACCGAGGTGCCGCAGGCGCTGCGTGAGGAGATCGAGGCGCACATCGCCGACTACCCCGATCGCCACTCGGCGGCGCTGCCGGCGCTCGCCGCGGCGCAGCGCGTGCACGGCTGGTGCTCGCCCGAGGCGCTCGAGCAGGTCGCCTGCGTGATGCGCGTCACGCCCGCCTATCTGGAGTCGGTCGCGAGCTTCTACGACATGCTCGAGACGACCCCCGTCGGACGCCACAGCGTGTACGTCTGCACGAACATCTCCTGCTCGCTGTGCGGCGCCGACGAGCTCTATCAGGCGATCCGCGGCGCAGCCGGCGATGACGCCGAGTTCAACGTGCGTGCGTTCGAGTGCCTCGGCGCCTGCGACATCGCGCCGATGGCGTCCGTCGACGGCGTCTACGTCGGCCCGCTCACGCTCGCCGATGTGCCGCAGCTGCTCGAGGACGTGCGCGCCGGGCGGCCGGTGCTCGAGGCGAAGCAGCTCACGCGCCGCCCCGTCGCCGATCCGCGCGCCGACACGGCGGGGTCTCCGCCGCCGCCTGCCGCCGGCGGGGGGGCGTGACGATGGCCGCCCCCGCCGCAGCGCCGATGCTGCTGTTCGCCGATATCGACGAGCCGGGCCTGCACACGCTTGCGGTGTACGAGCGCCGCGGCGGCTACGAGTCGCTGCGCAAGGCGCTCGCGATGAGCCCCGAGGAGGTGCTCGGCAACCTCGAAGCCTCACAGCTGCGCGGACGCGGCGGTGCCGGCTTCGGGATGGGCACGAAGGTCTCGTTCCTGCCGAAAGGGTCGATGGACAAGTACCTCGTGTGCAACGCCGACGAGTCCGAGCCGGGCACGTTCAAGGACCGCGAACTGATGCAGAAGACGCCGCACATGCTGATCGAGGGGCTCGTGATCGCGGCCTACGCCGGCGGCATCACGTGCTCGTTCATCTACATCCGCGGCGAGTACGTCGAGCAGGCCGATGCGCTCGACGCGGCGCTCGCCGAAGCACGCGCCGCCGGCTACATCGGCGAGGACATCCTCGGCTCCGGCCATTCGCTCTCGCTCGTCGTACATCGCGGCGCGGGCGCATACATCTGCGGCGAGGAGACCGGGCTGCTCGACTCGCTCGAAGGCAAGCGCGGCAACCCGCGCCTGAAGCCGCCGTTCCCCGCCAACCAGGGCCTCTACAAAGGGCCGACGCTGATCAACAACGTCGAGACGCTCGCGACCGTGCCGACGATCATCCGCATGGGCGGCGAGGAGTACGCGAAGCTGGGCGTCGAGCGCTCGACCGGCACCAAGCTCGTTTCTGTCTCCGGCCACGTGCGGCGCCCGGGCAACTACGAGATCGAACTGGGCATCTCCTCGCGCGAGATCATCTACGGGCTCGCCGGCGGCCCCGGGGACGCGCGCACGGTCAAGTGCTGGTTCCCCGGCGGCTCCTCCTCGCCGGTGCTCACCGCCGCCGACCTGGACATCCCCTATGACTTCGATTCGCTCGCCAAAGCGGGGACGATGCTCGGCTCCGGCGCGATCATCGTCGTCGATGACTCCACGCCGATCCTCGATGTCGCGCTGAAGGTCGCGAAGTTCTACCGCCACGAGTCCTGCGGCAAGTGCACCCCCTGCCGCGAGGGCACGAACTGGACGGTCAAGATGCTCGAGCGGATCGAGACCGGCGAGGCGACGCCGATGGACCTCGAGATCATGGCCTCGGTCCAGGAGCACATCATCGGCAACTGCCTGTGCGTGCTCGGTGACGCGATGGCGATGCCGATCGGCTCGTTGATCGCCAAGTTCAAAGACGAGTTCGAAGAGCACATGGAAACCGCGCGGATCCACCCGAGCGCAGACGGCGCGAGCGCCCCTGCGGCAGTGGCGCCCGCGCACGGAGGCGCGTAGCGATGCCCCGCCCGCAAGCGAGGATGATCACGTTCACGATCGACGGCCGCGAGGTGCAGGCGCCGGAGAACACGATGCTCGTCGACGCGGCCAAGCACGGCGATGTCGAGATCCCGGTGTTCTGCTACGAGCCCAAGCTCGGCCAGCCGGTCGGCGCGTGCCGCATGTGTCTCGTCGAGATCGAGGGGATCCCGAAGCTGCAGACCGGCTGCTCGACGCCGGTCAAGGACGGGATGGTCGTGCACACACAGAGCGAGCGCGTGAAGACCGCCCAGCGGTCGGTCGTCGAGTTCCTGCTGATCAACCACCCGCTCGACTGCCCGGTCTGCGACAAGGGCGGCGAGTGCCCGCTGCAGGACATCACGTTCGGCTGGGGCGGCGGCATCTCGCGCTTCATCGAGCCCAAGCGCCACTTCGTCAAGCCGCTCGAGCTCTCGCCGCTGATCGCGATCGACCGCGAGCGCTGCATCCTCTGCTACCGCTGTGTGCGCTTCTCCCAGGAGGTCGCCGAGGACTATCAGCTGGTGCTGCTAGAGCGCGGCGCCCACTCCTACGTATCGACGTTCGACGGCCACCCCTACGTGGCGCCGTTCAGCGGCAACATCATCGAGCTGTGCCCCGTCGGCGCGCTCACCTCGCGCCCCTACCGCTTCAGGGCGCGCCCCTGGGACATCGAGGGCGCGGGCTCGATCTGCACGCTCTGCCCGGCGCAGTGCAACGTCACGCTGACCGTGCGCGACGAGCGCGCGCTGCGCGTTCTCGCGCGCGAGAACGACGAGGTCGACGACGGCTGGCTGTGCGACAAGGGCCGCTTCGCCTACCAGTCATTTCACGTCGACGAGCGCATCACCGCGCCGCTCGTGCGCGACGGCGGCGAACTGCGCGCCGTCTCCTGGGAGCGCGCGCTCGAGGTCGCCGCCGCCGGCCTGCGCCGCGCCGGCGCGCGCACGGGCGCGATCGTCGGCGGGCAGAGCACCAACGAGGAGGGGCACCTGCTAGCGCGCCTGTTGCGCGAGGGCCTTCACAGCAGCCATCTCGACTCGCGCCGCAGCGGCACGCTCGCGCTCGAGGAGCAGCGCGCGCTCGGCGCCCCGGCGCTGCAGGCGCGGACCTCCGATCTCGAGTTCGCGCATGCGGTGCTGGTGCTCGACACCGAGCCCGTCAATGACTCGCCGATCCTCGACCTGCGGTTGCGCAAGGGCGTCCGCCGCCACGGCCTCAAGCTCGCGGTCGCCTCGCCGTACGCGAGCTCGCTGGATGCGAGCGCGGCGATCTCGGTGCGCTACGCGCCCGGCGCCGGCGCGGCCTTCGCGGCGGCGCTCAGCGCCGCGCTCAGTGCCGGCGAGGACGTCGATCGGCTCGCTGAGGCGGCGGGCGCCCCCGCCGATGAGGTCCGCGCGCTGGCGGCACTGTTGCGCGGCGCCGCCGCGGGGGCGACGGCGGGCGAGGACGGGACCGCGCAGCGCGAGGTCGTCGTGCTCTGGGGCGAGCGGCTGACCGCCGGCGCGAGCGCCGGCGCGGGCGCTCGCGCGCTGCTCACGATCGCCGCGGCCCTGGGAATCGCCGACACCGACGGCGCCGGGCTGCTGGAAGTCCCGGCCGGGGCCAACGGACGTGGACTGCGCGAGGCCGGCGTGCTCCCGAACGCCGGGCCGGGACTGAGCGCCGCGAGCGGCGACGGTCGCGACGCGCGCGGCATCGCTGAAGGGCTTGCCGAGGGCGAGCTCAGCGCGCTGTACATCCTCCACGGCGACCCGCTGCGCGACCTGCCCGATCGCGAGCTCTGGGAGCAGGCGCTCGCGAGCGCCGGCACGGTGATCGCGCACGCGTCGTTCCTCACGGACACCGTCCGCGAGCACGCCGACGTCGTCTTCCCGGCCGAGGCATATCCGGAGAAGGAAGGCACGATCGTCCACCCGGACGGCCGTCTGCAGCGCCTGCGCACAGCGATCGCGCACCCCGGCGAGGTGCGCGCCGAGTGGCGCGTGATCGCCGAGCTCGCGCTGCGCGTCGGGCTCGATCTCGATGTGCTGAGCGCGCCGATGGCATCCCGCCACCTCTTCGCCGCGGTGCCCTTCTACGCCGGCCTGACGCTCGAGGAGATCGGCGGGCGCGGGGTGCGCTGGCAGGAGCGCGACGCAGCCTCCGCGTTCCCGGCGCCCGATCGCGAGCTCTCCGCGGACGCCGAGCAGGGCGCGGCGGCCGGCTCGCAGGACGCGGTCGCGCTCGCCGGGTACCGCTCGGTGTGGGACGCGCCGGAGGTCGAGTTCTCGCCTGCGCTCGAGTTCCTCTACCCGCGCACCGAGCTGGTGAGCTGAAAGCTGATGCTCGCGGTCGTCGGCTACTACGAAGAATGGTGGATCCAGATCCTCAAGTCGATCGTGATCTTCGCGGTCGGCCTGCAGCTGGTGCCCGTCGTGCTGCTCGCCGAGCGCAAGCTGCTCGGGCGCTTCCAGAACCGCTACGGCCCCAACCGCGTCGGCCCCTACGGCGCGCTGCAGCCACTCGCGGACATCCTCAAGCTGCTCACCAAGGAGCAGTTCCGCCCAACCACCTCGATCGGCTTCCTGTTCGCGTTCGCGCCGATCATCTCGATCATCACCGCGGTCGCCGCGTTCGCGATCATCCCGTTCGGCAACACCCAGGACATCTTCGGCACGAAGGTCGGGCTGTACGGGATCGATGTCTCGATCGGACCGCTGTACGTGTTCGCGCTCGGCGGCGTCGCCTTCTACGGGATCATGCTCGGCGGCTGGGCGTCCGGCTCGAAGTACTCGTTCCTCGGCGCGATGCGCGGCGCGGCGCAGCTGATCTCCTACGAGGTCTCGCAGGCGCTCGCGCTGGTCGGCGTGATCATGACCGCACAGACGCTGTCGCTGACCGGCATCGTCGAAGCGCAGAAAGGCATGTGGTACATCGTCCCCCAGTTCGTCGGCTTCCTCGTCTTCCTCGTCGCCGGCTTCGCCGAGACGAACCGCGCGCCGTTCGACCTCACCGAGGCGGACGCCGAGCTCGTCGGCGGCTACATCACCGAGTACGGCGGCGGGCGCTTCGCCTCCTACTTCTTCGCCGAGTACCTCAACGTGCTCGTCGTCTCGGGCATCGTCACGACGGTCTTCCTCGGCGGCTGGCTGCTGCCGTTCGGGATCCACCCGCCCGGCTGGGTCGACCCGTTCGTCGTGCTGTTCAAGATGTCGCTGATCACGTTCCTGTTCATCTGGATACGTGCGACATTGCCGAGGCTGCGCTACGACCAGCTGATGAGCTTCGGCTGGAAGGTGCTGCTGCCGCTCGCGACGCTCAACGCGCTCGTCACGGCGGTCCTCGTGGTCTCGGTGAACTGATGAGCGATACGACCAAGCCAAAGCCCGAGCAGACAGGCGCCATGGCGACGCTGAAGGTCGGCGGCTGGCACCCCGGCGAGGACGTGATCGAGATCCAGCGCACGCCCGCGCCGGGCCCGGCGCGCAGCACCTGGCGCAGCTTCCGCGAGACCGCGCGCGGAATGCTGACGACGCTCGGGCGGATCAAGGAGGGCGTCAACAGCGTCGAGTACCCCGAGCACAAGATCCCCGTCTACCCACGCTTCCGCGGACGGCACAAGCTGCACCGCTTCGAGGACATACCCGCAAACGGGGCACAGGCCGGCCTGGAGAAGTGCGTCGGCTGCTCGCTCTGCGCGGCCGCCTGCCCGGCCGACTGCATCCGCGTCGTCGCCGCCGAGAACACGCCCGAGAACCGTGTCTCCGCTGGCGAGCGCTACGCCGCGGTGTATGAGATCAACCTCTCGCGCTGCATCTTCTGCGGCTACTGCGAGATCGCCTGCCCGTTCGACGCGATCACGATGGGCCACGACTACGAGCTCTCCGACTACAGCCGCGCCGACCTGATCTTCACGAAGGAGATGCTGCTGGCCGAGCCGCTCGAGCGCACGCCGCTCAGGAACGAGGGCGAGTGAGCTCCGTCCTGTTCTTCATCGCCGCGATCGGCGTCATCGCGGGCGCGATCGGCGTGGTGATGCTGCGCAACCCGTTCTACAGCGTGCTCGCGCTGGTCAGCCATCTCGTCTCGCTGGCCGTGCTGTTCCTGCTGCTGCGCGCCGAATTCGTCGCGGCGGTGCAGGTGATGGTGTACGCGGGCGCGGTGATGGTGCTGTACGTGTTCGTCGTCGCCTACATCGGCGACGGCGACTCGATCGGTGAGCGCCTGCGTGGCAGCGGCCCGGTCGCCTCCGGGCTGCGTCTCGGCGGCGCGCTGCTCGGGGGCGCGATCCTGATCGAGCTGCTGATCGCGCTGCTCGGCACCGGGCTGAAGGCGACCTCCGGGCAGGGCGCCGGCTATGTACCCGGCCCGAAGACGTACGGGACCCCCGCGTACATCGGCCAGCTGCTGCTGACGCGCTTCCTGCTCGCGTTCGAGCTCGCCTCGTTCCTGCTGCTGATCGCGGCCGTCGGCGGCGTCGTGCTCGCGCGCCGGCGCGGCGGCCTCGGCGAGGAGAACCGGCCGGAGGTGCTGACGCCGCTGAACCTGCTGCGCGCCCAGGGAACGGGCACGATGGCCGAGGGGATCGGAGAGCGCCCGTCATGAGCATCGCCTGGTATCTGACGGTCTCGGCGATCGTCTTCTCGCTCGGGGCGGTCGGCGTGATGACGCGGCGCAACCCGCTGGTCGTGCTGCTGTGCCTCGAGCTGATGCTCAACGGCGGCAACCTCGCGCTCGTCGCCTTCTCGCGCATGTGGGGCAACGGCGACGGGCAGGTCCTCGCGCTCGTCGTGATGACCGTGGCCGCCTGCGAGGTCTGCATCGGCCTCGGCATGATCGTCGCGATCTTCCGCCGCAACCTGCCGATCGACGTCGACGAGATGCGGGAGCTGCAGGGCTGATGAGCACGACGACCTACGGCTGGCTGGTACTCGCCTTCCCGCTGGCCGGCACGCTGGCGATCGCGTTCGGCTACCGCCGCGTCGGGTCGCTCGGGCCGCGCACGGCCGGCTGGATCGGCACCGGCGCGATCGCGCTCGCGTTCCTCGCGGCGCTCGGCGCACTGTTCTCCCTGCAGGGCCACGCGCCCGATCACCGCCAGCTCGTCTCATCGCTGTGGGACTACGCCTCGACGGTCGGCGTCGACGCCGAAATGTCGATCCTCGTCGACCCGCTGTCGGTCTTCATGATCCTGGTCGTCACCGGCGTCTCGGCGATGATCCATCTGTACTCGATCTCCTACATGGACGGCGATCGCGGCTACACGCGCTTCTTCGCATACCTCAACTTCTTCGTCTTCTCGATGCTGCTGCTCGTGCTCGCGGGCAACTTCCTGCTGCTGATCGTCGGCTGGGCATTCGTCGGCGCCGCCTCCTACCTGCTGATCTCCTTCTGGTACCGGCGCAAGACCGCGACGGCGGCGGGGATCAAGGCCTTCGTGATCAACGTCATCGGCGACGTCGGGCTCGTGCTGGGCACGTATTTCATCTTCAGGAACACGCACACGCTCGACTTCCTCAAGACCTTCAAGGCAGCCGAAGCGGGCGCGTTCGGCCCCGGCAGCAACAACGCCGACGTCCTCGCCGGCTGCCTGCTGCTGCTCGTGGGCGCGTTCGCGAAGTCCGCGCAGATCCCCCTGCACACGTGGCTGCCCGACGCGATGGAGGGCCCGACGCCGGTCAGCGCGCTGATCCACGCCGCCACGATGGTCACCGCCGGCGTGTATCTGATCGCGCGCATGCACACGCTGTTCGAACTCGCGCCCGCCGCCCAGGACGTGGGCGCGGTCGCCGGCGCGGCGACGCTGCTGATCGCGGGCACGATCGCGCTCACGCAGACCGACATCAAGCGCGTGATCGCCTATTCGACGATGTCCCAGGTCGGCTACATGATCATGGGCGTGTCCGTCGGCGCGTACGCGGCCGGGATGTTCCACCTGATGACGCACGCGTTCTTCAAGGCGCTGCTGTTCATGGGCGCCGGCTCGATCATCGGCGCGATGGGCGGCGAGCAGTCGCTCGACCGGATGGGCGGGTTTCGCAAGGCGATGCCGTTCACGTTCGGCTGCTTCGTCATCGGCGGCCTCGCGCTGTCCGGGATCCCGCCGTTCTCCGGCTTCTTCTCCAAGGACGAGATCCTGCTCGTCGCAGGCGAGGAGGGCGGCTGGCACTGGGCGCTGTACGTGGTCGGCTACATCGGCGCGTTCCTCACCGCGATCTACACGTTCCGGATGATCTTCCGCGCCTTCTACGGCGACCCGGTGCCGGAGGCGCGCGAGCTCGAAGGCGGCCACCTGCACCATCCGGCGACGCCGACGAACCCGGCCACCGGCGAAGTCGAGGACACCGACGTCGGCTTCCCCGGTCCCAACCACGCGATCGCCGAGCGCTCGCCGTCGATGCGCGTGGCGATGGTGGTGCTCGCGATCGGAGCGGTCGGCGCCGGCCTCGTGCAGATCCCGAACGTCGACTTCGTGATCGACGACTTCCTGCGCCCGACGTTCGCGACATCCCCGCTGTATGAACCGCACACCAAGGACGGGCTGCTGATCTTCGGGCTGCTGCTCGGCACCGCGCTCGGCCTGAGCGGCATCGCGATCGCCTACCGCGTGTGGGTCCTGCGCCCGGGGACCGCCGAGCGGGTGCGCGCGCGCGTGCCTGCGCTGTACGCGCTGTCGGTGAACAAGTGGTACTTCGACGAGCTCTACGCAGCGATCATCGTGCGCCCGCTCGCCGCGGCCGGCGACTTCGCGCGCGACACCTTCGAGCGGCTGTTCGTCGATGAGACGATCATCGGCGGCAGCACCGGCCTCGTGCGCGCCGGATCGGCCGCCGTGCGGGCCGCGCAGAGCGGCTTCCTGCGCTACTACGCGGCGCTGCTCGTGCTCGGGCTGAGCGGTGTCGGCCTCTACTTCCTGCTGCAGGCCTGATCGTCATGCCACCGCTCTCGATACTGATCTGGATACCGGCCCTGTGCGGGCTGGTTGGAGCGCTCTCCTCGCTCGCGACCAGGCGCAGCGCAGACCCTCAGCGCGCGCAGGAGCACCCCGGCGGCGCGGGCGCGCGCTCGTGGAGCGCTCCCGGAGTGCTCGCGCTGCTCGGCACGCTGGTCGCGCTCGCGCTGTCGATCGGCTACATCGCCGACTACAAACCGGGCGGCGGCCTGCAGCACGTCACCGACATCGTCTGGATCGCCGAACTGGGGATCCACTACAAGCTCGCGATCACCGGGCTGAACGTGTTCCTCGTCGGGCTCACGACGCTCCTGTTCGCGGCCGCGACGCTCGCGAGCAACCTGCGCCCGCCGGAGCACGCGATCACGCGCCCGCGCCTCTTCTACTTCCACTTCATGCTCGCCGAGTCGGCCGTGCTCGGCGCGTTCCTCGCCCAGGACCTCGCTCTGTTCGTCGCCTTCTTCGATCTGATGCTGATCCCGTTCTACTTCCTGATCGGTACCGACTGGGACCCGGCCCACCCGCGACCCGGCCGCGTCAAAGCGACGATCAAGCTCGTCATCTACACGCTCGTCGGCTCGCTGCTGATGCTCGCCGCCGCGATCGCCACCGGCGTGCTCGCCGCACAGCAGGGAGGCGGGCACATCTCCTTCGTGCTCTCGACGCTTCAGTCGCTGCCGCTGAGCACCGGCTCGCAGGAGTGGATCTTCCTGTTCTTCGCGGCCGCGTTCCTCGTGAAGATGCCCGCCTTCCCGCTGCACGGCTGGATGCCCGACGGCTACCGCGCGATGCCGATCGAGGTGCTGATGGTCTTCTCGGGCGTGCTCTCGAAGGTCGGCGCATACGGCTTCCTCGCGATCGCGCTGCCGCTGTTTCCGCGCGCGGCCGCGCACTTCCAGACGCTGATGCTGCTGATCGGCCTGCTGTCGATCATCTACGGCTCGCTGCAGGCGTTCAGCCAGAGCGACGCGCGCCTGATCGCCGGATACTCCTCGGTCGCGCAGATGGGGTTCATCACGCTCGGGATCTTCGCGCTCAACCCGCAGGGCGCACAGGGCGCGCTGCTGCAGATGCTCAACCACGGGCTCGTGGTCGCGCCGCTGCTGTTCATCGTCGCGCTGCTCGCGCAGCGTGCCGGCGGCTCTGAAGACATCCGCGAGATGGGCGGGATCGCGTTCCGCGCCCCGGTGCTCGCGACGCTGTTCCTGATCGTCGCGTTCGCGACGCTCGCGATGCCCGGCTCCTCGAACTTCGTCGGCGAGTTCCTGATCCTGCTCGGCGTCTTCAACGCCAAGCAGGCGATCGCGATCATCGCCTTCAGCGGCGTCGTGTTCGCGAGCGTCTACGCGCTTCGCCTGTTCATCCGCGCGATGCACAACCGCGTCGGGCCGAACGTCAAATCGCGTGAGATCTCGATCCGCGACGGGCTCGTGCTGGTGCCGATCGTGCTCGTGATCATCGGCCTCGCGCTGTACCCGCAGCTCGCGCTGCACCGCAGCGAAGACTCGGTCAGGCAGGCGGTCGCCAAGGCCCAGGTCGCGGCGCAGGCGACGCAGCTGACGACCGCAAGCGTCCCGCACCAGACGTTGGTGATCAAGTGAGCGCGGCGATCCTCGCCACCGCCACGCTGAAAGGCCCGCACATCGACTTCGCGGGGCTCTCGCCGCTGCTCGCGCTGCTCGGCGGGACGGCGATCGTGCTGCTGGTCGGGCTGCTCGGCTCGCAGTGGGTGCGCTCACAGCTCGTGCCGGCGCTCAGCCTGGTCGCGCTCGGCGCGGCGCTCGGGCTGACGATCTGGCAGTGGAACGCGGACAAGTCGATCGTCTCGGCGGCGCTGCGGATCGACGACCTCGCGCTCGCGCTCGACATGATCCTGATCGTCGGCGGCATCTGCACGGTGCTGCTCGCGTGGCGCTCGCTCGCGGCCAGGGAAGCCGCGCACGGCGAGTTCCACGCACTGCTGCTGACGTCGATCGCGGGGATGACGCTGCTCGCAAGCGCCCAGAACACGGTGATCCTGTTCGTCGGCCTCGAGCTCCTGTCGATCCCGCTGTACGTGCTGTGCGCGACGGAAATGAAACGTGAGCACTCGCTCGAGTCGGGGCTGAAGTATCTGATCGTCGGCTCGGTCGGCTCGGCGACGCTGCTCTACGGGCTCGCGCTGATCTACGGCGCGACCGGCGCGACCGACTTCAGCGCGATCGCGCAGGCGCTCTCGAGCGGCACGCTCGCGACCGACCCGCTGACGCTGACCGGCATCGCGCTGTGCGTCGTCGGCCTCTGCTTCAAGGCGTCGGTGGCGCCGTTCCATCAATGGACCCCCGACGTCTACGAGGGCGCACCGACGCCCGTGACAGCGTTCATGGCGGTCACCACGAAGGTCGCCGCGCTCGGCGTGCTGCTGCGCTTCTTCGACGTCGCGCTGCTCGAAGCGCAGGCGAGCTGGGGCCCGGCGCTGGCCGCGCTCGCGACGATCACGATCATCGTCGGCAACGTCGGCGCGCTCGGGCAGTCATCGCTGAAGCGGATGCTCGCCTACTCGTCGGTCGCGCAGGCCGGCTACATGCTCGTCGGAGTCGTCGTCGCGACGCAGCTCGGCGTCGCCGCGACCGTCTTCTACCTCGCCGTCTACCTGTTCATGAACATGGCCGCGTTCGCCGTGATCATCGCGCGCGAGCGCGAGACCGGCCTCGGCGACTCGATCGAAGCCGTCGCCGGCATCGGCCGCGACCGGCCGCTGCTCGCCTGGCCGATGACGATCTCGATGCTCAGCCTCGCCGGCATCCCCGCGACCGCCGGGTTCATCGGCAAGTTCTATCTGATCGACGCCGCGGTCGCCGGCGGCTACACGTGGCTCGGCGTCGTGATCGTGATCGGATCGATGATCTCACTCGGCTACTACCTGCCGGTGATCGCCGCGATCTGGATGCGCGAGTCACCGGCGGGCGCGGGCGCGGCGACGCGGCCGGTCGTCCCTGCGCCGGGGTCGTTGCCGGCGCTCGCCGGAGGCTCACCCGAGCTCGACGAGCAACCCGCGCCGGCCACGCGGGCGCAGCCGGAGGTGCTGCTCGTCGCGATCCTCGCGGCCGCCGCGACGATCTTCTTCGGCATCATCCCGCAGCCGCTCTTCGACCTGATCCACCACGCCGGCACCTCGCTCGCCGGGCTGTTCTGAGCACCGCGCCCCAGCTCGCCGGACTGCTCTGAGCGCCGCGCGCCTCAGACGGCGCGCGCCTGGAACAGCGCCTGATCGGGAAGCCTGCGGATCTTCACGCGCCGGGGCGCGCTGAAGCCGGCCTCGCGCATGTAGCCGGCGAGCTCGGCCGGGCTGTGCAGGTCGGCGGCGGAGGTGAGATGGAAGAACAGGCCGAGCGCCGCCGCGGAGGCGCTCTGGCGCTTCGCATCGGAGCGGAACATGTCGAGCACCGCGAGCGTCGCGCCGGGCGCGAGCGCGGCGCGGATGCGGCCCAGCAGCGTGACGATCTGCTCGCCGGAGAGGTGGTGGATGATGTCGAACACGAGCGCCGCGTCGTAGGGGCCGCCGAGCTCAGCCGCGAACATGTCGCCGTCGCGATGCACGACGCGCTCGCTCATGCCGGCCGCGGCGATGATCTCGCGGCCGACGCGGGCGCTGCCCGGGAGGTCGAGCACGGTCGCCTGCAGAGCCGGATGGCGCCGGCACAGCTCAGCGGCGAACCAGCCGTGCGCGCCGGCGACGTCGAGCAGCGCCGTCGCGCCGGCCGGCAACCGGATCGCCTTCGCGACCTCCGCCGCGGACAGTCGCGCGATCTCGTACTGGCCGGTGATGTAGACGCGCCAGTACTCCTCCTGCGCGGCGTCCTCGCCGTGGATCTCGAAGCTGCCGCCGTCGCGCACGATCCGCTCGAGGTCGCCGTACCACTCCCAGTAGCTCGCGCTGTGCGCGAGCCAGGTGCCGATGTAGGTGGCGGACTGCGGGTCGAGCCACTTGCGCGAGCGCTTCGCGATCGAGAACGTGTGACCGTCCTGCTCGAGGATCCCGAGACCGGCGAGGTTCTCACACAGCAGGCGCGTGCCGGCGACCTGCAGCCCGAGCTCCTCCGCGAGGCGCCCGCCGGTCGCAGGGCCCCGCAGCAGGCGCTCGAACACGCCGACACGCTGCGCGACGCCGATGACCCTGCCGGCGACCATCCCGTACATCGCATACGCGCCCGGCAGGGGCACGAGGTTGAGGCGCAGCGCGGCGCGCTCGAGCAGGTCATCGGCGCCCGGGCGGATCCTCACCGCGGGTGCCGCCTACAGCCGGCCGGAGGCCTGCGCGGCCTCTTCGGCCTGCTCGAGCTGGCGCTCGACGAGGTCGAGGCCGGCCTCCCAGAAGCCGGGGTCGGCGAGGTCGACGCCGACGATCTCACCGAGCTCCTGCGGGCTGCGCGAGCCGCCGGCTGCGAGCATCTCGAGGTAGCGCGGAACGAGCTCCGAGCCGGTCTGCTCGTAGCGCTCATAGACAGCGAGCGCGAGCAGCTGGCCGTAGCTGTAGGCGTAGACGTAGCCAGGGCTGCCGATGAAATGGGGGATGTATGACCACCAGCTGCGATAGCCCTCGGTGATCTCGACCGAGTCGCCGAACAGCTCGCTCTGGCTCTCCGCCCACAGCTCGCCGAAGCGCTCGACCGACAGCTCGCCGTGCTCGCGCCGGTTGCTGTGGACGAGATCCTCGAAGCGGTTCATCGCGACCTGGCGGAAGACCGTCGCGATCGTGTCCTCGAGGTTCTCCGCGAGCAGCGCCAGGCGCGAGGCGGGCGTCGAGTCCTCCTCGAGCAGCCGCCCGAAG
This sequence comes from uncultured Solirubrobacteraceae bacterium, assembly GCA_963822245.1. Taxonomy (GTDB): domain Bacteria; phylum Actinomycetota; class Thermoleophilia; order Solirubrobacterales; family Solirubrobacteraceae; genus Palsa-744. The sequence goes on from CAWGGR010000001.1 coordinate 220,443, forward strand.
ACGATCGTCTCGCCGAACACCGACGCGGTCTCAGCGAGCGTCAGCGGCGTCGACTGGTGAAAGATGCCCTGGCGCGCGGCGAGCGCGAAGTGGACGCCGTGCCCGAGCTCGTGCGCGAGCGTCAGCACGTCGCGCCGGCGCGAGGTGTAGTTGAGCAGCACATACGGGAACACCGCCGGCACCGCCGCAGCGCAGAACGCGCCGCCGCGCTTGGCCGCTCGCACCGGCGCATCGATGCGCCGCTCGTCGAAGAAGCGGGCGACGAGCGCGCCGAGCTCGGGCGAGAACGAGGAGTAGCAGTCGAGCACGATCTCGCGCGCCTGCGCGAACGGGAAGCTGACCTGATCCTCGCTGACCGAGGCGATCCGGTCGTAGTCGGCGAGACGCTCGACGCCGAGCAGCTTCGCCTTCAGCCGATACCAGCGCCGCGCGATCTCATAGCGCCCGCGCACCGCCTCGACGAGCGCCGCGACCGACTCGTCGCTCGCCTCGTTGGCGAGGTTGCGCGCGGCCAGCCAGCTCGGATAGCGGCGCAGACGGTCGTCGGTCGCCTTGTCGGCGAGCAGCGTGTTGAACAGGTACGCGCGTGTGCGCAGCCCCGGCGCGAGCGCCGCGCTGACGCCCTCGGCGGTCGTGCGCCGGACGTCGCGGTCGGGCAGCGCGAGGCGGCTCAGCGCGACGTCGAGCGCGAGCGTCTCGCGCGATCCGTCGGCGGCCGGGAGCTCGACCTCGATCGCCGAGGTAAGCTCCTCGAACAGCCGCGTCCAGGCGCTCGCGCCGGTCAGCGACTTCTCGGCGAGGATCTTCTCCTCGGGCTCGCTCAGCAGGTGCTCGCGGTAGCGGCGCACGTTGCGCAGGTGGTGCGCGCAGAACTCGAGGCCGTCACCGGCGAGCAGCTGCTCGACGCGCTCCTCCGCGAGCGCCGCCCACTCGAGCTCGAAGAACAGCAGCGTCGTCTGGATCGTCGTCTCCTGCTCCTGCACACGCTGCAGCAGCGCGCCGTTGGCCGGCTCGGCCGTGTCGGTGGCGAAGCGCAGTCCCGCGTACAGGCCCGCGCGGCCGACGAGCTCGTAGATCTCCGCGAGCTCGCCCATCGCCTCGCGCAGGCCGGCGCCGTCGAGTTCTGCGAGCTGGCCCGCATGGCGCGCGGCGAACGCCTGCGAGCGCGCGAGCGCGTCCTTCAGGCGTGAGTCGACGCCGTCCTGGCCCTCGCCGTCGACGATCGGTTCGAGCTCCCACGCCGTCGCGTCCAGGTCGGGGTCGGTTGCTTCGGACGCGGCCGTGCTCGCCATCTGCGCCAGCTTAGAGCGTCGCACGCAGCGTGCGACGCCCGCCCCGTCGCGGCGACCCCGCGGGGAGCGGCTCGATCGCCGCCGGAGCGGTGCTATCTTCCGGCGATGCGGCGTCAGCGACGCACGCTGGCACTGCTGGGCGGGGCACTGGTGGTCGCGCTGTCGTGCCCCGGCGGAGCGCCGGGCACGGTCAGCGCAGGCGCGGCAACGCTCCCCGGCAAGCCCCGCGTGCGCGCGCACGCAAAGCCGGCGCCCGCGCCGGAAGTCACGCTCACCGCGGCCCTCGGCGCCGGCGCCGAGGTGACGATGGCCCCGGTCGGACTGTCGCTCGAGTACCCCGTGATGGCCGCCGATCTCGGCAGCGGCCCGTGCCCGCCGGCCGCCCTGACCGCCGAGCTGCTGCGGCTGGGCTCGCCGCCGCTCGCCCTGGCCGGGGCGAGCCAGGATGAGACCGCTCCCGCGGGCGCGCTCGGCGCGACGCCGGGCTCCTGGGAAACGGCGACGCTGTACTCGCTGCCCGCGGCCTTCTGGAGCCAGCTGCATTGTCTGCTGAGCGCCACCGCGGACCCGCTCACGGTCGGCATCAACCTCAGGAGCGGTCAGCTCTCATGGGCCGCGCAGATGGTCGCCGGCGCGCAGAGCGCGGCGACCGCCGGCCTGGACTTCTCGCTCGGCAACGAGCCCGACCTCTACAGCCTGCCGAACTACTCATCGCTCGACAGGCCGCAGCAGGGCGAAGAAACGCTCGCCGTCAACACCTACCTGCAAGTCGCCGCCTACATCCAGCAGGCGCTCGCCGGCGCTCCGGTGATCGGGCCGGAACTGGCGCGCCCGGCACAGTGGCAGCACGAACTCCCGCGCGTGATCGAAACGCTCCACGACCACACCGTCGGCGTCCACATGTATCCGCTCAGCGCCTGTGCGAGCCCGCGCGCGGTCACGCTCGCCGGCCTGCTCTCGGCGCAGGCCGCCGACGCACCACAGCGACTCGCCTGGGTGGTCGCAGATGCCCTGAGGGCGGGGGTGGGGGCGATCATCTCCGAGGCCAACTCAGCCTCCTGCGGCGGCGAGACGGGCGTCTCGGACAGCCCCGCCGCGGCGGTCTGGGCGGTGCGCTTCGTCCTCGCCGCGCTCGAGACCGGCTTCCGGGAGGTGCGCTTCCACTTCAGCGGCAACCCGTATGACCCGTTCGTCGTCCACGGCGAACAGCTCCAGACACGGCCGCTCGAGAGCGCGATGGCCGCGCTCAACCGCTGGCTGCCGATCGGCTCGTCGCTGTCGCGCCTCGCGGGCGTCCGCGGCCTCGAGGCGACGCGGCTGACGACGCCGGCGGGCGCCGCGATGCTGGTGCTGGACAACGAGAGCGCGCAGCCGCGAGCGGTCGTGCTGCGCGGCACGCCGAGCGTGCTCGCCGAAACCTTCGGCCCGTCGCGCAGCGGCCCGCAGAGCACGCAGCTGAGCGCGACACGCGGCCGCATCAAGCTCGAGGTCGCGGCCAACAGCGTGATCGCGCTGTCCGCGGCGACCTCCTAGCCGCGCCTAGTCGGAGGCGAGCGCGCCGAGCACGTCCAGGCGCGCGGCGCGGCGCGCAGGCAACTGTGCCGCGAGCAGGCCCGCGATCGCCGCGATCACGAGCAGGATCAGCAGCGTGCCGACGGGGATCGACTGCACATAGCCCGAGCCGGACAGCGTCAGGTTGGTGACGAGGACCGCGCCGATCACGCCGATCACGAGCCCGAAGACCCCGCCGATCAGCGCCGTGATCACCGACTCATAGCGGATCATCTGGCGGATCTGGCGGCGCGATGTGCCGATCGCGCGCATCATCCCGAGCTCGCGCGTGCGCTCGTAGATCGACAGGATCAGCGTGTTGACGATGCCGAACAGCGAGACGATCACCGACAGCGCCAGCAGCACATAGATCAGCGTCAGCAGCGTGTCGATCTGATTCGCGCGTTCCTGCATGAACTGCGCCGCGGTGCGCGAGCGCGTCTGCGGGAAATCCGCGGCAAGCAGGCGGTCGACGGCCGGCTGCACCTGCGCGTTGCTGAAGCCGGGCGCGTAGGTGACGAAGTTGATCGCGTCTTCGCGCTGGCCGAACGCGCTCTGCGCGAGTTCGCGGGTGATCGTGAGGTTGCCGAACAGCCGCGCGTTGTCTTTCGCGATCCCCTCGACCGTCAGCGACACGTGGCGCCCGCTCGGCGTCAGCACCGAGATCCGCCGCCCGACCGTCAGGTGCTCGGATTTTGCGTAGCTCGTCGTCGCCACGGTCCCGGTCGTGCCGAGCCCGAGCAGCGTCGCGTTGCTGCCGTGTTCCCATTCCACGCGGTAGACGCCCACGAACGAACCGGGTTCGATCGCCGTGATCGAGGCGTTTTCCCTGCTGCCCCGCAGCCGCCCGACGGTGAACGCGATCGGCGTGACGCGCCCCACCCCGCGGACCTTCGCGACGGCCGGCGCGACCAGCGCGGGGATCCCCTGTTCGCTGCCCGCCTGCTGGTTCTCGATGATCAGGTTGCCGGCGAACGAGCGGCTGACGGCGGTGTCGATCGTCGCCTTCGTGCCGGCCGCAAGCACCGCCACGAACGCGACCAGCGCGATCCCGATCGTCAGCGCGGCGGCCGTCACCATCGTGCGCCCCGGCTGGCGCATCGCGTTCTCGCGGGCGAGCCGGCCGGTGATGCCGCGCCAGGTCACGAGCAGGCCGATCGCGCGGGCCAGCGCGGGCACGACCCGCGCGCGGCGCCGCCGCGGCAGGCCGCCGCGGCGAACGCGGCGCACGAGCGTGACGCCGTAGCCGATCGCGATCAACCCGAACGGCACGAGCACCGCCCCGCCGAGCAGCAGGCCGAGTCCGGCGACGAGCACGACCGCGAGCGCGAAGCGCGCGAGCGCCTCGTAGCGGCCGAGCTTCACCGGTTCCACGCCGATCCCCTCGCGCATCGCCGCCAGCGGCGCGATCCGCGTCGCGCGCATCGCCGGCACCAGCCCGGAGAGGATCGTGACGCTCATCCCGACGAGCAGCGAGACGACGATCGTGCGCGTCTCGAGCACGGTGCCGCTGTCGGGGAGGTCGGCGCCGAACGCCTTGAACAGCTGGTCGAGCGCCGGTGCGATCAGGATCCCGCCGAGCAGGCCGAGCAGCGAGCCGAGCACGCCGAGCAGCACGCCTTCGAGCAGCACCGAGCGCAGCACCTGCCCGCGCGAGGCGCCGAGCGTGCGCAGCAGGCCGAACTCGCGCGTGCGCTGCGCGACGGTGATCGAGAAGGTGTTGAAGATGATGAACGCGCCGACGAACAGCGAGACGTAGGCGAACACGAGCAGGAAGGTGCGGATGAAGCTGAGGTTTTCTTCGAGGTTGGCCGTTTCCTTGCTCGCCGCTTCGCTGCCCGTGCGCACGTCGACCGTGCGCGGCAGCAGCGCGCGCAGACGGTCGCGCAGCGCTGTCGGCGTGACCCCCGGCCGGGCGGCGACATCGATCTGATCGAAGCTTCCGATCTTGCCGACGACGCGCTGGGCCTGGGCCGGGATCAGCAGCGCCGCGCCGGCGCCGCCGAACGATTCGCCGCCGCCGAACTCGACGATGCCGGTGACCGTGTACGTGCTCGCGACGCCCGTGCCGGCGATCACGAACCGCCCCCCCAGCTTCAGGTGCGCGCGTTCGGCGGTCGCCTGATCGATCGCGGCTTCCGTCGGGCCGCTCGGAAAGCGCCCGGCGACCGGCCGGAAGGCGTTGAAGCGCGGCGGCACGATCGACGCTGCGAACGCGGGCGCACCGCCGGTCGTCAGGCGTTTGCCGTGCGTGTTCAGGAAGGTCACCCGGCTGAAGATCGCGCCGGCCGCTTCGGCGACCCCGGCGGTTGCGCGCACACGCGCGAGCATCGCTTCGCTGATCGGCGAGACTTCGGAGGTGATTTCATGCCCGAGTTCTTCGCTCGGGCTGACGACCACGTCGTTGCCCTTGTTCGCCGTCTGGAAGATGCCCGCGAACGAGTGGTTGATCGTGTCGGTGAGGATGTACGTACCCGCCATCAGCGCGACGCCGAGCGCGATCGCGATGCCGGTCAGCAGAACCCGCAGCTTGCGCTGCAGGAAGCCCCTCAGCACCAGCTTGGACATCAGCCGACGGACTTCATCAGGTCGAGCGCCTGCTCGGCCGTGACCGCGTCGCCGTCGTGGACGATGCGCCCGTCCGCGAGCACGAGCAGGCGGTCGGCGAAGGAGGCCGCATGGGCGTCGTGGGTGACCATCACGACGGTCTGGCCGAAGTCATCGACGGCGTGGCGCAGCAGTTCGAGCACGTCGCTCGACGCTTTCGAGTCGAGGTTTCCCGAGGGCTCATCCGCGAACACGACCGCCGGGCGGGAGACGAGCGCGCGCGCGACCGCGACGCGCTGCTGTTGACCACCGGAGAGCTCCGCCGGGCGGTGGCTGAGGCGGTCGCGGATGCCGACCGTGTCGATCAGCCGCTCGAGCCACTCGGCGTCCGGCTTGCGCCCGGCGATCGACAGCGGCAGCACGATGTTCTCCTCGGCGCTCAGGACCGGCAGCAGGTTGAACGTCTGGAAGATGAAGCCGATCTTCTCGCGGCGCAGCTCGGTCAGCGCGCGGTCGTCGAGCGAGGTCAGCTCGACGCCGTCGAGGCGGACCGTGCCCGAGGTCGGGCGGTCGAGCCCCGCGAGGATGTGCATCAGCGTCGACTTGCCCGAGCCCGACGGGCCCATGATCGCGGTGAAGCGCGCGGCCGGGAAGGCCACGGTGACGTCCGCGAGCGCGTCCACGGCCGCCTCGCCGTCGCCGTAGCGGCGGCTCAGATCCTGCGCCTCGACGATCATCGGGGCGCCGTTCGCGGCGACCGAGAAGTCCACGGGCAAAGAGTCTAGGAGAACCTCCGGAGCGTCCGGAGCAAGCCCTAGCATCGTCCGCCCCGATGCACGAGACAACGCCAGCGGTCTACCTCATCGCGCGTCCCTCGCTCGACGTCGAGGGTCTGCGCGGCTACCTCGCGGACGTCGGCGGCGAGTCATGGCTCGAGCGTCGCCTCGGCGAGAGCGACGGCGCGCCCAACGGCGGCGAGCTGCTCGTCGAGTTCGGCGGACGCGCCTGCTATCGCAGCTGGGAGCCTGGGCTGAACGCGAACGTCACGCGCGTGCGCACCGACCAGCGCGAGTACTTCGCCAACATCCTGCGCTCGGCGCACGGCAGCGTGCTCGAGCACGCGAACTACAGCCTCGCGATAAGGAACGTCAGCAGGGTCTTCACGCATGAGCTGATTCGCCATCGCGCCGGCTCGGCGTTCAGCCAGGAGAGCCTGCGCTACGTGCGCCTGACCGACATCGGCTTCCGCGTCCCGGCTGCGCTCGAGCCGGTACGCGAGCAGGTGCTCGCGATCGTCGAGCAGCTCGAGGAGTTCCAGCTCAGCGCCGCGAAGGAGCTCGGGATCGATGAGCAGGGGGTGCCCTTCCACGTCAAGAAGGAGGTCACCTCGGCACTGCGCCGGCTGGCGCCGACCGGCCTGAGCACGGACATCATCTGGACCGCCAACGCGCGCACGCTGCGCCACGTGATCGAGATGCGCACCGCCGAGGGAGCCGAGGAGGAGCTGCGCAGCGTCTTCGACCGGATAGCTCAGATCATGCAGCTGGAGGCACCCGGCCTGTTCCAGGACTTCGTCCGCCGCGACGACGGCTCGTGGGTGCCCGAGCACCACAAGGTCTGAGAGCCCTCACGCGGGCGGTGCGCGCCCGCCTGAGGCGGGCCGATCGGTGCGACGCCGGTGGACCGCCCGGCAGCCGGCGACCGGCGACCGGCGACCGGCGACCGGCGAGTGAGGCTGGGGCCCGATCAGGCGTCCATGCGGCGCGTGCGCCACGCGCCGAGCGCGCAGAACACGACGATCCATCCGAGCGTCACGAGCACGGCGGTCGCGGTGGACATCGAGACGACTTCGCCGCCGCCGGGCCCATGGTGGTGCCCGCCGCTGTCGGTCAGCGAAACGGGACTGAAGTGCACTATCGCCTGGCGCAGCACGAGCTTGCGCGAAGAGCCGAGCGAGCTGATGTTTTCGAAGATCGGGCTCGCGACGAGCTGCCAGCCGATCAGCACGGTCAGCGCCGCGGGGCGCGAGCCGGTGAGCGAGGCGAAGCCGACGCCGACGATGCAGATGACGCCGGTGGCGAAAAGCGTGAACAGCAGGCCGTCGACGACGAGCGCCGCGTCGGGCGTCGGCGTGCCGGAAGCGAAGATGTAGGTGCCGAGCAGCGCCAGCGCGTAGCCCGCCGTCACGACCAGCCAGCAGAGCGCGAGCGCGGCCGGTACGCGCGAGGCGAACAGCGCGACGCGCGAGCGCCCTGTCACGACGAGGTCGCGGAAGACGCCCGCCGCGAGATCGCCGGCGCCGCCGTCGGTGCCGATCATGATCGCCGCGAGCGGCCCGAAGAACAATGCGAGGATCCGCAGCGCGTCGATGTAGCTCGCGGTCCCGCCCGCAGGGGAATGTTCGGCCGGGCTCGAGGAGTGCTGGACGGCCTTGACGATGAAGAAGATCAGCAGCGGCGCGATCGTCAGCACCAGCGCCCAGATCAGCGTCCCGCGCTTCTTGCGCAGCTTGAGGAAGTCCGCGCCGACCATGCGCATCGCGATCGCGGTGCTCACGCGACCACCTCCTCGGGCACGTCCAGGCGCGCCGTTATCTCGAGGAAGCGCGCCTCGAGGCTGTGCCGCACCGGCTCCAGGCGCGCGACGCCCACGCCGGCGTGCACGAGCGCCGCGTTCACCTGCGCCGCGCTGCGCTGGCCCTCCACGAGCACGATGCGCAGCTCCTCGCCGCCCTCGTTGACCTCGGCGACGAGCGGTGAGGCGCTCAGCGTGGCGAGCGCGCGGGCCACATCGTCGACGGAGATGATCAGTTCGTCGCGCGCGCCGCCGGTCGCGAGCTCGGATATCGCGCCCTGCGTGATGATCTTCCCGCGGTCGACGATCGCGGCCGCATCACACGTCTTTTCGATCTCGTCGAGCAGGTGCGAGGAGACGAACACCGTCCGCCCCTCCTGCTCGACCATCGCGCGGATCATCTCGCGGAACTCCTGGATGCCGCCCGGGTCCAGCCCGTTGGTCGGCTCGTCGAGGATCAGCAGCAGCGGGTCGGCGAGCAGGCAGCGCGCGACGCCGAGCCGCTGGCGCATGCCCATCGAGTAGCTCTTGACCTTCTGGTCGGCGCGCTCGCTGAGCCCGACACGTGCGAGCGCGGGCGCGATCCGCCCGTCGGCGTCGCCGCCGCGGACGGCGGCGACGATGCTGAGGTTCTCGCGGCCGCTGAGGTGCATGTGGAAGCGCGGCTCCTCGACGATCGCGCCGACTCGCGCGAGCGCGCTCGCGCGATCGTCGGGGACGACGTGGCCGAGGATGCTCATCGTGCCCGCATCGGCGGCGGTGAGGCCGAGCAGCGTGCGGATGATCGTCGTCTTGCCGGCGCCGTTGGGACCGAGGAAGCCGAATGCGCTGCCGCGCGGAACCTGCAGGTCGATGCCGTCGAGTGCGGTGCGCTCGCCGAAGCGCTTGGTCAGGCCGTGCGTCTCGATCGCGAAGCCGGCTCCGCTGCCTGCGGAGGCGGGCGCATCGGGTGTTCGATCATCCACGCCAGTCGACAATCCGGGCTCCTCGGTTGGGGGAAATCGCGATGGGATGCGCCCGCCGGCGACGCATCGCAGAGCAGACTCCCACAGGCGCCTAAAGATCAGATGAGAGTCGGCGGGAGATCGTGGGCGCAGCGGCTCCCGACGCGCGCCCGGGCGCCCGGGCGGTCGGGCGGGCCTAGTCCTCCTCGGCCTGCATCTCGCGCACGCGCGCCTCGAGCTGCTCGGTCACCGCCGGGTCGCGCAGCGTCGTCACGTCACCGAGCGCGCGCCCCTCGGCGATGTCGCGCAACAGGCGGCGCATGATCTTGCCCGAGCGCGTCTTCGGCAGGTCATCCGACCAGATGATCCGCTTCGGGCGCGCGAACTTGCCGATCCGCTCGGCGACCGTCGCGCGGATGCCCTCGACCGTCTGCTCGTCACCCTCGAGGTCGCCCTGCAGCGTCACGAACGCGACGATCGCCTGGCCGGAGTCCTCATCGTGCTGGCCGATCACGGCGGCCTCGGCGACGTCGGGGTGCGCGACGATCGCGGACTCGACCTCGGCCGTCGAGAGGCGATGCCCGGAGACGTTGACGACGTCGTCGATTCGCCCGATCACCCACAGATAGCCGTCGGCGTCGCGCCGCGCGGCGTCGCCGACGAGATACGTCTCGCTGCCGAAGCGCCTGAAATACGTATCGATGAAGCGCTCCGGCTCCTTGTAGAGCGTGCGCAGCATCGACGGCCACGGCTGCGTCAGCACGAGCAGCCCCTGGCCCTCGGAGATCGGCTCGCCGGTGGACTCGTCGCGGACCTCCGCGAAGACCCCGGGGAACGGTTGCGTCGCCGAGCCGGGCTTGGTCGCGGTGATCCCGGGCAGCGGCGTGATCATGATCGCCCCGGTCTCCGTCTGCCACCAGGTGTCGACGATCGGGCAGCGCCCGCCGCCGATCACCTTGTGGTACCAGAGCCACGCCTTCGGGTTGATCGGCTCGCCGACCGAGCCGAGCACGCGCAGGCTCTCGAGATCATGGTCGTTGGGCCACTGCGCGCCCCACTTGATGCACGCGCGGATCGCCGTCGGCGCGCAGTAGAGGATCGTCACGCCGTAGCGCTCGACGATCTCCCACCAGATGCCCTTGTCGGGGTAGTCCGGCGCACCCTCCCACATCACCGACGTCGCGCCGTTGCAGAGCGGGGCGTAGACGATGTAGGAGTGCCCGGTCACCCAGCCGACGTCGGCGGCGCACCAGTAGACGTCGGACTCGGGCTTGAGGTCGAAGACGTAGCGATGCGTCGCCGAGACGCCGGTGAGATAGCCGCCGGTCGTGTGCAGGATGCCCTTCGGCTTGGCTGTCGAGCCGGAGGTGTAGAGGATGTACAGCGGGTGCTCGGAGTCGAGCGGCTCGGGCGGGCAGTCCGCATCGGCCGCCGCGAGAATCTCGTCGTAGAAGTGGTCGCGACCCTCCTGCATCGCGCACGGCGTCCCCTTGCTGCGGACGACGACGATCTTCTCGAGCGTCGCGAGATCGCCCATCTGCTCGTCGACGCGATCCTTGACCGCCGCGGTCTTGCCCTTGCGCGCCGCGCCGTCGACCGTGATCAGCACCTTCGCCGCGGAGAACTCCATGCGCTCGCGCACCGCCTCCGCGGAGAAGCCCCCGAAGACGACGTTGTGCGGCGCGCCGATGCGCGCGCACGCGAGCATCGCGACGACGACCTCGGGGATCATCGGCAGGTAGATGCCGACGACGTCGCCCGCGCGCACGCCAAGGCGCTTGAGCGCGTTGGCGAAGCGTTCGACCTCCGCGAGCAGATCCGCATAGGTGATGTCGCGCTCCTCTCCCCCCTCCCCGCGCCAATGGAACGCGACGCGCGCGCCACGGCCGGCGATCACATGGCGGTCGAGGCAGTTGTAGGAGACGTTGAGCGTGCCGCCCGTGAACCACTTGTAGAACGGCGGGTCGTCGTCGTCGAGCACCCTCGTCCACTTCTGAAACCAGTCGAGGCGCTGCGCCTCACCCGCCCACCACGCCTGCGGGTCGCTCGCCGCACGCTCGTAGATCGCGGGATCGGACAGCAGCGCGTGCTCACGGAAAGCCGCCGGCGGGGGGAACGTCGCGACATCCAGAAGCGATGCCAACTCCTCGTCAAGCGCCCCACCCACGGCTGCATCGGATCCAGTCGCCATCGCATCCACTCCTCTGTCTCGAAGTCATCGGCTTCCCGGCGGAACATTCTCCCACCGGGCCCTCCTCCGCGTTTGCCGTCCCTCGCGGACCTCCTGTCAGCGCCCGTTCAGTGGGAAGACCGGCAGCACGGTTCGCCCGAAGGTCGAGTTGGTGACGACGGCAAAGGACGCGTACCACGCGGCGGCGGCCGTCGCGAGCCCGACGTAGCCGCCCCAGTGCGTCACCGTTTCGTGCGCGCCGACGGCGCCGATCGCGAGCAGGATGAACGTGACGCTCAGCAGCACGAACACGAGCAGCACCGCGCCGCTCACACGCAGGGCGGCGACGGTCATGTAGATCGTGAAGATCGCCCACGCCCACAGGTACACGCCGATCGCGTGCCCGGCGTTGCCGCCGATCTCCTTGGCGTAGAACACGTTCAGCGCCCAGAAGGAGATCCAGAAGGCCCCGAACGAGCAGAACGCGACGGCGCCGAACGTGTTGCCGGTGCGGAACTCCCACATCCCGGCGAGCAGCTGCACGATCCCGCCGTAGGCGAGCGCGAGGCCGAGCACGACCGGAGTCCCCTTCGCATCGACGAGGTTGGAGTTGAACATCGACAGCACGAACGTCGTCATCGCGAAACCCGCCAGGCCGAGCGGCCCCGGATCCGCGGGTCGCCACGCGCTGTCCACGCTCGCCGGGCGCATCCCGTCCTCACGCAGCCCGCGCTGAATTGTCCCTGCCTCCATGGAAGCCTCCTTAGCGCCGCCCTGTGTGGGACGGCAGTCAAACTTTTGAACCGTCAGGGAGCACCTGGGGAGCGGCAGTTGCGCGCACTCCGAGGTTCTCTCCAAGGAGATATTTCCCGAAATCCGCCGCGCTAACCGAGAGCCGCGCAGCGACTGCGGACACGCCGTCGCGGTCGCCGCCGCGCTCGCCCGCTCAGCGTCTGGCGCTGCGCTTGCGGCGCTTGCGCGAGGAGCCGTTCTGCGCCGGCCGCGCGGGATCGGGCGCGCGTTCGGCCCCCTTCGGCTGCGAGCCCGTCTTGCCCTTCGCGTCGAGCCTTGCCGCCCGCATCTCCTGCGGCGAGGGCCACGGCCGGGCCTCGCCGGCGGCCCACGCGGGCGGGTCGCCGCCGGGCAGGCGCCCGGAGAACATGAACGCGATCGACACAAGCCACGCCGCGGGGACCAGCTGCAGATAGAAGATCGCAGCGAAGAACGGCAGCGTGATCACCGCCGCGCCGATGCCGAGGCTGCGCAGCCAGCGCGTCGTCAGGCCGGCGCGCGTCGATGCGAGCAGCACCATCACCATGCCGATCACGAGCACGAGCGGCGTCAGCAGCCCGGCGTAGTCGATCACCGCCCAGGCCGCGCCCTTCGTGAGCGCGTGTTCGACCGCGCTCTCGCTGAAGTCGTGTCCGAGCGCGAATTCGTGGGCTCGGATGGCGCGCAGCACCTGCGCTGCGACGCCGAAGAAGGCCAGGCCGACGCCGCCGACGATCACGAGCGCCTTCGTCGCGCGCGGCGCCGCGACGTCGCGCGCCGCGGCACAGCGCAGCAGGAACAGCAGCACGATCACGAGCGCCGCGATCGCAATCGCCTGGAGCACGCTGCCGGCGATCAGGCCGAGCGCCTGATGCGAGAGGTAGCGGACCTCCTGCGCTCGCGGGTTGAGCGGATTGCGTTCGCCACGCAGCGCCGGTTCGAGCCCCTGGATCAGCCCGACGGTCGGCAGGCTCGTGATCACCGCGTTGGCGATGATCGCGCTGAGCAGGAACAGCACGCCGCCCGCGGCCGCGGGAATGCTCAGGCGGGCGCGGCGCTCGGACTCGAACGCGATCAGCTCGCTGACATCTCCTGTCGTGGGCATGAGCAGGGCAGTCTATGATGCGGGGATGGACAGTGGCGGCCTCGGAGACCTGTTCGGCGACCCGGAGGAGCTGCAGCGGCGCCTCGCAGAGTTCGCCGAGCAGATGCAGGGCAACCAGCGGCTCGCCTGGGCCGACAACGCGATCAAGCTCGCGGTCGACATGACGGTCGCGGCCGTGCAGCGCGTCAACCTGCAGGGCAACGCCGAGGCCCAGGCCGAAGAGATCCGCACGGTGATGGCGCGCGTGTTCCCCGAGGCTGTCGCGCTCGTGCGCGAGGCCCGCGAGGGCCTTCAGTAGCGCGCGCTGCTCGGCCGCCGGCTGCCCGGCGCCGGCGGCGGGCCCTGATCGGGCGGGAACGACTCCTCATCCGCGGGCGGATCATCGCCGACCGAGACGCCCGCGCGCTCAGCCGCCTGCTCTGCCTCGCGTGAGGCGCGCCCCGCGTGCAGCACTTCGCCGAACGAGCGAAAGCGGAAGATGAAGAAGACGGCGCCGAGCCCGACGAGCGCGGTGAACGCTGCGATCGCGATCTGCTGCCCGACCGAGTAGGCCGCGACGACCGCGGTCGGCGCGCTGGCCGCGAACACCTTCACGAGCAGCGCCTGCTGCACCCCGGCGCCGCCGGGCGTGAACGGCACCGCGCCGGCCACCTGGCTGACGGCGAACACGAGCAGGACATTCTGGACGGACGCGCCGACGCGAAACGCTTCCAGCAGGAACCAGAATGCCGCGGCACGGCACAGCCAGCCGCCGGCCTGCCAGGCGGCGACCTCGCGCAGGTAGCGGCGGCGGTCGCCGAGGATCGTCAGGCCCTGGCGCACGCGTGCCCAGAACGCCTGTGCCCGCGCCGCCAGCAGCGCGAACGCGACGAGGCCGAGGATGCCGAGCGCCGTGATCAGGAACAGCGTCAGGCGGAAATGCTCGGCGAGATAGGAGATGTCGAACGAGCTCAGTTTCGAGAAGTCCGGCGGCTTGGGAAAGACGCCCTGCGTGAACGCGAACAGCAACACGCACACGCCGACACAGACGTCGAACACCGCCTCCACGAAGAACGCCGCGGCGACGGTCGGATAGCGCGAGCCGGGAATCGACGAGCGCGCGAGGAACAGCTTGATCAGATCGCCGCCGCGGGCAGGCACGACGTTGTTGAAGCCGACCGCCGCGAAGTACGCGCCCCAGATCCGCCGCCACTGGAAGCGCACCGCCGGGTACGCCGCCTGCAGGCTGTGGAAGAAGGCACGCGAGCGCAGCGTCAGGTTCAACCCGAAGAACAGCAGCCCCAGCAGCAGCGCGAACCAGTGGACCGCCGCGAGATCGGAGAAGAACTGCCCGACGGCTGTCAGGAAGGAGTTGAGGCTCTGGCCGACCGAGGTGGACGCAACGAGTGCGGGCACTGCTCAAGCGTACGGCCTAGCCTGCGCCGACTGCGAGAGCACCAAGCAGCGCGAGCGGCGCGAGCAGCAGACCCTGGCGCGTGTACGCGAGCGCTGAGGGCCGCTCGCCGCTCGCTACCGCGGCCCGCCACCACAGCAGCACCGCGAGCGAGCCCGTGACGGCGAGGTTGGGGCCGACGTTGAGGCCGAGCAGCAGCGCATCGGCGTCGAGGTGAGGTCTCGAGGAGAGCAGCACCGCCGCCGGCAGGTTGTTGAGCGACACGCTCGCGAGCGCCGCCACCGCCGCGGTCAGCGGCGCGCCCGCGGCGTGCAGCACGTGCGCCGGCAGCGCGCTCCCACGTGCGAGCGTGCCGAGCGCGACCGACAGCCCGAACAGGCTGACGAGCATCGGCAGCCCGAGCCCGGAGATGCTGCTGCGCCATGCGAGCTCGCCGCCGCGCGCGCGCAGCGCGAGCAGGGCGAGCCCGACGGCGAGCACGGGCAGCGCGGCGTTCGCGAGCGTCAGGATCAGCGTGGCCGCGAGCAGCGTGCCGCACAGTCCGAGCCCGAGCCGAACCGGCGTCGGCGGGTCAGGCGAGCGCGCGCCCTCGATGAGCAGCCGGCGACGGTGGAGGAACACGAGCCCAGCCACCGTCAGCAGGCTCGCCGCGAGCGCCGCCGGCAGCATGCGCACGAAGAACTGCGCCCCGGAGACCGGCTGCTCGGAGAGCACGAGCAGGTTCGTGAGGTTCGAGCCGGGAAGGAACAGCGAGGAGGCATTCGCCATGAACACGCACCCGTACAGAAACGGCACCACGATTGCGCCGCGCCTTCGCGCGCTGCCGATCAGCACCGGTGTGAGAAACACGACCGCGGTATCGAGGTTGAGCACCGCCGTCACGACGGCCACCAGCGTGAGGCACGCGAGCAGGAGCACTAGCGGCGAGCCGGGCAGGAGCACCAGGCGCGAGGCGGCTGCGGCGAAGAGGCCGTCGTTGTCCGCGACGAGGCCGATCAGCAGCAGGCCCGCCACGAGCACGAACGGCGGCCACGCCTGCTCGAGCGCCGCGCGCGCGTGCTGCTCGTCGAGCGCGAGCGCGAGCGGGATCAGCAGGACGCCGGCGAGTCGACCGTACACTGCCGGTTGGTTGCCCCGCGGACGCTGACACTACGCGCGATGCGGTACAAACCACCGATGGCGAGGGGCGCGAGCAGCGGGGAGGGGCTGACGGTCGCGGTCACCGGACCGACCGGCGAGCTCGGCAAGGCGGTCGTCGCCGCGCTCGAGCGCTCGCGCGAGGTCGAGAGGATCATCGGCATGGCCCGCAGGCCGTTCGATCCGGCGGCCCACGGCTGGGAGAAGGTCACCTATCGCCGCGGCGACGTGCTCGACCGCCGCCGCGTGCGCGCGCTCGTCGAGGACGCCGACGTCGTCGTCCATCTCGCGTTCATGATCATGGGCAGCGCCGCCGCCAGCCGCCGTGTGAACCTCGACGGCTCGCGCAACGTCTTCGACGCGACCGCCTCCGCGGGCGCCAAACGGCTCGTGTATGCCTCCTCGGTCGCGGCCTACGGCTTCCATGCGGACAACCCCCAGCCGCTCACTGAGGAGACGCCGACGCGCGGCACCGCCGCGCACGAATACTCCGCGCAGAAGGCCGAGGTCGAGGAGCTGCTGCAGGACATGCTGCACGGCAGCCGCACCGCACCGTACGTCTTTCGCCCCTGCATCATCGGCGGGCCGCAGGCGCCGCTGCTGATCGACAGCCTGCCCTACACCCAGATCTCCGAGCGCGTCCCCGGTCCGGTCCTCAGCCTGCTCGAAGGGATGCCGATCCTGAAGCCCGTGCTGCCCGATCCGGGGGTCCCGTTCCAGCTGGTCCATCACGACGATGTCGCCAGCGCGATGCGCGCAGCGGTTCTCGGGCGCGGCGCGCCCGGCGTCTACAACCTCGCCGGCCCCGGCCAGCTGAGCGTCAAGGTTCTCGCCGAGGAGCTCGGCTGGTACTCGATCCCGGTGCCCGACCTCGCCGTCGACGCGGTCGCTGAGATCGTCGGGCGCCTCGGCTTCCTGCCCGCCCAGGCGCAATGGGTCGCCGCCTTCCGCGAGCCCGTCATCATGAGCACCGCGAAGGCGCGCCGGGAGCTGCGCTGGCGCCCCGCGCACGATGCGCTGCAGACGCTGCGCGAAACGATCGCCGCGACGCGCGCGGAGAGCCTGATCCGCTAGTCGGATCGGCGTCGAGACGATGGGATCGAGGCGATGAGCGCGCAAGCCGAGCAGCAGGCGCAGCCCGGCGGTCACGTCGCGGTCGTGACCGACAGCACGACATATCTGCCGCGCGAGCTGCTCGAGCGCCTGCAGATCAGCCGTGTGAGCCTGTACGTCGGCTGGGAGGGCGAGCTGCGCCCCGAGCGCGACTACGCGGACCTCGGCGCGTTCTATGCGCGCCTGCGCGACTCGCCGCAGCTGCCGACTACCTCACAGCCGTCTGTCGGGGACTTCCTCGCATGCTACGAGCCGCTGCTGCGGGCCGGGCACGAGATCATCTCCGTGCACATCGCCGGCGGCCTGTCCGGCACCTGCGAGAGTGCGCGCGAAGCCGCGCGCCTGCTCGCCGACGACGGGCCGCCCGGGCGGATCGAGATCATCGATGGTGAAACCGGCGCCGGCGGCCTCGGCTGCCTCGTCGTGCACGCCGCGACGCTCGCCGAGCAGGGCGCCGAGCTCGATCACATCATCGCCGCCGTGCGCGAGGCGCGGCGCAGCCTCGACATATGGTTCTGCCTCGACACGCTCGAGTACCTCCGGCGCGGCGGGCGCATCGGCGCCGCGCAGGCGATGGTCGGCACGGCGCTGAAAATCAAGCCGATCCTCACGTTCGGCACCGAGATCGCGCCCGTCGGGCGCGTGCGCACGCACGCCCGCGCGTTCGAGCGGATGGTCGCCTACCTGCGCGAGCTGCACGAGCGCGGCGCGAGCGACTGGATCGTGCAGCACGCCCAGGCGCCCGCCGACGCCGAGCGGCTCGTCGTCGAGGGCCGCGAGATCTTCGGCTCCGAGCCGCTGTTCTGCACCGAGGTCGGGCCGGTGCTCGGCGCGCACCTCGGCTCGGGCATGCTCGTCGGCGGGATGACGCGCTGAGCGACGCCGCCGCTCAGGAGAAGTCGATGACCGCGTAGACTGGGCGCTCGACGCGCGTGGCCGGGCCTGTTTCATCGTTCGTGTACACGACGTACGCCTCCTCGCGCCCGTGGTCGAGGATGGCGACGACGACCTCGCCGCCGTTGGGCAGCGCCTTCCCCACCTCGATCTCGCAGTCGCTTCCCTCGAAGCGACAGTCCAGGCTGAAGATCCTTCGCGGCTTTGCGTCGGAGCCGATCGCAACCTGCGAGCGCTCGCGCAACCTCATGTACGCCGCCTCGGCGAGCTCGCTGTCGGACTCGAGGCCCGCGACGAAGAAGTCGGTCACCGGCCCGGCCCCTTCGCGGCCCGCGGCGGGAAGCGCTTGCGCTCCTTCGCCGTCATCGTGCGGATCTTCAGCGAGCCGTCCTTGACCTGACGTTGCACGTCGGCGAGCTTGATCTTCCTGTTCTCAGCCGCGCGCTCGGCCTGCGTTCGCATGTATCAAATGTAGCGTACCTGCGTCCGGCGTCGCGCTGAAGGGCGATCGCGTGAGCAGGTTCGCCTCGCTGCAGGTGGATCGCGGCAGCGAGTCATCAACCGATCCCGGTGCGCCTGAGCGCATCCGGTGTAGCGCCCGCGTCGGCCGTGGATGTGACGGTTGATACCCGAGCGCCGCCATGCTGCGAGTGCCGCCGCGCCGTCCGGTTCGAACTTGATCGATTCCGGTTCACACCAATTCTCGACCCGCGCCTGCGCATCGCGGAGATGCACCGACATAAGACTCTGCGATGGCAGCAGCGGGAATTGTTATACCGGTATTGCACCCGCGTGACACCCGCTGCAACACCGGTGATAGGCTCGCGCGACTCTCGGGTCCCAAACCGGAGACCCGGCCTCACAGGATGATGCCTGCATCGTTCACAATGCCCCGGAGGGGCAAGGAGATGAGAGGTATGAATCGCAAGTTGCTCTCCGGCGCGTTGACGGTTGCCGCGCTGATATCGCTGGGAACGTTCGCGTCGGCGGCCTTTGCCAAGGAAAAAGCCGTCACGACACGCGAAAAGTACACCGTGGAACCGTATGAAGAAGCGTATTACTTCGGCTCCGGGCCGATCTACTGCCACGGCTTGCACAAGACCAACTCGCTCTTCTACCCGGGCATCGGGACGGGCCACTCGAGCCGGGGCGGCGAGGACGTCGAGACCTGCAAAAAGAAAAAGGGACTGATCGAAGGCGTCAATCACGCAGGCACCACACTCAACCTCCTCGGCGCCTTCTGGAACTCGGACTTCGATGGCCAGGGCTCGTACGGAATCGACTACGAAAAGAGCAAGGTGGCGACGAACGGCAAATCGTTCAAGATCGTCGTCATCTACCCGCTGGTCGGCGCAAGGGTGACCGACGAGCAGGAAATCTCGGGCAGCGAAGCAGGGTTCACCACGTCGCCCCTGACTGCTGAAGTGGGCAAGACGGTCGACTACGAGATCGCGGTGCGCAACAACGGGTGGGTGGCGGAGACCCTGCCGGCATTCTTCGACCCCAGCTGCGACGCGGGAACGCTCGCGGGCGGGCCGGGTGCTGGCACGCTGGCACCGGGCGAAACGACGACGTACACATGCAGTCACCTGCTGACCGAAACGGGCACCGTCAGCGGCCTCGCGACGGTCAAGGTCGTGCCACCGGGCGAACACGGCCCGTCGCTGATCGCCGAATCGAACAAGGTCGAAACGACGGCGGCGTCAGCTGAAGAATAGGCAGGCGGATGACCGGCGGCGCCCGCTGGGCGCCGCCGGTATGGCGGATGTGGACGGGCGCCGCCGCCGCGGGGCCGGTCCGCGATCGGGGACGGGCGCCAACCGCGCCGCCTAGCCCAAATCGGTCAGAGCCGCGAGCACCAGATCGTCGTGCTCCGCGGGTTTGACCTTGCGCAGCACCTGCGCGACCCGCCCATCGCGGTCGATCACGAACGTCGTGCGCTCGTTGCCGAAGTACTTTTTCCCGTACATCGACTTCTCGACCCAGACGCCGTATGAGTCCGCGACGGCGTGATCGGAGTCGGCGAGCAGCGTGAACGTGAGCGCGTGCTTGTCGTGGAATTTCTTCACCTTCGCGACCGTGTCAGGCGAGATGCCGAGCACTGTCGCGCCCGCCTTCGCGTACGCGGCCTGGTTGTCGCGCACCCCGCACGCCTGCGTCGTGCAGCCCGGCGTGTCGGCCTTCGGGTAGAAGTAGACGACGACCGGTTTCCCGCGGAAGTCCGCGAGCTTTACCGCGCGGTCGTCCTGATCGGGGAGCTCGAAGTCGGGGGCGGCCTCGCCGGGTTCAATCACGGGCGTGATCCTAGCCTGCTCAGCGCAGCAGCCGCGACAGCCGCCGATCCTTGAGCACCCGCCCGTCGGTCTGGCACGTCGGGCAGTAGGCGATCACATAGTCCTCGAAGTGCACCGCCTCGAGCGTGCTCGCGCAGCGCGGGCAGGGCTCGCCCTGGCGGCGATGCACCTGCAGCGGCATCGGCAGCTTGTCTGGGATCGGCAGCGAGGCGGTCTGCTCGTAGTGGGCGATCGCGCCGCCGAGCGCCTCGAGCACCGCTTCTCTGAGACGGGCGGCCTCGGCGGCGTCGAGGTCGCCCCCGCGCTTGTACGGCGAGAGCTTCGCCAGCCACAGGATCTCATCGACCCACGAGCGCCCGATACCGGCGATCACGTGCTGGTCGCGCAGCAGCGTGTGCAGCGGCCGTGGCGCATCGAGCAGCTCGGCAAGCGGCGGCGGCTCCGGCCACGCTTCCGGCCCGAGCGTCGCGAGCGCCCGATCCTGCTCGAGCTCGTGCGCAGCGAGCAGCTTGACCCACGCGGCCTGCCTGGAGCCGAACTCGCGCAGGCGCAGCTCGCGCGGCGCGGGTGCGTCCTCGCGCGCCGCCACGCTCCCGTCGCCCCCGTGCGCGGTCACTCGCAGCAGCAGCCGCGAGGTCCGGTCGCGCGGGCCGGCGAGCTTGTCATAGAGCTGCAGGCGCCCCGCGGACATCAGGTGGATGAGCAGCGCGAGCCCGCCGCTGCTCTCGATGATCAGGTGCTTGCCGCGCCGGCGGACCGCGGTGATCTGCTCGCCGGTGAGCTCCGCGAGCGGCGGGTCGAACGTCTTCAGCGCGTTGATCCCCGGCGCGAGCGCCGACTCGATGACCGCGCCCTGCAGCGCCGAATCGAGCAGCCGCGCCGTGATCTCGACCTCGGGAAGCTCTGGCATCGCCTCTCATCGTAGGCCGCCGCCGCTGCGCGCCGGCGCCGCCGTGAGCCAATCGCGCCCGCGCTCAGGAGGCGGCGTAGGCGCGGATCGGCGGGCCTTCGTACTTGACGCCCGCCGGGCTCACCCACTGTACGCGCCAGCGGATGCCCTGCGTGTTCGAGTTCAAGCTCCAGTAGCCGGCGCTGTTCGTCGCGACCGTCTTCAGCTTGCGATAGCCCTTTGCGCCCCTGACCTGCACGAGCACGCTCACCTTGGTCGCGCCGGCGGCCGGCCGCACGAGGCCCCACAGCGAGAAGCCGTGGTTGCGCTTGGTGACCGTCAGCGGAACCGGCCAGGCGCTGTACAGCGGCTTCGGCCTGCCGTTGACGTACTCGAGGCCCGTCTGGAAGCCGACATAGCCGCCATGCACGCTCGAGCCCGGTGCGCCGCCTGTCGGGTCATCTTTGAGCAGGTACTGCGAGAACGCGGCCACCCGCGGGTTTTCATAGGCGATCCGTTCGGCGATCGCGTCGTACTCGGCCTGTTGGGCGACCGGCACGCCGAGCTGCCTGTTCGGCTGGCTCTGGACGCCGAACTCGGTCAGGTAGATCGGCACGTGCGCCGGGATCGCGTGCGCGGCGGCGGCGAGGTCGAGTGCGTGGCTGAGGCGCGAGAGCACGCCGATCGTGACTTCATCGGCTCCCGCGGGGCGCGCGAACGGGCCGGAGGGGAGCGTGTAGGCGTGGTGCCCGTAGCCGGTCATCTGCAGCATGCTGCAGGTGCCGGCTTTCTTGTATTGCGCGTTCAGGCACAGCGCTTCACGCATGAACTCCAGCGGCGCGACCGGATGCAGCAGCGCCTTGGAGCCTTCCTTGTGCACGTTGACCTTGTCGTAGCCCGTCGGCGCGGTTTCGCCGAACAGGATCTTCGGGTGCGTGAGGCCCGCCGCCTGCAGCCCTTCGTAGCCGTACTGGTACAGGCCGCGGTAGAGCCGCGGCGAGGCCGGCGTGCCGCTCGGGTTCCACTGCGGCATCAGGAACGCAGGGTGGTTGGCCTCGTTCCAGATCGAGAACAGCGAGACCTCCGAGCCGTAATGGCGCCCGACAGCAGTCATGAATTCCTTGAAGTCCTGGTCGTCCGGACGGGTGACGTAGGGCGCGGTGCGGTTCGAGGTCGCCCAGCGCGGCGCCGGCGCGGTGACCGTCAGCAGCACCGGCCAGTGCAGGCGCTTCGCTTCCGCGAGCAGCACGTCGTACTGGCCCCACGCGTAGCTGGCGGGGTTCGTCGCATCGAAGTTCGGCTTGGTCGCGCTGGTCGGGCTCGGCGCGACCGCTTCCCAGTAGAGCTCGATGCGCAGCGCGTGCACGCCGAGCGCCTGCAGCTGCGCGAGCGCATGCGGGCGCGTGGACGGTTCGAGCAGGTCACTCGAGCCCTCGAAGAACGTCACCTGGCTGTGCGAGGCGAGCGCCTCACCGGGCGCGAGAACGCCCGTCAGCAGGGCGATCGTGAGCAGCGGAAGCAGGAGTGAGCGGATTCGGGGCATGGTCGCTTGAGACACCTCAGCGCAGAGAAGGTTGCGGTCTTTGTAGGTTTGGGTCTGATGAGCGCACCGATTGCAGCGGACGACATCGTCCAGACCCAGGCGGACGGGGAGGCTAACAGCCGCCCGCCCCTGCTCGTACTCGAGCCGCTCGAGGCGTTTCTCGACGCCCACGGCCTCGGCGCCGGCGAGATCCGCGCGACGCCGATCGGCGAGGGACACTCGAACGTCACCTACCTGATCGAGCGCCGCGACTGCGAAGTCGTCCTGCGCCGGCCGCCGCGCCCGCCGCTGCCGCCGAGCGCCCATGACGTGCTGCGCGAGGCGCGGCTGCTGCGCGCGCTCAGCGACACGCAGGCGCGCGTGCCCGCCGTGCTCGCCGTGTGCGATGAGGACGCGACGATCGGCGCGCCGTTCTACGTGATGGAGCTCGTCCCCGGCGAGGTGATCGTCACCGATGTCCCCGCCGCGCTCGACAACCCCGAGCAGCGGCGCGGGATCGCCGACGAGCTGATCGACGCGCTGATCGAGATTCACGCCGTCGACTGGCAGGCGGTCGGCCTCGACGGGTTCGGCAAGCCGACCGGCTATCTCGAGCGCCAGCTGCGCCGTTTCACCGGCCTCTGGGAGCTGAACAAGACACGCGAGATCCCCGCCGTCGAGAACGTCGGCGGCTGGCTCGCCGAGAACCTCCCCGAGTCCGGGCCGGCGACGATCGTGCACGGCGACTTCCGCGTCGGCAACACGCTGTTCGCCTCCGCCGCACCGGCCCACCTGGAAGCGGTGCTCGACTGGGAGATGGCGACGATCGGCGATCCGCTCGCCGATCTCGGCTATCTGTGCATGATGTGGACCGAGGCCGGCGATCCCGAAGAGGGGCTGCGCGAGGCCCTCGGCAGCGTCACGCGCGCCGAGGGCTTTCCCACCCGCGCCGAGCTGATCGCACGCTACGAGGAGGGCTCGGGCCGCTCGATGAACAACATCCGCTGGTACACGACGCTCGCGCTGTGGAAGAGCATCGTGTTCATGGAGGGCAACTACAAGCGCGCGATCGCCGGCAGCACAGACGACCCGTACCTGAAGGGGTTCGGCGAGGGCGTGCAGGAGCTAGCGGCGCGCGCCGAGGAGGTCGCATATGGAGCCTGAGCGACGCACCGCGCTGCTGATCGACTGGGGCGGCGTGCTGACGACCAACCTGTTCGTGTCCTTCCACGCCCACTGCGTCAAGGCCGGGATCGATGTCGAGCAGCTCAGGGGCCGCTTCCGTGACGACCCGGTCGCGCGTGAGCTGCTGATCGCGCTCGAGAAGGGCCAGCTCGGCGAGGCCGAGTTCGAGGTCGAGTTCGCGGCGCTGCTCGAAGTCGAGCCGGACGGCCTCGTCGACGGGCTGTTCGCCGGCGTGCTCCCCGACGAGGCGATGGTCGAGGCCGTCCGCCGCGCGCGTCGCGCCGGCATCCGTACCGCGCTCGTATCGAACTCGTGGGGCGTCGAGCGCTACCCCACCGCCTTGTTCCCCGAACTGTTCGACGGCATCGTGCTGTCAGGCGAGGAGGGCACGCGCAAGCCGTCGAAGCGCATGTACGAACTCGGCGCCGAACGCGCCGGAGCCGAGCTGCCCGACTGCGTGTTCGTCGATGACCTGCCGTTCAACCTCACGCCCGCGCAGGAACTCGGCATGGCGACCGTCCATCACACGAGCGCCGAGACGACGCTCCCCGAGCTCGAACAGATCCTCGGCGTCGCGCTCAGCGACGACGCCGCCGCGCCGGCCGCCTGATCCCGGCTCCGCAGAACGTCTACGCCGCCGCCGGCGCGCATACACCGCTTCGGCCCACCCGAGGAATCCTCGGTCCGGCAGAAGCCCACACATCTGAACCCGCCGCCCGGGGCGTCGCATACACCGCTTCGGCCCACCCGAGGAATCCTCGGTCCGGCAGAAGCCCACACATCTGAACCCGCCGCCCGGGGCGTCGCATACACCGCTTCGGCCCACCCGAGGAATCCTCGGTCCGGCAGAAGCCCACACATCTGCACCGCCGCCCGGGGCGTCGCATACACCGCTTCGGCCCACCCGAGGAATCCTCGGTCGGGCAGGAGCGCAGATGTCCGGAGCGCGTCCGCTCAGTCGCGCTTGCCGCGGCCGTACAGGAACTTGAACATCCCGGCGAGCAGCTTCGAGTTGCGCGCCTTGTACGGATACATGTGCGGTTCGCGCTTGAGCGCGAGCTTCGGCGTGACGACGATCGCCTGCTGGGAGGTGTACTTGCGGATTCCGCCGGCGCCGTGGCGCGAGCCGAGGCCGGACGCCTTCGCGCCGCCCATCGGCAGCTCGAGCACGGTGTAGTTGATCATCGCGTCGTTGACATTCGCGGCGCCCGTTTCGAGGCGGCGCGCGACCTGCTCGCCGCGATCGACATCCTTGGAGAACACCGACGCGCCGAGACCGTACGGCGAGTCGTTCGCGAGCCGGATCGCCTCCTCGGAGTCGGCGACCTTCATGATCGGCAGCGTCGGCCCGAACGTCTCCTCGGTCATGCACTTCATCGAGTGGTCGACGTCGACGAGCACGGTCGGCTCGTAGAAGCGCCCACCGCCCGTCTGCAGGGCGTGGCCGCCGGTGAGCACGTGCGCGCCCTTCGCGACCGCATCGGCGACGTGGGCTTCGATCGTGTCGAGCTGCGGCGGGAACGTGATCGCGCCGACCTCGACCGAGCCGGGACCGTCCGACGGGCCGACGCGCAGCGCGCGCACCTTCTCTGAGACCTTCGCGACGAACTCGTCATAGACGGGCTCCTCGACGTACACGCGCTCGATCGAGATGCACGTCTGGCCTGCGTTCTGCATCGAGTAGTAGGTCGCGAAGTTCGCCGCGCGCTCGAGATCGGCGTCGGAGAGGACGATCATCGGGTCCTTGCCGCCGAGCTCGAGCGACGCCGGGATCAGGCGGCGAGCGGCCGCTTCGGCGACCTTCGTGCCGGTGCGCGTGGAGCCGGTGAACATGATCATGTCGACGTGCTCGATCAGCGCCGCCCCGGTTGCGCCGCGACCCGTCGCGATCTGCAGGACGTTCTCCGGCAGCCCGCACTCGCGCAGGCCCTCGGCCATCAGCATCGACGTCAGCGGCGTAACCTCGGAGGGCTTGAGGATCACGCTGTTGCCGGCGGCGAGCGCGGGGATGCAGTCGCCGAAGGAGTTCGTCAGCGGGTAGTTCCACGGGCCGATCACGCCGATCAGACCGAGCGGGCGGTGGCGCAGGATCAGCTTCTTGCCCTTGACGAGCAGCTGGCCGGACTTGACGCGCTCATCCGCGAGGTACTCCGACGCGTTCTTCGCCCAGAAGCCGAACGCGTTGCCCGCGTAGGAGATCTCGGCGAGCGAGGCGTCCTCGAACGTCTTGCCGGTCTCGGAGATGATCGTCGCGATCACCTGCGCGGAGTTGTCCATCAGCCACTTCTGTGCGCGCAGCAGGATGCGCGCGCGCCCGTCGAAGCCGTACGCCTCCCACTCCGGCTGCGCGGCGCGCGCACGCGCGGCCATCTGCGCGACCTCCTCGGCGCCGAGGTCGGGGACCGTCGCGATTATCTCGCCGGTCGCCGGGTTCTCGACGGCGATTCCGTCCGCGGGGAGCGCGTCAACCGGCTCCGCGACGGCGGTCTCGCCCTGCAGTATCTCCTGCTCGACGTGCTGCTCGACGCTCGCCATCCAAAGCCTCCCAAGATCGTGACTGCCTTACCGCACAGACTACTCCTGTCCGGCTGGCCAGGGCGGACGCGCTGGACTTGTTTTCCGGGCGGCGCATGCGCCGCCCGGCGGGGTCGCACATGTGCGACCCCGAGGGCCGGGCCGCATGCGGCCCGCCCTTCCGAGCGCCGCGCTGCTGCTCAGTCGGCGAGCTCGATCGTGGCGATGCCGACGGGCTCGGACGGGCGATCGCCGCCGCCGGTGGGGACGCCCTCGAGCTTGTCGACGACGTCCATCCCGTCGGTCACCTGGCCGAACACGGTGTGCTTGCCGTCGAGCCAGCTGCAGGCGTCGGCGGTGACGATGAAGAACTGCGAGCCGTTCGTGTTCGGTCCCGCGTTCGCCATCGCGAGCGCGCCGCGGACGACCCTGTGCGAGTTGAACTCGTCCTCGAAGGTGTAGCCCGGTCCGCCCGTGCCGGTGCCCTCCGGGCAGCCGCCCTGGATCATGAAGTCTTTGATGATGCGGTGGAACGTGAGCCCGTCGTAGAAGCCGTCGCCGGCGAGCTTGCGGAAGTTCTCGACGGTCTTCGGCGCGTCCTCGTCGAACAGCTCAAAGACGATCGGCCCTTCGGTTGTGTGCATCGTGAAGGTTGACATCGGCCTAGCCTATCTCGACTCGACGCGCTCGAGGCTCAGCTCGAGCGCCGGGTGCGATGCGATCGGCTGCCCGTCGAGCTTCTCGATCACGTGCTCTGACTCAGACGCGGGCACCGACAGGAACGAGAAGCGGTCGAGCACGAGCACGTCGCGCACGGCCTCGCCGTCGAGGCCCGCCGAGGAGGTCACCGCGGAGACGATGTCGGCGACGCTGAGGCCCGCCGCGCGCCCGCCGCCGAGCACGAGCTTCGCGTACGGCTCCGCCTCGTCGCGTCGCGAGACCTGCGGCTTCGAGTGCCGGCGCGGGCGCTCGCGCACCGGTGTCGGCGGCGCGGTCGCACCCTTCTCCCACTGTGTGACAGCCGTGCCGATGTGCTTTTCGATCGCTTCGAGCTCGCGCTTCTGGCGATCCTCGACGAACGTGATCGCGCGCCCCGAGCGCCCGACGCGGCCGGTGCGCCCGATGCGGTGCACGTACGTGTCGGGGCTCGTCGGCACGTCGTAGTTGATCACGTGGGTGACCGTCGAGATGTCGAGCCCGCGCGCGGCGACGTCGGTCGCGACGAGGATCGGCACGCGCCCGCCCTTGAACGCGAGCATCACGCCGTCGCGCGAGCCCTGTGACATGTCGCCGTGGAGCGCGCGCACGTTCATGCCGCGGTCGCGCAGCGTGCGGAACAGCTGGTCGCAGCGGATCTTCGTACGCACGAACACGATCGCCTGCTCGGGCGCCTCCGCGCGCAGCACCTCGATCAGCTTCTCCGGCTTCGCCTTCGTCTCGACCGGCAGCTGGAACTGCGCGACCGTGTCGATCGTCAGCGTCGCCGCCTCGACCTTGATGATCTCCGGGTCATACATGTAGCGGTCCGCGAGCTTTTGGATCGGCGGCGGCATCGTCGCGCTGAACAGCGCCGTCTGGCGGCTCGACGGGGTCAGCGAGAGGATTTTCTCGACATCCTCGAGGAAGCCGAGATCGAGCATCTCATCGGCCTCGTCGAGCACCAGGAAGCGACAGTCGTGGAGCACGAGCGAGTGGCGCGAGATCAGGTCGAGCACGCGCCCGACGGTACCGACGACGACGTGCCCGCCGGCGCGCAGCTGCGCCTGCTGCGTGCGGATCGGCGCGCCGCCGAAGACCGCGACGACATCGACGCCCGAATGCGCGCCGTAGGTGCGCAGCGCCTGTGTCACCTGGATGCACAGCTCGCGCGTCGGTGTCA
Organism: uncultured Solirubrobacteraceae bacterium; assembly: GCA_963822245.1. GTDB lineage: Bacteria > Actinomycetota > Thermoleophilia > Solirubrobacterales > Solirubrobacteraceae > Palsa-744. The sequence continues at coordinate 248,217 of CAWGGR010000001.1, forward strand.
GCACGAGCGCCTGCACGCTCGGCTCGGAGGGGTCGATGTACTCCATGATCGGCAGGCCGAACGCAGCCGTCTTGCCCGTGCCCGTCTGCGCCTGGCCGATGACGTCGCGGCCCGCGAGCAGCGATGGGATCGCAGCTTCCTGGATCGGGCTGGGCGCCTCATAGCCCACGTCGCTGAGCGCGTGGAGAGTGGACTCGGAGAGTCCGAGATCGGCGAAGGACGTGGCCATTACGGTGGAGATAGAGAGCTTACGCGTCAGGCGAGAGGATCGAGCAGCAGCTTGCCGCTGGTGCGCCGCTCACGCAGGTCGATCTGCGCCTGGGCGGCCTGCCCGAGTGGGTATGTGCCCCCGACGATAGCTTGAAGTTCGCCGCGTCCCGCCCGCGCGTACAGATCGGTGAGCGCTTCAGCGAACATCCCCGGCCGCTCCATGCAGTGGAACAGGTAGAAGCCGATCACCGCGCGCGAGTGGCGCAGCAGCGAGCCGCTGCGCACGTCGTTCTGTTCACTCGTCGCGATCCCGCAGACGACGAGCCGCCCGAAATGCGCGAGCGCGTTGTAGGACGCATCGAACACCGCGCCGCCGGACATCTCGAAGACGACGTCCAGCGGGCGCCCGTCGTTCGCCGCGAGCAGGCGGTCGGTGAGCCCCTCGGCGGCCGGGTCGACGGCCGCATCGGCGCCGAGCTCGAGCGTGAGCGCGCGCTTCTCCTCGCTCGACGCCGTCGCGATCACGCGCCCCGCGCCGAGCTGGCGCCCGAGCTGAACCGCGATCGAGCCGACGCCGCCGGCCGCGCCGTGGATCGCGACGCTCTCGCCCGGCGCGACGCGGCCGGAAGTGCGGTAGAGGTGCCATGCGGTCGTCCCCTGGATGATCATCGCAAGCGCCGTGCCGTCGTCGAGCGCGTCGGGGATCGGGAACACGAGCTCCCGCGGCGCGGTCGCGTATTCCGCGTAGCCGCCCTTGCCGCCCGTCAGCGCGACGACGCGCTCGCCGGTGTCCTCGCGCACGCCCGCCACCTCCGAGCCGGGGACCATCGGCAGCGTCGCTTTCTGCACGTACGAGTTGGCTCGCTGGTGCGTGTCCGCGAAGTTCAGCCCCGCGCGGTTGACCCTGATCAGCACCTCCTCCGGCCCCGGCGTCGGCGTCGGCAGCTCGACCAGCTCGAGCACCTCCGGCCCGCCGAACTCGCTCATCTGGATCGCGCGCATCGACGCGAGGCTAGCGGAGCGCCGCCGCCGCGACCGGCGCACGGCGCCGAGTCCGCGGTCGCATCGGGCGGCGGCCGCGCATCGGCGTGCTCTAAGGTGCGCGCCGATGCCAATCACCGTCGTCGGATCGATCGCCTATGACACCGTCAAGACGCCGTTCGGCGAGCGCGAGCGGATGCTCGGCGGCGCCGCCGTGCATTTCGCGCTCGCCGCGTCGTTCTTCGACGACGTGCGTGTCGTCGGCCCCGTCGGCGATGACTTCGGCGAGGAGCAGCTCGCGGTGATGCGCGCGCGCGGCGTCGACATCTCCGACATCGAGCTGATCGCCGGCGGCAGGACGTTCTTCTGGCAGGGCGAGTACGGCTGGGATCTCAACTCGCGCGAGACGCTCGATACGCAGCTCGGCGTCTTCGACGGCTTTCAGCCGAAGCTCTCCGAGCGCTCGCGCGCGAGCGACGTGCTGTTCCTCGCGAACATCCAGCCGGACCTGCAGCGCGACGTCCGCGCGCAGCTGCCCGACGCGCGCTTCGTCGCGCTCGACTCGATGAACCTGTGGATCGAGATCGCGCGCGACTCGCTCGTGAGCGCGATCGAGAGCGTCGACTGCGTGATCCTCAACGACGCCGAGCTGCGCCAGCTGACCGGCAAGCCGAACCTCGTCGCCGCCGCCCGCGACGTGCTGTCGTGGACTCCCGCCGACGGGAACGGGCGCGCGGGCGCGCGCGGGCCGAGCGTGATCGTCGCCAAGCAGGGCGAGTACGGCGCCGCGCTCGTCACGCGCGAGGGCTTCTTCGCGCTGCCCGCCTACCCGCTCGAGACCGTCGTCGACCCGACCGGCGCAGGCGACACGTTCGCCGGCGGCTTCGTCGGCTACATCGCCGCGCACCCCGATGAGGAGCTCTCCGATCAGCTGCTGCGGCGCGCGATGGCGCACGCGGGCGTGCTCGCCTCGTTCAACGTCGAGGAGTTCGGCACCGAGCGCCTGCAGCGCCTGAGCGCCGACGAGATCGCCGCGCGCATCGGCGAGCTGCACGCGATGACGCAGTTCAGCGGCGCTCCGCTGCAGCTGCGAGGCTGACGCGCAGCGCGACCGCGCCCGCGCCCCCGCACGCACAGGGGCCGGCCGCACACCGCCCGCGCGCCGCGCCGTATGCACAGCAGGCTCGCCCGCACATCGTGGGTTACTACGTGCTGTGCATCCGGGACTTGTACCGATCCTCCGCCGGGTATACGATCGCGAAGGTGACAACCTGGACGTTCATTTGGCTGATGTTCCTGCTGAAGATCCCGATCGTCGCGCTGTTCATGATCGTGCGCTGGGCGGTCGGGCAGACGCCCGAGACCGCCCCCGACGGCGACGGCGGCATCGGCCCGCAGCCGCGCCCGCGCCACCCGCACCACCCGCGCTCGCGCCTGCCGCGCTCGCCGCGGCGCGGTCCCCACGGCGACGCCGCACCGGCTTCGCCCGCGCGCGTGCGCACGATCGCCTCCCACCAGTTCCTGCCCCGCGGCTGAGCTCCTCGACGGCGGCGTCGCGATGCGGGCGCGCGCCCCGGTTGCTCATAATCGACCCCAGCGCAGGCGAAACCTCGAATAGGAGAAGCAGATGACCGACACGCTCACGGTGACCGACAGCCGCACCGGCAGGACCTACGAGCTGCCGATCGAGGACGGAACCGTACGCGCGATCGACCTGCGGCAGGTCAAAACAGACGACGAGGACTTCGGGCTGATGGCGTATGACCCGGCGTACATGAACACCGCGTCGTGTCGCAGCTCGGTCACCTACATCGACGGCGAGGCCGGCATCCTGCAGCACCGCGGCTACCCGATCGAGCAGCTGTGCGAGCACTCGACGTACCTCGAGGTCGCCTACCTGCTGATCAACGGCAGGCTGCCGACACAGCACGAGCTCAGCGGCTGGGTCGACGAGATCACCGTCCACACGTTCGTGCACGAGAACGTCAAGGACTTCATGCAGGGCTTCCGCTACGACGCCAACCCGATGGGCATGCTCGTCGCGTCGGTCGCCGCGCTGTCGACGTTCTATCCCGACGCGAACAAGATCCACGACGAGCGCGCGCGCGCGATCCAGATCATCAGGCTGCTCGCGAAGATGCCGACGCTCGCCGCGTTCGCGTTCCGCCACAACATGGGCCAGCCGTACGTGTACCCGGACAACGACCTCAACTACGCCGGCAACTTCCTCGGGATGATGTACAAGATGACCGAGCTCAAATACGAGCCCGATCCCCGTCTCGAGCGTGCGCTCGATGTCCTCTTCATCCTCCACGCCGACCACGAACAGAACGCCTCGACGAGCGCCGTTCGCTCGGTCGGCTCGACGCAGGTCGACCCCTACTCGGCGATCGCCGCGGGCGTCGCCGCGCTGTACGGCCCGCTGCACGGCGGCGCCAACGAGCAGGCGCTGCGGATGCTCGAGCGGATCGGCACGGTCGAGAACATCCCCGACTTCCTCGAGGGCGTCAAGGCGGGCAACGAGCGGCTGATGGGCTTCGGCCACCGCGTCTACAAGAACTACGACCCGCGCGCGCGGATCATCAGGAAATACCTCGACGACGTGTTCGAGGTGCGTGGCAAGAGCCCGCTGCTCGACGTCGCCACCGAGCTCGAGAAGCGCGCGCTCGACGACGACTACTTCACCTCGCGCAAGCTCTATCCGAACGTCGACTTCTATTCCGGCCTGATCTATGAGGCGCTCGGGCTGCCGGTCGCGATGTTCCCGGTGATGTTCGCGATCGGGCGCACGAGCGGCTGGATCGCGCAGTGGAAGGAGCTGGTAGGCGATCCCGAGCAGAAGATCGCGCGCCCGCGCCAGATCTACACCGGCGACCGTGATCTCGACTACGTGCCGATCGCGCAGCGTTAGCGAGCCCGCTAGATGTTCTAGAGCACGAGCGTCGCGCCGTGGCGCCTGAGCCAGTCGCGGTCCGCGCGGTAGCCGGGGCGGTGGCGCTCGACGAGCGCCCAGAAGCGCGGTGAGTGGTCGAGGACCTGCAGATGGCAGACCTCGTGCCAGACGACGTAGTCGAGCACGCGCTCGGGCGCGAGCAGCAGCCGCCAGTTGAAGCTCATGCGCCCGTCCGATGAGCACGACGCCCAGCGCGTCCGCTGCCCGCGGATCGCGAGAGCGCTGTAGCTCGTGCCCGTGAGCGCCGTCGCCTGATCGAGCCGCGCGGCGATCTCGGCGCGAGCCGCGCGGCGGTAGAAGCGCTCGAGCGCCGGGCGCGCATCGCCGGCGGGCACGAGCAGGCGCTCACCGCTGCGGTGCACACGCGTGCGGCCAGACTGCTGCACGAGCTGCAGGTGCCTGCCAAGGTACGGCAGCGAGCCGGCGCGCTCGGCGAGCGCGCGCTCGGCCTCTGCCAGCGCGTCGCGTGCCTCGCCGAGGCGGCGCTCGATCCACGGGCGCAGCTCGCTGACCGCCGCCGCGGCCGCGCGCTCGGGGGCGCGCGCCGGCAGCACGACCTCGACGCCGGCGTGCGGATGGACGTTGACGCGGACGCGCCGTGCGCGCTCGGAGCGGCGCACCGTGTACGTGATCTCGAGGGGCGCGGGATGGTCGCTCATCGCCCGCCCAGGGTACGCGCCGGCGCGGCCGTGCCGGGCCGGCGCGTACGTGTCCGCGCGCAGCGCGTACGCTTGCGCGCATGGCCACCCCCGGCGAAGCAGCTGCGGCGCATGCGCCGACACTCGATGAGGAGCTGCTGCTGTGGCTCGAGCACGAGCCGGCCGAGGTGCGCGCGGCCGACGACGAGCGCATCCGCGACATCGCCGCCGAGTTCGCGCGCGGCTTCGACGCGCTCGCCGAGATCGGCCCCGCGGTGACCGTGTTCGGCTCCGCGCGCACGCCCCGCGAGCATCCCCACTATGCGCTCGCGCGCGAGCTCGGCGCGTGCCTCGGCGACGCCGGCTACGCGGTCATCACCGGTGGTGGCGGCGGCCTGATGGAGGCCGCGAACCGCGGCGCGCGCGACGCCGGCGCGGGTTCGATCGGCTGCAACATCGAGCTGCCGCACGAGCAGGCGCTCAACGAGTACGTCGACATCGGGCTGCGCTTCAACCACTTCTTCGCGCGCAAGGTGATGTTCGTGCGCTACGCGAGCGCGTTCGTCGTCTGCCCGGGGGGCTTCGGCACGCTCGACGAGCTGTTCGAAGCGCTGACGTTGATCCAGACGGCGACGATTCGCCACTTCCCGGTGATCCTGCTCGGCGACGGAGAGTGGGACGGGCTGCTCGACTGGCTCGCCGACCGCGCGCTCGCGGACGGCCGCATCGACGGCTCCGACCTCGAGCTGCTGCACGTCGTCTCGCGCCCGCAGCAGGTCTGCGAGCTCGTCGATCTCGCGCACGAGCGCCAGCGCGAGTACGGCCGCCGCCAGCCGCGCCGCACGCGGTCTCCCGGTGCGACGCGATGACGGTCTCGCGCGTCAAGCTCCCGCGCGAGGTGCGAGGCAGCTATCAGGTGTACCTCAACGGCGTGCCGCAGGAGCTCGGCGTCGACTACAGCGTGCGCGAAGGAGCGCTCGTGTTCGAGCGCGACCTGCGCAAGGACAAGATCAGCGGCTGGCGCTGGCTGCTCGGCGCCTGGGGCGTCGGCACGTACCGCCAGAACGACTCCGTCGACGTGCGCTACGAGGCCGCCGACGGATCGCCGCGGGTGGCGGAGGGGCTCGAGATCGAGGCCGACTGAGGGGCGGCCGCGAGCCATGGCCGCGCGAGCTTCAGCGCGCTCAGGATCGCGCGCGTCGCCGGCGATCGGTTGAGCGTGTAGAAGTGGATCCCGGGCGCTCCCGCGGCGAGCAGCTCGGCGCACTGCAGGGTCGCATAGGCGACGCCGAAGTCGAGCACCGCCTCGGGGTGCTCGCCGCGCGCGTGCAGCTCCTCGCGCAGCCCGGCGGGGATGCTCGCGCCGCACGTGCTCGCCATCCGCTCCACCTGCCCGACCTGCGTGATCGGCATCACGCCCGGGATGATCGGCACCTCGATGCCGGCGCCGCGCGCACGCTCGAGGAACTCGAAATACAGCTCGTTGTCGAAGAACAGCTGCGTGATCAGGAAGTCGACGCCCGCATCGACCTTCTCGACGAGATGTTCGAGGTCCTCCGCGGGACTCGCCGCGTGGATGTGCGTCTCGGGGAAGCACGCCGCGCCGATCGCGAACGGGTAGTCGGCGGAGATCAGCTCGACGAGCTCGCGCGAGTACTCGAGGCCCCCCTCCGTCTGCGTCCACACATCCTCCCCGGCCGGCGGGTCCCCGCGCAGCGCGAGCACGTTGTCGATCCCCGCCGCGCGCATCTCATCGAGCGTCGAGCGCAGCTCCGCGACGGTCGCGCCGACGCACGTGAAATGCGCCATCGCCTCGAGCTCGTACTCGTCGCGTATGCGCTTGACGATCTCGATCGTCTTCTCGCGCGTCGAGCCGCCCGCGCCGTAGGTGACCGACACGAACGCCGGCTCGAGCGTCTTCAGCTCGGCGAGCGCGCCGTACAGGTTCTGCTCGCCGCGTGGAGTTTTCGGCGGGAAGAACTCGAACGAGAACACCGGCGCGCCGGCGCTGAGGATCTGATCGATTCGCATCGGCGCATTATGCAGTCCAGCGCTCGGGCTCGCCGGGGATGCGCCGCACCTCGCCGATCGCCGCGAGGTGCGTGAGGTAGCAGAGCGTCATCGACAGCAGCCACTGCGTGTTCTGCCCCGGCGGCGTTCCGCCGAACGCGTGCGGCACGACCTCGAAGGCGGTCAGCTCGCGCCCGCCGAGCGCGCCGCGAACACCGTCGAGGTGCTCGCGGACGAGCGCACGGTTGCCCTCGATGTGGGTGTGCACGTCCGCGAACGTGCGCGCGTGCCCGGGCAGGCACAGGCGCGCGCCGAGCCGCTCGACGACGTCGAGCGATCCCAGGAACTGCCCGACCGGGTCGGGCGAGTAGCCGTAGTCGAAGTACAGCGAGATGCGCCCGAGCAGGTGATCGCCGGAGATCAGCAGGCGCCGCTCGGGCTGGAACAGGCAGACGTGCGAGGGCGCGTGGCCGGGCGTCTCATAGACGACCCATTCGCCCACGTCGGTGGAGATCGTCATGCCCGCGAGCAGATCGCGGTCCGGCCTGATCACGCCCGCGATCCCCGAGCCGCGCGAGGAGCGCTCGGCGGCGTAGCGGCGCAACGGCTCCTCGGGAACGCCGCTCTGGCGGGCGACCTCGAGGCGGCGCGCGAAGACCGACTCGGGATCCTCGGCCATGCGCGTCAGCTGCTCGTGGTTCGGATGCATCCACATCTCGCAGCCGGCGCGCTCGATGATCGGGTTCGTCTGGCCACAGTGATCGGAGTGGGCGTGGGTGCAGACGATCAGCGAGGCGTCCTGCAGGCGCAGCTCGCACATCGCCAGCGCGCGTTCGAGATGCGCGAGCGACTCGGAGTCGTACATCCCGGTGTCGAACAGCACGAAGCCGTCGCCCGCCCTGACCGCCCACGCGTTGCAGTGCGGCACGCCCGGCCAGGGCAGCGGCAGGCGCAGTCGGAAGACCCCCGGTAGCACGCGCTCGCCGCGCCCCAGCTCACGCCTCCTGATCACATCGGGCACCTCGCGGAGACTAGACTAAGGCTCTTCTGCGGCGTAAAGGGAGGCCCCATGGTCGATCGGGAGAGCGAGAGCGAGGCGAGCACGAAGGTGCAGGAGGTCGCCGCGAGCATGCAGCAGGCGGCGGCGACCCGCAAACGGATATCCGGGAGCAAGGCCGAGGGGGTCGCGAAGCGCTACTTCGCGGCGATCGACGAGCGCGATCTCGAGAGCGCACTCGCCTTGTGGGCGGACGGCGGCCGCGAGAACGTCCGCGGCCAGGTCGACGTGCTCGCACCCGAGGGCGTGCGCGCGTTCATCGGCGGCCTGATCGACGCCGTCCCCGACCTGAAGATGGAGGTCGTCTCGACGACCAGCGAGGGCGATCGCTGCGGCGTGCAGTGGCGGCTGACCGGCACCTTCGCCGGCCCCGGCGGCTTCGCCGGCGTCGAGCCGACCGGCAACCCGATCGAGCTCGAGGGCTTCGATCTGCTATGCGTGCGCGACGGGCTGATCCAGAGCAACGACGCGTTCACCGACAGCATGACGTTCGCGCGCAGCATCGGCATGATGCCCGCGCAGGGCTCGAGCGCCGAGCGCCGCATGACGAGCGCGTTCAACGCGAAGACGCGGATCAGCGCGAGCGTCGTCGCGGGCGCCGCCGAGCTCGTCGCCGACGGCGTCTGGGTCGTGCAGGGCCAGCCGGCGCGCTGCAACGTCTACCTGATCGAGGACGAGGGCGGCGTGACGCTGTTCGACGCCGGCGCACGCACGATGGCGCGTGCGGTCGCCGGCGCCGGCGCGCGGCTCGGCGGCATCCGCCGGATCGTGCTCGGCCACGGCCACACCGACCACCGCGGCGTCGCGCCCGCGCTCGGCGTGCCCGTCTTCTGCCACCCCGCGGAGGTGCAGGACGCCGAAGGCAGCGGCGGCTTTCGCTACTGGCCCGAGGGCCTGCACGGGCTGCCGCCCGGGATGCGCCAGTTCCACCTGCTGCTGCACCGCTACGCATGGGACGGCGGCCCCGTCGAGATCGCGGGAACGGTCGAGGAGGGCGATGAGATCGCGGGCTTCCGCGTCGTGCACCTGCCCGGGCACGCTCCCGGCATGATCGCGCTGTGGCGCGAGCACGACCGCCTGGCGCTGAGCAGCGACTGCTTCTACACGCTCGACAGGTGGGGACGCGACTGCGCGCCCGCGGTGCCGATGGCGATCTACAACTTCAACACCGAGCAGGCGCGCGAGAGCATCCGCAAGCTCGCCGCGCTCGAGCCGGCCGCCGCCTGGCCGGGGCACGCCAACGCCGTCACCGGCGATGTCCGCGGAAAGCTCGAGCGGGCCGCCGACGCCGGCTGAGCGTGGGCAGGCGCGGGCGCTCCCACGCGAAGCTGACGGCGCCCGTCAGCGACTACAGCGACGAGCACGGCAACCTCCTCAGCCTGCGCGGCTCGCTGACCGCGGGCTCGCGCAGGGAGTACGCCGAGGCGGCCTCCGCGAGCGCCGCGCGTGCGGCCGCGACGCGCGAGGACGCCGCCGCGCGCGCACTCGAGCTGCTGTTCGAGCGCCTCGCCGTGCGCTGGGTGATCGCGGGCGCGCCGCTCGAGCGCCAGCGGGAGCTGCTCGCGCGCTTTCGCGTCGCCTCCGCCGAGGAGCGCGCGTGGGTTCGCCGGATCCTGCGCGAGCACTGCGCCGAGCACTTCCCGGATGTCGCTGCGCCGTGAGCGTCGCAGCCGAGGCTCGTGCTCAGGCGAGCGCGTCGGCCCCCTCGAGCTCGCCGCCGCCCGGCCCGTTCTCCTCCTCCTGCGCGCCGGCGCGCAGGCCGACGAACGCGATCACAGCAGCGACGGCCATGATCGCGGCCATCACATGAAGCACCGACTGGGTCGCCTCGGCGAAGTCGAGGCGAATGAAGTGGGGGATCGAGCGAACGCCGCCGCTACCGGAGCTGCCGCCCTGCGCGGCCTGCGCGATCGCCGACGCCTGCGTATGCGCGTCCGGGCGAGAGACACCGAGCGCGAGCAACGAGCTCATCGCCCGCGAGCGCACCTGTGAGACGAGGGTCGTGCCAAGGATCGCGAAGCCGAGGCTCGCCGCGTAGTTGCGCACCGTCTGCGTGATGCCGGTCGCCTCGCCGTAGGACAGGCGCGAGGCGCGGTTGACCGCGTCGGTGCTTGCCGGGCCGAGCATCGCGCCCATCCCGGCGCCGGCGATGATGATGTCCCATTTCTGGCTGTGCAGGCTCAGCTCCGTGACCTTCCCCGCCCACAGCCAGAAGCCGACCGCACCGAGCGCGCAGCCGAGCACGACCGGGCGCTTCGCGCCGACGCGGTCGAGCATCCGCCCGCCGATCTGCGCGGCGACGACGAAGCCGATGAAGAAGTACAAAAGGAACAGGCCCGCTTCCGAGGGTGTCTCGCCGAGCCCGATCTGCGCGTACTCGCTCGCGAAGAAGAACACCGGCACGAACACCAGCATCGTCACCGCAAGCACCATGTTCTCCACCAGGAAGGGCCTGATGTGAAAGATGCCGACGGAGATCAGCGGCGACTCGAGCTCCTGCTCGACGCGATAGAAGACGACGAGCAACACCGCTCCGCCGACTATGCAAGCCCACGTGCCCGGGTTGCTCCAGCCCCAGATCGAGGCCTGCTGGAAGCCGAACACGCTCAAGGCGACGCCGGCCACGATCAACACGAGGCCGCGGTAGTCCATCCGCGCGGGACGGTGGTCGGTCGCCGGCTTCGCGATGATGATCAGGACGAGCGCGATCAGCGCCACCGGGATGTTCACCCAGAAGATCGCGCGCCAGGTCCACTGCGTGAGATAGCCGCCGAGGATCGGGCCGATCGCCGTGAGACCGCCGGCTATCCCGAAGAAGACCGCGAGCGCCCTCCCGCGTTCGTGCAGCGGGAACGTCTGCACGACGATCGCGAGCGCCGCCGGGAACATGATCGCACCGCCTGCGCCCTGGAGCACGCGGAACGTGACGATCCATGCCTCCGCGAGACTGCCCTTCGGCGTCAGCCCGCAGAACGCGGAGGCGCCGGCGAACACGACGACGCCGAGCGTCACCATCTTGCGGTGCCCGACCGTGTCGGCGAGGCGCCCGCCGAACGCGAACAGCGCTGCGAGCGAGAGCAGGTACGCGTTGATCGCCCACTGCACGCCGGTGCTCGACAGGCCGAGCTCCTTCTGGATTTCCGGCGCCGCGATCGAAACGATCGTCTGGTCGATGAACGTCATCGCGACCGCGAAGATCATCGCCGCGAGCACCAGATTTCTCGACCCGCCGGCCGAGCTGCCGCCGCCTGCCATCCGCGCCTCCCGAATCGTCGCCGCTCTAGCCGGACGCCTCGTCCGCGAGCTCGCCGAGCAGCTTCGACATCTGCTCGAGCGTCTGCTCGTGCCCTTGCAGCTCGTATGCGGCGGCGAGCTCGAGCGGGTCGCGGTAGGCGAGCATCACGTCCTCGCCCTCGCGCCAGATCAGCATCCGCAGCGGCAGCTCGAGCCCGACGCGGCGATCGCTCTGCATCAGCGGCGTCCCGCCCAGCGCGTTGCCGAACACGAACACCTGCTCGTCGGCCAGCTCGAGGCCGGCCTCACGCGCCCCTGCGGCGTGATCGATGACCGCGAACAGCGTCAGCCCGCGGCGCTCGATCGCCGCCGACAGGGCCGCCGCCGTGTCCGCAAAGCCCGATGAGCCGGCCCTGACGATCATCGCTTGCATTGTGCTCGAACGGCGCCCGCGGCGGCTTGTGCCCGCCCGCGCGCGGCGGCCGCGCACGCGCGCGCGCGCGTGCTCAGGCCTTCACGAGCGCGAGCGCGAAGCCGTCGTGGCCCTTCGCGTCGACCGTCTGGATCGCCGTCGCGTCGAGCCGCGGCTCAGCGCCGAGCAGCTCGTAGAAGCGGCGGACGGCCTGGATCCCGCCCGCGCCGAGCCGCGCGTCCTCGCCGTCGGGATCGAGGATCAGACCGCCGCGGATCACGTTGTCGACGACGATCACTGTTCCCGGCCGGGAGAGCTTCAGCGACCACTCGAGGTACGCGGGGTTGTTCTGCTTGTCGGCGTCGATGAAGATCAGATCGAACGGGCCGGCGCCCTCGGCGAGCAGCTCTCGCATCGTCGTCAACGCCTCGCCGACGCGCACCTCGGCGATCTCGCCGAGCCCCGCAGCCGCGAGGTTGGAGCGCGCGAGCGTCGCGCACTCGGGGTCGAGCTCGAGCGTGATCAGCCGCGCGCCCGCGTCAAGCCCGCGACCCAGCCAGATCGCGCTGTAGCCGGCGCGCGTCCCGATCTCGAGCACGTTCCTCGCGCCACCGATCCGCACGAGCAGTTCGAGCAGCTTGCCGAGGTAGGCGGGTATCCCCCCGCGCACCTCCCCGCTCGCCAGACGCGAGGACGCGAGCACCGGGCCGTCCGCGAGCAGCTGCTCGGTGATGTACGCGTCGACTGAGCTCCATCGCTCTCGGCTCATGGTGCGAGAAGCATGCCCGAGCCGCGCCGTCGCCGTCGTTTCGCGCTTCGCGGCCGCCCCGCGCGCCGGCTAGAAGGTCGGCAGCGCGAGCAGCGCGTCGGTCCACTCCTGCCCGCTGCGAGCGCGCACGTGAGGCGCCCGATCGGCGAGCCGGACGACGAGCACCTGCAGGTATCTCGAGCCGTCGTCGACGACCGCCTGATTGCCCGCGCGCGAGGTAAGCCAGTCGACGAGGCCCTGCGTCGTGCTCTGCCCGACCGATGTGTCGGAGAACGCGCGCGTGCTCGCGCCGCGCCACAGCAGGTCGGTGACGTGTTCGTGCCCGCGCCCCCCGGCGAGCCTGATCGCGACGATCTCGATCATCGCTCAGCGTCGTTGCGCCGACGCGGCGCGAACCGTCAGCATCGAGCGAGCAAGCGGCCGCGCGCGGACGCGCCGGGCAGAGGAGCCGAGGCGGGCCGACGGCGAGGCGAGACGCATGACGCGAGCATCGCCCCATGCTCGCCGAGCGGGCCGCGCGAGTCCATACCGCAGTTGCGCGATATCGCCGCCGGGCGCCTGCGCGATCTCCTCGCGCGCGCAGCGGCCGCCGCCGCGGCGGCCCACTCGTGCGATATCTCAGCCGGGTGGGGTCGCCGCGAGCAGCTCCAGTCGCGGCCCCTGCGCGCTCGCGGCCGAGACGAATCTCGCGGTCGCAGGGCTGAGCACGAATTCGAGCACGTCGCCCGCCTCACCGCGCACCTGCAGGCGCCTGCCGAGCTCGTGCACCGAGAGCACCGTGCCGGGCTCGACCTCGCCGCCGAAATGCAGAATGCGCACTGGCGCACCGACACGGGGCGGCTGGCGGGACGGGCCGAGCATGCCCCGATGCTACGCCGCGAAGCCGATCCGAAGCCGCGGCGCGGCGCGCGGCGGCGACCTATACCTTGCGCGCATGCGCCGCACGAAGATAGTCGTGACGATCGGGCCGGCCTCGCGCAAGCCGGAGACACTCGTGCGCCTGATCGAGGCGGGCATGGACGTCGCGCGGCTGAACTACTCGCACGGGACGCTCGAGGAGCACGCAGAGACGGTCAGCCGCGTGCGTGCCGCCGCCGGCCGCGTCGGGCGCCCGGTCGCGATCCTGCAGGACCTGCCCGGCCCGAAGCTGCGGATCGGGCCGCTGCGCGAGGACGTCGTCGAGCTGACGCCGGGCGAGCAACTGACGTTCACCTGCGGAGATGAGGAGCTCGCGGGAGATGCCCATCACATGAGCATCTCCTGGGGCGGGCTGCCGGACGCGGTCGAGCGCGACTCGATCCTGTATCTCGCCGACGGCTCGGTGCGCCTGCGCGTCGTCGCGGTGCGCTCCGCCGACTGCGAGGTCGACGTCGAGGTCGAGGTCGGAGGCGCGGTCGCCTCGCGCCAGGGACTGAACATCCCGGGCCCGGTCGCGTCGCTGCCGGCGGTGCCCGAGGAGGACCTGCATCTGCTCGCCCACGGCGAGGCGATCGGCGTCGACATGGTCGCGCTGTCGTTCGTGCAGTCGCCGCTGGATGTCGAATCGGTCCGCGACCACACACGCCTGCCGCTGATCGCGAAGATGGAGAAGCCGCAGGCTGTCGAGCATGCGCTCGACATCATCAAGGCCGCGGATTGCGTGATGGTCGCGCGCGGCGATCTCGGCATCGAGCTGCCGATCGCGCACGTGCCGATCGTGCAGAAGCAGCTTCTGCAGATCGCCGGCGAGATGGCGCGGCCGTCGATCACGGCCACGCAGATGCTCGACTCGATGGTCAGCTCCTCGCGCCCGACCCGCGCCGAGGTCGCCGACGTCGCCAACGCGATCCTCGACGGGACCGACGCGGTGATGCTCTCGCAGGAGACGGCCGTCGGCGCCTATCCGGTCGAGACGGTCGAAATGATGGCCGCGGTCGCCGTGCAGGCCGAGTCGATCGCGCCGTATGAGCGCTGGAACGAGTCACGCGTGCATCGCACCGAATTCGACCCCGCGCACACGATCGCGCACAACCTCTGCGACGCCGCGCGCGAGCTGCGCCTCGACGCGCTCGTCATCCCCACGCTGTCCGGGCGCTCCGCGCGGCTCGTCTCCGCGCACCGCCCGACCGTGCCGATCTACGCGCTCTCGCCGGGCAAAGAGACGGTCCGGCGCTGCTGTCTGATGTGGGGCGTGCAGGCCGCGTCGATGCCGCGCCACGAGACCACCGAGGAGCTGATCGCGGACGCCGCGCGCCGCGTCGTCGAGCTCGGCTGGTGCGAGCGCGGGCAGCGGGTGGGCATCACCGCGGGGCTGCCCTCCGGGCGCCCGGGCACCACCAGCCTGTTTCAGATTCAGGTGGTGTAGTCAGCTCGCGGCGCGGACGTCGTGGTGGCCGTAGAACTCGGCCTCCTCACGGCCGAGCTCGGTGACCGGCGCATCGCCGTACATCCACTCGCGCGCGATCCGGTGCCAGTTGGCGCGCGCGCGCAGCTGTGAGAGCACGGCGAGCGTCAGCACCTCCATGCGCCGGCCGAAGAGGTGCTCCGGGCGCATGTCCTGATGGCGCATCTCGCGGAAGTGACTCGAGCGCGGATCGGAGCTCTCGATCATCACCTGGGTCGCGATCTCGGGCGTCAGCTGCACCTCCTGATCTGAGGTCGTGTACCACCAGACGGCGTCCTTGATGAACTGCAGCAGCTGCTCCCGGTCGACGCGCTCGGGTTCCGGCAGGAAGCCGGATTGCGCGAGCAGCGCGTGCAGCGCGTCCGCATCGCCCTCGACGACCGCGCGCTGACAGGCGAGCTCGAGCTCCACCGGCTCGGTCTCCATGCGCTTGAACAGGCCGAAGTCCAGGAACGCCATGCGCCCGTCCTCGAGCAGCAGGAAGTTGCCGGGGTGAGGATCGCCGGAGAACTGCCGATGGCGATAGAGGCAGCCGAGGAAGAAGCGGAAGACGATCTCGCCGATCCGATCGCGCTCGGCCTGGGGACGGTTCTTGAGCTCCTCGAAGCCGACGCCCGCGACGAACTCGCTGACGAGCACGCGCTCGCGCGATAGCGAGCTGACGACATCGGGGACGACGATGAACGGGTGCCCCGCGAAGATGCGCGCGAGCGCGCGCTGGTTCTGTGCCTCGAGCTCGTAGTCGAGCTCCTCGACGATCCGCTCCTTGATCTCCTCGGCGATCGCCTTGGCATCGAGGCCGGGTGTCATCCGCTTGAGCACGCGCATGATCATGTCGAGGTTCTGCAGGTCCGCCCTGACCGCCGCTGCGACGCCCGGATACTGGACCTTGACGGCGACCTCGCGGCCGTCCTTGAGGGTCGCGCGGTAGACCTGCCCGATCGACGCCGCCGCGATCGGCTCCTCCTCGAACGACGCGAATATCTCCGTGATCGGCTCTTCGAGATCGTCCTCGATCACACGGCGCATCTGCTTGAAGGACACCGTCGGCGCGGCGTCGCGCAGCTTCGCGAGCTCCTGCTGGAACTCCTCGCGGTGCTCCTCGGCGACGAGGCCGACGTCGAGGAACGACATCACCTGGCCGAGCTTCATCGCCGCGCCCTTCATCGTCCCGAGCACCGCGACGATCTGCTTGGCGGTCTCCAGCTGGCGGCGCGCCATCGCCTCCTCGGAGGCCTCCTCGCCGCGCGTGACGTTCGCCGCGCGCGTGCCGAACTGCTTGACCGCCTCGCTCGCCGCGAGCGTCGCGACGGTCGCCGTGCGACGCACGCGCGAGGTCGGGATCTTCTCGTTCTCGCGCGCCATACACCCCATGCTACGGGGCCGCGGCGTGGCTGCCGCCGTCCTCAGCCGGACTGCTCGACGCGCGACCCCGGGACGATGTCGTCAGACCCGTCCGGCCAGCGCACCCAGGCCTTCGTGCCGCCGTCGTAGTCCGGGCCGAGCAGCACGAGCGTCGCCGGCTCGCCGAGCGCCGTGCACGGCTCGGAGCCCTCCGCGTCGATGCCGCGCCAGATGCGGACGAACGGATTGGACTCCCACTCGCGCTCGACGGTCGTCTCGGCCGCATGGCCCGGGTAGATGACCGTGTCCGGCGGCAGCTCCATCAGCGTGCCCATGATCGAGTCGCGCAGATCGGTGTAGGTGGTGTGACCGGGCGCTTTGACGCCGCCGACGGAGTCCTTGAACAGCGTATCGCCGGTGAACACGGCCGCGCCGGCGCCGGCGAAGCCTCCCGGAGCACCGCGGTCGCGGGTGCGCGCGGCCGACTCCCCGGTCGCGGCGCGGTCGCTGACGAGGAACGAGAGCATGCCGCCGGTGTGCCCGGGGGTGTGCAGCGCGCGCACCTCGAGATTGCCGAACCAGAGCGTCTCGCCGGCCTCGATCGAGCCCATCTCGGGGATCCCCGCGTCCTCGCCGGTGCCCGTCAGCAGGTCGCGCTCGCGCGAGCTGATCAGGACCTCGAGCCGCGGCCAGCGCTCGCGCAGCACACCGACCTCGCTGACGTGATCGAAATGGTGGTGGGTCAGGAGCACGTGCGTCGGCGTGAGTCCCAGCCGATCGGCCGCCTCGATCAACGGCTCGACCGGCCCGCCCGCGTCGATGAAGAACGCCGGCCCGCCGTCGCCGTCGGCGAGGAGGTAGGTGTTGGAGACGAACTGCGGATGGCTGGAGCGCTCGAGCAGCACCCGGCCATCCTTGCACGAAACCCTCAGAACGGGTCCGGCAGCAGCGGCTCGCCGGCCGCTTGCGCGCCCGCCTCGACGAGAGCGCGCAGGCCGTTGAGATAGCTCTCCTGCCCCACCTCACGGCGCCACTCGAGGACCGGCACCGAGGCGGCGCACGCCGCCACGCGCAGCCGCGCCTGCTCGAGCGTCGGCGCGGTGCTCGCCAGCGCGACCGCGCGCGAGGTGCCGACGGTGCGGTAGGAGCCCTCCCCGGCCGCGACCGCTGAGGAGAAGAACACGTCGCAGCCCGCCGCTTCGATCCGCTCGCGGTCGAGAGCGAACTCGTACACCGGCCCGCTGCGCAGCGCATAGTCGGGCGAGACCAGATAGAGCACGAGCGACGCCTCGCGGCGAAGCTGCACATCGGCGTCGCGCAGGGTCCCCGTCGCGATCCGCTGCATCACCTCCGGCCAGCTGCCCTCGAGCAGGCTCATGATGTTCATGCACTCCGGGTCGCCGAAGCGCGCGTTGAACTCGATCGCCTTGACGCCGTCGGCGGTCGCGAAGAAGCCGCTGTTCATCACGCCCGTGAAGTGGCGGCCCTGCCGCGCGAGACGCTCGATCACCCGCTCGATCACCGAGCACGCCTGCTCATAGTGCGCGACGTTCATGAACGGCAGCGTCGAGCCGGCCATCGAGAGCGAGCCCATGCCGCCCGTGCCCGGCCCGCGATCGCCGTCGTAGCGGAACGGGTAGTCATACGTCGACGGCGGGAACACGACGGTCCTGCCGTCGCTGATCGCCTGGATCGTGAACTCCGCGCCGATGATCTTCTCCTCGACATGCACGCCCTGCTCGGAGCCCCCGCGCTCGAGCAGCGAGCGCGCGTACTCGCGCGCCTGCTCGTGGTCGGCGAGATGCGGGCCCATCACCTTGACGCCCTTGCCGCCCGTCAGTCCCGGCGGCTTGATCGCCACGGGAGCGGACCCGAAGAAGGCGATCGCCTCATCCAGCTCGCGCTCGTCGTGGACGACGCGCAGCAGCGGCGCGGCCTCGGGCGCGACCTCGGCGAGCAGCGAGCGTGCGAACGTCTTGTTCCACTCGATCTCCGCGCCCGCACTCGTCGGACCGACCGCACCGGTGCCCTGCGCGAGCAGCGCGTCGACGACACCCGCGGCAAGCGGCTCGTCGGCGCTCACCATCGCGAGCTCGATCTCGTGCGCGCGTGCATACGCCGCGACGGCCTGCGGATCACAGACGTCGCCGACGATGTGCGTCCCTCCCGAGCGCGCGACGTGACGCATGATCGACGGGTTCTCGTGACCGACGAACGCGTACAGCGTGCTGTGCTCGGCCATGCGCGAGGCCAGCGCGCTCTCCCGCCCACCATGGCCGACTATCAGCGTTCGCACGCGGCCAGTCTAGACTCTCCGGCGCACCTCGATTCGCCCCGTAGGGAGGCGCCGTGCAGACGCCCGACAGGCAACGACAGCTCGATCGTGTGAGCGCGTCCCCCGGCCCGCACACGGACAGGCGCCTCCTCGCCGTGCCGATCGCCTTCCTGCTCGGCGCGGCGCTCGCCGGGTCCCTGCTCCTCGCCGCCGGCGGTCACCGCGCGGCGAGCGCGCAGCCGGCCGTCGCGGTCCCCGCGAGAACGGCCGCGACGTCCCAGTCGGCACAGGTCCTGCAGCTGCTCGCCGATGAGGCCCGCGAAGTGCAGGCACAGCGCCTGCAGCGCCTGCACGCGAAGAGCCTCCTGATTGCCGCGCACGCTGCAGCCGTGCGCAGCGCTGCGCTGCGCCGCCAGGAACGGGCGCGGCGCGCGGCGAGCGCACACGCGAGCGGGGGCACCGCGGCGCCCGCTCACACCGCCAGGCCGCAGTCGCGCAGGTCGCTACGCGGATCGGCCACGCGCCAGCCGAAGACACACGAACATCCGCGCGACGCCCGCCGCGGCAGCGGTCGCGAACATCACGAACAGACAGCCCAGCGCCGCAAGCAGGAAACGGCCGAACGCCGCGAGCAGCACGCCCAGACGAAGGAAGAACGCGCCGCCTCCCGCCACGGCGCGAAAGGCGCGCCGCGCCGCGGGAGCGGGCGCGTCCTGACGAGGCTCTCGCAACGGCCGCGCGTCCGCGTCTAGACTGCGCGCATGCCCCTAATCCACACCTGCTACCGGATCACCGACATCGACCGTTCGGTCGCGTTCTACAACGCCCTCGGCTTCGAGGAGGTCGGCCGCATCCCGATCAAAGACGAGGCCGTCAACGTGTTCATGAACCAGCCAGGCGACGGCGACATGCCGCGTCTCGAGCTGACGCACAACTTCGGCGTCGACTCCTATGAGATCGGCAGCGGCTACGGACACATCGCGATCACCTCCGCCGACCTCGACGGCACGCTCGCGAAGCTCGCCGAGCAGGGCATCGCGCCGGAGAAGCCGCCGTACTCGATCCGCGAGGGCGGATCGCGGCTGTGCTTCGTGCGCGACCCGGACGGCTATCGGGTGGAGATAATCGAGCAGTCCTCGTAGGCGGGGGCCGCGGCTCAATGAGACAAGCTTTCGTCTGACCGGCTCGAGGCGGCCCCTCGGGGTTCGCCCTGAGGCGCTTGGTTATCGTTTCGGGCGATGCGAATGGGAGTTCAGACATATGTTCTCGCCGTCGTCGTGGCCCTCGCGATCGGAACGATGCCAGCCAGCGCGACAGCGGAAGGGTTCGGTGGTCCCTGCACCGAGATCCTGCCGGGAGCGATCCTCCCGCTGCCGGTCCACTTCGACGCCACAACCGGGTCGGTGTACACGCCCAACGAGGCGGAATTCAGCGACAGCGAACCGCTACCGCTGAGTAACTTCAGCGCTACCGCCGACTGGGGTGACGGGACGACAACACCGGCGGTGATCAGCCCCGGAGGATGCCACCTGGTGACCGCTCCGGGCCATGCCTACACCCATTCCGGCGCATATCCTTTCTCCTACAAGATCCATGACGCGCACACGGGACTCGATCACGAGATCGGCGCCGAAACGATCTACATCTGGGGCGTGCCACAGCGCGTCGACGCCCCCGCGTCGCACGTGATCGACGCGACCGTCGGCGTTCCCTGGAGCGGGATCCTCGGGGAATTCACCGAGGAAGACCTTCCATTTGAAGGGGCTCCGTACTACGCACGCATCGAATGGGAGGCGGGCGACCGCATCTGGGCATACGGCAATGTCACCGCGGGTGAAGACGGCAGGCTCGTGGTCACCGCCACGAACACGTTTCCAGCCGAATTCCGCGGCAATGCGACCGTGCACGTGGGAATCACCGAGGCGGAAGCCACCTGGCCGGTGAGTGAGAATGTTCGTGGAGCGCAGGCCGACGCACCCATCCCCAAGTACGAGTTTCGAGGCCGGCCGATCATCGCAGCGATACCGAACGTCGGCGGACGCACCGTTTACGAGATCATCTTCCACCTCAACATGCCGCTCCCGACTACGAACGCGGGCGGCTTCCAGGCATCGCTCGGCGGCGGGATCGCCGGCTCGATCTCCAGCTTCGGCCGGCACGAGGCGAGTGCCTGCTACGCCGCCAAGCTCGCCGCAGGCGTGAAGCGCGAGTTGCAGTCACGTCGCAGCCTCCCGTTCAAACTGAAGATCCAGCAGCCGCCCAGTCTCATCCAGGGTGACGCTGTGTTGCGGGAGTACGCGAGCCTTAGACGCATGCGTCGCGACACACTCAGGCAACTCGGTTGCGCCTGAGAGCGCGCGGTTCGCAGGACGGGACGCGAGACCTGACGTGTGTGCTCGATGGCTACCCGCGGGTGACCGTCTACGACGACGGCCGTCGCCTCCCGTTCAACTACGTGCCGGGCAACGGCGCCTGCGTGACCGCGCGCCGTCCGCGAGCTCTGCTCCTCGACCCGGGGGCACAGGCGTTCTTCACGCTCGCGAAAACGAGCTGCGACGGAGCGGGCAGCCCGTCCACGCGAATTCGCGTGTCACTCCCGCGCGGAGGCTCGGCGGGCATGGCGATGTCGCGCGAAGATCGCCTCGCGTATTGCGCGGTCGCCGCCCGGGGGGCGCCGGCCCCCAGGCGCGGGGGCGCGCGGGGGCCGAGGCTCGCACGGGCGATCACCCGACCGTCTCGCCGATCGTCGCCGTCCCAATCGAAACAGCCGGTGATCCCGATCGCTGACACGCCTGCGATCGGCGATCGGAGCGGGCCGCCCGGGCGCACGCGCCACGGGTAGTCTGTTCTGCCGTGACGCGGGTGCTGCTCGAGCGCGACGACGAGATCGCCTGGCTCCGCATGAACCGGCCGGACGCGCACAACGCCTTTGACGGCGAGATGACGCGCGCGATGGCCGAGCGCGTCCGCGAGCTCGCCGGCGATGAGGAGATCCGCGCTGTGATCCTGTGCGGCAACGGGCCGTCGTTCTGCACGGGACTCGACGTCAAGGAGCTGTCGCTCGGGGCGATCGACGCGGACACGTTCGCCGCATGGAACCGCATGGCGCGCGCACTCGGCGAGCTCGAGGTCCCGCTGATCGTGGCCGTTCACGGCCACTGCCTCGGCGGCGGGACGATGCTCACGCTCGCCGCCGACTACCGCCTGGCGAGCCCGGATCTGAGCATCGGCCTCGGCGCGCTGCGCCACGGCATCCTGCCGGGCTCTGCGCCGGCGCTGCTGCCCGCGATCGTCGGCTCGGCGAGCGCCAGACGGCTGTGCCTGTTCGGCGAGTACCTCGACGCCGAGGAGGCGCTGCTTGTCGGCCTCATCGATCGCGTCGTCCCGCGCGAGACACTGCTCGACGAGGCGCGGCGCCTCGCCGAGCGCGTCTGCGGCTTCTCGCGCACGGCACTACGCGAATGCAAGCTGCTGCTCGCGCGCGCCGGGACGATCGACCGCGACACCTACGAACTCGCCTACCGCGAGGCGCAGCAGCGCTGCCTGGAGGAGCGTGGGCGGGCATGAGCCGCTCGCACGATCGAGATCTGCGGCCGCAGCATCCGCGCGGCTAGGACAGCACGCGGCCGCGGAACTTGCGCAGGCCGAGCGCCAGGAAAGCCGCGCAGAAGCCGATCAGCACCGGGTAGACGACGTACAGGGGCATGTGCGCGGCGTGTGTGAGCCCCGCGCGCAGACCCTCATTGACGTAGATCAGCGGGTTGATCAGCACGATGATCTGCAGCCAGTGGACGCCCGCGAGCTGAACCGGCGAGAGCTTCGTCCACTGGTAGTAGGTGCCCCCGAGGAACGTCAGCGGCAGCACGACGAAGCCGAACATCAGCCCGAGATTGCGCGCCTCGAACGCCGTCCCGAGCAGCAGCCCGAGTGAGGTCATCGTCACGCACGCGAGCGGGATCAGCGTGACCACGATCGCCCAGTTCACCGACAGATGGGCTTCGACGCCGCTGGCGTGGACGAAGCGCGCGATCGGGAACACGATCAGCGCGGCGATCAGGCCCTGGGCCGCCCCCGAGAGCACCTTTGCGACCGCGACCAGCCAGATCGGGCAGGGCGCCTGCACGCGATCCTCGATCTCGCGCGTGTAGCCGAACTCCTGGGCCATCACCATCGCGACCGCCTGGATGCCCTGGAACATGATCGTGATCCCGATCACACCGGGCACGAGCACCGTCGCGAACGCAGACTCGGCGACCGGGCCGCGACCGCCGCCGACACCCTGGCCGATCGTCGGGAACACGTACAGGAACACAAACACGAGCAGGAACGGCTGCACGATCACGCGGATCGCGAACTCGAGGAAGTGCTTCCTCAGCACGACCAGGTCGCGCAGGATCAGCGCCAGCAGCGCCGAGCGGCTCGCGGCGATCGTCGAGCGCGCCGGCTCGATCACGATGCGGGCATGCTCGGGCGCGGCGGCGCTCGGCTTGATCGTCGTCGCGCTCATCAGTCGCGCAGATCCTTGCCGGTCAGGCTGATGAAGACGGTCTCGAGGCTCGGTTCTGAGACCGACAGGTCGGCGAGGTCGAAGCCGGCGCCCTCGGCGGCGTTGACCACGCGCGGCACGAGCCGCTCGGCTTCTTTGACGTGGAGCTCGACGCCGCCCTCGATCACACGCGTGTTCGTGACCTCCGGGATCGCGCCGGAGAGGCTGTCTGCGAGCGCGCTCATCTCGCCGCCCGCCCGGACCGTCACAATCGTGTCGGCGCCGACTGAGCGCTTCAGCTCGGCGGGGGTGTCGAGCGCGAGGATCTTGCCGTGATCCATGATCGCGACGCGGTCACACAGCTCATCGGCCTCCTCCATGTAGTGCGTCGTCAGCAGGATCGTCTGGCCCTCGCCGTTGAGCTCGCCGAGGATCTCCCACAGCGCGAGACGGCTCTGCGGATCGAGGCCGGCGGTCGGCTCGTCGAGGAACAGCACCGCCGGGCGGTGGAAGATCGCGCGCGCCATCATCAGCCGCTGGGCCATTCCGCCCGAGAGCGCGAACACCGACGCCTTCGCCCATTTCGACAGGCGCAGCTTCTCGAGCAGCTCATCGGCGGTGCGCCGCGACTCCGCGGCGGAGATGCCGAACAGGCGGCCGTGGAAGTACAGGTTCTCCCACACGCTCAGCTGCCGGTCGAGCGTGTTCTGCTGGGAGACGATCCCGATCAGCTGCTTGGCCAGCGTCGGCTGGGCGACCACGTCGATCGCTCCGACGTACGCCGAGCCCGACGTCGGTATCACACGCGTCGTCAGCATCCCCGCGGTCGTCGTCTTGCCCGCGCCGTTGGGCCCGAGCAGGCCGAAGATCTCGCCCGCATGGACGCTCAGGTCGAGGCCGTCGACGGCCGCGAAATCGGTCCCTGCGTAGACCTTGCGCAGGGCGACCGTGCGGATCACATCGCCGCCGGCGCCGGCCGCGCCCTCCGGGCCGGTCGCGCGGGCGTGGTTCTCCAGGAGTGGGGCGCCGGCCATCGCTCCCAATGTACAGCGCGCGCGCTACCCTCCCCGGACGATGGCCGATACCGGCAAGATCGCCAAGAACCTCGAGCGTTTCGCGCAGGCGATCGCCTCCCACGACCGCGAGAACCCGACGCACACCGCCCACGGCATCGGTCTCGCGCACTTCGACATGGAGCGACTCGGCCTCGACGAGGGCGAGGAGATCCTGCCGGGGATCACGATCCACGCCGACAGCGGCGTGACCGGTAACTTCCGCGTGCTCTGCGACGGCGAGCACGACGAGGAGCTGACCGAGGCCGAGGAGCAGGCGGTCGAGGCGATCGCCACCCAGTCGATCCCGGTCTTCTCGCCGGGCTCGCCCGGCCGCTCTCCGTTCGAAGCGGACTGACGCCGACCTCATTCGAGCAGCCGCGGCGCGCTGTTTCTTGGACGCGCGGCCAACGCCAACCGGCCCACGCCCGCGCAGACTTGCGTGGTGGGCGCACCGGCAGGACTGTCAGCCGTAGATGCCGGGCAATGCCGCGAGTGGGTCGGCCACGTGATCGTCTGCGGCCTCAACGATGTCGCGCTGCGCACCGTCGAGCAGCTGCACCTCGCCGGCGCGCGCGTGGTGGTGCTCAGCGACGAGCCGGGTGAGCGCCTCGTGCGGATCGTGCGCGGCTGGGGGATCCCGCACCTGCCGCGCGGCGGGCATCTCTCCGAGCCGCTGTTCGACGCCGGCGTCGCCGGCGCTGCCGCGGTCGTCTGCGCGGAGAGCACCGATCTGCGCACGCTCGAGACAGTCCTGCAGATCCGCGACCTGCGCCCCGAGGTGCGGGTCGTCGCCGATCTCGACAACCCGTCGGTCGCGCACGCGGTCGAGGGGGTCCTGCGCTCGGTCGGCGTGCTCGACGTCGCCGCGCTGTTCGCTCCGGCGGTCGTCGAAGCCTGCCTCGGACACCGCGCCCGCGAGATCCAGCTCGGTGACACCTCGTTCGTGGCCGCCGAGGTGATCGCGGCGCGCGACGGCACACTGCGAGAGCTGTATGGAAGCCTCGCGCCGATCGGCGTCGTGACCGAGGTGGGCGACGAGCTGATCGCCTGCCCCGGACGCGACCAGCGGGTCTCCGCACGCGACCGCGTGACGCTGCTCGGCACCGGCGCCGAGCTCGCCGCGGCCGGCCTCGGCGCGGGCGAGACGCGCGCGAGCGCGGCCGCCGCGCTACGCGCGCGCACACGCAGCTTCCTGAAGCGCTCCGCCGGAGCGCTCCGCGGCATCGTCGACCGGCCCCTGCGGATCGCGCTCGCGCTCGGCATCGCGCTGCTCGTGATCTCCACGCTCGTGTTGCATCTCGGCTACCGCGAGCCACCGGGCCACTCGGGGCTGGGGGTGCTCGACGCCGCGTACTTCACCGTCGAGACGGTCGCCACGGTCGGCTACGGCGACTACTCGTTCGCCGCCCAGCCGACCGACATGAAGATCTTCGGGATCGCTCTGATCGTCGCCGGCGTGACGCTCGTGACGACGATGTTCGCGCTGCTGACGAACGCGCTCGTCAGCCGCCGCCTCGCGCAGTCGCTCGGGCACGGGCGGATCCCGGGGATGCGCGGGCACGTCGTGCTCGTCGGCCTCGGCAGCGTCGGCATGAAGGTGCTCGAAGGCCTGCTCGCGGCGGGCGCGGAGGTGGTGGTGATCGAGCGCATGGAGAGCAACCCGTATCTGACCGAGGCGCGCGCGCTGCAGGCGCCGCTCGTGCTCGGCGACGCGACGCTCGCGCGCACGCTCGACGCAGCCAACCTGGCCGAGGCCGCCGCCGTCGCGATCCTCACCTCCGACGATCTCACGAACATCGAGACCGGCCTCGCGATCCGCGACCAGCTCGGCGGGCGCTGGGCCGAGGTGCCGGTCGTGCTGCGCGTCTTCGACCGCCAGCTCGGGAACCGGCTCGCGCAGAGCTTCGGCTTCCGCCACGTGTGGTCGACCTCTGCGATCGCCGCGCCGTGGTTCGTCGGCGGCGCGCTCGGACTGGACGTGCTGTTCACGTTCTACGTCGGCAACCACCCGTTCCTGCTCGCGCGCCTGACCGTGACGGCAGGCGGCGGCCTCGACGGGCTCGCGATGCGCGAGCTGCCGGGCAGGATCCGGATCGTCGCGATTCGGCGCGCGGCGAGCTCGACCGCGCTCGAGCATCCACCGCGCCGCGATACGCGCCTGGCACCCGACGACGACGCCTACCTCGTCGGCCCCTACGCCGAGCTGCTGGCCGTGCTGCGCCACGACCGCGAGCGCACTAGCCCGCCTGCGTAGCGTCGATCCGAGCCTCGATCATCGCGACCAGGCGCGCGATCGTCGGGCAGGGCAGATCGTGGCGGGCGGCCGCGCGCAGCACCGAGCCGGGGATCGCATCCAGCTCGGGTGCCCGTCCGGCGGCGATGTCGCGCTGCATCGAGCTGCCGAGCGTCGCGTGCGCGCGCTCGAGTTCCTCGAGCGCGCTCGCCGCCTGGATGTCGGCGCCCTCCGCCCGCGCCACCGCCGCGCCCTCCTCGATCGCCCCGAGCAGGTCCCCCCTCAGCGCGGGCGTCGAGCGGATCTCGCCGAGGAGCTTGTCGTAGGCGCTCGTCACGCACGCCAGCGCGTTGAGGCGCACGAGCTTCCCCCACATCACCCCGGCCTCCGAGTCGAGCACGCGCGCTGGGATGCCCGCGTCGCTCAGCAGCGCGGCGAGCCGGCGCGCGCGCGCATCCGCCGGCGGCGTCGCCGCGGCCATGTCGATGCGCAGGAACGGGCTCGTGTGCACGACCACCCCCGGCTGCGGGCGATCGGCCTCGACGCGGATCGCACCCGCGAGCACCGAGCCCGCGGCGAACCGGCGCCGCAGGACCGCGAGATGATCGAGCCCGTTGAGCAGCGGCAGCACTATCTCCGGCGCGACCGCGACACGTTCGAGCGCAGCGTCGAGACCCGTCGCCTTGCACGCCACGATCAGCGCCTCGACCGGCTCCTCGAGGCGCTCGAGCGCATGCGGGTGGGCAATGAACTCGCCGAGCGCGACGCTGCTCACGCGCACGCCCTCAGCGGCGATCACCGCCGCCGTCGAGGGCCGCGCGACCACGATCACCTCGACGTCGTTGTCCGCGCGCGCGAGCGCTCCGGCGATCAACCCGCCAACGCCGCCCGGGCCGAGCACGGCGACCTTCATCGCAACGGGTCGAGCAGCACGCCGGGGTTCATGATGCCCGCGGGGTCGACCGCCGCCTTGGCGCCCGCGAGCGCGCTCGCGAACACGTCCGGGCGCTGGCGGTCATACCAGGGGCGATGGTCGCGCCCGACCGCGTGATGATGCGTGATCGTCCCGCCCGCCGCGATGATCGCGTCGGAGACCGCCTGCTTGATCTGCGCCCACTGCTCGACCTCACCGCCGCGCCGCGCCGGCGCGAGCACCGTGAAGTAGGGGGCCGGTCCGTTCGGATAGACGTGCGTGAAGCGACAGAACACGCCCCCGCCCGCTCCCGTGCCGGCGTCGCGCAGCGCCTGCTCGCCCGCCGCGATGATCTGCTCGTGGAACACCGCGAAGCGCTCCCACGTGATCGCCGTCTCGAAAGTCTCCGCGAGCACGCCCGCGGCGACGAGCGTGTCGCGCACGTACGGCGCGCCGAGGAACGCCTCGCGCCAGGAGCTGACGGCGTCACCGCCGGCCGCGCGCTCGCGGGCGGCCGTGACGCCGCCATGCTCGGCGCACAGCTCGAGCGCGCGCGCGAGCGCCTCATCGACCGGGTGGTCGCTCGACTCGAAGCCGAGCACGAGCAGCGCGTGCGAGCCGTCGCCGGCCATCGTCAGAGACGCCTCGCCCGCGTCGAGCAGCCGGCAGTTCGACGGGTGCAGCCCCGCCTGGGAGATCGCGCGCACGCACTCGGCGCCGGCCGCGAACGTCGCGAAGCGGACGCCCGCCGCGCGCCGCTGCGAAGGCCGTGGCTGAACCCGCATCCACGCCTCGGTGATCACGCCCAGCGAGCCCTCCGAGCCGACGAGCATGCGGTCGGGGCTCACGCCCGCGCCCGACCCGGGCAGCCGCCGCGACTCCCACGCCCCGCTCGGCGTGATCGCGCGCACGGACTCGAGCAGGTCCTCGATGTGCGTCCAGACGGTCGCGAAGTGGCCGGCCGCCCGCGTCGCGATCCAGCCTCCGAGCGTCGAGTACTCAAACGACTGCGGGAAGTGGCGCAGCGTCAGCGCGCGCTCGCCGAGCTGCGCCTCGAGACCCGGCCCGAGCGCGCCGGCCTGGATGCGTGCCGAGCGCGACACCTCGTCGATCTCGAGCACGCGATCGAGCGCGCCGAGGTCGAGCGACACGACGCCGTTGTATCCGCCGCCGAGCACCGGCGTGACACCGCCGACCACCGACGTGCCGCCGCCGAACGGCACGAGCGCGACGCGCTCGCCGGCGCACCACTCGAGCACCCGCTCGATGTCGCCCTCATCGCGCGGCATGGCCACGAAGTCGGGTGGATGCTCGAACCTCCCGCGAAAGCCGCGGACGACATCCGAGTAGGACTTGCCGAGCGCGTGCGAGCAGCGCGCATACGTGTCCGTCGCGCAGATCTCGGCGAGCGCCGGCGGCGGCGCGAGCCGCGGCCGGCCGAGCACGACCGCCTCGATCGGCTGCGGCTCCTCGACGGCGCCGAGCGTCATCCCCAGGCGCTCCCCGAGTGCCGCCGCCGTCGCCTGCGCCTGCGCGACGCTCGGCTGCTGATCCTCCCAGCCCCAGCCCCAGTGCTTGCGCCGACGTGCGATCACCGGCGCGAGTCTATGGACCGCGCCGCCCCGCCGCCCGCGGAGAGCGCGCGATCGAGCGCTTCACCGGCGAATCGCCCCGCGCCGAGCTCCGGCGCGTCGGCGGGGCTTCCGAAGGGCGCTCCACCGCGCGGACTTTCACTAGCCTTCCCCTCAGTGTCAGCGCCAGCCGAGCCCGCCAGCAGCTTCCCCGAGATCCTCGCCCGCGGGCCGTGGGAGCTCGAGCAGATCCACGCGCACTGGCGCGAGGAGCAGTTCGAGCCGGCCGCATCGCAGACCGCGGCCGCAGACACCGCGATCCAGGAACTGAAGGACCGCGGCTCACCGAGCCACGACGGCATCTCCGCGCGCCTGATCGACTACCGCAGCGACGAGCACGGCATCGCGATCGAGCTGCAGCCGCTGCGCTGGGCGCTGCGGCTTGTCGCAGGCGACGCGTCCGAGAGCGTCGCCGCGCTGTGCGTGACGCGCTCCGCCGACGGGCGCTGGCTCGCGGGGCGCCGGGCCGCATGGGTGTCCTCGTGGGCCGGGCGCTGGGCGCTGGGCGCCGGCGGCGCCGTCGACCTCGGTGAGAGTCCGGCCGAGACGATGGTCCGCGAGCTGCAGGAGGAGTGGGCGGTCGCGGCCGAGCGCGTGCGTGGTGAGGCGCTGATCCGACTGCCTCACAGGCTCGTCATGTTCGTCGGGCAGGCATGGCTCGCGGAGGGCGTCGAGGAGACCGTCACGCCCGATCACGAGCACGACGCATTCGCGTGGTGGCCGCGCGAGATCGACGACTGGCCGCCGGAGGCCGGAGACACACTCGCCGTGATGGCGCGTTGGCTGTCGGAGTGAGCGCGACGCCGCGCGACGCGGTCGGCCCGCTGACATTCACGCGCCTGAAGTGGACGTCGTTCGTCCACTCGTGTGTCTACACCGCCCTGCTGCTGAGCGCATTCGTGCTCGGCAAGCCCGAACCGACGACGTTCGTGCTCGGCCTCAGCCACGGCCTGCTGTGGATCTTCATGTCGCTGGCCTGCATCGCCGCCGCGCGGCTGCGCATCGTCTCACTGAAGCTCGCGGTCGCCGTTGCGGTGCTCGGCGGCATCGGGCCGTTCTTCGGCTCATACCAGTTCGTGCAGGAGCAGCGCGAACGCGCGTCGTCCGCCGAGCCGCCACGCTAGAGTGAGGAATCGATGGCGGCAAGCCCGACGGCTGAGCAGACGATCGACGTAGTAACACCCGCCGCGGGCGAGTCCGTAACCGAGGGAACGATCCTCGAATGGCACTTCAAGGTCGGCGACGCGATCAAGCTCGACGACACGATCGTCGAGATCTCGACCGACAAGGTCGACGTCGAGCTGCCCTCGCCGGCGAGCGGCACCGTCAGCGAAATCCTCGTGCAGGAGGGCGACACGGTCACCGTCGGGCAGGTGATCGCGCGGATCGCCGTCGGCGGCGAGAATGGCTCCACGCCGTCCGCGAGCAACGGCAGCAACGGCGCGGGCACGGCCGCGCCAGCCGCCGATCAGGCGGCCGCCGACGACGGCGCGGCCGCGCCCCCGGCGGAGACGGCGCGCGGGCAGATCGTCGATGTCGTCACCCCCGCCGCCGGCGAGTCGGTCACCGAGGGAACGATCCTCGAATGGAGGGTCAAGGTCGGCGACGCGATCAAGCTCGACGACACGATCGTCGAGATCTCGACCGACAAGGTCGACCTCGAGCTGCCCGCGCCGGCGAGCGGCACCGTCAGCGAGCTGCTCGTCGCCGAGGGTGACACCGTGACCGTCGGGCAGGTGATCGCGCGGATCGCGCTCGGCGCGGCGCAGCAGGTCGCGGGCGACTCCGCCAACGCCCCCGCCGACGGCGCGCAGCGCAGCGGCGCGGGCGACCCCGCCGCGGTCCCCGACGGCGTCAGCGTGTCACCGGTCGCCGCGCGCGCAGCGGCCGTCGAGGGCGTCGATCTCGCGCGCGTCAGCGGCAGCGGCCCGACCGGGCGGATCACCAAGTCCGATGTGCTCGCAGCCGCCGCCGGCAACGGCGCCGCCGCCGGCAACGGAGCGGGCGCGAGCGCCGCGGACGCCGGGGCGCAGCTGATGAAGGGCGGCGCCGCGGCGCTTGCCCGCTACATGGAGCAGTCACGCTCGATCCCCACCGCGACCAGCTTCCGCACGTTCACCGTCACCGCGCTCGACGGGCGTCGGCGCGAGCTCAAGGCGGGCGCGCGCAAGGTGTCGTTCACACATCTGATCGCCTATGCGATCGCGCGCGCCGGCGAGGACATGCCGGTGATGGCGAACCACTTCCTCGAGGTCGACGGCAAGCCCCACCGCGTGCTCGACGGCCAGGTGAATCTCGGGCTCGCGGTCGATGTCGAGAAGAAGGACGGCTCGCGCACGCTGATGGTGCCGGTGATCGCCGGCGCCGGGCGCCTCGCGTTCGCTGACTTCCTCGACGCCTACGACGCGCTCGTCGAGAAGGCGCGCACGAACACGCTCACCGCCGATGACCTCGTCGGCGCGAACATCACGCTGACCAACCCCGGCGGGCTCGGCACGATCGCCTCGGTGCCGCGCCTGATGAATGGCCAGGGCACGATCATCGCGACCGGCTCGATCGGCTATCCGGTCGGCCTGCACAACATCGGCGAGATGATCGGCGCGGAGAAGGTCATGACGATGACGTCGACCTACGACCACCGCATCATCCAGGGGGCCGAGTCCGGGCGCTTCCTCGCACGCATCGAGGAGTACCTGCAGGGCGAGCACGGCTTCTACGACGGCGTGTTCGCCTCGCTCGGCGTGGAGCTGGGGCCGCCACCGCCGCTGCCGGCTCCGGCGGCGGCCGCTGCGGCGAGCGCCGCCGACGGCTCGCTCACGGCGACCGGCGGCGAGCAGATGCTGCAGGCCGTGCACGCCGCGAGCACGTTCGTCAGCCGCGTTCGCAGCCACGGCCACCTCGCCGCGCGCCTCGATCCGCTCGGCAGCGAGCCCGAGGGCGACCCGGGGCTCGACCCCGAGGCGCTCGGGCTGACGCCGCAGATCCAGGCGAAGATCCCGGCGAAGATCTTCCAGATGTACGTGCCCGGGGCGACGCTCGCCGATGCGCTGCCGCATCTGCGTGAGACCTACTGCGGCACGATCGCATACGAGATCGAGCACATCGCCTCACACCGCCAGCGCGTGTGGTTGCGCGAGCACATCGAGTCGGGCGCGTTTCGCCACGAGCTGACGAGCGACGAGCGCAGGGTGCTGCTCAAGCGCCTGGTCGAGGTGGACGCGCTCGAGCGCTTCATGCACAAGGCGTACCTCGGCCAGCACCAGTTCTCGATCGAGGGCCTCGACATGACCGTGCCGATGCTCGACGAGCTGATCCAGCTGTCAGCCGCGCACGGCGGCCAGGAGGTCGTCGTGGGGATGGCCCACCGCGGCAGGCTGAACGTGCTCGCGCACAACCTCGGCCGCGCCTACGACACGATCTTCGCCGAGTTCGAGGGCGCCTCGACGCTCGAGGCGGTGACGACGATCCCTCAGGGCGGCACCGGCGACGTCAAGTACCACCACGGCACGCAGGGGACCTACCAGCTCCCGGACGGCGGCACGATCCGCGTCAACCTCGAGTCCAACCCCAGCCATCTCGAGTATGTCTCGCCCGTCGTCGAGGGCGCGACCCGTGCCGCGCAGACCTCCCGCGTCGGGCCGCATGCGCACCAGGACACCAACGCCGCGGTGCCGATCGTGATCCACGGCGACGCCTCGTTCCCCGCGCAGGGCGTCGTCTCGGAGACGTTCAACCTGCAGGCGCTCGACGGCTACAAGGTCGGCGGCACGGTCCACATCATCACCAACAACCAGGTCGGCTTCACGACCGACCCCGACGATGCGCGCTCGACACGCTGGGCCTCGGACCTCGCCAAGGGCTTCGACGTGCCGATCATCCACGTCAACGCCGACGACGTGCCAGCCTGCATCAGCGCCGTGCGACTCGCGTTCGCCTTCCGCCAGGAGTTCGGCCACGACGTCCTGATCGATCTGATCGGCTATCGCCGCTTCGGGCACAACGAGTCCGACGAGCCCGCCTACACCCAGCCGGAGATGTACGCGAAGATCAAGAGCAAGAAGCGCGTCTCCGAGCTCTGGGCCGACCGTCTCGAGGCCGAGGGCGTCGTCTCGCCCGCCGAGGTCGAGCGCCAGGCCCAGCAGGTGTGGGACAACCTGACGCTGCTGCACCAGCGCCTGAAGGCGAAGATCGCCGCCGCCGCCGCCGAGAACGGCGGCAAGCAGGGCACCGGCGAGTACCAGCTCGACCGCTCGCCGAGTCCCGAGGTCGCAACGGCCGTCCCGGCCGCGCGCCTGCGCGAGCTCGGCGAGCAGCTGCTGCGAGTGCCCGACGGCTTCACCGTGCATCCAAAGCTCGTCAAACAGCTCGAGCGCCGACGCGAGGCGCTCGCGGCCGGTGCGGACGCGCCCGCGGCGGTCGACTGGGCACACGCCGAGGCGCTCGCGTTCGCGTCGCTGCTGACCGAGGGCACGCCGCTGCGCCTGACCGGTCAGGACACCGAGCGGGGGACGTTCAGCCAGCGCCACATGGTGCTCCACGACGCCAAGACCGGCCAGACGGTCTGCCCGATCCAGAGCCTGCCCGATGCGCTCGCGCCGCTCGAGCTGCACAACAGCCCGCTCTCAGAGCTCGCGTGCATGGGCTTCGAGTACGGCTACAGCCAGGAGGCCCCCGAGACGCTCGTGCTGTGGGAGGCGCAGTTCGGCGACTTCGTCAACTCGGCGCAGGTGATCGTCGACCAGTTCATCGTCTCCGGACTCGCCAAGTGGGGGCAGACCTCGCGCCTGACGCTGCTGCTGCCGCACGGCTACGAGGGCTCCGGCCCGGAGCACTCCTCCGCGCGCCTGGAGCGCTTCCTGCGCGGCGCCGCCGAGGGCAACATCCGCGTCGCCAGTCCGACGACGCCCGCACAGTACTTCCACCTGCTGCGCCGCCAGGCGCGGATCGCCAAGCAGCGCCCGCTCGTGGTGATGACGCCGAAGTCCCTGCTGCGCCTGCCACAGGCCGCGAGCGCGGTCGCGGACATGGCCGAGGGCACGAGCTTTCAGCCGGTGCTCGCGGAGCCCGGCGTGCGCGACGAGCAGGTCACGCGGCTCGTGCTGTGCACCGGCAAGATCTACTACGACCTCGTGGGGCACCCCGAGCGCCCGACGCATCCGGGACTCGCGGTCGCGCGCGTCGAGCTGCTCTACCCGTTCCCCGAAGGCCAGATCCTCGCGCTGATGGCACGCTACCCGAGCCTGAGCGAGGTGCTGTGGGTGCAGGAGGAGCCGCGCAACATGGGCGCGCGCGCCCACATGTTCCCGCGGCTGATGCAGATCATGCCCCAGGAGATGCACTTCGGCTACATCGGGCGCCCCGAGCGCGCAAGCCCCGGCGAGGGCTACCCGGCCGCGCACATCGACGAACAGAACCGCATCGTGACGACCGCGATCGACCTGCGCCAGCCGATCTCCCAGTACCCGCGCAAGACCCCTGGTGAGCGCTGATGGGCGCCCTCTGGCGGCGCTTTCGCGAGATCCTCGCGCAGCGCAGGCGCAAGCGCGGCCGTTAGCCGGACGCGCGCCCCGCAACGCGCCGGCGCATCCCCCGGCGGCTCGCCTAGCGCCCCTTCCAGACCGGCTCGCGCTTTTCCTTGAACGCGCTCGCGCCCTCTTTGGAGTCCTCGGATTCCATCACCGGACGGGTGATCGCGAGCTGCTTCTCCCACATCTCCGCACTCGACCAGTCCCACTGCTCCTGCAGGATCTGCTTCGAGGCGATCAACGCGAGCGGACCGTTCTTGCAGAGCTGCGCGGCGAACTCGAGCGCGACGTCGACCGCCGTACCGGGCTCGGCGAGCCGGTTGACGACGCCGAGCTCGTAGAAGCGGTCGGCCGGGAACGGGTCGCCGGTCAGCGCGAGCTCCATCACGAGGTGGTAGGGCATGCGCCGCGGCAGGCGCAGCAGCGCACCTCCGGCCGCGATGATCGAGCGCTTGGACTCGGGAATCCCCATTTTCGCGCCCTTCGCCGCGACGATCAGATCACATGCGAGCGCGATCTCGAGGCCGCCGGCGACCGCGAAGCCCTCGATCGCCGCGATCAGCGGCTTGCGCGCGGCGCGCTGGGCGATGCCGGCGAAGCCGCGGTCCTCGAACCACGGCACCTCGCCCTTGACGAACGCGCCGAGGTCCATCCCCGCGCAGAAGAACCCGCCCGCGCCCGTCAGCACGCCGACCGACAGCGAGTCGTCGGCGTCGAGTTCGTCAAGCGCGCCCGCGACCGCGGCCGCGAGCGCAGCGTTGACGGCGTTGCGGACCTGCGGCCGGTTGAGCGTGATCAGCAGCACGTTGCCGCGTCGCTCGGTGAGAACAGGCTCCTCGATGGAGGCTTCATCAGCGGTCATCAACTGGCTCCTTGCTCGGCGGGGCTGAAGGCGAAGGACAGCAGCCTATTGCGCGGCGCCGTGCGCCGCGAGCGACCGCGCGGCCGCTTCGAGCTGCTCGATGCTCCCCGCGCAGCGGACCGAGGCGAGCGCGAGCTGCGCGGACTCCTCCGCGCTGAGCGTGCACGAGCCGACGATCGCATGCGCCGGCCGTGAGAGCCGACGCGCTCGCCTCGCGACCTCGAAGACGACCTTGCCGTGCAGCGTCGTCGCGTCGAGGCGGCCCTCGCCGGTGATCACGGCCGCGGCCCGGGCGAGCCGCTCGTCAAAGCCGACGGCATCGAGCACCCAGCCCGCGCCCGGGAGGATGCTCGCGCCGTAGCGAGCCCACAGCCCGCCCGCGAGGCCGCCGGCGGCGCCGCCCATCGCGATTCCGCGGGGATCGCGCGGGAGGCTCGCCGCCTGTCGCTGCAGGCGTGCGCGCAGGCGCTCGACCGCCGCCGGAGCGGCGCCCTTCTGGGGTGCGAACACCTCGGCCGCGCGCTCGAACGGGATGTCGACGTCGGCAAGCACGATCAACTCCGCGCCGCGCAGCCCACCGGCGGCCTCGATCGCCTCGATCGCGCCGGCGCCACCGTCGGTCGTCGCCGAGCCGCCCGCTGCGAGCAGGATGCTGCGGGCGCCCGCGGCGAGCGCAGCCGCGATCAGCTCGCCGGTGCCGAGCGTCGAAGCCGCCTCGGGATCGAGCTCGGAGCGATCCAGCAGCGCGAGCCCGGACGCGCGCGCAACCTCGACGACGGCCCGAGCGCCGCCGTCGAGCAGGCCGATGGCCGCCTCAATCGGCCGCCCGAGCGGATCGTGCGCGGCGTGAACGGCGAGCTCGCCCCCGCGCGCGCCGAGCAGCGCCTCGATCGTTCCCTCACCGCCGTCCGCGAGGGGGCAGAGCTCGACTCCCGCGCCGTCGCCGAGGCCGCCTGCGATCGCAGCCGCGACCTCGCGCGCGGTGTACGTGCCCTTGAACTTGTCCGGCGCGATCAGCCAGTCGCCGCGACGGCCCGGATCGCTGATCGCCGCGCTCACACTGCGCCGGGCGTGCTCAGGCCGCGAACAGCTTCAGCTCGGGCTCGCGCTCGCCGCGCAGAACCTCCGGGTCGACCTCCACGCAGTCGATCCCGCGCGAGTTCGCGAGCACGCGCGCCTGTGGCTTGATCGTCTGCGCCACGAGCACGCCGCGGCACGAGCCCATCGCGGGATCGAGGCGGATGCGCTCGAGGTAGCGCGTGAGCTGCTCGACCGCGTCGATCGTCGCGATTCGCTTGATCTCCACTGCGATCCAGCGATCCTCGAGGTCGCGGCACATCAGGTCGACCGGGCCGATGTCCGTCGGCCACTCGCGACGCACCAGACGAAGACCCTCGCCGCACCACTCGGGCGCGTCGGCGAGCAGCTCCTGGAGCTCGCGCTCGAGGCCCTCCTTCTCGAGCGCGATCAGCGTGTCGAGCTCGTGCTCGACATCTGAGAGAACTTCGCTGATCCCGATCTCGAGCAGGTCCTGCTGGCCGTGCTTCCCGGCGCCCTTCAGCG
The DNA here is from genome assembly GCA_963822245.1 of uncultured Solirubrobacteraceae bacterium. Lineage (GTDB taxonomy): Bacteria > Actinomycetota > Thermoleophilia > Solirubrobacterales > Solirubrobacteraceae > Palsa-744. Next base: position 284,751 of record CAWGGR010000001.1, read on the forward strand.
TGCGCACCGACAGCCGTGTCAGGCGGCCCCCCTCGTCGAGGTGCTGCTCGATCACCGTCGGCGGGATCATCCAGTTGAGCGGCTTGACGTTCGGCCCGCCGCCGTCGGCCCAGACCATGAACGTCCCGTCCGGCTTGATCATCAGCAGGCGGACCGCCTCGGGCAGGGCGGTGCTCAGACGGCCGGCGTAGGCGACCTCGCAGCGGGCGACAATCAGGCGCATCGCCCGAACCTAGCGGTCCGCGCGGACCGCAGCGGTGTGAACACCGGGCTAGAGCGCCGGCAGGCTGCCGGTGACGCTTGTGAGCAGGCCGCCGAAGCCGCCGTGTGGACGCGGAGTCGCGCGCACCAGCCCGCCGGCCGCATCGAGCCATTCGACCTTTGTCGGCTCCACCTTCGTGAGCACCGCTTCGAGCTCGCGCGTGAATCTCCGCGCCGCCCGTTTGCGCTGTGCCGCGTCGCGCTGCTTGGCGGTGATGAGCTTCGTGAGCTTCGCGAGGGTGCGCTTGGCCGCGCTGACGATTGCCGCCGGCGGCGCGAAGACGTAGGCATTTTCGCTGACCGCCGCGACGATCGCAGGGGCCGAGGAATAGCTGATCCGCACCGAGGCGACGCCGTCGGGGACGAGTTCGGCCGTCGGTTCTTCGTTCAGCCCCGCGACGAACGGGCGGCTGGAGTGCTCGATTTCATCGAACGCCACGCAGTCGCTCGCGCTGCCCGTTTCGCGCCCGCCGACCTGGCCGATGCAGTAGACCGGCTGCAGCGCCCGCTTGCTCTGTTCTTCCACGAGTCGGGCGCGCTTGTGGCGCTCTGACCCCGGCAGACAGCGCGCGGGCGGGATCGGCGACGGCTTGACGAGGCCCGGCACGAGGTAGAAGCGGGTCCCGTTCGCGAGCACCCTGAGCCCGCGCACATCGCCCGCGTAATAGCCGGACAGCTCGCTGTCGAGCTCGCCGCTGAGCGGGCTCAGCGCCGGCGCGAGATCACCCGGAACGCTCGCGCGCCGCAGCACCGCGAACTGCGCCAGGATCGCTTCTTCGAGCGGCGCCGTCAATTCGGCCGGTTGCGTTTCGCTGCCGAACAGCTGCACGAGCTCGGCGATCGCACACTCAGTCTTCGTCGTGGTCTTGGTCGAGGTCTTCGCGCTCGCCGGCACCGCGCAGGCGAGGCCGATCAGAGCGCTGAGAAGCGCGACGATCACTGCCCGCTCGGTCCTTGCGCTCATCCACGCGGACCGTACCAGTCGCCCGAATTCAGCGCGCCCCGGAACGCGGCGGCACGCGCAGCGAACCTCGGCCGGGTCCGTTCGGCTCAACCGAGGATTCCTCGGTTGCGTTCGCAAGCACACCGCGGCCGGCGCCGCAGGTGTTCCGTTCGGCTCACCCGAGGATTCCTCGGTTGCGTTCGCAAGCACACCGCGGCCGGCGCCGCTGATGTTCGGTTCGGCTCACCCGAGGATTCCTCGGCTGCGTTCGCAAACGCACCAGGGCCCGGCGAGGCTACGGCTCCTCGACGTCCTCGCGCTGCGTGCGCGCGACGGGCTCGCGCTCGGCGCCGACGTCGACCGACTCGCGGAACTCGCGGATTCCGTTGCCGAGCGCTTTGGCCAGCTCGGGCAGGCGCTTGGGGCCGAGCACGACGAGCGCGATGATGCCGACGAACAGGATGTGAACGGGATTGTCGATGCCCACATCACCCAGGCTAGCGCGAGGGTGTCGTCCTCGCCGCCGCGGCGAGAACCGGCAAAGGCCGCGATCACCTCCGGAGCTCCCCCTACGCTCTCGCTGGTGGAACAGGCAGCGTCAGTCCAGCCGGGTCGGCCGTATCCGCCGCGTGCCTCCCCCGAATCGTTCTGGCCGGCCCAGCTGACAGTGCTCGCAACGATCGCCCTGCAGTTGGCGCTGCCGCAGCGGCTGACGGTCGGCCCGATCTGGGTGATCCCGGCGGTCGAGACTGCGCTGCTGGTGGGCCTCTCGCTGATCACGCCGCGCAAGCTCGTGCACGAGCACGCGAGGCGCCGCCGCATCGCGCTCGGGATCACCGCGCTGGTCAGCGCCGCCAACGTCTTCTCGCTGGGCGCGCTGACCCATTACCTGCTGCACAACAACGTCAACAACGGCCGCGAGCTGATTGGCGCGGGCGTGCTGATCTGGCTGACCAACTTCCTGATCTTCTCGCTGTGGTACTGGGAGATGGACCGCGGCGGCCCCGGACTGCGCGCCGCGGGGCACGACGGCGCACCGGATTTCCTGTTCCCGCAGATGTCCGACGACCGCATCGAGCCAAGTGACTGGCGGCCCCACTTCATCGACTACCTGTACGTGTCGCTGACCAACGCGACCGCCTTCTCTCCAACGGACACGATGCCGCTCACGCCGGTTGCGAAGAGCGTCATGGGACTGCAGTCGGTCGTGTCGCTCGTGACCGTCGGGCTGATCGTCTCGCGCGCGGTCAACATCCTCTAGCGCTGCGCGCGCCTACTTGGCGGCGGGCACGCGTGGTTCGATCGCGAGCGCCTGCTCGATCAGCTCGCGGACCTCATCGCCGGCACCGAGCGTGATCGCCGTGCGCAGCGCTTGAAGCGTTCCCTCGCGATCGCCCAGCTGCAGGCGCAGGCGCCCGAGGCGCTCCCATGCCTCGGCGTCGCTCGGCCCGCGCTCGGTCGCGCGCGCGGCGGCCTCCTCGGCGAGGTCGATCGCGCCGATGTCCTCGTAGATGCGCGCCGCGAAGCGATGTGCGGCCGGATGCTGCCCGTCGACGCGCGCCCAGTCGCGCACCGCGCGCGCGGCCTCCTCGAGCTTGCCCGCCTGCCAGAACGCGAGCGTCATCAGGCGCAGCACGGCGACGTTGCGCGGCTCGGCGTCGCGGGCATAGATCAGGCGCTGGGCGGCGAGCAGATACTCGCCTTCGGCCATCGCCCGCTGGGCCGCGATCAGAAAGCGCTCGACACGCTCCTCGGCGGGGTCGGGCTTGGAGAAGTCGACGAAGCTCATGCTGCCGGCCGGGACGGTGCGGATCCCGTGGCTGAACTTGACGCGCGCCCACTGCTGCACTTCCTCGCCCTCCTTCGCGGGCTCCGATGAGAAGTAGATCCCGGCGACGGTGCCGACGCCCCACTCCGGATAGGAGTTGCAGCGCGCGTAGCGGTGGACGACCGAGTGGTCGGGCACGCGGGCGCCGAAGGGGTCGTTTTCGGCGCGATCCTTGGCGTGCGCGCGAGCGCGCTGCTCAGCCTCGTACGCCCGCCGCCCGGCCTCCTCGCGCTCCCTGCGCGCGGCCGCGGCGCTGACTTTGACCGCGTTGCGCGAGACCTGCCCGCCACGCGAGCCCTCGGCGAGACGCTCGAGCTGATCGGCGGCCTCGTTGATCGCCTTCAGGTGACGCTCGTGCTCGAACTGCCTGCCCGACGGAGCGACATCGGGGTGCCAGCGCTTGGCCATCCTGCGTCGCGCGAGCTGCACATCGCGCTTGTCGAATGGCGCCTCGAGCTCGAGGAGGAGCAGGTGCTGCTCGATGTCGAGGACGGTCGTGGGCATGAAGGGAACACGTTAGCGCCCTGCGCGAGCGCCTATCCTGCGTGCGAATGTCCTCCCAGTACATCTTCACGATGCACCGCCTGTCGAGGATCCACCCGCCGGACAAGACGGTTCTCGACAACGTCTCGCTGTCCTTCTATCCGGGCGCCAAGATCGGCGTGCTCGGCTACAACGGCGCGGGCAAGTCGACGCTGCTGCGAATCATGGCGGGCGTCGATCAGGAGTATCGCGGCGAGGCGGCGCTGGCGCCCGGCGCAAGCGTCGGGATGCTCGAGCAGGAGCCCCATCTCGACGAGAGCAAGGACGTCAAGGGCAACGTCGAGGAGGGTGTCGCCGAGACCAAGGCGCTGCTCGACCGCTTCAACGAGCTCGCCGCCAACTACTCCGATGATACCGCCGAGGAGTTCGGCAGGATCCAGGCGAAGATCGACGCGGCGGACGCCTGGAACCTCGACACGCAGCTCGAATACGCGATGGACGCGCTGCGGCTGCCGCCCGCAGATGCGGACGTCAGCAAGCTCTCCGGCGGCGAGCGCCGCCGTGTCGCGCTCTGCCGCCTGCTGCTGCGCGCGCCTGAGCTGCTGCTGCTCGACGAGCCGACCAACCACCTCGACGCCGAGTCGGTCGCCTGGCTCGAGCAGCATCTCTCCGAATACAAGGGCGCGATCGTCGCGGTCACCCACGACCGCTACTTCCTCGACAACGTCGCCGGCTGGATCCTCGAGCTCGACCGCGGCAAGGGCATCCCGTACGAGGGCAACTACTCGAGCTGGCTCGAGCAGAAGCAGGTGCGGATGGCCCAGGAAGAGCGCTCGGAAAAGGGCCGCGAGCGCACGATCGCGGCCGAGCTCGAATGGGTGCGGACGAACCCCAAGGGCAAACGCACGAAGTCCAAGGCGCGTCTGGCGCGCTATGAGGAGCTCGTCTCAGAGGAGCGCAACGTCAAGCTCGAGGAGGTCCAGATCCACATCCCGCCGGGACCGCGCCTCGGCGGCAAGGTCCTGACCGCGACCGAGCTCTCGAAGGGCTTCGGCGAGCGGCTGCTGATCGAGTCGCTGTCATTCGATCTGCCGCGCGCCGGTATCGTCGGCGTGATCGGCGCAAACGGCGCCGGCAAGACGACGCTGTTCCGGATGATCACCGGCCAGGAGCAGCCCGACAGCGGCAAGCTCGAGCTCGGCGACACGGTCAAGCTCGCATACGTCGATCAGTCGCGCGACTCACTCGATCCGGCGAAGACGGTGTGGGAGGAGATCTCCGAAGGCTACGAGCAGATCAAGGTCGGCGAGCGCGAGGTCAACTCGCGCCAGTACACCGCCGGCTTCAACTTCAAGGGCTCAGACCAGCAGGCGCGGATCGGCAAGCTCTCCGGCGGCGAGCGCAACCGTGTGCACCTCGCCAAGCTGCTGCGCAGCGGCGGCAACCTGCTGCTGCTCGACGAGCCCACGAACGACCTCGACGTCGACACCCTGCGCGCGCTCGAGAACGCCCTGCTCGCGTTCCCCGGGTGCGCGATCGTGATCTCCCACGATCGCTGGTTCCTCGACCGCGTCGCGACGCACGTGCTGGCCTTCGAGGGCGACTCGCAGGTGACCTGGTTCGAGGGCAACTTCGAGGCCTACGAGGAGCACCGGCACGCGCTGCTCGGCGCCGCCGCCGACCGGCCGCACCGAATCACCTACAAGCGGCTGGTCCGTGGCTGAGCGGGCGAAGCCGGTCGCCCGGCCGACGCGTGTCGGCAAGTTTGATCGGGACACGATCGTCTGGCGCGAGCGGATCTCCGGGAGCACGAGCACGTTCGGAGCGGAGGTCTCGCCCGACTGGCGCGCCGGCCGCGGCCCGCACGGCGGCTATCTCGCCGCGATGCTGCTGCGCGCGCTGATCGAGTCGGTCGATGACGCACAACGCGAGCCGCGCTCGCTGACGATCCACTACGCGCGCGCGCCCGAGGCCGGCCGCGTGCGGATCACCACGGTGCTCGAGCGCGAGGGGCGCTCGCTGAGCACGCTGTCAGCGCGGATGGAGCAGGGCGGCAAGCTGATCGCGCTCGCGCTCGCCGCGTTCTCGGTCCCGTGGGAGGGCCCGGCGATCTCCGAGATCGCGATGCCGGACGTCGCCCCGGCCGACGCGCGAAGCGAGACGGGAGCTTTTATCGAGCGCGGCGCGCCGCAGTTCACCCGGCACATGATCATCCAGCCGCGGCTGGAAGGCGTGCCGTTCGGCGGCGACGATCAGCCGATGCAGGTCACCGCCTGGCTCGGGCTCGCCGAGCCGCGCCCGATCGACGCGCGTGTGCTCGCGTTCCTCAGCGACGCCCAGATCCCGGCGCCGTTCATGCGCACGGCCGAACCGCTGGCCGCGCCGACCGTCGACCTGACGATCCACTTCCGCGCGCCGCGACAGGCTCCTGAGGAGGACGAGCTGTGCCTGGTGCGCACGCGCACGAGCGTCATCCATGACGGCTTCTTCGAGGAGGACGGCTGGATCTGGGCGCCGGACGGGACGCTGCTCGCGCAGTCGCGCCAGCTCGCGATCCTGCTGCCGTTCAGCTAGGCATCGGATAGGGTGGCGCGATGCCCAACTACACAGCCAAGAAAATCAGTGAGATGGAGGCTGGCTTCGGCGGCGGCTTCGTCAAGGCGCGCGCAGAGCTCGGCGTGACGGCGTTCGGCTTGCAGGTCATCCAGATGGGGCCGAACTTCACCGAATACCCCGAGCACGACCACTCCGACGACGGCCAGGAGGAGGTCTATGTGACGCTCGCCGGCTCCGGCACGATCGAGATCGAAGGCGACAGTGTCGAGCTCGAGAAGGACACGTTCGTGCGTGTCGGCACCGGGGTCATGCGCAAGGTGCACGCGGGCCCGTCGGGCCTGCAGATGATGGTCATCGGCGGCTGCCCCGGCGAGGCCTACAAGATCGCGCCGATGTCCGAGCTCACGGCCGCCTAGCGCGCCGCCGGAGCCCCGCGTCGACGCGGCGTCGGTGCTGGTGGCGGAGTCGCGCGGCTCAGCGCGCGAGCGAGATGTCGCGCTTCATGCGCAGCGCGGCCGCGGCGATCAGCTGCGCGCTCGCGTGCACATCCTCGACCTGGACGAGCTCCACCGGGGAGTGCATGTAGCGGATCGGGACCGACACGAGGCCCGTCGGGACGCCGCCGCGGCTGATGTGCACGGCGTCGGCGTCGGTGCCCGTCGCGCGCCCGGAGGCCTCGACGGTGAACGGGATCTTCTTGACTTCCCCGGCCTTGACGAGCAGCTCGACGAGCGTGGGGTTGAGCGTCGAGCCGCGTGTGATCACCGGCCCGGAGCCGAGCTCGTGCTTGCCGGCCTCCTTCACGTCGATGCCGGGAGCGTCGGTGGCGTGCGTGACATCGACGACGATCGCCGCGTCGGGCGCGAGCGAGAAGGCACTCGTGCGCGAGCCGCCGAACGTCGTCTCCTCCTGGGCCGCGGCGACCGCGACGACCTCCCACTCGGCGCCGCCCGCCTCGGCGATGAGCCGGGCGGCCTCGAGCGCGACGAACGAGCCGAGGCGATTGTCCAGAGCGCGCGCGGTCAGCCGTCCGTTGGGGAGCTCGACCGGCTCGGCGTCGATCACGGCGACGTCGCCGATGCGCACGAGCCCGCGCGCCTGCTTGCCGTCGCGTGCGCCGATGTCGATGTGCAGCTCGCGGATCTCGGCGACCTTCTTGCGCTCCTCGTCGCGCAGCAGATGGATCGGCTTCTTGCCGACGACGCCCGGCAGCGGCCCGCCGCGCGTATCGAGCACGACGCGCTGGCCGACGAGGATCTGCGCATCCCAGCCGCCGACCTCGCGAAACCACAGGTAGCCGTCATCGTCGATGTGCGTGACGATCAGCCCGATCTCGTCGATGTGCCCCATCACGAGCAGTCGGCGCCGCTTCTGCTCATAGCCGTGCTTCGGCGGGACGGTCGCGTGCGAGGTGCCGATCTCATCGGCACCGACCTCTGCGAAGGCGCCGGCCCCCTCGCGCCAGACGGCGGCCGGCGCGGTCTCATAGCCGGAGGGTCCGCGTGCGCTGAGCAGGTCGAGCAGCAACGGCGTCACACCCGAGGCCGGCACCGGGCGCGAGCGTTTGGCGGGCGATTTGCGCGGCGCGGGGCTCATCCGGCGAGCAAGGCTCGCAGAACGTACTGAAGAATGCCTCCGTGGCGGAAGTACTCGGCCTCACGCGGCGTGTCGATCCGCACGCGCGCGTCGAACTCGACCACCTCGCCGCCGGCGCGCTCGGCGCGCACACGCACCTCGCCCGGCGGGCTGCCGCCGTCCGCCATCGCCGCCGCGAGGCCGCTGATCGAGAACGTCTCCTCGCCGCTGCAGCCGAGCGACCGGGCGCTCTCGCCGTCGGGGAACTGCAGCGGCAGGACGCCCATGCCGACGAGGTTCGAGCGGTGGATGCGCTCGAAGCTCTCCGCTATCACGGCCCTGACACCGAGCAGCCTAGTTCCCTTCGCCGCCCAGTCGCGCGAGGAGCCCGAGCCATACTCGCGGCCGGCGAGCACGACCAGCTCGACGTCTTCGGCGATGTAGCGCATCGCCGCGTCATAGATCGACATCTGCTCCACGCCGCCCTCCGCCCCGGCGCCGAAGTGGCGCGTGACGCCGCCTTCGGGCAGCGCCTCGCCGCCGCCGATCAGGTTGCGCAGGCGGATGTTCGCGAATGTGCCGCGCATCATCACCTCGTGATTGCCTCGCCGCGAGCCGTAGGAGTTGAAATCGCGCGGCGCGACGCCCTTCTCCTGCAGGTAGGCGCCGGCCGGGCCGTCGCGCTTGATCGAGCCGGCCGGTGAGATGTGGTCTGTGGTGACGCTGTCACCGAGCACGGCGAGGACGCGTGCGGCGGCGATGTCGGCGACCGCGTCCGGCTGCGCGGGCATGCCCTGGAAGTACGGTGGCAGGCGCACGTAGGTCGAGTCCTCATCCCAGGCGAAGCGCTCGCCCTCGGGCACCGCGAGGCCGTTCCAGCGCTCGTCGCCGGCGAACACCTCGCCGTAGCTGCGACGGAACATGTCGGCGCGGACCGCCTCGCCGATCGTCTTTGCGACCTCGTGCTCGGAGGGCCAGATGTCCCTCAGGTAGACGTCGTTGCCGTCCGCGTCCTGCCCGAGCGGGTCGGCGACGATGTCGAGGTCCATCGAGCCGGCGAGCGCGTAGGCGACGCACAGCGGCGGCGATGCGAGGTAGTTCATCTTCACGTCCGGGTTGATCCGGCCCTCGAAGTTGCGGTTGCCGGAGAGCACCGAGACGACCGCCAGGTCGGCCTCGTTGACGGCCGCCGAGATCTCATCGGGCAGGGGGCCGGAGTTGCCGATGCAGGTCGTGCAGCCGTAGCCGACGAGGTTGAAGCCGAGCTGCTCGAGCGGCTCGGTCAGACCGGCACTGTCGAGGTACTCGGTGACGACCTTCGAGCCCGGCGCGAGCGAGGTCTTGACCCACGGCTTGGAGCGCAACCCGCGCGCGCGAGCGTTGCGAGCGAGGATCCCCGCACCGATCATCACGGACGGGTTGGAGGTGTTCGTGCAGCTCGTGATCGCGGCGATCACGACATCGCCGTGATCGAGCTCGAAGCTCTCGCCGTCGAGCGTAACGGTCGTCGATGTGCCGTTGTGCGGGAGCGTCGCCGCCGCGGCCGGGCTCGACGCGGGCGCAGCCGCGCCCGGCGTGGCGTGCCCGGGCGCGCCGTTCGCGGGTGGGTCCGAGGCGGGATAGCTCTCGGCGACACCCTCATCCTGCGCGTCGGCCTGCTCGCCGTCGCTGGGAACGTAGTCGCGCAGCGCGCTCCTGAACGCGCCCTGCGCGCCGCTCAGCGAGACCCGGTCCTGCGGCCGCTTGGGGCCGGCCAGGCTCGGCTCGACCGTCGCGAGGTCGAGCTCGATCCTGTCCGAGAACGTCGGCTCTTCTGCCCCCTCGTCGTGCCACAGGCCCTGCTCCTTGGCGTAGGCCTCGACGAGCGCGATCCGCTCGGGCGAGCGCCCGGACAGCTCCAGGTAGGTGAGCGTCTCGGCATCGATCGGGAAGATCGCGCAGGTCGAGCCGAACTCCGGCGACATGTTCCCGATCGTCGCGCGATCGGCGATCGGCAGGGCGGCGACGCCGGCGCCGTAGAACTCGACGAACATCCCCACGACGCCGCGCTCGCGCAGCATCTGCGTGACGGTCAGGACGAGGTCGGTGGCGGTCGTGCCCTCGGGCAGCTCGCCGTGCAGCTGCACGCCGAGCACGCGCGGGATCAGCATCGACATCGGCTGCCCGAGCATCGCCGCCTCGGCCTCGATGCCGCCGACGCCCCAGCCGAGCACGCCGAGGCCGTTGACCATCGTCGTGTGCGAGTCCGTCCCGACGAGCGTGTCCGGGTAGGCCTGGCCGGTCGCGTCGTTGTCGAAGACGACGCGCGCCAGGTACTCGAGGTTGACCTGGTGGACGATGCCGGTGTCCGGCGGCACGACGGCGAAGTCATCGAATGCGCCCTGCCCCCAGCGCAGGAACGCGTAGCGCTCCTGGTTGCGCTCGAACTCGCGCTCGGCGTTGAAGCGGAACGAGTCGCGCGTGCCGAACGCGTCGACCTGCACCGAGTGGTCGATCACGAGCTCGGCCGGTGCGAGCGGGTTGATCCTGGCCGGCTCGCCACCCATCGCCGCCATCGCGTCGCGCATCGCCGCCAGGTCGACGACGGCGGGCACGCCGGTGAAGTCCTGCATCAGGACGCGCGCTGGGCTGAACGCGATCTCCTTGCTCGGCTGCGCGTTCGCGTCCCAGCCGGCGAGCGCCTCGACGTCGGCCGCGGTGACCGAGCCGTTGCCCTCGGTTCGCAGCAGGTTCTCGAGCAGGATCTTCAGCGAGACCGGCAGCCGCGCGACGTCATAGCGCTGCTGCAGGCTGTCCAGCCGGAAGATCTCGAACCTCCGCGCGCCAACCTCGAGTGTGTCCCTGGCGCCAAAGCTGTTCTCCGACATGAGCAATCTCCCGGACGATCTGCGGTCTACATGGACAGTCCGCAGTCTCGCAGAGTCGATCTGCGAAGCCGGGTCGCGGGCGCCGGGCGCCGCTAGGAGCCGGGCAGCTCGGCGGCGCGGATCACGCGCCCCTTGCCCTGGCGCTTGGAGCGCAGCAGAGCCGCGTCGCAGGCCTCGAGCAGCTCATCGGTGCCCATCGGCGCCTGCCACTGCGCGACCCCGATCGACGCCGAGACGCCGTGCGCGAGATCCTCATCGGAGGTCATCGCGCGGAGGCGCTCGAGCGCGCGCGCGGCCGCCGCGGCGGCGCTCTCGAGCTCCGCGTTCGGCAGGATCACGACGAACTCGTCGCCGCCGTAGCGCGCGACGCGATCGAACGCGCGGAACTCGCCGACGAGCGCCTGCACGACGCCCCTGAGCGTCGCGTCGCCCGCCTGGTGGCCGTAGCGGTCGTTGATCAGCTTGAAGTCGTCAAGATCGATCAGCAGGCACGACAGCGGCGCGCCGCTGCGCGCAGCGCGGCCGATCTCCTCGTCCAGGCGCCTGCGCATCGCGCGGTGGTTCATGCAGCCGGTGACCGCATCGGTGCCGGCCTCGGCGCGCGCGCCGAGCAGCGCGAGCGCGGTCGCGGCCTGCTCGACGAGCGCCCGCGCGTGCTCGATCGCGGCGCCCGTGAAGACCTCGGCGACGCGCCGTACGAGGATCACGACGATCTCGACCTCACCACGCTCGGCCAGCGGCAGCAGCAGCGCGCAGCTGAGCGTCCCGGTTGCGCTCAGGCGCGGAACGCTCGCCGCGAACTCCTCGGCGTCCGCGGCGAGGAAGCTCTGCTGGGTGCTCGCCACCCAGCTGACGCCCGGCGGGCGCTCGGGGCGCGCGACGAGGTAGCTGAGCCGCGCTTCGGCCTCGAACAGGTAGACGTCGACGACCTCTTCCTCGACGCCCGCGGCGGCGAGGTGATGGATGTGCACCTCCTCGGCCCCGGGCGCCGCGATCAGCTCGCGGGCGAGCGCGCGCAGGATCGTCTCCGCGTCGGTCGCCTCGTCGGCAAGCGCGGTCAGGCGGCGGATGCCGGCGAGCAGCCTGTCGAGCTCATCTGAGAGCCCCGAGGTATCCGTACCCACCACCACGTCCATACCGCAAATGTACGGCATCGGGATGCGGCCAGGTGAAGAATTCCGATCGGCGGCGGCGCCGTGCGCGCCGGTTGCCTCGTGCGCCGGCGCCGGACATGCAGAGGGGGCGGCCGATCGGCCGCCCCCTCTGGAGACGCGAGCTCCGCTGCTGCTACTTGAAGCGAAGGGTGATAAACGCGGTCGATGTCGCCGCGCCCTTCTTCTTGGGGAAGAAGCCGACGCGGATCTTCTTCGTCGTCGGCCTGCCCTGCCCGTTGGCGAGCGACACGTTGAGCGACGTCGCGTTGCTCGCCGAGTTGAGGTGCTTGGCGACCGTCTTGAGGCCGCTGCCGCTGCCGCTGATGCGGCCGGCTTCAAACGTCTTGATCGTCAGGTACGCCGTGCGTCCAGCGACCTTGTGCCCGACGATCTGCACCGGGCACCCGATCGGTTCGAGCTTCGTGTTCTGTTTGAAGGTCTTGCCGTTCTGGGCGATCATCTGCGTCGGGATCACCAGCGACGGAGCACACAGGCTGCCGAAGTTGGCGAGCGCCGAGTGCGGACCCTGCGGCAGGCTGACTTCGACGCTCGAGACCGGCACATCCGGATTGGTCGCGAACGTCGTCGTCGTGATGCCGTTTTTGATGTCCGTGTTGCCTTCCAGGACCACGCGCACACCCTGGTCTTCAAGGACGAGTTCGAGGTTCGGGAAGGCCGCTCCGCCACGCGAGACGAGGTAGGCGGGTCCGTGCAGCTTGCCCGGCAGCGTCGGCGTCACGACCGTCGCCGAACCGACGTTCGATTCAGGCGAGCAGCTGTAGGGGTTGGCCTTGAAGACCGCTTCGAGGCACGCTTTTTTGAGCGTCGAGCCGCGCGATGGCAGCTGCTTGGGCAGCGTCACCTTGACGTACTTGATGTTCGCGTCGCCGCTCGGCATCGTGATCTTCGTGGTGAGGCTCGCGCCGTTCGCTTTCGTGGGTTTGCCGCTCGTCGAGGAGGCGAACGTCGGCTTGAATCCGAGCGCGCTGCAGCCTTCCGCCTGGAACGGCGTGTTCACGGTCGTGACCGCGCCGAACGTGGAGGTCAGCGTCGAGCTCGTGCCTTCCGGCTGCACTTCGCAGTTGGTCGGGTTGAGCGCGAAGCCCTGCCTGTTGATGTTGACGTTGAGCGAACGCAGCCGCAGCGGGATGCCCGCGACGATCGTCGGCAGCACCGTTTCCGCAGTCACGCGGGCGGTTTTCTGGTCGATGTTGATCGTCGAGCGCGTCACGATCGGACCGAAGTTGAACGGCCCTGCGATCGCAGGCACGACAATCGACAGCCCGTACGGAGCCCCCTGGTAGGGACCGGTCAGATAGACGGTGCCGGTGTTCGTGAACGGCGCCGAGCCTGATCCGGACTGCGTTGTCGCGCTGCCGATCCTGCTCGACGCCGGGCACGTGCCGGTGTTGGCCTGCGCTTCAGCGCACTGCGTGACGGTCGGGATCTCCCCCACCACTCCAAGCGGCAGGCTCGTCCTGACCTTCTGCAGGTACTGCTGGCCTTCGGGGCGCGTGAGGCTGAGCGCGTACGAGGTGTGCGCGCCGGCGTTCGCGTTTTCGTATTCGACGCCCTGAGTCGGCGCGAACGGGATCGAGGGCGCGCAGCCGGTGATCGGGACACCGAAGGCGGCCGTGGCCGTCGGGACAGCCCCCGCTGCGACCGGCGTGAAGCTCGTCGAGCCCGTCGGGGTCCCGCAGATGAGCGGGTTGGCGACGGAGGTGAGCGCTCCGCGATTGAAGTGCAGCGTGAGGTTCGTGAACGGCTGTTCGGGATTTTCGTTGAACACCGTCGTCAGCTGACCGGTGACCGGGTTCGGGATTACTTCGGCCTTGACCCGCACCGAGACGCCGTAGCGCGCCGAGTTCGCAACCACGTAGAGCGTGTACGGAGGCGCTGTGATCGGACCGCTTTCGGGGCCGCCGAGATACATCGAGCCGGTGAACGACCCGTTCGGCAGCGTCGGCACGTTGAGGCTCACGGTGCCGACTTCAGAGCCGGCCGGGCATGCGACGCCGAATTCCGGGCTGTGGATCCGCGCCTGAGCCGGCGTGCAGGCTTCGAGACCATGGGCCGCAGAAGGATTGAGCGTCATCCCTTCGGGCAGCGTCACCGACGCCGTCTGGAGCTGCGACGGCGCGATTTTCGTCGGTTCGTTCGGCACCGAGACTTCGGTCGTGACCTGGTTCGGCTGGTCGCTCAGCGACGAGCCCGACGTGAACGCGAACGACGGCGAGAACGACAGCTGTTCGATGCCGGTGATGCCTTCTTTTTCGAGTTCCGGTTTTTCTGCGCTGAGGTTGCAGCCCTTCAGGCCGATCGGCGTCGTGTAGGACTTGCGCACCACTTCTTTGGCCGTGTTTTCGAGCGTCACGTACGTCGTGTTGTCGCCCGGGCAGCTGGTCGCGTTGGTTATGAAGGCGCCATTGCCGCTCGTGCCGACGAGGAGCTGCCTGGAGCTGATCAGAGGCAGCGCGGTGGACACTTCGACTTCGAAGTAGTCGTGGTAGTCGCCCGCGCCGGTTCCCTTTGATTCCTGGCCCCATTCGACGCTGCCTTTGACCAGGGAATGCGCGTAATACTGCTGTGCCTCAGCTTCTTCCTGCACTTTTTTCGGCGGCGCTTTGCCGATGCTTTCGAGGAAGGGGAAGTATTCAAATTTGAGCACGGCAGCGGTCACGACGATCGGCAGTTTGAGCGCGGCGCCATAGAACGACGCGAGGCCTTCAGGCTGCACGAGGTTGTAGACGACTCCTTCCAGGGGAAGGTCGAGATTTTCGGCTTTGACGTAGACGGTTACTTTTTCCGAGCCGATTTCCGTCGCTTTGGCACACGTTGGCGCTGGGTAGAAGCCAGTCCCCGGGAGAGGTTCCGTGGCGCCGAATTCGGCCATCGCACAGGTCGGCACCGCGGCCGGCGCCGTCGCGAGACCGGATGCTACGTCAACCCTGACGTGGTCGACGGGTTCTCCTTCCGGTTTGGCGTTCGGGTAGCTGCCCGTGGTGTTGATCTTGAAATCGGTGACGCCGTTGGGGACGCGGCCGCCGGCCTGCGTGAAGCCCTGTTCGGCCGCTTCTTTGTGGGTCGGTTCTTTCGGGAACCAGTACGGCGCTTCAAAAGGGGGCGATGTCGGCACTTCGGTGCCGGCACAGCCTTTGGCGGCTGCCTTGCAGTTGGTGGCCGTGAATCCTTCGATGCCGAACGCGGCCTGAGCGGCAGCCGGCGCGAGTACTACGGCGAGCGCGCATGCGAGCAGCGCTGCCAGTGGAACACGAAAATGGAACCTCACGGCTACCTCCCCTATCGAAACAGGCTGGATCGGACGTCTCTGCGGACACGCATCTATATCCCGAGACTCCGCGGTCGCGGGAAAGTTGCGGTCACCTGCCGCCTGTATTAGACGATCCTTCGGAAAGTCCTCCAACCGAGGTAGGAGTTCCGCTTCTTGGAATCGTGGCCATGGCCGAGACGCCGCGGGCGCGTCGCGTCGCACCCGGTTTGCGACGCGGACCGCTGCGAGCGCGGCCTGGTTCGCGCGCCCTCTAAAGGAGCCTGTCTGCATCTTGATGCGCCTACCCGCGCATCAAGATGCTAGGCTTGCGGGAATGCGTACTACCGTGACCCTCGCCGACGATGTCGCGGCCGAGCTGCAGCGGCTACGGCGAGAGCGCTCGATCGGCGTCAGCGAGGCGATCAACCAGCTCGCGCGTGCGGGCATGGCGCGCCAGGGCGAGCCGCGCCGGCGGTTCGTGCAGCACACCCACGACCTCGGTCTTGCGATCGACGTGACCAACGTCGCCGAGGCGCTCGAGCTGGCCGACGAGCTCGACCCCGGTTGATCCTCGTCGATGCCAACCTCCTGCTGTTCGCCGTGGACGAGGAGAGCCCGTTTCATGCGCGATCTCGCGAATGGCTCAGCGATCGCCTCAACGACGAGCAGCGAGTCGGGATCTCGTGGTGGTCCCTCGGAGCGTTCCTGCGGATCGTCACCCATCCACGGATCCCCAGGCGGCCACTCGAGCCGATCGAGGCCTGGCGGCAGGTCGAGGAATGGCTCGCCTGCGACGTCACCTGGCAGCCGGCACCCACCCCGCGACACGCGACGGTCCTCGGCGAGCTGATCGCCCGTCATCGGCTGCGGGGCAATCTCATTCCCGATGCCCAGCTCGCTGCGCTCGCCATCGAGCACGGCCTCGAGATCTGCTCGGCCGACACCGACTTCGCGCGCTTCACCGAGGCTCGCTGGCGCAACCCGCTCGCCGGCTGAGCTGGGCCCCCACCGGCGCACCCACCTCGCTCTCAGGCATCCGAATGCGTGTCCTCGGCAAGCTCGACGGGCGCGCCGAAGCCGACGCGCAGCAGCGCGCCGCCGTCGGGCGCGTTGCGCGCCTCGGCGAAGCCGCCGCTCGCCTCGGCCGCCTGGCGGACGATCGCGAGCCCGAGGCCCGAGCCGGGCAGGCTGCGCGCGTTCTCGGCGCGGTAGAAGCGGTCGAACACGAACGGCAGATCGGGCTCCTCGAAGCCCGGGCCGTGGTCGCGCACGCTGAGCACGCCGCCGCTCAGCTCGACCTCGACGGCGCCGCCCTCGCGGCTCCACTTGCAGGCGTTGTCGATCAGGTTCGAGACGGCGCGGTTGATGCGCTCGCCCTGGCCGCTGACGACGGTCGGCTCGAGGCTCAGCTGGAAGCTCACGTCGCTGCGGCGCTGCGCGCGCTGCACCGCCGCGCGCGCGACCTCGTCGAGGCGGACGTCGTCGGCCGCTCCGGCGGGAGCGGCGCCGCGGGCGAGCTCGACGACGTCGCCGACGAGCGCGGTCAGCTCATCGAGCTCATCGATGATGTCCGCGCGCAGACTCGCCTGCTCCTGCGGCGGCAGGCGCTCGGACTCCGCGAGGACCTGGATGTTCGCGCGCAGCGAGGAGATCGGCGTGCGCAGCTCATGGCTCGCGTCGGCGATCAGATGGCGCTGCGCGGCGACCGAGCGCTCGAGCGCGTCGAGTGTCGTGTTGAAGCTCTCGGCCAGGCGCGCGAGCTCATCGCGACCCTCGACCTCCAGCCGCCGCGACAGATCGAGGTTGCCGCTGAGCGTCTCCGTCTCGCGCGTGAAGCGCGCGATCGGCGCAAGCGCCGTGCGCGCGACGATCGCGCCGAGCAGCGCCGCCAGCACGACGCCGCCGCCGCCGATCAGTGCGAGGATCAGCAGCAGCCTGCTCAGCTCTTTTTCGACCTCCGTCAGCGGCCGTGCGATCAGCACCGCGCCGCCGGCCCCGGTGCCGCTCGTCAGCACTCGCAGCTTCGTCCCGTTGACGGTGCGATCGCTGAGGCTGCTGCCGCGGCCGCTCGCCGCGATCGCGCGGTCGGCCGCCGTGACCGCGATCCGCGGCGATGCGGAGCCCTGGCCGGCGGGGACGTGAATCGTGCCGTCCGGCGCGACGAACTGGACGAAGCCCGACGCGGCCCCGAACGGCGCCGGCTCGACGCTTCCCGGGAAGTGCGGCTCGCCGCGGTCCCCATCGCCGCCGCTCGGCGGCGCGCCCGGTCCGGGGCCGCCGCCGCTCGGGCCGCTCGCGATCGGAGCCTGCCCGCCGGGCCCGTTCGGCATCGTGAACGCATGCGCCCGCGCGCGCAGCGCGCTGTCGATTTCGCCGCGCAGGTCCGAGCGCACGGCGACATACAGACCGATCGCGGAGGCGAGCACCGCGAGGCCCACCGACAGGCCCGCGACGGCCGCGATCCGCGTGCGCAGCGTCACCGCCGGGGCGCGGCGCTCATGGCTCGCGCAACGCGTAGCCGACGCCGCGAACCGTGTGGATCAGCTCCCGCGCGCCCGCGTCCTCGAGCTTGCGGCGCAGATAGCCGACGTAGACGCGCAGCGCGTTCGACGTCGGGCCGAAGTCATAACCCCACACGCGGTCATAGATCAGGCTGTGCGAGAGCACGTGGCGGGGGTTGAGCATCAGCAGCTCGAGCAGCTGGTACTCGGTACGCGTCAACTCGACGAAGTTCTCGCCCACCTGCGCGCCGTGGCGCATCGGGTCCAGCCGCAGCTCCGCGAACGACAGGCCGCCGCTGCCGTCGGTCTCGGGATTGGCGCGACGCAGCAGCGCACGCAGCCGCGCCTGGAGCTCGCCGACGTCGAACGGCTTGACCATGTAGTCATCCGCGCCGACGTCGAGCCCGTCGATGCGGTCGGCGACCGCGTCGCGCGCGGTCAGCAGCAGGATCGGCACGCGGTTGCCGAGCAGCCGCACACGCCGGCAGACCTCGAGGCCGTCGATCCCGGGCAGGCCGACGTCGAGCACGACCGCGTCGGGGATCGCCTGCGCGATCTGCTCGAGCGCCTGCTCGCCGTCCTCTGCGAGCTGCACCTCATAACCGGCGAGGGTCAGCGCGCGGCGCAGGGCTTCGCGCACGGCACGGTCGTCATCGACGATCAGCAGCTTCATCAGCGTGATTGTTACGCGCGGCCGACGCTCGCGAGCACCGCGGCAGCGCCCTTGCAGTCGTACAGCGCCGCGCTCGTCGCCGCCGTAGTGCTCGTGCTCGTGGCGCTGCTGCCCGACAGCGTCACGCGCGTGCACGCTTTCGCGACCGCCGCCATCGCCGTGTTCGAGCCCGTGCGCGTGTCGCCGGGGAGGCGTCCCGCGCCGCCCGCGCCGCTCTGTTCGTCGAGGACCCAGGTGATCTTGCGGGCGCGCACCTCCTGGGCGAGCCAGGCGACCGTGACGTCGCTCTCGCGCCCGGAGAAGCCGCCGATGCCCGCGACGTTCGCGTGCTCGGAGAGGATCGCCGAGGCGGCGCTCGACTGGCTCGAGACCGCGATCGTGCCACCGCCGTGCGCCTCGACGTAGGAGAGAACCTCGGTCAGCGAGCCGCCGCCGCCCGGGCCGGCCGGGCCGATGGGGCCGGAGAAGCCGGCCGCGCCCCCGGCCGAGCGTCCGGGGAGCGAGCCCGACGGGGGCGCTCCCGTCGGGATACCCGCGCTCGCGCCGGCGGAACCGCCGCCCACCAGGCCGCCCGCGGCCGGCGGCGCACCTGCGCCGCCGCTCCCCGCGGCCGCGCCACCGCCGGGACCGAATAGCACCTGCCCGCCGCTCGCGCCGCCCGCGCGCGGTGCACCGGGGCGCCCGCCGAAGCCGCCTGCTCCGCCGGGGCCGCCGCCACCGCTGAGCGCGGATGCAGGGCCGCCGGAGGGGAACGTGCCGCTGGTCGCGTGGCCGAGGGTGTCGAACGCCCACACCGTCGGCGCAGCGAGCAGCGCCGCGAGCGCGGCAGCGAGCGCGACGCTGCGCACCCTGCGCGAGCCGAATGCGATCAGCGCGAGCACCGCCAGCGCACAGACGACGATCAGCACCGGCGGCAGCCACGTGAGCTGGCCGGGGTAGTCGCTGCGCACGACGAGCTCTGTGATCACGGCCGCGATCACCGCGAGCGGGCCGACGATCCGCGCGTTCAGACCGCCGCCGATCAGCTGGCCCACACCGGCGCCGAGCAGCGCGGCGGCGAACGGCGCGAGCAACGAGACGTAGTAGGGGTGGAAGATGCCGCTCGCCGCGCTGAACAGCACGGCGGTCGTGAGAAACGCGCCGCCGACGGCGATCAGCCAGCCGCTGCGCGCGTCGGAGCGGCGCAGGCGGCTCGCGAGCAGGATCCCGATGCAGCTGACAAGCGAGAAGCCGAGCAGCCAGCCGACCTGTCCGCCGAGCGCCGAGTTGAGCAGGCGCAGCGGCCCCGGCGTGCCGCCGAACATGTTGCCGCCAAGCCCTCCCGGCCCGCCGCTCTGCCCGTCGACGCGGCCGAGGCCGTTGTATTCGAAGATCAGCGACAGCACGCGGTTGTCCGCGGTGCCGGAGATCCACGGCCGGTCCGCCGCGGGCGTGAGTTCGACCAGCGCCGGCCAGGCGCCGCCGATGAGCAGCATCGCGGCGCCGCCGCAAAGCAGCTGCCCGAGCGCGTGCAGACGGCCGCGCGCGGCCGGCGCGACCCACAGCCAGGCGGCGACGATGCCGGGGACGACCGTCAGCGCGACGCCCATCTTCGTCTCGAAGCCGAGCCCGACGGCGACGCCCGCGAGCACAAGCCAGCGCGTGCCGGGCCGTGCGGGGGCATCGTCAAACGCGCGTACGACACACCACAGCGCGGCCACGCAGCAGAGCACGAGCAGCGCGTCCGGGTTGTTGTGGCGGGAGATCCCGACCGTGATCGGCGTCACCGCGAGTGCGAGCCCGGCGGCGAACCCGGCGACCCGGCCGAAGCGCCGCCGCACGAGGTCGTACACGAGCGCGACGCTCGCGACGCCCATCAGTGCCTGCGGCACGAGCAGGCTGAGCGAGTGGAAGCCGAAGATCCGCACCGACAGCGACTCGATCCACAGCGCCAGCGGCGGCTTGTCGACCGTCATCACGCCGCTCGAGTCGAGCGAGGCGAACAGGAAGTTGTGCCAGCTCGAGCTCATCGAGCGCACCGCCGCGGCGTAGTACTCGTTCGCCCAGCCGTTGCGACTCAGTGCCCACAGGTTGAGCACGGCTGCGAGCGCCATCACCGACAGCAGCTCCGGCCGCGGCACGCGCAGCCAGGAGACCCGCGTGCGCGCCCGCGCCGCCCGGCGCCCGCTTGCGGATGTCGCAAGCGGCGCGCCCGCGACGGTCGTTGACGGGGCCGTTTGAGTCTTCACTGAATAGCTCATGCGGGGCAGCATCGCCGCGCGCCATATGAGCAGCGTGTGAGGAGTCTCAGAGTTGTGTAAGCGAGGTGGGACGCGACGCGACTGCCGCGACGCCGGCGAGCCGACCGGTGTGGGATCCTGGCGTGATGGCACTCGCTCGCGAAGGCAGGCGATTGGTCCAACGCGCGCTCGCGCGCGCGGATCTCGACCTCCGACGGGTCCGGCCGGCCCCCTTCGGGGTGCGCTGGGAGGATGACCTCAGGCACTACCTGCGGGGCCGGGCGATGCGCGTCGCCCTCGATGTTGGCGCGCACTGGGGAGAGACGGCGCTGAAGCTGCTCGAGGAGTTCCCCGGCGTCGAGGTTCACTCTTTCGAGCCGCTGCCCGAGAACTTCGTGACGCTTGAGCGCGCCACGGCCAGCGACAACGTCCGCAGCGTCAACGCCGCGGTGACCGACCGCGCCGGCACCGCGCTGATCTCGCGCGGCAAGACGAGCTTGCATGCGAGCCTGCACCACGGCGACGGGCGCGACGGTGTCGCGGTGCAGGCGGTGACGGTCGATGACTACGTACATGAGCACCGCCTCGCCGGCATCGACCTGCTGAAGATCGACACCGAGGGCAACGAGGAGGCCGTGCTGCGCGGCAGCCTCGCTCAGCTGGAGCGAGGCTGCATCGAGTTCGTCTTCTGCGAGTGTGAGTTCACGCGGCGCGAGGATGAGCCCCACGGCGACTTTCGCGCGATCCTCGAGATCCTCGAGCCACTCGACTACCGGGTCGTCTCCTTCTATACCGCCGGCGTCGACAACCTCGGCTGGCTGTGGGGCGACGTGCTGTTCCGACATGCACCTGGCGGTCGCGACCCCGACTCGGTCGCGCTGTCCGTGCAGAGCCGGTGAACGCCGCGCTCTAGTCGATCAGCCGTTTGCCCAGCCGCGAGATCGCCAGCCGCCACATCAGCAGCGCGAACGCGATCAGGAACGCCGCGTGCCAGATGTCGGCCGGGCCGAGCGCGCCGAGCGAGGCATCGCGGACGAGCTGCACGCAGTGGTAGAGCGGGTTGAACTCCGCGATCGTCGGCAGCGGCGCGGGCAGCGTCGAGATCGGGAAGAACGTGCCCGCGACGAGGAACAGCGGCGTCAGCACCGCGCTCGTGATGTAGCTGAAGTTGTCGATCGTCTTCGCGACCGCCGCGACCGTCACGCCGAAGCCCGCAAAGCCGAACCCTGTCACGAAGCCGATCAGCGGCACGAGCAGCATTCCCACGTTCGGTTCGAGTCCGAACGCGATCGCGACCAGCAGCGGCGCCATCCCGTAGACGCCTGCGCGGATCGAGATCCACAGGACCTCCGCGGTGATCAGCTCCTCGACGTCGACCGGCGCAGCGAGCACCGCGTCATAGGTGCGCTGGAACTGCCAGCGGATGAACGTGTTGAACATGCCCGGGAAGGCAGAGGAGAACAGCACCGCCGTCGCGACCACGCCGGTGCCGACGTACTGGACGTATTTCAGGCCGGCGACGTGCGGCAGCAGCGAGCCGAAGCCGAGGCCGAAGGCGAGCAGGTAGATCGTCGGCTGGACGATCGAGGCGAACGTCGTCGCCCGCCAGTTGCGCCCGAAGATCGCCACGTCGCGACTCATCACGCCGGCGAGCGCCGCCGGTTCCAGCCGCCCGACCCGGGCCGGGCGCTCGAGCTCGCCGAACGCGGCCTGCGCGCTCACTCGATCTCCTCGCCCGTCAGCGCGACGAACGCGTCCTCGAGCGTCGCCGCGCGCAGCACGCCCTCGGGCGCGAGGCCGTTGAGGCTCTCGGCGCGCAGGATCGCGATCGCCGGGCCGCTGCGCCTGCTCTGCCAGCCGTTGCTCGACGCGAGCTCGCCGACCGCAGCGAGCTGCTCGGGCGCACCGTAGACCTCGAGCACCTGCTCGCCCGCGTGCGCGCTCGTCAGCTCCGCCGGCGTTCCCTGGGCGATGATCCGCCCGCTAGCCATCACCGCGACCGTGTCCGCCAGCCGCTCGGCCTCCTCGATGTAGTGGGTGCTCATCAGCACCGTCACGCCACCCGCCCGCAGCCCGTCGATCAGCGACCACAGCTCCTGGCGGATCTGCGGGTCGAGCCCGACCGTCGGCTCATCGAGCAGCACCAGACGCGGCTGGTGGATCAGCCCGCGAGCCACCAGCAGCCGGCGGCGCATCCCGCCCGAGAGCTCTTTCACGATCGTCTCCGCCCGCCCCACCAGATTGGCGAGCTCGAGCGCACGTTCCACCGCGGCCGCGCGCTCGGAGCGCGGTATCCGGTACAGCCGCGCGAACACCGTCAGGATCTGGCGGCAGTTGAGCTCGACGTCGAGGTTGTCGAGCTGCGGCACGACCCCCATCTCCAGGCGCGACTGCTTCGATTCGCGTGGCAGCTGATAGCCGAGCACGTTGATCTCGCCAGTGTCCGCCAGCGCCTGCGCGGTCAGCAGGCGCATCGTCGTCGACTTGCCCGCACCGTTCGGGCCGAGCAGGCCGAAGCAGACACCGGCCGGCACCTCGAGGTCGAGACCGTCGACCGCGACGATCTCGCCGTAGCGCTTGACGACGCGGCGCAGCGAGATCGCCGCCTGCCCGGTGGACGGGGGCGGTGCGTGGGTGTCGGCCGCGCTCATCGCCGGACACTCTAGGCCGAATGTCGATCGCTTCCCCGCGGAATCTCAGACTCCGGTCCATATCGGCGCCACGCACGCTCCATCACCCTGTGGGGGCAGACGTGTCCATGCCTCATCCCCGCGAGCGGAGTGAGCGATGCCATCAACAGCTCCACAGATCGTCGCGCTCGGAGGCGGCGGCTTCTCGATGGAGAAGGACGGCTCGCTGCTCGATGACTACGTGCTGTCGCTGCTCGGTGCGGCGCGCCCGCGCGTGTGCTTTCTGCCGACCGCCTCAGGCGACGCCGATCACTACGTCGTGCGCTTCTATCGCCGCTTCTCACCGGGCTGTGAGGCGAGCCACGTGTCGCTGTTCCGCCGCGATCAGGGCACCGGCGGCGTCGAGGACGACCTCGCATCGCACCTGCTCGCCCAGGATCTGATCTACGTCGGCGGCGGCAACGTCCTCAGCATGCTCGGCGCCTGGCGCGCACACGGGCTCGACGCGATCCTGCGCAGGGCGTGGCGCCGGGGGGTCGTGCTGTGCGGGCCCTCGGCCGGCTCGCTGTGCTGGTTCGAGCAGGCGCTCAGCGCGTTCCACGGCGCGCCGCGGCCGGTGCGCGGGCTGGGGCTGCTGCCCTACTCCAACTGCGTCCACTACGACGCCGAGCCGGCCCGCAGGGCCGAGTATCACCGCGCGGTCGCCGACGGCATGCGCCCCGGCTACGCAGTCGAGGACGGGGTCGCGCTGCACTTCCGGGGAACGGGCCTCGAGCGCGCAGTCAGCTCGCGTCCCGACGGCGGCGCGTTCCGCGTCGAGGCCGACGGCGCGCGCGTGCGCGAGACGCCGCTCGAGGTCTCCTACCTCGGCGCGCCCGCGAATCCGCGCAAGCCGCCCCCGCCACGCAAGCGCGGCGCGCGCGTACCGGCGCCGCAGGCACCGCGGCCGGTCCCGGCATGATCGAGCGAGCCGGCGTGCCGGTCGACGAGCGGCTGATCTTCGCGATGGGCGGCGGCGGCTTCACGATGGAGCCGAACAACCCGCTGCTCGATGACTTCGTGCTCTCGCTCGCGCGCGCCGGCGAACCGCGGATCCTGTTCCTGCCGACCGCCTCCGGCGACACGACCGCGCAGATCAACGCGTTCAAGGCGCGCTTCTCGGACCGCACCTGCGTGGCCGAGCACCTGTCGCTGTTCCGTCTGCGCGACTCGAAGCGCTCGCTCGAGGAGACGGTGCTCGAACAGGACATCGTCTACGTCGGCGGCGGCTCGATGCGCAACCTGCTCGCGATCTGGCAGGCGCACGATCTCGAAGACCTGCTCCTCGAGGCATGGCGCGGTGGCACCGTGCTCGCCGGGCTCAGCGCCGGCGCGATGTGCTGGTTTCAGGGCGGCGTGACGCGCTCGAGCGGACCGCCGGAAGTGATCGATGGCCTCGGCCTGCTCGACGGCTCACTGACCGTCCACGCCGACGGGGAGCCGGAGCGCCTGCCCGTGTGGCTCGCCGGCGTCCGCGACGGGGCGCTCACCGGCGGATGGGCGCTCGACGACGGCGTCGGCCTGCTGTTCCGGGGCGCGCGGCTCGATCGCGTCGTCAGCTCGCGCCCCGGTGCAGGCGCACAGCGCGTAGATGCGATCGCCGGCGAGCTCGTGCGCCACCGGCTCGACCCCGAGCTCCTGCTCGACGGGCCCTCCGACGCGCTCGGCGGCCTCGACGAGGCCGTTCAGGAGCTTCGCCGCGTGCACCGCATGCGGCGCGGCATGGGTCGCGGGCGCCCCACCTGAGGCGCGCGCCCCGCGCGCTCAGCAGCAGGCTGGAGCGCGACGGCGAGATCACGCTGACCTCGAGGCCGGCCCGGCTGGGCGCTAGGTGCTCGGCGCGTCGCAGCCGTAGAGGTGCTCACGCAGCTGATCGCAGCGCTCATCAGACCAGCGCCCGCTGCTTTCGAGCGCTTCGATCAGTGCTTCGGCCGCGCTCAGCAGCGCGTGCGCCTCGGGCTCGCCGAACAGCAGCGCGTCGGCCGCCTCGAGCAGCTGTTCACGCTCCTTTGCGTGCAGCTTCGTCACACCCTGGCGATCGATCGTCTCAAGCAGCGCGGTGTAGTGCGCGCCGCGGGTCGTCATCGGCTCGGCCGTCGTCATCATGCCCCCAAGGCTAGCCGCCCGCGCCGCCGGAGCAGGGGTCGGGTGCCCGCGGAGGAGCTTTTCGCCGCAAACAGCGGCCTGGGACTCGGGTTCGCGCCCGTTTGAGCCGATACATGACGGATGAGTCGCTCGCTCGAGAACGTCCGCATGGACAAACGCCTGATGGCGTACACCGCCGCGGGCATGTACGGGGGCGCCGCCTTCGACGGGGCGATCGAGGGCATCATCCCCGGCGACCCGAGCTTCGCGATCACGCCCGTGATCGTCTCCGCGGTTATCGTGCTCGCGCTGGTCCTCTATGGGCCGAAGCTCTCGCGGCGCGCGCTCGCGCCGCTGGGGCCGCTCGGCGTCGTGCTCATCGCCTATGCCCTGAGCGCCACCCCGGGCGCCGGTGACGGCGCGGTTCTGTACATGTGGCCGGTGCTCTGGAGCACGTTCTTCTTCGGCCGCCGCGGCGCGATCACGATCGTCGCGTGCGTCGGCGTCGCGCATGCGATCACCCTGCTCGTGCTGCCCGAAGCGAGCGCCTACGCCGGCCGCTGGGTGGACGTCATGGTGTCCGTCTCGGTCGTCTCCGCGGTCGTGCTCGCGCTCGCCGGGCGCAACGACCAGCTGCTCTCACAGCTCGACGACGAAGCGCGCACCGATGCGCTCACCGGCCTGCTCAACCGCCGCGGCTTCGACGAACGCGCGGCGCTCGAGCTCGCGCGCGCACGGCGCGAGCACCGCTCGATCGCGGTCGCGGTGTTCGACCTCGACTACTTCAAGCGCATCAACGACGAGTGGGGCCACGAGATCGGCGACCGCGTGCTCGCGCACGTCGGCGCGCTGCTCGCCTCCGAGTCTCGCGGCGTCGACGTCACCGCGCGCTTCGGCGGCGAGGAGTTCGTCGTGCTGCTGCCCGGCTGCGACAACGCCGCCGCCGCCGCCTACACCGAGCGCGTCCGCGTGGCACTCGCCGCCGGCGACTCCTCGCAGCTGCCGACCGTGCGCGTCAGCGCCGGCATCCTCGCCGCCGTCGCGCCGAGCAGCATCGAGCAGCTCCTGCGCGGCGCCGACTCCGCGCTGTACGACGCCAAGCGCGCCGGCCGCGACCGCACCGTCACCTTCAAGCGGAGCGATCGCAGCGAGCACACCGACGTCCGCGACGCCCCGCGCGCGTCGATCACGTAGCCGCCGCGGCGAGCGGCCGGGACCTAGACTGGCGCGATGGAGTTCCGCACGGTCTCCCATGCGGGGCAGCGCCACGTCGTCTCACAGGCTGGCGAGGGCCCGGACATCGTGCTCCTGCACGGGTTCCCCGACACCCCCTACTCGTGGTCAGAGATCGAGCAGTCCCTGCTCGCCGAGGGCTGGCGCGTGACCGTGCCGTGGCTGCGCGGCTACCACCCCGAGACGCTCGTCGCCGGCCGCGGCTATGACCCCGAGACGCTCGGACGCGACGTGCTTGCGCTGCTCGACGCGCTCGAGATCCCGCGTGCGGTGATCGTCGGGCACGATTGGGGCGCGCTGCTCAGCTACGTCGCCGCCGGCCTGCAGCCACAGCGGGCACGCGCGATCGTCACGTTCGGCATCGCCCATCCGAGCGTGCTGCGCCGCACGCCGCAGGCGCTGTGGCAGGTTCGCCACTTCTTCGCCCTCAAGCTGCCCTGGGCCGCCCGCACCTGCAGGCGTGACGACTTCGCCTACCTCGAGCGCCTCTACCGGCGCTGGTCGCCGCAGTGGTCGGATGACGCGCGCGAGCAGACGCTCGCGCGCGCCAAGCAGGCGCTCTCCTCGGAGGTCACGCTCAACGGCGCAATCGACTACTACCGCGCGATCCCGCTGCGCCCCTCCGCCGCCGCCGAACGCGTCGGCGCGGTTCCCGGGCTGATCGTCACCGGCACGCACTCGCTGGGGGCGCACGCGCTGTACACGCAGACCGCCGCGCTGCTGCCGCCGCCCAGCCGGGCCCTGATCGTCCCCGGCGCCGGGCACTGGCCGCATCGCGAGAAGCCCGCGTTCGTGATACCCGAGATGCTCAGCTTCCTCGCTTCACTCGACGCCTAGAGGACCGGCGCGCGGCGGCGGCCCGGGCGCCTGCTCGCGCAGCGTTGCCCGCGATGCCCTTGGTAGGGTGGAGTTGTCCGTCGGGTTTCCCAGAGGCTCGGCGTTGTGCGCTCGCCCGGTCCTTCTTGACCTCTCTGCCTCGCGATCGCAGCCCCTGAGAGGCTCGTGAGGAGTGCACAGTGGAAGATGATGCGATCCGTAGCGTCGTGCGGCGGCTGTCGCGGCCTCATGCCGCCGGCGGCACCGTCATCGAGCGAGCCGCGATCATCGCCGAGGGCGCTCATTCCGCGGCGATCATCGCGTGGATAGTCGACCACGCGGGCGTCGCTGAGGCGACCGTCGCGACTGAGCCCCGACGAGGCCTGCACGGATCGTCGCTCACAGACAGAGGCGGCTCACAGCCGCGAGCGCCTCGTCGCTACCTGCTCCCGGCGGGCGCGGTCGTCGAGCGACAGCCAAAAGACTGAGACCCGAGCGACCCCGGCGGGCGCGAGTCAACGACGAGAGGTGGCACACCAATGGCTTCGAGCAAGAAGAGGACCACGATGGCGAAGCTCACTCGCGAAAGCAAGCTTCGTGAGCGTCGGGTGGACAAGGCGGCGAAGAGGTCCGCGCGCAAGCTGGAGCCCGCGGACCGGCCGGCGCACGCCGCCGACGCCGCCGGCGCAGCGACCGGTGATGAGGCCGGACGGGCTTCCGGGTAGCAGCGACTGACGCCACGGACTCCCCCGGGTCCCGCCGGTGAGGCGCAAAGCGGCCGCAACAGAAGGTGCCGCTCTTACGCACCAGACGGTGCTATCTTTATGCACCGATGGGCAGTCCTTTCATCTACGAGGAGCCGCTCAAACCGCCGGATCGGCTGGCCGACCGCGTCGCCGAGCTGGCCCTCCTGCGAGAGCGCGCAGGCGAGACGCGCAACAGCCGCCTGGAGGGTCCGCGACGCTACGGAAAGACCTCGCTCGTCAGGGCTGCGCTGGACGCCGCGGACAAGGACGGGTTCGTGCCGATCTACGTCAACTTCCTCGGCGTGCTCAGCACGGCGGACGTCACCGACCGGATCGAGCGCGCCTACCGAGAGCAGCTGGATGGGCCGCTCAGGCAATGGTTCGCCGGGATCGTCTCAACCCTGCGCCCGCGTCTGAGGGCCGCGCCCGGAGGAGTCGGCGTCGAGATCGGCCCCGAGCCGCAGACGCCGGCGCTGCTCGACCGGTTGAGCCTTCCGCGACGCCTGCAGGAACGCCACGGCCGCCAGTGCACGATCGCGTTCGATGAGTTTCAGGATGTCATGCGCGTCAGCGATGCGCTCGTGGGCACGATGCGATCCGAGCTCGAGCAGCATGGAAGCGCGGCCGGCTACATCTTCTCGGGCTCGCACCCCGGACTCATGCGAGACCTCTTCTCCGACCGTCGTCACGCGTTCTTCGCCCAGGCGAAACCGATCCCCCTGCCACGCCTCCGATCGGAGGATCTCGCGGACTACATCGGCGCGCGCTTCCGCGACGGCGGCCGAGACCCCGGCGAAGCGCTCGAGCTGCTCCTCGGGACCGCAGACGGCCATCCGCAGCGAGCGATGCTGCTCGCCCACCACCTGTACGAGCACACCGAGCCCGGGAACCCGGCGTCGACCGAAGAGTGGGTCGGCGCGTACGCGGCGGCGATGCGCGACGCGACCCCCGAGGTTCAGGCGGCGTGGGACTCATGGAACAACAGCGACCGCCGCATCATGGCCGTGGTAGCCACCCGCACGACTCCGCTGCAGGGCCGCGTCGCCCAGGAGGAGTTCGGCATCAGCAAGACGGGCGGCAACCAGACGACGATCGCCGGCCTCGAGCGCGAGGGGCAGCTCGTCGCCGATGAGACGACGAGAACCGGGTGGCGAGTCGTCGACCCGCTCCTCGAGCAGTGGCTCGCGCACGGGCGCGCCTGGCCCGGACCCGGCTAGGCCTGCCAACGCGCCGTGGTCCGAGCCGCGACGGAGGGGGAGATTCGACCTCCCGTCGGCGCCCTATTTCGGGCTGACCGTAACGGAGATCGTCTTCGGCTTGCCCTGCTGGCTGAGCGTGAGCGTGGACGCACCCGCTGCCGATGTGACGGTCGCGCCCGTCGCAGCGACGGTATAGCCGCGGGGATAAACGGCTTCGGGCACCGCGATTTCGGTCGCGGCGCCTTCGCCGAATCTCTTGCCGCCGCCGGCCCGCCTCGGGGTGTAGGCGAACGTGAACGTCTTTGTTTCGCGGTCGAAGTGCCAGGAGGTGGGCGTGCCCGAGATGAGCTGCGGGTAGGGCTCCATGAGCGCGTCGAGTATTTCCGGGCGGACGTTTTCGCCGCTCGGCGGTTCGTGCGTGCTCTTCACGAGCCCCTCTGTTTCACCGCCGGTGGTGAGCGGGTCTTCGCAGTAGCAGAAGGCCCACTCGAGCCACGGCACCATGCTGGCGTCGGCTTTGGCCACCACACCGCTGAGATCGCCTTCGTGGTTACTCGAACCGAACTCGGTGAGGAACAGCGCGTCGTTGGTCTTCTTCACATGCTTGACCGCGTTCGCGATGTTCACGGCCTCGGATTCGCAACCGTCCGGGCTTTCCGTGAGGCAGTAGTCGTGGAAGGCGAAGCCGACGTTGGAGACCGGAGGGCTTTCGGTCGCCGTCGGTGCGCCGAAATCGAATATCAGATTCGGCTCGTAGTAGATCGGCGTGCTCGGGTCGGCCGCCCGGATCACCGGCGCGACACGGTCGTACATCGCATCGAGCTTCGTGTCGAAGGTCGGGCACGGCTTGGACTTCTTCCCCTCGGCGAGTCCGGCGCAGGTGGGCCATTCTGTGCCCGGCCACGGCTCGTTCAAGATTTCGTATCCCATGATGCCGCTCGTGCCCGCCAGATGTGCCGCCAGGTAACTCCAGGCGCCGGCGAAGTAGTCCTGCAGACCGATCCCTTCGGGTCCGGGCGAGTTCGCCCAGAAATTGTCAAACGCGGCACTGAGCGCCGGGTTGAACTCGTAATTGTAGGGAAACCCGTCGTGCAGGTTTTCCTTGCCTTCGTCCTCTACCGCCCAGCTCGGGAAGCCCACGCCTTCGAATTCTTCACTGTACATGCCCTGGTGCATCTCGACCTGCGAGAGGATGCCGTGCGCGGCAAGCATCTCGATCGTTTCCCTGAAGTGGGCGACATAGGCTTCGTCGAAGACCCCGGGTTCGGGCTCGAGTGCCTTCCACATCACGCCTAGGCGGACTGCGTTGAACCCGATCGACTGGAGAAACGCCGCGTCTTCTTCGCCGAATCCCGCGGCGCTGGGATAGTACGGCGCCCGCTTGTAGACCATGTTCGTACCATGCACTATGACCACGCGTCCGTCCGCGTCGGTGATCCAGCGCCCTGCGTGATTCAGCGGAAGCGCCGGCGAAGCCCCGGCCGGGGAGACACACACGGCCGCGGCGAGGACGAGTGCAGCGACCGTCGCGAGCGCGCCGGGACGTGCAAACACTCTTCGCGGCATCTGAAGTGCTCCCCTCCTTGGTGACTGCGGATGCGTGACGCTCATCCGCGCGCGCGGGCAGCGTACCAAAGAGCCCCAACACGAGCACGAAAGGACGGCGGCGCCGCCGGCGGAACCGACAGCGCCGCCGACCCGCGCGCCCTGGAACCTCAGGCCCCGGTGGGCGTGATCTCAATCTTTTCCTTCTTTGCCTCCTTGGGCAGCGGGATCGTCACCTCGACGACACCGTCGTGCGTCTTGGCCTTGATCTTCTTGGCCTCAACGCCCGGCGGCAGCGCCATCGAGCGGGAGAACGACCCGTAACGACGCTCGCGACGCAGGAAGTGCTTGTCCTTGTCCTCTTTGCGCTCCTCGTGCTCGCCGGAGACCGTGAGGATGTCGTCCTCGATCTGGATCTTGACCTCCTCCGGCTTGATGCCGGGGACGTCGGCGCGAATCACGAGGTTGCCGTTCTCGCGCTCGACGTCGACAGCGGGTATCCAGGCGCGCTCGTGCCCGTCGGTCAACTCCTCGAACATGCGATCAAAACGGCTCCGCAACTCGCCGAGCTCGGCGATTGGTTCCCAGCGTGTGAGTGCTCCAGGCATGGTCGTCTCCTTGAGTCGAGCGATGGATCTGTCTGGCGACGCTAAGCGCGACGGTCACCCGGCACATCGGGGAGCGTCCCCAATGCGCGTCCGTGGAAGGCCGCAGGCCAACCGGTCTCGCGCGGCGGCTATGTGCTCGACAGGGCCTTGAGCGGTGTCATGCGGGTCACCCGCCATGCGGGGTAGATGCCGCCGAGGACGCCGATCGCCACGCCGACGAGCAGGCCGCGCCCGAGGCCCCAGGCGGTGACCGTCGGTGTGACGTAGCTGCTCACGCCGAGCGCGCGGACCAGCAGTCCGCCTCCGATCACCCCGAGCAGCAGCCCGGCGGCGGCGCCGATGGTGCTGACAGCGACGCCTTCGCCGAGGACCAGGCTGGCGACACGCACGGGTGACCAGCCCACGACGCTGAGCAGGCCGATCTCGCCCTGGCGCTCCATGATCGACATGGCCATCGTGTTGGCGACGCTGATCGCCCCCACGATCAGGGCGATCACGACGATCACGAGAATCGCCTTGGATATCAGCGTGCTGTCCGCGCCGACACGAAGCGCCTGCTGCGGGTCGGTGATCACCTGTGTGCCCGGAAGGTCACGTTCGATGCTGCTGCCGGCCTTGCTCGCCGGCACGCCCGCCGCCAGCTGCACCACGACATCGGTTACCTCGCGGGCCCGGCCGGTCAGCTGCTGGGCCTGCGCAAGCGGCAGGACAGCGCCCGAGTCCTCGAACAGAACACCGGAGTGGTAGATCCCGGCCACCTGGTAGGAGTGGCCCTCGACGACCAGGACGCCGCCGGGGTGCAGGTGCTGCTGCGCGGCGAGCCGGTCACCGACGAGCGCTTCGCTCGATCCCGCCGGCGGGCGGCGGCCGCCGGTCAGCACGAGGTTGCGGGTGAAGAAGCCGGCCGGGTCCGCGCCGAACACGATCGCCGAGGAGTCGGCCTTCACGCCTTCGACGACCAGCAGCAGCGGTGTGGCGTGCGCAATCTGCGGGCTCGAATTGAGGCGAGGGACGATCGATTCCGGCAGCACCGACGCCGTCGGTTCGGACACGTTGGCCTGGAAGACGCCGAGCTCCGAGCCGCCGAGATGAACGAACCCGGCGGCGGTCTCCTTCAACCCCTGGGTGAACGACAGCAGGGCCACGATCGTCGCGACGCCGACCGCGATGCCGAGCGCTGTGAACACGGTCCGTGCCGAGTGCCTGCGCAGGTTGGTCGTGACGATCGCGCCCATCGCTCGATCTCTCTAGCTCCCGCAGAGCGAGGCCTGCTCCGCCTCGATCCTGCCGTCGATCAGTGCGAGCGTGCGGTCGGCGCGAGCGCCGACGGACGGGTCGTAGCTGACGATCACGAGCGTCATGCCGAGGTGGTCGCGGAGCCTGAAGAGGAGGTCGAGCACGCGCTCGGAGGTGCGCGAGTCAAGCGCGCCGGTGGGCTCGTCGGCCAGCAGCAGGCGCGGCTCGTTCGCGAGCGCGCGTGCAACGGCAACGCGCTGGCTCTCCCCGCCCGAGAGCTCCGACGGCAGATGCTCGGCACGGTCGGCGAGCCCGACCTCATCCAGCAGCGAGAGGGCTCGGCCACGGCGCTCGGAGCGATGCATGCCGGCACCGATGAGCGGCACTTCGACATTTGCGCGCGC
Source organism: uncultured Solirubrobacteraceae bacterium (assembly GCA_963822245.1). Classification (GTDB taxonomy): domain Bacteria; phylum Actinomycetota; class Thermoleophilia; order Solirubrobacterales; family Solirubrobacteraceae; genus Palsa-744. The sequence continues at coordinate 317,623 of CAWGGR010000001.1, forward strand.
GGACAGCGCGCCGAGCAGGAGGTGGCGCTGGAAGACGAATCCGACCACCTCGCGCCGAGCGCGAGCGGGACGCGGCTCGCTCCACAGCGCGCGGCCGTCGATCAGGACACGGCCGTCGTCGGGCTGCTCGAGGCCGCCGATGAGCGCCAGCAGCGTGCTCTTGCCGGAGCCCGAGCGACCGGTGATCGCCACGGCCTCGCCCGAGGCAACACCCATCGAGACCTCGCGCAGAGCGCTCACGCGTCCGAAGCTCTTGCCGACACCCTCGACGGCCACCGCCGCGCCCGCGGGGGTGTTCACGTGCCGACCTGCACCGGGTAGTCGAGGTTGATCGTCACCCCGTCGGACACGATAACCGCACGAAACGTGAGCGGATAGCCCACCGCCGCGGCCGGAAATCGGAACACGTCGGAGAAGTGTCCCTTGAAGGTGTAGTGGGAGCGGTGTGCGACCACCTGGCCGCCGAGCATGTACTCATAGCTGACGCTCGCACCCGCCGGCTGCCCGCCGTGTGTGACGATGAAGTGAATCGGCCACGGCCGTTCGACCTTCGGCGTGTGGGTGCCTGCGTGCAGGCTCGCGGTCACGCCGCCACTGGATGCGCTGACGTTGTCGGCGCTGCCGGCGGCCGTCGCTACGGCGGCCTGTTGCGCCTGGGTCGCGGCGGGCACCGTCGCTGTAGTCGAGCTCGCCGGGCTGTTGGAGGAGCCTCCGCAGCCGACGAGCAGGAGCACCGCGGCTGCCAACCCGGTGCTGCGACACAGACACCTGCCGCTCACGGCGGCGGTCGGCATCGTCAGACTCATCATCGCCAGCTCCTCTCGTGTCCGGAATTGCTTCCTTGATGCTAGGCGTCCCGCGTATTCAGCGAGTGCCGCGTCCGGCGCGCGCGTGCTTCCCCGGGTTCGGCCATCTACGAGCGCGCGATGGTCGTCGCTCTCGATCTGCCGCCCGGCGCTGCTCTCACATGCCTGCCAGGCGCCGCGTGGTGGGAAAACCACCACTTGAGGGGTGATTATCACCGATGTCGTGCGGCTCTTCGGGCGCAAATCTGACGGCACCATGCGTATGCCGACCCGATCCGTGCGAGACGCTCCTCGGTTGACCCGTCGCCTTGGGTGCCGCCGATCGTTCACGCTGCCGTGCAACGGCGGCTATCTGACAGACGGCATCGCGTTGTTCCGCGTCGTTTCACAGTTCTCGTTCGCGGGAGATCGGGTGGTCGCATCGCTTGAGGATTGCCTCACGCTCGATGTGACGGCGTACGCTCCCAGCGAGCTGTGCGAGCTCGGGCTTCGCTGCGTCTGCAGCGACCTGTCGGCGCTCGAGAACAGTGGGCCGGCATGATGGAGGTCACGGTGACAGCGCGCGGGGACATCGCCGAGGGTGATAAGGATCATGCGCGCCGACGAGTCGGCGCGCTGGAGCGGCACGTGGGCGATCCGCTGCTAGGCGCGCGCGTGACGCTCCAGCTCGAGCGCAATCCGCGGCTCACCCACCCGGCACGGGCCGAGGCGGAGCTCAACGTCAACGGTCACATGCTCCACGGGCACGTCGCGAGCGCGACGATGTCGCAGGCGATCGACGAGCTCGCCGGCCAGCTCGAGCGCCAGCTGCGCGACTTCCGGGATCGCCGCGCCCGGCTCAAGCGGCGAGCCGGCGAGCCGCGAGAGGGCGAGTGGCATCACGGCCAGGCTTCGCCGCTGCCGATCGAGCCCACCCCGATCGAGCCCACCCCGATCGAGCCCACCGGTTAGCGCCCACCGGTTCCGGTTAGCGGTTAGCGCCGACAGAGCCGACCGGTCAGATGAGCGCCGAGAAGCGCGCCCAGATGCCCGTGTCCGGCGCCCCCCGGCAGTCGACCGTCCCCGTGTAGCGGCTGCCGCGGCGGTCGCACGTGATCAGGTAGCGCGCTCGCGAAGTCGGCGAATCCACCCGTAGCTGACAGCTGCGCTGCTCGTGGCAGACGTTCACGTAACCCGTGACCACGTTGCCGCCAAGCCCGCAGGTCGTATCTGCCGATGCGTAGAGCGGCGGGTCGCCTTGCCGGCACCAGTGGGCGGCGGCGGGTGTCGCCGCACCGGCGCCGGCAACGGGCACGATGGCTGCGACTGCGACTGCGACCGTGAGGAGGCGCTTGTGCATGACCCGTATCGTCGCGTGCGGTTGGCCGCGCGACATCCGCGCACAACGGCAGCTTCTCCCGGGGAAGTACTGATCGCGCACGCACATAGCCCGCGCCGGGCTGCGGTGACCCAGCCGCGACCTGCCTAGGGAGCGTCGGTCGGTTTCGTGCCTCCAGGCAGCAGGCGGTGGCCGTCGACGACTGCCGTGGCCAGGTCGATCAGCTTGCGGTTGTCGACACGCGACTGCTCACGCAGCATCTCAAACGCGCTCGTCTCGTCGATGTTGTGGCGCTCCATGAGGATTCCCTTTGCTCGCTCGATCAGAGCGCGGCGGCCGAAGGTGCCCTGGAGGTCCTGATACTCCGCGAACCGACGGAGCACGATGTCGATCGCGCTCTGCCAGTCCTCGACGTCAGCGTCGCTGATGTGGGCGAATACGCCTCGCTTGGAGGCCTCGCCAATGAACTCCGGGTCGCGCGCGTGAAGCAGGACAATCACCGGGCAGGCGGCTTCGCGGACGATCTTGTCGATCAGTTCAAGCGCATGCTCCGAGCTATCCCCGAGGCCGACGAGGGCGACATCGGGGCGCTCTCTGGCGGTAACCGCACCCACTTCCGCAACGTCAATCTCGCGTGCGATCACCTCATGGCCGAGCCCCACGACGATCGGCGCGACAAGTGCCAGACGGTCCTTTCGCTCGTTGGCGATCAGGACGCGCAGGTGCTTGGTCTCGCGGGAGCTCATCAAGGGCCATCCGGTCAGAAGGACCGAACGATGCTGTTAGGATACGGACTGTCCCGCCCCAATCCTCGGCGGAATACCGTTCCGGCTCCAACACTCGGCTGGCGTTCTTGTCCCGACCCCCGTCGGAGAGAGTCGTCCGCGTCAGGAGCATGTCATCGAAGGCCCAATTCCGCCAGAGGTAACGGACGGTGATGTGAACATCTCCGATCTGCGAGCTCAGCGACGGCCAGCTTGCGGCGGACTGCGGCTGAGCGGCGGGCTCGAATTTGGAGACTTGGACGGCGGGACAGTGGCCGTCCGGGAAGGCGTGGAGGACCAGATCCTCCCGCACGCAGGCGTGGCCGTGCCAACCCCCGGTACGGCCACGCCAACTTTCCGACTGATGGCGATCGAGGCGGGCTGCTTCGACTCGTCCGCGCAGGGCGGTCGAGCCCGCGAGCGAGTTTGCCGCAGGGTCCGTGCTAACTACGCACGGTCGCGCACGCCGCGCGGCATACAGTTTTGGTTGTCCCCGCCCTGATCCCTGGCGGCACCTGTATCACCGGCTCCAATCCAGCGGCCGGCAGCGAGACGCACAGCCGTCATCGCGTTCCCTCCCCATCGATAGGAGCCGTTCTCATGCGCCGCACCGTTTTTGACGTTCTAACCAGCGCCGTCGGCCTGGTCCTAGTGGTCGTGCTCCTGATCGCGGGCGGACTGCTGATGTGGGGTTCCAGTTACACGCACAACAATGTCCATAACCAGCTCTCCCAGCAGCAGATCTTCTTCCCGCCCAAGGCCGCCTTTGAACACCCGAAGGCCGGGACTGAGATCACCAAGGCGATGATCCCGTCCGTCTCGAAGTATGCGGGCCAGCAGCTGCTCACCGGTCCGCAGGCCGAGGCCTACGCCGACCACTTCATCGCGATCCACCTTTCGGAGATGCCCTACGGAGGGGTCTACTCAAAGATCAGCACAGCCGCCCGCGCGGAACCCGCGAACACCAAACTGGCGACCCTCGAGACGACCTCGTTCCAGGGCACAACTCTGCGTGGCCTGCTGCTGGAGGCCTACGGCTTTTCGAAGATCGGCACGATCATGCTGATCGGCTCGATCGCCTCATTCATCCTCGCCCTTGTGATGCTCGGGTTCGTCCTCCTCGGGTTCCGCCACGCACGCCAGACACCCGCGGAGGAGGAGCTGCACCTGCAGGAGACCAGCCCCGACCCTGTCGGAGCGCTCGCCTAGACGGCCGACGCAGGTCTCGCAGCTCAACCCGCAACACCACCCCACCAAAAATCGGAGATCACCATGAAGGCCCTCGTCTACCACGGACCAGGCCAGCGCGGCTGGGACGACGTACCCGACCCGACGATCATCGACCCGACGGACATCGTCGTACGGGTCGACACCTCAACAATCTGCGGCTCGGACCTGCACATCCTCAAGGGAGACGTTCCGGAGACCGCACCCGGGACGGTGCTCGGACACGAGGCCGTCGGAACCGTGCAGGAGATCGGCGCCGGCGTTGCCACAGTGGCGGTCGGCGACCGGGTGCTCCTCTCATGCATCAGCGCCTGCGGACGCTGCCGCTACTGCAAGGAAGCACGCTACGGACAATGCGTAGGCGGAGGAGGGTGGATCTTCGGCCACCTCATAGACGGGCTGCAGGCCGAATACGCCCGCGTCCCGTTCGCCGACAACTCGGTCTTCAAGGTGCCTGAGGGTCTCACCGATGAGCAGGTCCTGTTCCTGGCTGACATCCTGCCGACGGCCTACGAGGTCGGCGTGCTGAACGCCAAGATCACGCCCGGCGACGTCGTCGCGATCGTCGGCGCCGGCCCGATCGGCCTCGCCGCGATGCTCACCGCACAGCTCTACACACCCGGTCGCATCGTGGCGATCGATCTCGCCGACAGCCGCCTTGAGAGCGCCGGTAAATTCGGCGCCGACACTACGATCAACAACGGTCGCGAGAACGCCCTCACTCAGATCATGCAGCTCACGGACGGACTCGGCGCCGACGTCGCGCTTGAGGCGGTCGGCCTGCCCGACACGTTCGAGCTGGCCTGCGAGCTGATCCGTCCGGGAGGCCGGGTGGCCAACATCGGCGTACACGGACGCTCAGCCACCCTCCACCTCGAGCAGCTCTGGACCCGCGACATCACCATCACAACAGGACTGGTCGACACCCACACCATCCCCCGGCTGATGACACTCGTCACCGACGGGCGCCTGGACCCGACCGTGTTCGCCACCCACCACTTCGCGCTCGAGGACACGATGAGCGCGTACGACACCTTCGACGATGCCGCGCACACGGCCGCCCTGAAGGTGGTGCTCGAAGGAAGCCGCGTGTCTGGCAGCTCAGCGCCGGCGATCGCCGTAGGCGCGCTGGCTTGAGCTTGGCGCGTCTCCTTCAGCCGCGCCGAGCCGGTGGCGTCAGCCACGACAGCCGTTAGCCGCAAGAAAGCCCAGAAGCCCCGAAACACTGGGGCTTCTGGACTCTAGCGGAGGGGGGGAGATTCGAACTCCCGGTACGCCAATAAGACGCACAACGGTTTTCGAGACCGCCGCATTCAACCGCTCTGCCACCCCTCCTGGGGGACGGCCATAGGCTAGATGATCGGTGCCCGCCCACGCCCGGCGATCGCCCGCGCACGGCGCACGCCGGGGCTCAGCGGCGCGCGGCGAAGAAGTCGCTCAGCATCCCTCCGCACTCCGGTGCGAGGAGTCCGCCGGACACCTCCGCGCGGTGGTTCAGACGCGGCTCGCCGAGGACATCGAGCACGCTGCCGCAAGCTCCCGCCTTCGGGTCGGTCGCGCCGTAGACGACGCGCGCGATGCGCGCGAGCACGATCGCGCCGGCGCACATCGCGCACGGCTCGAGCGTCACGTACAGCTCAGCGTCGAGCACGCGCCAGCTGCCTGCGAGCCGGGCCGCCTCGCGCAGGACGATGATCTCCGCATGCGCGGTCGGGTCCTGGCGCAGCTCGCGCTCGTTGTGGCCGACCGCGAGAACGTCTCCGTCGCGCACGAGGACCGCGCCGATCGGCACGTCGTCGTGTTCCAATGCTTGTTTCCCCTCGCGCAGCGCGAGCCGCATGAAGTAGTCGTCGCGTGGGAAGAAGCGCTCGCTCATCGATATCGCCCGTGCCGTCTGCGACAGTGCCTGCGCGCGAAGGCCTGCCGAACATCATCATTACCCAAACGCCCATGCTCTCCAGAACCGGCCGCTCGAGCCGACCCAGATCACCGCGCCGAATCGGACTAGGCCTCTGCGTCGCCCTCGCGATCTTCGCAGTCTCCGCGCCGCGCGCGCTCGCGGGCGAACCCGGCGCCTACAGCGCCGGCGAGATCGTGGTCGGCTACCGCGCGGCGGCGCCTTCCGCGGACGGGTCGATCGCGCGAGCCGCAAGCGTCGCCGCCCCGGCTGTGCACACGCGCCTGCTGCGGATCGGCCGCGGCACGAGCCTCGCAGTCGCACTGCGCCGCGTGCGCGCCGAGCACGGCGTCAGCTGGGCGGTCCCCGACTACCGCGCGCACATCTCCGGCGACTGGACCCCGAACGACGTCGGCAGGCCCGGCGGCAAGCCGGGAGGCTGGGAGCAGCTGCAGTGGAACTTCGTCGGCCAGTTCGGCGTCAACGCACCGGAAGCCTGGGCGAATGTCGCCGCCGACGGCGCACCGGGCGGCCGTGGCGTGACGGTCGCCGTGCTCGACACCGGCGTCGCCTACGCGAACCGCGGCCGCTTCCGCCGCTCGCCCGACTTCAGCCGCTTCCAGTTCGTGCAGGGCTATGACTTCGTCGACAAAGATCCCTATCCCAACGATCGCAACGGCCACGGGACGTTCGTCGCCGCCACGATCGCCGAGGAGACGAACAACCGCTACGGCGTCACCGGCCTGGCCTACGGCGCGCGCATCATGCCCGTGCGGGTGCTCAACAGCGAGGGCGAAGGCGAAGCCTCGACGATCGCCGAAGGCGTCTATTTCGCCGCCAGGCACGGCGCCCAGGTGATCAACCTCAGCCTCGAGTTCTCCCCCGGCGTGACCGCCGCGGACATCCCCGAGCTGATCGAAGCGATCCGTTACGCCCACCACCGCGGCGTGCTGATCGTCGCGGCCGCCGGCAACGAGGGCCACGCCGCGATCGCCTATCCCGCGCGTGCGCCCGATGTCGTCTCGGTCGGCGCGACGACCGAACACGGCTGCCTGGCCTCCTACTCCAACGACGGCGCCGGCCTGACGCTTGTGGCACCGGGCGGCGGCCCCGACGCGGATCTGCCCGGCGACCCCAACTGCCGTCCCGAACAGCCCGCCGGCCGCGACGTCTACCAGGTGACGTTCAGCGGCAGCTCCGTGAGCCGCTTCGGCCTGCCCTCCGGCTATGAAGGAACGTCGATGGCGACGCCGCACGTCGCCGCGACGGCCGCGTTGATCATCGCCAGCGGCGTGCTCGGGCGCCACCCGACGCCCGCGCAGGTCACGATGCGCCTGCGCGCGACCGCGCGCAAGCTCGGCGGCGGCGGCGACGAAGGGCTCTACGGCGCAGGCCTCGTCGACGCCGGCGCCGCAACCGCGCCCGGAGGTCCCGGGGGCCTCGCCGAGTAGTCTGCGCCCCGTGGGAGGCCCCGCTTCACTCACCGGCGGCGCGCCCGCGCGCTGTGATCTCGCAATCGTCGGCGGCGGCATCGTCGGCCTGGCCGTCGCGCGCGAGCTGATCGGGCGCAATCCGCGCGCGTCCGTCTGCGTGCTCGAGCGCGAGGCCGAGCTCGGCACGCACCAGACCGGACACAACTCCGGCGTGATCCACGCCGGCGTCTACTACGTGCCCGGCTCGCTCAAGGCGCGCCTCTGCGTGGAGGGCGCGCGCGAGCTGTACGAGTACTGCGAGGCGCGCGGGATCGCGACCGAGCGCTGCGGCAAGGTGATCGTCGCGACCGACGCGAGCGAGCTCGACCGTCTCGCTGAGCTCGAGCGCCGCGGCCGGGCGAACGGCGTCCCCGGCCTGCGCCGGATCGACGCCGCCGGCATCGAGGAGCTCGAGCCGCACGCGCGCGGGATCGCCGGGCTGCACTCGCCGGACACCGGCATCGCCGACTTCCCCGCCGTCGCCCAGGCCTACGCCGCGGACATCCGCGAGGCGGGCGCGGACGTCGTCACCGGCTGCGAGGTGCAGGGCGTCGAGCTCGACGGGCGCGCGCTGCGGCTGACCCATTCCCGCGGCGCAACCGAGGCGGGCAACGTGGTCTTCTGCGCCGGTGCCTGGGCCGATCGTCTCGCCGTCGCCGCCGGTGCCGACCCTGACCCGCGGATCGTCCCGTTCCGCGGCGCCTACCTGCGGCTCGCCCCCGAGCGCCGCACGCTCGTGCGCTCGTTGATCTATCCCGTGCCCGATCCGTCGCTGCCGTTCCTCGGCGTGCACCTCACCAAGCACATCGGCGGCGAGGTCCTGATCGGTCCGACCGCGCTGATGGCAGGCGCGCGCGATGCATACAGCCTCACGACGGTGCGCCGTGCCGATCTGCGCGACACGCTCGTCTGGCCGGGCACCTGGAGGATGCTCGCGCACTGGTGGCGCACCGGCGTCACGGAGCTGCGCCACGCGGCGCTGCGCTCGGCGTTCGTGCGCGCCGCCGCGCGCTACGTCCCCGAGCTGCAGGCAGGCGACGTCGAGCCTGCCTTCGCCGGGGTCCGCGCCCAGGCGCTCGGGCGCGACGGCAAGCTCGTCGATGACTTCGTATTCTCGCGCACCGAGCGCGCGCTGCACGTGCGCAACGCGCCCTCGCCGGCCGCGACCTCCTCGCTCGCGATCGCCCGGCACGTCGCCGACGAGGCCGAGCGGGCGTTCGGGCTGCGGGGCTGAGCCGCCGCGCGCGGTCGCCAAGGCGCGGACCGGCGGCTAGGAGGGCGCCAGGCGCGCGACAGCGTCCGCGACGCCGACAGCGGCGCTCGCAAAGCGCGGAGACCAGTCGAGCTCGCGCTTGATCTTGACGTTCGACGAGCGCGCCGAGCGCACGACCGCGTCGACCGCATTCGAGCCCGCCACGATGCGCGCGAGCGCCGTGGGGATGTGTCGCGGCCGGCCGACGCCGAGCGCATCGGCGGTCGCCGCCATGAAGTCGCGGTAGGTGATCGGCTGATCGTCCGCGACGTGATAGGTCGATCCGGCCGGAGCGATGAGCGCGGCGAGCACGAGCGCCGAGACGACATCGTCGACGTGGACGACATCCCACAGGTTCTCGCCCTTGCCGATGACCGCGAAGCGTCCCGGCTGGCGCAGGCGCGGAACGATCTCCTCGGCGTACCAGCCGCCCGGGCCGTACACGTGCGAGGGGCGGATCACGACCGCCGGCAGCCCCGACTCGCGGATCAGGCGCTCGCCCTCCTGCTTGGAGCGCCCGTATGGCGTCTGCACCGGCAACGGCTGATCCTCGCTGAGCAGCTCCCCGCGCGCATCGCCCGTAACGACCGTCGAGGAGAACACGAACCGCGGAGCGCCGGGCGCATCGGGCGCGCCGGCGAGCGCGGTACACGCCGCGAGCAGCAGGCGCGTGCCCTCGACGTTGACCGCCCGCACCTTGCGCTCGTCGCGTTGGGATGCGATCTCGGCGGCGAGGTGGATCACGACGTCCGGGCGGGCGAGCGAGAGCGCGGTGTGAAGGCTCACGCCGTCGCTCAGCTCGGCGCGCAGCGGGCGGGTTCCCGCCGGCTCGGAGCCGGCGCGGCGCACGAGCGCGAAGACCTCGTCGTGGTTCTCGAGCAGACGCTCGCAGAGCAGGCCGCCGATGAAGCCGCTGGCGCCGGTGACGAGTACGCGCATGCCCGGCGAGCCTACCCGCCGAGCGCGTTCGCGGCGCGCTCGATCGCGGTTGTCATCTCCTCGCGAAAGCGCTCGCGGCCGAAGCCGCGGGCGTTCTCGCGCGCATCGCCCGCGTCGAGCGCGAGCGCCTCGAAGCGCTCGATCGCGCGCGCCAGCGAGCCCGCGCTCTGCTCCTCGAAGAGGACACCCGTGCGCCCGTCGCGCACCGTCTCGACCGCGCCGCCGACGCCGTATGCGATCACCGGCACGCCCGCCGCCTGCGCCTCGACCGGCACGATCCCGAAGTCCTCCTCGCCGGGGAACAGCAGCGCGCGCGCCTCCGTGAACAGCCGATCTCGCGCAGACGCCGAGACCTTGCCGAGAAACTCGGTGCCCGCCGCTGCGCTGCGCGCGCGCACGCTCGCGAGCGCGCGGCCGTCGCCCGCGACGCGCAGCGTCCTGCCCAGCCGCTCGCACGCCGCGACCGCGAGATCGACGCGCTTGTACGGCACCACCCGCCCGAACACCAGATAGGCCTCGCCCGGCTCCCGCGGCAGGCCGAGATAGTGATCGACCTCGACCGGCGGATGCACGATCTCGGCTTCGCGGCCGTAGTAGCGCTCGATCCGCTCGGCCACGTAGCGCGAGTTGGCAACGAACAGATCCGGCCCGCTCGCGCCGGCCAGGTCTTCGCGCCGCAGGCGCGCGAGCAGCGGCGGCAGCACGAGCCTCATCGCGCGCCCGACCTCCTCGCCCTCGAGGAAGCCCTCATCCCACGCGTAGCGCATCGGCGTGTGGCAGTAGCAGACGTGCAGCGCGTACGGCGCCTTGCGCACGTTCTTCGCACATGCGTGGCTGCTCGACAGCACGAGGTCAAAGCCCGACAGATCGAAGGACGCGAACGCGCGGTTCATCAGCGGCAGCAGCTTCGGGTAGTGGCTGCTCGCACCCGGAATGCGGTTGAGGAACGAGCTGTGCACCTTGCGCCCGGTGATCTGCGCCGGCCAAGGAGCCGGGTCATAGATCGAGGTGAACAGCTCGGCCTGCGGGAACATCTCCAGCAGCTCCACGAGCACCTGCTCGGAGCCGCCGGGGATCGTCAACCAGTCGTGCACGACCGCGACGCGCGCGAAGCGGTGACGCAGGCGATCGAGCCGTGCTGGTCGGACCGTTTGGCCTTCTGGCGGCACCGACGCGAGACTACACGCCCCGCCGCCTGGGATCATGGCGCCGAATGGCCGACTCCCCGACCCTGCGCGGGCGCGACATCGTGTGCGTCGGCTTCGCCGACTGGGACACCGAGCTGTGGACCAACCAGCATCACCTGATGTCGCGCCTGGCCCGCGAGAACAGGGTCCTGTTCGTCGAGTCGCTCGGCCTGCGCCGGCCCCAGCTCGCCGGCCGCGACATCACGCGGATGGCGCGCCGCCTGCGGCGCGGACTCGCGCCGCCGCGCGCGAGCGACGGCCTGCATGTGCTCGCGCCGCTGGTGATCCCGCTTCACCACAGCCGCGCGGCGCGTGCGCTCAACGCGCGCCTGCTGCCCGCGCTCGTGCGCCGCGCCGCCGCTCGGATCGGGCTGCGCAACCCGATCCTGTGGTCCTACGTGCCCCAGGCCGAGGTCCTGATCGACGCGCTCGATCCCGCCCTCGTCGTCTACCACTGCGTCGATGACATCTCTGCGCACGCGCGCATCGACAGCGCCAGCTTCCGCGCGGCTGAGGATCGCTTCGCCGCGCGTGCCGATCTCGTGCTCGCGAGCGCGCCCGCGCTCGCAGCGCGGATGCGCGCGCTGTCGCAGAACGTCCTCGAAGCCCCCAACGTCGCCGACGTCGAGCTGTTCGCGCGCGCGCTCGAGCCCGGGCCGCTCGATCGGGCGATCGCGGCGCTGCCGGCGCCGCGGGCCGTCTTCACCGGAGCGATCGCCGCCGCCAAGCTCGACCTGCCGCTGCTGCGCTCGCTCGCCCGCCTGCGCCCGGAATGGTCGTTCGCGCTCGTCGGCCCGGTCGGCCTCGGCGACCCGCACACAGACATCTCGGCGCTCGCGGCCGAGCCGAATGTCCACCTCCTCGGCGTGCGCTCCTACGGCGAGCTGCCGAGCGTGCTGCGTGCGGCTGACGCCGGGCTGATCCCTTACGCGCAGAACGAGCTCACCGCGAGCATCTTCCCGATGAAGGTCTACGAGTACCTCGCGGCCGGGCTGCCCGTCATCGCGACACCGCTGCCGGCGCTCGCCGGCGTCGCAGAGGTGAGCAGCGCCGCCGATGCCGAGGGACTCGCCGCGCTGCTCGACCGGGCACTCGCCGAGGACAGCCCGGCGCGGCGCGCTGAACGCTCGCAGGGGGCCGCCGCACATTCCTGGGAGGCACGCCTGCGCGAGATCGCGCTGGCGGTCGACGCGCTGTGAGAGACCTGCTCGTCACGACGCACACGCCCGTGCTCGGCAGCGGCCAGGCGGTGCGCACATACGGCGTCGCGCGCGCGCTCGCCGCGCACCGCCCGTTGACGCTGCTGTACGCGCGCTTCGGCGCGGCCGAGCCCGACGCCAGCTTCCGCGCGATTCCCGGGATCGAGTTGTGCGAGGTGGTCCCCTCGCGCGGGCTGCGCCGCGCCGGCGCGTACGCCGCCGCGCGCCTGACCGGCGTCGCGAGCGGCTTTGCACGCGGCATCTCGGCCGAGCTCGCCGCGCGGGCGAGCGCCCTCGCCGGCGAGGACGACCGCGGCCGCGTGATCGCCGACGGCCCGATCGCCGCCGCGACGCTCGCGCGCCTCGCGCGAAGCCGCGACGTGATCTACAACGCCCACAACCTCGAGTCCGGGTTCCGCGGCGATTTCAGCTTCGTCTCCGCCCGCCAGGCGCGCGCGCTCGCCCGCTTCGAGCGGCGGCTGCTCGCGGGCGCGAGCGAGTCCTGGATGGTCAGTCACGCGGACCTCGAAGGCGCACGCGCGCTGTGTCCCGACGCCCGCCTGCGCTACGTGCCGAACGTCGTCGATGTCGCCGCGATCACTCCGGTGGCGGCCGCCGCCGGCGCGCGCCGCGCGCTGTTCGTCGCCAACTTCGCCTACGCCCCCAACCGCTACGGCATGCGCTTCCTGCTCGACGAGGTCTTCCCACGGGTCTGGGAGGAGCTCCCCGACGCGCGGCTCGCGCTCGCCGGCGGCGGCCTCGAGCCCCCGCACCGCGCCGACGCGCGCGTCGAAGCGCTCGGCTACGTCGAGGACCTCGCGGCTGTCTACGCCGGCGCCTCATGCGCGGTCGTGCCGCTGCTGCAGGGCGGTGGCACGCCGCTGAAGCTGATCGAAGCGCTTGCCTATGGGCTGCCGGTGATCGCCACGCCGCGCGCCGTCGCCGGGCTCGACGTCCACGACGGCATCGACTCGATCGTCGCGGCCGGCGCGGCCGAGTTCGCCGCCGCGCTCGTGCGCGTCCTGCGCGACGGCGCGCCACAGCTCGGCTCGAACGGACGCGCTCTCGCCGCCGAGCGGTATTCGATCGAGGCGCTCAGCGCGTTGCTCGATCCGGCAGCACGCTGAGCACGCCGGCGCAAGATTTCGCCCGGCCGCGTTGAGCCCAGTCGCGCCGGGTACATCTGTCTATGGCGCAGTAGAGCGCTCACACCTTCCGGCCCGGAACCCGAAAGGTCCCGTGCAGGACTAAAGGGGAACGCAACTCCAGTCGCGTGCGCGGCAAAAGAGCGTCTCTCCATTTCCCGATAAAGGCACGTCCGCCGCGAGGCGGATTCGCAAAGCCAGGGGTCTCTCGCAGACAGCCCAGCCACCGAAGGAGATCGCATGACAACGTCGCACACCGCCCGCACGGAGACTCTCGGAAGGCTGCGTGACCTTTCGCTCCACTTCTCGCTCGCCTGCCTCGCCCTCGGCATCTTCGCCGGCGCGGCGGCCGCGAACACGGGGCGCTCAATACCACCCGCACTCGCGTCCGCCGCGCGGCACAGCCGCCGTGCCGACCGCGCGCTCGTCGCCAAGGCCGAGCGACTGAAGAAATGCGACTCCGCGCACAGCGGCGACCCGCGTGCCTGCGCCTCCGCGCGCGCGGAGGTCCAGCGGGCGGGCAGCAGGTTGAGGGCCGCCGAGCGCGAACTCGCGCGGATCGCCCGCGGCACGGCTGAGAGCGCCAGGACCAGCTCATTCGGCGGCGACGGGGCACTTGTCGCGCCGAGGCTCACGGTCTCCGGACAGACGCTCAGCTGGGCGCGCGTGGACAACGTCAACAACTACGTCTTCGTTCGCAAGGTGCCGGGCCAGGTGGCCCAGTACTCAGTCATCACCGGGACATCGGTGACGCCGCCGCCGGTGCCTGGCACAACGGTGAAATACAGCATCCGAACGGCCGTCAACGGAAGCGCCTGGGCGGCCGAACAGGCGATCACCTACCCGCACGCCGGAACCGGCGAACCGGGCGAAACAGTCGACACGCAGGCGGCGCCGAGGCTCAGCGTCTCCGGGCAGACCCTCACATGGGCCGCCATCGGCAGCATCAGCACATACGTTCTCGCCAGCAAAATCCCGGGAGAGCCCGAACAGTTCACCGAGGTCACCGGCACGTCCGTGACACCAGCGGCCGTCGCCGGACAGACCGTGAGCTACAGCGTGCGCACGGCCGTCGCCGGAAGCGCGTGGTCGCCCGAAGTCGCAATCACCTACCCGACAGCACCGGTGGCGCCCCTGCCCCCGGCAGTGGAACCTCCGCCACCGCCCGCCCCCCCGGTCGTCGGCTCGATGTGGGTCGGGGTGGACGCCGGTGGGTGGCCCTCGTCGTTTGCCTCGGACATCGCCGGGGCAGTGTCCTACGTACGGCTGGACACGCCATCGAGCATCGCCGCCTGGACGGCCGCGGGCGTGAAGGTCATCGATGACATGTCCGGCCCCTACAACTCCGGCGGGGTGAGCGCCGTCAACGCCACCGAATGGGCAGCCAAGGCGGTCGCCGAGGTGAAAGCCAACCCGGCGATCGCCGCGGTCGAGGTCCTCAACGAGCCGGGCAACCAGTACATCGGCTGGGGATCCAGCGCGGGCAGCGCCGCGAACGCCGCGGCTTACGACAAGCTGCTGAAGACCGTTCACGAAGCATTCGTCGCCAACTTCGGCTCGAACTATCCGCCGATCCTCGCCTCCTACGACGGCGGCGAGGGCCCGACGACTTGGGGCGAAGAGATGTGGGCCGCAGACCCCAACGTCGGTAGCTACATCAACGGGATCACGATGCACTCCTACGGCGGCACGAGCTCGCGCTCCGCATCCGCACTCGGCTCGCGATACCACATCGAAGCAGCGCACGCACAACACCCGAACATCCCGATCTACATCACCGAGATCGGATGGCCCACGGCCGTCGGCCAGCCGCCAACCGGCGACTCGCTGCAGTGGACCGAAGCTGAACAGGCCCAGAACATCACGAACTTCGTCGACTGGGCCAAAGGCACCGGCTACATCGCGGACGTGACGATCTTCAACTACCGCGACTACGGCACCAGCGACTGGTACGGGATCGAGAGCGCCTCAGGAGCACACAAGCTCTCCTACGGAGCCCTCGCCGCGTTCAAGTAGCCGACAGGCGCTGACGCGGTCGGGCGCAGTTGCCGACCGCGTCGGCGTCATGCACCATCATGTGACTGTGGCTGACCGCGAACACCAGGCCCGCTGATGGCGTCGACATCGGCGCGCAGCGGCCGCAAGCCGTCGGGCGGCGCCCGACGATCGTGGCAGCTTGCGCTCCCGGCCGCAATCACCCTTGGCCTGATCGGTGGGGTGCTCGCTGTCCGCAAGCCCGGGACAGCGCTGTTGCTGTGCGTCTGCCTGGCCGCGCTCGTCGGCCTCGCGATGCTCGGCGAACGCGCATTTTCGTGGGCGGTGGTGATCGTCGCCGTCGTGCCCTGGTACCCGTTCCTGACGGAAGGCTCCGAAGCGCCGATCGTCGCGCAGAAGGTCCTCTGCTCGGCTGTCGCCGCCGCTGCTCTCGCGCCCTGGCTGTGGTCACTTGCGCGCGGCGAACGCAACCGACGACCGAGCCGCGGCGCGCTGTTGATGGCGGTCCTGTTCCTCGGCCTCGCGATCCTGATCCACGAGAACGTCAACGGCATCGAAGGGATGATCAATTCCAAAATCATCGGCTACCTGTTCGCGGGTGTCGTGTTTTTGTGCGCCCGGCGCTTCGGCGATGAGCGCAGCTGGCCGGCGGCTGCCTGCGGCGGCCTGCTGGCGCTCACGGCGATGGGCGCGCTCGCCTATGTGCAGAACCCGAGCGGACGCGTCGGCTACTTCTCCGGCTACCCGATCACCTACGGGGCGCTTGTCGTCGGGCTGCTGCCGGGCGCGCTGCTCTATGCCAGCAGCCGCTCGCGGCTGCTGGCAGCGGCGCTGGCGACCGCGACCGCGGCGCTGCTCATCCTCAGCCAATCGCGCAGCTCGTGGGTCGCCGTGGCCGTGATGCTGATCGCGATCGCGCTGCTGCAGGCGCGCGCCGGCAACTTTCGCGCGCTTGCGGCGCTCGGCTCGATCGTGGCCGTGCTCGCCGCCGTGATCCTCGGCACCGGCTCGCTCCACCACATCGTCGAAGCCAGGCTCAGCGACAAGATCGCCACCACCCAGTCGGTCACCCACAGACAATGGAGCTACGGCTACGCCGTTCACGAAGTCGGCTTGCGACCGATTTTCGGTGCCGGCGAAATCGGCTACTCGGCTCGGGAATCGGCGAACAAGACAACGATCGGGGCGATCGACAACGGCTACCTGTCGATCGCCGTCGACCTCGGCCTCGTCGGGCTGATCGCCGTTGCGATCCCGATTGCGATCGCGCTTCTCGCGATCGGCCGCTGCCTGCGGTTCGCCGTCTGCCCCGGTCCTGAGGTCGCGCTCGCGCTCGGGATCCTCGGCATCGCCGTGGTCACCATCTTCTACGACAGCTTCTACTGGGCGCAGATCGACCTGCTGCTGGGCGCGATGGGAGGGCTCCTCTCGACCCGGCTGTCGCAGATCGCGCGCGGGACACGGTCCCAGCGTCCGGCGCGAGCCGCGCGGCCTCAGGCCGGTGATCTGACGCCGCCGCGCTGGCGCGGACGGCCGTTGGGTTGGTTGTGATCCTCGTGGTAGTAGTAGCCGGCCGCGCTCGCCAACTTCATATCTGTCAGCACCATCCCGAACACGCGGCGCCCGCTGGCCGCGAGAATGCCTGCCGCTGCCTTGACGTGGTCGCGCGTGCTGAGCCCGCCGCGCCCGACCATGATCACGCCGTCGACCTCTGACAGACGCAGCAGGACACGCGTGTCCGCAACGGGCAGAAGCGGCGGGGAGTCGACGATCACGACCTCCGCGGAGTCGCGAACGTAGGACAGCACCTCGCCCATCCGTCCGGCGCTCAACAGGTCAGCGGCGTTGGGCGGGATCGTCCCACTCGGGATCAGCATCAGATTCGGATCGTCGTCGAGCGTCACCACGAACCCCTCGACATCTGCCGTTGAGACGAGCGCATCGGAGAGGCCGGGAAGGTTGCGCGGCAGGCCCAGCTGCGCGGCCGCGCCGGGACGCCTCATGTCCGCCTCGATCAGCGCCACGCGCTGGCCGCTGGCGGTCAACGCGAGGGCGAGGTTGACGGCCACCGTGCTCTTGCCCTCGCTCTCCTCGGCACTCGTGACCACGAAGCACCGCGAGCGTCCCGTGGGGTCGAGGAAGCGCAGACCCTCGCGCAGCATCCGATAGGACTCCCCGATGGGCCCCGCCAGCTGCTCTGCCATCGTGACACCCGCGGGTGTATGCGGGACGCTCGCGATGATCGGATAGTCGGGGCATACGCGTTCGAAGTCGTCGATTGTCTTCAGCCGGCGATCGAGGTAGTCGACGAGCAGAGCCAGCCCGCTGCCGAGAAACAGCCCGACCACGAAGCCGAGGATGGCGTCCCGTTTCGGCTTCGGCGACACGGGCGTCGCGTTCGGAGCCGCGCGCGCAATCACCTCGGCGTCGCCGGTCTGCAGCGAGCGCAGTACGCCAAGCTGGCGCAAACTTTCAGCAAGCTTGTCCTGCTCCGCGGGGGATGCCGTCTTGAGCGACGCGCTGACGAGTTCTTCGGCCTGTGCGACCGCGTTGCGATCGGTCTCGCGACGATACGTGATGTAGCCTTCGGCGAACGCGTTCGCGACCGCCGCAGCTTCAGTTGGGCTCCGGCGCGTGGCCTTGATCGTCGCGATGTCCGCATTCGTGTTCGAGCCGACGGAGATCGAGTCGATCAGCCCACCGACGGATTCGGTGGTGCCGAGGATCGCCTTCGCCTCCGCGGCGACGTTCAGCGACGTCACCACGTCGATGTCCGTCTGGGTCGTCCGCGCCGGTTCCTCCTGCTGGGTCGAGAAGAGGTTGTTGCCGAACAGCGCCTGTGCGAAGCCGGGATCGCGGAACAGCAACTGGGAGGACCCCGAGTATTCCTTCGGCGAGCGGACGGACAGGCCCACGGCGAGACCGACGCTCACGATCACGACGGTGATCACGATGAGCTTCCGTCGCCAGAGCACCGACAGCAGCTCGAATGGCGAAACCGTCGGTGCGGTGGGGGCTGTGTCCAGCGGGTCGAACTCAGACATGCCTATCCGCCCGCCGGCGGGGAGAGGTGCACATGGTCAATGATACGTCGCCGGCGGCGGCTTTCGAGCAGGTATTCGTGCACGCGACGTCCGCCCGCACCCGGCTCCCAGGCTGAGTCACAGCCTCGGCTCCCTGCGGAGCACTCCTCGGTGCGATCGCGACGGCACTCATACCTGTGGTCCTATCGACAGCCCCATGCAGACCCTTGACAACCCCGGGGCGCTGCGTCGCCGCTGGCCGCTTCGTGCGGATCAGCGCCGCGCGCCGAAGCGGTCCTGCGCGTGCTCGATCAGCCGCGCAGGCACGCCGCCGACGACGCTCCCCGCTGCGACGTCCTTGACGACCACCGCGCCCGCGCCGATGACAGCGTCATCGCCGATCGTGATCGGGCCGATCATGATCGCGCCGGCTCCGATGCGGACGCGATCGCCGATCGTCGGCGCTCCGCCGCGGTCGTCGTAGCCGACCGTCACCTGCTGGGCGAACAGGCAGTCCGCGCCGATCCGGCGAGCGATGATGATCGTCGCGAAGCCGTGGTAGGAGCACATCCCGGGGCCGATCTCGTCGCAGTTGATCTCGAGCGCGACCGCGCCGCGGTAGACCACGCCGAGCACCCGCGCCGCCAGCCCCCAGAGGACGCCCGCGCCGCGCAGGCGGGTGTAGAGGATCGAGCGCAGGGGCGGGTGGCGCAGCGCCTGCACGGTCTGGCGCCGGGTGAGCGCTGCGGGCAACGGCAGGTCCATGCGCGGCTGCACGAAGCGCCGCATGTCGCGCTCGAGCGCCGCCCGCGCCGGGCAGCCGCGCGCGACCACGTACAGCGGCAGCACGAGCACCCCGCGTACAGCCCAGATCAGCGCGCGCATCGGGATCGGTCGGCCGGGGCTCGGGTCAACTTCACCCACGCTACTACTCTTGCAACGGCTCAGCGAGCGACGCTGAGAGCCTCATGCGCGTCGATCACGAAGCGTTCCTGCTCGTCGAGATACGGCTCGATGCGGAAGTCCTGAGCGCGCGCGTAGGCGCGCTGCACACGCGCGGCTGTCTGCTCGCGCTCGATCATCGTGCGCGCGAGCGCCGCGGCGGCGCCCGCGGCATCGTCACGCGCGAACAGCAGCGCGTGCTCCTCGCCGTGCATCCCCTCGGCGATCCCACCGACGTCGGAGGCGACCAGTGGCACGCGCGCAAGCGCGCCCTCGATCGTCACGAGCGGAAACGGCTCTTCCCACAGCGACGGGACGATCAGCGCGTGAGCGCGCGCGAGCGCAGCCGCGGCCTGCTCGGGCGCGAGCTGTCCGCGCCAGTCGAGCTGCGCGGCGACGCCGACGCGCTCCGCCAGGCGGCGCATGTCGGCGGCGTATCCGGCGTCCTCGGGGCCGATCACCTGCAGGCGCGCGACGGTCGCGTGGCGGTCACGCAGCAGGGCAAGCGCCTCGATCGCCACCGACAGGCCCTTGTACGGTGTGACGCGCCCGAGAAAGACGATCTCCGGGTCGGGCGCCGGGGCCCGCACCACGCCCGCGTAGATGTCGCCGTGGCGCGGCACAGAATGAGCGACGCGCTCGAACACCGGCTCGATGAACGCCTGCGCCGGCGCCATCCGCCGGATCGCCTCGGAGTTCCACGAGATCGCGGCGCGCGCCGGCGCGTCCGGCACGAGGCGCAGCTGCGGCATCGCGTTGACCGCGCGGCAGCCGAGCGCCCATGCGGCGCGCGCGGGCGAGCGGGGCTCCGGCAGCAGCTCGCGCATGAACTGATCGCGGCTGAAGATGCCGGCAAACCAGTGCTCGCAGACGCGAAACGCGACCGGCACGGAGCTGTCGAGCAGCACCCACAGCGCCGCCTGCGGAATCGACGAGCCGTTCCATGCGTAGACGATGTCCGGGCGCCAGGCGAGCGCATCGCGCGCCGAGCGAACGGCTCGCAGCGACGCATACGGAGCGCGGAGCGCACCGGCTGCGTCGGGCGTCAGACGGGTCAGCTCGCGGCGCACGTCCGCCTCGCGGGCGATGCTCGCGCGGTCCTGATCGCAGGTCAGCACGAGCACCTCGTGCTGCTCGCGCAGGCGCTCGACGACGCCCGAGCACTCGACCTCATAGCCGCCGAAGGCGACCGGCGGATACAACGTCGAGACGATCAGGATGCGCATCAGCGTGCAACGGTAGCGTCGGCCGGCGCGGACTCGGCGCGAGCGCGGCCCGCCCGTGCGCGGCGCCGGCTCCGATCGGGCTCATGCTCGGCGGCGAGGACGCCGAAGCATCCCTGCAGGGATCCGCGAGCATGCGGGATCGCGCACCGACGACCGATGAACAGCAAACGACCTGACAGCACGAGCGATCAGCACGCGGACGCGCGCGAGACGCCGCGGCTGCCGCGCACCCGCCCGCGGCCGCCGCGGATGCCGCCGGTCGGCCTGCGCGTGCGCGTGCGGACCTCGCCGTCGCTGCGGCGAGCGCTGCCGCGCAGGCTCGTCGAACGGCGTGCGCTGCGCCGCGGCGCTGAGATCTGGGAGCGCAGCGCGGACGAGCGCGAGGACGCGATCGCGGCGATGGACGCGGTCGTCGGTGCGACCTCGCGCGCGGGCGAGATCGATCGGCTGGCACGCGAGGCCCTGATCGAGCGCCGGGTCGAAACCGCGCTGTTCTGGCACCCGTGGTCGCAGACGAGGATGGAGCCGCGCGCGGAGGCGCAGATGCGCGCCGCGTTCGCAGCCGGCCGCGGCGTGCTCGTCAGCTCCTGCCACGTCGGGCCGCATTTTCGCGCGACGTCCGCGATCGCCTCGGTCGGCCGCGTGCCCTACTCCGTTTCCGGGCCGTGGTTCTTCGAGCCGCCGAGCCACGACGAGTGGGGCCGCCGGCTCGCCCGCTGGCGCAAAGGCGTCCCGAGCGTGCCGGTGCTCTCGCGCGGATCGTTTGCGACGCTCGTGGCGCTGCTCGAGGAGGGCCAGGTGGTCTACATCTGCTTCGATCAGCCCGGGCGACGCGAGACGCGCTTCCTCGGCAAAACGGTGCTGCTCGTGGACGGCACGGCGCGCCTTGCGGTCGCGGCCGACGCGCTGATTCTGCCGGTGCGCGCGCGCCGCGTCGGGCACCACGCGTGGCTCGACGTCGCAGCCCCGCTCGACCCTCGCGAGCACGCCGCTGTCGAGGAGCTGCACGAAGCGCTCGCCGCGGTGCACGAGCATTGGATCATGGAGGATCCAGCCAAGCTCGAGGACCCGCGCGTGTCCGGCTGGGCGGGAAGCACCGAGCCCATTCCGGTCCGCGGGCGTCCGTAGCCTCTCCCCGCAGCGATGCGTGTTCTATTTCTCAACGAGGGAAACCTCGGCTCCTACGTGCTCGGCCAGGGGCAGCTCGACGCGGCGCTGCAGACCGGGCTGCGGGACGCGCCTGAGATCGAAGCCCACTTCGCGGGGCTCGCGCCGCTCGGGCGCTGGGAGCGCGCGGCCGCGACGCGGCCGATCCCGCTGCTCGCCGGCGCGCATCTCGATTTCCGCACGCTGCGCTGGCATCTAGTGCAGGCCGGCCGCGGTCGTGCACAGCTGCGGCGCGAGCTGCGCGACTGGCCGGCCGACGTCGCGCACGTCCACAGCCACTCGATCGCACTGGCGATGGGCTCGGCGATGAAGACCCTGCCCGTCGCGCTGTCGCTCGACGCGACCGTCCGCGGCTGGTGGGCGATGCCCGCCTGGCAGCCGTCCGAGCGCTACGCGCCGATCACGATCGCGCCGAGCTGCGCGCTCGAGCGGCGCGCGCTGCGCCGCTCCGCGCTTGTGCTTGCGTGGACGCGCTGGGCGCGCGAGAGCGTCGAGCGCGAAGCCCCCGGAACACGTGTCGTCGAGCACCACCCCGGCCTCGATCTCGAGCGCTACCGCCCCGCGGCGCACCGCGAGCGTGAGCGCCCGCGGGTGCTGTTCGTCGGCGGGCGCTTCACCGAGAAGGGCGGCGAGGATCTGCTCGCGGCGCTCGCGCAGGAGCTCGGCCGCGAGGTCGATCTCGACGTCGTCACCCCGGCGGCGGTCGATCAGCGTCGCGGCCTGCGCGTCCATCGCCTCGCGCCCGCCGATCCGCAGCTGCTCGACCTCCTGCAGCAGGCCGACCTGCTGTGCCTGCCGACATATGGCGACGCCTGT
Source organism: uncultured Solirubrobacteraceae bacterium (assembly GCA_963822245.1). Lineage (GTDB taxonomy): Bacteria > Actinomycetota > Thermoleophilia > Solirubrobacterales > Solirubrobacteraceae > Palsa-744. The sequence continues at coordinate 339,998 of CAWGGR010000001.1, forward strand.
CCGTGGGTGCTGCTCGAGGCGATGGCCTGCGGGACGCCGGTCGTCTCAACGCGCGTCGGCGGAATCCCCGACATGCTCGACGGCGGGCGCGTCGGCGTGCTGCTCGACCACGGCGACGCTCGCGCGCTGCGCGAGACGCTCAGCTCCCTGCTCGGCGACGAGCAGCGGCGGCGGCGACTCGGCGGCGAGGCGCGCGCGTGGTGCGAGCAGCGCTATGACGCGCGGCGGCAGTTCGCGCGTCTCGCCGAGCACCTGCGCGCGCTCAGCTGATCGCGCCGCGGGCGATCACGGTGCGCACGTCGTCGGCGTTGAGCGCGCCGAGCCCGAACAGCAGCGCCGGGTAGCCCGCGGCGGTGGCCGCAATCAGCACACCGAGCGAGACGCCGGCAAGCTGCAGCAGCTCGAGGCCGGCGCCGAGGATGACCGCGGCGAGCAGCGTGCGCAGCATCCGCCCGGGCCCGGGCAGGCCGATGTCGAGCTCGCGCAGGATCAGCGAGAGGCTGCCGCCGAAGACGACGATCTCGGTCACGAGCGTCATCCACGCCGCCCCCATGAAGCCGATCAGCGGAACCAGGATGAGGTTGCCGGCGAGGTTCACGACGAGCGCGAGCAGGCTCACACGCAGCAGACGATTCTGGCGGCCGAGCACGACCAGCAGGTTGCCGTTGAGATAGTCGAAGGAGATGAACACGAACGCGGCGGCGAGCACCGGCAGCGCCGGCGCGGCCGGAACGAACTCCGCGCCGAACAGCAGGCGCACGACCGGTTCGGCGGCGACGATCGTGAACGCCATGCCGCCGAGCGACATGATCGCCAGCAGCTCGGCGGTCAGCCGTGATGTGACCAACAGGCGCGTGCGGTCACGCGGCCAGGATGCGGCCATCACCGGCGCGAGCGTCGTCAGCACCGACACCGGCACGAAGTGCGCCTGGTCGAGCAGGTTGTAGACCGCACCGTAGAGACCCGCCGATCTGCTGCCCGCGATCACATACACGATCAGCTGGTCGATTCGCGCATAGGAGATGATCAGCGCGCCCGCCACCCCGATCGGCAGGCCGATCCGCAGCACCTCACGCACGCGCTTGCGCGACGGCCGCGGCCAGCGCACTTCCAGTTTCAGCACCGCGAGTCCCTGCAGGAGCGAGCCGACGGCGTTGGTGGCAGCCATCGCGATCGCCAGCGCGACCATCGTGCCGTGGTGCGCGTGGATGATGACCACCGCGATGCCCCAGAGCACGCTGCGGACCGTCAGCACGAGCATCGGCACGCGGTTGTCGACACGCAGCTGGAACATCAGGCCGAGCGCGCCGACGCCGTCGAACGGCATCGTCAGGATCAGGATCACCCCGGCGATCAGCATCTGTTCGCTGCGGTGCAGCAGCACGATCGCGATGGTCGCGACGATCATCATCGGCACGACCATCACCACGCGCAGGAACATCACCGCGCCGACCCACTCGTGCTCGTGCTCGGGATCTTTCGCCGCTTCGCGCAGCGCGACGCCCTGCGTGCCGAAGTTGCCCAGGTAGGCGACCAGCGTCAGCGCGATGAACGTCGTCGACCATTCGCCGTAGCCGGTCGCGCCGAGCGTCCGCACGACGAGCGCGGTGACGAGCGCGCCGATCGCGAGGTTGCCGACCCGCACGAGCACCTGCATGACGATGTCGCGGGAGGCTCGTTGCCGGGTGGTTTCGCTGGCTGTTCTCGACATGGCGGGCATGCGCGGCGCTCGCGGCGCGACGCGGTAGGAGCGTGACAGTTCCAACCACCTTCTCGGCCGTCGGTGGGAAATCCTGAGCCGGGAGGGCGCGCGGCCGCGCTCAAGGCGAGGTGGGGCGCCTGCCGATAGCGACTGTACGATTGCGGGGCTCCGCGGCGCAATCGAGGAGCGGCTTGCACGGGGCGCCATTCGAGCCGCGAACGAGAGCCAAGAGCGACAACAGAGAGGAACATCCTGTGGGAAAGACGACGTTGGTGACGGGCGGCAGCGGCTATATCGGGGCGCTGCTCGTGGAGGAGCTGCGCGAGGCTCAGCACGAGGTTCGCGTGCTCGACTCGCTGCTGCACGGCCAGGAGGACATCGCCGCCGAGCAGGAGCAGGCCGGCGTCGAGGTGATCCGCGCCGACATTCGCGACGCCGAGGCGCGCAAGCGCGCCCTCGCGGGCGTCGACGGCGTCGTGCACCTCGCCGCGATCGTCGGTGACCCGGCCTGCGGGCGCGACCCCGAGCTCTCCGATGAAGTCAACGTCCAGGCCACGCGCGACCTCGTCGCCGACGCCGGTGAGGCCGGCGTGCAGCGGCTGGTGTTCGCATCGACATGCTCCAACTACGGCCGCATGGCCGATCCGACGGTGCCGATCACGGAGGACGGCGAGCTCAGCCCCGTCTCGCTCTATGCCGAACAGAAGGTCAGCATGGAGAAGCTGATCCTCGGCGGCGAGACGAGCAGCGTGAAACCGACGTGCCTGCGTTTCGCGACCGTCTACGGGGTCGGCCGGCGCATGCGCTTCGACCTGACCGTCAACGAGTTCACGCGCGACCTCTGGGGCGACCGCGAGCTCGAAGTCTTCGGCGAGCAGTTCTGGCGCCCGTACATCCACGTACGCGATGCCGGCCGCGCTGTGCTGAACGTGCTCGAAGCGCCCGCCGAGAAGGTCGATCACAACGTCTTCAACGCCGGCCGCTCGGGCGAGAACTACCGCAAGCTCGATCTCGTCGAGGAGATCGGCAAGCAGGTCGATCGCGGCACGGTCTCCTACGTCAAGCGCGACGAGGACCCACGCGACTACAAGGTCAGCTTCGACAAGATCCGCGCGGAGCTCGGCTTCGAGACGCTGATGACGGTTCCCGACGGGATCGGCGAGATCATCGCGGCGCTCGACTCGGGCAGGTTCCCCGACCCCTATGAACCCCGCTACCGCAACATCCCCTGAGCGGGCCGAGCGGCTGTGATCAGAGAGATGTGCCGACCATGAGCGAGTGGCGCGTACCGCTCACCGATATCGCGATGCCCGAGGAGGATGTGCAGGCGGTCGCCGACTGCCTGCGCTCGGGCTGGCTCACGCTCGGGCCGCGCACGCAGGCCTTCGAGGCCGCGCTCGCGGGCCACGTCGGCACACGGCACGCGATCGGGCTGTCGAGCGGCACGGCTGCGCTGCACCTCGCCTGTCGCGCGGCCGGGCTCGGCCCGGGCGACGAGGTGATCGTGCCCGCGCTGACGTTCATCGCCAGCGCGAGCGCCGCGCGCTACGTCGGCGCGACGCCGATCTTCTGCGACATTCGCGGCCCGCACGACTTCAACATCGACGTCGAAGACGTCGCGCGCCGCATCACCGCGCGCACACGTGCCGTGATCGCCGTGCACTTCTGCGGCTACCCGGCCGACGTGCTCGCGCTGCGCGAGCTGTGCGACGAGCGCGGGCTGATCCTGATCGAGGACTGCGCGCAGGCGATCTCCGCGCAGGTCGACGACAACGGGCGCCAGGTCGGCACCGTCGGCGAGCTCGGCGCCTTCAGCTTCTTCTCCAAGAAGCAGCTGTGTGTCGGCGAGGGCGGGATGGTGACGACGGCCGACGACGAGCTGGCGGCGAGCGTGCGCCTGCATCGCTCGCACGCGATGACGAGCGGGACGTGGGACCGCCACAGCGGCCGCACGGACACCTACGACGTCATCGGGCTCGGCTTCAACTACCGCATCGATGAGCCGCGCGCGGCACTCGGCCTCAGCCGGCTCGCGCGACTCGATGAGGACATCGCCAAGCGAAGGGCGATCGTCCGCAGCTATCGCGAGCGGCTCGCAGGTGTCGCCGGGCTGGAGCTGGCGTGGGATGATGGGGCCGTGGAGCGCTCGAGCCATTTCGCCTTTCCGGTGCTGCTCGCCGACCGCGGCGCGCGCGATCGCTTTCGCGATCAGCTCAAAGCCGACGGCGTGCAGACGACGTGGTATCCAGCTCTGCACACCTTCAGCGAGTGCCGCGAGCTGGCGCCGGCCGGCGGCCTCCCGCGCGCCGAGCAGGTGGCCGAGCGCCACTGCGCGCTGCCGCTGAGCTCGACGATGAACCCGGACGCCGTCGAGATCGTCGTCGAGGCGGTGCGCGGGGCGCTGAGCAGTGGAGGCTGATCAGTTCACCACCCTGACGCGGCTGGCGTGGTCGGGCGCCCAGGTCGGTGGCACCAAGGTGCTGCTGCGGCGGGCGGCCTGGTCGGGGCTGCAGGCGGGCGGGCTGAAGGCCGTCGCCAAGCGCAACGTCGGTCACAAGTGGCAGGAGCGCGCGCACGGCCTCAACCGCCTGCGCTGGGTCACCAAGTATCGGCTCGCGCGCGATCTCGAAGCGGACATCGGCATTCGCCGGCGACTCGCGTACATCCTGCTCGACCCGGAGCTCGAGAGCTACTCATTCGAGCTCGAGGACGAGCGCGAGGTGATCGCCGGGCTCGCGATCGCGCTCGGGCGCAGCGAGGCAGAGCTCGCCGCCTACGCCGAGGAGACGCACAGCGACCCCGAGCTCAACGAGCGGCTCACACGGCACGTCCGCTGGCGATTCGCCAGCAAGCGCCGCCAGCCGCTCGGCACGCGCCTGGCCTGGTACATCCTCGCGCGGGCGATGAAGCCGGAGCTGATCATCGAGACCGGGATCTACAAGGGCCTGGGCTCGCTCGCGCTGTTGCGCGCGCTCGAGCGCAACCGCGGCGACGGACACCCGGGCAAGCTGATGTCGTTCGACGTCAGCTCGCACGCCGGCGTGCTCGTGCGCGCCGAGATACGCGAAGGATGGCAGCGCGTCATCGGCCTGACGAGCGAGACGCTGCTCGCGGCGCTGGCCGGACGCCGCGTCGGCATCCTCTTCCAGGACACCCTGCATTCGGAGGAGAACCAGCGGCTCGAGTTCGAGGCCGCGCTCGAACACAGCGCCGACGAGCTGGCGCTCGTGGACTGCAGCGGCGGGCACCTGAAAACGCTGGAAAACCTCTGCGACGAGCGCGGCGGCTCCTACCACCGCGTGCCGATTCGCCCGCGTGCCCACGTGCATCCCGGCGGCAATTTCAGCTTCGGGCTGTTCGCCGCTTCTGACTGATCGCGGCGTCCAGCAGCTCCTCGATCTGCCTGGCGACGATCGGCGCCGCATACTTCTGCTCGGCGTGTGCGCGCGCGGCCGCGCCATCGCGCCGGATGCGCTCGGGGTCCTCGAGATAGCGCTCGAGCAGCGGGCGCAGTGAGCCGGGCTCGTTCTCCGGCGAGGAGATCGCGCCGATCTCCGGGGTGATCATGTCCGAGACGCCCTCCGCGCCCGTCGACAGGCACGGCCGCGATGCGAGCATCGCCAGGATCACCGCGCGCGGTGCGCCCTCGGTCGGGCTCGGGCAGAACACCGAGACGTCAAACGCCGAGAGCACGTCCGGCACCTCCGAGCCGGGGGTCGCGATGAAATGCGCGCGCGCCCCGAGCGGGGCCGCGAGCGCCCGCAGCTCGGCTTCGGTCTCGCCGTCGCCCGCGAGGATCAGGTGCACGCGCTCGTCGGCCATCGCCGCGACGGCGGCGACGACGACATCGTTGCGCTTCTTCGGATGAAAGCGCGAGATACAGCCGACGACGAACGCGTCCTCGGGAATCGCGAGCTCACGACGGACGCGCGCACGGCCCTCGGCGGTGAAGCGGATTTCCTCGGTGCGCAGGACGTTCGGCACGACGATCACCTTCGCCGGGTTCACGCCGACCTCGACGACCGACTCGCGCGTGCCCGCCGAGACGGCGAGCACGAGCGCCGCGTCGCGCCCCGCTGCAAGGTACGCCTGGCGCGGGAGGCCCTTGCGCAGCGGGAACGGTACCGGCCCCCACTCCTCCCACACGACCGTGGCGCGCAGGCGCGCGGGAAGCAGGCGGGCCAGCAGCTGCTCCTTCTTGTAGTGGACCATCAGCACGTCGTACGGCGCCTCCGCGCGCAGCGCCGTGCGCATCCGCGCGAGCAGCTGCGGCATACGCGCAGCGAGCGCCGGCCAGCTGCCGGTCGAGAGCTTCGGGCCGATCGAGATCGGGCGCACCGCGACCTCCGTGTCGCGTCCGATCAGCGGCGAGTCGGTCAGCATCACGGTCTCGTGCCCGCGCTCGCGAAGCGCCTCGAGCATCTCCACAGCGGCGAACTCGGCTCCCCCGCGGGAGTCGGTCGTCATCACGCTCACGATCTTCATCGCAGGTTGATTCGCTGCATCGCGTGAGCATACCTGCGTCGCGCCCGAGCGCCCACGCGCCCGCCGGATCTCGCCGGCGCGAACAGCCCGATCCGCTAGGCTCGTGCGGCGCCGCGCGGGGGCGCAGAGCGGACGGCTCAGGTGACAGATCATGAACAATGAACCGCTGCCTCTGGTCGTCCAGTATCTGTACGTGCACGGCGAAGGAGAGGCGTTCTCCTACCCCACCACGCGCTCGGCGCGCTCGGCCGCGCAGGTCGCCAATCGCTACCTCGAGTGCGCGCTCACACAGGCCGCATCGCTGCGGCTGCGCGACGTCGACTGCGATCTCGCCCTCGTCACCAACATCGCCGACCGGGCGATCGCTCGGACGCGCCGGCGCGAGACTGATGGAGCGGATAGAGTCGCTCGGCGTCGAGATCCTGGCGACCGAGTACGTCCACCGCCCGGTCGAGATCGGCGAGCGCTACGCGAGCTATGTCTCCTCGCGCTATGTGCTCGACGCGATCCTCGCGGCGAGCGCCGGGCAGCCGCCCGAGCGGCAGCTGTGGCTGACCGACCTCGACTGCGTCTGGCCGGACGCGCAGCGGGTGTTCGCGGCCGCTCCGGCCGCGCCGAAGATCGGCTTCGTCGAGATCCCCTATCCACCCGATTGGGACGCCGTCGGCTTCGACGCGCCGGCCGTCACGCGCCGCAGCCTCGGTGAGCTGGCGCTGAGCATGGGCGGCTCGGCCGCGCTGCCGCCGTGGGTCGGCGGCGAGCTGCTGAGCGGCCGGCCGGAGACGCTGCGCGCGCTCGTCGGCGCGTGCGAGCTGCTCGACGCGCGCCTCGCCGCACAGGGGACGATGCTGCCGACCGAGGAGCAGACGCTGACGCTCGTCGGCGCGCTCGGACTCGCGCAGTTCGAGGATCTCTCAGGCGTCGCGCGCAGGATCCTCACGGGCCCGCGTCACGGCGCGCCTGTCGTCGAGGATCCGCTCGAGTACGGGCTGTGGCACCTGCCGTCGGAGAAGGGCCTGAGCCTGCGCCGCGCCGCCAACGAGCTGCTCGCCGGCCGTCCGCGCAGGCTTCGCCGCGACCTCGCCGAGCCGCCGCGCGCGGCGCGCCGTTTCAACGTCGCCGGGACCGGGCTCGCGCGCCGTGTCCGCGACGACGGCTGGCTCGCCGCGCAACGCCTGCGCCGCACGCTGCCGGCGCAGCTCGGGGGCGCCTGAGCCGCCGCGCGCGACCTCGCGCCGGCCGATCGGCGCGCCCGAGCGCCTAGATCCGCTGGATTGCCGTCGGCGCGGCCTCGAGCGCGCGCAGGTCGGCACGGACCATGCGCTCGACGAGACCCTCGAAGCTCAGCTGCGGATTCCAGCCGAGCTCCTCGCGCGCGCGCGTCGGGTCGCCGATGTTGAGCGTCACCTCGGGCGCGCGCACGAGCGTCGGATCGAGACGCAGATATCGCTCCGCGTCCAGGCCGACGCAGTCGAAGGCGACCTGGGCGAACTCACGCACCGTCCTGCCCACGCCGCTTGCGAGCACGTAGTCCTGCGCCCTCTCCTGCTGCAGCGACAGCCACGCCGCGCGCATCATGTCGCCCGCAAAGGACCAGTCGCGGACGGCCTCGATGTCGCCGAGGTGCAGCTCCTCCTGCAGGCCGAGCTTGATCGCCGCCGCCGCGCGCGTGATCTTGCGCGTGACGAACTCCTCGGGCCGGCGCTCGGACTCGTGGTTGTTGAGGATGCCCGAGCACGCATACAGGCCGCTGCGCTGGCGCAGCGCCCCGAGGATCTGATGTGCGGCGAGCTTCGCGATCGCATACGGGCTCGTCGGCCGGCACTCGGTGTCCTCGCGCTGCGGGCTCTGCGGCGTCTCGCCGAAGATCGCCGTCGAGGAGGCGGCGAACAGGCGCACGGCGGGATCGACCTCGAGCACAGCCTCGAGGATCGCCGCGCTCGAGCCGATGATCGCCTCGAGCGTCGCCAGCGGGTGCTCCCACGAACGCGGCACGAACGACGGCGATGCGAGGTGATAGAGCTCGTGCGGGCGCACCTCCGCGATCACGGCCTCGAGGCCGTCGACGTCGAGCAGATCACACCAGCGCAGCGCGATCCGTCCGCGCAGATGCTCGGATGAGCCGAGGTCGCGCTCGGGCGAGCCGCGCAGCGTGCCCGTCACCTGATAGCCGTGCTCGAGCAGCAGCTCGGCCAGGAACGAGCCGTCCTGGCCGGTGATGCCCGTGATCAGCGCCCGCCGGGGCCCCTCTGCGGCCGGGCCGCCGGCGCCCGCAGAGCGCGTCACACCGGGCTCGTTCGACGGCGGAGTGCTCATCGCCCCACTTTATGCGACAGCCGCCGATCTCAGGTCAATCGGGCGGGATCAGGCGGTCGCGAACGGACTCGAACTCCTCCTGCGCCTGCTCGTAGTCGTCGTGGCGCCCGATATCCAGCCAGTAGTCCTCGCTCGGCCATGCGCGCACGGTCTCACCCGCGGCGATCAGCCGCAGCACGAGATCGGGAAAGTCCAGGCGCACGCCGGCCTCGATGTGCGCGAGCGCGCGCGGAGCGAAGCAGTACACGCCCATGCTCGCCGTGTAGTCGATCTCCGGCTTCTCGTCGTAGCCGGTCAGGCGCGTCGGGTCAGCGTCATCGCCGAAACGCAGCACACCGAGGGACACCTTGATCTGCCGTGCCTTGGTCGCGATCGTCGCCGCGGCGTCACTCGCGCGATGCTCTTCGAACAGCTTGCGGTAGTCGATGTCGGTGAGCACGTCCCCGTTCATCACCAGCACGTCGTCATCGGCCAGCCCGCCGATCAGCGCGAGCGCGCCGACCGTGCCGAGCGGCTCGTGCTCGCGGTAGTAGTCGATCGGGATGCCGTACTTCTCGCCGTTGCTGAAGAACGCCTCGATCAGCTCGGCGAGGTAGCCGGTCGCGATCGTGATCTGCTCGAATCCATGGGCCTTCAGCTGGCGCACGACGATGTCGAGCACCGGCCGGTCGCCGATCGGCATCAGCGGCTTCGGCAGGACCGTCGTGTACGGGCGCAGGCGGGTCCCCTCGCCGCCGGCCAGAATCACCGCCCGGTTCACGGCAGGCGCACTGTCTGCGGTGCGTGGGTCGTGCTCACGCCGGAGAGGATACGTGCGCGCCTGGACGATCCGGCGCCGAGCGCGCTGCGGCTCGCGCCTGCTCAGCCCGCTGCCCGGGCGCTGTCGCCGACGGCGATGAGAAAGTCCTGCCAGCGGGCGGTGTACGGCGCGATCTCGGCGAGCAGGAGCTGGAGCGCCGCCCAGTCCTCATCGGCCTCCCAGCCCCAGTGCAGCACGATCGGCGCCCACACGCCGACATCGCCCTCGATCAGCCGCCGGGCGGCCGGGAGCACCTCGCGCGCATGCCCGTAGAGCGGGTGGTATGAGGGCAGGTAGACGGCCTCGCCGCGCCACATCGGCGTGCGCTGGAAGCCGAGCAGCCCGACCGTCTCCGGGCCGCCGCAGACGACCGCGAAGCGGCGTGCGAGCACGTCGTACTGCCCGGCGTCGAAGCGGTTGTACGGCGGCACGAACACCTCGGGGACGATGCCGAGCGGCGCGAGCTCGGCGAGCGCGTCGTCGAGCAGCTTCTCCGTCGCCGCCGGCCCGAGGCCGCAGAGCTCGCTGTGGCGGCGCGCGGACGCCGCGCGCGTGCGGTGGTCGAGCCCGTGCAGGGCGAATGTGACCGCGTCGCGCTCGAGCCGCCCGAGCACTGCGCGCTCGTCCTCGCGCAGCGAGCGCCACCCCTCGCCGTCAGGATCCAGCGGCGCGTGGCTGACGCGCGGCAGCACGGCGATCAGGTACGGCACCCCCGCCGCGGCCATCAGCGCATGGAAGCGGCTGTAGCGCTCGTTGCCGTAGCGATCGGGTTGATCGGCGGCGAGGTAGTGGGGAAACTCGTCGACGCGCACGAGAAACCGCGGCGGCGCGGCCCCGTCCGCGCCGAGCGCGGCCCGGCGCGCGCTCTCGAGCGGAGCGGCGACCGCGCGCTCGTAGTCGAGTCCGCCGAGCTTTCGCTGCACGCGTTGCATGAAGCGAGCCGGTCGCGGCGGGATCGCGCGCGAGCGCACCGCCGCGCGCACGGCCGGTATCCGCAGCGCCTCGGCGAGCGCCTGCTCGCCGTGCACGTTCGCGCCGAGCAGCAGCCGCGCGCTGCGCAGCTCGTCCTCGCGCGAGCGCTCAGACACGTGCCAGCACCTCGCGGTAGAGCTCGTCGGTGCGGCGGGCGATCGCCGGCCAGGCAAAGCGCTCATCGGCGAGCTTCGCGCCCTGCTCGCCGCGGCGGCGACACTCCGCCCAGCCTCCGTCGATGCTCGCGGCGAGCGCGAGCGCGAGCGCGTCGACATCCGGCCGCCGACAGACCCAGCCGGTCTCGCCGTCGATCACCGCCTCGGGCAGCCCCCCCACCGGATAGACGATCACGGGCCGGCGAAAGCCATACGCGAGCAGCAGCACGCCGCTCTGGCTGGCGCTGCGATATGGCAGCACGACGGTGTCGGCGGCGGCGAACAGCTGCGCCGCCTGCGCCATCTCCAGGAACCCCTCGCGCACCGTCACACGCCCGGCCAGCTCAGGGCCCGCGAGCAGCGCCGAGGCGTCCGCGAGCGCGCCCAGGTCCTGCCCGCCGATCAGGAGGTGCAGCGCGGGCAGCCGCCGTGCCGCCTCGATCAGATCGCCGAGGCCCTTGTCGGCTCGGAGCTGCCCGAACATCAGCGTCACCGCGGCGCCCGGCGCGATCCCCAGCGCCGCGCGCGAGGCGTCGCGCTCGGCGGCTCCGCCCGTGCGCGCGAGGCCTCCGTACTCGCCGTGCGCGATCACCGTCGCGCGCTCGCGGACACCACCGGGGAGCAGCTCGAGGTCGGCTCGCGTGTGCACGATCGTGGCCGCCGTCAGGCGTCCGCTCGCCCACGTGATCATCCGCCGCATCCGCAGCAGCCTGCCCGACCGCTCGACGATCCCGTGCAGCGTCTGCACGATCGTCGCACCGAGCACGCGCATGCACCCGGTCGCCAACAGCCCGATCTCGGGCGTCTCCCAGCCCTGCGTGTGGACGATGTCCGCGCGCATCGCCAATCGCATCAGGCGCGGCAGCGATCGCAGGAAGCATGCCCCGTTGGCGAGCGGCCCGAGGCCGCGCGCGCGCAGGGCGCGACCCGCGCGGGTGCCGTCGCGCACGTAGTGGAACACCGGGTGCACGACGACGCCTGGCATCTCCCCGTAGAGATGGTCATCGGCCGTCGCCAGGGCGACCGACCATCCCTGCGCGGCGAGCGCGCCGACGAGCTCGCGCGTGTAGTCGGCGACGCCTCCCCGTCCACCCTGCTCGATCATCAGCAGACGCCTGCGCGGGGCGGCGCTCATGTCAGGGCGTGCGGATGATCGGTGCCGAGCAGGGCGCACCGGTGGTCGCGGGGCAGGTGGTTGCGGCGCCAATCGAGCTGAACGTCATCCTCACTTGAATCGTCGCCCCACGAGGTGACTAGATTACTCGCAGTGATACGTGTGCAGAGGATCCAGGATGAGCGGGCGCCGGGCGCGCGATGATCGATCTCCACTGCCACGTGCTCGCCGGAATCGACGACGGCCCCGACACGATCGAGGGGTCGCTGCAGCTTGCCCGCGCCGCCGCCGAGGCCGGGATCCGGACGATCGTCGCAACGCCGCACGTCAACGCGCGCTACCACAACGACGCCGCTGCGATCGCGGCGCTCGTGCGCGAGCTCAATGCGTTGCTCGCCGCCGAGGAGGTCGGCGTCGAGGTACTCCGAGGCGCCGAGATCGCGCTCACACGCGCTGCCGAGATCGAGCCCCCCGAGCTCTCCCGGCTCGGCCTCGGGGGAGGCCCCTGGCTGCTGATCGAGCCGCCGTTCGCGACCGTCGCGGTCGGCCTCGACAGCGCCCTGCGCGAGATCCAGCGGGCCGGGCACCGCGTGCTGCTCGCCCACCCCGAGCGCTGTCCCGCCTTCCACCGCGACCCCGCGATGCTCGAGGAGATCGTCGCGGCCGGCGCGCTGACGTCTATCACCGCGGGCTCGCTCGCCGGCGACTTCGGCGGCACCGTCCAGCGCTTCGCGCTCGAGCTCGCCGCCAGGGGGATGATCCACAACGTCACATCCGACGCGCACGACTCGGAGCGACGGCCGCCGGGCATGGCAGCCGCGCTGCAGCGCTCTGGACTGGCGCCGTTGTCGGAGTGGCTGACGCAGATCGTGCCGGCCGCGATCCTCGCCGGCGAGGAGATACCCACCCGGCCGCACGTTCGACCGAGCGCTGCCGCACCGCGGCGGATGGGCTGGGCGCGGCGTCTGCGCTCGGGAACATGAGCGCCGCGGCGATCGCCGCGGCCCAGGGAGGACGGCGATCGCCGCTGGCTAGGCGAGGCGGATGATCGCGATCACCATCCCGATCGCCACGAACACGACGATCGCGATCTGCATCCATATCCACGTCGGCGACATCGCGCCGACAGCGTAGCGCCGTCGGCGGTGGGCGCGTGCAGTCGCTACCGGCGGATCCACGGCTTTGGGCAACTATCGTGTTGCGGATGAGAACATGCCGCCCGACGATCGTGGGCGCGATCGCGCTCACGCTCTGTGCGGCGGCCTCGGCGATGACGGTGCCTGCGGCCGCGACAGCGGCCGCGGCTGCGCGGCGCGCGACACAGCGCGTGAGCACACTGCTCGGGGGCGTCAACGTCGTCGGCGTCAACGGCCATACGCCACTGCAGGATGCGGACAGCGCGATCGCGGCCGCGCGCGCGCTCGGCGCCAAGGTGATCCGCAGCGAGGTGCCCTGGTCGGCGTTCGAGCCGCTCGGACCGGGCCAGATCGACCCCGCCACCCAGGCCTTCGCCGACCGGCTCGTCAGCGACGCCGCGAGCGCTCAGATCAAGGTGATCATGACCGTCGACAGCGCGCCCTGCTGGGCATCCTCCGCCCCCGCCGCGCTGCTCGCGGGCTGCTCCCCGTCGCAGCCCAACGGCGCGAGCTCGTGGCCGCCGCGCGAACCCGCCGACTACGCCGCCTTCGTCTCCTATCTCGCCACCCGATACGGCACCCGGCTGGCGGGGATCGAGGTCTGGAACGAGCCCGACCAGGCCAACGAAGCATACTTCGCGGGCCCCGACAAACCCGAACGCTACGCGGCGGTGCTGCGGGCCGCCTATCCCGCGATCAAGGCCGCCAACCCTAACGTGCTCGTCCTCGCCGGCTCACTCGTGGGGCCCAACGGCGGCTTTCTGCGCGAACTCTACGCCGCCGGAATCCGTGGCTTCTACGACGGGCTGGCGGTCCACTACTACACGCTCACGCTCGCCGCCGTGCGCTCGATCCATGAAGTGCAGCTGGCCAACGGCGACCACACGCCGCTGTGGCTTGACGAGTTCGGCTGGAGCAGCTGCTGGCCGCGCCCGATCGAGCAGGAACAGGGCTGCGTGACCGCACAGACACAGGCCGCGAACATCACCAACACGCTGCGCTCGCTCGCGCGTGCGCCGTACGTCGCCGCCGCCGTCGCCTACAAGCTCAGCGATTCCCCATCCGAAGAATTCGGCCTGCTCTCGGCGAGCGGCGCCCGCAAGCCGTCCTTCGCAGGCTTCGCCGCTGCGATCGCCACGCCGTTCGGCGCGATCAGCCGGACCACGCTGAGCCTCGCCAGGAAGGCGGGCCACGTCGTCGCCGCCGGGTCCGGCGCGGTCGGCGACTACATGCGTATGGAAGTCTTCCGCGGCAGCGTGCTGCGCTATCACGCGTTCTTCACGCTCGACCGTTTCAACCGCTACTCGATCACGCTGCCCTCCGTGCTCGGCACGCGCGGGCTCCAGGTCCGCGTCTACCAGTACTGGGCCGGGCCCGCCAGCGCCGCCCGCAAGAGCATCTGAGCTACTCCGCGTTGCGGAACAGCGCGAGCAGCGTCAGCGCGAGGATCTTCAGGTCGAGCCCCAGCGACCAGTGGGCTATGTAGTAGTTGTCCCACTCGACGCGCTCGGCCAGCGACGTCTGCCCGCGCAGGCCGTGCACCTGCGCCCAGCCCGTTATTCCCGACTTGACCCGGTGGCGATCGCCGTAGCGGATGATGTCCTGCCTGAACAGCTCGACGAATTCGGGGCGCTCCGGGCGCGGGCCGACGAGGCTCATGTCGCCGCGCAGCACATTGAACAGCTGCGGCAGCTCGTCGAGTGAGGTGCCGCGCAGGAAGCGCCCGACGCTCGTGCGGCGATCCTCGCCCTCGACGCCTCCCGGGGCGATGTCCCCGGCCAGCAGGTAGTCGAGCGCGTTGACCGGCTCCGCGCCGTCGTCACCGGCCCCCGGCTCGAGTCGCATCGAGCGGAACTTGTAGAAGTCGAACGCCTTGCCGTCGCGGCCGACCCGGCGCTGGCGGAAGAAGGCCGGCCCCGGCGAGCTGAGGCGGACGGCGATCGCCGCAAGCACGAGCACGGGCGAGAGCACGATCACGAACACGAGCGCGAGGACGCGGTCGCAGGCGTGCTTGATCGCGAACTGCACGCCGTTCGGGTCGACCGTCGTGAACGACAGCAGCGGCAGGCCGCCGACCGTGTCATAGCCGACGCGATCGTTGATCGTGTCGAACATCCGCGGCACGACCGAGACCTCAACCCCGAGTTCCTGGCAGCGTTGGATCAGGCGGCTGACGCGTGCGTCGGCGACCGAGGAGAACGCGACGATCAGGTTTCTCACGCCGGTCCGCGCGACGGTCTCGTCGAGGTCCTCGACGGTGCCGAGCACCGGCACGTCGCGACCGCCGACCTCGGCGACCGAGCGGGGATCCTCGTCGAGGAAGCCGATCGGGAACAGGCCGTACTCGGGATGCGCCTCGAGCCGCCGTGCGACCTGCGCGCCGACCACCCCGGCGCCCATGATCAGCACGGACTTGCCGACGAGGCGCCTGCGGCGCGCCCAGCGCTGGGCGCACGAGAGGACGATGCGCCCGAGCCCGACCGCGAGCAGCGAGTAGAGCCAGGCGCGGACCCACTCGCTCTGGGCGGGCACGGTGCCGTTGAGGAGGATGCCGAGCGTCGCCACTGCCATCGCCGCCACCGAGACGCCGCTGAGGACCGGGATCAGCCCGTCGAGCACGAGCGCGCGCAGGCGCGTACGGTACAGGCCGCGCAGGTACAGGAGCAGCATGACCACGAACGGCATCGCGAGCATCGGCGCGCTCATCGACGAGACGTGCAGGGTCGCGTCGATGCCGCCGAGCGCCGCGACGACCGCGGCGCACAGCAGCACGAAGTCGACCGTCGGGCGGACCAGGCCCCAGCCGGGGCCCTCGAGCGCCCACTGCAGCGGGCCGGAGAAGTGTCCCCGCCAGGCGGCGACCGGGATCGGGGCGTCGTGACTCAACTCCCCGCGCAGGGGGAGCGTGGTCGACGTCTGCTGAGATATCCGTGGGCTGTCCATCAGGCGCGGGCTTCCTTGTCCCTTACTCGGTTACTCGGGTCCTGCGTCGCATGCCTTTAGCGGGCTTGCGTCTCTACCTCGGGCCGCTGCGCCATCCGCCGGGTGAGAACGCCCGTCAGGAGCAGCGCGCCGAGCGCCAGGAGTACGTACAGCAGGTCGGCGCGCGAGAGCCCCAGCGTCGGCCCGCCACCCACGCTGGCCCCGGAAACCGCCGCCGCGGGCGTTGCGGGGCGCAGCTGCGAGGCGGCCGTCGCGCCCGCTCGCACAGCGGGCGTCGCCGCCGCGCCGCGCCCACTCCCCGCCGGCGAGCGCGAACCGTGTGCTGCAGCCGATCCTGCAGCGAGCACCGACCCCGCGCCCGGCGCCGCCTGCGCGGCCAGCGACGAGGCGCCACCGGCCTGCGTGCCTGCGCCGTACGCGCGCGCGCCGCCGCCGCCGCCGCCGTGGCCGCCCGTACCCGTGGGCCCGTTCACGAGCGCCGCCCCCAGGATCGCCTGGTTGCCCTGGCCAGGGCCGCCGTAGCCGCTGAGCAGTGAGCCAGCCGAGGCACTCGCCGGAAGGATCGCGGCGAACGCGAGCGCCGTGACGAGGAACGTCATGTCGGTGAAACGTCTGATTCTCATGCATCCCTGCCGTGGAGTCCCTTCCGGCCCGAGCATACGCTGCTCCTATCCGTGCCAATCCGTCGCAGTCTCGGCCCCCCGTCTGCCAAGGCCGCTTGAGCGCGCTGGCACAACGTCGACGAAACAACGATTATCGGCACACACGCTACCGAACCGTGCGGGTGATGTCGAGGGCAATTTTGCCTGCTCGCAGCCGGCAAACGCGCCTCATGCGAGTTCCTGCGCCTTGTCGAAGATCTGCCGGTTGAGTTCTTCGATATCGATCCGGCGGCCTGTGCGAACGAGCTGCAGCGCCTCGCTGGTCAGTTCTTCGTGCGGGTTCAATCGGTGCGCTCGCGCGAGCAGTGCCAGCGCCGCCGCCCGCCGGCCCCTGTTCGAAGCGATCGCGCCGCGCTCGAGCGTCGCATACGCATCACCGGGAGTGCGCGCCAGCGCCGCCGCGAACTCGCTGTCCGCGCGCGCGAGGTCGCCGTAGCGCAGCGCGATGCTGCCGGCGAGGACATACGCCTCGTCGCTGAGCGGGTTCAGGTCCGCCGCGTCGCGCAGCCGCGAGTACGCGGCCGCCGGCGAGCGCGTCCAGACCCGCGCGGCGCTCTGCACCTGAAGTTCGCTGAGCCAGGGCGCCGCCAGCGACCAGGCGGCGAGCAGCGCGAGCAGCGCGCACGCAACGAGCGCGAGCCGGTGGCGCAGCGGCGAAGCGCGGGGAGCGGCGGGGGCGCGGCCGGCGGCGGCGCGCTCGCCCGCCGCGGCCGGCGACGGCGCGAGCGCGCAGCTGAGCCCGAGCAGCGCGAACGCCGGCGCGCCCAAGCCGGCGAACTCCCAGAACCAGTCGATCGAGCCGTGGACGAGCCAGTAGCCGAAGCCGGCCAGCGCCGCGGCCGCGACCGCGCGTGCGAGCGGGTCGCGCGCGCGCACCGCGCGAGCCGCGGCCAGCAGCGCCGCAGCGAGCCCGATGAGCGCCAGCAGCCCCCCGAGCAGGCCGGTCTGCGTGAGCGTGCGCAGCTCGACGCTGTGCGGGTAGTGGGGCGTCTCGTCGCTGCGGCCGTGGGCGAGGTACTGCTGCTGGAAGTTGTCTGCGCCGATCCCGAGCAACGGGTGCGCGCGGAATTCGTCGAGTGCGACGCGGTAGAAGTCATAGCGGTTGCTGCCGAGGCCGCTGATCAGCCGATCGCCGCTCGTGCTGGTCGCGGAATAGCCGCCCTTGAAGCTGTCCCATCCCTGCCGGATGCGGCTGACCGGGTTGCCCGCGGCCGCGAGCGCGCCCGCGAGGAGCACCACCAGCGCCGCGATCGCGAGCGCCGCGACTCCTCGCTGCACCCGCGCGCGCGCGCTCGCCGAGAGCTCCCGGCGCGACTCGACCGCGGCGCCCGCCGCGACCACCAGCCCGACGAGCAACGCCGCGAGGAACATCGCGCTCGTCGCGCTGTGCACGGTCGCGTGCGTGACCGTGCCGCGATCGAGATGGTCGCCGACGTCGAGCACGCTAGGCGCGGACGCGGCGATTCCGAGCGCGATCGGAACGAGCAGCGCGAACGTCCGCGTCCGCGCCGGCAGCAACGCGAACACGAGCACGAGCATCACCGGCGTCGCATACAGCGAGCCACGGCTCTGGCTCAGCAGCGCGACGTCCGCGAGCAGCACCGCCCCGCCGGCGAGCACACCGCGCAGCCCCCACGGCAGCCGCTCGCTGCGAGCCAGCAGCAGTGCCGGCCAGAAGGCCATCAGCCACTGTGCCGCATTCGCGTTCGGATACCCGGTCGGGTAGTCCAGGCGCCCGCCCGGGAGCAGCGTCTGCAGGCTGACCGCGCCCGCCGCGTCGAGGTGCAGCGCGGCGTAGGCCGCGAGCGCGATCAGCGCAAGCGTCCAGGAGACGAGCAGCAGGGCTGCGCTCCTGCCGCGCTGCGGCCAGCAGGCGAACAGCGCGAACACGAGCAGATACAGCAGCGTGCGGTTGGCGCCTTCCCAGGCGTCGCCGGGCACGTCCGCCCACAGGATCGAGAGGAAGCTGAGCGCCGTGTACGCGGCGAGCGCCGCAAGCGCGACCTTCACCGGCGCCGGGATCGCGGCGGGCCGCAGTCCCAGCACGCCGACCGCGATCGCGAGCAGCGCGAGCACGATCAGCGCACCGGGAGCCCAGTGCGTGAGCGGATAGCCCGCCTGATCGGTCGCCCACAAGACGAACAGCGCGAGTGCCGCGAACGCGGGCACTGTCGCCGGCGCCTCGCGCAGCGAAGCCGTGAGCTTCGATCCCATCCGGCCCACAATAATCGGCGCCGTGGCGGCGCCTGCCGGGGCAGCGCGGCGAGCGCCACGCCCCGACGGCTACGTGCCCGCGGTCCCCTCCGCCGGGCGTGTCGCGGCGGAGAACAGCAGCGACAGCACACCGCCCATCAGCTCGTCCGGGACGGCCTGCGGATCGGCGAGCTTCTGGCGGGCGATGCCGTCGGCGAGCGCGTCGATCGCGACGGCGAGATGCTCGGCCGGCATCGCCAGCTCGAGATCGAACTCGCGCACGCCCTCGGCGATCAGCTGGGTGAGGACGCGACGCATCTGCGCGAAGCGCGCGGCGACCTTCGGGCGCACCTCCGGATCGCGCACGCCGTACGCCCAGAACTCCATGAACAGCAGCAGCAGCTCGGGCTCGCGGTCGATCATCGTCATCCACTGGCGCGCGCCTCCGCGCGCCCGCTCTGCCATCGACGCCCGCGCCCGCACCGCGGCCGTGATCTCCTCGGCGTGCTTGTCGATCTCGCGTTCCATCAGCACGAGGAACAGATCCTCCTTGCCGTCGAAGTTCGAATACAGCGCGCCGGTCGAGAACCCCGCCTCGGAGGCGATCTCATCGACCGATGCGCCGTGAAAGCCGCTGCGCGCGAATGCGCCGCGCGCCGCCGCGAGCAGTCGCTCGCGCGTGTTCGCGCGACTCTGCTCGCGCGTCATGCGGCCGGCGCCGGCCGTCGCGGGGGACGCAGCGAGCACCGCTGCTTCACTGTCACGAGGTGCCATCGCCACAATCCTACTTGACAGAACGATCGCTATTGAGATAGCGTTCGTTATCTCTTCCGGCCCGACCCCGAGCACGACAGGAGCCCCGATGGCCAGCGCAACCACCCCGGCATACGACGACGACACCAATGTCGCGAGCCTGCCGGCCGACGCGATCTCCTACGAGGACCTGTACGCCCGCTGGGAGCGCGGCAACTGGCGTGCCACCGAGCTCGACTTCAGCGAGGACGCGCGTCAGTGGCGCGAGGACTTCACCGAGTTCGAGCGCCAGGCGGCGCTGTGGAACTACTGCCTGTTCTTCTGGGGCGAGGACGCGGTCGCCGACAACCTCTCGCCGTACATCGACGCGGCGCCGCGCGAGGAGCAGAAGTACTTCCTGACGACCCAGCAGGTCGACGAGGCGCGCCACGCCGTCTTCTTCAAGCGCTTCATGCGGGAGGTCTGCGGCATCGGCGACGGCTCGATGTCGAGCGGCCTCACCGCGATCAAGCCGCAGCTGACCTCCGGCTTTCGCAAGATCTTCGACCGCCTCGACACGATGGCCGACGAGCTGCGAGCGGACCGCTCGCCGGCAAAGCTGGCGGAAGCGGTGACGCTCTACCACATCGTGATCGAGGCCTCGCTCGCGCAGCCGGGACAGCATTTCATCTGCAGCTACCTCGAGGAACGCGAGCAGCTGCCCGCCTTCCGAGAGGGCATGGAGAAGATCGCCGCCGACGAGCAGCGCCACATCGGCTTCGGCGTAAAGCTGCTCGCCGACCTCAACCGCGAAGACCCCATCGGCGTCCCCAAGGCCGTTGCGCGGATCCTGCGCGACATGCTGCGCTTCACCGCCCAGGTGCTGATGCCGCCCGGCTGGGATGAAAGCTATCTGACCGTCTTCAACTACAGCTTCGACACGGTCGGCGTCGAGGGGCTGACCTCGATGATCACCAAGCTCCGCTCCGCGGGCCTGCCGATCGAGACGCTCCCAGGCCCCGCGCTGATGCCGCCCGGCCTGTCGCCGCTGGAAGTGGCGCAGCGCGGTCGCGCGCTCGCGCAGGCCGGCGTGATCGGCGTTCGCGAGGGCCCCACGCGCCGCGACCCGGAGACGCTCGCGTTGCTGTTCGACACGATCCGCCTGCAGGTCAACCCCGACCACGGGCTCGCACGGGCGACGACCTTTCAATGGGAGTTCACCGATCCCGACGTCCCCACCTGGCATCTGATCGTCAACAACGGCTCGAGCGTCGTCGAGCAGGGAGACGCGCTCGCGCCCGACGTTCGCCTGCGCCTGGCCTACCAGGACTGGGTCGACATCGTCGGTCAGCGGCTCGACCCGATGCGGGCGATCGCGACCGGCAAGCTGCGCCCGCGCGGCAACCCCTTCGCGCTCGCGCGGCTGGGCAAGGTCTTCCCCCGCGGCTGAGCGGCCGGCTGGCGCGGGGCGGGGCGGGGCGGGGCGCCCACGTCATACCGAGGATTCCTCGGTATGACGGCGCGACTCACCCGGGCGCGAACTCGCGCGTCGCTGCAGCCGCGGCGGACGCATCGCCGTCCGCCGGGGAGGCCGTCGTTTCGGCCGAGCGCGACGTAGCACGCGCCGCAGCGAACTCGCCGCCGCCCGACGCATCCGCTCGCCCCGACGCCGAGCGTGCGACCGCGGTTTCGCCGCGCGCACCCGCCGAGCGGCCTCCCCCGCGCGCCGACTGCTCGGGCCCGAACTCGCGGCTGACGGTCGCGGCCGGGCCGAGCGCGGGCCTGCCCGCACCCGGCGCGGGGGCGGCGGCGAGCACAGGCGGGCGGGTGAGCTCGCCGGGAGGGGCGGCCGCCGCGGCCAAGTGCCGCACGCCATCACGCGCGGCGGCCACGCGCCGCGCACCGTCACGCACGCCCGCGGGATGGTCGCCGAGCGTCAGGCAGCCGGCCCCGATACCAAGCGCGAGCAGGCAGCCGACCGCGAGCTTTGCTCCGAGCGGGCCGGCGCCCAGCAGCCAGCCGCCACCGCCTACGCCGATCGTTCCGGAGATAGGCAGCGCCGCCCCGGAGCCGCCGGGCAGCCGCGCGCTGCAGCCGACGCCGCCGACACCGCTCCCGCCGTGCCCCGCCGCGCCGCCGGCAGCGCGTGCCGCGTGGCCACCGTCGAGCAGCCGCGCGAGCGCCGCCGCGGCGAGGCCGCCCGGTGCAAACGCCGGCGGCAGCACGGCGGCGAGACCGCGCAACGAGGCGACGTAGGCGCGACACGCCGGGCACTCGCGGCTGTGCAGCAGGGCGAGCCTGTGGCGGGGTCCGTCGGGGTCGAGCACGCCGTAGGCGAAGCCGCGCATCAACGAGCCCTGCTGCTCACACCAGTCGCCCGCGCGGATCGCCGCCGCGAGCTCACCGACCTTGCCCGCGACGCCCGGCCGCCCGGCCCCGTGGCCGTCCATCAGGCGACGCATGCGCAGCTCGCTCACGCCGAGGCGCGCGGCCGCCTCCGAGCGCGACAGGCCCTGCAGATAGCAGAGCGTCGCCGCCTCGCGCTCGCGCGCGCTGAGACGCGCGCAGAGGCCCTCGAACAGCTGGCGCAGGCGCACGCGGTCGTCGAGGTCTGCGGCCAGGTCGCCTTCGCGCGGCGGCGGCGCGTGGCGGCCGTGCGCGCTCATCTGCGCGCGGTGCTCCTCGATCGCACGCCGGAACGTCACGAGCGCCAGCCACGCCGAGGGATTCGCGATCTCGCGGCCGTCGAGCGTGGCCGCGTAGAGACCCTGCCAGGCGTGGGCGTAGCAGGCGTCGAGATCGCGGCCGTCGAGGCTCACGCCGGCCGCGCGCAGGCGCACGCGGGCAGCGCCGATGACGCGCCCGCGCAGCGCGTCGAACTCGCTCCGCAGCAGGCGCTCGGCGCGGTAGCGACGAAGGCTCAGCGGACTCAATTCGCGCGCACACTACGAAATCCCGCCAGGCGGGGAGATTCGGTTATATGGTGCTTGCGAACATTTCGATCTGACGCAGGCTGACCGCGCGCATGTCCGCCCCGCGCAGGTGCGCCCGGTGCCATTTCACGACCGCCGCGAGGCCGTCCCCGAGATCCCACCGCGGATGCCAGCCGAGCTTGCTTTCGGCGGCGCCCGAATCGAGCTCGAGGTGTGTCGCCTCCGCCGGATGCTCGGCCCCGTCGAGCTCCCAGCGAAGCGCCCCTTCCCACAGCTCGGCGAGGCGCGTGACGATCCAGCTCACGTCGCGGGCATCGCCGGCCGCCGGGCCGAAGTTCCATGCGGACGCCGCGTCGCCGCCGCGGCACAGCGCCTGCGCGAGCTGCAGATAGCCGCTGAGCGGGTTGAGCACGTGCTGCCACGGGCGCACGGAGTGAGGATTGCGGACCTTCAGCGCCTGGCCGCTCTGCACCGAGCGCACAGCGTCGGCCAGGAGCCTGTCCTCGCCCCAGTCCCCGCCGCCGAGCACGTTGCCGGCACGCGCGGTCGCCACGCGCGCGGAGCCGGCCGCGGAGAAATAGGAGCGCCGGTACGCCGCCGCGACGAGCTCCGCGCACGCCTTCGAGCTCGAATACGGGTCCTCTCCCCCGAGCGCGTCGCCCTCGATGAACGGCCTCGCCGCTGCCGCCGCGGGGTTCTCGTAGCACTTGTCCGAGGTGACGAGCACGACCGCCCTGACGCCCGCGACGGCCGTGCGCACCGCCTCGAGCACGTTGACGGTGCCCATCACGTTGACCGCATACGTGAGCAACGGGTCGCGCAGCGATCGCCTCACCATCGGCTGCGCGGCGAGGTGGAAGACGATCTCCGGCGCGGCCTCGGCGACGGCCGCGCGGACGGCGTCCGCATCGCGCACGTCGAGCGTGTGCCCGCGCATGTGGGCGCCCACCCCTGCCAGCTCAAACGCAGACGGCCGCGCTAGAGCGCCCGCGGACACGCCCGTGACGTCGGCGCCCAGCGCCTGCAGCCACAGCGACAGCCACGCCCCCTTGAAGCCGGTGTGGCCGGTGACGAGCACCCGCCGCTGCATCCAGAAGTCGGGGTCGATCGCCACGAGGACAGGTATCTTCACGCAATCCATGCAGCCGCGCACGTGAGCCCAGCCGGATCGCCCATGCCCGCTGCGCCGGAGCGCGTGCCGATCCTCGGCGTTCCACTCGCCGTATCCGACTACGAGGAGGTGCTCGAGTGGATGGACGCGGTGATCGCCGCGGGCGGGCGCGGCTACCTCACGGCAGCCGCGGTCAACCTGGTGATGCTCGCGCGCGAGCAGCCGGAGACGCGCACGGCGGTGCTCGGCGCGACGCTTGCCGTGCCCGACGGCCAGCCGCTCGTGTGGGCGCTGCGCGCGCTCGGCCACAGGCGCGCCACCCGCGTCTACGGGCCCGATCTGATGGCGATGTTCTGCGCGCGCGCGGCGCGCACAGGCACGCCGATGTTCCTCTACGGCGGTCGCACGCAGGCGGCGCTCGCGCTGCTCGAACAGCGTCTGCGCGAGCGCTTCCCGGGAATTCGCATCGTCGGTGGCTACTCGCCGCCGTTCCGCGCCCTCACCGCGGCCGAGGATGAGCAGGTGCGCGACACGATCGACGCATCGGGCGCACAGGTCGTCTGGGTCGGCACCGGGCAGCCCAAGCAGGAGCAGTGGATGCTGCGGATGCGCCCGCTCCTTGCCGCGCCGCTGCTCGTCGGCGTCGGCGCGGCATTCGACTTCCATGCCGGGCTCGTCTCGCAGGCGCCGCCATGGATGCAGCGCAACGGCCTCGAGTGGGTGTACCGCCTGTCGCGCGAGCCGCGGCGCCTGTGGCGGCGCTACGCCCGCTACAACCCGCTGTTCATCGCCTGCTTCCTGCGCCAGTACCTGCGCCATCGCGCGCACCGGCGCGCCTGATCGCGAGCTCGCAAGGGCACGCGCAAGGCGACGGGCGCCGCCCCGGCGCCGCTAACCTGCTGCGTTGGATGACCTCTTCGCAGAGCACCGCCGACGTCGCGGTCGTCGGCCTTGGCCGCGTCGGGTTGCCGCTCGCGCTGTCGTTCGCCGATCGCGGCCTGAACGTGATCGGGGTCGACAACGACGCCGCGCGGCTCGGCGCCGTGCGCGAAGGGCGGATGCCGTTCGTCGAGACCGACGCGCAGGCGCTGCTCGAGCGCGTACGCGCCGGCGGGCGCCTGACGCTGTCCGAGCGCGTCGCCGACGCGGCCGGCGCGCGCCAGATCGTGCTCACGCTCGGGACCCCGTCGTTCTCGCACATCGAGATCGACATGCGCGACATCCGCTCGGCGCTCGACGACCTGCTCGGCGTGCTTACGCCGGGCCACGCGCTGATCCTGCGCTCGACCGTCGCGCCCGGCACGACGGAATTCGTCGCCGGCTACCTGCGCAAGCACCGCGGCTTCCAGATCGGCGAGGAGGTGTTCGTCGCGCACGCCCCCGAGCGCATCGCCGCCGGGCGCTTCCTGCGTGAGATCGACACGCTGCCGTGCATCATCGGCGGCGTCGGCGCGCGCTCGGGCGAGGTCGTCGCCGAGCTGTTCGGGGTCTTCGACGCGCCGATCGTGCAGACCACGCCGGTGCAGGCCGAGCTTGCGAAGATCTGGGCGAACATCCTGCGCTACACGCATTTCGCGTTGCCCAACCTGCTGATGATGGACTGCGAGCGCTACTCGGCGAACGTGTTCGAGGTGATCGACCTGATCAACCGCGACTACCCGCGCGGAGGGATCGCCCAGCCGGGCCTGACCGCGGGGACCTGCCTGCGCAAGGACTTCACATTCTCGGAGGAGCGCTCGGCCGCGCCGGGGATGCTGCTCGCCGTCTCGCGCGTCAACGAGTCGGTGCCGCTGTTCCTGATCGAAGGGGCGCGCCGCCGCCTCGGCGGGCTCGCCGATCGCAAGGTCGCGGTGCTCGGCCTCGCCTTCAAGGCCGACACCGACGACGAGCGCGACTCGCTCGCGCACAAGCTGATCCGGCTGCTCGAGCGCGAGCTCGCGGATGTCGTCGCGCACGACCCGCACGTGCCGACGCCGACCCCGTCGCTGGCCGAGGCGATCGAGGGCGCGGAGATGGTGATCGTCGCCGCCAACCACTCCGAGTTCCGCGACCCGCGCACGCTCGCCGCGATCGCCGAGCACGCGAGCGCCGACTGCCTGATCGTCGATCCGTGGAACTGCTGGGGCGCCGCGCAGGTATTCGCCTACGCCGCCGAGCTTGCGGCCCTCGGCGCGGTCGGATGAGCCGCGTGCTGGTCACCGGCGGCGCGGGCACGATCGGCGCGGCGGTCGTCCGGCGCCTGCTCGCCGACCCCGCGTATGAGGTGCGCGTCTCCGACCAGCGGCTCGCGCCGCAGTGGATGCGTGAGGGCTGCGAGGTCCACACCGGCGACCTGCGCGTTCCCGAGCAGGCGCGATCGGCGACGAAGGGCTGCACGCACGTCATCCACCTGGCGGCGATCGTCGGCGGGATCGCCAACTTCCACCGTCTCCCGCACACGCTCACCGAGGTCAACAACGCGCTCTACAACTCCGTCATCCGCGCCGCGCTCGAACTCGAGGTCGAGCGCTTCACGTACGTGTCCTCCTCGATGGTGTTCGAGCAGGCGGAGGAGTTCCCGACGCCCGAGGATTACCTGCCGCGCTGCCCCACGCCGATCTCCGCCTACGGATTCTCGAAGCTGACCGGCGAGGTCTACTGTCGCGCGGCCCACGACGAGCACGGCCTGCCGTACACGATCTGCCGCCCTTTCAACGCCTACGGCCCGGGCGAGATGCCCGACGCCGAGCCGGGGATCGCCCACGCCGTCCCGGACCTGATCGAGAAGGTCCTCGCCGGGCAGCGGCCGCTCGAGATCTTCGGGTCGGGCGAGCAGACACGGACGCTCACCCACGTCGAGGACATCGCCGACGGAGTCGTCACCGCGATGAGCTCGCCGGCGGGCCTGAACGAGGACTTCAACATCTCCGCCGCGCGCGAGCTGACGATCGCCGAGATCGCACGCATCATCTGGGAGGCCTGCGGCGAGGATCCCGAAGCGTTCGCGCTCGAGCACCTGCCGACGTTCGCCGTCGACGTGCAGCGGCGCTGGCCGTCGGTCGAGAAGGCGCGCACGCTGCTCGGCTGGGAGGCGCAGATCGAGCTCGAGGACGGGATCGCCTCGACGGTGCGCTGGCTGCGCGAGCTGCGCGCCGAGCGGGACGTCCTCGCGCGCGGCATATAGGCTTCCGCCGCTATGACCGCCCGCCCCTCAGCGCTGATCACCGGTGTCACCGGCCAGGACGGCTCCTACCTCGCCGAGCTGCTGCTCGAGAAGGGCTACGACGTCCACGGCATGGTGCGCCGCGCCTCGACCGAGAAATTCGAGCGGATCGAGCACATCCGCGACCGCATCACCCTGCACCAGGGCGACCTGCTCGATCAGCGCTCGCTCGTGGACGCCCTGCGCGCGTCGCGTCCGGATGAGATCTACAACCTCGCGGCGATGTCGTTCGTCGCGGTCTCCTGGATCCAGCCGACGCTGACCGCCGAGTTCACCGGCGTCGGCGTCACGCGGATCCTCGAGGCGATGCGCGAAGTCTGCCCCGAGGCGCGCTTCTACCAGGCCTCCTCGAGCGAGATGTTCGGCAAGGTGCTCGAGGTGCCCCAGACCGAGACGACGCCGTTCTATCCGCGCTCGCCCTATGGCGTCGCGAAGGCCTACGGTCACTTCATCACGGTCAACTACCGCGAGTCCTACAACCTGCACGCGACGTCGGGGATACTTTTCAATCACGAGAGTCCCCGCCGCGGCCTCGAGTTCGTAACCCGCAAGATCACCTGGCACGCCGCCGCGATCAAGCTCGGGCTGCTCAGCGAGCTGCGTCTCGGCAACCTCGACGCCGAACGCGATTGGGGCTACGCGAAGGACTATGTCGAAGCGATGTGGCTGATGCTGCAGCGCGACATCCCGGAGGACTACGTGATCGCGACCGGCAAGGCGAACTCGGTGCGCGAGTGCTGCCAGGTGGCCTTCGACGAGGCCGGCCTCGGCGACTTCGAGCAGTACGTCACGATCGATCCGGCGTTCGTCAGGCCGGCCGAGGTCGACCACCTGATCGGCGACCCCGGCAAGGCCGGGCGCGATCTCGGCTGGACGCCGCAGACGAGCTTCGAGGAGCTGATCCGGCTGATGACGCGCTCGGACCTCGAGCAGCTGCGGCCGCGCTGAGCGCGATGGCCGTGCCGCTGTTCGACACCTCGACGCCGCTCGCGCCGCTGCGCGAGGAGCTGCGCGCGGCGGTCTCCAGGGTGCTCGACTCAGAGCGCTACATCCTCGGCCCGGAGGTCGACGCGTTCGAGCGGGAGTTCGCCGCCTACTGCGGCGCGAAGCACGCCGTCGGCGTGGCCAACGGCACCGAGGCGATCACGATCGCGCTGCGCGCGATGGGTGTCGGCCCCGGCGATGAGGTGGTCGTGCCGTCGTTCACGTTCTACGCGTCCGCCGAGGCGATCCCGCCGACCGGCGCGACGCCGGTCTTCTGCGACATCGACCCGGACACCTACTGCGTAACCGCCGAGACGGTGCGCGCCGCGCTGACGCCGCGGACCAGGGCGGTGATCGCGGTGCACCTGTTCGGCAACGTCGCGCCGATCGCCGAGATCGAGGCGCTTGGCGTACCCGTGCTCGAGGACGCCGCGCAGGCCGCCGGTTCGACCGCCGGCGATCGGCGTCCGGGAGCGATCGGGACGGCCGCGACGTTCTCCTTCTTCCCGTCCAAGAACCTCGGCTGCTTCGGCGACGGCGGGCTGATCACGACACGCGATCAGGACGTCGCCGAACGCGCGCGCACGCTGCGCTTCCACGGCTCGCGCGACAAGGTCAGCTACGAGCAGGTCGGCTACAACTCGCGCCTCGACGAGCTGCAGGCGGCGATCCTGCGCGTGCAGCTGCCGCACCTCGACGGCTGGGCCGACGGCCGTCGCCGGGCGGCCGAGCACTACCGCGAGGCGGGGCTCGGAGAGCTGCTGACGCCGCCCCGCGCGGTCGCCGGCTGCTCCCCGGCGTGGCACCTGTACGTTGTCGGCGACAGCGATGTCGAGCCCCTCGAAGGCGCACTCGCGCGTGCGGGCATCGGCCACAAGGCCTACTACCGCACGCCCGTGCACCGCCAGCCGCCGATGCGAGCGTGGGCCGCCGGCGTCGAGCTGCCGGCGACCGAGCAGGCGGCGCAGCGGCACCTCGCGATCCCGATCAGCCCGCTGCTCACCCGCGCGCAGGCCGATGAGGTCGTCGCCGCCGTGCGGGCGCGCTAGTGGATGCGCTCGAGGCATGGCGCGCCGACTGGCGCGCGAACCGCAAAAACGGTCGCTCGCGTCTGATCGTCACGCTGTTCCGACTCGCCCAGGCGGTAAATACGCGGCGCCCGGAGCTGCGCCCGCTCGCGTTTCCGGTGCTGGCGGTGTACAAGCTGGTGGTGCAATGGCTGCTGACGGTCGATCTGCCGGTGCGCACACGCGTCGGCGGTGGGCTGACGCTCGATCACGCGTACGGGATCGTCGTTCACCCCGACGCCGTGATCGGGCGGAACTGCGTTCTGATCCAGGGCGTGACGATCGGCTACAGGTCCGGGCCGATCAGCGCGCCGACGCTGGGCGACGGGGTGACCCTCGGCGCCAACGCGTGTGCGCTCGGGCCGATCCACATCGGCGACGGCGCACGCATCGGCGCCGGCGCGGTCGTGCTCGGCGACGTGCCGGCCGGCGCGACCGCCGTCGGTGTTCCCGCACGCGTGATCTGAGGCGGCGGCGCGGCTAGCTCGGCAGTTCGCGCACGGCGCGCGCCGGCACCCCGGCATACAGCGTGTTCGGGGCGCAGTCCTTCGTGACGACTGCACCCGCTGCGATCAGGCAACCACTGCCGATCGTGACACCGGGGAGGATGATCACGCCGACACCGATCCAGCAGCCCTCGCCGATCACGATCGGAGCGGAGGTGTCGGTGCCGACCCGGCAATCCGGCCCCCCGAGCTCGTGGTCGGCGGTGATCAGGTGCGATCCCGAGCCGACCTGCGAGTTCCTTCCGATCGAGATCAGCGCGTCGGCCTGCAGCGACACGTCGTGGTTGAGGAACGCTCCGGACTCGATCGCGACGTTGACGCCGCCGTTGACCCGCAGGCCGGCACGAATGCCGCAGTCGGGCGCGATCCGCATCCCCAGCGAGCGCAGCAACGGCCGCCGCCAGCGGTCCGGCAGCGGTCCGGCGGCGGCGAGCGCAAGAGTCAGCTCGCGGCGCAGGTTCAACGCCAGCGCTCGATCAGATCATCGGGCTCAACGGTGCGCACCTGCCGCGCGGGCACGCCCATCACGACCGCGCGCGGCTGCACGTCGCGGCTGACCACCGCGCCGGCCGCCACGAACGCCTCCTCGCCGATCTCCACGCCGGGGGTGAGCACGGCGCCGCCGCCGATCCGGCACGCGCGGCGCAGCGTCGCACCGACGCAAGCGGTCTCGGGACCGTGGCGTGCCATCGTGTCGTCGTTGGTCGTGAGCACGCCCGGGCCGATGAAGACGTCGTCCTCGACGAGCGTGAAAGCGGTCAGGTACACGTTCGTCTGCACCCGCACGCGGGCCCCGACGCGGACGTCGTTGTCGACGACGCTGCCGCGCCCGATCACGGAGCGCTCGCCGATCAGCGCACGCTCGCGCACGAAGCACTGATCGCCGAGGATCGTGCCCGCGCCGATGCGCGCGCCGGCGAACACGACAGCGCCGGCGCCGACGGCGGCGCCGGCGCCGAGCTCGAGCGCGCCGACCTGACCGTGCGCGAGCGAATGCCCGGCGAGCCGCGGGCGCTTGCCGAGGACCGCATGGTCCTCGATCGCACAGCCCTCGCCGATCACCGTGCCGTCGTGCACGACCACGTAGGCGCCGAAGGCGACCCCGGCGCCGACGCGCACGCCGGCCCCGAGCAGCGGCCCGGGCGCGCCGAGCGCGTCATCGCGCCCGGTCCCGCTCACAGCCTGACTACGTTGTCAGCCTCGGAGCTGCGCGTGACGCCGCGCAGGTCGACGACGAGCCGCGCCCGCTGGCTGATCAGCTCGTGATCGACGCCCGGATGGGCGGTGACGATCAGCGCCACGTCGGCGTCTGCGAGGAGCTCCTCGAGCGGCGTGCTGTGAAGCCCGAACTCCGCGAGCGCGGGCACGTGCGGGTCGTGGTAGAGAACCTCGCCGCCGAGATCGCGCAGCAGCGAGATGATCTTCAGCGCCGGCGACTCGCGCAGATCGCCGACGCCGGGCTTGTAGCTGACCCCGACGAGCGCGACGCGCGCGCCTTTGACAGGCAGCCCGCGGTCGTTGAGCGCCCGCTGGACCTTCGCGACGCAGTGGTAGGGCATCTGCTGGTTGACCTTGCCCGCGAGCTCGACGAAGCCGGTCGTCATGTCGAACTCGCGCGCGCGCCAGCTCAGATAGAACGGGTCGACCGGCAGGCAGTGCCCGCCCATGCCGGGACCGGGCTCGAAGCGCATGAACCCGTAGGGCTTGGTCGCCGCCGCGTCGACGACCTCCCAGATGTCGATGCCCATGCGGTCGGTGAGCATCGCGAGCTCGTTGACGAGCGCGATGTTGACCGAGCGGAAGATGTTCTCGAGCAGCTTCGTCAGCTCCGCGGCCTCCGGGCTCGAGACGCGCACGAGGTGGTCGCAGACCATCCCGTAGAGCTCTTCGGCCAGCTCCGCGCAGGCGGGCGTCAGGCCGCCGAGCACCTTCGGCGTGTTGCGCAGCGTGAAGTCGGTGCGGCCGGGGTCGACGCGCTCGGGCGAGAACGCGAGGTGGAAGTCGCGCCCGGCGGCGAGCCCCGACTCCTCGAGCAGCGGCGCGACGCGCTCGCGCGTCGTGCCCGGGTAGGTGGTCGACTCGAGCACCACGAGCTGGTCTGCTCTGGAGCACCTCGGCGAGCCCCCGCACGGAGTCGATCAGCGGGCCGAGATCGGGCTCGCGATTGCGCGTCAGCGGCGTCGGCACGCAGATCAGCACGGCGTCCGCCTTGGCCAGGCGCGAGTAGCGCGTGCTCGCATGCACGCGCTCGGCGACGGCCCGCAGGGCCTCGTCGGGGACGTCCTCGATGTAGGACTCGCCCGCCGCGATCGCCTCGATCTTGCGCGCATCGATGTCGACGGCGATCACGTCGCAGCCCTCCTGCGCGAACGCGACCGCGAGCGGCAAGCCGACGTAGCCCAAGCCGATGACGCCTACGGTCTTCACAGGCTCGCAGTGTAGGGCCTGGCTTGGACGGGCCAGCGGCTCACGCGGCGGGCTCGCGGCCGTCGTAGATGCGGGCGAGCGCGGCCGCCACGACCTCCGGAGCGCACTTCCTGCGGACGCGCTCGAGACCGCGCGCGCCGGCCGCGCGGTCACCCGCCAGGCGCGTGATCGCGGCCGCGAGCGCATCGGCGTCGCCGGGAGCGACGAGCGCGTCCTCCTCGAGCAGCTCGCCGAGCGCGCCGATACGGCTGGCGACGACGGGCAGCCCGGCGGCCATCGCCTCCGCGACCGCGAGCCCGAACGTCTCCGCGGAGCGCGAGGGGGCGAGCGCGATCGCCGCACGCGCCCGCAGCGCCGACAGCTCGACGCCCTCGACGCGACCGAGGAAGCGCACCTCGCCACCCCGCGCGCGGGCTTCGAGCGCGGCGCGCTCGGGCCCGTCACCGACTATCAGCAGCGGGATGCCGGCCAGGCGACAGGCGGCGAGCGCGACATCGACACCCTTCTCGGGTGACAGCCGCGAGACGATGAGCGCGTAGGAGTCCGCCGAGGACGGCCCCGCGGGTCTCGCCGGCGCGGCGACCGGCGGCGGCAGCACGTGCACCCGTGCGTCCGCCAGCGGCGCCCCGAGCTCGCGCAGGCGCTCGGCGGCAAAGCGGCTGGGGACGAGCACGGCATCGGCCTGCTCGAGCAGCCGGTGCTGCCACAGCGCCAACGAGGCGGCGTAGGCGGCGGCCTCGGGCAGGCTGCCGCGGCAGTTGCGCAGCACGCCCGGAAGCGTGTTGCGCCCGCTGCACCGCGTGCACTCGGCGCCGCGCGTGAAGCAGACGCCGGTCGCGCACACGAGCCGATACTGGTGCAGGTGCAGCACGACGCGCGCGCCGGCCGCGCGTGCGGCGGCGAGCGAGCGCCAGCCGAGCGACGGCTGGACGTTGTGGGCGTGGACCACGCGAGCGCCGCTGCGCCGCACCGCACGCGCCACCTCCCCCGGCTCGAGTCCGCCCCGCAGCAGGCCGATCGCGGCGCGCGCGCGCCCGAGCGCGGCCGAGTCGCGCTGCAGCAGCTCCGCCGGCTCGCCGAGCTGCCCGCGCACGAGCGCAAGCAGGTCCTCGACGACGCGCTCCTCACCGCCTGTCGTGCGGTAGCGGTTGTGCATGAACAGAACCATCGCCGCGTCAAACCTAGACTCTCTGACAATCATGGCCCCGCCCGCCTCGATCGTGATCCCCACCCGCGACCGCCCCGCGTATCTGCGGGTCGCGCTCGAGTCGATCCGCGCGGATGCCCGCGAGCTCGGCGCCGAGGTGCTCGTCATCGATGATGCGGGCCCATCGGCCGAGGTGCGCAGCCTGGCCCGGAGTCTGGACGCGCGCTATGAGCCGCATCGCGCCCCGCTCGGCTTGAACGTCGCCCGCAACACCGGCGTCGCGCGCTCGGCGGGCACGCTCGTGGTGTTCCTCGACGATGACATCAGCGCCTGCGCAGGGTGGCTCGCGGCGCTGCTCGACGCGGCCGCGGCGAACCCCGACGTCGACGTGTTCACGGGGCCTATCCGGGCGCACCTCGAAGGCCCGGCGCCGCACAGCTGCGGCCGCGAGCGTCCGCCGATCACGACGCTCGAGCTGGGTGAGCTCGACACCGATGCGCGCTTTGCATGGGGAGCGAACATGGCGATCCGGCGCGAGGCGCTCGATCGCGTCGGGCCGTTCGACGTCTCGCTCGAGTACGGCGGCGACGAGCAGGAGTGGCAGGAACGGCTGCGGGCGCAGGACCCGGGTGCGCGCGTGATGTACGTCGCGGCCGCCGCGGTCGAGCATCGCCGCGTCGGCACCGACGCGCGCCTGCGCTCGCTCTCGCGCGCAGCCCACGCCCGCGGCCGCGCAGCGCGGCGCTTCGACGCCCGCCGGGGCCGCGCGCCGTCGCTCGCGCGCGAGCTGCAAACCCTCGCCGGCTGCCTCGCGCACGTCATCGTGCACGCCTGCCCGGCGGGGCTGACGATGGTCGCGCACAGCGCCGGGCGCCTGCGCGAAGGACTCGGCGAACGCCGCGACGGGACCGCCACCGCACGCGCGTCGTCCGCCGGCGAGGACTTCCTGTCCGGCGCCAGCGGCACCGTCGGCGGCCGCGACGCGGTGCGCCGGGCGAGCGAGGATCACGCGCTCGACGCGCTCGAGCTGCTCAGCGGGCGGCGCCTGCTGCTCGCCCGCGCGGCGCGCAGGCGACCGCCGCGCAGGCGCGTGCTCGCGCTCGGCGTCGAGCGGCCCGAGCGGCGCGAGCTGGCACGCGCGATCCGCACCGAGCTCGCCCGCTCGCGCCATCGGGTCGAGCTGCACACCCGCGCCCCGGACGGACTCGGCAAGTTCGAGAACCTCAACCTGCTGCTCGCCGAGCACGACGCCGGCGAGCACGACTGGCTGCTCGTGATCGACGACGATGTCGAGCTGCCGCGCGGCTTCCTCGACAACTTCCTGTTTCTCTGCGAGCGCTTCTCGCTGGTGCTCGCCCAGCCGGCGCATCGCCTCGACTCGCACGCCGCCTGGGCGGTGACCAGGCGCCGCCCTGCGAGCGTCGCGCGCGAGACGCGCTTCGTCGAGATCGGGCCGATCACGGCGTTTGCGCGCGCGACGTTCCCGCTGCTGCTGCCGTTCCCCGAACTGCGCATGGGCTGGGGCCTGGACCTGCACTGGGCGGCGCTTGCGAGTGAGCAGCGCTGGCGCTGCGGCGTGATCGATGCGGTCGCGATCGCCCATCGCGCGGCGCCGGCGGCCGCCGACTACCCGCGCGAGGCGGCGATCGCCGAGGCGCGCGCGTTCCTCGCGGGCCACAGCTACCTGAGCGCCGAGCAGGCCGCGCGCACGCTCACGACCCATCGCCGCTGGTGAACGCAGCCAACGGCCAGCGACGGCGCCCGCGCGTGGCGATCGTCGCCGAGTTCTACCCGAGCGTGCGCGATCCGGTGATGGGAATCTGGGCGCACCGCCAGGCGCTGGCCGCGCGTGCCGCCGGAGCGGATCTGCGCGTGCTGGTCCTGCACCGGCTCGTACCGCCGCGCGCGGCCCTCGCCGGCGGAGCGCGGGGAGCCGCGCAGGCGCTGTCGGCCCGCGCGCGCGAGCCGCGCACGCAGATTCGCGACGGGATCGAGGTCACCTACATTCCGTATGTCTCGCCGCCGCGCAACCGCACCTACGCGCAGTGGGGGGCGTGGGCGGCTCCGGCGCTGGCGCTGGCGCTGCGGCGGCTGCGACACGAGTTCCCGTTCGATCTGATCCACGCGCACAACGCCGTGCCGGCCGGCGATGCCGTCCGCCGCGCGCACGCGGCGGTGCCGCTGCTCGTCTCGGTGCACGGCGGCGACGTGTTCTACACGGCGGTGCGCGGCGCCGCCGGCGCGGCGGCCGTCGCGCACGGCCTCGGCGCGGCGCGCCTCGTGCTCGCGAACAGCCAGGGGACGGCCGAGCTCGTGCGCAGGTACGGGGCGGGCGAGACGCGCGTC
This sequence comes from uncultured Solirubrobacteraceae bacterium, assembly GCA_963822245.1. Classification (GTDB taxonomy): domain Bacteria; phylum Actinomycetota; class Thermoleophilia; order Solirubrobacterales; family Solirubrobacteraceae; genus Palsa-744. The sequence goes on from CAWGGR010000001.1 coordinate 374,930, forward strand.
GTCCACCTCGGCACGGACCTGCCCGCGCCGACACCGCGGGGAGAGTCGCGCGCGCAGCGGAGCGACGCGCCGGTGCTCGTCACCGTCGCGCACCTGGTTGCGCGCAAGCGCCACGCCGACGTGCTGCGCGCGCTCGCGGTGCTCGGAGCGCGACATCCCACGCTGCGCTACTCGATCATCGGAGACGGGCCGGAGCGAATCGCGCTCGAAGGCCTTGCGGCGCGCCTCGGCGTCTCCGCGCGTGTCGATTTTCACGGCCAGCTCGCGCCGGATGAGGCGATCGCGCAGGCGCGGCGCGCGACGCTGTTCGTGATGCCCTCCACAGACGAGGCATTCGGGGTCGCGTACGTCGAGGCGATGGCGGCGGGGGTGCCGGCGATCGGCTGCCGCGGCGAGGCCGGGCCCGAGGAGATCGCGGCCGCGGGCGACGGCTTCATGCTCGTCCCGCCGGGGGACATCGAGCGCCTCACGCAGCGCATCGACGAGTTCCTGTCCGATCCGCCGCGGCTGCGCGAGGCGGGGCAGCGCGCGCGCGCGACGGTCGCGGCGCACTTCACCTGGGAGGGTTGCGGCGAGCAGACGCTGCGCGCCTACGAACAGGTGCTCGAGTGAAGCCCGTCCTGTTCGTCACCGGGCACGCGCCCGCCTACCGCGTCGGGGCGCTCGCACGCCTGCACCAGCGCGAGCGGATCGAGCTCGCGCTGTTCGGGGGTCGCAGGCTGCACGGCGGCGGCGAAGCCGAGACGGAGCTGCCGTTCCCGCACCGCCATGTGCGCGCGCTCGAGCTCGCGCGGCTCGCGGCCAGCGGGCGCTACCGCGCCGTCATCTGCCCGACCGGCGGACGCCTCGCGCTGCTGGCGACATGGGCGGGCTCCCGCGCCGGGCGTACGCCGCTGATCCTGTGGGCATCGCTGTGGGCGCACCCGCGAACCGCCGCGCACGCGCTCAGCTATCCGCTGCTCCTGCGCCTGTACCGCTCGGCCGATGCGGTCGTCACCTACGGCGCGCACGTCAGCGCCTATGTGGTCGCGCGCGGAGCACGCAACGTCCACGTCGCGGCGCAGTCCGTCGACAACGACTTCTGGAGCGCACCGGAGACGACGCGCCCGCGGGATCCGCGCTGGCCGGCAGAGGCGACGGTGAGGTTCCTGTTCGTCGGCCGCGGCGACGCCGAGAAGGGCCTCGATGTGCTCACCGCGGCGTGGCGCGCCGCGCACCCCGATCCGCTCACGACGGCGCTCGTCCTCGTCGGCGTCGGCGCGGGCTCGCCCCCTCCCCCCGCCCCGACGAGTCCGCGAGGGCGCCGATCGTCGCGCTCGGCCGGCTCGAGCCGCGAGCGCTGCGCGAGGTGTATGCGGCGAGCGATGTGCTGATCGTGCCGTCGATCGCGACGCGCACCTTTCGCGAGCCGTGGGGGTTGGTTGTCAACGAGGCGATGAACCAGGGGCTCGCAGTCATCAGCAGCGACGCGGTCGGGGCCGCCGCCGGCGGGCTTGTCCGTGACGGCGTCAACGGCCTGATCGTCGCCGCCGGCGACCCGCTCGCGCTGGCCGCCGCGATCGCGACGCTCGCGGCCGACGACGCGCTTCGGACCCGGCTCGGCGAGACAGGCGCGCGCGATGTGCGGGCGTTCAGCCACGACGCCTGGGCGAGGGGCTTCTCGAGCGCCCTGTCGAGCCTCGGCCTCTCCGAGGGCGTTGGTAGCGTTGCCTAGCGCGCTCATGAGAATCGCCCGCCTCGAGAGCCGATCGTCCCGCGGTCGGCCGGTCCTGCCGATCGTGATCGCGATCATGGCCGCGGCGGCGCTCGCGCTCGCCGCGGCGGCGAACGCCGACATCGGCGAAACGATCATCCTGCGCTGCACCCATGAAGAATCGCTGGGCGGGTTCAGCCAGAGCGCGTACAACAAGGCGCTGAAAGAGCTGAGCGCCGACACGGAAGAGTATTCCGACTGCTCTTCGCGGATCCGCCAGGCACAGCTCGCCGCCGCCGGCGGGCGCGGCGCGGCGAGCGAAGCGGCGAGCGGCGCGGCGAAACCGACCTCGCTGGCTGCGACACCGTCGGAGCAGCTCGCGATCGCGCGCGCCAAGCGCGTCCCGTCGCGGGCGATCCGGCTCGGTGGCCAGCTGGTCGAGCCGGGCGTCGTGCACGTCAACGTCGCCTCCGCGTTCAGCACCCTGCCGACGCCGCTGTTGGCGACGCTCGCGTTCCTGATCATCTGCCTGCTGCTGGTCCTCGCAGGCGCCCTGCGCAACCGAGTCCGTGCACGCCGCCCAGGCTGAGCCGGTGGCCGCGCCCGTCGAGGTGGCGGCCGCCCCCGCGCAGGCGCCGCCGCGCGGTGCGTCCGCGACGCGGGGCGGCCGCGCGGTGCTGTGGTGGCCGACCCTGCTGGTCGCGGGACTGTTCTGCTTCATCACCTTCTACGCCAAAGGCGGGCTCAACCTCGAACGGATGACGACGACCGAGATGGCGCTGACGCTGGGGTCCGCTCTGGCGGCCGCCGCCGCGGTGCTGGCGACGCCCTCGGGGAGGCCGGTGCACGGGCGCTGGGCGCTCGCGCTGCTGCTCGCCTTCACCGCGTTGACGGCGATCTCGATCGTCTGGTCGGTGCAGCCGGATGACAGCTGGCGCGACGCCAACCGGATGCTCGCCTACTGCGCGGTGTTCGGCGCGGCGATCGCGCTCGTGCGTCTCGCGCCGGAGCGCTGGCCGGCGGTCCTCTGCGGGCTCGCGCTCGCGTCGGTCGTGATCTGCGCCTACGCGCTGCTGAGCAAGATCTTCCCGGCCTCGCTCGCGGTGGCGAACGCACCGGCTCGCCTCGAGGAACCGTATGGCTACTGGAACGCGACGGGCCTGCAGGCGGCCATCGGCGCGATCTGCTGCATGTGGCTCGGCTCGCGCCGCAGCGGGCACGCGCTGCTGAGCACGCTCGCCTACCCCGCGATGGGCCTGCTGCTGCTGACGCTGAGCCTCGCCTATTCGCGCGGGTCGCTGATCGCCTTCGCGATCGGCCTCGGCCTGTGGTTCTGCGTCGTTCCGCTGCGCCTGCGGGGCGCCGCGGTACTCGCCCTCGGGGGGCTCGGAGCGGCGGTCGTGAGCGCGTGGGCCTTCTCCAGGCACGCGCTCAGCGCCGAAGGCGTCGCGCTCGCCGCGCGCACGACCGCGGGACACCAGCTCGGCGCGATCGTGATCGCGATGCTGCTCGCGCTCGCCGTCGCCGGGGTCGCGATCGGCTTCCTGACCGACCGGCGCGCACCATCGCCCGGGCTCCGCCGGGCGGCGGGAACGGCCCTGATCGCGCTGATCGTGCTGGCCGTGATCGCCTTCGCGGGCGTGCTCGCGCACAGCCAGCGAGGGCTCACGGGGAGCGTCTCACACGCCTTCCACGCGCTCACCGATCCGAACGCGAAGACGCCGCCGAACACTCCCGGCCGGCTCACCGCGGTGGCGAGCGTCCGCGCCCGCTACTGGAAGCAGGCGCTGCAGGTGTTCGACGCCCATCCGGCGCTCGGAGCGGGCGCCGAAGGCTACGCGACGGCGCACCTGCGCTATCGCACAGACACGCTCACGGTCAGGCACGCGCACGGCTTCATCGTGCAGACGCTTGCCGATCTCGGCCTCGTCGGCCTGCTGTCGGCGGCCGCGCTGCTGCTCGCGTGGCTAGCCGCCGCCGGCAGCGCGACGCATCCGTTCAACCGCCGGTGGAGCGCATGGAGCGAGTGGCGCAGGCTCGGCCGCGGTGGCCGGCCCGGTTGGCGGCGCGCTCAGCAGCCCTACTCGGCCGAGCGTATCGGCCTGCTGAGCATGCTCTGCGTGGTGGTCGCCTTCGGCGCGCACTCGCTGATCGACTGGACCTGGTACGTGCCGGGCGACGCGTGCGCGGCGCTGCTGTGCGCCGGCTGGCTGGCCGGGCGCGGACCGCTTCCCGCCGACAGCGCAGCGGGCGCGGCCGGCGTCGATGCGTACGCCCCCGGCGACTCCGCGCGCGGGCGCAGGGCCGACGTCCGCGCCGCCGTCGCGCTCGCCGCGATCGTCGCAGCGCTGCTGGCGGCCTGGTCGCAGTGGCAGCCGCAACGCTCGGAAGAGGCGCGCACACAGGCGCTGGCGCTGCTCGCGACGCACCCGGCCGCCGCCGAAGCGGCGGCGAACACGGCCGTCCGGCGCAATCCGCTGTCGGTCGAAGCGCTGTTCACACTCGCCGAAGTGCAGAGCTCGCGCGGGCAGCCCGCTCGCGCGCGGGTGACGCTGCAGCGCGCCGTGCGCCTGCAGCCCTCGAATCCGGAAACCTGGCTGAGGCTGGGGCGCTACGACCTCGCGAACGGCCACTCGCCGAGCGGCGAGCAGCTGGCGCTGAGCGAGCTCCAGGCCGCGGTCTTCCTCAACCCGTCCTCGATCTCAGCGGAAGCGATCGCCGCCGGGAACCGCGAAGCGATCGAAACCTACAACGACTACATCGAGGCGGTGCGCGCAACGACGGCGCCGCGAAGCGCGGCGCGCGCGGGCGCGGGCGGTCGCGCACGGCGCACCGCGCTCGCCCCCGCCGCGGTCGCCGTGCCGCTCAAAACCGCGCCCGCACGGCGCGCGCGAGCAGCACGCGCCCGGCGACGGGCCGAACGTCGACTGCGTCGAATCCGAAATCGCGAACTAGCTCGCGGAGCGTAGCGCGCGTGTAGAAGCGCAGATGGTCGCCGCGGGGGTCGAAGTGGGCGCCGAACGCGCTCGCGGAGAGCATCAGGCGCAGACGCGCGCGGGGGCCGTGATCGGGTGTGCTGAGCAGCAGCCGCCCGCCGGAGCGCAGCACGCGACGGGCCTCCGACAGCCAGGCGCCGGTGTCGGCGACGTGCTCGATCACCTCACCGGCCCAGACGACGTCGAAGCTCGCGTCCTCGAGCGGCCAGTGTCCTTCGCCCTCGATCAGGCGCGCGTCGAGCCCGGGGTGGTGTGCGCGCGCGCGTCGCAGCGGCTCCTCGGCGACATCGACGGCGACGACCTCGGCGCCCGCAGCGAGCAGCTCGGCGGCGAGCAGACCCTCACCACAGCCGACGTCGAGCACGCGCTCGCCCGCGCTGACATCGTCGAGCAGGAAGCGACGGCGCAGCTCGAGGTCGGGTGGCTGCAGGCCTTCGGGCAGCGCCCGCCAGAGCGCTTCGTGGTATTCGCGCGTCCCCATCGCGCCCAGGCTAGAGCGCGCCGCGCCGGCGGCGTGCAGAGAAGCTGTCATCCCTATGCAAGCCTGCGCAAACGAACTATGTTGGCGCCGTGTTCATGTGCGCGACGGCAGCCGCCACCGGGGAGTCGTGAGGGTCGCCTTCGACAGCCGCCCGACGGCGGAGCCGACGGGCGTCGGGCGCTACTCGCGCTGTCTGCTCGAGGCGCTGCGCGCGACGGCCGCAAACGACGAGCTGATCGAGGTGCGCCGCCAGACGGCCGCGCTGGTGGGGCGCAAGCCGGATGTCTTTCACACGCCGTGGATCGACGGCGCGATGCTGCACAGTCCCTGCCCGATGGTCGTGACCGTGCACGACCTCGCGGTGCTGAAGCGCCGCAGCGAGCACCTGCGCGGCGGCCTGCGCCTGCGCCTGCGCCACCTCGCGGTGCAACGCGCGGTGTGCGTGATCGTGCCGACCGCGGCGGTCGCAGCGGATGCGGTCACCCATCTGCGCCTCGAGCGCGAGCGGGTCGTCGTGATCGCCGAGGCGGCCGACGCGTCGATGTATCCGCGGGCGCGGAGGGAGATCGCCGCCGCGCGCGCGCGCTTCGGGCTGCCCGAGCGCTATCTCGTCTGGGTCGGGGGGCTGCGCCACCCGGACCCGGGCAAGCACATCGCGAAGCTCGCAGGCACCGAGCGCGAGCTGCCGCTGGTCCTCGTCGGCCCCACCCGGCCGTGGGCGCACGAGCTCCCCGACGTGCTGCTGACCGGCCAGGTCACAGACGATCAGCTCGCGGCGATCTACAGCGGCGCGCACGCGCTCGTGCTGCCGTCCGAGAACGAGGGCTTCGGGCTGCCGGCCGTCGAGGCGCTGGCGTGCGGCACGCCGGTGATCGCCTGCGACGCGCCCGCGCTGCGCGAGTCGCTGGGCGCGCGCGCGACGTTCGTCGCGCCCGGCGACATGACCGGGCTGATCGCAGCGGCGGAGGCTGCGCAGCGCCCGGCGCCGGCGCCGGCTGCGTGGAGCTGGGAGGATGCCGCGCGCAGCACCTGGGCGGTCTACAGGCGCGCGCTGACCGCGCCCGGGACACAGCGCGCCTCGCCGCGCCCCCTGCGCCGCCTTCCCGGCGGTGCGGCCGGGATCGACGGCCTCGAGGTCTAGCTCTCAGTAGGCGCCGCGCCGCAGCAGCACGGCGGGGATCGTCTTCAGCAGAATCGTCAGATCGAGCGCCAGCGACCAGTGCTCGAGGTAGATGAAGTCGAGGTGCACGAGGTCGTCGAAGTCGAGCTCGGAGCGACCGGAGACCTGCCACAGGCCGGTGATCCCGGGCAGCACGAGATAGCGCTTGCGGTGCCAGTCCTCGAGCATCGAGTAGTCGCGTTCCGGCAGCGGCCGCGGGCCGACCAGCGACATCTCGCCGCGCAGCACGTTGACGAGCTGGGGCAGCTCATCGAGCGAGAAGCGCCGCAGCAGCCGCCCGACGGAGGTCAGGCGCGGATCGTCGCGGATCTTGAACAGCGCTCCGGAGGCCTCGTTGAGCTCTTCGAGGTCGGCCAGGCGCTCTTCCGCGTCGGTGTGCATCGTGCGGAACTTCAGGCATGCGAACGGGCGCTGCGCGATCCCGCGGCGCATCGAGCTGAACAGGATCGGCCCGCGCGAGGTCGCCCGGACGGCCACGGTGATGATCAGCAGCAGCGGGCTGAGGAGCACGAGCAGCAGCGTCGAGCCGATGATGTCGAAGGTGCGCTTGAGCGCGAAGTCGACCCCCTCGAACACCGGCGGCGCGAGCTCGAACAACGGCACCGACTGCCCGGGCACGAACTCCGCCCGGTGGATCAGGATCTCCATCGTCGAGGGCGCCAGGCGCACGCGCACGCCGTGGCGATGGCACTGGTCGACGAGCTCGACGGCGTCGGCCTGGGGGAACTCCGGGTCGGCGATGATGACCTCGTCGATGCGCGCGGTGCTGAGCACGGCGTCGAGGTCGGCGAGCGACCCGAGCGGCTGCACGCCGTTGGCCGGCAGCGGGCTCGGCGAGAGGAAGCCGACGACCTCGATCGGGAAGTGCGGCGCGTCCTTGAGCGCGTGCGCGACGTCACCGATGTGCTTGCCGCGCCCGACCAGCACCGTCCGCCGCCGGTAGCCGGCGGCGCGCAACAGCACCGCGGTCGCACGCTCGTACACGGCGCGCGCGACGGCGATGTAGAAGATCGCGAACGCGAGCGACGCGTAGAACAGGTAGTAGCTCGAGAAGTGTTCGCCGCTGACGACCGCGAAGATCAGCGCGACAAACGCGACCTGGAACAGCGAGCCGACGATCCGCGACAGGCCGGGGCGCAGCGCGCGCTCGGCGTACAGGCCGGAGAGCGAGAACAGCAGCGCCGTGATCAGGTAGGCGAACGGGAGGAAGTGCTTGGTCGTTTCGACCGCATGCGTCACGTCGACGCCGCCGTGCGCGACTTCCTTGAGGACCAGCGCCGTGAAGATCGCGAGGGCCACGCCCGCGAAGTCGAGCGCCAGCAGCGACACGAGCCGGGCGGCGCGGCGCAGCGTCGAGAAGCGCAGCAAGAACGACAGGCCCGGTGGGCGCTTGCGGCGAATGTCGCGCTCGGAGGTCTCGAGGCGCAGGGCGGCCGCGCCGGGCACTTCTCGCAGCCCCACCGGCCGCACCGGCGGCGAGGAGGCCGACGTCGAGCGCGCACGGGGGGCGGATGCGCTCGACGTTCCCGACACACGTGGTCCCATCTCGCTACTCACAACACCTCAGGCTCTCGGATGTAGCGGTAGCCCAGACACCCGGCGATCGAAACGAGTGGACGACCGCGCCGCTCAGTGGGAGCCGCCCCCGATGAGCAGTTCGATGCCCGATTGCTCGATCGTCCGCCGCAGCCCATCCCGCAGCGACACCTCCGGCGCCCAGCCGAGCAGCTCGCGGGCGCGCGTGATGTCGGGCTTGCGCTGCTTGGGATCGTCGACCGGCAGCGCCTCGTAGACGATCTCGGCGCTCGATCCGGTCAGCTCCCTGACCGTCTCGGCGAGTTCCAGCAACGTGAACTCGTCGGGGTTGCCGACGTTGACCGGCTCGTGGTAGCCGGACTCGGCGAGCGCGATCATGCCGCGGATCAGGTCGCTGACGAAGCAGAACGAGCGTGTCTGGCTGCCGTCGCCGAACACCGTGATCGAGCGGTTGTCGAGCGCCTGGCGCAGGAACGTCGGAATCGCGCGCCCGTCATGCGGGCGCATCCGTGATCCGTACGTGTTGAAGATCCTGATGATCGCCGTGTCGACGCCCTGCTGGCGGTGGTAGGCCATCGTCAGCGCCTCGGCGTAGCGCTTGGCCTCGTCGTAGACGCCGCGCGGGCCGATCGGGTTGACGTGACCCCAGTAGCTCTCCCGCTGCGGATGTTCGAGCGGGTCGCCGTAGACCTCGCTGGTCGACGCGATCAGGAACCGGGCGCGCTTGGCCTTCGCGAGCCCGAGCGTGTGATGGGTGCCGTAGGAGCCGACCTTGAGCGTGTGCAGCGGCAGCCGCAGGTAGTCGATCGGCGACGCCGGCGACGCCAGGTGATAGACGAAGTCGACCGGCTCCTCGACGAAGTACGGCTCGATGATGTCGGCGCCGACGCACGCGAAGCGCTCGGCGTCGCGGATGTGGGCGATGTTGGCGAGCGAGCCGGTCTCGAAGTTGTCGACGCAGATCACGCGATTGCCGCGCGCGAGCAACTCGTCGCACAGGTGCGAGCCGAGAAATCCTGCACCCCCCGTAACCAGGCATGTGGCCATCGCGGGCAGGATACCCGAGCGCGATCATCCGCAGCGGTCCTGCAAGCGGGCTCGCGGGGTACATATCATTCGCGACATGGCTATCAGCGGCGTCGCCGACAATGACCCGGCCGAGGAGCACCTGACCGTCGCGCCGATCGTCGGCCCCGATGATCCGCGCCGCTTCACCGACTCGGGGATCGAGATCGCCGAGCTGTACACCGAGGCCGACCTCCCCGAGGACCTCGACCTCGGCGCCCCCGGGGATTTCCCGTACGCGCGCGGCGTGCACCGCGAGATGTACCGCAAGCAGACGTGGACGATGCGCCAGTACGCCGGCTACGCCTCTGCGAAGGAGTCCAATGAGCGTTATCGCTATCTGCTCTCCAAGGGCTCGACCGGCCTGTCGATGGCGTTCGACCTGCCGACCCAGCTCGGCCTCGACTCCGACGATCAGCTGTCCCTCGGCGAGGTCGGCCGCACGGGCGTGGCGATCGACACGATCGACGACATGCGCACGGCGTTCGACGGGATTCCGCTCGATCAGGTTTCGACCTCGATGACGATCAACGCCCCGGCCGCCTGCCTGCTGCTGCTGTATGAGCTCGTCGGCGAGGAGCAGGGCGTGGCAAGCGTGCTGCTGCGCGGGACCACCCAGAACGACGTGCTCAAGGAGTACATGGCGCGCGGCAACTACATCTACCCGCCGGTGCCGACGATGCGCCTGACGACCGACCTGTTCCAGTACTGCCACGAGCGGGTTCCGAAATGGAACACGATCTCGATCTCCGGCTACCACTTCCGCGAGAAGGGCTGCTCGGCGGTGCAGGAGGTCGCGTTCACGCTGTCCTCGGGGATCGCGTACGTGCAGGCGGCGATCGACGCCGGCCTGTCCGTCGATGAGTTCGCGCCGCGGCTGGCGTTCTTCTTCAACGGCCACAACAACGTCTTCCAGGAGGTCGCGAAGTTCCGCGCGGCGCGGCGGATGTGGGCGCACATCATGCGCGAGCGTTTCGGCGCGACGAACCCGAAGGCGACGATGCTGCGCTTTCACACGCAGACCGGCGGCGTCACGCTGACCGCCCAGCAGCCCGAGAACAACATCGTGCGCGTCGCGCTGCAGGGCTTCGCCGCGGTCTGCGGCGGCACGCAGTCGCTGCACACCAACGGCTTCGACGAGGCGCTCGCGCTGCCGACCGAGCGCGCGGCGAAAATCGCGCTGCGCACGCAGCAGGTGCTCGCGCACGAGTCCGGTGCGACCGACACAGTCGATCCCTTCGCCGGCTCATATTTCGTCGAGTCGCTGACCGACGAGATCGAACTGCGCGCGAACGAGCTGATCGCGAAGGTCGACGCTCTCGGCGGATCGGTCAACGCGATCCAGTTCATCACCGGCGAGATCGACGAGTCGGCGTGGGGCTATCAGGAGCGCTACCGCGTCGGCCAGGACATCGTCGTCGGCGTCAACAAGTACGTCGAAGACGCAGCCGAGGTACCGGACCTGCTGCGCGTCGACCCGGAGTCCGAGCGCGAGCAGGTCTCGCGGCTGGCGGCGTTCAAGGCCGACCGCGACCAGACGCTCGTCGCACAGCGCCTGGAGGAGCTGCGCGCCGTCGCACGCGGCGAGCAGAACCTGCTCCCGGCGATCCGCCAGGCACTCAAGGACCGCTGCTCGCTCGGCGAGGTGTGCGGCGCGATGAAGGACGTCTTCGGCAAGTACGCGCCGACGTTCTAGATGATCTGAGAGCCGATGCCGCATGCGGCATCGGCCGCAGAGCCGCATGCGGCTCTGCGCCGGGTGGCACATGTGCCACCCGGAACCGCGCGTACGCGCGACGGCCGCCGCTGCGCGTAGGATCAGTTGATGCCCGCCCCCGCCGTCGCGTTCTTCGAAGTCGTGCTCGCGCTGCACATCATGGCGGTGGTCGTCGCCTTCGGCGTGACGTTCGCCTACCCGATCATCTTCTCGGTCGGCGCCCGCCAGGATCCGCGCAGCCTGCCGCTGCTGCATCGCATCGAGTACTCGATCGAGCGGCGCCTGACCAACCCCGGGCTGCTGGTCGTGCTGGTCGCAGGCATCTATCTCGCGAGCAAGCTGGAAGTGTGGAGCGCCTTCTACGTGCAGTGGGGCCTGGCCGCCGTGGTGGTGATCGGCGCGGTCGTCGGAGCGGTGATGATCCCGACCGCCAAACGCGCCGAGGAGCTGGCGGCGAGGGACATCGCGGCCGGCGAGGGCGGCGAGATCACGCTCAGCGACGAGTACCGCGCGCTGACCAGGCGGCTCGCCACCGTCGGATCGCTGCTGAGCCTGCTCGTGCTCGTGACGATCTACTTCATGGCGACGCACACCGGCGGCTGACGGCGGCGCTGGACGGCGCGCGCCGAGGTACGCGCTGCACGGGCTCGTGCCTCGGCGGGCGGGCGGGATCGCTCCTTGACAGCACCCCGCCCTTAGTTACTCTTTAGGTTCACCCCCGGATGCGGCTCAGGGGACTGCTGCCGTGTTGGTCAAGGAAGTCGCCCATGAGCCCACGAACCACGAGGCAAGCGCAGACCCCCAACGTCGATGAGGCTGCTCCGGGCACGCGCTTCTCGCGCACCGGCCGGCCCTCGCCCGCGGAGCACGCGGCGGTCGCGCAGCGGCTCGCCGAGCTGCACTACAGCGCGCAGCAGGACGCGCCGAGCGAGTTCCGCGACGTGCCGATCACCCAGCTGCACCCGCTGCTGCGCGGCCTGCTGTTCACCGACGGAACGGTCAGCCGCCAGCTCGAAGCGATCACGCTTTCGAGCGTCGCGGTCGAGCCGCTCGAGCAGCAGCCGGGCGCGGCACCCGCCGGGTTCGCGCGGCATCTCGACCTCGCCCCCGGCGCCGAGTGCCTGCGCCGGCGTGTGATCATGCGCGTCGCCGGCGAGCGCCCGATCGTGTGGGCGGAATCGTGCTTTGTCGCCGAGCGCCTGCCTCCCGCGTTCCTCGCCTCGCTCGATGGCAACGCCCAGGGCATCGGCGGATCGCTGCGAGAGCTGCAGCTGGAGAGCCGGCGCGAGCTGCTGTGGTTCGGGGTCGGGCCGGCGCCCGCGTGGTCGGGCCCGGAGGGCCACGGCAGGGACGCGCTCACGCGCGCCTATCGTGTGCTGATGGCGGGCGAGGCGACGCTGCTCATCTGCGAGGCGTTCGCCGTCGAGCGCCGCTCTGGGATCCTGCGGCTGGCCGTGCCCGACGAGCCCTCCGGCGCCACCTGAGATGGCGCCGCGCGAGCCGTGCAACGCCGGCCTGATCGTCGAGCGCGGCATCGACGCGGCGGCGCCCGAGAAGACCGCATACCTGACGCCCGCGCAGTCGCTGAGCTACGAACAGCTGCGCGTGCAGGCGAACCGCATGGGCCATCTGCTGTGCGAGCTGGGCGTGCAGCGCGAGCAACGGGTGCTGCTCGTGCTCGACGACACGCTGACGTTCCCGATCGCCTTCCTCGGCGCGATGCGCATCGGCGCGGTGCCGGTGCCGGTCAGCGTGCGCGAGAGCGCAGAGAACTTCCGCCACTTCCACGAGGACTCCGACGCCCAGGTCGTGGTCTGCGACGCGACGCTGCTGGCGCCGCTGCGCACGGCGCTCGCCGGGCGCGACCGCCGCTTCCTCGCGCACGGCGCGCAGGAGGATGCGACCGAGCTCGAGCAGGCGCTCGCCGCCCAGGAGGATGAGCTCGAGGTCACCGCGACACGCGCCGAGGACATGGCCTTCTGGCTGTACACATCGGGCTCGACCGGCAGGCCCAAGGGCGTCGTTCACTCGCACAAGGACATGCAGGTGACGTGTGAGACGTTCGGCCGCCACGTGCTCGCGCTGCAGGCGCGCGACCGCGTCTTCTCGAGCACCAAGCTCTACCACTCATACGGCCTCGGCAACAGCCTCTCCTACCCCCTGCACGTCGGCGCGACGGCGGTCCTGCTCGACGGAGCGCCGACACCCGAGCGGCTGCTGGCGACGCTGCGCGAGCAGCGCCCGAGCGTGTTCTTCTCGGTGCCCGCGCTGTACCGCCAGCTGGCCGGCGAGCGCGACGCCGACGGGGCGCTCGAGTCGGTGCGGCTGTGCATCTCCGCGGCCGAGCCGCTGCCGGTGCGCACCTTCGAGCAGTGGCGCGAGCGCTTCGGCCTGGAGATAGTGGACGGCATCGGCTCGACGGAGATGTTCACCGCGTACTGCTCGAACGTGCCCGGCAAGGTCGTGCCGGGAGCCACCGGCCGGCCGGTGCCCGGGTTCGAGCTGCGGCTGACCGACGAGCAGGGCACGGTGCTCGAGGGCGCGTGCGAGGGCACGCTCGAGGTACGCGGCGGCTCGCGCGCGGCGTGCTACTGGCGGCAGCCCGAGCAGAGCGCTCGCAACATGCCGGGCGAGTGGCTGATCACAGGCGACCGCTTCCGCCGGCGCGAGGACGGCGAGTACTTCTACCTCGCCCGCGCGGATGACATGTTCAAGGTCGGCGGCCTGTGGGTGTCGCCGCTGGACATCGAGCGGGTGCTGCTCGAACACCCCGCCGTCAACGCCGCCGGCGTCGTCGGCGTGAGCATCGATGACCACAGCAGGATTGCGGCGTTCGTCAGCGCCGACTGCGGCGCGGGTGACGAGCAGGCGCTCGAAGACTCGCTGCGAGCGTGGTGCAAAGAGCGCCTGCGCGCCTATGAATTCCCGCACCTGATCCGCTTCGTCGCCGAGCTGCCGCAGACCCTGAGCGGCAAGCCGCGGCGCTTCAAGCTGCGCGAGATGATCGAGCTGGAGCAGGCCGCGAAGCTCGGCGGCGGACGCCGCGCGGCGCCGGGATCGCTGGCGCGGGCGCTGGGCGCGCTGCCGCCTGAGGACCGCGAACAGGTGGCGATCGAGGGGGTGCTCGCCGAGATGGCCGGCGTGCTCGGCGACGAGCGCCTCGCGACGGTCGACGCGCGGCGCGTGTTCGAGGAGCTCGGCTTCGACTCGCTGACTGGCGTCGAGCTGCGCAACCGCCTCGAGTACGCGACCGCGCTGACGCTGCCCTCGACGCTGACCTTCGACCGCCCCACCCCGCAGGCGGTCGCCGCGCTCGTGCTCGCCCGGGTCGAAGGGCGCGAGCGCGATGGCGCGTCGGCCGACGGCGCGGGCGGCGCGGCCGCGCCCTCCGAGCACGGCTCCTACCTCAGCCGGGCGCTGGAGGCGGCCGCCCGACGCCCGACGCCGCCGCGGATGCCGCCGGCCCCGCTTGCGATCCGTCTCAGGACATCGCCGTGGCTGCGCAGCGTGCTGCCGGCGCGGCTCGCCGTCAGGCGCGCCGAACGCCGCGGCGAGGCGGAATGGGAGAGCAGCGCCGAAGCGCGAGCGGCGGCGCTCGCGGCGATGGCGAGGGTCATCGGCGCAACCGCGCGCGCGGACGAGCTCGATCAGCTCGCGCGCGCGCACCTGATCGAGAGCCACGTCGACAGGGCGCTGTTCTGGCAGCAGCCGTGGTCGGCGGAGCTCGACGGGGTGTCGGCCGAGCGCGTGGAGGAAGCGCTCGCGGGCGGCCGCGGCGTGCTGCTCAGCGCGTGCCACATCGGCGCCTTCTACCGGCTGCAGTGCGCGCGACCGTTCCGGCGCCGCGTCACCTACATGACCCCCGGCCCATGGTTCTTCGAGCAGCCGACGCCGAACTACTGGGGGCGCCGGCTGGCGCGCTGGCAGAAAGGTATGAAGAGCCGCCCGGTGCCCGCCAAAGGCTCGTTCCGGACGATCCAGGCGCTGCTCGAACGCGGCGAGCCGGTGTTCCTGTTCTTTGACATGCCGGGCCCGCGCACGACGAGCTTCCTCGGCAAACAGGCGACGCTCGCGGAAGGCAACGCGCAGCTTGCCGTCCGCGCGGACGCGCTCGTGCTGCCGCTGCGCGCGCGCCGCAGCGGGCACCGCGTCCGGGTCGATGCCGCCGCGCCGCTCGATCCGCGCGAGCTCGACGGCGTCGATCAGCTGCACGAGCGGCTGGCCGCCGTACACGAGCGCTGGATCCTCGAGAATCCGGCGGCGTTCGAGGACCCGGGCGCGATCGACTGGATCGCCGGCGCGGGCGGCGAGCGCGCGCCGCTGGCGCAGAGCGCCTAGAAGTCGGCGCTCGCGGGCAGGCCGACGTAGTTCTCGGCGAGGCTGCGCGCGGCGGCCTGCGAGCGGCCGAGATAGTCGAGGCGCGCGAGCTGCAGGCGGCGCTGAAACGGTCCGCCGCCGAGATCGTGCAGCAGCTGGGTCATGTAGTTGGAGAAGTCCTGCGCCCGCCAGACGCGGCGCAGCGCGGTCGCCGAGTACGCCTCGAGCGCGGCGGTCGAGCCATTGGCGTACCAGTCGGCGATCGCGGGGGCGAGCAGGCGCGCGTCGTTGAGCGCGAGGTTGAGGCCCTTGGCGCCGGTCGGAGGGACGATGTGGGCGGCGTCGCCGAGCAGCAGCAGCCTCCCGTGGCGCAGCGGCTCACAGACGAAGCTGCGCATCGGCGTGATCCCCTGCTCGATGATCGCGCCCTCGTTGACGCGCCAGCCGTCGCTCGCGAGACGCACCTGCAGCTCGCTCCAGATGCGCTCGGCGGGCCAGTCCTCGATCCGCGCGTCGGCCCCGACCTGCAGGTAGAGGCGGCTGATGCGCGGCGAGCGCATCGAGTACAGCGCGAAGCCGCGCTCGTGCCAGGCGTAGATCAGCTCCTCGGTCGCGGGCGCGGCCTCGGCGAGGATCCCGAGCCAGCTGAACGGGTAGGTGAAGTCGTATTCGCTGAGCACGCCTGCGGGGATCGACGGGCGGCAGACGCCGTGAAAGCCGTCGCAGCCGGCGATCAGGTCGCACTGCAGCTCCATGCGCTCGCCCTCGTGGCGGTAGGTGATGCGCGGGCGCTCGCTGTCGAGGCCGTGCAGCGCGACGTCGGCCACCTCGAAGTGAATCGCGCCGTGATCGCGCAGGCGCGCTGCGATCAGATCCTTGACGACCTCCTGCTGGCCGTAGATCGTGATCGCGCGACCGGTCAGCTCGCCGATGTCGATGTACTGGGTGCGACCGGGATGGCGCAGGTGGATGCCGCGGTGTTCGAGGCCCTCGCGCGCGAGCCGCTCGCCGACACCGAGCCCGGTCAGCAGCTCAACGGTGTTGTGCTCGAGCAGGCCCGCGCGCACGCGCTGCTCGACATACGCACGTGAGCGGCTCTCGAGCACGACCGAGTCGACCCCCGCGCGCTGCAGCATCAACGCGAGCGTCAGCCCGGCCGGCCCGGCGCCGACGATGCCGACCTGCGTGCTCACGCGGCTGGTGGCGCCAGTACGAACGGCTGGGCCGGGCGCGCGAGCGCGGCCTCGCTGACGCGCCGCGGCATCGGGGAGACGTAGCGGTAGGCGACGAGCCCGTCGACGTCCACGTGTGAGAGCAGGCGGAAGCCCGGAGCCGGAGGCGTCGCCGAGCCGCGCAGCGGCTCCTCGCCCGTCTCATCGATTTCACGCGCGAGCACCGATCCGCCGTGCGGCAGCTGATGCAGGCCCGGCAGGTAGTACTCGAGCGGCGCCGTCCCGAACTCGACGGTCGTGATCACGCGCGCGGGCGCCCCGTGCGTGATCGCGCTGCTGAGGCCGCGCCAGTTTTCGCGCTGCAGTTCGGTGTCTCGATCGACGTCGAGTGAGACGGCGAGGAGCGCGACCGCGATCACCGTCGCGATCGCGACGCCGGCGCGCCCGGTGCCGGGCCAGACGACGATCGCGGCGACCAGCGCGGTGACCGGGACCATCGCGCCGATCAGGTTGCGCGGCGCGAGCACGTCGGTGCCGAGCGCGATCAGCACGATCGGGATCAGCACCCCGCAGACGGCGACGACGAGCAGCGGCAGCAGCACGAGCAGTCGCCGCGGCTGCTCGAGCGCGCGCGAGAGCCCGAATGCGAGTCCGGCGAGGAGCGGCAGCGCGACGAGCAACTCGACCTCGTTCCCGAGCACGCCGCCGCTGTAGCCGGTCAGGAAGTACTGCGGGATCGCCTGCAGGCGGGCGGACAGCGCCCATTCGCCGATCCACTGCGTGTCCTGCGCGCTCTGCTGCGCGAGGATCAGCGGAATCAGCGCGGCGCCGACGACTGCGAGCGCGGCGATCGCGGGGACGACGGGGCGTCGCGTGCGCGGGTCTGACAGCAGCCACAGGACCATGCCGATCAGCAGGAACACGGCGAAGTAGTGGCTGAGCAGCGCGAGCGCGCCGGTCAGCGCGAACAGCGCCATGCGCCCGCGCGTCGGCTCGCGCAACACGCGCAGGAAGCAGAGGATCGCCAGCGCGGCCGTGAGCACGAACAGCGCGTAGGCGCGCGCCTCCTGGGAGTACCAGACGAACAACGGGTTGACGGCGACGAGCGCCGCGCACACGATCGCCGTGCGCCGCCCGGCGAGCTCGCGCCCGATCGCCCATGCGACCGGCACCGTCGCGATGCCCGCGAGCGCCGAGGGCAGGCGCAGCGCGACCTCGCCGGTGCCGAGCACGCGCGAGTCGGCCCACGCGAGCACGTACCAGAGCGGCGGCGTGTTCTCCGTGCGCCCGACGCCGCGCAGCGTCGCCCACAGGCTCGGGTGCAGGACGTGCACCGGCGTGAACGCCTCGTCGAACCAGAAGCTCTGCAGGTTCAGCGTCGCGAGCCGCACGGCGGCCGCGAGCAGTGTCAGCGCGAGCAGCGGCCACCAGCGCGCCAGCCAGGAGCGCCTCACGGCGGCCGCCGTCCTCGCGTCGCTCGCGCCGTCCGCGGCGGGCTTGTAGGCCACCGCGCTCATCGTGCACACGCCCTCCGTGGCGTTGCCGCAGGCATGCCCAGAGGGTACGGCACGGCCCGCCGTGCGGCAAAGCGCTGCACGCCGAATCCCTCGCGGGCGCGTTACCCTGGGGCGATGGACCAGGGCTATCGGGTGGCCGTCGTCGGCGCGACCGGACAGGTCGGCACGTTGATGCTGGCGCTCCTGCGCGAGCGCGCGTTCCCGGCGCGCGAGATCGTCGCGTTCGCGTCCGAGCGCTCGGTCGGGCGCACGTTGACGGGCGCGCTCGGCGCGGGCGAGGGCGGCGATCTGGTCGTCCGGGGCCTCGACGCGGAGTCGATCCAGGGATTCGACCTCGCGCTGTTCTCGGCCGGCGGCGCGACGTCCGGGGAATGGGCGCCGCGCTTCGTCGAGGCGGGCGCGACGGTGATCGACAACTCCTCGCACTGGCGGATGCACGAGGACGTGCCGCTCGTCGTCAGCGAGGTCAACCCGGGCGCGCTCGACTCACATCACGGGATCATCGCCAACCCGAACTGCTCGACGATGCAGATGGTCGTAGTGCTCGCGCCGCTGCACGCAGAGGCGGGCATCGAGCGGCTCGTGATCAGCACCTACCAGGCGGTGTCGGGGACCGGCAAGCGCGCAGTCGACGAGCTGCTCGCGCAGTCGCGCGCGGTGCTGCACGAGCGCGCGATCGACGCGCCGGAGTCCTACGCGCACCAGATCGCGTTCAACGCGCTGCCCCACGCCGGCAGCTTCGCGGCCGGCGAGGATCACACCGACGAGGAGCGCAAGCTGATCAACGAGACGCGCAAGATCCTCGGCGACGACTCGATTCGCGTGAGCGCGACATGCGTCCGCGTGCCGGTCGTCAACGGCCATTCGGAGGCCGTCAACGTCGAGACCCGCCGTGAGCTCAGCCCCGAGCGCGCGCGCGAGCTGCTGCTCGCCGCCCCGGGCGTGACCGTGCTCGACGACCCTGCCGCGGCGCTCTACCCGCTGGCGATCGACGCGACGGGCAAGGATGAGGTGTTCGTCGGGCGCATCCGCCGCGACCCCGGCAACGAGCGCGCGCTCGACCTGTGGATCGTCGCCGACAACCTGCGCAAGGGCGCCGCGACGAACGCGGTGCAGCTGGCAGAGCTCGTGCACGAGCGTGGATTGGCGCGCCCGGCGGCCGCCGCCTCGCGCGCATAGCGCTCGCGCTGCAGGAGTCGCGCGAGATCGCGCGAATGGTTGAGCGATGGTCTCGTCGGAGGTGCAGCGCACGCTCGTCAAGTCCCCGCCCGAGCTGTGGGCGGAGCTGAGCGATCCCGTCTCGCTCGCGCGTCATCTGAGCGCGCTCGGGGAGATCCGGATCACGCACGTCGAGCTCGAGGAGCGTGTCGAGTGGGCCGCCGAGAGGACCACCGGCGCCGTATCGATCAAGCCGTCCGGCTGGGGCACGACGGTGACGATCAGCGTCAGGCGCGAGACCGAGATGCACTCTTTGCCGCCAACCGGCGCCGCCGAGGCGGATCCGGCTGGTACACCCGACGCCGAGACGACACCCGGGCTCGCGCAGGCGCCGCCTGCCGCCGCCACCGAGAGCGCCGAGCCGGAGCCGATCGCGGAGGCCGAGGCGATCGCCGAGCCCGGCCCGATCGCCGAACCCAGCCCGATCGCCGACCGCGAGCCAGCCGCCGAACCCGAGCCGGCCGCCGAGCCCGCGCCGGATACGCCCGCGACTACAGATCGGGGCACCGCCGAGCCGATCGCAGAACCCGAGCCGCGGCGAGGCTTCTTTGCACGCCTGTTCCGCTGGCGCGAGCCGCAACGCGCTGCCGCGACGGACGCGCGTAGCGCTGCGCCCTCGCTGATACCCGAGCCGCCTATGGAGCTCGCCGCCGCCGGAGGCGAGGAGCCGCCAGCCGCGCCGGATGCGATCGTCGTCCCGCCCGAGGTCGCCGAGCTGCTCGTCAGCGCGGTCACCGCCCAGGCCGCAGCCGCCCCGGCCCCTGCCCCTGACCCTGCCCCGGAAATCGCGGCTCCGGAGCCGCAGATGCCTGATCTCGCTGCGGAGTTGCTTGCCGCCGAGGAGCAGCAGGTCACGGCGGTGCTGACCGCCGTGCTCGACCGCCTCGGCGCCGCGCACCACCGGCCGTTCTCGCGCTCCTAGCGCTTGATCGTGAAGACAGCGCCGACGGCGACGCCGCTGAGACCCGCTGCGCTGCGTGGCGTCGCGGTGAGACGGTAGGCGCGCGGCGCGAGCGCATGTCCGTGCAGGCGGCCGCTGAAGCGCACCTGGTTGGCGCCTGCCTTGTCGATGTGAGTGAAGGAGCCGACGGTCACGTACCGCGTGCACGACTTGTAGCGGCGCCCGGCACGCCGGTGGCGCGGGGGCGCGACACAGGCGTGTCCGCTGCGCACGCCGCGGGCGGACCTGAGCACGCTGAAGGTCGTGGTCGCGGCCTGCGAGTCGCTGTAGCTGATGAGCGTGCCGTCGTGCGCTGAGGAGGCCAGGAGGGTCGCACCGCGCGTGGCGGCACGGAACCGCGCGGGGAGCAGCAGCAGGGCGCTGTCGCTCGGCGCGCCCCTGCCCGCGGGGCCTGCTGCGGTCGTGAACGTGCCGGGGACTCCGGTGGCGGTTCCGAGCGCGTTGACCGCGATTAGCTCGTAGTGGTAGGTCGTCCCGGGCGCAAGCCCGGCGATCGTCGCGGCGATCGGGGCCGACGCGAGCGACGGCGCGAGCGCCTGCGCCGGGCTGCTGCCCGCGAAGGCGCTCGTGGGCCCGTAGCGGAAGTACCAGCTCGTCGGCGCGTCACCCGGGTTGACGACTCCGGCGAGCGTCGCCGTCGTCTGCCCGACGGCGCTCGCGGCTCCGGTGGTGGCGGCCGGCGACTCGCCCTGGAACTCGTAGGCGCCGATGTCCTCGGCCGCTCCGAACGTGCGTGGCAGGCCGTCGAGGTCGAGCGCGCCGCTCGCGGCGTCGGCCGTGCCGGCGTCGATCGTCGGCGAGGAGGGCGCCTCGTGGAAATCGCTGCCGGAGACGAAGTCCGGTTCGCCTTCGATCGGGTGGTCGGTGTCGGTGACTTTCGCCGCCGCCCCCGACGCCAGCTGCATCGACTTGCGCGCGTCGGAGTGGTGCAGCGTGATGGCGGCCGACCCGCTCCCCGAGATGTCAGCCTCGAGATCCTCGTTCGTCCCGCGCGCGATCGTGTTCGTGGCCACGACCGAGGTCGGCTCGTTCATATCGACCGCGGAGATCCCCAGGCCGTTCGCGCCCTGGCCGATCACGGTGTCGTTGTCGAGCTGGAGCGTCCCCCCCTGGGTCGCTTCGACGGCCGCCCCGTCCTCGCCGATCACGAGATCGTCGGCGAGCTCGGCCGGAGCGGCGTCGATGTCGTTGTCGAACAGGCCTTTTTCAACCCCGACCAGGATCGTCCGTTCGATCGTGTCGCCGGATTCGATCTGCAACGCGCCCGCGCCTTCGCCCACTTTCCTGCTCGCCAGCTGCTCGATCTCGAGGTCACGGATCGTCGCGTTCCGTTCGACGTACAACGGCGAGCAGTTGCATGGCATGGCCACCGACTGCACGATTTCGGGCCTCGTCGCATCGCCCGGCGCGCGTTCGAGGGTCACCCCTCCGTGCAGGACGGCGGCTTTTGTGAGGGGATTCCCTTTCACTTCATCGAAGGGATACTCACCGGACTCGAACTGCTCCGTGTCGCCGACGCCGGACTGTTCGAGCGCCCAGATGAACTGACAGGGTGTCGCCGCCGTACACGGAGTTTCCTCGCGCACGGAGCCCGGCGCGACCACGCGGGTGGTGGCCGCCGCGGCGAGCGCGGGCACGCAGAGGCTGCATCCGAGCGCGACGAGGAGGCCGAGGAGCGCATGCCGTGCGCGCGCTCGATGCTGTCCGCTCGCTCCCATCAGGCCGGCGACGGTAGCAGAGCCCCCCGTCGTGACTCTGGCGCGGGGCGGGACACGGGCGCGGGTAATATGCGCGCCCCATGGCCAGCAGCTCCCACGACCGCCAGTCCGACGCGGCGCTCCTCGCGGCGTCGCGTGGCGGGCACCGCAAGGCCGTGCGCCAGAAGGCGCCGGAGACCTACGAGGAGAAGCTCGCGCAGCTGCACGAGCTGCGCGAGGCGGCGCTGCACTCGGCGCCTGAGGCCGAGGAGAAGCAGCACGCGCGCGGCAAGTACACGGCGCGCGAGCGCGTCGAGAAGCTGCTCGACGAGGGCTCCTTCCAGGAGCTCGACACGTTCGTGCGCCATCGCACCTACGACTTCGACATGCAGAAAAACCGGCCGTGGGGCGACGCGGTGGTGACCGGCCACGGCACGATCGACGGGCGCACGGTGTGCGTCTTCAGCCAGGACTTCACCGTCTTCGGCGGCTCGCTCGGCGAGGTCATGGGCGAGAAGATGTGCAAGATCATGGACCTGGCGGCGAAGATCGGCTGCCCGGTGATCGGCATCAACGACTCGGGCGGCGCACGCATCCAGGAGGGCGTCGTCTCGCTCGGCTCCTACGGCGACGTGTTCCTGCGCAACGTCCGCAGCTCGGGCGTGATCCCGCAGATCAGCCTGATCATGGGACCGTGCGCGGGCGGAGCGGTGTACTCGCCGGCGATCACCGACTTCATCTTCATGGTCAAGGAGACCTCGCACATGTTCATCACCGGCCCCGACGTGATCAAGACGGTCACCGGCGAGGAGGTCGGCTTCGAGGAGCTCGGCGGCGCGATGTCGCACAACACGAAGTCCGGCGTCGCGCAGTTCGCCTCCGAGGACGAGGACGCGTGCCTGGAGGACTGCCGCTACCTGATCGGCTTCCTGCCGCAGAACAACCTGCAGACGGCGCCCCGCGTGGAGCCGGCCGACGACCCGCTGCGGATGGACCGCGAGCTCGACAGCGTCGTGCCGGACAACCCGAACAAGCCGTATGACATGCGCAACGTCGTCAAGCTGATCGTCGACGACGGCGACTTCTTCGAGGTGCACGAGCACCACGCCAGGAACATCATCTGCGGCTTCGCGCGCCTGGACGGCCTGTCGATCGGGATAGTCGGCAATCAGCCGGCGCAGCTCGCGGGCGTGCTCGACATCGATGCCTCGGCGAAGGCGGCTCGCTTCGTGCGCACGTGCGACGCCTTCAACATCCCGATCGTGACGTTCTGCGACGTCCCGGGCTTCCTGCCCGGCACCGCCCAGGAGTGGGGCGGGATCATCCGCCACGGCGCGAAGCTGCTGTACGCGTTCGCCGAGGCGACGGTGCCGAAGATCACGATCATCACGCGCAAGGCCTACGGCGGCGCCTACGACGTGATGTCCTCCAAGCACCTCGGCGCCGACTTCAACTTCGCCTGGCCGACCTCGGAGGTCGCGGTGATGGGCCCGGAGGGCGCCGTCAACATCATCTACCGGCGCGACATCGCCGGCAGCCCGACGCCGCAGGAGCGCCGCGAGAAGCTGATGGACGATTACAAGGCGCGCTTCGCGAACCCGTACACGGCGGCCGAGCGCGGCTATATCGACGATGTGATCGTCCCTCACGAGACGCGCCCGCGGCTGATCAGCGCGCTGCACACGCTCGCGAGCAAGCGCGAGCCGGGCCCGAAGCGCAAGCACGGCAACATCCCGCTGTGAGGCTGCTCGCGCCCTCCGCCTCGCCCGAGGAGGCCGCGGCGATCGTGAGCGCGGTCGAGCGCTTCAGGCGCGCGACGGTTCCGGCGCCGACCGGCGGCGGCGAGACGGTCGATCGTTGGCGCACGGCTGCGCTGTTCGAGGGGATTTCACAGCAGCCGAACATCGATGCGCCCAGCCCCTGGATAAATACCTAAAAGCCGCTAGGCTTTAGGCCAATAACCGGTTGGCCGAGGAGCACGTCGAAACAGCAGCCCGGGCCCAACGTCCCGGATCAGGAGGTTTTTGCATGGAGTCAGGTTCCATCTCTGCGCAGCGCGGCACCCTCGCAGACCCCGAGGTCCTGCAGAACGTCCCTGGGCATGTGATCCCGATCCTCGAGCGCGAGTTCGACGACTTCAAGACGGAGTCGACGAAATACCTCTCCGGCGAAACGCCCGAAGACGAGTTCATCAAGTTCCGCCTCAAGCAGGGCGTCTACGGCCAGCGCCAGCCGGACGTGCAGATGATCCGCGTGAAGCTGCCGTTCGGCGGGATCACGCCGGAGCAGATGGAGGCGTTCGCGACGGTCGTCGAGAAGTACGTCCCGCTCAACAAGGGGCACGTCACGACCCGCCAGAACATCCAGATGCACCACATCCCGCTGCCGGAGGCGGAGAAGGCGATCCGCGAGCTCGGCGACGCCGGCCTGTCCAGCCGCGAGGGCTGCGGCAACACGGTCCGCAACGTCACCGGCGACCCATGGGCGGGTGTCGCCAAGGACGAGCTGTTCGACCTGACGCCGTATGCGGGCGCGTACGTGCGCTACTTCGTGCGCCACCCGACGACACAGGCGATGCCGCGCAAGATCAAGACATCATTCGACGGCGGCCCGCGCGACCGCGCGATCAGCGGCATCCACGACATCGCCTTCCGCGCGCGCACGCGCGAGATCGACGGCCGCGGCGAGGTCCGCGGCGTGCAGATGCTCGTCGGCGGCGGCACGTCGATCATGCCGCGCGTGGCACCCGAGCTCTACGAGTTCGTCGAGCTCGACAACGGCGACTACCTGAAGATCGCCGAGGCGGTCTTCAGGATCTTCGACCGCCAGGAGTGGCTGCGCGCCAACCGCGCGCGCGCCCGCATCAAGGTGTTCGTCGACAAGTACGGGATCGACGAGCTGCGCAACCAGGTCGAGCAGGAGCTGCAGGGCGACTGGGTCGGCGAACGCGACTTCTCGATCGAGCAGCGCCTGTTCCTCGACGACGAGCGCGAGTCGGCGCCCGCCCCGGCCGCCAGCTACGGCAGCCCCAACGGCGACCTCTCCGAGTTCGAGCGCTTCCGCGCGGCCAACGTCGCCGAGCAGAAGCAGCAGGGCTTCGTGACGGTCGAGGCGAAGATCACGCGCGGCGACCTCAGCCCGGAGCAGTTCCGCGGGCTCGCGAAGATCATGCGCGACTACGCCGGCGGCTACGCGCGCACGACCGTGCAGCAGAACTTCGTCCTGCGCTGGGTGCGCGAGGAGAGCGTCTACGACGTCTGGAGGGCGCTGTCGGAGCTCGGCCTCGGCGACGCCGGTTCGCGCGAGATCAACGACGTCGTCTCGTGTCCCGGCACCGACTCGTGCAAGCTCGGGATCACCAGCTCGATGGGCCTCAACCAGGCGGTGCAGGAGCGCATCGAAGCGATGGAGATCACCGATGAGATCACGCGCAAGCTGAACATCAAGATCTCCGGCTGCCCGAACGGCTGCGGCCAGCACCACGTCGGCAGCATCGGCTTCACAGGGGCGTCGATCAAGGTCGGCGAGCACACGATCCCGGCCTACATACCGCACGTCGGCGGCGTCTTCGAAGGCGGCGAGGTCAAATTCGGCACGCGCCTGAAGCTGCGCCTGCCCTCCAAGCGCATCCCCGACGCGATCGAGCGCTGGATCGGCCACTACGAAGCGACGCGCAACGACGGCGAGGAGTGGAACGACTTCGTCGAGCGGGTCGGCACGGGCGAGCTCGAGGCACTTGTCAAGGATCTCTCGCTGCCTGTCGACTTTGGACTGGAGTCGATGAATGAGTTCATCGACTGGAACCGCAACGTGCCGTTTGAAGTGATTCGCGGCGAGGGCGAGTGCGCGGTATAGCGCACAGGAGCCCGGCGCGCGCTATAGATCAGATGCGATGAGCAAGAGACGAGGCGAGAGCAGATGCAATCACTAGACAGCCAAATACAGGAGGCCACCTCCGTGTCCGACGCTGCGCTCAGTCTGACCCACACACTGCGCGAGGCCGCGCGCCACGGTGAGAAGGCTGTGCTGCTCTGCTCCTTCCAGAAGGAGGAGTCGGTCCTGGTGGACGAGCTGCTGCGCCTCGACCAGGGCACCGCGGATGCCGTTCGCATCGTGACGATCGACACCGGCGTCCTGTTTCCGGAGACGCTCGCGACGTGGAAGGCGTTCGAGGAGCGCTTCGGCGTGAAGATCGAGGTGCAGGACGCCAGCAGCCCGCGCGAGCCGTGGAGCGGCCCCGAGCACTGCTGCTCGGTGGCGAAGGTCGCGGCGCTGGAAGCCTCGCTCGCCGGCGCCGAGGGCTGGATCACCGGGATCCGCCGCGAGCAGGGCCCGACACGCGCGCAGACGCAGCTGATCGAACGCGACGAGCAGCGCGGGCTGTGGAAGTACAACCCGCTCGCGCACTGGACCGACAAGGACCTGTGGCGGCGCGTGCACGAGCGCGACCTCCCCTACAACCCGCTTCACGACCAGGGCTATGAGTCGATCGGCTGCGCGCCGTGCACGCAGCCGGGATCGGGCCGCGAGGGCCGCTGGGCGGGCACCGACAAGACAGAGTGCGGCCTGCACATCGAGGTCGTGGAGTAGCGATGAACGTCGCCGCCCGCCCCCAGCTAAGCCACCTGCGCGCGCTCGAGTCCGAGGCGATCCACGTGATGCGCGAGGTCGCCGCCGAATTCGAGCGCCCGGTGCTGCTGTTCAGCGGCGGCAAGGACTCGATCGTGCTGCTGCGCCTGGCCGAGAAGGCGTTCCGCCCCGCGCCGTTCCCGTTCCCGTTGATGCACGTCGACACCGAGCACAACTTCCCCGAGGTGATCGAGTACCGCGACCGCCGCGTCGCCGAGCTCGGCGAGCGCCTGATCGTGGCAAGCGTGCAGGACTCGATCGACAACGGCCGCGTCGTCGAGGAGACCGGCCCGCGCGCATCGCGCAACAAACTGCAGACGGTGACGCTGCTCGACGCGATCGCCGAGCACGGCTTCGACGCGGCCTTCGGCGGCGCGCGCCGCGACGAGGAGCGGGCGCGCGCGAAGGAGCGGATCCTCTCCTTCCGCGACGAGTTCGGCCAATGGGACCCGAAGAACCAGCGCCCGGAGCTGTGGAACCTCTACAACGGCCGCCTGCGCAAGGGCGAGAACGCGCGCGTCTTCCCGCTCTCGAACTGGACCGAGCTCGACGTCTGGGAGTACATCGACCAGGAGCAGCTGGAGGTCCCGTCGATCTACTTCGCCCACGAGCGCAAGGTGTTCCAGCGCGACGGCATGCTGTACGCGTGGCGCGAGGGCACCGAGCTGATCGACGGCGAGGAGACCTTCGACGAGACCGTGCGCTACCGCACTGTCGGCGACATGAGCTGCACGGGCGGCGTGCGCTCCAACGCGGCAACGCTCGAAGAGGTGGTGCTCGAGATCGCGGCGACGACGATCACCGAGCGGGGCGAGACGAGGGCGGACGACCGCGTCTCCGAGGCGGCGATGGAGGATCGCAAGAAGGCCGGCTACTTCTAGTGACGCTCGACCTGCTGCGCTTCACGACCGCGGGCTCGGTCGATGACGGCAAGAGCACGCTGATCGGGCGGCTGCTGTTCGACAGCAAGCAGGTGCTCCAGGACCAGCTCGAACACGTCGCCGAGGCGAGCGCGCGGCGCGGCGGCGAGGGAACGTTCGACCTCGCGCTGCTGACCGACGGGCTGCGCGCGGAGCGCGAGCAGGGCATCACGATCGACGTCGCCTACCGCTACTTCGCGACCGCCAGGCGGCGCTTCATAATCGCCGACTGCCCCGGCCACCGCCAGTACACGCGCAACATGGTCACCGGCGCATCCACGGCGGACGTCTCGGTCGTCCTGATCGACGCCCGCCGGGGCGTGCTCGAGCAGTCAAAGCGCCATGCGTTCATCAGCGCGCTGCTGGGAATCCCGGAGATGGTCGTCGCGATCAACAAGATGGATCTCGTCGACTACTCGCAGGAGCGCTACGAGGAGCTGGCGGCCGAGTTCGAGGGCTTCTCGGACAAGCTGGGCGGCGTCAAGCAGATCTCCTACATCCCGATGTCGGCGCTCGACGGAGACAACGTCGTCGAGCGCTCGACGCAGATGGACTGGTATGACGGGCCGCCGCTGCTCGAACTGCTCGAGCACGTCGAGGTCGCCTACGACCACCCCGACGAGAAGCCAGCTCGCTTCCCCGTGCAGTGGGTGATCCGCCCGGCGAACGGGACCGGCGACGGCGACTATCGCGGCTACTCCGGCCAGCTCGCGAGCGGCGCGCTGCGACGCGGCGACGAGATCGCGGTCCTGCCCGGCGGGGGGCGCACGCGGATCGCGGCGATCGACACCTACGACGGCGAGCTCGACGAGGCGATGGCGCCGATGTCGCTGACGCTGCGCCTCGAGGACGAGCTCGATGTCTCGCGTGGCGAGCTGATCTGCCACCCGTCCGAGGCACCGGCTCTCGCGCGCGAGCTCGAAGCGGACATCTGCTGGATGACCGACGAGCTGCTGCGCCCCGGCTCGCGCTACCTGCTCAAGCAGACCACGCGCGGGGCCACCGCGATCGTCGAGGAGATCGACGACCTCGTCGACGTGCACACGCTCGAGCGCGTCGCCGCGCCTCAGGAGCTCGGCCTGAACGACATCGGCCGCGTGCGCCTGCGCGTCAGCTCGCCGCTCGTCGTCGACCCGTACACGAGCAACCGCCGCACCGGCAGCTTCATCCTGATCGACGAATCGAGCAACGCGACCGTCGGCGCGGGCATGATCACGGCAGCGGCCTGAGCTGCGCAGCGGCGCCCGAGCGAACGCGAGCGTCGGCCCCACTGGACGAACGGCCGATTCCGGCTGAGCTCATCGGTATGCTCGCCAGACCATTGGGTGCCGGAGTCATCTCTCCCGGCGCACGCCGCGCACGACGACAGGGGCTCTGCATGACACGGTTGGGACGGCTGGTCTGTGCTTGTGTGATTGCTACCTGCGCGCTGGGAGCGGCAGCGAGTGCCGCATCGGCCACGACCTTCTACGTCAACAAACGGGGCGGCACGAACTCGAACACATGCACCCACCCGGCCGGAGCCGCGGAAGGGCCCTGCGAAACGATCAAAGGAGCAATCCATCGCGCCGAAGAAAAAGGCGGCGTGGACACGATCGAAGTCGCCTCCGAAGGCGGGGCCGAAGGCCTCTTCGAAGAACAGATCATCCTCAACAGCGGCAACGACAAATCGCTCACCATCCAGGGCGAAGAACCGGGGGTGATCATCCGCAACACGGGCAGCACGGCGGCGGTAGTGGTTGACGAAGTGGCGAGCCCGATCACGCTTTCCAACCTCGAGGTGCAGGACCAGAAAGGCTCACACGCGGTCATCGCCGACAACGGAGCCGCGCTCACGCTCGACAACGTCGTCGCCATCAACGACTCAGAATCCGAAGGCGGCACCAACGGGATCGAAGCCAGCCCCGGCTCATCGCTGACGATCAACGGCGGCGAAGTTGCGATGGAACGCAACACCGAGGGCGCGGCGATCCTCGCCGACGAAGCGCCGCTCACAGTGAGCGGGACCAAGGTGTTCGCCAGAGAAGAATCGGAGGCCGAGGGCATCTCGAGCAGACTCTCGACGCTGTCGATCGCAAACTCGACGGTGGCCGAGGTCGAACCGCCGGCGGGCGCAAAAGACTCGCCCGCGATCAACGCCGAAAAAGACACCTCGGTGTCGCTGACGAACGACCGCGCCGAGGGTGAAACGAGCCTCACCTCGACCGTCAAGCTGACCGAATCGCCGGCGACGATCAACGGCCTCAACGTCGAAATGCGCAACTCGAAATCGATCGGCGCCGCGCTCGAAGTGCGCGCCGCGCCGGCGACCATCGCACACCTGCAGACCAGCGGGAGCTGGGGCGGGGACGGGCTGCTGGCAATCGAAGGCAATACAACACTGAGCGACAGCAGCGTGGCAACCAACACCAGCCCAGCCGCCACCTTCATCGGCGGGAAAGAAACCTCGATGCTCGTCCAGCGGAGCATCCTCCAGGCCGGCCCGGGTGCCGAACCGGGCGCGCTCAAGCTCGATGACGGCAATGCGACGGTCGACTCCTCGGAGATCCTCGGCGGCAAGGTCGGGGTGGCGTTCATCGACGGCTCGCCGATCCCGGTCACATTCACTCTCGCGGCCTCGACGCTCGACGCCGGCGCGCCAGGGCTCGCCGCCGACGCCGCCGGCGTCGCGGCAGTCGAAGCGGAGCCGGCGGGCAGCCTCGCGAGCGCAAACACCGTGATCGAGGGCTCGATTGTGCTCGAGCCCGACACGACGAAAGCGACCGCCGGGGGCATCTCGAACTTCCTCTGCAGCTACTCGGCCGTCGCGGTTCCCGCCCCCAGCGGCTGTGAACCCGGCAAGTCGGGCAACACCAACGCGACGACCGAAGCGACGTCCCTGTTCGCCTCGCCGTTCGCGAGCTACGCCCTGAGCCCGACCTCGAGCGCAATCGACAGCGTGCCGGTGAGCGCGATCGCGCTGCCGGCCGGGCTCACCCCGTCGGCGACCGACCTCGCGGGCAACCCGCGCTCTGAAAGCGTCGCCTGCAACGCCGTACAGGACAAGGGGGCGCTCGAGCTGCCAGGCCGCGGGACGCCGTGCTCGGTCCCCCCCGTCGCCGTCCCGATCGTCGCGCGTCTGAAACAAGCCGTGATCACAGCACTGACCCTCAGCCGCAGCGCGTTCCTCCCCGCCCCATCCGGTGCGACGCTCTCGACACCCAAGGGCAAGGCCAAGAAATACGGCACGACGATCAGCTACCGCGACAGCCAGGTCGCGACGACCACGTTCACGATCCTGCGCAAGTCGAGCGGACGAAAGAAAGGCAAGGCCTGCCAGCGGCCCTCGCGCAGGAACAGGCACGGCAAGCACTGCGCACTGCTCACGAAGCTCGGCAGCTTCACCCACAGCGACAGGGCGGGCGCGAACAGCCTGCACTTCAGCGGACGGATCAAGGGCCGTGAGCTGCCGGCGGGAAGCTATGAGCTGGAGGTCGTGGCACGCGATGCGGCCGGCAGCGGACCGGCCGTGATCAAGAGCTTCACGATCAAGTGACGGTTCGCGCGCCCGCCGAGGGCCGCCAAGCACAGCAGTGAAGCTGCGCAACCTGCTCGTATAAACGTCCAGCGACGCACTCGGGTGAGACCGCTGCTGGTATGACTGCCGCACTCCGCATGTAACAGCGGAGCCTCCGACGCGAGGACGTTCCGTGCTGCGCACCCCGATCTAACTCCTCGCCTCGCCGGGGGACGAGCCTTGACAGCCCGCCCGACCGTCAGACATCACGCAGGCATCCATCCATCGAGAGTGCCCAGCATGCTCGCAATGCAGGCTGTGCGAGACGAGAGGAAGTGCATATGACGCGTGTAACGGATTGCACGGAGCGTGAACCACTGTCCAGCCGTGCCGGTCCCGGGAAGCCGACGGCGGCGCAAGAGGAGGCGACGACGCGACTGGTCTCGCAGGCTGTGAAGCGCGCGCAGAGCGGAGACCGCGAGGCGCTCGGGTTTCTCTACACGCGCTATTCCGAGAGCATCTACGGTTACGTGCGAAGCATCGTCCACGACCATCACGAGGCAGAGGATGTGACACAGCACGTGTTCGCGAAGCTCGTGCACGTGATCGGCAGCTACCAGGAGCGCAACGTTCCGTTCTTCGCGTGGATCCTGCGCATCGCGCGCAACGCCGCCGTCGATCATCTCCGCCAGCGGCGACCGGTGCCGGTCGAAGAGGTCAGGGGCGCAGATCAGCACGGCGCAGACCCACAGGGAGCCGAGCGTGCCAACGACCTCAGGGATGCCCTCGCGACGCTGCCGCCGGCGCAGCGCGAGGTGGTGATCCTGCGCCACCTCGCGGGTCTCACACCGATCGAGATAGCCGCGCGGACGGGCAAGACCGCCGGTTCGATCCACGGCCTGCATCACCGCGGGCGCAGGGCCCTCTCGGCCGAGCTGACGATGCGCGAAGCCGGCCCGGCAACGGCGCGTTCGCGCGAGCGAGAGACAGAGGACGCGACGGCTTGACGCGCTCGTGACGGGACCTCGGCGCGCCCTTCGGCAGACCGCGGTTGCGCTGCTCGCGGCCCTCTGCGGCGCGAGTGGCTTGACAGGGTGCGCTCGATCGGCTCGCCACGGCGAGCAGGGCGTAAGCGCATATGAGGTCCACGCTGCGATCTCCGCGGCGTCCGCCGAACGCGGGGCCGGGCAGCGTTTGCCGCGCTGGTTCTCGGCGCAGAGCGTCTGGAACCGGCCGCTGGCGCCGGACGCGCCGATCGACCCGAATTCCGCGGGCATGATCTCGGCGCTCGAGGACGAGGTGGCGCGCGAGGAGGCCGCGCAGGACGGGCCCTGGATCAACACGACCTCGAGCGGCGTGCCGATCGTGACGGTCTCCGGCGCCCAGCCGACGGTCAGGGTGAAGCTCGCCCATTCACCGGATGCCGCGCTCAGCTCGGCATGGGGCGCGGTGCCCCTGCCCCCGACGGCGCGGCCGGCCGACGGCACCGACGGCGATCTGGTGCTGTGGCAGCCGAGCACCGATCGGATGTGGGAGTTCTGGCGGCTCGAACGCGACGGCGATAACTGGCAGGCGTCCTGGGGCGGCGCGATCCGGGACGTCTCCACGAGCTCCGGCGTCTACGGACCCGGCGCCTGGCCCGGCGCGAAGCCGTGGTGGGGAGCAACTGCGAGCTCGCTCGCACTCGCCGGCGGAGCGATGACGATCGAACAGCTTCGCGCCGGGCGGATCGACCACGCGCTGGCGATCGCCGTGCCCGACGTCCGCGCCGGCGTGTTCGCAGCGCCGGCACAGCGGACCGACGGTCGCTCCCCCGACCCGCTGGCGCTGCCCGAGGGTGCGCATCTGCGGCTCGACCCGAGGCTCGACCTTGCGAGCGTGAGGATGCCGCCGCTGACACGAGAGATCGCCGTCGCCGCGCAGCGCTACGGAATCATCGTCCGCGACTTCGCCGCGAACATCGCCTTCTTCGCCCAGGATCCGACGGCGACAGGCAGCAATCCCTACGCCGGCCCGAACGGGTTCTTCGCGGGCGGGTACCCCTCGCAGCTGCTGCTCTCTTTCCCGTGGTCGCACCTCGAGGTTCTCAAGATGGAACTGCACGCGAGCCGGTGAGGCAGACACCGGCCCACGTCCACAGCAGCAACTCGCTGAAGTTCTGCTGCAGGGGATCGAACAGCGCTAGCACGCAGAAGAACACCGCGATCGCAAGCAGGCCGAGTTTCCACGGCTGCAGCTCGGGTGAGCCGCGGCTCAGCACGGCGCCGCCAATGCCCCACACGAGCGCCACCACCCACAGCAACAACCCGACGAGGCCGAGCTCGACCGCGTTGGAGAGGTAGCTGTCGTGCAGCGGGAGAGGGTCCGCGAACGTGCTGAACCCGGTCATCGGGTAGTTCGCAGCCTGCCGGAAGTAGCTGGTGCTGACGTTGACGTAGTTGTCCCAGCCGACACCGAACAACGGGTTGGCGGCGATCATGCGCAATGCTGTCGCGGTCTGGTTCTCGCGATCCCAGACGGGCGTCAGGTCGTTCGCGCGTTCCGTTGCGTGGCCGGCGAGCGCGGGAAACACGACGAGCGCCCCCCCGACCACCACGGCGCAGGCCAACGCTCCGGGGACGAGCAGGCGTCGCAGCCCGGGTGCGGCGATGGCGACCGCGAGGATTCCCGCCGCAGCCGCTATCCAGACGCCACGCTCCAGCGAGCAGAAGACGCCGAGCACCGACAGCACCACGACGGCGCCCGCGAGATACCGCCGCCTGCCCCGCCACT
Source organism: uncultured Solirubrobacteraceae bacterium (assembly GCA_963822245.1). GTDB lineage: Bacteria > Actinomycetota > Thermoleophilia > Solirubrobacterales > Solirubrobacteraceae > Palsa-744. The sequence continues at coordinate 408,297 of CAWGGR010000001.1, forward strand.
GGCTGAATGCGATCGCGGCGGCTGTCCCGCACGCAAAGCAGGCAAAGCCGTCGGTGATCGGCGCCCGGAACGGCCCCCCCGCCTGCAGCACCGGCTTGAGCGCGTCAGCCGAGACGATATAGCGCGGGAAGACGAGGCCGTGGGGCCCGACGGTCTCAAACAGCGCGGTGAGCCCCAGGTAGGCACCGAGCCCGACCAGCGTGGCCAGCAGCCATCCGCGCTCGCGCGCGCCCGGGAACACGATCGGTGCGACAAGCAGCATCAGAAACGGGATCGCTCCGAGACGATCGAGCAGGTTGAACAGCGCGGCTTCGCTCCCCAGCGTGCCGGCCGCGGCCGCGGACGCCGTCACGTACATGGTGGTCAGCGCCAGCCACAGGTGGACCGCTTTCACCTGCGCTCGGGGCAGCCGCGACGCGCCCGGTGATCGCAGCAGCACGGCGAGCAGGGCGATCGCGAGCAGGATGCGGTCGGGCACGAACGGGAAGCCGGGCAGCCCCATGCTTTCCCAGCTGCCGGAGAAGATCGTCAGGACGAGGGCCGCGCAGATCGTCCCCGCGACCGGCAGCTCCCACAGGACCGCTGCGACCAGCAGCGCGGCGAGGAGCGCGACCGCGACGAGGAACAGCCACCGACCGTGCAGCAGGAACGGCATCTCACGGTGGATCAGAAGCAGCGCAGCGACGCCGACGGCCGACCACAGGTACCAGGGAGGGCGCCAGAAGACTCGCTCGGCCATCGCTGCGGAGGCTTCTAGCGCGGGTGGCGCGAGCGGCCGCGCTGATCACGCAGGACGGCGACGGCGCAGCCGATCACCAACCCGCCCAACAGACCGACGAAGCCGAGCAGCTCGATCTTCGACTTTCGGTCGCTGACGGCGCTGACCGCGCCGGAGATCACCGACATCAGGTCCCTGGTGGTCGCGCTCTGCGCGCTCAGCTGATAGCCGCCGGCGAGCGCCTGCGCGCGCAGCGACGCGGCGGCCCGGTTCGCCCTGGCGTCTTCGAGCTTCAGCTGCGCGGCCGGCGTCGGGGCCTGTGCGTAGGCGCCGGCGGCCGCAGTGACTTCGTTGTCGGCGCGCGCAAGCGCCAGCGACGCGCCGCGATATGCGCTCAGCAGGCGGCGACTTTCGGGGCTGTAGGTGTTCGCGTCGGCCTCGTAGCGGATCACCGCGCCGCTGGTGACATTCGCCAGGTCGATGGCCGCTGTTGCCGTCGGGCCGGTGGCGATCACGCGAAACGCCGGGCTGTTCGGGATCGGCTCGGCTTCGAGGCGCCCGATCGCAACGCTCGGGCTCAACCCGAGCTTGGCGTGCACCGCCCGCAGCACCGGAGCGGCGGTGATCGCGCGACTGAACACGTTGGCCAGATCGCTCGCCGACTGGACGAATCCGAAGAAGCCCGGCGAGTTCGGATTGACCTTTCCGACCTGCAACGTCGAGGACGCCGTATAGGTGCCCGCTCGAGCGACGCCGCCGGCCACGCCCACGGCCGACACGGCGAGCGCGCAGAGGACCACGAGCAGCTTGTGTCGAGCGATCGCGGAAGCGACGGGTGCGGGCGTCGGCTGCGGCGGCTGGGGCGGCGCGTGGGGCGGCCCGGGCGTCGGCGGCGGCAGCGACGCGCGAAAATCGCCCGCAGGGAGGCGGGGATCCAACAGCCTTGTCAGTAGCTGAGAAGGTGTAATGGGAGTTCGCGATGGACTGTTGCGGCCTCGGGCACGGTCCCGGCCGAGGGTGCTCTACCACGCCACCAACGATCGGCGCGACGCGGAACTTTCGCCGTCTACGCGACCCGGTGCTCTCGCCCGTCCAGCGGGCGGTCCGCTACTCGACGTACCCGCAGCCGTCGGCCAGATCGGCGCGCATCGTGGCCATGTTCTCGACCGTGACGTGCTCGTAGGCCGAGAACCCGGCACGCGGGTAGCACGGGCGCACAGCGATCCGACCGAGGTGCTTGGCGGTGAACTCGCCCACCTTGCCGACCTCCATCGCCGGATTGCCGATGACGATCGATCCCGGCTGGACATCACTGCGCACGACGCTGCCGGCGCCGACAATCGCGCCGTCGCCGATCGTCACGCCGGGGAGCACGAGCGAGTGCGCTCCGACATACACCCTGCGGCCGATGTCGACGCGCCCCACGCGGATGTAGCCGGTTCCGTGCTTGGTGCTCCCATCGTGAGCGACGATCCTCACCCCCGCCGAGAGCACCGCTTCATCGCCGATCGAGATCAGCCACAGGAAACCGTGGTCGAACGCGGTGAAGTCGTCGATGTAGACGTTGCAGCCGAGTCGCAGGCCGTGTCGCACCAGCCACCGGCGGCCCGGATAGCCGCGCAGCCTGTTGACGGCGCGGCGCAGCCACCAGACGGCGGACGGGCGGAGCTCGGGCCGCCGGCGCGGCGGTGGCGGCGCAGGCAGCTCCCGGGCTGTGATCTGCGGCGTCGCCATCACGCCGCGATGATCGAGCGGATGCGGTGGCGCATGATCGACAACTGCTCGCTGCGCCCGAAGCCCCTCACCTCTGCGGCCGCCCGCGGGCGTCGGCAGAGCACCGCGAGCGCCCAGCCGCAGAGGAACGCGCACGACCCGAGCAGTCGCGGCTTGTCGCCCAGGCGGCGCGCGGCGCTGAGGAGCACCCACAGCGGATGTTGTCCGATGCCGTAGGCGCACGCGCCCCAGCGATAGTGGGCACGCAGTCGCCCGTCGGTCCCGCCCGTCGGCCGCAGGTGGATCGTGTCGCCCGCCGGGCACTCGAGGCTGGCCGTGCGCCAACCGTTCCTGCGCGCGGCCACCTCGTCGATCGTGTCCCAGCCGAGGATCGCCGGAATCGGGGAGATCTCGAGCAGGCAGGCGCGGCGGTAGAACTTCGTGGCTCCGCGAACGTGGTGAGCGGGACAGCGTTCGCGCACGCGCATGCCGGTGCGCCGGTCGATCACGCTCAGGCGCGCACCGGCGATGCCCAGCTCCGGTGCCGCCAGGAATGCGCGCTCGATCGTGCCGAACAGGTCCGGGCTGAGCTCGAGGTCGGCGTCCATCTTGACGGCGATGTCCCACGGTTGCTCGACCCTTGCCAGGCCCCACTGAAACGCGCGCAGCTCTGCCGCGCGAGCCAGCCGATCGCGCGCCGGCGGGCGCGGCGCGCGGCGCAGCAGGAGCACGTTCGAGCGAGCGCCGGCGAACTCGGAGGCGATCGCCGGTGAGGCGTCGGTCGAGCCGTCGTCCACGAGCACGAGCAGGTCCGGGAAGCGGTCCTGGCCGGCGATCGAGTCCAGGAACCGCCGAAGCTGCGGCTCCTCGTCGAGGAACGGCACGACGCAGAGGATCCGCAGGGCGCGTGCGCCGGCCGATGGCGCAGCCCGCGTCATCGAGCGCCAGCTCCGACGGCGAGCGGTGGTTGGCCGGCCTGCGCCGTCTCCTGCTCAGGCCGTCGATCGCACGGGCTGCCCAGCGACCCGAACAGCCGGACGAGCTCCGTGGCGCAGCGATCGACGTCGAAGTCGCGCCGCACACGTTGCCGTCCCGCGGCGGCCAGGCGCGCGCCGAGCGCAGGGTTGCGCAGCAGCGTCGAGATCGCTCGCGACAGCTCCTCCGAGCGCCCGGGTACGACCAGCAGCCCCGACGCTCCGTCTTCGATCAGCTCGGGCACGCCCGCGATCGCGGTCGCCACCACCGGCAGCCCGCAGGCCATCGCCTCCATCAGCACCACCGGCACGCCCTCGGCGAAGCTCGAAGAGCAGCAGAGTGAGGCGGTCGCGTAGCAGTGCCGCAGCTCCTGCTGTCCGAGGGCGCCGCGAAAGACGACTCGATCCTCGATCTCGAGCTCCGACGCGAGCGCCTGCAGCCGCGGCCGCAGCGGACCGCTGCCGACGATCACCGCCTCGACATCGTGCCCGTCGCGCACGAGCTGAGACACCGCGGTCAACAGCACCACGTGACCCTTCTCCGGGACGAGCCGCCCGACGCAGAGCACCTGCGCGCGCCCCGCAGGAGGCTCGCCGACACGCTCGTACTCAGCCGGGAACACGCCGCAGTGCACCACCCGCAGCTTGGCCCAGTGCCGATCGTCCACCAGAGCCATCAGCTGACTGCGCGCGAAGTCGCTGATGCACACGACCGCGGCGGCACGCCGAACCTTTTCCGCCAGCGAGAAGCGGCTGACGTCGTGCAGCTCGGCGGGTCCGTGAACGGTCAGGCTCCATGTCGCCGGGCCCCTGCCGGCGCGGCTTCCGAACTGCGCCGCGAGCAGGGCGACGTCAGCCGGAGCAGAGCCGTGGTGCGCGTGCACGTGGCGGATGTCCGATGCCGCGCAACGGCGCCACAGCATTATCGCCTCGCCGAAATAGAAGATCTGCCAAAGCCGGCCCCTCGCTCCCGGCCGCGCGCGACGCAGCGCCTCGCCCAGCGTCGTCAGGTAGCCGCGGGGATGGGCCACGAGCGCGCCCACGTGTGCGCGCAGGAGATCCCCGGCTCGAGCCGGGCGGATCGCGTAGGTGCTCTCGCCGGCAGCGCGGTTCTCGGTTGACAACAGGTGCTCCCCTGAGGTCCGACGCAGCGAGACCGTGTCGACCTGCACCCCGAGCCGCCGCAGCGCGCTGACCTCGCGCAGAATGAAGGTGTGTGACAGCGCGGGGTAGTGAGTCGTGAGGTAGGCGACTCTGAGTCCCGGCTGCATCAGTCGCCCACAACCACCGGTGCACGAGCAGCGAGACGGCCCGCGCGGCCGCTCGGCAGCGGGCGCCCCGTGATCTGCCCATATCGAGGCGCGGGTGTTTCCGCGAGCTCGATCGGCTCGCCCGCACGATCCATCGACAGGTGAGCCGCTTCCAGCGCGCGCACGACTTCGAGCCCGAGCCTGCTGTTGGACCGTGGTTCCGCGCCGCTGCGAATCGCATGGGCGAAGTCCTCGAGCTCGAGCGACAGCGGCTCCGCGGCCTCGATCCTCGGCACGACGATGTCCCCGCTGCGGTAGGTGAGCTGGTACTCGCCGAACGTCGCCGGCGCCTGCACCTCGGCGAAGTCCAGGCCGCGGTCATAGATGCGCACCGACTCATCCGATGAGGTGTCCTCGTACTGGATCATCCGCCGCGAGCCGACCACGACCATCTGGCGCATCTTGCGGGGCGCGAGCCAGGAGATCTGCACATTGGCGGTGCTGCCACCGGCAAAACGCAACGTCAGGAAGGCTGTCTCGGGGACACCGAGCTGAAAGATGCTCTGGCCGGCCGCCGAGACATGGGTGAGCGGGCGGTCGAGCCAGTAGAGAAGGATCGAGAGGTCGTGCGGCGCGAGGTCGCTTATCACTCCGTCGCGCTGATAGAGGCCGAGATTCATGCGCGAGGAGGTGACGAAGTACACCTCCCCGACCTCGCCGGATCGGATCAGCTCGCGGACCTTGTTGACCGACGGGCTGTACACGAATGTGTGGCCCGGCATCAGCACCAGCTCGTTGCGAGCGGCGAGCGCTATCAGGTCCTCCGCGTCTGCGACGGTGGTGGCCAACGGCTTCTCCACGAGCACGTGCTTGCCCGCCTCGAGTGCGCGCCGGACCAGGCCATGATGCGTCCGGGGCGGGGTCGCGATCGCGACCGCCTGAATGTCGGGATCGATCAGCAGCCGATCGAGCTCGGACTCGATCCGCACGCCCGGATGCCTTCCTGAGAAGTCGGCGCTGCGGCTCGCGTCGAGCTCGCACAGGCCCATCAGACGGAGCTCCGGCCGCGCGAGAATGTTACGCACCACGTTCGGGCCCCAGTAGCCGAATCCGACGATCGCGATGCCGATGGGTGTTTCACTCATGCGTGGCCTCCCCCGCGAGTTGACAGCCGATGCAGGTGCGTAGTACCGGCGATTCTCCACTTCCGCCCCACCCCCCAACAACGGCGTCCCGGCACCGTCGCTTCCACCGTCGCGCGCGAAAGTCATGTGGACGCGCTACGCGGCCCCGCGGCTGCGCAGGAGCACCCACGGCGTGCGCGCCACGATCCAGAGATACTCGCGGACGGATTGCCGCTCGACCCAGCAGATGTCGAGCGCGACCATCTGCCGGTACGTGCACTCGTTTCGCCCGCTCACCTGCCAGAGACCGGTCAGGCCCGGCTTGACCGCGAAGCGACGCTCGTAGCCGGCCGGGTAGAGCTCGGCCTCATAGGGAATCACCGGGCGCGGGCCGACCAGCGACATCGGGCCGCGCAGGACGTCGATGAGCTGCGGCAGCTCGTCGATGCTCGTTCGGCGCAGGAGCCGCCCGACTCTCGTCACGCGGTCGTCGTTTGCCAGCTTGTACAGGTCCCTGCTCCCATCCGAATGGGTCGCCTCGGTGCCCCTTATGAGCTGATCGACGTACTGGCGATGCACCTCGGGGCTCGCTGTCGCATGCATCGTCCGCAGCTTGTGAACGGTGAATGCGCGCCTGTCACGACCGAGCCGGCGTTGGCGAAAAATCGCCGGCCCGGGACTCTCCAGCCTGATCGCGATGCAGGCGAGGAGCAGGACGGGGACACACACGCAGAGGGCGACGCTCGCGATCAGGAGATCGAGCACGCGGCAGGCCAACGTGGTCGAGCGGCGTTGCTCGATGCCGGCGCTCGTGCCTGCTCTCGCGGACTGCCTGACGTTCTGCCGTGCACCGGTGCGGGCGGACACGTTCGGGCCCGCGTCCTCAGCACCCGCTCAGCGCGGCCGAGCGATCGCGGTGCCCCGCGAAGGCCGCCGTGACATCCGCGATCCGCCGAATCTGATCGGAACCGAGGCCGGGAAACATCGGCAGCGACAGGACCTCCCCGGCCAGCCTGCTCGCGACCGGCGCGACGTCGCGACCCGGCAGACCTGCTCGATATGCATCCGATCGGTGAATCGGGATCGGGTAGTGGATGCCCGTCGCGATGCCTTCGTGCGCCAGGAACTCCCTCAGCTCATCGCGCTCGGGCGTACGCACGACGAATTGGTGGTAGACGTGGTCGCAGCCGGCTGCGGGCGCAGCGGGTGCGATCACCTGCGAGCCGCGGAGCGCGCTGCGGAGTGCGTCCGCCGCCTGCCTGCGCGCGCGGTTGCGCTGCTCGAGGCCGCGCAGCTTTAGGCTGAGGACAGCGGCCTGAATCGCATCGAGACGGCCCGTCGTGCCGACGACGCGGTGGTGATAGCGGGGGTGCTCGCCGTGCGATCTCAGCAGCCTCACGCGCTCGGCGAGCTCGTGGTTCGCGGAGACGACCGCACCACCGTCACCCCAGGCCCCGAGGTTCTTGGCCGGATAGAAGGAGAACGTGCCGGCGTCGCCGATGCTTCCGACCCGCCGGCCCCGATAGCGCGCGCCGTGCGCCTGTGCGGCGTCCTCGACGACCCGCAACCCTCGCTCGCCGGCCAGTTGCATGATCGGCCCCATCTCGACGGTTCGCCCGTACAGGTGCACCGGGATCACGCAGCGGACCGCCGGCGTGAGCGCGGGCTCGATCGTCGCCGCGGTGACGAGTTGCGTGTCAGGATCCACATCGGCGAACCGTGGAACCGCGCCGGCCAGGCTGACCGCCGCTGCCGTTGCGATGAACGAGTTGGCCGGCACGAGCACCTCATCGCCGGCCCCGATCTCGAGTGCTCGCAGGACGAGGACGAGCGCCTCGGTGCCAGAGGAGACACCGACTGCACAGGGAACCTCGCACCACTCCGCGTAGTCCGTCTCGAATGCCTCGACGGCGGCTCCGCCGATGAACTCTCCGGTGGACGCCACCTCCTCGACCGCCCGCAGCAGCTCGGCGAACAGATCGGGATCGCCGTGGTCCATGACCGTGATGGGGATCCTGCCCGGCGGATTCATCACGGTGCACTAACGCGAGCCGCCCCGCCGTACTTGCGGGACTTCTCCGAAGCGACGCCACGCGATTCTCGGCGCGCGGGGCCCCGGGGCGCCGAGGCCTCCTCAGGGCAGCGTGAGCCCGCGATAGACCTCGCGCAGAACCCGCGCCTGGTGCTCCCATGCGAGCTCGACGGCGCGGCCACGGGCAAGAGCGGCCATGTGCGTGCGACGTTCCCCGTCGGCGGCCAGCTGCGCGACCAGCGTGGCGAACGCGTCGGGATCGCCGCATGGCGCGTACAGGGCCGCCTGACCCGCGCTGCGACGGGTCTCGCGCAGCGCGTAGGCCACGAGCGGCCGGCCGGCGCCCATGTACTCGACCACCTTGATCATCGTGGAGCCGTGGTTGAGCTCGCTTCCGGGCGCCGGATCGATCCCGATGTCGGCCTCGGCGATCAAGCGCGGAACGACGGCGTGCGGCACCTGTCCCGTGAAAGCCACGCGCTCCTGCACCCCCCTCCTGCGGCAGCGCGCGAGCAGCTCCGCGCGAACCGGGCCGTCGCCGACGACGGTGAGCGTGGCGCGCGCCAGGGCTGGAGAGGCGAGCAGGTCTGCGAGCTCGAGCACGCCGTCCTGCGTGTCGAGCGCACCGACATAGATCAGCCGCGGCGCGTCGAGCGTCCCCGCCCGCGGCGCACATGGCTCGCCGAACTCCCTGCTTCGCGGACCATTGCGCACGATCGAGATCTCGACGGCCGGCCGCTTGGCCCGGCTGCGGACGAGCTCCCGCTGCGATTCGTTGGTGACGATCACGTGGGTCGCCCAGCGGATCGCCTGGCGCTGGGAGGCGCGCAGCGCCGACGCCGCGGCCGGCGGCGAGCCGAACTTGGCGAGGAACAGCTCGGGTCCCGAGTCGTGCAGGTCGAAGACGACCCTGCGACCGGCCAGCCGTGCGAGCATCGCGGCGATGAACAGCGTGTCGGGCGGGCCGTGGATGTGCAGGACGCCGGCGCCGCGGGTGAGTGCGATCAGCGCTCGTGTGATCAGCTGCACATGCGCGACCGCGTACTCGGCCACGTAGGACAGCGACGAGGTTCCTGCCCAGACCATCCGGTAGCGACAAATCTCGACGCCGTTGATGCGCTCGCGCGAGCTCTGCGCCGGGCCGCGCGGGGCGAGCACCGTGACCGGCACGCCCGCCTCCACGAGCGACTCGGCCTCGTTGCGAACCCGGGTGTCCTGCGGATAGGGGTTGTTCTCGAGCAGCATCACCACCCCCGTTGGTCCGCTCGTGTCCGCGTCGGCCATCGACGAATAACGGAGTGGCGGCCCACGGGCTTCTACCGCGGCTCTACACTGCCGACGCCCGGGCAACGCAAACGCACCATGTCCGCCCATCGAAATGCGATATCTCGGCAATCGCCGGTGACAGCCGAGGCGCGACGGCGCATCGGCGTCGTTCCGGCACGGGCCGCCGACGAGCTCAGGGGACTGCTCGGCGCCCTGACGGAGATCTTCCCGGTGGTGTTCGAGGGACGCGAACCGCACCAGCTGCGAAACGTCGACGGCGTGCTCGCCCACGGCCCGATCGAGCTCGATGAGCTTCCGGCAGACGTTCGCGTGCTCGTCATCGCGAAGCCCGCCGAGGTCTCATCTGCGGGCGAGCTCGTCGAGTTCGCCCGCGACGATCGCGTGGCGCGCCCGCTGCGGGGTCGGGCGATGATCGAGCGGGTCGCTCACGCGCACGCGGGCGTTCCCTTCACGAGCCGGGATTCCGTCCTTGCGCGGGTCGGTTCGTTGCCCGTGTGGTGGTCCCGGGACGGCAACCGCTCGGTCAGCGCGTTCGCGAGCCGGGAGCTGCGGGAGAGCGAGACCCTGCGCAGCCAGTTGCGAGGCGGTCGCTTCATGGGCCTCGTTCCCGTCCTGCAGTTCCTGCGGGAGGTGTGCGACGGGCTCAACTGGAGCGAGCAGCCGTTGCGCGCATCGTTCGTCGTCGACGACCCCAATCTCCACTGGCGCTCATACGGCTATCTGAGGTACGCCGATCTCATCCGCCACGCGTCCGAGCACCGCTACCACGTGGGTCTGGCGACGGTGCCGCTCGATGGGTGGCTGATCGATCGCCGCGCAGCCGCGCTCGTGAAGGCGAACGGCGCCGTGCTTTCCCTGCTGGTGCACGGCAACGATCACGTTGCCCGTGAGCTCGGGCGGCTGTCCGCCGAGGACGATGCCGAGCGAGCGATCGGGCAGGCGCTCAGGCGCGTCACAGGCTTCGAACGCCGCTCGGGCGTCGCTGTGCGCCGCGTGATGGTGCCCCCTCACGGCGCCTGTTCTGAAGCTGCGTTGCGCGCGATGTTCAGGCTCGGGTTCGAAGCGGCGTGCATCAGCCGCCCGTACCCGTGGCGCGACGATCTACCGCCGCCGTATGCATACGCCGGCTGGTATCCGGCCGAACTGGTCGCCGGCGGCCTTCCGATCCTCCCCCGCTACCACATCACCCACCCCCGCGAGGAGCTGGTGTTCCGCGCGCTTCTGCGTCAGCCCCTGATCCTGTATGGACATCATTGGGACCTGGCTGAGGGTCTCGAGGCCTTCGCCGACGCCGCCGAGGATGTCGGCCGCCTCGGCGACGTTCGCTGGGGCCCGCTGGACTGGATCGCCCGTCACAGCTACTCCACGCGCACGGAAGGGGCGGTGCTGGGGATCCGGATGTACTCGCGCCGGGCGCGCGTCGAGGTCCCCGCGGGCGTTCGCGCGCTCAGGGTGCACACCAACGAGATCCATGGCGGACCCGCCTGGCGGGGTGTCACCTCCGGCGGCGAGCGGGCCGGTATGTCGCAGACGGCGGCCGGCTGGGTCTCGGACGTGCTCGAGGTCCGCCCCGGCGGCGGGCTCGAGCTCTCGCTCGAGCCCGCCGAGCCGCTCGAGCCGGACGCGCTCGCGCCCCCCAAGATGAGTCCGTGGCCGCTCGCGCGACGCGCCCTCGTGGAGGGTCGCGACCGTCTGCGTCCGCTGCTCAGGCCTTGAGCAGCTCCCTGATCACGTTCGGTCCGGCGACGCCGTGCCGGCGGATTCGCACACGGACAGGCTCCTTGAGCACGTCGAGAGCGAGCTGACGCAGATCGGGCGCCAAGGACGCCGCGGTCGTGGGCAGCGCGTCCAATTCGCGTAGGAGCTGCCTGGAGTCATAGCCCATCATGCCGAGGCGGTCCTCGCCGATGAATCGCAGGTAGCGCCGGCACCAGGCCTTGCGCAGGGGATTCGCGAGTGTCGCCTTCCACTTGTGCACCGGCTCGGTGCTCAGGGCGGCGTACTGCGCGACGCCGGTCGGGTCGCCCATGCTCCCGCCGAGCTTGACCTCAGAAAAGCGCTCGAGCGTCCGCGCGTCGAACTCGATGTCGAGGTAGTCCGTCAGGCGCCGCCACGGCAGCTCGTCGCCGCCGAGGAGATCCTCGAATCTCACCGCGTGCGCGCGTGCGGCGTTGGCCCGATATGCGGCCGTCAGCCGCGGCAGTCCGATAGAGAGGTCACCCCGGCACGCCGTGGGGTGCCAGCGACCGCCGTTGAACGTCTCGATGATCGACGCCATGATGCTGAGCGGATTGCGCCACAGAAAGACGAACTTGCCCCCCGGGAACAGGCGCATGATCTCCTCGGCCACGAGATAGTAGGCGGGCGACTTGTCGAGGAAGTAGCGTGCGCCGCCGTCGGTCGCCGTCGCCTTCTCGTAGAGACGCATCGCGAATTCCCGGCTCTCCAGCCGATAGTCGTCGATGCCCCCCGGGAGCTGCTGACAGAAGTCGCTGATCGCGGTGACCATCAGCGGGTGGAAGTACTCCGCCTGGATCCCCTCGCGGCGAAGCGCGTAAGCGTACGGCAACAGCAGCCACGGCTCGGAGACCGTCGCCACCCCCTCGTGCGCGGCGACCACGCGCTGGACGAGCGTCGAGCCGCTGCGGGAGACCGAGAACAGAAAGATGGGCTGGATGTCCATTGCGGTCTCCACCACCAACGGCCCGGCGAGGCATCGACTTGCGCACCGGCGGACGGAAGCCGCGAAAGCCGACCGCCACGCCGCGCGTTGATCCTCTAGCCGACCGATGCCACGACCGCCGTCAGACCGAAAACGCAGCAGACATCCGCGCCGCCGACGGGGGCGCGGCGGATGACTCCCGTGACGCCGGCCCGCCATGGCAGCTACCGCTCCGGTTTCGCCTTCGGGATCCTCAGCTTCATCGCGGTCGCGGTCTTCGGCGTCGTCTCGACGGTCGCCACCGCTCGGATCTACGGCGTGCACATCATCGGGCAGTTCGCGCTCGTGTCTGCGCCGGTGGCGGCACTGTGGGTCCTCTCGACCGCAAAGGAGCAGGCAGCACTGATCAAGGAGATCACCAGCCTGCCGCCACGCCATCCGCGCGTAACCCATCTGTTCGCCGCCGTCTTCACATTCTCGACGGGACTCACAGCCGCGATGTCGGCGCTCGTCGCGGGCGTGTCCGTGCTCGTGTTCCGGGGGCCTCTTGACCATCCCGAACTGGTCGCTCCGATGCTCGTCAGCCTGGCGGGCTATGCGCTCGTGACAAACACCGGCTGGAACATCGACTCGATCTTCTCCGCCTTCGTGGCCGGTCGCCAGCTGTTCTGGGTGCGGCTGCACGAAACGCTCAGCTTCCTCGTGATCGCGACCGCGCTCGGGCTCAGCTGGACTTCGGTCTGGGGGCTGGTGCTGGCGACGATCGGGGCCTCGTTCACGGCACTGATCCATCGAGCCGTTGCCGCGCGCACGTTCGCCCGTGCTCGCATCGGTCGCGCCGGATACCGCGAAGGGATGACCGCGCTTCCGGACCTGCTGCGCTTCGGACTGAAGATCACCCCTGGCGGCATCGCCCAGGGCATCAGCCAGCAGGCGGGAATCTGGGCGATCGGGATCGTCTCACCGGTAGCCCTCGTCGGCGCCTACAGCCGCGCCCAGACGATCCCCGACCGGCTGCAGCAGGTCAACTTCCGGATCGTCGAGATCCTCTACCCGACGCTCGTCGGACGGCGCGCACAGGGCGACGGCGAAGGTTTCGACCGCGCGCTGCTCGACTCGGCCCGCTATGCGCTCACGGGGATGCTGCTGATCGCTTCGGTCTGCGGCGGCGCGGCGCACGCGATCCTGACGCTGTTCGGGCCGGGCTTCGCGCGCGCCGCGCCCGCGTTCGTGCTGCTGATCGCATATCCGGCGATGTCAGCCGTCACCTCGGCCCAGACGCAGGCGCTGTGGTCGGTGAACAGGCCGGGTCTGACGAGCTTCACCGCACTCGGCCGCCTGGCGCTGACGATCGCCCTGACGGTGCTGCTGACGCCGAGAATCGGCATCGTCGGCCCCGCGATCGCCCTGCTCGCCGGGTTTCTCCTCGACATCGCCTGCAAGACGGTCGCGCTGCGGCCGTTCCTTTCCCGCTCGCTGCGCCTGACCTGGCCGGTTCGCGAGCGGCGCGCCCTCGTCGTCTCCTACGTCTTCGGCTTCGGCGTGGCGAGGGAGCTCGAACGCTCGCTGCCCTCTCTGGGAGGGCTGTTGTTGAGCCTCGCCGCCGGCACCGTCGCGTACACCGGCGCGCTGCTCCTCGGCGGCGGCGTCAACGCTCGCGATCGCGACCGGTTGGGCGAGATCCTCGCGCTCGTCCGCTCGCGGCGCGGACGCGCTCCGGCGGCCGGAATCGGAGACACCGAGCTCGCACCCGGCAGCTATGAGCTGCGCGCGGTCGCGCACGACGCCGCCGGCGACGGGCCGGCCGTCACGGAGGGCCTGACGATCCGGTGAGCCCGGGCAGAGCTGCTGCCGGTCGCTAAGCTTCCGCGGCCGATGTTCGCCAAGGTCCTGATAGCCAATCGCGGCGAGATCGCGGTGCGAATCGCGCGCGCCCTCGAGGAGCTCGGCGTCGCGAGCGTCGCCGTCTACTCGGAGCTCGACCGCGACGCGCCGCACGTCAAGCGCGCCGGCGAGGCGTACAACCTCGGCGACGGGCCGGCGGCCGAGAACTACCTGAGCATCGAGAAGATCCTCGACGCGGCCCGGCGTGCGGGAGCCGAGGCGATCCATCCCGGCTACGGCTTCCTGGCGGAGAACGCCCCGTTCGCCCAGGCCTGCGAGGACGCGGGGGTGGTGTTCATCGGGCCCCCGGCGAGCGCGATCGAGGCGATGGGCTCGAAGACGCGGGCACGCGAGCTGATGCAGGCGGCGGGCGTGCCGATCGTGCCCGGCACGACCGAGGCGGTCGCGACGGTCGCCGACGCGATGCGGATCGCGAAGGGCGAGATCGGCTTCCCGGTCGCCGTCAAGGCCGCCGGCGGCGGCGGCGGCAAGGGCTTCCGCGTCGCCCTCAGCGAGGACGAGCTCGAGGGCGCGTTCGAGGGCTCGAGCCGTGAAGGCGAGAAGTTCTTCTCCGACGGCACGGTGTACCTCGAGCGCTATCTGCACGACCCGCGCCACGTCGAGATTCAGGTCCTCGCCGACCGCCACGGCAACGTGATCCACCTCGGCGAGCGCGACTGCTCGATCCAGCGCCGCCACCAGAAGGTGATCGAGGAGTCCCCGGCGCCGTCGTGGGTGGTCGACGAGGCGATGCGCGCGCGCATCGGCGAGATCGGCGTGAACGCGGCGAAGGCGGTCGACTACGTCGGCGCGGGCACGATCGAGGGGCTGTTCTCAGCCGCCGAGGGCAACGAGCCCGAGTACTTCTTCCTGGAGATGAACACACGCGTGCAGGTCGAGCACTGCGTCACCGAGATGACGACCGGCGTCGACATCGTCAAGGAGGGCATCCGCGCGGCCGCCGGAGAGGAGCTCGCCTACTCCCAGGCGGACATCGTGCTGCGCGGGCACTCGATCGAGTGCCGCATCAACGCCGAGGACGCCTCGAAGAACTTCGCCCCCGCCCCGGGCAGGATCGGCGCGTATCGCGAGCCCCGCGGCCCCGGCGTGCGCGTCGACTCCGGCGTCGAGGAAGGCGGCGAAGTGTCACCGATGTATGACCCGATGGTCGCCAAGCTGATCGTCTGGGACGCCGATCGCGAGCAGGCGACGCAACGCATGTTGCGCGCGCTTGGCGAATACGAGATCGAGGGGCTGAAGACGCTGATCCCGTTCCACCAGGCGCTGCTCGCCACCGACGAGTGGGCGCGCGGAGAGACCTGCAAGGAGCTGCTGGAGGACAAGAAGTGGCTGAAGACGCTCGCCTTCCCCGCGCCGGCGGCGCCGAGCGACGGCGAGGAGACGCCCGCGGACGTCGAGCAGGGCTATACGGTCGAGGTCTCGGGCAAGCGCTTCGACGTCCGCGTCCTCGGGCCGCCGTTCGCGGGCGGCGGCGCGGCGGCGGGCAATGCGGCGGGCGCGGCGCGCGCACCGAAACGCAGCGCGCGCAAGTCGACGAGCGCCGGCGGGCCGGACATCCTGCCCTCGCCGCTGCAGGGCAACATGTGGAAGGTCCTCGTCAAGCAGGGCGACACCGTCGAGGAGGGCCAGCTGCTGTGCATCATCGAGGCGATGAAGATGGAGAACGAGATCACCGCGCACAAGGCCGGCACGATCACCGAGCTGCCGATCACCGAGGGCGCCCCGATCCAGGCGGGCGCTCCGATCGCGACGATCGAGAGCGCCGAGTAGCCTCGGCGGCCGCCGGCGGCCCCACGGAGAGCTAGTCGCCGAGGCCGAGCTGCGCGAGGTTCTGCTCGTGCAGCGCGCGCTGCGAACGCGAGCGTCGCTCCTGCGGCAGCCGCGCGTCGGTGCCGCGCTCGCGCAGCTCCTGCAGGTAGGCGATGTCCTGCTCGCAGATCGCGATCGCCTGCTCTGAGCGCATGCATGGCCCGTGGCCCGGCACGACCTGCTCGACGCGCCCGAGCAGCCCGCGCAGGCGCTCCAGGGTCTCCAGGTACTCCTCGATCAGATCGCCGGCGTTCAGCTGGGGAATCTCGAGCGGCGAGAGGTAGTCGCCCGCCACCAGAACCCCGGCCCACGGGATCACGATCGCCATGCCGTCGGTGGTGTGGCCCCGCGCGGTGTGGAGCTCGAGCTCCTGCCCGCCGATCTCAAGGCGGCCGGGGACAGACAGCGGCTGCACGGCGCCAAGCGCGAGCGGCCGCCGGCGGTCGATGCCGAGATCTTCGTCGAAGTCGCGCAGCGCCCGCTGAGCCTCGCCGGGCGCCTGCGCCAGGCGATGGGCGCTGCTCTCCGCGCAGCCCAGCGCGAGGCCCGGGAAGGCGAGACGGCCGAGCAGGTGGTCCCAGTCGGCGTGAGTGGCGAGCAGCCCGACCGGCGCCGGGAAGCGCGCCTGTTCGAGCAGAGCGGGCAGCGCCTCGAGCTCGTCGGGCAGCACCGGCGAGTCGATCACGAACGCCTCGGCCTCGGCACCCGGCGCGATCACGCGGACGGGATTCGCCGCCGGGTCCTCGGCCTCGCTCTCCTCGGCGGCGACCGCCCCGCGCACGATCACGCAGTTGACGCGCAGCAGCGCGCTTGTGACCAGCAGAACGTCGCGATCGAGCGAGACGGCCCGCACCGGCGCGGCCGGCTAGGTGAAGCCGAGCAGTTTGGCGGCCTCTTTGAGGCTGCCAACTTCAGCCGTCGGCTTCTTCTGGGAGGAGTCGAGCGTCTCCTTGTTGCGATTCACCCAGATCACGGGCACGCGCTGTTTGATGCACGGCGCGACGTCGTGGTAGTGACTGGCGGCAACGTGCACCCAGCCGCGCTTGCCGCCCATCCGCCGCGCGCACTCGGTGAAATGCGGCAGTTCCGGCTTGTAGGAGCGCACCTGCTGGGCGGTGACGACGAGGTCGAAGTCGACACCGATGTGACGCCGCGTCTGCCCGAGCAGCTTGTCGTCGATGTTCGAGAGCAGGCCGAGCTTGTACTTCTTGCCGAGCTTCTGCAGCTGCGTGCTCGTCTCCTTGAACGGCATCCAGCGCTGCACCGAGTCCGGCAGGAAGCCCGAGCGCGAGGGCTCGAGGTTCCATTCCAGGCGTTTCGCGATCTCGATCGCCGTGCGCCTGAGCACCTCTGCGTACAGCTCGTAGGAGCCGCCCTCGATTTCCCGCTCGATCTCCTGGAACATCGGCATCAGCACGTTGCGGTCGATCTCGAAGCCGTCGCGTGCGGCCTCTTTGGAGAACGCGTCGTAGATCCCGGTCTCCCAGTCGATCAGCGTGCCGTAAACGTCAAATGTGACGAAGGTGACGTTCTTGGGGATCGGCATCGAGCGCGCATTATGACAGCGCGGGGCCCGCGCTCCGGTATCGGCCCGCCGTCGCCCCTCGCCGGCACGCGATCCTCGGCCATGCTGTTAGAGTCCCGCGCCGCAATGGACCTGCTCGAGTATCAGGGCAAGCAGCTGTTCGCCCGCCACGGTTTGAAGGTCTCCTCCGGCAAGGCGGTAACGACGGTAGCCGACGCCGTCAGCGCCGCCGATGAGATCGGCTACCCGGTCGTCGTCAAGGCGCAGGTCCTGATCGGCGGGCGCGGCAAGGCCGGCGGTGTGAAGCTGGCCGCGAACGCCGACGAGGCGCGCGAGCATGCCGGGAACATCCTCGGCCTCGACATCCACGGGCACATCGTGCGCACGTTGTGGATCGAGCACGCGTCGGACATCGCGACCGAGTACTACGCCTCGGTGCTGCTCGACCGCTCCGCCAAGAAGCCGCTCGTGATGTTCAGCGTCGAGGGCGGCGTCGATATCGAAGAGGTCGCCGAGAGGACGCCCGAGAAGCTCATCCGCCACCACGTCGACCCGCTGAGCGGCCTGTCGCGTGAGGAGGCGATCCAGATCGCCACGGACGGCAAGGCCGACGCGGACGTGATCGGCGGCGTCGCCGACGCGCTCGTCGCGCTGTACGAGGTGTGGCTGCAGGAGGACGCGACGCTCGCGGAGATCAACCCGCTGATCGTCACACCCGAGCGCGAGGTCAAGGCGCTCGACTCGAAGGTGTCACTGGACGGCAACGCGCTGTACCGCCATCCCGAGAACCAGGAGCTGTCAGACAGCGAGAACGAAGACCCGATCGAGCGCCGCGCCAAGGAGGAGGGCGTCCAGTACGTCAAGCTCGACGGCGACATCGGCATCCTCGGCAACGGCGCCGGGCTCGTCATGTCGACCCTCGACGTGGTCGCCCAGGCGGGTGGCTCGCCCGCCAACTTCCTCGACGCGGGCGGGGGCTCAAACGCCGAGAAGATCGAGCAGGCCGTCGATCTGCTGCTCGCCAACGACTCCGTCAAGGCGGTGCTGTTCAACATCTTCGGCGGCATCACGCGCTGCGACGAGGTGGCCCTGGGCCTGATCGCGGCATTCGAGCAGATCAAGCCGTCGGTGCCGTTCGTCGTGCGCCTCGACGGGACCAACGACGTCGAGGGGCGGCGCCTGCTGCAGGAGGCAGCCCTGCCGAACGTGCATGCGGCGAAGACGATGAACGAGGCGGCGGAAAAGGTCGTCGCGCTCGCCGCCGCCGCGGGGGCCGCCGCCTGATGTCCGTCCTGGTCGATGAGCACACGCGTCTCGCCGTCGCCGGCATCACCGGCCGCGAGGGGACCTTCCACACCCTCAACAACCGCAACTACGGCACCAACGTCGTCGGCGGCGTCACACCGGGCAAGGGCGGGCAGGACGTCGAGGGCATCCCCGTGTTCGACACCTGGGAGCAGGCGATGTCGGAGTCGCAGCCGAACACCGCGATGATCTTCGTGCCGCCGCGGTTCGCCGCGGACTCGATCCTCGAGGCCGCCGCGGCGGGGGTCGAGCTCGTGATCACGATCACCGAGGGGATCCCCGCGCACGACGAGCTGCGTGTCTACAACACGCTCAAGCGCGACCATCCGGGAACGCGGCTGATCGGGCCGAACTGCCCCGGGATCCTCTCGCCGGGCAAGGCCAACGTCGGCATCATCCCGGCATCGTTCTTCAAGGCGGGCAACGTCGGCGTCGTGTCGCGCTCGGGCACGCTGACCTACCAGATCGGCAACGAGATCGCCCAGGCCGGCTTCGGCTGCAGCTCGATCGTCGGCATCGGCGGCGATCCCGTGCCCGGCTCCTCGTTCGTCGATGTGCTCGAGCTGTTCGAGGGGGACGCCGCCACCGAGCTGGTCGTGCTCTCGGGCGAGATCGGCGGCTCGGCCGAGGAGGAGGCCGCCGACTACATCGCCGCGCACATGAGCAAGCCGGTCGTCGCCTACATCGCCGGCTTCACCGCCCCCGCCGGCAAGCAGATGGGCCACGCCGGCGCGATCGTCTCCGGCAGCGCGGGCACGGCGGCCGCGAAGGCCGAGGCGCTCGAAGCCAAGGGCGTGCGCGTCGGACGCACCCCCACCGAGGCCGCCGCGATCGCCGTCGAGGTGCTCGGCGGCACACCGCTCGCCGCCTCCTGAACCCGGGCCGGGCGCGCATCGCCGCGCGAGGTGCGGGCCGGTACCCTAGGACCGTGGACGAGCAGCTGAGCAGGACACTTGCAGAGCTCGAGCGCAAGATCGGCGATCTCGAGCGCACACTCAACTCGATCGCGGGAGTTGGGGGCACCGCCGAGGCGGAGCCCGAGCCGAGAACGCCCGCGCGCCTTCAGCCTCCGCCCGCGGAGCGCGCGGCGCCGAGCTGGAGCCGCATCGTCGACGAGGCGATCGAGCCGCCCCCCGGCCGCGTGCACGCCGGCGCCGCCGCCGGGAGCACCGTCGGGGCTCCGCGCGCGCCCGCCGCTGCGCGCGCGGCGGCGCCGGGCGCGCAGCCCCCCTCACAGCCGGCCGCGCCGCGCGAGCAGCCGCCGGAGACATATCCGCCGAGCCCCGCCGACCTGCTGCGCTTCCGCGATCGGCTCGAGCGCGCCGCACGCGACCTCACCCAGGACTACGACGAAGTGCTCGGACGCCTAAGCTACGCCGCTGTGTCGACACCCGCCGGACCCACGATCTCCTTCGCGCGCGGCGCCCCGTCGCTCGACATCGTCGACGTCCAGGGCCTCAGCGACGCTGCCGTGCGCGCATTCGAGAGCGACCCGTCGGGCACGACGGCCTACGGGACATCGGTCGGCTACCCGCGCCTGCGCACGTGGATCGCCGACCGCCACGGCGTCGAGCCCGAGCGCGTGCTCGTCACCAACGGCTCGCTGCAGGCCGACGCATTCCTGTTCGAGCAGCTGGTGCGCAAGCAGGACACCGTGATCGTCGAGCGCCCGACCTACGACCGCACGCTGCTCTCGCTGCGTGAGCGCGCCGCGCACGTGCACGCGATCGAGCTCGAGCCGGATGGGATCGACATCGAGGCCCTCGCGCGACTGCTCGCGAGCAGCTCCGGGCCGCAGCCGACGCTCGCGCACATCATCCCCAACTTCCAGAACCCGGCCGGCTACACGATGTCCTACGAGAAGCGCCGCAGCCTGCTCGAGCTGGCGGCCGACCACGGCTTCATCGTGTTCGAGGACGACCCATATGTCGAGCTGCGCTTCAGCGGCGAGACGCTGCCGACGATGCTCTCGATGGACCCCGAGCGCGTCGTCTACGCCTCGTCGTTCTCCAAGACCGTGTGCCCGGGGATCCGCGTCGGCTATCTGATCGGGCCGAGCGAACTGATCGGCGCGATCGCCCAGCTCGCGACCAACACCTACATCTCGCCGAACATGGTCGCGCAGGCGATCGTCTACGAGTTCTGCGCCTCCGGCGCGATCGATCGCTCGATCGAGACGGTCAAGGCGGCCCTCAGCGAGCGCGTGCAGACGCTCGCGAACGCGCTGCGCCGCGACCTCCCCGAGGCCGACTTCATCGTCCCGCAGGGTGGCTACTTCATGTGGGTGACCCTCCCCGAGGGGACCGACGTCGGCGCGCTCTTCCAGGCCGCCGCGCAACGCGGCGTGGCGTTCGTGAAGGGCACCGACTTCCTGCTCGAGGGCGGCGAGAACACCTTGCGCCTGGCCTACTCCGGCGTCACGCCGGAGCAGATCGAGACCGGCGTCGCGCGCCTCGCCGAGGCGTACCGCTCGCTGTAGCGAGTCGCGGCCGCGCGCGTCAGCGCCCGTAGCGCTGCCCGAGCACCAGTTGCTCGGGCAGCGCTGTGCGCTCGGGCGGCGAGGGGTCGGCGATCACGGAGACGGTCTCGGCGACGCTGAGCGTCAGCGCGAGGCTCTCGCCGCCGGCCGCGACGACGACGTGCTCCTCGTCGCGCTCGGCGAGCACGCCCTCCAGGCCCGGCTCGAGGCCGGAGGCCTTCAGGTAGCGCAGCAGGTCCTCGGCCTCGTTCTCGAAGCGCAGCACGCGCACGCTCGCACCGACCTCGACGTCGGCGAGCGGGACGCCGGCAAGGCGCGCGCCGGCGACGATCGGGTGCCCGTGCGGGCATGTCTTGGCGTCGCCGATCGCGGCGAGCATGCGCTCCTCGAGCACCGGCGACATCGCGTGCTCGAGCCGCTCGGCCTCCTCGTGGACCTCGTCCCACGGGACCCCGAGCACGTCGGTGAGGAAACGCTCGATCAGGCGATGGCGGCGGACGATGCCCTCCGCGTGCGCGGCGCCGCTGTCGGTGAACGTGATCGCGCGGTTGGCCGCACGCGTGATGTAGCCGTCACGCTCCAGGCGCCCGATCATCTCGTGCACGGTCGGCGCCGAGAGCTGCATCGCGCGCGCGACGTTCGCTCCGGTCATCGGCAGGCCGGCCTCCTGCAGCCAGAACAGGATCTGCAGGTACTCCTCCTCGGCCACCGTCGCCGTGCTCTCCTCGACGCCGCTCACGAGCCTGATGCTAGACGACGCTCACCCGAACAGCTGCTCGTAGGTGCACTGCGCCGGCGGCTTGTCCTCGCGCCAGCGGCGCAGCTTGGCGCCGTGGCGGATGCGCCCCGCGGAGACGTGGTCGAAGTCGATCTCGACGACCAGCTCGGGGCGCAGCGCGACCCACTGCAGGTCCTTGCCCGCGCTCCAGCGACTCGGCTCGGCCGAGCCTCGCTCGCCGGACTCATACGGCGCGAGGAAGCCGACGAGCCGGCGCTTCTCGGCGGCGCTGAGGCCCGAGCAGTGCCCGACGACGCGCAGATCATCGCCGTCGTAGAGGCCGAGGATCAGCGCCCCCACCGTGTCCGGCTCCTTGCCCGGCCGCCAGCCGACGAGCACGGCGTCGATCGTGCGCACGCGCTTGACCTTCGCCATCCCCTTGCGCTCCCCCGGGCGGTAGGGGGCGGAGCGTTCCTTGGCGATCGCGCCCTCGGCGTGCGCGAGCCAGCGCTCGGCGCCGGCCGGCGTGTCGACGGTCTCCATCAGCTCCAGCGGCGAGTCGCCGAACCCCGCGAGCAGCTCCTCGAGCGCCGCCCGGCGCTGCGCAAAGGGCTGCTCGAGCATGATCCGGTCCTCGCGCGCGAGCAGGTCGAAGGCAACGTAGGCCGCGGGCGTCTCGAGCGCGAGCCGCTCGATCCGCGAGACGGCCGGATGGATCCGCTGGCCGAGCGCGTCGAAGTCCTCGCGGCCGTCGCCGTCGCGCACGACGATCTCGCCGTCGAGCACATAGCGGCCCGCCGGGAACGCGAGCTCGGGGAAGTAGCGCCCGAGCGGCTTGCCGTTGCGCGACTGCAGGAACACCTCATCGCCGTCGACGAACGCGAGGCAGCGGAACCCGTCGAGCTTGACCTCGTAGCAGTAGTCCTCGCCGCTCGGCAGCTCCTTGCGCGACAGCGCCAGCTGTGGCTTCAGCGGTGGCTCGAGTGGCAGGCTCACGACTTCGCGCCCTCGCCGCCCGAGCGCGCGCGGCTCGGCTGCACGCGCGGCGGCTCGTTCTTCTGCTTGCGGAAGTGCGGCGGCCAGGGCGCGTCGCCGAGGCCGTCGCGCTCATCGCGCGCGGCGAGCTCGAGCAGGGCCCCGAGGCTGCCGGGGCGCTCGTCGATCGCCGCCGACGGATCGCCGCGCTCGCGCAGGCGCGCGGGGACGGTCCGCAGGTTCAGTTCGGCGGGCTCGACATCGGCGACCTCCTCCCACTCCAGCGGGCAGGAGACGCGCGCGTCCGCGACCGCCCGCACCGAGTAGGCCGAGGCGACCGTGCGGTCGCGGGCGTTCTGGTTGTAGTCGATGAACACGCCCTCGCGTTCCTCCTTCCACCAACGACTCGTGGCCCGCCCCGGCATCCGCCGCTCGACCTCGCGCGCCAGCGCGAGCGCCGCGCGGCGGACTTCTTCGAAGCCGTGCTCGGGCGGAACGCGCGCGTAGATGTGGATTCCCCGCGATCCGGAGGTCTTCGGGAAGCCGCGCAACCCATGCGCTTCGAGCACCTCGCGGACCTCGAGCGCGACATCGCGCACGTCGGCAAATGAGACGCCCGGCCCGGGGTCGAGATCGACACGCAGCTCGTCGGGATGGTCCAGGTCGGCGCGGCGCACGGGCCACGGGTTCCAGTCGATCACGCCGAGGTTGACTCCCCAGACGAGATGCGCGGCGTCGTTCGGCACGAGCTCGCGCGCGTGACGGCCGCTCGGGAACGTCACGGTCGCCGTCTGCAGCCACTCCGGCGCGCTGTCGGGAACGCGCTTCTGGAAGAACGGATCGCCCTCGACGCCGTTGACCCAGCGCTTCATCACCGTCGGGCGCTCGCGCAGGCCGAGCACGACCGCCTGCTCGCACTCGATGTAGTAGTTGACGAGATCGAGCTTGCTCACGCCGGCCTGCGGGAAGAACAGCTTGCCGGGATTGCTGACGCGCACCTCCCGCCCGGCGGCCTCGACGATCACGTGCTCACCCTTCTTCGCGGCCATTGCTGGAAGGATGCCCGATCGTGACGTCGGCCACCCGCAGCGCACCGGATCCGCTCCGCGACCTCGGCGGAACGCGATGCTGAGCACGCGGGCGGTGCTGCTGAGCAGCGAGGCATTCGGCGCGGCGCTCCCGACGGAGCGCGTGGCCGCGCTGATCGCGCGCGGGCTGCGCGCGGCAGGACTGCCCGAGCCGGATCTCTGCCCGCTTGCGCCCGCCGCGCACGAGCCGCCGAAGGAGCTGCTCGACGTCGTCGGCTTCGACGCCCGCATGCGCGCGTCGCGCGCCGTGATCATCGCCGTCGCACGGCTCTCCGAGCAGACGATCGCCGCGAGCCTCGCCTTCGAGATCGCCACCCGCGCGCGGCAGAGCGGCGTCCCGGCGTATGCGATCACCGCCGAGAACGAGCTGAGCGCCTTCGACGCGCGGATTCTCGACCTGCAGGCGATCCTCGAGGCGGGCAGCGTGCGCGCGCTCGGCGCTGCCGGGCGCAGGCTCGGGACGCTGCTCTGAGCCGCGTCTAGGGCGAGCGCTCGCCGGGCAGGCCGAACTGCTCGACGACGCCGTCGTGCAGGAACGCCGTCAAACCGGCGATCTCCTCGCCACGGATCGTGAGCACGGTGATCGCGTGCGCGACATGGCGGCCACGCTGCTCGTCCCACACGTATTGCGCGAACGCCGGCGCGCCGTTGGCGCCCACCGGGATCAGCCGCTGCGGGCGCCCGCCGCGAAGCACGCGCGTGCGCAGGAAGGTCGCGACGGCGTCGCGACCGTCGAACCATGTCGGGATCGGCGGCATCGCGATCCGCGCGTCCTCGGCAAGCATCGCGACGACCGCATCGACGTCGCCGCGCTCCCACGCGTCGACGTAGCCGTCGACGAGCGCGCTCAGCTTCGCGTCGCCGAGCGCGCGCAGCGTCGCCTGCTGGCTCTGCGCGGGCAGCCGCTTGTGAACGGACGCATGCGCCCGCTGCAACAGGCTGTCGACCGACGGCGGCGAGGTGCCGAGTGTCTCGGCGACCTCGCGTGCGGAGAAGCCGAGGACGTCGCGCAGGATCAGCACGGCGCGCTGACGGGCGGGCAGGTTCTGCAGCGCGGCGATGAACGCCAGCTCGATGCTCTCGCGCTGCTCATAGCGGGCCTCCGGCGTCGCAGCGGGCAGCGCCGAATCGGGAAACGGCTCAACCCACAGCTGCTCGGCGAGACCGGCGTCGAGCTCCTCCCGCGGGTCGCCCGGCGCTCCATGGTCGATCGGCAGCAGCCGCCGCCGACGCCGCTCGATCATGCGCAGGCAGGCGTTCGTCGTGATCGTGTAGAGCCACGAGCGCAGCGAGCTGCGCCCGGCGAAGCCGCCCAGCCCGCGCCATGCCCCCAGCAGCGCGTCCTGGAGAGCGTCGTCGGCGTCGTGGATCGAGCCCAGCATGCGATAGCAGTGGGCGCGCAGCTCCAGGCGGTACGGGGCCACGAGCTGCCCGAATGCCGCCTCGGACTCCTGCGCGGAGCGCGCGGCCGCGAGCTCGCGTGCCTTCCGCTCGAGATCGACGACAGCGTTCACGGCCACATCCGATAGGAGCCGACCTCGTGCAGGGCCTCGGTGACGGGGGGCTTCACGCAGCGCTCGCCGACACCCGCCAGAAAAGCGCGAAAGGCGGGGAGCTCGAGCAGCGGGCTCTCGCCGCCGCCCTCGTTGCTCGCGACGTGCACGAAGCGTGCTCCTCCCTCCACCCGGAACGTCGCGTAGCGCAGCCCATCGGGGCGCCGCTCGGCGAGCTCGGCATAGACCGCGCGAACGAGTCGCGCGTTCTCCTCGACCATCTCCGGCTTGACCTCGTAACTCACCATCACCTTGCTCATTGTGCGCCTTCCTCCAGGGGTTGACTGGCCGGCCGTGCAAAGCTCGTGCGCCGGGCGGGCAGCGTGAGCGCCGCGAGCGCCGCGAGCAGCGCGAGCCCGGCGGACACCGCGATCGCCGGCCCGAAGCCGTCCGTGAAGACTCGCGCCGAGGCGTAGCCGCCGTCGGCCGCGAACACGGCCACGGCCGCAGCGATCCCGAACACGCCGCCGAGCTCGCGCATCATGCTGTTTGCGCCTGCGACCTTGCCCAGCGTGTCCGCCGCAGCCGAGCCGACGACCGCGTTCTGCGCCGCTGGAATCGCCATCGACACGCCGACGCCCGCGACGATGAACGGCAGCAGCAGCTGCGCGTAGCTGAGGTCGGGCGCAGCGATCAGCGCGAGCCACGCCATACCGGCGGCCTGCAGCACCAGTCCGCCCGCGAGCAATGGCCGCTCGCCCACCCGATCGGCCATCGCGCCCGCGATCGGCGCGACCGTCATGAACGTCGCGGTGTATGGAAGCAGGCGCAGGCCCGCTGCCAGCGGGCCGTATCCGAGCGCGACCTGCAGCAGCTGGGCGTAGAAGAACACGGTCCCGAACAGCGATCCGAAGGTGAAGAAGATCGCGACGTTGCCCGCCGCGAAGGCGCGCGTCCTGAACAGCGAGATCGGCAGCATCGGCTGCGCCGCGCGCAGCTCCCAGCGAACGAATGCGGCGATCAGCAGCAGCCCGAGCGAGAGCGCGCCGAGCACCTCGGCGCTGCCCCAGCCGGCCTCGTTCCCGCGCACCAGCCCCCACACGACGCCGAGCGCGCCGAGTGTCACGAGCGTCAGGCCGGGGATGTCCAGCGAGACACGCGGGCCGTAGCTCTCGCGCATCCGCGTGAGCACGAGCGGCACCGCCAGCAGCCCGATCGGGACATTGACCCAGAAGATCCACGACCAGTCGAGCCCCTGGACGATCGCCCCTCCGACGAGCGGGCCGCTCGCGACGGCGAGGCCGGTGATCGCGCTGAAGATGCCGATCGCGGTGCCACGCCGCTCGGGTGGGAACGCCTCGGTCAGCAACGCCAGGCCGAGCGGCAGAATCAGCGCCGAGCCAGCGCCCTGCAAGGCGCGCGCCGCAACGAGCCAGGCGACGCTCGGCGCAAGCGCGCACGCCGCCGAAGCAAGCGCGAACAGGCCGATCCCGCTCGCGTACAGACGGCGCCGGCCAAAGCGATCCCCGAGCGCCGCGCCGGTGATCAGCAGCACCGCGAAGCTGAGGTTGTAGGCGTTTACGGTCCACTCGAGTTGCTCGACCGAGGCGTGCAGTTGCAGTCGGATCGTGCTCAGCGCGGTCGACACCACGAGCGTATCCAGCGCCGCCATCAACGACCCCACGCCCGCCAGTGCCACAACCCATCTCGTCGCTTGCCTGCTCATCCCGCGCCACCATCCTTTTTCCACTACAGATCCGCGCGGGCGTCGAAATCCATCGCGTGACCGCTAGGCTCGCGCAGCGAATGGCAAACGATCCCGAGCCCCAGCCCCCGGGTCGCGCGCCGCGCGTGCGTTCGCTCTCGCCGCCCGGCGGTCGGCGCGCGACGGTCATCGGCGCCGGCTCGTTCGGGACCGCGCTCGCGGTCCTGCTGGCGCGCGGCGGGCTGCGCACGACGCTGCAGACGCGCACCGCCGAGCAGGCCGCGCTGATCGAGCAGGACCACGAGAACCGCGTGTACCTGCCGGACGTCGAGCTGCCCGGGCAGCTGCGCATCGAGGCCGTCGCCGCGGGCGTCGCACGCGCCGACTACGTGTTTCTGGCGGTGCCCTCGCGTGCGCTCGGCGAGGTGATCGACTCGCTCGCCGAGGCCGGCCTCGGCAGGCGCACCGCGATCGTGTCCGTGGCGAAGGGACTCGTACCGCCGCTGGGCCTGCCGCCGACGATCGTGCTGAGCGAGCGCTTCGGAGCCGATCGCGTCGCCTGTATCGGCGGGCCGGGGCACGCGCGCGAGATGGTGCGCGCGGGCGCTGCGCTGGTCGCCGCCTCGAGTGAGGAGGAGCTCGCGCACGCGCTCGCCCAGGTGTTCACGCGCGCCGGGATCGTCTGCGAGCAGTCCAACGACCCCGTCGGCGTCGAGCTTGCCGGCGCGGCCAAGAACGCCGCTGCGCTCGCCGCCGGCGCCACCGAGGCACAGGGCCTGAACGCCGCCGGAGCGGCCGCCGGGCACATCTTCGCCGAGGTCTGGCGCTATGCCGAGGGAATGGGCGCGCGACCGGAGTCGATGATCGGCCTCGCCGGCGCCGGCGACCTCGTCGCCACCGCGCTCGCGCCGCAGAGCCGCAACCGCCGCGCGGGCGAGCTGCTCGCCGCCGGCGTCGGCGCCACCGAGATCCCCGAGCGGATCGGCCAGGCGGTCGAGGCGCTCGAGTCGGTGCCGCTGCTCGCCAGCGCGCTCGAGCGCGCAGGGGTCGGCGCGCCGGTCACGGGCGCGCTCGGACGGCTGATCGCAGGCGAGCTGCCGCTCGATGACTGGGTCGCGCTCGTACGCGCGACGGTGCCGCCGCCAGCGCGCTGGCGGGGGCGCCCGAAACCGGGCTTCTGGCGGCGGCTGCGCTCGCGTTTCTCGCGCCGCTGAGGCGAGCGCTCAACGCTCGCTCGCGTGCAGCTCGAGCGGCGGGCGCAACCGCTGATAGGCGAACGCACCGGCCAGCAGCAGCAGGCCGAGCACGATGAACGAGGTCACCCGGTAGACCGACGTCAGCGTCGAGAGGTCGAACAGGAACACCTTCGCGACGGTCGCGAGCAGCAGCGCGAGGCCCGCGCTGCGCACCTGCGCGACGTTCGTGCGCAGACCGATGAGCAGCGCGGCGAGGCCGGCGACGCTCCACAGGCCGCTGAGGGCGACCTGCGCCTGCTGGCGGACGGTCAGTTCGAGGAGTCCGTTCGATACCGCGCCGGCGCTCGGATCGAACGCACTGACGACCGCCAGCGACACGAGGTAGAGGATCGCGGCGCCCGCGCCGAGCATCGGCCAGTAGCGCCACGGTGAGCCGATCGCCTCACGCAGGCCGATGCCCATCCCGACGAGCGCGAGCGCGGCGAGGCCGAGCGCGGCGGGAGCGAGATCGCCGGCGCCGCGGCTCAACTCGATCGGCGGCGCCTCGGCCGCGAGCACGTGGATCGCCGCGCCGGCGATGAACGCGAGCGCGCCGACGCGCGCGAGCCGCTCGCCGCCGCGCGCGCTGAGCCGCATCAGGGCGAGGCCCTCGAACGCCCACGCCGCGGCGAGCGCCGGGCCGCTGAGCAGCGACGCGGTGAGGTAGGCGATTGCGATCAGGCCGAGGCTGTTGAGCGCCGTCCGCCAGCCTGCGGGCTGCTCGCCGGCGAGCAGCCCGCAGGTGATGCACGCGGCCGCGAGCGCGGACACGGACACGAGCGAGAGCAGCTGCGGCTCGCCGCCCGCGAGCGTGCTCGGGGGCGCGTCGATCAGGGCCCTGATCAGCGCCAGCGCGATGTGGACGCCGACGCCGAGCTCGACGAGCTTCTCCGGCCCGCGGTCGGAGCGCCGGCGACTGCCGAGCCAGGCGAATGCGACGGCCGTCGCGCTCCAGCCGAGCGCGAGGACGACGCCGCCGGCACTGAGCGCGAACGCGACGTCCGCGAGCGTCACACCGAACGCGATCAGCAGATGGCGCATCGGCGCGAGGATCGGCAGGCGCCGCGGGCGGCGCAGCCCGAGCCCGAGGTGAGCACCCGCGAGCCCCGCGAGCCAGAGGTTGCCCGCGAGCGCGCCCGCGGCGTCAGCGAGCGCGACTCGCCCGACGACCGCGACGATGCATGCGCTCGCGGCCATAACGAGCGCCGGCGTGCGCAGCAGGCCTGGCTCGGAGGAGCGCGACTGCGCCGCCACCGCGCCCAGCAGTCCGAGCGCGGCGAACGCGCTCAGGACCGCGAGATCGAGCGCCGCGGAGTTGCCCTGCAGCACCCAGGCCGCCCACTGCGGCGCGCAGATCAGCACGGTGCCGAGCGCGAGCCATCCCCAGCGCCGCCAGACGACGACCGACATCGCGCACGCCGCGACGACGGCGAGGATCGCGATCGTCGCGCCGTCGATCGGCGCCCCGACCATGACGCCGGCGAGCAGCGAGCCCATCAGCCCGATCGCGCCGATCGCGCGCCCCGCCCAGCGGATCGCGATCGTGCTTGCGATCGAGCCCACGAGCAGCCCGCCCGCGAGCGCCAGCCACTCGGGCAGCACCGCGTAGACGCTGCTCGCCACGATCAGCGTCGCGAACAGCCCGGTGGTCGCGACGCCGACCATCACGACCGCCGCCTCGGTGCGTCCGCGATTGCGGTGCAGCCACGAGCCGCCGGCCATCAGCAACGCCGACGCGCACGCGGCGATCGCCACGCGCGCGTCCTCGCCGATCCAGCCGTCGGAGATCGCCATCGCCAGGAACAGCACGATCCCGAGCAACGTCGCGACGCCGCCGAGCCATGCCAGCACCTGGCCGCCGAGGACGTCGCTGATCGACATGCCCGGGCGCGCGAGCCGTGAGAGCGAACGCGCATGCCGATCGCGCGGCGGTTGCGCGTGCTCGCCTGCTCGCGCTCGCGCCGCGCTCACGACGACCGGCGCCGCCGGCGGCGGCTGCAGTCCGCACTCGAGCGAATGCAGCCGCTGATCGAATGCCGAGAAGCCCGTATCGACGGCCGTCGTGGCCTCCGCGAGGCGCGCCTCGAGGTCCGCGATACGCGTCTCGAGCGCTGTTTGATTCGCCGCAGCAGTCATTGCCTACCTCCTGGTGACCGATGGTTGATAAGCACGGTAGGCCACGATCGGACGCTTGTCAACCGTCGTTCAACAAGTTGTTGACCGGCGATCAGGTAGGCTTGCGGGATGGCTGGCGAGCCGGCGTACACGAGGCTGGGGGTCGACGAGCGCCGACGCCAGCTCCTCGACGCGGGCGCGCGGCTGTTCGCGCAGAGCAGCTTCGAGGAGATCTCGATGCGCCAGATCGCCGAGGCGGCAGGTGTCTCAAAGCCGCTCCTCTACCACTACTTCCCGTCGAAGAACGAGCTGTTCATCGCCGCGATGACCGACGCCGCCACCGAGCTGCAGCGCCTGATCGAGCCGAGCGGCGAGGGACCCCCCGTCGAGCAGCTGACGGCCAGCCTCGACGCCTACCTCGCGTGGATCGAGGAGAACAGCGACACCTGGTCAAAGCTGATGCAGAGCGCCGCCGAGCTCCCCGAGGCGCGCGAGCTGCTCGAAGGCTTCCGCGCGCAGACGATGACGATGGCGCTCGTCCAGCTGACCGGGCGGCGCGAGCCGCGGCCGGCGCTGCGCACCGCGATCAAAGGCTGGCTCGGGTTCATGGACGCTGCGATCCTCGACTGGACGCAGGGCCGCGACCTGTCGCGCGACGAGCTGCGCAACCTGCTGCTCGCGGCGTTCGTCTCGAGCCTGCTCGCCGCCCAGCAGCTCGACCCGGGGATCGAGCTGAACCTCGGTTAGGGTGAGAGGCCCCACCGAAAAGGAGAGCGCACATGTCCCGCTACACCACTGTCAACCTGCTCGATGTCGAGGACGCGGTCGGGGACCGCGCGCCGGGGATCGAAGGGCGCTTCGGCCGCAAACATCTCGACTCCCGCGACCTCGGCATCAGCCACTTCCGCTACGCGCCGAACCTGCGCAGCCCGATGGCCCACAGCCATCGCGAGCAGGAGGAGGCCTACATCGTCGTCGCCGGCTCCGGGCGCGTGCTGCTCGACGACGAGCTCCAGGAGCTGCGCCAGTGGGATGTGCTGCGCGTCGCGCCGGAGGTCGTGCGCGCGTTCGAGGCCGGCCCGGACGGCCTCGACATCATCGCCGTCGGCGGCCCGCGGCCAGAGGACGGCGACGGCGTGATGGGCGAGGCGAGCTGGCCCGACGCCGCGTAGTGCGCTGCGCGCCCGCGCGCCGGACAGGAGCTCAGCGCGCGTCGCGCATCAGCGTCTTGATCACCGCCTCGTAGACGCCGGGGCCGTTGCCGGCCTCTGTCACGCGCACGTTCTCGTGCGCGGCGAGCTCGCCGCGGATCGATGGATCGTGGGCGAGCGCGTTGGCGACGAGCCAGAAGACGTCGACCTGCGCGGCACAGGCGAGGTCCTCGCGCGAGTCGCCGACCGCGAACGTCTGCGCGCGCGCGTAGCCGCGCGCGCGGCTGTGGAACGCGACGGCGGTCGCCTTCGCGGCGCCCGCCGGCAGCAGGTGGTAGCCGCGAACGTGCGGCAGCGCGGCGAGTTGCGCGGAGCGGCGATTGACGACGCCGTTGTCGATCAGGCGCAATCCCTCGTGTCCGTGCTCGCTCAGCAGCGCATCCGCCTCGGCCGAGTCGACGAGGCCGCGGAACAGGTGCGAGACCTCGCGGTCGAGATGCCACGGCTCGTGGTACTCGAGGCGACCGGCGAAGCGCTCGAGCAGCAGCGCGGGGGCGCCCGAGCGCTCGATCTGCTCGGCGATCGTGAGCTCGCCGGGGAGCAGCCCGCCGGTCAGCCAGTGCTCCTCGCCGTCGAGCACGACGCAGGCGCCGGCCTCGTAGATGAACGAGCTCTGGCCGAGCAGGCGGGCGTCCTCGAACACCTGGGCGCGGCGCCGGCCTGACATCAGCACCACCTCGACATCGGCGCGCAGGCAGGCCTGCACGGCGCGCACGCCGTCGATGCTGACACCACCCTCGCCGTCGTGCAGCAGCGACGCGCGCTTGCCCAGCAGCGTGCCGTCGAGGTCGACGTACAGACAGCGGACGCTCCCTGTCGCGCTCATCGCAGCGTCACGCTCGCGAGCGGCGGGCGTTCGACCGGGACGGCCCCGAACTCCGCGAGCCTGCCGTCGCGCTCGAGGCGCGCGGCGATCGTCGCGAGCACCGTCGCGGCCATCGGCGTCAGCGCGGACAGCGGCTGGTGCGGGTTGCGGTGCTCATCGAGATCGACCTGGGCGATGCCCTCGAGGCCGAGCTTGCGCCACACGTCGATCAGCATCGCGATCTCGACGCCGTAGCCGCTTGCGAACGGAAGCTCCTCGAGCAGCTCGCGCCGCGCCGCCACTTCGCCCGCGAGCGGCTGGCGCACGGCGGCGAGCTCGGGGTAGAACAGCGCGAGCGCGGGGCGCGCGACCAGGTGGTTGACGCGCCCCCCGCCCTCGGCGTCGCCGGCGCCGAGCGGGCGGCGGTAGAAGGCCTTGACGAAGGAGATCTCGGGCTCGTACACGAGCGGCCCGAGCAGACCGGTGGCAAAGTGCGCGGAGAACGCTTCGGTGTCCGCGTCGAGGAAGCACACGAGCTCGCCGTCGAGCACCGACAGCGCGCGCCACATCGCATCGCCCTTGCCGAGCACCGGCCCATAGGCGGGCAGCAGCTGATCCTGCTGGTGGACGACCGCGCCGGCGCGCTCGGCCAGCTCCGCGGTGCCGTCGGGGGAGGCGGCGTCGATGACCACCACGTGATCGATCGCGCCCGCCTCGCGCAGCTCCAGCAGCGGCCCGACGACCGCAGCGATCGTGCTCGCGCATTCGCGTGCCGGCAGGCAGACGGAGACGCTCGACTCGCGATCGGCGGCGAGGCGCTCAGCCGGATACAGCGAATGATGGAAGGAGCGGGCTTTCTCCCAGCGCTCGGCGGCGGTCGCGGACATCGCCTCTACTATCTCAAGTCCTTGGCGCTAGATCGCAGAACCGAGCCGTGGAGTGCGCTGCTTGACGCGGGCCTCGAGGACGGACGGCTCGTGCGCGAGGCGCACGAGGGCCCGGGCCGGGCGCGACTCGTGGACGCGCCCGCGGAGCTCCACCCCGAGGTGCTCGCCGCGCTCGCCCGCAGCGGCGTCGAGCAGCTCTACTCCCATCAGGCGGAGGCCGTGCACGCGGCATGGGCGGGGCCGACGATCATCACGACCGGCACCGCCTCCGGGAAGTCGCTGTGCTTCAACCTGCCGACGCTCGACGTGCTCTGCCGCGAAGCGCGCGCCCGCGCGCTGTACCTGTACCCGACGAAGGCGCTCGCGCAGGATCAGGCCCGCGCGCTTGCGGCGTTCGGCCTGAGCAAACGCGTGCGGCCGGCGATCTACGACGGCGACACGCCACGCGAGGCGCGCGCCGACATTCGCCGCAAGGCGAACATCGTGCTCACGAACCCGGACATGCTGCACGTCGGCATCCTGCCCAACCACGGCGCCTGGGCCGATCTGTTCTCGAATCTCGCCGTCGTCGTGATCGACGAGGCGCACGTCTACCGCGGCGTGTTCGGTTCGCACGTCGCGAATGTGCTGCGCCGGCTGCGCCGGATCGCCGCCGCCTACGGCACGAAGCCGCGATTCCTGCTCACCTCGGCGACGATCGCCAACCCGGTCGAGCTCGCCGAGCGCCTGACCGGCCTCGAGGACGTGCGCCTCGTCGAGCGCGACGGCTCGCCGACGCCGCACCGGCGCATCGCCGTGTGGAACCCGCCGCTGAGCGATGCGACGCTGGGGACACGGCGCTCGGCGCTCGGCGAGGCGGCCGAGCTGCTCGCACGGCTCGTGCGCGACGGCGCACGGACGATCTGCTTCATGAAGTCGCGCAAGGGGGTCGAGGTCCTCAGCCGCCTCGTCAAGCAGGATCTCGAGGACACCCACCCCGAGCTCGCCGAGCTGGTCAGCCCGTATCGCGCCGGCTACACCTCCCAGCAGCGGCGGGAGCTCGAGGGGCGCCTCACGCGCGGGGAGCTGCGCGCGGTCATCACGACCGACGCACTCGAGCTCGGCATCGACATCGGTGAGCTCGACGCGGCGGTCGTCGTCACGTTTCCCGGCACGGTCGCATCGCTGCGCCAGATGTGGGGCCGGGCCGGGCGCAGGGGGCGCGGTCTCGCCGTCTTCATCGCCGGCGAGGACGCGCTCGACCAGTTCTTCTGCCGCCACCCCGAGGACTTCCTCGAGCGTCCCGTCGAGGCTGCGATCCTCGACCACGAGAGCGCGCTGATCTACCGCGGGCACCTGCTGTGCGCGGCGCACGAGGGCCCGCTGTCGGGCGATGACGCCGAGTTCCTCGGGCCGCGCTGGCAGGCCCACGCGGAGCTGCTGGAGAGCGCCGGCGAGCTGCGCCGGCGGGGCGCGACGCTCTCCGACAGCTACGTACCGCGCCGGCCCGGAGGCTACCCTGCGGCGGAGGTCTCGCTGCGCTCGGCGACGCCCGAGAGCTTTGCGATCGTCGACGTCTCCTCGGGCGAGCTGCTCGGCTCGACCGAGGGGGCGCGCGCACACTCGACGGTTCACGAGGGGGCGATCTACATGCACCTCGGGCGCAGCTACGAGGTGCGCGAGCTCGACCTCGAGCAACGGCGCGCGCTCGTCGCGCCGTTCGAGGGCGACTGGTACACCCAGCCCAAGCGCGAGACGGACACGGAGATCGTGCGCCTGCTCGACCGCCGCGAGACGCTCGGCGTGACGCTGTCCTTCGGCGAGGTCAGCGTCACCGACACCGTGCTCGCGTATCAGCGCAGACGCCTCTCCGACCACGCCGCCGTCGACGTGGTCGCGCTCGAGCTGCCGCCGGTGAGCTTCGCCACCCAGGCGCTGTGGTTCGAGCTGGACGCCACGGAGCTCGCGGCGACGGTGCCTCTGGAGACGCTGCTCGGCGCGCTGCACGCCACCGAGCACGCGCAGATCGCCGTGCTGCCGCTGATCGCGATGTGCGACCGCTGGGACATCGGCGGCCTGTCGACGAACTTCCATCCGCAGACCGGCGCGCCGACGATCTTCATCTACGACGGGCACCCGGGCGGGATCGGCATCGCGCGCGCGGCGTTCACGCGCTTCGAGGAGCTGAGCGGCGACGCCGAGCGACTGATCGCCGAGTGCCCCTGCTCGAGCGGCTGCCCCTCATGCGTGCAGTCGCCGAAGTGCGGCAACCTCAACGAGCCGCTCTCCAAGGGGGGCGCGCTTGCGCTGCTGGGGCGGCTGCTGGGCGCCGCCGCGGCGCCTGCGATCGCCGCTCCGCTCTGATCGCGCTCCGCGGTTGTTTGAGGTGGGACCGGGGCAACCGCGACAATGACCCGCTCGTGCCCGGAGCAACCGAGATCATGCACATGACCCTGAAGAAGGCGCTGTTCGCGCTCGTCCTCGTCTGCGTCGCGCTCGCGACGACGGTGGCGGCGGCCGAAGCCCCGCCGAACCAGTCGCTGATCTTCGAAGGCCCGGGCGGGCGCACGCCGCTGACGAGGTGGACATTGCGCCAGGACGCCGCGAATCGCGGCGGGGCGCTCGGCTGGTCGCGCGGCGACTTCAGCGGCAGCACGGTCAGCGTGCCGAACGTCGCCAATCCGACGCCGTACACCGGGCACGCCGGCGGGCTCAACTACGCCGGCTCGGTCGCGTGGTACCGGACGACGTTCCAGGCGCCGCAGGCGGGCATCTACGCGCTGAGCTTCCAGTCGGCGAACTTCCAGGCGACCGTCTGGGTCGACGGTCACGCGCTCGGCTCACACGACGGCTCCTACCTGCCGTTCGAAATGCGCGCGAAGCTCGCCGCGGGCACGCACACCGCGGTCGTGCGCGTCGACTGGCGCGACCCGGCGGAGCAGTCGCAGCAGGGCTTTCACCGCACATGGTTCAACTGGGGCGGGCTCGACGGCGAGGTCGACGTGCGCCTGCTCGGCGAAAGCGAACTGTCGAGCCCGACGGTGCAGACGAGCCTGACGCCGGACACGCCGAGCGCGGCGCAGGCGAGCGTGAAGGTGAGCGTGCAGGTCCGCAACTTCGGCCCGGCGCGGACGATCGTGCCGACAGGCTCGCTCGTCCACGCCACGCAGACGATCGCGCTGAGCTTCGCACCGCTCACGCTCGCGCACGACCAGGCGGCGACCGCGACCACGACCGCGACCGTCAGCTCCCCGGCGCTGTGGTCGCCGGGCAGCCCGGCGCTGTATCAGCTGACGCTCGCGGTCGGCCGGGAGAGCAGCTATTCGGCGCGCATCGGCCTGCGTCAGCTCACCTGGCACGGCGGCCACGTCTACCTCAACGGCGGGCAGCTGCACCTGCACGGCGCGAGCATCCAGGAGGACGCGGACGGCCACGGCGATGCGCTGACACCCGGCGATCAGGACACGATCGTGAACGAGCTCAAGGCGATCGGCGCGAACGCCGCGCGCACACAGCACCCGCTGGACCCGGCGCTGCTCGAACGGCTCGACGCGGCCGGCATTCTCGTGTGGCAGGGGATCGGCCCGGTCGAAGGGGCCGGGCAGTGGTATTCGAGCACGCCGCCTCTGCGCGCGGCGGCCGAAGCGCAGGCGCACACCGCCGTGCTGGCGGCGGAGCTCCACCCGTCGATCTTCGCTTGGAACCTCGTCGATGAGGTCGCCGGCAACGGCCGGGACTCCGAAGAGGTCAACTACGTTCGCAACGTCGCGCGCTGGCTGCACGGCTACGACCCGACGCGGATGGTCGCGGTCGACGTCTGGGGCGACCACCCGCCGGCCCATGCCGGCGCGCTCTATGCCGAAGCCGATGCGGTCGCCGAGACCGACTACAGCGGCTGGTATGACGCGCCGCTGGACAGCCCGGCGCAGCTCGCCGCGCAGATGCGCGCGCGGCTCGCGGCGATGGCGCGCACGTTCGCCGGCAAGGTGCTCGTGATCAGCGAGTTCGGTGCGGAATCGAACACGCTCAACCCCCCCGGAAGCCCCGGCAGCTACGCCTTCCAGGCGCACCTGCTCGCCGAGCACATCGCGATCTACGCGGCCGACCCGCGACTGACGGCGATGCTCGTGTGGGTGCTGCGCGACTATCCGCTCACGCCGACGTTCCAGGGCGGCTCGATCCACCACGTGCTGCCGCAGCTGAAACTGATCGAAGGCCTCAACCAGAAGGGCCTGTTCACCTACGCGGGAGCGCCCAAGCCCGCTGTCGCGACCGTCGCGCGCCTGTTCAAAGCGCTGCCGCAGTCCTGAGCGGGGCTAGCCGTCGTCGCTGAACAGGCGCCCGACGCTGTCGGCGACGCAGACCGGCTTCTCGCTGCCGTCGGCCTCGACCGTGAAGCGCGTGACGATCTGGTGCCAGCCGCCGCCGACATCATCTACCTCGACGATCTCCGAGTAACAGCGCAGGCGCGTTCCGACCGGCACCGGCGCCGGGAAGCGCACCTTGTTCCAGCCGTAGTTGACGGCGAGCTTGAAGCCGCTCATCTCGCTCAGATCGATGCGAAAGCCGTCGATCATCGAGAGCGTCAGGTTGCCGTGGGCGATCGGGCCGCCGAACGGGCTCTCCGCCCTGGCGCGCTCGACGTCGACGTGAATCCACTGGTCATCGCCGCTGAGCTCCGCGAAGCGGTTGACCATCTCCTGCGTGACCTCGCGCCAGCCGCTCGGGCCGACGACCTCGTTCTTGAGCGCCTTGACACCGTCGATACCCTCGCCGACGGCCTTCGGCATGCTTGCGGTGATTGCCATTTCATCGTTCCTTTCGCCGAGTCTTCAAACCTGGTTCCCGCGCGCGATCCTGCGCAGGTCGATCGTCGCGTCATACAGCTTCGCGTCGACGCCCTCCTCGAGCGCGACGTCGCGCAGCGGGCGTCCCGAGGCGGTCGCCTTTTTCACGATCACGGTGCCCTTGTCGTAGCCGATCGCCCCGTTCAGCGCGGTCGCGACCGCAAGCGTCGAGCCGGCCGACGCATCGACGCCCGCCCTGTTCACCCTGATGCCGTCGACGCACTTCTCGGCGAACACGCGTGAGGTCGCGCTCAGCAGGTTCAGCGACTGCAGCAGGTTGCGCGCGATCAGCGGGATGCGGACGTTCAGCTCGAACTGGCCCTGCAGCCCGGCGACCGTGATCGCGGTGTCGTTGCCGATCACCTGCGCGGAGACCTGCAGGACGACCTCGGGGATCACCGGGTTGACCTTGCCGGGCATGATCGAGGAGCCCTTCTGAAGCTCGGGCAGCAGCAGCTCGCCGATGCCCGCGCGCGGCCCCGAGCCCATCAGCGCGAGGTCGCCCGCGATCTTCGTCAGCGACACGGCGATGACCTTCAGCGCGCCGGAGAGCTCGACGAGCGCGTCGCGGCTCCCCTGCGCCTCGAACGGGTCGAGCGGGGCGGAGATCTGCTTCAGGCCCGACTGCTTCTTCAGCCGCGCGCGCACCTTCTCGGCGAACTTCGGGTGAGTGTTCAGGCCGGTGCCGGTCGCCGTGCCGCCGAGCGGGATCTGCCCGACGTGCACCAGCGCCGCGGCGACGCGCTCCTGGCCGAGCGCGATCTGCGCGGCGTAGCCCGCGAACTCCTGCCCGAGCGTGACCGGGACCGCGTCCATCAGGTGCGTGCGCCCGGCCTTGACCACGTTCTGGAAGCTTTTCGCCTTTTTCGCGAGCGAGCGCTCGAGCTGTTTGAGCGCCGGGAGCAGCTCGTTCTGGGCCACGTCCAGCGCCGCCAGGTGGACGGCGGAGGGGAACACGTCGTTGGATGACTGCCCGAAGTTGACGTGGTCGTTGGGGTGCACGCCCTCGCCCGCGAGCCGGGCGATGACCTCGTTGGCGTTGGTGTTCGTCGAGGTGCCCGAGCCGGTCTGAAAGACGTCGATCGGGAACTGCAGGTCGTGCTTGGCGTTCGCGACCTCCGCGGCCGCTTTCGCGATCCGCGCGGCGTTGCGCTTGGAGATCAGCCCGAGCTCGCCGTTGACGGCCGCCGCGGCGCCCTTGATCGCGGCCAGCCAGTGGATCACACGGGCGGGAACGGTCTCCCCCGAGATCGGGAAGTTCTCGACGGCTTTGGCGGTCTCTCCGCCCCACAGTTGCTTCTCGCTCGGCATCTATCTCTCCTGTTGAAAGGGCGGCGGCTGCTCGCGTGGCTCGCCTGCTCAGCACATGCCGTGAGCGGCTTGCCGACCCGAGCCCTGCGCCTGAACCCTACCCACAGAACGCCGCAAGCTCACGCGCGAGCCCGACGGGATCGTCATAGGCCATCAGAAAGCCGGTGCTCTGCAGCACCCGCAGCTGCCCGTGCGGCAGCAGTCTCAGCGCCTCTTCGGCCGCCGCGAGCGGATAGATGCGTTCCTGATCGGCCCACAGCAGCAGCACCGGCGTCGTGATCCGCGCATAGCTGTCGCGCAGCTCGCTCTGCGCGCCGCGCGGCCAGCTCCACGCGCATTTCGCCCACGAGCGGGCGAGGCTCGAGTTGCCCGGGACGTCGGCGAAGGCGTGCCGGACGAGGTCGCCGGCGGCGGGGTTTGCGCGCGCCGACAGGCGCACGCCGCGCGCGGGCGTGAACACCGCGCCGGCGCCGTAGGAGAGCAGGCCGTCGAGCCCGGGCACGATCGCGGCGCGCGTCGCCAGCTGCCAGGCGGCGCGCGTCCGCGCGTTCGCCGGCCGCGCGTGCAGGCGATTGGGCATCAGCACGATGCGCGCCGGCGTGACGCGATCGCTGAGGACAGCGCGCAGCAGGATCTCGGCGCCGGCGTCGTGGCCGGCGAGCAGCGGGCGCGGCCCGAGCACCTCGGCGGAGAAGCCGCCGAGCACCTCCGCGAACCAGTCGAGCGTGTACGGATGGCGGGGGCGCGCCTCGGAGTCGCCGTGCAGCGGTAGGTCCGGCAGCACGACACGAAAGCGGTCGGCGAGCTGCTCGACCGCCGGCTCCCACTCCTTGTGCGACAGCAGCCCGGAATGCAGCAGCGCGAGCGCCGGCCCGGCGCCGAGCTCGCGGTAGGCCACGCGCGCGCCGTCGTGGTGGTGATAGAGGCGCAGCCGCACCGCTCCATCGTAGGCGCGAATCGGGGCCCACTTACAATGAGCCGCCCGTGAGCAAGACGCGAGCACAGCCACTGCTTCCCCGGCGCGAGATCGACCCTCGCCAGGAGCTGCCGGCGCTCGAGCTCGAGGTGCTCGAGCGCTGGCGCGAGCGCGAGGTGTTCGCGGCGTCGCTGCGCCTGCGCGCCGATGCCGAGCAGTGGGTCTTCTACGAGGGGCCGCCGACCGCCAACGGCCCGCCCGGCTCCCATCACGTGCTCTCGCGCGTGTTCAAGGACATCTACCCGCGGTTTCAGACGATGCGCGGCTATCGCGTCGAGCGCAAGGGTGGCTGGGACTGCCACGGCCTGCCCGTCGAGATCGCCGTCGAGGAGAAGCTCGGCATCTCCTCGAAGGCGGAGATCGAGGAGCAGGTCGGCATCGAGCGCTTCAACGCCGAGTGTCGCGACTCGGTGTTCGCGTTCCTCGAGGAGTGGAACAGGCTGACCGAGCGGATCGGCTTCTGGCTCGATCTCGAGCACGCCTATCGCACGCTCGATGAGAGCTACATCGAGTCGGTGTGGTGGGCGCTCGCGCAGATCGATGCGCGCGGGCTGCTCTACGAGGGCCACAAGGTCGTGCCCTATTGCCCGCGCTGTGAGACCACGCTCTCCTCGCACGAGGTCGCGCTCGGCTACCGCGACGTGATCGATCGCACCGTGTTCCTCAAGCTCTCCGTGCCTGCTCGCGAGGAGCGGCTGCTCGTCTGGACGACGACGCCGTGGACGCTGCCGGGGAACAAGGCGCTCGCGGTCTCGCCGACGGCGACCTACGCGACCGTCGACTGCGGCGGGGAGCGCTTCGTGCTCGCCGAGGACCGCGTGCGAGCCGTGCTCGGCGAGCAGGCAGAGGTCCTCGAGCGCTACTCCGGGACGGAGCTGATCGAACGCTTCCCCGCCTACGACGGCCCGATCTTCAACGTCGGCGAGGCGGGCGCGTATCCGATCCTCGCCGACGACTTCGTGACCACCGGCGACGGCACCGGCATCGTCCACCTGGCGCCGGCGTTCGGCGAAGACGACTACCGGGTGACGGCCGCGAACGGGCTCTTCCGCGCGGATGAGCCGGGCACGCTGTTCAATCCGGTGAAGCCCGACGGCACCTACGATCAGCGCGTCCGCAACCACGCCGGCCGCTCCTACGAGGGTCGCGAAGTGAAGGACCCGGCCCTCGCCGAGGAACTGCTCGACGATCTCCGCGAGCGCGGCCTGCTGCTGCGTGTGGAGGACTACGAGCACTCCTACCCGCACTGCTGGCGCTCGGGCAACCCGCTGATCTACTACGCCAAACCGTCCTGGTACATCGCGACCTCACGCGTGCGCGAGGAGCTGCTCGCTGCGAACGAGAGCGTCGACTGGCACCCGCCGCACGTCAAGCACGGGCGCTTCGGCGACTGGCTGGAGAACAACGTCGACTGGGCGCTCTCGCGCGAGCGCTACTGGGGCACGCCGCTGCCCGTGTGGCGCTGCGCGCAGGGCCACACGCACGTGATCGGCTCGTTCGCCGAGCTCGCCGAGCGCTCACAGCGCACGCTCGAGGACCACCACCGCCCGTATGTCGACGAGCTCGAGTTCCCCTGCCCGCATCGCGACGCTGGTGCGGCCGGGAGCTGCTCGCTGCCGATGAAGCGCGTGCCCGAGGTGATCGACGTGTGGTTCGACTCGGGCGCGATGCCGTTCGCACAGCATCACTTCCCGTTCGAGAACGAGTCCGTCTTCGAGCACAGCTTCCCGGCCGACTTCATCTGCGAGGCGCAGGATCAGACGCGCGGCTGGTTCTACTCGCTGCTCGCGGTCGCGACGCTGCTCGGCCGGCCCGCCCCGTATCGCAACGTCGTCTGCCTCGGGCTGATCCTCGACGAGGACGGCCAGAAGATGTCCAAGTCCAAAGGCAACACGGTCGAGCCGTGGCAGGTGCTCGACAGCTACGGCGCGGACGCCTTCCGCTGGTACTTCTTCACCTCCAAGCAGCCGTGGGACGGCTACCGCTTCTCGGCCGAGACCATCGGCGAGGGCGTGCGCCTGTTCCTCAAGCAGCTGTGGTCGACCTACTACTTCTACACCCTCTACGCGAACGCGTCAGCCGAGCAGCTCGCGGACGCCGGCGAGCGCGGACCGGCCGACGCCGCGCCCGTCGATGACCTCGACCGCTGGGCGCTCTCGCGCGCGGCCGGCGTCACCGAGTTCGTCACCGAGCGCCTCGACGCCTACGACGCGACCGCGGCCGGGCGCGCGATCGCGGACCTCCTCGACGAGCTCTCCAACTGGTACGTGCGGCGCTCGCGCCGGCGCTTCTGGGACGGCGAGCTCGCGGCGTTCCAGACGCTGCGCACGTGCCTGCTGACGGTCGCCAAGCTGCTCGCGCCGCTGTGCCCGTTCATCGCCGATGAGATCTACGACAACCTCGACGGCGAGCTCGCGAGCGTGCACCTCTGCGACTTCCCGACGCCCGAGCAGGTTGGCCCGCGCGATCAGCCGCTCGAGCGGGCGATGGCGCTCGCGCGCGAGACCGTGCGGCTCGGGCTCGGCGCTCGCGGCAAGGCGAAGATCAAGGTGCGCCAGCCGCTCGGCGAGGCGGTGATCGTCGCCGACCAGCGCGAGCGCGAGGCGATCGAGCGCCTCGCCGACGTGGTTCGCGAGGAGCTCAACGTGCACCGCGTGCGCTTCGTCGCCGCCGCGGAGGAACTCGGCAGCTACGAGCTGAAGGCGAACTACCGCACGCTCGGCCCGCTGTTCGGCAAGGACATGCCGCTGGCCGCCGATGCGATCGCCGCGCTCGACCCCCGTCACGTCGCCGAGACGATCCGCGACGGCGGCGAGATCGGGATCGCGGTCGCCGGGCGCGAGCATGCGCTGAGCTCCGAGAACGTGATCCTGACGATGCGCGCGCCGGATGGCTACAGCGTCGAGCGCGAGGGCGCGCACGCCGTCGCGCTAGATCTCGCGATCGACGACGACCTGCGCCGCGAGGGCCGCGCGCGCGAGATCGTCCACGCGGTCCAGAACGCGCGCAAGAGCGCCGGCCTCCTGGTCGAGGACCGCATCGAGCTCGCCCTCGACGGCGACGCCGAGCTGATCGACGCCGCGCGGGCGCATCGCGACTACCTCGTCGGCGAGACGCTCACGGTCGCGCTCGAGCTGCCCGCAGCGGACGCGGCCGACGCCGCCTACGGCGAGCAGACCGAGATCGAAGGCCTCGCCCTGACCATCGGCCTGCGCCGCGCGGGCTAGGCCAGTACCGGCTCCAGCTCCTGCTCGAGCTTCTTCTTCGGGTAGGCGCCGACGACCGTCTTGACGGGCTGGCCGCCCTTGAAGAGGATCATCGTCGGAATCGAGAGCACCTGGAAGCGCGCCGCCGTCTGCGGGTTCTCGTCGATGTCGAGCTTGACGATCCGCAGGTCGGGGCGCTCTGAGGCGATCTCCTCGAGCACGGGTGCGACGACGCGGCACGGGCCGCACCACGGCGCCCAGAAGTCGACGAGCACCGGACCCTCCGCCTCGATCACCTCGGCGTCGAAGTTGTTGTCTGTGATTTGAGTCAGGGTGCCTGCCATGGGGTCTCCTTGGTCGCTTACATACCACTATACAAACTGAAGCAAGGTGTCGGCGAGCAGCGCCGGCGATCGCTGCGGCGGCGGGCGTGCCGCGCGGGCACTATCTTGGTCGCATGTTCGTTCTCGCGGTCAGCGGACCGCTCTTCATGGGTGGCGTGATCCTCGGCGCCGTGCTGCTGCTGTGGGTGCTCCTGCGCCTGGAGTTCCGCGACCAGGCCGCGGCCGCCCGCGAGGAGCCGGAGGAGCCGCGGCGCTGAGCGCGCCTCAGCGGACCGTGACCAGCCAGCCTTCGGAGCTGCGCACGATCGGCGGGTGGATGTGGGTCAGCGCCGTGAACAGGTGCGGCGAGACGTAGACCTCGATGAACGCCGCCGCGACGAGGATCGGCAGCGCGATCGCGACGGTCACGACGGTCGCCGCGAGCAGCTGGTCCCACTCGCCGCGACGGCTCGCGATGATCCACGCGGCGAGCGGCAGGAACAGCGCGATCAGCTCGGGGATCGCGTGCGGGAGCACGCCCAGCAGAAGCAGCGCGGGCGAGACGCGCAGAAAGTGCGAGACACCCGCGAGCGCGTGGCCGATCACGTACGCCTGGACGCTCAGCGAGAACGCCGTCGCGGCGAAC
Source organism: uncultured Solirubrobacteraceae bacterium (assembly GCA_963822245.1). Taxonomy (GTDB): domain Bacteria; phylum Actinomycetota; class Thermoleophilia; order Solirubrobacterales; family Solirubrobacteraceae; genus Palsa-744. The sequence continues at coordinate 452,600 of CAWGGR010000001.1, forward strand.
ACGAAGCAGATTGCGAGGCGCCCGCCGTGTTCGTGGACCCAGCGCGTGAGGCCGCGCTGGTGCTGGGCCTGCAGCGGCAGCGAGCTGCCGGCGATGAAACCGGCGATGCAGGCCATCGCGTGCAGCGCGAGCACGAGCAGGTTGCTGCGCACGACGCGCACCACTTCGCCGCTGCCGCCGACCGCGAACGGCGCCTGCAGCGTGAGCACCTGTTCGTAGCCGTGATCGAGCGACGCGACGACCAGCACGGCGACCAGCAGGCAGAGCGCCGCGAGCGCCGAGCCGGCGACCCAGCGCCCGACGACGGCCAGCGGCTGCCGCTGCCACGCATGCAGCGTCGCGCGCGTGTGGCGCACGCCGTGCGCGAACGCGTACGCGGAGGCATCCATCCCTCCTGCATCGGCTGCCGCGCGCTCTACCTGAAGCGCAGCGCCGGGACCAGCCAGATCGCCTCGGCGGCGATCCGCCAGGACATCTTGCTCTGCCCGTGCTGGCGGTCGCGAAAGATGATCGGCACCTCGACGACCTTGAAGCCCGCCTGCACCGCGCGATAGGTGAGCTCGACCTGGAAGGCGTAGCCCTGCGAGCGCACGCTGTCGAACTGCATCGCCTCGAGCACCTCGGCGCGGAAGCACTTGAAGCCGCCGGTCAGATCGCGGACGTTGAGCCCGAGCACCACGCGCGCGTATGCGGAGCCGCCCTCGCTGATGAAACGCCGCAGCAGCCCCCATTCGCGCACGCCGCCGCCGGCGACGTAGCGCGAGCCGAGCGCGAGGTCGGCGCCGCCGCGCACCGCCTCGAGCAGGCGCGCGAGATCGGCCGGGTCGTGGGAGAAGTCGCAGTCCATCTCCATCACGTATCCGGCGCCGTGCTCGAGCGCGTGGCGAAAGCCGGCGAGATACGCCGGCCCGATCCCGTTCTTCTCGGTGCGGTGGAGCACCTGCACCCACTCGTGCTCGGCCGCCATCGCGTCGGCGAGCCGCCCGGTGCCGTCCGGTGAGCCGTCATCGACGATCAGCACGCGATAGCCCTCGGGCGCCGCGCCCGCGAGCACCGCGCCCGCCGCCGCGACCATCGCCTCGACGTTCTCCGCCTCGTTGTAGGTCGGCAATATCAGCCAGGGCTCGCCGGACATCGGTCGCGTACCCTAACCAGTGGGGGGGATAGCCGCCTCGGCCCACGCGCGCGCGGCCCGACGGGGCCCTACCCTGGAGGCCGTGAACGGGCCCGAGCTGTCGAACGCGACGATCGCCGCTGCGCTCGAGGAGCTCGGCGACCTGTACGAGCTCGACGGCGCGATCGTCCATCGCGTGCTCGCCTACCGCACCGCCGGCAAGGCGGTGCGCGAGGCGCCGGTGTCGGTCGCCGCGCTCGCGCGCGAGGGTCGCGCGGTCGAGCTGGCGGGCATCGGCGCGACGCTCCAGGAGAAGATCCTCGCGCTCATCGAGACGGGCACGATCCCCGCGGCCGAGAGGCTCCGCGCCAAGTTCCCCCCGGGGCTGCTCGCGATCACACAGCTGCCCGGCCTCGGCCCCAAGCGCGCGCGGCTGCTTCACGCCGAGCTCGGCATCGACTCGCTGCAGGCGCTGCGCGAGGCGGCCGAGGGGGAACGGCTGCGCGCCGTACGCGGGCTCGGCCCGAAGTTCGAGGCGAGCGTGCTCGCGGCGCTCGACCGCCTCGACGCGGAGCCCGACCGGCCGCGCGAGCGCCGCGTCGTGCTCGCGCGCGCGCTCGAGATCGGCGAGGCGCTCGCCGCGGGCCTGCAGCGGCTCGGCGGCGAGGGAACGCACGTCCAGCTCGCCGGCTCGGCGCGGAGGCTCGCCGACAGCGTCAAGGACATCGACCTGATCGCCACGACCACGCGCCCGGCGACGCTCGCCAAATGCCTCGCCCGCGTCCCCGAGATCGAGCACGTCAGCTCGGCCGGCAGGGCCGGCGCGAGGGCGCGCACGCACTCCGGCATCGGCGTCGACCTGCGGATCGCGAAGCCCGCCCAGCTGGGCAGCCTGCTGCAGCACTTCAGCGGATCGGGCGCCCACAACGCGGCGCTGCGCGAAGCTGCGGTGCGCCGCGGGCTGCATGTCTCGGAGTACGGCATCCGCGACGACGCGACCGGCGTCACCGAGACCTTCGCGAGCGAGGAGGCGCTCTATCGGCGCCTCGGCCTCGACTACATCGAGCCGGAGCTGCGCGAGAACCGCGGCGAGCTCGAGGCGGCACGCGAGGGGACCCTGCCGAGGCTGCTCGAGCTCGCGGACATCCGCGGCGACCTGCACAGCCACACGATCGCCTCCGACGGGCACAACACGATCGCCGAGATGGCCAGGGCGGCGCGCGAGCGCGGCTACGAGTACCTCGCGATCACCGATCACTCCGCATCGCACGGCTTCGGCAACGACGTCTCGCCCGAGCAGCTGCGGCGCCAGATCGAGCTCGTGCGCGAGGCGAACGAGCGTGAGCCGGGAATCGAGCTGCTCGCGGGCAGCGAGGTCAACATCCTGCCCGACGGCTCGCTCGACTACGAGGACGAGCTGCTGGGCGAGCTCGACTGGGTGATCGCGAGCATCCACACCGCGTTCGCGATGAGCGAGCAGGCGCTGACCGAGCGGATGATCGCGGCGATCGAGCACCCGCTCGTCGATGCGATCGGCCATCCGACCGGCAGGCTGATCGAGCGCCGCGCGCCATATGCGATCGACCTCGCCGCCGTGTTCGCCGCGGCCGCGCGCACGCAGACGATGCTCGAGATCAACGCCAACCCCGACCGGCGCGATCTCTCCGACATCCACGCCCGCGCCGCCGCGCGCGCGGGCGTGGCGATCGTGATCAACTCCGACGCGCACCGCACGAGCACGCTCGCGAACATGCGCTGGGGGGTCGCGACGGCGCGGCGCGCATGGCTGACGGCCGCGGACGTGCGCAACACTCAGCCGTTGAGTGAGCTGCGTCGCTCAGCCGAGCAGGCGCGGAAGTAGCTGCTCGGCGACGAGCCGCTCGACCGCCGCGGGCGCATACGGCGCGAGCGCTGCGCGAGCGCGGGCCCGATAGTCGCCACGCGGGTCCTCGAGCGCGGCGCGCAGCGCGAGCACGAGATCCTCGCCGATCAGGCGCTGGTCCAGCTCGCGTGCGATCGGCAGCGCCGCGTACGGGCCGGGTGCGGGCGTGCTCGCGAGCATGCAGCCGTCGGCGAGCGCCTCGAGCTGCGCGATCCCGTAGTCCTCGCGGCGGGGAGCGCAGACGAACACGCGCGCGCGCCGCAGCAGCGCGCGGTACTCCTCGTGCGCGAGCGCGCCGAGCACGCGCACGCCCGGCGCGGCCGCGAGATCGATCCCGGCGCGCTCGAGCTCGCGCGCCGTGGCGCCCGCGACGAGCAGCTCCTGCGCGCGCGCCGCCGGCAGCTCGCCGCGCAGCCGCTGCCAGGCCGCGAGCACGCGCTCGAGCCCCTTCTTGGCCGGGTTCGCCGCGTACGTGATCGCCGCGATGTCGCGTGCGCGCTCATCCGCGCCGGAGGCCTCGACGGCCACCGGCAGCACCAGCGCGCGCTCGCCCGCGGCCGGCAGCCGCGCCTCCGCCAGCCCGCCCGCGCTCCACGGCAGCAGCAGCGGCGCCTGCTCGAGCCGGCGGCGCTCGAGCGGCCGCTGCCAGAGCCCGTGACGCCCGCGCCTGTTGGCCGCCGCGGGCGCGTCGAAGCGGATCGCCCCGCGGCGCGGCCACAGCAGCGCGGCGGTCGTGCTCGAGTAGATCACCGCGGCCGGCTCGCCGCCGGCGCGGCGCGCGCGCGTGCCGGCAGTGCGCGCCGCGCGCGCCCATGCGAGATCGGTCAGCATCAGCGTCCGCATCGGCGCGGGCGGCGATGCGGACGCGAGCGCGACCCTCGCCCCCGCCCGCTCCAGCGCCCGCTGCAGCTGCTCGTCCGCGCGGCGCAGGCCGGCGGTCGCGCCGAGCGAGACGATCAGCACGTCGAGCGCGCTCCCACGGTGCATCTCAGGTCACGGCGCCGTTGGCGTGCTCCGGACGCGAAGCCGTGAACCCGGGCGCGCGCACGAGCGACATCGGCCGCACCGGTGAGGTGCGCTGCACGTAGAAGGACGCGCCGTCGCGCTCCTCGATCGCGACGACCGCGGCATCCTGACGGCGCCACGACAGCGCCCAGATGATCGCGAAGCCCGCCGCGATGCCCGGTATCTGCGGCGCCAGGAAGGCGAGGCCGCCGGACAGCAACGTGAACAGCAGCAGCGGCCACAGCCGGTTCAGCAGAATCGCGCTCGGGCGGTGCTCGGGCAGCGTCGTGGTCGTCCGCGCGCCCGAGAGCAGCCGTGCGATCGACGGGTTCGGGCGCGAGCGCCTGCCCATCCGCAGGCCGATGATCGTCGCCAGCAGCCACCAGCCGAGGGCGACGCCGACGAGCAGCGTGTCCGCGGCGTCCGCCGCGGCGAGCACGGTCACGGCCGCAAGCGCCGTCGCCGCGCCCGCGCTCAGCAGCACCGTCGTCCTGAGGAAGTCGACGAACCGCACAGCGCTACAGCAGCGCCTCGAGCAGCCCCCGCACGCCGGCCGGGCCGTCGACCGTCAGATCCGCCTCTCCCGCCAGCTCCGGCGGGGCCTCATCCGAGCCGACCGCCACGCACAGCGCCGTCCCCAGCGCACCCGACTCGACCAGCCCGCGCAGACCGCGAAACGCGTCGAGATCGGTCGTATCGTCGCCGACGTACAGTGCCGCCGTGATCGGCGAGCGGCGCAGCAGCGTCGCGACGCCGAGCCCCTTGTCGAGCACGACCGGCGGGCGCACCTCGAGCACCTTGCGACCCCAGTGCACGGCGAAGCCCTCGGCGCTCGCGCGCTCGGCGATCTCGCGAACGGCCGCCGCCGCCGCCTCCTCGTCCGGTGCGCCGCGCCAGTGGAACGCCGCGATCGAGTCCTTGTCCTCGCTGCGCACGCGGATCCGCTGGTGCTCGTTCGTGTACGCGCGCGCCGCGAACTCGCGTACCCGCTCGGTCCACGCGGCGAGCTCCGGGTCGACCTCCGGCTGCGTCGCTCCCGGGCGCAGCAGCTCGCCGCCGTGGTTGCCGACGTAGGCGATCGTCCCGATCGCGACGATCTGGCGTGCGGTCGTCGCGCGGCGGCCGCTGACACAGCCGACGAGCTGATAGCGCTTGGCGATCTCGATCAGCAGCGTGCGCGTCGACTCGGGCACGTGCGCGTCGGCGGCGTGCCTGACGATCGGCGCGAGCGTGCCGTCGATGTCGAGCAGGATGGCGGAGTGGCCGGGATCTGAGCGGATCGGCTCCAGCGCCTCCACGAGCGTGGCAGCGGGGGACACGCGGTCTAGTATGGCGCTCATGGCGCCCGGCCCGTCCGCTCGTGCACGTGGTCGCTGACGCGCGCTCGCAGCGGTCGCTCAAGCTGGTGGCGATCGGCACCCTCGCCGGTCTCTTCAGCGGCCTCTTCGGCGTCGGCGGAGGCAGCGTGATCGTGCCCCTGCTGATGCTCTGGCTCGGCTACGAAGAGCGCGCCGCAACCGCGACTTCGCTCGCGGCGATCGTCTTCATCGCCGCGTTCGCCGCCGCCGTCCAGGGCGCCTACGGCAACGTCGACGTGCTCGACGCGGTGCTCGTCGGCGTGCCCGCCGTCGCCGGCGTGCTCGCCGGCACGTGGCTGCAACAACGCTTGCAGGCGGGCGTGATCGCGCTGCTGTTCGCCGCCGTGCTCGTCGCAAGCGCCGTCGAGCTGGTGCTGAGGTGATCGGCCTGATCATCGTCGGCGTCGCCGCCGGCGTGATCGCGGGCCTGCTCGGGGTCGGCGGCGGCGTCCTGTTCGTCCCCGGACTGGTGCTGTTCGCCGGCCTCGATCAGCACCACGCGGAGGCGACCTCGCTGCTCGCGATCGTCCCCGTCGCGCTGATCGGCACCTACCGCCAGGACCGCTACGGCAACGTCCGCCGCGCCGACGCGCGCCTGCTCGGCCTGCTCTCGCTCGCCGGCGCCGGCGGCGGCGTGGCGCTCGCGAACGCCCTCTCCGGCACGCTGCTGCGCGACGCGTTCGCCGCGCTGATGGTGATCGTCGCCGCGCAGCTCGTGCACAGGACGCTGCGCGGCGAGCCGCAGGCGCCGGCGAAGCCTGTGCCGGGCGCGGTGGACGTTCCTCGGCGCGGGCGTGCCGATCGCCTAGACTGACAGGCAGACCATGGGACTCGACAATCCACTGCACATTGCCTTTCTGGTCATCATCCTGTTGCTCGTGTTCGGCGCCAGGCGGCTGCCGGAGATGGGCCGCTCGCTCGGCTCCGGCATGCGCGAGTTCAAGGATTCGATCAGCGGGGAGTCATCGCAGCCGACGCTGAGCCAGACCACGCAGCAGCCGCAGGCGCCGGCGCAGCAGCAGCCGGCGCCCGCACAGCAGGCCGCCCAGGCGTTCGGTACGGCGCCTGAGCAGACGCCGGCTGAGCCGCCGCGCCAGGTCTAGCCTTCGCGCGCAGCGCTGCGCAAGCTCCGGCCCGCGCGGCCGGCGCGCTCGCGGCGCGCGGCCGGGGGCGCTCAGGGCACCAGGCGCGGGCGCTCAGCCGGTGTGCAGGATCGGGCCGCTTTCGACGGCTTCGAATTCGGAGCCGGGGACCTGCTTGATCTGTTCGAGGTCTTCGTCGTTCCAGCCGGGATTCGGAGCGCCGGTGATGAACCAGGGCGAGCCGTTGTCCGCGACGATCAGGCCGAAGCGCTTCAGCGCTTCGAGCACGATCAGCGACTCGCCGTGGAAGCCGGCCAGGCTGTAGCTCGCCTTCAGGCGCAGTCGCAGCCCCATCGGCGGCAGGCTCGGATCGGAGCTGCTCGAGGCGAAGTGCGTCGCCGGATGGATGTAGCCGCGCTGGGTCTGCGGCACGGTCACGCGCAGCGCGTGGTCGATCTGCCCGGCGCTGACCTCCGGGTAGCGGACGAGCAGCGGCAGGATCGGCAGCCCGGCGGCGTCCGCGGAGGTCCATCCTTCGGGGCGCAGCGCGTCGCTGTCGAGATTGAACACCGCGCCCGACGCGGCCGTCCAGCCGGCGCCCTTCTGAGCCGCTTTGTAGAGCTCGTAGAGCATGCAGCTGCCTTCCTGCAGGACGAGCACGTGCTTGTCGCCCTTGCCGCGCTTGCCGCCGCCCTCGATCGGAGCGTCCAGCGGCGTCGGATACGGGCCCGGGTCCGATTCGGAGCGGTATTTCGTGAACTTGATCGGCACCTTCGCCTGCCCCGCGCCGACGACCGTGTAGGGGATGCCGTAGCTCGGGTTGGTGCCGAAGTCCGGGTGCAGGTGGGCGCTCAGGCCGATGCTCGCCACGTACGCCGACGAGTTCGGGTTGACCGGGGCGTTCGCGATTTCTTCGTTGAGGGGGTTGTTCGCCGGGAAGACCTGACAGCCGCCTTCGCTCGGCGCGCCGCCGGCGCTGCGCGCGTGCCGCGAGCGTGGGATGCGGGCACCGGCGGGCGATGGCGAGGAGCCGAGCGCGAGCGTCGCCGCGAAGCACAGCGCGAGCAGAGGGGCACGCGCCCCGGTCGCGGTCGCTGAGCCTCGGAAACCCACGATCGACAGGTTAGGGCGCGCGGCCCGGCCGGGCAACCGCCTGGACGATCGTTGCCGCGCCGGGTGCATCCGCGGTCGGGCGGGCTCGGTCGGCGGGTCGGGCCGGCGGGTCAGGCCGGCGGGTCGCCCTGCAGCACGGCCGGGCGAGCCTCGGCCATCAGCGGCGCGCCGCAGTGCCAGCAGTAGGCGGCGCCGCGGCTGTGCACCGCGCCGCACGAGCGGCACTGGCCGTGGACGCCCGCCTCGGCCGTCGCGAGCAGCCGCTGCACCTCGCCGAGCTGCGCGTCCACCTCCTGCAGTTCGGCCGCTTTGCGGGCGAGCACGTCGAGGCGGTAGTGGTCGCGGATCGCCATCTCGTAGGCGAGCCCGCCCAGGTCCCAGGTCAGCGCGGCGACGCGCTCGGCGAGATCGAGCCGGCGCCGGCGCAGGTCGGCCATCGAGTCGCTCTGCGCCGGCAGCCCGCCGGCCGGCAGGACGACGCCGCTGCTGCTCGGCGAGTCGGGCGCGCTCACCGGCGCGGACGGCCGCGTGCCGTTGCGCCCGTGCGCGCTCACTTGATTTCCATCGGCGCGGTTGTCACTTTCTGGACTTCCTGCTCTTTGGCCTTGCCGGTCGTCTTTTCGGTTTTGGTGACGGCGGCCGCGCTCACTTTTTCAGCCGGCGGCGCTTTTTTGGTCGCTTCGGCCTTTTCTTCGGCCTTGGCTTCGGCGGCTTCCTTTTCTTCTTCGCTCTTCGCCGAGCTCGCCGGCTTGCTCTTTGCGGCCACCGCGGTGCTGGACGTCGTGCTCGTCCCCGCGGCCGCGACGGGCGCGCCGCCGAGGCCTTCGACTTTGATCACCTGGGCGCGCGCCGGCGCGTTGCTCTGGGTGACCCAGTGCCCGACGAGCAGCCCGACGATCATCGCCAGCAGCAGCACCGAGACGACCGCCAGCAGCGGCGCGGCGCGGCGCAGCCAGAGGGGACCGGCGGCCGGGTCGCCGTTGGGCGAGTAGGCGAGCGGAACGACGCCCGCGCCGAGCTGGGGCTGGCGCTCGGTCTCGAGCACGTCGAGGAACGCGAGGCGAACGGGCGAGACGGGCTGCCCGCAGGACAGGCAGTAGCGCTGGTCGGCGACGAGCGGCGCCGAGCAGTTGCTGCAGGTCGTGTTCTCCGAGGGCACCGGGGCCAGGCTCGTCATCGTCTATCCCTTCCCCTTGGCCGGCGGGCGGTGGCTGCCGGCGCGATGGCCGTGCGAGCGATTCGCGGCGCGCGCGGCGGCTGGGGACTTCGCGGGCGCCTGCGTCGCGGGGACGCTTTCGCGACCGATCTGGGCGCTTTCCTGCTCGGTGCTCTCACAGGCGCAGAGCCCGACGCTGAGCACGCCGCAGCCGGCGAGCGCGAGCACGCGCCGCATCCGCACTGCGCCGCCGCCCGGCCGTGTCCGCGGCCGGGCGCGGACCGATCGCGTGCTCATCCGAACGCTCCACGGACGTATTCGCGCGTGCGCTCGGCGCGGGGGTCCTCGAAGATCTCTTCTGCGGTGCCGTACTCGACCAGGTCGCCGAGATACATGAACGCGACCTTGTCGGCCACCCTGTGCGCCTGGGCGAGGTTGTGCGTGACGATCACGACCGCGAGGTCGCGTCGCAGCTCGCCGATCAGCTCCTCGATCACGCCGGTGGAGATCGGGTCGAGCGCGCTGCAGGGCTCGTCCATCAACAGCACCTCGGGGCGCAGCGCGATCGCGCGCGCTATGCAGAGCCGCTGCTGCTGCCCGCCGGACAGTCGCAGCGCCGGGCGGTCGAGGTCGCCGGCGACCTCGTCGTAGAGGCCTGCGCGACGGAGCGCGTCGATCACCTGCGGCTCGAGCGCGCGCCGGCCGGGACGCTTGCGCGACTGCTCGCGCAGGGCGAACGCGACGTTGTCGAAGATCGACATCGGGAACGGGTTCGGCTGCTGAAAGACCATCGCGACGCGCGAGCGGAGAGTCGTGTCGACGAGCTCGTGGATGTCGACGCCGTCGAGCAGCACCTCGCCGGAGCGCGATGCGCTGGCGGTCAGCTCGGTCAGGCGGTTGAGCGTGCGCAGCAGCGTCGTCTTGCCGCAGCCCGACGGGCCGATCAGCGCCAGCACCTCGCCCTGGTGGACCGACAGCGACACCGACTTGACGGCCTGGTTGGATCCGTAGGAGACGCCGACGTCGCGCAGGCTCAGTCGCTCGGGGCCGGCGCTCGAGACGGCGGGCCGGACGGCCTCGCGCTCGCCCTGCGGGCGCGCCGGCGAGGGCGTGCGGTCGAGCACGATCGTGCGCACGGGCGGCACCGCCGGCGCGCCGCCCGACGGCGCGCGCGCGGCGTCGCTCGGCGCAACGGCCGACGGCGGCGCGGGCTCGGCGTCGCTCGCGCCGAACGCCTCACGCGCCTCTGTCTGGAAGCTCCACGGGTCTAGGACCATCTCGTCAGGACTCATCGGACACTTTCCCAGTCGACTGGACTATGGCCATCAGAGTACTGAGAATAGCGGAATTCCGGGCGCATTTGTGCAACTTCACGTGCGCGCCTCAGACGACCGTGCCGATGCCCAGCGACTTCGCCTGCGCGCGGCCGATACGGTCGACGAGCAGGTTGAGCGCGAGCACGAAGATCAGCAGCACGAACGCCGCCGCGTATGCCTTCTGCGGCGCCTGGCCTTCGCCGGCGGGGGAGTTTTCATAGACGTAGCTGGTGAGCGCCGAGCCGGTTCCGCGCAGGACGTTGACGCCCGGCAGCCCCCCCTGCGGTTCGAGGCGCAGACCGCCGAGCAGGATCAGCACGATCGCGGTCGAGCCGATGATGCGGCTGATGCCGAGCGTCACGCCCGTCGCGATGTTCGAGCGCACGCTCGGCAGGAGCACCCGGCGAATCGTCGTGATTCGCGTCTTGCCGAGCGCGAACGCGGCCTCGCGCATGTGCCCCGGCACAGCCTCGAGCCCGTCGCGCGTGGCCGCGTAGACGGACGGCAGCGCGAGCAACGACATCATCGCGCCGGCCGCGAGGAACGAGCGGCCGTAGACGCCGCCGCCTTCGGAGGTGAATGAGAAGGGCGCGAACAGCGACAGCTGGAAGACGGCGAGGCCGACGAGCGCGATGACGATGTCGGGCGTCCCGGCGACCACCTCGATGCTCGACTCGACCACCCGCGCGAGCCAGCTCGGCCGCCCGTACTCGGCGATCCACACGGCGCTCGCGAGGGCCAACGGCAGGGCGAGCGAGATCCCGATGATGGTCAGCAGCAGCGTCCCGACCAGCGGGTCGAGGAACCCGCCGGAGCTGGATTGACCGGCGCTGACCTGCGGGCGCGAGAACACCAGGCTCGGGCGCAGATACTGGATGCCGCGGTAGCCCATGTAGAGCACGATCGCGGTCGCGATCACGCACAGCAGCATGCCCGCCGCCCAGGCCGCCGCGAGCACGAGCCGATCGCCCCAGCGCCAGCTCATCGGCGAGGAGCGCCGGCCGCGGCTGCGCGGGCCCGGCGCGATCTGTCGATCGCGCCAGCGAGGTCTCCAGGCCAGCGAGCTCATCCGCGCGTCTGGTACTTCCGCAGGGGCAGCTTGACCAGGTAGCCGGTGACCGACAGCGCGAACGCGGAGAACAGCAGCAGCAGCGCACCCGCGTACACGGCCGCGCCGAGCGGCGGCGAGGAGATGCCGTCGTGGTAGTCGACGATCGCCGAGGCGATCGTCCGCAGCGGCTCGAAGATGAACACGGTGCCGTCGATCGGCTTGGGCACGAAGCTCTTGCCGCCCGAGACCATCTGGATCATCACCGCCTCGCCGATCGCGCGCCCGGTCGCGAGCACGGCCGCGGCGACGATCGCCGGGCGGATCGCGCGCAGCGTGACCGCGAGCACGGCGCGCAGCGGGTTCAGCCCGAGCGCGACGGCGCCCTCCCGCCAGGACTGCGGCACCGAGGCGAGCGCCTCGCAGATCAGCGCGATCATGATCGGCGTGATCATGATCGTCAGGATCAGGACGGTCACGCCGAGACCCGCACCGGTCAGCTGAACGACGTTCTGCACCGATTCGCGCTCGTGCGCGTCGATGATGTGGTTGCCGACGAACGGCACGATCACGAGGATCCCGATCAGCCCGTAGATCACGGACGGGACCGATGCGAGCAGGCGCACCATCGGGATCACGACACGGCGCACGCGCGTCGGCGCGAGCTCGACGATGAAGATCGACGACAGCAGCGCGATCGCCATCCCGAGCACGACGGCGAGCGCGCTCGTCACGATCGTCCCGTATATCAGCGGCCACGCGCGCAGGTGGAACGCGGCGGCCGCGGCGCCGGTGCCGGCACTCGACATCGTCGCGATCTGCTTTTCGAGGCTGCCGCCGCCGAGCAGCCAGCTCAAGCCGTTGTGTTCGAAGATCGGCCAGGCTTTTGTCGCGACGAACACGACCATCGCGACGACGCCGACGCCGACCGACAACGACACCGCGCCGAGCAGACGCTCGGCGCGGTGGTCGGGCCAGGGCCTTTTCAGCCGCTCAAGCAACTGCAGCTAGCCGATCGGTATCCACTGGCTGGCGATGATCTTGTGTGCTGGAGCCGACGAGTCGATCCAGTTGATGAACGACAGCGCGGCGCCCTTCTCGGGGCCCTTCGTGACCTCGTAGAAAACCGACACACCTGCATAGGTGCCGTTGGCGGCGGTCGTCTGGTTGCAGGCGATGCCGTTGTACTCCACGGAGTTGAGGCCGCCTTTGTTCGCCTGGTAGTTCGACAGGAACCCGATCGAGTTCGGGTTGCTTTCGACCGTCTGGCGCATCAGACCCTCGGTCGCCTCTTCGGTCGCGCTCGCCTCGACACTCTTGCCTTCCAGCAGCAGCGACTTGAAGCTCGTCAGCACGCCGGCGACCGATGTGCGGCTGATCACTTCGATCGGCCCGCTCACTGTCGCGCCGGGAACGCCGCTCCACGTCTTCGTCTTACCCGTGAAGATCGCCGTCACCTCGGCCGGGGTGAGGTTGCTGAGCGTGTTCGATTTGTTCGTGACGACGCAGATCGCGTACTTGGCGATCGCGCGGAAGGTCAGACCGGCGTCGGCGCTGGTCGGTTCCTGGGCGACGTCGGCGATCGTCACGTGACCGCTTTTGACGTCGTTGATGCCGACCGTCGTCCCACCCTGCGCGATTTTGAACCTGACCTTGCCGGGGTGCAGCTTGACGTACTTGGCGGCGAGCAGCGAGACGAGCGGGAAGGAGGATGTCGCGCCACTGATCGTGACCAGTGCCGTGGCGTTCGCGGCCGCAGGCGCCGCGACCCCGAGCACGCCAGCGACCACGAGGGCGACGGAGAGACGGCGGGTTTTACTCATTGAAAGGTGACTCCGTTCGAAGGATGAATTGACAATTGGTTGACAACGTCGAGGCCGGAACATAGCATATCCCCACAGACTTGATAGACATTAGCTAGTTTGTAGACATGGTCCGGAACATTGGGACCTTGGACCAGTTAGATCACTTTGATGACCGACATGCCTGACAACAACACACCAGACGCGCCCGAGTTGCCGTCCCCGGCGACAGACGCGCCGCTCGCGGGCCCCGACGGCGGGCAGCGCGCAGCTCGCGGTGGCCTGCCGACGCCGAGTGCGCGCGTGACCGCGATACTCGCGGCGACGATGCTCGCGGTCGGCGTCGCCGTCGGGGCCGCGATCGGGCCGGCGCCGCAGGCCTCGCTCGCCAACCCCGCCCTGCTGCCGGGGTTGATGGCCACGCTCGCCGCCCGTGCAGCCGCCGCGACGCGCGCCGGCGCGAGCGCCGCGCCGGCGCCGCAGGCGAGCGGCGGCGCCGAAGCGGAACCGCGCAGGCGCAAACGCCGCCGCCGTCACCACGGCGCCGCCGAAGCGGCCGCCGCGAGTGAAGAACCGGCGCAGACGCCGCAGGCCTCGACCCCCTCCTCGAGCCCGACCAAGGGCACCACGACGACGGCCGCGCTGGCGCCCGTGAGCAAGGTCTGGCTGATCCAGCTGGCCGGCTCGACGTTCGCGGAAGCGGCCGCGCACAGCGCCGCCGCGCCCTACATCTCCACGCAGGCGATCCCCGCCGGGACGCTGCTGAGCGAATGGACGGGCCTCGACGGCGCCGGGTTCGCGAGCGACGCCGCGCTGATCGCGGGCCCCTCCCCGCAGCTGCTCGACACGATCGTCCAGCCACCGTGCCCGGAAGGAGCGGCCGGGACGGCCTGCGCGGCCGGCACGCCGGGGGCGCTGACCGCAGCCGATGAATTCCTCAAGGCGACCGTGCCGACGATCACCGCGCTCGGCACGTTCCGCGCAAACGGGCTGATCGTCGTGACGTTCGCGTCGGTCACCTCCGCGACCGCGACCGGACTGCCGGCCGGAGCGACGAGCGCGACGCTGACCGCCGCGCCGCCGGCGGGCGTGCTGCTGATCTCGCCGTTTGCGAAGGCGGGCTCCAAGCCCGCGACGACCTTCACCCCCGCCACACCCACGAAGAGCATCGAAGCGCTCTTGCATTCATGACTGAACCATCAACCAACGAACGGAGAACACCGTTGCCCGCATTCCATACAGCCCACCGAACCGCCACGTGGTGGCTCGCCGCGATCGTGGGCTCTGTCGCCCTGCTTCTCGCGACACCGGCCCTGAGTCACGCCGAAGAACCAGCGGCAGTTGAATCCAACCCCAACGACTACAGCTGCCACGGCCACATCTCAGCCGGCAAACCGGAAGCCGGCAGCGAAGAACAGCAGGTGCAGTACGTGTTCGCCTGCAACGGCCCGATCTCCGGCTACCAGCTGCAGGCGCAGATCCCGCTCACCGGGGTCGAGAGCCCGCCGCTGGTCGACCTGTTCGTCGGCAAGCCCGCGACCGACACGTTCTCGTGCTCGCTGGCGGAAGTCCCCGGCTACGCGGAGAACTGCGTGGGCAGCACGAAGCTGCCGTTCGAGGCGATCAGCGGGCAGTTCGCGATCGGCACCAAGCTGTGCGCCGAGCCGCGCGTCGACCCGCTGCTGACGGTCACGTACGCGTACATGGAAAAGACCGTCATCACGCAGGCGATCTCCGGCCCGTTCGATCTCGGCCGCCCGCTCGGCTGCAAGCCGGACGCGCTCTCAGGCGAGACGCGCCTGGACCCGAAGGCGCCGGTCGTCAAGCACCCCAAGAAGGGCAGGCACGGCAAGAAGGGCTCGACGCAGAAGAAGAAATAGCCCGGCCGCGGGACGGCGCGCGCGAGCCGCGTCGTCCCGCCGCGCCCCTAGAGCATGCTGTTCGTCATGCGCTCGATCTCGGCGATCGAGGTCAGGCCTTCGCGGACCTTGTGCAGGCCGTCGTCGCGCAGCCGGCCCATGCCTTCCTCGACGGCGACGGCGACCATGTCGTCGACCGAGCCGCGTTCGAGGATCAGCGCGCGGATCGGCTCGCTCACCGCCATCACCTCGTAGATCCCGACGCGCCCGCGGTAACCCGAGCCGGCGCAGCGCGAGCAGCCGACCGGCTCGAACGGCTCGGCGCCCGAGAGCCCGTGCTCGGCGAGCACCACATCTGAGACGGTCTGCAGGCGCTTGCAGTGCGGGCACAGCATCCGCACCAGCCGCTGCGCGACGATGCAGTCGACGGCCGAGGAGACGAGGAACGGCTCGATGCCCATGTCGATCAGGCGCCCGAGCGCGCTCGGCGCGTCGCGCGTGTGCAGCGTCGAGAGCACGAGGTGGCCGGTGAGCGCAGCCTCGATCGCGATGTGCGCGGTCTCGCGGTCGCGGATCTCGCCGACCATGATCACGTCCGGATCCGCGCGCAGCATCGAGCGCAGCCCGACGTCGAAGGTGACGCCGGCCTTCGGCGCGATCTGCATCTGCTTGACGCCCGCGATGCGCTGCTCGACCGGGTCCTCGATCGTGAGGATCGAGCGTTCGCCGTCGTTGAGCGCGTTGAGCGCGACGTACAGGGTCGTCGACTTGCCCGAACCGGTCGGCCCGGTCACGAGCACGGCGCCGTTCGGACGGCGGATCGCGCTCGCGAAACGCTCCTTCTCGGCCTCCTGCATGCCGAGCGAGTCGAGGTCGTCGACAACGACGCCGCTGTCGAGGATCCGCATCACGACGCCCTCGCCGTTGACGAGCGGCAGCGTCACGACGCGGATGTTCACGCGCCTGCCGTCGACGGTCAGCGCGAAGCGCCCGTCCTGGGGCACGCGTTTCTCGGAGATGTCGAGGTCGGCCATGATCTTGATGCGCGATACGACGCCCATCGCCATCTTGCGCTTGACGGTCGCCGCCGGCGCGAGCACGCCGTCGACGCGGAACAGGACCTTCGTGTCGCCCTCCTCGGGGTTGACGTGGATGTCGGAGGCGCCCTGCTGGACGGCCTGCGCGACGATCGAGTGCACCAGCTTGATGATCGGCGCGTCCTTGTCGGCCTCGTCGACGGACAGCTCTTCGGCGTCTTCGGCGTCCTCATCGACGATGTCCTCGATCGAGGCGTCCATCTGCGCGAGGCGCGCGAGCAGCAGGTTGAGATCCTCGAGCGACGCGGCCGCGGGGCGGATGCGCCGGCCGGTCATCATGCCGACGTCGTCGATCGTCAGCACGTTCGTCGGGTTGGCCATCGCGAGCAGCAGCGCGCCGTCGTCGGTGAAGCCGACCGGCAGCGCCTGGTAGCGCTTGGCGGTATCCGCGCTGATCAGGTTGACGGCGCCCATGTCGAGATCGAAGACGGCGAGGTCGACGAAGTCCAGGCCGAAGCGCTCGGCGACGACGCGGGCGAGCTGATCGTGGCGCAGGATGCCGCGCTCGACGAGCACGATGCCCGTCGGGCGGCCCTGCTCGCGCGCCGACGAGATCGCCTCCTCGACGGTCTCGAGGTCGGCGAGCCCGAGCTCGACGACGACTTCGCCGATCATGCGCGAGGAGCGCCCGGGGTGATGCGGCGGGTACAGGCCGTTCTGGACACCCGGCGTGCGCGGGCCGTTCTTCCGGCGGTCATCCGCCTCCGCGTCTGCGGCGGTCGCGGCTGCGATCGTTTGCGTAGAGCCGTCGCTCATCATCGTCTTATCGGCATCGCGGCAGGCGCGCTTGACCGCTGCGAAGCTCAGCGCGGCGCGGCGAGCGCGCCGTGCTCGAGCGCGCCCTTGACATGCGCATCGAGCGCGTTCAGGCGATACAGCGCCAACGCCTCCGGCGAGGCGAAACGCTGCCCCGCGGCCCCGTCGCTGCCGTGATGGAGGATCACGCAGTGCTCGAGCGCGAGCCTGCGCTCGCCGTCGAGGCTCGCGGGCATGTGGCTCGCGAGCACGCGCAGCCCGAGCTCGACGTGCCCGAGCAGCCTGCCCTCGCTGCTGCGCACGATCTCTGCGCCGTAGGCGAACTCGCGCGTCTTGCCGAGATCGTGGACGATCGCGGCGCAGATCAGCAGGTCGCGGTCGAGCCGCGGGTGCAGCGTGCACAGTTCCAGGGCCATCGTCGCGACCGCGACGGTGTGCTCGAGCAGGCCTCCGAGATAGGCGTGGTGGGCCGTCTGCGAGCGCGCGCCGGCCGCCGACTGCGGGCCGCGCCTCGGCGGCGGCGAGCACGGCGCGAGCCGTATCTGCTCGCGCAGCGCGCGATCGCCGAGCAGGCGCTCGAGCAGCTCCTTCAGC
This sequence comes from uncultured Solirubrobacteraceae bacterium, assembly GCA_963822245.1. GTDB lineage: Bacteria > Actinomycetota > Thermoleophilia > Solirubrobacterales > Solirubrobacteraceae > Palsa-744. Next base: position 469,782 of record CAWGGR010000001.1, read on the forward strand.
GCCGCGTCATAGACCTCGCGCGCGAGGTGCTCGAGGAAGCCGTCGAGCTCGTCGAGGTCGCGGTAGGCGACCGGCAGAAACCGGGTCGGATCGGCCTCCGCGCGATCGGCGCGCGCGATCGCGCGCAGCTCGACCTGCAGCTGCTCGCGGAAGCGCTCGACGCGGCCGCGCGCGTGCACAAGCTCGCCGCGCTCGAACTGCCCCGCGAGCAGGTCCGCGTCGCGGAATGCGCGCGCGAGGATCGTGCCGCTGCGGTCGCTCAGCTCGACCGTCAGGAACGGCGTGCCCGCGCGCGATATCTGGCGCTCCTTGCGGGTGCACGCGAACAGCCCGTCGAGATCGTCGCCGACGCGCAGCGTCGCGATCGACTGCTGCTCCTCGGATGCTGTCGGCGTGGCGGAGGCGATCCACTCATCATGTACGGTGGTTCGGATGCAGCCCCTGATCTGGGACCGCCGTCCGGATGGCCTCAGGGCCCCGGCCATGGTGTGCGCGTTCAAGGGCTGGAACGACGCGGGCGACGCGGCTTCGAGCGCCGTCTCGTTCCTCGCCTCCGCGCTCGGCGCGCGGCGCTTCGCGCGGATCGACCCGGAGGAGTTCTACGACTTCTCGAGCAACCGCCCGAGCATTCGCTTCGACGAGGAGCACAAGCGCGAGGTCACGTGGCCGACCGTCGAGATCTTCGAAGCGGCGGCCCCGCGCGCGCCGCGCGACATCGTGCTCGTGCAGGGCGTCGAGCCGTCGTTGCGCTGGCGCGCGTTCAGCGCGCACATCGTCGACCTCGCCGAGGCCCTCGGCGTGCAGGTCGTCGTCACCCTCGGTGCGCTGCTCGGCGACGTCCCGCACACCCGCCCGGTGGCGCTCAGCGGGCACGCCTCCGACGCCGAGCTGCTCGAGCGGCTCGGCATCCAGACATCCGCGTACGAGGGGCCGACGGGGATCGTCGGCGTGCTGCACACGGCGTGCGCCGACGCCGGGCTGCCCGCCGCGAGCCTGTGGGCGGCGGTGCCGCACTACGTCGCCGCGGCCAGCAACCCGAAGGCCGCGCTCGCGCTGCTGCGCCGCGTCGAAGGATTGATCGGCGTGTCCGTCGACGTCTCCGAGCTCGAGGCCGCGTCGGCCGACTACGAGCGCCAGGTCGGACTCGCCGTGCAGAGCGACCCGGAGATCCAGTCGTTCGTCGAGCGGCTCGAGCTGGCGGCCGACAGCGAGGAGCACGACTCGCCCGCCGACCTTCCCTCCGGCGACATCCTTGCGCGCGAATTCCAGCGCTTCCTGCGCCAGCGCGGTCCCGAGAGCAAGTAGCCGGCGCTACACCTGGGCTCTACACCTCGGCGGCCGGGCAGATGATGCGGTAGTCGCAGATCGAGCACGCGCTGCGCGACGGCGTCGGCTCGAACTCCTCGGCGAGGATCCCCTCGCCGACCTCGAGCACGATCGCGCTGACGGCGTCCGCGTCGCGGTCGCTGCGCCCCACCGGGACCTTGAGGTCGTCGAGCACGTAGTAGTAGGCCTGGCGCGAGGACTCCAGCTGCCAGGCCTCGCGTGCGGCGAGCGCATAGAGCGACAGCTGGATGTCGTCCTCGAGCTGCTCGGCGGTCTTCGGGCGCGAGGTCTTGTAGTCGATCAGCTCATACTCGGCCTCGCCGTCGCCGGCGAGGCGATCGACGCGGTCGACGCGGCCGCGCAGGTGGTGCGGCCCGAGGCGGAAGTCGAACGCGCGCTCGAACCAGACCGGCTCGGCGTCGTCGTCGGCGAGGCGCGCGTGGTAGACGGTCAGCGCCGCGCGCGCCTTCTCCAGCAGCGCGAGGTCGGAGGGGCTTTCGCCGAGCGCGCTGCGCCGCCACACCCCATCGAGCAGGTCGAGCATCTGCGCAAGCGTGCCGCCATCCTCGGAGTGGAAGCGCTCGAGCACCTGGTGCACGACGATGCCGAAGCGCTGGTGCACGGTCTGCTCGGTCGGGATCCGCAGGACGCGCGCGAACTTGTAGCGCAGCGGACAGCTGCGATAGGTCTGGATGTCCGAGGCCGACAGCGCCACGCCGCTGCCCTTGCGAGGCAGGAACGGCCCCAGCGAGTGCTCCTCGCGCGGGACGATCGCGTGCGCTCGCGCCCGGTCGTCGCTGTCGCCGTCGAGCAGCGCCTGATCGAGCGTCGAGGTCTGGAATATCTCGCGCTGCAACGGCGTCGTCGCGGCCAGCAGGCGCGCGTTGACGTCGGCGAGCGCATCGGCCGCGCTCTGCCCCTCGGGCCGCTGCAGCAGCGCGGAGAGCTTCAACAGCTCGAGGTAGCGAACGACACCGTGGGAGATGTCGAGCTCGGTGTCCAGGCGCAGCTCGCCGAGCCTGCCGCCGATCCGCGCGACACTGTCGATCACCTCCTCGCGCAGCAGCCTGAGCGCGCTCTCGAGCTGCGCCGCGTCGGACTCCTGCAGCGGCGCGATCGCCGGGAGCTCGGCCTGCGTCTCGGGGATCACGGTCGCGAGGTGGCGCGCGAGGTCGCGCGTGCCCGCGCTCGGATGGGCGCTGACGAAGTCGACGGCGAGCTCGCGCAGGCGCTCGAGGCTCGCCTGCTGCTCGGCCGCGTCCTCGGGCGTCAGCAGCGCCTTCCCGCGCATGCCCAGGCGCTCGATCAGGCGCGTGAGGAAGACATCGGGCGCGACCGTGTCGAGCTCGGCGGCGGCGCTGCGGTGGAGCTCGACGAAGCGCTGGATGCGATCGCGGGCCTCGGGCGGGATCTGCGGCGACTCGGTCGCCGCGGCGAGCCCGACGACGAGGTCGAGCTTGCGCCGCCGGGCGACCTGGATGACACGCGCGAGCTCGACCTGGCGCAGCTCGATCGGCGGCCGCGACAGCGCGCGCACGACCGCCGCGGCGTCCTGCGGATCGATCAGCAGGCGCATCCACGCGAGCACGTCTCGCACCTCCGCGCGCTTGAGGAAGCCGCCGCCCTGAAGGTCGGCCGGCGGGAGCCGCTGTGGCGCTGGCGCGATCTCGGGGCCGGACACAGGCCAAGGATACGTGTGGGCGCCGGCCGGGGACTCTCGCCGCGGGCCATCCGCGGGCTACGCTCTTGGAGTGGACATGATCGATTGGGGTGCGGCCCAGCGCATCGGCGAGCTGATCGCCGGCTCGCCTCCGCCCGGCGGCCTGCGCGCGGCGGCGATCGAGCCGCTCGCGCACGATTTCGCGAGCCGCGTCAGCGCCTACAGCGGGCTGGAGCTGAGCGGCGAGCTGCCGCCGCTGGAGCTCGTCGACCGCCGCGCGTGGATCGCGGCGAACCTGCAGAGCATGCGCCCGCTGCTCGCGCCGCTGACCGAGCGCTTCGGCGATGAGCAGAGCCTGCTCGCGGGGCCGCTGCGCTCCGCGTCCGGGCTGATGCTCGGCGCGCAGGTCGGCGCGCTCACCGGGATGCTCTCCCAGCGCGTGCTCGGCCAGTACGACCTCGCGCTGCTCGATGAGTCGGTGCCGCCGCGGCTGCTGCTGCTCGCGCCGAACCTCGCACAGGCCGCGCGCAACCTCGCGGTCGATCGCGACGAGCTCGTGCTGTGGGTGACGATCCACGAGATCACGCACGCCGTGCAGTTCGGCGGCGCGCCCTGGCTGCGCGGGTATCTCGGCGCGATGCTCAAGGAGCTGATCGACGGGCTGCAGATCTCGATCGCGGGAGCACCGTCGGAGAGCCGCGGGCGCAGCTTCAAACTCCCCGACCTCGGCGAGCTGCGCGACGTCGTCGAGCGCGCCCGCCACGGCGAGATGATGCGCCTGACGCTCGGCGAGGACCGCTGGCGGCTGGTCGAGCAGATGCAGGCCGCGATGTCGCTCGTCGAGGGCCACGCGGAGCACACGATGGACGTCGTCGGCGCCGAGCTGCTGCCGTCGCTGCCGCGCCTGCGCGCCGCGATGAACCGCCGCCGCGAGCAGCGCAGCGTTCCCTGGCGCGTGCTCGAGCGCCTGCTCGGGCTGGAGCTGAAGATGCGCCAGTACGAGCTCGGGCGGCGCTTCTGCGACGCGGTCGTCGCGGACGGCGGGCCGCAGGCGCTGACGCGCGCGTGGGAGCGCCCGGAGACGTTGCCGAGCGGCGACGAGATCAAGGATCCGGCGCTGTGGATCGCGCGAATGCGCCCGCAGAACGGCAGCCGCGCCGCATAGCGCGGCCGAACGCACGTTCCTCCTGTTACAAAGTCCGCGCTTTCACGTCCCGCCGTCACAGGCTATTCACGCCCTGATAGGATCCAGCTGTAACGATCTACCTCAGACGGGTTACAAACAGGTGTTCGGGTAAGCTGATGATCACCATCGGGACACGAACAGAAACCAAACACCCGTTCCTCGCAGCCGGCGAGGATAGATAGGAGCCCCCTCAAAATGGCCACCACAACTTCCCCCAAAGCAGCGAAAGCCGCGAAAGCGAAACCCGCGAAAGCCGCGAGCAAAGCGACGTCCGCGAAAAGCACGACCGCCCGCACGCGCGGCGCGAGCGGCACGACGAAGGCGAAGGCGACGCACGCCAAGGGCGCCCGCACGCGCGCCACGCACCAGGCCGAGTCGGCGCTGCGCCAGACGCAGACCGCGACGCGCGAGACCGCCGGCGTCGTCGGCGACTACGCCGAGCGCGCAGTGCTGATTCCCGTCGGCGCCGCCCTGATCGCCCGTGAACTCGTCGTCGACAGCGTCAGCGACACCGTCTCGACGTACTCGTCGAGCACCAAGACGCAGGCGCAGCTGCGCAGGTTCGAGCGCCGCGGCGTGACCGCGCGCAACCGCCTCGAGCGCGAGGTTCGCAAAGCGCGCGTGCGCGTCGAGCGTGAACTGCGTCAGCGCCGTCGCGTGATCGAGAGCACCGTCAGCGACTTCGAGGACCGTCGCGACACGCTCGCCAAAAACGGAACCGACTTCGCCAACCGCGTGCCGGAGCTGGCCAACCGTGTTCCCGAGCTCGTCGACAAGGTCCAGGAGCGCATCCTCAGCCTCGTCTAGAGACACCTTCCCCCGCCCGGCCCGGAGAGGCCGTCAGCGGGTAAGTCTGCCGGCCTCATATCCCGCCGGCAGTAGTAGCACCCTCTCCTCCCTCGACCCGCGGGCGGCCCCCACCGCCCGCGGGTCATTTAATGCCTCGGGGAAGCGCCTGATGACGACCGGCGCATGCGCCGGTCGCCGGGCCGCACATGTGCGGCCCGGGCCGGTGCCGCATGCGGCACCGGCTGCACCTCCTGGAAGGGGGCGCGGCCGTTCGGCGAGACAACCGGCCCGGGTTTGCCACAATGGGCCGGTGACCGACAAGGATCAGATCCTCAAGGCGCTCGAGGTCGTGATCGATCCCGAGCTGCATCGCTCGATCGTCGAGCTCGACATGGTGCGCTCGATCGAGATCAGCGCGAACGGCGTGATCGACGTGACCGTGTCGCTGACAACGCCCGGCTGCCCGATCAAGGGCCACTTCCAGAGCGCCGTCGCCGAGGCCGTAGAGGCGCTCGAGGGCGTCGCCCACGTGAACGTCTACTTCGATGTGCTCAGCGACACCCAGAAGGCGGCGCTGCAGCAGAAGCTCGGTCGCGCGAGCCTGCCCGCGGGCGCGCTCGCGCAGGTCGCGAACGTGATCTGCGTCGGCTCGGGCAAGGGCGGCGTCGGCAAGTCGACGCTGACCGCCAACCTCGCCGCCGCGCTGACCGCGGAAGGCAAGCGCGTCGGGATCCTCGACGCGGACGTCTGGGGCTACTCGATCCCGCGCATGTACGGCCTCGGCGCAACGCGCCCGCCGGTCTCCGCCGAGCGCAAGATCATCCCGCTCGAGGCTCACGGCGTGAAGGTGATGTCGATCGGCTTCTTCGTCGAGGAGGACGCCGCGGTCGTGTGGCGCGGGCCGATGCTGCACAAGGCGCTGACGCAGTTCCTGCAGGACGTCGAATGGGGCGCGCTCGACTACCTGCTCGTCGACCTGCCGCCGGGGACCGGCGACGTCTCGATGACGCTCGCGCAGCTGCTCCCGCAGGCGCAGTTCCTGATCGTCACGACACCGCAGCCGACCGCGCAGAAGGTCGCGCGACGCTCGGCGCACATGGCCGACAAGGTCGACCTCGAGATCGCCGGCGTGATCGAGAACATGTCGAGCTTCACCACCCCGTCAGGCGAGCGCTTCGCGATCTTCGGCGAGGGCGGCGGCGCGGAGCTCGCCGACGAGCTCGACGTGCCGCTGCTCGGCCGCGTGCCGCTGACGATGCCGCTGCGCGCGCAGGCCGACGACGGCGTGCCGCTCGTCGTCGAGGACCCCGACGACCCCGCCTCGCAGGCGATCCGCCAGGTCGCACGCGGGATGATCGCGATGGCCCCGCTGCCGCTTGCGACCCTCGGAGTGCTCGAGGTCAGCACCTCGATGCCCGAGCCGGCCGAGAGCCGCAAACCCGTGGGCATGTCGCTGCCGATGGCCTGAGCTCTCAGGCCGGCGCGCAGAGCGACATGCCCTTTCAGCGTGGCGGGCCGCGACGGCCCGCCGGGCGGCGCTCGCGGGCGCGCGCCGATCATCGAGCGCTTGACAAGCGCGAGCCAACTGAGAGGATCGTCTTCTGATGTCAGTACCGGGGAAGCAAGAGCAGGAGCTGGAGCAGACGCCGCCGGAGGGGGAGCCCGGCGCGCCGCAGCCGCAGGCTGAAAACGGCGCCGTCGAATTCGACGAACGCCGCGCGAAGATGGAGCGGCTGCGCGCCGAAGGCGTCGAGCCCTACCCGGCGGTCACGCTGTGGGCGACGCGCACGCGCATCGCCGACGTGCTCGCCGCGCATGACGCGGCGATGCTCGAGCACGGCGAGCACCCCGAGCTGAGCTACCAGATCGCCGGGCGCCTGATCTCGCGGCGCGGGCACGGCAAGACCGCGTTTCTCGACATCCGCGACCTGTCCGGATCGATCCAGGTGGTCGTGCGCGTCGACGCGCTCGGCCAGGACGCCTACGACCGCATCCTCAACTTCGACATCGGCGACATCCTCGGCGTGCTCGGCTGCGTCTACGTCACCCAGCGCGGCCAGCTCGCGCTCGCGGTCAAGGAGTGCACGCTGCTGACGAAGACGCTGCGCCCGCCACCCGACAAGCACCATGGCCTCGGCGACACCGGCACGCGCTACCGCTACCGCGAGCTCGACCTGCTCGCCAACGAGGACACGCGCGAGCTGTTCATCACGCGCAACAAGATCGTGCTCGGGATCCGCGAATGGCTCGCCGAGCGGCAGTTCGTCGAGGTCGAAACACCCGTCCTGCAGTCGCTCGCCGGCGGCGCCGGCTCGCGCCCGTTCACGACGCACCACAACGCGCTCGACCGCGACCTGTACCTGCGCATCTCGGTCGAGCTGTTCCTCAACCGGCTGATCGTCGGCGGCATGGAGAACGTCTACGACATGGCGAAGGTGTTCCGCAACGAGGGCATCTCGCCGAAGCACAGCCCGGAGTTCACGATCATCGAGTTCATGTGCGCGTACTCCGACTACAACGACGTCGCGACCGTGACCGAAGAAATGTTCCGCGACGTCGCCCAGAAGGCGCTCGGGCGCACGCTGATCAAACGGAACGGCGAGGACATCGACCTCGCGAAGCCGTGGCGGCGGGTCACGATGCGCGAGCTGATCCTCGAGCGCTTCGGACTCGACTTCATGGAGTCCACGCGCGAGCAGCTCGCGGAGGTGCTCGACGAGCCGATCGACCCCGCGGCGACGTGGGCGGAGGTCGTCGCCGACATCTACTCCGAGAAAATCGAGTCGACGATCAACCAGCCGACGCACGTGTTCGACTTCCCGCTCGAGCCGTTCCCGATCACGCGCCGGCACCCCGTGCACCCCGAGCTCGCCGAACACTTCGACGCGGTCATCGGCGGCATCGAGCTGGTCAGCGGCGACACCGAGCTCAACGACCCGGTCGATCAGTGGCAGCGCTTCGTCGACCAGCGCAAGCGGCGGATGATCGACGACGCGGACGTACCGCATCCCAACGACGAGGAGTACGCGCGCGCGATCGAGTACGGCTACTCGCCGACCGCCGGCGGCGGCATGGGCGTCGATCGCCTCGTGATGATCCTGACCGAACGCGACACGCTGCGCGAGGTCATCCCGTTCCCGATCGTCAGGGATGTGCGATGAGCGGCAAGCTCGATCTCGACCCCGGAGTCGTCGCCGCCTGCCGCCAGGCGGCCAAGCTGATCGCCGAGCAGGTCGCCGAGCAGATCGCCGGGCGCACGACCGTCTCGGTCGAGCGCAGCGTCACGCGCCTGCTCGGCGTCGACGGCGCCGACGAGCTCGAGGCGCCGCTGCCGAACGTGCTCGTCGACCATGTCCACGACCGCGGCGGGCTCGGCCGCGGGATCGCGTACTGGCTCGGCAACGCGATCATCCGCACCGGCCGCTCGCCGCAGCAGCTCGCCGAGGCGGTCAGCGCGGGCGAGCTCGACCTGTGCACGCTCGAGCTCGCCGAGGAGGGCGCGATCCGCGAGCGCGTCAGTGCCGAGTGCGCCGCGCGCCTGAGCGAGATCAGCGCGCGCTTTGACGAGCGCCGGGCGATGCGCGCACGCCTCGGCGACGGGGCTGCGCCGCTGCGCTACGTGCTCACGGCGACCGGCGACGTGTATGAGGACGTCGTGCACGCGAAGGCCGTCGCAGAGGCCGGCGGCGACATCGTCGCGGTGATCCGCTCGACCGCGCAGAGCCTGCTCGACTACGTCCCGTACGGCCCGACGACCGAGGGCTACGGCGGCACGTTCGCGACCCAGGCGAACTTCCGGATCATGCGCGAGGCGATGGACGAGTGGTCTGAGCAGCACGGGCGCTACGTGCGCCTGTCGAGCTTCTGCTCGGGGCTGTGCATGTCGGAGATCGCGGTGATGGGCGCGTGGGAGGGCTTCGACAACATGGTCAACGACGCGCTCTACGGGATCCTCTACCGCGACATCAACATCGTCCGCGGGCTGATCGATCAGCGCATCTCGCGGATGATCAACGGCTACTTCGGCGTCGTCATCAACACCGGCGAGGACAACTACCTGCGCACCGCCGACGCCGTCGAGGCGGCGCCGTCGGTGACCGCTTCGCAGTTCATCAACCACCAGCTCGCGCGCGACTCGGGCGTCCCCGATGCGCAGATCGGCCTCGGCGACGCGTTCGAGATCGACATCCCGGTGAGGAACGGCCTGCTGCTCGAGTGGGCGCAGGCGCAGCTCACGCGCGAGCTGTTCCCGGACTGCCCCGTCAAGTACATGCCGCCGACCCGGCACATGGACGGCAACCTGTTCCGCACGCACGCCGCCGACGCGCTGTTCAACCTCGTCACGGTCGCGACCGGTCAGGGGATCCAGACGATCGGCGTGCCGACCGAGGGGATCTTCACCCCGCACGTGCACGACCGCGTGCTCGGGCTGCAGAACGTCGACTACGTCTTCAACGCCGCGCACGACCTCGGCGAGGAGATCGAGTTCAAGCGCGGCGGGATCATCCAGACGCGCGCGCAGGAGGTGCTCGCGGGCGCGCACGAGCTGCTCGAGCGGATCGCCGAGACGGGCCTGTTCGCGGCGATCGACGCGGCGACGTTCGGCGACGTCAGCCGCAAGATCGACGGCGGCCGCGGCCTCGAGGGGATCGTCGCGACCGAGCCCTCCTACTTCAACCCGGTGCTCCCCCTGATGCACGACCCGGCCGCTGGCCGATCTCCGATCGGTGGGCCGGCGCCGCCCGCGGACAAGGCGAGCTATGCCTAGCGAGATCGACCTGAGCGCGGTCAGGCCGTACGCCGATCACAGCGGCGACGGCCTCGTGCAGATGAGCTTCACGCTGCCCGTGCCGTACTCGCTGGCAGCGCGCAGGGCCGCGCTCGAGCTGGCAGGAAAGATGGGCTTCCAGGAGCCGGAGGTCGTCCACTACGAGCAGCTGACCGAGGGCTACACGTACTTCGTGATGTACGGGGTGTGCGTGCAGAGCGTCGATTTCGAGTCGCTGCAGGGCGAGGGCTTCGACATCGAGTACATGAGCGAGGACGAGGTCGAGCGCTTCGCCGCCGAGCACCTCGGGCGCAAGGTCGTCGTGGTCGGCGCGAGCACCGGCTCGGACACGCACAGCGTCGGCATCGACGCGATGCTCAACCTCAAGGGCTACCACGGCCACCACGGCCTCGAGGGCTACCGCTCGTTCGAGACCCACAACCTCGGCAGCCAGGTCCCCAACAGCGTGCTGCTCGCAAAGGCGATCGAGGTCGGCGCCGACGCGATCCTCGTCTCGCAGACCGTCACCCAGCAGAACCTGCACGTGCACAACCTGACCGAGCTCGTCGAGCTCGTCGAGGCGGAGGGACGGCGCGGCGAGATGATCCTCGCCTGCGGCGGCCCGCGCGTCTCCAACGAGCTCGCCAAGGAGCTCGGCTACGACGCCGGCTTCTCCAAGGGCACCGAACCGCAGCACCTCGCGACGTTCATTGTGCGCGAGCTCGCCGCGCGGGTATCCGCGAGCGGCTGATACGCCGGTGCTCAGCGACCTGACCGCAGACACCGAGCGGCTCGCGCTCGTCGGGCTCGCGAAGAACACCGGCAAGACCGAGGCGCTCGCCGCGCTGCTGCGCGAGCTCGCCGCCGCCGGGCGCAACGTCGGCGTGACGTCCGTCGGCCGCGACGGCGAGGAGCACGACGTGATCGACTTCCGCATCGAGAAGCCGCGCGTGCTGCTCCGCGCCGGCAGCCTCGTCGCGACGACCGACGCGCTGCTCAGCGCGAGCGGGCTGCCGCACCAGCTGCTCGAGCAGACCGACGTGCGCACACCCCTCGGGCGGGTCCTGATCGCGCGCCTGCGCGGGCCCGGCGCGATCGAGGTGGCGGGGCCGAGCGCGGCCGCGCAGGTGCGCGCGGTCAGCGACGCGATGCTCGCCCATGGCGCTGAGCAGATCCTCATCGACGGTGCGATCGACCGCCGCGCGGCCTCCTCGCCGGATGTCGCCGACGGCCTGCTGATGGCGACCGGCGCGGTGCTCAGCGAGGACATCGAGCAGGTCGTCGCGCAGACCGCCGACGCCGTCGAGCTGGTGCGCCTGCCGAGCGTCGACGAGCGCGGCGCCGACGGCGCGCGCCTGCGCGAACTCGCCGCCGCCGAGGCCAGCATGCTCATCGACGACGAGCAGCACGCGACCGAGCTGCCGCCGCGGTTCGCGCTCGCGAGCGACGCCACGCAGATCGCCGGCCTGCTCTCACAGCACCCGGCGGCGTGCTCGCTGATCATCGCCGGCGCGCTGCCCGAGCAGTTCCTGAGCGCGCTCGCGCAGGCGGCGCGCAACCGCAAACACCCCCTGACGGTGCTCGTCGCCGACGCGACGCGTGTCTTCCCGGGCAGGCACGGGGTCGACTGGTACGCGCGCCACGGCCTGACGATCGAGGTCCTGCGGCCGATCGAGCTGCTCGCGCTGACCGTCAACCCGCTCGCGCCGCAATCGCACAGCTTCGACTCCGTCGCGCTGCGCGCGCTGCTGCACGAGCGCATCCCCGACCTGCCGACGTTCGACGTCATGCACCCCGAATATCTCGGTGCCCAGGGCCTGCGCCCGCCGATGGGCGCGCGCTCGACGCGCTGAAAGACGGCGCGCGCAGGGCCAAATCTAGCGGGCCGAGCGCGCGGGCTCGGCCGCGCCGCGGCGATCCTCGCGGCCGGTCACGCGCGAGATCAGCCTGCGTCGCGCCGGCGGGCGCGCCGCGTCGGCGGCCGGCTCGGTCCTCGCCCGCGTCGCGGCGGCCGCCCGCCGCAGCGCGCGCTCGCGCTCCTGTGCGATCGCAGCCGTCATATGTGAGTTCATCATGCGCGCAGTCTGCCGCGCCCGATCGGCCGTGCTAAGACATTTAGACCCAGCTAAATAGCTCGGTTGCGGCGCGTGCACGCGCGATCATCAGCAGCGTGAGCACGATCCGATCTCCCGCATGATCCACGCGCGATTTGACACCGAGGCCCTCACGAGGGTTCGCTTTGCGATCTCGCCGGCGCTCGAGACGATCGCCAGCCTGCGATCGCTCGACGGGCGCGCCTGCGGCGCCTCGCGCGCGAGCGGCGACAGCGTCCACGGGCTGTGGGCCGAGCAGGCGCGGGAGCTGACCGCCGATCTCGATCTGTCTGTGCTGTACGCGCTGCAGGACTCGAGCGGATACAACCCCGACTTCATCCACCCGCTGCCCTGCGGCCCGCTCGCCGAGTTCGAGGACGACGTCAGCGAGATGCTCGCGACGCCGTCCGCGCAGGTGCGCGACGAGGTGCGCGCCGCCTACCGCGACCAGCCGCTGCCGGCGGTGCTCGAGCCGTTCCTCAGCGACACGCCCACAGCCCTCGACGCTCTCGCGGAGCTGATGCGCCGCTACTGGGAGCGTGCGCTCGCCGCGCACTGGCCGCGGATCCGTGCGCTGCTCGAGAACGACGTCCTCCACCGCGCGCGCCAGATCGCCGACGGCGGCACGCGGCGCCTGTTCGCGGACCTCGACCCGACGGTCAGCTGGGAGGACGGCGTGCTGCGCATCGACAAGCACGAGTGCGCCGACGACGTCCTCGACCTCGACGAGCGCGGCCTGCTGCTGATCCCCAGCGTGTTCGCATGGCCGAAGGTCTGGATCGTCACCGCCGAGCCGTGGCAGCCGACGCTGATCTATCCCGCGCGCGGCGTCGGCATGCTCTGGAACCCCTCCCGGCCGGCCCCGCCTGACGCGCTCGCGAAGCTCGTCGGGCGCAGCCGCGCAACGCTGTTGATGGCGCTTGACTGCCCGCGCTCGACGACCGAGCTCGCCGGCGCGCTCGGCGTCTCCCGCGGCGGGATCTCGCAGCAGCTCGCGATCCTCGACGACGCCGGGCTCGTCAGCCGTCGCCGCGTACAGCGCTTCGTGCTCTACCTGCGCTCGGCCGACGGGGACGCCCTCGTCGATGCCGCGACCCGCGCCGCGTGAGCTGACCAGGCCCGGCGCGCGGGGCTCCGTCGCTACTTGGTGTTGGCGAAGTAATCGGCGTTCATCTGCGTGAACTTCTGCCACTCGTCGGGGAGCTGGTCCTCGGCGAAGCACGCATCCACCGGGCAGGCCTCGACGCAGGCGTCGCAGTCGATGCACTCCTCGGGGTCGATGTAGAGCATCTCCGCCGCGTCATATCCGGGCTCGTCGGGCGTCGGGTGGATGCAGTCGACGGGGCACACCTCGACACAGGAATTGTCCTTGGTGCCGATGCACGGCTCGGCGATCACGTAGGCCATTCGCTTCTTTCTTGGGGTCGCTTTGCGGGAGTTCCCCGCGGGAGACGCATATTGTACGAATCATGCTGCTGCTTACCGGCGCGACCGGCCTGGTGGGCTCGACGCTGCTGAGCCGCCTGCTTGCCGAAGGGACCGAGGTCCGCTGCCTGGTGCGCGATCCGCGGCGGCTGGGCGCACAGCGCGTGCGCGTGCAGATCGCGCTCGGGGATCTCACCGACCCGCCGTCGTTCCGCAACGCGCTGCGCGGCGTGCAGACCGTCGTCCATCTCGCCGCCGCGATCCGCGACCAGCCGCAGGGCTCGATCGAGGAGGTCGACTGCATCGCGACCTGGCGCATGGTCGAGGCCGCCGAGCGCGCCGGCGTCGAGCGCTTCGTGTTCTTCTCCGCGCTCGGCGCCTCGAGCCACAACCGCACGCGTCTGCTGCGCGCGAAGGCGCTCGCCGAGCAGGTCGTGCGCGAGTCGCGCCTGCACTCGATCGTGTTCGCGCCGTCGATCGTCTACGCGCCCGGCGACCGCTGGCTGACGCTGCTCGAGCGCCTCGCGCTGCTGCCGCTGATGCCGGTCTCCGGGCGCGGGCATGCCTTCTACCAGCCGATCTGGGCCGAGAACGTCGCCGACTGCGTCGTCGCGGCGATGCGCGCCGACGGCGCCGAGACGCACTCGCGCCACGAGCTCTGCGGCCCCGAGACGCTCAGCCATGACGACATCGTTCGCGTCGTCCTGCGCTCGCTCGGCCGCAAGCGCCCGCTCGTGCACGTCCCGACCGCGCTCGTCTCGCGCGGACTGCACCTGCTCGAGCGCGTCGCCGGCGCCGGCGCGTTTGCGACCTGGGATGAGGCGGAGCTGATGGAGGTGGCGATGACCTCCGCGCGCGGCGCCGCCGACGCGGAGGCGTTGGGAGTCCACCCGCAGCGGATGGCCGCCGTGCTCGGCCTCGGCTGAGCAAACCGGGCGCGCGCTCAACGCGCGAGCTCGAGCGCCATCACGAAATGCGGGCCGATGCCCTCGATCTCGAACTCGTCAGAGGCGACCCGAAGCCCCGCGCGCTCGTAGAACGCGCGTGCCGGCGTCCGCGCGTTGCACCACACGCGCACGGCGCCGTGGGCGCGCGCATGACGCATCAGCCCTGCGAGGATCGCGGCGCCGGCGCCCCGTCCGCGCGCGTCCGCCGCGGTCGCCATCCCGCGCACGCGCCAGCCTCCCGGCTGGCCGTCGGGTGCGATCAGGCCGACCGCGATCAACGCATCGCGCTCGAACGCGCCGAGCGCGAACGCCCCATCCGCCTCCGAGGCTGCGAGCTCGGCGAGCGTGTCGCGCGGTCGCAGCACCGCGCGGCGGAGCGGGCGGGTCTGCGCGAGCGCCACCTCGCGCACCAGCAGATCGCTCACGCGCTCGCCGCTAGGGGCCGCTGAGGGAGTCGCCGCTGAGCGCGAACGGGGTTCCCTCGGAGTCCTTGCAGATCGCCCAGCGCTCACCCGGGTGCACGACCGCGCCGCCCAGCGCCTGCACCCTCGCGAGCGCGGCCGCGAGATCGGCGACCGCGAAATAGGGGAGCGAGAAGGAATCGCCGGGACCGCGGCCGCGCGCGTGCACGCCGATCGCCGGCGCGTGTGCCCGCGTCTCCCAGCCCGAGCCCTGCCCCTCGCCGCGCTCCTCGAGCTCGACCGCGAGCAGGCTCGACCAGAAGCGCCGCGCGCGCTCGGGATCATCGGCGGGAAACTCGATCAGCGACAGCGGCGAGCGTGTCATCGCCTCAACGATAGCCGCGTGTGCGAGGTCCGCTCGCGCGCCCCCCCGCGGCGCCCGATCAGCGGACGCGCGCTGCCGGTATGTCTATCGTCTGGCGCCGATGATCGTCCGCGACGCCGACCCACAGCTCGACGCGGGCGCATGCGCGGAGATCTACGCGCCGTATGTCTCTGACTCGGTCGCGTCGTTCGAGGCACAGCCGCCGAGCGCCGCCGAGATCGCCCTGCGCATGCGCGGCGCGTACTCCTGGCTGATCGCCGAGCGCGACGGCGTCGCGCTCGGCTACGCCTACGGCACGCGCCACCAGCAGCGGGCCGCGTACAGGTGGGCTGCTGACGTGACCGTGTACATCGCCGCCGAGCACCACCGCGCGGGCGTCGCGCGGGCTCTCTACACGCGGCTGTTCGAGCGCCTGCGGGAGATCGGGCTGTGGACGCTGTGCGCGGGCATCACCCAGCCGAACGACGCGAGCAACGGACTGCACGAAGCGATGGGCTTCGTCCCCGTCGGCACCTACCGGCGGATCGGCTGGAAGGCGGGCGCCTGGCACGACGTGCTGTGGCTGCAGCTCGACCTGCGCCCCGGCGAGCCCGGCCCGCCGCACGAGCTGCGCCGCGAGTAGCTGTGTGATGATGTCGGCGATGCTCGGGCGGCGTCTTCGCGTGCTTGCGCCGGCGGCGGTGATCGCCACGGCCGCGCTCGCGCTCGCGCCGCCACCCGGCGCCGCCCGCGCGAGCACGGTGCGCTCGGCTCGCGCGGTGCGCTCGGCTCGCGCGGCGGGCTCCGCTGACGGGGACGCCGCGCGCATCTCCTGCCGCCCCGGCGGCGGGTCGGAAACGATCGCCAGGAGCTCGACGGCGCGTGTCTTCACGGCCGCCAACGGCAACGACTACGCGTGCCTGTATCGCGTCGGCCGCGCGTTCTACCTGTCCAACGGCGAGCACTACCAATACGAGCTCGTGCGCTTTGCCGGTCCATACGTCGCGTACGTGGAAAACGTCGAGGCGAACGACGAGAGCGTCGGTGAGATCGACCTGCAAAACGGGCACCGGCGCACGTTTGAAATCGCGTCGCCGATCGAAGACACCGTCTGCTTCGGCGTCGGCTCGCTCGTGCTCAAGGGCGACGGCGCGCTCGCCTGGATCGGCACGAACTTCCTCGGCGAAGAGTGCATGTCGCCGCCGGGGCCCGAGATCGAGGTGAGACGCCACGACCGGCGCGGGTTCGCGATTCTCGACAGCGGCGCGAGCATTCTCACCGAATCCCTGCGCCTGCACGGCGAAGCCCTCACCTGGAGCGACGACGGAGTGCTGCGAAGCTCGACGCTCGACTGACGGCAGGTCCCGCGACGCCGCCCGCGTGCGGCTACGGCCGCTGCGCCCCCGGCCATTGTGGCGCGTCCTCTGCGCGATGAAAGCGCGGCACGGATGACGCGCGCGGCTCGGGCTCGCCCACGTCCGCGTCGTCGTCCTCGTACGGCGGCGTCAGGTCCGCATCGGCGAGCTCGGCCCAGTCGAATGTCGGAATCCGCTCACGTTCCTGGCCGTGCTCGCCGGTCGCCGCAGCCTCGCTCGCCGAGGCCCGATCGAGCGCGGCTGCGTGATCGGCCGGCGCGGGATCATCCACCGGAGTGCGATCGGGCGCGCGCTCGGCCGCCTCGCGCGGGGCGCCCATGTCCGCCGCGATCGCCCGATCGGGCGCACGCGCGGGCGCTTCGCGCGGGGCGCCCATGTCCGCGACGATCGCCCGATCGGGCGCAGGCGCGTGAGCGGCGCCGGCCTGCGCAGGAGCTTGGAGTGGCGGCTCGGCCGGCGCGATCTCGCCGGGAGCAGTCGCGGCGGGAGCGGTCGCGGCGGGGCCGGCGGTCGTTGGGGTCGCGAGCGCGCGCAGCAGCAGCGACCCGGCCTCCTCGGTGATCTGCTCGGTGCCGGCGAGCAGCTCGGTGATCGCGTCGTCGATGTCATGCGCGAGCATGTTGACGTCGGGCATCGTCTCGCGATCGGCGTACACACCGAGGCAGGCCTGATCGGCGATC
Source organism: uncultured Solirubrobacteraceae bacterium (assembly GCA_963822245.1). GTDB lineage: Bacteria > Actinomycetota > Thermoleophilia > Solirubrobacterales > Solirubrobacteraceae > Palsa-744. The sequence continues at coordinate 486,797 of CAWGGR010000001.1, forward strand.
GTGACCATGCCGACCGAGACCGCGTGGTTGTCGGCGAGCGGCACGACCGGGTAGACCGCCTCGAGCGGGCTGCCGAGCATGTACATCGGCACGCTCGGTCCGGGGATATTCGAGACGACGAGGTTGAACGCGCGGGCGCCCGACATCAGCCGCGAGAGCATCTGCTGAACCGTGACGGGCGTGCGCCCGGCGGCCTTGAGCACGAGGTCGGCGCCTTCGGGGGCCCCGTCGCGCTTGCGCCGGCTCATCGACGCGTGCACCTGGTAGAGGCGCCCGATCGGGTCGGGCTCGTTGCAGGGCAGGTCGGCGAACACGAACGAGATGTGGTTGCCGAGGACGTCCTCGTCGCTGCGCACGCTGACCGGGACCATCACCTTCAGCGCGAGCGGCTGCTCACCCCTGCGGATCAGGTAGGAGCGCATCCCCCCGGCGACCGCGGCGAGCAGGACGTCGTTGACCGTCGTGCCGTACGCGCGCTTGATCGTCTTCAGATCCTCCAGCGGCCGCTGCGCCCAGGACAGCCGCCGCAACGGCGACTGCTGCTCGTTGAGCACGCTCGCCGGCGCCGCGCGCAGCAGGTGGCTCAACGCGCGCGTCGCGCGCATCGCCCCCGAGGCGGTCTGGCGCACGACCGGAGCGGGCGCCGAGGCGACGCGCAGCGACCACTGCAGCAGATCGAGCTGCTGGCCGAGGAGATCGCGCACGCCGCGCACGAGCAGCTGCTCGGCGCCCGGCCCGGGCGCGGCCGACCACGTGTCCGGCTCGCACTCCGCGGGCTCCGGTGTCGGGTCGAGCAGCAGCGACGCGAGCTCGACCGCGGCGAGGCCGTCGACCATGCAGTGGTGGGTCTTGCCGACCAGCGCGAGGCGTCCATCGCCCGCATCCTCACAGACCCATATCTCCCACAATGGGCGGTCGCGGCGCAGGGGTATCGACATCACCTCATCGACGAGGCTCTCGAGCGGGCCCGGCGCGCGATACAGGTGACGATCGATCGAGAAGCCCTGATCGTCGATCCACTCGGGCGAGTGCAGGCCGAGCGGAACCGTCGCCAGCTTCTGCCGGTAGCGCGGCGCGCGCGAGAGGCGCAACGAGATGTGCTCGCGCAGCTCCGCAAAGCTCGGCAGGCGACCGTCTGCGCCGGGCGCGAACACCGCGACCCAGCCGACGTGCATGTGCGCGGTCGGCGTCTCGACCGACAGGAACGACGCGTCGAGCGCGGACAGTCGCTGACTCGTCATTTGGCGAGCGCCAATCGTGCGTGCGGGCCCCGCGCGGCGGGCTCGGGGCGCGTCGGCAGAGGCGTCACACCGGCGATCAGGCTCGCCCGCGAGATCTCGCGCCGGCCCCACTGCGCCGCGAGCGCGAACTCGACCAGGCGCACGAAGTAGGTACGCAGCGACGCCGTCGCGACGCCCGAGTTGCGCAGCGCGACGCGCGCACGCCGATCGTCATAGCCGACACGCATCGCGAAGTAGGGGAAGTACACCTCGCTGCGGGTGAGCGCGCGCCGCGAGCGCGCATCATCCGCCCACCGCACGAGCAGCGGATGGATCGCGCGGTGATACAGCGCCGGGTCGATCAGGCGAGGCTCGGGGCGTCCGAAGAAGCCGCTCGCGAGCTCGACGACCTCGGCGACACTGCTCACGTGCCGGCCTGCCGTCAGGTTGAACGTCGCGTCCTCGGCCTCGGGCGCCTGGCTGAGGGCGAACGCGGCGTCCGCGACGTAGTCGACCGGCACCACGTCGACCGGCGCATCGCCGCGCGCGGGCAGCGCTGGGTAGGCGCCGTGCGCGAACGCGCGCAGCGGCCAGTAGAGCACGTTGAACGACGCGGTCCAGCCGCTGTCGCGCTCGCCGACGATGATGCTCGGGCGCAGAACCGTGATCGGCAGGTGCACCCGCGAGCGCGCGACGAGGCTCTCGGCCTCGAACTTCGACTGCTCGTAGGCGTTGCGAAACGTCTGGCCGACGTCGAGGTCGTCCTCGCTGAACTGGCCGACATGCTCGCCGGCGACGTACGCGGTGGAAATGTAGGAGAAGCGCCGCAGCCCGCCGCGCGCGAGGCAGCGCTCGGCGAGGTCGAGCATGCGCCGCGTGCCGTCGACGTTGATCGTGCGCGCAGCGTTGAGCCCGAGCGTGAACGAGACCGACGCCGCGCCGTGCACGATCTCGCTGATGCACTCGGCCAGCGGCTCGAGCCCGCCGCGCACGCCGAGGCCCGGATGGGTGAGGTCGCCGCGTACCGCGACCACCCGCTCGCCGTAGGGGTGGCCGGGACCGAACAGGCACAGGAGCGTGCGCGCTATCCGCGCCTGCGCCGCGCGCTCGTCGGCGGCGCGCACGAGCGCGTACACGCGGCGGTCGGTGTGCTCGAGGTAGCGAACGAGCAGCTCCATTCCGACGAACCCCGTCGCCCCCGTCAGCAACACCCCATCGGCCATACGATCCACAGTTCTCCAGAGTTGGCGCGAGCTACGAGCATGACGACCCCGCAGGCGGAAGCATTTCGCCTCTGCGCGAGACGCGGGTCCCCAGATGTCGGAATCTCCGTACAAATTGGTACTTGCGGGAGCGATCGAGGAGCCGAGGCCGCGGCGCGGCGGTGGATCAGCGCGCCGCGCCCGGGCGCGACGGTCGCCGCGCGCGCCGCGATCGTCCGGTCGGCGAGCGCGCCGTGCTCGGGGACAACTGTCGCGGTGGACGCCCCGATCGTCTAGTCGGTGAGGGCCTGGGCGAACGCCGGCCGCCGCCCAGCCCACGGCGCCACGCCTTCCAGCTGCGCGGCGAGCGCGAGCAGCGCGCCCTCACCCTCGGGGCGCCCGACGATCTGCACGGCCAGCGGCAGGCCGTCCTCGCCCTCGTACAGCGGCAGCGAGATGCCGGGCTGCCCGCTCGCGTTGAACACCGGCGTGAACGGCGTGAACAGCCCGGAGCGCGTGAACGTCGACATCGGATCGGGCGCAGCCGTGTCGAGGGTGCCGAGCGGCAGCGGCCGCTCGGCCAGCGCGGGTGTCAGCAACGCGTCATACGGCGCCAGGAACGCGACGATGCGGCGGCAGAACGACTGCAGCCGCACAGCGCTGCGGAGCCCCTCGAGCGCGCCCATGTTGGCGATCATCGAGAAGATCGCCCAGCTCATCGGCTCCATGTCGGCGTCGGTCGGCGCGTGTCCGGCGACCCTCCCCGCGTATGCGATCGAGAGCGCGATCTGGGCCGAGAAGACGGTGCCGAACAGCTCGGCCAGCCCGTCGAGCTGCCACGGCACGGTCACCTCCTCGACCTCGTGACCGAGCGAGCGCAGCAGCTCGGCCGCGCGCTCGACCGCGCTCGCCGCGATCGGATCGAGGACCGCGTCGGGGTTCGGCGAGGTCGTCGTCATCGCAATCCGCAGGCGCCCGGGCTCGCGCGCGGCGCTCTGCGCGAAGGGCTCGCCCGGCGCCGCCGCCCAGGTCGCATCGCCAGGCTCGTAGCCGGCGAGGACGTCCAGGATCGCCGCGGTATCGGCGACCGTGCGCGTGAGCATGCCCTCGGTCGCGAGCGCCGAGTCGCCCAGTTCGGGGGCCGATGAGATTCGCCCGCGGCTCGGCTTCAGGCCGACGAGTCCGCAACAGGCCGCGGGGATGCGCAGCGAGCCGCCGCCGTCGTTGCCGTGCGCGACCGGCACCATGCCGCTGCTGACCGCTGCCGCCGAGCCGCCGGAGGAGCCGCCAGGGGTGCGCCCGAGATCCCAGGGATTGCGCGTCGGCCCGAAGATGCGCGCCTCGCTGACCGGCAGGATCCCGAACTCCGGCAGCGTCGTCGTGCCGACGATCACGAATCCCGCCGCGCGCAGGCGCCGCGTGATGTTGTGGTCGTAGCGGGCGACGTTCTCGGCCATCAGCGCACAGCCGTTGGTCAGGCGCAGGCCCTCGACCGCGCGGTTGTTCTTGATCGCGACCGGCACACCGGCGAACGGCCGCGGATCGCGCGCGCCGATCGCCGCGGCCGTTGCGCGTGCGCCGTCCTCGTCGACATCGACGAACGCGTTGAGTGCTGGGTTCAGCTCCTCGATCCGCTCGAGTGACAGCTCCACCAGCTCGCGTGAGGAGACCTCCCCCGCGCGCACCATTCCCGCGAGCTCGAGCGCTCCTCGGAACATCAGATCGCTGTCGGACATCGCTCCTCCTCGGGATCGGCGCTCGGCCGGGCTGACAGGCGGGCGCCTGCTCGGCTGGAGCGTACTCGCGCGCTCATTCCTGCGACGATATGGGCCTGCCCACAAGGCAGCCACCCCGTCAAGCATCAAGCTCAGAAAGCGAGTGCCATGAGCGCGGTCCAGTCAGCAGCACCCGAGGTCCAGTCGGGCCTCGAAGGAGTCGTCGCGTTTGCCACCGAGATCGCCGAGCCCGACAAAGAGGGTGGCGCGCTGCGCTACCGCGGCGTCGATATCGAGAACCTCGTCGGCACGATCCCCTACGAGCAGGTCTGGGGCCTGCTCGTCGACGGACACTTCAAGCCGGGCCTGCCCCCGGCGGAACCACATGCCCTGACCGTGCGCTCCGGCGACCACCGTGTCGACGTGCAGTCGGCGCTGGCGATGCTCGCGCCCGAGTGGGGCTTCGGCCAGCTGATCGACATCACCGACGAGGAGGCCCGCGACAACCTCGCACGCGCATCGGTGATGGCACTGTCGTTCGTCGCGCAGTCCGCGCGCGAGGCCGGTCAGCCGCCGGTCCCGCAGGCGGAGATCGACGAGGGCAGGACGATCCCCGAGCGCTTCCTGATCCGCTGGCGCGGCGAGGCCAACCCCGACCACGTCAAGGCGATCGACGCCTACTGGGTCTCCGCGGCCGAGCACGGCATGAACGCCTCGACGTTCACCGCCCGCGTGGTCGCCTCGACCGGCGCCGACGTCGCGGCCGCGCTGTCCGCCGCCGTCGGCGCGTTGTCCGGGCCGCTGCACGGTGGCGCCCCGTCGCGCGTGCTGAAGATGCTCGAGGAAGTCGAACAGAGCGGCGATGCCGAGAGATGGGTGTCCGACGCACTCGACCGCGGCGACCGGCTGATGGGCTTCGGCCACCGCATCTACCGCGCCGAAGACCCGCGCGCGCGGGTACTGCGCCGCACCGCACGCGAGCTCGGCTCGCCGCGCTTCGAGGCCGCCGAGGCGCTCGAGAAGGCCGCGCTCGCCGAGCTGCACGCGCGTCGGCCCGACCGCGTGCTCGCCACGAACGTCGAGTTCTGGTCGGCCGTGATCCTCGACCTCGCCGAAGTGCCGCCGGACCTGTTCACGCCGATGTTCACGTGCGCGCGCGTCGCCGGCTGGTCGGCGCACATCCTCGAGCAGAAGCGCGAGGCGAAGCTGATCCGACCGACCGCCAAGTATGTCGGGCAGGGGCCGCGCACGGTCGCAGAGGCGGAAGCCGGCTAGGACGCAGCGCGACAGGCAGGCCGCGGCCGATTCGCGGCCTGCCACGCCGACGGCCGGCAGGGTCGTCAAATCGGGCGTGCCCGCGGCACGGGATACTTGATCGATGTCGGCAAACCTCGATCTCGTGCGCTCGATCCACGCGGCGTGGGAACGCGGGGATTTCCGCTCAGTCGAGTGGGCGCACCCGGAGATCGAATTCGTCATTGCCGACGGGCCGTCGCCGGGAACCTGGACCGGTGTACCCGGGATGATCGAGGCCTGGCGTGACTTCCTGAGCACATGGGAGGGGTGGCGCGGCGAGGGCGAGGAGCACCGCGAGCTCGACGGCGAGCGCGTGCTCGTGCTCGTGCATGTATTCGGCCGAGGAAAGACGAGCGGACTGGAGCTCGGCCAGTTCGGCCAACTGGGGCGGAAGGGGGCGAACCTATTCCACATCCGAGCCGGCAAGGTGACCAGGTTCGTCTTCTACTTCGACAGCGAGCGTGCAGTCGCCGACCTCGGCCTCGCTCCCGAGATCGGCGCGGCCGGCCCGGCTGTTGCGACGAGACGTTCGGGTTACTGACCGGTCCCCGCCGGGCGCTGGGCGCTGACACCCCGCGCGACGCGGAACTCCGCGGCGACCTCGCGTGTCGCCGCCTCGGCTCCGAGCGGAAATACGTGAAGCGCATCTACGCGCGCGATGCCGGCGACGGCGGCCGCCAGTTCGCGCGCCAGGTCGATGCCGCCGCCGCGAGCGATCTGCGCCAGGGCATGCTGAGGAATCGCGACCCCCGGCAGCGCGCAGGCGCGGTCTGCCATGCGGGCGCTGCGGAGCAGCGCGACGCTCGCATAGAACCGCACGTCCGCGAGTGTGTCCTCGGCGGCCGAGAGGAACGTTTCGAGGCGCCCGAGGTCGAAGATCATCTGCGACTGCACGAAGGTTGCTCCAGCGGAGATCTTGCGCTGCAGGAGGCGCAACTCCCGGTCGACGTCCTCGGCGAAGGGGTTGACGACCGCCCCGACCGCCAGCGCGTGCGGGGCGGCCCATGGCGAGGCGCTCGCAATGAGCTGCGTGGCGGTCATGTCGGCCACACGTTCGATGCCGGGCACCGGATCGCCCTGCATGCAGAGGACCGCCTCAGCGCCGAGCGCAGCCGCGCCCACCACCTGGGACTGCAGGGCAAGCCGGTTGCGATCGCGGCAGGAAACGTGGACGATCGTCCCGACGCCCTGCTCCCGCGCGAGCGCCACCGCAGCCAGCGGCGACATCCGCGGCTGGCCGGCGTGATTGTCGGTCAACCCGACAACGTCGACAGTGTCGGCCAGAACAGCGATCCGGTCGCTGACACGCGCGCCGTCGGCCTCGACCGGCAGCGAGATCTCCGCGGATGTCATGGCAGTCAGCGACACGGCCGCTGAACTCTAGCCCCATCGGTCCGTGACGCCGACCCATGCCTGCGTTCCGCGTAAGCTGCCGCGGTGGGCGACAACATGAGCAATACGAGCAACGCAACAGGCAAGGTCGTCGTCAACAGGGCGATGTCGCTCGACGGCTTCATCGCCGGCCCCGACCACGCGATGGACTGGATCATGGGCGCCATCGCCCCTGAGGTGATGCGCGAGCAAGCGGCGGCGACCGGCGCAATGCTCATCGGTCGGCGGACTGCCGATGTCGGCGACAGGATGGAGGCCGAGGAGCCGGGCAGTGTCGACTACGCCTTCTCCGGGCCCATGTTCGTCCTCACCCATAGGCCTCCCGAGCCCTCGAACCCGAAGGTCACGTATCTCACCGGTGACATCGCGGACGCGGTCGCCACGGCGCGCAGCGCCGCGGGCGCCAAGGATCTTGAGATCCTTGGCGCCGACGTGGCCGGCCAGTGCCTGCAGCGGGGACTGGTCGACGAGATCCTCGTGTATGTGCTGCCGGTGCTGCTCGGCGACGGCACCAGCTTCTCGCCCCCCGGCCTCCCCAGGATTGATCTGGAACCGCTCAGCAGCACGCGCTCGGGCGGCGTCACCGCGCTCCGGTTCCGCGCTCGCTAGTAATCGCCGCGTGCGCTCAGCGCAGCTTGCTCTCAGGAGCGCCGCTTTCCGTACGCGCGACGCGGTCGTCGAGCAGTACAGTGGAACGATGGGAAGGCAGGCGGGCGTCGTGCTCTACGTGCTCGCACTGGTAGCCGTCGTGGTCGGCGTGGACGTCTTGTTCTTGAGACACAGGTTCTGGGAGCGCCTGTTCGTCAACATCGGGATCGTCGTGGTGTTCGGGGCGTTCTATCTGGGGGTCCTGAAGCGAGCCTGAAGCCGGCTCGTGGCGACCCGGGTGTCACGGCGTAGATCGCGCGGCGGCGTCTCCCGTGCGGACCGTCGGCGACCGCCTCGCCGTCCGCGATACCGAGGATTCCTCGGTATCGCAAGCACGCCATATATACGACCAGCGGCCGTCTCGCCGTCTCGACCCGAGGATTCCTCGGTATCGCAAGCACGCCATATACGACCAGCGGCCGTCTCGCCGTCTCGACCCGAGGATTCCTCGGTATCGCAAGCACGCCACACGACCAGCGAGCCCCGGTCTCTATCGCGGCCCGAGCATTCCTCGCGATCGCATCGCCCCGAAGACCTCAGCCGCGACGTCCGCAGCAGCCCGCTGCTCGGTGTCGATGATCAGGTCGATACCCGGCAGGCGCGGAGTCGAAGACGCAAGCTTGCGGGCGCGCGCGATCAGCGGCGACTTACCGGGCCAGTGATCCGGCTCGCGGGCATCGATTCGCGCGGCGACGGTAGCGGGCGACGCGCTCAGGCAGACGACAAATGGCGATTCCGCAGCGGTCGCGCTGCGCACCGCTGCGAGGTCCGCGGCGGTCACGACCGTGGCCGAGATCAGGAACCTCCGGCGGCCCGCCTCACGCTGGAGCGCAAGCACCGCGGCGAGCTGCGGAACCCAGCTGCTCGCCGGCAGCAGCGGCCGACCGAGCGACAGCTGCTCCGCCTCGATCGCCCCGTGCGCGACATCCTCGATGTCGTGAAGCGTGGCCAGCGCCTCGAGGACGGAGGACTTGCCGGCTCCGGGAGAGCCGACGAGGACGACAGCCGCGACCACGCGCGCAGTATCCCAGCGCCCGAGAGCAACGGGTAGCCCGCCTCGAGCTTGGCTAGCCGGCTTGCGCCAGCGGCGACATCCCGAGGATCGCGCGCGTTTCGTCCGTGGTGTTGGTGGCCGGGAAGGCCTCCGCGGGGACGGGCACCCTCAGCCGCTCGCAGATCGGCTCCCAGCCGTCGGTGACGGTCCACTCGAGCAGCCGATCCGCGGGCACGCCCGCGCGGACCTGCTCGTTGTGGCGCTCGAACGCGTCCATCATCGCCGTAGGGTTCTCCCGATCATCGGAGAAGCGCTCCCCGAACAGCTTGGGCATCGTCGTCCCGAACCACTGCTCGAGCCCGGGCGGAGGAGCGTCGATGGGCTGGAAGATCGTGTTCGAGGCGCTGCGGTACCAGGCCTCCGGATCACGCGTCGAGAGCAGCACGAGCGCATCGGGGTTCGCGGCCGAGATCTCACGCCAGAAGGAGGCTCCCGGCCAGTCGACGAGCGCCACGTAGTCGCTCAACAGCTCCTGCCAGTCAACATCGCGACCTTCGATCGCATCGGTCCACCCCGTCACCTGGGCGGGGTCGCCGATGATCTCGACCATGTGGTGACAGCGCCCTCCGAGCAGTTGCTCGAGCGCGATCTTAAGCGAAGCGGTCCCTGTCCGACCGACTCCGGCCCCGACCACCTTCAGCGACATCTGTCCTCCCCCTGTTGCCCTTCGCCAGCGTTGTGCCGGACGCGCCATGCTACATGTGCCTCCGTCGCGGCCCGGTCTGCGAAACTGCGCCCGTGGGAAGCGTGCTGGTTCGGCAGGCCACACTGAACGACCTCGACGGCCTGCTCGCGCTCTACCAGCAGCTCGCCGGCGAGCAGGCATCCGCAGCGCCGGGCGGGCGCGCGACCTCCGCCGGCGTCCTCGCCGAGATCCTCGCCGACGCCCGGCGCGAGCTTGCCGTCGCGACAGTCGAGGATCGCGTCGTCGGCACCGTCGATCTGCTCACGGTCCCGAACCTGACCCACCGCGGCGAGCCGTGGGCGATCGTCGAGAACGTAATCGTCGCCGCCGATGCCCGCCGCAGGGGCGTCGGCAGAGCACTGATGGAGCACGCGATCGAATCGGCGCGCGCGACCGGCTGCTGCAAGCTGCAGCTGCTCTCGGGCAAGCACCGCAGGGAAGCGCACGCGTTCTATCGGACGCTCGGCCTCGACGCGGTCGCCGAGGGCTTCAAGATCTACTTCGACGTCTAGCTGCTCGGCAGGGCGTGAACGTCGCCGCCGGCGCGGCGCAGAGCCAGCCTCGGCGCGATCTCAGCGCTCGGGGATCAGCGCGCCGGCGTCCGCCCACGCGTAGCGCAGCTTGCGCGGCGAGCCATTGAGCCTGCCCGGGACGCCGCCCGGAGCCGTCACCGCGGCGCTTTCCACACGGCGGGCGCCGTGTGCCTCGTAGAACGCCTGCGCGTTCGCGTTCTGCTCGAGAACCCACAGGTAGAGGCCGCTACGCTCGTGCACCGCGGCGAGCGTCTCGGCCACCCGCACGAGCAGCTCGGAGCCTACGCCGCGACGTTGGCGGGCATGGGCAACATGGATGTTGTCGAGCAGCGCGCCCCACGTCGAGTCCTCGCCGAGAACGACGTGGGCGAAGCCGATCAGGCGGTTGTGTTCCTCGGCGAGGATCGTCCGAGACGCGGCATCGCCGCGCGCCAGCCGCTCGCTCCAGACCGCCAGCCGATCGGCGGCGACGTCGCCGTCGAGAAACGAGTCGGCGTAGGCGCCGCGATAGCTGCGGCGCCAGCTGTCGGCGTGCAGGGCCGCCACGGCGCCCGCGTCCGATCTCTCGGCGAGGCGGAAGGCGCGGTTCACCGGCACGGCTGCATCCTTGCACGCGTCTGCAATTCGCTCGCTCGAGTGCGGGCGGAAACACCGCGGGCCCGGCATCGTGCCGGGCCCGCGCTGACATCGTTCGGCGCGCTCGCGCGCCGAGGTCCAACCGTGCTGCCTGGCTACATCATCCCGCTCATGTCGGGCATGCCACCGCCGGGACCGCCGGCGCCTTCCTTCTCCGGTACCTCGGCGACGATCGCCTCGGTCGTGAGGATGTTCTTGGCGATCGACGCGGCGTTCTGCAGCGCCGAGCGCGTGACCATCGCCGGGTCGATCACGCCGGCTGCGACGAGATCAACGATCTCGTTCGTGCCCGCGTTGAGCCCGTGGCCCTTCTTGGCCTTGCGCACGTCGTTGACCACGACCGACCCCTCGAGGCCGGCGTTCTCGGCGAGCTGGCGCAGCGGCTCCTCGAGCGCACGGAGCACGATCCTGGCCCCCGTCCGCTCGTCGTCTGAGCCATCGGCCGACGCGCCGTTCTCACCGATCGTGACCGACGAGGAGGCCTGCAGCAGTGCGACGCCGCCGCCGGGAACGATGCCCTCCTCGAGAGCCGCGCGAGTTGCCTGCAGCGCGTCCTCGACACGGTGCTTCTTCTCCTTCATCTCCGTCTCGGTCGCCGCTCCGACCTTGACCACCGCGACGCCGCCCGAGAGCTTCGCAAGGCGCTCCTGGAGCTTCTCGCGGTCGAAGTCCGAGTCGGTGTTCTCGATTTCGGCTTTGATCTGGTTGATGCGGCCCTTGATCGCGGCCGCGTCACCGGCACCGTCCACGACGGTCGTCGTGTCCTTGGAGACGACGACGCGACGCGCCCGACCGAGCTGGGAGAGCTGAGTGTTCTCCAGCTTCAGACCCATGTCCTCGGTGATCACCTCGCCGTTGGTCAGGATCGCGATGTCCTCGAGCATGCGCTTGCGGCGGTCGCCGAAGCCGGGGGCCTTGACGGCCACGCCGGTGAACGTCCCGCGCAGCTTGTTGACAACGAGCGTCGCGAGCGACTCGCCCTCGACGTCCTCGGCGATGATCAGGATCGGCTTGCCGCTCTGGATCACTGCCTCGAGCACCGGCAGCACGTCACGAACCGAGCCGATCTTCGAGTTTGCGATCAGGATGTAGGGGTCCTCTAGCGTCGCCTCCATGCGGTCCTGGTCGGTGACCATGTACGGCGAGATGTAGCCCTTGTCGAACTGCATACCCTCGGTGAACTCGAGGTCCATGCCGAACGTCTGGCCCTCCTCGACGTTGACGACGCCGTCCTTGCCGACCTTGTCGATCGCGTCGGCGATGACGTCGCCGATCTCCTCATCGCCGGCCGAGATCGTCGCGACGCGCGCGATCTGGTCCTTGCCGGAGACCTCCTTGGACTGCGAGGCGATGTTCTTGACGACCTCATCGACGGCTTTCTCGATGCCGCGCTTGAGCGCCAGCGGGTTGGCGCCCGCAGCGACGTTCTTCAGGCCCTGGCGAACGATCGCCTGGGCGAGCACGGTGGCCGTCGTCGTACCGTCTCCGGCGACGTCGTTCGTCGCGGTCGCCACCTCGCGCACGAGCTGGGCGCCCTGGTTCTCGAAGACGTCCTCGACCTCGATCTCGCGGGCGATCGTGACACCGTCGTTGGTGATCGTCGGCGCGCCGAACTTCTTGTCGAGCACCACGTAGCGGCCCTTCGGGCCGAGCGTGACCTTGACAGCGTTGGCGACCGCGTCAACACCGGCCTCGAGCGCTGAGCGCGCTTCGGAGCCGTACTTCAGTTCCTTGTGAGCCATATTCCTCAGATCTCCTTAGGACTCGACGCGGGCGAGGACATCGGACTCGCGAAGCACGAGCAGATCCTCCCCGTCGACCTTGATCTCGGTCCCGCCGTACTTGCTGTAGAGGACCTCGTCGCCCTTCTTCACGTCCAGCGGGATGCGCTTGCCGTCCTCGTCGAGCTTGCCGTCACCCACGGCGAGGACCTTGCCCTTCTGCGGCTTCTCCTTGGCGGTCTCGGGAAGGACGATGCCACTTGCCGTGGTCAACTCCTCCTCGATCGCCTGCACGATCAAACGATCGCCCAGGGGCTTGAGCTTCATGTTGAAAAACCTCCGTCTTTGAGAATGCGACCGGCGGCTCACAGCCCCGTTGCAGAGGGGAGCCGCCTCGTTGGCACTCTCGGGGGGAGAGTGCCAACTGCACCATCAATATATAGAAGATCTTGCGAGAGTCCAGCGAACTTTGGCAGTCGTGCCTGCGGACTGCCGGGCGCGGAGGCGCCCTCCGGGTCAGTTCTGGGCGCCGCCGAAGCCCTTGATGGCCTCGGTCATGCCGGTCGGGTTCTCGAGGATCTGCGAGAAGCGCACAACGGTCACGGTGTCCTCGCTCGATACGGCGCGGCCGTAGATCTGTTCGAGGAAGTTGATCAATTCCTCGTGGCGGCGGAACTCGGGGTTGTCGTGCTTGATGTCGCGCGGCGAGAGCTCGCCGAGCTTCATCACCTCGACCTGGTCGATTACGGCTTCGAAGATGCGTTCGCGCGGCGAGTACTGGTAGCCGATCGTGACCAGCACCGCCTGGTTCTTGCGGTACTTGCCGGACTTGTCGCCGAGCCGGATCGTCGCCGTCTTGCGCCCGCGCTTGAGCTCATCCGCAAAGATCGTCGAGTAGAAGTTCAGGACCTGCATCGCCGGCAGCAGGCTACCGGTCTTTGTCAAGCCGGGCGAGTGCGAGCGTCACCATCTCGCGCTCGGCGCTGTGGCTGAGCTGCTTCTCGGCGTCCTTCAGCGACAGCCAGCGAACCTCCTCGACCTCGTCGTCGTGGTCGTCGGTATCGCCGCCGAGGTGCGAGAACAAGAAGAAGCACACGGTCTTGCCGATCGTGCGCCCGTCGCGCCGGTACCAGTAGCGCGACTCGCCCAGCTCGCACACCGGCTCGGCGAGGATGCCGGTCTCCTCGCGAACCTCGCGCTCGGCGGCCTGCACCGGGCTCTCGCCGGGGTCGACATGCCCCTTCGGCAGCGCGAGCACGCGCGAGCCGTCGGCCGCGCGGCGGGTGGGAACGATCGTGACGACCTGATCGCCGCGCACGACCACGCCGCCGGCGGAGAACTCGCGCGCCTGCGTGGGCGGCGCGCCCTTTCGGCGCCTCCCCGCGCGCGGGGACCTAGAAGACATAGTGCTTCAGCGCGGCGGGGTCGTGGACCACGAGACGGCCCCGCCCCTGGGAGATGACGCCGGCACGCTCGAGCACGGCGAGGAAGCGGCTCGCCGACTCGCGCGAGGAGCCGGCGAGCTGCGCGAGGTCGGCCTGGGTGGCCGTGACGAGCACGTCGGCCCCGTCCTTGCCGGCCGCGATCTCCTCCTCGACGAGCTCGCTGAGCACGACCGCGACCCGGCTCTGGACGGTCTGGAAGGACTGGCGCGAGAGGCGCTCGTTCATTTCGCGCAGGCGCCGGCCGAGGGCGACGACGAGACGCATCGCGATTTCCGGATGTTCGCTCATCAGCCTGCGCATGTCGCCGCCGAGCACGCCGACGACGCTCGTCGTCTCGATCGCCTCGACGGTCGCCGAGCGCAGCTCGTCCTCGAACATCGCAAGCTCGCCGAAGATGTCGCCCGGCCCGAACGTCGCGAGTGTGATCGTGCGCCCGTCCGCGTGCGTGCTGATCGCGCGGGCGTGGCCCTCGCGCACGACGTAGCAGGTGTCGCTCGCATCGCCCTCGCGGAAGACCGCCTGCCCCGGCTCGAACGAGCGCGGCACGGTCACCTCGGCAATACGTTCGAGGTCGCTGCGCTCGAGCGCCGAGAAGGCCGGTACGCGCCCGAGCAGCTCTACGACCTCAACTGAGCGGATCGCTTGCATCGCCCACGGGATACCACACCAGACCACAGCGGATCGGCACCGGCGCGAAAACGACGACGCCGGCGCTATCTTCACGTTGTGCTCACAGTCCGCCGTCTCGCAATCGCAATCGCCGCAACCGCGCTGCTCGTGCCCTCCTCGGCGCTCGCCGCGCCCGCCGGGACACAGCGTGCAAGCGCCCATGCTTTGCTCTCATCGCATGAACTGTGGGCGACGATCGACGTCTGCAACCCGGCCGACCAGGCCAACACGATCGGCATCCGCGGCTCGATGCCCGGCGACGGCGAAAGCCACGACAAGATGTACATGAGCTTCCGCCTGCAGTACATGGATGCGACGAGCAAACAGTGGGCGAACCTCGCCGGCGGCTCGAGCCCCGGCTTCGTCGCCGTCGGCGGCGGCGGATCCTCGCGCCAGGACGGGCGCGTGTTCACGCTCGTGCCCGCCGCCGGCACGGCCGCCGCGGAGCTGCGCGGCGTCGTCGACTTCCAGTGGCGCACGGGCAGGAAGATCCTGCTCTCGGCGGCACGGCCGACCGCCGCAGGGCACATCAGCCTCGCGGGCGCCGATCCGGCCGGATTCACGGCCGCTACGTGTCTGATCGGCTGAACAGCCGCGGATCGTTCGTGATGATCCCGTCGACGCCCATCGCCGTCAGCTTGGCGATCCGCGCAGCGTCATCGACGGTCCACACGTAGAGCTGCCCGCCGCCGTCGGCGACCGCGCGCACGAGCGCATCGGTGACCACACGCCAGTGGGCCATGATCGCGTCGAAGCGCCCGTCGCGCAGCGCCGAGCGCACGCGGCGCGGGAGCCATGCGCGATACCCGGTGAGGATTGCGAGCGCAGGGATCGCCGTGAGCATGTCGGTGGTGTAGTCGTGGCGGAGGCGCGGCACCGACCAGCCGAGGCGCAGCGTCGGCTCGGCCGCACGGATCTCCGCCAGCCCCGACGGATACATGCCGCTGATCAGCGTGCGCGAGACGAGCCCGTGGCTGCGCAGCGCCTCGAGCACGCGCAGCTCGTAGCCGGGCAGCTTGACGTCGACATCGAACTCGATGCCCGCGAACTCCTCGCGCGAGAGATGCTCGAGCGCGAGCTCAAACGTGAGCGGAGTGGGCGATCGCGCGGCCTCGTGGTCGTGGGCCACCAGCAGGCGGCCGCTGCCGTCGGCGTGCTCGCTGAGCACGTCGAACTCGATCATGTCGACGCCGCAGCGCAGCGCGGCGTCGAAGCTCGCCAGCGTGTTGCCCGGCTCGATGTTTGCCGCGCCCTTGTGGCCGACGCGGCGTGGCGAGCTGTGCGAGGAGTCGATCACCGCGCACACGATCGCAGAGTCCGAGGCGACCAAGATGCGGACACCCGCGTCGGCTCACGCTCAGATCTGCTCGTGCGCGCGGGCCGCGGCGATCGACTCGAGCGCCGCGTCCGCGCCGAGGAACGGCGCGACGACGGTGAACGCAAGGTGATCGACGATGCCGGGCGCGCGCTCGAGACCGCGCCGCGGCACGCTGCTCGCGAGCATCGCGCTGAGCGCACCGGCGAGCGCCTCACGGGCCACGTCCGCGCCGTGTGGCGCGCCCGGCGCGGCCGCGCACAGCAGCGCGGTCAGATCTGCAACCGCGCGCGGCAACACCCCGCCGGTGCCCGGGCCGAGCCCCAGCTCGTCGATCGAGACGAGCCGCAGCAGCTCCCGCCCCGCGATCACCTCCGCGACGAACGCCGCGAGCGCCGCGCGGGTGCCCTGCGGCCAATCCGGTGCGGCGTAAAGACGGCGTCGCGCGGCGTCGACCGCCGCGCCGAAGAGCGCCTCGAGCGCCGCGGCGGTGCTCTCCTCCGCGGCGCCGTGCTCGGCCGCGCGCGCAGGCGACCGCGCCGGCGTCGCAGCGCGAGGCCCAGCCGCTCGCAGCGCATCGAGCCGTGCGGCCGCCGCGGGGCGGTAGGACGAGATCCACGCGAGCACGTCGGCGCTGAGCTCGCGCAACTCGCTCTCGCGCCCTTCGTGCAGGCGCACGAACAGGACGTTGCGCACGCCGCCGACGATCGCCTGCGCGGTCAGGCGCGAGAAGCCGACCTCCTCCGGCGCGCTGCGCAGCGCGTCTGCGAGCAGGCGCTCGAAGCTGACGTCGGCGAGCTGCATGCGCTCGCGCCCGCCCGGGCCGATCGCAGGCACGTCGATCACGACCAGGCGTGCGCCCTTCGGCGACGCGGCCGCCGCGCCGAGCAGCGCCGTGCAGGCGCCGTGCAGGCGGTTGGCCCAGCCGTGTTCGCTCGCCCACGCCTCGAGAATGTGCCGACGCGCGTGCGCGACGACCACGTCGTGCGCGCACAGGCAGCACTGTTCCTTGTTTGCGAACTGCTCGTAGAAGGCCCGCCGCGACACGCCCGCGAGAGCGATTACGTGTGCGACGCTCGTAGCCTGATAGCCGCGCCGGGCGACCGACTCGACCAGCGCTCCGAGCAGACGCCCGCGCTGGTTGTGAGCGACCCGCTCGCGAGCCATCCCGCTCGGCCCGTGCGGCAGCCGCCGATACAGGGGCGCCGGCTGACCCTCACTTCGAGCGACTCCCATGATTCTAGAAAGTAGACGACGCTGCCGTCGGAATGAGCACCCGCCGGGGCCGCACCGGGCGCGCGCGCCGACGCCCGCCGGCGCCTGCGCAGAAGCTCACGCGGTGAGCGTCAACCGCCGCGGGCCCGAATCGAAGCCGAGCTCCATCAGCAGAGCGGCGAGACTGGAGGCGATCGCGGGCTCGCCGTCGATGCGCTCGAGCGCGAGCTTGGGGACCCGCCCGGCGCGGACAGCGTCCGCGAGCGCTGACAGCGCCTCGCGCGGCGGCCCGTCGCCGAGCGTCAGCAGACCGCGCCCGCCGCGCTCGACGTACAGTGCCGGCTCGCCCGCGACGATCACGACATACGCGCGCGCGGCGCGCGTAGGCCTGGAGGGGCGCGTGCCGGCCGGCTCGCGCTTCGGCCACGGCAGCGCGGCGCCGAACGGCTGCGCGGGGTCGGCGGCCGCGATCACTAGCGTGCGCCCCGCGGCGCCGTCTCGAGCGCCCTCGACCGCGGCGCGCTCGGCGCCGGGCGACGCGCGCATCCGCTCGACGGCGCCCGGCAGCGCGAACTGGGCGGCGCCCATGCCCTCGATGAAATAGCCGCGCCTGCAGACGCCGAGCGTCTCGAGGTTCGAGAACGTCTCATACAGCGCCGCGAAGCCGCCCTTGACGCCCTCCGCGAGCACCTGCTCGCGCGTGACGATGCCGTAGCGCTCGAGCAGCAGCTCGGCGAGCGCGCGCCGGCGCTCGGCGTCGGCAGCGGCCTGCCGCGGCGGCGACACGCCCGCCGCGTGCACGCGCCCGCCCGCGGCACGGAAGACCGGCTCGGTGAGCGACCAGCGCCCCTGGACCTGCGACTGCGCGCCGCTGCGCCCGCGGCCGCTGAAGCGCAGCCGCGTCGGTGCGGCTCGCCTGATGCTCCCGTGCGTACCCGCAAGGCCGCGGCCCTCACGCTCACCGCGCGCGAGCGTCAGGCGCGGCGCGCGCAGCGGCGCCCACGCGTCGTTGGTCGCCTCACCCGCCCACACGAGGTCCCAGAGAGCCTCGCTGAGCTCCTCCGCGGGCGCATCGACCTCGCCGAGCAGGTCGCTGAAGAACGCCGGCGCCCTTGCGAGCCGCGCGCGCAGCAGCTCATGCGCCGGCGCGCTCGGCGGCGGGTCCGCGGCGCGCGCTGCGCCACCGCGGGCGGGCGGCCCGATCGCCGGCGCATCCTCGCGGAAGTACAGCGCGACGCGCCCGGAGCGCCCGAGCGGCCCTGCGCCGACCCACACCAGCTCGCCACTCGCGCACAGGCTGTCGAGCCACGCTTGCGAGTACGCGCCGACGCGCCGCGGCAGCACGTCGCGCTCCCAGATCTCGACGGGGAGCGCGAGCCCCTGCAGCGCGACGAGAACCTCACGCAGCCGGTCGATCCCGGCGCCGGCCGCGGAGTATCTGTCGATCCCCTGCCACGACGGCAGGAACGCGGCGAGGCGACGCCGCTCGGCGGGCTCGATTTCCTTGCGCAGGGCGGCCAGCGACGCGCGCCGGAGGCGGCGCAGAACCTCGACGTCGCACCACTCCCGCTCGCTGCCGCCGGGGCGCAGCTCGCCGCGCACGAGCTCGCCGGCGCGCTCGAGCTCGCGCAGCACCGCGCCCGCGTCGAGGCCGTAACGCGCGTGCAGCTCGGCGGACGTGAACGGCCCGTGACAGCGGGCGAAGCGCGCGATCAGCTCGCCCATCGCGTCGGGAACATCCTCGAGGAACGCATCCGGCAGCCCGCCCGGCGGAACCGCGCCGAGCGCGTCACGGTAGAGGCCCGCCTCGTCGGCCGCGATGTAGCGCTCCTCGCCGCCGAGGCGGATGCGCACGGCGCGCCGTTCGCGCTCGAGCTCCTCGAGCAGGCGATCGGCGTCGATGCCCGCGAACACGCGCTCTGTGATCTCCTCGCGGCTGAGGTCGCCGAGTTGGCGCAGCACGTCGTGCAGGCCGTCGCGACCGGTCGCGCGCGTCATCTCCGAACGGCGCTGGAGGTCGTCTTCGACCCGTTGCAGCGCACCCGCGTCGATCAGGTCGCGGAGCTCCTCCTGCCCGAGCAGCTCACGCAGCAGGTCGCGATCGAGCGACAGCGCGGCCGCGCGGCGCTCGGCGCTCGGGGTGTCGCCCTCGTACATGTACGTCGCGATGTAGTCGAACAGCAGCGAGGACGCAAACGGCGAGGCCGTCTGCGTCTCGACGTCGACGAGCGAGATCTCGCGCGTGTGCAGGCCACGCAGCAGCGCCTGCAGGCCGGGGACGTCGAGCACGTCCTTCAGGCACTCCCGGTAGGTCTCGAGCACGATCGGGAAATCGTCGTAGCGGCGAGCCACCTCGAGCAGGTTCTGGGCCTTCAGCCGCTGCTGCCACAGCGGCGTGCGGCGGCCGGGGTAGGCGCGCGGGATCAGCAGCGCACGCGCGGCGTTCTCACGAAAACGCGCACCGAACAGCGCCGAGCCGCCGAGCTCCGCGGTGACCGCCTGCTCGACCTCCTCGGGCTCGAGCAGGATCAGCTCGGCGGCCGAGGGCAGGGACTCGGCGTCGGCCGCGTCGAGATCGGGCAGGTGCAGGACAATGCCGTCGTCCGACGCGATCGCATCCCCCTCGACGCCGAAGCGATCGTGGATGCGCGCCGAGATCGCCAGCGCCCACGCGGCGTGTACGCGCCGCCCGTACGGGGAGAGCACGCACAGACGCCAGTCGCCGATCTCATCGCGAAAGCGCTCGAGCACGATCGTGCGCTCGCTCGGCAGCACACGCGTCGCCGCCTGCTGCTCGCGCAGGTACGCGAGCAGGTTGCGCGCGGCGCGCTCATCGAGGTCGTACTCGCGCTCGAGCGTCTGCGCATCCTGATCGAGCGCCCAGCGCGAGAACGCCCCGATCGCCTCACCCAGCTCCTTTGGACGGCCGAGCGTGTCGCCCTTCCAGAACGGCACCGCGCCGGGCGCGCCCGGCGCCGGCGTCACGATCACGCGGTCGCGCCCGATCTCCTCGATCCGCCAGCTCGACGCGCCGAGCAGGAACGCCTGGCCGGGCCGCGCCTCATAGACCATCTCCTCGTCGAGCTCGCCGACGCGCCGCCCGTCCGGCAGCGTGACCGTGAACAGCCCTCGATCGGGGATCGTCCCGGCGTTTGCGACGGCGAGCTGGCGCGAGCCCTTGCGCGCGGTGATCGTGCCGGCGATGCGGTCCCAGACGATGCGCGCGCGCAGCTCGCCGAAGTCCTTCGACGGATAGCGCCCGTCGAGCATGTCGAGCACGTTCTCGAGCAGCTCGCGCGACAGCTCGGAGTAGGAGTGCGTACGGCGCACGAGCGCATGCAGCTCGTCGACTGCAACGCCGTCCGGCTCGGCCGCAACGACGACCGCGACGATCTGCTGCGCGAGCACGTCGAGCGCGTTACGCGGGACGACCGTCGGCTCGATCAGCCCTTCGTGCATCCTGCGGGCAAGGACCGCGCACTCGAGCAGGTCGCCGCGGAACTTCGGGAAGATCCGCCCCCGACTGATCTGATCGACGCCGTGTCCGGCGCGGCCGACGCGCTGAAGCCCGCGGGCGACCGACTTCGGCGACTCGATCTGCAGCACCAGGTCGACCGCCCCCATGTCGATCCCGAGCTCCAGTGAGCTCGTCGCGACGAGGCACGGGAGCTCGCCCGCCTTCAGCAGCTCCTCGACCTTCGTGCGCTCCTCGCGCGCGAGCGAGCCGTGGTGGGCACGCGCGATCTCGGCGTTCGCGAGCTCGTTGAGGCGCAGCGCGACCCGCTCCGCCGCACGGCGGTTGTTGACGAACACGATCGTCGAGTTGTGCTCGCGCACGAGGCCCAACAGCTCCGGGTAGATCGCCGGCCAGATCGACCCGCTCGTCGACTCGCCCCCGGACAGCGGCTCGAGCGGGTCGCCGCCGGAGGCGCCCGCGCCGCCCGGTTCGGCCATCGACTCGACCGGCACCTCGATGCGCAGGTCCAGCCGCTTGGGTGCACCCGCGTCGATGATCGCGACCTCGCGCTCCGGCCCGACGAGAAAGCGGCCGATCTCCTCAAGCGGGCTCTGCGTCGCGCTGAGGCCGATCCGCTGCATCTCGCGCGACGGGCCGCCGCCGGGCACCGGCGCGCCGGGGCGCGCCTGAGCCTCCAGGCGCTCGAGCGAGAGCGCAAGATGCGAGCCGCGCTTTGAGTGCGCCACCGCGTGGATCTCGTCGACGATCACGGCTTCGACGCCGCCGAGCATCGCGCGGGCCTGCGAGGTCAGGATCAGGTACAGCGACTCCGGGGTCGTCACGAGGATCTCCGGCGGGTTGCGGGCCATCGCCGCACGCTCGCGCTGGGGCGTGTCGCCGGTGCGGATGCCGACCCGCACTCCCTGCGCACCGATCCCGCGCAGGGGTACGCGCAGGTTGCGCTCGATGTCATACGCGAGTGCCTTCAGCGGGCTGACGTAGACGATGCGCGTGCCGCGCTCGCGCGGATCGCCAGCCGGCGGATCGACGCTCAGCCGATCGAGCGCCCACAGGAACGCGGCGAGCGTCTTGCCCGATCCGGTCGGCGCCGAGAGCAGCACGTGGCGGCCCGCGGCGATCGCCGGCCAGGCCTTCGCCTGCGCCGGCGTCGGCGCGGCAAACGCCTGCTCGAACCAGGCTGCGACGTGGGGACTGAAGCTGCTCAGCGGCACCTGCTCGAGAGTATCGCCACGCGATCTGCGTGTCGCGCGACGCTCATACACGAAGCACAATCGTCGGGCACGCGCCCCGCCGAAACGGCACATCGTGGGCGCAGCCGAGCATTACTGGAAACTCCAGAGTTTCTCCGCAGTCGCCCCGACCGGTCGAACTATCGTGCATCTACCACGTAACCGAACTTCCGGCTAGCCGAAGTTCGAGCGCAAACCAAGTCGAGACAGGACCAGGTGCCAATGCCGAGAACGAGCACATCCGCCGCGAAATCCGACACCAACGGGCACGATCCGGCCTGGTCGATTCCGAGCCTGCGCGAGCCGCGCTACTCGCAGTCGCTCGAGCGCGGCCTCGCGATCCTCGGCTGCTTCACACCCAAGCGCCCCGTGCTCGGCATCGCGGACATCGCGGACGACCTCGGGATGAGCCGCTCGACGACGCACCGCTACGTGATCACGCTGGTCGCGCTCGGCTACCTCGAGCAGGGGGCCTCGCGCAAGTACCGCCTGGGGCTGCGCGTGACCGACCTGGGGATGTCTGCGCTCAACTCGACGGGGCTGCGTGAGCACGCCCACCCCTATCTCGAGGAACTGCGCCAGCGCACCTCCTACACGGTCAACCTCGCGGTGCTCGAGGGCACCGACATCCTCTACGTCGACCGCGTGCGCAGCTTCCGCCGCGGCCAGAGCCAGATCGACCTCGACCTGCACACCGGCTCACGCCTGCCCGCGTACTGCACGTCGATGGGCAAGCTGCTGCTCGCGAACCTGCCCGAGCCCGAACAGCGCGAGCTGATCGCCTCGATGAAGGTCACCAAGCGCGGGCCGAACACGATCACGAGCAAGAAGGCCCTGCGCGCGGCGCTCGAGCAGATCCACGAGGCCGGCTTCGCCGTCAACGACCAGGAGCTCGCCGCCGAGCTGTACTCGATCTCCGCGCCCGTGCGCAACGAGGCGCGCGATGTCGTCGCGGCCGTCAACCTCGCCGCCCACAGCTCGATGATCTCACTCGAGGAGATGGTCGACGCGCTCGGCCCGCACCTCGTCTCGACGGCCGACAGGATCTCCGCGCGACTCGGCTACCGCCGCGACGACGAGCGAAACTAATAGCCTTGCGGCCATGCGCCGCTCGTCAGCCGCCCTCGCCGCCGTACTCTGCGCGAGCGTTCTCAGCGCGTGCGCGTCGACGGCGTCGAGCGGCTCCTTCAAAGGCACAGAACACGACGTCGCGCAGACGCTGACGAACCTGCAGGCCGACGCGACGGCCGGCAACGAGCAGAAGATCTGCGCCGATGACCTCTCCGCCGGCGTCGTCGCGCGGCTCGGCGGCAACAAGGGCTGCGAAGCGGCGATCAAAACGCAGCTCGGCGAGACCGACAGCCTCGAACTGACGATCGAGTCGGTCAAGCTCGCGCCCGACGGAACGAGCGCGACGGCGCAGACCAACGGCGTCTATCGCGGCAAGAAACGCATCCAGACGGTTTCGCTGGTCAAGGAAGACGGCAAGTGGAAGGTCTCAGGGCTGCAGTGAGCGGCCGTAGTGATGCTCGTAGTACGCGCGGTAGTCGCCCGAGCGGATCGGCTCCCACCACCAGGCGTTCTCGCGGTACCACGCGACCGTCTGCTCGAGGCCGTCGCTGAAGCGCACGCGCGGGCTCCAGCCGAGCGCGCCCACCTTGGCCGAGGAGAGCGAGTAGCGCAGGTCGTGCCCGGGGCGGTCGCGGACATGCTCGATCTGCGACTCCGACGCGCCCGCGAGCTCGATGATCCGCCGCACGACGACGATGTTCGCCTCCTCGTCCGGGCCGCCCGCGTTGTACACCTCGCCCGGCTCGCCATGCTCGAGGACGTGCCCGATCGCAGCCGCGAAGTCGCTCGCGTGGATCCAGTTGCGCACCTGCATGCCGTCGCCGTAGACCGGCAGCGTATCGCCGTGGATCGCGTTGAGGATCATCAGCGGAATCAGCTTCTCCGGGTACTGATACGGGCCGTAGTTGTTCGATCCGCGGCAGATCAGGACCGGCATGCCGTACGTGTGGAAGTAGCTCTGCACGAGCAGGTCGGCACCGGCCTTCGTCGCCGAGTACGGCGAGGACGGGCGCAGCGGGCTCTCCTCGGTGAACGTGCCCTGCTCGATCGAGCCGTAGACCTCGTCGGTTGAGACCTGGACGTAGCGCAAGCCGGCGGCGCGCGCGGCGTCGAGCAGCACGTACGTGCCGAGCGCGTGGGTGCTGACGAACGCATCCGGCTCGGCGATCGAGCGGTCGACGTGCGTCTCCGCGGCGAAGTTGACGATCGCCTCCGGCGCCGACACCGCGATCGCCGCCTGCACCGCGTCACGATCCTCGATCGCGCCGCGCAGGAAGCGAAAGCACGGGTGCGCGGCGATGTCACGCAGGTTCTCCTCGCGTCCGGCGTAGGTGAGCTTGTCGAGCACCGTAACCTCATCGCCGTGCTGCTCGACGCGCTGGCGGGCGAACATCGAGCCGATGAAGCCGGCGCCGCCGCAGACAAGCAGTTTCATCGCCGCATCATCCCAGCGCGCGATGCGAGATACCCCGCAAGGCCGTCGCGCCAGTCGGGCATCGGCAGCAGATCCTCCCGTTCGGACTCCAGCGCCGACCAGGCCGGGCGCGGCGCCGGCCGGGCCATCTGCACGCTGCTCGCCGGCTGCACCTCGCACTCGACCTCCGCCTGGCGGAAGATCTCCTGCGCGAAGCCGTACCACGAGACCTCGCCCGCTCCGGTCAGGTGCACGAGGCCGCGGACCTCGCGCTGCAGCAGCCCGAGCAGCGCAGGCGCCAGATGCCCCGACCAGGTCGGAGAGCCGATCTGATCGGTCACCACCTGGACCGCGTCGCGCTCGCCCGCCAGGCGCAGCATCGTCTCCACGAAGTTCGGGCCGTCGATACCGTACAGCCACGCCGTGCGCGCGACCGCGTGCCGAGGCGAGGCCGCCAGGACCTCGCGCTCGCCCGCGAGCTTCGTCTCGCCGTAGACGGTCCTCGGCCCCGTCGGATCGGACTCGAGATACGGCCGCGGACGCCCGTCGGCGCGCAGCGGAGCGACGCCGTCGAACACGTAGTCGGTCGAGATGTGCAGCAGCGGCACACCCGCGCGCGCGGCCGCGCGCGCGAGAATCCCGGCGCCGCGCGCGTTCACCGCGTGCGCCTGCTCGCGCCTGCTCTCAGCGCCGTCGACGTCCGTCCAGGCCGCGCAGTTGAGGACCGCGCCCAGCGACGGCCGCGCGGAGCAGAGTTCGTCGAGCAGGCGCTCGACGGCGCCCTCGTCGGTGATGTCCAGCTCGGGCAGATCGACGAGCACCAGTTCGTCGCCGGAGCGCGCTGCCGCCCGCACGACATCGTGCCCGAGCATCCCCGCGGCGCCCGCCACGAGCACCCTCACAGGATCGAGATATCCGAGTTGTCGCCGACCATGAAGCGGTACGCGCGCGGCTGGCGATCGCCGCGGCGGACGGTCACGTTGCGCCCGAGCAGCGAGGACTCGATGCGGCCGTCGAGGTCGCTGACCGTGCAGCCGGCGAGCAGGATCGAATGCTCGACCTCCGAGCCTGTGATCTCGCAGCGCTCGCCGATCGCGGTGTACGGGCCGATGTAGCAGTCGCGCAGGCGCGCGTCCGCGCCGACGATCGCCGGGCCGCGGACCGTCGTGCGCTCGAGCCGGGCACCGCGCTCGATCACCACGCGCCCGTCGACCTGCGAGTCGATCAGCTCGCCCTCGACACGCTCGCTGACGGTGTCGAGGATCAGGCGGTTGGCGGCGAGCATGTCCTCGAGTCGCCCCGTGTCCTTCCACCAGCCGCGCACGATGTGCGGCTCGACGCGCATGCCCGCATCGACGAGGTGCTGGATCGCGTCGGTGATCTCGAGCTCGCCGCGCGCCGAGGGCGTGATCGCACGCGCCGCGTCGTGGATTGCCGCGGTGAACATGTAGACGCCGACGAGCGCGAGATCGGTCGCCGGCTCGGTGGGCTTCTCGACGAGCCGCACGACACGCCCGAGGGCCGCCGGCGGAGCACCCTCCGCGACGCCGGCCAGCTCGGCGACGCCGTAGTTCTGCGGGTCATCGACCGGCGTCAGCAGGATCAGCGCGTCCGGCTCGTGCTCGTTGAAAGCGGCGACGAGGCCGGCGATCCCGCCCTGCAGCAGGTTGTCGCCGAGATACATCACGAACGGGTTGCGCTGCAGGAACGGCTCGGCCGTCAGCACGGCATGGGCGAGGCCGAGCGGCTCGTCCTGGACGATGTAGGAGATGCGGATGCCGAAGCGCGAGCCGTCGCCCGCGGCCGCTTCGATCTCCGGCCCGGTCTCCGGCGCGATGATGATCCCGACGTCCTCGATGCCCGCGTCGGCCATCGCCTCGATGCCGTAGAACAGCACCGGCTTGTTCGCGACAGGCACGAGCTGCTTGGCGCTCGTGTGCGTGATCGGACGCAGACGCGTACCAGTCCCGCCGGCGAGGATCAGTCCCTTGAGCGGCTCCATCGCCGGATCACCCTACCGAGGAGCGACCTGTGCACCGACGCGCGAGCGTCAGTACACGCCGCCGAGCTTGCGGTGATCCCAGCTGGCCCTGCGCTGCTCGACGAACTCGAGCGCGACGCGCTTGCCGGCCTGCGCATCGACCATCGCGCCGACCGCGGCCGGCAGGTCCTCGGCCGGCGGCTGCCCGCGGGGGGAGGCGTAGCGGGCAAAGATCTCGTGGCCGAGCGCGGCGACGATCTCGAGCTCGCGGTGCACGCGCACCTCGCTCTCGATCATCACCCCGCGCAGCTCCTGGTACTCCTCGCCGGCCTCCACCTGCAGCGTCGCGCGCGGGTCACGCTCGAGGTTGCGGACCTTCTGCGAGACCGCATATGTCCACGCCCACAGGCGTGGACCCGGCTCACCCGCGGGAGCGTCGCGCGGCACGTACCAGAGCGGCATCAGGTGAGGCCAGCCGCGCGGCCCCGCGGTCGCGCAGGTCAGCGTCCGCTCCTGCTCCAGGAAGGCGCCTGCCTCAGCCGCCGTCATCTTGATCTGATCGCGGCGGCTCACGTTCTCAGCAGCCTACCCGCGCGCCGCGGTGATCGCCAGGGCGGGCAGAGATCCATTATGTTGACTCTCCCGGCCGCTGCTCGGGCGGCCGCGAACAGACGGGGGTCAGCGCTGGCCGAACAGCATGCAGCCGACGGGGTCTTCCAGGGGGGCGGCGTAAAGGGCCTCGCGCTGGCCGGCGCGCTCGAGGAGTTCGCCGACTCCGCGCGCCACCCCGACAACTGCATCACCGACTGGGTCCAGCTGGCCGGCACGAGCGCCGGGGCGATCGTCGCCGCGTTTCTCGCCTGCGGTCACGACGCCGCTGAAACGGCCACGCTGATCAAGAACACCGACTTCACGCAGTTCGAGGACTGGGGTCCCGGCGGGGAGCTGCTCGGTGGCGCGCTCAACCTGATTCGCAACCACGGCCTCGCGCACGGCCGCCGCTTCCACGACTGGTTCGCCGCCGAGATCGCCGACAAGACGTTCGGCGCGATCGCAGCCGAAGGGCGCACGCTGAAGCTGATCGCGACCGACATCACCCGCCGCGAAATGCTGGTGCTCCCGGACGCGCTTCCCAGCTACCGCCTGAGCGCCGACGAGCCCGCGATCGACGCCGCATCGTTCCCGATCGCCGACGCGGTGCGCATGAGCATGTCGATCCCGTTCTTCTTCGAGCCCGTCGAACTGGTGCACGCACAGAGCGGCGTGCGCTCGACGATCGTCGACGGCGGCGTGCTGTCGAACTTCCCCGTCTGGATCTTCGATGTCGCCGACCGCGACCCGACGCGGCCGACGTTCGGCTTCAAGCTCGTCGGCGGCAAGAACGTCGGCAGCGGCCTCGAACGGATCGTCAAAGCGTTCGGCTGGCCTGCCCAGATGGGCGTCGACATCTTCCACACGACGACCGGCGCCTGGGACACCTACTGGGTCTCACACTCGACCTACGTGCGGACCTGCGCGATCTCCGCCGGCGACATCGGGACGACCGACTTCGCACTAGACGAGGACAAGAAGCAGTGGCTGCTCGAATCCGGCAAGGCAGCCGCGCGCACGTTCCTCGACGGCTGGGATCCGCAGGCGTACGTCAACGGCAACGGCCGCCCCCTGAGCTGAGCTCGCCGCGAGCCTGAGAGCTCAGCCGACGCCGGCCGGCGCCGCGCCCGCCTCGCGCAGCCGCGCGACCGCCGCGCGCACCGCTTCGCGTGCATCCTCCGGCTCGAGCACCGCCGCATCGCCCGCTTCCTTGAGGATCTCACGCACGAGCCAGTCGACGCCCGCAAAGCTCAGCTCGACGACCACGGCGCCGTCCTTCCACTCCTCGACGACACGCCGCGCCTCGCGCGCCCAGCGCGCTCGCTCGGGGGAGACCCACACGCGGGCGCTGCGTGACGCCGGGACCTCGCCCGTGCGCAGCCAGCCGTCGACCTCGCCGGCCGGATCGACCTCCGGCCGCGGCTCGAACTTCTCATCGGTGACCGTCACGCCCTTGATGCGATCCAGGCGGAAGTGGCGCACGCCGTCGCGCTCGGGGTCAAACGACGCGACGTACCAGCCCTCGCGGCCGTTCGTCAGCGCGTATGGCTCGACACGACGCAACGACAGCTCGTCCTCGTTCGCCTTGTAGTACTCGAGCTCGATCATCAGCCGCTGGACGATCGCCTTCGAGACGAGGCGGGCGACGTCGGAGTCGTCACCCGCGGTCGGCGCGACCTGCAGCCCCTGTTCCATCGGGTCCTCCCCGAGCGCCGTCACGATCTTCTTGCGCGCGGACGTCAGCGAGCCCTCGGGGATGTGCTCGCCGATCAGATCGATCGCCGCGACCAGCGCCTTCGCCTCGACCGGGAGCAGGCGCGCGGGCCTGTCGAAGTTGTCGCTGTAGGGCTCCGGGTCGATCTCGATCTCGCCCTCGTCCTCCTTGATCTCCGCATACAGCACGTAGGAGCCGCCACCGAAGTTGACGACGTTGAGGACGTTGATGTCCTCGCGGAGCTCCTCATCGCTGATCTGCAGGCGCTCGCAGACCTCCTGCATCGACACACGCTGACCTTCGCGGCCGGCCTTGATGAGGATGCTCGCGAGCGTCACCAGGCGCGCGAAGCGCTCGGGGCGGATCGCGGTCTCGCTGCGCCCGCCGCCCTCGCCCTCGCCCTCGCCGCGTCGCCCGGCGCGCGTGCGTCCCGCCGGCTTCGCGCCGCCGAGCGCCGGTCCCGCGGCCGTGACCGCGCCGCGGCCGCTTGGTGGCACCGGCGAGCCCTCGCCGTGGCGCTCCTCGAGCAGATCCAGGCGGCGCCCGTACTCCTCGCTGAGCTCGGCCGGGCCGAGCAGCCGCGCGTTCGCGCCCAGCCCGAGAATCCACGACACGATGCCGCGCGGACTGGAGTAGCCGGTCAGGAACGTGGTCTCGCGTTCCTCGGACTGGTCGGCCTCCGGCCAGCGGATCTCGCCGTAGCGGCCGAAGTGCCGTTCGATCTGCCACGCGATCCGCTCACACACATAGATCTCCGCGACACCGCGCTCCTCGCCCAGCTGCCAGTCTGCGCGGTTGGCATACGCGCGCGGGTCGAAGTCCGCCGGACGGCGGAAGTCGTGCTCGGCCTTCGTCGCATAGGAGACCTTGCCGCGGATCCGCGACAGGCGGAACACGCGGATCGCCTTGCGCTCGTGCGAGTAGCCGAGCAGGTAGAACTGGCCGCCCTGGAACAGCAGGTGGTAGGGGTCCACGCGGCGCGCGCCGACCTCGTCGCGCTCCATCGTGTAGTACTCGAACAGGATCGTCTTGTTGCGGAAGATCGCCGTCTCGACCTTCGCCAGGCGCGCCGACAGCTCGTGACCGCCTGCCGACGCGGTGATGCCGAGCGCGACCGAGCGCTGCTCCGGCGCGCGCAGCGGGCTCGGGCGTCCCCATGTGATCTGCTGGAGCGCCAGGCGCAGCGGCTCCGCGTAGGCGAATTCGCCGTCCAACAGGCTCAGCGCGGTCTGCAGCGCCGCGAGCTCCTTGTCCGTGAACGCGATTGCAGGCAGGTGGAAGTTCTCCGGGCGCAGCGAATAGTTCTCCTGCTCCGCCGCCCCGTCCGCTGGGCGCTCGACGGTCAGCTGGATGCGCAGCGATTCGAGCTCCGAGCGGTCCGCGTAGAAGCGCCGCGCGAACGCGTCCTCGTTCATGCCGCTGTAGCCCTCAACGTCGCGCCGAATCTCAAGCGCCGTGACCGGCCGGCGCTCCGCCATCAGGTAAGAGATCAGCGACAGCTGGCGGATCAGCTTCTCGGTGTCCTTTGCCATCGGCTTGCAACGATAGAAGCCGACGGGCAGACGGATACCGCCGGGTGGGGCCGCCGCCCCGCTATTTGCGGAAGTTCAGGCCGCTTCGCGCGCCGGAGGCGCCGGCTCGACCGCCGCGGCCTCCTCGCCGCCGCGCTCCGCGAAGAACGCGCCGGCGCCGATCGCGCGGTCGAATCGCGACCAGCGGCGGCCCGGCGCGAGCTCCTTCTCGAGCCGGTCGAAGCTGCCGAGGCGGCCGCCGAGGTTGTCGATCATGTGCACAAGCGTCGCCTCGCGCGTGCACGGCACGACCGGGCTGCCGTGCTCGAGCGTGCCGTGGTGGGAGAGGATGATGTGCCCGACCGCCTGCGCGAGCTCAGCCGGGAATCCCTCGATCTCCTCGATCGCCCGCCGGATGCGGTAGTAGCCGAGGGCGATCTCGCCGTGCAGCCGGCCGGCGTCGGTGAGATCGATGTTCTGCGGGTCATCGGTATATGCCTCGAGCTTGCCGATGTCGTGCAGCAGCGCGCCGGTCACCGCGACGTCGCGATCGATCCCCGCGAACGTCGCGCTGATCGCGCTGACCGCCTGGGCGACACCGAGGCTGTGCTCGAGCAGGCCATGGCGATAGGCCTGGTGGTAGTACTTCGCCGCCGGCGCGACGCGATAGCCGGCCCACAGCTCCGAGCGCTCGCCGAACACCCGCTCGAGCAGGATCCGCAGGTGTGGCTCCTGGATCGTCCCCAGCAGCTCGCGCACCTCGGCCTCCATCTGCGAGACATCGCGCGCGGGGCCGTCGAGCAGGTCCTTGAGGTCATAGCTCCCCGGCTCCGCGGCCTCCAGGCCGCGGAGGTTGATCTGCGGGCCGAAGCGCGGGTGCACCGTGTAGCGACCGCGCACCAGCACCGGCGAGCCGGCGCGCGCGAGCTCCTCGACCTCGGCGAGTTCCTCCCAGACCATGCACGCGACCGCGCCCGTGCGGTCACCGAGCTGCAGGCGCAGGTACACGCCGCCGTCGCGGCGCTGGCGCCGCTCCACCTCTCGCACCAGGAGGACCCGGTCGATCTCAACGCCGTCGGTGAGCTCGTTCAGGAGCATGCCTTGAAGTTAGACGTGGCTGCGGACGGGATCGGGCCCGGCCCATACACTTCGGCGAACGATGAACGAGCGAGCATAGGCGTGGCCGCAGCACCCGCTTCGAGCACCGCACACGGCGCCGGCGCGGGCGATCGCACGCTGCCCGGCGGCGTCCTGCCCGCCCAGCGCCTGCGCGATGCGATCGCGCGCGAATGGCTGCATGCCGACCCCTGGCGGATCCCCGCCGAGGCGGTGCAGCCCGCGAGCGTCGACCTGCGCCTCGGCGAGCACGCCTGGGCGCTGCGGTGCAGCTTTCTGCCCGACAGCGACTCGACGGTCGAGGAGAAGATCGAGGACCTCGCGTTCGAACGGATCGACCTCCGCGACGGGGCGACGCTCGAGCGCGACCGCCCGTATCTCGTGCCGCTGATCGAGGAGCTCGCGCTCCCCGCAGAGATTCGCGCGAAGGCCAACCCGAAGAGCTCCACGGGCCGCCTCGACGTGTTCACGCGAGTGCTCACCGACCGCAACCACCGCTTCGACGAGATCGCCGCGGGCTATCGCGGCAAGCTCTACCTCGAGGTCGTCCCACGCACATTCGCGATCCGCGTCAAGACCGGGCTCGCGCTCAACCAGGTGCGGCTGATGTCCGCCGACGCGCGCCTCGGCGACGAGCAGCTGCTCGCCGTGCACGAGCGCTCGCCGCTGCTGTACCGCGACTCGCGACCGCTCGCGCGCTCCGAGCTGTCGCTCGCCGACGGGCTGTTCCTCAGCCTCGACGTGTCCGACTCGGCCGAGGACATCGTCGGCTATCGCGCGAAGAGGAACAGCTTGCCGATCGACCTGACGAAAGTCGGCGCGCTCAAATGGCGCGACTACTGGGAGCCGGTCTACCCGGAGCACGGCAGGCGGATCGTGCTCGAGCCGGAGGTGTTCTATCTGCTGCTTTCCGCCGAGGGCGTCAGCATCCCGCCGTCCTACGCCGCCGAGATGCTCGCCTACGATCCGACCGCCGGTGAGCTGCGCACGCATTACGCGGGCTTCTTCGACCCCGGCTTCGGCTACACCCCCGAGCCGAGCACCCGCGGCAGCCGCGCCGCGCTCGAGGTTCGCGCGCGCGACGTGTCGTTCATGGTCGAGCACCGCCAGCCTGTATGCAAGCTCGCGTTCGAGCGCATGGCCGAGGAGCCCGACGTCCTCTATGGCAAGGACATCGGCTCCAACTACCAGGGCCAGCTGACGATGCTCAGCAAGCACTTCCTCGAGCAGCGCGCGCCCACCGGCGAGCTGTAGGCGCAGGCGCCGCGCGCCGCCCTCGCGCTACTTGCGCTTCGGCTTCGGCTTCGGCGGGCAGGCGACCCGGAAGTTCGTCGTCACCGTACCCGGTGTTGCGATGTCGCCGTTTTCGGCGAACGTCATCTGCGCGCGCACGTGAAACCCGCCGCTCGGGCACTTCTTCGGGACCGTGCCGTAGTAGACCGGTTTGCCGTTCTTGCGATACGCCGCCGCGATCTTGAAGTCGATCGCTTCCACCGACGCGTACGGCGCTCCCGGCACGGTTTCCACGAGCGGCACCTGAGCGGTGAACTCGGGGCCGAAGCCGCCGCTGTTGCCGAGGTGCGCGTAGTGCCCTTCCGAGGGAACTTCAAGCGTCGTCGGGCTGTGGCCGAAGGTGAAGAACTCCAGGCCGCCACCCGGGGCGAAGAAGGTGAACAGTTCGGCTTCCTCGGGGACGCGCGTCTTGCCGAACGCGACCACCCCGAGAACCCTGCCGAGACCCGCCAGCGACGCTTTCGGGCAGTTTTCCGGCGCCTTTTCTTCGAAGATCGTTTTCCGCGGGCAGGTCGTGAAGCCCTGGGTGTGGAGCACCGTCCCGGTCGGCAGGAACGTGTTGACGCCGATCAGCGGCGGCGGGAAGCCGCCGTATTCGCTGCCTGTGATCTTGACCTGCGCCTTCACGCCCGCACCGGCGCCGAGGATGTTGCCGGTGTGCAGAAAACCCGGGATCGGGATGATCTGAGCCTTGATCGAGATGCGGGGCAGCGCCGCCGCGATGCCCGGCAGGGCGAGCAGAGCGAGCGTCGCCGAGAGGGCCAGAGCTGGGATTAGTGACTTCCGCATCAATCTCATTAACCGGCCGGCAGCCCGATCGATGCGGCGCGCGACCGAAGAATCCTCGGTGTCCGGACGGGACCCTACCGAAGCCCGGGGCGCCCACCCGAGCCGCGCGACCGAGGAATCCTCGGTGTCAGACAAGCACCCAGCACACGAGCGAGCGCGGCGCCCACCCGAGCCGCGCGACCGAGGAATCCTCGGTGTCAGACAAGCACCCAGCACACGAGCGAGCGCGGCGCCCACCCGAGCCGCGCGACCGAGGAATCCTCGGTGTCAGACAAACACCCAGAACACGCGCGAGCGGGCCCCTACCCGAGCGAGGGCTCCCGGCCGGTTCTCAGCCACGCGGAACAGCGCGCACGCCGAGCGTGCGGTACAGCTCGGCCTGCTGCGCGGGCTCGAGCTCCGCGGGCGCGCCGGTCAGCAGGTCGCTGCCGCTGCCGGACTTCGGGAACGCGATCACGTCGCGGATCGAGTCGCTGCCGGCGAGCAGCGCGACGATGCGGTCGAAGCCCATCGCCAGCCCGCCGTGCGGCGGAGCGCCGAAGGCGAAGGCATCAAGCAGGAAGCCGAACTTCTCGCGCGCGTCCTCGGGCGTGATGCCCATAACCGCGAAGACGCGTTCCTGCAGCTCGCGCGTGTGGATACGGATGCTGCCGCCGCCGATCTCGTTGCCGTTGCAGACGATGTCGTAGGCGTAGGACAGCGCCGAGGCTGGGTCGCGCTCGAAGCTGTCCAAGTCCTCGGCGCGGGGCGCGGTGAAGGCGTGGTGGACGGCCGTCCACGCGCCCGAGCCGACCGCGACGTCACCGCTCTCGAGGGCCTCCCCGGTGGGCTCGAACAGCGGTGCGTCGACAATCCACGTGAGTGCCCATGCGCTCTCGTCGATCAACCCGAGGCGCTCTGCGAGCTCGCCGCGGAGCGCGCCGAGCAGCGCACGCGAGCGCTTGACGAGGCCGGCCGCGAAGAAGATGCAGTCGCCGGCCGCCGCGCCCACGTGGGCGGCGAGGCCCGCACGCTCTGACTCGGACAGGTTCTTCGCGACCGGTCCGCGCAGCTCGCCGTCCGCGCCGACGAGCACGTATGCGAGGCCCTTCGCGCCGCGCTGGCGGGCCCACTCCTGCCACTCGTCGAGCACGCGGCGCGGCTGGTCGGCGCCGCCGGGCATCACGACCGCGCCGACGTACGGCGCCTGGAAGATCGCGAACTCGCCGCCCGCGAAGTAGTCGGTGCACTCCACCAGCTCGAGGGCGAAGCGCAGGTCGGGCTTGTCCGTGCCGAAGCGGCGCATCGCCTCCGCATACGTCATCCGCGGCAGCGGCGTCTGCAGCTCAACGCCGATCGTGCCCCACATCGCACTCAGCACGAGCTCGCTGAGCGCGATCACGTCGTCCTGCTCGACGAAGCTCATCTCGATGTCGAGCTGCGTGAACTCCGGCTGGCGGTCCGCGCGGAAGTCCTCGTCGCGGTAGCAGCGCGCGATCTGGAAGTAGCGCTCGAAGCCGCCGACCATCAGCAGCTGCTTGAACAGCTGCGGGCTCTGCGGCAGCGCGTAGAAGGCGCCCGCCTTCAGGCGCGCGGGCACGAGGAAGTCGCGGGCGCCCTCGGGGGTCGAGCGCGTCAGCGTCGGCGTCTCGATCTCGACGAAGTCGCGTTCGAGGAGCGCCGCGCGAACCGCCGCCGAGACCTTCGAGCGGAGCTTCAGCGGCTGTGCCGCGGCGTCCCGGCGCAGGTCGAGATAGCGATAGGCGAGCCGGATCTCCTCGCCCGGCTCGTCGTCGAGCGGGAACGGCAGCACGTCGCTCGCCGCCAGCACCGTCAGGCTCGTCGCCTCGACCTCGACCTCGCCGGAGGAGATGGCCTCGTTGACGTTGCCCTCGGGGCGCTCGCGCACGATCCCGGTGATCGTCACGCACGACTCAACGCGCAGCGTCTCCGCGGTCGCGATCTGCTCGTCGTGGAACGTGACCTGCGCGATGCCCGAGGAGTCGCGCAGGTCGATGAAGGCGACCCCGCCGTGGTCGCGGATGCGCGCGACCCAGCCGGACAGCTTGACCTCGCGGGACGCATCCGCGCGAATGAGGTCCGCGGCGTAGTGGGTTCTGTACATGGGCTTCGGTTCTCGCGCGCCGCTCGCTTGATACGGGCGGGAGTGAGCGCGTCGTCGGATCCTCTCACAGGCCGCACGCTCGCAAATGCTCGCTACTCGGCGGCCTCCTGCGCGAGCTCGACCTCGACGCTGAACTCCTCAGCCACGACGGTCTCGACTCGTTCGATCGTGCCGGCCCCGAGCAGATCGTCTTCGCCGAGCGCGAGCGCGTGCAGGCGCTCGGCCGTGTCGTGCACGCGCAGGCGCGTGACCGCCGCGCGCATCTTGCGCTGCGCCTGCGACTTCGCCTTGCGCACCTCCCGGAGCACGTCGGCGGTGACATCGAGCGCAAGGTCCTCGCGCTCGCGCTCGGAGGTCACACCCGCGGCCGCGAGCAGCTGCGCCGCGTCGGGCCACTGGGCGCGGTGCACCGAGCCCTCCTGCCACCAGGACCACACCTCCTCGCAGACGAACGGCAGAAACGGCGCGAGCAGCCGCTGAAACGCCGACAGCGAGAGCCGCAGCGCGCGCGCCGCCGAGGCGCTGACGTCGGGGTCGGGGTCATAGCGCCGACCCTTGACGAGCTCCAGGTAGTAGTCGCAGTACCACCAGAAGAAGCTCTCCGCGCGCTCGAGCGCGCGCGCATAGTCATAGCTCTCGAAGCTGTCCGTCGCGGCCGCCGCGACCGCTGCCAGCCGAGCGATCAGCGCGCGGTCGAGGGGGTGCGTCAGCGCCTCGCCCTCCGGCGGCAGGTCCGCGAGCGCGAACTTCGACGCGTTCAGCAGCTTGACCGCGAGGCGCCTGCCGACCTTCATCTGCTGAGGATCGAACGCGGTGTCGGTGCCGGGGCGCCCGCTCGCCGCCCAGTAGCGCGCCGCGTCCGCTCCGTACTCCTCGAGCAGGTGCATCGGCGTCACGACGTTGCCCTTAGACTTCGACATCTTCTTGCGATCCGGGTCCAGCACCCATCCGGAGATCGCCGCGTTGGCCCACGGCAGCACGTCCTCGTCGAGGTGCGAGCGCAGGATCGTCGAGAACAGCCAGGTTCTGATGATGTCGTGCGCCTGCGGACGCACGTCCATCGGGAAGACCTTCCTGAAGAGCTCCTCATCCTCACCGGCGTGGCCGACGATCTGCGGCGTCAGCGAGGACGTCGCCCACGTGTCCATGATGTCGGGATCGCCGAGGAAGCCGCCCGGCTGCCCTCGCTGCGCGGCGTCGTAGCCGTCGGGCACGTCGGTCGAGGGGTCGACCGGGAGATCCGCGTCGAGCGCCGAGATCGGCTGGTCGTAGAGGACGTTGCCCGCGCCGTCGATCGGATACCAGAGCGGGAACGGCACGCCGAAGAAGCGCTGGCGGCTGATGCACCAGTCGCCCGTCAGGCCGTTGACCCAGTCTTCCAGACGGGCGCGCATGTACGGCGGGTGCCACTGCAGCTCGCGCCCACGCGCGAGCAGCTCCTGCTGATGCTCGATCGTGCGGATGAACCACTGCCTGCTCGTGACGATCTCCACAGGGCGCTCGCCCTTCTCGAAGAACTTGACCGCGCGCGTCACCGCCTGCGGTTCGCCGATCAGGTCTCCGGACTGCTCGAGCAGCTCGACGATCCGCCTGCGCGCCTGGTTGATCGTGCGGCCCTGAAGCTCCGCATAGCCGGCGCGCGCGCGCTCGAGGTCCTCGGACTCCCAGCCGGGTGCCCCCCACGGGACCTCGGTCAGGCGCCCGTCCGGGGCGAGCACCGAGCGCACCGGCAGGCTCAGCTCGCGCCACCAGGTGACATCGGTGAGGTCGCCGAACGTGCACACCATCACCAGGCCGGTGCCCTTGTCCCGCTCGACCAGCGGATGACTGAGCACGGGCACGCGCGTCCTGAACAGCGGCGTCAGGACATCGCTGCCGAGAAGCGCGCGGTGGCGGGGGTCATCGGGGTGGGCGAGCAGCGCAACGCATGCCGGGATCAGCTCCGGGCGCGTCGTCTCGATCAACGCCGGCGGCTGCCCCGCGGCGGCGCCGTCGACCGCGGCGAAGCGCACGCGGTGCATCGCCCCCGGGCGCTCGCGGTCCTCGAGCTCGGCCTGCGCGACCGCCGTCTGGAAGTCCACATCCCACAGCGTCGGCGCCTCGAGCTGATAGGCCCCGCCGCGCGCCAGCAGGCCGAGGAAGGACCGCTGGGAGATGCGCTGGGCGAGCGTGCCGATCGTCGTGTAGGTCATCGACCAGTCGACCGACAGGCCGAGCGTGCGCCACAGCGCCTCGAAGGCCTGCTCGTCGCTCTCGGTCAGCTGCAGACACAGCTCGACGAAGTTCGGCCGCGAGATCGAGACCGGCTCCTTCGCCGATGGCTCGCGCGGCAGCTCGAGCTCCGGGTCGTAGGCGACCGACGGGTCGCAGCGGACGCCGAAGTGGTTCTGCACGCGTCGCTCCGTCGGCAGGCCGTTGTCGTCCCAGCCCATCGGGTAGAAGACCTCTTTGCCGCGCATGCGCTGGTAGCGCGCGACGGTGTCGGTGTGCGTGAACGAGAAGACGTGCCCGACGTGCAGCGAGCCGCTGACCGTCGGCGGCGGCGTATCGATCGAGAAGACCCGCTCGCGCGGCGCCGAGCGATCGAAGCTGTAGACCCCGTCGCGCTCCCACACGGCGCTCCACTTCGCCTCGAGGCCCTCCAGCGTGGGGCGCTCGGGGACCGCCACCGGGCGCGCAGCCGCTGCCGCGCCGACGCGCGCGCTCACAGCGCTTCGATCGTCATGTGAGGTCCCGGCGACAAGCAGTTGATCGTAGCCGTCGCCGAGCCCCCGGGGGTCGTCAGGCATCCGCCCGGGGCACGCCTCGCGCGCGCGGACGCCGCGACGGCAAGAACCTTCCCTTCCGCTGTCACTTCGTATAAGGTCGCGGTGTCCGGGAGACAGCGAGCCTGAGGGGCGAGCGATGGGGCTGTTGAGGGTGGCATGAGCATCTTTGCGAAGAAGCTTCTGGGCGTCGGCGCGGCGGTTGTCGTCGTCTGTCTGCTGCTCGGCCTGTATATCGCCGACTGGGCGACGAGCCAGCCGACGCCGGTCGCGGCCGCCACCCTGCCGGCGTCCCGCGCCAGCAGCAACCTGACGCTCGAGACAGTCGCGGCGATCGGCCCGAAGTACAGCCCGTCGCACCCCGACTGGGTCTCCTACCTCGTGCGCCGCAACGGCACCTGGGTGCACAGCACGATCTTCACGATCCCGGCGAACTCGGTCATCCATGTGACTGTCTATCAGTACGACGGCGACACCGGCCTGCGCAACCCGTTCCTCTCCCAGGTC
Organism: uncultured Solirubrobacteraceae bacterium; assembly: GCA_963822245.1. Taxonomy (GTDB): domain Bacteria; phylum Actinomycetota; class Thermoleophilia; order Solirubrobacterales; family Solirubrobacteraceae; genus Palsa-744. The sequence goes on from CAWGGR010000001.1 coordinate 525,106, forward strand.
CAGGGGACGGTCGGCGGGACGATGACAGTCGACGGCAAGACGGTTGACTCGATCAACCCCGAAGAAGCCTCGCACACGTTCGTCGTGCCGCAGCTCGGCGTGTTCGTGCCGCTCCCCGGGGTCCCCGAAGAAGCGAAGAACCAGTGCGAATTCGCGCCGTGCGAAGGCGCAGCCCACCGGACCGTCACGTTCAGCTTCCGGACCGGCAAGAAGGGGCGCTACCGCTGGCAGTGCTTCGTCCCGTGCGCCGCCGGCTTCCTCTACGGCCTCGGCGGCCCGATGCAGACGCTCGGCTACATGGACGGCTTTCTCAATGTCGTCTAGCGCACCAGCGTCCGGCGACGGCGCCGCCGAACCGAACCACACAGTCCGCTTCGCGATCGTTTGGGTGGTTGCGACGCTGATCGCGCTGCCGCTTGCGATCTGGGTCATCGGTCCCCTGCTGGGCCCCGGAAACGGCAGCCAGGAAGCCGCCGGACAGGGAACCGACTTCACCGTCCTGGCTGCAACCGCGACGCCCGTCCTGACGCTCGTGCTGCTCTATCTAGGCTACGCGATCATCTTCTTCCGCCAGCCCAGCGGCGGCGTGCTCGAAGGGCCTGCGGTGCGCGGCGACGCGCGCGTGCAGAGCACCTGGATCATCGTCACATCGTTGATGGTGCTCGGGCTCGCGGTGTTCGGGACCGTGCGCCTGGAGTCGGGCAGCGGCGCAGGCTCCGGAAACGGCCCGAGCCCGCTCGTCGTGCCGAAGGGACCGAAGTTGCCGGTGCAGGTGATCGCCCAGCAATGGCTGTTCACCTATCGCTACCCGACATACGGCGGCGTCGAGACGACGCAGCTGTATCTGCCCGTCAACCGCACGATCGAATTCCATGTCACCTCGCTCGATGTGATTCACGACTTCTGGGCGTACAAGCTCGGAGTGAAGGCCGACGCGAACCCGGGCGTGGACAACATCGCCTTCGTCAAGCCGACGAAGCTTCAGAACTTCACCGTGCACTGCGCCGAGCTCTGCGGCCTCTGGCACGGCTACATGTCAAACGCCGGCAGGGTCGTCACACCCGCCGCCTTCAGCGTCTGGATCAGAGAACAGCAGCGGAAGTTCAAACCGGCCACAGCGGTACTGCCCAAATACAGCACGACCTATCTACCCGAACCGACGAGGCGCGGAGAATGAGCACGACCAGCGAAGCTGCACCAACGCCAGCGCCGACGCGACGCCCGCTGTGGCGCAGGCTGCTCGGCTTCAACCTGCTCACAGCGGTCATCCTCGGGATCGGCGGCTACTACCTCGGCTGGTGGATCGGCCACCTGATCAACGGCCCCAGCTTCAAGTACGAGGAAGCCACCGACGAGAACGATGTCGCGCTGCTGCTCGCATACTTCTTCGGCGTGGTCGGGTTCCTGATCGGCCTCGGCTTTGCCAGCTACCCGGTTTCGCGCCTGCTCGGCCGGCCGGCATCGCTGCGCGAGAAGGAGAGCGACGGGATCGGCCGCTACTTCGGCCTGTGCACCGATCACAAGGTCGTCGGCATCCAGTATCTCGTCGGGATCGGGGTGTTCTTCTTCGTCGGCGGTGTGAACGCGATGCTGATCCGCACCGAGCTCCTGCACCCGGTGCCGACGTTCGTCGGACCGGGCCAGTACCTGTCACTGGTGGGGATGCACGGAACGATGATGATGGGAATGATGACCTCGGGCATCCTCGGCCCGTTCGCCAACTACTTCGTGCCGCTGATGATCGGCGCGCGGCGGATGGCGTTCCCGCGGATCGAGGCGCTGACCTTCTGGCTGCTGATGGCCGCCGGCTTCATCCTCGTCTCGACGATCTTCTTCGGCGGATTCCCCACGGGCTGGACGGGCTATGAGCCGCTCAACGACGAGGCGGTGATGGGCATGGACTCCTACATCATGTTCTTCGCGCTGGTCGGGATCTCGATGGCGCTGCTCGGTCTGAACATGATCGTCACGATCGTCACGATGCGCGCCCCCGGCCTGACATGGTCGCGGCTGCCGATCTTCGTATGGTCGGTGTTCGCGACCGCGATTCTGATGGTCCTCGCGGCACCCACGCTGATCGCCACGCTGCTGATGGCGGCGCTCGACCGGACGATCGACACCTCGTTCTTCATCACCGGCGGCGGCGGCAGCTCATACCTGTTCGAGAACCTGTTCTGGTTCTTCGGGCACCCCGAGGTCTACATCCTCGCGCTGCCCGGCTTTGGCATCGTGCTCGAGCTGCTGCCCGTGTTCACGCGCAAGCCACTGTGGGGCTACCGGCTGGCCGTCTCGGGCATGCTCGGCGTCACCCTGTTGAGCTTCTTCGTCTGGCAGCACCACCTGTTCGTCAGTGGCATCAACGCCGATCTGCGCCCGTTCTACATGCTCTCCACGGAGATCATCTCGGTGCCGACCGGATTCATCTTCCTGTGCGTGATGGGCACGCTGTGGAAGTCGCGGATCACGTTCACCGTGCCGATGCTGTTCTGCCTCGCCTGGACCTTCAACTTCCTGATCGGCGGCCTCTCCGGCGTCGTGCTCTCGGACGTGCCGACGGACACCGCCCTGCACGGCAGCTTCTTCGTGATGGCGCACTTCCATTACACGATCATGGGCGGGCTGATCTTCAGCTTCTTCGCCGGCATCTACTACTGGGTACCGAAGATGACCGGGTTGCGCTTCAACGAGCGCCTGGCCAAGTGGCATTTCTGGCTGATGTTCGTCGCCTTCAACTCGACCTTCCTGCCGCTGTTCGCCCTCGGCCTGAAAGGCATGCCCAGACGCGTCAGCACATACGAACCGAGCCTGCAGGGCCTCAACGTGTGGGTCTCGATCTCCGCCTTCGTGCTCGGATTCTCGATGCTGATCTTCCTGTTCAACGCGGTCTACTCGCTGATCTTCGCGCGCAAGCGCGCAGAGGCGAACCCGTGGCGCTCGAAGTCGATCGAGTGGCAGCTGCCGACGCCCGTTCCCGTCAACAACTTCGAGCAGATCCCCGTGTTCGACTCCGATCCCTACGACTACGGCGTGCCACCCGCGCCGAACGGCGTCGGCCATCCGGCGGCAGCCGCGCAGGCGGGGGCCTGAGCGATGTCGACCCCCAGCGAGAGACTGCCGATGGGCATCACAGGCAAGCCGGCGGGCGCAGAGGTCGAGGCGCCCGCGGAACGTCGCGAGCGCGGCATTGCGGCGCTCTCGCTGGCGGCGCGGCTGCTCGCGGGCGCAAGCGTGTTCTTCTTCATGGCGTTCGCGTTCGCCTACTTCTACCTACGCTCGATCAATGCCGACCACATGTGGCGCCCCGCGCATGTCAACCCGAGCCAGGGCTTGGGAGCGGCGTTCATCGCGTGCATCGTGATCAGTGCGCTGCTCGCGCTGCTCGCGGGGCAACGCGAGAAGCGGGGGTCGGGTGACTGGCTGGCGCCGGCCGTCGGGGCGCTCCTGCTCGGCCTTGCAGCGGTCGCGGTGCAGTGCGTCGAGTACACCGCCGGCAACTTCGGGCCCACCGACGGCGGATACGCGAGCGTGTTCTGTGCGTGGAGCGCGTTTTACCTGATCGCGGTGCTGTTCACCATGTACTGGCTCGAGACGCAGGTTGCCACCGAGCTGCGTGAGCGTCGCGCGCCGACGGCGCGCCCCGGCGAGGGCGTCACCGTGTACGAGGACCCCGACCGCCTTCTCCAGCGCGGCCTCGACGCCGCCGTCTTCTACTGGGTGTTCCTCGCCGGCATCGGCATCGTGACCTACGTGACTCTGTATCTCCTTTAGTGCTCGCCACCACGGCAGCCGCGCCGGGCTTCTGGGATTGGTCATTCGATCCGCCGCTCGTGCTCGTCATCGACCTGGCGATCATCTACTGGGTCGGCGACCGCCGCACTTTCACGCCCGCGCGCAAGCGCTCCGCGCAGCGCTGGCGGCGCGCGTGCTTCTACGCAAGCCTCGCGATCCTCGCGATCGCGCTCGCCTCACCGGTCGAGATCCTGAGCGCACAGCTCTTCTGGGTCCACATGATCCAGCACGTCCTGCTGATCGCCGTCGCAGCGCCGCTGTTCGTCGCGGCCTCGCCGTGGATCCGCCTGTGGCGCTGTCTGCCGCTCGAGAGCCGTCGCCACCTCGCACGAGGACTGAGCCACGGCGAGCGCACCGCACCGCTGCGCGCGATCAGCCGAACGCTGGGCCGGCCCGCACCGAGCTTCGTCGCGTTCTCGCTGGTTCTGCTCGGCTGGCACATCCCGGTGCTGTTCGACGCGACCCTCCGATCGACCAGCCTGCACGCGCTCGAGCACACGCTGTTCTTCTGCACCGCTGTGCTGTTCTGGAAGCAGGTGATCCCGTCGCCGCCGCTGCGCACGCGCCTGCTCGCGCCGCAGCGTGTCGCATATCTCACCGGCGGAATGATCGTCAGCTGGGTACTCGCCGTCGTACTCGCGCTGGCGCCACATCCGCTGTACGGCTACTACGCCCACCTGGGTACCCGACCGGGCGGAATTTCCGCGCTGGCCGACCAGCAGCTCGCTGCGGGCGTCATGTGGGTACCGGGCTCGGTCACGTTCCTGATCGTGCTGTTCATCTACATCCACCGCTGGCTCGCCCCGCCGAGCGCGGAGAGCCCACGGGCTCCCCGCCTCCTCGGCGGCCACTAGGAGGTCTCATGCCAGAACTCGCCATCCCGCTCGCCTCCGACTTCCTGACCGGCTCGATCCTCACGCTCGTGCTGCCGCTGGGCGTGCTGATCTGCGTCGCGGTCTGGTTCGTCGTGCTGTGGAGAGGCAGCTCGGGCGAACGCTGAGCGGCGCCCGAGCTGCGCTCGCATCAGAGCCGCTCGAGCGCCGGGTCGAGCTGACGGGAGGGCGCGCGCGCGCTGCGGGCGGGCGCGTGCGCCCCGCGGCGCAGCGGGCGCCGGATGCGCCGGCTGTTGGCGCCCGCGCCGGGACGGTGCGGAGTGAGCTTTGCCGCACGCGACATCGCGTATGCCAGGCCGGCGATCAGCGCTGCGGCGAGAACCACGTTTGTTATGAGCATCGTTGTGAAGGTCATGCCCAGCATCCTGCCCAAGCCCGCTAAGCCGAAACCCCCTCTGCGTGTGAGAACCCTCTAAGACCTGCTTGTGCGCTGTCGCACGATTTCAAAGGGCGGCGAGCCTGGGGACGTCGTGGGCGATCTCGCTCGGTTCGAACGTCGCCGGGTAGATCGTCGTCAGCCTGCCGCTCGCGCTGACTCCGTAGACGAGCGCCGAATGCGCCACCAGGTCGGGCTGGCCGACCTCGCGCGTCGAGCCGACGCTCCATGCCGCCCACGTGCGCGCCAGTTCGGGCGCGGAGCCGATCAGGTACTGCATCCGCCCGAGCATCTCGTGCTGGCTCAGGAAGCGCGCGACCGCCGCCGGCGTGTCGCCGCGCGGGTCGACGGAGACCGCGATGATCTGCGCCTCCGAGGCGCGCGCGCCGAGCAGGTTCATCGCCACGCGCAGGTTCGATGCGATCAGCGGGCAGACGTCCGGGCAGTTCGCGTACAGGAACGTCACGAGCACGGCCCTGCCGCGGTATTCGGCGAGCGTGACCGGGCGGCCGCGATAGTTGCGGAGGGCGATCGGCGGCGCCGGGCGGGCGGGAAGCGCGAGCGTTCCCTCGAAGCCGCTGGCGGCCGCCGACTGCTGCGCCCCTCCGGGCAGCGCGGGCCGCTGCGAGCCGCCGAGCAGCGCGAGGCTGAGGATGAGAACCGCGCCCAGCAGCGCCGCGAGCGCGAGCAGCCGGCGTGGCCGCAGGCCTCTCATGACGGGCGGGCCGGGCGGGCGCGTGGGGCTGTTGGCGCCGAGCGAGCCATCGAGGCCAAGATAGTCGTTCGCCGCCCGCGCAGCCTGCCGCGGGCGGCCAACGCTTTGGCCGCTGCGTCAGGCGCTCAGCGGCAGCGGCGCGAGCGGTGAGCCGCTCGGCAGGTATGACACGGCAGCGCGCTGAGCGCGCTCGGCGCTGTGCTCGGGGCAGTAGACGCCACGGATGCGACCGTCGCCCAGCCCGAACGCGAGCCACTCGCCGTCGCGCCAGCTGAAGCGGAAGAAGCGGTCTGAACGGTCGCCGCTGTGTTCGCGCTCAGCGCGCCAGGCGGCCGCGACGACCGCCATCGGGATCGAGGAGCGGCACGAGCAGCCGTCGCTGAGATAGCCGCTCGAGACACACCGCAGCGGCAGCTCCGGGCAGGCCGCACGCGCTGCGCGGCGCCGATCCACGTCGGAGATGACGAGCGTGAGCGACCGCTCCCGCTCCGGTGTTTCGACAGCCGCCGCATACGCTTGAAGACCAGCCATTTTTGAGCCTCCACTCATTTCTGCCTCGAGAGGACTACATGGTTGTGCCCGTTTCGGGCAGTTCATGTAGTCCTTTTCGGGCAGCGGGGCCGCGGCACGTCGATTCCGGCGTTTTTTTGGACGCTCGTACTACCGGGGCCGCTGTCAGCGCCCGTAGCGGCGGGCGCTCAGCTCATGCTCACGTAGCCGGTGGCTTCGCCGGGGCTGCGCACGTTCGCGGCGACCTTGTTTTCGTAGTTGCCCTCGATCGTCTGGATCTGCCCGCTCGGCAGCACGTCTCTGACGATCCCCACGTGCTCGTCGCCGAAGACGATCAGATCGCCCGGCTTGGGCACCACCCCCGGCCCGTTCGTGACCGCCCGGCCGGTGCTCTGCGCCCATGACCAGATTTCGCCGACCGAACCGAGGCCCTGCCCCTGGCCGCCCAGCGGCTCGCCCGCCTGCCGGGCGACCCAGGAGGCGAAGTACGCACACCACGGCTCACCGGGCATCGCGCCGGCCGTCGCCGTGCGGTACTGCGCGATCGCCGGCGATTCGTTGGAGCCCGGCGGCTGCTCGGTCTGCCCGAGCTGGCTTTCGGCGATCGCGACGAGCGGATTGGAGGAGCCGCCCGAGCTCGCCGGCAGCGAGGCGCCGGCGACGCCGTCGAGCGACTCGAGCGAGTACGGATAGGCGGCGTCGGCGCTGCCCGCGACGCCGCTCGAGCCGGAACTCGGGTCGGCGAGCATCGCAGCGGCCGAGGACTGCGGCGTGCCTTCCTCTCCGGCCGACTTGAGCGCGTCGGCAAACGACGTCCCGCCGCTCGCCGCGGGGGCTTCCGTGCCACCCGTCAGCGCGCCGTTCGAGCCGATCAACATCGCCGGGTCGGCGACCGCCTGCCTGATCGCAGAAACGCGCTCGAGCGTGGCTTCGATCGACATCAGCCGGGTAATCGGCAGCGCGAGGCGATTGTTGAGCGCCGACGACGGCGGCGGGCCGCTTCGGCTCAGCGGCGAGGACGGGCATTAAAGCGAGACGGGCGGCCGTCGCCGCCCGTCTCAAACCACCGTTCCCTCGATGAAGCGGCGGTATATGGCTTCCGCCTGCCGTTTCCGGACAGCCTGAAGCGTTATGACCCATCTTGCGCACGCGACGGCCGAAGACCGCCGCGCACTCAGAGGGGCTTCGCTGCAGCGGTGGCGTCCTCTAGGCGCCACCGCTGAGGAAGGTCTTTAGGACTGCTTGGACTAGCCCTGTTCGATCAGGTGCAGCGCCGCGTCGGGCAGCGCGTTGGCCTGCGAGAGAATCGCAACGCCAGCCTGCTGAAGCACCTGGTCCTTTGTGAAGTTGGTCATTTCGGTGGCCATGTTCACATCAACAAGGGCGCTCACAGCCGACGTCAGGTTCTGGCTGTAAACTTCCAGGTTGGACTGGGTGAACTGGATACGGTCCTGCACCGCACCGAATTCGCCGGCGAGGCCGGAGACCGTTGCGATAGCTTCGTCCAGTTCCTTGAGTCCTGTGGGCGGGTGTTCGGTGTTGAGTTTCGTGATTTCGCCGGCGATTTCGGTGACTTTTTCCTTCAGTTCGGCGATTTCTTCTTTCTTTTCCTTCACTTCCGCTTCGGTGAGGCCGCCTGCTTTGATTTCTTCCTGGATCGTGGTGATCGCTTCTTCTTCGGTTTTGATTTCTTCCTTGAATTCTTCGACTTCTTCCTTTTCGGCTTCACCGAGGCCGTTGAGAAGCCGTTCGCCGAGCGTCGTCGGGTCGAGCTCTTCTTCGATCGCCGAGTAGACCTTGACGGTCGTGACGCCGATCGATTCGCCGTCGTTGGCGCCGACCTGGAACTTGATTTCTTCATCGGCGTTCAGCAGGTTCTTGCCGTTGAAGCTCGTCGTTTCACCGACGCGCTTGATCTCGTCGGTCAGCTGCGAGACCTCGGAGATGATCGCTTTCTGATCTTCTTCGGAAGTCGTGCCGTTGGAGTACTGGACGCCGAGCTCGCGCACGCGCTGCAGCATCTGGTTGACATCGTTCAGCGCGCCCTGGGCCGTCTGGGCCATGGCGACCGCGTCCTGGATGTTTTCCCCTGCCTGGTTGAGCCCGTTGACCTGGCTCTGGAGGCTCTGGCTGATCGCGTAGCCGGCGACGTCGTCAGCGGCGGAGTTGATCTTCAGACCCGAGGACAGGCGCTGCATCGCCTGCGAGAGCATGTTCTCGGTGCCGTTGAGGTTCCTGGAGGCGTTCAGCGCCTCTAGGTTGTTGTTGATCGTGAGTCCCATTCGTTCATCTCCTTGATGACGGTGTGGTAGATGGTCCCGAGCCGACTCCGTGTCGACCCACGCCGTATATCGTCAATATCGCCGGATACTTGAGAGGGGAAGATCCGTGTTCGGCGAGATTCGGCGTCGCACCGGAAACTCCTGCGAGCGCATCGCGCCCGCCGCCGCTCAGGCGCGGACGTCGATGTGCGGGGGCTCCCCGTCCTCGCCGGGCTCCCGCTGCTGCTCTGGCTCCTGCGCGCGGCGCCTGCGCTGCTGCTCCTGGCGTCGGCGCTCGTGCGCGATCGGGTCGAGGCGCCGCACCGGCTCGGGCCCGGCCTGCGGGAACACCGGTGGTCCTGGTGCGATCGGGTGGATCGGATCCATGGCTCAGCCGCCGCCCCCGCTCAACCGGACCGCGCCGGACCGCTCGGGGATGGGGGACCGCTTGGCAGCTGTGCTCGCGCCAGCGCGGCCGCGTGTGCCGCCGCAAGCTCCTGCTCCTTGCCCTTCAGCTCGATCACGACGAGGCGGCGCCACACGAACACCGCGCCCGCCCATGCGGCGAGGTAGCAGACGATACCGGCCATCAGCGCGCGCGCGCCGGCTTCGGCGAGTGTCATCGTCGGCAGCGCGAGGTAGCCGCCGAGGACGAACCCGATCAGCGCGCCCCACGACTTCGCGTGCGCGACGCCACGCACCGCGCGCGGGTGTCCGGCGACGCTCGGCCCGTCTCCCTCGGCCTGCTCGTCGTTGTCGTCCTTCTTGCCCTTCTTGCCCGTGGCCTTGTTCGCCTTGCCCTTCTCGGCCTTGCCCTTGTCCGCCTTGCCCTTCTCGGCCTTGCCCTTCGCCGGCTCCGCGGCCGCCGGCGCGGGCGCAGCCGCGGCCGGCTCCTCGGCGATCACCGCCGCCTCAGCCGCCATTTCCGCCTCCCTGCTTCAGGCCGAGGCGCAGTTCGGTGCGCTGGCACTCGAAGATGAAGCGCACGAGCCGCGTGCGATCCGCGTCGCTGATCTCCTCGAAGCACACCCCGCGGTGACCGCTGGCGTCGCTGCGCACCACCTTCGCGGCGCCCGTGATCGGCTCATCGCCCTGTGCGACCGTCAGCTGAAAGCGCAGCTGCTCGCCGATCCTCAGCGTCTCCGGCCCCGCGAGCAGGAGGCCGCCGCCGCTGACATCGATCGTGAACGTCTCGATCGGCTGCAGCTCCTTGCCGACGAACAGGCGCACCGGGCGGGCTGCGCGGATGCGCACGAACTCCCGTTCCTGGAGCACCTCGACCGCTCGCAGCCTGTCGAGGCGCAGCACGTCGGGCTCCTTCGCGTCCTCGATCGTCGCCGTGCCCGTCAGGCGCACGCGGCCATTCGCTCCGGCATATTCGAGCACCAGCCCCTCGAGATCGCGGCCGCTCAGGCGTTTCGTCGGCACCGTGATCGCCACCAGCAGCGTGTTCGCGCCGCGCTCGAGCACGCGTGCGGGCAGCTTGTCGCCGTATTGCACGCTGAGGATCAGCGCGTCGGTCCGATCAGGCAGGTCGATGTGCTCGCCCGGCGGCGGCGCGTCCTCGCTCTTTCCGCGCCCGAACTTCATGGCAAGAGCTTGGCCGCCAGACCGGTCGGATCGATCCGCGACAGACGCCAGCCGCCGGCGCGGGCGCGGTCGAGCATGTACTCGGGCGCGAGCCCGAAAACGCATGCAGCCTCGATCGCGACGCCGATCTGGTCGGTCTCATCGGCATGCGTGACCGCGAGCGCGTTCGCGCCGAGCGGGCGCAGCGCGAGCAGCAGCTGCGTCGCGGCGGCCGCGCTGAGCGTCGCCGGCAGCGCGACGACCACGCGCTCGGGCTGGAGCTCGCCGAGCAGCGCGCCGAGGTCGCGAATGGCCGCGCGGTCGGCCGGCGAGACCGCGGGCGTGTCGAGCACCGACAGGCCGTCGCGCCGCGCCTTGCGCAGCGCCCGCTGCGCACGCGTGGTGTTGACCGCGGTCGGCTTCATGATCTGCGGGCTGATCACGATCTGCAGCTCGCCCTCGGCGCCGTGCGTGAGCGTCGCGCAGTTCGCAGGCAGCGTGCTGCTGCGCCGGTAGGCGCCGAGCAGCGTCGCGCAGCAGGTCGTCTTGCCCGATCCGCCGGCGCCGACGAGCACGATCGCGGCGCCCTGTGTCGGCAGCGGCAGCGCGACCGGAATCCGCTGGGCGAGGGTCGTGCGCACGGCCTGCGCGAGCCCCGAGTGCGGCGCCAGCGGCAGCGTGTGCGCGGTCGCGCCGTCGATCAGCTCGCACGCCAGCTGCTCGCTGATGCCGAGACGGCGAAGGCTCTTCTCGACGCCCGCGCGGGCGCGCGTATGCGAGCCCGGCGCGACGGCGCGGCGCTCGAGCGTGGGCCGTCGCGGCGGCGCGGGCTCATCGGCGGGCGCAGCGCGCGCGAACGTCCGCGGCGACTCGCGCGGGATCAGCTCCTGGAAGTCGATCGTCGCCGGCGGCGGCTCGCGGTGACGCTCGGGGCGCGGCAGCGGCTCGAGCAGCTCGGAGCGATCGGCGCGTGCCAGCGCCGCGAGGTGCGCGGTCACATACGCGCTGCCCGCAGCCGCCGGCCGAGGCTGCTCGCGCGGCGCAAACGGCAGCGGCGGTGGCGCGGCCGCGCGCTGCGGCGGCGGCGCGGGGCCGGGGCTCGGGCGCTCCCGCGCCCGTTGCGCGAGCCGCGCCTCGAGCGCCTCGAGCGCCGCGCGCGGCGGAGCCTGCGGCGGGGGCGCCGGAGGCGGCGGTGCGCCGGGCGGCGCCACCGGTTGCGCCGGCGCGGCTTCGGCTGCGGCGGGCTCCGGCTCCGGCTCCGGCTCCGGCTCGAAGGTCCCCTCTTCTTCGTCGTAGAGGTCTATGCGCGGGGTGCCGGCGGTCGCCTCGATCTCGACGAACGGCCGCTGGAAGAAACCGAGAAACCCGCCGGTCAGGCCCTCGCGCCTGCGCACGATGATCGCTTCGGCGCCGAGCTCGCGCTGAATCTGCGGGATCAGCTCGTCGATCGCGCGGCCTCGATATGTCCGGTTGGGGCTGCTCACGCGTGAATCACACCAATCGTTTCGACGTTGATGCCCGGCGAGATCTCGTTGTAGGAGCAGACCGCGAGGTGTGGCTGGGCCTGTGCGATCAGCCGGCGCAGGTGGCGGCGGATGCGCGCCGAGCAGAGCAGGATCGGGGTGCGCCCGCCGCGCGAGCCGACGGCCGTCGCATGCTCGACCTGGGCGCGCAATGCGGCCACGATCGCCTGGGCTCGCGGCGGATCCATCGCCAGGTACTCCCCGTCGGTGGTCTGCGTGATCGAGGTCGCGACCTCCTGCTCGATTGCCGGGTCTAGGGTGATTGCTTGCAGGCGCAACTGCTCATCCAGGTGGGGAGCCGTGATCGCCCGGCCCAACGCCTGGCGAGCGTACTCCGATAGGAGGCTTGTGTCACGTGTTGTTCGCGCCTTGTCGCCGATTGCCTCCACGATCGTGCCGAGATCGCGGATCGGCACGCCCTCCGACAGCAGAGATTGCAGGACGCGCTGGATCTCGCCCACGGACAGTGCCTCGGGCACCACCTCTTCGACTACCGCCGCGTTGCTTTCCTTGAGCTTGTCGAGCAGCGCACGGACGTCCTGGCGCGTCAGCACCTCCGCGGCGTGAGCGCGAATCGTCTCGGTGAGGTGCGTGACGATCACCGACTCGGCATCGACGACCGTGTAGCCGAGCGACTCCGCCTCCGCGCGCGCGGACTCGTGGATCCAGACCGCATCGAGGCCGAACGCCGGCTCGCGCGTCGGGATCCCGTTGAGCGTTCCGCTCGCGTCGCCGGGATCCATCGCGAGCAGATGCCCGGGCATGATCCGCCCGCGCGTGACCTCGGCGCCACGCACCTTGAGGACGTACTCGTGCGATTCCATGCCGAGCTCGTCGTGGATCCGCACCGGCGGGATCACGAGCCCGAGGTCGCCCGCGAGCTGGCGGCGGATCATGCCCACGCGGCGCGGCAGCGAGCCGCCCGAGCCGCCGTCGACGAGCGGCACGAGCCCGAAGCCGATCGCGAGCTCGAGCGCGTCGACCCCGACCTCGGCGATCGGCTCGTCGCCCGCCTTCGGCAGCGCCGCCTTCGCCGCGGCCGCCTTTGCCGCCGCCTCCGCCTTGACGCCCGGCACGCCGTCGCGCACCGCGTAGCCAACCGCCGCGAACGCCCCCGCGATCAGCAGGAACGGCAGCTTCGGCAGGCCGGGAATCAGCGCGAACAGGCCGATCGCGCCGGCCGCGACGAGCGGCGCCTTGCGCTGGGAGAGGATCTGGTTGACGATGTCGCTGCCGAGGTCGCGCTCGGAGGCCGCGCGCGTCACGATGATGCCGGTCGCGACCGAGATCAGCAGCGCCGGGATCTGCGCCGAGAGGCCATCGCCGACGGTCATCAGCGAGTACTCGTGAGTCGCTTCCGCGAAGCTCAGATGGCGCTGCAGCATGCCGACGATGATCCCGCCGACGAGGTTGATCCCGGTGATGATGACGGCCGCCATCGCGTCGCCTTTGACGAACTTCGAGGCGCCGTCCATCGACCCGTAGAAGTCGGCTTCGCTGGCGATCTCCATGCGCCTCGCGCGCGCCTGGTCGTCGGTGATCAAGCCCGCGTTGAGGTCGGCGTCGATCGCCATCTGCTTGCCCGGCATCGCGTCGAGCGTGAAGCGCGCACCGACCTCGGCGACGCGCCCGGCGCCGTTGGTGACGACGACGAACTGGATCACGACCAGGATCAGGAAGATGACGAGACCGACGACGACGTTGCCGCCGACGACGAATTCGCCGAATGCCTTGACGACGCTGCCGGGTTCGCCGGTCGTGAGGATCAGGCGCGTGACCGACACGTTGATCGCCAGGCGGAACATCGTCGTCAGCAGCAGCAGCGCGGGGAACGATGCGAAGTCGAGCGCCTTGCCGAGGTACATGGTCGTCGCGATGATCGTCAGCGCCGCCGCGATGTCGAGCGTGATCAGCAGGTTCAGCAGCACCGGCGGCAGCGGGACGACGAGCATCGTCACGACGAGCACGACGCCGACGGCGGCGAGCATGTCCGCGCGAGGCAGGTAGCGGCGGGGAGCGAGCGTGTTCACGAGGCGAGCCGCCTAGGACCGATCGACGAGCGCCCGGCCATGCGATAGACGAACGCGAGCACGCGCGCGACCGCCGCGTACAGTTCTTCGGGAACGACCTGGCCGATCTCCGTCGAGGAGTGGAGCGCGCGCGCGAGCGGCGGGTCGGTGATCACCGGCACGTCGTTCTCTTCGGCTATGCGCCGGATCTGCGCGGCGATCAGGTCCTTCCCCTTGGCGACCACTTCCGGCGCGGTGCGCGAGCCGTCATATGTCAGCGCGACGGCGTAGTGGGTCGGGTTGGCGACGACCACGTCGGCGGTCGGGATCGCGGCCATCATGCGCATCCGCGCGGTCTGCATCCGCAGGCGCCGCTGCGCTGCCCTGACCTCGGCCGAGACCCCGTACTGGCGGTTCTCGTCCTTGACTTCCTGCTTGGTCATCTTCAGCTTCTGCTCGTGCTGGTGGCGCTTCCAGCCGTAGTCGAGCAGCCCGATCAGGACGTACGCGAAGGCCGCGTGCTGGGCGACGGACATCGCGCGCTGCCCGAAGATCACGCCGAGCTCGCCGGGCGTGATGCCGACCTGCGAGGACAGCGCGGTCAGCCCCGGGATCAGCGCGAGACCGGCGACGAGGCCGACCGCGGCGATCTTCACGACCGCCTTGAGCGTTTCGAAGATCAGGTTCGGGCCGAGCAGGTTCTTGGCCCCGGAGATCGGGTTGATGCGGCGGAAGTCCGGTTTCAGCGAATGCGTGGTCGGCGCGAAGCCGACCTGGCCGACGCCGGCGAGCACGCCGACGATCAGGCATGTCCCCGCGACCGGCAGGAACCCGGTCGCGAGTGTCGCGAGCGCCCCGTGCGCAAGTTCGCTCAGCCCCGACGCGCTCAGCGCCCGTTGCGGCTGGGCGATCTGGGCGAAGACCTCGCGGAAGCTCGCCGCGGTGGCCTGCGCGGTGCGCGGCGCGGTGATGCTGATCGCGAGCAGCCCGGCGACGAGCACGAGCGACCCGCCGAGGTCGGGGCTGCGCGCCACCTGGCCCTTCTCGCGGGCGCGTTTGCGGTGCTTCGCTGTCGGTTTCTCGGTGCGGTCGCTGTCAGCCATGTCTCACGCGACGTGCAGCGCGCCGAGGGCGGCGCCGACGCTCACGGTCATCTGATTGGAGATCCAGTTGGCGACGAACGGCAGCGACGCGCCGACGACGAGCAGCGTCACCACGACCTTCGCGGGAAAGCCGACGGCGAACACGTTCAGCTGCGGCACGACGCGTGAGACGACGCCGAAGGCGACGTCGGTGATCAACAGCGCGATCAGCACCGGCGCGGCGACCTCGAGCGCCGCCGCGAAGACCGTGCTGAAGGCGTGCACGGCGCCGCCGATCAGCGAGGTCAGCTGCGGGGTCTCGGTCAGCGGAACCAGTTCGAAGGTCCGCCCGATGCCGCGCAGCGTCCAGGCGACGCCGCCGATGACGAGGAAGATCATCGTCCCGAACAGCGAGTAGAAGCGCGCGATCACCGCCGCGTTTTCGTCGTTGACCGGGTTGATCAGGGCGCCGTAGGAGAACCCCGACGTCACGTCGATCATCGCGCCCGCCGATTCGACCGCCGCCAGCAGGATCGCGAGCGTGAACGAGAACGCGAGGCCCACGAGCATCCCCTCGATCACGAGCCCGGCGAGCGCGAGCGCATCGCTCGGGACGTTCTGGCCGTGCAGCGCGACGGGCGTCAACCCGATCGAGATGCCGACCGCGATGATGCCGCGCACGCGCGGCGGGACCAGCGCCGATGAGAACAGCGGCGCGATCACGAACAGCGGCGTGACGCGCGCGAGCACGAGGATGAAGCCCGCGAGGTCGTTGCCCGCGAGGTCGCGAAGGATCCCGTTCACGTGCCGACCAGCGTCGGGATCGACGTGAAGAGGGCCGTCGTGTACGCGACGAGCTGGCCGAGCATCCACGGTCCGAGCACCATCACGACGACCGCGATGCCGACGATCTTGGGGATCAGCGAGAGGCTCTGCTCCTGGATCTGCGTGACCGCCTGGAAGATGCTCACGAGCAGCCCGATCACGAGGCCGACCGCGAGCAGCGGACCGCCGACCTTGAGGCCGAGGGCCATCGCCTGCGCTGCGAGGTTGACGACTGTGTCCTGGTTCACCGGCCGGTCTCCTAGTGGAAGCTCTGGACGAGCGACTTGATGACGAGGTCCCAGCCGTCGACGAGGACGAACAGCAGGATCTTGAAGGGCAGCGAGATGAACGTCGGCGGCAGCATGATCATGCCCATGCTCATCAGCGTCGCGGAGACGATCAGGTCGATGATCAGGAACGGCAGGAAGATCAGAAAGCCGATCTGGAACGCCGTTTCGAGCTCGCCGACGATGAACGCCGGGATGAGCACCTCGGTCGGCACTTCCGCGCGCGTCTTCGGCACCGGCTTCTCGTGCGCGAGGTTGACGAACAGCGCGATGTCCTTCGTGCTGGTCTGGCGGAACATGAATTCCCGCAGCGGCTGCTCGGCGCGCTTGATCGCTTCGGTGGTGCTGATCGTGTGATGCTCCAGCGGCACGATCGCCTCCTTCTTGATCTCGCCGATGACCGGCGCCATCACGAAGATCGTCAGGAACAGCGCGATCCCGACCATCACCTGGTTGGGCGGCGCGTTGGTCGTGCCGACGGCCGTGCGGATGAAGCCGAGGACGATCAGGATGCGGCTGAAGCCGGTGACCGTGAAGAGCACCGCCGGCACGAGCGTCAGCGCGCCGATCAGCAGCAGGATCTGGACGGCGTTGCTCGAGTTGAGGTTCACCGCCGGACCGTCCATTCGCGCATCCGCTCGACCAGCCCCGAGGACGGCGAGGGCATGCGCATCGGATCGGAGTAGCCCTGCCCTGAGGCGACCGGCCGCGATTGGGCCGGCCCCGCCGGTGAGCGTCGTTCGACGCGCAGCCGCCGCGCGCGCGGCGCGGGCTCCTCGGGGAGCAGTCCCGCCGCCCGCGCCTGCTCCTCGGTGTAGCGATGGATCGGCACGACGCCGTGCTCGGCGCTCCCGAGCAGCACGTATTCGTTGCCCGCGCGCACCAGATGCACCGAGCGTCCGGAGCCCAGCGTGAGCGCCGAGACGCTCGCGAGGCCGCTGGAGGAGACCGATGGGTCGCGCCCGGCCTTGACCTGGCGGAGGATCCACGACAGCCCCCAGATCACGGCGATCACGATCGCCAGGCCGACGATCGTGCGCACGATGCTCGGCCCGCCCGTCGCCGTGTGTGAGGTCCCGGGCGTGGGCGCGTTGAGGTCGAGCGCCTTGCCTTCGCTCCCGGGCGCGAGCTTCGACTCGGTGAACGCCGCGGCCGGGCAGGCGAACACGAGCAGGCATGAGCCAAGCACAGCGACCACCGTCGCGGCCGCACGGGAGAGCGGGGTCAGCTTAGTCATCGAGGGACGACTCCGAGGAAGAGTCGTCCCGGTTATCGGCCCTCGTGCGAAGGTCTTGAGGCGGGTTGCGCCGGGGCGCGGGCCCTAGACGAGCGCCTCGACCTCCACGGCCCACTCGCCGTCGCCGGTGACGAGCAGCTTGCCGTTGGCAAAGCACAGCCCGTTCGCGAACAGCTCGACCGGCGCCTCCGCGCCCTGGTCGAGGTCGACGACCGCGCCCTGCGCGAGCGCGAGCGCTCGGCCGAGCGGCAGGTGCGTCCTGCCGAGCTCGGCCCAGATGCGCACGAAGATGCTGCGCAGCATGACCTTGTCCTCGGCGCTCTCGAGGGTGCCGTCGGCGTGAGCACGGGCGCGTTCGAGCTCGCTGCGGCCGAGCGTCGCATATGTTTCCGCGCGACTCGGCAGTTCGCTCGTCGACTCCAGCTTGATCGCCCGCCGCGTGCCGCTGCGCCCGGGGCGGCCGCGGCCGAGCGAAGCGTCCTCGGCGAACAGCCGCACGCCGTCCTCGGCCCTTTCGCCGAGCGGTACGAGCGCGCCCGGCACGAGTTCGAGCATCCGCTCGAGCGGCATCTGCACCGATCCGATCTCGGCGCGCAACAGCACATGCGCGCCCGCGAGGCCGCGCCGCAGCGCCTCGGACTGCAGCGGGTCGGCGTCATGCTGCAGGCTGCCGGCGCCGCGAATCCGCTCGGCGACGGGCTCGAACGCGCCCCAGGGAATCAGCAGCGAGATCACCGACGCGAGCCCGTCGATGCTGGCATCGATGGTGACCGCGAACGTCGGTTCGCCGATCGGCGCGAGCACGCCGGCGTCGCCCTCGGTGTCGACCTCGCCGCGGCGCAGATCCGGGCCGCCGAGCTCCTCCCAGGCGACAGCGAGCTGGCGCACGACCGAGTCGAGCAGCCCGCGCGCGAGCACCCAGTCGATCTCGCTCAGATGTCGCTCGCTCGGCGCCTGCGAGGCATCGCCGCCGAGCATGCATTCGAGCGCCTGCAGCACGAACGGCAGCTCGACGCTGAGCAGCATGTGGCGCTCGATCGACTCGGGCACGACCGCGACCGCGATCGAGTCGGCCGGAAGCTTGGCCTTGCCCGCGGCCCAGGTCACCTGCAACGAGTCGGCGAGCTTGACCTCGACGTTCGCTTTCAGCTCGCTCGAGAGCACGCCCGCGAGCGCCTCGCAGAACGGATCGAGCACGCGCACGACGCGGCGCGTCAGCTCCGCCGTGAACTTCGTGGGCTCGGAGAAGTCGAGTGTGCGGACTCGCGATCCCGGAGACTCCGCGGCGCCCGCGGCGTCGGCGTCGACCTCGCCCGCCACTGCCTCGCCCTGCTCGCTGCTTTGGCTCACGCCCATATCTTGAATCAACGGTCGGCGACCGTTTGCCTCAGCCGTCCGCGGCGGAGCTGTCGGCGCCGTCGGCGGCCGATGCGTCGTCGGCTGCGCCCGGCGGCTCGGGCGCCGCTGCCTGCGACGGCGCGGGCGCGATCACATCCTGCGGCTCCTCGAGGATCTCGGTGATCCGCAGGCCGTACTGCTCGTCGATCACGACCACCTCGCCGCGCGCGACAGCGCTGCCGTTGACAAGCAGGTCAACCGGGTCGCCGGCGAGGTGCTCGAGCGTCACGACCGAGCCGACGCGCAGATCGAGCGCCTCGCCGACGGTCATGTGCGTGCGTCCGATCTCGACGCTGAGCTCCATCGGGATCTCGGCGACGCGGCCGAGATCGGCCTCCGACGCGCCGCTGGCGCCAGGCTGTGCGTCCTGGCCAAACTGCTCGTACTCGACTGTCTCGGTCACGATCGCTCCTATTGGACGGTTAGTTCGGGGAACAGCACGGCTTCGACCTTGTCGTCTGTCTGCTGCTTGATCGCGGCGAGGATCTCGTGCTTGATGTGCAGCCGCGAGGCGGAGTCGGTCAGCGCTTCGCCGCTCTGATTGGTGATCGTGTTCGTGACGATTTCGCGCACGAGCGGTTCCTCGGGCAGCGTGCCGGGGCCGTTTTCGGCCGGCGGCGTGGCCGAGGCGCCGTCGCTCTGCCCCGGCGCGAGCTGCAGCGCGACCGACACCTTCGCGTAGCGCCCGTCGCTGAGGTTCAGCAGGAACGTCTGCGGCATCACGTAGATCGTGCCCTTGACCTTCATCTTGTCGACCGGCTTGGGCTTGGTCATCGTGTAGCCGACGAGCAGCAGCAAGGGGAGGGCGAGCGCGACCATTATCTTCTTGTTCTTGAGCATGGTTGTGGGTCCGGTGTGCTTAAGGTTCGCCTTCGGCGCCGTAGATCCGCTTCATGACGATCTCCACGCGCCTGTTGCGCGCGCGTCCGGCGGCGGTGGCCTCGGTCGCGATCGGCCGCTGTTCGGCGTAGCCGGTAGCGCTCAGGCGGTGCGCGGCGACGTCACGGCCGAGGAGGTACTGCACGACGGTGCTCGCGCGCGCCGTCGAGAGCTCCCAGTTGCTCGGGAACTCGGCGCTGTGGATCGGCACGTTGTCGGTGTTGCCGTCGACTTCGATCGGGTGCGTCTGATCGACGTTCAGCAGCTGCGCGATCTCGTTGAGCAGCGCATGCGCGCCGGTGTCGAGGTCGGCCTTGCCGGAAGGGAACAGAAGATCGTCGGTGAGCACCCTGATGACGAGGCCGCGCGGTTCGATCGTCGTCTGCACGCTCTTCTTGAAGCCGTGCGCGGCGGCGTAGCTGTCGAGCTCCTGCTTGATGTGCGCGAACACGTTCGCCTCGTTCTGCGCGGCCGCTTCGTGCTGGATCGAGACGCTCGAGATGCTCGTGCTGCTCGCGCTGCTCGCGCTCTGGCTGCTCGAGCTGCTGCTGCTCTGGGTCGTCGCGCGTGTCGTTGCTTCCTGTCCGGTCCCCGTTGCCGCCAGCGGGACGAGCGCGACCGCTTCCTCGGTTGCCGGGGCCTTGCGCGGGCTCGCCGTCGCGCCCTGCTCGGCGATCGACTTGCCGCCGGGGAGAATGCTCCCGGAGAACGCTGCGCGCAGCGACTTCTGCAGCGTCTGGACCTTGGAGATGTTGACCGAGGAGATCGAGAACAGAACCATGAACAGCGCCATCAGCAGCGTGATCATGTCCGCGTAGGTCAGCAGCCAGCGCTCGCCGCCCTCCTCGTGTTGGGCGCCGCCGCGGCGACGGCCACGTCCCGCACCACGCGCCATCTCAGGCCGCCCTGGCCTCGTCGATTCGCGATACCGAAGCTTCGTCGCCCGAGGTCCGCTCGGCCGGTGGAAGGTAGGACATCAGCTTGTCGGAGACGAGCCGCGGGTTGTCGCCCGCCTGGATCGAGAGGATGCCCTCGAGCGTCATCATCCGCAGCTCGACCTCTTCCGCGGAGATCGCCTTGAGGCGGTTGGCGATCGGCAGGAAGATCACGTTCGCCGAGCCGACGCCCATCAGCGTCGCGATGAACGCCGCCGAGATCGAGGGCCCGAGCGTTGACGGCGCGGCGAGGTTCTGGAGCACGTGCACGAGCCCGAGAACCGTGCCGATGATCCCCATCGTCGGTGCGAAGCCGCCTGCCTTCTCGAACGGCGCGGCCGAGGCCTCGTGGCGTGCGGTCATGCCGTCGACCTCGGCCTCGATGATCGTGTTGACCATCTCCGGGTCGGTGCCGTCGACGACCAGCTGCAGCGCGTTGCGCGTGAAGTCGTCCTCGATCTCGCCGAGCTGCGCGTCGAGGGCCAGCAGGCCTTCGCGGCGGGCCTTGTCGGCGAGGCCGACGAGCTGATCGAGCTGACCGCGCATGTCCGGCGGTTCGGAGGAGAACACGAGCTTGTAGAGGCTGGGGATGCGCTTCATCGCCGGCATGCCGACGCTCGCGAGCGTCACCCCGAACGTGCCGCCGATGATGATCATCAGCGCAGGGATGTTTATGAACGAGGCAGGACTCGTCCCGTCCATCATCGAACTCAGCAGCAGGGAGCCGAACGCAGCCCCGATTCCGATCGCCGTTGCAGCCTTCATTGGGCGTTACATCGGCGCGCGCACGGAATCCTTCAGTTTTGCCAACCTGTTGTGCACGAACGGCCAATCCCGGCCGGCGCGCGGCGAGAGACCCTAGGTCGGCTTGTCCTCGACAGCCGAGAGGTGCGGCGAATCGCCGTGGATCGGCGTGGGCGAGGCGACCGGCTGGATGCGACGGCGGCGGAATGCGTCGCTGAGCACGTCGGCGCGGTAGGCGTGGACCTCGGCGGCGACCTCGGCCGGCGTCTCGGCCACGACGACCTTGATGCCCGTCGCGAGCGTGATCACCGTGTCCGGCGTCGACTCGACGGTCACGATCATGTCCGGATTCAATTGGAATGGCTCGTCACTGTGGCCGAGCCGGTTCAGCGTGATCATCGGCACACGTTCCTTTTCCTTGAAGCTTGGGACGTTAGCCGCGAGGCGGGACGGCATCCTTGACCGTCCCGCCCGGGCTCCTCGGAGTTGTCCTCTCTGTGTTCACCTCCTTTCGCAGCTTGACGGCGAAGTCTCAGCGCCCGGCGGCGGGCGCGGATCGCGCGCGCCGGCTACTGCATCGTCACCAGCGTGCCGAGCATTTCGTCCGCGGTCGAGATCACCCGCGAGTTGGCCTGGTAGCCGCGCTCGGCGGTGATCATGTTCGTCATCTCGGTCGCCAGATCGACGTTCGACTGCTCGAGCTCGCCGCCGATCGTCGCGCCGAAGCCGGTCGTGTCCGGCGTCCCGACGATCGGGGCGCCGGAGTTCGGCGTCTGTGCCCACAGGGAGCCGCCGAGACGTTCGAGCCCGGCTTCGTTGGCGAACGTCGCAAGCGAGATATAGCCTGCGGTCACGCGGTCCTGGAACGTTTTCGATTCGGGGTTCTCGTCGGTGTAGCTGACCGATCCGTCCTGGCCGATCGTGACGTTCGTCGAGCCCGGCGGGATCCTCAGGTAGGTGTCTTCTTTGCCCGGTTCGTAGGTGTCCCCGGTTTCGGTTTCGGTGACGACCGTCGCGTTGCGGCCGACGACATACTCGCCCGCCGCGGTCGTCAGGAAGCCGTTCTCGTTGGTCGTCAGATCGCCGCCGCGGGTGTACTGGAAATTCGTCGGAACACCGGTCGTGTACGGTTCTTTCGCCGGTGGCGCGCCGGTGCCGACGCGCAGGAAGCCCGGGCCCTCGATCGCGATGTCGAGGGGGTTGTTGGTTGACTGGAAGGCGCCCTCGGTCATTTCGTTGCGGGTCGCCTGGACCTGCACGCCGAGCCCGATCTGGATCGGGTTCGTGCCACCGTTGCTGCTGGTCGGGCCGGAGGCCCCGTTCATCACCTGCGTGAGTGAGTTCGCGAACGTCACACTCGAGGCCTTGTAGCCCACCGTGTTGACGTTGGCGAGGTCGTTGGCGGTGTCATTGAGCATCGCCTGGTTCGCATCGAGTCCGCTGATCGCGGCATACATTCCAGCCATCATCGTGACTGCCCTTCCTTTCGCGGCCTCCTCGATGAGGTCCGGCCGTGGTTGTCGATTGCCGTTCTGCTCATGCGATCACGGCACTGTCGATGTTGGTGAACACGTTGTCCTTCATGTGTTCCGATCCGACGGCCGTTATGACCGTGCGATTGCTGACGGACACCACGAACGCGGTGCCGTCGACAAGTACGAGGGAGTCGCGCGAGCCCTTGCTCGCAGCGCGTCCGACTCCATCTGAAAGCCTTCCCAGCGTGGCCTGGTCGAGCTCGATCCCGCGTCGCTGCACGCGCGCGAGCGCGTGGCGCGAGAACTGCAGCTGCTGTGCGCTGCCGGCCTGCGAGAGCGCGTCCGCGAACGACGCCCCGGTCCCGCCGGGCGCCTGCTGGGCCGCGCTGCCGGCCCCGTTCGCGCGTGCGCTCTTGGCGGCGGGCGCGACCGTGGGGTCGAGTCCGCCGGGGGGGATCAGCGCGGGGTTCGAGATCGAGCTCATTCGACTTCCGTGATCGCCGTGAGCTTGACGTCGGCTGTGCCTTCGATCGTCACCGTCGTGCCGGTCGCCGTCGACTGCACGCTCTGCACCTTGCCGCTGGCGGTTTCACCGCTCGCGGTCGTGTAGGCGACCTTGTGGCCGATCAGGTTGACAGCGCTCGAGAGCTCGCTCGATGCCGCGAGGTTGGTCGTCTGCTCGACCTGCGTGAACTGCGCGAGCTCGTTGATGAATTCGTTGCTGTTGCCCGGTTCCAGCGGGTTCTGGGCCTGCAGTTGCGCGATCATCAGTTTCAGGAAGTCGTTCTGGCCGAGAATCCCGTTCGGGTTTTCACCGGTCGCGCCGGCTGCCTGCGAGCTCGCCGGCGGCGTCACCGCCGCGGCTGCTAGTGGGTTTGCGCTCATCGTCGTCGTCCTTTCCTCGTTCGGTCAGGCGAGCAGGTCTACGAGCCCGCCGCTCGCAGCGCCCGCGGTCGCGGTTGAGCCGTCGGGCGCAGCGATCGTCTCGACGCCCTCAGCCTCCTCGGAATCGGCGGCGGCGGACCCGCCGCCGCCCTCGAAGCCCTCTTCACGATCACCCGTATGGGACTGCCCGGAGGAGCCGATGTCGAGCCGCAGCAGCGACACGCCAAGCGAGCTCAACGACTGGTGCAGCTCTGCGCGCCCGTCCGCGAGCGTCTGCGCGGCGGCGGCCGTGTCCGCGGTCACGCGCGCTATCAGGCCGTCGCTGCTCTGGCTCAGATGCACGCTGATCTGGCCGAGGTAGTCGGGCTTCAGGGCGATCCGCGCCTGCGTGCTCCCTTCGCGCGCGGCGATCGCGATCGTCGCGCGGATCGCGTCGATCATGTCCTGCATCGGCACGCCCTCGGCCGGCGCCGGGCCGGTGCCCGCGGCGGGCGCGCCGCCATCCGCCGATGCCTGCGTGGCGAGCAGTGACCCGTCGAGCGGGTTCGCTTCCGGCGCGGCGGCGGACGTTGCCACGCTCGCAGCCGACGCGGCGACTGCCGCCGCGGCCACCGTCGCGGCGTGCGCGGGGACGGCCGCGCTCGCGCCCTGCTGCGCCGTCTGAGCACCCTCGCGTCCTGTCCCGCCGTGTTCCGCGCCGCCGGCCTGTGATCCGCCCGCCGAGCTCGCGCCGGCGGCCGCTGCGGTTGCGGCGACGGCGGCGCTCGTCGGCGCCGTCGGCGCCTGGGCCGGCACGGGCGCGACGGCCGTCGCAGGCGCCGCCTGAGTGGGACTCGTGCCCGTCGTCGGCGGCGCGGAGGCCGTGCTCGCTTCGCCTGCCTGCGCGGGTGAGGAGCCGCTCGCGCCCGCCGTGCCGACAGCGGCGCTGCTCGTCGCCTGCGTCGCCGCGGCGGCGGTAGCTGCTCCAGCGGCGGGCGTGGGCGCGGGCGCGCCGATGGCGTTCGTGCCCTGCCCGGCGGCAGCGCTCGCCGGCTGCGCCCCGTCGGGGAGCGTCGGAGCCTGTGCGGGCGCAGCCGCGCCGGCGGCTGCCGGCGCCGGGCTCGGCGGCGCATCGGGCGCCGCCGCGGGCGCCGCGGCGACGGTTTCCGCGCTCGCGGCGAGCAACGCGGATGCCGCGGAGGAGTCGGCGCCTGGCGTTGTTTCAACACCCGGCGGCGCGCTCGAGGTCGCTGGTTCATTCGCGGCGGGCGCTTCCGGCGCGGGCGCTTCGCGCGGCACCGTCGGCGCGGCGGAGGGGTGCGCGGGAGGCTGCGGCGCAGTCTGCGCGCCGATCGCTTGGGCCGTCGCGGCGCCCGGCCGCGGCTCCTGCGAGCGCTTCACCGTTTCGCCGCTTCGCTGTTGCTGGCCTTCCGCGTTTGCGGTCCGGGCCGAGTGTTCGGCGAGCGCGCTCTCGAAGAGCGGCCCGCCCGGCGGCGCCCCCGGCGGGGCGCCCGGCTGTGCCCCCGGTGGCGCTGCCCGCGAGCCGGCGGGCGCGGCGGTGGGGGGCGCCAGCAGCGCCGACTGGAGGCTCATGCGACGCTCCCGGCCGTCGCGGTAGCCGGATTGCTCTGGCGGTAGGCTTCCGCATAGCCGAGCACTTTGCTCACGTAGCTCTGCGTTTCCGCGTACGGCGGCACGCCGCCGTACTGCTCGACCGCTCCGGGCCCGGCGTTGTATGCGGCAAGCGCGTCGCTTGTGTTGCCGCCGAACTTGGCCATCATCTGGCTCAGATAGCGCGCGCCGCCTTCGATCGATTCGGCCGGGTTCAGCGGGTTGGCGACACCGAGCGAGGATGCGGTCCCCGGCATCAGCTGGGTCAGGCCCTCGGCGCCGGCGCTGCTCGTCGAGTCCGCGTTGAAGCCCGACTCCTGCTCGATCAGGCCGTGCAGCACGGCCGGGTCGACACCGTTGCGTTCCGCAGCCTGCGTGATCAGCGCGTCGTATTCGCTTGATTCGCCGCCTGCGGCAACCGTCGATGTCGGCGGCGATTCGCTGCTGCCGGCCGCCTGCAGCGCGTCGGCGAAGGATGGCTGGGCGGAGCCGCTCGTCGCGGTCGCGCCGCTCAACGACCCTGAGGAGGCCACCGCGCGCGTCTGTTCGATCAGCGCCTGCAGCTGTTCGACGCGCTGTGCGGCAGCGAGCTCGCCGGCGGGCATCGGCGCAGCGGCCGCCGTCAGTGCTTCGCTGCTCATGCGTGACTCCGCCCGAAGCGCACGACGGCCATCTCGTCGAGAGCGCCCTGCTCGTGGCGTGCCGCCTCGCGGTCGTGCTCGCCGCGGTGGCGCTCCCTGAGCCGGTTGAGCATCTCGTGCTCGCTGGCGGCGGTCGCGAGCTTCGCGTCGCTGTCGATGACCTCCGCCTCGCGTCGCTTGAGCTCGCCCTCATGGAAGCTCCGCTGCGCCTCGACGCGCTCGAGAAACGCCTGGCGAGCCTGCAGCTCGGCGGCGCTGATTGCACCGGCCGCCGCACAGACCGTGCGTTGTTCGACGCGCGCCTGCTCGAGGTTCGCCTCGACGGCCTGCAGCTCCGCCTCGGTGCTCGAGCGGCGCGAGAGCGCACCCGCCAACTCCTGCTTGGCGAGCGTCTCCTTGCGCTCCCGCACAGCGCGTACGCGCTCGAGACGGAAGCGAAAAGCGTGTGCGTCCACGATCTGTTTATCGGTCGCAGTGTCGCGATCTTTAGCGCACCGCGAGACCGGGGTTCTGCGCCGCCCGCGAGCGTGCGCCGGCGGGCAGCGCTCAGATGTTCAGGCCGAGCGCCGGTATCGCCGGACCTTCGACCGCCACCTCGGCGCCGGCCTGCGGGCGCTCGGGCTGCTCGGCGGGGACCTCCTCGGCGTCCGGGATCTCGTTTTCGGCACGTTCGAGCTCGCCGCGCAGGGACGCTGCGAGCGCGAGCAGCCACGCGTCCGTCTCCTCCGGCGCACTGTGCTCGTCGACGCGCTGGCAGAGCAGCTCATCGATGCGCGCCCGGTGCACGAGAGCGGCGTCGAGCGCCGGGTCGCTGCCGTGCTTGTAGGCGCCGATCGAAACCAGGTCTTCCTTCTCGCGCAGCACGGCGAGCGCCGCGCGCAGCTGTTGCCCGGCGTGCGCGACATCGGGCGAGATGATCTCGCCGACGAGACGCGAGACGCTGTGGAGAACGTCGATCGCGGGATAGTGCCCGGCGTGTGCGAGCGAGCGCGTGAGGACCACGTGGCCGTCGAGAATCGAGCGCACGGCGTCGGCGATCGGCTCGTTCATGTCATCACCGTCGACGAGCACCGTGTACAGCGCGGTGATCGATCCGCGCGTGCTCGTGCCGGCGCGCTCGAGCAGCCGCGGCAGCAGCGCGAACACGCTGGGTGTGTAGCCGCGTGTCGCCGGCGGCTCGCCGATCGCGAGCCCGACCTCGCGCTGGGCCATCGCGAAGCGGGTCACCGAGTCCATCATCAGCATCACATCGTGGCCCTGGTCGCGAAAGTACTCGGCGATCGTCGTCGCGGTGAACGCGGCCTTGATCCTCACGAGCGCGGGCTGGTCGGAGGTCGCGACGACCACGACGGAATGCGCCAGCGCGTCGCCGAGATCGCGCTCGATGAACTCGCGCACCTCGCGCCCGCGCTCGCCGACCAGCGCGATCACGTTGACCGACGCGCTCGTCGAGCGCGCGATCATGCCCATCAGCGAGGACTTGCCGACACCCGAGCCGGAGAAGATGCCGAGTCGCTGACCGCGACCGCACGGCACCAGCCCGTCGAGCGCGCGCACGCCGAGGCCGACGCGCTCGGTGATGCGCGGCCTCGCCAGCGCGCCGGGGGGCGAGGCGATAGTCGAGCGTGCCAGCCCGCCGAGCACCGGCCGCTGGTCCTCGGGAACCCCGAGGCCGTCGACGACTCGTCCGAGCAGGTCCTCGCCGACGGCGATGCGGAACGAGCTGCCGGTGGCGAGCACGCGCGTCCCCGGCCCGATGCCGTGCAGCTCGCCGAGCGGCATCAGCAGGGTGCGCCCGTCCCTGAAGCCGACGACCTCGGCCGACACCGCCGCGCGGTTGCGGTCGGTGCCGACGAGACACACCTCGCCGACCTCCGCCTGCAGGCCGGTCGCCTCGATGATCAGCCCGATCAGGTTGCTGACGAATCCGTGGCGTCTGGCGAGGTCCGCCTCGCGTACCGCCTCCGAGGCGCGCCTGAGCAGCGTGCCCGGCACCGCGCCGTCGCTCACGAGGGGCCGATCGCCGCGGAGTCCTCGCCGGTCTCGAGCTCGATCGCGATCACGTCGCGAGCGCGCTCGAGCTGCGTCTGCACGCTCGCGTCGACCTCGCCCTCGGCGGTGCGCACGATCGCCGCGCCGATCGCGACCCGCGGGTCTGAGCGCAGGTCGCAGAGCTCGATGCCGTCGGCCCGCGCCTGCTGGTCGATTTCCGATCGGTCGCCGATCGCGGACTTGACGGTCTCGAGGTCAGCGGGGTTGACCAGCACCTCGATCCCGCGCCTGTCGTTGATCCGCCGCAAGGCCCCCTGCACCACCTCGATGACCAGCTCGGGCCGCGCCTGGAAGGCGCCCGCGAGGATCTTCTCGGCTAGCGACAGGGCGAACTCGATCGCGTCGTGCTCGACCGCCTCGGCGGCGTGCACGCGCAGGGACTCGACGCCCTGGAGCGCCTCGCCGAGCGCCGCGGCTGCCGCCGCGATCTCGCTGAGGCCGTCGGCATGCCCGGCGCTGCGGCCCTCGGCGTGCCCCTCCGCGCGTGCCTGCTCACGAATCTGCTCGGCCTGTGCGGTCGCTTCCGCAAGCAGCCGCGCGGCGGCGTCCCGTGGCGGCGGATCCGATTCCTGCAGCTGCTCGAAGGCGTAGTTGACGGCCGCCTCAGACAACCGCTTCGCTCTCCTCGCCCTCGCCGTCACCGCTGGCGATCACGATCGCACCGGCCTCCTCGAGCCTGCGCACCACCGCGACGATTCGGCTCTGGGCCTCGTCGACGTCGCGTTTGCGCTGCGGCTGCTGGATCTCCATCTCTTCCTTGAGCATCGTCGCGCCGCGCTCTGACATGTTCGCGAGCACGACCTCCTTGACTGCGTCGGGCACGCCGCGCAGAGCCAGCACGAGGTCCTTCTGATCGGCCTCGCGCAGCACCTGCTGGACGGCGCGCTCGTCGAGCTTGACGATGTCCTCGAACACGAACAGCATGCTGCGCACCTCGTCGGCGAGCTCCGAGTCGGCGCTCGCGAGATGATCGAGCACGTTGCGCTCGGTCGAGCGGTCGGCGTGATTGAGGATCTCCGCGAGCGCCTTCGTGCCGCCCGCCGCCGAGTACTCCTGGTGGACCACCGAGGTCAGCCGCTGGCGAATCACATCCTCGATCTGCTTGATCACCTGCGCGCTCGTCTGCCCCATCCGCGCGATTCGCAGCGCGATGTCCGACTGCATGCTTTCGGGCAGGTTGGCCAATACCTGCGCGGCGAGCGCGGTGTTCAGGCTCGCTAGCACGAGCGCGACGGTCTGGGCCGACTCGTTGCGCAGGAACGAGGCGAGCTGCTCGGGGGGGACGCGGCGCAGGAATTCGAACGGCCGCGTCTCCTCGCGCGGCGAGAGCCGTCCGAGCAGCTCCGCGGCGCGCTCGGGCCCGAGCGCGCGTTCGATCACCCTGCGCACGAAGTCCACACCGCCGCTGGCCCCCCGTCCCGCCCCGGCGGCCGCGGCGATCTCACCGAAGATCGAGTCGGTCGTCTCCGCCCCGACCGGGCTCAGTTTCGCCATTTCCAGGGACAGGCTCTCGATCTCGTCCTCGCCGAGCAGCTGCAGCACGTTCGCTGCCCGGTCAGACCCGAGCGCCGCCATCAGCACAGCGGCCTTGCGCGTGCCGGTGAGGTCGGCGGGCTCGGGCAGGAGGTCCCCCTGGGCACCGGCGACCGCCGGCAGGGTCTCCGTTGACGCCTCCGCTGCCACGTCGTCTAGTCCTCCTGCATCCAGCTACGCAGCTGCTGTGCCACCTGATCGGGATCGTTCTCCGCGAGCTCTTCAACCTGGCGACGAATCGACTCGCTGTCGCCGGCGGCGCTGCCGTTCCCCGCCGCGGCGCCGCCACTGCCGCTGCCGCTGCCGTTACCGTTGCCGCCGGCAGGTGCGACCCCGGCCATCACCGCGGTCGGCCGCAGCGAGCTTTCGCGTTCGAGCTCGGCGAGACGCATCGGCGCGTCGAGCTCGCGCAGCCACACCGGCTCCTCGATCGTCTCGCGTTCGCGGCGGCGCAGCGAGCGCGTCGTGAAGAACAGGAAGAGGACGGCGCCGATGCCGAGCAGCGCGTCTTTGGCGTAGCCGAGCGGGCTGCTCGCGGGCGCCGCGGCCGTGGTCGTGGCCTTCGCGAATTCGACCTGGCCGATCGAGATCGTGTCGCCGCGCTTGGTTTCGATCCCGGCTGCGTTGCTGACGGCTTCCTTGATCGCCGGGATCGACGCCGCGGGGACAGACTTGTCGAGCAGCACCGAGACGTGCTGGTTTTCGACGACGCCCGGGGCGAGCGTCGAGTGGGTGACCGTCTTTGAGACGCCGAGGATCGAGCTGCTGCTTTCGTGCTTGTAGTTCGACTTGCCGCCGGCCGTGCTCGCGGCCGCGTTGGTCAGGTTCGCGGTCCCCGTCGCGCCGCCGGCGCCGCTGCCGGTGCCGGTGAGCGTTTCAAGCGTTTTGCTCTGGTGCAGGGGCACGCCCGCCTTGCCGTATTCGAGCGCTTCCTTGGTGGTCTGGTCGACGTTCATGTTCGCGTACACGAGCACCTGCGACTTGCCGACGCCGACCGTCTGCGCGAGCATCGCGTCGAGGCTCGCGGCGGTGTTCTGGTCGTAGCTCTGCTCGGCCGCCTGCACGCTGGAGGTGCCGCCGGCCGCGCCCCCGGCGCCGGACTGCGGCCACAGCAGCGCCCCGGCGGCGTCGGTGATCGTCACCTTGCTCAGCTGCAGCCCGGGCACGCTCGAGGTGACCAGCTGGGCGATCCCCTGCACCGATGACGCCGGTAGCGACGTCGTTCCCGACAGCAGCACGGCGGCCGTCGAGGTCCCCTGGCTTTCGCCGAAGACCTCGTTCTGGGAGTTCGGCAGGACGAGCTCGACCTGTGCCCCGGAGACGCCCTGGACGCTGTCGATCGTTTCGGCGAGCTGCCCCTGCAGCGCGCGCTGATAGGTGACCTGCTGCTGGAAGTTGCTTTCGCCGAGGTTCGTTTTTTCGAACAGCTTGTTGAAGCCTGGCTGAGAGCTGGCGCCGAGCTCGTCGGCTCCGGCGAGCGCGACGCGTGCCTTGGAGGTCTCGTCGGCCTGCACGGCGATCGCGGTGCCGTTGTTCTGCAGCTGGAAGCTGATCCCCTGCGCGCTCAGCGTGCTCGTCATCTTTCCCGTTTCCGAAGGCTGCACGCCGCTGACGAGCGTCGTGTAGTTGGGCTGGGAGACCGCGTGCAGGAAGATGTAGACGAACAGGATCGCCGCGACCGCGAAGCCGCCGCCGATCAGCCATCCGCGGGGGGTCAGCCGTGACGCGAGTTGAGAGACGGGCAACGCTCAGACCTGGGTTTGGAAGATGTTCTGGACGGCTTCGGTTGCCTTCGTGCGCATCTGTGCGGCGAGGTCCATCGCCATCTGCGCGTCCTCGACGGTCGTGACCGCACTCTCCGGGTCCTTGACCGTCCCCGTTGCAAGTGCCTGCGCGGCGCTGTCGCCGCTCTCCTGCGTCTTCTCGAGCGAGGAGATCGCGTCGGTCAGTTCGCCGCCGAAGCTGACGCCTTCGCCGCCGCCGATCGCAGCGCTGCCGCCGGTACTCTGCGCGCCACCGGCCGCGCCTTCGAGCTGGCTGAGACCGAGTTCCGCGCCGGCGCCGAGCGGCGGGACGATCATTTGAGGATCCCGAGCATCGACGTGAACATCGTCTTCGACGTCTGCATCGCGGTGACATCGGACTGGTAGGACTGCTGCTCGGAGATCAGGTCGGTCATTTCCGTGACCGTGCTGACGTTCGGCAGCGTCACGTAGCCCTTCGCGTTGGCTTCCGGGTTGCCGGGGTCATAGACCTGCTGGTCGGGGCTCGTGTCGCTGACGATCCCCGTCACCTGGACGCCGCCCTGCTGTGCGCTCGTTCGCTGCAGCGCACCGGACAGCGCGCCTTCGAAGCCGCCGGCCGAGCCGTCCTGCGCGAGCACGACCTCCTGGCGCTCGTAGGGTTTGCCATTCGCTCCCTTGGTCGTGTCCGCGTTGGCGAGGTTCTCGGCGGTCACGTCCATGCGGATCCGCTCGGCTGTGAGCCCGCTGCCGGCGATGCCGATCGCGTCGAACAGGCTCATGAGCCCTGGACTCCCATCGCCGCGCGCATGATGTTGTTGCGGGTGTTCAGCACCTGCGTGACGGCCTCGTAATCGAGACCGTTTTCAGCGAGCTTCGCTGATTCCTGATCGACGCTGACCGAGCCGCCGTTCGGGCCCGTTTCCTGCGGCTCGGTTTCGGTCTGGAATTCGACCTGGCTGGGTGATTCGCCGCCGTTCATCGCGCCCTGCAGGGCCGACTCGAAGTTGACTTCCTGGCGCCGATAGCCGGGGGTGTCGGCATTCGCGATGTTGTTCGTGAGGGCGGTCTCACGCTGCCAGGAGCCGCGCATCGCCGCCTCGAGCAGTTGTTGGGTCGAATCGACGAGAGCCATAGTTTGATGCCCGCCTCCCTGTCTTTCCGCCCTCCCTGGGCTGAGACCGACGCTCTCCATGAGGTCGCTTGCGACGTGGCCATCGAGGGCCGATCCCGTGATCGGCCGCCGTTGCCAGACCTTTAGCGGGAGTGCCCGGCGCCAGGGCTAGGCGCTGCGGTCGACACGCGGGCGGCGGCGCAGCTGCCCGGCGTAGCCGTTGGCGGCCCGTCTCGCCCGCTTCGTCGTCGCGAGGTCCGCGACGACCGCTTCACGCAGGCGGATCAGCTCCACGCGTGTGCGGTCGTGCACGAGTTTCGCCCGTTCGAGCAGGGCCGCGGCGGCGGCGGGCGGCGTCTGCGGCAGCTCGCCGATCAGGCTCTCCCAGCGCCCGGCCATCGCCGTGAGCGCCTCGACTTCCCCGCGGCCCGCCAGCTCGAGTTCGAGCTCGACGTGTTCGAACAGCGCTTCGTAGGGGCGCAGCGAAGCGTCGGCCGCAGGCCCGGCGGCGCTCACTCGCGCGCCGCTCCCGCCGCCACCTCGGCCCACGCCTGGCGCAGCTCGCCGAGGAGCTCGTTGACCTCGTCGATCTTGCCCGGGTCCTGGCTGCGCCGCGCGATCTTCAGATGAGCGAGGTGGAACTCATACAGCGAGTGCAGGTGCTGGGGCAGATCGCCCTGGTCGTAGTCGAGCGTGCCGTCGAGGTGCGCGATCACGCGTTCGGCGCTGCGCAGCCACTGGTGTGCCATTTCGACCTCGCCCGCGCGCATCGCGACCGCGGCTTTGCGCAGGAAGCGGCGGGCGCCGTCGTAGAGCAGCACGACGAGCTGGGCGGGCGTCGCCGCCAGTACCTCTCCCTTGCGATACGCCGCGTCCGGTGTTGCTGTGTACGCCATCCCGCCTATAGTTTCTGCGCGGTCAGCGCTTCAGACTGTTTGGTGATCGAGGCACCCTGCGCGTTGCTCTCGGAGATCAGCGTTTCCATCTGCGTGAAGGACTCCTGCAGCGACTTTTCGCGGAGCGCGAGCATTTCGTTCATGTCGGTGATGCGCGCGCCCAGCTGGGTGATTTCGTGAGCGTCGCCGGTGACGCGGGATTCGATCGCGCCGCCGGGGCCGGCCGCGTTCGTGAGGATGCCCTGCAGTCGCGTCGAGAACTGCTCGAGCATGCTCGAGACGCCGGCCGGGTTGGCGTTGATCGCTTCGCTCAGCTTGGCGGGGCTGAACGTGAGCAGCCCTTCGAGCGAGGCCTGTGACGTGCTCGCGCTCGGCGCGCCGGTGTTCAGGCCGATGTCCGCGGGGCTCGACATTTCGGCGGGCAGGCCCGCGATCGGTTCGTACATCGCCTGGCGCATCGCGGTCAGCAGACTGGAGAGTTCCTGATCGCCGAACAGCGTCCCCGCGCCGCCTTCGTTCGCGCCCTTCGGCGGCTTCGTCGTCAACTGCGTCTCGATCGTTTCAACCGTCGAGTTGTAGAGCTTCGTGAACGCCTGCACCTGGGCTTCCACCTGCGTGACGCTCGGCGCCGGCGGCTGGACGTCGATCGTCACCGGCCCCGTCGTCGTCAGGCCCTCGAGGGTCAGCGTGACGCCCGCGATCGCTGTCGTGACGCTGTTCGAGCTCGCGGTGCCGGCGACACCGTCGACGCTGAATTCGGCGTCTTTGCCTTCCTTCGCCGTGGCGGCGACTTCGGTCAGCGCGCCGCCCGTGCTGCTGACGTCGATGAATTCGCCGCCGGTGCTGCCGGTCTGGCGGTTGGAGAGCACGATCGTCCCGTTTTCGAGCGCCGCCGCATAGACCGTCGAGGTGCTCGACGCGTTGATCTTGCTCGCCAGCGACTTCGCCGTCATGCCCGCTTCGATCGTGAATTCATGACCGTCGATCTTGAGCGTTTCGGCGGCCGACGGGGAGACGAACGTGAACGTGCGCTGTGCCGAGTTGGCGAGTTGCGTGACTTCGACCTCATAGCCGCCGATTCCGGCGCCCGCGGTCGTGACCGCGCCGACGCGCAGCGGTTCGCTGGAGCTGGCCGTCTGCGAGGTTTCGAACAGCGACGGCAGCGCGAATTCGGACGCGGCGAACGACAGCTTCTGCAGACTGCCCTGGATCCCCGCGAGCGCCGCCTGCTGCGCGGTCAGCTTGGACTGCTCGGCCTCCAGGTGGACCACGGGCTCACGGTCGACCGCCATCAGCGCGGCGACGATCGAGCTTGTGTCGAGGCCCGAGGCAAGCCCGGTGAAGCTGATCGGAGAGCCAGAGCCGGTCGAGGTGGGGGTGGAAAGGGCGCCGGTCGAACCGACGGCGAGGTTCGAGCTCGACATTCGTCTCCTACTCCGCGGACTCACCAGCAGCGATCGCGCAGGCCTCGAGAGCCGAGATGCTGCGCGCGCTGCCATCTGCGCTGTGGAGCACGATCGAGAGGCGCTCGCCGGGCCGCGGGGCCGAGAAGCGAAGCTCCTCGCCACGTTCGCGCAGCTGCTGCTGGAGGCGGCCGGCGTCGGCCATCTGCTCGAGCAGCTCCGGAGGCGGGCCGGCCGTCCGTGCTCCAATCGTGAGCGGGCGAGCGCTCGTGCCGAGCTCGGCGATGAGCACGGCGAAATCGTCCTGCGGGGCTGCCCCCGAGGATCCCTCGGGGGTAATGCTTGCTGGGTCCGATGTCGGCAAAAGCGGCGAGCTCATATGGCGTTTTCTCCCTGAAAACGGGTGACGCGGTCCAATCCATGGGCCGCCTCGCGCATGACAGATTCGTTCATGATCATCGACGTCCTTCGGAGAACCTTTAGCGTGATCGCGGTGGGAGAAGCCGATTGCCCGGCGCCGGCGAGCGCGTACGGGTCGCGCCTGGCGGGGCGCATAGCTAGGAGGCCTCGGCCTGGGCGAGCATGTTCGCGGCGGCCTCGTTGTCGGGATCGTGCATCAGCGCCGCGTCGGCGAAGATGCCGGCCTCGCGCGACATGCCGCGTACGACCGCGACGCGTGCCAGCCCCATCAGGGCGCCCGCATCGGGCTCCTCGCGGCAGATCGTCATCCACTCCCTCGCAGCCGACGCGGCGAAACCGCGGCGGAGATACATCTCGGCGAGCAGATCACGCCGCTCGCGGTCCTGCAGCGGCGCCCTGCCGAGCAGCCCGAGCAGCAACTCGAAGGCGTCGAAGTCCTGGACCCGGAGCAGCGCCTCGAGCATCGTCGCGAGCAACGGCACGACCGCGAGGGCGGGCGCGCTCTGCGGCACCTCCCCGTCGGCGAGCTGCCGCCAGGCGAGGAACAGGTCGAGCTCCGCCGCCGGCATCTCCGTCGCCCGCGCTCGCTCGAACGCTGCCGCGGCCGCGTTGTCGCCGGCGACGATGCGGGCGAACAGCTCGGTGCGCGCCGCCAGCGCCGCCAGCGGGTCCTCCGCGGGAACGGCGGCGGCGACGGCAGCGGCCTCGCTGTAGCGCCGCTGCGACAGCAGCGACTCGCCGAGCGCCACGCGCGCTCTCACGGAATGCGGCTGGCGCTCGAGCACGAGCCGGAACTGGGCCTCGCCGGCGGTGCTCGCGCCCGCCTCATACAGTGCGGTGCCGAGCATGAAGCGCGCGGTCGGCGGGGGGTCGGGGAGGTGTTCTTCGAGCTCGGCGATGGCGGCGTTCGGCGAGCGCCCGCCGGCGAGCAGCGCGTTGACATACGGAAGCACTGCGCCGAGGAAGCGCGGATGCTCGCGCAGGCAGTACTCGAGCAGCTCGATCGCGGCCTCCGGTTCGCGTTGCTCGAGCCGCAGCGCGGCGAGCTGGATGCGCGGCAGATACGTCCCGCAGCCTGCCCTCGAGGTGTAGCCGCGCGCGTCGCCCATCTCGATGCAGCGTTCGTAGCGCTCGGTCGCACGTTCGCGCTCGCGGAGCGCGCTCAGCGCAAGCCCCTGCTCGAGCACGAGGTCCGTGAAGTCGGGGAAGCGCTCGAGCCCCTCCTGTGCACGCGCGAGGGCCTCGCGCGTGCGCCCGTTCGCGCGCAGGGCGCCGACGAGGCGGCGCAGCAGCGCCGGCGTGAACTGATCGGCCGTGCCCGCCTCGCGACCATCGAGCAGCTCCCACGAGCGCTCGAATTCTCTGAGCGCGGTCGCAGCGTCGCCGGCCGCCGCGTACTCGCATCCGAGGTTGTAGTGCAGGAACGAGCTCGGCGCCGTCTCCACCTGCTGCGAGCGCAGCAGCTCGATGTTGCGTCGCGACTTCTCGCGGCCGTCGCTGACCGCGCCGAGGTAGCCGTAGTGCTCGATGCGGATGCCCGTCGCCTCGATGCGCTCGGGCAGGTAGCCGGGCAGCCGGTGCGCGATCTGCTCGTGCAGGCGACCCTCGAAGCGGTACTCGGGGCGGTTGCGGAAGATCCGCAGCGCGTTGTGGGTGACCGCAGCTCCGTCGTCGAGCTCGCCGGTGTAGCTCGTCTCCGACAGGTAGAACGCCTCCCGCCATGTCCGCCCGGTGAGCGGGCGCAGCTGCTCGGCGTCCTCGGCGCGGAGCACCTCGTCGGCGTCGAGGTACATCAGCCAGTCGCCGCCGGCGGCATCGAAGGCGACGTTGCGCGCCTCGGCGAACGACCCGCCCCAGCGGTGCTCGATCACGCGCGCCCCGAATGAACGTGCGATCTCGACGGTCGCGTCGCTCGAGCCCGTGTCGACGACGACGATCTCATCGACGACGCCCGCGACGGTCGCCAGGCAGCGCGGGAGCATCTCCTCCTCGTCGCGGACGATCATGCACAGGCTCAGCCGCATGCCCTCGGCCGGCTGCGCCCGCGCGGCGACCGCGCCGGCG
Source organism: uncultured Solirubrobacteraceae bacterium (assembly GCA_963822245.1). Classification (GTDB taxonomy): domain Bacteria; phylum Actinomycetota; class Thermoleophilia; order Solirubrobacterales; family Solirubrobacteraceae; genus Palsa-744. The sequence continues at coordinate 561,953 of CAWGGR010000001.1, forward strand.
CGGCGGGCAAGCTCTGCGAGCCTCTCCCCGCCGCCGTCCAAGGCCGCGGAGAGTCCCAGGCGCGCGCGCGGCGCGACCCGTTGCGCCGCGGCCTCGAGCCGCGGGTCCAGGCGCCCTGCCGCCTCGAACAGGGCACGCGCGGCGTCGCGGCTCGAGAGCTCGGCGAAGATCGTGCCGGCGCGGCTGAGCAGCGCCGGCTCGCTCGGCTCGCGTTCGAGCATCTCGAGCGTGCCGGCGGCGAGGCCCGCGAGCAGCTGCGCGCGCGATGGGGCCGCGAGCGTCGCGCGCGCCGTCAGACCCGCGTCGATCAGGCCGAGGGTCGCCCAGTGCCGCCGCTGGGGGTCCTCGATCGCCGGCAGCACGGCGAACAGCTCGAGTGCGCTGTCGAGATCACCGTCGCCGAGCAGCCGGCGCGCCATGTCCGGGAGGTCGGAGGCCCGCAGGAGGGTATCCCCGGGAGCTGAGCGAGAGAAGCTGAGCGACATGTCCTCGCCTGGTAATCGACCGGCGAGAGCGATATCTGAGCGACCCGCGGGCGGCCCTGCAGCGCGTCCGCGATCCCCGCCGGGAGGTCCGCGCGACGGCCCGTATATCCGGAAATTGCGAGTTTAGTTACGACCGGAGCAGGGAATATCGTCGCGCCCTCGAAAAACGATGCCGGTTAGACCGCTGCAAATTCACGCTCGGACGCGAGCAGAGTGCCACAGCAGGCGGGCCATCCCCCTGTCAGTTCCCTCGATATCAGAGCAGGAGTATGGAAATAATCGGAAAGCGTGCAGTTCGTGCGCCCGCAGCGGAGGTGCTGGCGATCTGGCGGGACTATCAGCGCACGCACGACCGCGCGCTGCGCGACCGGCTGATCTTCATGTTCATGCCGATGGTGCGCTACATCGTCTACCGCAAGGTGCGCGAGGTCCCCGCACAGTGCGACGTCGAGGATTTCCTCTCGTGTGGCCTGGAGGCGTTGATCAAGTCGATCGACCGCTACGACCCGGACAAGGGCGCGACGCTCGAGCAGTACGCGTGGACGCGCGTCCACGGCGCCGTGCTCGACGAGCTGCGCCGCCACGACTGGGCGCCGCGCTCGCTCCGCCGCGACGAGCGCACGATCAACTCGGCGCGTGAGAGCTTCGCGTCGATGCATGAGCGCCAGCCCAGCCGCGAGGAGCTCGCCGCCCAGGTGGGGATGACGCCGCTCGAGCTGACCGGCCGCCTCGACGAAGTCGCGCTCGCCGAGGTCGGCTCGCTCAACCGCATCGTGCGCTCGGACGAGAGCGCGACGATCGAGCGGATCGACACGCTCGAGAGCGCCGACGAGCAGTCGGACCCGGTCGCGAGCATCGAGCGCAGCGAAGCCAAGGCCCGCTTCCGCAAGGCGTTCGCGCGCCTCAGCAAGCCCGAGCGCGAAGTCGCCGTGCTGCTGTACGTCGAGGACTGGACGCTGCGCGAGATCGGCGAGCGCCTCGGCGTCTCCGAGAGCCGCGTCTCGCAGATCCACACGCAGCTGCGCCGCCGCCTGTACGAACAGCTCTCCGGCGAGCTCGCCCTGTTCAGCGCCGTCAGCTGACGATCGCCGCCCTAAAGAATCTCCCGCGCCGGCCGAGAACCGGGGACATGGATCTGGGCCTCGACATCGCGGCGACCGGCATGGTCGCCGAGCAGACGCGCCAGAACCAGCTCTCGAACAACCTCGCGAACGCGTCCACGCCCGGCTACAAGCCCGACGAGGCCCCGCAGCACAACTTCGGCGACATTCTGCTCGCCAACAGCGAGGGTGGGCCGGCGATCGGCTCGGTCGACCTCGGTGTCGCCGTCGGCAAGACCTTCACCGACATGACCCCCGGCTCGGTGCAGGAAACCGGCGAACCGCTCGATTTCGCGATCCAGGGCAGCGGCTTCTTCGCCGTCAAGACCGCCCAGGGCGTGCGCTACACGCGCGACGGGCAGTTCACGACCTCCGCCACCGGCATCCTCACCGACGCCACCGGCGACCCGGTGCTCGACCAGACGGGGGCGCCCGTGAAGGTGCCGACGGCGGGCACGGTCGCGGCCGGCGCACTCGGCGTCTTCGAAGTCCCGGCGGCGGTCAAGGTAGGCGAAAACTTCTTCACCGGCACCGCCGGCGGCAAGGCTACCGGCTCAGTGCGCGCCGGCGCGCTCGAGGCCTCGGGCGTCGACGCCGCGAAGGTGATGGTCGAAATGATCACCTCGCTGCGGAGCTTCCAGTCCGGGCAGCAGGCGATCCAGACGATCGGCGCGACGCTGCAGGAGGCCTCCACTCAGGTCGGCTCGCTCAGCGGTTCCAGCTAGCGCACGGAACTCAAGTCCGTCCGCGCGCAGCCGATGACTGGGTGGACGAATGTTTCTGGGCCAGCGGGCTGGACCGCCATGCGGAAGACCCGGCCCGCCATCCACCACGAACACAGGACAGGCTGATGCTCGAAGGCCTCTACTCCGCAGCAGCGGGTATGGCAGCGCAGCAGGAACAGCTCGACTCGATCGGCAACGACCTCGCGAACCTGTCGACCGACGGCTACAAGTCCGAGCGTGTCGCCTTCAGCGACCTGCTCTACAGCCCCGTCGACATCGCCGGGACCGACAGCACGACCGGCGCCGGCGCGAGCGCGCAGGTCATCGGCCGCAACGAAACGCAGGGCTCGATACGCGAAACCGGCGATCCGCTGAACATGGCGATCGAAGGCGACGGCTACTTCCAGGTCAAGCGCGCCGACGGCAAGGTCGTGCTGACCCGCGACGGGAGTTTCGGAATCGACGCCAGCGGAACAATCACGAACTCCGAAGGCAACCGGCTGGAACCCTCGATCAAGCTGCCCGCGGGCGTCTCTCCGAGCCAGGTCCGCATCGCCCCCGACGGCACCGTCACGGCCGGTGAACGCAAGCTCGGCCAGGTCAAGCTCGTGACGGTCGCCTCGCCCGACCATCTGCTCGCCGACGGCGGCAACGGGCTCACGCCGACGGCCGCGAGCGGCGCCGTTCAGGCTGCGCCGAAAGCGAGCATCCACCAGGGCGCGGTCGAGGGCTCGAATGTCGACATCGCGAAGGACATGGCGATGATGGTCACCACCCAGCGCGCCTTTCAGATGAACAGCACCGCGATTCAGACGGACAGCCAGATGATGACGATCGCCAACCAGCTGCGGCCGGGCTCATGAGCGTCCCCGCCGCGACCCCAGCGGGCCTGCCTGTCGTCAACCAGGCGCTCGAGCCTGCCTCGGTGCGTCACGGCACCCCCGCGACGCAGAAGGCCTACCAGTCCGCGCTGGCTTTCGAACAGGTGCTCGTCGAACAGCTCTCCAAGTCGCTGACCGCGACGATCGGGGGGGGCGAATCCTCCGGCGAAGGCGGTGGCTCAGAAGAAGGCGGCGAATCCTCGGCATCGGGCGAGCTGTCCTCGACCCTGCCGCAGGCGCTGTCCGACGGGATCATGAGCGCGGGCGGGCTCGGCCTCGCGGCGCAGATGACGCAGGATCTCGAAACCGTCGGCGGCGGCGCGCAGACGCGCGCGGGCACGAGCGTCAGCGCCACCCCGCCCGCCGCCTACAGCAGCGGCGGCGGCACACCTGCTCCGAGCCCCCTCAGCGAGACCGGCGGGACGGCGTCATGAGCTCGAGCGCGCTGCTCGCGCAGCAACGCCCGGCCGAGGATCACGCGCTCAGCCGCGACGTGCTCGCGCACCTCGACACCCAAATCGCCTCCGCGCGCGGCCTGCTTTCGGTCGTGCTCGAGCAGGGAGCGGCGATCCGCGTGCGCGACGTCCACACGGTCGTGCGGCTCGCGGGCATCCTCCGCGGCGAGATGGGCCGCCGCCAGCTGCTCGAGGAGGAGCGCACGCGCCTGCTGGCGCGCAGCGGCGAGCGCCTCGGCGTGGCGGCGGGCGCGGTCACGCTTGCCGGCCTGAGCGCGCTGATGGATCGCGCCGACGCCGCGCGCGCCGGCGCGCTCAGCGCAGAGCTGAAGGGCCTGCTGCACGAGCTCCAGCGGGAGCACTCGTGCAACCAGGCGCTGATGCAGATCGAGCTCGGCTTTCTCGATCACCTGATGGGCATGCTCTCCTTCGACGGGACCAACGGCTACGACACCCAGGGTTCCTCCAAGTCCGTCACGCGGCCGCGCCCGAACGGCGAGCTGCACGTCCTCGACCTGCGCGCCTAGACGATGTCGATCCCGACCCTGCAAGGACTCCAGACGGCCCTCACCGGGCTGATCGCCGAGCAGCAGGCGCTCGACGTCACCGGCGACAACATCGCCAACGTCAACACCGAAGGCTACTCGCGCGAGACCGCCGTCTTCCAGACCAACCCGACGATCGACATCCCCGCGATCTCCTCGCTGACGGGCGAAGGCGCGCAGCTCGGCACGGGCGTCAACGTCGAGACGATCAGCCGCATTCGCGACACCTACCTCGACTCGCAGTTTCGCACGCAGAACAGCGCGCTCAGCAAAGCCGGGACGCAGGCGGAAGTGCTGCAGCGCGCGCAGAGCGCCTTCAACGAACCGTCGAGCTCCGGGCTCGCGAGCGATCTCTCGACGTTCTGGAGCGCCTGGGCGAGCCTCAGCGACTCGCCGACGAGCGAAGCCGCCAAGCAGGGCGTCGTCGCCGCCGGCGAACAGCTGGCCGACTCGTTCAACGAACTCAGCGCGCAGCTGACGACGATCTCCGACCAGGCGACCGAACAGTACGAATCGCTCGCCGGTCCGAGCGGCGAAGTCCAGGACGACGCGAACCAGATCGCGCAGCTCAACGGGCAGATCAGGCTCGCCGAAGAAGCCGGTCAGCAGCCCAACAGCGAGCTCGACCGCCGCGACCTGCTGATCGACAAGCTCTCCTCGCTGGCGCAGGTTACGGTCACCGAAGAACCCGACCACATGGACACCGTGACGTTCGGCGACGCCGCCAAACCGCTCGTCGAAGGGACCACCGTCAACTGGCCGCAGACGCTCACCGAAGCGGCCGGCGGACGGCTCGGCGCGCTGCTCGGGCTGACCAGCGCCGGCGGTGGACTGACGAGCATCCGGACCTCGCTCGACAACGTCGCCGCGACGCTCGCGGGCACCGTCAACGAACTCCACACCGCGACGCCGTTCTTCTCCGGCGCCACCGCCGCGACGCTGAAGGTCGCCGTCAAGGCAAGCGAAGTGCAGACCTCCTCGACGGGCAAGCCGGGGGGCAACGACGTCGCGCTCGCGATCGCCGGGCTGCGCGGCGGCGCGGCCGAACAGGGCTACGCGTCGCTCGTCGAGCAGGTCGGCAGCAACGTCAAGACCGCGCAGGACGATGACGCCAACCTGCAGACGACCGTGACCGCGATCAACGACAACCGCCAGAGCGTCTCGGGTGTCTCGCTCGACGAAGAAATGACCAACCTGATCAGCTTTCAGCGCGGCTACCAGGCGTCTGCGCGGACGCTGACGGCGATGGACTCGATGCTCGAAACGCTGATCGAGCACACCGGCGTGGTGGGGCTGTAGCGATGAGCGGCCGCATCACCAACGAGATGGTCAACGGCTCGACGCTCGCGAACATCAACGCGGCGCTGACGAGCCTCGATCGCACGAGCGAGGAACTGTCCTCGGGCAAGAAGATCGCGGAACCCTCCAACGACCCCTACGGCGCGAGCCAGGTCGTCGAGCTCGACAGCCAGCTCGAAGGGCTCAAGTCCTACGAAAGCAACGCCCAGGACGGGATCGCCTGGCAGAACACGGCCGGCGGCGCGCTGGCGAACATCGGCCAGGTCGTCGAGCGCGTGCGCGAACTGCTGATCGAGGGCGCCAACGGCACGAACAACGCGAGCGACCTCAAAACGATGTCGCTCGAAGTCGAACAGCTGACAGCCGCCGTCAAGCAGGCGGCCGACACGCAGTATGCTGGCCAGTACGTGTTCTCGGGCACGCTGACGACGACCGCGCCGTACCTGCAGGGCGCGGTCGACGAATACCAGGGCAACGCGGAAACGATCTCGCGCGCCGTCGGTCCGGCCGCCACCGTGGTCGTGAGCACGAACATCTCGGCGCTGCTCGGCAACGGCAAAGAAGCCGCTGATGGTGGGCTGCTCGACACGCTGCGCACGATCACCGAACACCTGCAGGGCGGCACCGCCGCCGACCAGGAAGCGCTCAGCTCCACCGACCTCGAAGCCCTCGACAAGAACGTCGAAACGCTCACGGAGCTGCAGGCCACGAACGGCAGCGCGACCGATCAGCTCGAGACCGCGCTGAGCCGCAACGAAGGGCTCCAGCTTTCGATCAACGAAAGCCTCTCGAGCACCGATGGAACGAACATCGCCGAAGCTTCGATCGCGTTCGCCAACGAGCAGGCGGCCTACACCGCCGCGCTGCGGGCGGGCGCGAACATCGTCCAGGAATCACTGCTCAACTTCCTGCAGTAGCCCGTACGCAACAGAGAGGCGCATCACCATGTCGGTCACATTCGAGAGCATCAGATTCGGGAGCGTCGAGATCGCGGAGGCTGACGTGATCGAGTTCCCGCTCGGGCTGATCGGCCTCGGCGGCTGCCGCTACACGCTGCTCGACCGCAACCCGGGAACCGGATTCTTCTGGCTGCACGCGGTCGACAACCCGGCGCTCGCGCTGCCGGTCGTCAGCCCGTTCCAGTTCTTCTCGGAGTTCGCACTCGAGATCGCCCCCGAGGACCGCGAGCGTACGGGCCTCGAGAGCGCCGCGGCGGCGGAGATCTACGTGACCGTGCGTGCGACGCCCGACCCGCTTGACATCACCGCCAACCTGCGCGCCCCGCTGGTGATTCGCGAGGGCCGCGGCTATCAGGTGATCAACACCGCCGAGGAGGCGCCGCTGCAGGCGCCGCTGTTCACGCTGCCGGCGCAGCAGGCCGGCGCTGCGACCCGCTCCGCCGACGCCGCCTAGGCGCAGCCCAGGAGCCGGCTGCACGGCCGCGGTCCGCGGCGGATCGCCCGCCGCGCCGCGATTGCTTCATAATTGCGACCGATGCTGATCCTGACGCGTCGTCCCGGAGAGCGCGTCGTCATCGGCGATGAGATCCTCGTCACCGTGATGGGCGTCAGCGGCCACACGGTCCGGCTCGGGATCGCCGCGCCGGAGGGCGTGCCGATCTATCGCGAGGAGATCTGGGAGGCCGTGCGTGAGGAGAACCGCGCCGCCGCCGCGGCGGCGGCCGACGTGGAGGTCGACGTCGAGACGCTGCCCCATGCACCAGAACCCGCACAGCCCGAGGGCCAGGCGCCCGCGGGTCACGCGCCCGCGGGTCACGCGCCCGCGGGTCACGCGCCCGCGGATCTGGCGCCCGGCGACCCCGAGAGCCCCGGCGCCGCGCGCCCCTGACGCTCGGCGGCCGCGCCGGGCGGCCTCGGCGAGGGTCGCTGCGACCGCGCCGGCACACTTGACCGCGGCGGCTGCCGCCCGGCCCTGCTGTCAACTCGAAGTTGACAGCAACCGATCGCCCGCCATATCCTTAGCCGCGCGGGTCGATGAGGATCCGAAGCCGCGGTGGGGACCGCGGCGCCGGTAGCGGCCACGAGAGGCCGCCCGATCGATCGCCGGAGGGAAGGGTATGGAGGCCGTGGAAAACGGAGATGGCGCCGCAAGGCGCGCGGGTGACGCTGGCGGGCTCTCGCTGACGCGCAGGGCGCTGCTGCAGCGGGCCGCCGGGCTCGGTCTCGCGGCGTCCACCCTGAGCGCCCTCGACCTGCTCGCACTGGCGCCGACGCGAGCGCTCGCCCACACGCCCTCCGGACTGCCCGAAGTCCAATACGAAATCGAAAAGTACATCGCGCCGGTGTTCAAGGCCGAAGGCGTGAAGATCCGACTTGGGCCGGTGTACACGACGTTCGCGACGTTCGCCCTGTCGCGCGCTCCGACGGCGGCCGACCAGGCGACGCTCGCCGCCGCCCTGAACAGGATCGAGGCGAGCTATCAATTCAGCCCGAGCGGCGTGTTCACCACGGTCGCCTACGGCGTGCCGTACTTCGAACGGCTCCCCGGCGGAATGACCGGCACGCTCGTCGCCGCGCATATGCCGCGGCTGATCTCCGAACCTCAGGTATATGCGTTCGAGGAGGCCGTGCCGGCACCGACGGATGTCTCGCCGCTGAACCCGGAAGTTGTCAAGCAGCGCTTCAACGTCCCCGTTCGGATCGAGGCAAACGACATGCTCGTGACCCTGCGCAGCGACACGACGAGCGTGATCGACGAAGTGCTCGCGTGGCTGTCCGGCGAAAGCGCGATCCTCGGCGGGCAGAATGTGGGACCCTCCGGGCTCGGCGAACTTCTCACCGTCACCTCGCGCCGGCTGATGTTCACCCAGACCGGTCTGCCGCGCAAGATCGCCGACGAACAGAACCTTCCGTACGCGGAAATGGTCAACCCCGACTCACCGATGTGGATGGGCTTCTTCTCCCAGCAGGTCGGCAGCAGCGGGCCTGCTCCGATCACCACGTTCCTCGGCGACAGCGCCGCCCGGCTCACCAGTGCGCGCCACGGCGACTACTTCGACCACGGCTCGGTCGTGCACCTCTCGCACGTGATCCAGGATCTCCAGCAGTTCTATGAAAGGCCGACGGAAACGTACACGCGGCGGGCGATGGCGATGTTCAGCGCGGACCCCGTCCCGCGGACGGGCAACGCCGACCAGTTCACCAACGGCGGTGGACCGGCGGCGATCCCCAACGTCTTCAACAACCCGGGACAGGCCGCCCGCGAAGCAGAAGGCGCGACGACCTCCGACGGCGAGGGGCACATCGGGCACACAACGGCGCTGCAACGCTCGAGCCGAGCGCCGAACCGCAAGCCGATGCACATCCGGGCGGACGGTCCGGGCTATGACTCACTCGACGTTCCCGACGGCTCGCAGCAGCCCAAGCTGCAATTCAGCATCTTCGTGCCGACGGCCGCGTTCTTCGCGACGATGCGCCGCAACCAGGCATCGCCCGATCTCGTCAAGCAATACAACGTGCCCGCGGCCAACCAGGGCCTCGAGCGCTTTCTCACAGCCACTCGCCGGCAGAACTTTCTCGTGCCGCCGCGGCGCAACCGGGCGTTCCCGCTCGTCGAGCTGGCGTGAGCAGCGCGACGATCGGCCGCGCGGGGGGGTTCGGCGAGCGACGGTTTGACGCCCGCTTCACAACGCGTGTAGACTGCCCCTGTCTCGACGGTCAAGCCCAGCTTGGGGAGTGAGACACTGTAACGAGGGTGTAGCAAGGTCCTGCATGAGGACTTCGGTGGCGCGTCCACTCATCTCACGCAGGTTAATCATGATGAGGGAGGAGACTTTTAGTATGGAACCGATCCGAAGTGCTTTCAGGGGCATGTCGATGCTGCCGCGGCTCGCGGCCATCGTAGTGCTCGCCGCCGTCGCGCTAGGCGCCGGCGCCGGCGTGGCCAGCGCCAAGAAGCAAGTGCTGATCGTCAGCCAGGGCGAACCGCCGGCGACCTACCCGTCGTACGTCCACTACTACACGACGATCCAGGAAGCGGTCAACGCGAGTACACGCGGCGCGTACATCCTGATCGAGCCCGGCGTCTACGACGAAGAAGTCAAGGTGACCAAGCCACACAACGACATCTGGATCCGCGGGATGAACCGCAACGAAGTGATAGTCGACGGCCAGGGCAAGATCGTCCCAGGCGGCCGCAACGGCATCGAAGTCTACAAAGCGAACAACGTGTGGATCGAAAACCTGACCGCACGCAACTTCGAACGCGAAAACATCAACGGATCAGGCGGCAACGAGATCTGGTGGAACGGCGGAGCCGACTCTGGCAAAAAGGGCGGACACGGCTGGTACGGTCGCTACCTGACCGCGTATGACACCGGTCTCAACGGCGGCTACGGCATCTTCACCAACAACGAGACCGAAGGCGAATGGGAAAACATCTACGCCTCCGGCTTCAACGACTCGGGGATCTACCTCGGCGCGTGCGCCGAATGCAAGGCCCGCATCGACGACGCGGTGATGGAATACAACGCGCTCGGCTACTCGGGCTCGAACTCGGGTGGAAATCTGATCATCGAAAACTCGATCTTCCGCCACAACACGACGGGAATCGCGCCGAACTCCGAAAACCCCGGCGACGGGCCGCCACCGCAGAACGGAGCCTGCGAACACTCGAGGCCGCTGCACAGGCACGTGGGACCGCACGGGGAAGTCAACTGGAAAGGCACGCTGCCCGAGTTCAGCTCAACTGAAATCGCGCGCTGCACGATCATCCGCAACAACCTGGTCACCGAAAACAACGACCTCAACCTTCCGGCCAACACATCCGCTGCGGCGGCCCCATGGGGCGCCGGCATCGAGTTGCCGGGCGACTACGGCGACCTGGTCGAACACAACACGATCACGGACAACCCCAGTGACGGCGTGCTCGCGTTCGAGTACCCCAACCCCTACCAGTCCGCACAGGAAGAAATGGAAAGCGGCGTCCACACGATCGACTTCCAGAACGCGGGCAACAAGGTCGCCGACAACACGTTCTCGGGCAACGGCTATCTCGATATCGCGCCGTACACCGGTGACGTGGCGTTTGAGGGTGGCACGTTCGGCACCTACACCTCCACGAACAACTGCATTAGCGGCAACTCGATGCCCGACGGGAGCTACCCGGCGAGCATTGAAGGGACGTGGGGCTGCCAGAACAAAACGACCCCGAACGCCGGCGGCGGCTTCGGGTTCGTGGAGTACCTGCTCGGACTGCAGGCCGAATCAGAAAACAGGCCCGCGATCGAACCCGTCGGACCACCGCCGGCTCAGCCGACGATGCCCGACCCGTGCGAAAACGTGCCCGCCAACCCGCTGTGCCCGTGAGGCCATAGCGGAAACGTTCCAGCAGGACAGATGATGCGAGCCGCCGCCCCCGCTACGGGGGCGGCGGCCGCGTTTAAGCGCGGGGCCCTTGCCGCAGGCGCGCGTCGGCGAGCGCCCGGAAGCGCTCGCCGCGCTCCTCGAAGTCGCGATAGTGGTCATAGCTCGGAGCCGCCGGGGAGAGCAGGACCACCCCTTCCGACCCAGCCAGCGCGAGCGCGCACCCGACGGCGTGCTCCATGTCGCCGGCCTCGATCGCGCGCTCGTCTGCAACGCCGGCGGCGCGGGCGGCGGCGATCATGCGCGCGCCGGTGGAGGGCACCCCGATGACGCTCGCACCGCGGGCGCAGAGGGCGCGGCCGAGCGCCTCGTAGTCCTGGCCGCGGTCCTGTCCCCCTCCGATCAGGACGATCTCGCGGCCAGGGAAGCTGGCGAGCGCGGCGATCGTCGACTCGGGGGTGGTGGAGATGCTGTCGTCGACCCACAGCACACCGCCGTTCTCGGCGAAGGCCTCGAGCCGATGCGAAAGCCCCCGGAAGCCGTCGAGTGAGCCCGGCAGCGGCGGCGGCGCGATCGCGAGCGCTTCGAGTGCGGCCAGCGCACCGCACAGGTTCAGCGCGTTGTGCTCGCCGAGCAGCGGCAGCTCCCGCAACTCACAGCGCCGCTCGGCGAGCAACGACAGCCAGCCGTCCTGCACGTCCCAGCCGCCGGGCACGCCGTAGAAGCGTAGATCGAGACCGCTGTCGCCGCCGATCGCGGCGAGCGCGTGATCGCGGCCGTTGAGCACGCCGGCGCGCACCCCCGGCAGCGACAGCAGGCGCAGCTTGTCCGCGCGATAGCGCTGCTCGGATCCGTGCCAGTCGGTGTGCTCGCGGAAGACGTTCGTGACCAGCGCGACCTCCGGCCCGCGCGCGAGATCTGCGATCTGGTAGCTGGAGAGCTCGACGACCGTCACGTCAGCCGCTGGCGCGTCGAGCAGATCGAGTGCCGGGACGCCGATGTTGCCGACGAGCGCGACCGTGCGCCCCGCCGCCCGCGCGAGGTGCCCGGCGAGCGCCGCGGTCGTGCTCTTGCCCTTCGTTCCAGTCACCCCGATCACCCCCTCGCCGCCGCACTCGGCGAGCCACAGCCCCGTGGCGGTTGTGATCGGCACGCCGGCCTCGCGCAGTATCTGCAGCTCGGGTCGATACAGCGACACACCGGGCGAGCGCACGATCACATCGCAGTCGCCGAGCGCCGCCGCAGCGTCGGCGGCGAGCACCACCTTTGCCGCGGGCATCGCGAGCTGAGCGAGGTCACGCTCGGGGATCGCGTCGAACGCTGCGACGGCGATGTGGGCGTCCGCAAGGCGGCTCGCCACCTGGCGGGCCAGCGAGGTGATCTCGCGGCCGGCGCCCCACACGCCGATGCGCCGGCCTTCAAGCTCCGAGAATCGCACGCGCATCCGCCAGCAGCGAGGCCGGCACCGCGTGCTCGCCGCGGAGCGCGAGCACTTCGTCGGGATCGCCCACGTCGGGCGGAAGTCCGGTGAGCACCTCGGCGACGAGACGGCGCACGACGCTATGAGCGCTCCAGCGCGGCTGCTCGGCGAGCAGCCGGATCGCCGCGATGCTCTCCTGCTCCTCGCCGACGCACTCAAACGGCTTGTGGCCGCCGGTCGCGGTCAGCAGCGCGAAGCCCGCGAACTGACGTTCATCGTCGAGCAGATCGCTGCCGAACACCTCGCACAGCTGCCCGGGCGTGCTGAACGGTGCGAGCGCGAGGAACACGAAGCGGCACTTCGGGCAGTCACAGCACCACGAGCTGGCGCGAAGCGACGGGTCGATCCGGAAGATCGCGTTGCAGCTCGTGAATGCGGCGTGGTAGCGCGTCATGCGAGCGAACGCGCGTGCGATCGCGAGCTCCGAGGCCTCGCGCAGGATCGAGAACAGGCGCAGCTCGGGCGCGGCCTCGGCGAGCGCTGCGCTGAGCAGGAGCTCGGCGCGCAGGCCCTTGCTGAACTGATGGTTGATCTCGACGCCGTCCCAGCTGAGGTTGCCGCTCGACGCCGAGCGCTCGTTCGCCATCGCGACCGAGTCAAACCCGTTCAACGCCGCGCTCAGCAGCGCAACGCAGGAGACGATCGCGGTGATCGGCACGTGGCCGTTCAGCGCCCCCGCGCGGTTCAGGACCGTCAGGTTCGGGTCGAGCGTGCGGCGCGCGAGCAGGCGCGACAGGCCGGACGCCGCGACCGTGCGCGCGATCGGCGGCGCGTCGCCGATCGAGAACAGGGCCAGCTCGTTGCCCGAGCGCCGAACGATCTCCAGCGCGACCGCCGAATCCTTGCCGCCGCCGACCGGCACGAGCACGCGGCGCGGGGGGCGCTGCCCGCCGGCGGCGCTGCGCGACGGCGACGGGGACGGGGACGGGGACGGGGACGGGGACGACGGTGACTCAAAGCGCGGTCGCGGCAGGCCGGCGAGGCCGTTGCTGTAGGCGAACTCGCCGAGGCCCTCGGAGTAGAGCGCTTCGAGCAGCGCTAGCGTCGCGGGCGGCGGCGCGCCCGTCTCGCAGCTGATCCGCGTGGGCGCAGCCGTCTTGAAGTAGCTCACGCCGGCGACCCAGTGCAGCAGCGCGAGCAGCCCATCGACGCGCGCGCGCTCGGCCTCGCTCAGCGCGCGCGCCACCGGCAGGTCGAACTGCTCGACGAACGCGAGCTCGTCATCGAGCGCATAGCGGAGCGTGACGTGCCCGTCGGCGTCGAGCTCGCGGGCGAGGAAGCGGAAGCTCGCGAAGGCGCTCGGATCGAACAGCGTCGGGGCCTGCTGGGCGTCGGCTGCCATCAGCCAAGCCTAGAACGCGTGGCCGCGGCAGCGCCGGTGCGGGCGCGCTCAGTCGTTGGCGGTGACCGCGTCGAGCAGGTAGCTGAAGCGCTCACGGGCCTGCTCGCGGCGGGTCGGCAGGTGCTCGCTCGGTATGCCGTCGGCGGGCGGCTGGTAGCGGGCGATGATGTGCCGCGCGACCGACTGGCGATGGACCTCATCGGGACCGTCGTAGATGCGCGCGGCGCGCGCGAAGCGATACATCTGCTCGAGCGGGAGATCGGTCGAGTAGCCGAGCGATCCGTGCAGCTGCAGCGCGCGGTCGACGACGTCGTGAAGCACCTTGGCGCCGTAGAACTTGATCAGCGCGACGTCGGTGCGAGCGGCGCTCGCGCCCTGCGTATCCATCACCCACGCCGCATGCAGCGTCATCAGGCGCGCGGCCTGCATCTCCGCGGTGCTGTCCGCGATCCAGTTCTGGACGGTCTGTTTCTCGGCGAGCAGCGAGCCGTGCGCCTGCCGGTAGGTGGCGCGCTCGCACATCATGTCGAAGGCGCGCCGCGCGACCCCGAGCCAGCGCATGCAGTGGTGGATGCGCCCGGGCCCGAGGCGGTGCTGGGCGAGGATGAACCCCTCACCCTCGCCACCGAGCAGGGCCTCGGCCGGAACGCGGGCGCCGTCGTAGATGACTTCGGAGTGCCCGCCATAGCCGCCGTACTGCTCCCAGGGGTGCTCCATCGTCGGCACGTCGCGCACGATCTCGACGCCTGGCGTGTCGGTTGGGACGATGAACATCGAGGCTCGCTGCGACGGGCGGGCGTCGGGATTGGTCACAGCCATGACGATCAGGAAGTCGGCGATCGAGCCGTTGGAGGTGAACCACTTGAGCCCGTCGATCACCCAGCCCTCGCCGTCGCGCCGCGCGCGCGTGCGCAGCTGCGTCGGATCGGAGCCCGGTGAGTTCGGCTCGGTCATCGAGAACGCGCTGCGCAGGTCCCCGGCCAGCAGCGGATGCAGCCAGCGGTCCTTCTGTTCGGGCGTTCCGGCCATCGCGAGGATCTCCGAGTTGCCGGAGTCGGGCGCGGCGTTGCCGAACGCGAGCGGCGCGAGCGGTGAGGTGCCGAGGATCTCGTGCATCAGCCCGAGCTTGACCTGGCCCATGCCCTGCCCGCCGAGCTCCGGCGGCAGGTGGGTCGCCCACAGCCCGCGTTCCTTGACCCGCTCCTGCAGCGGCGCGATCGCCTGCTTGAGGCCGTCGAGCGAGAGCTCGTGCCAGATGGCCTCCAGCGGCCAGATCTCGCCGCGCACGAACTCGGCCATCCAATCGAGCTGCTCCTGGTAGTCGGGGTCGGTGCAGAAGTCCCAGCTCATGGCCTCGCGTCCTTTCGGTCGTGAACACGCATCGGCGTCGCGGACAGCGTACGTGTCCGCGCGCGCCGGCGGCACGACGCCCGGCGCTACGCTTGGGCGAAACCAACCTCGACACAGGAGCGCGAACGATGGCCATGGAATCCCAGCTCGTCACCGGCGTCGACTTCGTGACGGTGCCGACGGCCGACCTCGAGGGGGCGGTCGAGTTCTACGGCGCGACGCTCGGCCTGCCCCGCTCGGTGTATGTCAAGGACCGCGGCTACGCCGAGTTCGAGACGGGGAACCTGACGCTCGGCCTGATCGAGCCCGAGAAGATGGGGCTCGAACACCACGTCAACCGCAACGCGATCGCGCTGCACGTCGAGGACGCACACGAGGCGCGCGCGGCGCTCGAGGCGCGCGGCGTGCAGTTCAGCGGCGAGATCCTCGACACCGGCGTCTGCAACATGGCGTTCTTCAGCGATCCCGACGGGAACGCGCTGATGCTGCACCAGCGCTACGCGCCGCGCACGACGGAAGCGTAGGGCGCCCGTATATTGCAGTGATGCGGGGGTCTGAGCAGCTCGACATCACGCTCCTCCCCGGCGCCGACACGCTGCTCGCCTCGCACGCGCGCGAGGTGCCCCAGCGCGATGACCTCTGCGGTGCCTTCTGCGGCGCGCTTGCGCTCGGCGCGGCGGGGATCGAAGGGCATCCCGGCGAGCCGCTCGACCAGGACGCCGTCGCGATCGCCGCCGGCAGCGTCGTCGCGCCGATGCGCGATCCGGGGACGCTGCCGCACGGCGAAACCGGCAGGCGCGACTACCGCCTGGCGATCCCGTCGATCGATGACTCCGAGCTGTCGGGGACCACGGTGAGCGGGCTGCTCGACGCAATCGGCGAGCTCTCGCACGGCGCGCTCGAGTGCATCCCCTACAGCGGGCCGTGGAACGCGCACACGCTCGATCGGCTGTTCGATGTCGCCGCCGCGCGCGAGCGCCCGGTGAGCCTGCTCGCGAACCTCGCCACCCGTCATCTGTGGGGCGCGGGTGCGAACGTCGCACAGCTGCTCGCGTATCTGCTGCGCGGAGAGCCCGACGGCCCGCCGCCCGATTGGGACGTCGGGCACTTCGCCTGCGTCGTCGGCCGCGTGCGGGGGCCGGGCGGCAACCTGTACGCGCTGGCCGATACGTACCCCTCGCTCGGCAGCCGCGGCGTGCATCTGCAACCTCGCGAGCGACTCGCCGCGGCGATAGCGCGCGAGGACATGCCGGCGGGCGGCGTGATCGCTGTCGCCGTCGCCGCGGACGCCGAGGCGATCCGCGCGGGCGCCCGTGAGCTCGGCCTGCATGAGGGCCTGTGGGACAACGGCACCGCCGCCGCGGGGACGGGACGGTGAGCGAGGATGAGCTGATCGCGCTCGTCTGCTGCGATCTCGGCGCGATCGTCCGCGGGCGCTCGCTGTTCTCGGCGCAGCTCGACGCGCACCTCGCGGACGGTGTCGGCTGGGTGCCTGCCAATCACGCGCTCACGCCGCTCGGCACGCTCGCCGACCCCAACCCGTTCGGCTCGACCGGAGATCTGCGTCTGCTGCCGGATGTCTCGACCCGCATGCGCGTGGAGGCCGAGCACGGCGGCGAGGCCCTCGAGCTGGTTCTGTGCGACATCGTCGAGACCGACGGCGCGCCGTGGCAGTGCTGTCCCAGGCGTTTCCTGCGCTCGGCGCTGCTCGCGCTCGAGCAGCAGCTCGGCGGACGGCTGCGCGCGAGCTTCGAGCACGAGTTCCAGCTGCTCGCGGCCGCGGGCGGGGAACGTCCGGCGCCGGCGCTGCCGTTCTCGCTCGCGGCTCAGCGCCTCGCCGAGCCGTTCGCGACGCAGGTCATGCGCGCGCTCGCGCAGGCCGGTGTCGAACCGGAACGATTCTTCCCCGAGTACTCCGCGCATCAATACGAGATCCCGGTTGCGCCGGCAGACGGGATCGCAAGCGCCGATCGCAGCATCGTGCTCAGGGAGGTCGTGCGCGACGTCGCCCGCTCCCACCAGCTGCGCGCGAGCTTCGCGCCGCTGCTCGACCCCGCGCATGCAGGCAACGGCGTCCACATCCACCTCAGCCTGCTCGACGCGGACGGCGCCTCGCTGCTCTACGACGCAGCCGGACCGGCCGGCCTGAGCGAGCTCGGCGCGAGCTTCGCCGCGGGGGTGCTGCGTCACGCGCGCGCACTCAGCGCGCTGACCGCCGCCAGCCCCGTGTCCGGCGCACGTCTGCAGCCGCACCGCTGGAGCGCGGGCGCGGTCTGCCTCGCCGAGCGCAATCGCGAGGCGCTGCTGCGAATCCCCCCGCTGCTCGAGCTCGGCGGCGCGGCCCCCGAGAGCCAGCTGCGCCTCGAGTATCGCGGCGCCGACGCGAGTGCGAATCCGTATCTCGCCCTCGGCGCGATCATCCTCGCCGGCGTCGCCGGAGTGCGCGAGCGGCTGCCGGCGCCGCCGATCCTCGAATGCGACCCCGCCGAGCTCGATCCGCGCGCTGCCGAGCGCTTCGGGGTCGGCGCGCTGCCGCTGTCGCTCGAGGAGTCGCTGCAGGCGCTCGCCGCGGATGAGACGGCGCGAACGTGGATGGGGCCGCTGCTCTACGACGCGTACGTGAGCGTCAAGCGCGCCGAGCTCGCGGCCGCCGCCGAGGAGACGATCGAGCAGACGTGCGTGCGCTATGCGGCCATCTACTGAGGTGCTGCTCGAACAGCTGCTCGCGGCGATCGAGCGAGAGCTTCCGGGCGCGATCGCCCTGCGCCGCGAGCTGCATGGTGACCCCGAGCTCGCGCACGCCGAGCTGCGAACCGCGGCGCGCATCGCCGCGGCGCTGCCCGTGCGATCGGAGGCCGCCGCGGGGACCGGCCTGATCGCGCGGATCGGCCCCGCCGAAGGGATCGCCGTCGCGGTGCGCGCCGAGCTCGACGCGCTGCCGATAGCCGAGCAGACCGGCGCCCCGTTCGCGGCCCGCGGAGCGGCGATGCACGCCTGCGGGCACGACGTGCACATGGCTGCGCTGGTCGCGCTGAGCCGCGCCGCGGCGGGGATCGGGGAGGCGCTGCCGGCGGCCCTGCTGGCGGTCTTTCAGCCAAGCGAGGAGGCCTACCCCTCGGGCGCCGAGCAGCTCGCCGCCGGAGAGCTCGCCCTGATCGGCCCGGCCGCCGTCGTCGGTGCGCACGTGCACCCCGAGCTGCCGTGGGGTGCCGTCGCGATCGACGCGGGTGCGGTCAACGCCTCCTGCGACGCGATCGAGATCGTGATCGAGGGCAAGCCCTCCCACGGCGCCTATCCGCATCACGGCCGCGACCCGATCCTTGCGCTCGCCGAGGTCATCGTCTCGCTGCATGCCCAGGTCGGGCGCCGCATCGATCCGCTGCGCACGGCGTCGCTGACACTCGGCGTGCTCGAGGGGGGCAGCGCCGAGAACGTGATCCCGGCGCACGCACGAGCGCGCGGGGCGCTGCGCGCCTACCGGCCGGAGGACCGGCGCGCGCTGCGCGAGCTGGTCGAGGACGTCGTCGACGGCGTCGCCGCCGCCCACGGCTGTCGCGGCTCGGTCGAGCTTCAGCCCGGCGAGCCCGCACTTGCGAACGACGCGAGCATCGTCGCCGGCGCGCGCGCGCTGCTCGCCACGGCCGGGCTCGTGCGCGCACCGGAGTGGCGCTCGTGCGGGTCCGACGACTTCTCCTTCTACGGCGCGCTCGCACCCGTCGCGATGGCATTCGTCGGGCTTGCCGGCGCCGACGGGTTCGAGCCGAGGCCGTTGCATCACCCGCGTCTGCTCCCGCCCGACGCCGCCGTCGCGGTGGTCGCGCGGGCTCAGGCGCTGCTGTTCCTGGCCGCGGCCCGCGCATACTCACCGCCGCCGTGAGCGCTCCCGGGCGGAGACTGCGGATAGCATTGTCCGCGTGCCCGACCGCCTCTACTTCACCGGCTCCGAAGAGGCCAACGAGCTGCTCGCAACCGATCCGATGGCGCTGCTGATCGGTTTCGCGCTGGATCAACAGGTGACGGTGCCGAAGGCGTTCACCGGGCCGCTCACCATCAAGGAGCGCGTCGGCACGCTCGACCCGGGCCGCCTTGCAGCGACGGACCTCGAGGCGGTGTTCCGCCAGAAACCAGCGATCCACCGCTTCCCCGCGAAAATGGCCGAACGCGTCCACGACCTCTCGGTCCACGTGCGTGACGAGTACGGCGGCGACGCCGAGCGCGTCTGGACCACCGCGAAGGACGGCAAGGAGCTGCGCGCGAATATCGCAGCGCTGCCGGGCTTCGGCGAGATGAAGATCAAGGCCCTCGGCGCGGTGCTCGCCAAGCGCTACAAGCTTGCGAAGGCGAGCAGCCTCGTGCCCCCGCACCCGACGCTCGGGGATGTCGACTCCGCGCAGGCGCTCGCCGACTATCAGGCGGCGAAGCGCGAGCACAAGGCGGAGTGGACAAGGATGAAGTCGGGCGCATAGCTGACGCCTCCCGCTCGCAAGCCTCGAGAGGCCGCGGCGGCAGATCGGCTGGGAGCCGCTCAGTCGCGGCCGGTCCGCACCGCGGTCACGGCCACGGTCGTGTAGTGCATGTCGAAGCTGCCGCGCGCGGCGTCGACGACGGCCCCGATGCCCGCGAGCAGCTCCTCGAGCTGTCTGGTCGGAATTCGCGAGTAGGGCCCGAACGTCAGCAGCTGATCCAGCCAGGCCTCCCGGCTGTAGCGCCATTCCCACTCGAATCGCCACTGCTCGGGGTCGGCGAAGCAGCCCGCCTCGCGGATCCCGTCGGAGGTCGCCGTGGCCACCACCGCGTTTCCCTCGAGGGCCGGTTTCGACCACATCTCTGCGACCGGCGAACCGGCCATGACCCGCCGATAGACAGCCGAGAACCCTTCGGCCACGTCGCGCGGCGGCTGCCCGACGTTCCAGAACACGGCCAGTCGGCCGCCGGGCCGTAGCAGCGTCGCCGCCTTCCGCGCTCCGGCTACCGCGTCGATCCAGTGCCAGGCCTGCGCGGAGATGATCGCATCGAAGGTCCGGCCGGCGGGCTCCCAGTCCTCGAACGCCGCCACCTCCACATCGAGTCCGCTGCGCCGGGCCTGCTCGGCCATGCGCGCGTCGAGGTCGAGCCCCAGCACGCTCGCGCCGGCGCTGTGGAACTGGCGAGCGGCGATACCGGTGCCGCAGCCGACATCGAGGATGTCGTGCCCGGGGCTGGCGGCCAGGACCCGGTCCACCATCGCCTGCGGATAGCGAGGCCGCGCCCGGTCGTAGCGCTGAGCCTCCGAGCCGAACGATTCCGCCCACTCCTGGCGTGGATCGGTCCTGCCGCTCAACGCGCACCGCTCCTTCGTCCGGGCGATCGGGGCACAGGGCCGGCCACTCGCCGACCCTGTGCCGCCGGATCTGCCTGATCAATCACACTTCGACTTGGTGACTTCCTCGATTTCGGCCGTCGCGTGCTTCAACGCGTCGGCCTCGGCGGGAACGACGCTGACCGCGTGCGCAAGCGTCGTCGAACTGGGATTGCTGGCCACCTCCGAGATGGTCGCTCCGAGCGCGGCGACCGAGCTCTTGATCGCGGTGATCTGCGGTGCGAATTCCGTCCCGACCGCAGTCCCGAGTTCCCTCGCGGCGGTCGCAGCCTTCTGAACGTCGGCGCCGATCGCGCTGAGGTTCGACGGGCTCACCTCGACCTGTTCGAGCGTCTTGATCGAGTCTTTGAAGCTGGTGACCTGGGCGCAGTAGGCCGGCTTGCTGCTGCTGCCGCAGCCGGCGAGCAGCGCGACGCCGACCAGGCCGGCGGCCGCGAGCGCGGCGAGCGGCTTGAGGCGCATCGTCATCCTCTCGAGCTCGAGCATCAGCGAGCTAGGACGCGGCCTCGAGCTCGGCCTCCAGGGCGACGATGACGAGGCCCAGCGCCTCCGTGATCTTCGCGGCGGCGGCGAGCGTGCGCGCCGTGCCGACGATCGGCGCGACCGCAACGAGGATGTCCTGAACCTGCTCGACCGTGACACCAGCCTCCGCGGCGGGGCCGACGTGCATCAGGTAGGACGCAGCGGGCGCGTCGACTGCGACGAGGGCGGCGATGCGTACTGCGAGGTACGGGTTGTCGTCAAGTCCACAGCGTGCCACCGACTCCGCGGTCATCGCGGCAAGCGTGTCGAGGACTGGGGTATCTGATGATGCACTGGCCATGGTGGCCCCTTTCGGTTGTCTACACGGCTCGGGGCGCTTCGGTTGATGCGCCGCTGCGTGGGTGTCCACCCTACCCGTCGGCCGTCGGGCGATGAGGTCCGCCCGTGCAGCCCGGACTGCCACGGTCCGTGCGGCGCGCGAGAATCTGCATGATGGTGACGATCCGACCCGTGCAGGACGGCGACGCGGGGGAGCTCAGGCGCATCCACGCGACCCCGGAGGTGGCGCGCTGGTGGGGTGAGCCCGAGGAGGGCTTCCCGTGGAGCGAGGAGCCGGGCTCGCAGCGCTTTGCGATCGTGCTGGACGGAGCGCCGGTCGGCCTGATCGAAATGCACGAGGAGCTGGCGCCTCGATACCGCCACGCCGCCGTCGATCTGTTCCTCGATCCGGCGTGCCACGGACGCGGGATCGGCACGGAGGCGCTCGGCCTGCTCGTGCGCGACCTGATCGAGCTGCGCGGGCACCACCGCATCACGATCGACCCCGCCGCCGCGAACGCAGCCGCGGTCCGCTGTTATGAAAAGGTCGGCTTCAAGGCCGTCGGCGTGATGCGCAACTACGAGCGCGACGTCGACGGACCGGAGTGGCACGACGCGCTGCTGATGGAGCTGCTCGCCGAGGAGCTCCCTGGCTGAGTACGCGGGCGCGCTACCAGCCCGGCAGGTGCTCGATCTCGGGCGAGCGCAGCGCGATCCCGAGACCGCGCAGCGACACGCGCCCGGACTGCGGGTAGAAGCACATGTCGTTCGGGTCGCGCGTGCCGTAGGCGAGATACGTGAGGCCGTCGGCGCCGGCGCGCAGCGCATGCGCGACCCCGGTGCCTGCCGGTCGCGAGATGACGTCGCCGGCGCGCAGCGCATGCTCCTCGGGGCTGCCGCCTCCGCGCGGCCACAGCTCGAGCACGCCGGCGCCGGCGAGCACCACGAACATCTCCTCCTCAGCGGAGTGGCAGTGGGAGGGCGCACCGTTCTGACCGCCGGCGAGCGCGACGTGGTTGAGGCCCGTCGCGAGCGCTCCCGCGGCGCTGCCGAGCCGGCGTACGCGCCCGTCGCCGATCGCCACGACGTCGGCCAGCGCGATCAGATTCGCGGGGCGCTCGGGAGTCGGCGGCGGGCACTCGGGCGCGCCGGCCGCGGCTTCACGCGCGAACGGCGAATCGCCGTCACCGAGAGCCACCCAGCGCGGGAACGACCACGCGACCCCGGCGCGCGGGAGCGCCGTCAGAGACGCGTCGCGGCGCTCGCCGAAGACGAGCACGTCGAGCCCACCGGCACCCGCGCGGAGCGTGTGCGGGCCACGCTTCGGGCGGTGCACGATCACGTCGCCGCTCGCCACCGCCCAGGTTGCGCCGTCCTGCCACAGCAGCCCGTCGCCGGCGAGCACGAAGAAGATCTCCTCATCGGCCCCGTGTTCGTGCGCGGGCGTCGAGAAGTGCCCGGCGGCGACCTCGATGCGCCGCATGCCGAAGTTGCGCGTGCCGAGCTCGCGCCCGAGGTCGCGCCAGACGCCGCTGATGTGGCCAACCGCGAGCTCGCGCGGGCGGCTTTCGTACAGGTTGGCGATCTGCATCGCGGGCGACGCTATCAGCCGGTCGGCACGGCCCCACCGGCTGCGGCGCCGCTCGTGGATAATCGAGCATGATGAGCGAGCGGGCGCGTGGCACAGCCGCCGGAGGAGCCGCGATCGTCGCGCGCATCGGGCAGCGGGAGGCCGCTCAGGAGATGGCCGCGGAGTTCACCGCGCAGATGCCCGCGTTCGCGCATCTCTCCGACGCCTCGCGCGCCGAAGTCTTCGACGGCCTCGCACGCAGCATCCGGCGCTGGTCGCTGTTCCTGGCGACCGGCACGATGCCCTCGGAAGACGCGTTCGACCCGTTGCGCGAGTGGGCGCGCGCGCGGGCGACCGAGGGCGTGCGACTCGAGGACCTGCTGAGGTCGTTCGGGCTCGCCCATCAGGTCGGCTGGCGACTGCTGCGGCGCCACGCGCGCGAGGACGACGCCGAGGCGCTGCTCGAGCTCGTCGGCCCCCTCGCCGAATACGTCGACCAAGTCTGCGCGGTCGTCACGGAGACCTATCTCGCGGAGCGAGAGTTGCTCGTCTCCGAGGAGGAGCGCCGGACGCGCAGCCTGCTCGAGCGATTGTGCGTCGACTCGCCGCTGGACACCGCCGAGGGCGAGCTCGCCGAGCATCTCGGCGTCCCCGTGGCGCCCGCCTACACCCCGTTTGCGATCGTCATGTCGACGCGACGCCCGCACAGCCACGCCGCGCTCGCGGCTCGTCTGCGGCGCAGCGGCTGGAGGCTCGCGGTCACGCAGGGGGACTGCATCGTCGGCCTGAGCTGGGACCCGCTCGAGCTGATCGACCTCGGCGAGGGCCCGGAGCTGGTGCTGGCGATCGGCGAGCCGACGGCGCGGGCGGGGCTGACGGCGGCGCTCGAGGAGGCAACCGTGCTGGCCGAGTACGCGCGCGGCGCAGGGTTGCGCGGCCGCCTGCAGGTGCGCGATCACCTGCTCGAGATCCTCCTCGCGCGCTCCGCCGGGCTCGCGCTGCGGCTGCGCGAGAAGATCCTCGGACCGCTCGGCGACGCCGATCGGAGCGAGCTTACGCACACGCTGCAGACGCTGATCCGCTGCCGCCTCGATCGCACCGCGGCGAGCGCGGCGCTGCACATCCATCGCAACACGCTCGCGTATCGGCTGCGGCGGATCGAGGAGATCACCGGCCTCGATCTCGGCAGCCCGCATGACCTCGCGTGCCTGTACATCGCGATCGAGCACGCCTGAACCGAACCGGGGCCGAAAGAGGCGCTTGTGCATATGCACAAGCGGCCCCCGCGAAGTTCGGCGAAAAGTCATTGCAAGCGCGACATGCGCCGCGTACTGTCGGAACTGCGGTCGTGCGAGGGCTCCGTCTGCGTCCACTCGATCGTCCAAGGAGACTCGAGTGCCTAAGGAGAGAGGGATGCATCTGACTATCGGGAGAAGACTGTCGCTGTTGGCGATCGCGCTGCTGCTCGCATCTGTCGCGGCTGTTTCATCGGCCGGCGCGATGATGCCGAGGAAGATCACGGTGACGAGGAAGGTGATGGAAGCGCCGCCGGCGCCGGGAACGCCGACGAGCGTGAAGATCAAGCAGCTCGGCACGATCGACCTCAACAAAGTCGGGATCATCAAGATCGCGGCAAAACACGAAGAAGCCAAGAACGTGCTCGTGCTCGAGCCCGGCACCTCGGCGGCCGCCGCCTACTTCGTGCCGTTCGCGAAGTCGCTCGTCGAACGCACCAAAGGCTGGCAGGTGTGGGCGGTCGAACGGCGCCAGAACTTCCTCGAGAACCAGAGCGAGCTGAACAAATACAAGTTCGGCAAGCTCGTCACCAACGCGGCCGGAGAAGACCCCGCGGAACAGTTCTTCAACTACTACCTCGGCTACCACGACGACCAGAAAGTCACGAAGCACTACATCCCCGTGGCACCCGAACGTGTCGAGTTCGCAAAGGAATGGGGAATGAGCGTTGCCGTTGAAGATCTGAAAGTGGTGATCGAACAGGCAAAAGCCCTCGGCGGCAAGGTGGTGCTCGGCGGCCACTCGCTCGGCGGCTCGGTCGTGACGGCCTACGCGACCTGGGACTTCGGCGGCAAACCCGGCGCCGAAGGCCTATCCGGACTCGTATATGACGACGGCGGCAGCAGCCCCGTGGCGATCTCCGAAGAAGAAGCCACAAAATCGCTCGCAACGCTCGATGAGCCGGGCACGACCCCCTGGCTCGCCTTCGGAGGCATCGAAGCTCCGGACCTGGGGCTGTTCTCGGCGACCGGCGCAACGCTGAGCGTGGTGGAACCGAAAGGGCCCTCACCGCTCGAAACGTTCCTGTTCCTCCCACCAGACCTGCGCTCGCCGATCGCCCCCGTAACCAACGAAGCGGGATTCGGCTACTCGATCAACGTCGGCACCTCGCCGCCGTCGCTGGCGGCGGCACAGATCCACGGCGGGCTCGGGGTCGAAGAAGCCACCGAAGCCGACGGCCTGCACGGCTGGAACGGCGAAGGAAATCTGACGCCTGTCAGCCGCTATGCGGAAATGCTCGCGGGGACGGGGCTGCACGACGCGAGCGGCAGCGAGTGGTACTTCCCGGCGCGCCTGACGCTCGACACCGGCGCGGTCGGGAACGGGCTCGAAAACCCGGCGCAGAAAGTGCTCGGGCTGCATTCGACGATGGGCGATGACCTGCCCACCTCGCTGCACATCCTGGCGATCGACTCGGAACTCGACAAACTGTTCGGCGGCGGCGGAACGACGCTGAACGAGGCCGAAGCGCTGGCCGCTCAGTCGGGCATCCCCGCGTCGAACCTGACGCTGATCGAAGAGCAGAACACCTACGCACACAACGACCCGGCGGGGGCGAGCCCGTCCAACAACGAATTCCTCAAGAAGATGGTGCCGTTCCTCGAAGAAATAGGTTGAGCCGGCAGGCGATCGGCGCCGCGCGACCAGCGCGGCGCCGGCGCCGCTCGATCACACCCCGACAGCGGCCGAGCGCGAGCGCCGGCGTCGGCGAGGCGGCAGAGCGGGGCACTCAGATCCTGTGTCGAGCACCGCAAGGCCCTGTGCCTGGTGCTTTGAGACGTACATCGCCGCGTCCGCGCGCCTGATCAGCTCCTCGGCCGACACGCTCTCGTGGTCCGCGCAGGCGACGCCGACGCTGGCGCGCAGCTCGACGGTGCCGCCCGGCAGCTCGATCGAGGTGTGCAGCGAGCCGCAGATGCGATGCGCGACATGCATCGCGACGTCGGCGCTGGGGATGTCGCGCAGCAACACGATGAACTCGTCGCCGCCGAGGCGACCGATATCATCCTCGCGGCGGCTTGCATCTTTCAGGCGCGCGGCGGCGAGGATCAGCAGTTCGTCGCCAGCGGCGTGCCCGTGTGTGTCGTTGACCGGCTTGAAGTTGTCGAGATCGACGTACACGACGGCCGTGCCGGTCGCATCCTCGCGTTCGAGCTCGCGCTCGAGCGAGCTGAGGATCGAAGCGCGGTTGTGACACCCGGTCAGCGCGTCGAACGTCGCGCGCCGCTCGAGCTCCTGGCGTGCCCTCGCGCTGTCAGTGATGTCGAGCACGGAGGCGATCGCGCCGTTGACCTCGCCGCTCGGACGGAGCAGGCTGCGGATGCTCAGCAGCGCGCAGCGCGGCTCGCCGGACGGCAGCGAGAAATCGACCTCGAGGTCCTGGTCTGATCCCTCATCGAGCACGCGGCCGAACGCCTCCTGGCAGGCTGCGGCGCTGTCCTCGCTGAGCGACTCGAGCAGCTTCGCGAGCGGCGGCGGTGACGGCTCGGGGCCGTGCTCGGGGCCATCCCCGCAGACGCCGGCTGCGGTGCCTCCGCGCAGGATCTGCTGGAGGCGGGCGTTGTGGTAGACGACGTTGCGCTCGATGTCCAGCTGCAGCAGGCCGTCGGGCATCGCGTCGGTCAGCCGCCGCAACAGCTCCTCGCGCTCCTGCAGCGCCTCCTGTGCGGCCATCTCGGCCGAGACGTCGATCAGTTCGAGCAGCACGTAGCTGCGGTCGGGCTGGTTGAGAAAGTTGTGCAATGTCGTGTCGACCCAGACCCAGCTGCCGTCCTTGCGTTTGCGGCGCAGCCGCGTCTGCTGAGAGCGGCGGCTGGAGAGCATCGCGATCCAGCCTTCGACCGCGCGGCCCTGATCGTCGGGATGGATCTGGTCGAGCACCGAGTTGCCGACCATGTCCTCGAGCTCATAGCCGAACATCTTCGTGAACGACTCGTCGCAGTCGAGGACTTTCGCGCCCTCGTCCTCGATCAACGTCGAGAAGCGCGGAGCGGCCGGCGCCAGTTCGGGCTCGTCGCCGAGCTCCTCTTCGGCCTCCTCGTCGCTCGGGAGGATCACGCACAGCAGCACCTCGTGCGTAGCTCGCAGGTCCAGGCAATGGATCGTCACCCAGCGCGAGGGCTTGCTGAGCAACCGCACCCTGCCGCTGACCGCTCCCTGCTCCTCGAGTTCGCCCCAGACCTGAACGACCTTGGCACGATCGGCGGCGACGACGACATCGGTGACCGCGCGCCCCTCGATCGCCTCCTGGCCCCACAGGCCGACCGACTTCGGCACCGGCACGATCAGGCCGTTGCTCGAGAGGCCGCACACGAGCGCGTCCGGGTGCTCGCGCAGGAGCGCCTCGGCCGCCATCTCGACGGTGTGCTCGCTTTGGGCTTTCGCAGTTGACATGTCGTGCATCGATCCGCCGTCGCGAGATCGCGACGGCAATGAATGTTTCTGTCTGCTGCGCGGAGAATCGGACGCACCGCGCTCACGCGCGAGCGCAACTCGCACATGTGGACGAGTTGACAGCGCTCGAGCGCACCGGCGCGCTCGCCCGCACTCAGGTCGGCTGCGGTGCGGGCGCGGGCGCGAGGCGGCGGGCGATCGCGCCGAGTTGCGCGATCAGTCCGAGGCGACGCCGAGCAGCGCCGCCTCGACCTCGCGCAGGCGCTCTGTGTCGCCGCGGATGCCGACGATCGCGTCGTTGTAGAGAAACGACTCGGCAAGCCTCACGATCGCGTAGGCGAGGGTATCCGGGGCGACGCTCGAGCTGAAGCTGCCGGCGGCGACCTCCTCGTCGATCAGCCGCTTGATCGCCGCGACAGCCCGCGGCTGAACGATCCCCCCGCTCGAGGTGAGGATGCGCAGGGTGCGCTCGTGTTCGTGCGCGAACAGCGCGCGCAGGCCGTCTGCGGAGGCGAGCTCGCGGTTGAACGTGTCGGCGGTCTCGAGCAGCGCACGGGCGCCGCTGCCGGAGATGCCGAGCCGGATCTTCGCGAGGCGTCTCTCGGTGAGCCGCGCGAGCACCTCGCCGAGCAGCGCGTCACGCGTGTGAAACCAGCGGTGCATCGTCGCGCGCGCGAGTCCGAGTTCGAGCGCGATCGCTTTCACGTCGACGCGTTCGCCCGCCAGAAAGCGGGCGCTCGCGAACCGGAGCGCCTCCTCGCGATCGACGGCGGTTGGCCGGCCGGGGCGGCCGGGGGCGACCGTTGTCATCGACCAAGCCTAACCCGCGCGGCGTTTGCCCGTGCCGCCCGTCGCGATCATCGCGGCCGCCGGCTGGGAGCAGCAGCTGGCGTCGACGAGCGCACCGTGGTCGAGCTTCATGAACGCCTCGACGACCTTCGGATCGAACTGGGTGGCGCTGCAGCGCCGGATCTCGGCGAGCGCGTGCTCGACCGGCAGGGCCTCCTTGTAGGGGCGCGCGTGGGTCATCGCATCGAACGCGTCGGCGACCGCGATGATCCGCCCGGCGATGGGTATCTGCTCGCCTTTGAGGCCCATCGGGTAGCCGGCACCGTCCCAGCGCTCGTGGTGCGTGAAGGCGATCTCCATCGCCATCTTGACGACCGGGAAGCGGCTTTCACGGAGGATCCGCCCACCGATGACGGTGTGGGTCTTGATCACCTCGAACTCCTCGATCGTCAGCTTCCCCGGCTTCAGCAGGATGCTGTCGGGGATGCCGATCTTGCCGACGTCGTGCAGCGGCGCGGCACGATGGATCGACCACGAGAACTCGCTGTCGAGGTTGAGCTCGCAGGCCAGCAGCTGCGCGCTGCGCGCGACCCGCTCGGTGTGTTTGTTGGTGTCATCGTCGCGGTACTCGGCGACGAGCGCCAGGCGCCGGAGGTCCTCGAAGCGCGCCTCGTTGAGCTCGGTGAGCGTCTCGCGCAGCTCGGTGATGTCGGTGAACGAGCTGACGGCCGCGTAGGGCTGTGCCTCGCCCTCGCGGGTCAGCGCGCAGCTGTTGATCGAGATCCAGCGCGTCGGCCCGGTCGGGCTTTCGACGCCCATCACGACGTCGCGCTGGGGCTCGCCGGTGCGAACGCTCGTCATCGTCGGATGTTCATCGCCCAGAAACGGCGAGCCGTCCTCGTGGATCAGGGCGACGGAGGTGCCGTAGGAGGAGCCGCCCGCGAGCTGCGCCTCGGGGAGCCCGAGGATGCGCTGCGCGCTCTGGTTGAAGGCGACGATCGCGCCGTTGCGATCCTGCATCATGATGCCCTCGCTGACGGCTTCGATGACCGACTCGTAGCGCCGCTCACTCACGCGCAGCGCCTCTTCGGCGTCGCGCAGACGGCTGACGTCGCGAAAGATGCCGATCGTGCCGAGAAGCTCGCCGGCGCCGTCACGGATCGGGGCCACCGAGAGGATCACGCTCACCAGGCGACCGCCCTTCGCGACGCGCTCGGTCTCAAGCCCGTGGACGCGCTCGCCGCGGCGCACACGCTCGATCAGCTCCGCCGACTCGCCCACGCGGTGCGGTGGCAGCAGAATCGAAAGCGGCTGACCGAGCGCCTCCTCGCACGTGTAGCTGAACAGCCGCTCGGCGCCATCGTTCCAGCGCGTGATGATGCCCTCGGCCGACGCGCCGGCAACGGCGTCGCTGGCGGACTCGATCAGCGCGGCGAGCTCGCAGGCACGCTCGAGCCCGTGCGCATCGGCCGCGGCGCGCGGCGGCTCGCTGCGGCTGCTGGCGGCGACGCGCGGGGCGAGTTTGCGGGTGGCCAGCTTCGCCCGTTGGGAGACAGCGCGAGACACACGGTGCGTATCGACTTCAAGTCGGGCAGCTTGAGCACCCCAACAGCTCGTGCACGGAAGGCGTATGCCCCATACGATGCTCGCGCATGAGCCGGCCGAGCCCAACCGAGTCACGTGCGCAGCGCCTGCGCGGGCGGCGGATCCTGATCGTCGGGGCGGGGCAGCAGGACCGCGGCATCGCGGATCCGCCCGTCGGCAACGGGCGCGCGATCGCGATCGCGTGCGCACGCGAAGGCGCGTCGCTCGCGCTCGCCGACGTCGACCCCGACAGCCTCGAGACGACCGCCGCACTGGTGCGCGCCGAGGGAGCTGCGTGTGTGAGCGTGGTCGCCGACGCCGCCGAGGAGGCAGCGGTCGAGATGATGTTCGAGCGGGCCCAGGACGGCCTCGGTGCGCTCGACGGGCTCGTGATGAACGTCGGCATCGGCGCCGGCGTGCGCTTCGCCGGCACCTCCGCGGAGGACTGGGATCGCGTGATGGCGGTCAACCTGCGCTCGCACTTCCTCGGCTGCAAGCATGCGCTCGCGCGCTTCGACGGCGGCAGCGTGCTGCTGATCGGCTCGCTGGCCGGTCGCGAGTCGATGGCGATACCGTCCTACGCGGCGTCGAAGGCGGGGCTCGAGGCGGTGTGTCGCAACGCGGCCGTCGAGGGCGCGCCGGGCATCCGTGTCAACCTGCTCGCCCCGGGCCTGATCGACACCTCGCTCGGCAGGCTCGCGACGCGGCTGAACCCCGGCCGCGGCGAGGTGCGCATCCCGGCCGGCCGGCAGGGCACCGCCTGGGAGGTCGCCGCCTGCGCGTTGTTCCTGCTCGGCGACGAGTCCTCCTATGTCACCGGGCAGACGCTCGTCGCCGACGGCGGCCTGAGCGTGGCGGTGCGGGGCTAGAGCGGTGCGCCGGGCAGGGCTGACGCGCGGCTGGCAGGTGATCATCGCCTACGCGCTCGTGTGTGCGGCGACGCAGGTGCTGTGGCTGACGTATGCGCCGATCACGACCGAGACGGCGCGTCACTACGGCGTCTCGGTCGCGGCAGTCGGCTGGCTCGCGAACATCTTCCCGCTGCTGTACATCGTGCTCGCGATCCCGGCGGGCATCCTGCTCGACCGCTGGTTTCGCCCGGCGCTCGGCACGGGCGGAGCGCTTGTCGCCGTCGGCGGGCTGGTACGCCTCGGCGGCGACACGTTCGCGTGGGCGCTGGCCGGGCAGATCATCGTCGCGGCGGCCCAGCCGGTCGTCCTCAGCGCGGTCAGCAAGGTCGCGGGCGAATACCTTCCGCCCGAGCAGCGCGCGAGCGGCATCGCGGTCGGCTCGGCGGGCAGCTTCATGGGCATGCTGCTGGCATTGATCCTCGGCCCGACGGTCGGCGCTCACGGACAGCTCGAACGGCTGCTCGTGATCGAGGCGGCGCTCGCTCTGATCCCGGCACTGGCGCTGGCGATCGTCCTGCGCCGGCGGGGACAGGAGAGCGCCGAGCATGCCGCGATCGAGGGGAGCGCCGCGCGCGCGCTGTGGGGCCTGCCGAGGATGCGGACGCTGTGCGGCCTGGTGTTCGTCGGCTTCGGCATCTTCGTCGGGCTCGCCACCTGGCTGCAGGCACTGCTCGCGCCGGCGGGCGTCTCTGAAACCGCGGCGGGCGCGCTGCTCGTGGGGATGGTGCTCGCCGGGATCGTCGGCTGCGCGGTGCTGCCGACGCTCGTCGCGCGCCGCCGTGGTGAGCGCGGCTTCATGCGCTCGGCGGTGCTCGTGGGCTGCGCCGGCTGCGTGACGCTGGCGATTGCCCCGTGGATGGGCGCGCGCGCGTTCGCGGTGCTCGCGATCGGCATCGTCCTGCTGCCGGCGCTGCCGGTGATCCTCACCGACGCCGAGCAGCTCGCGGGCGCCGCCGCGGGAACAGCCGGCGCGATCATCTGGCTCGCGGGCAACCTCGGCGGTCTCGCGGTCGCGCTGCTCGTGCAGGTCCTCGTCGATCAGCCGACGGCCGCGTTCCTGGCGATGGCGGCGGTGTCGCTGCTGGGGCTGCCGCTGGCTGCGCGCCTCGTCTCGCCCGCGGGTGATGAGCAGCTCGCGAGGGCCGCGCCGGCCACGAGCGGCTGAACCATCTCAACCGGCCCGCGCCGCTCAGCCGCGCGGATCAGCCTGACGGGGCGATCGTGTGCGCGGAGCCGAGCAGCGCCGCGTGTACATCGCGAAGACGGTCGATCTCGCCGCGGATGCCGACTGCGGCGTCGTTGTAGATGAACGCCTCGCCGAGCCTCACGATCGCATAGGCGAGCGTGCTCGACGCGAGCGACGATGAGAACTCGCCGGCTTCGATCTCGGCGTCGATCAGCCGCTCCATCGTCGCGATCATCCGCGGCTGGACGAGCCCGTCACTCGACGTGAGCAGGCGCAGCGCGCGCTCCTGCTCGCGCGCGAGCAGCGCGCGCAGCCCGGCGCTCGCGATCAACTCGCGGTTGTAGCTGTGCAGGCTCTCGACGAGGACCTTCGCACCGGTGCCCTCGGTGCGCCGCCGGTGCACGAGCATGCGCTCTTCGGCGAGCGTCGCGAGCACCGTCGCGAGGAGGTCGTCGCGAGGGCCGAACCAGCGGTGCATGGTCGTCCGCGCCAGGCCCAGCTCGCGGGCGATTCCCTGCACATCGACGCGCCGCCCCTCGAGATATCGCGCCCTCGCAAGTGCGAACGCTTCCTCCTTCGTCGCGGCAGCGGGGCGTCCGAGCCGACGAGTCACGGTCTGCGCCATCCGCCGAAGTCTAACCGGCCGTGACCGTATCGCGATGCTCGCGCCCGGCAGATTCGCCGGATTCGACATGGTCAACCGTCCGTGCCGGAAATGCGCGCGCGGGCGATCACCTCGTCCGCCACCACGGTCACCTGAACATATAGGTCAGACAAACGCCGGTGCCTCGGCTGGTCGCCGGTCGGGCGCTGCGACCCATGTTCCTGCGAGAATGCGTGCATGGCTTCTGTGAGTGAGTCGCCGCGCCTGTATCGCGGGATCAGCCCGGTTGAGCGGCGTGCACAGCGCCGCGAGCGATTGTTGGAGGCGGGCTTGGAGTTGTTCGGCACGGAGGGATATGCCGATTCCTCGATTCGCGCCGTGTGTGCAGTCGCGTCGTTGAACTCGCGCTACTTCTATGAGTCCTTCACCGGTCGCGAGGATCTGCTGTACCACGTGTACAAACGTGTCGTGCGTGATGTCGCCGCGGTGGTGCTGGAGGCGACGGCGCGCGAGAGCACGATCGAGGGTCAGGCCGAAGCCGGTCTGCGGGCGTCCTGGACATTCCTCGCGAAGGATCCGCGCAAGGCAAAAGTGATCTCCGTCGAGGTCGTCGGCGTGAGCGAGCGCCTGGAGCGGCTGCGGCGTGAGAATCGGCACGCGTTCGCGGAGATACTGATGCGCAACGCGCGGCTGATCACGGGCGATTCGCTGGAGCTGCGGATGGACCCGACGTTGACCTCGCGGTCGCTGATGGGCGCCGTCATAGACCTGCAGGCCGACTGGATCAACGGCGATGTCGATGCCTCGATCGACGAGATCGTCGAGCATTTCACCAAGCTCTTCACCGCCGTCGCATACGCGACCGTCAAGGACCCCGCCGCCTAGGCGCTGACGCGCGAGGTCAGCCGACCCGCGGCGCCCCGCGCGGACGCGGTCGGCCGGCAAAGGCGCTGCGCGCGGCGGCGGCGCCGGCGCCGGCGAGCTCGAGATAGCCGTAGGTACCCTCCTCGAGCAGTTCCCGCGCCGCCGCGGCGGCCGCGCCGAGCGCCGCGAACGCGAACGCGCCGCCGACGGACACGCGCCTGACGCCGAGCGCCGCGAGCTCGGCGACCGACGGTGCCCCCGGCAAGGCGAGCACGTTGACCGGGAGCGAAACCGCGTCGCGCAGCGCGCGCAGCTCCTCCGGGCGGTGCAGGCCCGGCGCGTACAGGACATCCGCGCCCGCCTGCTCGTATGCGCGCAGGCGCGCGATCGTGTCGTCGAGGTCGCGAACCCCGTGCAGGTAGTTCTCCGCGCGCGCGGTCAGCACCAGCCGCCGCGGTCCCCGATGCGCGGCGGCCGCCGCCGCGGCGACGCGCTCGGCTGCGCTGTCGGCGTCATAGAGCCGCTCGCGCGACCCGCTCCAGTCCTCGATCGAGCAACCGGCCAGGCCCACCCCGAGCGCGAGCCGGACGGTCTCCGCCACCCCGTCGGGCTGTTCGGCGAAGCCATCCTCGAAGTCCGCTGAGACGGGCACCTCGCTGGCGGCGACAAGTGCGCCGGCGTGCGCCACCGCCTGCTCGCGGCTGAGCCCGTAGTCGCGACGGCCGAGCGTCGCCGCGTAGCCGCTGCTCGTCGTCGCGAGCGCCTGGAAGCCGAGCGAGGCGAGCAGCTTCGCCGAGCCGAGGTCCCAGGCGTTCGCGAGCAGCAACGGTCGCTCCTGGCGGTGGAGCGCCAGGAAGTCGGCTGCCATGTCCGGCTCGTCATGCATCTCGGCTCCTCGCGTCATCCGGCGGGCTGATGATCTGGATTGATTGAACCAGCACGGGTTTGCGCGCGGGCGGCCCGGCGGTTGCACATTTTGTAGCGGTGCGCTACATTCGCGCTCGTCGAGTGCTGGAGAGGTTGCCTCACAGCACCGGCTCGGGGATCTGCAAAACCACACAAGGAGGAGTCGAGATGCTGAAGCTCAGGTCGATGCTGGCGGCGATCGCAGCCGCGGCGTTCGCGGCGGCCGTGATGGCCGCGGGCGCGAATGCAGCCTTGCCGGTCCACTATGGCGATGGGGCCCTGGCGGAATCGATCAACGCCGAGCTGTACTACCCGACGTTCGTCCCCGGGGCGAACAACGGCTGCAAACCGAGCAGCGCGCACCCCTACCCGGTCGTGCTCGTGATCGCGACGCTCTCCGATGAGGGATCCAACTGGGTGACCGGAGCGCCGCTGCTGTCCAACGCCGGCTACTGCGTCTACACGTTCAACTACGGCGAAACGGGCCTGTCGGACTTCGGCCGCATCGACGCGCTTGGGCGCATCGAAAACTCGGCCGAAGAACTGTCCTCGTTCGTCAACCGCGTGCTGTCATCGACGAAAGCGTCGAAGGTCGATCTCGTCGGGCACTCCCAGGGCGGGATGATGCCCAACTACTACCTCAAATTCCTCGGCGGCGCGAACAAGGTCAACGAGCTGATCGGGCTCGCACCGAGCAACCACGGCACGACCGAGGACGGCCTCGTGGAACTCCTCAACGAGTTCCCGTTCGCACCCGGCCTCGCGCACCTGATCGAATTCATCGGCGCACCCTCGCTGATCCAGCAGGAGGCCGGCGGCGAATTCCAGACGCACCTGTTCGCCGGCGGCGACACCGTCCCGGGACCGCGCTACGTCGTGATCGAGACGACTCACGACGAGGTCGTCACGCCGTACACGAACGCCTTCCTGAACGGGCCGGACGTGACCAACATCACGCTGCAGGACCAGTGCCCGACAGACCCCGTCGAGCACATCGGGATGGCGTCGGACTCGCCCGTGTGGCAGAACGTCCTCAACCAGCTCAGCGCCACGCCCAACCCTTCGTTCAAAGCCACCTGCAACAACTTCGGGATCTCCCTCTAGCAGCGCTGAACGCCGCGCGCAGCCTGCGCGACCCCGAACAGCACAGCCGCCGCCCCGGTGCGAAACCGTGCCGGGGCGGTCGCGTGCGCGCCGGCCTTGACGCTCGCTTCCGCTGCGGCAGGCCGGCGGCGCGTCAGCGGCGCGAGAGGATGACGACCGGGATCTCGCGGTCGGTCTTCGCCTGGTAGTCGTCGTAGGCGGGCCAGACCGCGACCATCTCAGCCCACAGCCGGCTGCGCTCCTCGCCGGTGGCGGTGCTCGCCGACACGGGGATCGTCTCCCCCTTGACCTCGATCGTCGCCTGTGGATCGGCCACGAGGTTCTCGAACCAGCTCGGATGCGCCGGCGCGCCGCCCTTCGATGCGACGACGATCCAGCGGTTCTCGCCGTCGGTGCGATGGATCAGCGGCGTCGTACGCTCGACGCCGGAGCTCCGGCCGGTCGTGGTCAGCAGCAGGATCGTCGTCCCGCGCCAGTGGTATCCGCGCTCGCCCCCGGTCTCGCGGTAGGCACGGACGTGCTCGGCGCCGAACAGCTCATCGTCGCTGCGTGCCATCTCCGGACTGTAGCGCGACCCTGGCTGCAAACTCATGCGCAAGCTTGCTAGAACACTGCGCGATGGCACTGATCCGGGCAAGTGCGCCGCTCTGCCGCGAGTTCGTGCGCGTGTTTCCCGAGCGACCGTTCCAGCTGCGCTTCTGGGACGGCGGCGTGGTCTCGGCGACATCGCCCGGCACCCCCACGTTCTTCGTGCGCCGTCCCTCCGCACTCGCACACTTCCTGCGTGCCCCCGGCACGCTCGGCATCGGCCGCGCGTACGTCGACGGCTCGCTCACCGTCGATGACCTCGACGCGGCGTTCGTCGTCGTCGACGAGTGGGAGCCGGCGGATATCGGCACGGCCGATCGCGTGCGCCTCGGGCTCGCGATCCTCGCCGCGGCGGCACCCGGCGGGATCCCGCACCGGCCGAGGCTCGAGCTGATCCTCCACGGCGGGCTGCACAGCATCGAACGCGACGCGGCGGCCGTGCGCTACCACTACGACGTCGGCAACGATTTCTTCGCGCTGTTCCTCGACGAGTCGATGACCTACAGCTGCGCGATCTTCTCGCGCGGCGCGGAGACACTCGAGCAGGCGCAGGTGACGAAGCTCGATCTGGTCGCGAGCAAGCTCGCGCTCGCACCCGGGATGAGCGTGCTCGATGTCGGCTGCGGCTGGGGCAGCTTCGCGATTCACGCGGCGCGCACATACGGCGTGTCGGTGACCGGCGTGACGATCTCACCGGCACAGGCCGAGCTCGCGCGCGAGCGCGTCGCGGAGGCGGGGCTGAGCGAGCTGGTGGATATTCGCGTCGCGGACTATCGCCGGCTGCCGCCCGCATCGTTCGACGCGATCTCGAGCATCGGCATGACCGAGCACGTCGGAGAGAACCAGATCGACCTGTACGCGCGCTCGCTGTTCGCGTTGCTGCGCCCCGGCGGGCAGCTGCTGAATCATGCGATCGCAGCGCTGGACCCGGATCACGACCCGCACGAGGATCTCTTCTCGACGCGCTACGTGTTTCCGGACGGCGAGCCGCTGCCGCTCTCGCGCATCCAGCTCGCGCTCGAACGCGCCGGCTTTCACACCGAGCACGTCGAGGGCTTCCGCGAGGATTATGCGCGCACGCTGCGCCACTGGAGCGAGCGCCTGGATGAACACCTCGAGCAGGCCGAGGCGCTTGCAGGCGTCGAGCGCACGCGCATCTGGCGCCTGTACCTGCGCGCTGCCCGTCACGGCTTTGAGACGTTCCACACGTCCGTCTACCAGGTGCGGGCGCGCAAGGAGGACTGACACCCGCGTTCGCGGCCGCGCGCCGCCGCGGAGCGCCGCGCAGCCTGCCTCGCCTCGTATGAGGGAGACAGACCGCCGCGGCCTCCGTGCCGCCTCCTACTGGATCTGCGACTTGCCTTCGACTTCGTTGGGCGTGTCGAGCACTGTCGGGCTGTTGCCCTTGACCGTCAGCGAGCCCGCGATCGTGTTGTGGGCCACGCTCGTCCCGCCGGCGTTGC
This sequence comes from uncultured Solirubrobacteraceae bacterium, assembly GCA_963822245.1. Lineage (GTDB taxonomy): Bacteria > Actinomycetota > Thermoleophilia > Solirubrobacterales > Solirubrobacteraceae > Palsa-744. The sequence goes on from CAWGGR010000001.1 coordinate 599,357, forward strand.
TCTGCACCTTCAGCGAAGCGGCGAACGTGTCTTCTTCGATCGTCACGCCGGCCGTATTGCCCTTGACCGTCACGGTCCCGTGGAATTCGTCGGGCGCGCAGCCTTCGCTGCTTCCGCCGAACACGACCGCCCCGCTGCCGCTGGCCGCTTTGACGGGACCGGCCACGGTCGCGCCGCAGATGCGCAGCAGCGATGCGCCGCTTGCGCTGAGCGGGCCGGCCAACTTGGCACCCTCGATGTCGAGCGCACCGCCGGGCTTGACGGTGATCGTCCCCGTCGCCTTCGCCGTCGAGGTCAGCTCGATCGCCTGACCGGCTTTGACGAGGAGCTTTCCTTTGACCGTGCCCGTGATGACCTGGGTGTATCCCACCGCCGTCGAGCAGGAGCGCGTCGTTTCATGCCCGACGTTGTCGACAGCGGTGACCGTCACCGTCTTGACGCCGCCACTGTTGGTGTTGATCGGCACCGTTCCGCTGGGGTTTTTCGCGAGCCCCGACTGGCCGTCGGAGGCCGTCACGGTGGCGTGAACACCCGTGCCGCCGATCGTGGCCGACGCCGGGCAGCTCACTTCCAGGCTCGGCGCGGTCGCGTCGACCTGAACGGTCAGGCTGCCGGGACCCGAGACGTTGCCGACGTTGTCGGTGACCGTCCCGCTCGCGGTGTGCGAGCCACTCGTGCTGAACGTCTGTGCGGCCGGGATCGACGCGGGGTTCACGCCGCTCCCGAGGCTGCCGTCCGACAGCGTCGCGTCGCCGGCCGAGGCAAACGACAGCTGCACGCTGTCCTTGTACCAGCCGCCGCCGCCCGCGTAGTCCGGCGCGCGATCGGCCGACACGCTCGGCGGGTTCGGCGCGCTCTCATCGACGACCACGGGGGTCGAGGCGGGCGACCATTCGGTCGTCTGGCTGAGCGACGGGTCGGCGCCCTGGACCCGGTATTCCCAGGTTCCTTCACCCTCGCCCGCGCCGCTGAATTCGTAGCTGAGAGCTTCGATCCCGGTCGCGACCGTCGTCCATTCCCCGGTCGCGGCGTCGTGGTGCTGCAGCGTGTAGCTGAGGCCGATCTGATGCATCGGGTCAGCGCCCACCCATGACAGCGTGAACAGGCCATTGGCGTTGGGCGAGCTGCCCACGCTGAGCGTCGGCGCGCCGGGTGTTTCATAGGAGACCTCGGTCGTGCAGGACTGCGTCGTTTCGTGGCCGACGTTGTCCACCGCGGTCGTGCTGACCGTCTTTTCACCGGCGCTGCTCGTGTCGATCGGGATCGTACCGCTGGCCGCGCTCGCCAGCCCCGACTGTTCGTCGGAGGCGGTGAACGAGGCGCTCGTGGCGCTCCCCACACGCGCCGATGCCGGGCATGCCAGTTCGAGCGTCGGCGGGGTCGCGTCGACCTGCACCGTCAAGCTGGCGGTCGAGGAGACGTTGCCGGCGTTGTCGGTCACCGTCCCGCTCGCGTTGTGCAAGCCGCTTGTGCTGAATGTCTGCGCGGTCGGGATCGACGCCGGGTTGACGCCGCTGCCCGGGCTGCCGTCGGCCAGAGCCGGATCGCCGGCCGATGCGAAGGACACTTCGACGCTGTCCTTGTACCAGCCGCCGTCACCCGCATAGTCGAACGGGCGCGAGGCGCTGACACTCGGCGCATTCGGCGCGGTCTCATCGACGACGACCGGCGCCGAGGCCGCAGACGGTTCGCCGCTCGGGCCTTCGTTGCTTGTGAGGACCTGGTAGCTCCATGTCCCTTCACCCTCAGGATTCCCGGGGGTGAAAGCGTATTCGGGGCTCGTCAGATTGCTCGCGACCGTGGTCCAGCCACCGCCCGCGTTCTTGTGTTGCAGCGTGTAGGTCAGGTCGGCTGCCGCCTGCGAGGGTTCCCACGCCAACGTGAACACACCGTTTGCGCTCGGGTTGCTTCCTGCGCTCACGTGCGGGGCGCTCGACGGAGCAGGCACGAAGTTCCGCGCCAGCGTGTAACCCGCCGGCAGATACTTTGGCAGCGGCGTCTGCACGAGGCCGCCGTCGCTGCCCGGTTTTTCGATCGTCGGCACGCGCAGTTCGAGGTTCTTCACCTGGATCGACTGTGGCGTTGAGGAGCTACGCGCATACGTCGAGTCCTGCACCATCAACTGGAGCTTGAGCACATGCCCGGCCGCTACGTTCCACACCTGCGGGTAGAGCTGGAAGACCTGCTTGGTGAAGCCGCCACCCGGGTTGGTCGGACGGTAGATGGCGCGACCGATCAGCTGCTGGGTGCCGCCTTCCGCTTCATTGACATCCATCAGGCGTGCGATCACCTGGTCGTTCGTGGCGGGCGTCGAAAATTCCCCGACGACCGTCGAGGCACCGGCGACCGTGAAGCCGCCCGCGGGTGCCGCGGGGAGCTTGTACGTCGCCGCCGAGGCGTCTTCGCCCGCGGCTTCCGTGGTGCACACGGTACCCGAGGTAAATGACGTTTTTGGCGCTGTGCCGGGGGCCTGGATCGTCTGTTCGGCGGCCCCTTCCAGGTGGATTTCACCGGGCGCGAGGCTCGCCCAGTTCGCCGCTTTGTATTCCGTACCCGAGCTCGCCGAGGTCGCCGGGCAGTGGCTCGCGATCGCGGTCACACCTCCCTGCGCATTCGCCGGTTCGCTGCCTTCGCCTTTGACGAAGTACTTGAACCATTCGTTCTGCGCGGTGGTGAGCTTCCCGTCGTCAGAGGCCGACGGCGTGCTCGCCGAGCGCGGGTTGTGGCCGAGGTCGAAGTCGAACAGCTCGATCGGCTGGTTCGGATAGGCCGCGCGGACCTTGTTGTAGTAATCGACGCTCTGGTTGACCGGGAACAGGTCGTCGTTCCAGCCGTTCTCCATGATCGTCGGCGCCGGAGGCGTCGAGAGATCCGTGTAGTAGGCACCGTGGTTGGGAAGCTGTTCTTCCTCCTGGAGCGCGAACGGCTGACCGTTGTAGGGCCCGCCCGTCTGGCTGAGTGTGTACCAGTCTGTGTTGTTCGCTTCGGGTTCGTTGATCGTTGTGGGCGCGTAGTAGGCGGCCGCCGCGCCTGCGAGGTAGAGCTCTTCGTTCCACAGCCGCTTCTCGATCCCGAATTCGTGGTTGCCGAGCACGCCCGCGTAGGGCGCGCTCGTCACGTAGTCGAGCCAGCTGCCGTTCGGCTGCAGCGCTTGGGCGAGATCCGTCCACGGGTATTCCGGTGCAGTCGCCGAAATTTTCATCGGCGTGCCGTTTTTGGTCGTCCACGGGACGAGTTCGCCGTTGAGCATCTCGACGCGGTTGTTCATAGAGCCGAGCTGTGCCGACATGCCGCCCCCATAGCTGCCGCCGGTGGCGCCGATCTCCTGGGGGTTGATGACGCCTTCTTCCGCGAGCAGGCCGAGCAGGTACTGGGCGTCGCGGACTTCGTACTTGCGGCTGATCAGATGGACATAGCCGGCTTCGCACGGCGCCGCCTTGAGGGTGTTGGCGGGTTTGGAGGGGCTGCCGCACGAGGAGCCCCAGCCGCGGTCGGACATGCTGAAGACGGCGTAGCCGAGTTTCAGCCAGCGCTGGGCTGTCGCGCTCGACGGCAGAATCTTGGTGCTGCCCCATGCGTGGTAGACACCGACGACGGGGTAGTTGTTGTCGGCGCCCGTGGCGGGGGGAAACGCCACGGACACGTCGATCGGGGTGCCGTCCCAGGTCGGGACGGTTGTGTTCGCGGTGTTGCCGCACCAGCGCTGTCCTTCGCTTGCACCGGCGCCCTGAGTCGCGCACGTGACGGTCCCGAAGACCGACGAGATCGTGGCGTTGGCGGCGGCGGGCGCGAGCAGCAGACCGAGAACCACGCTTGACAGGACGAGCAGGCGGCGAGCGGCGCCGCGATTGACCGTTGCGGTCCGAATGGACATTCCTATCCCCCTGTTCCCGGCCGACCGAACGGGTCGCGCCACCCTCATGGAACGGACCCTCTCGCTGACATACTCACAGCCGGGGCGCCGCTGCCGCGACCCTACCACGATGAGGTTAAAGAATGCAGCTTCCCCGACGCGAGCGGTTTCGTAGGACCGCGTGCGCCGCTCCCCGAGCCCGCACAGGTTCTCCTGCTGAAACAGCGAAGCAGCGGTGTTGGTCGACAGGCTCGCATCGCGCGGCGGGCTCATGCGGGTCGCGCACGAGCCGGGTGCAGCCACTAAGCTTCCAGGATGTGTCGAAACATCAGAACTCTCCACAACTTCGAGCCCCCGGCGACCGACGATGAGGTGCGCGGCGCGGCGCTGCAGTACGTACGCAAGATCAGCGGCTTCACCAAGCCGTCGCAGGCGAACACCGAGGCCTTCGAGCGCGCCGTCGAGGAGATCGCCGACGCCTCGCTGAGGCTGCTCGGCGATCTCGTCAGCTCGGCTCCGCCGAAGGACCGCGAGGTCGAGGCCGCGAAGCGGCGTGCCCGCAGCGCCGCCCGCTTCGCGGCCTAGCTGACGCCGAGCGTCGGCGCACGCGCGCGCAGGGCCGAGGTGTCGATGAAGAATTCGTTTGCGAGCGTCGCGATCAGGCGCGTCAGGTCCTCGTGCTCCTCGGGCCGCCAGCACTCGAGCAGGTCGCTGAGCCGTTCCTCGCCGGTCGCGCGCAGGCGCTCGAGCGTCGCATCGCCGGCGGCGGTCAGCTGAAAGCTCTCGGTGTCCGCGCCGGCGTGGCCGATCAGCCCCTCGCGCGCGAGCTCCGCGCGCGCGTTCGTGAGCACCTCGACGTCGACCTCGATCGTCGCGGCGAGCGTCGCGAGGTCGCGCGGATGCTCCTCGCTGAGCCGCGCGAGCAGCCAGCACGCGCCTGGGCTGAGATCGACGCCGGCGCGGGCGGCGACGCGCACAACCATGTCGCGCGCCCCCTCGCGCCGCTCGAGGCGGCCGATCATGTTGACGAGCTCCGCGAGCGAGGCCGAGTCGCGCGGCGTGGCGTAGGTGTCACCGAGGTCGCCGGTCGTGACGGTCTCGCGCAGCGGCAGCTCGCGGATCAGCCACGAGAGCGCGAACGCGGCGACGCCGACGAGCGAGGCGACCAGGAAGACGCTGCTCAGCGCGCTCGTGAAGGCGTGCAGGTAGCCGGCGTGCAGCAGCGGCGGCAGATGCGCGATCTGCCGCGGATTGACGCCGCTGCCGCCGTGGGCCTGCGCGCGCGCGCCCGCCGGGAGCACGCTCGCGAGCTCGCTGCTTAGGCGGTTGGCGAAGATCGCGCCGAGCGTCGCCGTTCCGAGCGAGCCGCCGATCGAGCGAAACAGCGTCGCACCGGACGTCGCGACGCCGAGGTCGGCGTAGTCGACGGCGTTCTGCACGGCCAGCACGAGCACCTGCATGACCATCCCGAGGCCGAGGCCGAGCACGAACATGAACGCGAAGATCGTCGCCCGGTCGCTCGCCGGATCGAGCGTCGAGAGCAGGTACAGCGCGATCACCATCACGCCCGTCCCGGCGATCGGAAACGGCTTGTAGTGGCCGGTGCGCGTGATCACCTGGCCGGAGGCGATCGATGTGATCAGCAGCCCGCCCATCAGCGGCAGAAGCTGCAGCCCCGACCCGGTCGGGCTCGAGCCCTTGACGACCTGCAGGAACAGCGGCATGTACGTGACGGCGCCGAACAGCGCGAAGCCGACGACGAAGCCGACGCCGCTGGTCAGCACGAATATGCGGTTCCTGAACAGGCGCATCGGCAGCACCGGCTCGGGCGCGCGCCGCTCGGCGAAGACGAAGCCGATCAGCAGCAACGGCCCGGCGATCCCGAGCGCGTAGATCAGCGGCGAGCTCCACGCGACGGTCGTGCCGCCAAGCGATGCCAGCAGCACGATCGCGCTGATACCCGCGGCGAGCAGCGCGGTGCCGAGGTAGTCGATCGTGTGATGCACCCGCTCGGTCACGCTCGGCAGCGTCGCCGCGAGCACGAACAGGGCGAGGATCCCGAGTGGCAGATTGACGTAGAAGATCCAGCGCCAGCTCAGGCTGCTCGTGAGAAAGCCGCCGAGCAGCGGCCCGGCGACGCTCGCGAGCCCGAACACAGCGCCGAACAGGCCCGTGTAGCGGCCGCGCTCGCGCGGCGGCACGACATCACCGATCGCGGCCTGCGCGCTGACCATCAGCCCGCCGCCACCGAGGCCCTGGATCGCGCGAAACGCGATCAGCTGGTCGAGGCTCTGGCTGAGGCCGCACAGCGCCGAGCCGGCGAGGAACACGAGCAGCGCGCTCTGCAGCACGACCTTGCGCCCGTACATGTCGCCGAGCTTGCCGTACAGGGGCGTGACGGCGGTCTGCGCGAGCAGGTACGCGGTCACGACCCAGGAGATGTGGTTCAGCCCGCCGAGGTCGCCGACGATCGTCGGCAGCGCGGTCGCGACGATCGTCTGATCGAGCGCCGCGAGGAACATCACGAGCATCAGGCCGCCGAACACCAGCCGCAGGTTCACCTGCTCGCTCCGCCCGGCCGCAGATGGGGTCGGAGGATCCTCGACAATGCTCATGCTCACGCTCCTCTCAGATCCTCGAGTCTAGCCCCGCGCGGTGGCGATCGATCCTGCGGCCGGACGCCCGAAACCGTCATGATTGGCGAGCGGCGGCCTTCGCCGGAGCGTCCACCACCGCAGAGGAGGTGAGCGATGGGTTTCGACCAGTACCACGAGCCACCCGAGGAGCTTGGCGAGCAGACGCGCACGTTCGCGCGGCTGTGCGCCTCGCTGACCGAGGAGGCCGAAGCGATCGGCTGGTATGAGCAGCGTCTGGCCGTCGAGCGCGATCTCCAGGCCCGCGCGATCATGGCGGATGCCGTCGGCGAGGAGTACAAGCACTTCAGCATGGACCTCGAGTTCCTCCTGCGGCGCAAGCCGCAGTGGCGTGAGATCGCCGCGGGTGTGCTGTTCCGCGACGGCGACATCGTCGAGCACGGCGAGGCGGCTGAGGCCGCGGCCGGAGACTCGAGCGACGGCGACGACGGTGGGCAGCGCGCGGACGCGAGCTCCTCGCTCGGAATCGGCAGCCTCAGGGGGGAGGGGCTATGAGTCATCTGCTGCGCGAGCACGCACCGATCAGCGAGGCCGGGTGGCGGCTGATCGACGAGGAGGCGCGCGAGCGCCTGCTGCCGGGACTCGCAAGCCGCAGGCTCGTCGACTTCACCGGTCCGCACGGCTGGGAGCACTCGGCGACGAACGTCGGCCGCGTCGAGCCCGTCGACGTGAGCGCGCTCAAGGGCGTGCAGGCGCATCGCCGCGTCGTACTGCCGTTGCTCGAGCTGCGCGCGCGCTTCACGGTCTCGCGCGAGGAGCTGCGCGCGGGCGACCGCGGCGCCCGCGACGTCGACTTCGGCGAGCTCGACAGCGCTGCGCAGAGCCTCGTCGAGGCGGAGAACGCGTGCGTCTTCCACGCCTGGCCGAAGGCCGGCATCGAGGGGATCGCCAAGCGCTCGACACACGAAGCGATCAAGCGCGCGGGAAGCTTTGAGAGCTATCCGGCGAGCGTCGCGCGCGCGGTCGAGCAGCTGCTGCGCTGCGGGATCGCCGGGCCCTACGGTCTCGCGCTCGGACGCGAGGACTACAGGCGCGTGGTCGAGACGGCCGAGCACGGCGGCTACCCGCTGCTCGAGCACCTGCGCAAGATCCTGCAGGGCCCGATCGTGTGGGCGCCGGGGGTGAACGGCGCGATCGTGTTGAGCATGCGCGGTGGCGACTTCGAGCTCGAGTCCGGCCAGGATCTCTCGGTCGGCTACGAGTCCCACGACAGCGAGCGCGTTCACCTCTACCTCGAGGAGTCCTTCAGCTTCCGCGTGCTCACGCCCGAGGCCGCGGTCGCGATCACCGCGCCGAAAGGCCGCTAGCCGCTCGTCGTCGCGCGCACGAACACCGGTTTGAAGCCGGCGCCTGATCGGCGGCCTGCTGAGCAGCTGAGCGGGGGCGCGAGAGGCACGCGCGCGTCGATTTCGCGCGCGTGTCGATTTCACGGGCGCGCGTTCGTCGTCAGGATGGACGTCAACCCCGCAAGGAGGAATCGATGAAGTTCCTGATGCAGATCTACCAGGGCGACGCGCTCGCGGTTCAGGCCGGCCTGAGCGGTGAGGAGCAGCAGAGCGTATGGGCCGACTATGCCGCCATCCGCGACACCCCGGGCGTCAGCACCGGCGAGCAGCTCGCCGATCCCGCGGAGGCCAAGACGGTGCGCGTCGACGGCGGCAGGACGCTGATGACCGACGGGCCGTTTGCGGAGACCAAGGAGGCGCTCGGCGGCTACTTCATCTTCGAGACCGACGACATCGAGGCAGCGGTCGCGCTCGCCGCACGCGTACCCGCCGCGCGCTACGGCGGCGCGGTCGAGGTGCGTCCGTTCGTCGAGCGCTGAGCGGGGCGTCAGGCGTACTGCGCCTTGCCGTTGCCGAACGACCAGTTCTCCTTGGGCACCTCGACGAGGCTGATCAGGACGTTCTCCGGGCGGACCCCCGGACTCGCCGCGAGGCGCTCGGCGATCCCGGCGTAGAGCGCCTTCTTGACCGCGAGCGAGCGCCCCTCGTTGAGCGTGATCTGGATGAACACAACGTCGTCGTCGCGCGCGACCTCGAGATAATCGGGGTTGTAGATCAGCCCTGCGGCGCCGTGCTCGCTGATGATCTGGAACTCGTCCTGCACCGGGACATTCGCGCTGTCGACGAGCGCCGCGTGCACCGCCCTGCCGATCAGGCGACGATCCTCCTCGGACTTGCCTTCACGGAGGGAGATGCGGACGAGGGGCATGGTCGCTTCCTTTCGGGTTGTGGCCGGCGGGTGACCGCTGGTCGTGTGCGTACCGGCGGCCGCGCCGCAGGCGAGCTCAGTCGTGTCAGTGTGAGCATGTCAAGCGAGTCCGCGCGGCACACGTTCGGCGATCGCGGGCGCACGCGACCGGGGCGAGGAGCGCGTTGTCCGCTTCGGCAATACCGAGGAATCCTCGGTCTGACAGAATGAATCCTCGTGTCGACGCGAAGCACCACAGGCACACAGCAGCGGCAGCGGCAGCGGCAGCGGCAGCGGCAGCAACCACAGCAGCCGGCTCCCCGGCCGGTGATCCGCTCCGCGCGTCATCGCCTGCTGAGCGCCGCGCTCGCGCGTTTCTCCGCCGAGGGCGCGACGGCGGCGACGCTCGAGGACATTCGTGCCGACGCCGGCGTCAGTGTCGGCGCGCTCTACCACCACTTCCCCAACAAGGAGGCGCTCGCCGGCTCGCTGTATCGCGAGCTGACGGCGGCATTCCAGCAGAGCTTTGTGGCGCAGCTGCGGGAGCACCCGGACGCCGAGGGCGGGATCAGGGCCGGCGTCACCTTCTACCTGCGCTGGGTGAGCGAGCATCGCGACGCGGCCAGCTTCCTGCTCGCGCAGCGGCCGGCAGGAGATCTGCTGCTGCGTGAGCAGAACCGTCGCTTCTTCGCGGAGGTGATGACGTGGTGGGAAACGCACGTTCACTACGGCGTCGTGCAGAGCCTGCCGTTCGATCTCATCAACGCGCTGTGGCTCGGCCCGGCGCACGAGTACACCCGCCACTGGCTGAACGGCCGCGCAGAGCGCGTGCCGAGCACCGTCGCAGACACCCTCGCGGACGCCGCGTGGCTGACCCTCAAGGAGGCCCGATGACTTTCTATGACGAGCTCGTATCAGGCGGGCGCGAGCAGGCTGACCCCATGATCCACGTCGTGCGCGGCGAGGACCGCGCGGTCGTCACGCTCGACGACCCGGCGAAGCTCAACGTGCTCAGCGCAGCGCTCGTGCAGCAGCTCAAGGCGGCGCTCGCGGAGCTCGTCGCCGACCGCGCGATCCGCGCGATCGTGCTGACCGGCGCCGGCCCCGGCTTCTCGGCGGGCGGCGACCTGCGGATGATGGAGGCGGCGCCCGCCGCGCTCGCCGCACCCGAGGGCGCGACCGACATCTGGCGCTGGATTCGCTACGAGTTCGGCGCGATCGTGCGCTTGATCGCGCGCAGCGACACTGCGTTCATCGCCGCGATCAACGGTCCCGCAGCCGGGGTCGGGCTCGCCTGGGCGCTGACTTGCGATCTCGCGATCGCGTCCGACCGCGCGTGGATCGTCCCCGCGTTCGGGCGGCTCGGCCTGCTGCCCGAGGTCGGCACCTCGTGGGCGATCACGCGCCGCCTCGGCTACCAGGGCGCCTTTGCGTACTACGCCGGCGGCGAACAGCTCGACGCACATCAGGCTTGCGCGCTGGGGCTCGTGCACGAAGTCGTCCCGCAGGCGGAGCTGCTTGCGAGTGCGGACGCGTGGTGCACGCGGATCGCGGCGCTGCCGGCGCATGCGCTCGCGATGACCAAGCCGCTGCTGCGCGCCGCGGCTGACGGCAGCTGGGAGAGCACGCTCGCGATGGAGGAGTTCGCAGAGCCACAGTGCTTCACGACGCAGGCCTTCCAAAGCAGCGTCCGCGAGATGCTGGGCGCGCCCTGAGCGTGAGCTAGCGCGTAGCATGAGGTAGGTGCGCTTGCCGGCACGATCTGCTCGAGCGAGATGGATGCATGCGGCTTCGCTGGCCGTAGTGGCCGGTGCCGCATGGTTGGCGACGACGACGCCCGCGAGCGCAGCCCGAGTGAGCACCCTCGACCCGGCGGGATCAGGGGTCTCGGCCTACGGCGGCTGGGCAGCGTGGACGAGCGCGGAACCGAGCGGCAACACGTTCCGGCTGATGCTGCGCTCGCCTGCAGGCACGATCGCTCCCGCCGCGATCGCGCCGAGCGGCGGCCCGTTCGAGGTCGCGCTCGGTCCTCGCGCCACGGGCGGGGTGACGGCGGTCTACGTGCGCTGCGCCGAACCGCAGAGATCGCTGGGATGCGCGATCTACGAATTCCCGCTCGGGCAGGCGGGCGCCGACGAGCGCGCGCTTGCGATACCGGGCGGGGGCTCTGACACGCGGCCGGCGATCTGGAAGAACCGCGTCGCGTTCGTGCGCGAGAGCGCTCCGGATGGCAAACGCCCGGACAACATCTACGTGTGGACGATCGGCGGCGGCGAGCCGTCGGTCGCCAGGCTCGAGGCCTCGCGCGGGTCACGCGAAGCACCTGGCGGGGGCTGGCCGAAAGGGCTCACCGGCGAGGTCACCGCGCTCACGATCGGCCCGCGCGAGATCGCGTATGTGACGTCGGTCGAACAGGGAGATTTCGGTGCGACAACGCTCTGGTACGAGCCGCTCGGCGCGCGCCCCGAGCTGATCGACCAGGAGACGAGCGGCGCGGGCAACGTGTGCGCGCCGGCGTTCCTCTCGCCCCTGCTCGCGGGTGGATGGCTGTATGCCTATCTGCACGCGTGTGACCCCTCGGCGGACGTCGGCTTCGATCGCCTCACGCGCTACCGCCGCGGCGATGTCGAGCGGGCTCGCTACGCGTTCATCCAGTACGGCGACGACGAGCTCAGCTCGGTCGTGATCGACGGGGCGGGCGTCGACTGGGACGACGGGGGAGTGAAGCGGCTGTCGAGCGTGTCCTGGAAGCGCATCCCGGCACCCGTGCCCGAGACCTTCTGCACGCGTTCAGACCCGTTCTGCTGAGCACCCCCGGCAACGCCGGGGTGTAGGGCGCTGTCCGATGGCGAGACCCGGACTCGAACCGGGGACACCACGATTTTCAGTCGTGTGCTCTACCAACTGAGCTATCTCGCCGCGACGCCGATGCTACCGCCTCCTCGCCGCGGTCGAACCTCGCGGAGCCCTCAGTTGTGGGCTTCTTCCCAGGCTTCGAGGTACGGCAGCGGGTCGATCGAGTGCCCGCCCGGAGCCTGCCAGCCACCGACCCACATCTCGAAGTGCAGGTGCGGCGCGGTCGCATCGCCGGTCTGCCCGGCCCTGCAGAGCTGCTGTCCCGCGGTCACAGTCTCGCCACCGCTGACGGCGAACGAGGAGGCCTCGCAGTGGGCGAACATGAAGTCGAAGCCGAAGCCGGTGTGCTCGACGAGGTAGTAGCCGGCGCCGCCGGCCTGGTAGCTCGTCGAGGTGATCGTGCCGGCGAGCGGCGCGACGTCGGGGGTGCCTTCGGCGGTGAGCACATCCTGGCCTTCGTGGATGTGGCCGGCGCGCGGGGCGCCGTAACGGTTTTCCGGGCCGCCGAAGTTGTGCGGCCCGTCGACCGGGAAGACGGCGCCGTCGGCGACGGTCTGCGCGGGCGAGAGGACGCCCGCTTCGCCCGCGGGCGTCCTCGGCGCGACGGGGTTCGCGGGCACGGCGGGCGCGGGCGGCGCGGCGACGACGAGCTCGGCCACGCCGGAGGTGTGCGCCCGGCGCAGCAGGCTCCTGCCGTGATGGTCGTGGGCGCTGATGCTGACGTGATAGGTGCCCGCGACCAGGAGCGCGCCTGCGGGCCAGCTGACGCTCAGCGTGCGTCCGGTGTGCGCCCAGCCGAGCGTCGCGAGCACTGCCTGCCGACGGGTGGCGAGGTTGTCGATCGCGACCTGCACGTAGACGGCGCCGGTGCCGGGCTCTTCGATCCGAAACGTGACCCGCGGCGGGCGCCCGGGGCTGGCCGAGCGGGGGACACTGAGCACACTGACGACCGGTGCGGCGTTCGCGGGGACGCTCACGCCGAACTGGCTGCCGCCGGCCTGCGCAGCGGGCGGCGCGGCGGCCCCGCCGGGCACTCCGGGGATCGCAAGCGCGGGTGTGCCGGCGCAGGCGAGCGCAACAGTCGTGACTGTGGCGAGGACGACGCCGCGAGGGTGCCTCATGCGAATCCTCTCGGCGCGAGCGCGGATCGACCGCAGGCGTGGCGGAGGCCTTGCAGGCGGCCCCGGCTCCGCCGCTCGCTCTAAGCGCCGGAGCCTGCGCCGTGGCGCGCGTCGAATTCGGCGACGAGCGCCTCGTAGGTCACGCGCAGGCCTTCGGCGATCGGCACCTGCGGATGCCAGCCGAGCTCGCGTTCGGCGCGGCCGGCATCGAGGCTGCTGTGCTGCAGCTCTCCAGGGCGCAGGTCGGCGAGCTGCGGCTCGATCTGCTTGCCGGCCGCCGCGCTCAGCTCGCGCCATACGCTCGCGACATCGGTCTCGACGCCGGTCGCGATGTTGTAGGTGCCGGCGCGCCCGGACGCGGACAGCAGCGCGGCGACGACATCGCCGACGAACACGTAGTCGCGCGTCGGCGCGCCGTGGCCGTAGAGGCGCGGCGCGGCGTCGGTGTACAGGTGGTGGGCGAAGATCGCGACGACACCGGCCTCGCCGTGGGGACTCTGGCGCGGCCCGTAGACGTTGCCGAGGCGGCAGACCGCGTGGGGAATCCCCGAGGACAGCGACCACGTGTTGACGTATGCCTCGGCGGCCCACTTCGACGCTCCGTACGGCGACAGCGGCGCGGGGATGCGCTCCTCGCGCGTCGGCCGCGGCGCCTCGTCGCCGTACAGCGCCCCGCCGGTCGAGGTGAACACGACCGGGCACTGACAGCTTCCGGCGGCCTCGAGCACGTTGAGCGTGCCCTGCACGTTGACCGCGCAGTCGCGGCCGGGATCCTCAACGGAGGCGACGACGCTGGCCTGTGCGGCGAGATGGAAGATCGCGCGCGGCTGCACGTCGGCGACGACGCGGCGCAGCGCGGCGAGGTCGACGATGTCGAGCTCGCGCAGCTCGGCCTGGGCGGCGACGCGCGCGGCGTCACCGGAGGAGAGGTCGTCGATGACCGTCACCGCATGGCCGTCCGCGAGCAGCGCGTCGACGACATGCGATCCGATGAAGCCGGCGCCGCCGGTCACGATCGCGCTTGAGCTCACGCGCGAAATCTATACGGACGCGGCGGATGCGGAGCTGGCGAGGAGATCTTCGACCGCTTCCACCGACTCGTCGATGCGCTCGAGGACCCTCATGCCCCCGCGTTCACGTGGCAGGCTGCCGCCCACCGCAGGGCCCCCGAGCACGATTGGAATATCGGGATGGTTGGAGCGCAGGTCGCGCAGCGCGAGGTCGACGGAGTCGCTGCTCGCGGCAAGCGTCGCGCCGAGCACGACGAGGTCCGGCGACTGGCTCTCGACCATCGCGACGAGGCGCTCGGCCGAGACGTCGGTGTCGAAGATCGTGTGGAAGCCGGCCGCGGCGAGCTGGTCGTGGACCATCTGCAGCCCGAGCGTGTGCTCGTCGCCCTCGACGCCGGCGAGCAGCACACGCTGGCGCGTCGGCTCGGTGCCGCCGGTCATGTAGCGGTAGAGCGTCGCGAGCACGCGCCGTGTGATCGTCGTCGCGCGGTGCTCGCGCTCGGCGTCGACCTGGCCTGCGTCGGCGAGCACGTTGATGCGGCGCAGCGCCGGGCCGATCACCTCGGCGTGCAGCGTCGTCGGCGTGATGCCGTCCTCGATCGCCGTCGCGACAGCGCCCTCGGCCATCTCGGCATCGCCGCGTTCGAGCGCGGTCGCGAAGCGCTCGAGGGCGCTCTCGACGAGCGCGGCGGGGTCCGAGCGGAGCGCCGCGCGCGAGTCGCCGCCGGTGCGCCCGAGGACTTCCATGAACGCGTCCAGGAGGACCGGGTCGAAGTGGCGCCCGCGCTGTTCGAGCATCATCTGGATCGCGTCCTCGACGGCGAAGGCCTTGCGGTAGACGCGGTCGCTGGTGAGCGCGTCGAAGACATCGGCGACGGCGACGATGCGCCCCTCGATCGGGATCGTCTCGCCCTTCAGGCCGCGCGGATAGCCGGAGCCGTCCCACTTCTCCTGGTGGCTGAGCGCGACCGTCGCGGCCATGTCGAGGATCGACGAGGACGAGCCGCGCACGAGGCGGTGGCCCTCCTCGGCGTGCGTCTCGACGATCGCACGCTCCTCGGGCGTGAGCGGTCCTGGCTTCAGCAGGATCGCGTCGGGGATCGCGACCTTGCCGACGTCGTGCAGCGGCGCGGCGTGCTTGAGGCGCTCGCAGAACTCGGTGTCCATGCCGATGTGTTCGGCGAGCATCACCGAGAAGCGACCGATCCGCTCGATGTGCGCGCCGGTGTCCTCGTCGCGGAACTCGACGGCCATCGACAGGCGCTGAACGGTCTCGGCCTGCGCGATCTCGAGCTCGGAGAGCGCGCGTTTCAACTCGATGCCGCGGGCGTCGATCTCGTCCTCGAGCGCGGCGCGCTCACGGTCGGCGAGACGCCAGCCGAGTGCAGTCGCGGCGGCCGCGAGCACGACGACGCAGGCGGCGACGATCGGCGACGCGCCGGCGACGATCGCGCCGGCTGCGGCCGCGATCGAGAGCAGGCCCCAGCTCAGCAGCGCGAACGCGTGACTGCCGCGCTTGGAGCTGCGCCGACCGGCCCCTTGCGCGACGCTGCGCGCACGCGCGGCGTCGCCATCGGCTCCGGCGAGCTTACGCATCAGCGCCCCCAGCCAGCCGTCGCGCCCGCGGTCGATCGGCGCGGCGCTCCCTGCATGCTGCAGGCCCGGCGCAGGAGCGGTGGGCCGATGCAGCAGGCTGGCTTGAGTTGCACCATTCACTGAGAACACTCGCGTCCTTGTCCGGTCCCAGGTTCGTATCGCGCGGCAACGTCATGGTCGGGCGCGGCGGGCGGGTGCTTGATCGGTTGTGCATGCGCGTGGACATATGAGCTAACGGTGCGGCTGCAGCCGGCTGATGTTGACGGCGTTCGCGGGCGCGGCGAGTGTGACGGGGCGGTTCCAGCGATCGAACGTGAGCGTGCCGTGATGCGTGACGAGCTCGAGCGGGTAGGGATCGCCGGTCGCTGCGACGTACAGCGTGCCGCCGCCGGCCCTGTCGGCGACGGCGACCGTGGGCTCACCCGCGAGCGTCTTTCCGGCGGCGCGCGAGAGGCGGCCGTGCGTGGCGAGCGCGGTCGTGACGAGGCCGCGCAGGCTCGTCAGCGACGGGATCCAGGAGAAGTTGCCGCGATGAGCCGGCGCCTTCAGCCAGCGCCCGCCGAGCTGTTCGCCGGACGGGCCGAGAGCGTGGCGGAAGAACGCGGCGCTGCCGTTGAGGTAGCCGCCGTGATCGACCTCGAGCAACTCGACGCTGAACCCGTCCAGCGCGACGCGGCCCTGCCCGCCCTTGCCCGAGATCAGTTCCATGTCAAGTGATATCGGCTTGCCGCCGTTGACAATTGAGCCTGCAATGTGGACGGTCGCCGCGCCGGCCGCCGCCAGCTGTGCCGCCGCGACGATCTGCGCCGGTGTCTTGGCGCCGACACCGTTGCCCGCGGGTGCGTCGTCGCCGCAGCCGCTGAGCGCCACAGCAGCCACCAGCACAGTTATGACTACCCGGAAGGACGACGGGCAAACGCGCATCTCGCGTGCACTCTAGCCCCCGCCCGCGGGACCTCTGACTACCGCGCCGGGCTTGGCCCGGGGCGCAGACGTGCGAGGTCGCGCAGGAAGCCGCGGCCGAGCACGCTGAGGCTGAGCAGCGCGCCGAACAACGTGACCGCGTCGATGCTCTCGCGACCCTGCGCGGTCCAATAGTCGTCGGCGAGGTTGAGCCACAGTGCGAACTCATCGAGCGTCAGCGCGGCGCCGCTGCCGAACACGAGCGAGGTCACCCGCGATGTCCAGCGGGCCTCGTCGGTGCCCACCTCGAGCAACCACAGGTAGCCGACGGAGAGCAGGCCGATGATCCCGAAGGTCATGTGATGGATGTGGCGCCCGCCGGGTGTGATGTTGCGAAACGGCCCGCGTTCGGCGCGGATCGCGTGCGTGATCACGCGCACCGCCGCGAACGTCACAAAGAACGCCGCGCTCGAGAACAGCTGGCGCTCGCGGCGGCGATCGCCGAAGTGCTTGTAGTAGAGCGCGCGCACGTCGCGCTCCGGGTCAGACCACGACAGCGGCTCGGCCGCGGGCTGCGCTTGAGCGTCGGCGTCGGTCACGATCGCTGCACCCTAGCTCGCCGGGGGACGCTGTAGCTCACGGTGCGCTCCACACGAACAGCCCGTCGCGCTCGCGCCCGCGCAGCCCGAGCTCGAGGATCGCGTCGCGCACGCCGGGATAGCACGGGTGCCCGTAGTCGTGGAACACGACGAGCGCACCCGGCGCGAGCGCCCTGCGCCAGGCGGCGAAGGCCGCGAGCACCGACTCGCGCTCATGCGAGGAGTCGATGAACAGCAGCTGCACGGCCGCGTCCCCGGGCCGCGGCCCGTCGCTGTCGCGCCGCTGGCGCAGCTCGATGCGCTCACGCAACCCACGGCCGCCGAGGTCGAGGTAGGCCTCGCGCGCGCTGCGCACGGACGGGTCGTAGCTGATGATCCTGCGCGCGCGGCCGTCGAGCGCGAGCGCGATCGTGCTCCAGCCTGTGCCGGTGCCGAGCTCGACGACCGCTGTACATCGGCGCGCGAGCCTCAGCAGCTCGGCGAGCTCGGCCGGGCGGGCGGCGGAGTCGAGGCTGAAGCGGTCATCGCTGCGGCGCGCGTGGCGGCGGGCGCGCCACAGGAACAGCGCGACGCGCGCGGGAAGCACGCGCAGCGACACGAGCGCCCGCAGCTCGCCCCGGCCGGAGCGCGCCCGTGCACTCAGGCTGCCTGCCGGCAAACCGTGATCGCGTCGTGATAGGCGCCGAGGTCGTGGCTGTCGTCGGCTCCCCAGGAGTCGAACTGCCGCTCGACGCTCAGCCCGCATAAGTTCGCGAGGCTCGCGAACAGGCCGCGTGACATCGGCGCGCGCCAGCCGTTGCGGCTCGGCAGGCTGCCGAGGTTGCGCCCGTCGGCATGGTGGATCACGGCGAGGCCGCCGGGTGCGAGCACGCGCGCGATTTCGGCCAGGTAGGCCGCCTGATCGAGCGGCGCGATGTGCACGAACACGTCGAACGACCAGACCGCGTCGACCGACGCGTCGGCGACGCCGGGCAGATCGCTCCCGGAGGAGAGCACGTACTCGACGTTCTCGACGGCGGCGAAGCGCTCGCGGCAGAGCGCGAGCGGGCGCTCGGAGACGTCGGCGACGATCAGCCGGCGGCTGATCGGCTGCAGGACCGCCGACCAGCGCGCCGCGCCGGGGCCGATCTCGAGCACGACCGCATCCGCGGGCATCCACGCGAGCAGCACGTCGTCGATCAGCGCCTGCTTCCACTCGGCCGACGCGTTCCACTCCTCGCCGCCGTGACTCCAATCCCAGTCGGTCCAGCGCTCGCGGTTCTCGCCGGCGGAGTTGCCGCTCCAGCCACGATGGGCGGGGCCGAGCACGCCGCGCTGCTGCTCGCGCGTGAGCCGCCAGTCGAGCAGTCGGAGCCTGGCGCGCCGCGGGGCGCGCCGCAGGTGACCGAGGGCCGCGCGCACCGGCACAGACTATTGGGTCGTCGATTTCAGCACTCAACCCGCAGATCGCGCGCGCCGATCTGTGCCCGCCGGGAATCATCGGCCATTGGTCCAAGCAGATGCCCAAGTCAGACAGCTACAACCACGAGCACTCGATCAGGCATGAGCACCCGCGCGCGTGCTCAGAGCAGGCCGAATCGCGATGCCAGACAGCCAACCCCCTCAACATGACCCCGCCGGCGAACCCGGCCCGACTTCAGGGGGAGCTATGAGCGATTCACCCCAGGACGGCGCACAGAACCCCGTTACGCCCGACGCCGCCGCGCCCACCGTGAACCCCGGCGCGGTCGCTCCGCGGCCGCTCGCCGACGCACCGGCCCCGGCTGACGCCGCGATGCCCGCTGCCAGCGGCGGCCACCGCACCGCGATCTGGGCGCTGGTTGCGCTGCTGTGCGCGAGCGCGGGCATCGTCGCCTCGCTGCTCGGCGCGCACACGGTCGCGCACAACGACGCCGTGAAGACACAGCGCTCGTTCGGCGTGACCGCGGCGGGGATCGCCTCGACCGTCAACCTGTCACTCCAGCGCGAGGAAGATCTGCTCAACAGCACGAGCGCGTTCTTCGCCGAACACTCGAACGCCTCGCCAGCGCAGTTCACGGCGTGGGCGCGCCGGAGCCACCTGCTGCGCCGCTACCCCGAGCTCGAGAAGCTCGGCCTCGTCGCGATCGTGCGGGCGACGCAGCTCGCGGCCTTCGAAGAGCAGATCACCGGCCGCGCGGCGACCGCGCCGTCGTCGCTGACGGCGACCTCGCCGGCTGCCAAGACGGCCGTCGCGGCAACGCCGGGCAAAGCGATCCGCATCATCCCGCCGGGCGACCGCGGCTTCTACTGCCTGACCTCGGCGGGACTCGCGCGCAGCTCAGTGCACACGCCGCCCGCCGGCCTCGACTACTGCGCGCGGAGCGCGACGCTGCTGGCGGCCCGCGACTCGGGCCTGAGCACCTACGCGGCGGCGTCGGTCGGCGGCAGCAAGGCGCTGACGATCCAGACGCCGGTGTACAAGGGCGAGGCGCCGCCGACGACGGTCACCGACCGTATGGGCGCATTCGTCGGCTGGCTGACGGAGGTGCTCTCACCGAAGGTGATCCTCGCGCAGGCCCTCAGCGAGCACTCCGCTGATGCGCTCCGCCTGCGCTACCACGCAGGCGCGTCAAACGTCGCGTTCGTCGGCGGCACACCCCGGGCGGGCGGGCAGAGCCAGACGATCAACCTCGGCGGCGGCTGGACCGTGAAGATCTTCGCTCCGGCGGTGAGCACGAGCGTGCTCGACGACGGCCACGCCAAGGGCGTGCTGATCGCCGGTGTGCTGTTCAGCGTGCTGCTCGGGCTGTTCGTGTTCCTGCTCGGCAGCGGGCGCTCGCGGGCGCCGCGCGCACCGAAGGCGCCACGCCCCGAGAAGACGCACGAGGTGCCGCACGAAGATCTCTATGACCCGCTCACCGGCCTTCCCAACCGCGCCCTGCTGACCGACCGCGCCGAGCGAATGCTCGCCCGCGCGAGCCGCGACCCGGGCCTGCTCGTCGGCGCGCTGATAATCGACGTGGACTGGTTCAAAGACGTCAACGAGAAGCTCGGCCAGGGCGCCGGCGACCAGGTGCTGAACATCGTCGCCAAACGGCTCGAGACGGTCGTGCGCACCCATGACTCGGTGGCCCGCCTGGAGGGCGACCAGTTCGTGATCCTCGTCGAAGCGGCCGCCCGCGGCGCCCGCCTCGACGCGCTCGCGCGGCGCGCGATCGAGTCGCTGCACAAGCCTGTCGAGCTCGACGACTTCGGCCCGGGCTTCCTGCTGACCGCGAGCATCGGCGTCGCCTTCGGCCGTCACGAGACGCCCGCGGACCTGCTGCGCGACGCGCAGCTCGCGCTCGACGCGGCGAAGGCGGCCGGCAAGGATCGCTACACGCTGTTCAACGCGAACATGCGCTCCGTGATCGAGGGCGAGGCGGTGCTCGAGGCCGAACTCAACGCGGCGCTGCAGGACAAGCAGTTCTTCCTCGTCTACCAGCCCGTGCGCGACCTCACGAGCCACAAGGTCGTCGGACTCGAGGCGATGATCCGCTGGCAGCACCCGTCCCAGGGCGTGGTCACACCCGAAAACTTCATCCCGATCGCCGAAGAGACCGGCCTGATCGTCCCGATCGGCCGCTGGGTGCTCGAAGAGGCATGCACCCGCGCGGCCGCCTGGAACGTCGCCGGCAACCGCATCGGCATCTCGGTGATGGTCTCAGCGACGCAGCTCGACCGCGAGGGCTTCACCACCGACATCCGCCGCGCGCTCCAGCAGTCCGGGCTCGAGCCGGCGCAGCTGACGCTCGAGATCGCCGAGACGACCGTGATGCGCGACCCGGGCGCCGCGGTCGAGCGCCTCGCTGAAATCAAGCGACTGGGCGTGCGCATCGCGATCGACGACTTCGGCAGCGGCTACGCGTACCGCTCGGACCTGCAGCGCATGCCGGTCGACTTCCTGAAGGTCGACCGCAGCTCACTGGCGGCGTCCGACGACGAGGACTACCGCAGCTGGCTGCTCGAGGCGATCCTGATCTTCGGCCGCGACCTGTCGCTGACGGTGATCGCGAAGGGCATCGAAACCGAGGAGCAGATGAACACGCTGCAGGCGATGGGCTGCAACCTCGCGCAGGGCTTCTTCCTCGGCGAGCCGACGCCCGCGGGCGGCGTCCCGGGGCTGTTCGCGTCTGTCGCGCCGGTTGCGGGCAGCGGCCCGGCCAGCGCTTTCAGCTGACGCCCGCCGCGCGCGCCTGGCCCGGCCCGTCCGGGTAGCGCAGCAGCGAGAAGCCGTGCCGTGCGAACGTCGAACGATCCGGCGCCGTCGCGAACCTCGCCACAGCGACGAGCTGCACCGTCGCCGAGTTTTCGAACAGCTCGACGCCCTTCGGGGTCAACCTGATCGTGAGCTTGACGATGCCGGCGCGCGTCGCATGTGCCGAGCCGACCGCGAGCGGGGCCGCGCCCTTGCCGGGGATGTCGAGTCCGCGCCGCGTCGCATACCAGTCGATCGCGAGTCGTCCCGGCCTGATCGCATCGAACGCGAGCGGGTAGCCGTGTTCGAGGATCGGGAAGATCCTCGCGCCGGGGCCGGTCGGGAGGAGCTGCGAGAACACGCTCGTCTTGAGCAGTTGCGCGGCGCTGCAGGTGCTGCTCGCAGCGGTGTAGATGGCCGCCGCCGTCAACGGCTGCTCGCCGGCGAGGCTGCCGCCGAACGCAAGCGCGCGACCGTCGGCGAGCGGCGCCACTTCCTGGAGGTTCGACGGGATGGGAGCGGCGGTCTGCGTCCAGCATCGCTGGCCGGCGTCGAGGACGAACGCGGATCCCGCGTCGAGGTAGAGGACCTGTCCGCCGCTGACCGCCGCGGCAGCCGTCGAACAGGACGGTTCGAGCGGCAGCGGCGGCGCGGGAGTCCAGGAGTTGGTTGTGGCGGAGTAGATTTCCGCGTGCGTTTCGCAGGACCTGTATGCACGCGTGGCGATGACGCCGGCGAAACCGACGAAACCGAAGAAGCCGGGTTCCGGTGGGGAGCCGAGCGCGAGCACGCGATCCGCCGGTAGCGCGAGCAGCGCCGACCCCGCGGAGGACGGGGGCGCGATCGTCGTCCAGGCGCCGCTCGACGTGTCGTAGCGCCAGGCAGCTTCGCGACCGTTTTCCGCGTCACCGACCAGCATCACGGTGCCGTCCGAAAGGACGGTGGCGGCGGCTCGGCCCGCGCGTGAGGGCAGCGGCTCGATCGCCGTCCACGAGTTCGTGTCCGGGTCATAGACTTCGGCACTCGCGAGTGGCGCGCAGGAGTATCCCTCCGGGCGCTCGCACGCGTCGCCGAAGCCGCCGGCGACGAGCGCGCGACCGTCCGGCAGCGCAACGACCGTCGGGAGGGCGCGAGGCTGCAGCATCGGTGCGGTCGGCAGCCAGGCCGAGTCGCCCGGGCTGAGGCGATAGCTGTCCGCGCTCGGCACGCAGTGGAATGCGTCGCAGTCGGCGCCGCCGGCCAGCAACGCGCCGCCGCCCGCCAGCGCTACAGGCGTGGCACTGCCGACCGAGGCCGGCGCGGGCGTTTCCGGCCCCGCCGCCCAGTTACCGGTCGCGGGCGAGAACAGTTCGCTCGCGTCCGTATCCCCGGCGGCGTAGATCGCGAGCACGCGTCCGTCCGCGAGCGTGATCGCCGCGCGCGGGTGGCGACCTGTCAGCATCGAGCCGGTCGTCAACCACGATCCGACGCCCGCGCGCGCCGCGGCGGCGCCGACGAGCGCGCTCGCCAGCACCGTCATCGCGAGTGCCGCGCCGAGCGACGCTCTGAAGCGCGACCCAGCTGCTGCAGACATACCGCCCCCCGCTCGTTGGATCCTCCGCACGCCGCAGCAAACGCTACTCGCATGCGCGCAACGGACGACCGGGAGGCGTACCTCTGCGACACGCTTCTCGCGCGACGCTTACACCGCCGAGCGCCGCGCGGGGGCGGCGATCACTCCTCGGCCTCGCCTGCCAGCCAGCTCATCGGCCGGTATGGCGCCATGTTCTTGACGAGGAACATGACCACGGCGGTGACGCCGAAGTAGGTGAACAGCTCGAGAACGGTGGCCGTGTTGCCGATCATGTCGTTGGCGAGCGCCATCACGCCGAAGGCGAGCATCGCGACCCCGAGGCCGGACAGCAGGACCGGCTTGCGCCGCGTCGGCAGGAACTCGCCGCGGATCAGGCTGACGACGAGCAGCACGACGATCGACGCCTCCAGCAGCCCGAGCAGCACCCACGCGGCGCTGTCTCCCGGCACGCTCGCGAAAAACGAGCCCGCGAACATCTTCTGCAGCGGAATCGGCATCGTGCCGCTGTCGGTGAAGAGCTTCTCCTTGGCGGCGTAGTAGAAGAGAAAGCCGACCGACAGGTAGATGCCGGCGAGCGTCGTCGCATACGTGGCGACCCTGGCGACTCCCGCCATCGTCGGTGCGGCCGCGTGTTGGCGATGATGGCTGTCGATACTCGTAGCGGACATTGGTGCCTCCTCCAGGTCAATTGGCAGGTGATGCCTCCATGCTCGCCGTACACACGCCCCAGCACATCCGTGGCGGGCCCCAACCGGCGTGCGGCGAACTACGCGCGGCGGGCGTTGCACGCGCGGCCGCCCCGCGTCTAGACTCAGGAGCCCGATCGCGACGCCCCAAGAGGAGCATCACATGACAACCAAGGCCGACTTCAGCGAGCAGGAGTGGGATCAGGTCCTCGAGGGACCGACGAGCGCAGGGATGGTGGTCATAACCGCCCAGCGCGGCGGGACGTTCCGCGAGACGATCTCGATGGCCAAGGCGTACGCCGAGGCGCGCCAGCAGCACGGGCAGAGCGAGCTGCTCGACGCGATCGCCTCGACCAAACCGGAGGTCGATCACGCGCACGAGGGCTCGCTCGAGGAGGTCAAACAGCACTACCTCGCGAACGTTCGCGGCGCTGTCGCGCTGCTCGAGGGCAAGGCGAGCGCACAGGAGCTCGACGAGTACAAGCAGTTCATCGTCAATCTCGCAAACAGGGTCGCGAGCGCGCACAAGGAGGGCCGCCACGCCGAGAACGCGATCAGCGACACCGAGCAGAGCGCGATCGCCGCAATCACCGAGGCGCTCGGCTAGGGCCGAGGACACCGGTCTGCAGAGCACGGGCCCGGCGGCCTCGCGGTGTTCGCGCTGCGAGCCCCGCGCCGGAGGCTAGTCCATCGCGCCGAACCAGCGCGCGCGACGGCTCGAGCCGAAATGCTGCTTGTCGCGCACGAGCTCGGCGGACGGCGCGCGGAAGATCCCGGTCGGCTTCCCGGCCGAGAGAAAGTCGATGTCGACGCGCCCCACGCGGCCGGAGCCGAACTCGATGAAGCAGGAGCCGCGTCCGGCGTAGGGGTCAGGTTGCTCACCCCGCTGCGCCTTCGCGATCAGCGACGCGGCGACGACGCGTGCGGCGCCCTCGGCGAAGACGCCGGCTTTGGGGACGCCTACCTGGGCGCAGTCGCCGATCGCGTACACGCCGGGGAAGCGCGTCGCGAGCGTCCTCGAGTCAACCGGTATGTAGACCTCGTCGGTCATGCCGCTCGCGACGACGACGGCCGGCGCCTTGTGTTTCGGAACGCCGAGGAACAGGTCATAGGGCAGCTCGGCGCCGTCGTCGAGGACGGCGACGCGACGGGCGCCGTCGAGCGAGATCACGCGGCGACCGGGCGTGAAGGCGATATCGCGCTCGGCAAACGCCTCGATCAACGCCGTCGAGGTCTCGGGAGAGGGAGGCACAGGGCTGGGAAGCGGGATCACGAAGGAGATCTCGCACTGATCGCGCACGCCCCGCGCGGTCAGGAAGTCGTGCATCAGCAGCGCCGTCTCGCTGGGAGCCGGCGGGCACTTGAACGGCGCTCCGCACACGCCGATGACCACGCGCCCGCTCGAGAAGGACGGCAGCATCGTCGCGAGCCGCTCGGCGCCAGCGACTGAATAGAACTCGTTGCCCGCCTCGGCCAGCCCGGGGGTCGCGTCGAGGTCGTAGTCCGCGCCGAGCGCGACGACGAGCACGTCTGCCTCGTGGCTGCCGGCGTCGGTCTCGACACGTCGCGCGTCGGGGTCGATCGCGGTGATCGTCTCCCGCAGGAAGCGAACCCCTGGCCTGAGGATCCGGCTGTACTCGAGCCTTACGGCGTCCGGCGTCGTGCGGCCGAACATCACGTCGAGCTTGGCGAAGCCGAACACGAACGCGTCGTTCTTGTCGATCAGTGTCACCTCGACGCCGTCGCCGAGCGCCTCGGAGAGCATCGTCGCGAGTTCCAGGCCGCCGAAGCCGGCGCCGAGGATGAGTACGCTGTCGGCCATGCGCGCGAGCGTATATGACGCGAACGCCGGCGGCTAGCCTCGAGAACGTGACCGAGCGACTGGTCCTTTGGGATTTCGACGGGACGCTCGCATTCCGTCCGGGGCTCTGGTCGGGCTGCGTGATCGAGGTGCTCGACGCGCGCGCCCCGGGCCACGGCGTCGCGATCGAGAGCGTGCGCGCAGGGCTCGCGGGCGGCTTTCCGTGGCACCGCGCCGATCAGCCGCATCCGCATCCCGGCGACTCCGAGCGCTGGTGGGAGCCGGTCGAGGGGCTGATCGCCGACACGCTCGCGCGGTGCGGGGTGGAGCGCGGCGAATGCGCCGAGCTCGCCCGCGAGGTGCGTCTGCGTTTCATCGACCCGGCGATCGGCTGGCAGCTGTGCGACGACGCCGTCGCGGCGCTGAGCAGCGTGCGCGATGCGGGCTGGACGAACGCGATTCTCTCCAACCACGTCCCCGAGCTACCCGAGCTCGCGGCCGGGCTCGGGCTCGCCGAGCACGTCGATCGGGTGTTCACCTCCGCGCTGGTCGGCGTCGACAAGCCGCACCCGCGGTTCTTTCGCCACGTGCTCGATGCTTACGGTGATCCGCCGGAGGTCTGGATGGTCGGCGACAACCCACGCGCGGACATCGCGGGAGCAGAGGCGGCCGGCTGTCGCGCGATTCTGGTTCACACAACCGCACCGGGCGTGCGCCACAACGCCGCCGGCCTGCTCGATGCGAGCGCCATCATCCTCTGCGCCGTGCAGTCGTGAGGCCGCCCGCAGAATGCGCCCGCACGGGTCGGGCTGTCCGGAGCGGTCGCGTCGCGTAAGGACGCGGCCGCTCCGGGGCCGAATTCGGGCGGCTCGCTGCTAGAGCTTGCCTTCCAGTCCTTCTTTGGCGGTTTCCGCAGTCGCGATCCTGAGTGTGCCATTCAGGATCGACGTGTTGTGGCCCGACGGCGACGGCAGGCCGAGGGCCGCGTCGATTGCCGCGTCCGCCCCGCCTTCCACGCCGCAGCCTTCGACTCCGGGCGACGCGAAGGTGCCGTTGACGAGCGTATCGGTGAACACCGTGAGAATATGGCCGAACGAGATCTTGCTCCCGTTTTTCCCTTGGAGCCCACCCGACGTGCCGGTCGTGAATTCGACGGTGATCGGTTCGGCGTCCGAGCCGACGTAGCAGCTCGGCCCGAAGTACGGATTGCTGAGTTTGAGCTTGACCGGGAAGGCGAACGCCGTGCCGGTTTCCTCGAGCAGGTTGTCGACGTTGACCTGAATCGCGCTCGGAGGGCCGGCGAGTTCAACCGTGGCTGTCGCCTTGGTCTCTTTGCTGACCTTCGTGTAGTAGTTGTATCTGTTGAGTTCCGTCGGCGACAGCAGCGCGACGTCGACGTCCTTGGTGAGCGGCTGGGCTTTCTGCGGCACGGGCTCGATCGTCGCCGCGCCTTCCGCGCCGAACCATGTCTCGGTCGTAGTTTCGTCTTCTTCTGTGAAACCGATGCCGCCGCGCAGCGTGATCGTCGACTTGAGCGGCACGGTGATGTTCCCCGCGGTGAACTCGGACGGGACTTCCGCCGCTTTTCGCCCGCGTTCGCTTTCCCATTCTTCCTTGACTTTCGGCGACGGCCACTTTTCCTTGTATGTCGACCCTGCCCACGAACAGTCGAGTTCCGCGCTCGCATCGAAGGGACAGTTGGCGAACGCCTGGTATTCCGCCTGTTCCTTTTCAGCCTTGGTCGCAAGCGCCGGCGAAGCAGCGAGCGCGCACACACCGAAGATCGCGACCGCGCTGAACGCCAGCGTTGTCGCGTGAAGCCTTCTCTGCCCAATCATTTTGGCCTGTCCATTCCCTCGTTGGGTTGCCCGGCACGAACCCAAAACGGCCTGGGCGGCCGGCGAAGTCGTCTCGGCCGGCCTGGGCATCGGCGTCGGAGAGTCGGGACCAGGGCCGGGAGCTTGCTCCTGAACGGCGGCGGTATTTTATCCGCAAGGGCACGGCGTGTCAATTCCCGATTGGGCTGCGAGCTGAGAAATCATGTGCCGGTCGGCGACATCGCGTGCCCCGAGAGCGCTCGCCTTCAGGGCGCGCTTCCTGCCATGAACGGCGCCGTTCTTGCTCGACGCCGGCCGAGCCTGGCGCCGACTGCTACACGACCAGCGGGATCGAGCCCCGCACTTCTGTGCCGCCACCGGGCCGACCAGCGATCGCGGCGAGCCCGCCGAGCTCCTCGACACGCTCCTGGATGTTTCGGAAGCCCGCGCCGGTCCGGACGGTTCCCGGATCGAAGCCGGCGCCCCCATCACTGACGACGAAGGCCACAGCGTGGCCGTCGTCGGACAGTCTGATGTCAGCCGTCACGCCGTCACCGGCGTGCTTCTCGATGTTCTGGAGCGCCTCCAGACAGCAGTAGTAGACGGCGGTCTCAACCTTCTGCGGATAGCGGGCGAGATGTTCGGCCCATACGTGCACGGGAAGCGACGCCGTCCCTGCGACCGACCTGAGCGCCTGCTCGAGCCCGCGCTCGACGAGGATCGGCGGAGCGATCCCGTGCGAGACCCGGCGGACCTCGGCGAGCGCCGAGTCGATGTCGCCGCCGAGTTCATCGAGCACCGACTGAGCGCGGCCCGTGTTGGCCCCGAGGATCCGCTCGGCCACGCTCAACTTCATGCGCAGCGCGATCAGTCGCTGCTGTGTCCCGTCGTGCAGGTCGCGCTCGATGCGACGCCGCTCCGCATCCACGGCGGTGATCGTGCCGGCGCGTGCGGCGGCGACGGCGGCCTCGAGACGGTTCGTCTCGAGCGCCAGAGCCGCGGTCGAGGAGAGCGCGTCGAGCAGCTGCGGGTGATCGAGCAGGGCGGGATCATGCGTGAGGGCTGCCACCCGCTCGCCATCGGCTGCGGCGACGCGGGTGACCGCGCGATCAGCGTCGTCGACCAGCTCGACAGGCAGGCCGTCGGGGCCCGCGTAGGCCTGCGCCTCCGGGAGCCAGTATGCGATCTCCAGCGAGGGGTCTCGCAACGCGAGAGCCATCACGCTGCGCAGCTCGTCCGGGCCCGGGCGGGTGCGTAGACCGCGGACGAGGCGCTCGAGTGCCGCGGCGTCGTAGGAGCGTCCCCGCAGCAGGCCGAGCACGATCGCCATCGGCACGCACAGGTAGGTCGCCAGCAGATACCACCGCACAGCCGTTGTGCTGCCGACGGCGAGATAGGCCGCCACGGCACTCAGTCGCAGGATCGAGGCGAGCAACACCGGTGCCAGGATGCGCCGCATGACATGACTGGCTCGTCGCAGGCGGTCGGCGAGGACGACGACGGTCGAGAGCACGATGATGCCCGCGAACAGGCGGAACAGCGAGTAGAGCGCCTTGCTCGCGTCGGGCGAGTTGGCGATCATCAGGCCGTTCCTCGGGCAGCGCGAGCCACAGGTCACGAACACGCTCCCAGCCGGGATGTTCGTGGAGGTCGCAATGACAGCCCACCAGAGCAGCACGACACTCGCCGCGCCGGCGATCACCAAACCACGGCTCCAGCGGCCTTGGAGCTTCCCCGAGGGGAAGGCGAGCGTCAGCCACACGAGCAGGACGTCGCTGAGAGCCGCGAGCGCCCGGGCCGGAGCGTATGTCGCTGAGTTGTCTATCGCCGGCAGCGAGCGTACGAAGTACGCGACGCCGATCGCCACGAGCAGCGCCCCCAGCAGACGGTCGGGGTAGCGGGCGCGTAGCTCGGCGGCCACCGCAAACGGGAGGAAGATCGCCAGCGCCGAGGCGATAACGGTGAGCGAGCCGTGAGCGTAGGAGCTGCTCGCAACAGCGATCGCGCCGCCGGCGGCCAGTGCGACCCCGAGTGCCAAGAGGGCCAGCGGAACTCTCCGGGCGCGGATCACCGCGGCTGCTCCGCGAGATACAGCAGGACGGCGCTCACCCTGCGGTTCGCAGCAGGGTTCTCGGCCAGCCCGAGCTTCTGGAAGACCGCGCTGGCATGCTTCTCCACCGCCCGTCGCGTCAGGAAGCGGCGGTCTGCAATCGCCTGGTTGTTCGCGCCCTCCGCAATGTCGGCGAGGATCTCTCGCTCCCGTGGCGTCAGCTGCGCGAGGGGCGAGGCCGCGGAGCCCGCGCGCTCGCTCGCGAGAGCCTCGACGACGAGCGGATCGACGTAGCATCCGCCGGCCGCGACCGCGCGCAGCGCCCGGCCGAGCGTCTCGAGGTCGTGGAGGCGGTCCTTCAGCAGGTAGCCGCGGCGCGCGGGATCATCTCCGAGCAGCTCGATCGCGTAATCCGCCGAAACGTGCTGGCTGAGGACGACGACACCGACGGCCGGGTGGCGGGTGGCCATCTCGCGAGCGAGCGCGATGCCCTCGTCGGTCTGGGTCGGCGGCATGCGGATGTCCGTGAGAACGACGTCGACCCTCGCCGAATCGAGGATCCGCAGCGTCTCCTCCGGCTCGGCGCAGGTTGCGATTAGCTCGATGCCCGGGTCGAACTCGAGCAGGCGGACGACACCCTCGCGAATGAGCAGGCTGTCATCGACAACGACCGTGCGAACTGGCTCCACTGATGCCTCCCCTTGACCACAGAGGATAAGGCGGCCGGAGAGCTGGTGCGAAAAGACACCAGAAAACCGAACCACAGGACGCCTGCCGCCTCCC
Source organism: uncultured Solirubrobacteraceae bacterium (assembly GCA_963822245.1). GTDB lineage: Bacteria > Actinomycetota > Thermoleophilia > Solirubrobacterales > Solirubrobacteraceae > Palsa-744. Next base: position 629,050 of record CAWGGR010000001.1, read on the forward strand.
TTGTGCAGAGAGACACGAGGTCGGGATGCTCTGCACATAGCCCTCGTGCACGCGAGGGGCGACTAGGTCCCGAGGGGATCTGACCACTGGAGGATCGGATGCGAAGTCTTTGGATGAGGACGGTCGTCGGAGCGCTCGCGATCGTCGCGACAATGGGGCTCGCGGCGCTGCCGGCGGCCCAGGCCGAAACGACCAACGTCCCCGGCGCGTTGATCGGCGGGACGAACCACAGCTGCTTCTTCTACTACGGAGCGGTCGGCCCCAGCGAAAATGCACTAGGCGAAAAATCGGCAAACATCGCCTATCCGGACGGTGGCGCGTACTACTGGGGCGCCTATCTTCGGGTCCCGACCGGTTCGACCCTAAAGCTGCACGGCAGGTTTCCCTACGCGCGCTACATGTCCCTCGTCGGCTACAACGCGGCCGGAAACACGGTCGACGGGATTTACGACCAGATGATCAACCCGGACCCCGGGTCGCAGAACCCGTTCCGTCCCGGCGTCCCGCGCAACACGCCGAACCGCAACTACACGGTCGAAGTGATCAACAAAGCGCTCCCGGCCGAACTCACAAACGAAAATGGTGAAAAATACAAAACGAGCAAAGCGCTCCACTTCGCCGAAGAACCAGCTCGCCCGAACAACGAACTCTACGACGGGGCGCCCGCTGCGAACAAAGAAAAACTCGTCAACCAGGAAACCAAAGCACAGACGGCGGAATACGAAACGGAGCTCGTCGTCCTCAGGGTCTATATCCCGAACAAGGGCATGAACCAGCTCGGCGGCGTCCAACTGCCCGAACCGGAACTGAAACTGTCCGCCGCTGAAGGAGGCGCCACGCTCACCGGTTCAGCGGTATGCGCCAAGATGGACTCAGAATCGAAGACGCGCGAGGCCGAACAGGAAGCCAACAAAGAAGTCCCGAGCGCTCGTCTTCCCGAATTGCAGTCGCTCCTTCTGAACAAGAGCGTCTGGCACTCGCTGAGCAAACCGTGGTCGCTGACCGAACCCTGCAACGTCGCGGCGACAGCGGCAGAAATCAAAGCAGCCGGCGAAATCTGCCCGAAACTGAAATCGCCTCTCGCTACCGCGGAACTCGAGCAGACACCAAGGTCGATCGAAAACGAGGCGGCCTTTCCGGCAACCGAAGCGGAAAGCTGGCGTGGCCAGTTCACGCGGAAGTACCTGCTGCAGGCCTGGACCGGAGAAGGCGCTGGTATCGGCGCTGAAACGAACCCGCTCAAGGAAGGCGGCGGTGGGTTCTTCCCGAACATCGACAACAACTACGAGCGCGACCTGCTGAGCAGGACGTTCGGCAAGGTCGTCGTTGCGAAGGGAAAGCTTCCGACCTCGCCCGAAACGTACGAAAACGAAACGGGCACGCTGGCTGCAACCAGCACGTATCAAGACCGCTACACCTCGTTCTGCATGAACCAGTCCCCACGCTCGACGATGGTGATGGCGTGTGCCTACGATGAGCAGATCCCGCTCAACGAAAGTCGCGACTACACGATCGCGATCAGCCGACCGGAAGACAAACCGAAGAACGCGGTGCCCTTCTGCGGCGTCGCCTGGATTCCGTGGAGCAAAGAAGGCGATGGCGAAGAAGCGCCCGAAACCAACGAAGAATTCGGGATGCTGCAGATGCGCACGATGCTTCCGAGCCGCTCGTTCGGGCACGCTGCACAGAACGTGGTCAAAGCGGGTACGGATCGCGAAGTCATGGGCGAATACCTGCCCACGGTCAGCTACGAAAGAGAAGCGTCATCGTTCGAAGCCAGCCGGGGATGCTCCTGGTCGACTCCGGGCGCACCGCAGCTGAGCTCGGGCAGTTCGCCGAACACAGGTGGGTTCACGCTCTCCTGGACTCCGAACCCGCAGGTGTCCAAGGTCTCGGGCGTGACGTACACGCTGCAGCACAAGGACGACGGCGGCAGCTGGGAGACCGTTGCGAGCGGTCTGGCGGGCCCTGAATACACGTTCTCCTCGGAGACGCAGGGGACATGGCAGTACCGCGTGTCGGCTTCCGGCGAAGGCGCCGAAAGCAGCGAGTCCGGCGAATCGGCCGCAGTAGTGGTCGACCGCACCGGTCCGCCGGCTCCGACCGCGATCGTTTCGCGCGCACCGGACTACTCCGGTGGCGGTGGCTGGTTCAAGGGCAGTGTGATGGTCTCGTTTGCTTCGAACGGGACTGCAACTCTGCCGGACGGCAGCGAAGGCGCTGCGCTTGAAGGGTCCTCGCTGACGGGCATTCAGAACGTCGAAACGTCCGGTTCGCACAATGTGTGCGGCACTGTCGCCGACGTCCTCGGCAACGTCTCCTCACCGGGCTGTGTGACGGTGCAGGTCGACGCGACGGCGCCAACCCTTGAAGTGTCCTGCCCGGCCACGGCCGAGCTGGACGCGACCGGGGTCAACGCGATCGTGTCGGCGTCCGATGGCCAGTCGGGTCTTGCGAAAGACCCCTCCGGCACGGTCGCGATCCCGACCGACAGCCTGGGCAACCAGACGACCAGCGAGACCGCGATCGACAACGTCGGCAACGAAACGACGAAGTCGTGCACCACCGACGTGATCTACGCGTTCTCGAAGCTCAAGCCCAACTCCGGGAAGAAGATCAAGGGCGGCAAAATCGCCCCGGTGTCGTTCCACCTCGGTGACGCTCTCGGGTACGTGACCGACGGCTCGGGCACGCTGGAAATCGCTAAGGAAGGGGGCTCGTTCAAAGGAGCTACCTCAGCGACGAACAGCGGCGACAAGTTCGCCAACATGAGCAAAGGCCTCTACGCCTACAGCCTGTCGACGACAGGCCTGGCCAAAGGCAACTACACCCTTCGCGTGAACGTCAGCGACGGGACCACACACACCACCAGCATCACGATCCACTAGCCACACAGCAAGCACGCCGGCATTCGGGCCCCCGCACCCCGCGGGGGCCCGAAACGCCCAAGCCAACGAGAGGACCAACACATGCTGTCGCGCTGGGGCATACGCCTCGCCAGCTCACTGATCGGCATCGCCGCCGGGCTGGCGCTCTCAGCGGCGATCGTCTCGAAGGTCTCGATCAACGCCGGCGCGCTCGTCGCCGCCACACTCATCTTCTGGGCGGTCCACTTCTTCGTCCAGGTGATCGCCCTACGCATCCTGATCCGCCAGCCCTCGATAGCGCTAGCCGGGCTCCTCGCGCTGATCTCGACGATCGTCGCGCTGATCATCGTGACCGCGATCGTCGGCGGACTCAGCATCCACGGCCCCAAGGCCTACATCCCAGCCGCCCTGATCATCTGGATCACGACCGCACTAGCCGACACCATCGCCAACCACAAAATCAAAGAGCAGCGACGGAGCTAACGTCCGCGCCACCGGCCCGCAGCCGCGTGGCAGTGTTCGGTTTCGAGGGCTCTTACCGCCTATCCCGCCTAAACCCCGATCGCGACGTACTTCGTCTCGAGGTACTCGCCGATCCCCTCAAAGCCGCCCTCGCGGCCGAAGCCGGACTGCTTGACGCCGCCGAACGGCGCGGCGGCGTTTGAGACGACGCCCTGGTTCAGGCCGATCATGCCCGTCTCGATTCCCTCGCAGACGCGCAACGCGCGCGCGAGGTCACGCGTGTAGACGTAGGCGACGAGCCCATACTCGGTGCGGTTGGCTGCTGCGAGCGCCTCCTCCTCGCTGTTGAATGTCGCGACCGGCGCGACCGGGCCGAAGATCTCCTCGCCGAGGAGCCGCGCGTCGGCCGGCACGTCGGTGAGTACGGTCGGCTCGAAGAAGTAGCCGCGGCCGTCCGCGCTCGCGCCGCCGAGCAGCACGCTCGCGCCGCGGCCGACAGCGTCATCGACGAGCTCGGCGACCTTCTCGCGCTGGGCTTCGTCGATCAGCGGTCCGACGTCGACGCCGTCCTCGGTGCCGCGCCCGACCTTCAGCGCGCCCATCCGCTCGGCCAGCCGGCGGGCGAACTCGCCGGCGATCGACTCGTGCACGTGGAAGCGGTTGGCCGCAGTGCACGCCTCGCCGACGTTGCGCATCTTCGCGAGCATCGCACCCTCGATCGCCGCACCGAGGTCGGCGTCCTCGAACACCAGGAACGGCGCGTTGCCGCCGAGCTCCATCGACACGCGCAGCACCTGCTCGGCGGACTGTTCGATCAGCGCGCGGCCGACCTCGGTCGAGCCGGTGAACGACAGCTTGCGCGTGCGCGCGTCCTTCAGCAGCGGTTCGATCACGGCGCCGGCGCTGCGCGCGGTGATCACGTTGAGCACGCCGCCCGGCAGGCCCGCCTGCTCGAGGATCCTCGCGAGCGCGAGCATCGACAGCGGCGTCTGCTTCGCCGGCTTGACGACGACCGTGCAGCCCGCCGCGAGCGCCGGTGCGATCTTGCGCGTACCCATCGCGGTCGGGAAGTTCCACGGCGTCACGAACACGCACGGGCCGACCGGCTGGCGCATCGTCAGCAGGCGGCCCTTGCCGGTCGTGTTGGTCATGTAGCGGCCGTGTATGCGCACCGACTCCTCGGAGAACCAGCGGAAGAACTCGGCCGCGTAGCCGATCTCTGCGCGCGATTCGGCCAGCGACTTGCCCATCTCGAGCGTCATCAGCAGCGCCAGGTCCTCGGTCTGTGCGACGATCGCCTCATACGCCCGGCGCAGGATCTCCCCTCGCTCGCGGGGCGGATGTGCCCCCCACTCCGCCTGAGCGTCCGCGGCGGCGCCGAGCGCCGCCAGAGCGTCCTCGGCCTGCGCGTCGGCGACCTCGACGAGCGTCTCCCTCGTCGCCGGGTCCTCGACGCCGAGGGTGCCGCCGCCGCTCGCCGCGCGCCACTCGCCCGCGACGTAGAGCTCGGCGGGAACCTGATCGAGCACCGCGCGCTCACGCTCCGCGCCAGTCATCGTGCAACGCTCACGCCACGCACGAACCCGTCCGACCGAGAAACCATGGGACCTCTCTCCTCGAGCGCGACCGTCGACCGCTGCCCGTGTTGCGGTTGGCAGGGATGAGACCTGTGCGCCAAACCTACCACCGGCCAAGCGTCGTCTCCGCCCGCCGCCGGCGCCTCGGCGCGACGCTCGCCGGCGCGCTCACGGCGCTCGCGCTGCTGGGCGCCCCTGCGTACGCGACGACGCTCGTGATCGAAGGCGCTGGCGACGGGCACGGCGTCGGCATGAGCCAGGACGGCGCGCTCGGCTTTGCCGAGCACGGCTACAGCGACGCGGCGATCCTCGCCCACTACTACACCTCGACCACGCTCGGCACCGCGCCCGCGAGGGCGACGATCCGCGTGCTCGTCGGCAACACCGTCGTCAAGCTCCCGCTCGAACGCTATGTCCGCGGCGTCGTCTCGGCGGAGATGCCCGCGAGCTGGCCCCTGGCCGCGCTCGAGGCGCAGGCGATCGCCAGCCGCACGTACGCGCTGACCGCCGACGCCGGCGGCGCGCGCTTCAACGTCTACTCCGACACGCGCTCGCAGGTGTACCTCGGCAAGGCCGCCGAAACGGCGCGCACGAACGCGGCCGTCGCCGCGACCAGGGGACAGATCGTGCTCTACGACGGCAAGCCCGCGACGACCTACTTCTTCGCGAGCTCCGGCGGCGAGACCGAGAACATCCAGGACTCGTTCCTCGGCGCGAGCGCAGAGCCGTGGCTGCGCGCCGTGCCCGACCCGTATGAAACGGCCGCGACGCACTGGAAGCTCAGCATCGGCTTCACGACCGTCGCCAAACAGCTGAGCGGCCTCCTCAAAGGCTCCTTCCGCGGCATCGAGGTGCTCGAGCGCGGCGGCTCGCCGCGGATCGTCGCCGCCGAGGTGCTCGGCTCGCGCGGCGACACGCCGGTCAGCGGCCCCGAACTCGCCGCGCGCCTCGGCCTCGACAGCACGTGGGCGTACTTCAGCGTCAAGAACGGCGCGGTGATCAGACGCGAGCCCGACCGCAGCGGGCAGACTCCGGGCACGACCGCGCCGCCGGCCATCCCGCCGCCGGCCGCGCCTGCCCCGATCACCGGCGAAGGCGGCGGCGCCCAGGCGCCGGGTGAAACGAGCCCCTCCGGCGGCGCGAGCGCCGGCTAGTCGCACGTCGCCGCATGAGGCTGCCGCCTGGGCCCCGCCTACGCTATGTGTCCACACGCCACCCGGTCGTCGTCGAGAGAGGCGAGAATCCCGTGAACGTGACCCGCCGCCGCACCAGCCGCCTCGGCCCGCGCCGCATGATCGGCCTGCTCGCATGCGCGGCCGCGCTGCTCGCGCCCGCGAGCGCATCCGCCCATCAGCATTCCGTCGGCACCGGCGAACAGATCGCATGGGTGCGCCGCGCGGCCAACAACTTCCTCACCGCCGAGCTGAGCGGCAACGGCGCGGGCGCATGCGCGATCCTCAACGCGCCGCTGCGCGCGACGCAGGGGCATGAGACCTGCGCGGAGCGCTGGAACGCGAAGCTGGCAAGGCTCCTGCGCGAACCGGGCGCGAAGGCGCGCCTGCACTCCGAGCAGCACGCGATCCCCTCCGCGGTCGTGATCGTCGGCGGCAACGTCGCGTCGATCGCCCTGCCCCACCCGCTGCTCGACGGGCCCAACCATTTCCTCTGGACGGAAAACTGCTGGATGCTCAAAGGCTGAGCGCGCGATCGCCCCGCCGCTGCTGATCGCCGACGTTCCCTGGCTGCTCTACCGCTCCTACTTCGCGCTGCCCAAATCGATCGTCGATCGCGACGGCCGCCCGGTCAACGCCCTGCTCGGCACCGTCAACGTGCTCCTGCGGCTCGCCGACGCGCCCGCGCCGGCCGGGCGCCCGCGCGCGGTCGCCGCCTGCACCGGCGCCGAGGAGGCCGCCTACCGCACCGCGCTCTATCCGCCCTACCACGCCCACCGCGAGCCGATGCCGCCGGAGCTGCGCGAGCAGTGGGTAAAGGCGCCCGCGCTGCTCGCCGGCATGGGCTGGGCGGTCTGCCACAGCGACGAGCTCGAGGCCGATGATGTGATGTTCTCGCTCGCCCGTGCCGAGGAGGCCGCGGGCGGGAGCTCGCTGCTGTTCACCGGCGATCGCGACCTCTACGGCGCGGTCAGCGACGCGACCGCGTTCGTTGAGCTGCCGAAGTCAGGCGACCCGACGACGATCGGCCCGGCAGGTGTGCGCGAGCGCTATGGCGTCGAGCCGGCGCTCGTCGCCGACTTCATCGCGCTGCGCGGCGACCCATCAGACGGGATACCGGGCGCTCCCGGGGTCGGCGCCAAGACAGCCGCGCAGCTGCTCGGCGAGCACGGCTCACTCGAGGCGGTGCTCGCGGCCGCCGCCGCCGCGGCGCCCGAGATCCGCCCGCGCATCGCGACGGCGCTGCGCGAGAACGCCGAGCTGCTGCGCGCGTTCAAGCAGATCGCGACGCTGCAGAGCATCCCCGTCAGCCGCCCGGCCGACGCGCCGACCGACTATCCGCGCGGCGCCGCGATCGCCGCCGAGATGGGCATGCGCCGCCTCGCCGAGCGCCTGCAGGCGCTCGCTACGGCGTGAACTTGACCGTGATCACGTCGCCGTCGCGCATCGCGTAGTCGCGGCCCTCGAGGCGAAGCGTGCCGCGCTCGCGCGCGCCCGCGTAGCCGCCCGCGTCGACGAGCTCACGCCAGCCGATCACCTCCGCGCGCACGAAGCCCTTCTGGATGTCCGTGTGGATCTGCCCGGCCGCGTGCCACGCGGTCTCGCCGTCGCGCAGATGCCATGTCTGCGCCGGCTTGCCCTCGCCGGCGGTGAAGAACGCGATCAGTCTGAGCAGCGAGAACGCCCCGCCGATGACCGTCTGCAACGATGACGCGCTGACGCCGAGCTCCGCGCGCATCGCCTGCGCATCCTCGTCCTCGAGCTCTGACAGCTCGGCCTCGATCCGCGAGGACACCGCGACCGCGCCTGCGCCCTGAGCGGCGGCGTGCTCGGCGACCGCAGCCGGAACGACCTCTGAGCCCTCATCGACGTTTGCGACGAACAGCACCGGCTTGCTCGTCAGCGAGCCGAGGTCGCGCGCCGCGTTCGGCGCCTCTTCCGGCACCGGCACGCCGCGTGCCGGGCGGCCCGCCTGAAGCTCGGCGATCACCGCGCGCAGCCACGCCTCCTCGGCGATCGCCGTGCGGTCGCCGCCTTTTGCCTGTTTGGCGACCCGCTCGACGCGCTTCTCCGCCGTCTCGAGGTCGGCGAGCACGAGCTCGGTCTCGATCGTCTCGATGTCCGCCAGCGGGTCCACGCGGCCCTCCGGGTGGATCACGTTCTCATCCCCGTGCGCGCGCACGACGTGCACGATCGCGTCCGTCTCGCGGATGTTCGCGAGGAAGCGGTTGCCGAGCCCCTCGCCCTCGTGGGCGCCCGCGACGAGCCCGGCGATGTCGTGGAAGTCGATCGTGTCCCAGACGATCTCCGAGGCGCCGACCGTCGCCGCGACCTCCTCCATGCGCTCGTCGCGCACGGGCACGACGGCGACGTTCGGCTCGATCGTCGTGAACGGGTAGTTGGCCGCCTCCGCGCCCGCTTTCGTGAGCGCGTTGAACAGCGAGGACTTGCCCGCGTTGGGCATGCCGACGATGCCGATGCGCGTGCTCATGCGGGCGCCTCGCTCGCGCGCACCGCAAGCGCCGTGCCCAGCAGCGCGCCCGCCACCACGTCTGAGGGGTAGTGCACGCCGAGATACAGGCGCGACAGCGACAGCCCGCCCGCAAGCGCGTACAGCGGCGTGCGCGGCAGGCCCAGGCGCGAGTACACGAGCGCGCCCGTGAACGACGTGCATGCATGCGCGCTCGGGAAGCTGAGGCGCGTCGTCGTCGAGGTCAGCTGCGGCAGGTCCGGGAGCTCGGGCCGGCGGCGGCGGACGACGAGCTTGATCGTCGTGTTCAGCGCGTACGCGCCCAGCACGGTTCCCAGCGCGCCGAGCCATGCGCGCCCGCGGTCGGGGTCGACGATGCGCCCGGCCGCGCCGATCGCGAGCCACACGCCCGCGTGCTCGCCGATGCGCGAGAAGCGCTCGGCCGCAGCATCACGAGCGGGGCTGTGCCCAACCGTGCGGGCAGCCCTCAGCAGCCGCTCATCGATCTCAAGGAAAGTCGACGCCAAGGGGACGGCGCGGCGGCGCTCTAGCCGAACCCGACGCGGGGCTCGTCGCTGTCAGCGCTCACGTAGACGACCTCGCCGAGGTTGATCCGCACGGGCCCGTCCTCGGTCTCGATCTGGTGCCAGCCGCCGCCCTCGAGCGCCTTCGTCAGGCCCTTGAGATCCTCGTCGCTGACGCGCAGCGCCAGCACCTGCCCACCCTGGAAGCCGACGCTCACGCGTCGTGCGCCTGCAGCCATCAGTGTGCCTCCGTTCCCTGTGCCGGCTCGACTATCTCGGTCAGCACGCCTGCGCTCGCGCGCGGGTGCATGAACGCCACGCGCGAGCCGCGTATGCCGCTTCGCGGCTGCTGATCGATCAGCTGCAGGCCCTGCTGCTTGAGCTGCTCGAGCGTCGCGTCGATGTCGCTTACCTGGTAGGCGACATGGTGCAGCCCCGGCCCCTGCCTCGCCAGGAACTTGCCCACGGGCGTGTCCGCGTGCAGCGGCGCGAGCAGCTCGACGTGGTTCTCACCGACGTCGAGCAGCACCGCCTCGACGCCCTGCTCGTCGATCACCTCGCGGTGGCTAGGCACGAGCCCGAAGCTGTCGCGATAGAGCTCGAGCGCCGCCTCGATCTCCTCCACTGCGACGCCGATGTGGTCGATGCGGCTGAACATGAGCCGCAGTCTATAGCCGTCCGCCCTCGCCCTCGCCCGGCGGCTGCGGAAGCGCGATCGGCGCGGGGCCCGGCGGCGGCTCGTGCGGCTCTGCCGCCGCGACCACGTGCAGCCCCGCCCCCGGGGTGCGCTCCATCCGCGGCACGCCCTTCATGATCCGCTCGATCGACTCGCGGTCGAGAACCTCGTGCTCGAGCAGCTCCTGCGCGAGCGCGTCGAGGTGGCTGCGGTGGGCGAGGATCAGCTTCTGCGCCGCGCGCCTGGCCTCCTCGATCAGGTCCTGGCGCTCCTCGTCGTGGATGCGCAGCGTCCGCTCGGACAGGCGCACGTCGCCGTCCGGTGAGCGCCCGACGCCGGCCGTGCCCATCGCGTAGTCGTGCACCATCGAGTGCGAGATGTCGGCGACGCGCTTGAGGTCGTCGGAGGCGCCGGTCGTGATCGCGCCGAACACGATCTGCTCGGCGACGCGGCCGCCGAGCAGCACGGTCATGTAGTCGAGCAGCTCCTCGCGCGTCTTCAGGTAGCGATCCTCCGCCGGCAGGTTGAGCGTGAAGCCGAGCGCGCGCCCGCGCGGCACGATCGAGATCTTGTGCACGCGATCGACCGACGGCAGCAGCTCGCCGCACAGCGCGTGACCGGCCTCGTGGTAGGCGACGACGCGCTTCTCGTGCGAGTTGAGCACGCGCTTTGACTGCACGCCCGCGATCACCCGCTCGAGCGCCGAGTCGAAGTCGACCATCTCCACCGCCTTCGCGCCGCGGCGCGTCGCGAAGATCGCCGCCTCGTTGCAGATGTTCGCGAGGTCCGCTCCCGTCAGCCCGCTCGTCTGCTGCGCGACGATCGACAGGTCGACGTCGAGCCCCATCGGCTTGTCGCGCGTGTGCACCTGCAGCACGCCGATGCGGCCGGTCACATCGGGCGGCACGACGAACACCTGGCGGTCGAAGCGCCCCGGGCGCAGCAGCGCCGGGTCGAGCTTCTCGAGCAGGTTCGACGCGGCGATCACGACCACGCGCCCGCTCGATGCGAAGCCGTCCATCTCGACGAGCAGCTGGTTGAGCGTCTGGTCCTTCTCTCCCGATATGTCCGAGCCGCGGCGGCCGCCGACCGCGTCGAGCTCGTCGATGAAGATGATCGCCGGTTCGTGCTTGCGCGCGATCGCGAACAGGCGCCGGATCCGCGCCGCGCCGAGGCCCGCGAACATCTCCACGAACGACGCCGCCGACTGCGCGAAGAACTGCGCGCCGGACTCGTTCGCAACGGCCTTCGCAAGCAGCGTCTTGCCGGTGCCCGGCGGGCCGTGCAGGAGAATCCCCTTCGGCACTTTCGCGCCGAGCGCCGCGAACGACTTCGGATCGCGCAGGAACTCGACGATCTCCTGCAGCTCGGCCTTCGCCTCATCGACGCCGGCGATGTCGGCGAACGTGACCGCCTGGTTCGACGCCGGCTTGATCTGCTGCGGCTTCGTCCGCGGCATCACCTTCAGCGTGCGCCACAGGACGAAGATGATCATCGTGAAGAACACGATCATCAGCACCGGCTGCCAGTTGTATGCGAAGTTCTGAATTTCCTGCGCGATCGAGACGTGCGGCGCAGGCGGAGAGACCGTGTGCACGGTCACGTGCGTGGCCGCACGTTCAGCCGCCCGCGTCGCCGCCGCCTTGGCGAGCGCAGCCGCGGTCGCCGGGTGGGTCGCGACCGCGTGCGCGAGTTGCGATCCGCCTCCGTTGGTCTGCGGCGCTTTGCCTGTCGTCGCGACGCTCGCGCTCATCGGTCCCTCGTGGTCGCGCTGGCCATCCTTGGCATCATCGTCCGATTATGCGCCATTGTTGAGCCGCTGTCGAGCGATTTGCGCGCTCAGCCGAGCACGCGCACGGCGAGATCCCTGAACAGCTCCGTCGCGAACGCGAGATCGCGCACGTCGATCCGCTCGTCGGCGCCGTGGATCAGCGGCGCGCCCTCGAGCAGCGACTGGTGGCGCTGGGGGAAGAACCCGTAGGCGACGCACTCCGGGAACGCGAGGCGGAAATGGCGCGAGTCGGTGAACCCGGGCAGCACGACAGGCACGACCTGCGCGCCCGGGTCCTGCTCGTCGATCCATGCCGCGATCGTGTCCATCAGCTGCGACTGCAGCGGCGAGCGGTTGCCGACGACCTGCTCGGTGAACTCGATCCGCCAGTCGGCGCCGTGCTCCTCGCCGAGCACCTCCGCGATGCCCTCGCGCACCTCCTGCTCGCCGAGGCCGGGCGGCACGCGGCAGTCGACCTTCAGCTCGGCGCGCGCGGGGATCACGTTGATCTTCTCCGAGGCGCTGATGCGGGTCGGCGTGAACGTCACGCCGAGCATCGGCTCGAACATCGTCGCGAGGCGCTCATCGGCCGCGCGCAGGCGCTCGATCGAGCCCTCCGGGTCGCCGTCGTCCTCGCCGATCCCGCGCAGGAACGCGAGCGGCTCCGCGGTCGCGCGATAGGACGGCTGGCGCATCGCGAGGCGCTCGAGCACCGGCGCCATCTTCAGCAGCGCGTTCTCGCCCATCCCCGGCATCGACGCGTGCCCGGCGACGCCGTCGGTGCTGACGATGAAGCGGAACACGCCCTTCTCCGCGCAACACACGCCGTAGCGGCGCCTGCCGCCGTAGTCGAAGAACGCGCCGCCGCCCTCGTTCAGCAGCATGTCGCAGCGCACCTTCTCCGGATGGTTCTTCGTGATCCATTCGGCGCCGAGCGAGCCGCCGGTCTCCTCGTCGACGACCGCGACGATCAGCAGCTCGCCGCGCTCAGGTCGCCAGCCCGAGCGCGCAAGCGATGCAGCGGCAGCGATCTCGGCGGCGACCTGCGACTTCATGTCGAGCGCGCCGCGCCCCCACAGGTGTCCGTCGACAACCTCGCCCGACCACGGATCGTGGCTCCAGTCGGCCGGGTCGGCGAGGACCGTGTCGACGTGGCCGAGGTAGCACAGCGTCGGGGCGGGCGGGCTTGTGTCCGCGCCGCGCAGCCGCGCCACGAGGTTCGGGCGGGCAGGCTCGGCGCCGAGCAGCTCGCACTCGAAGCCCGCGCGCGTCAGGTGCGCCGCGAGGTACTCCTGCGCCGCGCGCTCGTTGCCCGGCGGGTTGACCGTGTTGAAGCGGATCAGCGCCCCGAGCAGCTCCTCGGCCTCGGCCGCCGGCGAGCCGATCTCTGCGGCGTTCGCGCTCATCGCGCAGATCGTACGCCGATCTCGGTGGCTTCCTCGCGCGTCAACGGATAGTGGCAGGCGACTTCGGTGCCCGAGCCCTTGTCCTCGAGCGGCGGCTCCTCGAGCGAGCAGAGCTCCCGGGCCTTCGGGCAGCGGGTGTGGAAGCGGCATGCGCTCGGCGGGTTAGCCGGGCTCGGCACGTCGCCCGTCAGCGGCGCCCGCACGTCCCCGTGGCGCGAGGTGTCGGCCACCGGCACCGCGGAGAGCAGCGCGCCGGTGTACGGGTGGCGCGGGAACTCGTACAGCGCCTCGTTCGGCCCGATCTCGACGATCTTGCCGAGATACATGACCGCGACACGGTCGCACATGTGGCGCACGACCGAGAGGTCGTGCGCGATGAACACGAGCGTCAGCCCGAAACGGCGCTGCAGGTCGCGCAGCAGGTTGAGCACCTGCGCCTGGATCGAGACGTCGAGCGCCGAGACCGGCTCGTCGGCGACGAGCAGTTTCGGGTTCAGCGCGAGCGCGCGCGCGACGCCGATGCGCTGGCGCTGGCCGCCGGAGAACTCGTGCGGATAGCGGTTGTAGTGCTCGGGGTTGAGCCCGACCATCTCCATCAGCTCCTGCACCGCGCGTTTGCGCGCGCCCTTGTCGGTCTCGAGGCGGTGGATCACGAACGGCTCGCCGATGATCGAGCCGATCGTCTTGCGCGGGTTCAACGAGGAGTAGGGGTCCTGGAAGATCATCTGCATCTCGCGTCTGACCGCCTTCAGGCTGCTGCCCTTGATGCGCGTGATGTCGCCGCCCTCGAACATGATCTCGCCGCTGCTCGCCTCGAGCAGGCGCATGATCAGCTTCGCGGTCGTGCTCTTGCCGCAGCCGGTCTCGCCGACGATCCCGAGCGTCTCGCCGCGCCGCACCTCGAAGTTGACGCCGTCGACCGCGCGGACCGAGCCGATCTGGCGGCGGAAGACGATCCCGCGCGTGATCGGGAAGTGCTTGACGAGGTCGCGGACCTCGACGAGCGGCCCGTCCGCGCCGGCCGCGGCGGCCGCGCCGTTCACCTCCGGCGACGGCTCGACGCTCACGCCGGCGCTCCCGGCAGGCCGGCCTCGGACAGCGCCTGCGCGGGCGTGCTGCCGGCCTGCAGCTGCGCCCACAGGCGTTTGCGCATGTCGGCGTCGAGCAGGCACGCGACATGGTGGGTCGGCTGGCCGGGAACCGGCACGAGCAGCGGATCGACGACCGCGTGTTCGGGCTGCGCGTAGGGACAGCGCGGGTGGAAATGGCAGCCGGACGGCGGTTTGATCAGGCTCGGCGGCGATCCCGGGATCGGCAGCAGCGCCTCTTCGCGCGGCCCGTGCAGCGTCGGGATCGACTTCAACAGCCCCCAGGTGTATGGGTGTTCGGGATTCGAGAAGACGAGCTCGGCCGATGCCGTCTCGACGATCCGCCCGGCGTACATCACGGCGATGTCATCGGCCATCTCGGCGACCACGCCGAGGTCGTGCGTGATGATCACGATCGCCATGTCGAGTTCGCGCTGCAGCCGTTCGAGCAGCGCGAGGATCTGCGCCTGAACGGTCACGTCGAGCGCCGTCGTCGGCTCGTCGGCGATCAGCAGCTTCGGTTCGTTGACGAGCGCCATCGCGATCATCGCGCGCTGGCGCATGCCGCCGGAGAACTCGTGCGGGTACTCATCGACGCGCCGGTTCGGATCAGGGATGCCGACGAGGCCGAGCAGCTCGATCGCGCGCTCGCGCGCGATCGCCTTGGACACATCCTGGTGGGCGAGCACCGCCTCGATCAGCTGCCGGCCGACCTTGTAGAGCGGGTGCAGCGCCGACAGCGGGTCCTGGAAGATCATCGCGATCTCGTTGCCGCGGATCGCGCGCAGGCGATCCTCTCCGAGCGTGACGAGGTCCTCGCCGTCGAACAGGATGCGCCCGGAGATCTGCGCGCCCTGGCGGCGCGTGAGGCCGAGCGTCGTCAGCGAGGAGACCGTCTTGCCCGAGCCGGACTCGCCGACGATCCCGAGCGTGCGACCGCGATGCACCTCGTAGGTGATCCCGTCGACGGCGTGCACGACGCCGTCTTCGCCCGGGAATTCCACCCGCAGATCCTCGACGCGCAGCAGCGCCCCGGAGTCGCTCACGAGGTCTCCGAGCGCTCCGGCGCACGTATCGTCGGTCCTGGCAAGGACGCACCCCATCGGGGCACAGGCAGGTCGCTGCCGGGGGCGACGAGGCGACGCCGGATCATGAGTAGCGCACCCGTGGGTCGAGATACGCATAGCCGACGTCGACGACGATGTTGGCGACGATGATGAACATCGCCGCGAGCAGCACCGTCCCCTGCACGACCGAGAAGTCCGACTGGATCACCGCGTGGTAGGCGAGCAGCCCCACGCCGGGGATGTTGAAGACGACTTCCACAAGCAGCGCGCCGCCGAGCAGCGTGCCGATTTCCAGTCCGAGCAGCGTCGTGATCGGGTTGATCGACGAGCGCACGCCCTGGCGCACGACGTCGTGCTCGGGCAGGCCCTTGGCACGCGCCGTGCGGATGTAGTCCTCGTCCATCACCTCGATCAGGCTGCCGCGCATCAGCCGCGCGAACACCGCGGCGGCGCCCGAGGCGAGCACGAACCACGGCAGGATCAGCGACGTGAACCAGCCCCACGGATCCTGCGTCAGCGGCACATAGCTGCCGGCGCCGGGGAAGATCCTGAACTTGCCGATGTCGTCGGCGAACAGGTACAGCACGACCAGGCCGAGCCAGAATTCGGGCGCCGAGATCAGCACCAGCGCCGTGCCCATCGACGCGCGGTCGATCCACGAGTGGCTTTTGAGCCCCGAGACGATGCCGACGCCGAGGCCGGCGACCACCCACAGCACGGCCGCGCCGACCGCCAGCGAGATCGTCGGCGGCAGGCGTTCGGCGATCAGCGCCTTGACCGACTCCTGGCTGTAGTAGCTGTAGCCGAGGTTGAAGTGCAGCAGGATGTTCTTGAGGTAGTCCCAGAACTGCACGGTGAGCGGTTTGTTCAGGCCGAGCACGCCTTCGATTTCGTGGATCAGTTTGGGCTGCGGGTCGCGCCCCGCCCGCAGAATCGCCGGATTGCCCGTCGGGAACACGCGGAACAGCAGGAACGTGAGCGCGCACACGAGCACGAGCAGCACGATCCCCCAGAGGATCCTGCGGATGATGTACGCGGTCATCGCGGTGCTGCCCCTATCGCCGTGCTGCGCTCATGCTGTCGCTGTCCGTTCTCTCGCATGCCGGGTGTGACCGCGACGCGCGCTGCCCGGGGCCGGCACAGCCTGCCCCGGGCGCGCGCGTCGCTGCTACTTCAGCGAGGTGTAGTCGTAGTCCCACTCGCCGATGTCCCAGAGGTCGCCGACGCCGGCGACGTTGTTGCCCTCGATGTTGCCCTGCTTGTCCCAGTCGAACGGGATCGCGGCGGCGTATTCGACGAGTTCGGTGTCGATTTTCGCCCACGCGGTCGCGCGCGCCGTTTTGCCGGCGACCAGTTCGGCCGCTTTCATCGCTTCGTTGATTTTCGGGTTGTCCGTCTGGCTCCAGTTGACGTTGCCCGTCGAGGTGATCGTCGTGCCGTTGAACGTGATGTTCAGGACCGTCTGCGGGTCGGCGAAGTCGGCGATCCAGCCGACGCTCGGGCAGACGGTGATCTCTTCTTTCGGCACGCTGCAGTACTTCGCGTACATCGTCGCCGGTTCGACGACGGTGAACTTGGTCGTGAAGCCGAGGTTCTTGAGCGTCTGGTCGACGATTTCCGCATCCTGCTGCGTCGGGCTGCCGGTCGCGCCGACGATGTCGACGACCTGCCCGCCGGTGTATTTGCCGCTCGGGTAGCCGGCCAGCTTGATGTACTTTTCGGCGACCGCTTTGTTGCCTTCGGGGTACATGTTGTAGTCGACCTGCGGGCCCTTCAGGCCACCGGCCTGTTCGAAGCCGGGGATCGTCGGATAGATGAAGTGGGTCATCACGTTGGTGACCAGTTCACCGCCGCGTGCCTTGTCCATCGCGGTTCTGTCGAGCGCCGCCCAGAAGGCCTTGCGCAGGTCGATGTTCGAGAACGGGCCGACCTTGTTGTTGACGCCGATGTAGTGGCTGCCGGCGCCCGGTGATATCGACAGCTGGCTCTTGTATTTTTCGGCCGCGAGCCGGATGATCGATTGCGCGACCTGCGCGTCGTTCTCAACGTCGTCGGAGCTTTCCAGGACCTGTCGGCCGATGACCGCGTCGGTGCCGCCGATCTTGATCTGGATTTCGTTCAGGTACGCCGGCCGGTAGTCCGTCGCGGGGTTCCAGTTCGGGTTGCGCACGAGCGTCGCCGACTTGCCCGGCACGTAGCCGATCCCGAGCACTTCGCCGGCGGCGTTGTTCTTGAGCATGTACGGGCCCGTCGCGACCTGGTGGTCGGCGTAGTCGCTCGGCTTGTGCTTGTCGAATTTTTCCGCGTATTCCTTCGGCACGGCCGCGGTCAGCGGCAGCACCAGCGCGTCGGCGACGAGCTGGCCCTTCGGTTCGGTGAGTTTGAAGACGATCGTGTGCTTGTTCGGCGTCGTGATCCCGGGGATCGGGCCGCCTGTCGCCTTCGGCATGCCTTCGATCGACGCGAAGTAGGACTGGATGTACGGGTTCGCGACATTCGGGTTGGCGCCGCGCTCGATCGCGTAGGCGACATCTTCGGAGGTCACTTCCCGGTTGACCGGTGGGCTGAAGTGAATGCCGGGCTTGAGTTTGACCGTGATCGTCTTGAGGTCGGGCGAGATTTCGGCCGGCCCTTCGGCCATGTCCGGCGTGTTTTCGGTCGCCGTGTTCGGCTTGTTCGAGTACAGCGGCCGCTGTGTCGCGAACACGACCTCGTAGTCGACCGAGTAGTAAGCGATCCCCGGATCGAGGTGTTCGAAGTCGCTTTCGTTGAGCACTACCAGGGTGCCGCCCTTTTTACCGCTCAGCGACTGGGTCGTCGGGCTCTGGAAACCACCGGTGCTGACGGAGCTCGAACCGCTCGACGAACTCGAGCTGGTCGAGCTCGAACTGCTCGAGCCACATGCCGCCAGCAGCAGCGCGGCCACCCCTGCGATCGCGACTATCGCGATCGACCTAATCGCCCTCATGAGACGCCTCCTGTGTTGTTTTAGGTTGAAACGCCCTCATCGGGCGTTCCTGGGGTTCAGGGCGTCTCTCAGCCCGTCGCCCAGCAGATTGAAAGCGAGCACCGTAGCGAGCAGCGCGGCACCGGGAAAGACCATGTACCACCAGGCGGTGCTGAAGATCGGCGTGGCGTCGGCGATCATCTGCCCCCAGCTTGCGGTCGGCGGGCGGATGCCGACGCCGAGATACGACAGCGCCGCCTCGATCAGGATGTTGAACGGGATCTGCAGGCTCGCGTAGACGATGATCGGCGCGGCGAGGTTGGGCAGGATCTCGCGGAACATGATGCGCATGTTCGATGCGCCGAGCGCGATCGACGCGTCGACGAACTCGCGCTCGCGCAGCGACAGCACGAGGCCGCGGACGATACGCCCGAAGAACGGCCAGGTGGTGAGCGCGATCAGGAAGATGATCACGCCGAGGCCAGGTTGGATCAGGCCTTTGGCGCAGCCCTTGACGGCGCACGCCGAGCCGATCCCGAGTCCGAGCAGCAGGATCGGGATCGACAGGAACACGTCCATCGTGCGTGACAGCAGCGTGTCCACCCAGCCGCCGTAGAAGCCGGCGAGGATGCCGACCGTGACACCGATCAGCGTCGAGATCGCGGTGCCGAGGATGCCGACCTCGAGCGACACGCGCGTGCCGTAGATGACCCGCGACATCACATCCTGGCCGAGCGGATCGACGCCGAACGGGTGGGCCGCGTCGGGGCCGATCGGCGAGCCGAAGGAGTCGGTCAGGTTGAGGTTCTGCACGCTCGGCCCGGGCAGCCCGAGGAGGCTGACGATCAGCGGCGCGAAGAACGCGACGAAGATCAGGAAGATGATGAAGCCGAGCGACACGAGCGCGACGCGATCCTGGCGCAGGCGCCGCCAGAACAGCTCCCAGGGCGTTCGCGCGGCGACGTCGCCGCTGACATCGACGATGTCCAGCCCGCCGCGCGGCCCGGACAGAACCTCAGCGCCGCCGAGGCTCATCGCTCCGTTCCCTGGTACCGGTTATGTCGACACTTTGTGACGTTACGCACCGAATCTATAGGTTCGACGGCGACGAGGCGACACCCTCCCGTGAAACGCCCGCGGGCCAGCTCCGCAGCAGCCATACTCGACACTATGGATACCCTGTTCGGGGAGGATTCAGGCAAGCGGGTGGCCAAGATTTCCGCGCCCGATCTGGCCATCCGCGGTGCTGATGAGCAGCGCGGGGGCGCCGACGCCCGGCCGCTCGCGGTGCGCGTGCGCCCGGCGAGCCTCGAGGAGTTCGTCGGGCAGGAGCACCTGCTCGGCGCGAGCTCGGCGCTGCGCACGGCGATCGAACAGAGGCGGGCGCACTCGATGGTCCTGTACGGCCCGCCGGGCACGGGCAAGACGACGCTCGCGCGGATCGTCGCGGAGCGCTCGGGGGCGGCGTATGAGGAGCTGAGCGCGGTCCAGGCGGGGCGCGCGGAGGTGCGCGCGGTGATCGAGCGCGCGGTGCATCGCCGCCAGGCCTCCGGCACGCAGACGCTGCTGTTCCTCGATGAGATCCACCGCTTCAACAAGGCCCAGCAGGACGCGCTGCTCCCGGCCGTCGAGGAAGGGCTGCTGACGCTGATCGGCGCGACGACGGAGAACCCGGCGTTCGAGGTGAACGGCGCGCTGCTCTCGCGCCTGCGCGTGTACGCGCTGCAGGCGCTCACCGCGGAGCAGGTCGAGCTGGTGCTGCGACGCGCGGCCGGCGATGGGATCGCGCTCGACAACGACGCGCTCGCGTTCCTCGCCGCGCGCTGCGAAGGCGACGCACGGACCGCGCTGAACGCGCTCGAGCTGGCCGCCGCGACGGCCGCCGAGCTGGGCGAGCAGCGCGTCTCGCTCGCGCGCGTGGAGGATGCGCTGCAGCGCCGCGCGGTCCTCTACGACAAGGGCGGCGATCGCCACTACGACTACATCTCGGCGTGGATCAAGGCGACGCGCGGCTCGGACCCGGATGCGTCGCTGTACTACCTCGCGGCGATGCTCGAGGGTGGCGAGGACGCGCGCTTCATCGTACGGCGGATGGTGATCCTGGCCTCGGAGGACATCGGCAACGCCGACCCCGCGGCGCTGACGGTCGCGACGGCGGCGGCGGCCGCGGTCGAGCACGTCGGCCTGCCGGAGGCGCGCTACGCGCTCGCGCAGGCGGCGATCTATCTGGCGCTCGCGCCGAAGTCGGACGCGGCCGGGCGCGCGCTGTCGGCGGCCGCGCGCCACGTGCGCGAGCACGGCGCGGCCACGCCGCCGCCGTGGCTGCGCTCGGGGCCGCGGCCGGGCCAGGATGAGAACCCACCCGCCCACTACGAGAACCCGCACTCCCGGCCCGGCCACGTCCACTCCCAGGAGCTCGCGCCGCAGCCGCTCGCGGGCGTGCGCTTCTATGCGCCCGACGAGGCCGAGGCCGAGCTCGCGCGGCGTCTCGCCGAGGTTCGCCGGGCGCGCGGGCGCGAGCAGCGATAATCGCCCCCGAGATGAGCACTCCCGCATCCGAGACGGCGGCGCCTGCGGAGCTCCTCGCGCGCGACCCGGCGAGCGGCGAGGTGATCGGCAGCGTCGCCGCGACGCCGCCCGAGCGGATCGACGGGATCGTGCAGGCGATCGCCAAGGTGCAGCCGCTGTGGGCGCTGCTGCGCGTGCAGGACCGCGCCCGCTACATGCGCCGCATGGCGCAGTCGGTGATCGACGACTTCGACGAGCTCGCGGCGGCGCTCGGCCGCGAGCAGGGCCGTCCGCGTGCGGAGATCGCGGCGCTCGAGCTGCTGGCGGCAATCGACGCGCTGATCTGGATCGCGGACGACGGCGCGGACGTGCTCGGCGGCCGCCGCGTGCCGGTCAACCGCTCGCTGACGATCGCCAAGCGCGCGCGCATCGCCTATGAGCCCTACGGTGTCGTCGGCGTGATCGGCGCCGGCAGCGCATCGTTCGCGCAGCCGCTCGGGCAGATCGCGGGAGCGCTGCTGGCCGGCAACGGCGTCGCCTTCAAGCCCGCCGCGAAGGCGTGCCTCGCGGGCGAGCAGATCGCGCGCGTGCTCGCGCGCGCGGGGCTGCCGGAGGGCCTCGTACGCGTCATCCACGGCGGTGCCGCCGCCGGCGTCGCGCTCGCACAGGCGCCGGTCGCCAAGATCCTCTTCACCGGCTCCCCGGCTGTCGGGCGCGTGGTCGCGCGCGAATGTGTCTCGCGCGAGAAGGAGGTGACGGTCGAGCTCGGCGGCAAGGACGCGATGCTCGTGCTCGCCGACGCGCGGCTGCCGCGCGCCGTCGCCGGCGCGCTGTGGGCGGGCTGCGCCGGCGCCGGGCAGGCGCGCGGGTCGATCGAGCGCGTGTATGTCGCGCGCGAGGTCCACGAGCGCTTTCTCGCCGGGCTCGTCTCGGGTGCACAGGCGCTGCGTGTCGGAGACCCGCGCGACGCGCGCGTGCAGGTCGGCCCGCTCGCGTCCGCACGGCGCGTCGCGCATGTCGATGCGCTCGTGCGCGAGGCGATCGCCGACGGCGCGCGGCTGCAATGCGGCGGGCCGGTCAGCCCGGCGGGCTGCGACGGCGGCTCGTTCTACGCGCCGACGGTGCTCAGCGACGCGACGCACGAGATGCGGCTGCTGCGCGAGCCGGTCGACGGGCCGGTGCTGGCGGTGATCGCCGTCGACACCGTCGATCAGGCGATCGCGCTCGCGAACGACAGCGACTACGGCCTCGGCGCGTCGGTCTGGACCGCCGACCGCTATCAGGGCACACGTGTGGCGCGCGAGCTGCACGCGGGCATGGTCTGGCTCAACGACCACCTCCCCGGCCCGACCGTCTCGCGCGGGCCGTGGGGAGCGGCTGCCGGCGGCGGCCTCGGCCGCACGCTCGGCCAGGCCGGCCTGCGCGCGTGCGCCCAGGAGAAGCTGATCACGTGGGATCCGCCAGGCATGCGCGGGCTCTGGTGGGGCCCGTATGACGACACCAGCGCGGGAGCCGCGCGGGCGATCGCGAAGATGCGCTCCGGACGCGAGTCCGACCGCGAGCACGCCTGGCGTGACGGCGCGATCGCGCTGTCACGGATGGGGGCGCGCGCGTTCGGACGCGGGCTGCCCCGCTAGGCGATCCGGCTACTCTTTGCGTGATGCCCGCCCAAGCCTACGCAGGCAAGGAGTGTGTCTGCCAGCTGCGCAGGGGGATCTGCGACCAGAGCTGCGTGCAGGGCATGCTCGACACGCCGTTCTACATCGCCTGTCTGAAGCTCACGGGCCGCCGCTGCGTCGTGGTCGGCGGCGGCGAGATCGGCCTCGAGAAGGTCGAGGGGCTGCTCGCGTGCGACGGCGCGGTGACGCTGATCGCACCGGACGCCGAGGCGGCGCTCGAGCAGTACGCGCGCGAGGGCTCGATCAGCTGGGAGCGGCGCGCGTATGCGGGCGCCAGGCGACCTCGACGGGGCGTTCATGGCGATCGCGGCGACGAACGACACCGACGTCAACGTCGCCGTGTTCGATGACGCGGAGCGCCGCGCGATGCTCGTCAATGTCGTCGACGTGCCGCCGCTGTGCAACTTCATCCTGCCGGCGATCGTGCGCATGAGCCCGCTCGCGATCGCGATCTCGACGGCCGGCGCCTCGCCGGCGCTCGCCAAGCGCATGAAGCGCGAGATCGAAGAACAGTTCGGCGAGTCCTACGCCCGCCTGGCCGTGCTGCTCAACGAGGCCCGCGGCTGGGCCAAGGGGACGCTCGCGACCTACCAGGAGCGCAAGCAGTTCTTCGAGGGGATCGTCAACGGCAGCCCCGACCCGGTGGAGCTGCTGCGCGCCGACGGCGAGGGCACGGGCGGCGCGGGCGAGCAGGCCGTGCGCGAGCTGATCGCACGCGCGCAGGCCGCCCACGCGGTTCAGGTGTAGCGCCCTGCGCGGGCCGCGTCACTGGTTCTGAGCGTCGATGCTCCCCCACGCCGCCAGCAGCAGGTCGCAGAGCAGCGCGTCGCGATCCTCTTCGCTGCTCGCGTCGAGATCATCAACGACGCGGACGACGAGAACAGCGTTTGAGAGGCGATCGAGCGAGCTTTCGTATGGTTCCATGGCGCGACCCTCAGTTGTCGCATTTGGACGAATTGCACAAGAACTTTCACTTGCGCAAACCAGCGCGAAGGGCTGTAGTTGCGCACTCTCATTCGAGCGCGCGTCCAACTCGCGCGCGACCGCCCTGCCGTTTCGGCCAAAGGGATGGCGCTAGCCTTGAGCGCCGCTGCCGTGCAGCTCGAGGGTCTCACCCGGCGCTACGGCGAACGCGACGCGCTGAGCGGCGTCTCGCTGTCACTGCCGGCGGGACAGACGCTCGTCGTGTTCGGGCCCAACGGCGCCGGCAAGACGACGCTGCTGCGGGTGCTCGCGACGCTGCTGCGCCCGCACGCGGGCAACGTCAGCGTGCTCGGCTCGCGCCTGCCCGATGAAGCGTGGGCGATTCGCGGTCATGTCGGCCTGCTCGGCCACGAGCCACTGCTCTACCGCGAGCTGACCGCGCGCGAGAACCTGCGCTTCCACGCACGCCTGCACGGCGTCTCCCCGGCGCGCGTGGAGGAGGTGCTCGAGGCGGTCGCGATCTCCGCCCGCGGCGGCGAGCCGCTACGGACGCTTTCGCGCGGAATGGTGCAGCGCGTCGCGGTCGCGCGCGCGGTCCTTCACGAACCGCAGCTGCTGCTGCTCGACGAGCCCTACTCGAACCTCGACCCCGCGGCGATCGAGCTGCTCGCGCCGCTGATCGGGCCGGGCGGCGAGCGCACACGCGTGATCTGCAGCCACGACCCGGGCGGCGGGCTGGCCGAGGCCGACGTCGTGCTCGGCCTGCGCGGCGGCCGGCCGGCGCTGCTGAGCGCCGCCGCTGAGACGAGCGCCGCGGAGATAGCCGAGCTGTATCGATGAGGCGCACCGTCGGCGCGCTGTTGCGCAAGGAGCTGCTCGTCGAGCTGCGCACCCTGGAGTCGGTGCCGGCGATGTCGCTGTTCGCGGTGACGACGTTCGTGATCTTCCACTTCGCGCTCAACCGCAACTCGGTCGAAGGCGACCTCGCATCGGGGATCCTGTGGGTGACGCTGCTGTTCGCGGCGATCCTCGGGATCAACCGGCTGTTCGTCGCGGACGCCGACCAGGGCGGCTTCGACGGCTTCATGCTCGCGCCGGTGGATCGCAGCGCGATGTTCATCGCGAAGACGATCACGCTGCTGGCGTATCTCGTCGTGCTCGAGCTCGTCGCCGTGCCCGCGTTCGCGCTGCTGCTGCTGGGCCCGCCGCTCGGCGGCGAGCTGGGCTGGCTGATCGCGACGCTCGCGCTCGGCGACCTCGGCGTCGCGGTGATCGGCACGCTCGTCGCCGCGCTCGCCGTCCGCACCCGTGCACGCGACCTGCTCGGGCCGCTGCTCGCGCTGCCGCTGCTCGTGCCGATCGTGATCGGCGGCGCGCGTGCGACCTCGCCGCTGCTCAGCCTCGGGCACCCGACGGGGCCGGCGGCGCGCTGGCTGCTGACGCTGGGTCTCTATGATCTGGTGTTCGGGCTGATCGCCTACGCCCTTTTCGATTTCCTCCTGGAGGACTAAAGATGGAGCGCTCCTCAAGCCGGCTCGCGGCCGGCTCCCCCGACACCGTGCAGCGACCGGCGCTCGTGCACTACGGCAGGGGCCTCCCGGCGCTGAGCATCGCGACGGTGCTCACGATCGCCGTCGCGCTCGCGCTCGTCTTCTTCTACGCGCCGCTGGAAGCCGAACAGGGCTTCCTGCAGAAGATCTTCTATGTGCATGTGCCGCTCGCGATCATCGCGCTGTCGGGCTTCGTGATCGGCGGACTGATGGCGATCCAGCATCTGCGCACGCGCGACCCGCGCTGGGACATGCGCTCCTACGTGACGATCCACGTGAGCCTGATCTTCGCGGTGGGAACGCTGATCACCGGCTCGATCTGGGCGCGCGGGTCATGGGGGCACTGGTGGGTCTGGAGCGAGCCGACGCTGGTCTCGTTCCTGATCGTGTTCCTGCTGTACGCGACCTACCAGCCGCTGCGCTTCGCGATCGAGGACCCCGAGCGCCAGGCGCGCTACGCGTCGGTGTTCGCGATCACCGCCGGCGCGTTCGTGCCGCTGAACTTCATCGCGGTGCGCCTGTCGACCGCGTACCTGCACCCGCGCGTGCTCGGCAGCACCTCCAACCTTCCCGGCTCGATGGCGTTCACGTTCCTCGTCTCGCTGCTCGCCTTCGCGCTGCTGTTCGCGACGCTCTGCAAGTACGAGCTGACCGCGAAGCACACCCGCTCGCAGGTCCGCGCCCTGCGCCGGCGCCTCGCCGGCGAGCACGCCGGCGCGCCGCGGCGGGGCCGCAGCGCGGTGCCGACGCTGGCGCCGCCGATCGGCACGGGCGCGGCCGGGCAGGGCGCACGATGAGCGCGCTGATGCTCGCGGAAGTGCCGGCGCTGCCGCTGCACCAGGCCGGCAAGTACGTCGCCGGCGCATACATCGTGGTGTTCGTGATCGTGCTGATCTATGTCGCGATCATGGCGATCCGCCTGGGCCACATCGAGCGCGACCTCGGCGAGCTGCTGAGCATCTCCGAGGACGCTCCCGAGGCGAGCAGCGAGCAGGATCAGCTGCGGGAGTCGACGCCGGCGTGAACGAGCTGCTGGCACTTGGCATCTCGCACAAGACGGCGCCGGTGGCGCTGCGCGAGCGGCTCGCGTTCACCGAGCAGGAGGGGATCGCGTTCCTGCGGCGCGCGACCGCGACCGCTGAGGTGCGCGAGGCGGTCGTGATCTCGACGTGCAACCGCACCGAGATCTACCTCGTCGTCGGCGATGCGGTGCGCGCCGAGTCCGACGTGCTCGGCCTGCTCGCCGACCGCGCGCACATCCGCCCGACAGAGCTCGCGGAGGCGATCTACTCGCCGCGCAACTGCGACGCCGCGCGCCATCTCTACAGCGTCACGGCGGGGCTCGAGTCGATGGTCGTCGGCGAGGCCGAGATCCAGGGCCAGGTCAGGCGCGCCCATGAAGCGGCGATGCAGGCCGGCTGCACGGGGCCGCTGTCAAATCGCCTGTTCGCCGCAGCTCTGACGACCGGCAAGCGCGTGCGCACCGAGACGGCGATCGGCGCGAGCCGCGTGAGCGTCCCGTCGGTCGCGGTCGACCTCGCGACGAGCGTGCTCGGCGACCTGCAGAGCCGCCACGTCGTGATCCTCGGCGCGGGCGAGACCAGCGAGCTGACCGCGCGCGCCCTCGCCGAGCAGGGCGCGGGGACGATCTTCGTCGCCAACCGCCACGCCGACCGCGCGCTCAGCGTCGCTCAGCGCTTCGGCGGCTCGGTCGTCGGCCTCGATGACCTTCCCGACCAGCTGCTGCGCGCCGACATCGTCGTCTCCTCGACCTCCTCGCCGCACCCGATCGTCGGGCACGAAGAGCTCGAGCTGGTGATGGCGGTGCGCGAGTCGCGCCCGCTGCTGCTGATCGACATCGCCGTGCCGCGAGACATCGATGCCGCCTGTGGCGAGCTCGAGGGCGTGACGCTGTATGACATCGACGACCTCCAGGCGGTCGTCGCCCGCAACCTCAGCACGCGCGCGGAGGAGATGCCGCGGGCGCTCGAGATCATCGATGAGGAGATCCACCGCTTCGCGCGCTGGCTCGGGCAGCTCGACGCGCTGCCGACGCTCAGCGCACTGCGCGAGCACGGCAACGAGATCGTCGAACAGGTCCTCGCGGAGAACTCCGGGCGCTGGGATTCGGCCTCGCCGCGAGACATCGCGCGGATCGAAGCGGTCGCGCGCGCGGTCATGAGCCGGCTGCTGCACGAGCCGACGATCCGTCTGCGCGGCCTCGGCGGTGAGCGCGGCCACGCGACGCTCGAGGTCGTGCGCGAACTGTTCGCCCTGCAGCAGGACGCACCGGCCGAGGAGCCGCCCTCGGCGGAGCTGGCGGAGGTCCACGACCTCCGCCGCCGCCGCGAGCGCTGATGCGAATCGGAACCCGGCGCAGCGCGCTGGCGCTCGCCCAGGCCGATCTGATCGCGCAGATGCTCGGCGGCTGCGAGATCGTCCCGATCGTGACGAGCGGCGACCGCGGCGACGCCGTCGATGACAAGTCGCGCTGGATCGGCGAGCTCGAGCGCGCGCTCGAGCGTGGCGAGGTCGACATCGCGGTGCACTCCGCCAAGGACGTTCCCGGCGAGCTCGCCGCCGGCCTCGTGCTCGCCGGGGCGCCCGCGCGCGCCGGCGCCGAGGACGTGCTCTGCGGCGCAGGCGGCCTCGAGCAGCTCGCGCGCGGCGCGCGCGTCGGCACCAGCAGCATCCGCCGCACCGCGCAGTTGCGCGCGGCGCGCGCGGACCTCGAGATCGTGCCGGTGCGCGGCAACGTCGACACGCGTCTCGGCAAGCTCGCGCGCGGTGAGTTCGATGCGATCGTGCTCGCGCGCGCGGGTCTGCAGCGGCTCGGCCGCGAGGACGCTGTCGGCGCGGTGCTCGACCCGGCGCGGTTCGTCCCCGCTCCCGGCCAGGGCGCGCTCGCGCTCGAGCTGCGCGAGAGCGACATCGGCGTCCACGACGCGCTCGCGGCGATCATCGATGCGGACGCCTCGAGCTGCCTGCGCGCCGAGCGCGCGCTCGCGCTCGCGCTCGATGCCGACTGCCGCACGCCGCTCGGCGCGCACGCGAGGCTGCACGGCGGCGAACTGCAACTTCGCGGCTGGCTCGGGCTCGACGGCGAAGCCGGCTGGGCGAGCGATCAGCTCACCGGCAGCGCGAGCGACCCCGAGGCGCTCGGACGCGCGCTCGGAGCGCGCCTGCGGCTGGTACGCACAGCGGCCGCGCCGGAAGCCGGCGAGGCGTGAGCGGGCGCGTCTACCTCGTCGGCGCAGGCCCCGGGGATCCGGGCCTGCTGACGGCGCGCGCGCTCGAGCTGATCGCCGCCGCCGACGTGGTGTTGTACGACCGCCTGATCCCGGCGAGCGCGCTCGACGGCGCGCGCGCGGACGCCGAGCTCCTGTTCGTCGGCAAGGAGGGCGGCGGCCCGTCGGTGCCGCAGGAGCAGACCGAGGCGCTGATGGTGGCGCGCGCACAGGAGGGCAAGTCGGTCGTGCGCCTGAAGGGCGGCGACCCGTTCGTGTTCGGGCGCGGCGGCGAGGAGGCGCTGACGCTCCTCGGCGCCGGGATCGCGTTCGAGATCGTGCCGGGCGTGACCGCGGGCGTCGCCGCGAGCGCCTACGCGGGGATCCCGCTCACCCATCGCGGCCTCGCGAGCGCGGTCGCGCTGATCACCGGACACGAGGATCCGGTGAAGGGCGAGACGGCGATCGACTGGCCGGCGCTGGCGGCGTTTCCGGGCACGCTCGTGCTGTACATGGGCGTCCGCCGCATCGAGCAGATCACCGCCGCGCTGATCGCCGCGGGGCGTCCTCCGGCGGAGCCGGCCGCGGTCGTCGAAGGCGGCACGCTGCCCGGCCAGCGAACCGTCACGGGAACGCTCGAGACGATCGCGCAGGCGGTGCGCGCAGAGGAGATCCGGGCGCCGTCGATCACCGTCATCGGCGCCGTCGCCGCGCTCGCGGGCGAGCTCGCGTGGCTGGGACCGCGCCCACTCGCCGGGCGCACCGTCGCGGTCACACGCGCGCGCGCGCAGGCGAGCGAGCTCGCGAGCGGGCTCGAACGTCTCGGCGCGAACGTCGTGCAGGCGCCCGTGATCCGCATCCGCCAGCTGCCCGGGCCGCCGCTCGATCCGGGCGGGTATGACCTGATCTGCGTGAGCAGTCCGAACAGCGTCGCGGGCCTGTTCGAGCGTCTCGCCGCGGGCGGGCGCGACGCGCGCTCGCTCGCCGGCGCGAAGCTCGCCGCGATCGGCCCCGGCACCGCGCGCGCTCTCGCCGAGCACGGCGTCACGGCTGACATCGTGCCGAGACGATTCGTCGCCGAGGGGCTCGTCGATGCGCTCGCGGGTGTGAGCGTCGAGCGCGCGCTGATCGCCCGTGCGCGGCAGGGTCGCGACGTGCTCGCGGAGGCGCTGCGCGAGCGCGGCGCGGAGGTCGACGTGCTCGACCTCTACGACACGATCGCCGAGCCGCTGAGCGAGGAGACGCTGGCGCGGGCGCGCGCCGCGGACTACATCACGTTCACCTCATCCTCGAGCGTGCGCTACTTCCTGCGCGCGGGCGCGCCCACGCCGAGCGGCGACGGCGACGGCGACGGCGACGGCGACGGCGACGGGCAGAGTGATTACGACGCCTCACAGCTGCTCGCTGCGGATGTGCGCGTCGTCTCGATCGGGCCGGCGACGAGCGCGACGCTGCGCGAGCACGGGCTCGAGCCGCAGGTCGAGGCCGAGCAGCACGACATCGCGGGTATCATCGACGCCTTGCTCGGCGACGCGGCACTGAGGGCGGCAGATGGCGGGCGATAGGGGACTGCCTCCGGTCGTCACCTTCGTGTCCGACTACGGGCACCTGGACGAGTTCGTCGGTGTCTGCCACGGGGTGATCGCGCGGCGCTGCCCGAACGCGCTCGTGATCGACGTGACCCACTCGATCCCCAATCACGACGTGCGCGCGGGCGCGATCATGCTGCGCGCGGCGCTGCCGTACCTGCCCGCCGGCGTGCACCTCGCGGTCGTCGATCCCGGCGTCAGCGCGGTCGGCTCGCACGCGCGCCGCGCCGTCGCAATCCGCACGGCCGAGCAGGACCAGCTGCTCGTCGGCCCGGACAACGGCCTGCTCATGCCGGCCGCCGAGCGCCTCGCGGGCGTCGTCGAGGCGGTCGACATCGGCAACTCGCCCGAGCGGCTCGAGCCGGTCTCGCGCACATTTCACGGGCGCGACATCTTCGCTCCGGTCGCCGCCGCGCTCGCCGCCGGCGAGCCGCTGTCGGCGGTCGGCGAGCCGCTCGCCGTCGAGAGCCTGCGCCGCCTCGGACTACCGTCGCCCGAGCTCAGCGACGGCGCGCTGACCGCGCACGTGCTGCGCCACGACACGTTCGGCAACCTCATCCTCGACGCCGGCGAGGAACACCTGACGGCGCTCGGCGCGGACCTCGGCGACGATCTCACGGTGCGCCACACCGGCGGCGTGCACACAGCGCGCTATGCGGCGACGTTCGCGGACGTCGCTCCGGGCGAGCTGCTGATCTACGAGGACGCCCAGCGGATGGTCGCGATCGCGGTCAACCGCGGCTCAGCCGCGGAGCGCCTCGGCGTGCGTCCCGACGACGATCTGCTCGTGCGCCGCGCGTGAGCGCGCAGACCGGCGCGCACACGACCTCCTCCCCCGCCCCGCTCGGCCAGCCGCGCCTGCATCTGCGCAGCACCGACTCGACGAACGAGCGAGCGCGCGCGCTCGCGCTCGCGGGCGCACCGCACGGGACGCTCGTGACGGCCGCGGCGCAGAGCGCCGGGCGCGGCCGCCAGGACCGGCGCTGGTCGGCGCCCGCCGGCAGGTCGCTGCTGATGTCGCTGCTGCTCCGCTGGCCGGTCTCCGATCGGTCACCGGCCCTGCTGCCGCTGCTCGCCGCGGTCGCGGTCTGCGACGTCGTCGGCACCCTCAAGGGCACAGGCGAGCGCGCGCTGATCAAGTGGCCGAACGACATCGTCGTGATCGAGCCGAGCGCCGGCGCCGAGGCGCCGGTGCTGGCGAAGCTCGCCGGCATCCTGATCGAGGGCCGCACGCGCGAAGGCTGGGCGGTGCTGGGAATCGGCGTGAACGTCGCCGTGCGCCTCGAGCAGCTGCCCGTCGAGCTGCGCCCGGGGGCGGCGCCGGCGCCGGGGGAGAGCGCCCCACGGCGAGCCGCGACCCTCGGCCTCGACGCGGCCGAGATCGAGCCGCTGCTGCAGCGGCTGCTGCGGGCACTCGAGCTGCGCCTCGCGGAGCCCGCCGGGCGGACACTCGAGGCGTGGCGCGCGCGCGACGCGCTGCGCGGACACGAGGTCGCCTGGAGCGACGGCCGCGGGCAAGCCGACGGCATCGACGGCGACGGGCGCCTGATCGTGGCGCTCGACGGCGGTGGGCGGACGGCGCTCAGCGCCGGCGAGGTCCACCTGGAGAGCGTTCGCTAGGCCTGCTCGCCGGCGTGGTCGAGCGCCTCCTTGACGTCGCGGCGCAGTTCGTTCTGCGCGCGCTGCTCGCCGCCCGGCTGCTCGACCGCCGTCGCGGCCGGCCGGCCGTTGGCCGTGCCCTTTGCGCCTTTGCGCCGGCGCCGGCCGTTGCGAGCGCGGCGTTTCGGGAAGTTGCGCAGCAGCTCGCGCGCGAGCGCCGGCGGCTTGCGTGCCATCCGCGTGCGCGCCCCGCGCAGCGCCTCCTCGGCCTCGGGCGTATGCGCGAGCGCGGCCGCGAGCAGCGCGGCGGCGAGGCGACGGTCCTGCTTGCGCGCGGCGTGGATCAGGCGCCGCGCGTTGCGCGCGTGCGCCCCCCCGGCCGAGTTGACGAGCAGCCCGAGCAGGCGCTTGGTCTCCGGCCAGCGCTGGACCGCGTACTCCTCGTGGACATCGCGCGTGTACTCCGCCAGGCGCCAGATCCACGCGTTGGCCTGATCGCGCCGGCCGATCCGCCGCTCGACGAGCGCGCGCAGCATGATCTTGGTCGCCTCCTTGCGCTCTTCGCGCGGCCAGCCGCCGATGATGTCGATCGCCTCGTCGAACGAGTCCGGGTCGCGCAGCACGGCGATGTCGGTGAGCGCGCGCAGCCGCAGCTGCGGGTTCGTGTTGCGCTTGACCGCCGTGATCAGGAAGCGGGCCTTGAGCTCGCCGGTGCGGTCGAAATGCAGCATCGCACGCGCCCGGCGCCAGCCGTTGGGGGCCACGCGCGCGCCCGCCAGCGCCGCCCACAGGTGCTGCTCGCCGTAGTCGAGATGCTCGACCGCGATCCGCCACAGCTCGCGCTCGAAGACCGCGAAGCGGCGCTCCTCCTCCGCGCAGACGGGCAGCACGCGGCGCTCGACGCGCATCCTGCGGCCACGGCCGCGGCGCACCGGCCCGACGACGATCGCACCGCCGCGATAGACGTCGCGGTCGAGCAGCGAGTGCAGCGTCACGACCGGGTCGTCGTGCTTGGTCGCCGGGTGCACGAAGTCGACCACGAGCCCGGCCTCCTTGCCGGGATGACGGCGGGTGACGCGTCCGACGCGCTGCTGGTAGATGCGCTTGGAGGCCGTCGGCGCGAGGTGCACGCAGACGGTCGCGCGCGGGCTGTTCCAGCCCTCGGCCAGCAGCTGCGCGTTGATCAGCACGTCGATGTCGCCGCGCTCGTAGCGCGCGAGGATCTCCACGAGCTCGCGCTTGGGCGTCTCGCCCGACACCGCCTGCGCCTTCATGTTCTCCGCGCGGAACGCTTCGGCGAGGTTGTACGCGTGGCGCACGCCGGCTGCGTAGACGACTCCCGGGACGCCGTTGAAGCGCGTCTTGTAGAGGTTCGCGACGGCCATGTTGAACGGCTGCTGGTCGAGCAGTTTGGCAAGCTCATCCTGGTCGAACTCGGTGTCGATCTCGCCGCGGCGCAGCGGCACCTTGGCGATCGTGCGCACGCCGACGCCCGGCGAGATGCGCACGCAGCGCAGCGGCGAGATCACGCCGCGCCGCGCCGCCTGGGCGAGATCGAAACGCGAGGTCTGCGTCGGGAACAGGTCGGTGACGTGGCGCGCGATCAGCGCGCCGGTCGCCGTCATGCCGATGAAGATCGGCCCGGTCCACTCGCGGATCGCCGCGCTCGTCTTCTCGCCGAGCGCCGTGTGCGCCTCGTCGCAGATGACGATCGTGTATGCGCTCGAGATCTTGCCGGCGTTGCGCACGAACCACTGGTATGTCTCGACCGTGACCGGGCCTTTGACCGAGTCCTCGCCCTTCAGCAGCGGACGGCTGATGCGCTTGGAGTAGCCGCGGTCGCGCAGCTCGCCGTTGAACTGGTCGACGAGGTTGCGGCGGTGGGTCAGGATCAGCACGCCGCCCGTCTGCGACGCCTCGACGAAGCCGAGCGCGGCGACGGTCTTGCCGGCGCCGGTCGCGTGCTCGAACCAGAAGCGCTTGGCGGCGTTGGGGTCCTCGGGCTGCTCGCCGAGCGCCTCCTCCTCGCCGTCGTCCTCGACCCAGTCGCGCGGCTCCTCCTCGGACTCGGTCTCCTGCTCAGGCTCGTCGTCGTCCTCCTCCTCCTCGTCCTCCTCTTCCTCGGGCTCGTCGTCGAGGTCGTCGTCGTCCTCGTCGGGCGCGGCGCGCTGCACCGGGCCGAGGTCGTCGTCGTCGTCCTCGAGCTCGTCCTCCTCGTCCTCCTCCTCCTCGTCCTCCTCCTCCTCGACCGCGTCGGGGGCGCTGCTCCGCACGGGCGCCCCATCTGCGCCGTCCGCGGCGTCCGCGGCGTCCTCGGGCCCGAGGATGTCGGCGGAGGCGAGCAGCTCGGGTGAGGCCGATGCGCCGCCGCCGTTGCCGTTCGGGGCCGTGCGCTGCGCCTCGGCGAGCAGCGCGGTCAGGGTCCCCGAGAGCGCGTCGACCTGGTGCGCGGAGAGCACCGTTCCATCGACGAGCGTGGGCTCGTCCTCATACAGCACACGTTCGAGGCCGAGCAGCAGCGAGAACTCGCGCCGCCAGGCGGTCGAGGGGGTTTTGCTCTTCGGGTCTGCCTCGAGCTCCGCGAGCGCCATGTCGAGCGCGCGCCGGCGCGGTGATCCCGGCGCGAGCGCAACAGCGGCGTCCTCGCCGTCGTGCAGGAAACGCTCGCGCACGAGCTTCTCCGCGCGGGCGATATCGGCGGGATTCGGAATGGGCGCGGCCGCGAGGGCCACTGAGGTGGACTCGGCCATAGAGGCTCTGGACTTCGAGACAGAGCCGCCGTCGAAAGTGGCTTCGGCGCGGCTCGAAAGCGTTGGCGCCGGACTGGCGCCGTTAGCCGGTTCCTTGGAGAACCCCGGCTCTGACGATGTCCTCAGGATATAGCACGCCGAGGCTCGATTGAAGTCGAGGCGATCTGCCACCCTTAGCGGCGATGACGATCAAGCGCCTCTCAGCGGCTGTGATCGCCGTCGCGGTCGTGGCCGTTCTGCTCGTGGGACTGCTGCAGCTCGGCGGCTCACCGCAGGCGAGCGAACCCTCACGGCTGACGCTCGCGCAGATGCGCGCGCGCCTCGCCGGCTCGCCGCCGGCGCTCGCCGCGCTGCACGCACAGGCCAGCGAGATCCTCTCCGGCGGCCTGCCCGCGCTGCGCGCGCGCCTGGCCGCCCTGCGCGGCCGGCCGGTGGTCGTCAACAAGTGGGCGTCATGGTGTCAGCCGTGCCGCGCGGAGTTCGGCGTCTTTCAGCGCGTCTCGGTCACCGACGGGCACAGCGTCGCGTTCGTGGGAATCGACTCGGGCGATGAAACGCCGCAGAACGCGATCAGCTTCCTGCGCACGTTCCCGGTCAGCTATCCGAGCTACTACGACCACAGCGACCAGGCGGGCCTGGCGATCACCGACTCCGCATTCACGCCCGTGACGGTCATCTACAACGCCCGCGGCGGCACGTTCATCCACCAGGGGCCCTACCCGAGCGTCGCCAAGCTCGAAGAGGACATCAGGCGCTACGGGCTGGACGCCTGAAGCATGCCCGAGCTGCGCATCGACCCGCTGAGCGGGCACAGGACGATCATCGCCGGCGAGCGCTCACTGCGCCCGGGCGGCGAGCCGACGTGCACGCCGGCCGATCCGGTCGACCGCGAGCGGGATCCGTTCGCGGACGGGCATGAGGACCGCACGCCGCCCGAGCTGTACGCGCTGCGCCCCGACGGCGCCGCCGCGGACTCGCCCGGCTGGAGCGTGCGCGTCGTGCCGAACCTGTACCCCGCGCTCAGCCCGGCCGACGGCGCCGGCGACGCCGGTGGCGCGGAGCTCGGCGGACGCGGCCAGCCGGATCTGTTCACCTCGCTGCCCGCGACCGGCGCGCACGAGGTGATAATCAACGGGCCGCAGAGCGTGCTGTCGCTGGCCGAACTCCCCGTCGAGCAGGTCTGCGCCGCGGTCGAGGTCTGGCGCGAGCGCATGCGCGAGCACGCCGACAGCGCCTATCTGCAACTGATCGTCAACGAGCGGCGCGAGGCGGGCGCGTCGCTGCCGCATACGCACGCCCAGCTGTACGCGCTCGACTTCGTGCCTGCAGCGGTCGCGCGCGAGCGCGAGCGCGCCGGCGCCTACACGACCCGCACGATGGGCCAGAGCCTGCTCGGGGACCTCGTCGCCGAGGAGGTCCGGCGCCGCGAGCGGATCGTCGCGATCGACGAGGAGGCCGTGCTGATGGCGCCGTACGCGTCGCGGCTGCCGTTCCAGCTGATGCTCGCGCCGCGCACGCCGCGCGCGCGTTTCGAGGACGCCGGCGCCTCCGGCGCGGCACTGCTGCACGACGGGCTCTCGCGGCTGGCGCGCCACCTCGGCTCGAGCCCACCGCTGAACCTGTGGGTGCGCACGGCACCGCGCGGCGCCGAGGACTTCTGCTGGCGGATCGACGTGCTGCCGCGCCTCACCCACCTCGCCGGGCTCGAGCTCTCGACCGACGTCAACCTCAACATCGTCGCCCCCGAGCACGCCGCGTCGGTCCTGCGCGAGGCCTAGCTCGCGAGCGGCCTGGCCGCGCGCAAGCTAGGCTCAGCGGCGATGCCGCCCGAGGAACGTTTCGTACCGCGCTTCGCCGCCGAGCCGCCGCAGGAGGAGCTCCCGTACGGGCGCTGGGAGGAGCGCCTGCGGCAGGAGTTCCTGACGGCCGCGCTCGGACTCGACGGCGAGCACGAGAACCTCGGCGAGCCGGGCGCGGTGACCTGGTTTCCAGACCGCAGCTGGCACGGCCGCACCTACGTGCCCGGGACCTCGCGCACGACGAGCGGGCTCGAGCTGTTCGGCTACGTGCGCTTCGTCGCCGGCGGGGACGACGCGGAGCCGAGCGACTTCTCGGCGCACGTCGACTTCACCGAGGAGACCGCCGAGCGCAACCCCGACTGGCGCATGGACCTCTGCGAGGAGGTGATCGGCACCTGGCGCGGACAGTTCGGCGGGGTCGCCTCGATGACGCTCGTGTGGGGGCGCCCGCTGATCTCGGGCGGGCGCATCGCCACTGCCGAGCTGGCCGATCTCGCGGTCGACCAGTGCGAGCTGATCGATGAGCGCTTTACGCTGATCGCGCCCGACGACTACCGCCACGACCTGCTCGAGATCAGGCTGTTCGACGTGAAGGGCCGCGAGTTGGCGCGCGAGTCGCTGTACGCCGGCGATGACGAGGACAGCACCGGCGCCGGCACCGGCGAGGAGGAGGACACGGCGCAGTAGCCCCGTCCTCCGCCACGCGCGGCGGAGCTATCAGGCGTGTCGGCCTATTGGCTCCCGTCGACTTTGTTGCATGCGGACAGCGCCGCTTCCTTTGCCGGGCCCCCGGGGATCGGCGAGGAGTTGACGATTTCGACGCACACCTTTTTCGCTGCTTCGCGAGCGGCGGTGACGTTGCCCTTCGCCGCTTCGTTGCAGATGTCTTCGAGTTTCGCTTTGACGCTTGCCGAGACGGCGGCGTGGGTCACGCCCGCTCGACAAGCCGCGACGGCCGCCTGCGTGATCGCGCTGCTCGCGCCCGAGACGGACGTCGGCGTGGAGATCGTCGGCGTCGGTGAGCTGCTCGCGGTGCTGGTGGTACTCGAACTGCTGCTGCTACCGCACCCGGCGACGAGCACTCCGGAGAGGAGCACGGCGGCCAGCCACGGGGATCGTCTTGTGAGCATTGGTCCCCCTAGTTGAGCGGACGCCTGCTCACGGCCGTCGGGCCGCCGAGGAACGTCCTGGGTGAGGCAAGGCTATCTGCCTCTACGGACGCGGCGCGAGCAGTGCCGGACGCTGCTCGCGCCTCGGCAGATAGTCCTCGCCGGCCTGTCGCGCGCTCGCGCTCGCCCACGCGGTCGTGCTGAGCAGCGCGAGTGCGATCACGACCATGCCGCATCCCGCGACGATCCACCAGCCACCCTGGCTGGCCGCGACGAAGCCCGCGCTGACCGGCCCCGCGGAGACCGCGACGAGCGCACCGGCGACAGCGACGCCGAGCGTCTGGCCGACCTGGCGCGAGGTCGAGGCGACGGCGGCCGCGACCCCTGCCTGAGCTGAGGGCATGCCCATCACCGCCGTGTTCGTGATCGGTGGGTTGACCATGCCGAAGCCGATCCCGAAGATGACATACGCCGGCAGCAGCGACACGAGCGCGCTGTTGCGCGCGATGCCCGTCATCAGAACCCCGCCGAGCGCGAGGCCGAGGCCGCCGGCGAGCAGGCTGATGCGCGGCCCGCGGCGGCCGACGAGCCGCCCCGAGAGCGGCGAGAAGATCAGCGTCATCACGGCCAGCGGCAGCGTGTACAGGCCGGCTTCGAGCGCCGTCAGCCGGCGCACGTCCTGCAGGTACAGGGTGTTCAGGAACAGGAACACGCCGAGCGCTGCGAACGCGCAGACAGCGGTCGCGCTCGCGCTCGAGAACGGCACGCTGCGGAAGAAGCCGAGCTCGAGCAGCGGGTCGCTGCGCCGCGGCTCGTAGATCAGCAGCGCGAGGAGCGCGGCGCCCGCGAGCGCGAACAGCGCGAGGCTCTGCGGCGAGGACCAGCCGGCGCTCGGAGCTTCGATGATCGCGTACGTCAGCGACGCCAGCAGCACGATCACGAGCACCTGCCCGACGGGGTCCAGGCGCCGTGGGCGCGGCGCGCGCGACTCGGGCACGAAGCGAATCGTCAGAGCGAGCGCGAGCAGGCCGACGGGAATGTTGATCCAGAAGATCGAGCGCCAGCCGGCCGACTGCACGAGCGCGCCGCCGACGACCGGGCCGAGGGCGAGGCTGACGCCGACCGTCGCCCCCCACATGCCGATCGCCTGCGCGCGCTCGCGCGCGTCGGTGAAGACGTTGCGGATGATCGACATCGCAACCGGGTTGAGCATCGATCCGCCGGCGCCCTGGAGCATGCGAAAGGCGATCAGCCAGCCCAGGCTGGGGGCGAGGCTGCACAGCAGCGAGGCGAGCGTGAACAGCACGAGGCCGAGCTTGAAAACGCGCCGGCGGCCGAACCTGTCACCCATCGAGCCGGACAGCATCAGCAGGCTCGCGAGCACGAGCGTGTACGCGTCGACTGTCCACTGCAGGCCGGCGATGCTCGTGTGCAGGTCGCGCCCGATCGACGGCAGCGCGACGTTCACGATCGTGTTGTCGAGCCCGACGATCAGCAGGCTCATGCAGCAGATCGCGAGCACCAGCCGGCGACGGCTGCGCGTCAGCCCGCCCGCGTCCGTGCTCGTGACCGTCGTCGTCCGGGGTCCGGCCATCGACTCAGTCTGCCCACTTCCGCGCGGAATCCCGCCGTGCGCTCGTCGCACCGGGAGGGCCGCACGTAAAGTGGCGGGCGCGTGAGACGAGTTTTGTGGCGCAGATCAGTCGTTTCGGGCCTGGCGGCGGCGCTGGCCTCGGTCTCGCTCGCGGCGTGCGCCGGCGGCGGGCTGGGTGCGGCGGGAACGTTCACGCCGGCACATGCGGGCGCGCTGACCGTCGCGACCGCCCAGATCCCCAACCCGGGCCTGTGGGAAGGCAGCTTCAGGCATCCGACCGGCGGCTTCGAGTACGGCCTCGCGCGGGCGCTGCAGCACCGTTTCGGCCTCGCCGATCTCAAGGTCATATATGTGCCCTTCAAACAGCTCGTGGCCGGTCAGCTCGATGGTGCTGATCTCGCGCTCTCTGACATCACCGTCAACGACGAACGCGGCGAACACGTCGACTTCTCAACCTCCTACCTGCGTGCGCCGCCCGCGATCCTGGTCCGTCCCGGCACCAACGTGCCCGACGTCCAGGCGGCGGAGAGCCTGCATTGGGCCGTCGAGACGGGCACAACGCTGCAGAGCGCCCTCGAACAGACGATCCGCCCGTACGAAGCCCCACAGGTCCTCGACCACCAGCGAGAAGTCCTGCTCGCGCTGCGCGTCGGGCGAGCCAGCGCGGTGATGCTCGATCTGCCGGTCGCGTTGGCGTACGCGCGGGCGTCGCCTCACCTGTACGAAGTCGCGGCGCAGCTGCCCAGCCAGGACGTGCTCGCGGCCGCGCTGCCGAAGGGGTCTGAAAACCTCGAAGCGGTCAACTCGGCGATCCGCGCGCTGACGGCGGACGGCACGATCGAACGTCTCGGGCAGGAATGGCTGCAGACCGATCTCCAGGAAGGCCAGGCCGAAGAAGTACCGGCTCTGAGGACCGAACCGTGACGACGCTGTCCGCCCTGCACCCCCCGTTCGCGTCGCTCGTCGAGATCTCCTCACCGAAGGGGGCCCCGTGGGAGTTCCTCGTGATCTTCGCGACGCTGCTGCTCGGGCCGCTGCTCGTGCAGCGCGCGCGCATCCCCGGGATCATCGGCCTGCTCGTCGGCGGCTTCGTGATCGGCCCGCACGGTCTCGGACTGATTGGGTCCGGCAACAGCACGCTGCCCGATCTCGGGCAGCTGGGACTTCTGTATCTGATGTTCGTCGCCGGCGTGGAGCTAGACCTCAACCTGCTGCGCGCGCATCGACGCTCGGCGATCGTGTTCGGGCTGCTCACGTTTGCGCTCCCGATGACGTTCGGGACGCTGCTCGGCCTGGCGCTCGGATGGGAGACACAGGCCGCGCTGCTGCTCGGGGCGCTGCTCTCCTCGCATACGCTGCTGACCTACCCGGCCGTGCGCGACGCCGGCCAGGCATCCGATCCGGCGGTCGCGACCGTGGTCGGCTCGACCGTGCTGACCGACACGCTCGCGCTGGTCGTGCTCGCTGCGGTGGCGGGCTCAGTGGGCGGCGGGCGCTCGGGCATCGAAGTCGCGGTCCAGCTCGTCGTCGGCCTCAGCGCCCTGATCGGCTTCAGCCTGCTGGTCCTGCCGCTGCTCGCCGGCTGGGCGTTCCAGATGCTCAGCGCCGAGCGCTCCGTGCGCTATGTCGTCGCGGTCACCGCGTTTCTCTCAGCGGCGACGGTCGCCGAGCTGTTCGGCATCGAGGGGATCGTCGGAGCGTTCTTCGCGGGACTCGCGCTCAACCACCTGGTGCCCAACGAAGGACAGCTGATGGAGCGGATCGGCTTCTTCGGAGGGGCGGTGTTCATCCCCGTGTTCATGGTTTCGGTTGGCCTCATCCTCGACCCCGCGGTGATGGTCGAAGGAGAGACATTGAAGCTCGCCGCCCTGTTCCTGCTCGCCTGCCTCGGCGGGAAGACGCTCGCCGCGATCATCTCGGCGCGGCTGCTCGGCTTCTCGCGAGCGCAGGGGGAACTCCTGTTCTCGTTGAGCGTCGCGCAGGCCGCCGCGACGCTCGCCGCGACCGTCATCGGATTCCAGCTCGGCCTGTTCGGCAACTCCGTCGTGAATGCGGTCCTCGTCGTGATCCTCGTGACCGTCGTGATCTCCACGGTCGTCGCGACACGCGCGAGCAACCGCCTGACGGCGCAGGAGGACGGCCCGCGTCCGCTCGGCACGCGGGTGGTCGTCGGCGTCGGTGACCCCGAGCTCGCATGGGGCGCTCTGTCGATCGCGGTGCGCGTCGCGCGTGCAGACGGCGGCGTCGTCCATCCCGTGCTGGTGGTTCCTGAATCGTCTCCGATCGCGCCGAAGACGACGCGCGAGCGCTTCCGGCGCGTGATCGCGACAACCGGGGTCGACGGGCTGTCCTCGACGATCGTCGACCGCTCGGTTCTGCATGGAGCGGTGCGGGCCGGCGCGGCTGCAGAAGCGACGCTGATCCTCGCCGCCGAGCCCGCTGAGCCCGCCGGGATCAACGACTCCAGCGACGACATCGCGATCGGCGATGGCCACAGCGCGCTCTACCAGCCGTCGATCGCGATCGTCCGCGAGCCGTCGCTCGCAGTCGTCCGCGGCAGGACGCGACGGCTGGGCATCGTCCGCACGCTCGGCGACGCCGGCGCGCGGTCGGGCGTGGCCGCCGAGATGGCCAGAAGAGTCGCCGGCGGCGAGCCGGCATCACTCGACGACAACGACCCCGAGTGGCCGACGCTGCCTGGCGCCGACGACGTGACCTTCGCGGCGGCGACGCGACGCGACGAGACGCGACGCGACGCGAACGGCACGAGCCGACCGCTGGGAATGTTCGTCCTCACCCTCGCCGAGGCGCCGCGCGAGGAGCAGTCGCCCATCGGCCAGGCGGGCGCTCCGGCAGCCGACCGCGGTCGGCCCGCGGCGCCCGCGGCGCCGCAGGCCGACGAGGGCGCCTAGCCCTTGAGCGAGTGGAATTCGCCGAGCGCGATCGGCAGCATCGGGGTGAACGGTGCGAACGCATACGGTTTGCTGACATCGAAGCCCGCTTTTTCAGCGGCCGCCTTTTCCGCGAACGGCAGCAGCGCTTCAACCGCCGCGCCGATGTTCTTCAGCTCGAGCGTGCGCTCATAGCCGTTGTTGTTCGGCGGCGCGATCGGCTCGGCCGTCTTCTGGATGCCGGTGATCGTCGTCAGCGGCCCGCCGTTCACAGGCGCCACGTCGCCGCCGACGACACGCGCGAGCGTGCGGTGGTCGGACTCGATGCCCATGATCCGCGCGGCTGTCAGGCGCAGCGCGGATGAGCTGAAGTCGCGCACGCCGACGAGATAGGCGGCGATGAACGCGTCCTCGAGCGTGACGAGGATGTTGAGCGTCGTCTGCGCGTCGCTGAACATGTTCGGCGGGTAGTAGAACGCCGTGAACGGCGTCGGCTTCTTCGTCAGGCTTTCCTCGAGCAGGTAGTGAGACATCTCCTCCTGCCGGGCCGCTTCGAGGTAGCCCTGGTCGTCGGCGGGGATGTTCTTGAAGAACGGTGCGGTGTTGATGATGTTCGTGTACGTCGTCACCGCCAGCGCCTCGGCTATCTGTGCCGCTTTCAGGATCGTCAGGTCCTTGTGCGTGACGCCGCCCTTCTGCGCCTCCTTGGCGAGTGCGGCGGCCGGCCCGAGCATTCCCAGCCCTGCGGCGCCCGCGCCCGTCGCAGCGGCGCTCTTGAGAAAGCCCTTGCGGGTGAACGGCGCGGTCCATGCGTCGCTCCGCTGCGGCGCTCGCGAATGGCCGCTCCCGGATTCGTCGTGCTTGTCAGGCATTGCTGTCTCCTCTGAATGGATGTTGAACTTCTTCATCCACCACTGCGCGCGGGCGGCGAGCCTGGATCATCGCGGCGCGCACGCGCCGGTTCGCGGCCACTGCACCTAGAATCAGCTGGTGGCGGCCGCGCCTGGCGGCCGCGCTCACCGCCAACCCCGAACAGGAGCCAGACAGTGCCCGAGACGGCGACATACAAAAACGAAGCGATGTTCGGCTCGGTCGAGACGATCGGCACAGCCGGCGTCTTCGGCCAGGTGATGGGGCTGGTCGCGGTCACGCTCGCGTTCTTCACACTTGGCGCATACCTCGGTCGCGACATCGTCGGCTTCGGCTCGATCGCCTGCTTCATCGGCGGGTTCGTCTGCATCATCGGGCTGAACGTCGCCACGCGGCGCTCAGAGATGCTGGCGATCACGCTCCTGTTCGCCGCGGGCACGCTGCTCGGTCTCGGCATGGGCGGCGTGCTCAACGCCTACGCCGAATCCGAACCCGACGCCGTCTGGCAGGCCGCCGGCGCGACCGCGCTGTTCGTGAGCGCGCTCGGCGCCACCGGCTACGCGATCCGCCAGGACCTCTCGCGCTTCTACCGGCTGATGTTCTTCCTGCTGATCGGCCTGCTCGTGTTCGGGCTGATCGGCCTGTTCATCGCGATTCCCGCCGGCAACATCATCTACTCGCTCGCCGGACTCGTGATCTTCGGCGGCTACACGGTGCTCGACTTCAACCGCATGCGCCGCGCCGGCATGCAGGAATCGGTCCCGCTGGCGGCCGGCATCTTCCTCGACGTGATCAACATCTTCCTGTTCTTCCTGCGGCTGTTCGGCGGGCGCAGCTGACGCGAGCTCCAACGCGCTTGTGCTTGCTGATACGATCGCGGCGTAGCTGCTGAGGGGCAGCTGAGGCGAGTCCGGAAGGGGACGAGATGGCTGGCATCACCCGTAGGGAGCTGCTCCAGGCCGGGGCGGGAGCCGGCGCGCTCGCGCTGGGCGCGAACCCGCTGATTCAGCAGGCGCTCGCGATGCGCCCGGGCAAACTGACCGACATCGAGCACGTCGTGATCCTGATCCAGGAGAACCGCTCCTTCGACCACTATTTCGGAACATTGCCGGGCGTGCGCGGGTTCGCGGATCCGAGCGTCCCGAGCAGCGTCTTCTACCAGCCGGGCTATCCCGCGCCGGGCTTCGGCGGGCAGCTGCTGCCGTTTCACCTCGACGCCAGCGGGATGGGAGGAAACAGGTGCTTTCCCGACATCACGCACCAGTGGGCGCCCCAGCACGAAAGCTGGGACGACGGCGCGATGGACGGGTTCGTGCGCACACACCTCGCCGTCGACGGCGCGGAGGCCGGGCCGGCAACGATGGCCTACTACGAGCGCTCGGACATCCCGTTCTACTACGCCCTCGCCGAAGCGTTCACGATCTGCGACAACTATCACTGCTCTGTTCTCGGGCCGACCCACCCCAACCGGCTGTACAGCCTGTCGGCGTCGATCGACCCGGAAGGCCTCAACGGCGGTCCGCTCGTGGAAACGCTCGAGCCCCCGAAATTCCAGGAATTCGAGGGCCGCTTCACCTGGATGACGATGCCCGAGCAGCTGTCCGCCGCCGGCGTCAGCTGGAAGGCCTACACGGGATCCAGCCTCGGCGTGTACGACAACGTGCTCAACTTCTTCGAGGCCTACAAGACGAACCCGGAACTGGCGGCGCGAGGGCTCGACCCGGTCTACCCGAACGACTTCGTCACCGACCTCAAGAACGGCGAACTGCCCCAGGTCTCCTGGGTCAACGTGTCGCTCAATGAAACCGAGCACCCGGGCTACTCATCGGCGAAGGTCGGCGAGTTCATCGTCGAGAGCCTGCTGCGCCGGCTCAAATCCCACGGCACGTGGGCCTCGACGGCGCTGTTCCTGACGTGGGACGAGAACGGCGGCTTCTTCGACCACGTCGCACCGCCCGTTCCGCCGCTCGGCACGCCGGGCGAGTATCTGACCGTCGAAGACGCGACCGGAGACGACGGCGGGATCATGGGGCCGATCGGCCTGGGCATAAGGGTGCCGATGATCGTCATGTCGCCGTTCAGCCGCGGGGGATTTCTCTGCTCGGACACGTTCGACCACACCTCGATCCTGCGATTCCTGGAGACGCGCTTTGGCGTGGAGGTTCCCAATCTGAGCGCGTGGCGACGCGAAGTGACCGGCGATCTGACGAGCGCGTTCAACTTCGTCGGGCCGAACAAGCGCGGGCCGACGCTACCCAACGTCAAACTGACCAAACACGAAGCCGAGAGCGGTGCATGCGAAGAGTCAGACCCGG
This sequence comes from uncultured Solirubrobacteraceae bacterium, assembly GCA_963822245.1. Lineage (GTDB taxonomy): Bacteria > Actinomycetota > Thermoleophilia > Solirubrobacterales > Solirubrobacteraceae > Palsa-744. The sequence continues at coordinate 673,481 of CAWGGR010000001.1, forward strand.
TCGTCGTGCCGCCCAACTCGTTTCCCGAAGAGGGAGAACGTGAATGGCGGCACCCCAGCGGGCCGTAGCCGTGGGGCCGGCTGACCGGCGCTGAGCCGCGCGGGCGGCGGCTCAGCCGCCTTCGGTCAGGCGCAGCGCGAGCGCTTCGGCGTGCCCGTAGGACGCGTCCTTGCGATCGTCGCTGACGCGTTCGACCGCCAGCCCGAGGCCGACCGCGCCCGAGTCGAGCAGCGCCGGCGCCGACCCGGTGCGCAGGGGCCCGATGCGAAGCTCCAGATCGCGCGGCGCGAGGATCACCGCGACACCGAGGCGGCCGCCGTCGATCTCCTCGGTGGCGCTCGCCGCGATCGCGCCAGCGAGCAGCTGGACGTCGGGGATTCGCTCCGCGGCGAAGTCCGCGCGCGCCGCCAGGGCGCCGAGGACACGCGGCAGGACCGCTCGCGCGAGCGAGCTCGGGGCGAGGGAGATCTCGATCGCGCCCGCGCCGGCGATCGGCGTGTGCGGCTCGTGCCCCTCGAGCGGCACGAGCGCGGCGGCGTTCGGCGTCGCGAACAGCATCCTGACCTCGGTGCCGCCGCCGGCGAGTTTGCTGAACGCGACGCGCTCGGTGAGCGCATGAACGATCGGCATTCCGATCCCCGTATGCGGCAGCGTCCGCTCCCCGAGGTGCGGACGGATCCCGATGCCGCGATCGCGTACCGCGACCTCGACCGCTCCCGGCAGCGCATAGATCTCGACCTCGAGCGGTCCCTCCGCCCCGTCGTAGGCATGGTGCACCACGTTGTTGCAGGTCTCGCTCACCGCCGTGTCGAGGTCATCCGTCTCGAGAGCCTCGAGCCCGAGGCTCGCGGCCAGACCGAGAAGCGCCTCGTGCACGACCGCGACCGTCTCGGCCGAGTTGGCCCCGTCGACGCGGATGTTCGAGAGCTCGGCCATCGATGCCCCCGCCAGGAGTCGAACCTGGAGCCACCGCCCGGGGCGCTGACGCTGCGCGTGCATGGTCGCAGAGCCGCCCGGCGGAGCCGCGCGAGCACCTTCGACCAGCCATACGCGATCATGTCCGCGTGACCGCTCCGCGCTGGAAGGCCAGGCGTCATGGATGGTTCGCGGCGTTTGCGCTCGCGCTGCTCGCGGTCGCCCCGGCGGCCGGCGCGCCGGCTCCTCCGATCCCCTATTCGAGCGCCAGCCCGGACGCCGTCCAGCGCCAGCCTCCGCCCGGCACGTGCCACGCACTCGGATCCGGGCTGTACTCGATGCCCGACGCCCGCTGCACGCCCGGAGCGCTCAATCCCGCCGTGGCCCAGGCGACGATCGGCTCGACGATCTGCCGCCGCGGCTGGACCTCGCTCGTGCGGCCACCAGAGTCGATCACCGAGCCGGAGAAGCGCGCGAGCATGGAAGCCTACGGTGACGACGGTCGCCCCTCCGCATATGAGTACGACCATCTCGTGCCGCTCGAGCTGGGCGGAGCGCTCAACGATCCGCGCAACCTGTGGCCGGAGCCCGACTACGCCAGCCCGGCCGGGTACTACCTCAACCCGAAGGATCATCTCGAGCGAGCCCTCAACCGGCTCGTCTGCGACGGGCGCATGCGCCTGGCGGCGGCGCAGCACCTGATCGCGACGGACTGGGTATCGGCCTACCGCACGCTCGGCTAGCAGCCGTGCGGCGGATCGCGGCGGGGGGTAATCTGCTTTCGTGGCTCGGTCGAGAGCTTTGCTGGTGGGCCTGCTCGTTGTTTTCGGGCTCACGCCGGCTGCATGCGCGTCGGCTGATGTGTGGTCCGCGGTTGCGCCGATGGCCGAACCGCGGGCGGCTGCAACCGCGACGCTGCTCAACGACGGGGAGGTGCTCGTCGCCGGTGGCTACAACGGCTTCACCGAACACGTCGGCGGCGGCACCACCTGGCGGCCGTTGACCGAACTGTTCGATCCGGCCACGCGGTCCTGGCAGCCGGCGGCCCCGATGCTCGTGCCCCGCACTCAGCCCAAGGCGGCGCTGCTCGGTGATGGCCGGGTGCTGGTGCTCGGCGTCGACTCCGCGACAAGCTGTTGCGAAGCGACAGTCGGGGCGGAAACCTTCGACCCGGACACTGACAGCTGGACGACGGTCGCCGCGCCTGCGGAAATGCGCGATGTCGAGACCCTCACCGGACTTCCCGACGGTCGCCTGCTCGCCGTGGGGCATTTCGGCGGCCCGGGCAGCTACTGGGCGACGTGGACGTTCGGCGCCGCTCTCTACGACCCCGCCAGCGGCACGTGGTCAGCCGCGAGTTCACCGCTGGTCAGGCGTGACTACGGCGCGACCGCCACACTGCTCGGCACCGGACAGGTGCTGCTCGCCGGCGGCTACCGCGATGAACCCGCGAAAGAACTCCCCGTCCACGACAACTACACGGTGTACGCAAGCGCCGAAACGTACGACCCGACATCAGGGCTGTGGACGGCGGTTGCACCGATGCTGCACCCGCGCACGCAGCAGGCCGCGACAGCGATGGCGAACGGCTCCGCGCTGATCGCCGGCGGCGAGGAAGCGCTCATCTCCCCGGGCTCGCAGACGGAGTCCGACGTTCAATCCAGCGCCGAAAGCTTCGACCCGTACAGCGGCACCTGGCAACCACTGCCGGCGATGAGCTTCGCGCGGGCGTACGCGGAGGCCACCACGCTCCGCGATGGAAACGTGATCGTCGCGGGAGGAGGAGAGTGCAGCATCGCCCCCGGCTATGACGCGTGTATCAATTACGGCGACTCGCCCTACGCGAGCCTCTGCTGCGCAGCCAGCACAGCCGAGATCTACGAACCGGCCGCGGAGCACTGGACGGTCACCGGCCCGGTGCTGGCAGGAGACGAAACGGCGTTGGCTGCCTTCGGGAACGAAGCGCTCCTGGCCGGCGGTGACCTGCCACTGAACTCTCGCGACCTGAATGGCGCCTACGTGTACGGACCGCCACCGGCATCCGACTCGCAATCGCCGTCAACAGTGTCCCTGGCCACCGTGCCCGCGCCAACGCTCACCGATCTGCGCCAATCACACAGCCGATGGCGAGACACACGGGCCGCAGGCGGCGGCCACCCGAAATCTCGGCCGGCGATCGGTACGACGTTTTCGTTCGTGCTCAACGTGCCGGCGACCGTGGAACTCGTGTTCGTCAGGCACGTCCACGGCTACAGGGTCGGCCACAAGTGCGCGGTCGACCCACGTGGCCGCCACGGCAGAGCCTGCATGGGAACGATCAGCGAGGGCTCGCTGTCCGTGACGGGCAGGGCAGGCGACAACACGGTGTCGTTCGACGGCCGCACCTCACGCTCACACAAGCTTGGGCCGGGTGATTACACGCTCAGGACCAAAGCCGCCAACCCGGCCGGCCGGTCCAAGACGTACAGCCTCGAGTTCACGATCCTGTAAGCCCGAGCAGCGGCGCGGACGCGGGGAGCAGCGACAGGCCGGCCGCGGCAAGACCGCAACTCACGGCGCAAACCACACAGCGCGGTGCCCGCCGGCTTGGCTTTCCCCTCAAGCAGCACCCCTCGCGAGACCGATACCGCATGTGCAGGTCTCAACGACTAGGCAGGTCATCCCGCTCAGTGTGATCGCGGGCTCGTGCTCGATGGTTCCCGACCTCGACATATACAACCTCAAGCGCCGCTTCGAGCGCGCGAACGAGTTGCTCGACCTCGGGCGGGCGAGCACGGGTCTCTCCTTCCTGAACCACGCCCGTCGCGTGCTGATGCCGCTGCCGGTGATCGACAGGCGAGGACCCGTGTCGAGCGACATCTTCCCGCCCCTGAGAAAGCGCCCGATCGGCGCTTTGAAGGGCAAGCGGATCGGCGTCATCGCATCGGGAGGCGGCGGCGGGTGCGTCGCGATGGTTGGGGTCGCCCGAGCCTTTGAGGAGGCAGGGATCCGCCCGGCGTTGTACTCCGCCTGCTCGGGCAGCGCGATTTGGGGAGCGATGTGGGCGGCCGGGATGAGCGCACAGGAGATGGCCGACTTCTCGCTGTCGTGGCGGGCGCAGGACTACCTGGATGTGCAGTGGACGCGAATGCCGCGTTTCGCGCTGAGCGCACTGAAAGGCTTCACCGGACTCATGAAGGGCGAGGCGCTCGAGCACCTGTTCAACGAGCGGCTGTGGAACATGCGCATCGGCGACACCGCCTTCCCGATTACCTCGATCGCCTACAACATCGACCTCGGTCGGGTTGAGTACTTCGGCAGCGAGCACACGCCCGAGCTGACCGTCGGCGAGCTGGTGCGCATCGCGGTCGCGCTTCCGATGTTCATCGAGTCCGTGTCCGTAGAGGGTCACCTCTACGTCGATGGCGGGGTCATTGAGCTGTTTCCGGCGCAGCCGGTGCTCGAGGACGCAGGGTTCGATCACGTCTTCGGAGTGAACTTCATGCTCCCGCTGGACTTCGCCGCGCAGGACATCACCGGCTGGGCCGAGCGCTGTGGGGGGTTCCTGCAGGCCAGCCGGCAAATGCAGCAGGGCAACCACCTCGAGATGGCCAGGCGAGCGCGACGGGCACTCGGCGAGCAATTCACCCTGATCGACCCGATCGACCCCTCGCTGCTGCGCGGCGTCTCCTTCTATGACCTCTTCATCGACCGCCGCCAGTGGCCCACGCTGATCCGCCAGGGCCACGCGGCGGCTACGCGCGCGTTGGACGAACTGCGCGCAACGACCATCCGCAGGACTCGCCCGGCGCGGAGTTCGCGATCACAGGCAGCTTGAACGGGCGCGATCAGGCTCGGTGAGCACACGGGCCTCGGCAAGCGGGCCGGCGCGGCTTCTGCGAGATCCACGCGAGCGGAAGCGTGCCTGTCACGGTTCCGCGTAGCCTTCGCAGAACTGCGCCGCTTCCGTCGCCTTTGCCTGCAGGCTTTCGGTGTAGACGGTCGAGCCATTCGCCCCGAGTACCGTCAGGTCAGAGGGCAGCGCGCTGAACACGCCGTATACGAGCGGGCCCTTTGCATGCACGCGCGGCTCGACCGCGACCACGTTCAGCGTGACTGCACCTTGCGGGGTTCGCGCCACCACTGACCTTCCCGGTGGCACGAGAATTCCGTAAAGGATCGCGTACGGGTGCGGGGCGCAGCCGATCGACAGCGACCAGGCGAACGCTTTGCTCGCGCCGGGTCCGACCGCCGGTTCAGTGACTTCCGGGTCTACACCGGCGTCAACGCTGAGGGCAGGCTCACCGTTGAAGCTCCCGAACGCCCTGATCGTGAAGGGTTCCCCTTCCGGGGTGCGCCCGCCGGCAAGTTCCTTGACCGTCGGGAACTCTTCCGATTCCTTGCGTGGTTTGAGACAGCGGTATCGCGGCAGCTCCAGGGTGAGGACGATGTTCCCGTCCCCATCGAGCTCGCCGAGGGACACGGCGTGGCTCGCGCTGCCGCGGATCTCCTGGGCGTAGATGCCCGCAGGGCCGCCATCTCGTTGCGGTACGCGGATCACGCGCGATTCGATCGTCCGTCGGTCGGCAAGCACCAGCCTGACCGAGCGCACCGAGGCCGGCACCGCGGTCTGGATCGCCTCAATGCCCGCTTCGCAGAAGAGCGCGGGGTGCCGATACTGGGGCGAGGAGAGGCAGATGGGGTTGTTGGGACCGCCCACGATCAGCACTTCGGGAGCGCCGGGCGGGGTGTATGCCACCGTCGCCGCTCGATGACAGCCCAGACCACCCAGCACACCGGACCCGGAGCTCACTTCGAAGCGGGTACCTGCGGCGGTGCGCCCGTGGCCGAGGGGGATCTGCCTCGGTTCTTCGCTCCCGGCTTGCGGGAACCCGACGATTCGAGCCACGTGGAGAACAGTCCGCACAGCGGCAGCCGCGCTGGCGAGGAGCTTGTTTTCGACGGCCTTCGTCTTGCGGATCAACGCCCGGTCCGGTGCATTCTCGTAAGGCTTCAGCAGCGTGACCAGGGCGCTCTGATTCAGTTCGAAGCGCCTCCGCGCTGCGCCCGAAGCCTCGAATTCCCGGCTGGCCGCCGACAGGGCACGATAGCCGCTCTGGGCCCACGCGCTCGCGTCGGCGCAGAACGGTGGAGCGGGGGCGGACCAGAATTCGCGCGTGCCCATCGTCGCTGCCTCGAGCGCCGAAGCGATCGCCGGGTTGCTCCACGACAGCTGGCGTACTTCCGCTTCGTATGCTTCCTCGGCCTTGCGATACAGGCTCCCGCCGGGCCGGTCGATCGCCACATCGAGCTCCTCCTCGATGGTCAGCTTCTGCTGCGACAGGCGGGCGCTTTCGCCCCGCGCGCGGGGGGCTGGCGGGAGCGGCTCCGGGGACGGTTCCTGTGGCATCCCCGACACCACGCCGGGGCATTCTCGAGCGATCTGCGCCGCCGTGGCGCGCTGCGCCCCACGCGCCGCGGCGCCTTCGTGCAACAGCGCCGTGACGAGCTTGTACTGGGCGACCAGGTAGGCGTGTGTCGCCTGCGCGCCGGCGCTCGACGCGGCGGCGACCGGCACGCTGGCGCAGAGCGCCGCGGAGGCAACGACGAGCACCGTGCCGATGTGCCCCCTCCATCGCCGCGAGCACCGCAGCCGCCGTGGGTGCAGCGGCAGGTTGCGGCGCCAACTGCCTCCGTTCGGATTCACAGACCGCGAGCATATAGCGGGCGAACGGACACCCCACCCGACGCCGGCGACACGCGAACGACCTTCCGAGATGTCAGCCGCGCGCCGGGACCCAGCCCCGCGGATACGCGCCGGCGGGAAGACGCCCCGCGTGGTCGGGGAAGTTGCGCAGCGCGATCCGCTCACCGGCGGTGCCTTCGAGCAGCGGGCGCAGGTCGGCGAGCGCCAGCAGGACCCGGATCGTCGCGCCGATCTGCAGATCGGCCGCGTTCGGCGAATCACCGGCGATCACACCCGACCGCGCCAGCGCCTCGATGTGGTCCAGCCTGGCGGGCAGGCCGGCGAGGTCCTCTGCGAGGCGCTCGGCCGTGATGCGGTGGTAGGCCCACGCGCCGCGGATGAAGCGGATCGCGTAGTCCGTGCCCGGCCCGTCGAGCGGCTCGCCTCCGCCGATCGCCGCCAGCAGCTCGGGGCGGAAGTGCAGTGCTCCCCACGGCAGGCGCCGGCCGAGATCCTGCAGCTCCTCGTCGCCCCAGCGCTCGGCCTCTCTGACCTCCTCCGAGGGATACAACGGGGGCTCCGGTTCGATCTCCTCCAGGCGCGCGAGGATCGGCCGCGACCCGTGCACGGGCTCGCCATCTATCAGCATCCCGGGCACGGTCGAGTTGCCCCGGCCGTAGAGCTCCTCCATGCGAGCAGGGTGCTCACCGTTCATCGGGAGGTCGACCCGCTCGCAGGCCAGGCCCTTGAGACGGATAGCGGCCGCCACCGTCATGCACGGATGCGATGGAGGCAGGGCGTGAAGGACGAGCGTCGGAGGCATCGGCTCAGCGCCCCGCCGGGCGCAGGGGCGCGACGCGAGGGTCTGGGCTCGGCATCGCCGGCACGCTACTGCAAGCTCCGACCGGGCGGGCGCTGTGCGACACCTGTGCTCTCATCGTCTGTGCGTGGCTTTCCATGCCCACACCATCATCAGCGGCTGCAGGGGCAGCCGCGCGTACAGCGCCCAGCGGGGAACGTTCGCGAAGCGCTCGGCGTCGCGGGCCATGTACACGTTGGCGGGGAACACGGCCGCGAGCAGCACGATCAGGCTCAGCCCTGAAAGCCGACGCGTGACCGGCACCAGCACGCCGACGCCGCCGGCGACCTCGGCGACGCCGCTGACCTGCACAATGCCCTTGGCGTGGGGCCGGAGTCGTGGCGGCACGACCCGCTCGTAAACGCGCGGCATCGCGAAGTGATTCACACCGGCGACGATGAACAGGTCCGCGAGCAGCATGCGCGAGAGCCCGCGCCGTGAGCCCGCGCTCCTATCTGACTCTCTACAGGCCATAGGTCTTGGCGATGATGTCGCGTTGGATCTCCGAGGTCCCGCCGTAGATCGTCGAAACGAGGTTGATGCGGACGTGGTTCTGCATGTCGTACTCGATCGCGTAGCCGTATCCACCCATCATCTGCATCCCCTCCAACGCGACCTTCTTGCCGGTCTCGGTCGCCTTCAGCTTCGCCATCGAGGCCTCTTTCGGGAACAGCACGCCAGGGTTCTGATCACACTGACGGGCGACCGCGTAGGTGAGCAGGCGCGCACACGCGACCTCGGTCGCCAGGTCGGCGATCCGGTGGCTGATCGCCTGGAAGGATCCGATCGGCCGCCCGAACTGCTCGCGCTCCTTCACGTAGCCGAGCGCGTCGTCGAGCGCCCGCTGGGCGAGCCCGACCGACTGCGCGGCGATGATCAGGCGCTCGGTGTTCAGCCCGGTCATCAGCTGCATCCACGCCTGCCCTTCGACGCCGAGCAGGCGGTCGGCGTCCACGTGGCAGTCGTTGAAGAACACGTCGTTGACCACCCTGCCGCCCATCGTCTCGATGCCACGGATGTCGATGCCCTCGGCGGTTGCGGGGATCGAGAGCATCGTCAGCCCCTTGTGCTTGTCGGGACCCGCCTCGGTCCGGCAGACGAGCAGGATGTGCTCGGCGTGCTGGGCCTCGGAGATCCACGTCTTCTGGCCGCTGACGACGTAGCCACCGTTGCGACGCTCAGCCTTGCAGCGCAGGTTGCCGACGTCTGAGCCGGCCTCCGGCTCGGACATCGCGATCGCCTCCACGACGCCGTCGGCGATGCCCGTCAGGATCTCCTGCTTCTGCTCGTCGGTGCCGAAGCGCTCGTAGGGGCCGGCGCAGATCGCGCTGACGGGAAAGCCGCCGATCGGCACCAGTCCGTAGGAGATCTCCTCGAGAAACAGGCACAGGTCGACCAGGCCGCCGCCGGAGCCGCCGAACTCGGCCGGGATAGCGACACCCAGCCAGCCCAGATCGGCGACCTTCTTGTACATGGCGGGGTTGTGCGGCTCGGTGTTGTTCTGGGTGAGTGCGTCGCGCTGCTCGCGCGTTCCGCACTCGCGCTGCGCGAGGTCGCGGATCGCATCCACGAATGCCTGCTGCTCGTCGCTGAGCGTGAATCCGTACATAGAACTCCTCCTCTCCTGGGCCCTGACGGACCGTCGGCCGGACGTGGTCGCAAGTGTCGCTGCATCCGCGTAGCTCTCTCCCCGCACCGCAGAAACGCCTGAGCTGCACGCGACGGACGCTATCACAAATACATTCGTTCACGAACGCAAGTATTTGGCCGAAGTTGGGCGACGCTCGCTCGGCCGCCGAAGCCGCCTCCGATCGCCCCAGCCAGTGACGGAAACCACTCGACGTCGGCGGTGCAGTACTCAGCGAACGCATCAAGATCGCGCCGATTGAAGGCATCCACCACGCTCCTCGCCAACTCCAGGTTCTCCTGCGACATCGCCCAGCGTCGCCTTGCGAGGAGTCTGGCGGCTGCACGAGCCCCATCGATGTCAGGGGACGGCGTGATCTGGCCCACGGCCCCCGCATCGAGGACACCGTCGGGCGCGAACAGGGCCATCGCTGCGTCGAGGATCTCTCCTGCTGCTCGCGTCAACGTACCGCGGTACAAGCTGCGCCAGGTCGGGCGTCGTGAACTCCCGGTCGGACATCGTGCGGCGAAGTATCCCCTACTACCCGGGGAGATGGGCCCGTTATCAGGCGCTTTTGACGGGATGCCGCCACCGGAGTTGGAGGCTGGATTTCACCGGGCGCCGAAGCGTGGTGGCGTCCTAATCGAATCCCGCCGATCCGCTGAATTTGCCGTTCTTGACCGGCTTGGCGGTTTTTGCGCCTACTTTTTCGCCACATGTCGCTCCGTCGGTAAAGCTCTCCGTGACGAAACCTGTGAGCGTCAGCGGTACGTAGGAGCCGGTCGTCACTTCGCCGGAGAATGCGGTGTCCGGCATTTCTGTGAGCTTCATGCCCAGAATCCCTGTCGAGGTTTTCGCTTTCGGCGTCCACGTGTATTTCGCAGCCCCGGTTGCTGGTTCGCCAGCTGCTTTCAGCACCGAACACGAGACGGCGCCGGCCGTTTTCCACGTCGCGGCATACTTTGCCTCCGAGAACGGCTCGTCGGCGCATCCCGTCAGCGTTCCTTTGATCTTTATCGTCTGGACTGTCGCCGTGTCCGTAAGACCCGGCGACAGCGAGACCGTCCCGCTGTTGCCGGTGCATATCGTCTTCGCGACTGCGTAGCCGATCGATGCTGTGTCGACTTGGCCGTCCGTGCTTTTCGCTGTAACCGTGTAGCTGTGCGGCCCCACAGTCGCCGTTTCAAGCATGCCCGAGGTGCCAGACCCGCCGTTGGAGTCCGCGCACGATTCGATCCCTGGCGCGCCTTCGCCTTCCGTGCACGAGAATTGCGTCGTGACGAACGCACCCTGCGCGTACGTGCCGCCGCTCGCTGGAGATTCGATCACCGCTTCCGGCGGAGAGATATAGCTGGTCGGAATCTCACTGACCGTGCTTTCGTCGAAGTTGGCAGCCCAGAGGTTGGTTCCATCCGAAGACACGGCAACAGGCCCGCCGACGTGTCCGCCGACGGGAATCGTGCGGATGACGGTGCCACTCGACGCGTCGATCTCAATGACACCTCGGTCGGAGTTCGCGACCCAGACGTGGGTTCCATCAGAGGACACACCCCACAGGTAGCCGCCGACGGGAATCGTGCGGATGACCGTGCCACTCGACGCTTCGATCTCACTGACCGTTTCTTCGTCCTGGTTCGTGACCCAGACGTGGGTTCCATCCGAGGAGACGCCATAGGGGTAGTGGCCGACCGGGATCGTGCGGACGACCGTGCCACTCGACGCTTCGATCTCACTGACCGTATCTGCGAAGTAGTTCGTGACCCAGACGTGGGTTCCGTCCGAGGAGACACCGTCGGGAATGATGCCGAAGGGGATCGTGCGCACGACCGTGCCGCTCGACGCTTCGATCTCACTGACCGTACCTACGCCGTAGTTCGCGACCCAGACGTGGGTTCCATCTGAAGACACGCCAAGGGGGTCGCTGCCGGGACCGAGGATGATCGTGCGTAGGACGGTACCGCTCGACGCTTCGATCTCGCTGACCGTACCTCCGGTGAAGTTCGTCACCCAGACGTAGGTTCCATCCGAAGACACGCCATTGGGGTCGCTGCCGACGGGGATCGTGCGGATGACGGTGCCACTCGACGCTTCGATCTCGCTGACCGTATCTTCACCCGAATTCGCGACCCAAACGTCGGTTCCATCCGAAGACGCAGCGTAGGGGTAGCGGCCGACGGGGATCGTATGGATGACCCCTTCGCCGGCCGCCAAGGACACGCCGACACAGCACGCCGCCGCGGTGACCGCCGCGACCATGGCCCCGGCCAGACGGACTGCACGTGCTCGCGACAAGCCATCCAACAGTCTCATGGGGACCCCTCCACCTTGGTCAAATGCCCCGAGACCGGCTTCGCGCCCATCAGGGCCGAGAAACTCATGTTGTATCAGAAGTCACGATCGGTTTAGGTCCGGCTACATCCAGGCGCGTTTGGGCAGCATCTCGGCGCCGGAGCGCGAGCCTGTCCTGAAATGCCCCCGCCAGGAGTCGAACCTGGATCTACCGCTTAGGAGGCGGTCGTCTTATCCATTGGACTACGAGGGCGTCGCGCGAGGAGGCGTCCGCGAAGGCTACCCGCGCACAGCGCCGGGATGCGCGCCAGCTTCGCCGGCGAGCTGCTGCAGCGGCTCGCCGCTCAGCTTGTGCGTGATCCACTGCTCCCTCGTCTGCGCGCCGAGCGATCGATAGAAGCCGAGCGCGAGCTCGTTCCAGTCGAGCGCAGCCCATTCCAGGCGCTCGCCGCCGCGCTCGCGCGTGCGCGCTGCGACCGCTGCGAGCAACGCCCTGCCGGCGCCGCCGCGACGGTGCGCGGGGCGCACGAACAGATCCTCGAGCCACACCCCCTGGATCGCCAGGAAGGTCGAGAAGGTCGGGAAGAACAGGGCGTAGCCGGCGACGTCGCCGCCGCGCTCGGCGATCAGCGCCTCGGCCGCCGGCTGGGCGCCGAACAGCGCGCGCTCCATCAGCTCCTCGGTGGCGCGCATTTCATGGCCCAGCTGCTCGTACTCGGCGAGCTCCGTGCACAGCTCGAGCAGCAGCGGCACGTCCTCCGGGCGAGCGGCGCGGACGGTGATCGGCCGGGTCTGCGCCGCGGCGACGGTCACGGCGGTCAACCGACCGCGCGGTCGCGGCGCTCTGGATAGATGTCATCGATCGTCGCCAGCGCCACATACGGGGCTTCGGCGGCCCGCTCGATCGCCTCGGCGCCACCGGCCAGGCGATCGAGCACGCTGACGACGCCGCACACCCGGTGCCCGCCGTCGTGCAGCGCCGCGATCGCGGCGAGCGTCGAGCCGCCCGTCGTGACGACGTCCTCGACGACGACGCAGCGGTCCGACGCCTCCAGCGGCGGGCCCTCGATGCGGCGTTGCAGCCCGTGCGCCTTCGCGTCCTTGCGCACGAAGAAGGCCTTGGCGTGGGCGCCGCCGGCGAGCGCCGCGCAGGCGAGCGGGTCGGCGCCCATCGTCATGCCGCCGACCGCCGTCCCGTTCCACTGCGCCACCTGCGCCGCGAGCAGGGCGGACAGCGCGGCGAAGCCCTCTGGGCGCAGGATCGCGCGCTTCGCGTCGACGTAGTAGTCGGCGGTCGCGCCGCTCGTGAGCGTGACCTCACCGATCACGAGCGCATGCTCGCGGAGCTCCTCGACGAGACGCTCGCGGGCGGCGGAGAGATCGACCGTATGTTCGTCCAGGGCGTCCACCGAGCCTCCTAATCTAGCGTCATGGCCGCGATTGCAGTACGTCTGCTGAGACTCATATCGATCGCGATCTGCCTGATCGTGATCGCGTCGTTCCTGGTGTTCGCGGTGCAGCAGACAAAAGGCGCCTCAGATCAGCAGCAGGAACAGCTCAGCAGCGAAAGCTCCGGCGGCAAACCGGCGACGGCGCAGACCGCGCCCGCCCACGAGAGCACGGTGCACAAGGATCTCGATAAAGCCTCCAACGAGTTCACCTCGCCGTTCGAAGGCATCGTCTCGGCATCGGAAAGCGAGTGGGCGAGCCACGGCGTGAAGCTGCTGCTCGCGCTGCTCGTCTACGGCTTCGGGCTCGGCTATCTGCTGCGGATCGTCAGCATCCGCGTGTGACGGGCCGCGCGCCGCTACGCGCTACGGCCCAGCGTCGGCGCTGACACGCGCACTGCCGCCGCCGTCCTCGTTGTAGACGTCGACCGGCGTGCCTTCCTGTACCCACGAGTAGATCGCCGCGGCGTCCGGGATCGGCACGCGCAGACATCCGTGACTCGCGGCGTACGTCGGCACTTCCGCGTAGCCGTGGATCGCGTAGCCGCGGATGAAGTAGTTGGAGTCGACCATGCCCTCGCTGTTGACGCCGGGGGTCTTCTCGTACACGCGGAAGCGCCCGATCACCGTCGGCGTCGACGGCTTGCCGGAGCTCATCGTGTAGATCGACTTGACGCGGCCGCCCGGTTCGATCTCGACGAGCACCTGCCTGGTCAGATCGGCCTCGACGTGGCGGCCGTCGCGCGGGTAGCGCACATGGAACACGCCGACACCGCGCTGAAGCAGCTCGAAGACCTGCGGGCCCGCCGCAGCGATGCGTTCCAGGCCGGTCATCTTGCGGTAGGCGATCAGGGCGCGACCGGTTCCTTCGTCGAACACGCCGCTCAGCGGCACGGCGAAGTGGAGCACGTCGAGCTCGGACTGCAGCAGCCGCACCGACTGCCCGCTCGCGCCCGGCCCGACGTTCGCGTTGACGAAGCGCACGTTCGCCGAGCGCGCGCTGAAAGCCGCCTGCTGCGGCGTCAGGTAGTGCGCGGCGCGGGCCTGCACGAGCCCCGCGTCGGCGCCGAGGAAGTCGATGTGGAACTGGCCGGTGCCGTTGCCGCGGGCGAGCACCGCGACCGTCCTGACGGCGACCTTGCGGCCATCGCGATAGAAGCTGACCTTGACGCTCTGCCCGGCCACGTACGGCGTGACGATTCCGCGCACGACGATCCGCCGCCCGACCAGCGCGAAGGTCGGATTGCCGCCGACCTTCTGCAGCACGAGGCTGATGCGACCCGCGGCGGGCGACGCTGCGGGCGGCGCGGGCACAGGCGCGGCTTCCGCGAGCGCGGACGCGGGCGACGCGGCAAGACATGCCAACACCGCGCCCGCGGCGCTCAGCTGCAGGGGTCTGCGCATACGAACGATGTTATTCGCCCACGCTCGCGAGACTCCTCGGCGCCTCGATCAGGCCGATGCGCTTGAACAGCAGCACGAGCGCGCCGATCCCCAGCAGCGAGCCGACGACCAGGACGGGTGTCTGCCAGCCCCAGCTCTCGAGGCTCGCGAACGCGACCGAGTTGTTGAGCGAATGGGCGATCATGCACGGGTACAGCGAGCCGCTGTAGCGGTACAGCAGGCACAGCCCGAAGCCGAGCCCGGCGAGCGGCACGAGGTCCAGCGCGGGCGCCGACCCGACGTGCACGCCGCCGAACAGCAGTCCGGTCAGCAGCGCCGCGGGCAGCGTGCCCCGCCAGCTGCGGAGCGCCGTGAAGATGAAGCCGCGGAACAGGAACTCCTCGCAGATCGGCGCGATCACGCACGTCAGCGCCGCGCTCAGCAGCAGCAGCGCCGTGCCTTCGTTGGAGCCGAGCGATTTCAGCAGCGTCTCTTCTTCGGGGTGGAAGACGGCCGACCAGGCGACGCTGAGGATGAGGAACGCGAGCAGCAGCAGCACGATCATCGCCGCCGCCCGCCGCCAGCCGGCGCCGGGCCGGCGCAGCCCGAACTGCCACGAGCGCACGACACGGCCGCCGAGGTGCGCGCAATACAGCGCCGCGAGCACGAAGCCGACATCCTGCACGACCGTGTCGGCGATCGACAGGCCCGGCGGAAGGTTTTCGTTGGTGATCTTGACGCCGAACAGCAATGCCGCGGGAACGTCCAGCAGCAGGCCCGCGACGAGCGAGAACGCGAGCCCGCCCAACAGCGCGACCGCCGCGGTCCACGCCGGCCAGCCCGGTTCCGGCGAGCGTGACGGATCGCCCTCCTGCGCTTCGAGCCGCTCTCCCCCGGCCGGCGGTCCAGGCGCCGGCAGCGGCCCGTCCGACGGGCACGGCGCGCCGTCGGCCGTCGGGCCGGCGATCGGGGTGGGCTCCTCCATCGCGCTATGCCACCCAGTGCCAGCTGGCGAACTGCGCGACGAAGAACGCCATCAGGGCCGCCGAGCATGCAAGCAGCGGACGCTGCGCGCGCGGATGCTCGGCGAGCCACACGGCGGCCCAGATCGTGAGCGGGAACAGCACGACGAGAAAGCGCGGCAGCGACATCAGCGGCTGGCCGCTGACCGGCTCGGAAAGCGGCAGCGCGAGCGCGGCAAGCACGTAGACGCCGTATGCGAGCGGCAGCGTGCGCAGCACGCCGATCAGCGCCGGCACCGCGACGAGCAGGAACACGAGCAGCATCAGGTTGTGCCCGGCGCTCACGAACGGGCTCCCCGTCGCCGCCGGGAAGTACAGGTGGTGGCGCTGCAGCGAGAGCAGCTGGCGCGCGCCGGCAAACGCCGCCCTGACGCCGTCCCAGACGCCGAAGAACGGCCCCGCTATGTGTCTGCCCCAGTCGCCCTGCGCGCTCAACGGCGCGAGCGGGCTCCCGCCCGCAAGCGCCAGGCCGGCGCCGTAGAGCACTATCCCGAGCGGCATCAACCACAGCCACAGGGCGTCGCGGCGCAGCCGATAACGCGGCCGCAGGCGCGGCCGCGCCGCGCGCACGAAGTCGGCGGCGCGATCCTCGCGTGGTCCGTACAGGTAGATCATCAACGCAGGCAAGACAAGCACGAGGCCGGTGCTGCGTGTGGCGGTGGCGAGCGCGCCGAGCAGGCCGACGAGCATCCAGCGTCCGTGCCGGGCGCTCCAGAACAGTCCGACCGAGAGCGCCAGGTACAGCGACTCGGAGTACACGGCCGAGAAGTAGAAGGCCATCGGCGCGAACGCCGTCAGCAGCACGGCCAGGCGGGCGACATCGCCGCGGCGCGCGCGGCCGAGACTCGGGCGCGCGGCGGTGCCGAGCTCGAGCGTCGTCAGGCGATGGATGCCGTACAGGGCGAGCGCGAACGCGCACACCGACAGGAGCACGCCGGCGAGCACCGGCGGCGGGCCGAACCAGCTGATCGCGCGCACGCCGAACGGATACAGCGGAAAGAACGCCGCGCGCGAGGCGGTGTACGCGCCGAGGTCGGGACGGTAGCCGTAGTGGGCGATCACCAGGTACCAGACGGCGTCCCAGCGCGCGGCGGGAGCCGCCAGCAGGTCGCCGAGCCAGCCGAAGCCGCGAGTCACGCCCGGCGGGTTGAAGGCGCTGCGCACGGGGCCGAAGCCGAATGTCACGAGCGAGCCGACCGCGGCCGCCCAGACGAGCAGGCGCGACATCCACAGCGCCCGCCAGCTCTCGCGCAGCGCGGTCATGCGCGCCTCATCGGCGCGCATCTCCAGCAGCCGGTGCGGAGTCCGCAGGGGCGAGCGCGCCGGCCGCGAGAGGCGCGGCTGCGCCTGCTCGAGCGCGCCCACCGCTGCGTCGCTCGCGGCGGGCGCGCCCGCCGCGTATGCGGCCCTGACGACGGTATCGGCGGTATCGGGGTTCATCGTGTCTGACAGCGAGCGTAGAGAGCGGCGCAACGTGACCGGCGGAGGATCACAACCCGGCACGGTAATCTCGAAGCTCCTCAGATGTCTCGACAAGCACGAAAGCGCCGGCGTTCACACGGCCGTTCGGGGGGCATGCGGGTGCTCGTGATCGCTTCGATCGTGCTCACCGGCGTGCTCACGATCGGCGCGCTCGCGGCGGTCGCGTTCGTCCTGCACACGGCGCGCGACGCGCCGTCCGTCGAAGGCCTGCGCCCGCGCGTGAGCGGCGGTACCTCGCAGGTGTTCGCGGCCGACGGCACACGTCTCGGGTTCATCCAGTCAGACGAACTGCGTACGCCGGTCGGCTGGAGCGAAATCCCGGAAAACCTCAAGAACGCGACGGTTGCGATCGAGGATCAGCGTTTCTACAAAAACGACGGCGTCGACCTCACCGGCATCTTCCGCGCAGCCATCAAGGACATCGTCAACGGGGCCGCCCTGCAGGGCGGCTCGACGATCACGATGCAGCTGATGCGCAACCTCTACCTCGGCGGCGACCAGCACACGATCAAGCAGAAGATCATCGAGGCGGCGATGGCGCTCGAATACAACAAGCACCACAGCAAGCGCTCGATCCTGACGAGCTACCTCAACAGCGTTCCCTACGGCACGCTCGGCGGGCAGACCGCGATCGGCGTACAGGCGGCCGCGCGGATCTTCTTCGACAAGCCGGCCTCGAAGCTGAACCTGGCGCAGGCGGCGCTGTTGGCCGGGCTGCCGCAGGCGCCGTCGCAGTACAACCCGTTCCTCGACCCGGGCGCGGCGATGGGGCGGCGCAACGAGGTGCTTGCGAAGATGGCGGAACTGCACTACATCCCGGCGGCGCAGGCGAACACCGCCGAGCACGAGGGACTGCAGGTGCACGTCGGGCACTACTACTCCGAAGAGAAAGAGAAGTTCTTCTTCGAATACGTGCGCGAGCTGCTCGAACACCGCTACGGCTCGACCGCCGTCAAGCAGGGCGGGTTGAAGGTCTACACGACGATCGACCTGAACATGCAGCGCCTCGCGCGCAATGCGATCGCGCAGGTGCTCGACGAGCCCGAAGACCCGGCGTCGGCGATCGTCACGATCAACCCGGCGAACGGCGACATCGAGGCGATGGCCGAGTCCGAGAGCTACGAGAAGTCGCAGTACAACCTCGCCGCCGACGGCCACCGCCAGCCCGGTTCGACGTTCAAGGCGATCGACCTCGCCGAGGCGCTCACACGCGGCATCGACCCGAACACGACCTTCTATCTCTCGCACACCCTGCAGGCCGGCTGGCTCGTCGGCTACCCGACCTACGAAGTCAAGACGTTCGAGGGGATCTCGGAAAACAAGTCGATGAACCTCGTGACCGCGACGCTCAAATCGGACAACACCGTCTACGCCCAGCTCGCCGCCGACCTGGGTGAGGAATCGATCACGCAGATGGCATACAAACTGGGAGTCAAGACCCACCTCAGCAACTACCCCGCGGAAGCGCTCGGTGGCCTCACGCTCGGCGTAACGCCGCTGGAAATGGCCGACGTGTACGCGACGCTGGCCGATGGCGGCTGGCGAAACGCGCCGATCGCGATCACCAAGGTCGTTTTCCCCGACGGCCGCGTCGACAGCAACTGGGGCCAGCCCCAGCGCGTGCGCGTGCTCAGCGAAGCGGTCGACGCCGAGGAGACGAGCATCCTCCACGACAACGTCCTATCCGGCACCGCCGGGCGCTCGGCGATCGACTGCCCGACCGCGGCCAAGACCGGCACGACGAGCGAACTGATCGACGCCTGGCTCGACGGCTACACGCCGAAGTACTCGACGGTCGTGTGGATGGGCTATCCGAACCGGCGGGTGTCGATGACCGACGTGCACGGAGAGCCCCAGCAGGGCGGCTACCTGCCCGCCGAAATCTGGCACGCGTACATGGCCGCGGTGACCGAAGGGCAGCCGTGCAGCGAATTCCCGGAATCCAAGGAAGCGATCTCCTACCAGCCGTTCTACGGTCATTATGCGACGACCGGCGAGGCGGAAGCGATTAAGGAAAACGAACAACCGGGCGCGGCGACGCCCGGGAAGCACCCCCACAGGCACAGCGCGTTCAACCCCGAAAACACCGAACGGGAAACCCATTCGGGCGCTCACAACGAAAACAGCGCGCCGCAACCGGCGCGGACGCCCCGCGAAGCGCCCTCGCCGCCCCCGACCGCCGGCAAAACCGGCGGCGCGGCACCCGGCTGAGCGTCACCCGCGCCCCTCCCGCGCTGCCGCGCTGGTAGTTTGAGCGTGACTGGACGAAACGAGCGGTCGCGTGCGCGCGCAGCGACCAGATTGGATGCGGAGTGGCGAAGGAGGACAAGGTTGAATTCGAGGGCGAGGTGATCGAGGCCCTGCCGAACGCGATGTTCCGCGTCAAGCTGGACAACGACCATGTCGTGCTCGGGCATGTCGCGGGCAAGATGCGCCGCTTCCGCATCCGCATCCTGCCCGGCGATCGCGTGCGCTGCGAGCTGTCCCCGTATGACCTGGATCGCGCGCGGATCGTCTATCGACACCGCTGAGCGCTCCCCGACCGACTGACGGCATCGCCGAGCGCTCCCTGATCGAATCGATCGCCGCCGAGCTGGCACGCTCGGCTCCTCAGGGGCGAGCGGCAGTCGTGCGCGGCGTCGGCGACGACGCGGCCGTCGTCCGTTCAAGGCCGCTGTGCGTGACGTCCGTCGATGCGGTCGTCGAGGGCGTGCATTTCCGTCTCGGGGAGAGCTGGGCGAGCGCCGGCGAGGTCGGCCACCGGGCACTCGCGGGCGCGCTCTCAGATCTGGCCGCGATGGGGGCGGACGCCGGCGAGGCCTACCTCGTGCTCGGCCTACCGGCCGGTTTCGGTGAGCGGCGCGCGCTCGAGCTGGTGCGCGCGGCGCGCGAGCTCGCGGATGAGACCGGAACCTCGATCCTCGGCGGCGACGTCGTCGCGGCGCCCGCGCTGACGGTCGCGGTCACGGTCGTCGGATGGGCCGAGCGCGAGGAGCAGCTCGTCGGGCGCGACGGCGCGCGCGTCGGCGACCTCGTCGGCGTGACCGGCACACTCGGCGGCGCCGGCGCGGGACTCGCGGTGATGGCCGGGCGGGCGCCGCGCACCGCGGCGGGCGAGGCGGCGCTCGTGCGCGCCCGGCGACCGCTTCCGCGCCTGCGCGAGGGCCGGGCCCTTGTCGCGGCCGGCGTGCACGCGATGATCGACCTCTCCGACGGGCTTGCGAGCGACGCCGCCCATCTCGCCCGAGCGGGTGGCGTTCACCTGCGCATCGAGCTTGCGGGCCTGCCGCTCGGAGGCGGCGTCGCCGAGGTAGCCGCCGAGCTCGGCGTGCCCGCCTGGCGGCTCGCCGCGGGGGCCGGGGAAGACTACGAGCTGTGCTTCTGCGCCGGCGCCGAGGACCGCGAGCGGATCGAGCGTGCGGCGGCCGAGACCGGCGTCAGCTGGATCGGCGAGGTGCTCGCGGGCGAGCCCGGCCTGTCGCTGTCAGACGAGCGGGGTGACGCTGTGCGGATCGAGGGATTCGAGCATCGCTGGTAGCGGCCGCCGCACCTGCACCGCGGGCGCGGCTTCGAGCGGGTGCGGCAGAACGCCGCCCGGCAGCCAGCGCGCGGCGCCGACCGGCACGGTGCGGCTCAGGCGCGCGTACACGAGCAGGCGTTTGGCGGCGCTGAACAGCGGCGTGCAGGCCGACAGCACGAGGCGTTCGTAGCCGACCTCGCCGACAGCCGCCTCGACGTCGTTGGGCGAGACCACGCGCTGGCCGCTGACGGTGTAGGTGAAGTGCGCGTAGGGCATGTACAGCATGATCCGATCGCCCGGCGAGAGCGAGTCGATGTGGCGGAACGGGGCCAGGTACGTGGTCCTGTGGCCGGCGATCGCGGTCGTCCCCGCGATCCCCGGGAAGCGCGTTTCCGGGTACACGCCGGGGCCGCTCTTGAGGGCTTCGCTGTCGTCGCCCTTGACGACCACGTAGCTCGCCCCGATGCGCGGGATCACGATCCGCCCGACGGCGTCGCCGTCGCCGGTGTGGTGCTCGAATTCGCCGGCGAGGAAGGCGATCCGGCGGCGCTCGTCGCCGAGCCCCGCGAGCGTCCTCTGCTCGGCCGCGGTCGGCGGCGCGCGTTCGACGGTGCGCAGCGAGCTGCGCAGATCATCCTGGCGGATGCTCGCGTAGATCGCCGAGATCGGCTCCTGCCAGACGAGCGTCACGACCGCGTCGATCAGCGTCAGCGCGCCCGCGACGATCAGCAGCACGGCAACGCAGCGCAGCATGCGCGCCGGCCAGCGGCGCGGCGCCTGCGGGATGCCTCGCTCGGCGCTGGGCACGGCGACTGTCGACATCACGTCGGACATGCTCGACCTATCGTCGCAGAGCCGACTCTGTTCCACCGAGCGAGCCCGGGCCCGCGTAGGACATCGGGCCGCGGATCGTGACCTCGCCGGCCTCGGCCATCTTCACGCCCGGCGCCGGCGCGGCCGCTCCGAGCGCCAGCATCGTGGCGGCCGCGACAGCGCCGAACGCGACGCTCCAGAGGATCGCGCCGAGCAGCCCGATGTGCCCGCCGGCGAGCAGCAGCAGTCCCATCCAGGCGATCCCGGCCAGGCCGATGCCGAGCTGGTGGGCGTAGAAGCCGACGATCAACGCCAGCGGCAGCAGGCCGAGCGCGACGAGCGCGAGCGACGCGAACCGGCGCGGGCGCAGCTCGGGCGAGGCGAGCACGAGCCAGAGGTGGAGCGCGGGCAGCAGCAGCAGCGCGGTGAACGGGTTGACCAGCCACACGAGCACGGCGATCACGAGCATCACAAGCAGCATCGCGACGCCGGTCGTCTCCGGGTCCGGCCGCCGCCCCCAGTCGAGACGACGGACGAGCACGCCCCACAGCGCCCACGCGAGCACGAACGTGAGCGCGACCGCGACGAGCGCCGTCGCGGCCTTGCCGTCGAACGGCAGCGCGCTGGAGAGCACCGGCACCGACGGCGCCGCACCGAGGATCCCGAGCAGCCCGAGCAGGTACGCGAACACCGCACACGTGAAGAACGGCAGCGCGCAGCTCAGCGTCCACAGCGTCGAGCGCCCGACCGGCAGCCGCCGCCGGCGCAGACGCGCGAATCCATCGGCCGTCGTGATCAGGACGGGCAGCAGCAGCGTGCCGACGAGCAGCGCGATCGCCCAGGCGGGCAGCGTCTGTCGCTCCAGCAACAGGCTCGTCTGCATTTCGTGCGAGACGTCCGGCGCGGTGTCGAGCGCGTCGACCGCGCTCAGCACCGCTCGCCCGAACTCCTGCAGGCCCGCCGCGCTGACCGTCTCACGCGGCGGCGGCCCGCGTTCGCCGGAGACCTGCACGAGCACGGCCGGCAGGCCTTCGGCGTTGAGCACGCCCTGTTCGCCGGCGGCGAGCGGGAACACCAGATGGGCGAACTGCCCGAGCACGCTCGGCGCGCCGGGGTCGGCGCCGACCTCGTGGGTGATCGCGTCGGCGACAGTGCGCTGCAGCTGCAGCGGCGCGGAGCCGAAGCTGTCGGAGTACGGGATCACGAACGGCCTGCGCTCGAGCGTGCCGGCGAGGTCTCCGAGGACGAGCGCCGCGTCGAACGATCCCTGCCCGGCGCTTTCCGAGGCGACGCCGGTGCTCGCCTCGTGCGTCGCCCACTCGGCCGCGCCGGCGTCGCCGCCGCTGCCGCCGCTCGTCGAGACGAGCACGATCGTACGCTTGGTCTCACGTGCAGCGAACACCCGTGCGAGCTCGATCAGCGCGGCGGTACCCGACAGTTCAGCGCGCGATCCGCTCGCCGCCGCATCGCGGTGGGCGAAGATCACGATCGGCGAGGCGCTCATCGAGCCCGGGCGCTCGGCGACGACCGTCGTCAACTGCTGCTCGCCGTCGATCGTCTGCCCCTCGAAGTGGTGCGTGTGCACAGAGAAACCTCCGCCCGCGCCGCCGCCGAGACCCTTCAGTGTCTGCGCGATGTGTTCGGCGAGCTGGCGGTCGCCGGCGCTGCCCGGGCGGCGTTCCGGGAACTCCGCGACGAGGTTGCCGAGTTCGCCATACGCGCGTGCGCCTTCGAACGCGTCGGGGGCGAGCGTCGAGATGTCCGGCAGCGGGCGCGGGCCCAGCGAGAACGCCGCGACCGCAAGCGCGAACAGGAATGGCAGGAACGCCGCACGATAGAGACGCGCGTTGAGCACCGCCTAGACGATAGTTAGCTCGTCGGCTCTACGTGCGCGCTGTCCCGCAAGCTCCAGAGATCTGTGTGCCCGATGCCGCAATCCCCGATCCGGCGACGGGTCAGATATCGTGCCACCGCGTGCTCCAGCCCGTCGCCGTCGGCAACAAGACCCTCGCCGACTACACGCACATCTGCGGCCGCGATCTGATCGCGGAAATCCGCGAGCTCGCGGAGCCGCTCAAGGGTCAGCGCGTGGTGCACATCTCGGCGACGGCGTTCGGCGGCGGCGTCTCGGAGATCCTTTACACGCTCGTCCCGTTGATGCGCGATGTCGGGCTCGAGTGCGAGTGGCAGGTGATCTACGGGCGCGAAGAGTTCTTCAACGCGACGAAGCTGATGCACAATGCCCTCCAGGGGGCGCCGCAAGACCTCGACGAGGAGCAGTGGGCGACGTGGCGGCGCTACAACGAGATCAACGCCAAGGAGCTCTCCGACGGCTGGGACGTCTGCCTCATCCACGACCCGCAGCCGGCCGCGCTGTGCCAGCTCGTGCCCGAGAAGGCGAAGGGCTGGGTGTGGCGCTGCCACATCGACGTCTCGACCCCCAATCCCGACACGATCGAGCAGCTGCTGCCCTACATCCAGGAGTATCCGCAGTCGCTGTTCCACATGCAGAGCTACGTGCCCGCGGGTATGAACGGCAAAGTCAACGTCGTGCCGCCCGCGATCGACCCGCTGACCCCGAAGAACATGGCGCTCTCGCCGGAGGATGGCTCGTTCGTCTGCGGGCAGTTCGGGATCGACGTCGACCGTCCGCTGATCTGCCAGGTGTCGCGCTTTGACCCCTGGAAGGACCCGCTGGGCGTGATCGACGCCTACCGCCAGGTGAAGGAGTCGATGCCCGAGGTCCAGCTCGCGCTGGTCGGGTCGATGGCCAGCGACGACCCCGAGGGCTGGGACTTCTTCAACGCGACCGTCGCCCACGCGGACGGCGATGCAGACATCCACATCCTCAACAACTTCAACAACGTCGGGGCGATCGAGGTCAACGCCTTCCAGTCGCACTCCGACGTGCTGATCCAGAAGTCGACGCGCGAGGGTTTCGGGCTGACCGTCTCGGAGGCGATCTGGAAGGCGCGCCCGTTCGTCGGCGGCAACGTCGGCGGGATCCCGCTGCAGATCGAGGACAGCGTCACCGGCTTCCTCGTCTCGAGCGCCGAGCAGTGCGCGGAGCGCACGCTCGAGATCCTGCGCGACCCGGGCCTCGGCAAGATGCTCGGCCGGCGCGGCAAGGAGCATGTGCGCGAGCACTTCCTGACACCGCGCTACCTGCGCGACTATCTGCGGATCTTCAACGAGCTGCGCGAAGCATGACCGGCGAGCCGGCACAGCGGTCGCCGCTCGTGCTGGTGAGCAACCGTGGACCCGTGACGTTCCACGCGCACGGCGAGGTGCAGCGTGGCTCGGGCGGCCTGGTGACCGCGCTCACGGGGCTCGCCTCCCACCGCGAAGCGATCTGGATCGCCTCGGCGATGAGCGAGTACGACGCCGAGGTCTCACGCGAGCACGACGGTCGCGCGTTTCCGGTCCGCTCCCCCGCGGGACGCGACTACCAGGTGCGCCTGGTGGTCTCAGACCAGGACGCCTACGACCGCTTCTACAACGTCTTCGCGAACCCGATGCTGTGGTTCATCCAGCACTACCTGTGGGATCTGTCGAACGCGCCGGACATCCGCCGCGAGGAGGTCGAAGCGTTCGAGTTCGGCTACAACGTCGTCAACGAAGACCTCGCGCGCGCCGTCGTCGAGGAGCTGGAGGGCGCCTCCGAGCCGGTCGTGATGGTCCACGACTATCACCTCTACACGCTCCCGGATCTCGTCCGTCGCGCACGCCCGGACGTGTTTCTGCACCACTTCATCCACATCCCGTGGACGCAGCCGGACGCCTGGCGGGTGCTGCCCACGCGGATCCGCGAGGAGATCTACACGGGCCTGCTCGCAAACGACATCATCGGCTTCCACACGCGCTCCTACCGCCACAACTTCCTGCAGTGCTGCCGTGACCTGATGGAACTCGACGTCGACTTCGAGCGCGGCGTCGTGCGCTTCGGCGAGCGCGAAGTGTGGGTGCGCGCCTATCCCTTGCCGATCGACCACAAGGTCACCCGCCAGATCGCCCAGAGCGAGCGCGTCGAGCGCTTCGAGCGCGAGCTGCTGCGCCGCCGCCGCGACTTCCTGATCCTGCGCGTCGACCGCGCCGACCTGTCGAAGAACGTGCTGCGCGGCTTCTCCGCCTTCGACCTGTTCCTCGAGCAGCATCCCGAGTTCACCGAGCGCGTCACGTTCATCGCGCAGCTGATGCCGTCGCGAACCGACGTGCCGCAGTATGCCGAGTACCTGGAGCGGATCGAGGCGCTCGTCGCGGTCGTCAATCATCGCCACGGGACCCCGGACTGGATGCCGATCCAGCTGAAGCTGCGCGACGACCTCGACGAGGCGATGGCCGCGTACAAGCACTACGACGTGCTGCTCGTGAACGCGATGTTCGACGGCATGAACCTCGTCGCCAAGGAGGGCCCGATCGTCAACGAGCACGAGGGCGTCTCGATCCTCTCGGAGAACACCGGCGCGCACGAGGAGCTCGGCGAGTATGCGCTGTCGGTGAACCCGTTCGACATCGAGGAGCTCGCGAGCTCGATCTACGCGGCGCTGACGATGGACCGCGCCGAGCGCCGCCGCCGCGCCGAGGGGCTCGCGCAGATCGTGACCTCGCGCGACCCCGGCGACTGGATCGACGAGCAGCTCGCGGACATCCGCGCGAAGGCGCTTGCGGGCTAGCCGCGCGCCGTCGCCGCGCCCGCGGTTTCAAAGGTGCTCGGGCGGAGATCGCTCAACCCGCTACTCTTTCTGCGCCCGTCATGACGCTGCCCGCACCCACATATGACCTCGTGCTGCTGCTCGACCCGCAGTCGGAGGAGAGCACGCGCGAGAAGATCGTCGCCGACACGCGCAGCTCGATCGAGGCGCAGGGCGAGCTGCTCAACTACGACAAGTGGGGCGAACGCGCGCTGACCTACCCGATCGACAAAAAGCCGAACGCGGAATATCACCTGATGCAGTTCCACGCCGGCTCGGCCGAGCTGCTGGACGGCCTCGACCGCACGCTGCGCATCACCGACGGCGTGATGCGCTTTCGCCTGATCAAGCTCGCGCCCGGCGTTCCGGACGCGCCGGAGATGGGCGCGGCGACCCCGCTCGCACGGGCGGCCGAGCCGGAGGCGCAGCCCGCCGAGCAGGACGAGGCCGCGGCGGCCGGCGAGCCGGCGCCCGCGGCGGATGAGCCCGCCGCCGACGCGCCCGACGGCGCCGTCGCCGAGCTCGCCTAGGCTCGCAGCGCACGACCCTTAGCACTGGGCCGCCGGGGTAATAAGATCGGCGCATGAGCTGGGCCGAGGCCGAGGATATGAGTGACCGCTCGCTGACGCGGAGCGACGTGCTGCGCGCGTCGCCGCCGATGTTCGACTCGCGCGTGCTCGACGCCCTCTCGCGCGTGCACCCGGCTGTGCCGGTGATCATCTTCCTGCCCGCGATCGCCGGCATGACCGCGTGGGCGCTGTCCGAGCTGAGCCTGGCGACGGTCGCCGTGCTGTTCGTCGCCGGCTATGCGCTGTGGACGCTGTTCGAGTACTGGCTGCACCGCATCGTCTTCCACTTCGAGCCCGAGGACGGCGTCGGCGCGCGGATGCACTGGATCATCCACGGCGTCCACCACGACCACCCCAACGACCCGATGCGCCTGGTCATGCCCCCCGCCGTCAGCGTGCCGCTGGCCGCCGCCGTGTTCGCGGTCCTCTACGTGCTGTTCGGCTCGCACTACGCGCCGGCGATCGGCGCCGGCTTCTTCACCGGGTACCTGATCTACGACATGATGCACTACTACCTGCATCACTTCCGCCCGCACGGGCGGCTCGGCCGGATGCTGCGCGAACGGCACATGCGCCACCACTTCCAGGACGACACCCGCGGCTTCGGGATCAGCGCGCCGTACTGGGATGAGGTGTTCCGCACCTCCGCGCGGGCGAAGCGATCCTCGCAATGAGCGGGGTTTCGCGCGGTCGCCGCGAGCGTCGCACCCGCGGCCCGCTCTAGACTCGCTGCGAGAGCCGACGCGCCGAGCCGAGAGCCGCGCGAGGAACAAGCTGAAAGGATTGGAAACCGTGGCCGCCACCAACATCAACCGGGTCGTCCTGACCGGAAACCTGACCGCAGACCCGGAGCTGCGCTCGCTGCCGAGCGGGACGTCCGTGTGCAAGCTGCGGGTCGCCTGCAACACGCGCCGCAAGAACGGGAGCACGGGCGAGTGGGAGGACAAGCCGAACTACTTCGACGTCACCGTGTGGGGCGCGCAGGGCGAGAACGCCTCGCGCTACCTGTCCAAGGGACGCCCGGTCGCGATCGACGGACGGCTCGAATGGCGGGAGTGGGAGACGCAGGAGGGCGCCAAACGCCAGGCAATCGATATCATTGCCGACTCGGTGCAGTTCCTGGGCTCGCGCGATGAACCCTCCGGTGGAGGCGGATTCGGCGGCGGCGGGGCCTCCAAGGGCAGCAACATCCCCGTCGATGAAGGGGATTTTCAGCCCGCACCGGTCGCCGGAGCAAGCGGCGACGACGATATTCCGTTCTAGCCAGACAGCGAGGTCTTTGTGTTTTCCACCGTAGTCACTCTCGAGCGCGACCGCAGCCGCGGCGGGGAACACTGATGGCCAAAGCACGCGGTCGCGGCAAGCCTGTACGCCGCAGGGACAAGAAGGGCGGGCCCGGCAGCGGCCGGCGCAAGCCCTGTCAGCACTGTCGCGACAAGGTCGAGCAGGTCGACTACAAGGACGTCACCTCGCTGAAGAAGTTCATCTCCGAGAAGGGCAAGATCCGCTCGCGGCGGATCACCGGCTCCTGTCGCCGCCATCAGGTGCAGATCGCGCGCGCGGTCAAGCGCGCCCGCGAGCTCGCACTGCTGCCATACGTCAACGAGGGCGGCCGCGATGACGCCCCCGGCGGCCGGCGCGAGCGCGGCGACCGCGGCGACCGTTAGGGGGCGCGGATGCCTGAAGCGATTCTCCTCCAGGACGTCGAGACGCTCGGCGAGCAGGGCAACGTCGTCGACGTGTCGAAGGGCTACCTGCGCAACTACCTGATGCCGCACAAGCTTGCGCAGCCCGCGACGAAGGGCGCGATCGAGACGATCCGCCAGCGTCAGGCGGCGGCCGAGAGAGCCGCGCGCGAGGCGATCGAGAAAGCGCAGGAGAACGTCAACCTGCTGAACAGGACCGTGCTGACGATCCCGCAGCAGGCCGGTGCGGACGGGCGGCTGTTCGGCTCGGTCACCGCCCAGGACATCGCCAGCGCGATCCGCGAAGCGCGCGGGCTGCGGCTCGACAAACGCAACGTGCATCTCCCCGAGGCGATCAAGAACGTCGGCACGTACATGGTCGTCGTCGATGTCGTCGACGGCGTGCAGGCGACGATCAAGACGATGATCGTCGCCAAGAAATAGCGCGCCCCGGCGGGGCTTGGCGGCCCGACCCCGTCGGCGTCCGTCGGCCCCGTATGCGAACATCTGTTCGTCGGATGCGCCGACGACGCGAAGACGATGCTTTTCCTGCCGCTGCTTGCGGGAAACGTCATCGAGACGTCCCGGCCGCCGACCTAGACTGCGCTGAGAAATGAGCGCCGTCTCCACAGCCAACGGCGCCGCGAACGCCGCGGTCGGTGTGATCACACCGCCGCACAACCTCGATGCCGAGCAGTCGGTGCTCGGCGCGATCCTGCTGTCCGATCGCTCGCTGTACGCGCTCGTGATCGAAGAGGGGCTGCGCGCAGAGGACTTCTACCGCGAGCGCCACGCGCTGATCTACGAGGCGATGCTCGCGCTCTACAACGACAGCGAGCCGGTCGACGTCCTGACGGTCACCGACCGCCTGCGCCAGGCCGGCAAGCTCGAGGATGTCGGCGGAGGCGCGACGGTCGACGAGCTGACGGGCGTCGTCCCAGCCGCCGGCCACGCCCGCCGCTATGCGCAGATCGTGCGCGAGAACGCGCTGCTGCGGCGCCTGCTGAAGAGCACCTACGAAATCCAGGAGAACGTCCTCGGCCACGGGGCGCCGCCGCGCGAGCTCGTCGAGCAGGCCGAGAAGGCGATGCTCGAGGTCGCCCGCGACGACCGCCAGCAGGACTTCCGCGGGATCGGGGAGGTGCTCGACGTGGAGCTCGACAAGCTCCACCGCCTGTCCCTTGAAAGCACCTCGCTGACCGGCACGCCGTCGGGCTTCAAGGACCTCGACGAGATCACCGGCGGCTTTCAGCCGGGCAACCTGATCATCATCGCGGCGCGGCCCGCGATGGGCAAGAGCGCGCTCGTCTGCAACATCGCGGAGAACGCGTCGGTCGACCACGGCAAGGCGGTTGCCCTGTTCTCGCTGGAGATGGCGGAGTCCGAGCTGGCGCAGCGATTTGTCGCCTCGCAGGCCCGCATCAAGGGCGAGGAGCTGCGCAAGGGACGCGTCTCCGAGCAGCGCTGGCCGAAGATCCTCGGCGCGAGCCAGCGTCTCGCCGCGGCGCCGCTGTGGGTCGATGACTCGAGCGACGTCGGCATGCTCGAGATCCGCGCGAAGGCGCGCAGGCTGCACACCCAGTGCGCCGGCGGCCTCGGGTCTGATCATCATCGACTACCTGCAGCTGATGCGAACCGACAGCCGCTACGACAGCCGCGTGACCGCGGTCGGCGAGCTCAGCCGCGGATTGAAGATCCTCGCGCGCGAGCTGAGCGTGCCGGTGATCGCGCTGTCGCAGCTCTCGCGCGCGGTCGAGACGCGCCCGGACAAGAAGCCGCAGCTGTCGGACCTGCGCGAGAGCGGCAACCTCGAGCAGGATTCCGACCTCGTGAT
This sequence comes from uncultured Solirubrobacteraceae bacterium, assembly GCA_963822245.1. Classification (GTDB taxonomy): domain Bacteria; phylum Actinomycetota; class Thermoleophilia; order Solirubrobacterales; family Solirubrobacteraceae; genus Palsa-744. Next base: position 703,283 of record CAWGGR010000001.1, read on the forward strand.
GTTCATCTATCGCGACGAGTACTACAACGAGGACTCAGAACGCCCCGGCGAGGCCGACCTGCTGATCGCCAAGCATCGCAACGGCGCGGTCGGCAAAGTCACGCTGACGTTCCAGAAGGAGTACCCGAAGTTCATGAACTACGCGGGCGAACGGTTCGAGCGGTGAGCTCCGAGGAGCGGCTCCCGGCGGAGCCCGAGCAGCTCGCGGTGAGGGCGCGGATCGGCCCGAGCGCCCCGGACGCGTGTCCGCTCGGCATCTGCGACGGCGGCGGCTTCGTGATCGACGAGGCCACGCAACACCGCGTCCGACTGCGGCTGCCGCGCGGCGCGGATCGCCGGCGCGCGCACCCGCTCGCCTCGCGGGGCGGATCCCCACGCGCTATCGCGGCGTCTCCTTCGAGCGCCCGCCGATCAGCGACATCGCGCGGATCGCCCCCGATCAGGTCCGCTCGGTGAGGCTGTACGTGCAGTCGATCGAGCAGAACATCGACGCCGGCCGCGGCCTTTGGATCCAGGGCGACGTCGGCACCGGCAAGACGACGCTCGCGATGCTCGTATCCAAGGCCGCACTCGACGCCGGGCGCTCGGTCGCGATCTACTCGCTGCCGCGCCTGCTCAACCTGCTGCGCGAATCGATGGACTCCGACGCGGGCATGCTCGACTTCATGGACCGGCTGACCGCCGTCGATCTGCTGCACATCGACGACCTCGGCGCGGAGAACCGCACCGACTGGGTGCTCGAGCAGCTGTACTCGATCGTCAACTCCCGTTACGAGGCCGAGCGGCCGATCATCGCGACCACGAACGTGATGCCCGATCAGCTCTCCGAGCGGCTGGGGCCGCGCACGGTCTCGCGCCTCGTGGAGATCTGCGGCGACCTGATCCCGCTCTACGGCGAGGACAAGCGCCGCGAGTTCCGCGTCCAACGCACAGACACGACCGAGCAGCCCGGCTGAGGCCGGGCTGAGCCCTCCGTAAACTTCACGGACATGCCAGGCATAGTGATAGTCGGCGCCCAGTGGGGCGATGAGGGAAAGGGCAAGATCACCGATCTGCTCGCCGAAAACGGCGATGCGGTCGTGCGCTTCCAGGGCGGCAACAACGCGGGACACACGATCATCCGCGGCGATGAGGTGTGGAAGCTGCACCTGATCCCCTCCGGCATCCTCTACCCGGGCAAGCTCTGTGTGATCGGCAACGGCGTCGTGATCGATCCGAAGATCCTGATCGACGAGCTCGACGCGCTGCGTGCGCGCGGGGTCGACGTCAGCGGCCTGCGCATCTCCGCCAACGCGCACCTGATCATGCCGTACCACATGCTGCTCGACTCGGCCGGCGAGGCGAAGCTCGGCAGCCTGCAGATCGGCACGACGCGCAGAGGCATCGGCCCGTGCTACGCGGACAAGGCCGCGCGCCTGGGCATTCGCGTCCAGGACATGCTCGACGAGAAGATCCTCAAGAAGAAGATCGTCGCGGCGATGGAGCCCAAGCGCCTGTCGCTGCGACCATACGAGAAGGACCCGGCGCTCGATCTGCACACGATGACCGAGGAATTCCTGACCTTCGGCCACCGCCTCGAGCAGCACATCGCCGACACCTCGAAGCTGATGTGGCAGATGCTCGACGACGGCAAGAAGGTGATCCTCGAGGGCGCGCAGGGCGCGATGCTCGACATCGACCACGGCACCTATCCATTTGTCACCTCCTCCAACCCGCTCGCCGGCGCGGCCTGTGTCGGCACCGGCATCGGGCCGAAAGCGATCGAGGAGATCTGGGGCATCTCCAAGGCGTACACCACGCGTGTCGGCGCGGGGCCGTTCCCGAGCGAGCTGCACGAAGAGATGGGCGAGCAGCTGCGCCAGCGCGGCGGCGAGTTCGGCACGACCACCGGGCGCGCGCGGCGGACCGGTTGGCTCGACCTCGTCGCGCTCCGCTACGCGGCACGTTTGAACACGATGACCGCGCTCGTCGTCACCAAGCTCGATGTCCTCTCGGGCCTCGATCGCGTGCTCGTCGGCACGAGCTACCGCGGCGCCGACGGCGCCGTCTTCGAGGACTTCCCGTACCACCAGACGGTGCTGCACCACACGACCGCCGAGCTGACCGAGCTCGCCGGCTGGAAGGAGGACATCAGCGAGTGCCGCACGATCTCAGACCTTCCCGACGGCGCCCGCGAGTACCTCGACTTCATCGCCGAGCACATCGGCGCTCCGGTGACGCTCGTGGGCGTCGGTCCCGGCCGCGAGCAGGTCGTCTGGACGGACGCCGGCCGCGAGACGCTCGTCGCGCCCGTCGGCCCCTCCTAGCGGCCTGCACGGTGCGGCTCGACGCCGCGGCTTAAAGGTCCACGAACGGTGCTCTGGCGCACAGTTCGGCGCCGACCGGGCCGATCACGGGGATACCCGTCGCGCCACCTGCGCGCAAGCCTCAGCCCCATGCCCGACCACATGACACCCGAGGAGCGACCGATCGCGCGCGCGGAGGACCGCCCGCGCATCCCCGGCGCGGTGCTCAGCGCAGCGCATGCCGACGAGGTCTTCGACCTCGACCACGACGAGCATCTCGACGCCGACACGCTCGAGCGAGCGCTCGAATCGCTGCTCGAGCACTTCCCCGACGCGCCGGTCACAGCGCTCAGAGACGACGCTGTGATGGTCGCCCTGCCGGCGTCGATCCGGCTGCGGCGCAACCCCGTGCTCGAGGCTCGCTCCGGCCTCGACCTGATCGTGCACGACGAGGAGGTGCTGACCGGCTGGGAGCGGACCCTCGCGGTCGGAGCGGCGCGCTACCGCATCCACCCGGCCGCCTACCCGGAGCTGACGAGCACGCTCTACGCGCTCGATTTGCGCGAGCGCCACGGTGTGATCCTCACGGTCAGCGTGTTCGTGCCCTCGCCCGCCTCTGAGCTCGCCGCGGAGCGCCCGCCGATCCCCAAGGTCGCGCCGCGTTTCGCGAGCCTCGGCAAGGACGCGCGCAGCGTGATCGTCAAGGCCGACGAGGCGATCACCGAGCTGCTCGGCTGGAGCACCGAGGAGCTGATCGGGCATCGCACCGTCGACTTCATCCACCCCGACGACAAAGCGCTTGCGATCGACAACTGGATGGAGATGCTCGCCACGCGCGGACCGGGCCGGCGCGTGCGCCTGCGCCACCGTCGCCGCGACGGCTCGTGGGTGTGGTTCGAGGTCACCAACCACAACTTGCTCGACGATCCCCAGCACGGGTGCGTCGTGAGCGAGATCGTCGACATCTCCGAGGAGATGGCTGCGCAGGAGGAGCTTCGTGCCCGCGAGCAGCTGCTCGACCGGCTCGCCGAGGCGATCCCGATGGGCCTGTTCCAAATCGACGCCGGGCGCAATCTCGTCTACACCAACGACCGGCTGCACGCGATCCTCGGCGTGGCCCGCAGCGCGACCGTCGGCGAGCAGCTGCAGAGCGTGCTCGCGGCCGACGGTCCGGAGCTCGAGCGCGCCTTCGAGCTTGTGCTCGGCGACGGCATGCCGGCGGACATCGAGGTGCAGCTCCGCCTCCCCGACGACGGGGAGCAGCGGCTCTGTTCGATCAGCCTGCGCCCGCTCAGCCTCGAGGACGGGACGATCAGCGGCGCAATCGCGTGCGTCGCAGACATCACCGACAGCGCACAGATGCGCGATGAGCTGAAGAAGCGGGCGACGTTCGACGAACTCACCGGCTGCTACAACCGCGCGTCGATCATGCTCGCGCTCGAGGCGGAGCTCGCCCGCGGTGAGCCCGGCGCGGAGCGCGCGGTGATGTTTGTCGATCTCGACCGGTTCAAGGCGATCAACGACCGCTACGGCCACGGTGCCGGCGATGAGATGCTGCGCGTGCTCGCGACGCGGCTGCGCGCGTGCGTTCGCGGCGAGGATCTCGTCGGGCGCATCGGCGGGGACGAGTTCCTCGTGCTGTGCCCCGACGTCGGCGGCGCCGAGCAGGCGATGCGGCTGGCCGCGCGCCTGACACAGGAGCTCAGCGAGGATGTGCCGCTGGCGAACGCCACGATTTCACACAGGATCAGCATCGGTGTCGCCTGGTGCGACGGCTCCGGCGGCGACGCCGATGAGCTCGTCGCCCACGCCGACGCGGCGATGTACGGGTCAAAGCGCGAACGCGCCGGTCGCCCGCAGCTTGCCGGGCCGCGCCCGCAGCCGGGGAGCGCCCGTTCGCGCCGCGGGCGCACGGCCGGCGCCGTTCGCTGAGCGCGGGTCGGGCGCCGGGCAAGGGTCGCGGCGGCCGCTCGTGCACAGTCCACGCCGCCTCGCAGGCAGGTGTAGTCTGAGCCCATGAGCGTGTGGGGTCGCGCGTTTGCCGCGGGCTATGACAGGGTCATGGCCGGGGCGGAGAAGTCGGTTCTCCGCGGCCATCGCCAGGCGCTCGTCGATCGCGTGAGCGGCACCGTCCTGGAGGTCGGGGGCGGGACGGGGGCCAACCTCTCGTTCTATCGAGCGGGCGTCGAGGAGCTCGTCCTCACAGAGCCCGAGGAGCCGATGGCGCGCAGGCTCGAACGCAAGCTCGCCGGCTCCCCGCTGCCGGCGCGCGTCACGCGCGCCGCCGCCGAGGCGCTTCCGTTCGAGCCGGACAGCTTCGACTTCGTCGTCTCGACGCTCGTGCTGTGCACCGTCGATGATCCCGCGCGCGCGCTCGCGGAGATCCGGCGGGTGCTCAGGCCGGACGGCCGGCTCGTGTTTCTCGAGCACGTCCGCTCGGACGAGCCGGGGCTCGCCCGCTGGCAGGACCGCCTCCATCCCGCCTGGGTGCGCATCGGCTACGGCTGCCACTGCAACCGCCCGACACTCGAGAGCATCGAGCGTGCCGGCTTCTCGATCACGGAGCTCGAGCACGACCGCCTGCGCAGGGCGCCGCCGATCGTGCGGCCGCTGGTCGCCGGCACGGCGCTGGCGGGGCGCGACGAACCTGCCGCCGCGCCGCCCTGAGCACCGGGCCGCGCCGCCCTGAGCACCGGGCCGTGCCGTCGGCTTCAGAGGCATTTCCGAGGATGGGCCGTCCGGGAATCGAACCCGGAACCTTGGGCTTAAGAGGCCCCTGCTCTGCCGGTTGAGCTAACGGCCCGCGAGCGCACCGACGCTGATCGCCGGCTCGAGCGCTGATTCTACCCGAGGGGGGCTGGCACGGCCGCTCAGAAGACGACGGTGCGCCGGCCGTCGATGATGACGCGATCGTCGAGGTGCAGCGCGACGGCGCGCGCCAGCACCATCCGCTCGACGTCGCGGCCCACCCGCTCGAGGTCGCGCGCGCTCTGGCGGTGGTCCACGCGGACGACGTCCTGATCGATGATCGGCCCGTCGTCGAGCTGCTCGGTCACGTAGTGGGCGGTCGCGCCGATCAGCTTGACGCCGCGCTCGCGCGCGCGGCCGTAGGGGTCGGCGCCCGGGAAGGCGGGGAGGAACGAATGGTGGATGTTGATCGCCGGCATCCCCACGCGACCGAGGAAATCGCCGCTCAGCACCTGCATGTAGCGCGCCAGCACCAGCAGGTCGGCGCCGCCGCCGAGCAGGCCCAGCATCTGCGCCTCAGCCTGCCCCTTGCCGTCCTTGGCGACGGGGACGTGATGAAAGGGAACGCCGGCCGCGATCGTCTCGCGCTCGAGATCGCGATGGTTGGAGATCACCGCGACGATCTCCGCGTCGAGCTCGCCGCGACGCGCCCGCCACAGCAGGTCGAGCAGGCAGTGGTCGTGGCGGGAGACGAGGATCGCGATCCGCCGGCGCTGCCCCCACGAGCGGACCTCCCAGTCCATCTCGAAGCGCCGTGCGACGGCCGTGTCGAAGCTCGCGCGAAAGGAGCCACGCCGCGCGGAGTCGTCCTCGGCGAGGAAGAACTCGGTGCGCAGGAAGAAGCGGCCGCCGCTCGGATCTGAGGAGTACTGGTGCGAGGAGACGATGTTCGCGCCGCGCTCGAACAGGAAGCCCGACACGGCGGCTACGATCCCGGGCCGGTCGGCGCAGCCGATCAGCAGGCGGCCGCTGTAGCGTGCGCCCTGCTCCGCGGCCGGCTCGCGGGGGGCACCGGCGCCGCTGCCCTGCGATCGGTCGGCCACCGCACGCTCGCGGCTATTTGCTCGCCGAGGTCGACGTCGTGCCGGCCGGCGGTGTTTTCACTTCGGTCGCCTTGAGTTCGCCTTTGGAGTTCAATTTGCCCGCGTACGTTTTGCCGTTCGTGGTCGTCGTGTAGATCTTTTCGTCGGTCGGGTCCGCCTTGACGACCGCGAGCTCGGACTTCACGCGCGCCCGTTCGGCGGCCGGAGCGAGGGCGACCGCCTTGGCCGCGGCGAGGTCGCCGACGCTTTCGTTGTGGGCTTTGTAGGCGTACTGGGCGAGCTGGCCGTAGAGCGCCGCGCTCGTCGGGCGCGCCCCGACGACGATCTGCAGCACCTGAACCTCCTGTGCGGGCTCGTTGAGGCCGCCTTCTTCGAACACGGTCGCCATCTGCTGGGCGAGCTGGGCGTTTGGTTTCGGCGGGTTCAGAGCCAGATAGCTGCTCCATGCCTGGGCCGTCTCGTTGAAGAGTTCTTTGCCCTTGCTCGTCAGGCCCGAACTCGTCACATACGATTCGTTGCCGGCTTCGTGCAGCAGTTCTTTGGTGAGCTCTTCCCAGGCGACGGGGTTCCGCGGCTGCTGCGCCGTGAGCTTCCTCAGGCGCTTGATCGCGGCCGCGTAACTGGCGCCGCTGGAGCCTTCGTTATTGGTCGCCGCCGTGAACAGCCCGCCGCCGCCGAGGCCGCCGCCGACACCGAAGCCGACCAGGCCGACGCCGATCAGCAGCGCGAGGCCGATGTAGATCACCTTGACCAGACGCCGCCGGTGGCGCCCTCTCAGATCGAACAGCATCAGTCGCTGAGGCTCTCGTCTACGTGGTCGATGATCTGCTGCACGGTCGGTCCCTCTGGGCTCGCTGGTGGTGACGCCTGGCTCTCCGCAGGAGGCTCGGCGTCGTCGGCTCTCATGCTCCCCTCGTCGTCCCTCGCGCCATCCGCTGGCGTGACGAACGTTGCCAACAGGATACTCGCCTCATAGAGCAGGTACAGCGGTACCGTCTCGAGCAGCAGCGTGACCGCATCCCCCGGCAGGAATGCCGCGATCACCGCACACGCAAGCAGCGCGTAGCGGCGGCTCTTGCGCAGCTGGCGCGGGGTGACGAGCCCGACCCGCGTCGCGCCGAGGATCACGATCGGCACCTGGAAGACGACGCCCATCGCCAACAGCGTCGTCGCGGCGAACTTGTAGAACTGACTGGCCTGCACGATCACGTTGAACTCGCCGGCGTTGAAGTTCACGAGGAAGCGCACCGCCGACGGGAGCACCACGAAGTAGCCGAACAGCACGCCCGCCGCGAACAGGAACGGCACGGCGATCAGCATCGGCGCCGCGGCCCGGCGCTCGTGCGGGGTGAGCGCCGGCAGGATGAAGCCGTAGAGCTCGTAGAGGATGAACGGCAGCGAGATGATCAGCGCGAAGTACAGCGCGACGGTGATCGTCGTCGTGAACGACTCGCCGACGCCGAACACCGCGAGCTTGTCGCCCTGGGGGTTGCGGGGGATCTTCGCGACCGACCGCTCGAGCGCCGCGGCCAGCGGCAGGAGCTGCGCGCGAGCGCCCGCGGCGACGCCGCTGTCGGCCCGGGCGAGGATCTTCAACGCCGCGCTCGTCTCGGCCGCGATCTTCAGCACCGCCTGCTGGGAGAGCACCGCCTGGCCGGTTGTGCCCTCGCCCTTGGCGACCTGCGAGCGGGTCTGCTTCTGCAGCGGCTCGTTGAGGATGTTCAGCAGCGCATGGTTCTGCCACAGGCAGACGGCGAACACGACACCGAGCACGATGCCGCTGATGATCAGGCGCGAGCGCAGCTCGTCGAGATGGTCCACGAGGCTGAGTCGCTGCTCGTGATGGATCGGGCGGATGCCTCGGGCCATGGGCCGGAGCAACCTACCACCGCGCCAGCGCAATCCGCGAGCTAAAGCACGGTGGCACACGCGTCGATGGGGAGTGAGACGAGCATGAACCCCGACAAAGATCCCGACACCAAGCGCCGCGCGCAGTTGCCTGCCGGCGAGCAGCTAGACGTCGTCTACGGCGAGCACCGGCGCGCAGCCGACGGCGTCAGCGCGCCCGACCAGCTGCACGTCTGCTTCCACTGCGCGGGCGAGCTCGTGTACCCGCTCGACTGGTCCGAGGAAGGGCCCCGTCACTGGCGGATCGTGCTGCGCTGCCCGGAGTGCGAGTCGCGCCGCGAGGGCGTCTTCGACCAGGCCGCGGTCGAACATCTCGACGACGAGCTCGACCGTGGCTCGAGCGCGCTGCTCGGCGATCTGCGCCGGATGACGCACGCGAACATGTCCGAGGAAGTGGAGTTCTTCGTCCGCGCCCTCGACGCCGACCTGATCGTTCCGAGCGACTTCTAGCGCGCCTCAGCGGTAGCGCTCGACGACCGCGTCGGCAACCAGCTCCAGCAGCAGCGAGCGCCCATCCGGGAGGATCGCCGGCAACGCCGCCTTCGCCTCGGCGACGACCGCGAGCGCCCGCTCACGCGCCTCGTCGAGCGCGCCGGTCGCGGCGATGCGCGCGCACAGCGCCTCGGCCTCGCGCGGGCCGCGCAGCGATTCGAGGTCGAAGCTCGCGAGCTCGCTCTCGCGTTCGCGCGCGAGGATGAACGGCAGCGTGACGGTGCCGTCGAGCAGATCGGTGCCGCGCGACTTGCCGGTGCGCTCGACCGGCCCGGAGACGTCGAGCACGTCGTCGAGCATCTGGAAGGCCAGGCCGATGCGCCGCGCGAACGCGCCGAGCGCCTCGGCGAGCTCGCTCGAACCGTCGACCGACGTCAGCGCGCCGAGCCTGCACGCGGCCTCGAACAGCGCGGCAGTCTTCAGCTCGCAGCGCCTGAGGTAGCGCTCGACCGCGACATGCGTCGCGTAGGCGTCCTCGCGCTGCAGCAGCTCACCTTCGGCGAGCGCTGAGCTCGCACGCGAGAGCGCGAGCAGCTGCGCCGCGTCCTCGTTGCGCGCGAGCTCGGCGAAGGCCCGCGAGAAGAGCAGATCTCCGGTCGCGACGGCAACCTCGCGCCCGGCAACCGCCGCGACGGTCGGGTGGCCGCGGCGCAGTTGCGCGCCGTCGATCAGGTCGTCGTGGACGAGCGTCGCGGAGTGCACGAGCTCGACCGCGACCGCCGCGCGCAGCAGCCGCTCCTCGCCGTCGGCGGTGTCCGGCGGCCCGCCCGCAGACTCGGCCGCGAGCACCACGAGCAGCGGGCGCAGGCGCTTGCCGCCGGCGAGGACCGTCGCGTTGGCGTGCGCAGCCAGCGGCTCACCCGCGCGCGCGGTGACCCGCTCGAGGTGCCGCTCGGTGCGCGCCATGCGCGCGCGCAGCGCAGCGCCGCCGCGGCGCATGATCGCGTCGAGCCCGTCGACGCCGTCGGTCGCCTCGCTCATCGCCGTGCTGTCGAGCGCGCCGCTCAAATCGCCACCGCCGCGACCGTGCCCGCGTGAATCGCGACGATTCCCCCGGCCGTGATCGTGTACGTGATGTCGGTCAGGCCCGCGTGCTGCATCTCCGCCGCGAGCACCGCGGGCGCGGGGAAGCGCCTGACCGAGTCCGGCAGGTAGCTGTAGGCGTCGGCGATGCTCGCCGCGCCCGCCGAGTCGCGCGCCAGCCGCGCGAGCGCGCCCGCCAGCAGCCCGATCACCGGCACGATGCGGTCAAACCACAGGCGGTAGAAGAACGACAGCGGCGGCCTCGTCGGCGTCGTGATCTCGAGCACGACGACCCGCCCGCCGGGGCGCACGACGCGCACCATCTCCGCAAGCCCGCGACCGAGGTCGGCGAAGTTGCGCACGCCGAAGCCGACCGTCGCCGCGTCGAAGCGGTCGTCGTCGTAGGGCAGCTCGAGCGCGTCGGCCCACTCGAAGCGCGGCTGCACGATGCGCGGATCGCCGGCGGCGGCCTTGCCGCGCGCGCGCTCGAGCATCGCCTCGGCGAAGTCGCTGGCGAGGACCTCGCCGCCCGGGGTGACGCGGCGTGCCAGCTCGATCGCCAGATCGCCGGTGCCGGTCGCGACGTCGAGGACACGGCTGCCCGGGCCGACCCGCGCCTGATCGACGGCACGCTCACGCCAGCGGTGATGCAGGCCGGCGGTCATCGCGGTGTTCAGCGGGTCATACACGGCGGCGATGCGGTCGAACATCGCACGGACCTGCGCCGCCTCCAGCTTTCCGGCGCCGGCTCCCTCGCGAGCTGGCATCGCCCGGCTACTTGAGCTGGGAGAGGAAGTTGACGATCGCTTGGAACTTCGCGGGCGGCAGGTTCTTGAACGACGGCATCGGCGCCGTCGGGTTGACGAGCGTGCGCGCGATCGCCTGGCGCGGGATCCGCGAGGCGATGTGCGTCAGGTCCGGCCCCGGCCCGGCGTTGCCGTTGTCGCCGATCTTGTGGCACGCCTCACAGCCGGACTGCGCGACGACGAGCTTCCCCGCTTCGTACTGGGCACGAGTGGTGCCGCCCGCTTCGACGACCGCCGCCGGCGTCGCGAATTCGATCGCCGTCGGCGAGCCCGCGTTCGCCCCGGAATAGGTGAGGTAGGCCATCGCGACGATCACGAGGATGCCCACGGTGGTCGCGATCGGACGGCGCTCCGGACGCCGCTCGGGGCCGCGGTCGTAGAACGGCAGCAGGAACAGGAAGATCATCGCGAGCGTCGGCACGCCGATCGTCGCCAGCGGCACAAGCGCCGGGGCGCGGATGATGCGCAGAAGCTCGAACAGGAAGAAGAAGTACCACTCCGGGCGCGGCACGTAGGTCGTCGTCGTCGGGTTCGCCTTCGACCCGAGCTCGGCACCGAGGATCAGCGACATTGCGATGATCACCGCCATCACCACGCACGCCATCGCCGAGTCCTTGGCGACCGCATACGGGAAGAACGGCTTGCCTTTCGACTTCAGGATCGCGTACTCGCGGAGGTACTCCTCCTTCTCGTGCTGATTCACGCGTCTAGGCCTCCGACTCGCGCAGCTCGGGCCGGGTCTCGGCCTTGCTCCAGGGCGGCGCCGTGGTGCCCAGCTTGGCGACGAGGTACAGGTGTGCGCCGATCAGCGCGGCGATCAGGCCCGGTATCAGCAGCATGTGGATCGCATAGAACCGCGACAGCGTCGTGGCGTTGAATTCCGAGCCGCCGAGCAGGAAGTTGCTCAGGTACGGGCCGATCAGCGGGCCGGTGCCGTTGATGTTGACGCCGACGATCGTCGCCCAGTAGGCGCGCTGGTCGAACGGCAGCAGGTAGCCGGTGAACGACATCGCCATCGTCAGGATCAGCAGCGTCACGCCGATCACCCAGTTGAGCTCGCGCGGATACTTGTAGGCGCCGAAGAAGAACGTGCGCGCCATGTGCACGAAGATCAGGATCACCATCACGCTCGAGCCCCACTTGTGCATGCCGCGCACGAACTGCCCGAGGAACACGTCGTTGGTGACGTAGCGAATCGATTCGTAGGCGCCGCCGGCCGGATCGGGCCGGTAGTACATCGCCAGGAACACGCCTGTGACGGCCTGGCTGAGGAACGCGAACATCGTCGCCGAGCCGAGCGTGTAGAACCAGTTGGTGCCCTTCGGCACCTTGCGGAACATCATCCAGCGCGCTGCGCCGCTCAGCGACGTGCGCTCGTCGATCCAGTCGACGACCGTGATGCCGGCCTGCTTGGCGTCCTCGGCGGGGCCGGACGCGCCGTTCGCGGAGCCGGGGCGCGCGGGGGGTTCCTTCAGCGGGCCGGGGAGCGGAGGGGCGGGTAGCTTCGGTAGCTTGGGCACGAGTTAGGTCTGACGCTGGCTGCTGCCTAGAGTTTCTGCGCGCCCGGCACGGACGGGTAGAGGTACTGCCCGATGCCGTCGAGGGGCTCGCCGGGCAGGCGCGGGGAGAAGCGGCGCAGTTCGCTGTTGACGCTGAAGCGCGGGCCGACTTCGACCTTTTCGCCGTTGACGCGCGTGTAGAAGCGGTCGAGCGGGCGCACCGGCGGGCCGCCGACGCGCCGGCCGAGCAGGTCATACACGCCGCCGTGGCACGGGCAGATGAAGCGCTCGGAGGCATCCACCCAGCGGACCGGGCAGCCGACGTGCGCGCAGCGGCTGGAGATCGCGATGTACGGCGTGCCCTGGTCGTACTTGTCCGTGTCGATTTTCGGGTTGAACTGGCGGATGTAGGCCGTCGTCTTGCCCGCCTCGCCGATCTTCGGTTCGAGCGTCAGCACCACCGGCACGTAGTTGTTGTCGCTGAACTGGTCACGCGTGCCCACGACTTCCCAGCGCGCCGGGTTGCTTTTGAAGATCGGGCCGACCGCAAAGCCGAGCGCGGGCAGCAGGAACGCCGCCGCCGCGATCCCGCCGGTCGCCTGGCTGCTGACGGTCATGAACCGACGCCGCGTGATCGTCTCGCCCTCGAAGGCCCCTGGGATGTGGCGGTCCAGGGTGTACTTGGACTTTTGTTTTGCGTGCTTGTCGGACACCGGGCGCTAACAATATCGAGGCGCGATTCAGTGCGGCGCCGCAGTGCCCTCGGCGCTTGTGCGCATCGCCTCGATCGCGTCGGCGCGCCCCGCGAACACGAGATCCTTCGCACGCCTGTGGGGCTCGCTCGAGCCCCAGCCGACGGCGCGCGCTCCGGCCGCCCAGACGGCGTCGGCGAGTTCCTGCTCGCCCTTGCCGTGCGCGAGCGCGCTCAGCGTGATCGTGTCGGCGAGCTCGGCGACGGCGGCAGTGTCGCCGAGCTCGACCAGGCGCGCGAGCCCGATCGCGTAAAGGCGGTCGCCCGCGAGCAGACGCAGGTCGGCGTCCGCCACGCGCACGACGCGCGGCTCGCCGTAGTGCAACAGGTAGCCCTCGTAGATCGCCTCGACGAGCAGCTCGTAGTCCTCGCTGCGGCCGGCCGCGCGCGGGCCGGACGCGGCGAGTGCGGCGGGGCTTGCGGCGCGCCCGTTGCCCGCCGCGGCGCCCGCCGGGCACAGCAGCGTCGCGATCAGCCCGCCGCCGTCGGCGAGCAGCGCGCGCAGCCGTTCGAGTCCGGCGGCGCTCATCGCTGCGCGCCGTCCTGCGGCAGCGCCGAGAACGCGCCGGCCGCCGCCTGCAGCGTGCGCTCGATCTGCGCGTCGCTGTGGGCCAGCGACGGGAACCACGCCTCGAACTGCGACGGCGGCGGGTAGACGCCGCGGGCGATCAGCTCGCGGCACCAGGCTGCGAACGCGTTGAGGTCGCACGCCTTCGCGTCCTCGAAGGACCGCACGGGATGCTCGCTGAAGAACACCGTCAGCAGGCCCGGGACGCTCACCACCTGGACGGGGCGGGCAGCATCGGCGGCGGCCGCGCGCAAGCCGTCCGCGAGGCGCTCGGTGATGCTCGCGAGGCGCACGTAGGCGTCGTCATCGAGCAGCTCGAGCGTCGCGATTCCGGCGGCGACCGCAAGCGGGTTGCCCGACAGCGTGCCCGCCTGGTAGACGTCGCCGACGGGCGCGAGCATGCGCATCAGCTCGGCGCTGCCGCCGAGCGCCGCGGCGGGCAGGCCGCCGCCGATCACCTTGCCGATGATCGTCAGATCGGCGCTCACCCCGCTCAGCTCCTGGGCGCCCCCGCGGGCGACGCGAAAGCCGCTGATCACCTCATCGAGCACGAGCAGCGCGCCGGTCGCATCGGCGCGCTCGCGCAGCAGCTCGAGGAACCCCTCGCGCGGCGGCACGAGGCCCATGTTCGCCGGCAGCGGCTCGGCGATGATCGCGGCCGGCGCCGTGCCCGCGGTCGCCGCGGCGAGCGCCTCGGGATCGTTCCAGGGCACCACGATCGTCGCCGCCGCCGCGCTCGCCGGCACGCCCGGGCTGCTCGGCAGCGCCTGCGTCGCGAGGCCCGAGCCGGCCTGCACGAGCAGGCCGTCGAGATGGCCGTGATAGGCGCCCGCGAACTTCAGCACGGGCTCGCGGCCGGTCGCCGCGCGTGCGAGCCGGACGGCCGTCATCGTCGCCTCCGTGCCCGATGAGGTCATGCGCAGCATCTCGACGCTCGCGAAGCGGCCGGCGACCACGGCCGCGAGCTCGACCTCGGCGGCCGTCGGCGCGCCGAAGCTGGTCCCGGCGGCGGCGGCCGCGGCGATCGCGGCGAGCACCCGCGGATGTGCGTGCCCATGGATCAGCGGCCCCCACGAGCAGACGTAGTCGATCAGGCGGTTGCCGTCGACATCGATCAGTTCAGCACCATCGCCGCGCGCGATGAACAGCGGGTCGCGGCCGATCGCTCGCATCGCTCGCACCGGTGAGTTGACGCCGCCGGGAATCAGCTCGAGCGCACGCCTGTAGAGCTCGGCCGAGCGCGTGTCTGTGGGCGGGGCCGTCACGGGCGGTACAGCAGCTTGGCAGATCCGCAGCCGGCGCGGCCGGCCGTGCGCGCAACAGGAACTGTAGGTATCGTCTGCGTGCGCAATAACGGGTACCCGATCCAGAGGGGGCGACGTGCGACGCATCGAGATCCTGGGCTTCATACTCGCTGCCGTGCTGGCAGTCGCAGCGGTCGGGGCGGCGTCGGCGTCGGCGTCGCCGAAACTGCTGTCCCTCTACTTCCCGGAAGGCGGCCTGCGGGCGCCGGACGGAGAAGCGCTTGAACTGCGTCCGAGCGCCGCGCACTACCACGCGATCGAACGCGAAGGGTCGTGCACCTACAGCCTCGGCGACGTGTATGAGGGGACGCTGACCGCCAACGCGCAGAAGACCGACACGCTGCTGCTCGAATCCGACCGTGGCGGACGCTGCGACAACGAACAGCGCAGATACGCGATCACCGCCGTCCCGACCGGGCTGCCGTGGACGCTCAGCCTCGGCGCCAACGGCAAGGCGACGCTGACATCGGCGTACACCACCGAACTCGGCTTCGAAGTGTACGTCGAAGCGTTCATCGAAAGGCACTTCCTGTGCACCTACGCGGGCAGCAAGCTGAGCGGCCACGAGACGCTCGGCGGCCCGCTCGCGGTGTCGCTGTCGGGCAATTTGAAACACAAGCCGGGCCAGCCCAAGGAATGCAACAAGCCGATGGAAATCTCCGGTTGGGAACTCCCCGTGGACGCGGGCGAAGGCCCGCTGTACGACCTCGTCGAATAGCGGGCGGGATGCTGCGCGCCTGCGCGCTGAAAAGCCCGCAATTTGCGGCTGCGATCTCTGCGGCCGGGACCGCACGGCTCGCCGGCACGCGCAAAGACGGTAACGTCTCGCTGGTCGGAATCTCGGCGATTGTCCGAACGAGAGGAGCGGGACATGCGACGCCTGAGACTGTGCTGGATCTGCTTCGCGGCGCTGCTGACTATGGCGGCGATCACGGCGACGGGCGCTTCGGCGGAACTGCCCGAATACAAGGTCTGCACGCCGGCCCGGGGCGGGCAGTTCTCGGAAAAGCTCTGTCAGACCAACGTCGGTGCCGGCGCCGGCAAGTTCGAACTGCAGGACTGGACACACGCGAAGAAGCTCGCGTTCAAGGGTAAGGGCGGCAGCCTCGTGCTCACCGAATACATCCCCGGCGAAAATGGCGTCGTCGGGGGCGGCGGCCTGCCGATCGGCGGGATCACATGCACGGCCTCGAAGAGCACGGGCGCGGTCACCGGGCCGAAAACGACGGAGATGACGGCCGAACTCAGCGGCTGCAAGGGCGGCGGCCGCAACTGCAATTCTGCGACCGCCAAAAAGGGGGTCATCCGGACGTTGCCGCTGGTGGGGACCCTCGGCTACGTCGATGCGGGCGAGACCAAAGCCGGCGTGCGCCTGAACCCGGCGGGCGGTGAAACGCTGGCGGAAATCTCATGCGAAGGGCTCGCGACAACACTCACCGGTGGCGTGATCGGGGAATACACGCCGCTGGAAACGGTCTCCAAGGAAGCGACGTACACGTTCGCGACGAGCCCTGCAGGCGAACAGGACATCACGGGCTTCAACGGGGCGATCGAAGAAACCTTCCTGACCGCCACCGACACTCCGCCGGGGGTGAGCATTCCCGCGGGCATTCGTGCGAGCGCGACTCTCAAGGGCGGGGCGTTCGAGGTGCAGATGAGATAGGCGCCGGCCGAAGAACTTCACGACGGGAGCGTCGGCATCACGCGTGCCGGCGCTCCCAGTCGGTGAAGTCGTCGGTGAAGTACTGCAGCCGCACCTTCTTGAACTCCGTCGAGGAGTACAGCGTCGCGCGCTCGTGGATGCCGGTCTGCTCGGCGATCGCGTCGAGCACGGCGTCGCACTCCTCCTTGGAGCGGCCGTGGGCCATCGTGAACACCGAGTACGGCCAATCCGCATACGTCGGGCGCTGGTAGCAGTGGGAGATGCCGCGCACCGCCGCCATCCGGCAGCCGATCTCGAAGATCTGCTCGTCGGGGACCTTCCAGACACCCATGCCGTTCGCCGAGAAGCCCGCGCGCCGGTGGTAGAGGATCGCCGCGACGCGTCGCAGCAGGCCGCGCTCCTGCATCCCCGCGAGCTGGTCGAGCAGCCGCTCCTGGGGCAGCCCGAGCGCCGCGGCGGCCGCTGCGTAGGGTTCCTCGACGACGGGCATGTCACCCTGCAGCGCGCGAATCACCGCGATGTCGAGGTCGTCGTAGGGCTGCGCCTCCAGCTCGATCGGCTCCTTGATCTCGGCGGCGCTCGCGAGCGCGTCGGTGTCGCCCTCCATTTCCAGATCCATGCGGATCTTGAACAGCTTCAGGGTCGGCAGCTGGCGCACCGACTCTGCGCCGGACTCGCGTGCAAGCACGTCGAGCGTGCCCTCCAGGCCCAGCTCGGAGTCCGGCTCGGTGGCGATCGTGAACCACAGGTTGAACTCGTGGTTGCGCAGATAGTTGTGCGAGACGCCGGGGTGCTCGTTGATGATCTGCGCTGCCCTGTGGGGGTGCTCGGGATCGACCTTCGCGGCGACGAGCATCGAGGAGTAGCCGAGCGCGCGCGTGTCGAAGATCGGCGTGACCTGGCGGATGATGCGCTTGTCGAGCAGGCGCTGCACGCGCCGCATCAGCTCGACCTCCTCGATGCCGCCGAGCTCGGCCACGTGCCGGTAGGGCCGCGTCGCGATCGGGAAGCTGCCCTGCATCAGGTTCAGCAGCCTGCGATCGACGTCGTCGAGCGGTATCGCCGCGCCGTCCTTGCGGCTGCGCAGCTTGGGCGTCGCCGCGCTCGCCCGCTCGGCGTCGCGCTCAGCGCTGATCAGGTCTTCACTGCTAGCCATCTGGCTGCGTCCTTTGCGTGGTAGGAGACGATCGTGTCCGCGCCGGCTCGGCGCAGCGAGGTGAGGATCTCGAGCACGACCGCCCGCTCATCGATGTAGCCGGCGGCCGCCGCAGCCTTGACCATCGCATACTCGCCGCTGACGTTGTAGGCCGCGACCGGCAGGCGGGTCGCGCGCTTGACCGCGCGGATCAGGTCACCGTAGGCGAGCGCGGGCTTGACCATCACCATGTCCGCGCCCTCCTGCACGTCGAGCAGGGCCTCGCGCACAGCCTCCCGGCCGTTCGCCGGGTCCATCTGGTAGCCGCGCCTGTCGCCGAACGCGGGGCTCGAGCCGGCCGCTTCGCGAAACGGGCCGTAGAAGGCCGATGCGAACTTCGCGGAATACGCGAGGATCGGCGTCTCCGCGAAGCCCTCGCCGTCGAGCTCCTCGCGGAGCGCGCGGACGCGCCCGTCCATCATGTCCGACGGCGCGAGCAGGTCGGCGCCGGCGCGCGCATGGCTGACGGCGGTGCGCGCGAGCAGCTCGAGCGAGGCGTCGTTGTCAACCGATCCGTCCTCGCGCAGGACACCGCAATGGCCGTGGTCGGTGTACTCGCACAGGCATACGTCGGTCACGACGAGCAGCTCGGGGGCCGCCTGCTTGATCGCGCTCGTCGCCAGCTGCACGATGCCCTCCTCCTCCCACGCACCCGAGCCGTTCCCGTCCTTCTCGGCGGGCACACCGAACAGCATCACGGCGGCGATGCCGAGGGCGGCGGCCTCCTGCGCCTCGGCGACCGCGGCGGCGAGCGACAGGCGCTCGACGCCCGGCATCGCCTCGATCGGGTCGCGCCCGTCGGCCGAGGCCGGGGACTCCGCAACGAACAGCGGCAGTACCAGTTGGCCGGCACGCAGGTCGGTCTCGCGCACGAGCCCGCGCAGTCCGGCCGTCGCCCGCAGCCTGCGCATGCGCGTCTGAGGAAAGGCCATCGCCTCCTCAGGTTAGAGCGTCGACAGCGCGGTGAGCCTCATTCGCCGTGGCGCAGGCCGACACGCGCGAGCGCGCTGAACAGGATCGTCAGGCCCGCCAGGTGCAGCAGCGGGACGCCGATCGCCGGCGATGCGCCGTTGACGGCCGCGTCGAGCGCCTGCAGGCAGGCCTTGAAGGGGAACACGAACGAGACGGCGCTAATCGCCGCGTAGAAGCCGCTGGAGACCGAGCCGGACGGGACGAGCGCGAGCAGCGCGAGCGGCAGCGACAGCAGGAACGCGAGCAGCGACGCCGCACGCACCTCGCGCGCGAGCGCGCCGATCGCGACGCCGAGCGCGCCGAATGCGAGCGCGCCGAATGCGAGCGCGAGCAGCCACTGCCCGACACGCGACCAGTCGAGCGCGACGAACGCGCCGACGCCGGCGAGCATCGCGAACGCGAGCACGAACGCGCAGCCGGCCGCGAGCAGGCCCTTCTCGACGAGCAGCGTCTCGCGCGAGACGAGCCCGCGGAGCAGGCGAGGCAGAGCGTGCTCTTCGCGCTCCAGGGCGAGGCCGCCGGCGGCGAGCAGGACACAGACGAACATCAGCGAGACGCTCACCGCGACGACGACCGCGAACGTGTTCAGCGGCGTGCGCCGGCCGTGCACGAGCCTGCTGTCGACGGCGATCGGCTGGCTGATCGTCGAAAGGACCTGCTTGCTCAGCGCCAGGTTCTGCGCCGCGAACTCGGCGAATTCATCGATCCGCTGCAGTTCGCTGCGCACGTGCCCGGGCGGCTCTGAGGCGATGACGCGCTGGAGCTTGCCTGGGATCTCGCGCAGACCGACGAGTCCTTCGGGCGCGCCGAGGATGCCGACGTTGCCGCCTTCGAGCAGCGCCTGGATCGCCTTCGCCGCAGCCTGTTGGATCTGTTCGGAGAAGGCCAGATTGGCCTGCGCGAGCGCCGAGTTGAGCTCCGACTGCACGAGCGACTGCTCGAGCGCGTTGCCGTTGTAGAGGACTTCGAGCGCCCCCCGCTCGGTGTCCGAGGACAGCCGCGCGGTGAGATCCGGCGGGATCACGACGGCGGCGAGGACGTCGCCCGACTTGACCTTGCTGATCGCCTCCGCGCGCGAGGCGACGGGCACCGAGTCGACCTGGTTGAACAGCTGCTCGGCGTAAGCACCGACGCTGACGCGCTCGCTGCCGACCTTGACCGTTTCCCCGGGCGGCGTCTCATCCACGATCGCGACGCGCGGGCGCGCGGGGCTGCGCGAGATCGCAAACCCGATCAGCAGGGCGATCGCGATCGGGTAGACGACGAGCAGCGCGACCAGCAGCCGTGAGCGGCGCAGGATCAGCAGGTCCTTGCGCAGCAGCCACCTCATCCGCTCGGCGTCCCCGTCTCGCGCGCGTCGAGGAATCTCACGAGCGCGCGCTCGAGGTCGCCGCCGGCCGGCTCGCCGCCATTGCCGAGCAGCGCCGCGGGGGTGCCGTCGAACAGCAGGCGCCCGTCGCCGAGGACGAGCGTGCGCGCCGCATAGCGCTGCGCCTCGCTGACGTTGTGCGTCGAGAAGACGACCGTCGTACCCGTCGCGGCGAGGCCGGCGATGAACTCCCACAGGCGCTCCCGCTGCGACGGGTCCAGGGACGCGGTGGGCTCATCGAGCGCGAGTGCCGGCGGCGCGGCGAGCAGCGCGATCGCGACGTTGACACGCTGGCGGTTGCCGCCCGAGAGGCGCGCCACGGGCTCCTCCGCGCGATCGCCGAGGCCCGTCTGCGCGAGCATCCGCGCGACCGCCGCGGCCGGATCGTCGACGCGCTCCAGGTGCGCGAACAGCTCGAGGTTCTCGAGCACCGAGAGCTTCGAGTACAGCGCCGGCTGCTGCGGCGCCCAGCCGACATCGCTCACCGCGTGGCTGACGCTGCCGGAGTCCGGCGCGAGCGCGCCCGCGATGATCGACAGCAGCGTCGTCTTGCCGGCGCCGTTCGGGCCGATCACCGCGACGATCTCGCCGGCGCCGGCGCCGAAGCCGACGTCGCGCAGCGCCACCCGATCGCCGTAGCTCTTGGCGACCGCCGCGACTCCGATGACCGCGCTCACAGCAGCCCGCGGGGCGGCTGATCCCATGATTCGAAGGTGACGTGCCTTCTCAGGTAGACCGCCGTCTCTCGCAGCACCGAGAGGATCGGCAGCGCGATCAGCGCGCCGACGACCCCGTAGACCTGAAGGCCGAGCAGCAGCGCGAAGATCACCAGCAGCGGGTTGATGCGCAGCGTGTGCCCGAAGATCTGCGGCGCGACGATGTGGCCCTCGAGCTGCTGCAGCCCGACGAACAGCAGCGCGACCCACAGCGCCGAGATCGGGTCGTTGACGAGCGCGACCAGCACGGGCGGGATCGCTCCGACGATCGGGCCGATGTACGGCACGAGCTCCATCAGCCCGTAGAAGACGCCGAACACGACTGCGTACTTGCTCCCGGCCGGAAAGATCCCGAGCACCCCGAACAGATACAGCGCGAGGCCGGCGGTCGTCCCCATGATCACGCTGAACAGCAGCTGCCCGCCGACATAGCGCGCGACCGCGCTCTGCACGAGCGTCGGATAGTCATCCGCGGGGGTGCCGTCGCCGTCGGGGAAATATCGCCTCAGCAGCACCCCGATCCGCTGCCCGTAGAGCAGCATGTAGACCGACAGCACGAACACCAGCACGAGGTCGACGGCCGCGCTTGCGACCTGTGTCAGCAGGTCTCCGGCCGAGGACACGATCGAGCTCGAGCCTTTGACGAGTTTGTCCTGAAGCGTCTGCAGGGCCGTCTCGCCCTGTTTGATGAACTGCACGTGCACGCCGTCGTCGTTGAGCCCGCGCTGCGCATCGGCGAGCGACTTGTTGGCGTGTCTGACGAGGTGCGGCACGTCGCGGCTGAACGACGCGACCTGGTTGGAGATAGGGTTGGCGACCAGCACGCCGATGCCGGTGAGGGCGAGGAAGAATGCGAGGTACACGGCCAGTACAGCGAGGCCGCGCGGCAGGCGCCCGCGCTGGACGAACGCGACGGCCGGGTTGAGGATCAGCGCGATCAGCGCGGCAACGATGAAGATCACGAGCACTTTCCCCGCGGCTTTCGCCACGGCCCACAGCGCGATCAGCGCGAGCGGCAACAGCACCAGCTGGACCCAGCGAGGGATCAGCGCACGCGCGGGCTGCCGTGCGGCCGTCTCGGCCGAGTCGACGACCTCGTGCTCTGCCGCGCTCGGCGGGGCCGCCTGGGGCGCTTGCTCGGAGACGCCGCTCACTTCCCTCCCACCATCGCCAGAGTATGGCTGAGCCCGAGGCGTCAGCCGCACCCGTGCGGGGTGCCGCGAGCATCCTGTTCGTCGGCGATCTCGTCGGCGGCATCGGCCGCCGCACGCTGCTCGAGTGCCTGCCGCTGCTGCGCGAGCGCTACGCGCCGACGTTCGTCGTCGTCAACGGCGAGAACGCCGCGGGCGGGCTCGGCATCACGCCCAAGATCGCCGACGAGCTCCTGACGAGCGGCGTCGATGCGATCACGCTCGGCAACCACACCTACCATCGCCGCGAGATCTACCCGTACCTGGACGCCCAGCCGCGGATCCTGCGCCCGGCCAACTTCCTGCGCAGCCAGCCCGGGCACGGCACCTGCGTGGTCGAGCGCGACGGCGTGCGCCTGGGCGTCGTCAACATCAGCGGCAACCTCTACCTGCGCGCCGGCCGCTCCGCGTTCACCGAGATCGAGGTCGCGCTGAAGGAGCTCGGCGACGTCGATCAGATCCTCGTCGACGTCCACGCCGAGGCGACGTCGGAGAAGGTCGCGATGGGATGGCACCTCGACGGCCGTGTGAGCGCGGTCGTCGGGACGCACACGCACGTCCCGACCGCCGATGCGCGCGTGCTCCCCGGCGGGACCGCGTACATCACCGACGTCGGCATGACCGGTCCCCGCGGCGGCGTGATCGGCGTCAAGCGCGAGCAGGCGATCCAGTCGCTGCTCACGCAGATGCCCGTCCGCTTCGAGACATCGGAGGAGGACCCGTGGCTGATGGGCGTGCTGATCAGCTGCTCAGCACGGCTGCGGGCCGCGTCGATCGAGCAGGTGCTGATGGCGCGTCCCGGGGCTCCGACGCCGGATCGCTGAAGCGCCCGAGCAGCGCGAGCATCACGAACGGGAAGAACCACGGGATGTACAGGTAGAACCAGTGTTCGACGCCGAGCTGCGTCGCGATGATCACCGCCGCGCATGCCGCCGCAAGTCCGACCAGGTCGGGGCGGCGCGGAAGCACCGCGAGCGCGAGCGCGAGCGCCACGCCGAGCACCTCGACGACCTGCTCGGCGCCGTGCAGGCCGTACAGGCCCCAGATCGAGAACGGCGAACCGCGGTTGGCCTGGTAGACGAACGTGCGCTGATAGATCGTGTGCAGCGAGTCGTGCGTCAGCGCAGGGATCATCGCGAGCGCCGCGACCGCGGCGAAGGCGAGGATGAACAGCGCGAACGCACGCGGCCGCTGCGACGGCGGCAGCTCGCGCAGCCCGTGCGTGGCGAGCAGCGGCGCGAGCGCGAGCGGCGCGAACTTCGCGAGGCCGGCGAGCGCGGTGAACCCGCCGCGCGCAGCCGGCGCGAGCGTCGAGCGATAGCTGGCCGCGAGCAGCGCCGCGAGCACGAGCAGCGCGACGAGCGTGTCGTTCGCGTTGCTCTCGAGCGCGAACAGCGTGAACGGATAGGAGACCCACGCATACGCGAGTGCGATCCCCAGTGTCGGCCCGCGCATCCGCCGGCCGATCAGGAACAGCAGCGCGACGGCGAGCACGTCGAAGAAGATCGCCGCCGCATGCGCCGCCGGCAGGTCGTCCCAGGTGCCGCTCCAGCCGAAGATCTGCTCGAACGGGACGTACGCCTCATAGTTGACCGGTCCGTACGTGTCGCCGTGTTCGTTGTCGGTCGGGAACGAGCCGTAGAGCGACTCGTCGCGGACGATCCGCTGGGCGCCGATCACACCGGCGTAGCCGACGTCGATGACGTTCGAGTCGGTGACGTTCAGGGCGATGCGAAAGCCGAGCAGGAAGACGACGCCGAGCGCGAGCCACGGGACCGGCACGAGCAGCCTCAGCGGGCCCGGCGGAGCATCGCCGCTGCGCACGCGTCGCAGCATCGCGAGCATGCGTGCGAGCAGGTACAGCAGCGGCGGGTACACGAGCGGCACCGACGCGTAGATGTGGGCGTGGTTGAAGAACGCCAGCGAGACCGACAGCGACAGCAGCGCGAGCAGGTCGAGATGCAACAGCGAGAACGGGCGGCGGAAGTTGAAGAACGGAAGGATGAACAGCACGCACAGCGGCAGCCATATATAGAGCGCGTTGACATGCCTGCCGAACGCCCCCGGATAGCCGCGCGCCATCGTCCACGCGACCTGGAAGCCGGTCCACTGTTCGATCACGCGACCGCTGAGATCGTCGATGATCACCTGCCCGATCTCCTTCCCGCCGCCGCGCGAGAAGAAGCTGACCTGCCAGTGGAAGGGGATGCGCAGGTATGCGCCCCCGTAGGACCCGGGGTATTTCCTGCGCACCGCGCGCATCTTCGGCAGCGCTTCGGCGATCCGCAGGACCTCGTCGGAGGACAGTCGGCGTCCCGCCGGCGGGACGTTCGACGCGGCGACCGGGATCGGCGTTTCCGACGAAGTCGAGCTCGTGCCGGATGTCTCAGCAGCCGTGTCCGCGCGCCCTGCCAGCGGCGCGCGGGTGACGCCCGCGAGCACAGGCGGATGCTTGGCGAGCGTGATCGATGCCGCGGCTGCGCTCGTAGGCAGCAGCAGCGCGAGCAGCAGCGCGAGGATCAGCGCGGGGCGTGACATCAGGCGAGGGTAACGCCAGCGGCAGTGGCGATGAGACGGCGGCGGGGCCGAGCTGTGCGGACCCGCGAGCGCGCGTCGAGCGCGGGCAAATGAGAGACTAGCCTTGCGAGCTACGTCCCGAAGGCAACGATCGCGAGGCGAGATCACCGTGACGTCCCTGGCCAGAGTCGCACTCCCGTGGCGGACGCTGTGGATCGCCGCGCTGCTCTCCTCACTGACTGCGCTGACCCTCGAGGGGACATTGAGGACGCATTCGACGCCCGCGCCGCCGCACGCCGCCGCTGTGGCGCACCACGGCCTCGAGAGCCTTCCGCTGGCGGCGCAGGGGCCGATTTCGGCGGCGATCGGTGCCGGTAGCTCGGCCCTGCGCGTTGCACGCTCGGACGCGGGCTTTCTCGCCACCAGCCCCGGACAGGACCTGAGCGAGCGATTCGGGCGCGCCGGCGTCGAGCTGCGCTCGGGCTCCGTCGCGCTCGGCCTGCGACTGGCAGCGATCGGCGCCGCGGGCTCGCCGGCGCCCGTTGGCGAGGTGGCGCCGACCGCCGGCGGCAACCGCGTCGACTACGCCCATCCCGGCGTGAGCGAGTGGTACGTGAACGGCCCGGCAGGACTCGAGCAGGGCTTCACGATTGACCGGCCGCTCGCGCGCCGCGCCGCGTCACTGGCGATCGACGTCGGGCTCTCGGGCTCTCAGCCCGCGTCGCTCGCACGAGACCGGCAGAGCATCCTCCTCGGCGCCGGCCGAACGTCGCTCCGTTACGGCGCGCTGATCGCAACCGACGCGCGCGGGCGGACGCTGGCCAGCCGGCTCGCGCTGTCCGGGCGCAGCATCCGGCTGAGCGTCGACACCCGCGGAGCACGCTACCCGTTGCGCATCGACCCGCTCATCCAGGCCGGCAATGAACTCGCCCCGAGCGACCCGGCGCCGACGAAGAGCGAATTCGGCTTCAGCGTCGCGATGTCCGCCGATGGGAAGACCGCACTGATCGGCGGCCTCGTGGACGGGGAAGAAGCGGGTGCGGCGTGGGTGTTCACCCGCTCAGGGTCGACGTGGTCCCAGCAGGGCCCGAAGCTGACCGGAAAAGGAGAGCTGATGGGGGCGCAGTTCGGCTACAGCGTGTCGCTGTCCGCCGACGGGAACACGGCGCTGGTGGGCGGCGACAACGACAACGGCAACTACGGGGCAGCGTGGGTGTTCACCCGCTCCGGGTCGACGTGGGCTCCGGGCCCGAAGCTGACCGGCGGCGAAGAAGAGGAAGGACCTGCCCGATTTGGCAGGAGCGTGGCGCTCTCGGGAGACGGGAACACCGCGGTGATCGGCGGCCCGGAGGACGATACGACCGTCGGTGCATTGTGGGTGTTCACCCGCTCCGGGTCGACCTGGACACAGCAGGGCCCGAAGCTCACGGTCGCCAAAGAATCCAAAGAAGCCGAACTCGGCGCCTCGGCCGCCAGCTCCGCGGACGGAAACACGATCGCAGGAGGCGGAGACGCCGGGCAGGGTGCGCTGTGGGTGTTCACCCGCTCCGGCTCGACGTGGGCACAGCAGGGCACGGCGCTCACCGGGGGCGGCGAAGAGGCCGGTGAAGGCCATCTCGGCGAACAGAGCATCGCACTGTCCGCCGACGGCAGCACCCTGATCGGAGGGGCGCCGAGCGACAACAAAGACGCAGGGGCCGCGTGGGTGTTCACCCGCGCGGGATCGACGTGGACAAGGCAGGGCCCGAAGCTCGACGGCGAAGGCGAAGGGACACCGTTGAGCGGGTTCGGGTTCAGCGTCGCGCTGTCCGCAGACGGAAACACGGCACTCGTCGGCGCGCCCTATGACGGCGCCAAACCCAAACCCGGGCCGCTGACCGGAGCCGCGTGGGAATTCCAGCGCCTGGGCTCGACGTGGGTCAGACAGCACAAGCTCGTCTTCGAAGGCAAAGAGACCGAAGAAGCATCCTTCGGCGAAGGCGTCGCGCTGTCAGCCGATGGCGACACCGCGCTGATCGGCATGCCCGGCCAGAACGGCATCGGTACCGCCTCCCCCTACGCCGACCCGCCGCCGGGCGCGGTCACGGGCGTCGCATCGAGCCTCACCTCGACCGCCGCCACGCTGAACGGGTCGGTCGCCGCGGGCGCGTCGAACGTGACCAGCTTCCAGTACGGCACGACGCCCGCGTACGGGTCCTCGACCGCACCGCGGCCGCTCGCCGTCAGCGCGGGCGCAAGCGCGCTCGCCGCGCCGATCGCCGGCCTCGCACCCAGCACCACCTACCACTACCGGATCGTCGCCGAAAACTCCGCGGGTACAAGCGTCGGCGCCGATCAGACGTTCACAACGGCCGCGGCGCCGGTCGTGCCGATCGTCATTCCCGTCATCTCAAACGCCTCCGAGTCGCATCGCAGCTGGCGCGAGGGCAGCCGGCGGGCGAGCTTCGCGCGCAGACGTGCGCCGCTCGGCACGACGTTCATCTTCACGCTCAACGAGGCCGCGAACGTCAGCCTGGTGTTCACGCAACGTGTGCCCGGGCGCAAGGTGAGAGGCAAATGCGTCGCGCAGAGCAAGCGCAACCGCCACAGGCGCCCGTGCAAACGTACGATCACAGCTGGGACGATCCTGTTTGCCGCCCATGCCGGCACGAACAAGGTCTCATTCCAGGGACTGCTGACGCACGCGAAGAAGCTCAAGCTCGGCAGCTACACGCTGCTGCTCACGGCGAGCACGGTTGCGAAGGCCCGCTCGAAGACGGCGTCGCTGAGCTTCACGATCGTGAAGTAGCGACTGCCGCGGCAGTGCCCGCGGCAGCCTGCCCGAAATGCCCGAGCACGATCGGCGCGATGTCGCGGATCGCCCATTGCGCGGGCTCCGGATCGGGCAGCTCGACGCCGGTGAGGATCAGCGCGCCGAGCGAGTCGCAGGCGTGCAGCGAGCCGTGACTGCCGCCGCCGACGTGCGCCTGGCGGCCCCAGTCGATGAACTCGTGCTCCGGCGCCGCCGACAGCAGCACCTCGCCGGAGCTCGGGCAGGTGAGCGCCGACCATGCGCGGCTGAGGGCGTCGGGATACTCGGGAGTACGCAGCAGGCCATCCTCGATCTCGGCGCCGATCACGTCGAGAGCGCCGTCGAGGCTCCACGACGCGCCGCGCACGTCGAGCAGCGCGCCGCCGGGCGCGAAGCGCAGCTCGCCGCGGCGCCGGCTCGCGATCACACCCTCACGCGGCGCATCGTGTGCGTCGCGCTCGAGCCACAGGACGAGGTCGACGCCGTCGATCGCAAGCGAGAGCGCAACCACCGAGGCACGCATCGCGTCGCGCTCGGAGTCGTTCAGCGCGTAGACCATCGCCGCCCGCTGCGAAGGACAGACGGCGATCCTCGGCTCGGCGGCGCGCTCGCCCTCCGAGGAGCGCACCGGTCCCAGCACGCCCAGCTCGGCGAGCTCGTCCTGGAGCGCGATCTCGGCGCGGACGGGCGCCTGGGAGTGGTCGGCCATGACGATCACGGCGTGCTCGCCGAGGAACTCCTCGATGCCGCCCGCCGCGTTGATCACGCGTGCGAGCTGGAGATCTGCCTGCGCGATCGAGTGCACCTGCCCCTCGGGGCCGTGCTTGTGCGAATACCAGTCGTTGTCCGGGAGCGACAACAGCAGGAAGTCGAACAGGTCGTGCTCGACGAGATACACCGACACGCAGCCCGAATGGCGGTCGCGGATTCCGGGCATGCCCAGCCCGGAGCGACAGCCGGTGCGGCGCGAGGCGAAGATGTCGGCGTAGAACAGCTCGCGAGGCCCCATCACCGGATGTCGCATCAGCGCCGCCGCGACGCGGGTCAGGGCGCTGTCGCGCGTCGGCTCGTGCAGGTGGCGGCCGCGGTACATCAGGTAGGTGGTGCCCGCCGTGCGCACATCGGCGTCGTCGAGCGACTCGAACACCGTCGGCGTGTCGGCCGAGAGATGCGCGCGGTTCATGTTGTAGACGGTGTCGGTGAGCTGGCGCGCGATGCCGAAGCGCTGCGCTGCGCGAAAGCTCGAGCCGTACTCGACGTAGCGGTGCTCCTCGCGGTGGAACCAGTTCATCGCCGGGATGTTGTGCTCGTCCTGCCCGACGCCCGTGACGATCGATGCGGCGCAGACGGGCGTCACCGACGGGAACGCGGCGACGCAGTCCGGGACGTAGCGACCGCGCGCGAGGAGCGCCTCGAGCATCGGCGCGGTGCCCGCCGCGATCGCCTGCTCGAGCATCGCCGGCGCCATCGCGTCGATCACGCAGAGGACGAGCTTCGGAGGCTTCGAGCTCATCGCCGCCGCGCCATCAGCGGCGCAGGATGCGAAGCCCGGCGTACTTTTCCTCGCCGCGGGCGCGCGCGCGCCAGATGAACCACGCGAGCAGCGCGATCGCGACATACCCGAGCGGGTGCAGCAGCGCGACCAGCGCGGCGAGCAGCAGCGCGGCCGCGTCGAGATACAGCGTCAGCGCTTCGCGCGCCGCCGCATCGGGGAGCCGCTTGCGGGCGCCGAGGATCACCGGCACGGAGGCCCGCTGGGCGAGCGCAACGAGCAGCAGGCCGCCGAGCAGGCCCGGCCAGAAGGCGTCGCCGTGCTCGGCGAGCGTGCCCGCGAACAGCAGCGCGCCGGTGCCGTAGGCGATGCCCGCGATCGCCGCGGCGAGCGGATCGGCGCCCGCGGCGCTCGGCGGCGCGACGGGCGCGAGCTTGAGCAGGATCTGCAGCGCGTAGGAGAGCGCGAACGCGACGACCACGACCAGCAGCCACCAGTCCGCCTGCAGGAACGCGAACTGGCCGTGCGCGCCGAAGCCGACGCCGAGCGCTTCGGCGGAGCCGAGCGCCCCGGCGAGCAGCACCGGCAGGAAGGGCCGAAGCCCGCAGGCCACGGCGAGGCCGGCGCCGAGGCCTATGTAGAAGAAGGTGCCGTGCATGCAGGGAGCGGTTTTGCGGTGCGCTACCGTGCGGTAATGCGCGGGCGGGACGATAGTCGACGGGCGCGACCGACAGCGCACGAGCTGGCTCGCTATGAGGCGCTGTTCGCGGCGCGCACGCGTGGGATGAAAAGCTCGGCGATGCGCGAGATGATGGCCCTGACGGAGCGCCCGGACGTGATCTCGCTCGCCGGCGGCCTGCCGGACACGACGACGTTCGCGCCGGAGCTCTACGCGAAGCTGATGGCGAAGGTCGCGGCGGAGTCGACCGCGCGGGCGCTGCAGTACGGCCCGACCGAGGGGATGGCCGCGACCGTGCGCTGCATCGTCGAAGTGATGGAGACCGAGGGCACGATCGTCGATCCCGCGGAGGTGATCGTCACGACCGGCGGGCAGCAGGTGATCGACCTCGTCTGCAAGACGCTGATCGACCCGGGCGATGTGATCGTCGCCGAGGCGCCGACATACCCCGGCGCGGTGCCGACTTTCAGCGCATATCAGGCAGACGTCGAGCAGATCGAGATGGACGCCGACGGGATGCCGATCGACGCGCTCGAGCAGATGCTCGACCACCTGCATGCGCAGGGGCGACGACCGAAGTTCATCTACACGATCCCCAACTTCCAGAATCCGGGCGGCGTGACGATGTCGCTGGCGCGCAGGCGCCGGCTGATCGAGGTCGCGCGCGAGCGCGAGCTGCTCGTGCTCGAGGACAACCCGTACGGGATGCTTCGCTACGAGGGCGAGCCGCTGCCGACGCTGCACTCCCTCGACGCCGAGGCGGCCGGGCGCGGCGGCGCCTCGGACCTCGTGATCTACCTCGGCACGTTCTCGAAGATCCTCTCGCCCGGCCTGAGGCTGGGCTGGGCGGTCGCGCCGCGACCGGTGCTCGAAAAGCTGAACCTCGGCAAACAGGGCGCCGACCTGTGCTCGTCGTCGGTCACGCAGACGTTCGTCGCGGCGTACTTCGCCGAGCGCGATGCGCACGGCGAGCCGGCGTGGCGCGCGTACATCGAGCGCCTCAAGGATCTCTACCGGCGCCGTCGCGACGTGATGCTCGAGGCGCTCAGCGAGCACTTCGGCGAGCACGCCGCGTGGACGACGCCGCAGGGCGGGCTGTTCATCTGGGCGACGCTCGATGAGCGGCTCGACACGACCGATCTGCTCGCGCTCGCCCGCAAGAGCGAGGGCGTCGCGTTCGTGCCAGGCCGGGCCGCATATGTCGACGGGCGCAGCGGATCGTCCTCGATGCGCCTCAACTTCGCCGGCGTGCCCGAGGCGGACATCCGTGAGGGCATCCGCCGCATCGGCGCGGCGATGCGCGTGCAGCTCGGGCTGCTCGGATCGCTGAGCGGCTCCGCCGAGGCCGCCGAGGCCCGCGCTCCGGCGCGGGACGGCGCCGCCGCGCCGGCGGGCGATGACGTCGAGCTGGCGGACGTCGTCGCGCTGCCGCGCCGCGACGGCCCGGCGCCGGCCCGCCGCAGCCGCGATCGATGACGGCGGGCAGGCGGGTCGCGGTCCTCAAGGGCGGGCGCTCACTCGAGCGCGCCGTCTCGCTCAGCTCCGGCGCACAGGTCCAGGACGGGCTGCAGCGCCTCGGCCACGAGGTCGTCGCGATCGACGTCGGGCCACAGCTGGTGCCCGAGCTGCTCGCGTCGGCGGCGGACGTCGCGTTCCTCGCGCTGCACGGCCGCGACGGCGAGGACGGGACCGTGCAGGCGCTGCTCGAGGCGATCGGCCTGCCGTACACGGGCTCGGCGCCGGCGGCGTGCGCCCGCTGCACCGACAAGGTGCTCGCCAAGCAGCTGATGCGCGAGGCGGGCATCCCGACACCGGATTTCCACCCGCTGCGCGAGGCGTCGATCAAGGAGCTCGGGGCGGCCGCGGCGCTGGCGAGCATGGAAGCCGAGCTCGGGTTCCCGTTGGTCGTCAAGCCGGCCAAAGGCGGCTCGGCGCTGGGGGTCAAGTTCGCCGCCGCGAGCGAGGAGCTGCCCGGCTCGCTCGTGGGAGCGTTCTCCTACGACCACACGATCCTGCTCGAGCGCTACGTCAAGGGCAGGGATCTGGCCGTCTCGGTGCTCGAGCTCGGCGACGCGACCGCCGGGGACGACGCGGCGGCCGGGCCGGTCGCGCTCCCGATCGTCGAGGCGCTGCCGCGCGGCGATGCCTTCTACGACTACGAGTCCCGCTACGAGATCGGCATGACGACGTTCGTCTGCCCCGCCGAGCTCGCGCCGGAGACGACGGCGCGCGCCCAGGAGCTCGCACTCGGCGTCTATCGGCTGCTCGGCTGCCACGGCGTCGCGCGCGTGGATCTGATGCTCGATCAGGACAGCGGCGAGCTGTGGGTGCTCGAGACGAACGTGGTCCCGGGGCTGACGCCGACGAGCCTGCTGCCGCAGGCCGCGGACGCGGCCGCGATCGGCTTCGACGAGCTGATCGCGGCGATCCTCGCAAGCGCCTTCAACCGCTAGCTGTCGCCGGCGGCGAAATCCTCGGGCGAGACCTCATCGAGGAACTCCTTGAACTTCTCGACGACATCCTCGGACTCCTCAACGTCGTGCTCGAACTCGATCGCAGACTCCGAGATGACCTCCTCGGCGGCGTAGATCGGGGCGCCCGAGCGCACCGCCAGCGCGATCGCGTCGCTCGGGCGCGAGTCGATCTCGAGCTCGCGACCGCCGACGCTCAGCGTGATCGACGCGAAGAACGTGTTCTCGCGCAGCTCGGTCACCGACACCTGCGTGCACTTGACGTCGAGCTCGCCGAGGATGTCGCACATCAGGTCGTGGGTCATCGGTCGCGGCGTGCCCGCGCCCTGGAGCTTCATCAGGATCGACGCGGCCTCCGGATGGCCGATCCAGATCGGCAGGAACTTGTTGCCGTCAACCGTCTTGAGCAGCACGATCGGCTGCTTGCCAACCATGTCGAAGCTGACGCCGTAGATCACCATCTCCTGCACAAAGATCCTCCGAGCGGGGGGAAGTCAGAAGTCAGAGTATAGGTCCCGGATTGGGCCACCGGCTGACGCCTACAGGCGTGTCGGCGACACCCGGCGGGTCGAGGAACTCAGGCCCGCGCCCGGAAACTCCACAGCTTGTTGCCGAGGAAATTGAGCGGCGTGACGGCCCCGACGGCAAGCGCCTGCGCGGGGATCTTCGCGATCCCGCCGGCTTCGACCAGGACCGTCAGAAGGAGCAGCGCGACGACCTCGGCGACGAGGCTGACGAGCAGGAAGCGGATCGCCTGGAAGCGCGCCCGCCCGTCGCGCGCGTCGAACGTCCAGTGACGATTGAGGACGAAGTTGTTTAGCACCGCGACGAGCCACGCGACGACCGAGGCGACGCGATACTCGACGCCGACGCCGTGCACGAACAGGGTGTAGACGAGCAGGTTGACGACGAAGCCGACACCACCGACGAGGCCGAAACGGACGAGCTGCAACCAGTTGGCGGGACGGCGCATACCGTGGAGCAGGCGGATGTGCGGGCGCAGCTCCATCGTCGTGGCATCTTCGTGCATCGGGCCAGGGTAGCGACACTTGCCCGCATCCGCTAGCGCTAGCCTGGAGGGATGAGCGTGACCCGACAGGTGGTTTCGGCCGTCGGCTGCCTGCTAGCGGGGCTCGCCGTGGCCGCGTGCGGCGAAGCCAAGGTCGGTTCGGTGCCGACCGGGGCGAAGGCCGCCGCGGGCGCCCCCATGCCCGCCGTCGCCATCGTCACTCCGACGGGCGGGGCCGCCGGGGGCACGGTCAAAGAGGTCGCAGACCCGCAGGAAGCGGACAGCTTTCCGGCCTCCGGCTCGATTCATCACGCCGCCGCGGCGGCGCCCGCGAAGGCCGGCGCGACGGCGATCGCCGCGGGCGCGCCGTCCAACGCCGAAGTGCAGCACGAGCTCGCGCAGATGCAGGCCGTCGAACGCAGCGCCAAACAGGCGCAGCAGCATCAGCTCGTGCCGGTGCCCGGCGGCGAGTCGATCGGCGGCAACGGCACGCTGCCGATCCCCGCAAACGTGCCGGAAGTCGTGCAGAAGGTGATCGCCGGCGCGAACGAGATCGCGGACTTCCCATACGTCTTCGGCGGCGGTCACGCCTCGTTCATCGACAACGCCTACGACTGCTCGGGCTCGGTCAGCTACGCGCTTGCCGCCGGCGGCCTGCTGAGCGCGCCGGAGACCTCGGGGACACTCGAGAGCTGGGGCGTTCCCGGCCCCGGCAGGTACATCACCGTGTACGCGAACGCCGGGCACACGTACATGTACGTCGATGGGATCCTCTACGACACGGCCGGGCGCAGCGGCGTCTACGCCTCGCGCTGGCAGGTCGGCGGAACCGACAACGCCGGCTATGTCGTGCGGCACTACCCGGGGCTTTAGGAGGACAGGCCGCGCGTGCACCCGCTGTCGCTGATCGTCTTCCTGCCGCTGGCGCTCGACGGCGAATCGGCGACGGGCAACAACACCGGCATCGCGATCATCTCGGTCATCTCGATGGCCTCCGGCTACATCCTGTTGGCCGGGCTGTGGTACTTCGTGTTCCGCGACAAGGCGCGCGCCAAGCGGCGCAAAGACTCCTCCTCCGACTGACCCGCGCGCGGCCGCGCCGCGATCAGCCGACGAGCGTAGCGCTGCTCACGGCCGTCGTCGTCAGCGGGTTTTTGACGGCGGCGTTGCGGACGATCAGACGCAGTGTCAGCTGCAGGCTGTGCAGGTGCTTCAGGCGCGCCGCAGTGCGCTTGGAGAACTTGATCGAGACCGTGCTGCGCCCGCCCTTCGTCGTGATCAGGATCGCTTTTGCGATCACGACCTGCGGAGTCGCGCCGGGGGCCATGCCGAGCGCGGGCGAGCCGCTGATGCCAAGGTGGCGCGCCTCCGAGCTCGGCAGCAGGATCTCGAAGTGCCCGGCGACCTGCTCGTTGACCGAGTAGCGGATCGCGACGCCGCCGCGCAGCGCCGATGCCAGCTTGCGCGAGATGATCACGGCCTCCGCGATCGGCGCCGGAACAACCTTTCCGTTCGCCGCGAGCGACGTGGTCGTGCTCTGCGTGCTCTGAGGTGACACTGCGGTGACCGCGGGGGCGACGGGCGGCGGCGGCCCGGCGACGGTGACCTGGTGTTCGACGCTGGCGATGTTTCCGCCGACGTCTTTCACCGTCAGCGTGACCGTGTAGACGCCACCGTACCGGTAGGAGTGGAAGACGCTCGCCGCACACGGCGTGAGCCACGGCGTTTCACATGCGGGGGCGCCGGGCGCGTAGCCGGAGACCGGCGCGCTGCCGTCGCCGAAGTTCCATGTGTAGGTCGCGTAGTTGGAGGTCGGCGTCCCGTTCGGCAGATAGCCGACCGCTGCGTCCAGTGCGATATCGGACTCCATGCCGTCGAAACCGAGGTTTTCGCCGGCGTTGCTTGGGTTGGGCGCCGTGAATTTCGGGTCGAGATTGACAAAGTGCAGGCAGGCGACGCCGGGGAAGGGCAGCCGCTGGGCCGCGAGGTTGAAGGCGTCGTTGAGATAGTATTCGCCGTGGACGAGTTCCTGGTTGTAGAGCGTGCCCGCGCGGGATTCGGGGTTTGCTTCGACGCTGCCGCCCTTGTAGGGGCCGAACAGGAAGCGGCACTCGTCGGTGTTCTCATAGTGAGCGGTGTCCTGCCAGGCGTTGAGCAGCGGGTCCGTGACCATATCCTCCTGCTCGAGGCTGAGCTGGTTGATGACCAGGTCCGAGAGGCCGTAGTCGCAGGCGCCGTTCGTGTTCGGGCAGGTTGTCTGGTTGGGCTCCTGCTCGTGCGGGCCTTCAAGTTCTTCCGCTTCTCTTGCTTCTTCGGCTTCTTCTTCGTCTTCTTCGGAAGCTTCGGTGATTTCTTTTTTGTTTTTTTCTTTCGCTTTCTCTACTTCATACACGCCTTTTTTGTTGAGCGCGATGCCACCGTCCTGGCATTCCCACCCGGGCCGTTGATCGGCTTTGAGCAGGTCGAAGTCACCAAAGCCTCCGGCCGTCCACGGAATCACCGCATAGACGAGCGTGTTGGCGTCGCCGGTGGGCAGCCCGCCCGGGTTGATGTCGGAGTGGTAGCTGCAGAAGCTGTTTTCGTAGCTCGTTTTGGTCGCTTCATAGTCGGAGCAGTGGCCGGTGGAGCCGCCCGCGTCGAGGCAGACGGTCACTCCGGGGGGCGTCAGCAGGTAGTAGACGGTGCCGAGGCCACGCGGCAGGCCTTCGCGCCGGACGAACGCTTCCATTTCGGCCGCGAGCTGCGCCGCGGTGAGGCACATCGGCGCGCCCGGCGCGCCGAACGTCGTGCCGATCTGGTCTTCCGCGGCGAACGGTTCCGGGTCGGTGCAGCCGGATGTCGGGTACGGGTGGGTGTCGGTGTAGGCGCCCTTGAAGGCCTGCGCGTAGCTCGCCGGGACGTTGGACCGGTCGGTGTACTGGCTGTCGACGGAGAAGACCGCCGAGAGCGAGCCGCTTTCGGCGCCGGCCCGCTGCAGGTAGGTGTCGATCACGTTCTGCCATTCACTCCAGTAGTGATCGGTCGGGTCCCAGTAGACCGCGTAGACATTCGTGCTGTGAAGAACGGGGTTGCCGGCAGGGTTGGCGTACGTCAGCGGTTTGGCGCCGTCGACGTAGGTGTTGCTGATGCGCGGCGCGAGGCCGACGGTCGTCGGGCCAACGGTCGTGACGACGGCACCGGCGGGCGCGGCCGTGAAGAGCAGGACGAGGGCGGTGCCCGCCGCGAGGGGGGCGGGGAGCAGGCGCTGGAGCGGGCGGCGGAGGATCAGGTTGGAGAGCAGACGCGCAAGAATGGTCACGAGCCTCTCATCGGCAAGCAGCTGCGCTTGCCTTAGCGCGCTGGACGATTTTCTTGATCGGCATGCGATCGGCGCGGTCGCAGGCCGGGCATCCGCGCGCGCGGCCCGCGTCTTATACTTGCCCGGCCTCGATCCGGGGGTTCAAACGTCTACGCATTGGAGGAGGTTCCCGATGAGCAAGCTGATTGCCCGCATCGGCCTACCCGCGCTTACCGTCCTCGTGCTCGCCGGCTGCGGCAGCAGCAGCAGCACCACGAGCTCAACCTCGGTCACGGTCGTCAAGCCCGTGGTCAGCAGTCAGAGCGCCGCCGTCGCCTCGCAGGTGCCGGCCGCGATCAAATCCAAAGGCACGCTCGACGTGGCGACCGAAGCACAGTACGCCCCGAACGAGTTCATCGCGCCTGACGGGCACACGGTGATCGGGATGGACGCCGACATGATGCACGCGATCGGCGCGGTCATGGGACTCAAGGTGAACATGGTCAACTCGAACTTCGAAACGATCATCCCGGGCCTCTCGGCGGGCCGCTACGACGTCGGCGCGTCCTCCTTCACGGACACCAAGGAACGCGAGAAGACGGTCGACTTCGTCGACTACTTCAGCGCGGGCATCTCCTTCTACGCGAAGAGCACGAGCAACCCGGGCATCACAGTCCTCGCCGACCTGTGCGGCAAGACCGTCGCCGTCGAGAAGGGCACGGTCGAGCAGGAAGAAGCACAGGCGCAGAGCAAGAAGTGCACCGGCGAAGGCAAGAAGGCGGTGACGGTGCTGATCTTCACGGGACAGAACGCGGTCAACCTCGCCGTCTCCGGCGGCCGCGCGGAAGTCGGGATGGCCGACTCGCCGGTCGTCGCCTACCAGATCAAGCAGTCCAACGGGGCCTTCAAGCTCGTCGGCAAGACGTACAACTTCGCGCCGTACGGCCTTGCGATCCCGAAGACGAGCGGCATGACCGTGCCGATCCAGGCGGCGCTGAAGGTGCTGATCGCCAACGGCGAGTACCACGCGATCCTCGCCAAGTGGGGCCTCGAGGAAGGCGCGATCACGACACCGACGATCAACGGGGCGAAGAGCTGAGGCGCATAGCCGGTGTCCTCCAGCGAGGTCACC
Organism: uncultured Solirubrobacteraceae bacterium; assembly: GCA_963822245.1. Classification (GTDB taxonomy): domain Bacteria; phylum Actinomycetota; class Thermoleophilia; order Solirubrobacterales; family Solirubrobacteraceae; genus Palsa-744. The sequence continues at coordinate 740,183 of CAWGGR010000001.1, forward strand.
GCCGGGACGGGGCGGCCCGATGACATAAAGGCCGTCCCGGTCCGCCGCCCGGGACGCTGGATCGCGGCGGCGATCGTGCTCGTGATCGCCGCCGCGCTGGTCCGCTCGGTGGTCACGAGCTCGGGCTTTCAATGGGAAGTGGTCGGCGAATACCTGTTCGACCACCGCATCCTCGCGGGCCTGGTTGTGACAATCGAGCTGACGGTGATCTCGATGGCGATCGGGATCGTCCTCGGCGTGATCCTCGCGGTCATGCGCCTGTCGCCGAATCCGCTGCTCTCGCGGGCGAGCTGGCTGTACATCTTCTTCTTCCGCGGCACGCCCGTGCTCGTACAGCTGCTGTTCTGGTACAACATCGCGGCGCTGTACCCGAAGCTCTCGCTCGGCATCCCCTTCGGCCCGGCGTTCGTGCACCCTGACGCGAACACGCTGATCACCGCGTTCCGCGCCGGCATCCTCGGCCTCGGCCTCAACGAGGGCGCGTACATGGCCGAGATCGTCAGGGCGGGGATCATCTCGGTCGACGAGGGCCAGACCGACGCCGCGCAGTCGCTCGGCATGACGCGCGTGCAGACGCTGAGGCGGATCGTGCTGCCGCAGGCGATGCGCGTGATCATCCCGCCGACCGGCAACGAGACGATCTCGATGCTGAAGACGACATCGCTGGCGAGCGTGATAACGGTGACCGAGCTGCTGTATGCGGCGCAGCTGATCTACTCGGTCAACTTCAGGCCGATCCCTCTGCTGATCACGGTCAGCATCTGGTACCTCGTGTGCACGAGCGTCCTGTACGTCGGACAGCACTACCTCGAGCGCTACTACGGCCGCGGGTCCTCGCGCAGCGAAGAGGCGCGCGTCGACCTCGCGATCGCGACGCTCGCGGCCCCCCATGACGCCGGCGGCGACTCCCGATGAGCACGCCGATGGTGAACGCCGAAGGCGTACACAAGCGCTTCGGCCGCCTGGAGGTCCTCAAGGGCATCACCCTCGAGGTCGAGCCGGGCGAGGTGATGTGCCTGCTCGGCCCCTCGGGCTCGGGCAAGTCGACGTTCCTGCGCTGCATCAACCACCTCGAGAAGATCAACTCGGGGCGCCTGTCGGTGGACGGCGAGCTGGTCGGCTACCGCCAGGTCGGCGAGCGGCTGCACGAGCTGCGCGAAGCCGATGTCGCGCGCAAACGCGCCGAGATCGGCATGGTCTTTCAGCACTTCAACCTGTTTCCGCACATGACGGCGATCGAGAACGTCGCCTGCGCGCCGATTCGCGTGAAGGGCATCGCGCGCGAGCGCGCGCGAGCGAGCGCGCGCGAGCTGCTCGGCCGGGTCGGGCTGGCCGAGAAGGCCGGCTCCTACCCGAGCCAGCTCTCGGGCGGGCAGCAGCAACGCGTCGCGATCGCGCGCGCGCTCGCGATGGAGCCGAAGCTGATGCTGTTCGACGAGCCGACGTCCGCGCTCGATCCGGAGCTAGTCGGCGAGGTGCTCGCGGTCATGCAGCAGCTGGCGCGCGACGGCATGACGATGATCGTGGTGACGCACGAGATCGGCTTCGCGCGCGGCGTCGCGGACACTGTCGTGTTCATGGACGGCGGCGTCGTCGTCGAGGCCGGCAAGCCGGCGGACGTGCTCGAGAACCCCCGCCATGAGCGCACGCGCGCGTTCCTCTCAAAGGTCCTGTAGGCGCCGCACGCGGCGCCTGTCAGCCGAGGTAGCGATCGAGGCGCTCGAGCGCGAGCGGCAGGTTCGCGCGGCCGAAGCCGATGCGCAGATGGCCGGGGTGCTCGTACACGACGCCGGGCAGCAGCAGCACGCCGGCGCTCACAGCCGTCTGTTCGCACCAGCCCTGGACGTCGATCGCGGCGAGCACGCGCGGGAAGCCGATCGGTCCGGCGCTCGGGCGCACCCACTCGAGCAGCTCAGCGTGGCGGGCGAGGAAGTCCTCGACGCGCGGCAGGTTCGCGACGACGAGACGGCGGCTGCGCTCGCGCAGGCTCTCGCCGTGCCTGAGGGCGAGCGCGACGAGCAGTTCGCTCGGCGCGCTCGAGCAGATCGTCGTGTACAGCTTGAGCGCGCGGATGCGCTCGAGCAGGCCGGGATCACGGCACGCCAGCCAGCCGATCCGCAGGCCCGGCAGACCATATGCCTTGGAGACCGTGTTCAGCGAGATCGCCCGCTCGTAGACGTCGCAGGCCGCGGGCAGCCGCTCGGCTGGATCGTGCTCGAGACCGCGGTAGACCTCGTCGCTGAGCAGCACGAGCGAGCGCTCGGCCGCGATCTCGAGCAGGCGCGCGTGCGCCCCGGGCGACATCTGCGTGCCGGTCGGATTGTGCGGGCTGTTGACGTAGATCAGCTTCGTCTGCGGGCGCAACAGGCGCTCGAGCGCGTCGAGGTCGTGCGCCCAGCCGTCCTCGTAGTGGCGCCGCCAGAGGCTGACCTCGGCGCCGGTGCTGCGCGCGACCTCGATCGCCGAGCCGTAGCAAGGCGCCTCCACGACGACGTGATCGCCGGGCGCGAGCAGCGCGTGGTAGGTGATGAAGATGCCCTCCTCGGCGGCCGCGAGCGAAAGCACGTCGTCCGGGCCGGCGCGCTCGTATCCGCGCGCCACCGCGCTGCGCAGCTCGAGCGAGCCCGGCACTTCGGTGTAGCCGAGCCGCAGGTCCAGCAGGCGTTCCTGGGCGTCCGGCTCGAGCTCGAGAAGCTCGGCGAGCGCGAGCGACTCGCAGTCGCTCGAGGACAGCATCAACTCGGCGCGGAACTCCCACTGCTCGTAGAAGCGCTCGATCGCGAAGGGTGAGATCTGCACGCGCGCATGCTATGCGCTCGAGCTCGAGGAGCGCGCTCGAGACACGGCCCTCAGGCGGTCGTCGGCTGGTCCTCTCCAGCGCGCGCATCGGCGCGGCGAAGGTTCGCCTGGACGCCCTCGTCGCGTTCGGCCTGCGCATCGCTGAGCGGGTTGAGGATTCCCCTCAGGACCGACATCACCGTCCAGCGCCGCGGCTGGATGATGCGCGCCTCGCGGCGCTCGATGCCGCGCACGATCGCCTCCCCGGCGACGGCCGGCGTGAGGCGCTTGTGCAGCGGCTTGGGCAGCGCCTCGAACATGCCGTTGGCGAGCGGGTCGGCGTCGATCGCGCGATGCACCATCTCGGTGTCGATGAAGCCGAAATACGCGACGCTCGCGCTTGCGCCGTGCTGCACCAGCTCGACGCGCAGCGCGCGGCCGAACTGCTCGACGGCGGCCTTGCTCATCGCGTAGGAGACCGCGCCGATGCCGAGCGTGAAGGCGTAGATCGAGGAGATCACGACGACGTGGCCTCTGCGGCTGACGATCTCCGGCAGGGCCGCGTCGACGGTCCGCACGACGCCCATCAGGTTGACGTCGAGCACGCGCTCGAAGGTCTCCGGCGGGGTCGCGCGAAAGGTCGCGACGCGAGAGGCGATGCCGGCGTTGGCGACGACGACGTCGAGCCCGCCAAAGCGCTCGATGGTCGCGGCGACGACACGCTGCATCGCGCCCCGGTCGGTGACGTCTGCGGCGATCCCGAGCGTGCGACTGTCATGGAGCTGCGCGGCGGCCGTGGCGACCGCGTCGCTGTCGAGGTCGACGAGCACGACCGAGGCGCCGCGCGCGAGCAGGGCGCGCGCGGTTGCGAAGCCGATCCCGCGCGCGCTGCCGGTGACGAGCGCGACCTTGCCGGCGAGGTCATAGCGCACCACGACGCGAACTCTGACAGATCGCCGCGCGCGGGTCTCGCGGCCGCGGCCGCCTCCGTCAGGTCTCGAGGCCGGAGCGCAGCTTGCGCAGGCCGAGGCGCATGCGCCCCTTGACTGTGCCCGGGGGAAGCTCGAGCCGGCGGGCGATCTGCTCGTGGGTGAGCCCGTCGAAGAAGCCGAGGCGGATCACCTCCTGCTGCGCCGGGGGCAGCGAGGCGATCAGCGAGGCGATCTCCCGTGCGTCGCTGCGCGCCGCGAATTCGCCGGGCACGTCATCGTGCGCGGGCTGTTGCGCGATCCGCGCAGGGCGCTCGACCGCGCCGGAGCGCAAGCGCCGGCGGGCGAGATAGATCGCGCGGTGGCGGACGATCGTCGTCGCCCATGTCAGCACCGATCCGCGCGACGGCGTGTATGTCGCGCGCGAGGACCAGATCGCGACGAAGCCGTCCTGGACGGCGTCCTGGGCGCACTCGCGCTCGTGGCAGATCGACAACGCGGTGCGATAGGCGACCGGCGCAAGCCGCCTGTACAGCTCGGCCAGGGCAGCGCGGTCACCGTGCTGGATCGCGTCCATCAGTGCGGCGTCGCTCGGCTCTGCTGTGGCAGCCCTCAAAGGGTCCCCCGCGGACAATCCAGGTGTGCGGAGAATTCAAGTGATCCAAACTACACCGCAGATACTATCTACTGTGGCTGGGGTCTCCCTCCGACGCCCGGCCTTGGCACATTGGGCGCGAGGCAAGCGACGCTCCCCCCTGGGCGTTGCCTCGCGTCCGACTGTGCACTGGCGCGCCGGCGCTACTCGTGCTCGACCTCATAGCCGGCGTCGGCGAGCGCGCCGAGCACGGCACGGGTGTGCTCGCGCCCGCGCGTCTCGAGCGTCAGCTCGACGCCGGTCTCGCGCACGTGCAGCGCCACGCCCTCGCGCAGATGCTCGAGGCTGACGAGATTCGCGCGTGTGCGGGCGATCAGGCTCAGCAGCTCGGCGAGCCCGCCGGGCCTGTCGGGCACGCGCGTGAACAGGCGCACGCGCCGGCCCTCGGTTGTTTCCTGGCGGCGCAGCAGCCCCGCGAGCAGGCCGCCATCGACGTTGCCGCCGGAGACGATCGCGACGGTCGTGCCGTCGACGGGCGCGAGGCCATGGCTGATGATCGCGGCGACGGCTACTGCGCCGGCGCCCTCGGCGACGAGCTTGGCGTGCTCGGCGAGGAACACCATCGCGTCGGCGATCTCCTCCTCGCTGACCGTCTGCAGGTCATCGACGAGCTCGCGCAGCAGCGGCAGCGTGAGCTCGCCGGGGCGCTTGATCGCGATCCCGTCGGCGATCGTCGGTGCGCCCTGCGGCCCAGCGCCCGCCCCCGCGCCGGCGAGCGCGCGCACGTATGGCGCACAGGCGCGCGCCTGCACGGCGACGAGCTCGACATCGGCGCGCTCGCGGCGCAGCGCGATGCCGATGCCGCCCGCGAGGCCGCCGCCACCGACGGGAACGACCACGCGCGCGAGATCGGGGACATCCTCGAGCAGCTCGAGCGCGAGCGTGCCCTGCCCGGCGATCACGTCGAGGTCGTCGAATGGGTGCACGAGCGCACCGCCGAGGCGCTCGGCGTAGTCACGGGCGAGCGCGAGCGCGTCCTCGACCGAGGCGCCACCGAGATTGACGCCCGCTCCCAGCCGCTCGATCGCGGCGACCTTCGAGACCGCGGCGTCGCGCGGCATGAACACCTCACAGCGCAGGCCGCGAAGGCGGGCTGCGTGCGCGACCGCGCGCGCGTGGTTTCCAGCGCTCGCGGTGACGAGGCCGGCAGCCGCCCGGTCACCGAGCGCGGCGACCTTGGCGAGCACCCCGCGCAGCTTGAAGGAGCCGGTCACCTGCAGGCACTCGGCCTTGAGCGCGACCGGCGTCGCGGCGCGCACGCCGAGCTCCTCGCTGGCGAGCGTCGGCGTGCGCCGCACGACGCCCGCGATCGCGGTGCGGGCGTTGGCGAGGTCGGCGTCGGCGATCAGGCGCGCGGCGTCGTGCGGTCCGGCGGGCGGGTCCCCGGGCGGGACGCTCACCGCTCCGCCCGCGCGCTACAGCGGCGTCGTGTAGGCACCGCTGAGGCCACCGTCGATGAGGAACGTCGAGGCGGTGACGAAGCTCGACTCGTCGGAGGCGAGGAACAGCGCCCCGTTGGCGATCTCCTCGGCGCGCGCGAAGCGCCCGATCGGTACGTGCACGAGCCGCCGCGCCGCCTGCTCGGGGTCCGACGCGTAGAGCTCCTGCAGCAGCGGCGTGTCGACCGGCCCCGGGCAGAGCGCGTTGACGCGCACACCGCGGCGGGCGAACTCGACGCCGAGCTCGCGTGACATCGCGAGCACGCCGCCCTTGGACGCCGTGTAGGAGATCTGCGAGGTGGCGGCGCCCATCACGGCGACGAACGACGCGGTGTTGATGACCGAGCCGCGCAGCGGCCCGTCGTTGTCGAGCAGGTGCGGGATGCCGTGCTTGCAGCACAGGAACACGCTGCGCAGGTTCACCCGCTGGACGTTCTCCCATGCCTCGAGCGCGGTCTCGAGCACCGAGCCGTCCTCGGCGGGCGAGATCCCGGCGTTGTTGAAGAGCACGTCGATGCGCCCGAGCTCGCTGCGCACGCGCTGATACATCTCGGCGACCTGCGTCTCGCTCGTGACATCGACCTGCAGCGCGAGGTCGCCGGGCGAATCGGCCAGCAGATCGACGCCGACGACCGTCGCGCCCTCGCGCTGGAAGATCTCGACGCTCGCCGCGCCGATGCCGCCGCGTGCGCCCGTCACCACGCACACACGCCCCTCGAGTCTGCCTGCCGTGGCCATCTATCCCTCCGTCGCGTAGTAGATCGTCTTGACCTCGGTGTAGGCATCGAGTGCGTGCGGGCCGAGCTCGCGGCCGTAACCGGACTGCTTGAAGCCGCCGAACGGCGTCGTCACGCGCACCGATGTGTTCGCGTTGATCGACAGGACGCCCGTCTCGAGCGCCCGCGCGACGCGCAGCGCGCGCGCCCCGTCGCGGGTCCAGATCGAACCGGAGAGGCCGTAGATGCTGTCGTTGGCGAGGGAGATCGCCTCGGCTTCATCGGCGAACGGGATCACCGCCGCGATCGGGCCGAACACCTCCTCGCGGGCGACGCGCGCGCGCGGGTCGACGGGCGCGAGCACCGTCGGCGCGAACCAGAAGCCCGGCCCCTCGGGAGCGCTGCCGCGGAACGCGAGCGGCGCGCCGTCGTCGAGGAACGAGGCGACGGAGTCGCGCTGCGCCGCCGAGATCAGCGGGCCCATCTCGGTGCTCTCGGCGAGCGGGTCGCCGACGCGCAACGCGGTGACGTGGGGCTCGAGCAGACCGAGGAAGCGCTCGAGCACCGTCTCCTGCACGAGGATCCGCGAGCGCGCGCAGCAGTCCTGGCCGGCGTTGCCGAACACGGCGAGCGGCGCGGCCGCGGCCGCGGCCTCGAGGTCGGCGTCGGCGAAGATGATGTTGGCGGACTTGCCGCCGAGCTCCAGCGTCACGCGCTTGATCGTCGCGGCGGCGGCGGCGGCGATCGAGCGACCGACCTCGGTGGAGCCGGTGAATGCGATCTTGGCGACGTCCGGGTGCTCGACGAGACGCTGGCCGCACGTGCGCCCAGGGCCGACGACGACGTTCACGACGCCCGCGGGCAGGCCCGCGGCAAGCGCGATCTCGGCGAAGCGCAGAGCCGTCAGCGGCGTCAGCTCGGCGGGCTTGAGCACGACCGTGTTGCCGGCGGCGAGCGCGGGTGCGAGCTTCCACGAGGCGATCGTGAGGGGAAAGTTCCAGGGCGTGATCAGACCAACGACGCCGACCGGCTCGCGCACCGTGAACGCCTGGCCGCCGGCGACCGGGATCGTGTCTCCGAGCAGCCGCTCCGGCGCGCCGGCATAGAAGCGGAACGTCTCGACGACCATCCCCATCTCGCCGCGCGCGTCGGCGATCGCCTTGCCGGCGTTGCGCGCCTCGAGCACGGCGAGCTCCTCCGCGTGGGCGGCGAGCCGATCGGCGAGCGCGCGCAGGAGCCGCGCGCGCTCGGCGGGTGCCAGCGCGCGCCACCGCGGAAGCGCGGCGACGGCGGCCGCGACCGCTCGGTCGACGTCCGCGACGCCGGCGCGCGCCAGCACCGCGAGGACGTCCTCGGTGGCCGGCTCGATGACTGAGAGCTGCTCGCTCAGCGCTCAGCCGTCCGCCGTCGGGCGTCCCGCGGCGCGGAGCTGTCCAGAGGCGCGGGCACCGCTATGGAGCCTGGGCGATGTCGGGTAGGGCCTGCTCCAGGTCGAGCTCGTCGATCGTCCTGATCGGGCCCTTGAACGTATTTTTCGCCGAAACCGCGTACCAGATCGTGACCCCGAGGATCACCGCGATCGTGATCAGCGGCGCGTAGTTGACGGCCGACCAGTTGAACGCGCTTTCCCACGGCACCCCTTCGGGGGAGAACGGCAGGGAGAAGATCACGACGCAGATCGCCACCCATACGAACGCGATCGGGTTGACCCACTTGTACTTGGACCCGAGCGTCCAGGTCCCCGTTTTGAAGCTGTCACCCGCCCTCCATCGCAGGAACACCGGAATCGTGTAGGCGATGTACAGGCCGATGACGGAGATCGAGGTGACCGCAAGGAACGCCACCGGCGTGCCCAGGTGATTCGGGAAGTACGCCGGGATCGTGATGATCAGCGCGAACAGGCACACGAAGAACACCGCCCACGTCGGTGCCCGGTTCGTGCCGAGCCGGCGCCACAGGTTGTGTCCGGGCACCGCGCCGTCGCGCGAGAAGGCGAACGTCATGCGCGAGGCGCTGGTGATGCATGCCATCCCGCAGAACAGCTGGCCGATGGTGGAGATCAGGATCACGGCCTTCGCCGCCGAGGAGCTCAGCGCGGTGGTGAAGATCGTCAGAGCCGGGAAGCCGGCTTTGTAGATTTCGGTTTCGTGGCTCTTCTGGATCGCGAACGTGATCGCCAGCAGCACGATCCAGCCGACGATCGCCGAGTAGAGGACCGACTTCCACAGGCCCTTCGGCGCCGAGTCTTCCGCGCCGCGCGTCTCCTCGGAGAGGTGCGCCGAGGCGTCGTAGCCGGTGATCGTGTACATCGTCAGCAGGAAGCCGAGCGGAAGCACGTAGAACCAGAATTTGGCGCCCGTGATCGCACCTCCCGCGAACCCTGATTCATTCGCCCGGTGCCCGAACACGTAGGACAGGCTGGCGTGGTGGGAGGGCACCGCGATCAGGATCACCACGATCACGGCGACGCCGAGCACGTTCCACCACACCGAGAAGTTGTAGAGAACCGCGACCAGGTGGCTGCGGAAGACGTTGATCGCCCCGGCGACGATCAGGATGAACACGAACAGGGCGAAGTTGACGTGCGCGCTGTAGTGGACGTTGGTCGCGGCCGCAGCCTTGGTGAAATTGAAGATGAAGTTGACGTTGTAGAGGCCCAGCAGGTTCATCAGGAAGGTCGCCGAGACGTACACCACGGAGGCCACCACTGCGACCAGGCCGATCAGGTTGAACCAGCCGGTGAACCAGCCCCAACCGGCGCCCCCGAGCTTGAACGCCCAGTAGTAGATGCCACCGGCGGTCGGGTAGGCCGAGGCGAGCTCCGACATCGACCAGGCGACGAACAGGATCAGCACGCAGATCAGCGGCCAGGCGATCGAGATCGCGATCGGCCCGCCGTTCTTCAGCGCCTGCCCGTACGTCGTGAAGCAGCCGGCGAGGATGCAGATGATCGAGAACGAGATCGCGAAGTTCGAGAACCCGCTCCATCCCCGGTTCAGCTCCTGTTTGTAGCCGAGCTCAGCGAGGCGCTGCTCGTCGGCGGTCAAGGTCCCAGTCCCGGTCCCAGTCGTGCTCATCGGCTAGCCCCCCAATTGGAAGAAAAGGTTTGGAGATCCGTCCTTCGATCGTGACAATACGCGCGATCGCGGACGGATGTCAACCCCAGCTGTCGCAAATCCCTGCAGGGTGCGCGGGATAGCAGGCCAAGCGCCGCGAGGGCGCACGCGGCGGCGGCGCTCAGCCGCCGGGAAGCAGGCCGGCGAGGACGTGCTCGGTGCCCTGCAGGTGCTCGGTCATCGCGCGCGCGGCGCGCATCGCGTCGCGCTCGCGCACGGCTGCGAGCAGGCGGCGGTGCTGCGCGTTGGAGGAGGAGAGCACCTGCGGCGGGTGCGCGATGTAGGCGATCAGATCGGTCATCGCGCCCTGGACTTCGGTCATCGCGCGCACGAGATATGTCGAGCGCGTAGCTTCGGCGAGGCCGACGTGCAGACGGATGTCGGCCTGGCGGTACGCGGCGAAGTTCTCGAGCGCGCTCTCCAGCGCGGCCTCGACGAGGTCGAGCGCATCGAGATCGTCGGGCTCGGCGCGTTCGGCGGCGAGCACGGCGACTCCCAGCTCGACGGCGAACCGCTGGTCGCAGGTCTCACGCCAGCGTGCGAGCACCTCCGGGGACGGTGGGTCGGCCGGCGGCTGCGGGTCCGACACGAACGTCCCGCCGCCGCGGCCGCGCGTGGCGAACACGTGCCCGCTCTGGGTCAGCGCGGTGAGCGCCTGACGCAGCGTCGAGCGGGCGATGCCGAGGCGGGCGCACAGCTCGCGCTCGGCGGGGAGCCGCGACCCGGGCGCGAGCAGCCCGAGCTTGATCGCCGTGCCGAGCCGGTCGACCGTCTCCTCGAAGGCGGTGTAGGAGCGCACCGGAGCGAACACCGCGCTGGTCGTCGCCGCGGTCGCGAGCAGCTGCTCAGCCGGGCTGTCGCCGCCGGGCGCCTTCGACGGGCTCACAGCCGCTCGAAGCCGCGACGGCGCTCCCAGTCGGTGACCGAGGCGCCGAACGCCTCGAGCTCGACATCCGCCGCGTTGACGTAGTGCTCGACGACGTCATCGCCGAGCGCGCCGCGCGCGATCGCGCTGGTCGCGAACAGCTCGCGCGCCTCGGCGAGCGAATGTGGAATCTGCGGCTTCTCGTCCGCGGCGTAGGCGTTGCCCGCGAAGGGGGGCTCGAGCTCAAGCCCCTGATCGACTCCGTGCAGCCCCGCGGCGATGATCGCGCTCAGCGCCATATAGGGGTTCAGATCGGCGCCGCCGACGCGGTTCTCGAAGCGCAGCGCGGGGCCCTTGCCGACGACGCGCAGCGCGCAGGTGCGGTTGTCATGCCCCCACGCGACGGCCGTCGGCGCGAAGCTCGCGCCGGCGAATCGCTTGTAGGAGTTGATGTTCGGCGCGAGCAGCACGGTCAGCTCGCGCAGCGCGGCGAGCTGGCCGGCGAGGAACGACTCGAACAGGCCACGATCGCGAGCGAACAGCGGGCCCTGCTCGTCGGCGAGCGAGAAGTGGATGTGGCAGGAGTTGCCCTCGCGTTGGTCGTACTTGGCCATGAACGTGATCGACACGCCCTCGAGCGCGGCGATCTCCTTGACGCCGTTCTTGTAGATCGCGTGCTCGTCCGCGGTCCTCAGCGCGTCGGCATAGTGGAAGTTGATCTCGTGCTGGCCGAAGTTGCACTCGCCCTTGGAGTCCTCGCAGAGCATCCCGGCGGCTTCCATGCTGTTGCGGATGCGCCGTATCAGCGGCTCGACGCGCGCGGTACCGAGCAGCGAATAGTCGACGTTGTAGAGGTTCGCGGGCTCGAGCTCGTTGTAGCTCTTGTGCCACGCCTGCTCGTAGGTGTCCTTGAAGACGACGAACTCGAGCTCGGTGCCGGCGTTTGCGCTCCAGCCGCGCTCGCGCAGCCGCGCAAGCTGGCCACGCAGCACCTGACGCGGCGACACGCGCACGTCTGAGCCGTCCTCCCAGGCGACATCGGCAAGGCAGACGACGGTGCCCTCCTGCCACGGCACGGGCCGCAGCGTCGCGAGATCCGGCTTGAGGACGAAGTCGCCGTAACCGCGCTCCCAGGAGAACATCGCGTAGCCCGCGACCGTCGCCATGTCGACATCGACGCCGAGCAGGTAGTTGCAGCCCTCGGCGCCGTGCTCGGCGACCTCGGCGAGGAAGTGTCGCGCGGTCAGGCGCTTGCCCTGCAGCCGTCCCTGCATGTCGGTGAGCGCGAGCAGCACCGTGTCGACGGCGCCCCGCTCGACCTCGGCCCGAAGCTCCTCAATTGTCACCGCGCACGCTCCTCCTGAGTCGTTCACCGCTGAAGGTATAGGTTGTGGGCCTTATCGTGCAACCGGCGGTGGGGGCGTGGGCGAGCTTAACGACATCCTGGAGCGCCTGCGCGCATCGCTCGGGCCGATCGGCGCTGGGCCAACGGAGCTCGACGGCGGTATCACCAACCGCAACTTTCGCGTGACGCTCGGCGGTGATGAGTACGTCGTGAGGCGGCCCGGGAAGGACACGGAGCTGCTCGGCATCGATCGCGAGGCGGAGCGGCTCGCGACCGAAGCGGCCGCGCTGCTGGGGATCGCGCCGGCGGTCGCAGCGGCGTTCGAGGACTGTCTTGTGACGAGCTTCATCGCCTGCGCGCCGCTCGACGCGCGCGGAGTGGCCGCGCACGCCGAGGGGCTCGCGGGCGTGCTTCGCAAGGTCCACGACTCCATGCTGCGACTGCCGACGAGCTTCCGCGTGCCCGCGCTGCTCGAGGACTACGCGGCGGTGGTCGCGACACGCGGCGGCAGGCTGCCGGCGGCGTATGCCCGGGCGGTTGCACGCGCCGCGCAGATAGATGCGGCGCTGGGGCCGGTGCAGGCGCGGCCCTGCCACAACGACCTGCTTGCGGGCAACATCATCCTCGCGGGCGACGAGGAGCGCCTGATGCTCGTCGACTGGGAGTACGCGGGCATGGGCGACCCGCGCTTCGACCTCGGCAACCTGTCGGTCAACAACGGCTTCGACGACGGCGACGACGAGCGGCTGCTGGGCGCTTACCACGGCGGGCCGCCGTCGGACGCGCAGCGTGCGGCGCTGAAGCTGATGCGCGTGCTCTCCGACGCCCGCGAGGCCGCGTGGGGTGTCGTGCAGGGCGAGGTCTCCGAGCTCGACTTCGACTTCGAGGGCTATGCGCGCGAGCATTTCGAGCGGATCGAGACGACGGTCGCCGAGCAGCCGTATGCGGAGTGGCTCGCGGTGGCGGGAGGGCACGCTGATGGCCAGAGCGCGTGAGCTCCCCGACCGCGCGCGCGTGGTCATCATCGGTGGCGGCGTCGGCGGCGCGGCGATCGCCCATCATCTCGCCAAGCTCGGCGAGCGCGATCTCGTCCTGCTCGAGCGCAACGAGCTGACGAGCGGCTCGACGTTCCATTCGGCGGGGCTCGTCGGCCAGCTGCGCTCGAGCGTGTCGCTGACGCGGATGATGATGGACTCGGTCGAGCTGTACCGCACGCTTGACTGCGGCTGGGTGCAGTGCGGCGGCATCCGCCTCGCATGTACGCCCGAGCGCGAGCAGGAGGTCCTGCGCCAGGTCGCGTGGGCGAAGACGTTCGGGCTGCCGCTCGAGCTGATCTCGGCCGAGCGCGCGCAGGAGCTGTTTCCGCTGATGAGCACCGCGGGCGTGCGCTGCGCGTCCTACCTGCCGAGCGACGGTTATCTCGACCCGTCGCTGCTGACGACAGCGCTCATCGACGGCGCGCGCGCGGGCGGCTGCCGCGTGTTCACGCACACGCGGGTGAACGCGATCGACGTCGATCACAGCTCGGCGCACCCGCGGGTGCGTGGCGTGCAGACCGAGTGGGGCCCGATCGAGGCCGAGATCGTCGTCAACGCGGGCGGCATGTTCGCGGCCGAGCTCGGGAGGCTCGCCGGCGTGCGTGTGCCGATCGTCCCGTTCGCGCACGAGTACCTCGTGACGCAGCCGTTCCGCGAGCGCCCGCCGGGCGCCGAGCGCGCGCACCTGCCGACACTGCGCGATCCCGACCTGCTGATCTACTTCCGCGAGGAGGGGGCCGGCCTGGTGATGGGCGGCTATGAGCGCGAGTCGGCGCCGTGGGCGCTCGATCAGCACCTCCTCGACGCGATTCCCGGCGACTTCAACGGGCGCCTGCTCGAAGAGGATTGGCCGCGCTTCGAGGAGATCGCGAAGAACTCCTCCAAGCGCGTCCCGGTGATGGACGAGATCACGGTCACGAAGCTGATCAACGGCCCGGAGGCGTTCACTCCGGACAACGAGTTCTGCCTCGGCGAGAGCGAGGTGCGCGGCCTGTTCGTCGCGGCCGGCTTCTGCGCACACGGCCTCGCGGGCGCCGGCGGCATCGGGCGCGTGATGGCCGAGTGGATTCTCGAGGGCGAGCCGTCGATCGACGTCTGGGAGATGGACATCCGCCGCTTCGGCCCGCACTTCCGCTCGCCGAGCTACACGCTCAAGCGCACGAAGGAGGTGTATGAGACCTACTACGACATCCGCTACCCCGGGCACGAGCGCCAGGCGGGCCGGCCGCTGCGCACCTCGAGCGCATACCCGTGGCACAGCGAGCACGGCGCCGCCTTCGGCGAGAAGTCGGGGTGGGAGCGCGTCAACTGGTACGAGCACAACGCGCCGTCGGGCGAGGAGTCGCTGCGCCCGCGCGGATGGGCGGGAATGCACTGGTCGCCGGCGATCGGCGCCGAGCACCGCGGCACGCGCGAGCGGGCCGGCCTGTTCGACGAGTCCTCGTTCGCCAAGCTCGAGATCGCCGGGCCTGGCAGCGCGGAGTTCCTCGAACGCCTGTGCGACAACCGCGTCGCGCGCGAGCAGGGCGCGATCACGTACACGCAGATGCTCAACCGCCGCGGCGGGATCGAGTGCGACTTCACGGTCACGCGCGTCGAGGAGGAGCTGTTCTCGATCGTCACCGGGACCGCGTTCGGCAACCACGACCTCAGCTGGATCCGCCGCCATGCGCCGGCGGACGGCAGCGTGCGCTGCGCCGACGTGACGGCGCGCTGGGCATGCTTTGCCCTGTGGGGCCCGCGCTCGCGCGAGATCATCGCGCCGCTGACCGACGACCCGCTCGACTTCGGCTACATGCGCATGCGCGACCTCGCGCTCGGCGACGTGCCGGTGCGGGCGCTGCGGGTGACGTTCGTGGGCGAGCTCGGCTGGGAGATCTACTGCCCGACCGAGTACGGCGCCGGGCTGTGGCGCGCGCTGTGGACGGCCGGGCGCGAGCACGGGCTGATCGCCTGTGGCTACCGCGCGATCGACTCGCTGCGCCTGGAGAAGGGCTACCGCGTGTGGGCCGCTGACATCACGCCCGATGAGACGCCGTACGAGGCGGGCCTAGGCTTCTGTGTCAAGAAGGAGGGGGACTTCCTCGGGTCGGCCGCGCTGGGAGTCGGCGCGGCCGCCGGGCCGCACGCGCCGGCGAAGCGCCTGCGCTGCCTGGTGCTGAGCGACCCGCGATCGGTCGCGCTCGGCAACGAGCCGGTGCGCGTCGAGGGCGAGATCGTCGGGAGGGTGACGAGCGGCGGCTACGGCTACACGGTGGAACGCTCGATCGCATACGCATATCTGCCCGCCGAGATCGAGCTGGGCGCAAGCGTCGAGGTCGACATCTTCGGCCAGTGGATCGCCGGCGAGGTTGCGCGCGAGCCGCTGTTCGATCCGCAGGGCGAACGCATCCGCGGCGGCTGACGCGGCGGCTGCGCGCTACTCGACCGGGACCAGGCCGCGAGCGGGATCGAGCCGTCGTGAGACGGCGGTCGTGTGGAACAGCGCGTCGGCGGGCTCGCCGAGGAGACCGCCGAGGGCCGCCATGAAGGTGCCCGTGTGCGGCTGGCGGAAGTGACTCTGCAGCGCCTCGTCGTCGGACCACTCCTCGATGAAGATGTAGCGCTCGGGCTGCTCGAGGTCGGCGTAGACGCGGTAGCCGATACAGCCGTCGTCCGCGCGCGAGCTGCTGCACATCTCGGTCGCGATCTCGAGGAAGCGCTCGCGGTTGTGCGCGGGTATCTGGACGCGGCCGGTGACAACGATCATGGCCTTCCTCCTTGGTCGCTTGGCGGGGTCAAGATCGCGGTCTCAGCCACGCACGACGGGCGTGGCGGCGAGTTCGCTCGCCAGCGGCGTCGCCGAGATCAGGTACAGGACCGGCGACTGCACGGTCGTCGAGTTGTGGCTGCCAACCGTCCCCTTGGTAGCACAGCGGACCGCGAACTCGCGGCTCCAGGGCGTGACGGGCAGTTTCAGCGGCCGGCCGTTGAGCAGCGGTTCCGGCCCCTCCGGGGCGGCGAGGACGGTCAGCGTGAGGTGATCCTGCGCTTCGCTGGCGCCGGTGACGGTGTCTTCCGGCGCGAACACGCCCGCGGACGGGGCGCCGGGGCCGGGCGGGAAGGACCGGTAGAACTGCAGTTCCCAGGAGTAGGTGATGTGCGCGGTCGGCACGAAGCGCGACCTGTCGCACTTCAGCACGAACTCGCCGGAGGGGCCCGACGGGAACGGCTCGGCGAAGGAGCTCGCCGGGTCCACCTCGCGGGAGGGCACGACTGTGATCACTGGATTTCCTTCGGCCTTCGGCGCCGGCACGCCTGGGAACGGGACGAGGACCGTGTTGCTCGCCGCGGTCGTCGAGCCAGCGGAGTTCGCGGCCGTCACCTGGCAGTAGATCCTGTGGTGGACGACCGCCGTGCCGAAGTCGAAGTCCTGGCCGCGATGGACGACCCTTCCCCCGAAGCGGTGGAGGCGGAAGCTGTACTGCAAGGTGAACCACTCGTACGTGAAGCTCGTGGGGTAGTGCAGCCAGATCCCCGGATGGCAGACGTCTGTTCCGTGCACCGTCACGGTCGCGCTGATCGACGGCGCGTTGTGCTGGGTGTGGTAGACGGCGCTGAAGCTCGGGGCGAGCGCGGGCGGGCTCGTTTCGACGGCGACCGGGGGACTCGAGGCCTGCGGGCCGGCGTTCGGCGCCGTCGCCGCGTTCGTCGCCGTGACGGTGCATGAGAGCGCGACGCCGGCGGGCAGGTCCGGGACGACATAGCTCTGCCCGTCGGCCGTGTGCACGCTGGTCGCGACCACTTTCGGCGGCTTGGACCCGCCGACGAGATCGAACGTCGTCTGCGTCCAGGCGAACGCGTAGCTCGGGCTGTTCGTCCACGTGCCCGGTTCGCAGGTCAGCGTCCTGCCCGCCTTCGGCGTGCCGCTCACGCGCGGCTGCGCGACGTTCACCGGCGCTGCCGGCGCCGGCGGCGTGAAGCTGACGGTCGCCTGCAGCGGCAGCAGCTGGCCCGGGTCGGCCGTGCTCCCCGGCGCAAGCGGCAGGCTTTCACCGAGGCCTTTGAACGCGTGTTCGAAATAGCGCACGCCGTCGCCCGTGGTTCCCGTCACCTCGATCGGCGTCGTTTCCACGCCAATCGGCTCGAGACCGACGCGATCGCCCGCGGCGATCGCCTGGCTGGTCGGGTAGGGCCCGTTGGCGGCGTCGACACCGATGGCGCTGGTGACCGCGACCGGTTCGCTCACCGAGACCAGTGTCCAGGTGCCCGCAGGTTCGGCGGGGCGGAGCACGGCCAGCGCGTAGCGCGTCCCGCTCGCAGCGCCCGCGCTCATGAAGCTGAAGCTCGTCACCGTCCCTGTCTGCGGCGAGCTGAGGACGTAGCCGGCGGTGGCGTCGCCCTGGAAGACGGGCGCCGACCCGGGCGACAGGCTGGACAGCGCCGGCCCGACGGAGGTGAGGCTGGTCGCGCCGACCGTCACCGTCTCCGCGCCTGCCGCGCCGGGGGCGAGCAGGGCGAGGCCGATGCCCGTGGCAACGAGCCCGCCCGTCAGCTTGCGCAGGTGCCCCCCGATGACGCGATCTTAGCCGCCCGCGCACGCGACCGCGGGGACGTTCGGGCAACCTGTCGCCCGTCCGCCCCACGTGGGTCTCGGGTGTTCCCGCCAAACTAAACCCGAGGTTGACTTGGGTTCGGGTTTTGTCTACGGTTGCCGGGACAGCGCCGCGGCTGGCGCGGTGCGCAGATCACGGAGGGGTGGGGTATGCATTGCTCGATCACTGCCCGCGGGGGCGCAAGCAGCGTGATGGGGGCGCGTCGCGGTGCGGCCGCCTGGCTTGCGCTGACCGCGGTTCTCGTCTTCGCCCTGGCGTCCACAGCCTCAGCCGCGCCGGTGGAAGGACCGGCCGGGTCGGCGTTCTATACGCCGCCGTCGGCCGCGCCCACCGGCAGCGCCGGTGAACTCGTCTGGTACCGGCCCGCGAGCGTCAACCTCAACGTCGCGCTGCCCGCCGTCAAGGCCTGGACGGTGCTCTATCAGTCGACCGGTCAGCAGGGCCAGCCCGACTGGGTGACCGGGACCGTTATCACGCCCACGGCGGCGTGGAAGGGCAAAGGTGAACGACCGATCGTCACCTACGCCGAGGGCACCCAGGGACTCGCGCACCAGTGTGCACCCTCTCTGCAGATCGCCGAAGGCACCGAGTACGACGGCGGCGCGATCATCGAATCGCTGAAAAAAGGCTACGCGGTCACGGTCACCGACTATCAGGGCTACACGAATGGATCGGTGCCGACCTATTCCGCCGGGAGGGCCGAGGGCCAGGCGGTGCTCGACGCCGTCCGCGCCGGCCGGCAGATCCCGGGGTCGGGCATCGGCTCAGCGGCGCCTGTGATCGTGTGGGGATACTCCCAGGGCGGGCAGGCCGCAAGCTGGGCCGCCGAGCTGCAGGCCGGCTACGCGCCCGATGTGAAAATGATCGGCCTCGCGGCAGGCGGCGTTCCGGCGAACCTTCAGGCGATCGGGGAATTCGACAACGCCTCGGTGGGCACGGCCTTCGGACTGGACGGCCTGATCGGCCTCAGCGCGGCGTACCCGGAAGAGTTCAATCTCGCTTCGTTCTCCAACGCCGCCGGTATCGAAGCGGCCGGGAAGCTGCTGGGCGAGTGTGCGATCCAATCGCTCGCGGAATTCCGCGATGTCAACAGCAGCGAGTACACGATCGGCAACAAGACGTTCACCCAATTGGAGGCCGAAAACCCGCCAATCGAAAAAGTCATCGACGAACAGCAGCTCGGAACGAAATCGGTGCCTGTGCCCGTCTACCACTACCACGGTCTCGAGGACGAGTTCGTTCCGCTGAAGCAAGACGTCGAACTTCACCAGAAATGGTGCGAACTGGGTGTCAAAGACGACTTCCAGCTGTATCCCGGTGACCATCTGTTGACGGACCCCACGGCGATCCCCAACGTGATCAAGTGGATCGAAGAAAGGGTCGCCGGCAAGACGGCGCCGAGCACGTGCGGAGATCACTCCGCGAGTGCGACGCTGCCGTCGTCGGCTCGCTTGACGCCGGAGACGGGTGATCTGATCATCCCGCTACCGGCGTGGGAACTGAAAGGCAAGGTGACCGAGAAGAAGAGCGGCATCTCGGTCGAAGTGCCCAAGGGATCCACGCTCAGCGCCGAAGGCGACGTCACCTCCGGCGCCCTCACCGCGACCCTGTCGATACCGCCGATCGACCAGACGATTTCGGTCCTCGGCCTGCCGGTCACGGTCAGGGGGGCGCTCACGCCGACGGGGACGATTCACGGCAAGGTGAGCCTGACCAACAACGGCGTGTTCAGCGAGAGCGCCGAAGGCTCGGCGAATGAGCTCGTGGGCTCGGTCGGGGTTGGTTTCTTCACCGTACCGATCGGCTGCACGACGGTCAGCCCGATCGCGCTGCCGCTGAGCATCTCGGAGCCGGTGAACGAGCTGGTCACCGGCGGCTTCTCGTTCAAGACGGAAGTCGCGGTCCCCGAATTCGGCGGATGCGGCCTGTTCGGCCCGATACTCTCCGCGACCATGTCCGGCCCGGGCAACACGATCGAAATGACGGCCGGCCCGCCGCCACCGATCAACTGGTAGCAGCGGGGCATCTGTGCAGACACCGAGGGAGGCTGGCCGCCGCCCTCGGTGTCCGTCTGCCCGGCGGCCATTCACCTATTCACCCGCGTCCTCCGACGGCTCGGTTGTCAGTGCCCGCACGAACTCCTCGGCCGCGACGCCATGCATGCCGGCCGGCGTCGCGAAACGCTCCATGTACGTCGAGACGATGTCGACGAACGTCAGCACGATCTCCTCCTGCTGCTCTGCCGTGCGCTCGGCGAGGAAGACGAACTCGAACATGCGGTCGAACAGGCGCACGATCAACGGCGCGATGAACTCGGGTCCTCCCGCGGTGATGCCCGACCCCGCGACCGCGGAGCGAATCGACGCTGCGATACGCCCCTCGAGCACTCTCACGCGGTCGACGACCGCAGGATTCAGCCTGCCGCCGAACCACACCGGAACGCCCTCGGGGTGTGCCTGGTGATGGCGCATGTGCGCCAGCGCGCCCGCTTCGGCCATCGACCGGAAGGTGACACGCTCGAGCGCCATCAGCGCCGACGTGACCGACTCCTCGATCCGCTCGAGGTCGCGGTCGAGATACGCCTCGAGGATCTCGTCGCGATTGTCGAAGTAGCGGTAGATCGTCGCGATCGGGATTCCGGTGCGCTCCACCAGAGATTGCGTGGTCAGAGCGTCGACGCCACCTTCGGCGAGCAATTCGCTGGCCGCCTTGACGATCAGCTCGACGCGCTCACGACTGCGCCGCTGGACGGGCACGCGCCGTGTCATCAAGGCTCCATGGTCAGACCGCGCGCCCCGGCGAAAGCGGTGGTCGCGGATCGATGCCGGCTGTGAGCTGCGGAGTGGGCACCCGGGCTGCCACGCTATCCGATCGCGAGTGCGGCGATGGGCGATCCAGGATTCGAACCTGGGACCTCTTCCTTATCAGAGAAGCGCTCTAACCAACTGAGCTAATCGCCCGCGAGCAGGGCATCTTACCGCCGCGCCGCGGAGCCGCCGCCCCCGCCGCAGGCCAGTGGCGTACTTGAGATTACGCCAGCCTAGGCGAGCGCCCGCGCGGCGATCCGGCGAGCGAGCTCGATCGCCTCCGCGGGAGTCGCGAACGACAGCTCGGCACGATAGGAGCCGTCGCGGGCGGGGCGGACGCGCACGTCCGCGCCGAGCGCGGACGCGAGTGCCTCGGCGATGTCCCGTGCGGCCTGTTCCTGGTCGGGGTGCGCGCGGCGCCCGCCGCGCGCGGGACGCTCCGCATCGCCCGGACCCGAATTGCTCTCGCGGGCGCGCTCTTCGACGACGCGCACCGACCAGCCCTGCTCGACCGCGGCGCGGGCGAGCCTGCGGCGGGCGCCGTGATCCTCCGCGAGCAGCAGCGCCCGTCCGTGGCCCTCGCTGAGCGCGCCCTGCTGCAGCAGCTCGACGACCTCATCGGGCAGATCGAGCAGGCGCACGAGGTTGCTGATCGCGACGCGACTGCGCCCCACGCGCCGTCCGACCTCCTTGCGCGTCAGCCCCAGCTCCTCGACCAGCGCCGCGCATGCGCGCGCCTCCTCGATCGGGCTGAGGTCCTCCCGCGCCATGTTCTCGACCAGCGCGACTTCCAGGCTCGCGGCGTCCGCTCGCTCGCGCACCAGCGCCGGGATCGTGCGCAGGCCGGCGATGCGCGCGGCGCGCCAGCGCCGCTCACCGGCCACGAGTTCGTAGTTCCCGCCCGGCTTCGGCCGCACGAGCACCGGCTGCAGCACGCCCTGCTCGCCGAGCGAGGCCGCGAGGCCCTCGAGCGCCTCCTGGTCGAAGTCGCGCCTCGGCTGCCTGGAGTTCGGCGAGATCTGCTCGACCGGCAGCTCGCGCAGCTCCTCGTCCGGGGCCTTCGCGCTCTCCGTCGAGACCGCGAGGATCGCGTCCAGGCCTCTCCCCATTCCCGGCCGCGGCTTAGCCACGCGCAGCCACCTCCTTGGCGAGCTCGAAGTACGCCTCCGCGCCAGCGCTGTGGGGATCGTGATGGGTCACCGGCAACCCGTAGCTCGGCGCCTCGCCGACGCGCACGTTGCGAGGGATGACCGTGTCGAAGACGAGATCGGGGAAATGCTCGCGGACCTCGCGCTCGACGTCCTGGCCGAGGCGGGTGCGGCTGTCGTGCATCGTCAGCAGCATCCCCGCGACCGTCAGGCCCGGGTTGAGCTCGCGGCGCACGAGCGCGAGCGTCTCGAGCAGCCCGGCGAGACCCTCGAGCGCGAAGTACTCGGTCTGCACGGGGACGATCACGCGATCGGCCGCGACGAGCGCGCAGACGGTCAACGGCCCCAGCGAGGGCGGGCAGTCGAGCAGGATGTACTCGAAGCTGTCGCGCACCGGCCGCAGGGCTTCGCGCAGCCGGTACTCGAAGCGCTTCATCCGCGGCAGCTCGACGTTCGCGCCCGCGAGCCCGGCGCCCGCGGGCAGGATGCGCAGACCCGGAACGGCCGAGTCGGTGAGCGCTTCCGCCGGGGTTGCCTGCTCGGCGAGCACCTCATACAGCCCCGGCGCGTGCGTGCGCGGGATGCCGAGGCCGACCGTCGCGTTCGCCTGCGGGTCGACGTCGACGAGCAGCGTCGTGTAGCCCGCCTCGGCGATGCACGCAGCGACGTTCACAGCCGTCGTCGTCTTGCCGACGCCGCCCTTCTGGTTGGCGACGGCGTAAACGGTTCCCATCCGCTGGAAGCTAGCCGAGTGGCCGCTTGCGTGCGATGCCGGGTCGCCGCGGGAAACGCTCGGGCGTCGCAGCGCGCTTGACGAATACGTGCAGATGGTGCTCGCGCGCCGCCGCGTAGGGCCGCACCTGACGCACCTCGGCCCGCTCCAGGCCGAGTTGCTCAGCCGCCCTCAGCCCCGCCTGCTCGTCGGTCGCCACCCGTTGTCCGCGCCAGTCGACGAGCACGCCGCCGATGCGCAACAGCGGCGCCGCGTACTCGAGCACCACGGTCTGCGGCGCCACGGCGCGGGCGAGCGCCACATCCTGAGCACCGGCCCCCTGCTCCCATTCCTCCGCGCGGACCGCAACGGCTGCCGCGTTCGCGAGCGCGAGGCCCGTGAGCGCCTTTTCGATGAACGCGCACTTGCGCGTGTTGCTCTCGAGCAGCGCGACGTCGCTCGCCGGCAGCGCCACGGCCAGCGCAAGGCCGGGAAAGCCCGCGCCGGCGCCGATGTCGGCGATCTTGCCGCCCTGGCGCAGTACCCCCAGCTCGAGCGCGACGAGCGAATCCGCGAGGTGGACGTCCAGCGCCTGCTCCGGAGCGCGCACCGACGTCGGGGCCTGCGGGTCGCCCGCGAGCAGTTCCAGCAGGCCGGAGAGCTGTTGCTGCTGGCGCGGGCCGAGCGCGTGGGCCGCCGCGAGCGACGCCAGTCGCGCCTGTACGCCGGCGCTCAGCTCGGTCATCGGCTCGGGCAATGCAACGCCCGGCGTCAGGATGTTTTCACGTGAAACGCTCTGCGGGCCCGTCCGAGCCTGCGGGCGAGATCACGAGATAGCGCTCAGGCTCGTTGCCCTCGCTGTGCGTCTCGACATCGCCGCGCTCACGCAGGTACTCGTGCACGATCCGCCGCTCGAACGGCGGCAACGGGTCGAGCTCGACCGGCCTGCCCGACCTGACCGCATCGTCAGCCGCGTCGTCGGCCTCCGCGCGCAGCGCCTGCGCGCGCCGCTCGCGATAGCCGTTGGCGTCGATCACGACGCGCACCGAGGACGGCCCCTCGGGGAACACGATCCGCTGCGCGAGATGCTGCACGGCATCGATCGTCTGCCCGTGGCGCCCGATGAACAGACCGACATCATCGCCGTCGAGCGTGCCGCTGAGGACGCCGTCGCGTTCGAGGACCTCGACGCCGGCGTCAAGGCCCAGGTCATCGACGATCTCCTCGAGCAGCTCTTCGAGGGCCTCGGCCGGCTCGAGCTGATCCCCCGCCGGCTCGTCGCCGCCACGGCCGTTCTCGTCGCTCACCTGCGCCTCCCCGAGCGCTTCTTCTTCTTGCGCGGAGGCTGAGGCGGCGTGACGGTCGAGGCCACTTCGGGCGCTGCGCCGGCCGGCGCCGGGCGCAGTGCGCGCGTGGGCTTGCCGTTCGCGGCGCCCTTGCCGTTGGCCGATCCGGGGGCGAGGTCGGTCTTTGCCGGCGGTGGCAGATGTCGGCGGATCAGATACTGCTGGCCGATCGTCCACGTGTTCGTCGTTATCCAGTACACGAGCAGCCCCGCCGGGTAGCGATACAGGATCACCACAAAGACGAGCGGGATCAACAACATCATGCGGCGCTGGTTCGGATCTGCGGTGGCCGTCGCGATCAGCGTCGAGGCCAGCTGCGAGCCGACGTACATCAGGATCAGGACGACGAGCACGACCCCCGTCGCCTTCGCCGTGATGTCGGGGATGAAGAGGAACTTCGCAGACCCCTGGGCGACCGTGTTGCAGGCGGTTTCTTCAACGAACTTGGTCGGCAGACCCGCATAGTCCTTGACCGGCACGGTGTGGTGCAGATGGTTGTAGTAGGTCACCAGCTGCGGGCCGCAGATGTGCTTCTTCAGGTCGGTTCGCAGCATGTAGAACAGCGAGATGAACACGGGCAGCTGCATGACCAGCGGCAGGCACGATGCCAAAGGATTGATTTTGTTCTCTTGGTAGAATTTCATCATCTCCTGCTGCTGGCGCTGTTTGTCGTCCTTGTACTTCTCTTTCAGCGCGTTGATCTGCGGCGCCATGCGCTGCATTTCCTGCATCGACTTGAGCTGCCGATACGTCAGCGGAACGAGCACCGCGCGGATCAGAACCGTCAGCCCGATGATCGCGAGGCCCCAGCTGCTCCCCACAATGTGATTGTGGATGAACACCATGATTTCTTCGAACACCGTGATCAGCGGCGAAAAGGCGTTCTCGATCACGTTGGCGAGGATTGGCATGGCTAGGAGATCTCGGCGTTTGGGGTTCGTCTGTTGGTTGCGGTGCTGCGCTCTGTGCGGCTGATGATCGCTCGGGCGGGTCCCGACGCCACTCTCAACCGCCGGGGCCGGAGCCGGGTCTGAAGACGCGCTGCGCCTCGACCGGATCGTAGCCGCCGTAGCTCCACGGGTTGCACCTGAGCAGTCGCCAGCCCGCAAGCACCAGGCCTCTAAGTATGCCGTACTCCCGGATCGCGTCCACCGCATAGCGCGAACACGTCGGCTCGTACTTGCAGCGCCGCGGCAGCGCCGGCGAGATCACGCGCTGATAGACGACGATCGGCGTCAGCACGAGCTGCCTGATCACGCTGCGCGGCCGCGACGGCGCAGCCGCGCCCGGGCCGCCCATCAGCCCCCGCTCTCCTGCGCCTGCTGCCCCGGCGGCCCGCGCAGACCCGCCTTCGCGATCAGCTCCGCGAGCGCGGCGTCGATGCCCGCGAGCCCCTCGCGCTCGGCGAGCTCGCCCGCCGGCGGGCGAGCGACGACGACGACGTCGTGGCCCGGAAGCAGGCCGACCTCGAGATCGGCGAACGCCTCGCGCAGGAGACGCTTGAGCCGGTTGCGCTCCGTCGCGCCGCCGACCTTGCGCGACACCGACAGGCCGAGCCGCGGGCGCTCGCTCGACTCGTTCGGGAACGCGTACAGGACGAGGTGCCGATTCGCCGTCGAGCGGCCATGGCGGTAGACGCGCTCGAACTCCGCGCTGCGCGAGATTCGCCCGGGCCGCCTGGCCGGGCGCGGTTTCATCGCGTATCCCTCGGCCACGGGGTTCCTCCGCCGGAAGCCCTCAGACGGTGAGGCGCTTGCGACCCTTGTCGCGCCGCCGCTTCAATGTCAGCCGTCCGGCGCGCGAGCTCATGCGCTCGCGGAACCCGTGCGCGCGGGCTCGCTTGCGCTTCTTCGGCTGGTAGGTGCGCTTCACGGGGCTAGCAGTATAGGACCGTTTCGCCCCGCTTGGAATTTTCCCGCCAATTGCGAGCAGGCGCAAAGTCGCCCACAGAGCGTTGGGTATAGTCGCCGAGCCGGGCCCGAGCAGGGTCCTCCTCTGAATACAAGACGTCGCCTGCTGCCTGGGAGAAGGAGCCGATCACAGCTGCCGTGAGCCAACAGCTCGAGCACATATGGCCACGCGTGCAGGAACGGCTCGCCCTGACCGTCGGCGAGCCCACGTACAGCATCTGGCTCGCGCCGCTCACGGCCCTCGAGCTCAGCGACGAGCGGCTGCTGCTGCAAGCGCCGCCACACGCCTGCCGCTGGATTCAGGATCGCTTCGGACGGGTGATCCAGGCCGCCGTCGCCGAGGCCATCGGACCGGGTCTGCGCGTCGAGCTCGTCGAGCTCGGTGGCGCAGCCGCCGGCGACGGTCTCCCACCCGAGCCCGCCGCGCAGCGGGTCCTGAGCCGCCCCGGGGACGCGAGGGGAGCGCACTCAACAACCCAGCCCGCACAGCTGTCCGGGCCGCTCGGGAACCCCAAGCTGACGTTCGACCAGTTCGTCATCGGCGACTCCAACCGCCTCGCGCACGCGGCCGCCCTGACCGTCGCCGAGCTCCCCGCGACCGCCTACAACCCACTGTTCCTGTGCGGCCCGCCCGGGGTCGGCAAGACGCACCTGCTGAGCTCGATCGCCAACCTCCTGCTCTCCCACAACGCGGGCCTCGCGATTCGCTTCACGACCGGAGAGGCGTTCACCAACGAGTTCCTCGGCGCGCTCAACAACGGCAACACCGAGCACTTCAAGGCGCGCTTCCGCGACATCGACGTGCTGCTGATGGACGACGTCCAGTTTCTCGAGCGCAAGACGAAGACCGAGGAGGAGTTCTTTCACACGTTCAACGCGCTGCACGACGGCGGACGGCAGATCGTCCTCAGCTCCGACCGGCCCCCCCACGATCTGCAGGCGCTCGAGGACCGCCTGCGCGAGCGCTTCCAGGCGGGGCTCGTGGCCGACATCAAGCCGCCCGACCTCGCCACGCGGATGGCGATCCTGCGCAAGCGCGCCCAGCACGACAACGTCGCCCTCGCCGACGAGCAGGCGCTGAGCGTCATCGCGGCGCACGTGCACAGCAACGTGCGCGCGCTCGAGGGCGCGCTCATCCGTGTCGTCGCCTACAGCTCTCTGACGGGCCGGCAGATCACCGGCGAGCTCGCGCAGGAGGTTCTCTCCAACCTCTACCCCCGCCAGCCCTCGCCCGGGCGACGCGAGCGCAGCGTCGCAGACATCCAGGCGGTCACCTGCGAGCACTTCGGCATCAGCGGCGAGGAGCTCCTGTCCTCGGGGCGCACCGCGCGCATCGCCTGGCCGCGACAGGTCGCGATGTACCTCGCCCGCGAGCTCACCGGCGAATCGCTGCCCGCGATCGGCCGGCACTTCGGCGGCCGCGACCACACCACCGTCCTGCACGCCTGGCGCCGCGCCTCAGCGCGACTCGCCTCCGACGAGCAGGCTCGCCAAGCTGTGGAGAAGCTTTGCGAGCGCCTCGACGAGCCACACTCCTGAGCATCGACCCCGCGCCCGACCGCGTCGCCTGAGAGACTTCGAGCCATCCGTCCACAGCCACTCAACAGGTCCCGTCGCCCCGACGCCAATGCCCGAGCGGGAATGCACATGTTCAGAGCCCCTACTGACAACTATCTCAACTCCGTAGCGATTCAATGAAGCTGTCTCTGTCCGGGACCCACCTGCTCGCACAGCTGCAGACCGCTGCGCGTGTCGCCTCCACACGCAGCGCGGTGCAGGCGCTCTCCGGCATCATGATCGCGGCTCCCGCCGACGGCGCCCCCGAGCTGCTCGCGACCGATATGGAGATCGGCCTGCGCGTTCCCCTGCAGGCCGACGTCGCCCGCCCCGGCTCCGCCGTCCTGCCTGCTCGCCTGCTGCTCGATGTGGCCCGCTCGCTGCCCGCCGAGCAGCTGACGATGGAGCTGCGCAGCGCCGAGCAGGATGTCGAGTTGATCTGCGGGGCCACCACCTTCCACCTGCGCACCCTTCGTGCCGAGGACTTCCCGTCGCTGCCCTCGCCCTCGCCCGAGACGCGCGTCACCCTGCCGACCACCGAGTTCGTCGAGACGATCGCCCGCGTCGCGCGCTCCGCGTCGCGTGATGAGACACGCCCCGTGCTCACCGGCATCCTGATGTCGGCCGCCGGGCAGGAGCTGAGGATGGTCGCCACCGACTCCTACCGTCTCAGCGTCAAGGAGACGGCGCTCGAGGCGCCGTTGCAGGGGAGTCTCGAGGCCAACGTCCCGGCCCGCGCGCTGCAGGAGCTCGCGCGCATCGCCGGGCAGGCTGACGACGAGTCTCTCGCCGTCAGCGTCGAGCAGAATCAGGTCATCTTCGAGATCGGCGACGTCGTGCTCTCCTCACGCCTGATCGACGGGCAGTTCCCGAACTACCGCCAGCTGCTGCCCGAGTCCGTCGAGCACGAACTGCGGCTCGCCAGCGCCGAGCTGACCGATGTCGTGCGCCGCATCAGCCTGCTCGCTCAGAAGAACGCGCCGCTGCGCCTGAGCTTCGCCGAGGGCGCGCTGACCGTCTCCGCGCAGACACCCGACGTCGGCGAGGCCAGCGAGGCGATCCCCGTGCCGTTCCACGGCGAGGCCTTCGAGATCGGCTTCAACCCCGAGTTCCTGCGTGACGGCCTCGAGAGCATCGACTCCGACGAGCTCGTGCTGAAGCTGATCAGCCCGCTGCGGCCCGGGCTGATCGAATCCCCGGACTCCGGCGACTTCGTCTACCTGATCATGCCCATCCGCCTGAACGTGTAGGCCGACATGCGCGTCGTCAGCGTCGAGATGCGCGACTTCCGCACCTACGCCCGCGCCGAAGCGCGCCTCGGCGAGGGCCTGACGGTCCTCCACGGTCCCAACGGGGCAGGCAAGTCCAACCTGCTCGAGGCGCTCTACTTCGGCTGCACCGGCCGCTCGCCGCGGACTCGCAACGATCGCGAGCTGGTGCGCTTCGAGGCGAAGGCCACGCGCGTGTCCGTGCGCCTGCTCGACGGCGAGGAAGCGCACGAGCTGAGCGTCGGCTACGGCACCGTCGCCGGCAGTCCCCAGGCGGTCAAGCGGATGACCGCCGACGGCGCCGAGATCGAGCGCCTCCTCGATATCCAGGCGAGACCGCTCGTGAGCGTCTTCCTACCCGACCGGCTCGATCTCCTCAAGGGTGCGCCCGCGCTGCGCCGCGCGCATCTGGACCAGGTGATCGCCGCGATCTGGCCGCTGCGGACCGAGACCCGCCGCGAGTACTCGCGCGTGCTCGCGCAGCGCAACGCGCTGCTCGCACGAATCCGCTCCGGCCGCGCCTCCGAGGCGACGCTGTCGAGCTGGGACCGCGAGCTCGCCGGCGAGGCGCTCGCCCTCGCCGCCCACCGCGCCGAGGCGCTCGCGCTGCTCAGCGAGCCGTTCGCGAGACAGGCCGCCGAGCTCGGGTGCAACGGCGCAGTCGCGCTCGAGTACCGCCCGCGCTCGCGCGCCGCCGACGAGGATGAGTTCCTCGCCGAGCTGCGCGAGCGGCTGCCCGGTGATCTCGAGCGCGGCTTCTCCGGCCACGGACCGCACCGTGACGAGGTCGCGATCCTGCGCGATCGCCGCGAGCTGCGGGTCTACGGCTCGCAGGGCGAACAGCGCCTGGCGCTGCTCGCGCTGCTGCTCGCCGAGCGCTCCGTGCTCGCCGAGGCCCGCGGGCGAACGCCGCTGATGCTGCTCGACGATGTCATGAGCGAGCTCGACGCCGAGCGCCGCGAGCTGCTCGTGGCACGGCTCTCCGACGGCGGGCAGAGCGTGATCGCCACGACCGATCTCTCGCACGTTCCCGGCGCGGCCGGCGCGGCGGTGACACGTCTGCGCATCTCGCCCGGCGCGATCCTCCAGGAGGCGCTCGCCGCGTGAGCAGGCGCGCCCCGCGCAGCCTCTCGAGCGCGCTCGGCTCGCTCACCGCCGAGCTCGCACCCGCGACGACGCTGGCGCGCGTGCACGAGGCCTGGGCGGCCGTCGTCGGGCCGGCGATCGCCGCCTCGGCGCGGCCGACCGCGGAGCGCTCCGGCGTGCTCACGATCACCTGCGACGCGGCCGTCTGGGCGCAGGAGCTGGCGTTGATGGAAGCGCAGCTGATCCCCCGCCTGAACGCCGCGCTCGGCGACGACGACATCCGCGAGCTGCGCTGCCGCACGGGGTGATGCGCCGCTGCCGCCCGCGGCGCCCCGCGACCCTCGATTTCCCAGCGCACACATCGCCGTGGTTTGTCAGCGCACACATCGCCGATTTCCCCTGCATTTTGCAGGGATTTAGGCGCGTCGGCGCGGCGGATCGGAGGTGCCGTCGTGCTATCATTTACGGCACAGCTAACCCGCCCCGGCCATGGTCCTCGCGCCCATGGGATCCGGGGCGTTCTCACGTCATCGGAGGGCCATTTGGCGGCACGCAGCGATAGCTCTGAAGAGAGCACACCCCTTTCCGGGGCGAAGGCGGGCAAGGGCGGCGTAAACGACCCCTCGATGGGCGGCGGCTCGGCCGACTACGACGCCCAGGACATCACCGTCCTCGAGGGCCTCGAGGCGGTTCGCAAGCGCCCGGGCATGTACATCGGCTCAACCGGCGTGATGGGCCTGCACCACCTCGTCTACGAGCTCGTCGACAACTCCGTCGACGAGGCGCTGGCCGGCTTCTGCAACGAAGTCTCGGTGACGATCCATCCGGACAACTCGGTCACGGAGGTCGACGACGGCCGCGGCATCCCGGTCGCGACGATGGACAAGGAGGGCCTGCCCGCGGTGCAGGTCGTGCTGACCGTGCTGCACTCCGGCGGCAAGTTCGGCGAGGGCGGCGGCTACAAGGTCTCAGGGGGTCTGCACGGCGTCGGCGTGTCGGTCGTCAACGCCCTGTCGGAGCGCCTCGCCATCGAGATCCGCCGCGACGGCCACGTGTTCACGCAGGAGTACTCGCGCGGCGCGCCGCAATCGGAGTTGATCAAGGGCGAGCCGCTGGACCCGGCGGCGGGCACCGGCACGTCCGTCACGTTCCTCCCCGACGCCGACATCTTCGAGACGCTCGACTTCGACTTCCACACGCTCGAAGAGCGCCTGCGCGAGACCGCCTTCCTGACCCGCGGCCTGAAGATCTCGATCGTCGACGAGCGCGGCGAGGGTCACGCGGCGGAGTTCCAGTACGAGGGCGGGATCGAGGACTTCGTCTCCTACCTCAACGAGAACAAGGACACCGTCCACCGCAAGGTGATCTTCTTCACGGGCGAGTCCGAGGAAGGCGCCGCCGAGGTCGCGCTGCAGTGGAACTCCTCCTACCAGGACTCGATTCACTCGTTCGCCAACAACATCAACACCCGCGAGGGCGGCTCGCACATGAGCGGCTTCCGCTCGGCGCTGACGCGGACGCTGAACAAGTACGCGCGCGACCACGGCCTGCTCAAGGAGAAAGAGGACAACCTCTCCGGCGAGGACGTGCGCGAGGGCCTGACCGCGGTGATCTCGGTCAAGCTCCGCGACCCGCAGTTCGAGGGCCAGACGAAGACGAAGCTCGGCAACCCCGGGATGGCGGGCTTCGTCGAGTCGATCGTCAACTCCGGCCTCGGCGAGTTCCTCGAGGAGAACCCGAGCGAGGCGCGCGCCGTGATCATGAAGTCCGTCCAGGCGCAGCGCGCACGCGAGGCCGCCCGCAAGGCGCGCGACCTGACCCGGCGCAAGTCCGCGCTCGAGAACTCGACGCTGCCGGGCAAGCTCGCCGACTGCGCGATCAAGGACCCCTCGCTCGCCGAGCTGTTCGTCGTCGAGGGCGACTCCGCGGGCGGTTCCGCGAAGCAGGGGCGCGACCGTGAAACGCAGGCCGTGCTGCCGCTGCGCGGCAAGATCCTCAACGTCGAGAAGTCGCGTATCGACAAGGTCCTGCAGAACACCGAGATCCAGGCGCTGATCACCGCGATCGGCACCGGCGTGCGCGATGAATTCAACATCGAGAACGCGCGCTACCACAAGGTCGTGCTGATGACCGACGCGGACGTCGACGGCGCCCACATCCGCACGCTCGTGCTGACGCTGCTGTTCCGCGAGATGCAGGAGCTGATCGAGGCCGGCTACGTCTACATCGCCAAGCCGCCGCTGTACAAGCTCAAGCAGGGCTCGCGCGAGCGCTACATCGAGAAGGACTCCGAGCTCGAGGAGATCCTGCTGTCGGACAAATGGGAGAAGATCGACGTATTCGACCGCCACGGCACGCAGCTGAAGCTGACCGAGGCGCGCTGGCAGCGGTTCTCGCGCCTGCTCAAGCAGTACGCCGGCTGGTCGCTCTCGCTGCGCGGGCACTACGGCCACGACGTCGTCCAGTTCCTCGAGGAGTCCTCGCTGCTCGGCGAGCAGGTGATGAGCGTCGAGGCGGCGATCGCCTGGCTGGCCAACGCGAGCATCGACGGCGACGCCCACACCGCCGAGGTCGTCGATCAGGATCCCGTCGCGATACGCGTCAAGGCCGTCGAAGTCAAAACCGGCTTCGCGCGCACGCACACGATCAAGCGCGCGCTGTTCGAGTCGCAGGAGTACCGCCAGCTCGCGCGCGTCCATGCGCAGCTGATCGAGCTCGTCGGCAGCCCCCCCTTCGATGTCCGTCTCGGCGACGCCCAGGAGACGGCCGCGACGTTCGAGGAACTGCACGAAGCGGTCCTGACGGTCGCGCAGAAAGGCATCAAACTGCAGCGCTTCAAGGGCCTCGGCGAGATGAACGCCGACCAGCTCGGCGAAACGACGATGTCGCCGACGACGCGCACGCTCGCGCAGGTGACGCTCGAGGACGCGTTCGCCGCCGACCGCATCTTCTCGATGCTGATGGGCGACCAGGTCGAGCCGCGCAGGGCATTCATCGAGGACAACGCCAGAGCCGTGGCCAATCTCGATGTGTAGGGAGGTGAGCAACCATCGCCAGCGCTGATGTGATCGGCGGCGGCAACATCGAACCGCGCGCGCTCGAGGAGGAGATGCGCACCGCGTACCTCGACTACGCGATGTCGGTGATCGTCGGCCGCGCGCTCCCGGACGTGCGCGATGGGCTCAAGCCGGTGCACCGGCGCGTCCTGTACGCGATGAACGAGCTCGGGCTCAGCCCTACGCGCTCCTACTCCAAGTGCGCGCTGATCGTCGGCGAGGTGATGGGCAAGTACCACCCCCACGGCGACTCCGCGATCTACGACACGCTCGTGCGCATGGCGCAGGAGTTCTCGATGCGCTACCAGCTCGTCGACGGGCAGGGCAACTTCGGCTCGATCGACGACGACCCGGCGGCCGCCATGCGCTACACCGAGGCCCGCCTGGCGCGCACCGCGACCGAGATGCTGCGTGATCTCGACATGGACACGGTCGACTTCGTGCCCAACTACGACGGCTCCAAGCGCGAACCGCTGGTGCTGCCCTCGCGCTTCCCGAACCTGCTGGTCAACGGTTCCTCCGGCATCGCGGTCGGGATGGCCACGAACATCCCTCCGCACAACCTTCGTGAGGTGATCGCCGCGACGATCGCCTACATCGACGATCCGGAGATGGAGGTCGAGGGCCTGATGCGCCACATCAAGGGCCCGGACTTCCCGACCGGCGGGATCATCCTCGGCCGCTCGGGGATCAAGGACGCGTATGAGACTGGGCGCGGCCGCGTGCGCGTGCAGGCGCGCGCGCACGTCGAGCCGCTGCGGCAGGGCAAGGAGGCGATCGTCGTCACCGAGCTCCCGTTCATGGTCAAGAAGGGCGGGCCCGGGAACCTGATCGAGAAGATCGCCGAGCTCGTGCGCGACAAGCGAATCCCCGAGATCTCCGATCTGCGCGACGAGTCCGACAAGCGCGGGATGCGCCTCGTGATCGAGCTCAAGCGCGACGCGATCCCGAAGGTCGTGCTCAACAAGCTCTACAAGCACACGCAGATGCAGACCACCTTCGGCGTCAACATGGTCGCGCTCGTCGACAATGTCCCGCGCACGCTCGACCTGCGCGCGATGATCCACAACTACGTCGCGCACCAGCGCGAGGTGATCGTGCGCCGCACCAAGCACGAGCTGTCCGAGAAGGAGGCCCGGGCGCACATCCTCGAGGGGCTGCTGACCGCGCTCGAGCACCTCGACGAGATCATCGAACTGATCCGCGCCTCGCGCGACCGCGACAGCGCGCGCGAGCAGCTGATCGCGCGCTTCGAGCTGAGCGCGGTCCAGGCCACGGCGATCCTCGACCTGCGCCTCTCGCAGCTGACCGCGCTCGAGGCCGATGGGATCAAACAGGAGCACGCCGATGTCAGCGAGCGGATCGCCGAGCTGCGCGCGATCCTCGGCGACGAGGGCCGCGTGCTGGCCGTGATCAAGGAGGAGCTGAGCGAGATCTCAGAGCGCTTCGGCGACGAGCGCCGCTCGGAGATCACCCACTCCGAGGACGAGATCGACATCGAGGACCTGATCGCCGACCAGCAGATGGTGATCACGATCACGCAGACCGGCTACATCAAGTCGCTGCCGCTCGCGACCTACCGCCAGCAGGCGCGCGGCGGGCGTGGCGTGACAGGCATGGACATGAAGGACGGCGACTTCATCGAGCACCTGTTCGTGTGCTCCTCGCACGACTACCTGCTGTTCTTCTCCAATCGCGGCAAGGTCTACCGCTCGAAGGTCTACGAGCTGCCCGAGGCGCAGCGCACCGCCAAGGGCCGCGCGCTCGTCAACATCCTGCCGCTGCGCGAGGGCGAGCGGGTGCAGGCGGTCGTCTCAACGCGTGACTTCTCCGAGACCCAGTATCTGGTGTTCGCGACGCGCAACGGGACCGTCAAGAAGACCGAGTTCCAGTCCTACAACACCCCGATCAAAGCGGACGGCATCATCGCGATCAACATCCGCGACGACGACGAGCTGCTGGCCGTGCGCGCGGTCGATCCCGACGACGAGGTGATCATGGTCTCGCGCGCCGGCCTGACCGTGCGCTTCGCCGAGTCCGACGCGCGCGCGATGGGTCGCGACACGACCGGCGTGCGCGGCATGGACGTCGGCAAGGCCGGACGCGTGATCGCGATGGACGTCGCGCGCGACGACATGGACCTGCTGGTGGTCACCGAGAACGGCTACGGCAAGCGCACCCAGATCAGCCAATACCGCAAGACCAACCGTGGCGCGAAGGGCGTCAAGACGATCGGCCTGACCGAGAAAAAGGGCAGCCTCGCCGGCGCGCTCGTCGTCCGCGAGCATCAGGAGCTCGTGTTCATCAGCGTCGGCGGGATGGTGCAGCGCACGTCCGCCGCGGGAATCTCACAGCAGGGCCGCTCGGCGACCGGGGTGCGCGTGATGAACCTCAAGGACGAGGACACCGTCAGCGCGGTCGCGCTCGTCGTCGATGCGGGCGACGAGCCCGACGGTCTCGACGGCGAGGACGCCGTCGCGTCTGACGCCGCGGTTGCACCCGCCGAGGCAGGGCTAGATCAGCCGTCCGAGGACGCGCCCGAAGGCTAAAGGTCGGCGCGCACGCAAGACCGCGCCCGCGATTCACGCCGCCCGCTTCCACCTGTCCAGATTCCTCCCCAGACCCTCAGCTGATCGGATGCGAGGGCCGACAGGCTGTGGGTGCCCCACCTCAGCAACATCCCGAAAGCAGCCGTCAAGATCCTCCTCTGCGCCGCTCTGGGCGCCGCCTCCATGCTCGCCGCACCGGGCGCCGCGGCAGCCCGCACCGCGCCGCGCTCCGGCGCCCGCCACCACAGCCGCGTCAGCTGCGGCCACGCGCAGCGACGCACGGCGGCCGGTGGCTGTGAGCCGAGCGGCCACAGGCGGCGCTCGCGAACCCAGCGCGTCCGCCCCGCCGCGTCGCCGAGGAATCGCCACACGAAGATCGCGCCGCCCGCTGCGCAGCCGGCGACGCCGACCTCGACACCGACGCCGGCGAACGCCGCCGCGACGATCGCCTCCGTGCTCGCAGCGCCCTGCGCGAACACCGAACTGCTGCCTGAACCCGGCGACCTGCCCGCCGTACGCGGCGCCGTCCTCTGCCTGATCAACCGGGAGCGCGCGCAGAACGGGATCGCCCCGCTGAAGGCCAACGCCCAGCTCGAAGAGGCCGCTGAAGGCCATTGCAGCGAACTGATCCAGGACGACTATTTCGCCCACGTCTCACCGAGCGGCGAGACGCCTGTCGACCGGATTCGCGACACCGGCTACATCCCCTCGCCCGACGACGGCTACGTGATCGGCGAGAACCTCGCCTGGGGCACCTACGAACTCTCCACGCCGAAGGCGATCGTCGCCGCCTGGATCGCCTCGCCGGAGCACCTCGCGAACATCCTCGAAGCGCAGTACGTCGAAACGGGGATCGGCGTCACCCCGGCCGTGCCCA
Source organism: uncultured Solirubrobacteraceae bacterium (assembly GCA_963822245.1). Classification (GTDB taxonomy): domain Bacteria; phylum Actinomycetota; class Thermoleophilia; order Solirubrobacterales; family Solirubrobacteraceae; genus Palsa-744. Next base: position 775,974 of record CAWGGR010000001.1, read on the forward strand.
GCTCGCTCGCCGACGGTGCGCCCGGCGGCAGCTACGCCGAGGAGTTCGGCGTGATCATCCAGTGAGCCGAGCGTTGCGCTGAGCACCCCCGTCATCTCCGTTCGCTACTCTGGCGATACCAGAGAAAGGAGGTGGTCCAAACGTTGAGTGACAGTTCTTGCGGGACCCTGGAGGTGACCGGCCGCTAGGTCGGGCAGGCTGGACCGCTTAGCGGAATCCAACCCGGGACACCCCGAGACGACTGCCGGCGCTGGTCCCTCCGGCATCTCATCGTCGCTCTCGGTCTTTCCAGTCAGAGCAGCAACGCGAGGGGCGCCGTCGTCGGGCGCCCCTCGTGCGTTTGCGGGCGCCCCCTCAGGCCGCTCGGGGCAGGTACTGCAGCCACGCCGCGGGGATCGTCGGGCTTGCGACATGGATGAAGATCTCCGCGCGCGGGGTGCGCGGCGCGCGGCGCGGATGCATCCCCGCCTGCCGTGGCAGCCGGTCGCCCTTGCGCCGGTTGCACGGAGCGCACGAGGCGACGATGTTCTCCCAGTTCGATCCACCGCCCTTCGAGCGCGGGATCACGTGGTCGACCGTCAGGTTCGAGCGCGAGCCGCAGTACTGGCAGGTCCAGCTGTCGCGGGCGAACACCGCACGCCGTGTGATCTTGCGCCGGTGCGCGTCGCGCGGCACGTTGACGTAGCTGACCAGGCGGATGACGACAGGCCGCGCGAGCGTCGCCGACTCCGAATGCAGCTGCCAGCGGCCGCGCTCGAGCAGCTCCGCCTTTTCCTTCAACAGCAGCACGACCGCGCGGCGCACGGTGCACACGTTGATCGGCTCAAACGTGGCGTTCAGCACGAGCACCCGGCCACCCATCGCCTTCGCGGGCGATCTCTCAGGTCCGTGCCGCAGGTGCTCGGAAGGCGACACGGACCCCACCGGCTCGGGCGGGACAGTGCTCTCCATGATCAGCGCCGAGTTTAGCGGGGGCGCTGGCGCCCCGTGGCGCACCAGTACGCGCCGTCGCTAGGCCGCGGGCGGGCTCGCGAGCGCGATCCGCACCGCCTCCGCCTCCTCCGGTGAGAGCTCGAGCTCGGCCTCGCCGTCGCGCACCTGCTTGCCGTAGACGCGCGCCTGGTCGCGATGGTGAATGCACGAGAGGACGATCCCCGAGCGTCTCTCATCGAGCAGCGCGATCGACATCGACTGCTGCCCGGAGAGCTCGTTGTAGGCGTCGTAGCGCACGAGCGCACGGTGCGTGAAGGCCCCGCGCTGCGCCTCCTCGACGCTCGCAAGCCGCCCGTCGAGGCGCGCCGCGGTGTCCTCGACCGACGCGCGCAGCAGCTCGAACGCGTCCTGGATCGCGGCCGCGTGAGCGATCAGATCGTGCTCCCGGCCGTCGCCAAGCACGCGCCGCTGCGCGCTGCGCAGCCGGCGGATGCTGACGCTCAGCGCCGCGCAGGCGATCAGCGCGATCAGCGCCGCCGCGGCCGCCGCGATCGCGAGCAGTCCCTGGGTGTCGGTGATCGATGCAGCGATCACAACAAGTTATCCGCTGGCGCCCGCGATGCCCGCGGGCAGCGCCCGCGCGCGAGACGTGCGGCTATTCGCCGAAGATCGCGAGGTAGCTGTTCTTGTTGTTTTCGGTGTTCGTCTCGCCCGGCACCGGCTCGACGTTCACGGCCACCTTCGAAGCGACGCCGACGGGAATGCCCGTCACCGGCACTTCGACGTTCGCCTTGGTGCCCGGCTGTGTCATGGCGATCGTGTGCGAGGCCTTGAATTCCTTGCCGCCGGCGGTGACCGTGACGTCGACCTTGACGTTGCTCTCCGGGTTCGAGCCGGTGTTTTCGACCGTGACCGTGAACGTCGGGCTGCCGCCCCCGCTGATGTGGTTGAGCGTGCCCGTTTCTTCCGGCTGGAGCGTGTTCGTGCCGACGCTGACCCCGACGAGCGAGCTCCCGTGCGTGCCCGGCGCGAGCCCCGTGGTGCTGGCGCCCGCCCCCTGGCCGGTGATGCGTCCGAGCACGGTGTTCGGTTCCAGCCAGCCGATGTTCGGCAGGAAGACGCTCGGCGAGGTGCTGAGGCCGGTGATGCCCGCGCCGGAGAGCGTCTGCTGGATGAACGGCGCTGCGCGCTGGGAGTAGATCACGTCGGAGGCCAGGAAGATCTCCATCGCCCCGGCAATCAACGTGCTCGCCTCCTTCGACTGCCCGCCGAGCGCTTTCGGCACGAGCGTCGTCATCTTGTTCATCCCTTCCACGCGCAGGTCGAGCGTCAGCAGCAGCGAGCGCTGGGCGGCCGACATTTCTCCGGGGACGCTCAGCTTTTTCGCCTTCGCTTCGATTTCCTGGGCCTGGATGCGCAGCTGGTCGATCTGGTTCTCGACTTCCAGCGCCGACTTGCTCGACGCTCCCGTCAGCGCGACGAACAGCGGCTTGGAGACCTGCGTGACCGATTCCTGAGCGAGTTCGCTGACGTCGTGGTTGTAGTTCTTCAGCGACTGCTGCTTCTGGCTTTTCAGGCAGCCGTTGATCACGAGCACGACGATGATCAGCAGCACGACCGCCACGCCCGCGGCGATCCGGCGGCGGACCATCAGCGTGTGCTGATCGGCGTCCCCCGCCCCTGCGCCCTGCGGCCGGCGTGGCCGTGGCCCCGCGGAGGATGGCCGATCTGCGATCGGCCGCGTGCGCGGCGTCCGGGATGGCCGAGGCGCTGTCTCCTCACCATCGTCAAAGAACGACAAAAGCCAACCGCTCCTTTTGCAGGGACTTCGGGGAGCGCTCAGTATGACTGCCCGCCGCCCCCCTCACGATCCTGCAACTTCTCGCTCAGAGCGCGTTTTCCTGCTCGCGGCGGCAGGGACAGGGCACAGGCGCGGCGAACGCGGGACCCGGTGGAGTCGCCCCGTACCCTCATTCAGACGGCAGCGCAGCCGGCGAGCCCCGCCGCGGAGTCTCCGCGCCGGCGCATCGTGGCGCGCGCCGGCGCCGGCCCGCATGAGCATCAGCAGCGCGGCGAGGAGCTGCTGCTCGATCGCTACGTGCTGCTCGAACGCCTCGGCGCGGGCGGCTTCGGTGAGGTCTGGCGCGCCCACGACGAGCTGCTGCACCGGGAGGTCGCGGTCAAGCGCGTGTGGCTCGGCCCGGACTGCGACAGCGAGCGCGCGAGCCGCGAGGCGCACGCGAGTGCCCGCCTCTCGCATCCGGCGATCGTGCGCCTGTACGAGGCATGCCTGCTCGATGACTCCTTCTACCTGATCTCCGAACTGGTCGAGGGCGAGACGCTCGCGCGGCTGATCGCCAGCGATTCACTCGACGACGACGAGCTGTTCGAGATCGGCGTGGCGCTCACCGACGCGCTCGCCCACGCGCACGCGCGCGGGGTGATCCACCGCGACGTCAAGCCGCAGAACGTGCTGATCCCCGACCCCGCCGCCGGCGGGCACGTCGATACCCCGTTTCGCAGCGCCGCCAAGCTCGCCGACTTCGGCGGCGCGAGCCTCGCCGGCGAGGACGCGCTAACGCGCACCGGCGACGTCCTCGGCACGGTCGCGTACATGGCGCCCGAGCAGACCGAGGGCAGGGCGGCCGGCGAGGCCGCCGACCTGTACTCGCTGGCGCTCGTGATGTACGAGGCGCTCGCCGGCTTCAATCCCGTGCGCGGAGCCACGCCGGCGCTCACCGCGCGGCGCATCGGCCGCCCGATCGAGTCGCTGCAGCGCCGGCGCAGGGACCTGCCGCGCGAGCTCACGCGCGCGCTCGACCGCGCGCTCTCGTGCGCGCCACGCGACCGCGGGACGCTCACGGAGCTGCACAGCGCGTTCGCCCGCGCGCTCGGTGACTCGGGCGAGCCGCCCGCCCGTGCGCCGATCGAGCGCACGGCGCTCGCACCGCGCGCCGCACCGGTGGCCCTGCGGCACCCGGCGCCGGCGATCGAGCCGATCACGGCCACGCATGCGAGCGCGGAGCAGCCGCTGCCGGCGAAGCGCCGGGTCGCGCTCCCCGGGAGCGTGTGGCTCGGCTGCGCGCTCGCGCTGATCGCGTGGCAGTCGTGGGACGGGCGCCCCGGCGCCGCGCTGCTCGCGGCCGCCGCGATCGCGCCGCTGCTGATCATGCCGCGCGAGCCGCGGTCCGGGCGTCTGGGGATCGGCTGGCTCAGCTGCGCGCTGGCGCCGCTGCTCGGCCTGCTCGGTCTCGCCGGCGCGTACCCGGCGATCGCGGGGCAGCCGCGGCGCTGGCGCGAGCGTGCCGCCTTCGGCGCGCTCGGCTACTGGTGGCTGACCTTGGCGGGCGCGCTCGCAGACTCCCGCGCGCGCGTGCTGTGGCTGGCCGAGCCGTCGGCAACCCCCCCGCGCTCGGTCTGGGAGGGCTCGCTGAGCGCGAGCGCCACGCATGTGATCGCCCCCGCGCTGACGCTCGGCGTGCTGTTCGGTGCGCTGTTGTGGGCGCTCGCGGCGCTCGTGCTCCCCTGGATCGTGCGCGGCCGCAGCGCGACCGTCGATATAGTCGCGGCGACGGTCTGGTCGGCCGCGATCGTCGTCCTCGCGCCCGCGCTCGACGCGGGCCTGACCTCGCAGCTGACCCATCCCAGCCCGCGCGGCGCCGTTCTCGGTGCCGTTCTCGGCGGTCTGATCGCCGTCGCAGCCCGCGCGCTGCGTGGCCCCGTCTGACCCAGGGTGCGTAGCATGGCTCACGGTTGCCGCCGATCCCGGCAGATCAGCCCACCCCTCCACCGATGAACCTGCTCAAGAGCGTCGAGACCACGATCGCCAACCTCGTCGAGGGCACCTTCGGACGCGTCTTCCGCTCCGAGGTCCGCCCGATGGAACTGGCGCGTAAGCTCGCTCGCGAGATGGACGCCCACCGCACGATCTCCGTCTCGCGCGTGTACGTCCCGAACGAGTACTCGGTGTGGCTCTCGCCCGCCGATCGCGCCCGCTACGACGGCGTCGAGGAGGACGTCATCGACGAGCTCTGCGCGTATCTGCTCGAGCATGCACGCCGCGAGGACCTGATACTCACCTCGCCCCCGCACATCGCCTTCCACACCGACGAGCGCCTCGCGCTCGGCGAGTTCGGGATCCAGGCACGGTTGGTCCGCCCCGCCGATCAGGATGGGCGACACGATCCACCCCAGCAGCAGGAGCATGGCCAGACGATGATCTACAGCACCTCGGAGCGCGTCGGCGGACCGCTCGAAGACTCGCACGCGCGCCGCGCGACGCCGCGCGCGCTGCTCGCGCTCGGCGCTCGGCGCATGCTGCTGCCGCCGGCCGGCGGCACGATCGGGCGCAGCCGTGACTGCGAGGTGGTCCTCGACGACGCCGGGATCTCGCGCCGGCACGCAGAGATACGCCCGGGTCCCGACGGCTGGACGGTCGAGGATCTCGGCTCGACCAACGGGGTGCTCGTCAACGGCCGCTCGACCCGCGGCCCGCACCCGCTGGACCCCGGAGATCGCGTCGAGCTCGGCTCGACGGTGATGATCTTCGAACTTGGATGAACACGCTCGAGCCCCTATCGGTTGTGCTGAAGTTCGGCTTCCTCGCGGTGCTGTACCTGTTCCTGCTGTGGGTCGTGCGCAGCGCCCGGCGCGATCTGCGCGCGTCGGCGCCCGGCGGCCCGGAGCGCCCGCAGGACAACCGCGCGATCCCGCAGGACGCGACCGGACTGCACTCGGCCTCGACGCTCGGCAGCGCCGATCTGGCGCAGCGCGCGCCGCGCCTCGTCGTCGCGCGCGCTCCCGGACATCAGCCGGGCATGATCTACGACCTCGACGGCGAGATCGTGCTCGGCCGCGGCGAGCGCGCCGAGATCCGCCTCGAGGATCCGTTCGCCTCGGCACGCCACGCGCTGGTATACGAGCAGGGCAACATCATCGTGATCGAAGACCTCGACTCGACCAACGGCACGTATCTGAACGAGGAGCTCCTGCAGACGCCGCGCCCGCTGCACCCCGGTGATCGCGTGCGCATCGGCGACAGCGAATTCGAGTTCGAGGTCGATTGAGCGTGTTGCGCGTCGCCGAGCAGTACACCGGCAGCGATACCGGGCGCCAGCGACGCGCCAACGAGGACTCGCTGCTCGCGCGCTCGCCGCTGTTCGTCGTCGCCGACGGCATGGGCGGCGCCCAGGCCGGGGAGGTCGCCTCGCGGATCGCCGTCGAGTCCTTCCAGCCCGGTCTCGAGGACGCCGCCGAGCCGGAGGCCGCGCTCGCCGCGCTCGCGCTCGCCGCCAACGCGCGGATCCACGAGCTGTCGCATTCGAACGCCGAGCAGGCGGGCATGGGGACGACGCTGACCGCCGTCTACGTCGGCGCCGAGGAGGTCGCGATCGCGCACGTCGGCGACAGCCGCGCCTACTGCCTGCGCGACGGCGAGCTGCTGCGCCTGACCGACGACCACTCGCTCGTCGACGAGCTGATGCGCCAGGGCCGGCTGACGCCGGAGGAGGCCGTCGAGCACCCGCAGCGCTCGGTGATCACGCGCGCGCTCGGCCCGGAGGGCACCGTCGAGGTCGACACGCGCTCCTTCAGCGCGCATCCCGGAGACATCTACCTGCTCTGCAGCGACGGGCTCACGACGATGATCTCCGAGGAGCAGATCACCGCGGTGCTGCTCGCGCACGAACGCCTGCGCGACGCCGGCGAGGGGCTGATCGCCGCGGCGAACGAGGCAGGCGGGCGCGACAACATCACGGTTGTGCTGCTGCGCCTCGAGGATGTGCGCGCGGCCACTGCGCAGGCGGAGCCCGAGCAGGCGACGATGACCGGCATCCCCGCGGTCGCGGCGCCGATCGCCGAGACGCCCACACCGCAGACGCGCACACCGCAGACGCGCGCGGCGCGCCGTCCGCGCCTCGCCGAGCCTGCGCCCGCACCCGCACCGCGCCGTCGCCGGCGCGTGCGCCACCTCGGCGGCCTCGTCGTCGCGCTCGCGGTCGTCGGCCTGCTCGGATCGGCCGCGTATCTGGCGCTGCAGTCGGTGTACTTCATCGGCACCAACAGCCGCGGTCTGGTGACGATGTACAGCGGCGTCCCGTACCGGCTCCCGGGAGACCTCGCGCTGTACAGCAGCAGCTACGTCTCCGGGGTCAGCGCGTCTACGCTGACCCCCGCGCGCCGGCGCACGCTGCTCGATCACTCGCTGCGCTCGGAAGCGGACGCGGCCGCGCTGATCCGCAGCCTCGAACTGGGCGAGCTGGAAAAGTGAGGGCGCGAGGATGAACCGCCCGATCGTGCGCCTCTACGGGCTCGTCGTGCTGCTGTTCGCCCTGCTGGTCGCGTTCACCTCGCGCTGGACGATCTTCGAAGCGTCCTCGCTGCGCGACAACAAGCTCAACGCGCGCCCGCTGCTCGAGCAGGAGCGCGTCGACCGCGGCCCGATCGTGGCCGCCGATGGCACCGTGCTCGCGCGCAGCGTGCGTCACGCGGGAGGCCTCTACGAACGGGTCTATCCGACCGGCTCACTGTTCGCAAACGCGATCGGCTACCACTACACGACGCCCGGCAGCACCGGCACCGAGCTGTTCCGCAATGCGGCGCTCGAAGGCCACACGGGCACGAACCTGCAGAGCATCCTCGATCAGCTCCAGGGCAAGCAGCCGAAGGGCGAGAAGGTCGTGACGACGCTCGAGCCGGCCGCCCAACGGGTCGCCGAGAACGCCCTCGCCGGCCGCCGCGGCGCGGTCGTCGCGCTCGACCCGCGCACCGGCGCGGTCACCGTGATGGCCTCCTCGCCGAGCTTCGACCCGAACGCCGCCGCGACGAATGCGGGCTTCGCGGCGCTGCAGAGCGCGACCGGCTCGCAGCTTCTCAACCGCACGACGCTCGGCGGCTACGCGCCAGGCTCGACGTTCAAGGTGGTGACCGCGACGGCCGCGATCGACACCGGGCAGTTCACGCCCGAATCGACCGTCAGCGGCCGCGACGGCATCATCGTCTCGGGAACGCCGCTGGCGAACGACAACCACGAGAGCTTCGGTGAAATCACGCTCACGCAGGCGCTCGTGCACTCGGTCAACACCGTCTGGGCGCAGGTCGCGGAAAAGCTCGGCAAGGCGACGATGGCGCGTTACATGAACCGCTTCGGCTTCGACCGCAAGCCCGAGCTCGACTATCCGAGCGAAGAAATGTCGGCGAGCGGCGAGTACGACCATCCCGGCGGGCGGCTGGTGTCGCCGCGCAGCCCAAGCGTCGACGTCGGGCGGATGGGCATCGGGCAGGACAAACTGATCGTCACGCCGTTGCAGATGGCCGAGGTGGCGGCCGCCGTCGCCAACCACGGACGCCTGATGGCCCCGCACATGACGAGCCGCATCGTCGACGCCGAAGGGCGCACCGTGCAGACGATCGGGCCGCGCGTGCAGTCGCTCGTGATGAAGCCGTCGACCGCGAGCGCGGTCACGGGCATGATGGAAGCCGTCGTCAACGAAGGCACGGGCACCGCCGCGCAGATCCCGGGCGTACAGGTGGCCGGCAAGACGGGCACCGCGGAGACCCAGATCGGCAACTCGATCAACAACGTCTGGTTCATCGCCTTCGCGCCCGCCGCCGATCCCCGCGTCGCGGTCGCCGTGACGCTCCAGGCGGTCCCCGGCGAAGGCGCGTCGTTTGCCGCGCCGATCGCCCGCGAAGTCATCGAAAGCCTGCTCCATGATTGAGCCGGAGACGATCATCGACGGGCGCTACCGGGTGATCTCGCGCCTCGGCTCGGGCGGCATGGCCGACGTCTACCTCGCCCAGGACCAGCTGCTCGGCCGCGAGGTCGCGGTCAAGGTCCTGCACCACCACTTCGCCGAAGACCAGGAGTTCGTCGAGCGCTTCCGGCGCGAGGCCTCGAGCGCGGCCGCGCTGTCGCACCCGAACATCGTCGGCATCTTCGACCGCGGCGAGTGGAACGGCACCTACTACATCGCGATGGAGTACGTGCCCGGCCGCGCGCTGAAGGCGATCGTGCGCGAGGGCGGCCCGATTGAACCGATCGCCGCGATCGACATCGTCGTGCAGATCCTGCGCGCGGCGCGCTTCGCGCATCGCCGCGGCGTGATCCACCGCGACCTGAAGCCGCACAACGTGATCCTCGACGAAGAGGGCCGCGCGCGCGTCACCGACTTCGGCATCGCCCGCGCGGGCGCCTCGGACATGACGCTGACAGGCTCGATCATGGGCACCGCGCAGTACCTCTCGCCGGAGCAGGCGCAGGGCTACGCGGTCAGCGACTCCTCCGACCTCTACTCGGTCGGCGTGATCCTCTACGAGCTGCTGACCGGCGTCGTCCCGTTCGAGGGCGAGACGGCCGTCGCGATCGCCTTCAAGCAGGTCTCGGCCGAGCCGCGCCCGCCGAGCGAGCTCAACCCGGCGCTGCCGCCGTCGCTGGACGCGGTCGTGCTGCGCGCGCTGGCGAAGGACCCGGCGGCGCGCTACGCCGACGCCGACGAGCTGATCGCGGCACTGCAGCTCGAGCGCGAGGCGCTGCCCGCGTACACGGGCGCGGTGATGGCGATCGCCGACGACGAAGTCGCCGAGACCGATCCGCCGGCGCCGTACGGGGCGACGGGTGCGCTGCTGCTCGCGCCGCCGTACGGCGAGGAGATCCCCGGCGATCGCGACGACGCCGCGCGGCGTCGCCGGCGGATGCTGTGGGCCCTCGCGGCCGTCGCCGTCGCCGCGGTCGCCGCGCTGCTGTTCTTCCTGCTGCAGCCGGGCAGCTCGACGGTCGCGGTCCCCGAAGTCGTCGGTCAGAGCGAACAGGCCGCCGGCGCCACGCTGCGCCGCGCCGGGCTCGACCCCGACCCGTCGCTCGCGTCCAGCGCGACGGTGCCCACGGGCCTCGTCATCAGCCAGACTCCCGTCGCCCACAGCGAAGTCGAAAAAGGCACGCACGTGACGATCGTCGTCTCCGGCGGCCCGGCGAGCGCGGCGCTGGCGAACGTCCAGGGGATGACCGCCGCGAAGGCCGAAACGACGCTCAGCAAGGCCGGGTTCAAGCCGACGCGCAAGGCGCTCGCGAGCCCGACCGTCAAGGCCGGGCTGGTGATCTCAAGCGAACCGCCCGCCGGCACCGAGCTGCAGGTCGGCAGCTCGGTGACGCTGATCGTCTCGAGCGGTCCGGCTCCGATCGAAGTGCCGGACCTCACCGGCCAGTCACGCACGGCCGCCGAAGCGACGCTCACGAACGCGAAACTGCTCGTCGGCTCGATCACGACACAGGTCTCGAGCAACCAGGCGCCCGAAACGGTGCTCTCCCAGTCCCCGACCACCGGCACCTCGGTGCACGTCGGCGACCGCGTCAACCTGACCGTCGCCCAGGCGCCGGCCGAAGCGGCGGTCCCGGAAGTCGTCGGGCAGAGCGAAGCGCTGGCGCGCAAGGCAGTCGAAAAGGCCGGCTTCAAGGCAAAGGTCGTCTCCACGACGACAACCGTCGCCGAACAGCTCGGGATGGTGCTCAAGCAGAGTCCGGCCGGGGGCGCGAACGCGCGCAAGGGCGCGACCGTCACGATCACGATCGGCGCGCTCGCGCCGACGACCACGACGACGACAACGCCGCCGCCGACGACCACGACCACGACGACCACGCCGCCGGCGAGCGGACCGGCGCCGTGAGCGCCGGCGGCGCGCCGGCGACGCTCACGGTCGCGGTGCTGGCCGGCGGGCGCTCCTCCGAGCACGAGGTCTCGCTGTCCTCGGGTGCGGCGGTCCGCGACGGCCTGCTCGCCGCGGGACACCGGGTCCTTGCCGTCGAGATCGGCCGCGACGGCGTATGGCGCCGCGACGGCGAGCAGCTCAGCGTCACCCCCGGCCGCGGGCTGCTCGACGCCGATGTCGCGTTCCCGGTCCTGCACGGCCCGTTCGGCGAGGACGGGACGGTGCAGGGGCTGCTCGAGATGCTCGACGTGCCGTACGTCGGCGCCGGCGTCAGCGCGTCGGCGGTGTGCCTCGACAAGGTTCTGTTCAAGCAGCTGATGGCCGCGATCGAGCTGCCCCAGGTCGCCTATCGCGGCGTGCGCGCCGAGCGCTTCGAGCACGCGCCCGAGCAGCTGCTCGGCGAGCTCGGTGCGCTCGGGCTGCCGGTGTTCGTCAAGCCCGCGCACTTCGGCTCCTCGCTGGGGATCGTCAAGGTGCGCGACGCCTCCGCGCTTGCCTCCGCGCTCGCCTCGGCGTTCGTCCACGACGAGCTCGTGATCGTCGAGGCGGCGGCAGCGGGCGTCGAGGTCGAGTGCGGCGTGCTCGGTACGCTCGCCGGCGAAGCCGTCCCCGCGCGGGCGATCGCGTCCGAGCCGGGCGAGGTCGTGTTCGAGGGCGAGTTCTACGACTACGCCGCGAAGTACGAGCCGGGAGGGATGGAGCTGAAGATCCCCGCGCGCATCTCCGCGATCGCGCAGGCGCGCGTGCGCGAGCTCGCGATCGCGGCGTTCCTCGCGAGCGGCTGCGCGGGCCTCGCGCGCGTCGACTTCTTCGTCGACGGCGAGCGGGTGCTCGTCAACGAGCTCAACACGATGCCCGGCTTCACGCCGACGAGCGTCTACGCGAAGCTGCTCGAGGCCTCCGGCATCGCCTACGCGCGGCTGCTCGACCGGCTCTGTCGCCTGGCGCTCGAGCGGCGGCTGCTCGAGCGCGCCCACGGCCGCTGAGCGCCCGGCGGCGGCCGCCTACTTGAACAGCGTGATGCCCGCGATCGTCGTCGACTGGCTGTTGGGCGGCAGCGTCGTCATCCACACCAGGTAGTAGCGGTAGGAGGCGCCCGCGAGCGCAAGCGGGATGCGTTCGCCGCTGTGCACGTAGCTGCTCGCTCCGACCGGGCCCTGCCAGCCGCGCGCGGTGAGCGGTGTCGAGTTGCCGTACGGCAGCGACAGGTTGATCTGGTTGGCGACGTAGATCTGCACCGCAAAGCCCGGCGTCGCGGTCTGGATCGAGATCGCCCTGCCGCCGACGCCGGGGGCGGCGTCGAGGTAGATGCCGAGCCCGACGCCGCCCGCCTTCTTGAGGTTGCCGTCGTAGTACTGCTCGGTGCTCCAGGTGGTGTTCGGGTCGTTGTCGATCACGTTCTCGACCTGATCGCGATTTTCCGGGCCGGTGCCGAACGGGTTGTAGTCGTGCGCGGCGGTCTGGCTCAGGGCGACCGCCTGCAGCCCGGTGCGCGAGGGCGCGTCGTTGTCGACGCTGTTGCCGCGGTGCGCGTGCCCGGCGGCGAGCACGAGCACGAGCGCGACGATCACGCCGAGCAGCGCGAGCGACCCGACCCAGCGCGCCGGATGGCGCATCCGCCAGGGCACGCGCCGCCGCGCGCGCCCTGGCAGCGTGCGCAACACGGTCGTGACCTCGCCGGTCGCCTGGCCCGAGCGCGAGGCCTCGATCGCGAGCACGTCCTCGAGGTCGGCGACCATGCTCGCGGCATCGGGATAGCGGCGGTTGAGGTCCTTCGCGACGGCGCGATCGACGACCGCGGCGGTCGCCGCCGAAAGCTGCGGGCGCAGCAGCTGCACGTCCGGTATGTCCTCGCGCACGTGCTTCATCGCGACGGCGACCGGCGAGTCGCCGTGGAAGGGCACGCTGCCGGTGAGCATCTCATAGAGGACGACGCCGAGCGAATAGAGGTCTGACTGTCCCGTCACGGGCTCGCCGAGCGCCTGCTCGGGAGACACGTAGTCGGTCGTGCCGAGCACCCTCCCGGCGACCGTCAGGCCTTCCTCGGACAGCGTCCGCGCGATCCCGAAGTCGGTTATCTTGGCGCCGCCTTCGGGACTGATCAGGACGTTGTGCGGCTTGACGTCGCGGTGCACGATCTGGCGCTCGTGCGCCGCGCCGAGAGCGCGCGCGATCTCGATCGCGTAGGCGATCGCCTGGGGGATGTCGAGCGGCGCTTCGCGGCGGATCACATCCTTGAGCGTCTCGCCGTCGACGTACTCCAGCACGATGTACGGGGTCCCCGCCCAGGCGTCGGAGGAGCCGTCCTCGGAGGGCTCCTCGCCGGCGTCGATGACGGTCACGACGTGCGGGTGGTTGAGCTGTGCGACCGAGCGCGCCTCGCGCCGGAAGCGCTCGAGCTGGTCGGAGTCGGCCGCGATCTCGCGGTGCATGAGCTTGATCGCGACGGGGCGCTCGAGCACCGTGTCGAACGCCCTGTAGACCGTCGACATGCCGCCCCGCCCGATCTCCGCCTCGAGCCGGTAGCGGCCGCCGACCATGGTTCCGAGCATCGTCACGTGGACTCCTGCTCGCGTCGCAGCCGAGCGAGCACGATCGCGGCGAGCAGACAGCGGTAGAGCGCATACGGCAGCAGTGAGCGCCGCTCGCGCCGGCGCAGCGTGCGCGCGAGCGCGAGCGTCGAGAGGAACGCCGCGGCCGCTCCGCCCGCGAACGGCGCGCGCGCGTCAGGCGCGAGCCCGCCGCGCATCAGGCGCACACATTCGAGCGCGCCGGCGCCGAGGATGACCGGGAGCGCGACGTCCCAGGAGAGCTGCTGCGCCGCGGCCGGCGCGAATCCGCGCGCGCGCGCCGCCGTCAGCGTCGCTCCGTTGCGCGAGACCCCCGGCATCAGGGCGCCGGCCTGCGCGAGCCCGAGCGCGAGGCCGTCCGCCGCGCGCGCCTCCGAGCAGGCGCGCGCGGAGCCCGCTCGCGACGCACCGACATCGGCGAGCGCCATCGCGACCGCCCCCGTGGCGAGTCCGAGCGCGATCGAGCGCGGGCCGCCGAGGCGCCGCTCGATCATGGCCCGCAGCGACAGGCCGGCGGCCGCGGCGGGCAGCAGCGACAGCGCGAGCACGCTCGCGCGGCGGCGGTCGAGGGCGCCGAGGGCGCCGCCCAGCTCGCCGCGCATGTCGATCGCGAGCGCCAAGCCGGTGCCGGCGTGCAGCGCGACCTCGAAGGACTTGCGCACGGAGCCGTCCAGCTCGGCGTACGGCCAGCCGGCGAGCCATGGGATCAGCGTGGTGTGCCCGGAGGATGAGATCGGCAGCAGCTCGGCCGGTCCATGCAGCAGCCCGAGCGCGACCGCGTCGCGAAGTCCGAGCCTCGGCTCAGCCGGCAGCATCGGTCGCCGGCTCGCGACGTCCTCGCCGCCGGCGCACGACGGCGTACGCGATCCCGACCACGACCACCGCAACGACGACGTAGTCGGCGTACTCGAAGCCCTTGCGCACGTTTTCCCATTCGCTCCCGAGCGCCTTGCCGGCGAACGCGAGGCCGACGACCCATGGGACCGTGCCGATCAGCGAGAACACGGTGAAGCGGCCAAACGCCATTTTCGCGAGGCCGGCGGGGAGCGAGACAAACGCCCGCACGAGCGGTATCAGGCGCCCGAACAGCACGGCCGCCTCGCCGTAGCGCTCAAACCAGCGTTCGGCGCGGCCGATCTGCGCCGGCCCCATGTGGACCTTGGCGCCGTGATGCGCGAGCAGCTCGACGCGGCCCGCGCGGCCGATGCCGTACGTGACCCACGAGCCGACCATCGAGCCGAGCAGTCCGGCGAGGATGATCCCGGCCATCGTCAGGTGGTGCTGGGAGGCGCTCTGCCCGGGGTCGGCGACGGCGAAGCCGGCGAACAGCATCACGATCTCCGACGGGATCGGGACACACGCGCTCGACAGCGCCATCAGCGCGAATATCCCCGGCAGCCCTGCCTCGCGCACGAAATGCGCGGTTTCGTTGACGAGCGTTTCCGATATCGAGGCGAGGACGAGCACTGGGCCGGCCAACGATACCGGCGATCGGAGCGTTACCGTCCAGCGCGGATGCGCGTCTGGATCGATCTCACGAACAGCCCGCATGTGCTGGTGATGCGCCCGGTGATCGAGCTGTTGCGCGCCGACGGGCACGAGCTGCGCGTGACCGCGCGCGACTTCGCCCAGACGATCGAGCTGTGCGAGCGCTTCTCCATCGAACACACCGCCGTCGGGCGCCATCGCGGCGGTCGCGTGCTGGCGAAGGCCGGCGGGCTCGCCTCGCGCTCGAGCGCGCTGCTGCGCTGGGCGCGCGCCGAACGGCGCGCCGCCGGCGCACCGTTCGACATCGCGATCGGCCACGGCTCAAACGACGTCACGCTCGCGGCCGCCGCGTTGCGGATCCCGAGCGCGACGATGTTCGACTACGAGTGGGCGACCGTGCAGCACAACATCAACTGCCGGCTCGCGCGCGCGGTCGTCGTCCCCGACGCGATCCCGCCGGAGCGCCTGGCGCGCTATGGCGCCGGCCGCAAGCTGCGCCGCTACGAGGGGCTCAAGGAGGAGTACTACCTGGCCGACTTCGAGCCCGAGGAGACCGTGCTCGAGGAACTCGGCCTCGATCGCGAGCGCGCGGTCGTGCTCGTGCGCACGCCGCCGGAGGTCTCCCTGTATCACCGCTTCGAGAACGACCTGTTCGCGGACGTGCTGGTGCGGCTGCAGCGGGCGGCCGCCGAGACGGGTGTGCAGAGCGTGGTGCTGCCGCGGGTGGACTCCCAGCGCGAGGAGCTGCGCCGCGCCGGCGGCTTCATCGTGCCCGAGCGCGCGATCGACGCGCAGTCGCTGATCGCCTATGCCGATCTCGTGATCTCGGCCGGCGGCACGATGAACCGCGAGGCGGTCGCGCTCGGAACGCCCGTTTACACGACCTTCCAGGGGCGCCTCGGCGCGGTCGACGAGCGCCTGATCGGAGAAGGGCGCCTGCGCCGCCTAGAGGGGCCCGAGCAGCTCGAGCTGCGGCCGCGAACGGCCGCGAACGCGCCGCCGCGCGTGCGCCGTGATCCCCGCGTGATCATCGAGTTGCTGATGTCCGCCCTGCGCGCGTGACGATCGCAACGCGCCTGCGACGCTGAAGTCGTGGCTGGCGCTTACAATCTCAGCAATGCGCCGACGGATCCGCTCGGCGGCCCTACCCCTCCACCGCCACTCGCTGCCGCAGCTCGCAGTGGACGGGGCGCTGGTCGCGCTCGCGTACTACCTCGCCTTCCAGCTGCGCTTCAACAGCGGGCCGCCGATCCAGTACGTCCATCTGCGCGAATCGACGATCTGGTGGGTGCTCGCCGGCAGCCTGCCGGTGCTCGTGCTCTCGCGCGTCTATCAGCGCCGCTGGTTCTACGCCGGACAGCGCGACTACGAGGCGATCGTGCGCGCGGTCGCTGTGATCGTCCTGCTCACGGTCGTCGCGATCGAGGTGCTGCGCCCGGTGCACCGCTACCCCGACGGCAGCACCGTCGCGGTGGTCCTGCCGAACGGCGTGATCGTGCTGTTCGCGCTGCTGTGCCTGGTCTTCCTGGTGGGAGTGCGCGCGGTCGCCCGCAGCCTCTACGAGCGCCGCCCGCTGGCGGCGTTCCGCGGCGGCGGCAAGGGCCAGCGGACCGTGCTGATCGCGGGCGCAGGCGACGGCGGGCGGATGGTCTCGCGCGAGATCACACGCAACCGCGAGCTCGGCCTGACGCCGATCGGGTTCCTCGACGATGACCCGCACAAGCGCCGCCTGCGCGTCGAGGGGCTGCGCGTGCGCGGCAACACCGAAGGCGACCTGCCGCGGGTCCTCGACGAGGCCGAGCCCGACGAAGTGATCATCGCGATTCCCTCCGCGCCCGGCTCGACGCGCGCGCGGATCGTGCGTGAGTGCCGCGTGCGCGGGATCCCCGTGCGCACGCTGCCGACCGTGTTCGAGCTGCTGCAGACCCGCGGCGCGCTCGCGCGCCAGATGCGCGAGGTGCGCGTCGAGGATGTGCTCGGCCGCGAGCCGGTGCACATGGAGCTCGAGGAGGTCGGCGCCTATCTCGAGGGCGAGATCGTGCTCGTGACCGGCGCCGGCGGCTCGATCGGCTCGGAGCTGTGCCGCCAGATCGCGCGTGTCAAGCCGCACCGGATCGTGCTCGTCGATCACGCCGAGGACAACCTCTTCTCGATCCAGCGCGAGCTCGAGGACGAGCGGCACGTGCCGCCGCCGATGCTCGCGGCGGTGCTCGCAGACTGCAAGGAGGGCGAGCGGATGCGTGAGGTCTTCGCCGAGCATCGCCCGACCGTCGTCTTCCACGCGGCCGCCTACAAGCACGTCGGTCTGATGGAGGCCAACCCGGTGGAGGCGGTGCGCAACAACGCGATCGCGACAAAACTCGTCGCGCACGTAGCCGGCGAGCAGGGGGCGACGCGGTTCGTGCTCGTCTCGACCGACAAGGCGGTTGAGCCGGCGACCGTGATGGGCGCCTCCAAGGCGCTCGCCGAGTTCGCACTCGAGGCGGCGACCGTGCGCTTCCCCGACACCTGCTACGCGGCGGTCCGCTTCGGCAACGTGCTCGGGTCCTCCGGCAGCGTCGTGCCGATCTTCCGCCGCCAGATCGAGCGCGGCGGCCCCGTGACCGTGACCGACGAGCGCATGACCCGCTACTTCATGACGATCCCCGAGGCCGTCCAGCTGATCATCCGCTCCGGCTCGCTCGCGGCGCGCGCGCAGGCCGGCACCGAGGCCGAGGCGCGTGCGGTCGGCGCGCGCGTGCTCGGCCGGCGCCAGCGGGCCGAGGTGTTCGTGCTGGAGATGGGCGACCCGGTCAGGATCATCGACCTCGCACGCGCGATGATCGACCTGTCCGGTCTCGATCCCGATCGCGACATCAACATCGAGATCGTCGGCTCACGCCCTGGCGAGAAGCTCCATGAGGAGCTCTTCAACAGTTACGAGCGCTCGCTGCCGACCACCGCCGAGAAGATCCTGCTGGCCGAGCGCGAGCCGCTCGCGGTCGCCGCCGTGGAGTCGATGTTCGAGGAGATCGAGCTGCTGGTGCTCGAGGGCGACGCCGCGGGACTCGCCGCGAAGGTATCGGAGCTGTCGGCCCAGCGCCACGATCCGCCGCCGCCTCAGCCATCATCGGATGCGCCGGCGCGACTTGCGCAGCAGTCGCGCACCCAGCCACAGGAGCCCGCTGACGACGATCGTGGGCGCGATGCGCCTGCTCCCCTCGTACACTCCCCCAATTCATGATTCTGCCGCTCGCGCTGTCCCTTTCGAGCACGTTCACCCAGATCGGGGCGATCGCCGCGTTCGCGGCGCTGGCGGGGATCGCGATCCTCTCGCTGCTCGTCTTCTCGCAGGCCCGTGAGATCAAGCGCCTGCGCGAGTGGGCCGGCCGGGCACCTGAGCGCGCGGCCGACATGGAGCAGCGCGTGAGCAGCTCGGCCGCCGCCCGCGTCCAGCAGCAGCCCCAGGGCGTCCAATCCGTACGGCCCGTGGCGCGGCCCACCGCCGTCAACGTGGGCGCGCCGGCCGCCGCTGCCGCGGTCGCCGCCGCGGGCCCCGCAACCCGCGTCGTCGGCGCGCCGGCGCAGCCCGCCGCCGCTGCGCCGGCCGGGCAGCCGCTGACCGCCGCCGGCGCGCCCGCGCCGCCGCTGCCGCCCCCGGCCGTGAGGCCGGGCGTCGCCCAGGCGCCGGTCACGCAACCGGTGGGCGCACCCCCCGCTGCGCCGGCGCGTGCGCCCGGCGCAGCCGCGGTGGGGGCGCCCGCATCGGCCGCCGGACTGGCGCAGAGCCCGCGCCCGCTCGTCCCGGGCGGCGCGGCCTCGACCGTGCCCGGGGCGCAGCCCGGACCGCCGGGCGGCGGTCGCGGCGCGCCACCGCCCGCGGGCTCGCCGCCGCTGCCGGCGCCGGGCACCCCACCGCGCACGCCGGCGCCGGCAACCGCCGCGGCGGCAGCAAGCGCCGCCGCGAGCACGGCGCCGCGCGCGCCGACGCCGCCGCCGCCTCCTCCGCTCTCGCCGGCGGCCGCCGCGCCCGCGCAGGCGGCACCCGTGCCCGCCGCCACCGCGCCGCGCCGGCCACCACCGCCGCTGCCCTCGGGGGCGCAGCGGCTCAGCGACGTGGGACCGCGCTCGAACTCGAGGCGCAGGCCGCTGCGATCGACGGCGCTGATCGTCGCAGGCGCGCTCGGCGCCGTGTTCGTCGTCGTGCTCGCCGTCGTCGTGCTCGGCGGCTCCTCGGGCGGCAAGAGCGCGCACGGCCCGGGGGCGAGAACCGTCGCCGAGCGGACCAGGTCGGGCTCGAAGCACCACGCGAAGACGACGGCCGCGGCGAAGCCGAAGGCGCCGGCGCCGGCGCCGGCCGAAACGACGGTCGCGGTGCTCAACGGCACGGAAACGACCGGGCTCGCGCACCGCATCTCGGCGGAACTGCAGCAGAGCGGCTACTCGCAGGCGACGGCGCTCGAAGGCAAACCGCCGGGCGCGAACACGGTCACGGTCGTGCAGTACGCGAGCGGTCAGCAGGCCGCCGCGGAAGGAGTCGCCCGCTCGATCCCGGGCGCGCAGGTGCAGCCGCTGGAATCGGCTGTCGCGCCGCTCGCGGGCTCCTCCAAGGTGGTGGTGATCGTCGGCGCCAACACCGCCGAGAAAGCCCAATAGCGGCGTTCCTCGACATCCCCGCGCGCTCCTCCAGGCCGCGCGAGCACGGCATCACCCACGTGATCGACCGCGGCCTGTCGATCGCAGAGGTCGAGGGCCTGCTGGAGGTCGCAGGCGACTTCG
Source organism: uncultured Solirubrobacteraceae bacterium (assembly GCA_963822245.1). GTDB lineage: Bacteria > Actinomycetota > Thermoleophilia > Solirubrobacterales > Solirubrobacteraceae > Palsa-744. Next base: position 795,425 of record CAWGGR010000001.1, read on the forward strand.
TCGACGTCGTCAAGCTCGGCTGGGGCACGGCGCTCGTGACCGGCAACCTCAAGCCGAAGCTCGCGTGCTACGCCGCGCGCGACATCCCGGTCGTGCTCGGCGGCACGCTCACCGAGGTTGCGATCCGGCAGGGGCGAGTCGACGGGCTCGTCGCCTGGCTGCACGAGCTCGGGCTGCGCCACGTCGAGATCTCCGATGGCACGATCGAGCTCGACGGGGACGTCAAGCACGAGCTGATCAAACGCCTGTCGAAGGACTTCGTCGTGTTCGCCGAGGTCGGCAGCAAGGACGCCGACTTCATCATGGCGCCGTACATCTGGGTCGAGCAGATCGAACGCGACCTCGACGCCGGCGCATGGAAGGTGATCGCCGAGGCGCGCGAGTCGGGCACGGCCGGCATCTACCGCGCCGACGGCGAGGTGCGCACCGGGCTGATCGACGAGATCGCGCACGCGATCGACCCGGAGCAGCTGATCTTCGACGCGCCGCTCCAGCAGCAGCAGGTGTGGCTGCTGAAGCGATTCGGCACGGAGTGCAGTCTCGGCAACATCGCTCCCGCGGACGTGCTCTCGCTCGAGACGCTGCGCCTGGGGCTGCGCTCGGACACCGTCGAGCGGTTCGCGCTGGGCGGCGGGGATTGACCGCGGGGGAGGCGGCGCCGGCCGGCGGCTCAGCGGCGGCGCGGGCATGGGCGGTGGACACCGATCCGCTTGCCCGGGTCGTGCTGGCCGTACTCGTGCTTGCATGCTTCGCCGCGTTCTTCATCACCCAGCGGCTCAAGCACACGCCGACGGCCGTGCAGAGATTCCAGCTCGCGGGCGCCTTCTCGCCGTTCCCCTCCGGACACGTCAAACAGGAGCCGATCTCGTTCAAGCTCGCGCACGCGGATGAAGTCACCGTCGCGATCATCAACACCTCGGGCGACATCGTCGCGACGCTCGTACACGACCACCCGGTGGCGCGCTACAAACAGTTCTCGCTGCGCTGGAACGGACGCCGCGGCACAGCGCGTGGCGCCGCGGTGCAGCGGACGCCCGCGGGGCGCACGGTGCTGTTGCCGCTGAACCACGGCGCGATCGCGGCGGCAGGGGAATATCGCGTGCGCGTGAGCCTGCGCCGGCAGGGCCTGACGATCTCCTCGCCGCGCAGCTTCACGTTGGTCGACCCGTGAGCGCGGCGACGGCGCTCCCCGGCGCGGGCACGGCGACGGCGGGGCTCGCGGCCGCGATCATCGTGATCGCGCTGCTCGTGCTGCTGATGCGCCGACGCGAGGACGCGCTGCCGTTGCTCGTCGTGCTCGCGCTGCCGTTCCGCCTGCCGATCTCGGCCGACGGCAGGACCGTCAACCTCCTGATCCCGCTGTACCTCGTCGTCGCGGCGGGCACGATCGTCTACCTGCTGCCGCGCCTGATCGAGCAGCTGCGCGGGCGCGCGCCCGGCGCGCCGCCGGTCGCGGCGGAGGGCGCCGGCGAACCCGCGCCGCGCATCGGCGAGCTGTCCTCGTGGGCCACGCCGCGCGGGCTGCGGTGGCTGCTCTTCGCCGCCGTCGCGCTGTACGTGCTGCAGGCGAGCTACTCGAGCGACCTCACCAAGGCGGCGGAGAACATCGGCTTCTTCTACGTGCCGTTCGCATTGCTGTTCCTGCTGCTCGAAGAGGTCCGCTGGTCGCGCGGGCTGCTGCTTCGCTGCCTCGCCGTCGCCGTCGCGCTGGCGGTTGTGTTCGCGGGCATCGGCTTCATCGAGTACGACCGCAAGACGCTGTTCCTCAACCCGAAGGTCGTCGCCGCGAACCAGTACGACAACTATTTCCGCGTCAACTCGCTGTTCTTCGACCCGAGCATCTACGGCCGCTTCCTCGCGCTCGTGATGATCGCCGTCAGCACCTGCCTGCTGACCGGCCGCGCGGCCGTCTCGGCGCGAGTGCGCCGCCGCGACATCCTGCTCGGCGCCGCGCTGCTGGCGTGGCTGCTCGGCGGCCTGATCACGAGCTTCTCGCAGTCGAGCATCGCCGCGCTGCTGCTCGGCCTGGCGGTGCTCGCCGCGTACTGCTGGAGCGTACGGGGCACGCTGTACGTGTCCGCGGCGGCACTCGCGCTCGCCGCCGCGATCGTGCTGCTCGCGCCAACCGGCCTGCACTTCGGCCTGAAGGGCTCCGGCGGCTCGACCAGCAACGCTACGAGCGGGCGCACGAAGCTGATCTCGGGAGGCCTCGCGCTGTTCGCGAAACGGCCGCTCGAGGGATACGGCTCGGGCTCCTTCGAAGTCGAGTACAAACGCCACAACGGCAACGCGGACGCCGCCAACGCGACCTCGGCCTCGCACACGATTCCGGTGACCGTCGCGGCCGAGCAGGGGATCATCGGCCTCGCGCTGTATCTGGCGCTGCTGCTGTCGGCGTTTGCGGTGCTCTTCCGCGGCGCCGGGAGATCGCCGCCGCGGATCGCGATCGCCGCGTGCTTTGCGGCGCTAGTGCTGCACACGTGGACATACGCGGACTTCCTCGAGGATCCGTTCACGTGGGCTCTGCTTGCGATCGGCTGCGCGCTCGCGCGCGAGGACGGTCGGGCGGCGTCGCGTAGGTTCTGAGCGTGCTCGGCTACCTCAAGCGCCTGGTCACGACCGGCGCGGCGTACCAGTTCGGGGACATCATCGCCAAGGGCCTCGCGCTGGTGACGCTGCCGCTGTACACGCACCACGTCGCCACCGCCGGGTACGGCGCCGCCGAAACGCTGCTGACCGCGGTGATCCTCGCGAGCATCCTGCTGCGCGTCGGCGTCGGCGAGGCCTTCATCCGCTTCTACTTCGACGACGACGACGCGGCGCGCCGCGACCGACTGGCGCGCTCGGCGACCGCGACCGTGGCGTGGACGACGACGATCGCCTCGCTGCTCGCAGTCGCGTTCGCCGGCCCGCTGTCGCGCCTGCTGCTGAGCTACGAAGACCCGGAACTGCTCGACTGCGCGGTCGTCGGCCTGTGGGCGTTCACGAACCTGGAGATGGTCTACGCGCAGCTGCGCTGCGACGGTCGCACACGCACGTACGTCCTCGCGTCGGGCGCGAACGTCGCGATGACCGTGGCGTTCACCGTCGCACTCGTTGTCTTCGCCGGCCAGGGCGCGCGCGGGCTGCTGCTCGGGAACTTCGGCGCGTCCGCCGTGGTCGTGCTCGCGCTGTGGTGGGTGCTGCGCCGGCGCTTCTCGCTGATCGTGCGCAGGGACGACCTCCGCGCGATGCTCCGCTTCGGGCTGCCGACGGTGCCGGCCGACGCGAGCGTGTACGCGCTGCAGGTCGCCGACAAGCTGTTCCTGTTCCGCGTCTACTCACAGAGCGCGGCCGGGCAGTACGCGATCGCCGTCAAGCTCGCCACGGTCGTGTTCGTCGCGGTGCGCGGCTTCCAGTACGCGTGGCCGCCGCTCGCGTACTCGATCGACAGCGACGAGGACGCCGCGCGGCTGTATGCGGTGGTGACCACCTACTACGCGCTCGCCACCGGTGTGGTCGTCTGCGCGGTCGCGCTGCTGGCGCGCTGGATGGTGCGCCTGCTCGCCGCCGGCGAATACTTCGACGCCTACCGCGCCCTCCCGTGGCTCGCGCTCGGCTGGGCGCTGTACGGGCTCTACCTCGTGTTCCTCGCGATCGCCGGCCGCGCGCGCGTGACCTCGCGCAACCTCCACGCCGCAGTCGTCGGGCTCGCCGTCAACATCGGGCTGATCCTCGCGCTCGTGCCCAACGGCGGCGCCGGCCTGGGGATCGCGGGCGCGGGGATCGCGCTGTGCGGCGCCTACGGCGCGATGCTGATCGTCATGTACCTGCTGACGCGCAGCCTCTTCCGCGTCGGCTTCGAATGGCGCCGCCTCGCGCAGCTGGCCGCGATCCTCGCCGGCGTCGCCGTGTCCGGCGAGCTGCTGCTGCCGAGCGACGGCTTCGGCGGCCTCGCCCTGCGCGTGGCCTGGCTCGCGCTGGTCCCGGCGCTGCTGCTGCTGACGCGCTTCTTCCACCCGCACGAGCGTGACGGCGCGCTTGCGCTCGTGCGCGACGGCCGCCGCCGCGTCGCCGACTTCCGCCGCGGGCACGGCGAAGTCGAAGCGTACGCCGAGGACTCGCTGCGCGACCTGTAGCGGCGCCCCCGCCGTGTCAGGGGGCGTGCGCGCGGTTGTACTCCTCGGCCGCCTCGCGCAGGCCCGCGCCGCGCTGCGGCCAGAGCGTCGCGGTCACGTGGCGCCAGTAGCGCCGCGGCCGCTCGCCGGGCAGGACGACGGTGGCGAGCGCGCGCAGCGCATACGCCCAGGCGGTCAGCCAGCGCACCGCGCGCGCGGCCGCCGCGCTGTGGTGCTTGCGCATGTACAGGTCGCGGTTGCGCGCCATTTCGACGATCCGCCGCTCGGGCACGGTGTCGGTCGAGAGCTGCTCGTGATGGATCGCGATCGCCTGTGGCACGTACACGCTGCGCCAGCCCGCGTCGCGCAGGCGCCGCGCGAAGTCGACCTCGTCGGAGTAGACGAAGAAGTCGGGATCGAGATAGCCGACCTCGGTCGCCGCGGCGCGTCTCACGAGCAGCGCGGCGGACTGGCACCAGTCGACCTCGCGCACGCGCGTGCCGCGACTCTGCACGGTCAGCCGCCGGTGCAGGAAGAACGCGCCGGCGAGCGCGGTCAGGGGGGACGGGAAGCGCCACGCGGACGCCTGGCGCGTGCCGTCCGGGCGCAGCAGCGCGGCGCCGGCGCAGGCGGCGCGCGGGTGCTCCTGCAGCGCGCGCCACAACGCCAGCGTCGCCCCCGGTGCGAGCTCGGAGTCCTCGTTCAGGAGCAGCGCAAAGCGGCCGCGCGCCTCGCGCAGCAGCTCGGAGTCGTTGGCGCCCTTGCCGCGGCGCCGATCGAGCGCGATCGTGCGCTCAACGGTCGCGTGTGCGCGCGCCGCCGCAACCGAGCCGTCACGCGAGCCGTTGTCGAGCACGAGCACCTCGGTCGCGAACGGCAGGCCGGCGCGCTCGCGCGCGATCGCATCGAGTCCGCGCAGCAGCAGTTCGCGCTGGGAGGTGTTGACGACGCAGTAGCTGAGCTCGACCTCGGCGTCGCTGCGCCGCGCGTGCACGGGTTCCTCGGCGGGGCTCATCAGGGCATTGTCGCCCCAGCCGCGCCTATTGTCCGTTTCGTGCGCGTCCAGATCGTCGATCCCTCGGCCTACACGCCCCCGTATGACCACGCGCTGTGCGGCGCGCTGGCGGCGGCGGGCGCCGAGGTCGAGCTGTGCACGAGCCGCTTCGCCTATGGCCCTGTGCCGGCGCCAGCGGGGTACCGGCGGCGCGAGCTGTTCTACCGCCGCGCGAGCCGCGTCCGCGGCGCCCGCGCCCGCCGCGCGGTCAAGCTGGCCGAGCACGTCCCCGACATGCTCCGCTACCGCCGCGTCGCGAACGAGGCCGAGATCGTCCACTTCCAGTGGCTGAGCGTCCAGCACCTCGACGGGCACCTGCTGCCGCGCGGGCGCCCGCTCGTGCTGACCGCGCACGACGTGCTGCCGCGTGAGGCGCGCGCCGGGCAGCAGGCGGCCCAGCGTCGCCTGTACACGCATTTCGATGCGGTCGTCGTGCACTCCGAGCACGGGCGCGCACGGCTGACGGGCGAGCTGGGGATCGAAGCCGCGCGCGTGCACGTGATCCCGCACGGCGCGTTCGTGCATCTCGCCGCGGCGGAGCAGGCGCCGGCGCCGTTCGCAACCGAGCTCCCGGTCGTGCTGTGCTTCGGGCTGATGCGCCCGTACAAGGGCATCGACCTGCTGCTCGAAGCGTGGCAGGGGATCAGCGGCGCCGAGCTGTGGATCGCGGGAATGCCGCGCATGGACATCGCGCCGCTTCGCGCCGCGGCGCCGGCGGGTGTCCGCTTCGTGCCGCGCTTCATCACCGACAGCGAGCTGCCGGCCTACTTCCGCCGCGCCGATCTGGTCGTCCTGCCGTATCGCGAGATCGACCAGTCCGGCGTGCTGTTCACCGCGCTCGCGTTCGCGAAGCCGCTGCTGCTGAGCGATGTCGGGGGCTTCCCCGAGGTCGCGGCGACGGGCGCCGCGCGCACATTCGCGGCCGGCGACGTGCGCGCGCTGCAGCGGGCGCTGCGCGAGCTGCTGGAGGATCGCGGCGCGCTGTCGGCGCTCGGCGAGCGCGCGGCCGCGGCCGCGGCCGGCCCGTACTCGTGGGCCAGCGCCGGCGCACGCACGCTCGAGCTCTACGAGCAGCTGCTCGCCGCGGGGCCGCGTCGATGAAGCCGCTGCTCGAGGTCATCTTCTGGCTGGCGGTCGCGCTGATCGTATGGACGCAGCTCGGCTACGCGGCGGCGCTCGCGGTGCTCGTGCGCCTGCGCCGCCGGGACGAGGTCGCGCCGAGCGATGGCGCTCCGCCGCAACTGTCGCTGATCGTCGCCGCGCACGACGAGGAGCAGGTGATCGACGCCAAGCTGGCCAACGCCCTCGCGCTCGACTACCCGCGCGCGAGCCTCGAGCTGATCGTCGCGTGCGACGGCTGTCAGGACGCGACCGCCGCTCGCGCCCGCGCGGCGGGCGCGGACCTCGTGCTCGAGCTGCCCCGCGGCGGCAAGATCCGGGCCCAGGATGCGGCTGTCGCACGGGCGCGCGGCGAGATCGTCGCGTTCTCGGATGCAAACGCGCTGTGGGAGCCCGGTGCAGCGGCCGCGCTGGTGGCGGCGTTCGCCGACCCCCGCGTCGGCTACGCCTGCGGACAGGTCCGCTTCAAGCAGGCGGCCAGCGGCGCCGCGGCAGGCAACCAGGAGGGGGTGTACTGGCGCTACGAGCTCGCGCTGCGCGGGCTCGAGTCCCGGCTCAGCTCGATCACGGCGGGCAACGGCGCGATCTATGCGACCCGCCGCAACTCCTACATCGTCGTCGATCCGATCATGGGCCACGACCTCTCGCTGCCGTTCAAGACGGTCAAGCGGGGGCTGCGCGCGGTGTACGTACCGGCGGCGCTGGCGAGCGAGAAGATGGTGCCGTCGCTCGGCGGCGAGTTCGCGCGCAAGCGGCGGATGATGAGCCACACCTGGCCGATAGTCCTGCGCGGCGGGATGCTCTCGCCGCGCGGCTATCCGCCGGGGTACGCCGCGATGATCTTCTCGCACCGCCTGCTGCGCTACGCCACGGCGCTGCTGCATCTGCTCGCGCTGGCCGCGAACATCGCGCTCGTGGCGCTCGGCGCCGGCCGGCTGTACGTCGTCACGCTCGATCTGCAGCTGGCGCTGCTGCTGGCGGCGTCGCTGGCGGGGGTCGTGCGGTTGCGGCCGCTGCTGATCGCGCGCTACTACGTGCTCACGACGGCCTCGCTCGCGGCCGGCATGTGGGACTGGCTGCGCCACGGCACCGACGCGGCCTGGGAGGCGGCCGAGGGCACCCGCTGAGCGCCGGCGTCCCTATTGTCCGCCCCGTGATCCGCCGCGCATTCGACATCGCGAGCTCGGCGCTCGCGCTCGCGCTGAGCTCGCCGGTGCTGGCGGCGGCGATCATCGCCGTGCGCCTCGACAGCCGCGGGCCGGCGATCTACCGCCAGATCCGCTCGGGACTGCACGGCGAGCCGTTCGAGATGCTGAAACTGCGCACGATGGTCACCGGCGCCGAGCGGATCGGCGCCGGCCTCGCGGTCAACGAGAACGACACGCGCATCACGCGCGTCGGCGCGCTGCTGCGCAGAACCTCGCTTGACGAGCTGCCGAACCTGCTCAACGTGCTGCGGGGCGAGATGTCGCTGATCGGCCCGCGCCCGACGCTGCCGGTGCAGATCGAGCAGTACACCGAGCGCCAGCGCGGGCGGCTCGCGATCAAGCCGGGGATCACCGGCTGGGCCCAGGTCAACGGCCGCGCGGCGCTGCCGTGGGCCGAGCGCATCGAGCTCGACCTGTACTACATCGAACACCGCTCGCTTGCGCTCGACGCGAAGATCATGTGGCGCACGGTCGCGCTGGTGCTCGGCGGCTCAGGCCTGTACAAGGGTGCGGCGGGCGGCTGGGAGGGGAAGCTGTGAGTGCCCCGGCGGTGCTGCTCACGGGTGCCGGCAAGCGCTATGACATCGTCTCCTGCTTCGCCGCGCTGACGAAGACGATCGTCGCCGACCCCTCGCCGCTCGCGCCCGCGCGCTACGCCGCGCAACTGCACACCGAGGTGCCGCTGATCGAGGATCCCGGATATGTCCCCGCGCTCGCGCGGCTGTGCGCGGAGCACGGCGTCGGCGCCGTGCTGCCGCTCACCGACCTCGACATCGAAGTGCTGGCGCGCGCTCGCGAAGCCGGCGAGCTGCCCGCGCTCGTGCCCGGCGCGGAGGTCGCGCGCGCGACCTACGACAAGTACGACGCGCACCTCATGCTCGGGCGTCACGCGCTGCCCTCGCCGCCGACGGTGCTTCCCGGCGACGACCTCGACGCCATCGAATATCCGGTGATGGTCAAGCCACGCCGCGGCTCGGGTGCGCGCTCGATACACCTCGCGCGCGATCCCTCGCAGGCACGGTTCTTCATCGACTACGTCGCCGAGCCGACGATGGTGCAGCGGGCGATGAACGGCCCCGAGCTGTCGATCGACTGCCTTGGCGACCTCGACGGCCGCTGCCTGAACGCGATACCGCGGACGATGCTCGAGTCGCGCGGAGGCGAGTCGATCAAGGGCGAAGTCGTCCACGACGAGGAGCTGATCGAGCTCGCGCGGCGCACGATGGAGACGCTGAGCGTGTGCGGGCCGGCGACGATCCAGGTGTTCCGCGACCGCGACATCGGGCTGGGCATCACCGACGTCAACACGCGCTTCGGCGGCGCCTTCCCGGCGCCCGTGTATGCGGCGCTGCCGGGCCGCAGCTACCCCGAGCTGATCGTCCGCCTCGCGGCCGGCGAGCGGATCGCGCCGCATGTCGGCGAGTTCCGCGCGGGGATGACGTTCACGCGCTACTACTGGCAGCTCGAGCTCGACGCGCAGCTGCGCCCGACGGGCCGCGAGATCGTGCCCGGCGGCCCGCCACGGCCGCGCTGAGCAGCCGAGCGCCGGGGCAGGTGCTGGGATCGCTGCCGTCCGCGGGCTAGAATCCGGTTTCGTGGCCGCTCTACTCGTGGACTCGCCGCCCGCTTCCCCGGACGATCAGCTCTCGCCCGACGCCCTCGCCGGGGCGCCGTCGCCGCCCGCGGGCGGCTCCGTGCCGCCGCTCGCGGCGGCAGTTCACAGCTGCCCCAAGTGCGGCGCGCCGATGGCCGTCGGGCAGGACTGGTGCCTGCAGTGCGGCGCGGGGGCGGGCGGAAGCATCGGCACGCCGAGCTGGCGCTCGGCGGTGACGATCCTCGGCGCGACGGCGGTGCTCGTACTCGGCGCCGCCGGCGCCGGCTACGCGGCGCTGAGCAAGCGCACGAAAACGGCCCCCCTGGCTCGCCCGGCGTCGACGCAGACGACGGCGACGCTGGCGGTCACGCCGCCGCCCGCCACGACACCGGCGACAACGACACCGGGCGCGGCGCTGGGAACGCCGACGACGATCAAACCGCTCGGCACGATCAAACCGCCGAAAATCCCACTGGCCGCGGTCGTGCCGAAAGCAACGTCGACGACGCCGGCCGCGACGACGCCGACGACGACGACGCCGACGGCGCCTGCGACGACCGGCGGCGCGAGCCCGAGCGAAGAATCAAAACCGGCGGCGATCCTGCTCGACACCGACGCGGCGAGCACGTACAACCCGTACTCCTACCCGGCGAGCATCTTCGGCGACCCGAGCCTGACGATCGACGGCGACACGAGCACCGCCTGGACGGCGCAGGTGAACCCGGCGACGGCGCCGAGCATGGCCGTCGGCGTGCTGATCTCGCTGAAGGCTGAGCAGAAGGTCTCCGAGCTGGAGCTGGTCACCTCGACGCCGGAGATGAGCGTGCAGGTCTACGGTGCGACCGGGCAGACGGTTCCGGCGTCGATCACAGACCCCGCGTGGACGCCGTTGAGCAGCTACCTCGTCGTCAAGAAGAAGCACGTGCTGCTGCACCTGCGCCACGCGACGAAGGCATTCACGTTCGTGACGCTGTGGATCAGCAAGGCGCCGGCGAGCTCGCTCGGCACGGCCGAAGCGCCCGGGCACGTCAGCGTCAACGAAATCGAATTGTTCCCGCCGAGCTAGCGGGCGGCCCGCTTGGGCGCGCGCCGCACGCGCGCGGGCTTGGCCCACAGCTGATCGAGGAAGGCATCGATCTCGCCGGTCAGTCGCTCGGGGTGCACGCGCAGCTCGAACAGCGAGTGCGCTTCGATCAGCCTCGAGTTGGACATCTCCTGCGCGAGCATGCCGGCGTCGGAGAACGGGTGCACCGGGTCGCGCTGGTGGCCGAGCACGAGCGTCGGCGTCTTGAACGTGCGGCGCTCGCTGCGCGGAGGCGCGGCGCGGCCGAACAGCAGCCCCTGAAGCAGCGCGCCCCCGGGGCCGGGCTCCTGGCGCACGATGTCGAGCGCGACGTTGCCGCTGTGGGGCAGCACGCGTCGCGGCACCATCCTCGTGGCGCGCGCGAGCAGGCGCATCGCCGGCTCGCCGAACGTCAGCGCGACGAGCAGCGGCGTGAACGCGAGCGCGCTGCCGAGCAGCCCGTTGTCGAGCACGGGCATCTCGAGCACCAGGCCGCGCAGTCGCTCGGGGGCCGCGGCAGCGACCTCGAGCGCCGTGTTCGCGCCGAGCGAGGTGCCCATCAACGCGGCCTGATCGATCCGCAGGTGGTCCATCAACGCGACCACCTGGCGACCGTAGATCGGCATCGAATAGTTCCACATGTCGCGCGGCCGGTCGGACAGGCCGTGCCCGAGCAGGTCGAGCGTGATCACCCTGTTGCCACGCGCGGCGAGCTCTTCGGCGAGCGGCCGGTGCATCTCCTGTGAGAGCAGCAGGCCGTGCAGGAGGATCAGTGGGCGTCCCGTGGCCGAGGCGCTGCGCGCGGTGCGCCCGCGTGCCCCGGCTGCCGTCACCGCAGCCGGGCCGCCGCCGAATTCGGTGTAGGCCAGCCGGTGCCCTTCGAACTTGAAGAACGGCATCAACCCAGCCTACTACGTGATGCTGGCTGCCTGGCCAAAGCGCTAGCGTTGCACGACAGCATCAATTCGCGAGCCGAAAACCAGGAGGAGTCCCATGGCCAAACAGCCCCACATCCTCGCAGGAGAGACCGCGGCGATCACCGGCGCCGCCCGCGGCATCGGCCGTGCGACCGCCGCGGCGTTCCTGCGCCAGGGCATGCGCGTCGCGATCGGCGATGTCGATCTCGCCGCCGCGCGCAAGACCGCCGAGGACCTCGGCCCGCGCGCCGTCGCGTTGCCGCTCGACGTCACCGACCGGGCATCGTTCACCGCGTTTCTCGACGGCGCAGAGGAACAGCTCGGCCCGCTCGACGTGCTCGTCAACAACGCCGGGATCATGCAGGTCGGGCGCTTCATCGACGAGGACGACCTGACCGCGCGCCGGATGGTCGACATCAACATCCACGGCGTGATCCTCGGCACCAAGCTGGCGCTCGAGCGGATGATCCCGCGCGACCACGGGCACATCGTCAACATCGCCTCCGCCGCGGGCAAGTTCGGCGCCCCGGGCGGCGCGACCTACTCGGCGACGAAGCACGCGGTCGTCGGCCTGACCGAGGCCGTTCGCGGCGAGCTGCGCCTGATGAGCGCCCACATCGACGTCAGCTATGTGATGCCGGTGGTCGTCAACACGGAGCTCGGGTCGGGGCTCGGCGCGGCGCGCGGAACACCGAATCTCGAGCCGGGCGATGTCGCCGACGCGATCGTCGAGGCGCTCAAAGACGGGACCGTCGATGTGTGGGTGCCGAAGTCGACGAAACGCACGACGCTGCTCGCGACGTTGCTGCCGCGCCCGCTCGCCGAGGGCGTCGGTCGCGCGATCAAGGCCGACCGCGTGCTCGCGGACGCCGACGCGAGCACGCGCCGCGCCTATGAGATGCGCGCCGCCCGCTCCGAGCCGGGTCTGGAGCCGGCGCCGGAGCAGCCGCTGCTGGCCGAGACGGTCGCCGGCGAGTAGCTCAGGCGGCCGTCAGCCAGTCGGCGATGTGTCTGCCGATCAGCGGTCCCTGGTCCTCCTGCAGGAAGTGGCCGGCGTCCGCGATCGTGCGCAGCGGCGGGCTGCCGATCGCCTCGACGAAGCGCTCGCCGACGCTCAGCGGCAGCACCGGATCGGAGTCCGCCCACAGCGTCAGCACCGGGCGGCGGTCCTCGCGCAGCGCCTGCTGCACGCGCTGTCCCGCGGCCGCGCCGGGCGCGTCGGGCGTCCTCGGGATCATCAGCGGGAAGGCGCGCGCGCCCGCCTTCGAGGCGGCGTTCGGATAGGGCGCGTCGTAGGCCGCGATGACCGCGTCGCCCGGGTCTTTCTTGCACGCGCCGCGCACGAGCATGCCGACCGGCAGGTCCTCGGTGCGCTCGACGAAATCGTGAAAGGCGACCCAGGCGTCGGTCATCTTCTGATGGCCGGTGAACAGCCCGGTGTCAAGGATCACGAGCCGCTTTATGCGCTCGCGGTGCTCGGTCGCCAGGCGCAGGCCGATCGGGCCGCCCCAGTCGTGCACGACGACCGTCGCGCCGCGCAGGTCGAGATCCTCGAGCAGCGCCGCGGCGAGCGCCGTGTGGCGGTCATAGGAGTACCAGTCGAGCGCGGTCGGCTTGTCCGAGCGCCCGAACCCTGCGTGGTCGGGCGCGATGCAGCGGAATCCCGCGTCGCGCACCGGCGGGATCACGTGCCGCCACAGGAATGACCACGTCGGCTCGCCGTGGACGAACACGACAGGCGCGCCGTCGCCCTCGTCGAGGTGGGCGAGGCGCAGCTGATCGACCTCGCGGTAGTGCGAGGCGAAGGGAAAGTCGGGGAGGCCCTCGAGCGTCTCCTCCGGCGTGCGCACCACGGCGGGCATCGGCTCGCGCAGCATACCCGCGTCGCATCGGCTAGGCTCGCGCCGGATGCACACAGCCGCCGTCCATCTGGCGCCCATCCTCGGGGCGGACAAGAGCAAAGTCCCCTTCTACATCGCGGGCGGGCTGCTCGTCGCGTGGGCGCTGATCGTCTCCTTCGGGCTGGGAATGCGCCGCCCGGACTTCCCCAGCACGCTCGGCGGCCAGCGCGCCGTGATGGCGACAACGGCGTTGCTCGTGCTCGTGACGGTCTCGATGGCGGTCGTGACCTCGGGGGGCGAGGCGAAGAGCACCTCCGCCGCCCCTGCGGCCGCGGCCACGACGCCAGCAGCGACGCAGCCGACCGCGACGAGCGGCTCCCCGGGGACGCCGGCGCCGGCGGGCGCGGCGACGCTGCTCGCGCTGCAGGCCAATCCCCAGGGGCAGCTCAGCTACAACACCAAGCAGCTCGCCGCGCACGCGGGCACGGTCACGATCGTGATGACGAACATGGCGCCCGAGGAACACAACGTGACGGTCGCCGAAGGCAGCAAGGTGCTCGGCGCAACGCCGACGTTCGTCGGCGGCACGAGGCGCCTGACGCTGAACCTCAAGCCCGGGAAGTACACGTTCTACTGCTCGGTCCCCGGGCACCGTCAGGCAGGCATGGAAGGCACGCTGAGCATCTCGTGAAGCTCTACGTCTGCTGGGGAACGTTCCCCACCCCTCGTCCCGGTGGGCACCCGTGCGCGAACGCGTATCACGCGCTCAAGGACGCCGGCCACGAGCCGGAGCTGATCAAGTCCTACGGCTTCGCGCCGCTGCCGAAGGCGCTCAATCAGACGCGCGGGCGCCGCGAGGTCGAAGAGCTGACCGGCAAGCGCTGGGTGCCCGCCCTCCTGCTCGACGACGGCAGCGTGATCGAGGATTCTTCGGCGATCGTCGAGTGGGCGCGCGCGAACCCCGCGTAGACCTGGTGCAGCACGGTCACCGGCGGGCTCGCGCGCCGCGCGGCCAGGCGTATCTCGGTGTCCCTGTCGGCACGCGCCGCAGCATTGCCGAGCGCGAGCGCGAACATCCCGCTGAGCGCCATCGCGGCCACCCCTGAAGCGATGATGATGATCACGGAACCAACCCCATGACGCTCTCCCCGATCGACGTCCATGTGGACATTCGCACAACCCCCGGACGCCAGTCCAGTCCCCGGCGGCCGCGGATCTCGCTATGACCGTACGTTTTCGCGGCGCGCGTGCCTTCTCCTGCCGGCGGCGACACTGGTAGGCCGCGAACGAGTCGAGCCCCCGTCCCGGCGGGGCCGCGCCGCTCGCCTCACCGCGGGGGCGACAGGCGCGCGGCGAACAGCACGGCGGATACGGCGGTCGCGAGGTTGAGGCTCGAGACGCCGGCGCGCATCGGGATGCTGATGCGCGCATCGGCGGCGGCCAGCAGCTCGCCGCTGAGGCCGTGGCGCTCGGTGCCGAAGGCGAGGATCGCGCGGGCGTCGAGCGCGCCCGGATCGAGCGGCTCGCCGGCCGGGTCGAGCGCGAGCAGCGGGCGCGAGCACGCGATCAGCGCGTCGAGCCGCTCGACGCGCGCGACCGGGAGCGCGAACTGCAGTCCGGCGCCGCCGCGCAGCGCATCCGGGTGCCACGGGTCGTGCCCGCCGGTGCTCAGCACCGCGGCGGCGTCGGCGGCCGCGGCGACGCGCACGCAGGCACCCATGTTGCCGAGGTCGCGCGGGTCCTCGAGCAGCACGATCGCCGCCGCGCGATCGTCGGCGAGCGCGCCCGCGAGGTCGGCCGAGGGGCGGGTCGCGAGCCCGATCGCGCCGGTGGCGGGCGCGAGCGGCGCGAGCTGCGCGAAGACAGCCGGGTCGATCTCGCGTGCGAGAGCGCCGATCTGCGCGGCGACGTCGGGCGCCAGCTGCGCCGCCAGACGTGCGAGGGCGCGGGCGTCCGGCGTGAACACCTCGAGCACCTCGGCGCCGAAGCGGAGGGCGTGCTTGAGCGGGTGGAGGCCTTCGAGGACGGCCAGCGCCGGATCGCGCCGTGCGCGCCCGAAGCGCGGGATGAGCGATCCATCTTGCACTCGGCGATAATGGCAGCTGAGATGAAGCTCGAGGGCATCCACCACATCAGCGCGATCACCGGCGACGCGCCCGGAAACGTCGCTTTCTACGCCGGCGTGCTCGGCCTGCGGATGGTCAAGAAGACGGTCAACCAGGACGAACCTCGTGTCTATCACCTGTTCTACGGCGACGAGCACGGCTCGCCGGGGATGGACCTGACGTTCTTCGAGTACCCGGGCGCGGAGCCCGGGATCGCCGGCTCGGGGATGGTGCACCGGATCGTCTGGCGCGTATCGGCGCCGGCGGCGCTCGAGTTCTGGAAAGAGCGCCTCGGCGGCCACGGCGTCGCCGCGGAGATCGCCGACGGCAGCCTCCTGTTCGCGGACCCGGAGGGGCTCGAACACGAGCTCGTGCCGACGAGCGGCGGCGGCGATCGGCCGCTCAGCGCGGAATCGCCGGAGATCCCGGCCGAGCACGCGCTGCAGGGCTTCGACGGCGTGCGCGCCTACAGCAACGCGCCGGTGCGCAGCCAGCGACTGCTCGGCGACACGCTAGGGTTTGCGAGGGGAGAGGGCGAGCACTGGGAGGTGCGCGGGGAGCACAGGGGCGGTTTCTATGCGTATGACCCGGCGCCGCCGGAGATCAATCGACGCCAGGGCGCCGGCACCGTCCACCACGTAGCGTTCGCTGCGAACATCGACGAGATCGAGGGCTGGCAGACGCTGCTCAGCGAGGTCGGCGTGCGCCCGACGCCGGTCGTCGAACGCTTCTACTTCAAATCGGTGTACTTCCGCGAGCCGAGCGGCGTGCTGTTCGAGATCGCGACGATCGGCCCGGGCTTCGCGATCGACGAGGACGAGAAGCATCTCGGCGAGCGCCTGTCGCTGCCGCCGCCGTTCGAGCCGCTGCGCGAGGAGCTCGAGAGCACGCTGACAGCGCTGCCGTATCCGCCGCAGTGGCGGCTCGCGGCGCTCGGCTAGCGGCTCGCGAAGGCGCACGCAGACCCGAAAAAGCAGCTTTTTCGGGGTGTCCAGAGCGGGCGCAGGTTTTCTCACCTCCACTGTCGGCGGACCCGATAGGGACATATGAGCAGTGCCGATGGCGGTGGAATAGTCGACCAGTGGACGATCCGCATGCGCGTGGCGACGTTCGACGCGGGCATCTGGCTGACGTACGTCGTCTGCGGAAGCTGTGCGATCTATCTCGCGATCACCTGGCAGCAGCCGCACCGCGGAGCACTGGCGGCCCTGTTCGCGATGGCCGCCGTGGCGACCGCGGCGATCGCGCAGCTGCCGCGCGAACGAATCGTCGCGAGTCGTTTCCGCGAGATCTTCTTCTTCTGCTGGAGCGCCGGAGACCTCGCGCTGATCGCGCTCGGCACGCTCGCCGACGGCGGCACCGGCAGCCCGATAACGCTCGTGTTCTTCGTGCCGGTCGTGTTCTCCGCGATGTCCTATCCGCTCGGCTCGGTGCTCGCGGTCGGCGGCCTGACCGTCGCCAGCTATCTGACGATCGCGGTCACCGTCGGCGGCGCGGCCTCGGGCTATCAGTTCCTGTTCGCGGCGATGCTCGCGTGCACCGGCGCGATGAGCGCGTGGCAGGCGCGCAACCACCACCGCCAGCGCGCCGCCCTGACCGAAGTCTCGCGCACCGATCCGCTGACGGGCTGCCTCAACCGGCGCGGCTTCGAAGAGCGCGCGCTCGCGGAGATCGGGGCAAGCGCCCGCGGCGCCCGCCAGGGCGCCTTGCTGCTGCTCGATCTCGACCACTTCAAGCAGGTCAACGACCTCCGCGGCCACGCAGCCGGCGATGCGCTGCTGTGCTGGGTGGTCGAGACGCTCAAGCGCACGGTCCGCCCGAACGACGCGATCGGACGCCTCGGCGGCGACGAGTTCGCGGTCCTGTTCACCGACATCGAGCCGGCGGCGGCCCGCGACGGCGCGGCCCGCGTGAGCGGGGCACTGCGCGAGCGCGCCCCCTGCTCGGTAGGGCTGGCGAGCTTTCCGCTCGACGGCACGGGGCTCGATGAGCTGACGCGCCAGGCCGACGGCCGGCTGTACGCCTCGCGCCGGGGCCGGCCCGAGCAGGGCCGGACGGGCGGCAACGAGCGCCTCAGCTGGGCGAAGACGCTCGCCCATGCCGTCGACATGCGCATGGACGCCCAGCACGAGCACTCACGAGCGGTCGCCGAGCACTCGGTGGCGATCGCGAAGGCGCTCGGCTGGAACGAGGATCGGCTCGGGATGCTGCGGATCGCCGCAATGCTGCACGACGTCGGCAAGGTGACCGTCCCGGATCAGATCCTCTGCAAGCGCGACACGCTGACGGGCGAGGAGTACGAACAGATCCAGAAGCACAGCATCGACGGCGCCGAGATCGTCGCACTGGTCGAGGGGCTCGCGGTGATCGTCCCGTGGATTCGCCACTCGCACGAGCGCTTCGACGGCTCAGGCTACCCCGAAGGGCTCCAGGGCGAGGCGATTCCGCAGGCCGCGCGGATCATGCTCGTGGCGGACGCGTTCGACGCGATCACGAGCTCGCGCCCGTACCGCGCCGCGCGCACCGTCGCGCACGCTCGCGAAGAGCTCGAGCGCAATGCCGGAAGCCAGTTCGATCCGGACTGCGTCGCCGCGATGCTCGAGCTGATCGACGCCGGCTTGGCGAGCACGGCCGCGCCCCTGGCGGTCGCCCGCGACGTCCCTCCCGGCGCCCTAGGCGGCGTCGCCGAAGCGGCGTGAGCGCGGCGAGTCCCGCGCCAGCACCGCTCCCCAGTCGGCGTCCTCGATCAGGCCCGGCTCGGTGCTCTGGAGGAACTCCTGCAACAGCGTCGCCAGGCCCTGCGGATCTTCCAGATGAGGGAAGTGGGCGGCGGCGGGAAGCGTCCTGAACACGCTGCTCGCGATCGCATGATGGGCGCGGCGGCCGTGCGCGAGGGGGATCGTGTTGTCGCGCTCGCCCCACACGATCATCGTCGGCAGCAACTCGAGCAGGTCGAGGCGATCTGTCGCGTCGACGCTCTGCCCCTGCACGTCGATGACGGCACGCAGCGTGCGCAGGAAGGCGCCGCGCGCTTCGGCGTTCTCGAGCGGGCGCAGCGCCCGCGCGATCGCCTGCAGGTAGATGCCCGCGCCGACCCCGCGCTCGCGCAGGCGCGCGCCCGTCGCACGCAGTCCGCCGAGCAGGCGCGGATGGATCGTCAGCGACAGCAGCAGCGACATTCCCGGCAGCGCCGCGGTGCGCAGCAGCGGGCTGACCTCGCGGCCGAGGCCGCCGCTCGAGATCAGCACGAGGCGCTCGACGCGCTGCGGGAACTGGTAGAAGAACTGCATCGCCACGCCGCCGCCGAGCGAGTGTCCGACGAGCGTCGCGCGGTCGATCCCGATCGCGGCGAGCAGGTCGCGGATGCTGGCCGCATGCGCGCCGAGCGAGTAGTCGCCGCGCGGTGCCGCCGAGTCGCCGTGGCCGATCAGGTCGGGGGCCACGACCGTGTATTCGGCGGCGAGCCGGTGCGCGACCTCCTGCCAGTGGCTCGAGGAGTTGAGCATGCCGTGGATCAGCACCACCGGAGGGCCGCTGCCGGCGA
This sequence comes from uncultured Solirubrobacteraceae bacterium, assembly GCA_963822245.1. Lineage (GTDB taxonomy): Bacteria > Actinomycetota > Thermoleophilia > Solirubrobacterales > Solirubrobacteraceae > Palsa-744. The sequence continues at coordinate 813,967 of CAWGGR010000001.1, forward strand.
TCCTGTAGATCACGCGACGGCCGTGCAGCGTGATCTCCCACTCCTCGAACAGCGGCGCCGGCGTCGGCAACGAGACAGGGCGCCCGCTGCGCTCTGATCGATCCCCGCGGTTGCGTGTGCCCTGGCCGAGTCTCAGCGAGCTACCTCTGCGCGGACCCTAGCAAAGGACCGAGCCGCCGAGGGGCCGTGTCGGCGGCCTACCACAGGCGGACGTTTCGCCGCCCGCGCCGGCGCGCGCGGGCGCGGGCGCGCGCGGTCGGATCGAGCTCCCGGTCGGCCGCAGATGTGTGGTCATCGATGTCCGCGCGCGCGTCGCTCGGCTCGGGCCACTCGTACAGGCAGTGGCTCGCCGAGCCCACGCGCCAACACGCGTGCGCCAGCTCCTCGCCGAGCTCGAACCAGGCGTCCGAGGGCACCACCGTGTCGGTGACCAGCAGCTCCTCGGCGTGCACCAGCGCCGCCCGCAGGCGTGCCCGGAAGCGCTCGAGCTCCTGTGCCGCCGAGGTGCGCGCCGCTCGCCATGCACGGTGCTGTGGCGACTCCGGCAACGCCGGCATGCGGCCCTCTCGCCGCGCCCGCGCGAGCCGGCGTGCGCCGGCGTCGCTCAGCTCCCACGTCGAGACGCCATGGCGTCGCGAGCGCAGCAGCCCTCCGGCGTCATGCAGCACCGCCATGCGCGCGCGGATGTGACGTGCCTCGGCCGAGCGCCGGGGGACGCACAGCTGCTCGAGGACGCTCCACAGCGCCACGGGCGTGCGCGCCGGCTGTCGATGGAGCGTGCCGCGCTCGACCGCCGCGAGCACGAGCTCGTCGCTCGTTCGCCGGTCGTCCGGCGAACGCGGCTGCAGATCGGTGTCGGACATCTCGCCTCCGTCCTCTCGCGAGCACCGCGAGGCGCGTCCAGCCCGGCCGCTCGGCCCGCGGCGTGCCGCCGACGGCGGCGCTGCGGGACAATCGGCGGGCATCGAGGCCGAGCAACTCGGTGCCGGGCCCGGGGTGTTCGCGCACCGCCGGGCCGCTATTTCTGAAGTCACCGTCAGGCTACGCCGAGGCGGGGATGAAACTGCCGCGCAGGCCCGCGAAGCGCCGGGCGATCGCCGTGAAGTCGGTGGCGCCGCGCCGATCGGCGCGATTCGCGTGAGCGGCGGTGCCCGGAAGGCGCACGGGTGGCCGCGAAATTGTCCAGATCGGCCCGACCGGGCGTCCGATCTGCGACTAGACTCGCGCCCGATGGGCTCCGGCGGAGGTACGACGATCGATGCGTCAGGCGCGCATCCTTCGACGGCCGCCGATGCGCCCGCCGCGGCCGTGCGCTTGACCGAGGTGCGCAAGACCTACGGCGACGTGGTCGCCGTCGAGCGTCTGTCGGTCGAGGTCGGGCCGGGCGAGTTCTTCACGCTGCTGGGCCCTTCGGGATCCGGCAAGACGACCACGCTGCGGGTGATCGCGGGCTTCGAACTGGCCGATTCCGGCCGCGTCGAGCTGCACGGTGCCGATGTGACCCGCAGCCCGCCGTACGAGCGGCCGGTCAACACCGTCTTCCAGGACTACGCGCTGTTCCCGCACATGAGCGTGCTCGACAACGTCGCCTACGGGCTGCGGGTCAAGGGCGTGGCCAAGCGCGAGCGCGCGGCGCGTGCGGGCGAGGCCCTGGCGATGGTGCGCCTGTCCGGTGTCGAGAGCCGCCGTCCGATCCAGCTCTCCGGCGGCCAACGCCAGCGCGTCGCGCTCGCCCGCGCGATCGTCAACCGCCCGCAGGTGCTGCTGCTCGACGAGCCGCTGGGGGCGCTCGACCTCAAGCTGCGCCAGGAGATGCAGCTCGAGCTGAAGGCGATCCAGCGCGAGCTCAGCGAGCGCATCACGTTCATCTACGTCACGCACGACCAGGACGAGGCGCTGACGATGAGCGATCGCATCGCCGTCTTCGCGGACGGACGGATCGAACAGATCGGCACGCCCGGTGAAATCTACGAGCGGCCGGTGAACGAGTTCGTCGCGGGGTTCGTCGGCACCTCGAACATCATCGAGCGCGGCGGGCGCAGGTACCTCGTGCGCCCCGAGAAGATCCGCATGCTCGCCGAGGGCGAGTCGGGCGCGAACGCGGTCGCCGGTGTCGTGCGCGAGGTCTCCTATCTCGGCGCGACCACGCGCTACATCGTCGCGCCTGAGTCGGGCGCTGCGCTTTCCGTCCTCAGGCAGAACTTCGACGTATCGGCCGAGCAGGTGCTTGCCGAACGGGGTCGCTCCGTTCGGATCGCCTGGGAGGATGAGGACGCGTCGGTGCTGGGCACAACCAATGAGGAGGAAGCAAACACATGAAGCTCGCACGAATCGATTGGGCGATGGGAGTCGTCCTCGTGGCGCTGGCGCTGGGTGTGACTGCCTGCGGCAGCTCGTCCAGCAGCACCGCCTCGAGCCTGCCAACGAGCATCGGGGCCGGCGAGGGGCAGCTGAACCTCGTCGCGTGGGAAGGCTACGCGCAGCCCGAATGGGTGAAGCCGTTCGAAGCGGCAACCGGCTGCAAGGTGCACGCGAAGTACGCGGGCTCCTCCGACGAAATGGTCACGCTGATGCGCCAGGGGGGCGGCAGCCAGTACGACATGGTGTCGGCGTCCGGCGACGCGAGCCTGCGCCTGATCCGCGGCGGCGAGGTCGCCCAGATGAACGTCGCGCTCGTGCCCGAATGGAAGAACTTCATCCCGCAGCTGCAGTCGCCGCCGCACAACACGGTTGACGGTAAACACTACGGGATCTCGCTGCAGTGGGGTCCGAACATCCTGATGTACAACCCCAAGGCCGTCTCCCCGGCGCCGACGAGCTGGTCGGCGATCTACAGCCCCAAGTACAAGGGGCTGATCACCGTCCCGGACAACCCGATCCAGATCGCGGACGCCGCGCTGTACCTGTCGAAGACGAAGCCGAGCCTCGGCATCACCGACCCGTACGAGCTCACCGAAGCACAGCTGAACGCGGCGGGGAACCTGCTCAAGGAACAGCGGCCGCTGATCAAGAAGTACTGGGCGCTGGCGTCTGATGAGATCGAACTGTTCAAGAACGGCGATGCGACGATCGGCGCCGCGTGGCCGTATCAGCAGAGCACCCTCGAGGCTGACAAGGTGGCGATCAAGAGCCTGATACCGATCGAGGGCGCGACCGGCTGGGCGGACACGTGGATGCTCGCCGCGCACGCCAAAGACCCCAACTGCGCCTACAAATGGGTGAACTGGGTGTCGAGCCCGAAAGTCCAGGCCGAGCAGGCGATCTCCTACGGCGAGACGCCGGCCAACACCAAGGCCTGCGCCTACATGGAACAGATCAAGAAGGGCTCGTGCGTCGTCTACCACGCGAACGCACCGGCCGCGTACTTCAACTCGATCAAGTTCTGGAAGACGCCGGTGCCGGAATGCGGCAACGGCAAGGATGACTGTATGGACTACAGCGCGTGGCAGCAGAAGTGGACGGAAGTGACGAGTTAGCCGGGAGCAGGCGGTGAGCTCGGCCCCTGGGGCATCGGCCAGTAGGACGGCCCGCATCCGCGTGTCGGCGAGTCTCTTTCGCCGGCCGTGGTTGCGGGCCGTGCTGATGCTGTCAGCGCCGGCGGCGTGGTTTCTGCTGATCTACCTCGCGGCGCTCGCACTGCTGTTCATCTCGGCGTTGTGGACGGTCGAACCGTTCACCGGCGCGCTCGTTCACCATTGGACCCTGGCGAACTTCGAAACGCTTGTCAAAGTCCCCGTATATCGGACGATCGCGCTGCGTACGATCGGGATCGCGGCGGCGGTGACCGTGACCGATGTGATACTCGCCCTGCCGTTCGCGTTCTTTGCCGTGCGCATCGCGTCCAAGCGCCTGCAATCGGTGCTGTTCGTCGCGGTGTTGATCCCGCTGTGGTCGAGTTACCTCGTACGCGTGTACGTGTGGCGGCTGATCCTCTCCAAAGACGGCGTGCTCAACTGGACGCTCGGACAGGTCGGGCTCGGGTCACTGAACATCGGCTACTCGAACTGGGCGGTGTGGATCGTCTTCAGCTACATCTGGCTGCCGTTCATGATCCTGCCGATCTGGTCGGCGTTCGAGCGCGTGCCCGATTCATACATCGAGGCCGCGGCCGATCTCGGCGCGCGGGGCTGGCGGACGTTCAGGACCGTTCTGTTCCCGCTGATCCTGCCGGGCATCGCGGCGGGATCGATCTTCACCTTCGCGCTGACCCTCGGCGACTTCATCACACCGACGCTCGTCGGCGGCGCGGGGTCGGACTTCATCGGCAACGTCGTCTACGAGAACGTCGGCGTCGCCAACAACGTACCGTTCGCGGCGGCGTTCGCGACGGTCCCGCTGATAGTGATGGGCATCTATCTGCTTGTAGCGCGCAGGCTCGGAGCGTTTGAAGCGCTGTGATCGGGACCGGCCGATCGAGTCGCATCGCGCTCGCCGCATGGACGGTGCTGATCATGCTGTTCCTGTTTGTGCCGATCGCGATCATCATCCTCTACGCGTTCAACCCGTCGAACGTGCAGAGCTGGCCGCTGAGCGGGCTGTCGACCAGGTGGTTCTCCTCGACCTGGCACAACGAAGAAATGCGCCATGCGGCATGGCTGTCGATTCGCGCGGGCGTGTTCGCGACGGCGATCGCGCTGGTGCTCGGCTCGCTGGGGGCGTTCGCGGTGCATCGTTTCCGCTTCTTCGGCCGTGAAACGGTCTCGTTCGTGTTCGTGCTGCCACTGGCGCTGCCGGGGATCATCACGGGCATGGCGCTGAACTCGTTCATCAGCTTCACGGGCGTGTCGTTCTCGTTGATCACGATCGTGATCGGTCACGCGACGTTCTGCATCGTCGTCGTCTACAACAACGTGCTCGCGCGCCTGCGTCGCACGCAGACCTCGCTCGTCGAGGCGTCGATGGACCTCGGCGCGGATGGCTGGCAGACCTTCAGGATGGTGACGCTGCCGGTGATCGCGACGGCGCTCGTGGCTGGCGGCCTGCTCGCGTTCGCGCTGTCGTTCGATGAGATCGTCGTGACGATCTTCACGGCCGGAGCCCAGAACACGCTGCCGATCTGGATCTTCGGGAACATCCGCCTCGGGCAGCAGCTCCCGCAGGTGAACGTGGTCGTGCTATTCGTGATCCTCGTGACGCTGATCCCCGTGACGCTCGCGCAGCGCCTGACGCGCGACAGCGGCGTGCTCCGGGCGCGCGCGACGGCGGCCGGGGCGGGGACGTGAGCGCGATCGACGAGCGCCAGCGCGAGACGCCCTACCTCGATGCGCTGGTCGCGTACGCGCAGCGCAATCCGGCGCGTCTGCACGTGCCCGGGCACAAGGGCGGGCAGGGTGCGGACGCCGGCCTGCTCGAGGGCATCGGCGAGCTCGCGCTGCGCCTCGACATCCCGGCGCTCACCTACGGTGTCGACGTCGGCATCGAGCCCTCGCCGTTCGAGCGGGCACAACGGCTCGCGGCCGACGCCTGGGGCGCCAAGCGCGCGTGGTTTCTGATCAACGGCGCCTCGCAGGGCAACCTCGCGGCCGGACTCGCGCTCGCGCACCGCGGTTCGGACGTGGTCGTGCAGCGCAACGCGCACTCGAGCGTGATCGACTCGCTCGTGCTCTCCGGCCTGCGCCCGACGTTCGCCGCGCCCGAGATCGACGCCGAGCTCGGTATCGCCCACTGCCTGACGCCGGAGACACTCGGCGCGGCGCTGGCGGCCACGCCGAACGCGGTCGGCGCGTGGGTGATCTCGCCGACCTACTTCGGCGCGGCGGCCGACATTCGGGGGCTCGCGACGGTCGCCCACGACCACGGCGTTGCGCTGATCGCAGACGAGGCGTGGGGCGCGCACATGGCCTTCCACGAGGCGCTGCCAGAACACGCGCTGCAGGCCGGCGCGGACCTTGTGATCTCGAGTACGCACAAGATCGTCGGCAGCCTCACGCAGTCGGCGATGCTGCATCTCGGCCGCGGCGCGGGCGGGCTGCTCGGCGAGGACACGGTCGACCGCGCGGTCACCCTGACCGAGTCGACGAGCCCCAACTCGCTGTTGTGCGCGTCGCTCGACGCCGCCCGCCGCCAGGCGGCCGTGCACGGGCGCGAGCTGCTCGAGCACACGATGGCCGCGCTCACGCAGGCGCGCGAGCAGATCCGCATGATCGACGGGCTGGAGGTGCTCGATGAGCGCCTGGCGGGGCGCCCGGGGGTGTTCGCGTATGACCCGCTGCGGCTGGCCGTCGACGTCCGTGGGATCGCGGCGACCGGTTATCAGCTCGCGCCGCTGCTGCGCGAGATCGACGACATCAACCTCGAGCTGTACGGGCAGAACGTCCTCGTCGCGGTGTTCGGCATGGGCGAGCGCGTGATGGGCGAGGCGGCCCGGCTGGTGAGCGCGCTGCGGACCGCTGTCGAGCAGGTCGGCCTCGCGCCCGACGGCGCGCGCGCGAGCTTCGCGGCCGCCCCGCCGTGGGGAGAACTCGCGATGACGCCGCGCGAGGCGTACCTCGGCGCTCAGGAGGTCGTGCCGGCGAGCGAGGCGGCGGGGCGCATTGCGGCGGAGTCGCTGGCGACGTATCCGCCGGGGATCCCGAACGTGCTGCCGGGCGAGCGCCTGACGGCGGAGACGCTCGCGTACGTGCAGGGGACACTCGAGCTCGGCGGCAGCGTGCGCGGCGCCAGCGACCGCCTGCTGCACACCGTCCGCGTCGTCGTCGAGAAGCCGCGAGCCTAGCCCGCGCGCGCGCGGCGGCGATCGCCGCTCGGGCACCTGTCGGCCTGTGAAGGCGCGCGCTCATTGCGAGCGCATAACCATCTCGGCCTGGCGCTCGAGGTCGACGTACGGCTCGCCGCTGACGTCGACGACGACCCGGTCGATTCTCGCGCCGGTGAACGCGTAGGGCGCCTCGCCCGGATAGTCGTCGGTCACCGGCTCGCCCGCCTGCCGTGCGACGAACAGCGGTGCTCCGGCGACCGCGAACGCCCCGAGCTGCGTCCTGATCTGAGCGCTCCCGACCTCGTGCTCGCCGTGGTAGAGCGTGAGCTTGCCCGTCGCGCACGTCGGTTCGTTGCCCTGCTTCTCAAACGACGCGGACAGGATCAGCTGCTCGCCTGCGGGGAGATCCTCGCCGGCGATGACCATCTGCTCTTCGGCGCCGACGAAGTTGTTGACGTAGTGGAGCCTGTTGTCCTTGACGTACAGCGCGTGTCCGCCGAAGCGCGTGCCGTGCGCGAAGAGCACGCCCTGCGCTCCCGGCCCGGGGATGTCGACGAGCGCGCCGATCACGAACGAGCGGTTCTTCGTGTTGACCGCCTGCCACTCCGGTACCGGCGAGTCGCCGGGGTGGTAGACGTAGCGGTTGCGGGGAGCGGTGAGCTGCGGGCGCGGCTCCATCAGGATCTCAACCGGCGTGCGGTCATCGAGCGGGAATGCGGCGTTCGCGCCGGCCTCCGAGAACCAGACGTTGATCAGCTCGCGCAGCTTGTCGGGCTGCTCGGCCGCGAGATTGCGCAACTCGGCCCGGTCGACATCGGTGTGGTACAGCTCCCACTCGTCGTCATTGAAATTGCCCCAGCCGGCGATGCACGGATGCGTCGTGACGGCCTTCCAGCCTTCGTGCCACACCGAGCGCGACCCGAGCATGGCGTAGAACTGCGTCTTGCGCCCCGACTCGACGGCCGTGTCGTCGAAGCTGGCGCGCAGGCTGACGCCGTCCATCGGCGACTGCGTGTGTCCCTTGATCGTCTCCGGCGCCTCCACGCCGAGCACGTCGAGGATCGTCGGCACGAGGTCGATCGCGTGGCAATACTGCTCGCGGACCTCTCCACGCGACTCGGTGCCGGCCGGCCAGGAGATGATGCACGGGTCTGAGGTGCCGCCGTTGAACTCGTAGCGCTTCCACATCTTGAACGGCGTGTTGAACGCCATCGCCCAGCCGGTCGGGTAGTGGTTGTAGGTCCTCGTGCCGCCGAGCTCGTCGATCATCGCGAGGTTCTGCTCGAGGTCGTCGGGGACGCCGTTGGCGAACTTCATCTCGTTGACCGAGCCGTTCGGGCCGCCCTCGCCGCTCGCGCCGTTGTCGGATACGAGGATGATCATCGTGTTCTCGAGTTCCCCGCTCGCCTCGAGCTGGTCGAGCAGCCGGCCGATGTGGAAGTCCGCGTGCCCGAGGAAGCCCGCATAGACCTCGGCCATGCGGCAGAACAGGCGCTTCTCGTCGTCGTTCAGCGAGTCCCACGGGCGCGTGTAGTCGAGCTCCGGGAAGGGCTGGCCCTCCGGGCCCTTGCGCGACTCGGGCGTGCCGATCGGGTTGATCGGCGGCAGCTCGGTGTCCCGCGGGACGATCCCCATCTCCTTCTGGCGGGCGAGAACCTGCTCACGGATCGCCTCATAGCCCATGTCGAAGCGGCCCTTGAACCTTTCGATCCACTCCGCCGGCGCATGGTGGGGGGCGTGGCAGGCGCCGGGCGAGTAGTAGAGGAGGAACGGCTTCTCCGGAGCGACGGCCTTGGCGTCGCGGATGAACTCGAGCGCCTTGTCGGTGATGTCCTCGGTGAGGTGGTAGCCCTCCTCCGGCGTCCGCGGCTGGTCGACGAGGTGGTTGTCGTAGACCAGATCCGGATACCACTGGTTCGTCTCGGCGCCGAGGAAGCCGTACCAGCGCTCGAAGCCGCGCCCGCTCGGCCAGTTGCGCCGGGGCGCGGCGAGGTTCATCTCGTCGGTCGGGCAGAGGTGCCACTTGCCCACCATGTAGGTGTTCCACCCGCGCTCGCCGAGGATCTCCGAGAGCATCCCGTTCTCGGGGGGGACGGTCCCGCTCGCGTTCGGGTAGCCGATCGCCGCCTCGGTGATGCACGCCATGCTGTTACGCGTGTGGTTGCGCCCGGTGAGCAGGCACGAGCGAGTCGGCGAGCACAGCGCGGTCGTGTGGAACTGCGTGTAGCGGACGCCGGCGTCAACGATGCGATCGATGTTCGGGGTCTCGATCAGCCCGCCATAGCAGCTCATCGCGGAGAAGCCGACGTCGTCGAGCACGATGTAGAGGACGTTCGGCGCTCCCTCAGGCGCGCGCGGCGGCTCGAACGGCGTCCAGTCGGGGACCGAGTCGCGGATGTCAACGTTGACGACGCCTTTGAACTGTTTCGACATGGGCCTCAGCCTCCGATCGCGGTGGTAGCCCCAGCAGGCAAGGTGTCCGCAGGGCCCCTCGCGCGCAGCCTACTCGCGCCCGTGCGCGGGTGCGGCTCTAGGATCATTCTCAGGATGTGCCCTGCCGACATGGTTCGCTTGCCCGGTGGCCGATTCCGGATGGGATCGGCGGCGTTCTACCCGGAAGAGGCGCCGGTGCGCGAGGTGGAGGTGGGGCCATTCGCGATCGATCGCGGTCCCGTCACCGTCGAGCAGTTCGCGCGCTTCGTCGAGGAGGCCGGGTACGTGACCGTCGCCGAGCGCCCGCCCGACCCCGCGGACTATCCCGACGCCGATCCCTCGCTGCTGCACCCAGGCTCAGTCGTGTTCCAGCCGACACCCGGCCCGGTGGGACTCGATGATCCGACCCGCTGGTGGGCCTACGTCCCGGGCGCCGACTGGCGGCATCCGTGGGGGCCGGCCAGCGACAACTCAGGGCGCGGCGGGCACCCGGTCACGCACGTCGCCTTCGAGGACGCCGACGCGTACGCCGCCTGGGCCGGCAAGCAGCTGCCGAGCGAGGCCGAGTGGGAGTACGCCGCCCGCGGCGGCCTCGACGGAGCGGTGTTCGCGTGGGGTGATCGGCCGCGGCCGGACGGCGAGTTGATGGCGAACTTCTGGCAGGGCGAGTTCCCGTGGCGCAACACCGGCGCGAAGGGCTGGCGCGGGACCTCGCCCGTGGGCCTGTTCCCTGCCAACGGCTTCGGTCTCGACGACATCACGGGCAACGTCTGGGAGTGGACGGCCGAGTACTACTCGCCCCGGGGCGCCGGCGCGGATGCGGCCGTGTCGGCATGCTGCAAGCCGCCGTTGAACCCGCGCATCGATACCCCCGACGGGAGCTATGAACGCGCCGGCCCCGGCGCCGCGATCCCGCGCCGCGTGATCAAGGGCGGCTCGCACCTGTGCGCGCCCAGCTACTGCCTGCGCTACCGACCGGCCGCGCGACAGCCCGAGGCGATCGACACCTCGACGAGCCACATCGGCTTCCGCTGCATCATCCGCGACGCCAACTGAGCGGCCCGCAACCGGGCTGCGCCGCCGCCGGAGCTCCGCTCTCGCGGGCAGCTCAGACGCCGACGACGGCTGTCAGCCAGCGTGCGAACAGGGCGCGCGCGAGCGTGATCGCGGCGGGAGCGGCGTCGTTCACTTCCGCGACCAGCTCTCCCAGCGGGTCCTCGCCCGGGAGCTGCGCGACGCTGCCGGCATAGGCGGGCACGCGGCCCCATTCGGCGACGAGCGCAGGCGTGACCTCGAGGTGGAACTGGAGCGCGTACGCCCGGCCGATCACGAATGCCTGCTGCTCATACAGCACTGAGCGCGCGAGCTGGACGGCGCCTGCGGGCAGCGCGAACGTGTCGCCGTGCCACTGCAGGGCGGGGAACGTGCCGGGGGCGCTCGAGAACACCGGGTCGGCGGCGGCCGCGGCGGTGAGCTCGACGGCGAGCACCCCGACCTCGGGCTGCGGTCCGGCGGTGACGCTCGCGCCGAGGCTCGCCGCGAGCAGCTGCGCTCCGAGGCACACGCCCCAGAACGGCGTGCCGGCGCGCACGGCCTCGGCGATCAGGCGCTTCTCGCCCGCAAGCCACGGCAGCGCCGGCTCGTCGTAGGCGCCCATCGGGCCGCCCATCGCGACGATCGCGCGGTACGCGCGCCAGTCCGGAAGCTGCTCGCCGGCATATGGATGCACGGCCTGCAGCGGCAGCCCGCGGTCGTGCAGCTCATCGGCGTAGGCCGCCGCCGGCTCGCAGTCGATGTGCTGCAGGACGAGGATCGGCCTGGCGTCGGCGGGCACGCTCATGGCGGCGAAGTGTAGAAGCGGGTGCGGTCTATGATCGCGCCGTGAACAGGCGCCGAGGATGACCTACTCGATCGTCGCGCGCGATGCCGACAGCGGTGAGCTCGGCGTCGCCGTGCAGTCGCACTGGTTCTCGGTCGGGCCGATCGTGCCGTGGGCGCAGGCCGGCGTCGGCGCGGTTGCGACGCAGGCGAACGTCGAGGTCTCCTACGGCCCGCGCGCGCTCGCGCTGCTGGCGGCCGGCGGCACCGCCGCCGCGGTGCTCGAGCGACTCACGGCGGAGGACGCGGGCGCGGCCACGCGCCAGGTCGCGATCGTCGACGCGGCGGGGCGCACGGCGGCACACACGGGCACGGAGTGCATGGCGGCAGCCGGCGACATCGGCGGCGCGGGCGTCTCCTGTCAGGCGAACATCATGGCCAACGACGCGATCTGGGGCGCGATGCTCGAGGCCTATCAGGCCGACGGCGGCACCCTGCGCGAGCGCCTGCTGCGCGCGCTGGACGCCGCGGAGGAGGCCGGTGGGGACCTGCGCGGACGCCAGTCGGCGGCGATCCTGATCGTCCCCGCCGCAGGTGAGCCATGGCAGACGCTGCTGTCGTTGCGCGTCGAGGACCACGAGGAGCCGCTGCAGGAGCTGCGCCGGCTATGCGCGCTGCAGGACGCGTATGCGCTCGCCGGAGACGCGGATGCGCTCGCCGGTGCAGGCAGCCACGAGCAGGCCGCCGTCCTCTACCGGCGGGCGGCAGAGCTCGCGCCGGGGAACGATGAGCTTCGCTTCTGGGCGGGGCTGAGCACGGCGTATCTCGGCGACGTCGACGGTGGCGTGCGGCTGGTCGCCGCGGCGATTGCCGTGCAGCCCGGCTGGCGCGAGCTGCTCGGGCGGCTGACGGCGGACGCGGCGCCGGGCGTCGAGCAGGTCCGCGCGCAGCTCAGCCGCCGCCCTTGACGGCCTGCAGCGTGAAGCTGTGAGCGAGCCGCTCGGGCCTGTCGCTGAGGCGGAACTCGCCGCCGTCGAGGACGTCCATCTTCCCGGGGAACGCATCCCAGGGGACGCTGTCGTGCTCGGCCAGGCCGGTGATGCGGAAGTCCCGCGAGAGCAGTGCGGTGACGGTCTCGCCGATGCTGTGGCTCCAGTTGTGCGTGAGGTTGTGCTCGAACGTCCGATCGCTCTGGACGTAGGTCCCCGGCTCGTTCAGGACGAGCGGCTCGCGGTGCTCGAAGTACGGGTACTCGAGCACCATCAACCGATCCGGCCGGCTGTCCGCGAGCGACCACAGCATCGGATGCCCCTCGCGCATGAACAGCCGCCCGCCCGGCTTCAGCAGCGCATCGACGACGGCCGCCCAGCGGTCGATGCTCGGCAGCCAGCAGATCGCGCCGATGCCCGTGTACACGAGGTCGAAGCGCCTGCCGCCGAGCGCGCCCGGCGCGTCATAGAGCTCGGCCTCGACGAACTCGATCTCGGCGCCGGCCGCCGCCGCGAGCCGCCTCGCCTGCTCGAGCGCAGGAGGCGAGAAATCGAGGCCGGTCATGCTCGCGCCGAGGCGTGCGAGCGAGAGCGTGTCGGTGCCGATGTGGCACTGCAGGTGGATCCCCTGCGACCCGGCGATCTCGCCCAGGCGCGGGAGGTCGAAGCGAACGACCCCGCTCAGGTAGCCCGGGTCCTCGAGGAACCGCTGGACGGCATAGTCGGGCGAGGCGACGTGTGCGGCGACGCGCTCATCCCAGTTGGCGCGGTTGACGGATCTGTAGTCGGACATCGAGCCCAGTCTCGCATCCTCGTCCCGTGGCCCGCGAGGAGCCATCTCGCTTCCTCTCGGTTGGGACCGTGGCCGGTGCGGACGATCACAGCAGGCGATGATGGAACCGCCGGGCAGCCCGCCGGCACGAGGACCCGGCGTGCTCGCGTCGCGGCGCCGACGGTCCGGGCTACGGACGATGGAGCTAGGGGGACTCGAACCCCCGACCTCCTGGGTGCGATCCAGGCGCTCTCCCAACTGAGCTATAGCCCCGCAGATGCGGGCCGCTGGCGATGCGGTCGGCCGAGGAAGTGTAGTCGTATGAGGCGGGCCAGCGAGGCCAGTAAGGTTTGGGGGCGCAATGGGATTGCTCGACGACGCCATCCGCGAACACCTGGAGCTGAAGCGCAGCCACGGTGCCGATCCGAACGAGGTTGCTCGCGCGGAGCACGAGGCGCTCGAGCCGGTCTTCGCGGACGAGCCGGGAGCGGACCGCGCCGAGGATCCGCCCGCGCCGCCGTCCGGGATCGACGACGCGGACGCGGCCGGCGGCGAGGACGCGATCGCAGAGCCTGCGGTCGCCGACTTCTCGGCCGTCGGACAGGAGACCGCCGAGTTCGACATGCGCGCCGTGCTCGGCGAGGACGGCGATGCGCCGGCCGGCCCCGCGCCCGAGGACGCGTCCGGCCAGGAGCGCCTCACGTTCGACTAGGCGACGCCGGTTCGGGACCCGCCGGACCCGCTCGACCCGTCGGCCGTGCCCTAGACTCGGTGTCGCAGGGGGCCATAGCTCAGCTGGGAGAGCGCCTGCTTTGCAAGCAGGAGGTCACCGGTTCGATCCCGGTTGGCTCCACTCGTTGTCGTTGGTAAAGCGATCCTCCTGCGAACGGCCACCTTCTGCATTACCCGTCGAGGCCGCGCCGGTTCGTCGCTTCAATCGCCTGCCGCGTCATCTCCACCAGGTCGGACGTCGGGAACCCCTCAGGGTGCGTCGAGGTTCGCGCCGTATGCACGCAGGAGACGCCGGTGGGTGAGCCACCCGATGACACCGTTATCGACGTTCAGCACGGGCAGGCCTTCGTCGTCGGTCGCGGCCAGCGCTCGCGCGGCTTCATCGAGCGTCTGGGTCCCGCGCAGCCCCTGCGCCGCGTGGACGAGCGAGGCCGCGGTGAGATTCTCGGCCCCTCGGGGGAGTGACTGCTCTACATCTGCCGCATCGATCACGCCGAGCAGCGCTCCGTCGGCGGCCAGCACGGGGAGCGTATTGACGCCCGCTGCGGAAAAGCACGTAACGATGTCGCGCAGCGGCTGCTCGGGTGCGAGGGGCTGCGGGAGATCGCCCATCGCCTGCGCAACGCTGACGCCGGCCAGCGCGCTCGTTCGCGGCGCCGAGTCGAGGTCGATTCCTCGGCGGCGCAGCTTGAGGGTGTAGATCGTGTCGGCCGACACGGCGTTGCTGAGCGTCGTAGCTAGAACGATCGCGAACATCAGCGGCAGAATGATGCGGTAGTCGCCTGTCAGCTCAAAGATGATCAGGACAGCCGTGATCGGCGCGCGCGATGTGGCAGCGAAGACCGCGCCCATCCCTACCAGGCCATAGGCGCCCGCGGATATCGCCAGCTCCGGGAACAGGCCATGGGCGATCGCGCCATAGGCGCTGCCGAGCATCGCACCCATGAACAGCGACGGGGCGAACACCCCGCCCGAGCCCCCGATCCACATCGTCAGGCTCGTCGCGAGGATCTTGGCTGCGAGCAGGCCGACAAGCACGAGGATCACGTATCGCCCCGAGACGGCGTTCTGCAACACCGGGTAGCCGACGCCGTACATCTCGGGCACGGCGAGCAGCAGCACGCCGAGCAGCACACCGCCGACGGCCGGACGCAGCCACTCGGGACGGTGACCCCAAAGCCTGTCCGCTACATCCTCGCCGCTGTAGAGCACGCGGATGAACCCCAGTCCGACAGCGGTCGCGAGAACGCCCAGGCCGGCGTACAACAAGAGCTCGAGCGGCGAGCTGAACGTGAACGACGGCAGGGACAGAAACGGGTGGTTCCCGAACGCGGCGCGCCCGATCGCGTCGGCTGTGATCGAGCTGAGCACCACGAGCCCGAACGACCGGGTCTCGAAGTTCCGCAGGATCAGCTCCAGCGCGAAGAACACGCCGGCAATCGGAGCGTTGAACGTTGCCGCGATGCCACCGGCCGCGCCGCAGGCGACGAGCAGGCGCAGGTGGGACTCGGGCAGCCGAAAGAGCTGGCCGACCACCGAGCCGAGCGCCGAGCCGATCTGGACGATCGGCCCCTCGCGGCCAACTGAGCCGCCGGAGCCGATGCACAGGGCCGACGCGAGCGACTTGACGATCGGCACCTGTGCGCGCATGCGTCCGCCCTGGCGGTCCACCGCGTACATCACCTCCGGCACGCCGTGCCCTCGGGCCTCCGGCGCGAAGCGCGACACCAGCGGACCGTAGATCAGTCCGCCGACTACCGGCACCGCGAGCACGAACCAGATCCCGGCCCCGGATATCAGCGGGTTGCTTGCGTGACCGGCTGCGCTGAAGTCGTGGTGGCCCGTGAATAGGTAGGTGAAGCCGACGATCATGTAGCGGAACGCCACCGCGCCCAAGCCAGCGCCGACGCCGACCAACAGCGCCAGGACCATCAGCCTGTGCTGCCCTCCGCCAGTCGCTCGCGCCAGTCGCTCGCGCAGCGGCCGTCCGAAGGGGTGCCTGGCCGCAGCGCTCACTGCCCTAGCTAGCCTCGATCCCAGCGAGCATCATGTCGATCGCGTGGCGGACGTTGTGCCAGCGAAATGCATTGGGGTCGAGCGCCCGATGGAGCATGAGTCCGTCGGCGAGGGCGAGCAGAATCGAAGAGAGCGCATTAGCGGGTATGTCGAGAAGCTCACCCGAGGCGATTGCCTCCTCGACCCACGAGCGCACGAGCACACGCCGCCGCTGCGTCGCTGCCGCCAGCCGCTCGCGAACGGGCTGCTCAGTGAGGAGATCGGCCCAGAGGTCGGCGCGGACCTGCACCCGGGCCGTATCCTCGCCGCGTGCGAGCATCGCTTGCGCGAACAGCCGCATCCGCTGGACCCCTGAGGAGTGCGTGCCGGTGATCTTCTCGAGCTCCCGGTCAAGCGCCGCGGCGTCGTCCTCGAGCAGCGCCAGAAGCAGGTCCTGCTTGTGCTCGAAGTAGCCATAGAAGGCGCCCTTGCTGACCCCTGCTTCTGCGCATACGTCGTCGACCGTCAGATCGCTGAATCCCCGCAGCGCGGCACATCGCCACGCTGCGTCCAGCAGCAGTTGATGACGCGCCACACGGGTCTCGGGACGAAGCTTGGGCATCTGCCGCCTTCGGTTTCGCTCGGCACATATAAACCGACTCGTCAGTTTCTATGCCTCCAGTATTGCACACAGCGGGGCGAGCTCAGGTTAGGACGCTCGCTTAGTCCGGGGCACTCCGCCGCACGTCGAGTGACCTCCTGCTCCTATAGCAAGCGATCAGTCCGAGCACGCCAGGGAAGCAGTCAACATTTCGGCATCGTCGGTGCGATACCAAACTCGCCAATCCCGAGTTCGGGGTCGCTTTCGCCGTCGGTAATACGGATGGTTGAGACGGCGTTCCCGCAACTGGCATAAAAGCCGAAGTATTGTGCACCGGCTTCTCCGTAGACAGTCGTGGGACCCGAGGTGGTGCCGTCCTGCGCGGTGGCCGTGACAGAGAAGTTCTCGAACTCGTCAGGCTCGGCGTAGAGGTAGAAGGCGCCCGTGTTGAAAGGTAGTGTAATCACGGTTTCGGCGAGACCTTCACCATTGAGATGGCTGACCGTGTAAACGGCGCCCGTGTAACCGTTACTCCATGTTTCCCAACCTTCGGCAACGCGCTCATACCGCAGCGGTTCGCTGAACGCTATCGTTCCAGTTGGGCCTTCGATCCCAGACACCAGTTCGCCCAGTTCAGTCGGGGTCGGATTGACGGTCTCCATCGTGTATCCGCCTAGGGTTGGTGGAGGTGCTTCGGTGCCCACATCGCCATCGAAGGTAATTTGCGGGCTAGGCGGAGGTGAAGGCGGCGGTGGAGGTGGCGGTGGTGTTGGCGGGGCCGTGTCCGCGCAGAAGTTGCCGCCAAGTTGGTGGGTGAAGAGGGCTGGCGTTTGGGGGGAGCTGAGGCTCCAATCGAGTACCTGGCCCTCGACCGAGAACTGGCCGAAGTTCGCATTCCAGGTGCATTGTCCGGGCTGGGCGTTGAAGTCGAGGCTGGTGCCGACGTTCAAGGTCAGGCTGGCGGCGCCGCCGACGCCAACTCCGGCCTTGACCGTGAGTCCGATCCCTGCGGTGGCCTGCTCGAATTTCTGGGCCGTGAGGTTGAAGTGGGGCTCGCCGAACGAGACATCTGGGATCAGGACAAGGGCGGGCGGAAGGCCGATGGTGTGTCCTCCCGCCATCACGGCGATCGAGCCGCCCGAGTCGAGCTGCCCGCCCGCCGCCGCGTATGCACTCAAATCTCCCGCGATGCCTGCTGTAACCGGGATCGGACCCGCCATGCCGGTGGCGTCAACCTCAAGGCTCACCGAGCACGATGCACCGACGCCCGCCGTCACGTGAACACCGGCTTCGACATTAAAGGCCACCGTCGCCCGCACACCGTCTTTGATGTGCACGCCGAAGACGTCCGCCGTCGACCACCCACCGGAGAACGATACGTCACTAATATGGGCGTAAGGCGACACGCCCAGATCGGGCCTGAGCTTGCAGTCGGCCGAAATATCAGCCGCGGCTGCTTGTGGAACGTTAAGAGGAACGTCGAACTGGAAGTTGGGTGCTACTTCGTAGACGCTCGCTGCGATCAGGGCCAGTCGAGTGGTGCCGGATTCGTAGCTAACCGTGACCACCTTTGAGAGCAGACCCCGGGGAAGCAGAGAGCTCGGAGGCAGCGAGACGACGGCCCCGGGTACGAGCGCGACATGGCCGCGCAAGACAACACCAGACGGGTCTTCCGCGGAACCGGACAAGGAAATGACACCACCGCGCAACGGCGTGAGCCCAGGGTTGATGATCGACGTGTAGGCGCCCTCAAGCACCGCCCGCCGTTTCGCCTCGACCCGAACGGTCACTGTCCGGTTCAGGGCAGTCGCGACAGCCCCACTCTTCACTCGCCCAGTCGAACGCGTGAGCGTCACCGGACCAAGTGTCAGCCGGTAAACGCCAGCCCTCGCGGGACTGATCCGGGTACTCCCAGCCGGAAGGGAGCGGCGCAGGCCCTTTGGACCTACCAGTGTCGCGACGGGATGCTGACCAGCTGGCAACCCGACGACCCGCACAGTCAACGAACCGGACCGAACCGAACCCCACGCCGTGCCCGTTGCGAACACGGCGAAGAACGTGAAAAGACACAACGCTCCCAGCCGGAGCTGCCGGCCCACGCGCGCACGACCCCCAGTATCAACGCTCCTGCGACCCATAGTGCCATGCAAGGCTACACAAACCCTGCCGGAGGTAGGCGTCCGCATGCCAGCCGCGACTCATCCGGACTACGCGAGCGAGCTTTTCCACGGGGGACGCGACGCACCGCGGCGATCTGCGCCGCAAGTGCAGTTCCGCGCAGTTTCCACTTATGCTGTGCGCGGGCCCGACTGCCGTGTCGGGGCGGTTGAAGGACCTCCTGCCCCTATAGCAAGCAATCAGGCAGGGTCCGCTCCTGCCGAGCCAGCCGGTCGCGGTCCAAAACGCCAAGGACACGCGTGGCATGCCCGGAGCAATATGCTGACGTCTTTATCTGGTCCAACCAAGGGAGAGCCGCATGCGCCGAGTTGTCTGCCTAGTTTTTCTGATTTCCTGGTCGACCCTCGCGCTTGCGACCGCCGCGCAGGCCGACGGTGGCGCATCCATCGCGGATGCCCCCACGATCGTTCCAGGGCAACAGGAGTTCGGCAGCCTGGCGTCGCACGTGGAACCACCGAACTACCCGGGGAATTGCATCTCGTGGTGGTTGCTCCCACTTAGGGGTGGCGATTCGGTCCAGATCCAGTGGGAAGGCCAGCCGAACGATCACTTGCGCCTATATCCGCCGAGCACGACCGACTTCAACTACGAACCCCACGGCCCGCGGCTTGTCGAAAGCTTCCTCGAAGAAGGGATCACAAAGCGCGAAGCGTCTTACGCGGCGACGCAAACCGGCAACTACCCGCTCGACCTCATCACGCCAGCCGAAGGGGGCCGGGTCAATGCTGGCTGTGGTCCCTACAACCTGACGGCCTACGTCACCCACGAGCTTGTGATTGGACTGCCGAGAATCGCCTCGCTCCATCCCGCGGGGACGTTGGATGTTGCCATCCATGATCCGGAAGGCGACCCAATCGAAGACGCGGCCGTAAGGGTCGAACTGCAGATCAAAGGGCGTGGGTCGTGGCAGCGACTCGGGGTCGGCACTGGTTCGAGTGCGACCGTCGCGATTCGCTACGTTGTCCCCACGCGGCTGCGCCACCAGCACGTAACACTCAGGGCCTTGGCGCAAGGTACCGGCTACGCTGCAGCGACAAGCGCGCACGTAAAAGTCCGGACGCTCTGATCGGTCGCTCGCTCAAGAGCGCAGCAAGCGATCACCCGTCTAGCGAGCGCCGGCAGGCCTGAATGAGCGCTGTGCGCAGAGCGGTTGGTCGCATTCCGTCGAGGTTGAAGGCAGGATCGAGGATCGTGAGTACCGTCCCCTCGAGATCGGAGAGAGCGGCCGGGAGCTAGTTGCGCACCGAGTAGCGCAAGCGGGGCTTTGATCGCGTTCCGGTACACCGCTCCGGCGTGGACCTCAAACACCGCTGCCTCGAGCGGTCCGGAGCGTTTCAGTAGCGATCCGGCGACTCGCCCCCCCACTGCCGTCGCTCAAGTGCGGGGAGGCTCGCGAGCGCTACGTCGTACGGGGTCGGTGGGCGCTCGGGCTCGACGAGTCCGAATTCTGCGCTCAGAATCATCCATGGCAGGCCGCTCGCCTCCGCGTACGCACGCCTCTTCCGCCACAGCGGTGAGACATAGAGGTCCTTGGCTCTCGCGGGGTGGCGCGCCTTGCCCTTGACGCAGCCGAGGAGGACCGCGGTCGGCTTGCTAGCGATGGATGAAGCTCTTGGCGTCCCGCCAGATGAGCCGCACGCCGACAGCCACGAGGAGCTCCTGGAGATCCTCTCGAGGCTGTGAGGGGAGCAAAACGGCGAGCTGTGGTGCTGGCTCGACGAAGCGCGCGTAGTCGAGGAGTTGGCCGATCGCCATGCGCACCGCGCCTCGCTCGACGCTGCCCTTCGCCTCGACGAGCGTATTGGTCGTCCGGTCGATGAGGTCTGAGAACAGCGGCTTTGCCTCGCCGTGAGGCACGATCTTCAGGCGGCTCACGTAGTGACCTTTCGCGACCAGGTAGTCGCGGTAGGCGAGAATGAGCTTCTGCTCGCGCCGTTCGGCCTCGTATTCGACGTGGCTAGGCGCAACGAATGCCTTCTCGGTCCACTGCTGCGCGACCGGGACATCCTCGACAGTCTGTACGAGCATCTCGTCGATGCGAGAGCTTTCGGCACGTGGCGGTATGTCGATCGGCCGCAACCGAAACATGATCACGCTGCGCACCGGTCCGGCTCCGCTCTCGGGTGCGTCTGTCGTGTAGAACGGACGATCCTCGGCGGGCTCGAACTCGCCGACGTATTTGACGCGACCGCGGGCACCGTCGAACAATCTCAGGGCGCGCCCCTCGCGCCTGTGGTTCAGAATCGCCGCGTTCCCGGACTTCATCTCCTGGTCGCCGCGTCGTCCTTCCCCGGGGTAGTGAAAGCAGCCGTCCGCGTGCCAACCGTCGAAGTAGCCGTGTGGCTCGCCGGCCGCGGCTTCCGCGAACAGCATCACGTTTGGTGAGGTCCTGGAAGGCGCGATGCCTCCCTGCCGGCGGCCGCCGTAGCGCTCATGCAGGAGGGTGCGTTCGATCTCGTCCCACGGCTGAAGGGACCAGACTGCCGGGTCTCCAATTGGCGGAGCGGGTTCGGAAGCCATCGCGGGCAAGATACATGGGCTAAGCGCTAGAGCGCACCGCTCGGCCCCGCGTCAGCGATGACGCGTGCAGGCACGGTCGTCGCGTTGTTACCCCGGGACACGCGCTCCGGTGCTCGTTGGACTAGCGTGCCGTATGCACCTAGGGCAGTCTCTGAGCGTCAGCCCTCGGCTCACTCGAGACAGCGCGTCACGCTTCCGCCAGATGCCGTGCGACCGTGTCACCAGCGGGTTCTTCGCGCAGAGCCGACGCCATCAGTTCCCCCTCGCGTAGCGCGGCGCGAAGACCGGTGTTCGTGCCGAGCGCGAGCGACAGTACTTCGCGGCGGTTGACAGCAACAATCGCTCCGGAATACGCCTTGGTGGCATCGCCTCGCGGTCCTGCGAGAACCACCTGACCGATGAAGATCTGATCCGACGTCTGGGCGACGAAGACCCCCGAAACGACCCTACCTTTAGCGAGCGCGACGGCCGCGCCTCGCAGCTTCGGTGCGTCGACCGTCCGGATAAGCCCGATCAGGCATCCGAGCACGCCCGTCGCGACCGCGAGCGTAACGAGTCGGGTCACATCCCGGTTGCGCGGTTGGCCGGACCTCCGATGCACTGTGTCGGCACGGTGATCAACGGCTGCCCAGCAGCCGCTCACCGCCACAGACGCAAGCGCAATCCAGAGGAGGATGTCGACCTTGACTGAGAAGTCGACCACGACGAGGTAATAGAGAATCGCTCCGGCGGCGATGGACACCGCCAAGGGCAAGGGCGGTATCTGGCGTGCGAAGTACCAATACGCGCCACCGACGAGACATATCGCGACAGCAAGCGGGAGCAACGCCTCTGTCCCGACCGCGAGTAGGACCGTTTTTGGCTGCGCTGCCACTGCTTGCTCGGCTGGCAGTCCGGCCTGGCTGAAGCGCTCGAACATGATGATTCCTCCGACGCCCGCTATGACTCCAAGCGTTCCCAGGCCAGCGAGGCCAGCTCCGAGCGCTTGGAGTGCGACGCTCGGGCCACCGTTGCTCGCTCGTGCGGTTGAGCACGCGTTGTGCTCGGTCACCTCGGTCTGTGCATGCTCGCTCATGCGTTCTCTCGCGTGCCGGGACGACGGCATCGGCGAAAATGCGCTCGCGGGTCCCAGTCGCTGATGGAGCGATCTTGGCCCCTTCCGCGGACGACAAGGGAGCTCGGCCGCATCCGCGACGAGACCCCCGGCGCGCGTCCCCCCAAGGTGCGGCGCTACGGCCGCACCCACGGCCACCTAAGCGGCCGATCCGAGCCAGTGACCTCCTGTGTCCGAAGCAACCGATCGCCATCACGGCTCTCGGCTGCCGGCGCGGCTAGTCGCCGCTGAGCTGTTCGAGGGCTTCGATGATGACGGGGACCTCGGTGCGGCTCGTGTAGTCGGCGTGCACGTCGGCGAACCGCACCGATCGGTCGCGGTCGACGACGAGGACTGTTGGCATCGGCAGGGTTGCGGTCTCCGTCGCGTTGAAGTCGCGAAGATCGAGGCCTAGCGCTCGCTGGGCCTCGAGGACGCTCTCAGCGGGCTCGAAGGTGATCCCGAGCTCGCGCGCCACCTGTGCTCCCTCGTCGGAGAGCACCGGGAAGGTGAGCTCGGCCTTTTCGGCTGTGGTCAGCGACTTGTCGGGCGGCTGCGGGCTGATCGCGACGAGCGTCGCGTCGAACCTGTCGAGCTGGGGTATGAGCTCGGCCTGGTAGGTGCGCAGGGCGATGTTGCAATACGGGCACCATCCGCCGCGGTAGAAGACGACGACAGCCGGCCCGGTGGCGAGGATCTCGGCGAACGAGACGGGGGAGCCGTTTGCGTCGGGGAGCACGAAGTCTCCGATCGTGTCGCCGGCTGCGATTGCTCCTGCTGGCTCGCCGCGGTCGCGCAACACCTGCTGCTCGCCGGCGAAGGCCTGCGCCACCTGAGGCGGAAGATGGGTGGATGATGCGCTCGACACTGCGGCGGCCTGCTCGCTGATTGTGCTCATCGTCGCTCCTCGGGTTTCGTGCGTCTCAGTGCGTTCATCACAGCACACGCAGGGCGGCTGTACAGGTGTGGCGGCGACAGATTCTGATGTGACACGGCCACCGCAAGACGCGGGCTCCGCGGAACTGGGCGGCAGCGATCCGCCGCCCAAGCCCGCCCGAATCGGGCGTAATCATGCCGAAACTGCGGCCACCTTCAGGTTGGCTTCACTTCCGGAAGCGCCTTGGTACGGGCCGGGCTTTTGGCGTCCCTTTCTGTGCCAAATGCGCAGCGCTGGCATGTGGTTGGGGACCGGCGGCCCGTGCGTTGGGACGCATGCTCGCGTCGTGAGGGTATGGACCTGACGGTCAGCCGGTCGAAACTGACGCACTCATTCGCCCGGGCTGGTCCGGGTCACTGGCCGGTGGTGCCGAGCTCGTCGGACCGTTTGGCTCGCAGGCGGGACGCCTACGAGCTCGACAGCTCCGGCGTCTACGCCGCACATGGCGTGACTGTCCTAAGTCTCGAGGCCGAGCGAATCGACGAGATCATCCACTTCCGCACGCCGTCGCTGGTCGAGTCGTTCGGGCTGCCTCCCCGGGCATGATCTGGCGGCTCGATCGGTCACGGTAGGTGTCGGGTCTGCCTGCCCGGGTCCTATGAGGTCTCGCTCACAGCGGGATCACGCTGGCGAGGTGCTGGCTGGTTCAGATCCAGACCCGAGGGCAGCGATGGCTTCGATTCCCGCATGGGATCGCCCCGCGCGCCGCACCTATGATGGAGCACGCGTTGAGCGTCATCGCGCACGCTCGAGCCATAAGCGCCTCATTTGCAGCGATCGCGCGGACGACAACATGTGAGAGGCGCGTGGGAGCCATCCCACGCGCCTCGCCTTAGGGCCTCGCGTCTGCGCCGGCGCTACACGACGGCGTTCAACTCGAGCGCTTCTTCGTTCGTGAGGACCGGCTGGAAGCCGATCCCCGACCGGCCGAACGGAATCGGTTCGTTGTCTTCGAGAAACGTCGTTTCTTCCGCCGGTTCGCCGACGTGCCACGTGCTCGGCACCTGTATGCCCTTCTTCTCCTTGTACTTCAGCGTTTCGCTGCCCTTCATGGCGTCGTTCTTGATCGGCACGAGAAGGCCACGGCCGTGCGTCGTCGTCGCGAAGTCGAAGCCGCCGCACTCCCACCGCGAGAACACATCACCGGCGCCTTCGGCCGGTTCGAGCAGCAGCGCGGTGGCTTTCTTCGCCTTGTTCTCCCAGCCGACTTCTCCCACCAGCGGGCTGCTCACGACGTCCCCGGCGGGCCGTTCAGCGCTCTGACAGCTCGCGCCGTTGATCACCCCGTTTGGACTGCTGATCACTTTGCACCCCGCCCATTCATACGTCGCCGTGAGGTGTTTGTCATCCCCTCCCGATACGTATTCGCCAGCACCTGTCACGCTCGCGCAGCTACCCGAGTAGCCTTCTCTCGTTTCGAAGAAGACGCTCGCGCCGCCCGAGGTCGTGAACTTGTTCGCCGCCCCCGGCCCTGAGAGCCATTCGTACTTGCCCCCGCTCTCGCCTTCCTCGTGTTTCGTGCACTTGGAATCGGCATATTCGCCGCTCTTCCCGGCAATTTTGACGCAGCGCCCGAATTCGGGGGGTTCCGGCGCATGGTCAATGGTTACGGTCGCCTCCAGGTTGCCCGGAGGAACGTCCGGGTCTTCAACACCCGGCTTGTATTCACAGAAGCCGCCGGCGTCCCACAGCTGCACCTCGAATGGGTTCGCGCCGGTAACTTCGGCGTGTTCGCCACCATTTGAGTGGAACGTGAGGCCGCACGTGTTGTCGGTGAGATAGAACGTCAGCGTCTCGTCGGCTTCAAACGGCCCAATCGTCGCGTTGCTCGCAGCGACTTCCCTGCATCCGCCGGGGGTGTTTGCGAGTTCGACGCCTGGGCCGCCGTCGAGCTGGTAGCCATATGTCTCGTCGTTGCACGAGCGGAAGCTCGCGTTCGTGATCTTCGCGACTGCCCCCTTCGGCAACTCCAGTTCCGTCGCCCACGCCGCCTGCGCAGACGCCAGCACCCCCAGAACCACCGCGAGGACAGCAACCAGTACTTCGTGTCTGCGCCGGCGAGCGTGCGAGCCCTGTCCCACAGCGCCTCGTCGCGCTCCTTCGATACCCAGCATTGTCTTCTCCTTGTTGATTTCTCGGCCTGTTGGCACGACCTCGGATTCCCGCGGCCCGCCAATCCCGGCCATGGGTTCGCGGCGGCACGGCTTTCGTCGGTGCCGCGATCACCGCGACGTTCTGCTCAGGCATTTGTCTGTGTCATACGCACGGACTCAACCGTCATGCGCAGGACATCGAAATGCCTCCGCGAGTCTTGAACACAGCAGGCACCGCAACTATCCAAAGTTGGACACAGCCACCAGGCACGACTGGGCGTCTCTGCCCGGCAGGAGCGCGCGCCGCGCTAGTACAAATCCACGCGACTGCGCAGCGCGGGCTGATCCTTGACGATCAGTCTGCGTCGCTGGGTTTCGATCCAGCCGAGCTCGCGCATCGTTTGCAGGCACTGGCCCACTCCCGCGCGCGACGCACCTGTCCACGCGGCGAGCTCCTCCTGGGAGATCGGAAGGGCGGTCACGATCCCGGTGTCGGTCCGCTCGCCGTAGCGGTCGGCCAGCTCCAGAATGCGGGACGCCAGGCGGCCCATCGTGTCTGCCCGCGCGAAACTCAGACTCGCAAGGGTGCTCTCACGCATCCGGCGCGTCACCACGTCCAACAGCGTGCCGGCCACGCGTGGGAAGCGGTGGAGATGTGCTCGGAACGCCTGCGCCGGCACCGCAAGGGCGAGAACGACCTCGAGCGCTGTCACGCTCGCTATGCGCGGTTGACGATCGATGAACCCAAGCTCCCCGAGCAGATCGCCGGGGTCGCGAATGCCGAGGATCGTTTCGCGGCCGTCACGGTCAACGCTTGACACCTTGACGCGCCCCTTGAGGAGCACCATCACACGTTCGTCGAGCTCGTCCTGCTGCATTAGCGTCGTTGCGCGCGGGTGGGTGCGGCGAACACCGAGCTCAAGGATCGCTGCCCGCTCGGCCTCGCCGAGTTCTGCGAGGAAGGTTCCCTCGGTGAAGTCTGCTCCGCTGCTGCCGGGCACCGTGGCACGGATGATCGCGGCAGAAGCGGCGGGACGATCCGCGCTGTGGTCGTATGCAACGATTCGCGCGGACGCCAAGGACTAGACCCGGGGAGCGCGATCGTGGATTGCCCGAGCTGTGGCTACCGAAACGACGAGGGCGCGCGCTTCTGTGGCGAGTGCGGCGGCACGCTGTCGGTTGGCGTGCGCTGCCCCGCCTGTGGCGTCGCAGACTCGGGCGGGCACAGGTTTTGCACGGCTTGCGGCCAGGCGCTGAGCGGGGGCGCGCGCCTGATCTCAAGCGGGGAGGGCTTTCCGGCCGGCCCCGCCGAACACGAGCCCGAGCTGCGGCCCCTTCCGCACGCGGCTGAGCGGATTGTCGGCGCCAGAGCACAGCTCGAAGGCGAACGCAAACAGGTCACGGTCGTGTTCGTTGACATCGTCCGCTCGATGGAGCTCGAGCGCGCCCTCGGCGCGGAACGCTGGCGCAAGGCGCTCGACGTCTTTCTTCGGATCGCCGCCGACACGGTGCACCGCTTCCAAGGTACGGTCGAGAAGTTCACCGGCGACGGGATCATGGCGATCTTTGGCGCGCCTGTGGGGCAGGAGGATCATGCTCGCTGTGCCTGCCTGACGGCGCTGGCGATCCAGGAGGAGCTGCAGCCGCTCGCCTGTTCCCTCGGTGAGGAGGGGATCGCCTTCGCGATGAGGATCGGACTGAACTCCGGCGAGGTGATCGTCGGCGAGATCGGCGTTGGCGGCGCTATGACCTATACGGCGATCGGGCCGACGGTCGGCCTGGCCCAGCGTATGGAGTCTGTCGCGCCCCCCGGCTCGACCGTGCTCAGCGCCGGCACCGCAGCCCTCGTATCCACCGAGTTCGAGCTCAACGCACTCGGCGAGTTTGAGCTCAAAGGAGCAGATGCGCCTGAGCCGGTGTTCGAGCTCGTGGCCAAAGCGGCATCGGGCGACCGCGTGCGGACCGAAGGTGCCCTCGGCATTCTCTCGCCGTTTGTAGGCAGAGCGAGCGAGCAGGCGACCCTGCGCGCCGCCTTCGACCGTGCCGCTGTCGCCGACGGTCGAGTGGTGGGACTGGTCGGTGAGCCCGGGGTCGGGAAGAGTCGTTTGGCCTACGAGCTCCTGGAGGCCTGCCGCGAGCGGCGCGTCGGCGTGCACCGGGCCCGCGCGCTGGCCCACGCGCGCCAGGTCCCGTTCGTCCCCGTGCTCGAGCTCCTGCGCAGCTTGCTGGGGGTCGGCGAGCGGGATGACGGACCGCAGGGGCGTGCACGCATCGAGGCGTGCCTCGAGACGCTCGACTCATCGTTTGAGGAGGACCTGCCGCTCATCTTCGAGTTCCTCGGCGTCGCGGATCCGGAGCGCCACAGCGCGAGGATGGGCCCCGATGTCCGCCAGCGCCGGCTGCTTTCGTTCGTGCGGCGGATGATTCAATCGGGCAGTCGCGCCGCCCCGGCTGTGATCCTCATCGAGGACCTCCACTGGATCGATGATGCGAGCGCGGTGTTCCTCGAGGAGATCGTCCGCGCGACGGCGGGGACACGCACGCTCTTGATCCTCACCTATCGCCCCGAGTACGCGGCGGAGATCCTCGGCCACGCTCATTGCGAGCGGATCGCGCTGTCCCCCCTGGGCCCCAGCGCCGTCGCGGAGCTACTCGAGAACCTGCTCGGTCCCGATCGGTCGCTCGACGGCCTGGCCGAGTTGATCGGCGATCGCGCGGCCGGAAATCCGTTCTTCTGCGAGGAGCTCGTCGCTGCCCTCGCGGAGTCCGGGCATCTGAAGGGTGAGCGTGGTACGTATCGCCTCGGGCGAACGCTCGGGGAGATCGTGCTTCCTGCCACGGTCCAGGCGACGCTCGCAGCTCGCATCGACCGGCTGGGAGAACGCGAGAAGGATCTGCTGCAGGTCGCCTCGGTCATCGGGCTCGACGTCTCGCCGCAACTGCTCGGTGCGGTCTCGACCCTCGCCGACCCAGAGCTCTCGCGCGCCCTTCGCGCGCTCGTCTCCGGAGGGCTGTTGATCGAGCGCGCCGACCAAGCGAGGATCGAGTACGCGTTCAGGCACCCGCTCACCCAGGAGGTCGTCTACCGCTCGCAGCTCGGCGACCGTCGACGACAGGTTCATCGCGAGGTGGCACTCGCGATCGAGAGGCTCGATGCCGAGAAGCTCGACGAGCTAGCTGCCCTCGTGGCGCAGCACTGGGAGGCCGCCGGCGAGATGCTCGCCGCCGCCCGCTTCGCCGCCCGCGCCGCCGTATGGGTGGGGCTGCGCGACGTTGCTCAGTCGCTCAGTCACTGGCGAAAGCTGCACGAGCTCCTCGCGAACGCTCCAGAATCGGCCGAGAAGGCGACGCTCTCCCTCGTGGGTCACGTCGGCCAGTTGGACTACGGGTGGCGGGTTGGGATCAGCGAGCAGGAGGCGGCAGCGCACTATCGGGCGGGCCGGCAGCTCGCAGAGCAAAGCGATAACCCACTCGGTCTGCTCTTGGTCCTGGGCCCTTACTCGCAGGTGCACAACGTCTCCGGGAACGTCCGCGAGGGCAGCGCACTGACGGAGGAGCTCTACCGCCTCGGTCGCGCGACCGGCGATCCTGGCATCCGTCTCAGGACCATCACGGGTCCCATCTACTCAGGGTTCGTGACGGGCCGACTCGGCGAGGCGCTCGACCTCGCCGAGCAAGGCGTCGCGCTCGGCGCGGAGGACCACAAGCTCGGACTCGGCGGCGTGATCTTCTGTCCGTATGCGTGGTGCCTGACTATGAAGGGCGTGTTGCTCTATTTCACGGGGCGTCTCGAGGAGGCCGCGTTGGAGCTCGAGCACGCGCTCATCGTCGCGGAGCAGCAGGGCGACGTAGAGGTTCAGATATGGGCGCACATGTTCTGCATACCGCTTGCGCGCTATTCCGGCCAGGTTGACACCGTCCGCGCCCACGCCACCCGGTCACGCGAAATCGCCGAGCGGTTCGGCTACGCCTATTCCCGTGTGTGGTCACTCTTTGGTCTCGGGTACGCCGAGCTGATGCTTGGCGACGCCGAGTGCGCAGTCGAACACTTCGAGCGCTCGGTTGCACTCGCGCGGGAGGCGCACACCGTGCTCGATCTGGAGTCCTGGTTGCTGGCGGGGCTTGCCGAGGCGCTCTTGGGCGCCGGCGATCGCACGCGCGCTCTGGCTACCGTCGAGGAGTCGATAACGCTCGCGCGGCAACGCGGCAACGAGGCGATACTCGCGATCTCCTACCGGGTCCTGGCCGACGTCGTCCTGTCATCCGAGAATCCGGAGAGGATGCCCCGTGCACAGGACGCACTCGACAAGGCCACCGCCGCGGTCGGGGCGAGTGGCGCATACGCCGAGCTCCGCTTCATCGACCGCGCTCGGGAGACGCTCGCATCTGTCAGCGCCGAGCAACGTTAGGGCCGTGAGACGCCATTCGCGACCTCGACCGGCCGTTCGGGCGCAAGTCGCGATTTGCCCCGAAAGGCACCGGTGTCGGGGAACCACTGGGTCACATCGCTGATGTGGAGCGTTCCGCGGGGCCATGAGCGGACGAGGGGACAAGGGACTACTGATCTCGGCCGGGCCGTTTTCGGCCGAAGCCCGCCACGAGGCGGCGCGCGACGGTGCGCTTCCGATAGACCTGATCGACGCCGATCATCTTTGCGAGCTCTCAAGGAACGGGAACTCGGGGTCCGGCGCGCGGTCAGGCAGATCGAGGACATCGCGATCGACCGTGACTTCTTCGAAACGGCCCAATAGGTCCCGCCGAAAGGTCAGCCGACGTCTAGCGGGGACTCTCGGGAGAGCGCGAGGGACCTTCCGCTTGCGAAGCGTCCGATCAGGGGCCGTGTCGAATCGCAGTTCGCAGCAACTGCGTTTGCCCGCCGGCAACGTCAGCGGCCGCCATAAGCCAACAGCTCCCGGGTATAAGCAGCCCTGATGTCGGGCGATGGTTGCGACGGTCGAAATAAATGCCGGCGAAAGATGAAGATCTAGCAGCGGCCGACTTCGGTCGTGCAGACCGCCGCTGCGACAGAATCGTGGATGTCCATTCGGGCCCGAGATGCACGTGTGAACCGGGTGCGCGATCTCACACACGCGCGCACCGGTCAAGGTATGGTGACGTCGCATGATCGATCCCGCGGGCAACCGTTTGGGTGCTCCGCGAGCCAAACGCGTCGAGGAGGTTTGACGAGCATGTCTGCCACCGGGGGGTTTAACAGTCGGGACTGGGCGGGCGGAGGGCGAGTTCGCGTGATTAGGCGTGCCGGGGCCCTGTGGGCCTGTCTGGCCGTAGTGCTCGTCGTGAGCGCCGCAGCCACGTCGCCGGCGAACGCGATAGTCCTAGCGTGGGGCGTGAATAACTCGAGCCAGTTGGGCGACGGCACCAACGCCGGCCCTGAAACGTGCGGCGGTACCAGCGGGCCCGCTTGCAGTCGGGCGCCCGTGCCGGTCGCTCTCAGCCTCCCGGTGGGCGTGAGCGTCAAGGCCGTCTCGGCCGGAGGGGAAAGCAACGGCGCGG
Organism: uncultured Solirubrobacteraceae bacterium; assembly: GCA_963822245.1. Lineage (GTDB taxonomy): Bacteria > Actinomycetota > Thermoleophilia > Solirubrobacterales > Solirubrobacteraceae > Palsa-744. The sequence goes on from CAWGGR010000001.1 coordinate 844,339, forward strand.
CGCTGCTGAGCAACGATGCCGTCGTGAGCTGGGGCGGGAACGTCGCCGGACAGCTCGGCGACGGCACCTTTACGGGTCCGGAAACCTGTCTTCCCGATCCCTTCCTGAGCACCAACTACTGCAGCAGGACGCCGGTGCCCGTGAGTCTGGACCTTCCGGCCGGCGTGAGCGTGCGGGAAATCTCGGCCGGCGCCGCCTATTCCCTCGCGCTGCTTAGCAATGGATCGGTTATGGCGTGGGGCGACAACCAGTCTGGCGAGCTCGGCGACGGCACCACTAGTTCCAGCGACGTGCCGGTTGCGGTGAGCCTGCCGCCGGACACCACGGCCGTAGCAGTGTCAGCCGGGAGCTATCACAGCCTAGCCGTGTTGAGCGACGGAACCGTCCTTGCCTGGGGTGCTAACAACGAAGGCCAACTCGGCATCGGCACGACCAGCGGACCCGAAACCTGCCCCGGGGGGGCCTGCAGCAGGACGCCGGTCCAGGTAAGCGCTCTGACCGGGGTGGTCGGCGTCTCAGCTGGCGAAAAGGGCCCGGTGGGTCATACCTCAAACAGTCTCGCCGTGCTTGGCAACGGGACGGTCAGAGGCTGGGGCTACGGCCAGGACTCGCCCGTCCCCATCTGTGCGATCGGCCAGACCCCGCCGTGCAGCGAAAGCGACGGGAACGTGCTCGAGCATGTTGTGGAAGTCTCAGCCGGCAACGCATACAGCCTCGCCCGACTGAGCAGCGGCACGGTCGACTCATGGGATGGCTGTTGCGAAGTGCCAACCGAAGTGCGCGGGCTGAGCGGCGTCACCGCGATCTCAGCCGGCGAGGGTCACTCGTTGGCACTGCTCGAGGATGGCGCGGTGATGGCGTGGGGCGCCAGCAATGATGGGCAGCTGGGCGACGGCGCCGAAAACAGCAGCAGTACTCCGGTGGCGGTGATCGGGCTCGAAGGCGCCACTGAGATCTCTGCCAGTGCGTGGAACAGTCTCGCGATCGCAAACGTGAAGGAAGAAAACAACGAAGAACACACGGGAGAAGCGCCGGAATTCGGACGATGCGTCAAGGTCGCGAAGGATGCCGGCAAGTACAAGAGCTCGGGCTGCACGAGTCTCGGCGGGAGCGAGGACTACGAATGGTTCGCCGGTGTGGTGACCCCGCCATTCACAACAAAACTGTCCTCGGGCTCCGTCACGCTCGAATCGGTGGTCCTGGCCGCGAAGATGGTATGCACCGGGGAGACGGGCACCGGTGCATACACGGGGTTGAAAAAAGTCGGGACGGTGGTCCTCAAGTTCACGGGATGCGTGCTCGCGGGCGAAAGCTGCTCAAGCGCCGGTAGCGCACCAGGGGAAGTCGTCACGGAAACGCTCGACGGCGTCCTCGGTGTCGAAAAACTCGGCGCGGACAGCCTCAAGAACAAGATCGGCCTCGATCTGTACCCTGCGGCGTCAAGCTCACTGATTGCGTTTAGCTGCGGTGCGAGCACACATGCCGTGCTACAGGGCTCGGTGATCGTGCCGGTGGAGGCCAACAAGATGGGGCTCAGCCAAACGCTGAAGTTCAAGGAGTCGAAAGGCAAGCAGAAGCCAGAGCGCTTTGTGGTCGCGCGGCAAGACATACTCGAACAGTCGATCAACAGCGCACCGTTCGAACAGGCAGGAGTCACGATGACGGTCACGCAGGCCAGCGGGGAAGAAGTCGAGGTCAACTCGGTCGTGTAGTCGCTGGCGCACCGGCGCAAGGTGCTCGTGTGGGGCCGCGGAGACCGGCCCCACACGAGCCCTGCGCCGTCTGCGTCACCTGGAGGAGGTCGTCGGACAATCCCCCGCTCTGGAGCCAACCGGTCAGTACTCTGAAACCACGCCGGCAGGAGGTCATCCGAGACGATGTCCACAACGCCGCTGGAAACGTAGTGCCGGCGCGACTCGTAGGCGCGTCGCCGCTCGCGCCAGCATCACGCCCGCCCGGCGCGTGAGTCTTGCCGCCGTGGAGGTGTCGTACGTGCGTCCAGCGCGGCCAACGGTCGCTGCACGAATCGCTTCAATGGTGGCCGAGGGGCTGTTCGACCAGTTCAATCAGGGCGAACGCGGCTGCGAGGACGCAACCGCCGATCGAGAGGGAGGCTGCTCACTTGTCGGGAGCGTCGGTGTCGGAGAGAGGTCGGGCGGTCCATCGTGGGACCATGCTCTGGGCGACGGCGTTGGCGGCGCTCGCATTTGTGCTCGCAGCGCCCGCGATGGCCCTTGCAGACGAAGCGCTCGCGAACAACTCGGCGACAGTCGTCAACCAGACCGGTGTCCGCCAGGGCGTCTACCGGCGCCTGTTCGACGCGCCCGGCGCCGTCTACTCACACCCCTGGTACGAACGCACTGAAGCGGCTGAGAGGATCGAGATCGTCGCCAAGGAAGGAAGTCGGCACTTCAGCTTCGATTTCGGCGCTCCGATGGGGCAGCAACTGCACGTCGGCGAATACACGGGCGCGACTAGGGACTTCGGCACGGACGGGCCGGTTCTCGAAGTATCCGGCGAAGGCGCGGGCTGCAACGAAAGCTTCGGGCGCTTCATCGTGAAGGACATACACGTCGACGAAGCCGGCGAAGTCGACCGGTTCTGGGCCCTATATGAATTTCATTGCGAGAACCCGAACGCTCCCGCGACATTCGGCGAGGTAAGGATCGGCGAGCTCGCCACGAGTGCGCCGGCGGCGATCGAGCCGAGCGCCGTCGAATGGCCGAGAACGTGGGTCGGTGAAACTTCGACCAGTGTGCCGGTGACGGTCATCGCCGGGCCTTCCGGCGCCGATGTGACATCGGTCGGCCTCGCGGGCGAAGATGCCGGCGACTTCAGGATCGCCGCGGACCAATGTCTCGACGTTGCCCTCGCAGCGGGTGAACGGTGCCAGCTTGAAGTCGCCGCCGCCCCCGCCGCGCCGGGAGGCCGTGCGGCGGACCTCGTTGTCACCGACAGCTCCGGGTCGGAAACCGCGATCCCGCTCGCGGTTGAGGCCGAAGCGGCGTTGCACGTCAACTACGCGACGCTGGTCAGCGAAAGCGGCAGCTGGGTCGGAGAAGGCTCGGACTATCTGTTTGACAAGCCGCGCGAAGTCTTCATGGACCCCGCTCTCTGGCATGGGGTGCTCATCAGCGCCGAAGCCCCGACCGAATCGGCCAGCTTCGAATTCCAGCCCATCGCAGAAGACCAGCTCGAAGCAGGCGAATACAACGGCGCGCTGCGTCCCGGCTTCCAAGGAGAAACGAGCCCGGGGCTCGCCGCCACGTATGACAGCCATGGCTGCAACACCCAGGCCGGGCACTTCGCGGTCAAGGACATCGACCGCAACGGCAGCGGCGAAATCGAGCGGTTTCGGGCGCTGTACGAAGAGCACTGCGAAAGCTCGGGCGCTCCGGCCGTCTTCGGCGAAGTGAACGTCGGCGAGCCTGCGACGAGCGCACCCGAGGCCGTGCGCCCCGCGGAAGTTGAATGGCCGAACACCGAGGTTGGCCAAGCATCCGTGCCGGTGCCCGTCACCGTCATCGCCGGCGAAGCCGGGGCCGAGGTTCAGAGCGTCGCGCTCGAAGGAACAGACGCGCCGGACTTCCGGATCAGCGACGACGGCTGCCAGTCCGTCCCGCTCGCGCTCGGCGCTCGCTGTCAGCTCGATCTGCTCGCGGAGCCGTCGGAAACGGGTACCCGGACTGCACAGCTGGCCATCGTCGACGACTCCGGCGCCAGGACGGTCGTCCCACTCGGGGTCTTTGCCGAAAGGGCCGAACAGATCGGAAGCGGCAAGTCCTACGACCTCTCAAAGCTCAAGCCGATCCGCGGCAAGACCTACAAGACCGGCAAGCCGGCGACCGTCTCCTTCCACCTCACCGCCGACGGACGAGCGGACGAACGCGCGACAGCGACGCTGCAGATCGCTCCCGAAGCCGGCTACGAAGCCGGTCACTACCGGCCCGCGACCTCGGTGACGAACCGCGGCGACGTCTTCGCCTCTGTCAAGCACGGTAACTACCGCTACGAGCTCCAGACCACGGGCCTGAGTCCCGGGCAGTGGATCCTCAGCGTCCGCCTGGACGACGGAACGACGCACACCACCAACATCACGCTGCGCTAGCCGGACAGCCGGCGAGCGCCTGCCGGTGAGGGCGCACGCCACGGGGATCGAGCCGCCCCTTTGCCGCTGAGTCCTCCCTTCCCCGGTTTTAGGCGGCGGCCGTCTCGGGGTCGGGGCGGACGAGAACTGTGTCCGCAATCGGAATGATCTCGTCAACCGGCAAGCCGGCTCGCGAGGCGTGATCCCGGATCGCCTCTGGGCTGCTGGCCTGGTAAATACAGATGGTTCCGACTGAGCCGCCGTCCTCCTGCAGGACATAGCTTCGGATCCAGCGCACGTCGTCAGGCATCTGCTCGTCTGCGACCTTGGTGGAGCGCGCTGCGGCCTCCTCGAGCTCGGCGCCCGATCGCCAGCCGTTGCGCCTGAGGATTGCGTACTGCTTCATCGTGGCCTCCCTGGTTGGTGTCGCCAGTCGGCAGGCCGGCGGACCCTATATCCTTTCCGACCGACTGTCGGTTGGTAAAGTAGCGAAGAGATTGTCCGGTGTCAATTCCCCATCCGAAGCGGCGGCAGCAACGACCGCCCACAGGCGTGGTCGCCCGCCCGCCGGAGCTCGCGGGCGGCTGGTCCGCGCGATGCGCGAGCTACTCCTCGAACGAGACTTCGACCAGGTCGCGACGGACGAGATCCTCGCTCGCGCCGGCGTCAGCCGTGGCGGCATGTACCATCACTTCGCCAGCAAGGTCGATCTCTTCAAGGCCGCCTACGAGGCCTCCGAGCGGGACGCGATGCTCCGCCTGCGCGCGGTCGCCGAGCAGCAGGCAGCGAGCGGCGCTGGTCCGTTCGATCAGCTCCTGGCTGGGTGCATCGCCTATGTGCGCGAGTGCGCGAGCCCAGGGGAGCTTCAGCGAATCGGCCTGCGGCAGAGCCGTGCGGTGCTCGGGTGGGAGAGCTGGCGCGAGGCTGCGGCGCCGCTGGGCATCGCGGCCTTGGGGGCCGGTGTCCAGGCGGCTGTCGACGCCGGCGAGCTAGCCAGCAACGACGTCTCGATCACGACCCATCTTCTGCTGTCCGCGTTGATCGAGGCGGGATTGCTAGCCGCCACCGACCCCAATCCGGAGCGAGCGCTGGCAAGGATCGAGGCCGAGATCACCCGCCTGCTCGATGGCCTGCATGCGCCAAGGGGACGGGAGGCGCGAGCTCGGTCGAACGCGGCGATCTCGAACCCGCACCCGCACTGAGGAGGGCGGCCCCGACGACGCGGACGACGATGTGTTGTATGCCGGAGGGAGCTGGTTCGGTCCCGGTTGGCTCCACTCGGAAGTGCCTACAAATCGGCGTGGCACGCCACAAATGCGTGACCATGCTCAAGCTCCGTCGAGGGCCCTCGACGGAGGCGTGTTGGAATCCTCCCCATGCCCGCCTTGCGCCGATCCACACGCCGGAGGGTCCGTAAATGCCGTCATCGGCTGCCCGAATGGTGACGCTGACCGTTCGTCCATTGCAGGGCTCGCCCACCGCGCTGCCCGCGGCAGGTGCCGATTGCTTCAGAGTGGATGTCTCTGGCACGCCCAGAGCAGCGGATGTTCTCGCGGTCGCCGACGGCGTCCCGGCAGCGGTCGCGGTACTGGATGGAACCGGATCGGTAGATCGCGCGACGAGAGCATTCCTCGACAGGTTCGACGTGAGCAACGGTTCATTGGCCCGATGTCCGGTTGAGGTCGACGCAATCGCCGCGGGGGACGCTGACAGCCTGACGACCGCGCTCGACGGCGTCGAGGCGAACCTCGTCGCCGCGGTCGACTCAGTCGGCCGGCGCCTGGTGGTGCTGACGATCCCTGACGCGGGCGACGCGGCGGAGAGCGACCAGCTGAGTCCGGTGCTCCAAGAGCCACTGGACGAGAGCCCGGCGATCATTTGGCTGAAGGACCTGGAGGGCCGGTACATCCGCGTGAATCGCCGCTACGTAGACGAGATCGGGACCGACGCCGAGCGGGTCTGCGGCCGGACCGATCACGAACTCACTTCGATGTGGTCGATCGAAGGCATGCGACTCGCGGAAGAAGACAGCGCCGCCGGGCGCGAGCTGTTGGAGCTCGAGTATCGGATCGGCGCGTTCGAAGAGCGCCCCGCGTTCACTGTTCTGCGTTTTGCACTGCACAACGGTGAGGGGCAGCCGACGACCACCTGCAGCGTTGCTGCTCCGGCCACGGAGGAATCGGTGGCACGTTCGGAGTGCGAGCGACTCATGCGGATCGATCGCTGGGGACGGCTCGACGTGTTCGCGATTCGTCAGGAGCTACTCGAGCAGTGGGGGCTCATGCTCCCCGACGGGAAACCCGATCCGCCAATCGATCGGCACGACTCCACCCGAGCGCTGACGATCGAGCGAGACCAGGCGCTCGTGGAAGTTGCGCGGCTGAAGAACCTGGTGGAGGAACACGAGCAGCAGCTCAGTCGCAACGACGGGGCGGAAGGACGCGCAGGCGAGCTCGAGAGCGCGGTCTCGGCCGAGCAGGCTCGTTCCGGTCAGCTCGAGCAGTCGCTGGCCCAGGCGCAGGCACGCGTCAGCGAGCTGGAGACCGCGGCTGCGGCTGATGAGACACGAGGCGGCGAGCTTGAAACTGCCGTTGGTGTTGAGCGGGCCCGCGCGGGCGAGCTGGGGGAGTCACTGGCCCAGGCGCAGGCTCGGGTGGGTGAGTTGGAAGTTGAGCTGACGAGTGTCCATGGGCAGCTCGAGGATCACGGGCACGTCGACGAGCTGGAAGCCGCCGTTGTGGAGCAGCGGGCACGAGCCGAGGAGCTCGAGAGCGCGGTCTCGGCCGAGCAGGCTCGTTCCGGTCAGCTCGAGCAGTCGCTGGCCCAGGCGCAGGCACGCGTCAGCGAGCTGGAGACCGCGGCTGCGGCTGATGAGACACGAGGCGGCGAGCTTGAAACTGCCGTTGGTGTTGAGCGGGCCCGCGCGGGCGAGCTGGGGGAGTCACTGGCCCAGGCGCAGGCTCGGGTGGGTGAGTTGGAAGTTGAGCTGACGAGTGTCCATGGGCAGCTCGAGGATCACGGGCACGTCGACGAGCTGGAAGCCGCCGTTGTGGAGCAGCGGGCACGAGCCGGGGAGCTCGAGAGCGCGGTCTCGGCCGAGCAGGCTCGTTCCGGTCAGCTCGAGCAGTCGCTGGCCCAGGCGCAGGCACGCGTCAGCGAGCTGGAGACGGCGGCTGCGGCTGATGAGACACGAGGCGGCGAGCTGGAAGCCGCCGTTGTGGAGCAGCGGGCACGAGCCGGGGAGCTCGAGAGCGCGGTCTCGGCCGAGCAGGCTCGTTCCGGTCAGCTCGAGCAGTCGCTGGCCCAGGCGCAGGCACGCGTCAGCGAGCTGGAGACCGCGGCTGCGGCTGATGAGACACGAGGCGGCGAGCTTGAAACTGCCGTTGGTGTTGAGCGGGCCCGCGCGGGCGAGCTGGGGGAGTCACTGGCCCAGGCGCAGGCTCGGGTGGGTGAGTTGGAAGTTGAGCTGACGAGTGTCCATGGGCAGCTCGAGGATCACGGGCACGTCGACGAGCTGGAAGCCGCCGTTGTGGAGCAGCGGGCACGAGCCGGGGAGCTCGAGAGCGCGGTCTCGGCCGAGCAGGCTCGTTCCGGTCAGCTCGAGCAGTCGCTGGCCCAGGCGCAGGCACGCGTCAGCGAGCTGGAGACCGAGCTGACCACCACCGTCGATGTGCAACTCGAGGAGCCGCGCGCGCCGGGCGGTGAGGCGCCCGGCGCTCCCGCGTCGGAGAGCAGTAGCGCGGTCAGGTGGGATGGGAGTTCGCAGCGCGCCCTCTCAGCCGTGCTCGTCGGACTCACCGAGTGGCGATCGGTACTCGAGCACGCGGTTGACACGCTCGGCGGCGAGGGGGGATGGGATGCGGCCATAGCTTGGTACCTCGAGAGACCAGGCGCGCCAATGACTTGCGCGGCGATATGGACAGGGGACGGCGCCGGCCTAGCGTCGCTGGAGAGCCGGACCTGGAAGCACCGGGTGGATGCCTCGACCGGAGAGTTCGCTCGGGCTCGCACCCGAATGGCGGCAACCTGCCTGCTCGAGCTGCAGTCGGCCGAGGACCCGCTGCTCAGGGTCGCAGCGGCGGAGGGTATGGGCTCAGCGTTGCTGGTACCGATCATCGACGGTAGCGACACGATCGCTACGATCGCGTTGTTCTCGCGGACGGCCGCGCCCCCGGGCGCGGAGCTGATGGTTTCGCTTGATGCGATCGCTCTGCAACTCGGAGCGATCGGACACATATGCAGACCGAGCTACTCTCCCCGGTGGGGGGTGGCACGGGTTTGAGAGTCGGCTCACGAGTCTCGTCGCGATAGCGCGCTGGCGCAAACTCGAGCGACACGGCGGAAAGTCCGCTCGAGCTGATCCGCCGCGCTCGGGCCCTGACCACCCTGAAGGTCAAGGCCCGACAGTTCGATCGGTTGCCTGAGCCTGCCACGCGTATGAGAACGGGCGAAGCGCCCTACGCCGTCGCAAACTGCGGCGCAAGCTGGGCCAGCCGCAACTGGTTGCCGGATGGGTCGCGGAGACCGCAATCGCGGCCGTACGGCATGTCGGTCGGCACCGTTGTGAACTCCACCCCGGCCTCGTTGAGCCGCTTGTAGTCGGCGTCGACATCTTCGGTCACCAGGAACACAGTCCCGGCGAACCCCTTGGCCATCAACGAGCGAACCTGGTCGGCTGTCTCTGAGTCCATCACCGGCGGGCCCGGGATCGCCATCAGCACGACTGCGAAGTTGGGCTGGCTCGGCGGGCTGACAGTCAGCCAGCGGAAGGCACCGAGCTCGGGCATCGTGACGTCGCTGCGGACCTCCCACCCGAGCTTGCCGACATAGAAGTCGAGCGCCTCATCCTGGTCGTGGACCCAGAGTTGTGCGTTTTGCACCTGCATCGTTTCTCCTTTCAGTGGTGTGCAGATAGGAAAGCTAGTCCGCCGCCGCCGGCCCGTCTTCTCCATTTGTGCGGTGTTGCGGACGGCCATACAGGCGTATGTAACAGGCAGGGACGATCACTTGCGCGGAGGCTGGCGGGAAGCTCGCGCGGTACTCCGTCGGCGTCTTGCTGAAGTGGCGCTTGAAGCTGGTGGTGAACGACCCGAGGCCGACCAGCCCGACGTCAAGGCAGACCTCGCTCACCGGGCGGTCGGTGTTGCGCAGGAGCGCGCCGGCACGCTCGAGTCGGCGGGTCATCAGGTAGGCCTTCGGTGACTCGCCGAATGTCCGGCTGAACTCGCGGCTGAAGTGCGCCCGCGACAGCCCTGCGGCGGCCGCCAGCTCGCCAACGCCGATCGGCTCCGCGTAGTGACCGTCCGCGAGATCGCGTGCGCGCAACAGATGCCTGGCTGGCGGCACCGGCGTCATGCGAGCAGGCTATACCCCTTGCGCGAGTGTGTGGCAGGCGCGGCCACGACGAACTCCTGCTGCGCGTCGCCGAACGAAGCGGTAGCGCGACACCCCTCGGTTTCCGCCGAGGGTCCAATCGCGCCATGCCGTCCGCTTGCGGCCCGCAGGCGGCGTGCGACTCAGCCGAGGGCCTCGACCGCCGAGTCGGTCCAGCGGATCGACTCGAGGTAGATCTCCGCGATCGGGCCGGACGCGCCGGTCAGCGTCGCCGCCGGGGCGAAGTCGCCGCGCTCGTAGGCGATGACGGCCGTCAGCAGCCGACCCAGCTCGCCTTCACCGCGGATGAGGGCCGATGCGATGTCCTCGCGCAGGGGCAGTTCGCCGACGACGACGTCGATGGGTGAATTGGCTACAGCTTCGGCGACCGAGAAGAGACCGACGGTGAAGGACTCCTCCGAGTTTGTCGCCGGGAGCGTCCGGCTGAGCTGTTGGCACATCCGCGCCCGTGTCAAGGCGGTCGTGAGCATCTCGCCCGGGGGCCCGGGGACGCTGGCCACGGCCGCGATCAGAGCGAATTCTCGGACCGCCACCGTCCCCAGCCAGGCGAGGGCCTCGTGGACCGACCCCACCCGGCGGGGAAGCGCCACGTGCGCGGAGTTGGCATAGCGCAAGAGGCGCATGCTCAGACCGGGGTCGCGCGTGATGATGGCCGCCAGGCGCTCGAAGTTGTCCGTCGCCGCCAGATCGGCCATTGTTGCGATCCCGCCCACACTGGCCGCGGCTGCGGTGCGAACCGGCCCCGCGGTCGGCCTCAGGAAGAACTCGCCCTGGAAAAGGTCGAAACCTAGACGCCGGCAGGTCTGGAAGGCCTTGCGGCTGTCCACGCCGCCTGCCACCAGCTCCCGCGAACTCACGCGCTCACGCGCGGCCGCGACGAACGCCGCCAACTGGTGCGGCGAGGAAGCCCCGACCTCGATGATGACCGTCTGCGCCCGGTTGAGCAGCGGCCCGTCCACCGCAGCGAGATCGACGGCGTCCAGGGCGAGCCGGAAGCCTCGCACGGCGTGACGGTCGATGGCGTCCCGCAGGTCGTCGTCGAGTGGCTCGGTCGCCGGCAGGCAGAGGACGACGCGCTCATGCGGCAGGAAAAGCGCGCGCCGCTCGAGGAGCTCCCCGCGCGAGACACTCAGAAAAACCCGGCCGCGAGGAGCGAGTGCATGGAGCTCCTCGGCCAGCACGAGCTCGCGGTCGGCGCCCTGCCCCATCGCAGCCAGATAGCCGCCTGCTGAGCCCGATCCGTCGCCGCTGGCGCGGATGCGGTTGCCGACCTGATCTTCATCGGCGTTGAAGACCGGCTGGCGCACCACGCGGACGGCACTGCCAGGCTCGGACGCCGGCGCCGCTGATTCGGCGACGGCCCTTTGATTTCGCAACATGGCTCGCACACGCTTGTTTCGGCTCCCTGGGCCGGGGCCTTAAGTCAGGCGACGGCGATACGAGCCCACGACCCCGGCTGAGCTGCCGCTGCAATCAGACAGTCACGCAGGGTTCCTTGCCGGCACACGCGGCCAAGGCCTTGCTCTCGAGCCAGCTGATCACCGCTCTGTGCGCCTGCGTAAGAATGCGCGCAATGCCCCATCTGAGCTTCACGACGCCGTCTGGCGAGCTGAGTGGCTACCTCGCCGCGCCGAGCGGGGAGGGCCCGCGCGCGGCGTTGGTCGTCATCCAGGACGCGCTCGGGCAGCGGGCCTGCGGACAGCCCTGCGTCCGGATGCTCGCATCCAATCGAAAGAGGGACATGCTCATTGATTTACCTCCCATGTGGACTGTTCGACGAGTCGGAGGTGCCTGTGGGCTGGTCGGTCGAGGATCGGCGGCAGATGCGCCCTGAGCGGCCCGGCACCCGCCACGCTAGCACGACCGGACTACGGTCCGCTTGTCCGGGCCGGAAGGCAAAGCTGGTCTGGTCAGAGCTGGTCAGGTCCATGACAACGGCACCGGTGGGGCCAGCATCGCCTTCCACGAGCGCAGCGGATCGCCCTCAACTGTGCCGTCGGCCCCTTGCGGGTCGCGGCCTTGGCTGCCACCATCAGAGGACCATGGTGAGGGCATCATGAGCGGTGTGGCCTGCGCGTCAGGTCGCGGACGTTCCAGTGGCACTGTCGTCGGCCCGGAGAGCGACGGTCGCGGGCCCGACGTTCGCGTGCTCGTGGTGTTCGAAGCGGGCCACGGTGGCGCGGCTGCGCTGCTGGAGGCGGCCGAACTGGCGGGCGCCGGAGCGGAGCTGTCGGTGGTGACGCTCGCGCCTCAGGCGAAGCCGTTCAAGTGCTGCGGGGGAGGCGGACCCGGCCCATACAACTGCGCCGTGCGCGACGAGGCGGAGGACGAGCTTCGCCAAGCACGGCACCTGCTGGGATCCCTGGCAGCGCGCTCCACGTTCACGACGCTTGTGGGCACCCCCGCGCCGCCGCTCGCCGCGTGGTCTGCAGAGCGGGGCTTCGACGTCATCCTGCTTCCCGCAGGCCGGCTTGCACGAGGTGGCGGTCGCCGGGCGCGTGAGCTGCGTCGCGCGACCTCAGCCGAGGTGCGTCTCGTACGCTAGTTCGCTCCCTCGTGTGGGCGCGAAACCCGCCGTCCACGTGGCGCCGCCGAGCGGCGATGCGCTCTAGGATCGCTGGGCCCGGAGCGCGCGCGGCAGTGGCCCGCGCAGCTCCATCCACCTGCGATGAGGAGCTGGGATGTCCTTCGAGACGCTGGTTTATGAGACCGCAGGTACGGCGGCGACGATCACGCTCAACCGGCCGGAGCACCTCAACACGATCGTCCCGCCGATGCCGCAGGAGTTGGAGGCCGCCGTGAGCCGCGCGATTCGCGACAGCGATGTCAAGGTGATCATCCTCCGCGGCGCCGGGCGGTCCTTCTGCGCCGGGTTCGACTTCGCCGAGGGCTTCCACCACTGGGACGAGGATCTGACGACCGACGGGGAGTGGGACCCAGGCAAGGACTTCGCCGTCGCGACGGCGGCAAGCCTTGGAGTGGTCCCTCGCTTCATGAGCCTGTGGCGGAGCCCCAAGCCGGTCATCGCCCAGGTCCACGGCTGGTGCGTGGGCGGCGGAAGCGATCTCGCGTTGTGCGCCGACCTTGTGATCGCAAGCGAGGATGCCCAGATCGGTACCCCGTACTCACGTATGTGGGGCTGTTATCTGAGCGGAATGTGGATCTACCGGCTCGGTCTCACCCGCGCGAAGGAGTACGCGCTGACGGGCAAGCCGCTCTCCGGCGTCGAGGCGGCGGCAACTGGGCTGATCAGCGCGGCGGTGCCCTTCGACCGGCTCGAGGAGGAGGTCGGCAGGCGGGCCGATGAGCTCGCCGGAATCCCCGGCTCGCAGCTCGCGGCGATGAAGCTGATCGTCAACCAGGCGTACGAGAACATGGGGCTGGCCTCGACCCAGCTGCTCGGGCCTGTGCTCGACGGGTTGATGCGGAACACTCCCGACGCAAAGTCGTTCATCGAGCTCGCCGACCGCGACGGCGTCGCCGGTGCCGTGGCGAGAAGGGACGGCCCCTTCGGCGATTACAGCCAGGCTCCGCCTGAGGGAAGACCGGATCCCGCCAACGTCATCGCCCTGGACCGGCCGCCGAGGGACGCTCCGGCTTGACGGCACCGTAACGACGCCAATGGGACTCCGGGATCGCATCGGGGTCCTTGTACCAGTGCCATACGCAGGGATCCTTCGCGTAGTCGCCGGGAGGCTCGCACGGGTACAGGGGATAGCCCGACCACTGGATCGGCAGGGACTCGTTCATGAAGCTGCAGTGCGTGCAGTAGAGGGGGAAATCCTTGCGTCCGAACGACCAGTCGTGCGCCTCGCGCGTACGCCCGCCGCCGGGAAGCCCCTCGTAGGCGCCGTTGCGGACGAGCCGCTGTCCGGATCCGCACGGATGCATCGAGAAGGTCACCTTCTCCTCGTCCTCGGTGATCGTGAAGCTTCCCGGGTTGGGCCCGACGCCCGAGGCTGAGTGCGCGCGCCACGTCGCGGCGAGCAGCTCGACGATGTCGCGGCGGTCCAGATCGAGGATCGCGTCGTGGTGACGGCGCCAGCCCCGGCTCATGCTCTCGCTCCACGCCTCCGCGACCGCCTCCTCGCCGAGGCGCTGCTGAATGAAGGAGACGAGGTCGAGCAGCCCCGAAGCCATCAGATCGTGCAGCATCTGCCACTCGTGCTTCATCTCCCCGCAGAGTCGTCGCGCTGTCTCGAGCTCGCCCGCATCGATCGCCTCGATCGCGCGGTCCATCGTCGGGCGGGAGAGCTCGGCGAGCTCCTCCTTGGAGTACCAGCGGTCTGTCATCGTTACCTCCTCGTGGCGGACGGGAACCAATCATGACTGAGCTGCGCAGGGCGCTCGTGACGGGGGCGGCAAGGGGCATCGGCGCTGCAATCGCCGAGCGCCTTGCAGGGGAGGGTCTCGATGTGGTCACGCTCGACCGCGCCACCGGCTGCGACATCTCACTTGACGTCGCCCGCGACACGTTCCCCCCGCTGGCAGACATCGACGTCTGTGTCGCAAACGCCGCCCTGACGGCGACGATCGCGCCCGCGCACCGTATGACCGGCGAGCAGTGGGACGCGGACATCGCCGTGAATCTGACCGGCGCCTTCCGCACGGTCCAGGCGTGCCTGGGCGGAATGCGCGAGCGGAGGGCCGGTCGGATCATCGTGATCTCGAGCGTCGCCGCGGTCGCCGGGCTACCGGGCCAGGTTGCCTACGCCGCATCGAAGGCGGGTCTGCTCGGAATGGTGAGGACGCTCGCCGCCGAGGGCGCGGCGCTGGGCATCACCGCGAACGCGATCCTCCCTGGGATGGTGGCCACCGAGCAGGTGCTGCGGATGCCAGAGGAGGTCCGTGAGCGCGTCGTCAGGGCGCTCCCGAGCGGGCGGATGGTCCAGCCCGGCGAGATCGCCGCGGTCGCGGCGTTCCTCGCGGGCGAGGAGGCCGCCCAGGTCAACGGGCAGGGGCTCGTCGTCGACGGCGGCGCGTCACTGACGGCGCTCTCACTGGGGAGCGAGGGGACGAAACGGTGAGCTCGCCCGAGCGCGCTATGGTCGGCCGGTGACCGGCGCCACGCCAGGCTCCCGCGCTGAGGCGTGGCGGGCACGCGGAGCGCACTTCTCCTGGAGCCCCGCCAGCGAAGTCGCCCCACCCGTCGATGTCTTCCACGTGGAGCTTGGCGACGCCGACGCGCCGGTCCTCGCGCTCGTGCATGGCTTTCCGACGTGCAGCATCGATTGGCTCGAGGTCGCCGAGCGGTTGTGCGCGCAGTATCGGGTGTGCATGCTCGACTTTCCCGGCTTCGGGTTCTCCGACAAGCCGCGCGGATGGGGCTACAGCCTCCGGCGTGATGCCGAGCTCCTGGATCACTACCTGACACAGATCGTCGGCGCAGAGTCGGTCGTCATGGTCGCCCACGACCGCGGCGACAGCGTCGCGCTGATCCACACGACGAACGAGGCGGCGGGGCGCGCGCGGATCACGGTCGAGCATCTGGTCCTCGCCAACGCCAACCTCTTCCTGCCGCTGTCGAACCTCACCGATGCGCAGCGGCTCATGCTCCACAGCCCTGAGCTGCTCGAACAGCTCACGCCCGAGCTCCTGGCCGCGGGCATGGGCGCCGTGACGTTTACGCCACCTCGCGCCCCGGACGATCCCACGGTGGAGGCCCTTGCCGCGACGTTCGCACACAACGACGGAGTCGCCGTGCTGCACGAGACGATCCAGTATCTCGTCGAGCGCGCGGTCGACGAGACGGCCTGGCTGCGGTCGCTTGCCACAGCCACGGTTCCCACGACTCTGATCTGGGGCGTCTACGACACGGTCGCGCCGATCCGTGTGGCGAACCACGTCTGGCACGAGCACCTGATGTTCAAGCCCGGACGCAACGCCTTCTACCTGATCCCCAATGCCAACCACTATCTGCAGAGCGATCGACCCGATGCCTTCGTCCTGACCCTCACGCATGCGCTCGACGCGCCTGAGGACGCCGCCCCCGGCGCCCTCGGCGATGCGCCCGACGCACCGATCCTCGTCGACCGCTCGCACACCGAATTGCCCGACGCCGCGCAGCTGATCGCGCAGCGCGCCGCGGTTCCAGCACAACAGGCGTAGAGCCGGCGCCGCTCGTCGCGTGCGACCGGGATGCCGCCGGTGTTCGGGATGCCGCCGGTGTTCACGACCGCGCTCCGACGGTGTCGAGGGATCGCGCCGCCTGGGTGATCAGGTCGGCGACGGCAGCGGGCCGGGAGACGTAGATGGAGTGGCTCCCGGGCGCTTCAGCGGTCGTCGACCCGGCCCGCTCGGCCATCTGGCGCTGCGCCGGCGGCGGGATCATGCGGTCCTCGGTCGCGATCAGATACCAGCTCGGCTTGCTTCGCCAGGCGGGGTCGCTGACAGCGCCGCCGACTGCCTCGACTGCGCACGGCACCTGCGAGTCGGCCATGAACGCCGCGTCACCCTGCGCGAGGTCCGCCGCGAACGATTCCGCGAACTTCTCGCGGTCGAGGAACAGATACCCGTTCTGCGGCGGCAGGATCGGCGGCACCGGCGCGCCGGGGGGCGGGTCGGCGATCAGCGTGCTCAGCGACTCGCCCCGGTCGGCTGCGAATGCGGTGATGAAGACGAGGCCGGCGACGGCGTCGTGAGTGCCCGCCTCGCTGATCACGAGGCCGCCGTAGGAGTGCCCGACGAGGATCGCCGGCCCGTCCTGCAGGTCGAGCGCGTTGCGCGTGGCCCTGACGTCGCCCTCGAGTGTCAGCATCGGGTTCTGCACGACGCTCACGTTGAACCCGTCGGCCGTCAGCAGGTCATAGACGCCTCTCCAACCAGATCCGTCGACGAAATTGCCGTGGACGAGAACGACGTTGCGCAGTTCGGACATGGATCGGCTCCCGTTGGTCTGGTCGCCTCGGGATTGAGGTCGACATCGGCACAATGTGACGGCCGATCGGCCACGATTCCAGAGCCAATCGAGACGCTTTGGCCGCAATCGGCTCCGACCTGTGATCCGGCGCACTACGGCTGTTCGCGCGTCGCCGCCGAGCTTCGGTACTCGCGCCAGGCGCCGGTCAGCCGCGCAACCGCATCGGCCAGCACGGCCGCCGGCAACGTGAGCGGCAGGCGCAGGTGCTCGCCCGTCGCGCCGTCGGCCGCCAGCGAGGACTCGTCGAGGACCGCGACGCCGTGGCGCAGCGCGACCTGGGCGAACCGCCTCGCATCACAACCCGGCAGCCGCACCCAAAGTGTCTGCCCTCCCTCGGGGACCTCGAACTCCCATGCCGGAAGCGACCGCTGCAGCAGCTGCACGAGCTGCTCGCAGCGGGCGCCCAGCTCGCGTTGGCGAGCTGCCACGACGGCGTCCAGACGCGCGAACAGCGCCACCGCGACCATTTGCGAGAGCACATCGTTGCCGAGGTCCGAGACCGCCTTCAGTCGTGCGATCTGAGCCACGGTTCGTGCATCTGCGCGAACCCAGCCGATGCGCAGCCCGCCCCAGACCAGCTTGCTCAGCGACCCTACGCTCAGGACCGCGCCGTCCCCGCCGAAGCAGGCGAGCGCTCCCGGGGTTGGAGCCCCGTCGAATGCCAGCTCGGAAAGCACCTGATCGTCGATCACCGCAACCTGGCGCGCCTCGGCGAACTCGACCAGCCGTCGGCGCGCCCTCGCCGGGAGGACTACCCCGGTCGGGTTCTGGAACGTCGGGACCAGATAGACCAGCCGCGGACTGGTCCGCGCGATCAGGTCCTCGAGCTCCTCGACGCTGACACCCGCCGGTGTCAGACATGCGGCGCGAATCCTGGCGCCGGCGCCGACAAAGACATCGAGGGCACCCGGATAGGTCGCTCCCTCCACGGCGACCACATCGCCCGGCTGGAGCAACAGCTGCGCGACGAGGCTCAACGCCTGCTGCGCGCCCGTGGTCACCAGAACCTCATCCGGACCCGTCGGCAGCCCCTGCGCCGAGTAGCGAGCGGCGATCGCCTCCCGCAGCTCCGGCACACCGGCGGGGAGGTAGCCGATCCCGCGCCGCGCGGCGCCCGCCGCGGCAGCGAAGCCATCGTCGAGAAGCCCGGCGACCGCACCCGACGGGGTGGACGCCGCACACGTCAGGTCGATGAGATCGCGGTTCGCGTCCAGCAACGCCAGGAACAGCGGGTTGAACCCCGCCGCCGCTTCTCGGCGTGGGCGCAACGGGCGCTGCACCCACGTTCCGCTGCCGCGCCGGCGCTCGACCAAGCCGCGGCTACGGAGCACCTCATACGCCGCGGCGGCCGTTGTCCGGCCGATCGCCAGTTCGGCCGCGAGGACGCGCTCCGCAGGCAGGGGGCGACCGCAGGCGAGCTCGCCCCGCTCGATCAGCGACGCGATCCGAGAAGCCAGCTTGAGGTACAACGGCCCCGGCCCACCAGACCAACGACCGACGAGCGCCACGAACCGATCCAAATCAGGTTCAGCTACAGCGCCTACGCCTTCGGCGAACGCCTCCACACGGACATGATCCTCCCAACCACCCATCTGAGCTACCGATCGGTGGATTCGGGCAGACGTCGCCGTGGTATCCCGGTGACCTCCCACGCTCGTGCCAACGCACTTGCGAACAGCCCGACGATGACGAGCACCAGAGCGCGCTGCAATGCTGCGCTTTCAGCGTCGGCGAGGAGCGCAATGGCCAGGCCGAGTTGGATCGAATACCCCCCGGCCGAAATGCCTGCAAACACGATGTTCTGCCCGCGTGTCGGAAAGCCGCGGGAGAAGTTCCCGGCCCGCCTTGCTCTCCGTATCAGGCGGCTGGTGACCAGCAGGCCGACCAGCGCCATCACGAGGCTGGCCACCCCGAACACGACGGCGCCTCCGGTCAACGCAAGAGTCGAGACGAAGAAGGCGTCGACCAGAGCAAGGAATGCGCTCCCGGCCAGGACGGTCCGCCTCTCTCGAGTCTTTGCGCCCTCATCGTCGGCGTTGACCACCGACACGGCCACGACCAGCAGGCCGAGGATGGCAGCAGAAGCGCCCGCGCTCGCAGCGAAGAACATTTCGTAGTGGCCCAGCAACAGCGCCACCTTACGAGCATCGCCGGGTTGCGTGCCTCCACGACCAACGTCGGCGACCGACAGTCGCGTGGCCTCCAGATGCCGCGACATCGCGTCGCGGGCGTAACGCCGAGTAGCCTCGGGCGACTAATCAGCACATCGCGCAGATGCATCGGGCGCGATCACCAGGCAAACGAAGCGGTCAAGCTAAAGGGGGAAACTATGAGTGCAAGGGAAGGCCGTCACGCGAGCCTCTCCGAGGTCGATGAGCGTCTCTGCGGGGAGTCGCGCTGGGACTTCTCGGACCTGCAGGCGCTGTTCATCAACTGCACGCTCAAGCGCTCGCCAGAGGTCTCCAACACGCGCGCGCTGGCGGACCGCTCGATCGCGATCCTCGAGCGAAACGGGGTCTCGGTAGAGGTGCTGCGCGCGATCGACCACGAAATCGCGACCGGTGTGTATCCCGACATGAGCGGACACGGGTGGGAGCGCGACGAGTGGCCCGAGATCTTCGCGAAGGTGCAAGCGGCCGACATCCTCGTGCTGCTCTCGCCGATCTGGCTGGGGGAGAAGTCGTCGGTGTGCACGCGTGTGATCGAGCGCCTGTACGGCAACAGCCACCTGCTCAACGAGCAGGGACAGTACGCGTACTACGGGCGTGTCGGCGGCTGCATCATCACCGGCAACGAGGACGGGGCGAAGCACTGCGCGATGAACATCCTGTACTCGCTGCAGCACCTCGGCTTCACGATTCCCCCGCAGGCCGATTCGTGCTGGCTCGGCGAGGCCGGGCCTGGGCCGAGCTATCTCGACCCCGGCTCGGGCGGCCCGCAGAACGAGTTCACCAACCGCAACACGACCTTCCTGACCTGGAACCTCCTGCACGCCGCGCGGCTGCTCAAGGACGCCGGCGGCATTCCCGCGCACGGCAACCAGCGCACGGCCTGGGATGCCGGCTGTCGGCTCGACTACGCCAACCCCGAGCATCGCGTCTAGCGCGTGCCGGCTCGGAACGCTCTACAGCGCGACGCGACACGCGCGTGGGACCAATGGCCCCACGCGCGTTCGCACCGCCGCCTCAGGTCGAGTTTTCCTTTTTGACCTCCCACTTTTCAGCGGTCTTGATCGAGGAGGTCCGTTCCAGCGTGGCGGGGTCGGGTCCGAGCACGCCGCTGCCCACGTAGGCATAGTAGAATTCGAGCTTCTGTTCGCCGCCGAGGACAGTGAAGCTGGCCGTGAATTTCTTTGTCATCACATTGGTCGGCATGATCGGTCCGCTGACCCAGCCGAACGCGACCGCGCCGGCGAGGCCGGAACATTCGAATTCGGCGTACGGATAGCCTTCATACTTCGTCCAGACTTCACCACCAAGCGCGTTTTTCAGTTCTGTCCTGAGCGCGGGAGACTGAATCGTCCCGCTTGGCTCACCAGGGCTTGAACACGAGGCGCTGCCGAGACCGGCAAGGCTTCCGACGCACCCTGTGACGGTCGATGTGTCCTGGCCAGTGCTCGGCCCCGTGATCTGGCCAACATCGGTTCCGGCTGCGCACGCCATCGAGCCCACCGCCGCCTCCCCGAGCGTCGTCGCGGCGGTCTTTGCCGTGTACTGCGGCCGCGGAGTGGGTCCACTCAGACCCGGATACCATTCGTACCTGCCATGGCCGTTGGCGCTGTGCGCCTTCCAGCAGCCGTTGTCGTTCCATTGCCCCGTGTACACGCCGTGGACCTTTGGAGCTTTCAGGCAACGGCCGTATTCCGCTGCCTGCGCCGCCGACGCGCTCATCGCGCCGAACGCGAAAAGGGTTGTGAGAGTCAGACCAGCGATCCTGACGCGTGGCATACCTGCTCCTCTCAGTTGCACATCGTGATTGCCCGGAGCGTAAAGGGCCGGTCAGAACGCGTGGGTGACGTAGCACACAGTCCGCTACGCTGTGAGAGGGACCGCCACTGACTGTCGGTTGACCGCCTGGCTCATCGAGGGGGCGGGACCTCCACCTCTCGAGGGATGAACCGCTTGAGCTTGCCGGTCGTCAGACGAGCGATCTGCGGCGCGGGTTCGACGACGACTGACGGCTGCGCCAGCCCGGCGATCTCCAGCGCGCGGGAGATCTCACCGGCGATGGTGTCGGCCTCGACGGGGGCGCTCGCGCAGATGGTGATATGGACCCCCGTTTGGGTTTGCCTGATCTGGTACTCGCTGACCGCGGAGTGCTTGGCGAGAATCGAGCGAAACAGGTGGGGATGGATACTCGGGCCGGGGTGATAGTGGAAGGTGTCGTCGTTTCGGCCCTGGATGTCGTGGATGCGCCGGTGGTGGGAGCCGCAGGCGCATGGTTCGTCGTCGAGGGTGATCTCGTCGGTGATTTCGTAGCGGATGAGTGGCATCAGCGGGTTGAAGAGATTGGTGAGGTAAATCTTGTGAGATCGCACGCCCGCGGGAACAGGCTCGCCGTGCTCGTCGACGGGCTCGACCACGAGGAGGTCGTCGGTGAGGTGCATCCCGGGGGCCTTGAAGCAGCCGATGGCGGTGACTCCGCCCTCGGAGGTCCCCCACATGTTCGCGATCGGCGCCCGCCAGGTGTCTTCTGCCGCTCGGCGGATCTCGGGCAGCAGCGGCTCGGCCATCGTGAGGATTCTGCGGGGCTCAATCGTCAGGCGGCCCGAGCGGGCCTCGCCGACGAGTCGGGCGAGCATCGAAGGGTAGGTCGCGAGGTTGTCGCCGGCCACGGCGTTGAGGCCCGTGACGGTCTGCCCGATCGGAGCGCCGACGCGGAAGCGGTGGGTCTCGACGGCGCCGGTGGCAAACGTCTCCGAGAGCGCACTGGTGAAGTGCGTCGCGTTTTCGGCGGCGACGATCATCGCCACGGGTGGCGTGGAGGCGAGCTCCGGGTCGCTGATGCGGTCGAGCAGCGATCGGCGAAGGGCTGTCAACTGCACCGTCGCCCACGCCTCCCAACCCCAGACGAACACGCCGCGCACACCGGAGGAGCCGCCGGAAGCGACGGCATGGAGCTCGCCTCGGAAGTATGCGTCGCCGTCCAGCGAGGCGATGTGCGCGTTCACGTCGGACAGGCGCACCGCGGGATCGGTGACGATCTCATCAAAGTTGCCCATCAGGTCCTGCTTTGTCATCACTGGAAGCTCGCGCAAGCCGCCCTCGTCGAGTGTCGCGAGGTTCACGTCGCCGAGCCGTGCGCGGTGCCAGGCCGAGCGCTCGACGGCGGTGCGGACGAGATCGCGCAGGCGGGTGCTTCGCTCCTCGCGTAGGCGCTCGGCAGACCAGCCGACGCGCTCGAAGTGATCGGCGAACTGTGGAAGCAGGTATTCGATATGGCGCTGACGGGCCGCCTCGTAGACCGTTCGGTCAGTCACGACGCCCCTGCATGCCGATCGATCACTGCCGACGGTGCGCAGAGACGCGTGACATAAGGCGAGCCTATCGGATGCATGGGCGCGCCTATGGCGATGCGGCCGCCTGTCGAAACCGAGAGCGCCGATGGCGTGCCCGTGGCTAATGCGGAGGGGGTCGGCAAGGCTCAGAATGTCGGTCGCTTCAATGATGTTCCTCCTCGTTTTCATCCCTCTCGCTTGGGGGGTCGTCACGACCCTGGTCGTGGCGGCCTGCCATGCGGCGTCTCGGGCGGGAGCTCGAGGAGGCGCTGAAGCAGGCCCCTCGGATCCGGGACCGGAGTACGCTGAGCCCATGCTGGCCGGTCTCCGCACAGACTCCCATTGCGGCTGAGGCCGCCGATGCGAGCTTGCGCTCTGCGCTTGTCGCTCACGCTGGCGCTCTCTGCAGCGTCTGCTCTCGCCGGGCCCGCCGGGCCCGCCGGCGTGACGGCGCCGCTCGGTGTCGCACAGGCGATCGCCGCCCCGCTCGAGCTGATCCCGGCGTACTTCGGGCCGGAAGGCTCACCTGACCCCTGGCACACCATGTGCGAAGCCGCCCCGGCCGGCTCCACCGTGATCCTCAATCCGGACAACGGTCCGGTGAAAAAGGAGGCGAAAGTGTATGCCGCGCCGATGCAGTTCTGCGAGGAACATGGCGAGCGCGTGATCGGCTACGTGTACACCAGGTACGGGAGGCGCTCGCTCGCGACCGTCGAGAAGGCGATCGCCCACTACTACCTCTGGTACCCCACGGTCGAGGGAATCTTCCTCGACGAGATGTCCGAAGCCCCGACCACGAAGGTCGAAAGCTATTACGCGCAGCTTGCCGCCTTCGTCCACGAAAAAGGTGGCTTGGTGGTCGGCAACCCCGGTGACACCGCTGCCACCTCGTGGCAGCTGGGCGCCGTCGACGAGGTTGTCACGTTCGAGGGGTCGGCAACCGCCTACGCGACCTACTCTCCCGCCGCGTGGGTGTTGGCGGCGCGGCCACAGCAGATCGCCAACATCATCTTCGCCGTCGCCGACACCGCGCAGATGCAAGCCGACTGCGTGCGGGCCGGCGCTCAGAACGCCGGTTCGATCTATGTGACAAATCTGCCCGAAAAACCGAACCCCTACGAAGCGCTGCCGTCCTACTGGGCGACAGAGACCGCGAGCTGTTGAGCGACGCAGCGAGGTGGTCGTGGCGCGCCGCCGCCGCGGTTAGACTACGCATCCGTGAGCTCGTCGACGCGGTTGGATCGGCTGCGCCCCGCCAGCAACCGGCTCCCTGAATCGTTCTCGTTCCGCATCCTGTCGGTCGACGGTGGCGGGATTCGCGGCGTGATCCCCGCCCTGCTGCTGGAGAGGCTCGAGGCATTGCTCGCGGACGCGCTCGCGGGCGCCCCGAGCGACACCGCGCGGCGCTGGCAGGGGATCGGCAGCCCGCGTATCGCCGACTGCTTCCACCTGATAGCCGGCACGTCGACCGGTGGCCTGCTGGCGGCCGGGCTGACGAGCACCGATCCCGATGGGCGGCCGAAGCTGACCGCGGCGGACGCCGCCGATGTGTACACGACGCACGGCCCGGCAATCTTCCACCGCTCGCTCATCGGGGAGGTCAAGGAGGTATTCGGGCTGATGAAGCCCAAGTACCCGCTCTCGCAGCTGCGGACCGCGCTCGAGGACCCCACGGTGCTCGGCGACGGCCTGCTCAAGGACGCCCGCACCGAGGTGCTGATCCTGTCGTTCGACACCTCGATCCCGGGGCTGCGCTACTTCACCCGCTGGGGACAGCCAGGCGCCGGCGGCGCCCCGGCAACGCCGGGCGAGACGATGGTGGAGGTGGCATTGGCCACGGCCGCTGCCCCGACGTACTTCGATCCGGAGGTGCTCGGCAGCTCGCGGCTGATCGACGGTGGTGTGTACGCCGGCAACCCTGCGCTCGCGGCGATCACGCTCGCGCTGCGGCGGACCACCGATCCGATCCCGCGCGGGCCGCGCGAGCTGTTCATGGTCTCGCTCGGTACCGGGGCGTGGTCGGCGCCGCTCGACTACGGCGGCGGCGGGATCATCGGCTGGCTTGAGCCGCGGACCGGCGGCGAGGCGCTGCTGGAGGCGATGCTCGGGGGCGGCGGCGACTTCGCCAACGAGGCCGCGCACATGCTGCTCAACGGCGACGCACCGGTCCAGGACAGATGGGAGCCGGCGCTCCCGCCGGCTGACGTCGGCGGTGGGCCGCAGCTGTGGCGCTATCAGCCGACGCTGCCCGAACCGTTCGCGATGGACGACGTCGGCAAGCTGCCCCAGCTCAAGCAGATCGGCGCGCAGCAGGCCGACCGCTACACGGACGAGCTCGAGCGCCTCGCCGCGCAGCTGATCGACGCCGGCCCGGTCCCATGACCGTCGCGTCTGCCCGGTGCGCGATCTCGAGGCTCCACGGGCGCCTTGCGCCGTGCCGAGGGCACCGCGCTTGAGTAAAGTCATCCCCGTGGCTGTTTCAGGGAGCCGACGGACGCCGGAGGCCGACCTCGGGTCGTTGGACTTCTGGGGCAGGCCGGCCGAGGAGCGCGATCGCTACTTCGCGGTGCTGAGGGAGAGCGCCCCGATCTCGCGGCACGAGCCTCTGGAGGACATTCTCGGCCTGCCCGACCAGGGCCGGATGCACTACTGGGCGATCGTGCGCTACGAGGACATCCGGCGCATCTCGCGTGACCCGTCGACCTTCCGCTCCGGTGACGGTGTGCAGTTCGCCGACGCGCCGGCGGAGATCCTCGAGGCCTCGCAGTCGTTCCTCGCCATGGACGCGCCCCGCCACAGCAAACTCCGTGGCCTGGTCTCCTCCGCCTTCACGCCTCGGCAGGTTGCGCGGATCGAGAACGGCATACGCGTCAACGCGAAGCTGATCGTCGAGGACGCTGCGACGAGCGGCGGCGGCGATTTCGTCGATCTGATCGCCAAGCGGCTCCCGCTGCAGACGATCTCGGACATGCTCGGCGTGCCGGAGGCCGACCGCGAGCGGGTGGTGGAGGCGGCCGACACGCTGGTCGCGGTCGCCGACCCCGAGGTGTTCGGCGATCGCGCGCCGATCGAGGTGCTCGGCGGCGCGCTGTGGACTCTGACCGAGTTCGCCACCGAGCTCGCCAAGCATCGTGAACAGCATCCCGGTGATGATCTGATGACAGCGCTGGTCCAGGCCGAGGTCGACGGCGACCGGCTGACACACGCAGAGATCGCGGCGTTTCTGGTGCTCCTGTCGGTCGCCGGCAACGACACCACCCGGCACACGACCTCGCATGCGATTCGTGCGCTGACGCTCCACCCCGCCCAGCGCGCGCTGCTGATGGACGACCTCGAGGCGCGGCTCCCCGCCGCCGTCGAGGAGTTCGTCCGCTGGGCCTCGCCTGTCATGACGTTCAGGCGCACCACCACGCGGGACGTCGAACTCCACGGCCAGAGCCTCCCGGCCGGGGAAAAGGTGGTCCTGTTCTACCACTCGGGCAACCGCGACGAGCGCGCGTTCGATCGCCCATGGGAGTTCGACATCACCCGCAGCCCGAACCACCATCTCGGGTTCGGGGGCGGCGGCCCGCACTACTGCATGGGCGCCTCGTTGGCACGCACGCAGCTGACGGCGATCTTCGGCGAGATGCTTCGTGTGATCCCCGACCTCGAGGCCGGCGAGCCCGAGCTGCTGCGCAGCGCTTTCATCCACGGCATCAAGCGGATGCCGTGCACGTTCACCGCGCGCGCCTGAGCGCACCCCCGCCCCGGTTGGCTTGCGCGGTGGAGGACGCGTCGGCGTAGAGCACTCCTTCGCGGGCGTCGCGGACGCCGGCTACGCTGATGTCGATGGGCCTCTTTCGCCGATCGGGTGGTGTAGCCAAGGAAGCGCCGGTGGCTGTCGAGGACCCCCGCTTCGATGGGTGGGAGACCGTCGGCACCTTCGAGGACCAGATCACCGCCGTGACGTGGCGTGATCAGCTGAAGGCGCTCGGGGTCGATGCGGGCTGCGTCGCCGATCACCCCCTGGATCGGCGTGGGCGCGGCGAGATCTACCTCGTGGTGGCTCCCGGTCAGTGGTCGCGCGCGAACGAGATTCTCGAGAACCTCGGCTGATGTCGCGCCGACGAGCCCGTCGCGCCCGTTCGCCGAGCAACTCGCGGACGAGCTCGGCGCCTAGACTTCCGCCTTGACTTTCAGATAGAGCGCCGGGGCGAGGGTTGCCACGCCTTTGATCCAGATTTTGTGCGGTCCCGATTCGAGCTCGCCGGAGGCGACACCGCTGAATTTGAGCTTGTCGACCGCCACGATCGGGTGCAGCGGTGTCGATTCAGTCGCCGTGCTGACCGCGTGGCTCGTCTGGCATTCGAATTCCAGAACCGTTCCGTTGAGGCGGTCCTCCTTTTTGGTCCCGACAAGTTCGAGCAGCGAGGCCCAGGTGAACGAATGTCCGCGGACCGACAGTCGTTCGCCCGGCGAGCACGGGTACAGCCCGACGGGCGAGACCGAGCATTCGGCGGCGAACGCTTCGATCTGATCCACGCCGGGCCCTCCGCTGAGCGGGTTTTCGATCTGCTGGCGACCGGCCAGGCTGCATTTTGCGTTCTTGCCGCCCGCTTCGAAGAACGCGATGCCGCCTGAGTACGCGAGCGTTTCCGGCGCTCCAAGCGGCAGCATGACCCACGGGCCCGAGATCGGCTTCACCCACCACTGCGGTGGATTGGCCGCGGCGGGCGCGGCGCCACACGTGAGCGCAACGCTGAGCGTCGCGATGACAACGGCAGATCTGAGCGCTTTCACCGCGTCCCCTTTCCTGCGTCGCCGTCCACGCCGGCGGACAAGCCGACTGATGCGAGCCTAACCGAACCGGTGGGTGGCCGGCAAGCCCTGTGCGCGGCCCGCGGCTCGGCTCACGTGGCCACCCCGGCAGGTGCGCCCCCACCGTCGATCACGACGGTGGACGCCAACCTCTGGCCAGGGTCGTCTGTCCCACCTCGATCAGGTAGCCGTCGGGATCGCGGATGTAGGCGCGAATCTCGGTCTCGTGCCGCTTCGGCGGCGTCAGGAAGTCGGCGCCGCGGGCGCTCCACTCGGCGTACACAGCCTCGATGTCCGCAACCCGGATGTTGAGGAAGCTGCTCACCCGATCCGGGTCGCGATGGGGCTCGAGCGTGACCGTCGGCTTGTCGTCGGTCGGACCACCTCCGACGTTGATGATGACCCAGGTGTTCGCCAGCGCGACGTACGTCACCTCGTCGCCGGCCTCGCCGGAGATGACCGTCCTGCCGCCCAGCACGTCGGTGTAAAAGCGGCGAGAGCGCTCGACATCGTCGGAGACGATGAAGTGAGCGACGACCATCTCGTCATCGATGTTGCTCATGGTTGACCTCCCTTGTTGGAGCTGGCTTCATCGGCGCGCCCAACGCGCGCTCGCAGTCTCGTGCCTGGCGGGCGAGTGGTGGTTTCGAGGTTCATCTGACTACGGCGCGTCTTCTTCGGCGAGGACGCTGACGGGGGCGGCGAACACCGACGCCGCGTGGCTGGAGCCCGGCACGGCGCTGCCCCAGCTCAGGACGAGCTGTGTCGGCGACAGGGTGGCGATGCCGAAGGTGTCGCCCGGCGCGACGTTCGGGTTTCCGAACTGGCTAGAGACCTGTTGGGGCGGCGACAGCCAGCCGCCGCCACCGCCGTTCGCCGAAACGGCGAAGGTGCGGAGGTACTCGGCGTAGCCACCGGGGCCGCTCGCGGAGAGCCATCCGACGTATGCCTCGCCTGGGCCCGCGCCGGTGACCTCCATGATGTGCGGGACATCCACGTGATCCGGTGGTGCCTGGACCGGCGTCGACCATTCCCGCCCGCCGTCGGTGGAGAACGAGAGCCAGCCGATGTCGGTCGCTTCGGCGCCCTGCCCGCTCTGCGTGTCCCAGCTTGCGTACAGGTTGCCGCTCGGATCAGCGGCGATCGAGCCGTCGTTCCACCACTCGCTGATCGTGTTCACACCGGCCCCGGCCCCGACCACGGCCGGTGTCGTCCACGTCCTGCCTTCATCGGCTGAGGAGGTGAAGTACTCGTGCCCGTTCTCCAGCTTGAGCGTCTTCGGCTTGACCACTTCGTAGCCCTGGTAGAGGACGTCGACCTGCCCGTCGCCCTGGACCGCGATCGCGCCCTCGTCCGCGCCGGCGTCGGGGTAGCCCGGCGTGACGATCGACATCGGGCCGAACGAGCTCGCGTCGTCGGTCGAGCTCTGCACCACGACGTTCAGGTCGCCGCTCACCGAGAAGCAGCTCCCATGCGCAGCGCAGCGTTCGCGCACCTTCGCCTTCGACGGGCCGTAGGCCCACGCGACGTACAACGTCCCGTTGGGCGCGACGGCGATGTACTCGGCGTCGCCCCAGTTGCCCGGCTGCTGCGGGCGCAGCGAGTTCTCGACGGTGAACGTCTGCCCCTGGTCATGCGATACGTCGATGATCGGATATTCGTGGTCCGCGGCGGTGGTCATGAAGGCGACGTACAGCGTCCCGTCGGGACCTACCGCGAGCGATGGGTCCCAGCCGCCCTTCGAGCCGGGCAGCGCTATCGCCTGGGAGTAGCTCGCGCCGGCGTTCGTCGAGCGCACGAATCCGATCGCGTTGCCGTGGTCGCAGCCCTCGAACGCCACGTACACGTAGCCGCGGGTCGGATCGGTCGCCTCCTCGACATCCCCCGTTTCCGGACACCCGCCGCTGATGTCGCTGATCGGGCCGACCCCGTAGCCGACGGCCGCATCGGCGCGCGACGGCGTCTTGCCGGTGGCTTCGCCGTCGTTCTGCGCCGCGCCGGGCCCAGCCGCGCGCGCCCGCCGCACGCGCGCGACTGCGGTCGCGGGGCTCGCAAGCGTGAGTGCGATCAGCACTGAGACGACCACCGCTGCGGCGCGCCGTGATGCGCCGCGCGCTCCGGCATGGAGCGGCACCGCCGACAGCCTCCCGCCACGCATGAGACGCAATCTACCCAACCGCTACCCGTTGGCGGAAGTCGCCGCCGGCGCATCGCCCGCGCTTGCCGGCGGGAGGTCATCCGGGAGGTCTCCGGCGGGCCAGTCCTGCCAGGCAAAGCCCCCGCGGGCATGGCGCAGCTTGTAGCTGAGGGCGCCGTGCGTGTTCATCGCGTGCCAGGCGATGTGGGTGGTCAGGGTCATCTCGGGGACCCAGAAGCGGTCCTTGATCGGATCGGATGGCGTCGGAGTCTCGAGGTCGATCTCGGCTGACACGTGGCCCTGGCCGTCCTCGAGCGTCAGTCGCGCGAGGACCGTGCCATCGCGATCGCAGATCTGCGACTCGCCGAGCATCTGCGTTCGCCAGGGGATCCCCGGGCCGAGAGGCGTTTCTCCCTGCACCGGGCCGACGTGTGCGGCGTGGGCGACGGGCGCGCCGGTGAGGCGTGCCACCTGGCCGGGCAGCTCGCGCGCCTGGCGACGCCATATCGCGTGCTCGCGGAGTGCCCACCAGCGCAGGGGCCCAGGCCAGTTGAGCGGCATCGACGGCCAGCACATGCCCCCCAGCACGAGCCTCGCGCCCGCGGCACGGACGCGCGCGGCGGTGCGAAAGCGGGCCCACTCCCAGCCGGACATCAGGCCGACCGCACAGCCCAGCGCGCCGCACTGCACGACCCCCTCGTCATCGCCGCCGAGGTAGAAGTGCTGCTCCCACGCGGTGGGGATGTCCTTGTCGTGCAGATGCAGCGCCCCGTCCGGCTCGGCGAGCACGAAGGTCCCATAGGCGTCTCGCCCGCGCACCGCGACGAACCCGCCGGCGAGCGTGCAGCCGAGCTCGCGCGCGAGCCGCGTCAGCATCTGCAGCGGCTGGCCGTCGACCGGACGAGCGGTGCCGCGCAGGACCTTCGCGTAGACGTTCGGCGTGGTGAATCCCTCCGGTACGACGATCACCTCGGCGCCATGCTCGCGATGAGCGTCGCGAATCAGGTCCTCGACCCGCGCAAGGTTCCGCTCGACCTGCCCCAGCTCGAGCGCGGGCTGAACGACTGCGATCCGCGTCATCCCGAGACCTCATCGATCCGCGTCATGCTGAGACCTCATCGCCGACCGTCGCGCGGGTGCGCGCAGGCTCGCGCTCCGTCCTCGCCGCGGCCGGCGACAGCGGCGGCGCGGATTTCACCGGCGCCGCAGGCCACACGGCTCCGGGGTGCTCGGAGCCGGCGACCGGGCGGGTCGAGCGGAAGCGGTCGGCGCGGCGCTCGAGGCGGATCTCGAGCTCCGTGCGCATGTCCGCGAGGCCGCGCATCGCCGTTTCCCTGCGCGGCCGTTCGCCGCGCGCCATCGCCATCAGGAAGGCGCGCGCCAGGCGCGCCGGCGGTGCGATCTGCTGCAGCGTGCGGGCGCGGCCGAACAGGTCGCTCAGGTCCGCGCTCGTCGTCCGCCCGGCGTCGCGGACGAGCTCGCGGAGGGCGGGAGACGGGCGCTCGACGCGGGTGTCCCCGTTGGCGAAGTGGTACGCCGGCAGGCACTCGCGGTCGCGGGCAGCCTCCCAGCGCCGGGTTTCACGGTCGACCGCGACGGGGTCGTCGAGCACCGGCAGGACCTGCTCGGCGAGTGTGCGCCCGGCGAACATCGCATCGCGCATTCCCTGGCCGGTGACGGGGTCCTTGAAGTGTCCGGCGTCGCCCGCCAACGCCCATCCCGGCCCCGAGGAGGCTCTGAAGAACGCGGGCGTCTCTCCGGTCGAGCGCAGCTTCGATCCGGGGGGCGCGCCGGCGATCCTGATGGCGAGGCCGGGATGCTCGCCGAGCTTGCGCAGCCAGTAGCCGTCGGGGTCGCGCCTGGCCTCGCTCGCCTCGTCGCGATGGCCCATCAGGAGAACCAGCAGCCTGCCGGCGGGAGTCGTCGGGAACGCGAACGCGAACGAGTCGCCCTCACGCCACTGATAGTAGGTCTCGGCGTCCACGGTGCCCGCGCGCGGGTCCTCGAGGTAGCGGAACACGAGGCCACGCCCGTTTCGCGAGAGACGGTACGGCGTCCACGCGCCGACGAGCGACGCCACCGTCGAGCGCCGGCCGTCGGCACCGATCACGAGCGTGGCCTGCACCTCCTGCTCGGCTCCGTCGGCGCGACGGTAGCCCAGGCCCACGACTCTTCCCGCCCGCCAGCACAACGCCTCGACGCTGCAATGCTCCCTGACCTCGGCGCCCTGCTCGCGTGCCGACTCCACCAGTTGCACATCCTGCAGGTCCCGTGGTACGCAGACTCCGTAGTCGATCCCGTCGCCGGCCGCGCGCACCCGCTCCCGGCACGTGACCCCGTCCGCCTCGACGTGGACGTAGCGGACTCGGGACGGGTTGAGGCGGAGAATCCTCGGGAGCGCGCCGAGCTTCGCCAGCTCGCTCGTCCCGGCCGGCATCAGCACATGGGTGGAGAGCTGGTCGGACGGGAAGCGCATCCTGTCCAGCACGAGGACCCGGCGCCCGGCGCGCGCCAGGGGCGCCGCCACCGCACACCCGGCAAGGCGGGCGCCCACGACGACGACATCAACCCGCTCCATGTTCTGCTCCCGTCGGTCTGTGCGAACGCACGATCAGTGTGACGGATCGGGAGCGCAAAGCTGAGCGAGCGAACGAACGGTGTGCCGCTCGCGCGGCAAAGGTCGCGGGCGGACAGGCTCGTTGTGCGACTGTGTTCGCACCACCCAAACGAAGGGAACCACCATGTGGAGGACAGGAATCGCAATCGTCGGCACGGCGATATTCGCTCTGTCGGGGACGGCGCTTGCAGCGACCGGCCAGCAGATAAGCGTCAACGGCGCCGGCGGCGCGTCGGTGCCGGACGGCGCCACCAACGGCCAGCAGCAGGCCGCCTACGACGAGGCGCTCAAGGCTGCCACGAGCGATGCCCAGGCGAAGGCGCAGATGGTCGCGCAGCAGCTCTCATTGACGCTCGGCCCGGTGCAGACCTTCACCGAGGAGAGCGACGACTACCTCGGCTTCTGCGGGGTCGGCTTCCTCCCTGGGGCTGCGCTGCCCGGCGTCTCCGGTAGCGCGAACACGCCGGCGACCGCCGGCGCTGCGAGCGGCAAGCTGGTGCCGATCCCACCCAAGCCCAGGAAGCACAAGGCCAAGCGCAGGGCCCACAAGGCACAGAGCGGCGAAAACACCTGCCAACTCGAGGCCGACGTGACGGTCGTCTACTCGGCGAGCTGAGCGACGGGGGCGGCGAGTGCGCCACTTGCGCCCGGATGTATCCTTGACCGGCGGGGGCCGCACGGAGGGATCTAGCGGAGGCACGAGGGAGCCGAGGAGGGAACATGAGCGCAAGCAAGAGACGCCTTTGGGGGGCGCTGGCTGCGGTCGTCGCGCTGCTGCTGTGCGTCGCCTACAGCCAGGCTTCAGCCGCGTCGGGCGGAATCCCGGGCACGCCGACGAAGGCCGGCGAAGTGCTCACCCGTTCGTTCCCCGGGGCAGAGGCATCCGCGGCGCAGGAACGCGCCCGCTCGTGGCGGCGGCGGAAGTCCACTCCGGGGATCTCGCCGACCCGCTCAACGTCGAAGCCCTATTGGGCCTGTCCCGAAGAAGCCTGCCAGGCGATCATCGACCCGAGCCCGGTCGCGGCCGGCGCGCGCAAGGACCGCGTGGGGCGCCCGGCACGGTTCTCGCTGCCCGCGGGTCCC
This sequence comes from uncultured Solirubrobacteraceae bacterium, assembly GCA_963822245.1. GTDB lineage: Bacteria > Actinomycetota > Thermoleophilia > Solirubrobacterales > Solirubrobacteraceae > Palsa-744. Next base: position 876,873 of record CAWGGR010000001.1, read on the forward strand.
CTGCTCGAAGGGTCAGGAGAAGAGGGCGGCCTCGACCCGCAGGATCTCCAGTCGGCCTACAACATCCCGACCGCCGGGGGCGAAGATCAGACGGTCGCGCTCGTCGACGCCACGGGTTACCCCGAAGCCGAAAGAAACCTCGCCGTCTACCGCGAACGGTACGGGCTGCCGCCATGCACGACGGCCGACCACTGTTTCCGCAAGGTAAACCAAACAGGCGAAGAAGGGCATTACCCGGCCCCCAGCGAAGGCTGGGAGACCGAGAGCGCGCTGGACCTCGACATGGTCTCGGCGGCCTGCCCCCACTGTCACATACTGCTCGTCGAGGCGACCTCGGCCGAACGCCAGCTGCTGGCGGAAGCCGTCAACGAGGCCGCGCACCTCGGCGCGACCGAGATCTCCAACAGTTGGGGCAACGCCGAACAGACCTGCGGGACGAGCCGCTGCGAACCGGAAGCCAAAGACTTCGACCACCCCGGCATCCTGATCACGGCCGCCGGCGGCGACAGCGGATATGACGATGCGGGCGAAGGGGCGACCTCGCCGGAATATCCGGCGTCGCTGCCCACGGTCGTGGCGGTCGGCGGCACGGTGCTGCACCGGGCGGCCGACGCCCGTGGCTGGAGCGAGGAAGCCTGGCCCGACGGCGGCAGCGGCTGCAGCAAATTCGCCAAGCCCGAATGGCAGACCGACGCGGGCTGCTCCGGGCGCATGACCACGGACGTCGCCGCGGTCGGCGGCTGCGAAAGCCCCCTCTCGGTCTACAACGTCCACGGCTGGGCGAACGTCTGCGGCACGAGCGCGTCCACGCCGCTCGTTGCCGCGATCGAGGCGCACGCGCCCGCCTTCTCCCGCTCGCTGCCGGGCGGCGAGGCGTTCTATGAGGACCCCGGCGCCCTGTTCGACATCACCAAGGGCATCAATGGCCAGTGCACGCCGCCCCACGAAGACGGCTATTACTGCCACGCGGGCGTGGGCTTCGACGGACCGACCGGCAACGGCACGCCCGACGGGCCCCTGCAGCTGACCGGCAGCGGCGCGCCGACCGCGACCAGCGGTGCGCCGAGCGCCGTCACGACCGGCGCCGCGACGCTGAACGGAACCGTCGTGCCCAACGGTCTCGAAACGGCATACCACTTCGAATACGGACCAACCTCCTCCTACGGCACGAGCGTGCCGGTACCGGACGAACCGATCGGCACCACCGGCCGGCGGGTAAGCCAGAGCATCACCGGCCTCGAATCCGAACACGTCTACCACTACCGGCTCGTGGCAAGCAGCAGCGCCGGCACCAGCTATGGCGCCGACGAGGTGTTCACCACGGGCGTCCCCAGCGTCACGTCCGTCAGCCCCGCGACGGGCGCCGACGGCGGCGACACCTCGGTGACCATCGAAGGCACTAACTTCGTCGGCGCCGAATCGGTCATGTTCGGCACGCGCGAAGCGGCCAGCTTCACGGTCAACTCCGAAACGTCGATCAGCGCCGTGAGCCCGAGTGGCGCAGGCGAGGCCGATGTGGCCGTTCGCTCGCCCGCCGGGACCAGCCTCCCGGGATCGGGCGACCGCTTCAGCTACAACCGGCCCGGGCCGGTGCTTGCCTGGGGACGCAATCGCGGGATGCTGGGCAACGGCGGCACCGAACAGAGCGACGTGCCCGGCGAAGTCGCGAGCCTCCCGGAGGCCGTGTCGCTGTCGACCGGTCTGACCCAGAGCCTCGCGGTGCTGCGGGGCGGGCGCGTGATGGCCTGGGGCAGAAACTCCTACGGCACGGTCGGAAACGGCACCTACCAAATCGAGTCCTTCCCGGTCGGCGTCTGCGCCAGCGGTGTCAGCGAATGCCCCAACGGGCCCTATCTGGAAGAAGCCACCCAGGTCGCGGCCGGCGGGCTGCAGAGCCTCGCCCTGCTGCGTAACGGCACGGTCATGGCCTGGGGCGGAAACCTCTATGGCGCAATCGGCGGCAGCAGCGAACGCAGCGCGCTGCCGCTGCCGGTCTGCACGACGCTCGAATCGCCCTGCCAGCCACAGAACTACCTCAAAGAAGTGGTCGCGGTCGCGGCCGGCGCGACGTTCAGTCTCGCGCTGTTGCACGACGGGACGGTCGTCTCGTGGGGCGGGAACTCCGACGGGCAGCTCGGCCTCGGCACGGGCAGTGGACCCGAAACCTGCGATGAAGCCCAACTTCAGTGCAGCCGGGTCCCGGTCCCCGTCGCGGGGTTGGGCTCGGTCTCCTCGATCGCGGCCGGCTGGAGCGACGGCTTCGCGGTGCTCGCGAACGGCACCGCGATGAGCTGGGGCGAAAACCTCCTGGGTGAACTCGGGCTTGGCAGCAAGGCCGAATTCATCCCGACTCCGACCGCGGTCTGCGCGATCGGCTCGTGCAAGAAGCACCTCACCAACGTCCGGACGATCGCGGGCGCCTCGGGCGACGGCTTCGCGCTTCTGAGCAGCGGCACCGTCGCCTCCTGGGGCAACAATGACGATGGGCAGCTCGGCGCGGGCACGCCCGGTGGGCCGTCCACCTGTACGGTCAAGCTTGAAGAAATCACCCTCAAATTCCCCTGCAGCAGGGAGCCGGTCAGTGTCCGCGGGCTCCAGGAAGTGAGCGCGATCGCATCGGGTGTGGCAGCCGGCAACACGCTCGCCCAGCTCGGAGACGGACAGTTCGTCGCCTGGGGTTCGGGGGCATACGGCGTCCTCGGCGACGACGCGACCGCGAACAGCGAAAGCCCCGTCGGCGTCTGTCCGTCCTACGCTGAAGCGGCGTGTCCGAGCGGTCCCTACCTCAGCGGGCCGCTTGACGCGATGGCCGCCGGCGATGCCGACCTGGTCGGGCTCGCGCCGTCAGCCGGGCCGGTCGTAACGGGCTTGCAGCCGAACGTCGGGCCGGCCGCAGGCGGGACATCGGTGTTGATCCACGGGACGGGCTTCACCGGCGCGAGCGCGGTCGACTTCGGCGGCACGCCGGCCAGCGAATTTCAGGTCCTGTCGGCCGACCAGATCGCGGCGGTTGCGCCACCGGGCAGCGGCTCGGTGGAAGTGACCATCGTCACGCCCGAAGGGGTCAGCACTCCGAGCCCGACCGATCACTACATCTACCAGAGCGGCCCGACCGTCCTCACCGGCGGTGCGGAGGCGGTCATGCGCTCGAGCGCGACGCTGACAGCGAGCGTCAATCCGGACGATGAAACGGTCAGCAGCTGCCTGTTCGAATACGGCACCAGCCCCGGCTACGGATCGACGGCGCCCTGCTCGCCCTCACCCGGCTCCGGCTCCGCCGCGGTGGCCGTCTCAGCGACCCTCGCCGGATTGCAGCCGTCGAGCACGTACTACTATCGCGCCGTCGCAACCAACGCACTCGGCACGAGCGACGGTGCCGCTCAGACCTTCACCACCAAGCAGCTGCCTGAAGCAGGGCGGTGCCTCAAGCAGGCGGGCGCGCCAACCAGCCGGTACGCAAGCTCGGCCTGCACGACGCTCAGCGGCGGCGAAGACAGCGGACACTACGAATGGCAGCCAGCCGCCGCACACACGATCAAGCTCAGCGGCAGCGCCCCAGCAGCCGTGTTCGAAAGCGTCGGCACGGTGCGCAAGGAAAGGATCGACTTCGTCTCCATCGAATGCGGCGCGACCGCGATCGCCGGCGAATTCGAAAGTCCCGATGTTGCATCGCTGTCCCTGACGATGGCCGGATGCCACGCCGGCATGGGGCTGTTCGGCGGGAAATGCAACACGCCCGGCGCCGGCGAAGGGGAATTCAAGATCGGCCCGGTCGCCGCGCAGCTCGGCATCATCGAAGCGGGCGCATCGCCCTCGGTCGGGCTGGCGCTGAACGAGCCGTCACCGTCCACGCCGCTGCTGCAGCCGGAATGCGACAAAGTCCCGCTGGCGATCACGGGCAGCGTGATCGCGACGCTGACCAAAGCGGACAAGATGACCTCGAGCTTCAAGCTGAAGTTCTCCGGGCCGCTCGGGCTGCAGAGTCCGGCGCGCTTCGAAGCCGGCCTGGAAGACACGCTGACACTGCTCGAAAAAGAGACGTCGCTGACCAGCTCCCTCACCCTCGCCGGCGCAGAAGCGTTCGAGGTCAAAGCGACTGGCTAGCAGCCACGGTGACGGCCTCGCATCCGTCCGTCATGTGCGCGCGCCCGCCCGCACGACCCCGCTGACCGATGGGAGATCCCTCAGCTTGCTTCTCGGGTCGCTGAAGGCGCCGGCGAGATCCTCCCCCGCGAGCGAGGCGACCTTGGCGTCGAGTTGCGCCGCGGTCATCGGGCGGGCCGGTGAGCCGAGCGCCGCGCTGACGCGGAACTGCGCGCCGTCGCTCGTCGTCAGCGCTGCCTCGGACTCGAGCAGAGCCTGATCAGCGACGACGGCCACCGACTCGGCGAGCAAGCGCGCCTGCTCGTCGACCCGGTCGAAGCTCGTCCGGCTCGGAGCCCCATGAACGAAGGCGTACGCGGTCAGGTAGGGGATCGAGAACTTCGCCTCGAGGCCGTCGGCGGGATCGGATACGGCCGCGGCCTGCAGTGACACTGGATGCACCCGCACCTCCGCGCCGCGCAGGCTCGCGTCCTGCGCGGCGGCCGCGACCCCCGTCTCGATCGCCCCGTGCGTCTGCAGGCAGCACGGGTAGGCCTTGATCCAGTTCTCCCGGATCGCCGGACCGTCGCCGCGGAGCACGACGCGCCCGCCGTACGCGTCCGGGAAGCCGAAGGTCCCATCGACGATCGCCGCGCCCGCGCGCGCGCCCGCGCGTGCCAGCCGCGCCGCGCCCGCGCCGGCCGCGGCGGCGAACCCGACCTGCAGCGCCTTGCCGCCCGATCCGAACGCCGCTCCGAGACCCGCGGCCCTCAGCAGCGCGAGGCGGATCGCATGCTGCTCCTGCTCGTCGCTGAGCTGCAGCAGCGCCGCCGCGGCGATCGCGGCGCCGACGGTTCCGCACACCGATGTGGGATGCCAGCCGCGCGCGCGCAGCGCTGGGTGGTTGGCGCGGCTGAACGCCGCCGATGCCTCAAATGCTCGCCCGAATGCCGCCAACCCGTCGGCCAGCGTCGCGTCGACCTCGGCGCCGAGGACAAGCACCACCGGGCCGATCGCCGCGCTGATGTGCGACAGGCCGGGAGCGTAGGTGTCGTCGAAGTCGAGAACATGGCCGGCGGTCCCGGCTGCGATCAGCCTGTCGTCGAGGCTGCTCCCCAGCTGCGCGGCCGCGCGGGCCGTCGCGGTGTCGGCTCCGGCGACTGCGCAGGCGAGCCAGTCGCGCAGCGCAGCCATGTATTGCGTCCCGTAACCCGGAAAGGGCCCGCGCGGACTGGCTGTGTCCTCGGCGCTCGCCACGTGCTGACCTTAGAGGAGCGCGAGGGCGCTCAACCCGATGCGCGCAGCGCAGGCCCGAGCTGCGCCTAGACTGTCCCGGCGCGCTCTGGTGACCAAAACAGGAGGAGCATCTCCGGATGAAGACCATGACCTGCAGCGAGCTCGGTGGACCATGTGACGTTCCTCTCCGTGGCGACACGGCCGATGAGGTGATAAAGGCACAGGACAAGCATCTCAACGAGATGGTCGCGGGCGGTGATGAGAGCCACGAGGGCGCCCTCGCGGCGATGAAGGGCAGGTGGAAGAGGCCGATCTCGGGAATGGGGTGGTATCGCAAGGTGAAACGCGACTTCGCCGCCCTCCCCGAGGACTGACTCCTCAGCCGGGAACACGCGAGCCGGCGCTGCGCGCGGGTAGGATCAGTCGCCCTCGTCTGAGCGCGTGCGCGCGTCTCGGACGTCGCCGACGACGCAAAGGAGCGGGGACGATGACGACGGAGCAGGCGGGCGAGCTGGATGAGCGGCGTCTGACGATCGTGCGTGAGCACATGCGGTCCGAGAACGAGCTGCGCTTCGATGCAACGCTCGCGACCTTCGACCATCCGCGCTATGAACTCATCGCGACCGGCGAGGTCTTCGATGGCGCAGACGAGGTCGCCGGTTACTACGAGAGCTCGCGTGCGGCGTTTCCCGACCAGCGCAACGAGAACGTCTTGCTGCACCGTGCCGAGGACTCGGTCATCGCCGAGTTCGATCTGCTCGGCACACATCTCGGCGAGCTCAAAGGCATCGCGCCGACCGGCCGCTCGTTCCGCTGCCGCATGTGCGCGCTGTTCCTGTTTGAGCCCGGCGGCGATCGCATCGTCTGCGAGCGCGTCTACTTCGACCAGGCGACGATCGCGCGCCAGCTGCTCGACGACGCGGCGGTTCCGGGCTAGGTTCGCGGCTCGCCCGCGCGGAGGACCTCGAGGCCGATGTCGTGGCGCGCAGGAGGGCGATCTCGCCGAAGCGCTCACCCGCTCCCCTGCCGGCGCTGCAGGACTCCATCCTCTGGCGCCCTGCGCCCATACCTCTTAGTATGTCGCAGGTTCCCCAAGCCGCGCCGATCGGAGAGCCAGCGCGAACATGAGACTCGAGGGTATCCACCACGTCACATGCGTCACCGCGGACGCTCCCAGCAACGCCGACTTCTACGTCCGCGTGCTCGGGCTGCGGATCGTCAAGAAGACGATCAACCAGGCCGACCAGACGACCTACCACATCTTCTACGGCGACGAGCAGGCCTCCTACGGCAACAACATCAGCTTCTTCGAGTACCGCGGGCGCCCGCACGGTCGCGCCGGGGCGGGGAACATCCACACCCTCGTCTGGCGCCTCGGCGAGGAGGGCGCGCTGGATTTCTGGGAGCGCCGCCTGGCCGGCGAGGGCATCGACGCGCAGCGCGGCGAGGATGTGCTCGAGTTCCGCGATCACGAGGGCCTCGGGCATCGCCTCGCCCTGGTCGAGACGAGCGACGCGCCGCTGACGGGCGAGTCGCCGGAGGTGCCGGGTGAGTATGCGCTGCAGGGCCTCGACGGCGTTCAGGGCTACGCGCGCGATCGCGCCGGCAGCGCCGCGTTCGTGAGCGACGTGCTCGGGATGGACGCTGTCGCGGAGGGTCGCTGGGAGGCGCGCGGGGAGATCAGGGGCGGCTGGTACCAGATCGACCCGGCGCCCGAGCAGAAGCGGCGATTCGGCGGCGGGGTCGTGCAGCACGTCGCCTGGGGCTGTCAGCCGCAGGACATGGACGCCTGGAGCGATCTCGTCTCCCCGCACTGCCCCGACGCGACCGGAATCATCGACCGGCACTTCTTCCGCTCCACCTACTTCACCGAGCCCGGCGGGGTCCTGTTCGAGATCGCCGAGCACGGCGGCCCGGGCTTCGCGGTGGACGAGCCCGACATGGAGCACATGGGCGACGATTTGCGCCTGCCACCGTGGCTCGAGGAGCGACGAAAACTGTATGAATGGTCGTTGACACCGGTTCCCACCACCGCTCAGCTGCGCGCGGGGGCCGCCGCCCGCGTCTGAGACGCGATCGCGCCCCGATGACCGTCTCCTCTGCTCACGCCACGCAGCGCGCGGGTGCCCGCCTGAACGTCGATGACTGGATCCAAGCCGGCTTTGCCGTGATCGCCGAGGAGGGGTTGAAGGGCGTCAAGATCGATCGTCTGTGCGGCCGGCTCGGGGTGACCAAGGGCAGCTTCTACTGGCATTTCGACGACGTGCGCTCCTACCTCGACGCGCTCGCGCGCGCATGGGCGGAGGCCCAGCAGGAGAGCCGCTCCTCGCTCGAGGAGCTGCGCGGCCGGCCGCCCCGCGAGCGGCTGACGGCGATGATGCGCTATCTCACGAGCCCGCGCCAGTGGATGCTCGAGCGCGCAGTGCGCGAGTGGGCGCGCTGGGATCCGAGCGTCGCCGCCCAGGTCCGCGCTTCGGATGAGTCGGTCTTCAGAGAGGTCCGCCGGGCGTTCCTGGACGCCGGCTTTCCCTCCCCCGAGGCCGGGGTCCGGGCGCGCGCGGCGTTCGCGGCGGGCATCGGCTTCATCCACCTCGCCGAGCGCTCGCCCGGCCCTCGTGACGCGCGTGCACACGAGCGCTTCCTGGAGATCATGCTGCGCCCCTAGCGGGTCCGTGCAGCGCGGTGGGGCCCAGCTCGAGCGCTGGCCCGTACTTTGAGGTACTGTCGCGTCCGTGGGTCGCTATGAGATCGAGCGCCGCGCCTACGGAGTCGGCTACGCGGAGCGGGCGGCCTTCAAGGACACCTACGGCGGCGTCGAGGGGATGGTGTTCCTCGAGTGCTATCAGCTGCTCCCGGTCGGCCTGCCCGCCGACACGGTCGTGATCTTCAGCCATCCGGTCGGCGGCGGCGCCTACCTGCCGATGGTCACCGAGCTCGCCAGGTCGGGCAACCACGTGATCTACGCCAACAGCCGCTATCGCGGCAACGACTCTGCCCTGATCATGGAGAAGGTCGTGCTCGACCTCGCCGCGGTCATCCGCCACGCGCGTGAGCGGCTTGGCTACGAGCGGATCGTCCTCGGCGGCTGGAGCGGCGGCGGCGCGCTGGCGCTGTTCTATCAGCAGCAGGCCACCGCCGCGACGATCGCCGCGACGCCCGCCGGCGACCCGCCTGACCTCACCGCCGAGGAGCTGATCGCGGGCGACGCGCTGCTCCTGCTGGCGGCCCACCCGAGCCGCCACCAGGTGCTCTGCGATTGCATCGACCCGTCAATTCTCGACGAGTCAGACCCCGCCGTTCGCGACGCCGAGCTCGATCTCTACGACGCGGCCAATCCCAATCAGCCGCCCTATACCCTCGACTTCCTCGATCGCTACGGCGCCGCGCAGGCCGCGCGGGTGCGCCGGATCACCGCGGACGTCAAGGAGCGCCTGGCCGCGTTGCGTGCCGCTGGGCGCCCGCACGACGAGTGGGCGTTCGTCGTCCACGGCACGCTCGCCGACCCGAGAGTGCTCGATCCGACGATCGACCCCAACGACCGCCAGCCGGGCGTCTCCTACCTCGGCGATCCGCGCGTCGTCAACGACGGCCCCGTCGGGCTCGCGCGCTTCTGCACGCTGCGCAGCTGGCTCTCGCAGTGGAGCATCGATGACGCCAACGCCGACGGCGTGCGTGCCGGCGCTGACATAGCGGTCCCTGCGCTCGTCCTCGACAACAGCGCCGACAACGTCTGTATGCCCGGCTACACCAGCGCGCTGTACGAGAGCCTCGCGAGCGAAGACAAGTCGGCGCTCACGATCGCCGGCGCCAACCACTATTACATCGGCCCGGACCAGCGCCCGTACCTGCGACAGGCGGCGACGGCGTGCACCGACTGGTTGTCAGAGCGGGCGCTGAGCGCGGCGCAGGTGGATCGCGCCAGATGACCCGGCACCGGCGTGCCCGCGCCCTCCGATGAGCAGCCCATCCGACCTCGAAGCGGCGCTCGCGGATGTGCTGCAGGAGCCGCTGTCTGAGCCGGTGCGGCGGCTCAGCAGCGGCGCGTCGCGAGAGACGTTCGCGTTCGCCACCTCCTCTCACGGGGGGCTGGTCGTGCAGATCGAACGCCACCGCGGCGACTCGGCCGCCCCCCCCGACCAGGCCGCGCTGCTGCTCGCGGCTGCCAGCGCCGGAGTGCCGGTGCCGCGTGTCGTCGCGCATGGAGACGCCGACGCCGTGCTCGGGCCGAGCTGGACGATCGTCGAGTCGATCCCCGGGACAACCGATCCGAGCCGGATCCTCGCCGGCGAGGGCGTCGCCGGTGCGACCCGCCTGATCGACACCATCGCAGCAGCGCTCGCGGCGGTGCACAGCATCGCCCCCGACCCTGCGCTCGCGGCTCCGGTCGAGGATCCGCTCGCGGCGATCCGCGGGCTTTATGACAGCTTCGGCGAGCCCCATCCCACGTTCGAGCTTGCCTTCCGCGTGCTCGCGGCGGGCTGTCCGCCGCCGGCGCGGCGGACGCTCGTGCACGGCGACTACCGGATCGGCAACCTGATGATCGGACCCGACGGCGTGACCGGCGTCCTCGATTGGGAGCTCGCGCACAGCGGCGATCCGGTCGAGGACCTCGGCTGGCTGTGCGTTCCGGCGTGGCGTTTCTCGCGGCCCGATCGTGCAGCGGCCGGCCTTGGCAGCCGGGAGGATCTGCTCGAGGCCTACCGGCGGCACTCGGGCGTCGCGGTCGATCCCGGCGCGCTGTGGTGGTGGGAGCTGGCGGGAACGCTGCGCTGGGGTGTGATCTGCGTCATGCAGGCCTTCGTGCACCTCTCCGGTGCCGCGCGCTCGGTCGAGCACGCTGTGATCGGAAGGAGAGCCTGCGAGGTCGAGTGGGACCTGCTCGAGATGCTCGATCCGAGCCCGACGGGCGAGGCCGAGCGTGCGATCAGCGCCGCCGCGCTTCAGGCGCCCGCGCCCGCGCCGCGCCTTCACGACCGCCCGACGGCGCACGAGCTCCTCGAGGCCGCCCGCGGCGCACTCGGCGACGATGTGCTGCCTCAGCTCGACGGCCGCGCCGCGTTCCAGGCTCGTGTGACACTGAGGGCGCTCGGCATCGTCGCCCGCGAGCTCGAACTGGCACGCGAGCACGACGGGGTCCACGCGGCCGCGCTCGCACGGCTCGGCTACGCCGACGAGAGCGCGCTCGCCGCCGCGGTAGCGAAGGGAGAGCTCGACGGGAGCGAGCAGGAGCTGTTCTCGGCCCTGCGCGCGATCGTCCGCGCGAAGCTGCAGGTTGCCAACCCCGGCCACCTGCAGAGACAGCAGATCGAGTGAGGAGGAGGAATGACAGAGGACCTGCCGGGCGAGCTGCAGACCCTGATCGAGGAGATCGACGCGTTCATCGCCGCCGAGATCCGGCCCCTGGAACAGGAGGGCGAGAACGCGCGCTTCTTCGACCATCGTCGTGAGTACGCGCGCACCGACTTCGACGCCGGCGGCATCCCGAGCGCCGACTGGGAGGCGCTTCTGGGCGAGATGGTCGACCGCGCCGACCGCGCCGGCCTGTGGCGCTTCGGCCTGCCTGAGGAGCTCGGCGGGAGGGGCGGATCGAACTTCGCGCTGGCGGTCGTGCGTGAGCACCTGAACCGCCTCGGCATCGGTCTTCACAACGATCCGCAGAGCGAGATATCGATGATCGGCAACTTCCCCACGGTCCTCCTCGCCCACGAGTTCGGTACGCCTGCACAGCAGGAGCTGTTCGTCACGGGCGGGCTGCGCCGGCAGGCGAGCCTGGCTTTCGGGCTGACCGAGCCGAATCACGGCTCGGATGCGACGTTCATGCAGAGCACCGCGCGCCCGGACGGCGACGAGTGGGTGATAGACGGCGTCAAGCGCTTCAACTCGGGCATGCATCGCGCCACCCACGATCTCGTGTTCGCGCGCACCTCGGGCGCGCCCGGCGAGGCGAGGGGCATCACCGCCTTTGTCGTGCCACGCGACGCCCCGGGCCTGAGCGTCGACTTCTACTGGTGGACGCTCAACATGCCGACCGATCACGCCGAGGTCACGCTCAGCGAGGTGCGCGTCGGAGCGGACGCGATCATGGGCGAGCTCGGCGGCGGGCTCGCGCTCGCCCAGCGCTTCGTGCATGAGAACCGCATACGCCAGGCCGCATCGAGCCTCGGCGCCGCCGCATTCTGCATCGATGAGGCCGTCGCCTGGGCTCGCGAGCGGACCGTCTGGGGCAAGCCCCTGTGGAAGAACCAGGGCATCCAGTTCCCGCTCGCAGAGCTGTGGACCGAATGCGAGCTCGTGCGCGGTCTCGTGCGCAGGACCGCCGCCGAGCTCGACCGCCGCCACCACATGGAGGTCACGCACCTCGTCGCGATGGCGAACTACCGCGCGAACCGGCTCGCCTGCGAGGCGGCCGACCGGGCGATGCAGACCTGCGGCGGCATGGGCTACACGCGCCACATGCCCTTCGAGCACATCTACCGCCACCACCGGCGCTACCGGATCACGGAGGGAAGCGAGGAGGTGCAGCTCAGGAAGGTCGGCTACGAGCTGTTCAGGCGCTGACTGCGATCGTGGGCACGCCGGCAATATCATTGGCCCCGTGGCCAGCTCGAACGGCACGGTGGATCACGAGGTCGCGGTCATCGGCGCGGGCTTCTCGGGGATCGGAGCCGCGATCAAGCTCGACCAGGCGGGCTTCGCGGACTTCGTCGTGCTCGAGGAGGGCGACGGCGTCGGCGGCGCCTGGCACTGGAACACCTATCCGGGCATCGCGGTCGACATTCCCTCATTCAGCTATCAGTTCTCGTTTGAGAAGCGCAGCGACTGGTCGCGCGTGTACGCGCCGGGAAACGAGCTCAAGGCCTACGCCGAGCACTGCGTCGACAAGTACCGCGTGCGCGACCGCATCCGCCCGAACACGAAGGTCGTCGCTGCCAGCTTCGACGAGCAGGCGAGCGTATGGCGCATCGACACCGCCGACGGGCGGCAGATCAGCGCGCGTTTCGTGATCGGCGCCACGGGGGTCTTCAGCCAGCCGCAGCTGCCCGACATCCCCGGCATCGATACGTTCGCCGGGCCCACGCTCCACACCGCACGCTGGGATCATGCGATCGACCTCCGCGGCCGGCGGGTCGGCGTGATCGGCACAGGCGCCTCCGCGATCCAGGTGATTCCCGCGGTCGCTCCCGAAGTCGAGCGGCTGACGGTCTTCCAGCGCACCCCGATCTGGTGCCTGCCCAAGCCGGACAGGCCTCTCAGCCGCCGCATGCGGGCGATGCTGCGCTGGGTACCCGGCGCAAAGCTCCTCACGCGCTGGGCGAGCCAGGCGTTCGTCGAGTTGACGTTCGTGCTCGCGGCGCACTTCGCCGGCACCTTCCCCAGCCTGCGCGCCCGCGGCGAAGGCGCCGCGCACAAGCTGCTGCGCGACGTCGCGGACCCCGACGTGCGCGACAAGCTGACGCCGCGGTACGGCCTCGGCTGCAAGCGCCCGAGCTTCTCCAACGAGTACATCCCCGCGTTCAACCGGCCGAACGTGTCGCTCGAGACGGCTCCCATCGAGGCGATCACGCCGACCGGCGTGCGTACCGCCGAGGGGGTCGAGCACCCGCTCGACGTCCTCGTCTGTGCCACCGGCTTCAAGGTGTTCGAGGCAGGCAACATGCCGCCGTTTGAGCTGCGCGGCGTCGGCGGCATCAGCCTCGATGACTGGTGGGACGCCAACCGGCTGCAGGCGTATGAGGGGGTCAGCGTGCCCGGCTTCCCCAACTGGTTCTCGATCCTCGGCCCGTACGGGTTCAACGGCCAGTCGTATTTCGGCTTGATCGAGACGCAGATGCGCCACGTCACCCGCTGTCTTCATCGCGCGCGACGCGCGGGCGCGACACGGATCGAGATAACGCCCGCGGCGAACCGGCGCTACTTCGAGTCGGTGCTCGCACGCCGCGACAACCAGATCTTCTTCCAGGGCTCATGTGCGAGCGCCAACAGCTACTACTTCGACAAGCACGGCGATGTGCCGTTCCGGCCGAGCCTCACCCTCGAGGCCGCCTGGCGCAGCGGGCATTTCGACCTCGACGACTACGCCTTCGCCACCGCCTGAGCCCGGGCGGCCGGGGCCTCCTCGCGGGTCGCCTGCTGCAGTACTGCTAGGGAGCCTGTGCGCCGATCGCTTCCGCCGTCGGCGCGCCCGCGGCCGCGTCGACGCGGTGGGTCAGCTCGAGGATCGTGTCCGTTGTGAGCGGCGCGTCGTCGAGCATCGGGCAGTGTCCGAGGCCCGCGAGCTCAACCCAGTGAGCCTCAGGTATCAGCTGCCTGAAGCGCTCGGCATAGCCGGGCCAGGGCAGAACCCGGTCCTCGGTGCCCCATGCGATCTGTACCGGCGAGGCGATCGCCGGCAGCTCGCCGAACCCGGTCAGCGTCAGCTGCTCGAGCAGCGCCAGGTAGATCGCGCAGTCAACCGAGGCTTCAGCCATCTCGACCGCGAGGGTCGCGGGCACCTGTGCCGGTCGCATCGCCACGTCGCGAAGCGCGATTGCGCGGAAGCGCGGTCGCCGCATCAGCTGCGCGCCGTTGGCGCCGAGTAGTTTGAGCAGGCGGTAGTTCTGCCGAAACAGCCGTGCCAGCCGCTTCGTCTCGGGCCCTCCGTGGTGCCACCCGCCCGCCGGCGCCAGCGCGGTCGTCGAGAGCGCGCGGCCGCGCGCTGCGAGCTCGAGGGCGAGCCAGCCGCCGAGTGAGTTGCCGACCAGGTGCGCCCGCTCGAACCCGGCCGAGTCCATATCGCGTTCGAGTGCAGCGACCATCGCATCGGGAGTCGCGGGCACACCGGAGAGATACTCTGGGCCACCGGAGTGCCCGAGCAACGTCGCGGCGAGCACGTCGTGATGCTGCGTGAGGGCGGGAAGCAGAGGCTTCCAGATTCCCCACGCGGCCGAGAAGCCGTGGATCAGCAGCATCGGAGATCCGGTGCCGGCGCGGTAGTGGGCGACGGGCGGCATGCGCAGCATGCTAGCCGACCGGCTAGGGCCCGGGCGATGGGGGCGGCGCTGTCCTCAGCGACGCCTCGAGCTCGGCCGCCTGATCTGCGCTGAGCGTGTTGCGCACGACGCGCGCATCCTCGCCGAGCGCCGCGAGCATCGCCTCGACGTCGTCCGGCGCAGCGATCAGCACGATTGCCGATGAGGACCTTGGGATCGTCGCACGCAGCTGATCGGCGAGCGCCGCGGGCTCGGCCTCGGTGTCGCTCGGGCTGCCGAGCTGCGACCCTGCGACCCCGCCGACCGCGATCCCGAGCGCGATACCGGCAGGCCCCAGGAGGGCACCCGCGAGGCCGCCGGCGACAGCTCCCGCGCCGGCCCCCTTCTCCGAGACATGGTCGCTCTCGTCGACGTCGAGATAGTGGCCCGCGAATGTCCCGCGCAGAACCAGGCGACCGTTGTGGTGATGTTCGACGAAGCCGACCTCGCGCGTCCACCGGGCATCATCGCTCGAGCGCTCCTTGGCGTCCGCGTACCTTTTGACCGCAGCACCCTCTCCGTCGAACTGAGCGACCACGAACTCGAGACTCACGCGGGCAAGTCTATAGGCCTGGCGATGATCGGCGATGTCGTTGCGGCGTCGCGCGGACTGCGCGCGAGGCGTGGGCGCGGGTAGGCTGTTGACGCGCAGCGTCGGGTGGTCAAGCGCGTACAAGGGAGGGGTCGGCCGTGGACAACGACGAGCTGGAGCGATTCGCCGAGCAACCGGTCGTGCTGCTCGATCCCGGCGAGTACACGCTGCGCATCATCGAAGTCCAGATCGCTGACGACCGCTTGTCGATCCGGCCGCTCTGCGTCGTTGTCGGCGGCGCCGCGGACGGCGCGAAGGCATGTCCCGAGACCTACGATTTCCACGAGGGCGGCGAGAACGCGGCAGCGGTCCGCAACCTCTACGCGTGGGGTGTCAGCGAGCAGGAACTGACCAGCACCGAAGGTGACGTCAAGTCGATCGGCGCGCTGCTCGAGGGCCGGCTCGCGCGCGTCGCGTTGCAACGGGGCAGCAATGCGATCGGCGAGACCGTCAACACGCACGAGCCGGGTGCGATCGATCCGGTCGAGTCGTAGCGACGGCCGGCGCGCGCCCGCGCGGGAGTCCACCGCAGCGCCACGCACCGGCGACGCGTCAGTTCAGTTCTCTGCGGTCGTGTCGTAACAGACGAAGCGAGCGCGCCCGTTGCGGCCGGCCTCGGTGTTCATCGCGGGCTCGCTCAGCTGCCAGCCCGCGGGAGGGTGGCCGCTGCGAGCGACCTCGCGCATGACCGCTGCGGCCGTGGCGCACGAGGTCCCGAGCACTTCGAAATGTTCGAGGTGCTGGCCGTTCGCGTCGACTACCACCGCGCCGGGGCACTGCTTGTATCGCTGGCCGCGGTGTTCGTGTGCTTCGGGTGCCGGCGGGCCGGGAGTCCCGAATTCGCCGGGTGCAAGGGCGAACGCCGGAAGCGCGCTCTCGGCGATCTTGTTTAGCTCGGGAAAGGCATGCTCGCGTTCGTCGATCACGATGTTCAGCGAGATGGATCGTCCAGGCCGTTCCGCCGCGCGCCAGGTCACATAGATCTCGCGCTTGCCGTGTGCTTCCTTGCCGTGTTCCTCGATTTCATCGAAGCCGGACAGGTCGAACCCCGGGCCGACCGCTCGTTCGCGGTCCCACAGTTCGGCCCCGACGTGGCGGATCATCACGTAGCCTTCCGCTCCCGCGACCATTTCCTTGAAAGCCGCTTCGCGTAGTTCCTGCGCATTCGACGCGCCGCTCTTCGCCCACTCCGCGGCGAGCGGGCTCTCGGCGTTTTCTTCCGCTGTCTCGATCGTCAGGTCGGCCCTTGCGCCGTTCGGGATCTTCGCCTCGGATCTGCTTCCGTTCCACGCGACGATGCGGCATTCACTCAGCCGTCCTCCCGGTTCAAAGGGCACCGGCGCGATCTCGTGCTCCACGATCTGAGTCAGCCGCAGGGCACCGGCGATGGCCGGGGCGGGCACGAGTTCGCACGGCAGCTTCGACGCGGCTGAAGCGGTCGTCGCGTAGCCGCTTCCGATCGCGAGCAGGCAGACGAGGACGCCGCCCCCCAATCTCGCCGATGCGCTCATGCTGAAGGGCAACGATACTCCCGCTCCCGACGGGCGAGCGCACCGTCCCTTAGTAGGTTTGGGTACAGCGACCAACAGGCGCACCACGCGCGACAGCGGACAACGAAGAGAGGCCTCTGATGGCGGCACTGCCGGGCGGGACGTTCACGATGGCCGACGATCTGACGGTCACCCGCATGGGATATGGCGCCATGCAGCTCGCCGGCCCCGGCGTGTTCGGCCCGCCAAGGGATCGTGACGCCGCGGTCGCGGTGCTGCGCGAGGCGGTGAGCGTCGGCATCACGCACATCGACACGAGCGACTACTACGGGCCGCACATCACGAACCAGATCATCAGGGAGGCCCTGCACCCCTACCCCGACGGGCTGCGCATCGTGACCAAGGTCGGCGCGACGCGCGACGCCCAGGGCGGCTGGCCCCACGCGCGCTCTCCCGAGCAGCTGCGCCAGGCCGTGCACGACAATCTGAGCAGGCTCGGCGTCGACGTCCTCGATGTCGTCAACCTGCGCCTCGGCGGCTTCGACGGCCCCGAGGCGGGCTCGCTCGCGGAGCCGTTTGAAGCGCTCGCGCAGCTGCAGCAGCAGGGGCTGATCAGGCATCTCGGCGTCAGTACGGTCTCCGCCGAGCAGATCACCGAGGCGCGATCGATCGCGCCGGTCGTGTGCGTGCAGAACTTCTACAACATCGCCAACCGACGCGACGATGCTTTGATCGACTCCCTCGCCGCAGAGGGCATCGCCTACGTGCCGTACTTCCCGTTGGGCGGCTTCACGCCGCTGCAGTCTGACTCGCTGACATCGGTCGCCGCCGGTCTCGGCGCCCCGCCGATGGCCGTCGCGCTGGCCTGGCTGCTGCAGCGCGCCGCGAACATCCTGCTGATTCCCGGGACCTCCTCCGTCGCGCACCTGCACGAGAATGTGGCCGGAGCCGCGCTGGCCCTCTCCGAGCAAGATCTGGCCGAGCTGAACGCGATCGCCTGATTCGCCACGCCGATCGCCGGCCCGGCCCCGGCGCGGCTTGGCGGCGCTCGATCTTCAGACGCTGAGCTGCAGGGCCGGGAGCCGCTCGGCGGCGATCCCTTTCTCGATGCAGGCGAGATATGCGATGCCGCGGTGGATTCCGTCGATCACGAGCGGCGTGTCGCCGAACACGCCGATACGCATGACCAGGTCGGCATGCCAGCGCTCGCCGGCCATGTCCTCGATGAAGCGCTCGACGCGTAGGTTGTCATCGCTGTCCTCGCCCGTCGCCAGCGCTCTGCTGCGGTCGAGATAGATCGCGAGCAGCTGGCCGAACGTCTTGTGGCGCCGGTCCACGTAGCCCATGAAGCTGGCGAACAGCGTCGGCGTGTCAGCCAGTTCACGCGCCGATAGGGCCTTGAGCGCCATCGCGAACCATCGTCCGCCGCGGGCGGCCCAGTACACATGGTCGCGCGGCCAGAACGTCGCCGCGAGCCTTGCCACGCCTGTCCAAAATGTGGCAATCCGCACAAGGCCTTGCCCTGCGAGCGGCCGTTCGCCGGCGACGCAGCTAGCGCGTGAACGGCCGCGAGGATCCGAGCACGCGCCCGTTGGCCGCGAGCGCTTGTACCTCGAATTCGGCGTAGTCCTGCGCGATCGGCACCGACGTCTCAAAACCCGAGCGCGGGCGCGTCGCGGCGATGCTCAGCCTGCCGCCGCTCGCCCCGGCGAGGACCCTCCAGGCAGCGACCTGGGTGGCGCCGTTCCAGCTCGCGTACACGGTCGTCCCGGCGCCGGTGCGCAGCGCGGCGCCGATCGGCACGGTCAGCGGCAGGCCGACCCACTGCTCGACCGTCGCGCGGTAGCTGAGGTTGGAACCCGGGAATTCACCTTCCAACAGCAGCTTGCCGGAGTGGCTGTACTCCGCGAAATACGGTTCCGATCCGAAGCCCACGAACACGTTGCCGTCCGGCAACGGCTGGGTATCGCCCATGTATGCCGCGTTGAAGCCGCGACCGCGGTTGTATTCGGCGAGCAGCGTCGCCGTGCGCGCCTGCTGGTCGATCTTGAGCACGATCCCCCGCGACGGCCCCGTCGGTTCGACATAGCTGCCACCTCCGGTCAGCTGGCAGCAGTGATCGTCATACATGCTGATGGTCGAGTTCGGCTGCAGCTTCACGTCGTGCTGCCACTGGAATGAGGCGCCGGGGCCGAAGGTGAAATCGGAGCTCTTGCCGCCAAGCGTCCACTCGATCTTGCCCGTGTCGATGTCCACCAGGTATGCGCCCCAGGTGTCGCGCATCGACACCAGAAATGCCTGATTGCCCTCCAGGTCGATCGAGTTGACGTGGTAGGCATCCCACGGGAAGCCGTTCGTCGGCAGCGACGCCTTCGAGTCGCTCAGCGGAATGTGGTCGAGCGCGTCCCAGTTGCGCAGCAGCTTGCCGGTCTTGATGTTGTACTCCTGGACGGCCGAGTCGATCAGCGCGCCGTTGTATGCGCCGCCGTACCTGGAGAGATTCATCGGAATGTTCTTGTTCGCGGTCACCCACGCGTCTTCCCCGCGGATCAGCAGCTCGTGCAGTGTGAGCACCCAGCCGCCGGTCGCCTTCAGCCTCGCGACCGTCTGATAGTGCTGGTTGGCGACGACGTATTCACCACTTTCGGTCGCGCCGGTATTGGTCACGACTCCCTGCCACCAGGCGAGCGCCGGCTTGCCTTCATAGGTCTGCAGGCTGAGGTTCGCCGCGGCGACCTTTTCCGGCACCGGCCCGAACCACACCGGCTGCAGCCGGTTGTCGAGAATCAGCGGACCGCTCTGCCCGACGATCGGCGGTTCGTTGAGGTCGTAGAAGTTCGCGGTGAAGATGTAGCCGGGCGCGAGGTCTCCTTCGGGCACCCGCACCGTGCGGCGAATCGCGGGCGGGTGCAGCGAGGGCTCGGTGACGAAGCTGTATGCGCCGCTGGTCGTGTACGCCCCGATCGGAGCCCCGTGCGAGCCGGCGAAGACGACGGTGATGGCGACGAACGCCGCGAGCACGGTCGCGATCCCAAGCGCGAAGGGCCGCGCCGCGCCGCGCCTGGCGTTCTGGGGTGCAGGGAGCGTCGTGAAGGTCATCACCGCCGCGGCGGCGGCGAGTCCCGCGCCGATCAGGTACGCGAGCCGGAAGCCGTGCGTCAGCGCCTGCGCGACCTGCTCGCCGGAGCCGATCAGATGGGTCGTGCGCTGCGTCGCGAGGGTGATCAGGACCGCCAGGCCGAGGCCGCCGCCCACCTGGCGCGAGGTGTTGACGAGCCCCGAGGCGAGCCCCGCCTGCCCCTCCTTCGCCCCCTGCGTGGCGGCGATCGTGGAGGGCACGATCGACATCGCGATCCCCGCAGCGGTGAGCAGCCCGGGGATCATCACGTAGACGATCGGGCTGCCGCTGGGCGCGATCCGCGTGAGCAGCAGCAGGCCGCCGGTCAGCATCAGCAGGCCGCCGCCGAGCACGGGGCGCACGCCGAACTGACCGACGAGTTTGCCGGCGCGCGAGGCGACGAACATGATCGTCAGCGTCATCGGCAGGAAGATCAGCCCGGTGTGCAGCGGCGAGAGGCCGAGCACCTGCTGCAGGTAGAGGGAGCTGATGAACCACATCGGGAACAGCGCCGCGCTGAACAGCAGCACGATCGTGTTCGCGTTCTTGAGTGTCTGGGTCAACTCCTTGAACGGGATCAGCGGCGCCGCGGCGACACGCGCCTCGATCACGCCAAACCCGGCCAGCAGCGCCAGCCCGAGCGCGATCGGCCCGAGCGCGTTGAACGTGTCCCAGCCTTTGAGGCCGGCTTCGACGATCCCGTAGACGAGCACCATCTGGCCGATCGTCAGCGTCAGCGCTCCGGCGAGATCGAACCTGGCCTCGCGCGCGCGCCGGCGCTCGCTGACGACCGCGTGGGCGATCAGCGCGACAGCTATCGCGATCGGGGGGTTGATCAGCAGGATCCAGCGCCAGCTGAGCGCTTCGACGATGATCCCGCCGAGCAGCACGCCGGCGGCGCCGCCGAGACCGTTCATCGCGGCCCACACGCCGATCGCCCGGTTCAGCCTTGGACCCGCGGGGAACGAGGCTGTGATGATTGCGAGCGAGCACGCCGCCATCAGCGCGCCGGCCAGGCCTTGGGCAGCGCGCGCGCCGATCAGGACTCCCTGGTCGGGTGCGACGCCGCCGGCCAGCGAGGTGGCCGCGAACAGGAGCAGCGCTGCGACGAACGTCCGCCGCTGTCCGAAGTAGTCGGCCGCGCGGCCGCCGAACATCAGGAAGCCCGCGAACGTGATCGCGTAGGCGTCGACCACCCACTGCAGTTCCGGTGAGGAGAAGCCCAGGCTCGACTGGATCGAGGGCAGCGCGACGTTGACGATGCTCAGGTCGAGGATGACCATGAACTGCGCGACGCAGCAGACGGTCAGCAGCCACGGCGAGGACGGGCCCCGCGAGTCCTCGCCTTGAGCCGCTCTCGCTGCCCCGGGAGTTGCCCTCGTCTCGACGCTCATGCCGGCCCGGCCGACCGCGATTGACGCCGCGAACGCCTGTTAGGGTGGGCTCCCGAGCGTGCTAGCGACAACTGGAGCCCGGCCCATGAAAAGTAAGCCACTGACTGCCATCCTAACGATAGTCGTCGCGCTCGCGAGCACCTTCGCGGCGACCGGGTGCGGCGGCAAATCGGCGAGCTCCACCTCGGCGGAACCGGCGACGAGCAGCACGCCGACGACGACGCCGACGACGCCGACGACGACCAAGCACAAGTCCAAACCGGCCTACTGACAGGCGCGCTCGCGGGCCTGCCGGATCGCGCGCACGCGGGTGTGCCAAGGACGGCGCTCAACCTGCGGTCCCGGAGCTCGGCAGCGACGCCGCATAGCTGCCCGTGCGCACCGTCATCGAGCTGCCGAGCACGCGGCCGGCTGAGTCGAGCGCCTGGACGGCGACGCGCGAGTAGTCCGCGGGCAGCGTCGCAGAGCTTTCAAAGCCGCTCGCCGGTATCGTCGCCCTGACCGTCAGCCGGCTCTGGTCGGGGCCGGCGAGCACGCGCCAGGAGTGGACG
This sequence comes from uncultured Solirubrobacteraceae bacterium, assembly GCA_963822245.1. GTDB lineage: Bacteria > Actinomycetota > Thermoleophilia > Solirubrobacterales > Solirubrobacteraceae > Palsa-744. The sequence goes on from CAWGGR010000001.1 coordinate 898,345, forward strand.
CCGCTCGCGCCGTTCCAGCTCACGTGCACGATCGTCTCTTCGCCTGTGTTGTTACGGCTGGCGATGACCGCCGGCGGGGTTCGTGGGCGCCCGCTCCAGGGAAAGCGAAACGCGCGGTAGAAGGTCAGGTCGAACGGCAGGTGGGCGTCGAACAGCAGCGAGCCGTCGTCGGCGAACTCGCTGATCGCGGGCACGGCGCCCCAGCCGACGACGGCGTGCCCGTCGGCCAGCGTCTGCATGTTGCCCTGGCTGGCCGCGAGCACCGGCGAATCGGGATGTGTCAGGGCGGACGCCAGATGCGCCTGGTGTGTCTTGAGGTCGAGCGCGATGCGCAACCCGCGCGACTGCCGGTGGATCGGCGGGTTCGAGCCGTCGTCGAAGAATGTCACCTCGCCATCGGGAAGCATCCGGCCGTCGTGCTGCCACGCCATCGTCGTGCCCGGCCCCATCCTGAAGGAGCTGCTGTTGCCGCCGAGGCGCCAGAGGATCCTGCCACTGCCGTGTTCAAGCTGGTAGCCGGCCCAGGTGCTGCGCGCCGAGATCAGGATGTCGCCGTCAGGCTCCGGGTCGATCGAGTTGAGGTGGAAATAGTCCCATGGCGTCGCCGTCGCCGGGACTTCGACTTCGGACTCCGAGGCGCCGACGTGGTCGAGGCTGTGCCATTCCCAGCGCACGAGGCCGGTGTTGATGTCGATCATCTGGATCGCCGTGTCGACGATCGCGCCGTCCGCCGCGCCTTTGACGCTCGTGAGATCGCAGCGGATCGGGTTGAACGCGGTGATGTACGCGATGTCGCGCGGCGCGAGCTGGAAGTCGTGCAGGTCGGCATGCAGGCCGTTGCCGCCGGGGACCCGCGCGATCGGTTCGTAGGCCGAGTTCATGACGATGTCTTCGCCCTGGCCGAAGCCGAGCGACAGCACGCGTCCCTTCCACCACGTCAGCACGCGCCGGCCGTCGTAGCTCTGCTCGCTGAGGTCCTCCGCCGTCTCGCCCTGTGTGAGCCGGTCGAACCAGACGAGCCGGCCGTCCGGCGCGTAGATCAGCGGTCCGTACTGCCCCGGGCCGGGGCCGTTGGTGGTGAGGATGTCGCCCGCCGAGGGATCGCGATCGGGCACCGTGACGGTCAGGATCGGCGCCTGGACACCAGGCATCGTGTCGAACTCCTGGGTGTCGGCGGGCGCGGCGGAAGGGTTCGCGAAGAGCGGCGCACCCGCGGTCGGATACGGGGTGTCGACGCGAAATTGAAAGGCGATCGGCGTGTTTCCTGCGCGACCGGCGATCACAGCGCGCACGGTCACGCTCTCGCCGGGATCGAACGGCGCATCGGGTACGAAGCTTGCGCCGTCGCCCTGCGAATAGGGGCGTAGCTGCCCCTGGTGGGCGCCGCTGCGCTGCCCGACGACCGAGATCCCGTGGATCGCAGCCGGCGGCTCGCCCAGCAGGCTGATCTGTGTGTCGGGGTTGGCGGTGCCCGTGCCGGGTGCGGGTGAAACGTCGAGGTCTGTTCCCGAGACCGCCGCCGTGTGCGCAAGCGTTCTCGGCAGGCAGGGGGGTGAGACGGCGGCCGCCGCGCGCGAGCCCGAGCCGGAGAGCAGCGTCAGGCTCGGGGATCCGAGCACGACCGCCAGCACGACCCATGCCAGCGCGGCGCCCGCCAGGACGATGAGAACTTTGTGGCGCATGTGCGAGTGCAGATCAGCCCAGGCGCGCGCTCGCGGCGCCCGTCGGTGTCAAGCACCGCAAGCGTGCCACATCCGTCTCCGGGTCGCGTAAGAGTTGCCTTAGAGCGACGCGCGCTCAGCGCCGGTGCGGCGCGCGCGGAAGGCCGGGCGGCAGCGCGAGCAGCGCCCGTATGTACGCGAGCGGCCCGCGGCCCGCGCAGAGAGCGCGGCGCAGCAGCCGGCGGTCGTGCGCCGAGGGCCGGCGGGGATCGGCGCTCGGCGAGTAGCGGCGCAGGCGCAGCAGCGCGACGTAGCGGCCGGCGGCGGGCCCATACGAGCGCTCGAGCTGACGCTCGAGTTCGGCGAGGGTGGTGCCGGGAGCGACCGTGCGCCCGACCCGCGACAGCCCGCGGGCGAGCTCGCGCACGGCGCCGTCGGCGTGACCGCCGAGCGTGCGCTCGATCCGCAGCGTGCCCGCCCAGCACACGCCCGCGAGTAGCAGTGCGAGCGCCGCCGCGACGGCCGCCGCGATCACGCCGACGCCGCTTCCGAGCGGTGCGCCCGCTACGCCGGCGCGCACGCCCGCGTGTTCCTCGGCCCGCCGCCGCGCCTGGGCGCCGCGGTTCCTGAACTTCCTGGCCGCGACCTGCTTTTCCGCCGCCTGCGCAGCGCGCCGCGCTTCCGCCGAGCCGCTCCGCGGCGCCGCCGGCGTGGGGTCGAAGGGTACCCACCCGATGCCCGCGAAATAGACTTCGACCCAGGCGTGGGCGTCGCTTGCGCCAACCTCCTCGACGCCGCTCGAGCGGTCGCGCGCGGTGGCGAGGAAGCCGGCGGCGACGCGGGCGGGGACGCCGTCCATGCGCAGCAGCAGCGTCATCGCGCCGGAGAACTGCTGGCAGTAGCCGGCCCGTTCGCTCAACAGGAACGAGACGAGCGGATATGCACTGCGCGGCGGGTCTTCGTTGTAGATGAAGCCGCGGCGCAGGAATGACTCGATCTGGCTGACGACGCCATACGTGCTGCGCTCGCCGGCTGCGAGCCTGCGCGCGAGCGCGTACACGCGGCCGTAGGGTGACGCTTCGATCAGCGCGACTCCGCTCGGGCTCGCGGCCGACACGCGACGCGGCGCCCTCGCTCCGGCTGACGGCAGATCGAATTCGGTGTACGGCGCGTAGACCGCGGGAACGACGGGTGGCGCCTCGCGCATTTCGGCGGCGCTCGGCGCGGGCGCGTAGGCCGTCACCGTGTAGCGGTCTCCGCTCTGCGGCGCTGCGCCTGCGACGCCGATCGTCCCGTCCGCTGCGATCGCGGCCAGTCGCGGCGTGTCGGCGCCGACGATGCTCGCGCTGATCACCGCCCCGGGGCTCAACAGCTGTGCGCTGTGCAGGCCCCGCACAGTGAACGTCGCCCGTGTGATCCAGCGCGCCCCGCGTGCGCCCCCCGTCCCTTCGCCGGCGCTCGCGGGGACTCTGCCCGAGCGCCGGAAGCGCACCCCGTCGAACTGATCGAGTGTCGTCGCGCGCCACAGGTGCGTGCCGGGCGAGGACACCGAGACCATCGTCTCGGTCGACTTCGACCACGGCAGCGGCCCGTACACCTGGTTCCATTCGAAGCTCGTCGCCGGGAAGGCCGCGCCGAACGGATTCCAGTCGCGGTAATCGACGAGCGGCCGCCCGGGGTTCAGCGGGCCCGCCCCGATCAGGGCGACGGCGCAGAGGACGAGTATCCACGCTGACGCGCGCGCGTCCGGGAGGCGGCCGGGACCCCACGCCCACAGCCACAGGCACAGAAGCCCGAGCAGCAGCACTCCCTCCACCTGCCAGCCGATCTGCGGCTGGTTGGCTGCAGCGGTGACGTACAGCGCGAGCAGCAGCGCCAGCGCCAGCATCCGCCGCTCCCGCACCCGCAGTCCGCCCGGCCAGAAGGCGAGCGCGGCGGCCGGCAGGATCGTGGCGGGCAACGCGAGCAGCACGTCCAGGCGCGCGTATGCGACACCGCCCGCGTACGGCCACAGCCCGTCGAGTGCGCTCGATCCGCGACCGAGTTCGCGCGCGAGACGCGGCCATCGCCATGGTGAGAGCAGCCGCACGGGCACGCCCGTGGCGCGCAGCGCGAGGTAGGCGCCGACAGCGACTGTCAGCAGCCGCGCGATCGTCGCAAGGCCCCGGCGCCGCGGCAGCGATCGCGTGCGCGCGAGCGTCTCCCCGAGCGCGGCCGCGACGGCGACGACGCCGATCGCGCGCAGCAGCGGCGGGTGTGCGAGCAGCGAGGCAAAGCGCATGCCGGCGAGCAGCGCAAGCGCGGCGAAGGCGAGCAGCGGCGCACGCGCGTGCCACTGCGCCACCTGCGCGCCACGGCCTCCCGCGGCGGCCGCCCCGTGCGCGTGCGCGCGCCGCCGGAGCGCCGTGGCGTTCATGCCGACCTCGCGTGCGCGCCGCGGTTGACCAGCTGCCCGGAACATCCGGCGACGGCGAAGACCACCTCGACGCCGGCGAGCGGTCGCGGGCTCACGCGGTAGCAGTGTCTGCACTCCGGCGGCTGTCCGCCGGCCGACGCGGTCACGTACAGCACTGTGTCCCGGCTGCTCGGATGAGCGCTGTGGGGAGCGCCCGCGCCGGGTTCAACGAGCGCAAGGCGCGCATGCAGCGCCGGCCACGCGCGCAGGTCGGGCCCGATCGCCGTCGGCCGTCGGTCGTCGGGCAGCAGCAGCCGGCAGCCGCCGCGGCGGGCCAGGTGGACGCACAGCGACGCGGTCGCGCGCAGCGCCTGATCGAGTGCCTGCTCGGACGCGGCGCCGCTGGCATCGAGCGCGATCAGGACGCGCGCGTCCGCCTCCGCGCTGAAGCTGCGCTCGATCAGCGTTCCGGTCCGCGCGAGCGCGGGCCAGTGGATGCGCGACGCCGGCGCATCGGCGCCGTGCGGCCGGATCGAGTCGAGCTCGAGGGCGGCGTCGAGCGGCGAGCGTCCGCCGGCGAGGCGGCCGAGCGCGGGAGCGCTGATGGGGTAGACGCGCGGGAGCACGAGCAGCTCCTGCACGGCGGAGCGCAGCTCGCGCGCGCAGATCCCGAGCGGATCGGCCACGCGCAGGTGCGCGGGGCCGAGCATCTGCCGGCCGCGACGGGCGGCGACCGCGGCGACGGCCACCCGCCCACTGCGACCGGGCGGCGGCGCGATCGCAGCGGCGCCCGGCCACGGCCGCAGGCAGGCGCCGGGAAACGGAATCCGGCCGCGGCGGACGGTGATCGCCAGCCGCACGCTCTCGCCCTCGCCGACCGTCCGCGCGGCCGTGCCCAGCGTCACCTCGGCGTGCCTCGCGGAAAGCCCGACCCACGCCTGTGCGAACGTGCCGGCGAGCAGCGCGGCGAGGCCCGCAACCAGCAGCGCGGGTGTTCCGAGCAGAGCGGCGAGCGCGCACAGCAGAGCCCCGGCAACTGTCAGATCGCGCGCCCGTCTCACAGCGCCCGCACCGCTGCGAGCGCGTCCGCGACCACCTCCGAGGCCTGCACGCCGAAGGCCGTGGGTGCAAGCGCCAGGCGGTGTGCAAGCACCGCCGGCGCAAGCTGCTTGACATCGTCGGGCAACGCATGGTCACGGCCGTCGAGCACCGCGCTGGCCTTCGCCGCCTTGAGCAGCATCAGCCCCGCACGAGGGCTGGCGCCGAGCTCGACGCGCGGGTCGCCGCGGGTGTGCGCGAGCACGCCTACGACGTAGTCGCGCAGCGGCTCGCTCGCGTGCACAGCGACGGCCGCGTCCTGTGCGAGCAGGATCTCGGCGACCGATGTGACCGGGGTGATGTCGAGCACGCGATCATGCGTGGCATGTTCGGCGAGCATCTCCGCCTCCTCGCCCGCGCTCGGGTAGCCGAGCGAGACGCGCACCATGAAACGGTCGAGCTGGGCCTCGGGCAGCGGGTAGGTGCCCTCGTAGTCGACCGGGTTCTGTGTCGCCAGCACCATGAACGGGCGCGCGAGCGAATGGCTGCTGCCGTCCACGGTGACCTGGCCCTCCTGCATGCACTCGAGCAGGCCCGACTGGGTCTTCGGCGAGGCCCGGTTGATCTCGTCGACGAGCACCAGGTGCGCGAACACGGGTCCCGGCCGGAACTCGAATTGCGCGTCGAGCTGGTTGAACACGTTCATGCCGACGACGTCTGAGGGCAGCAGATCCGAAGTGCACTGAATCCGTGCGCAGTGGGCGTCGATCGAGCGCGCGAGCGCACGGGCGAGGGCCGTCTTGCCGACGCCGGGATGGTCCTCGATGAGCACGTGACCGTCGGCGATCAGCGCGACGAGGACCTCGCGCAGGACCGCCGCGGGAACCTTGACGGCGCCGGCGATACTCGCCGTCAAGCGCGAACCCAGGGCCGCCACGTCGGCGGGGCCGAGATGGTCGATGGTCACGCCCATCACCGCTGATCTTAGTCTCCGTCCGATTACGCGCGCGCGGGCCGCCGGCGGCCCTTGCGCGTCGCCGGCGGCCCGCCGGTCGGTCGCCTCCGCGGCGAGGTGATCGACGGAGCGCCCGCGGCGGCGCTACGCTGCGTGCCCGTGCGCAGCTACCCTCGAGCGGGCGAAGGAGGCAGGACGTGGCGACGGTTGAACACGACATCCGCGATGTGGAACTCGCCCAGCGCGAGCTGTGGCAGGACGGGCCGCCGTATGAGCTGTTCAGGCAGATGCGCGGCGCGTGTCCGATCCACCGCACCGAGAGCGTTGAGCAGTTCCCCGGTGAGGCGGGCTTCTGGTCGGTCACGACGGCCGCGGATGTGCACGCGGTCAGCCGCGACTGGCAGACGTTCTCCTCGGAACTCGGGGGCGTCACCGTGTTCGCCGAGATCTTCCCGCTCGAGCTCGCGCGCGGCATGTTCATCGGCATGGACCCGCCGAAGCACGACCGCATCAAGGCGCTATTCCAGCGCGGCTTCACGCCGAAGCGGATCGCCGACCACGAGCAGCGGATCAGGGCGATCGTCAACACCGTGCTCGACCGGCTCGATGGACGAGAGACGTGCGATCTCGTGGTGGACGTCGCGCAGCCGGCGGTCTCACGAGTGATCGGCAGCTTCATGGGTCTGAGCGAGGAGGAAGACGCCGACTGGGCGCGGATCGTCAACTCGGCGCTCGCACCCGACGACAGGGACCTCAGCCCCGAGGGTATCGACGGTGTCCTGGCGAAGGACATACCGGAGATGTTCGAGCGCTGCGGCCGCATGATCGCCGAGCGCCGCGAGAGCCCGACGGACGATCTGATGACGGTGCTCGTCGAGGCCGAGATCGACGGCGAGAAGCTCGAGGAGCACGAGATCGTGATGGGCTTCTTCCTGATGATGGCGGCGGGCAACGACAGCACCAAGGCGACGTTCTGCAGCGGCATGCGCGCGCTGCTGGAAGACCCGCAGCAGATGCGGCAGCTGCTCGATGACCCCGCGCTGATCCCGAGCGCGGTCGAGGAGTCGCTGCGCATGTTCCCCGCGTTCGCGCACTTCCGCCGTACAGCCACATGTGACACCGAGCTGCACGGGCAGAAGATCCGCCAGGGGGAGAAGGTGGTGATGTGGTACGTCTCCTCCAACCGCGATGAGACCGTGCACGAGAACCCCGACCACTTCGACGTCACCCGCAACCCCGAGCACCAGGCGTTCGGAGCGGGCGGCCGGCACTTCTGCCTCGGCACGGCGCTCGCCCGGCTCGAGCTGAAGGTCCTGATCGAGGAAACGCTGAAGCGCTACCCGGAGATCTCCCTCGACGGCACACCGCTCGCCGCCGAAGCGATGTTCCTCAACCAGCTCAAGACGCTGCCGGTGAGACTCACCGCATTGTGAGCGACCACCCCGAGACGATCGTCGCGGTCAACCACATCGCGCCGGTTCCGCGGCGGGTGCGCGCTCTGCTTGCCGGCGCGGTAGTGCTCGACACCACGCGCGCGCTGTACGTATGGGAGACGCCGAACTACCCGCAGTACTACATCCCGCTCGCGGACGTGAACGCGGACGTGCTCGTCGATGAGAAGCACTCTGAGCACCTTCGCCGCGGGCCCGCGCGGCGACACGGGCTGCGCGTCGGCGAGATCTCGAGGCCGGGCGCGGCGCACGTCTATGAGGATGGTGCGCTGCAGGGCCTGCCCGGCACCGTGCGCTTCGAATGGGCCGCGCTCGACGCATGGTTCGAGGAGGACGAGGAGGTGTTCGTCCATCCCCGCAGCCCGTACACGCGCGTCGACGCGCTGCGCTCGACGCGCCCCGTCCGGGTGGAGCTCGACGGCGTCGTGCTCGCCGAGTCCCCCTGTCCGGTGATGGTCTTCGAGACGGGTCTGCCGACGCGCTACTACCTCGACCGCACGGCCGTCGATTTCGAGCACCTGATCGCGACCGAGACGGTCACGTCATGCCCGTACAAGGGCACCACGAGTCGCTACTGGTCGGCCGCCGTCGGTGATCGGGTGCACCCGGATCTGGCGTGGGCGTATGACTTCCCGACCCGCGAGCTGCTGCCAATCGCCGGGTTGATCGCGTTCTACAACGAGAAGGTCGACCTGACAGTCGGCGGCCGCCGCCTCGACCGCCCGGCGACGCACCCGGCCTAGCGGCGCGCGGCCGAGCCGCCGTGCGGCGGCACCCGCGTCAGCCGAACGTGATCGCTTCGCTCTGAACGACCGGGCAGGCCCTGGCGCTCCCGGCGTGCGTCGAGCAGGACGCCGACGGGGTCGAGAATTCAAGCTGCGGCGAGAACAGGTCGAGCACGAGCCGCTCGTTGCTCGGGTCGAATGCGGCCGCCTCGACGCCGTCGCCGCGCAGCGCCGCGCTCGGCGCCCACGGCGCCGCCATCGTCGCGAGTCCCCCCAACGAGATCTGCTCGAGCTGGGAGGCGACCGGCGGCACGATCCCGTGCTGGGAGTACTCGAACGCGTAGACGAATTCGCTCGTCAACGTGAGGCCGTCGAAGAACTGCTCGGAGTCGTCGAGCGGTGCGCCGTCGGAGGTGATCCGCGCGATCAGCCGCGGCGCCGCGCCGCGGCTGTCGAGCCAGATCTGCGAGACGCCGAGGTTGGCGCTCGATTCGGTCGCCTCGCTGAATGCGACGTCGCTTCCGTCGGCGCTGATGTCGTCGATCGTCGCGCCGTCTGGCGTCGGCACCTCCAGCGTGCGGGCGGCGGTGCCGGTCAGGTGAGCGGTCTCGAGCCGCGCAGGCTGGCGCTGATGGGCGGTGTTCGGCTGCACGGCGAACACGACGACGCCGTGTTCTGCGAGGCCGATGCTGGTGTCCGCCGGCGCGGCGGCGATCCGGTGCGCGCTGCCGCCGCTCGTCGGCGCCCACCACAGCCGGCAGCCGTCGGTCCCTGCGCTGCCCGCGTCGGCCGATGCGAACGGCGAATGGGGACAGCGTGAGTAGACGACGATCGCGCGTCCGCGGGAGTCGCTGCCGAGCTTGACGCCGTCGATCCAGCCGACGGCGGAGGTCGCGCTGAGCGCGCGCTCGTGCGTACCGGCGCGGACGACGATCTCGAACCTGTGCCCGGAGCCCGATCCAGCAGCCCACGCGACCATGCCGTCCGCGGCCGAGACCGAGGTTGGAAACGACGGCGTCGCGAGGTTCGCGCCGACGCCGAAGGCCCCGGCCTGCGCGGCGCCCGCCGCGAGCGCCGCGCCGAGGATCACAACTGCGCTGGATCCCGCCCGGCGCTTGAAGCCCATCTGCAAATCCCCCGTTCCTCGCACGCGGATCTGCCTCTCCGCCGCTTGCGAAGAGAGCCCGCCCAACATCATAGGTGTCGATCCGTCGGCTTCTTCGCAGCCGCTCAAAGCCCCACCGGCGCGTGCTCGCCGGCCCGCCGGGCTCCGCCCCGGGGCGCTCGGCGCAACGCCGCTACGGTAGGCCTGTGCGGGTGGCGACGTGGAACGTGAACTCGGCCAGGCAGCGCCTGCCGCGCCTGCTCTCATGGCTCGAGCAGCGTCGTCCGGACGTCGTCTGCCTGCAGGAGACGAAGCTCACCGACGAGGCCTTCGACGGGCTTCTCGGTGACGAGCTGGGCGCTCGCGGCTACTCGTTCGCGCGCCATGGCGAGGCACAGTGGAACGGCGTCGCGATCCTCTCCTGCGTCGGCCTCGAGGACGTCGTGACCGGCCTCGCCGGCGAGCCGAGCTTCTCCGCCCCTGAGGCGCGCGCTGTGGCGGCGACCTGCGGGGGAGCGCGCGTGTACTCGGTGTACGTGCCCAACGGCCGCGAGCCGGAGTCCGAGCACTATCGCTACAAGCTCGACTGGCTTGCCGCACTGGGGCGGACCGTCGGCGGCGGCGCGCAGGCGGCGATCGTCTGCGGCGACATCAACATCGCGCCGGCGGACATCGACGTGTTCGATCCCGACGCATACGAGGGGCAGACGCACGTGACCGCGCCCGAGCGCGCCGCGCTTGCGGAGCTGCAGGCGCTGGGGCTGCACGATGTCGTCCGCGAGCGCTGGCCGGGCGAGCGCATCTTCACCTATTGGGACTATCGCGCGGGGATGTTCCACCAGGACCTCGGGATGCGCATCGATCTCGTCCTGGCGGGCGCGGATGTGGCGGGCAGAGTTCGCGCCGCGTGGGTGGACCGTGAGGCGCGCAAGGGCAAAGGCCCTAGCGATCACGCTCCGGTGGTCGTCGACCTCGACGAGGCGCCCGACGGCGACATCGGGCCGGTCGTGCCGCCCCCGTCGCGTCCGGCGGCAAAGCGCGGGCCGGTCAAGCTGCCACAGGCGCCGTGAGCAGGATCTCGCCGCGGGGCCGCCTGAGAGCCCGTCGGAAATGGTGAAAACGGTGGCGCCCTGCGGCCTCCGCCGAGTCGTCCGCGTTGCGCCACGCGGCTAACAGATGCGGCTGTCGCGGCCGATGGCGAGGGCATGTCAGGGATTCCGGCACCGCGGGGCGGGTGGCTCCGCTCATCCGAGTTCGATCGCGTGCGGCTGCTCGACATGACGCGCCGGATCGTGCCGGCCACGCTGTTCGCCTCGGTGCTGTGCGGCGTCGCCGTGATCGCGCTCGTTCCGCGTGTCGGCGCCGTCCTGCTGATCCCGCTCGCGCTTGGCGCGAGCGGCCAGCTCGCGATCGCGTTCGCATTCCCGCGCCTCCCGCACCCGGAGCGCTGGATACTCGGCGGCGATTGTCTGTCGGTCGCCACGATCTCCTGGGGAGTGGCGCTCACCGGCGGCTTTCGCAGTCCGTTCGTGCCGCTGCTCGTGCTGCCGCTCGTCGCGGTCGCCGGCCGCCACACGCTGCCCGTGTTCGCGGCCTTCACCGCACTGTGTCTTGCCGCGCCGTCGCTCGCCGCGCTCGTCGCGATCAATCGCCACGTGCCGTTCGGCTCGGCGCGCGCCCCCGCCGACTTCGCGGTGATCGCGGGCGTCGCCGCGATGACCATCGGCCTCACGCGCGCCGAGTGGCACTATCGCCATCAATCGCTGCTCGACCCGCTCACGGGCCTGCTCAATCGTCTGGCGCTCGAGCGCCGCTTCGAGGAGCTTCGCGCGCAGGGATCCAACGGCGACGGCGTGCTGTGCCTGATCGCCGCCGACATCGACGGCTTCAAGACGATCAACGACAGCTTCGGCCACGAAGCCGGCGACATCGTTCTGCGCGATGTCGCCGGCGTGCTGCGCACGAGCCTGCGCACGTTCTCGCTGATCTATCGCGTCGGCGGCGAGGAGTTCCTCGCGATTCTGCCGGGCGTCGGCAGAAACGAGGGCCGCAGGGTCGCCGAGCGACTGCGCGTCGCGGTCGCCGGCGCGCGGCCGCAGGGGATCGAGGTGACGATGTCGTTCGGGGTCGCCGCATCGGTCCGTGCGGACGTCGACTATGAGCGGCTGTACGCGGCCGCGGACTCGTGCCTGTACAAGGCCAAGCGCGCCGGACGCAACCGCGTTGTCGTCGAGACACCGCAAACCGTCGCGCATGGCGAGCGCCGTGATCCGTCTCCGCTGACGCGCCCGACGAGTTCGGCGAGCACGCGCTCGGCGTCGGCGCTGGGCGCCTGACAGCTCGCGCCCGCCGCGTGCCGGCGCCGTCCTGGGCGCCTGCGGTCGGCGACGCGAAAGTCGCGGAAAGCGCCGAGGCGCGCGCGCGGATCGTCGCCTGGCCGGTCGACCGCGAGCACTGCGATCGGGCACCGAGGCATCAGCGTGGGCCTGCGTTTATCATCGGCGTCCACGCGCAGGTGACGGCAACGGCGAAAGGGTGCTCCGATAAACCGACGTTCCTCGACAGTGACGGCCACGAAGGGCCGCCTGTGGTTCACGGCGGTGATGCTCTCGCTGCTTGGCTCGCTCGCGCTCGCCGGCGGCGCGCGCGCCGCCGAACCCGGAGCGGGATCGCGCGCGCGCGGCGGAGCGGGTTCGCGCGCGCGCGAAGCGGTGACCGAACAGGCGCGCGAAACGGCCCCGTCGCCGCCGGCCGCTGAACCGGCGCCGGAACCCGTCGCGGAAGCGCCTGCGCCGGAACCCGTCGCGGAAGCGCCTGCGCCGGAACCCGTCGCGGAAGCGCCTGCGGCTGAACCTGTCGCGGAAGCGCCTGCGGCTGAACCTGTCGCGGAAGCGCCTGCGGCTGAACCTGTCGCGGAAGCGCCTGCGGCTGAACCTGTCGCGGAAGCGCCTGCGGCTGAACCTGTCGCGGAAGCGCCTGCGGCTGAACCTGTCGCGGAAGCGCCTGCGGCTGAACCTGTCGCGGAAGCGCCTGCGGCTGAACCTGTCGCGGAAGCGCCTGCGGCTGAACCTGTGAGCGAACGTGTCCCCGAAGCGCCACCGGTCGAAGTGGTCTCAGAACGCAGCTCGGGCGAGGACGGCAATGAAGCGCCCCCGCCGGACCCGACGCCGACCCCGGACGCGTCGATCGAGGCGACTCCCGTTGAAGGCGCGGGCCAGCCGGCAAGTGAAAGCGATCCCAGCCTGATCGATGCCCTGCCGCCAAGCTTGACGGCGATCGAAGCGGGAGAAACACCGGCGTCGCACGGCGTCGGCGTCGTGTCGATCATCGCTTTCGCAGCGCAGACGCCCGCCCAGCTCGACGCGGTGCTGAGCTGCGAGCTGTCCGGGTCGGCGTCTGCCACGAACGAGGACTGCTCGACCGGGTGGGCGAGCGCGCCCGGCCTCCTGGCGGCCGCCTCGCTGGGCCTGGCGACGGCCGCGCCCGCCGGCGGAGCGCCGGAAGGCAGCGGCGACGGCGGCTACGGTGGCGTCAGCCACCCCACCGCCCCCCCGCCCGGTCCGGCGCCGAGCGGCGCCTTCGGCGGCTCTGCCGGGGGCGGCACGGGCATGGCCCTCTCGGGTTTCATCACACGCGCGGGCCTGCTGCGGCTGGCCGCCCCGCGCTCGATGCGGCGGCTGCGGCTCTCCTCGCGGCCCTGGCTGACAGCGTTCTTCGTTCTGATTCCAGAGCGACCGGGCTAGCTCCTCCCGGTCGTTTCGCTTCGGCAACGGGCCACGGGGTCCGCTGCCTGGAAATCAATTCGAGACTTCTTCGGAAGGAGCTGTACGTGATGGACTCCCAGCCAACGACGCCAGCGGCGAGCATCGCCGGACTGGATCCGGGCGCCGTGCCCGCCGGTGTCGCCAACCGCACCAGCAGGCGCTTCAGCAAGGGCGCGCGAACCAAGCCCGCCGAGGACCGGGCGGGCGTGGTGTTGAAAAGTGTGAGCGTCTGGACGCACACGCTGATCCTCACGGGCGAGCTGACCGGACGATCCGCGCACGCGCTCGAGCTCGAGCTCGAGCGCCTCTGCGAGCAGGGTGTCACGGACATCACGCTCGATCTCAGTCAGCTCAGCTACATCGACGAGACCGGGGTCGCGGTGATCGCGTTCCGCAGCGGCCTCTGCGAACGCCAGGGGTACGGCTTTGCGCTGATTCCCGGCTCGCGTGGCGTCCACGAGGCGTTCGAGCAGGCGGGCGTGAGCGAGATGCTGCCATTTCGAGAGGACGAGATAGCTGCGCGGCGACGCCGCGTGTCGAGCTCGGCGGCGCGAGTCCGCGGCTGCGAGTAGCGGGGCACACGGGCAGGCGCTCCCGGATCTGATCAGGTCGGGATCGTCTGTCCGCCCGCGGCGAGGCGCCACCGCCGGCGACGGATGCGTACGCGTCACGCGCCTGGCTTCGCCGTCGGCGCCGCTCCTGGGATGATCGGGGTCCACGACGCTCGCCGTGCGAGCCCAACTCGGGGGAGGACTCGATGACCACCGTCCGCGATGCGACCTTTGACCTGTTTCGCCGCCACGGCATGACGACGATCTTCGGCAATCCCGGCTCGACCGAGCTGGGCATGCTCGCCGACTACCCCGAGGATTTCCGCTACGTGCTCGGCCTGCAGGAGGCGGTCGCGGTGGGCATGGCCGACGGGTTCGCGCAGGCCAGCGGCACGGTCGGGCACGTCAACCTGCACACCGCGCCCGGCGTCGGCAACGGTGTCGGCGCGATCTTCAACGCGCGTGCGAACAAGGCCCCGCTGCTCGTCACCGCCGGCCAGCAGGCGCGCTCGCTGATCACGATGCAGGCGAACCTCACCAATCGCGCCGCCGTCGAGGTGCCGAAGCCGTTCGTCAAGTGGAGCTACGAGCCGCCGCGGGCGGCCGACGTGCCGTACGCGCTCGCGCAGGCGATCCATCACGCGGCGCTGCCGCCGGGCGGGCCGGCGTTCGTCTCGATCCCGATGGATGACTGGGAGGTCGAGCTCGATCGCGTCGACTTCGCCTCGCACGTCGCTCGCGACGTGGCCGGCCGCTCGCGCCCGGACTCCGCGCAGATCGAGGCGCTCGCGCTGCGGCTGCGCAGGGCTGAGCGTCCGCTGCTCGTGGCCGGCCCCGACATCGACGCGTCGGGCGGCTGGGACGCGGCCGTCGCGCTCGTCGAGCGCCAGCGGCTTGCCGTCTGGGCTTCACCTGCGACGGGTGGCAACCGGCTCGGCTTTCCCGAGGATCATCCCGCCTTCCAGGGCATCCTGCCGCCCGCCGTCGGGCCGCTGGGAGAAGTCCTCGCCGCGCACGACCTCGTGCTTGTGGCGGGCTCCTCGGTGTTTCCCTACTACCCGAACATCCCCGGCGAGTTCCTCAAGGAGGGGACCGAGCTGATCGCGATAACGAGCGATCCCGATGAGGCCGCCCGGGCGCCGATGGGCGACGCGATCGTCGCCGACGTCGGGCTCACGCTCAGCGCGCTCGTCGAAGCGCTCGGTGAGGACTCCGAGCGAACGCCACCCGCCCCGCGCGACCCGGCGCCGGCGCCGGCCGAGGAAACGCCGCTCGCGCCCGCCGCGGCGTGCGCCACGCTCGCGGCGCTGTTCCCTGCCGACGGGATCGTGGTGCTCGAGTCGCCCTCTAGCACCCCGGCGCTGCGCAACCAGCTGCGCCTGTCGCGGCCCGGCTCCTACTACTTCAGCGCGGGCGGCGGGTTGGGCTTCGGCCTCGCGGCCGCGCTCGGCGTGCAGCTCGCCGAGCCGTCGCGCCAGGTCGTGTGCGTGCTCGGCGAGGGCTCGGCCCAGTATGCGATCACCGCCTTCTGGACCGCACACGCGTATTCGATTCCCGTCAAGTTCCTCGTCCTGCGCAACAACGAGTACTCGATCCTCAAGTGGTTCTCCGCGCTCGAGAGTGTCACCGGGGCGCCCGGCCTCGACCTCCCGTACCTCGACGTCGCGGCCACCGCGCGCAGCTATGGCGTCCCCGCCGAGACGGTCGCCGGGCGCGAGGAGCTGTACAGCGCGCTCGCCGATGCGTTCGCGGCCGACGGTCCCCGGCTCGTACAGGTCGACGTTGCGCCCGGCATGGCGCTCCTCTGACGTGTCCCGCTCGCCTCTGCTGAGCGTGGACAGCCGGCTGATCGGGCACCCGCCCGGTGGCCCTTCGCCCGATCGCGCACCGGACGAGCTCGCCGCCGGAACTCCGCAGCCGCTGCGCCGCGAGCTCGTCGCGCTGCTCGGTGAGGAGCGCGTGCTGGCGCGCGCGATCGACCTCGTCCGCTACGCCTCGGACGCGAGCCCGTACAGGCGTCTACCCGCTGTCGTCGTGATGGCCCACGACGCCGCCGATGTCGCCAAGGTGCTCGGCTACGCCCGTCGCAGCGGCTACCCGGTCAACTTTCGCGGCGGCGGCACGAGCCTCAACGGGCAGGCTCAGACGGACGGGATCATGATCGACGTCAGACGCTGCTTCTCGGGGGTCCGGATCGAAGATCAGGGCCGGCGCGCGCGGCTGCGGTCCGGGACCCTGCTCGGGCTCGCCAACACCCTGCTCGAGCGGCACGGCAGCAGGCTGGGACCGGACCCGGCGAGCAAAGACATCGCGACGATCGGCGGTGTGATCGCGAACAACTCGGGCGGGATGCGCTGCGGCGTGCAATGGGACGCGTACTCGACGGTCGAGTCGCTGACGCTCGTGCTCGCGTCGGGGACGGTCATAGACACCGCCGCCGAGGATGCCGAGCAGCGCTTCGCGGCCGCCGCCCCCGAGCTCGCCGCCGGGCTGCTCGAGCTGCGCGCCGAGATGCTCGCCGACGAGGAGCTCGCGCGGCGCGTGCGGCGCAAGTACGAGATCAAGAACGTCACCGGCTATCGGCTGTGCGCGCTGCTCGACGCGCAGACGCCGCTCGAGATCTTCCGGAGGCTGCTGGTCGGCTCGGAGGGGACGCTCGCGTTCATCGCCGAGGCCGTCATGCGCACCCGTCCCGAGCCTTCGCGCACCACGCTCGCGTGGGCCCATTTCGCCGACATCGACCGGGCGGTCGCGGCGGTGCCCGCGCTTGTCGCCGCCGGCGCGCGCGCGACCGAGCTTATGGTCGCACCGGCGTTGATCGCGGCCTCGTGGACCTTGCCCGGGACGCCCGAGAGCTGGCGCGAGCTGCCGTTCGAGTCGGCCTCGCTGATCGTCGAGCTGGGCGCCGACAGCGATCGCGAGCTCGACCGGCTCGAGCGGGACGCGACCGCGATTCTCGCCGGGCACGAGCTGCTCGATGCGGCGCTGTTCAGCCGCGACGCGGAGGAGATCGAGCTCGCCTGGCGCGTTCGCGAGGGGCTGTTCGGCCTCGGTGGCCGCCTGCGCCCGCCCGGCAGCGCGTTGATCATCGAGGACGTCTGCGTGCCGCCGGCGAGGATCGCCGAATGTGCACGCGACCTGCAGAGCCTGCTCGGCAAGCACGGCTTCATCCCCGGCGTCGCCGGGCACGCCTCGGCCGGCAACCTGCACTTCCAGCTCACGCCCGACTTCTCCAAGCCCGAGGATCTCGAGCGCTACCACGCGTTCATGGAGGAGCTCGTCGAGCTGATCGTCGCGAAGTACGACGGCTCGCTGAAGGCCGAGCACGGGACCGGCGTCAACATGGCTCCCTACGTCGAGCGCGAGTGGGGCGAGAAGGCGACCGCGATGATGTGGCGGATCAAGGAGCTCGCCGACCCCGACGCGCTGCTCAACCCCGGCGTCGTGCTCAACCGCGATCCGACGGTTCACCTCAAGCACATCAAGACCCAGCCGGAGATCGAGGAGGTTGCGACGCAGTGCGTCGAGTGCGGCTTCTGCGAGCCGGTCTGCCCATCGCGCAACGTCACGACGACGCCCCGTCAACGGATCGTGATCAGGCGCGAGATGGCGCGCCAGGCCGAGGGCTCGCCGGTGTACGAGGCGCTGCTCGCGGACTACGAGTACGACGCGATCCAGACCTGCGCCGCGGACGGAAGCTGCGAGCGCGTGTGTCCGGTCGCAATCGACACGGGCAAGCTGATCAAGGGCTTCCGCGCGCGCGAGCGCAGCGCGCGCGAAGAGGCCGTCGCGCTCGCGCTCGCCAGGCGCTATGGACACTTCGAGCGGGCCGCGCGGCTCGGCCTCGCGGGCGTTGCTGCTGCGGCCGCGCTCGCCGGCGAGCGCTCGCTCGCACGGGTGCCGGCTGCGATTCGCACGCGCGTGAGCAGCGACGTGATCCCCACGCTTGCTCCGAACCTGCCCCCGGCGGCGCCCGCCCGCCTGCCCGCGACGCGCCGCGACGGCGCCGCCGCGGTGTATCTCCCCGCCTGCATCAACCGGATCTTCGGCAACGCCCGCGGCGCCGCAGCGACACCTTCGCTGCCCGAGGCGCTGGTGGCACTGTCCGCACGGGCAGGGCTGCCGGTATGGATTCCGGACGATGTCGGCGGCCACTGCTGCGCGACGCCGTGGAGCTCGAAGGGCTACCGGCGCGGGCACGGGCACATGGCCGCCAAGACCGCCGCGGCGCTATGGCGCTGGAGCGATCACGGGCGCCTGCCGGTGGTGCTCGACGCGAGCTCCTGCTCGCTGGGCGTGCTCGAGGACATCGCGCCCGAGCTCGCCGAGGGCGAGCGTGCGCGCTTCGAGCAGATCGAGGTTCTGGACTCGATCAGCTGGGCGCACGACCGGCTGCTGGGCCGCCTCAGCATCGGGCGCAGGCTTGCCGCCGCGGCGATCCACCCGACCTGCTCGGTGCAGCGCCTCGAGCTCGCGGGCAAGCTCGAGGCGATCGCGCGTGCGCTCGCCGACGATGTCCTGACGCCCGCCGGGACGAGCTGCTGCGGGATGGCGGGCGATCGCGGCATGCTCCATCCCGAGCTGCCGCGCTCCGCGTTGCGCGACGGGGCGGAGGACCTTGCCGAGCACGCGATCGACGCGCACCTGTGCAGCAACCGCACATGCGAGATCGCGCTGCAGGCCGTCACGGGCGCTCCGTATGAGTCCTTCATCCTGCTGCTCGAGCGCGCGAGCAGACCCGCGGAGCCGCTCAGTTGACGAGCAGCGTCGCTTTCATCCCGGCCGCCTCGTGGCCGGGGAGCGAGCAGAACAGCGTGTAGTGGCCGGGCTTGAGGGTGAGCGTCAGGCTCGGGTGCGCGTTCGGCGCGGTGTTCGGGAGCGATCCCGCTTCTGCGCCTTCGACGCCTTCCACGGCATGCAGGTTGTGTTCGTCCTGGCCGTGGTTGACGAATTCGAGGATCACCTTTCCCGCGGGAACCGACGGGCGCGAGAGGACGAAGCGGAATGCCTGCGTGTCTTCGGCGGTGACCTCCACGTGCGCCGGCCCGGTGGCTTCCCCCGGAGCTTCGCCCGAGGGGTTTCCCGGGCCTGTCACGGGCGTGGCGGGAGCAGGCGTCGAGCCGGGGCCGACGGTCGTCGGCAGGGTGGACCAGGGCGAGCCGGGCGCGCCCGTGACTGCGCCTGCGGTGCCGCTTCTCGCCGGTTTCCTTTTCGCGGGCTTCTTCGGGCAGTGGTGGCGTCGCGTGCGGTGGCACACCCGCGCCCTGTGCGCGGGCCGGCGCGGTGAGCGCGAGGGCGCGGCGACGGCGAGCGCGGCCGAGACGCCGCAGAGCATCGCGACGATGGCGATCAGGGCTGCAGATCGCGCGCGGCGCAGCACGCTCACTTCACCAGCACCGGTCGTTCGAATGAGGCCGCTTCGGGGATCACCAGGCCCGCTTCGGTCTGGAACCATTCTTCGAGCAGCGAGCAGTACATGCTCCGGAAGTCGGACGTGCGCAGCACGTTTTCGTTGACGTCGAGGTTGGTCAGGCCGGGGAACTCGCCGACCATTTCGCCCTTCGCGCGGCTGCCGATCAGCAGCGCGACGCCGCCGGCGCCGTGGTCGGTTCCCGAGCCGTTTTCGCGCGGGCGCCGGCCGAACTCCGACCACAGCTGGATCAGCACGCGCTGGTCCAAGCCGCGTGCTTCGAGGTCGCGCTGGAAGGCGAGGACGGCTGTCACCGTCTGGCCGAGGTTGGTGGCGAGGGTCGTCGTCTCGCTGGAGTGCGTGTCGTAGGAGCCGACGGCGTTCAGCGAGGCGCATTTGATCGGCAGCCCGGTGTGCAGCATCGCCGCGAGCGCGGCGAGGCGTTCGGCAAAATCACCAGGCGGATACGTGACGGCGGGTTTGTCACCGGATTCTTCCTCTGACTTGACGAAGCCGGCCATCCGTTCGAGCACGAGATTCGTGTCGTAGGAGGCGTTGCGCGCCTGCGCATACGCAGGCGAGGGCGCCGCGAGCGCTCCCAGCGCGCCGAATGTGGCGAGCGCGGGCGCCGTGATCGGTTCGCCGAGGCCGTTGGCCCACATCGTGTAGTCGGCCGGCGAGGAGACGGCGGCGACGGGCATCGTCTCGGTCGCGAGCGCTGGCGCGAGCGAGTAGTCCAGCGACAGGCCCTGCAGGGGGTTGTCCGGTTCCCCGACGATGTCCAGGTAGCGCCCCATCCAGCCGGAGCGGGCGTTGGTGTTGAGTTCGCCGACCTCCCAGTAGTGGCGGCTGGTGAAGTGGCTCTCGTCCTGCGGCTCGTACCCGATCGCGGGGAAGACGGTGACCTTGCCTTCATCGTGGAGTTCGGCGAGGCCGGCGGCCTGCGGATGCCACATCAGGTTTTCGTCCTCGGTGAAGACGCGCCCGGAGCCTTCCGCGAGCCCGAGCACGGGCCGGAGTTCTTTGTATCTCGCTTCCTTGACGGGCGCGAGCACCGACAGCGCGTCCCACCCGCCTTCCATGAAGATCGAGACGAGCACCGGCTGGCTGGGCCCGGCAGCGGCGGCCTTGGCGATTCCCTCTTCGAAGTGGCGCGGGCTCAGCATCGACATCCCGTAGACCGACAGCGCCGCGCCGGCCGAGCGCAGCAGGAACGTTCGCCGGTCAAGGCCGGTGCCGGCCGGGAGCGGCATGCCGGCCTCGATGTTCGGCAGCCCGTTGCCGGCGACCGCCGCTGCGCGCCGCAGCAGCTGCGAGCGGGTGAAGTCGTTGCACGAGCAGCTCCTGGCCATTTCAGCTCTCCTCCTGCGTCGTTGTCGGGCGCGCGGCCACCTCAGCTCACCTGCATGTCGGGCGACGTCGCGATCAGCATGCGCAGGGCGTTCTGGCGCATCGCGCGGTAGGGGCTGCGCTCCCAGTTCGCGAGCGGTTCTTTCAGGCACGACTGCGCGAAGGCTGCGATGCACTGCTCGGATTCGCTCGACAGCGGTGGATTGGCCCAGTACGAGAGCGCGCTCGCGAGCGCGCTCGTCGGGGTCTCGGTCGCGCTGTATTCCGGTTCACCTTTCCCCGGCCACGGGTTCGGGAAGGTCTTCTCGGTCACGTAGCTGGCCATTTCCCAGCGCGCCTTCGCGGTCGAGGTGTCGAGCCAGCGGGTGAAGTCCCAGCCGGAGACGTTCGGCGGGTAGAACAGCTGCTGTCCGGCGTTCGCGGACAGCCACGCCCACGCCGTCGTGTCGATCGGACGCGAGATCGAGCGCAGCAGTCCGGCGTTGTAGACGACCGGCGGCGTCAGCAGCTCGGGGCCGTCATAGAAGTCGGGGTGCTGAAGGATCGCCTCGACGACCGCGCGGATGCTGTAGCCGGAACTGATGTACAGGCCCTGCAGCGATGCGAGCGTCGCTTCCGAGGGCTGTGTCGGGATGAAGTAGCCCCACAGCTTCGTGACGAAGAACGACGGGTGCAGCGGATGGCTGACACATAGGCGCACGGCGTCTTCGTAGTTCCACTTGCCGGTCTGCCCGAAGACGGTCTTCTGGCCGTTGTCGTGATAGCCCGGGTCGTAGCGGAAGTTGTAGTTGCCGAGTTCGGGCGACCAGTCGTTGCGCCAGCCCGTCAGCGCTCGGGCCATTTCACGCACGTCGTCCTCTGTGTACGCGCCGCGGTCGGCGCCGAGCGAGAACAGCTCCATCATCTCGCGTGCGTAGTTCTCGTTGGGGTCGTTCTTGCTGTTGGACGTGCCGTTCAGGAACAGCAGCATCGCCGGGTTCGTGGTGATCGCCAGGAACAGATCGTGAAAGCTCCCGAACACCATCGAGCGCATCAGGTTGTTCTGATCGAGCATCAGCTGCTGGCTGTTGACCTGGTCGTTGGAGTTGGCGAACCAGTCGTGGAAGATGAACGTCATCCGCTCGACGAGCTGCTGGTCGGAGCGGACCATGCGGTCGAGCCACCAGCAGTGGTCCTCGCCCCACACGTTGGCGGGGTCGAGCGGGTTGCCTTCTTCATCGACCGGCGCCGGGCCGGTGAGCGTCGCCGGCCCCGCCGGGCGCGTCAGGTCGAGGACGACCTCCTGCGAAGCACGCCCGACGAGCGCCTCGGCCCCGCCGGGAGTGGGCCCGAAGCCCGCGCGCCACAGCAGGCGATGGGCCTGCTCGAGCGTGACCGGTGCGCCGAGCGCGGGAACAGCCACGGGCGATGGCGCGGGCGGCTGCGACGGTGCGCTCGGCAGCAGTGGCCAGACCGTGCCGCGCGGTGTGGCGGCGACAGGACGAGGCGCGGGCTTGGCTGGCCTGTGCGCGGGCTTGTGGCGCCTGGAGCGCTTCTTGTGGCGCACGGCCTGCGCGCGCGCACGCTCGCGTTGGCGCTCGCGCGCCTGCGACGACGTTGCCGCGGCCGCATCAGCCTTGCTCGCCACGCGGCTCGCTGTCATCGAGCCGCCGGCGTGTGCGCGCGTGAGCAAGCGTCCTGATCGAGCATCACCGCGTACCTCGGCCGGCGCGCGCGCAAGCTATCGCCGCGAGCGCGCCGGTGGACGTTCGTACTACTCGCGCGAGCACTGCCCGGCGGTAGGCGGGGCTAAGATCGGCGCAGCCGGCGCTCGCGTCCGGCGCGACCGTCCGCCAGCGAACATCGGAGGCTGCCATGGAGTACGTGAACCTCGGCGCCACGGGCCTGCGCGTCTCGCGCGTGTGCCTGGGCATGATGAGCTTCGGCAACGACAGCGACCGGGCATGGGTGCTCGATGAGCAGGCCGCCGAGCCGATCGTGCGTGCGGCGGTCGATGGCGGCATCACGTTCTTCGACACCGCCGACACATACTCGGCCGGCGCCAGTGAGGTCGCGACGGGACGACTGCTCGGCAAGCTCCTGACCCGCGAGGAGATCGTCGTCGCGACGAAGGTGTTCATGGGGATGACGCCCGGCGAGAACGGCGGCGGACTCTCACGCAAGCACATCCTCAGCGCGATCGACGCGTCGCTCGGGCGCCTGCAGATGGACTACGTCGACCTCTACCAGATCCACCGCTGGGACAGCCGCACGCCGATCGAGGAGACGATCGAGGCGCTGCACGACGTCGTCCGAGCCGGCAAGGCCCGCTACATCGGCGCCAGCAGCATGTTCGCGTGGCAGTTCGCCAAGGCCCAGCATGTCGCGGCGCAGAACGGCTGGACGCGGTTCGTCTCGATGCAGAACCACTACAACCTGATCTATCGCGAGGAGGAGCGCGAGATGATCCCGCAATGCATCGAGCAGGGCATCGGCGTGATTCCCTGGAGCCCGCTCGCGCGCGGCGTCCTGGCGGGCAACCGCACGCGTGCGGGCGAGCGGCTGACGACCCGCTCGGACTCGGATCCGTTCACCGACTACCTGTATGACCAGCCGACCGATTTCGACGTCGTCGAGCGCGTCGCCGAGGTCGCGGCCGAGCGCGGTGTCCCGAGCGCTCAGATCGCGCTCGCGTGGCTGCTGCACAAGCCGGGCGTGACAGCGCCGATCGTCGGAGCGACCAGGCTCAGTCACCTGCAGGACGCGCTGGCCGCCGAGCCGCTGACGCTCAGCGATGAGGAGATCGCGCGTCTGGAGGAGCCCTATCGCCCGCATCCGGTGCTCGGGCACGGGTGATTCGCGGCGGCCGCGACAAGCGGCGCGCGGCCGCACGCCGTCGGCCTCGGAGACGTGGCAGAGCGGCCGGCGCAGTACGCTGGGCCGATGGGATCGATCAGCGTCGGCGAACGCGTTCACGTCGCCGGCGGCCCGCCGCTCGACGGCATCGTGTTCGACTCGCCGAGCAGGACGAAGGTCGTCGTCGCGGTCGTGGACCCGGCCCGCGGCCCGCGCTTCCGCACGGTCCACCCGAAGCTCCTCAGCGAGCGCGCGCAGGAGGGTCCGCAGGACCCGGCGCTGCTCCTGCTGATCCGCCGCACGCGCCCCGCGGTCGCCGGCGCGGCCGTCGCCGGCGGCGCGAGCAGACGCGCGCTGCCCGGTCACACGCGCGCGGCGACGCACCGCTCGACCGGCAAGTAGCTGCGGTTCCGCGACGGGGCGGGGTCCCGGCCTCCGCTCAGTCGGAGCCGACGCGCAGGACAAGCTTGCCGATGTTCTCGCCGGCGAACAGCTTGAGCAGCGTCTCGGGGAAGGCGCCGACGCCGCCGTCGACGATGTCGTCGCGCGAGATGAGCCGCCCTTCGCCCATCCACCCCGCGATCTCCGCCGCCGCCGCACCGAAGCGCGAGGCGTAGTCGAACACGACCATCCCGGTCATCGACGCGCGCGCGACGAGCAGCGAGAGATAGTTGGCCGGGCCCTGCACGCCGTCGGTGGCGTTGTACTGGGAGACGGCGCCGCAGATCACGATCCGTGCTCCGCGCGCGAGCCGCGTGAGGACAGCGTCGAGGATGTCGCCGCCGACGTTGTCGAAGTAGACGTCGACGCCCTCCGGCGCGGCCTCGCGCAGCGCGCGCCGCACGTCCTCGGCCTTGTAGTCGATCGCCGCATCGAAGCCGAGGTCCTCGACCAGCCAGCGGCACTTCTCCTCGCCGCCGGCGATGCCGACCACGCGTGCGCCCTTGATCTTTGCGATCTGCCCGGCCGCATTGCCGACCGCGCCGGCGGCGCCGGAGACGACGACGGTGTCGCCCTCGCTCAGCTTGCCGACGTCGAGCAGCCCGAAGTAGGCCGTCATCCCGGTCATCCCGAGCGTGCCGAGATACGTCGGCAACGGGGCCAGCTGCGGGTCGATCTTGAGCGCGCCTGCGCCGTCGGAGAGCGCGTACTCCTGCACGCCGAACGCGCCGTAGACATGCTCGCCGACGGCGAAGCCCGGATGCTCGGAGGCGATCACCCTGCCGACGGCGCCTGCTCGCATGACGTCGCCGATTTCAACGGGCTCGATGTAGGACGCCCCGGCGTTCATCCAGCCGCGCATCGCCGGGTCGAGCGACAGGTATGAGATCGCGACGACGAACTCCCCCGCGCCGGGTGTCGGGACGGGCTCCTCGACCATGTCCCAGTCAGAAGGCCGCGGTAGGCCGGACGGACGTGCGGCAAGCCGCACCTGGTGGTTGATCTGGCTCATGTGAGCGTCTCCAAGCTGTCGGGTTGTCGGGTCACGATGTCACGCCGCCGTCGATGACGAGCTCTGAGCCGGTGACGTAGACGCTCTCGTCGCAGGCGAGGTACAGGAGAGCGTGGGCGACCTCCTGCGGGGTGCCGATGCGCCGCAGCGGGATGCCTCTGATCAGCTTGTCGATCAACTCGGGTGTCTGTTCGCGCTGGCGCGTGTTCATCTCGGTGTCGATCTGCCCGGGATGCAGTGAGTTCACACGCACGCCGAACTGCGCGAGCTCCTTGGCTGCGACCTTGCCGATCCCCCTGACCGCCCACTTGCTCGCTGCGTACGCGGTGAGGTACGGCGGGCCGGTCAGGCCGGCGACCGAGGAGATGTTGATGATCGAGCCCGAGCGCTGTGAGCTCATCGTCGGCGCGACGGTGCGCATGCCTAGGAATACGCCGGTGACGTTCACGTCGAGGACGCGGCGGAAGTCATCGAGTGAGGTGTCGCCGAGCGGTGCCGCGAGAAATACGCCGGCGCCGTTGACGAGCACGTCGATCCGCCCGTGGGCCTCGACGGCGGCGGCCGCGACGGCCAGCCACTCGGACTCGCTCGTGACGTCGTGGCGCATTGCGCGGGCACCGCCGCCGAGCTCCTCGGCGAGCTGCCGTGCTCGGTCCTCATCCGCGTCGCTCAGCAGCAGCCGCGCGCCCTCGTGCGCGAAGCTCCTCGCGGCGGCGGCGCCGATCCCGCCCGCCGCGCCGGTGATGAGCGCGACCTTGCCGTCCAGTCGTGGTGCGCCCATCGCGCGACTATAGCCACTCCACCGCGGCCGCTCGCGGTCTCAGATCGCGTCCAGGTCGTCGAGCCTGACGCGCGCGAGCTCGACGCGCGCGCCGCGAAAGGGAACGGCCTCGGCTTCGAGCAGACGCCGCTGCCGGGCCCCCTTCGCGAGCGACCCGTCGGCACGAACGACGCGGTGCCACGGCAGCCCGCGCGCATCGGGGTGATCGCTCAGCACCCTGCCCGCGAGCCGTGGTGCGCCGGGCGAGATGTCGCCGTAGGTGCGCACGTACCCGGGCGGGATCGCGCGCACCCGCCGGAGGATCTCCGCACGTGCTTCGCTTGCAGCCTGCGATGTCATCGACCGATCGTGCCACAGCGCGCCGCGCGGCCGCCACGACCACGGGCCACCGCGCTGATCGCCGAGGCCTGGTGCGGGATGGCTCAGACGCCTGCCGGCTCACGCGCCTGCGTCGCGCGGATGCCAGGCGGCCTGGTAGTCGTTGGTCGTGAAAAACACGCGACGCCCTATGACGGGCGGGCGGAGCGTGGTCATCGCTGCAATTATGCATCTGGGGCCGCGAGGTCGCGGCTGCAACGACTCCGGATGGAGGAGATCCTCGTGAAGCGCATCTGCATTGTCCTGGTTGGGCTACTGCTCGCCGCGGCGAGCGCGTCGGCCCTCGCGAGCGCGCGCAGCACGCCGCCCGCGCATTCGGCGCTGTTCAGCACCGTCGAGCTGCATGACACGAAGCTCGGCAAGATCCTCGTCAACTCGGCGGGCTCGATCCTGTTCGTGTTCACCAGGGATCACACCAAGCAGAGCAGCTGCGCGAAGATCAAAGGCTGTCCTGCGGTGTGGCCGGCGATGGCGGTCGAGGGCAAACCGTCGGCGGGCGCCGGGGTGCGTGCCTCGCTGCTCTCGACGATCGCGACCCCGGAAGGCGGCCGTCAGGTCACCTATGCCGGGCACCCGCTGTACATCTACGCCGCCGCCCCGGAGCTGATCTCGTACGTCGGTGTGAAACAGTTCGGCGGCAACTGGTACGCGCTCGACGCGAAGGGTCAAATCGTCAAGTGAACGGTTGAACGAGAAAGGGCGGCCCGCGCGGTCGCTCCTCTCACCCACCCCGCGAGGACCAGGGCGGCGGCATGAGCGCCGAGCCTGCGCCGAGCCCTTCGCTTGGGTTGCTCTGCCAGGAGAACGCGAGCAGCGATGAGGCGGTCAGGTCGATTGCCGGCTCGGTGTTGGTGAACGACTGTACATTGTCCTCGTAGATAGCACCGTTGTCGAAGTGTGAAAATGCACCTGCGCCCTTGACCGCGCAGGCGCGCATTCCACTCAGCTTGCCCCTGCTCGCTTCTTCGCCGGGGCCCTCTACGACCGCACCAGCGAGCACCGGTGTTGAACCGTCGAGCGAGCCTACGATGTTCGCGACCTGATGCTGCGGGCAGTGCGGGAACGTCGTGCCGTCGCCGATGATGAACGACGAGCCCCAGGCGTTCGCACCGAGCACGTTCCCAAGCCAGCGCGCGGCGAACGCGCGGAAGGTCTCTTCACCTGTGAGCGCTTCATACTCCGCCGCCATGACTGACAGCCCGTCGCCGTGTGAAGCCGTGTCGGCGGTGTTCCACGGAAACCCGAAGCCGAACGGGTCGTTGTGTGATTGCGTGACCGCCCGTTCGAGCTGTCCGCGCAGATCCGCGAGCAATTCGGCTTCGCTGACCGCCAGCCCGGGCGGCTCGCTCTCTTCGCGCAGAGCCTGCACGAGCTCGAAATGGGCGAGACCGCTGACGTCGTAGAGGTTCAACGGTTCGCCGCCGCTGCCGTTGTCGGCGATGTACCGCTTTGCCCAGTCGGCCGCCTGTTCGAGATAGTAGAGCGGCTGCGTGTGTGCGAGGCCCGGTGGCAGTGGCCGCCCCGAGGACAGTGCTCGCGCCAACTCGGTGGCGCCCAGCTCGAGATCGTCGCGCCATTCGGTCTCGGGGTAGAAGTCAAAGGGAATCGCCGTCAGCAGATGGCCCTGCGGATCCGTGTCAGCCAGTTCAAAGATATGCTCGCCTGCGTGCAGGCAACGGGCGGCGAGTTCGGGAAGCGTACTGTCGAACACCTGAAAGCAGAGCGCAAACGCGGCGGCGTCACGCCCGGCGAGGTTCGGGCTCACCGGCGACCCCGGCGGTCCCGCTCGGAATACGGGGCGGTGGCGGATGAAGCGAAAGCGGGGGTCTGTTCCGCCGTATGTGTCATCTGCCTGTGGCAGGCGCCAGATGTCATGATCGCTGACGGTGTTCGCGTTGCCGGCGCCGATACCGACCTGGTAGTAGAGGGTGCCGCTGGGGTCATCCCACATGCGCATCAGCCATTCGAGGCCGAAGCGCGCCTCCTGGGTGAAGTTCGAGCGGGGGGCAGCGGCACCCATCTGTGCAGGGAAGTCGCGCACGCCGATCAGTTGCAGGTCGACCGCATAGCTCGTCGTCTGCACGAACTTCAGGTAGTCGCCGGCATCCCACCAGCCGCCTGACGCATCGAGCGTCTTGCCGAGGCTCGTAAGTTCACCTTTGAATTCACCTTCGCCATTGACGCTCGGTGTGAGATAGGTGGAGGCGCTGGCGTCGTTGAGGTGGCCCGGCGCGGAACGGAGCGCGGAGGGAATGAAGTCCGGCCCGTCACGCTCGTTCTGGTAGAAGGAGAGTCCGTTCGCGAGCGCGGCTTCGTAGAGCGCCGCCGGGGCTGTGAGCGTAAACACGGGCGAGCTCGCGCCGCCGCCGGCGGCGGTGACCGAGATGACGTAGCTGCCCGGGGTCTGCAGCGAATCGAAGTCGAGCGGGTAGACGTACTTGAAGTGCCTGCTCCATGAGCCCAGAGACGCGCCCGCCGTGCCACCGAAGACGGGCGCACCGCCGCCCGCGGGCAGGATCGAGAAGCCAGCGCCGGGCTCGGCGCGGGTGCTCATCAGATACGCGCGCTTGGGAGCCTGGCTGGGATAGCCGATCTGGTTGACGCGGATGAACAGCGAAGCAGCGGCCTGCGCGCGTGCCCCGAGCGGACCCAGCAGGGCGACGGCAATCGCCCCCGCCAGCGCAAGCGCAGCCGCGCCTCTCGAGACTCCCAGTCTCATCGCCACAGCGTAGTCCCAGCGCGCAAAAGCCGCTAATTGCGACAATATCGACTGACCTCGAGCCAGTCGATGCGCACGACGTGCCGCCAGCGCGTCCCGGTCACGAACGCTTCCGCGCGACACGGGCGCGGGAAGCGCGCGCCACGGATCACGACGCGACAGCGCCAGCGCTGATACAGGTGCGCGGCGCCGCCCGGGCGGCGGCTGTTGGCGTGCGCGGAGCAGCCCGTGATGCCCCGGTAGCGGGCCTGCAGGCGCCCGCGCACTTTGCGCTCGATATGGCTGTCGGTCGCCCTGAATGCTTCGCCGGCGCTGACGCCGAGCGCGCCTGCCCGAGTGTGGTGCGAGCGTCTGTGATGCGAGCGCGCATGTACGCGCGTGTGATGGGAGATCGTGCGTGCGTGGGTGTGGTGCGGCGCGGCGAGCGCGAGGATCATCGCCGGCAGCACGAGCATTGAGTGCATACCGCGCGCATCATCGCATAGCGGACCGTAGTTGGCGCCTCGGTCGGAATTGCGCCGCGACGTCGGGGCCGCTCCCCTCCCCAGGGCCTAGAATCGCTGTCCGGGTCGTGGCAGCAACAGAGGGAGGCACGCGATGGGATTCATCACTCCGACCGCGCCGCCGGTCGACATCGAGGAGTGGAAGCGCCTGCCCCATCTCGAGCGGATCAAGCCGCTCGCGCAGGACTGGGCGCTCAACGGCGTCGGCGTTCCGGGCGCCGTCTACGTGCTGTACATCGTCAAGCTCGTGATCTTCTCGCTCGGCGCCGCGCTCGTGATCTCCGCCACGAGCTCGGGCCTCGGCGGCCTCGGCGACATCAATCAGTGGTGGACCGAGCCGATCGTCTTCCAGAAGCTCGTCGTCTGGACGATGCTCTGGGAGCTCGTCGGTCTCGGCGCCGGGTCGATGCCGCTCACGTTTCGCTTCAGCCCGCCGATCGGAGGCATCCTCTACTGGCTGCGCCCGGGCACGATCCGGCTGCCACCGTTTCCCGATCGCGTCCCGCTGACCCGCGGATCGCGGCGGACGCCGCTCGACGTCGCGCTGTACGCAGGAGTGCTCGCGTCGGGCCTGTTGCTGCTGCTCTCGCACGGACAGGCGGTCGCCGGGCTGCCGTCGGGACGGCTCGACCCCGGCGTGATCGCGATCCTGCTCGCGCTGCTCGCGCTGCTGGGCCTACGCGACAAGGTCTCCTACCTGTGCGCGCGCCCGGAGATCTACGGCCTGCTGCTGATCGTCTTCCTGTTCCCGCTCGGCAACCTGATCGTCGCCTCGCAGCTGGTGCTCGTCTGCATCTGGTTCGGCGCCGCCGCCTCGAAGCTGAACAAGCACTTCCCGTTCGTCATCGCGGTGATGATCAGCAACACCCCGTGGAACCGCTCGCGCACGGCCAAGCGCCGGCTCTATCGCAGCCACCCGGAGGATCTGCGCCCGTCGGCCGAGGCCGGGCTGGCGGCGCATCTCGGCACCGCGATCGAGTTCACGCTGCCGTTCCTGCTGCTCGTCTCGCGGGGCGGGACGCTGTGCACGATCGCGGTCGTCGGCATGATCATCTTCCACGTCCACATCACCTCGACGTTTCCGCTCGCCGTGCCGCTGGAGTGGAACCTGTTCATGATCTTCGGGGTCCTGTTCCTGTTCGGGCACTACGGCGGCGTGCCCTTCTCGACACTCGAAGACCCGCTGCTGCTGGCGATCATCCTGGCGGTCGGCGTGGCTGTCCCGATCGTCGGCAATTTCTGGCCGCAGAAGGTCTCGTTCCTGCCCGCGATGCGCTACTACGCCGGCAACTGGGCGACCAGCCAGTGGCTGTTCCGCAAGGACGGCGCCGAGGCCAAGCTCGACCGCACGCTCGTCAAGCCGGCGCCGGTCGTCGTCGAGCAGCTGAGCAAGCTGTACGGGCGTGACATGGCCGAGCTGCTGCTGATGAAGGGCCTCGCGTTCCGCTCGATGCACTCGCACGGGCGCGCGCTGAACGGGCTGCTCCCGCGTGCCGTCGCGGATCTCGAGGCCTATTCGGTGCGCGAGGGCGAGCTGATCTCCGGCGTCGTCGTCGGCTGGAACTTCGGCGACGGGCACTTTCACAACGAGCAGCTGCTCGCCGCCGTGCAGGAGCGCTGCGGCTTCGCCGAGGGCGAGCTGCGCGTGATCGCGATCGAGTCCGAGCCTGCGCTTGCGGGCTTCCAGCACTATCGGATCTACGACGCCGCAACGGGCCTGATCGAGCAGGGCCGCGTGCGCGTCGCCGACATGATCGAGCGTCAGCCGTGGCTCGATCAGACCGGCACGCTCCCGGTCGAGGTCATCGGCGCGGACGGCGCGGCGCCGCGCTCGCCGCTCGCGCCGGTGTCGCATTGAGCACCGCGATCGTCGTCGGCTCCGGTCCGAACGGGCTCACGTGTGCCGCGGTGCTCGCGCGTGCGGGCGTGCAGGTCACGGTGCTCGAGGCCGCGTCGAGAATCGGCGGCGGCACCCGCAGCAGCGAACTGACGCTGCCCGGCCTCGTTCACGACGACTGTTCGGCGGTGCATGCGATGGCGGTCGGCGCGCGCTCGCTGACCGAGCTCGGTCTCGAGCGCCACGGCCTGCAGTGGTGCTGGCCGGAGGTCGATCTCGCACACCCGCTCGACGGCGGCGGCGGCGCGAGCCTCGTGCGCTCGATCGCAGCGACCGCTGCGGGTCTCGGCGCGGACGGCCGCACCTGGCGGTTCGTGTTCGGTCCGCCCGCCCGCGGCTTCGACGCGCTCAGCGAGGACATAATGCGCCCGCTGCTGCACGTGCCGCGACACCCGCTGCGCCTGACGCGCTTCGGGCTGCCGGCGGCGATGCCGGCGACGCTGCTCGCGCGCAAGTTCAAGACCGCGGAGGCACGCGCACTGTTCGGCGGCTGCGCCGCGCATGCGTTCAGCCCGTTCTCGCAGCCGCTCAGCTCGGCGGTCGGGATGGCGCTGATCTGCGCCGCGCATCACAACGGCTGGCCGGTCGCACGCGGCGGGTCGGGCGCGATCAGCGATGCGCTCGCGGCGGTCGTGCGCGAGCACGGCGGGACGATCGAGACGGGACGGCGCGTCGCCTCGCTGTCGGAGCTGCCGCGCGCCGACGCCGTCGTCCTCGACCTCGCGCCGCGGGCGGTCGCCGACATCGCCGGGCCGCGCCTGCCGGCGCGCATCGCCCGTGCATACCGCCGCTACCGCCATGGCCCGGGCGCGTTCAAGGTCGACCTCGCGGTCGCCGGCGGCGTGCCCTGGAGCAGCGCGGCGGCCCGCCGCGCCGGCACCGTCCATGTCGCGGGCTCCTTCGAGGAGATCGCGGCGGCGGAGCGCGAGATCAACCGCGGCCGCATGCCCGGGCGCCCGGTCGTGCTCGTCGCTCAGCAGTCGCTCGCGGATCCGTCGCGAGCCCGCGATGACGTGCACCCGGTGTGGGCCTACGCCCACGTCCCGCACGGCTACGACGGCGACGCGACGGAGGCGCTGCTCGCGCAGATCGAGCGCTTTGCCCCGGGTCTGCGCGAGCGGATCCTCGCGACGGTCGTGCGCTCGCCCGCCGAGCTCGAGCGCGACAACGCGAACTATGTCGGCGGCGACATCATCACCGGCGCGAACACGCCGGTGCAGAGCCTGATCCGCCCGCGGCTCGCGCTCGACCCGTACGCGACCGGCATTCCCGGGGTCTTCATCTGCTCGGCCGCGACGCCGCCGGGAGCGGGGGCGCACGGGATGAACGGGTACAACGCCGCACGCTCCGCGCTGCGGGCTATCGTGCGTCGCTAGGCAAGCTGGGAGTTGGCGATGCTCGTCAAGCGAGAGGTGGCATGGAGAGCGCTGTTGCTCTTCTGCTGCGCCGTGTGCATGGCGCTGTCGCAGGCGAGCCCGCCGGCGGCCGGCGCGCAGGCGGAAACGATCGCGACCGATTCGACGACCGTCGCCTCGGCGCCGGTGCTGTGGAACGGCGGCGCAGCCTGGGAGGATCCGGATGGTGTCAGCGCCGCGACAGCCGGTTCGGCGCAGCGGCGCCTGGTCAAGTTCCGCCCGCTCGGCTACACGTACGCGTTCGAGCTCGACAGCGCCAGCGGGGCCGGGCCGGCGGGAGCGCTCGCATATGGCTGGGAAGAGGCGAACAACGAGACGCCGCCGATGGGCCCGGGCGACACCGACGTGCCGGCGCCCGCACTCCCGTATGAAACGTCGATCTCCCACAGCGGGGTGATCAGCGCGGCCGGCCAGGCCACATCGCTGTCCGGGGGTTGCGGAGCTCGACTCGGACCCGAGGAGTTCGGCGGCTATCGCGTCTCGCTGAGCGGCGACAGCGTCGCCTACCTGTGCGCCGGCTCGCCGCCCGGCGCGCCGGCGCCGGCACCGAGCTCCGCGCCGTCATATCTCGCGATCAGCGAACTCGCGACGCTGGGCGCTCCGCCGCAGACGTTCGCGGAAGTCGAGAGCTCGTTTCAGGTCTCCGGCGGGTACGTCGCCTATGACGCCGGAAACCTGTTCGGGGTCGGCCACATCGTCGTCGCCGAACGCGCCGGCGCAGCGAAGCTCTATGAAGTGCCGACCCAGGCCGAGGAAGACCCGACGATCGCCCTGCAGGAAGACGGTACCCTCGTGCTGTTGCACGCGGGCACGGCGAACTGCGCGCAGACCGGCGGGCAGACGAGCGATGCCTATCCGGCCGAGTGGTTCTCGCCGGCCAGCCCGACGGCGCACCAGCTCGGCTGTTTCTATGACGGCTCGCTGCGTCCGGTCGGCGGTCAGTGGGTGGCGCTCGCTCCGGGCCCCGGCCCGCAGGCTTCGCTCGTGCTGCTGACGATCGCGAGCGGCGCGAGCCGCACGCTCGCCGTGTTTCCGAACGCGGCGATGGTCGAGCCGCAGGGGCAGCCGGTCAGCGCGGGCTCGGACTACAACGGCCGTCAGCTGACGTTCATGCAGCAGACATGCACCGGCTACGACGTGCAGTTCGCGGCGGACGTCGGGGCGCTCGCGCCCGGCCCGGCACCGTCGGCCCGCTGTCCCGCGCAGCTGCATGTCGACGGGCCGCTGCATGTCAGCCGCAAGGGGGTCCTGCACGTCGCCGTCTCGTGCCCGCTCGGCTGCGTCGACATGGAACTCGCGATCGCTCAGCCGCGCGAGCTGACCGACCAGCTCAACCTGTTCACGCTGCCCGCGTCGCGCGCGAGCAGGGTCGAGTCCCTGCGCCTGACGCGCGGGCAGCTGTCCTACCTGCGCCGCCACCGTCGCGTGCGCGTCACGCTGACCACGCTCAGCGGCGGGCTCGGCGGCGCACGGGCTTCGAAAACGGCGCTGCGTGTGCTGCTCGTGGCGTAGTTGCCGGTAAGGTCCGCGCTTGTGGCGCGCCTGCCGACACTCGATCGCGATGATGCCGATCCACGCGTGCGCAAGGCGCTCGAGCGCCTGCCGCAGCTCGCGATCTTCGCGACGGTCGCCAATGCCCAGGGATCGTTTCTCAACTGGCTTCGCTTCGGCGGCGACTGCCTCGATGGCCGCTGGTTCGACGCGGTCCTGCGTGAGCTCGCGATCCTGCGCGTCGCCCGCCTGACGCCGGGCGCGGAGTACGAGTGGGTCCAGCACGTCCCGATCCTGCTCGCGGTCGGCGGCACGCCCGAGCAGGTCGCGGCGCTCGAGGCCGACGCGCTCGACGCGGATGCGCTCGGCGCGGACGGTCGGCTGGTAGTGCGCTTCACGACGCAGGTCGTCCTCGACGCGACGCCCGACGAGGAGACATTCGCGGCGATGCATGCCCGCTTCACGACGGCGGAGATCACGCAGCTGCTGCTCGTGATCGGGCAGTACATGATGGTCGCGCGCGTAATGGCGACGGCACAGCTCGAGGTCGACGCGGTGCTCGGTGCCGACGTTCTCGCAGGGATCGAGAGCGCGCGCTCGGCCCGCGACGCGGGCGCGTAGAGGCGCCGCGCGCGCCTGCGCGTGAGCCCCGGGCCTGCCGCAGGAACGTCGTTGCGCTCGCGCGATGGCTACGTCCGATTCCCGCCAGATAGCGCGTCGCGGTGTGTCAGTGTGTGCGCGTGAACTTCGATTCGGACAGGTTCTGGCAGGCGATCGAGGCGGCCGACCCGCGCTTTGACGGGTGGGTCTTCTGCGGCGTCAGGACGACCGGGATCTACTGTCGCCCGAGCTGCCCGGCGCGGACGCCGAAGCGTGAGAACGTGGCGTTCTTCGTCTCCGCAGCGGCCGCGCAGGGGGCCGGGTTTCGTGCCTGCAAGCGCTGTCGTCCGGACGCGACGCCCGGGTCGCCCGACTGGGATCTGCGCGCGGACCTCGTCGGGCGCGCGATGCGCCTGATCGCCGACGGCGTCGTCGACCGCGAAGGTGTCGGCGGCCTCGCCTCACGGCTCGGATACAGCGAGCGCCACGTGCACCGCCAGCTGATCGGCGTCGTCGGCGCGGGTCCGCTCGCGCTCGCCCGCGCGCAGCGTGCGCAGACCGCGCGCATCCTGCTCGAGACGACCGACGTGCCGATCACCGGCGTGGCGTTTGCCGCGGGCTTCCAGAGTGTGCGCCAGTTCAATGCGACGATCCAGGAGGTCTTCGCGCTGTCGCCGCGCGCGCTGCGCGCACGGGTTCGCCGCGGCGAGCGGCTCGGCGACAGCGCCGCGCTTTCTCTGCGGCTGCCGTATCGCTCGCCGCTCGACGGCGACGGGCTGATCGCGTTCCTCGGACTGCGCGCGGTGCCGGGTGTCGAGGAGGTCCTCGACGGCGCGTACAGGCGCAGCCTGCGGCTGCCGCGCGGCGCCGGAATCGTCGAGCTGCGCCCCGCCGACGGCTACGTGCGGGCGCGCTACTGGCTCGAGGACCTGCGCGATCTCGCTGCCGCGATCCAGCGTGCGCGCACGCTGCTGGACCTCGACTCCGATCCGCACAGCGTGCTCGATGCGCTCGGCCGCGACCGGCTGCTCGGCCGCCTCGTTCGCGACGCGCCCGGACGGCGCGTCGCCGGGCACGTCGACGGCGACGAGCTCGCCGTGCGCGCGGTGCTCGGACAGCAGGTCTCGCTGCGCGGCGCGGCGACGCTTGCCGGTCGTCTCGTCGCCGCCTACGGGCAGCCACTCGAGCTGCCGCTCGGGAACGTCACGCACCTGTTCCCGACGCCGGCCGCGCTGGCCGGCGCGGACCCCGGGCGGCTGGCGATGCCGCGCGCCGCGCGCGCGCGCTGCTGGCGCTCGCATCCGCGCTCGCCTCCGGCGAGCTCGCGCTGGACAGCGGCGCCGAGCGTCGCGATGCGCGTACGCGGCTGCTCGCGCTGCCGGGGATCGGGCCGTGGACCGCCGAGTACGTCGCGATGCGTGCGCTGCGCGATCCCGACGCGTTCATGCCCGCGGACCTCGGGGTCCGCCATGCCCTCGAGCAGCTC
Organism: uncultured Solirubrobacteraceae bacterium; assembly: GCA_963822245.1. GTDB lineage: Bacteria > Actinomycetota > Thermoleophilia > Solirubrobacterales > Solirubrobacteraceae > Palsa-744. Next base: position 934,308 of record CAWGGR010000001.1, read on the forward strand.
GGCGAGGACGGCCGGCCGGCGGCGGCGACGCTGCTCGCCGAGCGCTGGCGCCCATACCGGGCATATGCCGTGCAGCACCTCTGGGCGTCGCTCGCTCCATCCGGGCGAGTGGCGCAAACCCCGCAATCCGGCGGCGATGCCCAACGGCTGGCCGCGTGAGGAGCGTGACCAAGTGATCGATCAGACGACCCGGCCAATGACGTCCGTGACGCTCCACTACACGACCGTCTCGAGCCCGATCGGCGAGCTGCTGCTGCTCGGCGACGGCGAGGCGCTACACGGCCTGTACATGCAGGACGGCGGCAGGCCGGCGCGGGTCGCGGCGTCGTGGGAGGAGTCCGCTGCGCCGTTCGTCGACGTCCGCGAGCAGCTGCGGGAGTACTTCGCGGGCGAGCGCACGAGCTTCGACGTGACGCTCGCGCCGCGCGGTGCGGAGTTCGAGCTGCGCGTGTGGCGCGCGCTGCGGGAGATCCCCTACGGCGAGACCGTCAGCTATGGCGAGATCGCGCGGCGCGTCGGTCAGCCGCAGGCGGCACGCGCGGTCGGGCTCGCGAACGGGCGCAATCCGATCGCGGTGATCGTTCCCTGTCACCGCGTGATCGGCGCCGACGGATCGCTCACCGGCTACGGCGGCGGGCTCGAGCGCAAGCGCCTGCTGCTCGAGCTGGAGTGCGGACAGGCCCGCCTCTAGCGGGCGCGGCTCACGGAGCGCCCTCGGAGTACTGTTTGCGCGGTGAGCCTCGACGGCGAGCTGAACGGTCGGATCATCGGCGGCGGGCGTTCGCGATCGGTCGCCGTCGTCGGCGCGGGTTTCGGCGGGGTGGCCGCCGCGGTGATGCTGCGGCGTGCGGGCTTTCGCAACGTCACGGTGTTCGAGCGCGGCGAGCGCGTCGGCGGCGTGTGGAACCACAACACCTATCCCGGTGCGGCGTGCGATGTGCCCTCGCACCTGTATGAGCTCTCGTTCGCGCCGAACCCGCGCTGGTCGCGCCGCTATGCGCCGCAGGCCGAGATCCAGGCCTACCTCGAGCGGGTCGCCGAGGAACACGGCGTCCTCGAGCGGATTCGCACCAACACCGAGGTCACGAGCGCGCGCTGGGATGACGAGCTCGACCGCTGGCTGCTCGAGACGAGCGCCGGCGAGCATGTCGCCGATGTGCTCCTCGCCGCGTGCGGGCAGCTGTCGGTCCCGAAGATGCCGGCGATCGCCGGCCTCGAGAGCTTCCACGGCCCTGCCTTCCACACCGCGGAATGGGACCACGACGTCGAGCTCGAGGGCAAGCGGGTGGCGATCATCGGCTCAGGCTGCAGCGCGATCCAGGTCGCTCCGAGGATCCAGCCGCAGGTCGCCCACCTCGACATCTTCCAGCGCTCTCCCGGCTGGACGATCCCGAAGCTCGACTACGCCTACAGCGAGCGCGCACAACGGCTGTTCGAGCGCTTCCCGATGATCCAGCGCGCCGATCGCGCGGCGACGTTCGCGTTCATGGAGCTCGCGACGGCGGCGCTCACCAACCGCCGCTGGCTGCTGCCGGCGTTCCGCGCGGCCGGGCGCGGGCAGATCAGCAAGGCGATCACCGACGAGGCGCTGCGCGCGAAGGTGACGCCGGTCGACGAGATCGGCTGCAAGCGGCTGATGCTCACCGATGAGTGGTATCCGACGCTCACGAAGGCGAACGTCGAGCTCGTCATCGACCCGATCGCCGCGCTGACACCGGGCGGCGTGCGCATGCGCGACGGCGGCGAGCGCGCAGCCGACGTGCTCGTGCTCGCGACCGGATTTCAAAGCCACGCGTTCGTCGCGCCGATGGAGGTGTACGGCGCCGGCGGCCGCAGCCTTGCCGAGGAGTGGCAGCCGACACCGCGTGCGTATCTCGGTATGAGCGTGCCCGGCTTCCCGAACATGTTCCTGCTCTACGGGCCGAACACGAACGGCGGCGCCGGCTCGGTGATCTACACGATCGAGGCGGGGGTCAACCATCTGATCGCCGCGCTCGGCGAGCTCGAGCGGGCGCGCGCGCGGCGCATCGAGGTCCGCCGCGAGGCGGCCGAGGCATTCGACCGCGACCTGCGCGCGGCGCTGGCCGGGACCGTCTGGCACACGGGCTGCACGAGCTGGTACCTCGACGATGACGGCAACGACCCGAGCCAGTGGCCGTGGCTGTGGAGCGCCTACCGCCGGCGCACCGCGCAGATCGACGCGGGCGCGTACGAGCTCAGCACGGCAGCCGCGACGGTCGGCTCCGCCGCCGCGAGCTGAGGATCGCGCCGCGCCGCGCGGCGCCTCGGCCCGCGAGCTAGCGGACGGCCCCCTGCTGAGAGGCTCGCGCCTTGGGGTTGAGATCCGCGAGCGACAGCAGCCGCGCGGGCGGCCGCGCGAGGATCTTGCTCGAGTGCAGCGCGAGGCCGCCGTCGACGTGCAGCAGCTCGCCCGACGCGAGCTCTCGCCAGCCGGCGCTCGCGTCCATTCGCTCGCTCGCGACCACGACGAGGGGCCGCGTGGCGGCGTGGTCGGAGCGCACGCGACTGCCGAGGCTGCTGCGGTGCTCGAGTGGCCCGCCGGGCTCGCGCTCGAGCACGTACAGCGGGTGCGTGTCCGGGTAGCGCAGCGCCCACAGCCCGTCGGCGGTGACCAGCACGAGGTTGATCGCGAGCAGCGGCAGGTTCGCCGCGACCCACGAGCACGCCGCCGCGATCCCGCCGCCGACGTCGCCGTCGCACGCGCGGATCTCGCGCGTGATCAGAGCGAACAGGCGCTCGGAGTCGGTCGCGCCCGCGACGAGGCGCATGTCCTCGCCGAGATGTGCCTCGAGCGCCGGCAGGTCCTCGACCACGCCGTTGTGTGCGAACAGGCGCCGCTCCTGCTCGAACGGGTGCGTGTTCACGAGCTCGAGCGCCCCGGTCGAGGCGAAGCGGACGTGTGCGATGAACGTCCGCGAGTGCAGTTCGCGCGCCTCGCGCGCGAACTGCGAATCGCCGTAGGCTGCGATCGGCTGCTTGCTGACGTTCGGCGTGCCGTCGGCGGCGAACCAGCCGAGGCCCGTGCCGTCGGGCTCGCGGTGGCTCTGCGCGGACAGGCTGTCGGGGGCGTCGAGCAGCCAGAACGTCGCCGTCGCGGGCCGATCACCGGCGCTCATTCCGAACAGGCGGCACATCCGCGGCGAGAGTATCGTCGAACGGGTCGATGCGGATGGATGTCACAGACGAGCCACGGATCGAGGCGCCGGTCCCCGCGGCCGCGTCCGAGCGCCTGGCGAGCGGCGAGGCGATCGACCGGATCGCGAACGTCGTCGTGATGGTCGTGCCGCTGCTGGTCGTCGGCTTCGCCGCAACGCTCGCGTGGGGCGGCGCGCTGCGCGTGCCGGACGTCGTCGTGTTCGTGGTCAGCTATGTGCTGACCGGGTTCGGAATCACCGTCGGCTTTCACCGCCTGTTCACGCATCGCAGCTTCAAGACGAGCCCCGCGATGCGGTCGCTGCTGGCCGTGCTCGGATCCGCGGCCGTCGAGGGCCCCGTGATCGAGTGGGTCGCGAACCATCGCAAGCACCATCGCTTCTCGGACATGCCCGGTGATCCCCACAGCCCCCACGTGGACCACGGCAGCGGCTGGCGCGGGGCCCTGCGGGGCCTCTACCACGCACATGTCGGCTGGCTCTTCAACGATCAGCCGATGGCCGATGAACGGCGCTACGCGAAGGACCTGCTCGCCGACCCGGGGGTGCGCTTCGTCGACCGCACGTTCGTGCTGTGGGTGCTCGCCGGCCTGCTCTTCCCGTTCGCCTTCGGCTGGCTGCTGACGGGGACGCTCGCCGGGGCGCTGACCGGCCTTCTGTGGGGCGGCGCCGTGCGGATCTTCGTGCTCCACCACGCGACGTTCTCGATCAACTCGCTGTGCCATTTCTTCGGCGGCCGCCAGTTCCTCACAGAGGACGAGTCGCGCAACCTCGTGTGGCTGGCGCTGCCGACGTTCGGCGAGGCGTGGCACAACAACCACCACGCCTTCCCGACGTCCGCCCGCCACGGCCTGCGCTGGTGGCAGCTCGATCCCTCGGCGTGGCTGATCGCCGGCCTCGAGCGCGTCGGCCTCGTCTGGGACGTCGTGCGCGTCAGCCCCGAGCGCGAACTCGACAAGACGCTGCGGCGAGTATCGTAAGCCTGGAGCGGAAAGAGGAGGCGGAGGATGTACGACTACGTGATCGTCGGAGCAGGATCGGCTGGGTGCGTGCTCGCCAGTCGTCTCAGTGAAGACCCGGACGTGCAGGTCCTGCTGCTCGAGGCGGGACCACCGGACACGAACGAGAACATCCACGTGCCGCTCGGGTACCTGCAGCTCGGGCGCACCGAGGTTGACTGGGACTACTGCTCGGCGCCCGAACCGGAGTGCAACGAGCGGCGGATACCGCTGCCGCGCGGCAAGGTGCTGGGAGGTTCCTCATCGATCAACGCGATGGTCTACATCCGCGGCAACCGGCGCGACTACGACGAGTGGGGCGTGCCCGGCTGGGGCTCGGCGGAGCTGGTCCCGTATTTCCTCAAGGCCGAGGACAACGAGCGCGGCGCCTCACGCTGGCATGGCGCGGGCGGCCCGCTGCCGGTCAGCGAGGAGCGCTCGGGGAACCCGATGTCGCGCGCGTTCGTCGAGGCCGGCGTGCAGGCCGGCCTCGCCCGCAACGAGGACTTCAACGGCGACACGCAGGACGGCGTCGGCATGTACCAGGTGACCCAGCGCGGCGGCATGCGCGCGAGCACCGCGGTCGCCTATCTGCACCCCGCGATGGAGCGCGACAACCTGACGGTGATGCCCTACATGCACGTCCGCCGCGTGCTGTTCGAGGGCACACGCGCGGTCGGCGTCGAGGCCAGCCAGCTCGGCCAGGTCCAGGAGCTGCGCGCCGAGCGCGAGGTGATCCTGTGTGGCGGCGCGTACAACTCGCCGCAGCTGCTGATGCTCTCAGGGGTCGGCGCGGCGGAGCATCTGACGATGCGCGAAATCGACGTGCTGCTCGACCAGCCGGCGGTCGGCGAGAACCTCTCCGACCACGCGGCCGCGTATGCCGTCTGGACGACGCCCGAGGAGCAGAGCCTGCTGCGCGCGCTCGAGCCCGCGGCGCTCGCAGAGTACGAAGCGACCCAGACCGGCCCGTTCGCCTCGAACTTCGCCGAGGCGGGCGGCTTCGCCCGCGTCGCGCCGGACGCGCCCGCGCCGGACATCCAGTTCCACTTCGTGCCTCTGCAGATCATCGACGAGGGCATGACCGATCCGGAGGCGCACGGCGTATGGGTCTCACCATGTCTGCTCACGCCGCACAGCAGGGGCACGGTGCGGCTCGGCACGAAGGATCCGACGGCGAAGCCGATCGTGCACAACGGCTACTACACCGAGGGCGATGACATGCAGCGGATGATCGCCGGGCTGCGCCTGATGCTCGACATCTGCGCCCAGCCGGCGCTCGCGCCGTACTGCGCATCGCCGTACACGACTCCCGCGGGCGACAGCGACGCGGCGCTGCGGGAGCACATCGCGCGCACGACGTTCTCGATCTACCACCCGGTCGGCACCTGCCGCATGGGTACCGACGCGGGCGCTGTCGTCGATGATCAGCTGCGTGTCAACGGCCTCGACGGCCTGCGCGTGGTCGACGCGTCGGTGATGCCTGTGGTCCCGCGCGGCAACACGAACGCGCCGACGATCGCGGTCGCCGAGCGCGCCGCGGACCTGATCCGCAACCGCGCGGCGCTCGCCGAGCCGGCCGGCGCCGGGGCGCAGAACGGTGCGACACCGCAGACGACGGCTGCCTAGCGGCGCGGCCGGGCCACCCACGTGAACGCCTCGCCGCGCGCGATCCACCACCTCAACTGCGGGACGATGTGCCCGCGCGGCGCGCGCATGCTCGCCGGCGAGGGAGGGTTGCTGGCGAGCACCGAGCTCGTCTGCCATTGCCTGCTGATCGAGGGCGCCGACGGCCTCGTCCTGATCGACACCGGCTTCGGCCGTGCGGACACGGTCAATCCGCGCCAGCTCGGGCGCGTGTTCACGACGCTCGTGCGCCCGCAGGCCAACGGCGCCGAGACGGCGGTCTCGCAGCTCGCCGCGCTCGGCTTCGCGGCGCAGGACGTGCGTCACATCGTCACGACCCACCTCGACCTCGACCACGCGGGCGGCCTGCCCGACTTTCCCGAGGCGCAGGTGCATCTGCTCGGACGCGAGCTGGACGCCGCGATGAACCCCGGGCTGCGCGAACGCACCCGCTACCTGAGCGTGCACTGGGAGCACGGCCCGCGCTGGGTGCGCCACGACGTCGACGGCGATCAGTGGCACGGTTTCGGGAGTGTGCGGATATTGCCCGACAGCGACGAGCAGATCCTGCTGATCCCGCTCCCCGGCCACACCGTCGGGCACACCGGGGTCGCGGTCAACGCCGGCGATCGTTGGCTGCTGCACTGCGGTGACGCGTACTTCCACCACGCCGAGGTGCAGACGCCGCCGCGCTGTCCGCCGGGCCTGCGCATGTTCGAGGCTCTCAACCAGGTCGACGGCGCGGCGCGGCGGGCGAACCTCGAGCGTCTGCGCGAGCTCGCGGAGCGTCACGGCGGCGATGTCGAGCTGTTCTGCTCGCACGACCCCGCGACGCTCGAGCGCTACCGCGAGGCGGCCGTTGCAGCCGCCTAGGCGGAGATGCCCGATTGCGCGTAAACTATGTCACTGATGTCACGAGCGACAGTTGAGGGGACCGTCGAGTCGCCGTCCGTGGCTCCGGTCTGGGGGGAGCTTCGCTACAGCGGCGAGCTCGCACGCCTGCTCGCCGATCGCGCGTGGCGCCGGCCGCGGCGCCGCGAGGACGCGCCGCCGGTCCTTTTGATTCCCGGCTTCATGGCGGGTGACAGCTCGCTCGGCGTTCTGCGGCACTGGCTCAGGCGCCGCGGCCATCGTGTTTCGATGAGCGGGATGTTCATGAACGTCGGCTGCGCCGAGCAGATCGTCTCGCGTCTGCAGGAGCACCTCGCCGAGTTCGCAGCAGACACCGGCGAGCCGGTCGTCGTGATCGGGCAGAGTCGCGGCGGGACCTTCGCGCGCGCGCTCGCCGTGCGCCACCCCGAGAGCGTGCGCGGCCTGGCGATGCTCGGCTCGCCGATCCGCGACGGCCTCGCCGTGTCGCAGCAGGTGCTGCGGACCGTGCGCATCGTCGCCAAGCTCGGCGACCTCGGCGTTCCGCGCGTGTTCTCGACGAGCTGTCGCGACGGCGACTGCTGTGCGGCCTACCGCGACGATCTGCTCGCGCCGCTCGATGAGCGGATCGCGGCGGTCGCGGTCCACTCGCGCAGCGACGGCATCGTCGACTGGCAGGCCTGCGTCGACCCGTACGCGAAGGCCGCCGAGGTCGACTCGAGCCACTGCGGCATGTCCGTGCACCCCGATGTCTACCGCGAGCTCGAGCTCGTGCTCGACGGTTCGGTGGAGGTTGCATGGAGTGGATGAGTCCGATCGATTCGTCCTTCCTGCACGTGGAGAACGACGTCACGCCGATGCATATCGGCGCAGTCAGCGTCTTCGAGGGGCCGCCGCCGCCGTTCGAGGATGTCCGTGCGATGGTCGCGGGCAAGCTCCCGCTCGTCCCGCGCTATCGGCAGAAGGTGCGCTTCGTGCCGCTCGCCGCCGGCTCGCCGACGTGGATCGACGACCCCCACTTCAGCCTCGGCTACCACCTGCGCCACTCCGCGGTGCCTGCCCCGGGCGATGAAGATCAGCTGCGCCAGATGGCGAGCCGCGTGTTCTCCCAGCACCTCGATCGCAACAAGCCGCTGTGGGAGCTGTGGATGATCGAGGGCCTCGAGGACGGGCGCTGGGCATTCCTCTCGAAGGTTCATCACTGCATGGTCGACGGCGTCGCGGCGACCGACCTGATGTCGGTGATGTTCTCCGATGAGACGGTGCCCGCCTCCTCGCGCGAGTGGGCCCCGGGACCCGAGCCCTCAGGTGTCGAGATCCTCGTGCGCACGATCGCGCGCGCGGCGAGCCCGGCCGGGGTGATGGACGCGATGCGCCGCGCGCTGAGCGCGCCGGGCGACACGGTGCGCTCGCTTGCCGAGGCGGCGCGGGCGGCCGCCGCGGCGACCCCGAGCCTGCGTCCGGTCGGCGCGTCCTCGCTGACCGGCCCGATCGGTCCTCACCGCCGCTGGAGCTGGGCGGAAGTCCGTCTCAGCGACGTCAAGACGGTTCGCGCGCAACTCGGCGGCACCGTCAACGACGTCGTCCTGACGATCATCACCAACGGCTTCCGGGCGCTGCTCGAAGCCCGCGGCGAGGAGATCGCCGAGGACCGCGTCGTGCGCACGATGGTGCCGGTCTCCGTGCGCAAGCGGGGCGAGAAAGGCGTCTACAACAATCGCGTCTCCGCGGTCTTCGCCGGACTGCCCGTCGGGCTGTCCGAGCCGGCGAGCCGGCTGCAGAGCATTCGCGCGGAGATGGACGGCATCAAGCAGTCCAAGCAGGCGGTCGCGGGCGACGTGCTGACGTCGATGTCGGGCTTTGCGCCGCCGCTGCTGCTCGCGCTCGGCAGCCGCCTGGTGACGCTCTCGCCACGGGTCAACATGCACACGGCGACGACGAACGTGCCCGGGCCGCAGCAGCCTGTGCAGACGCTCGGCCGGCGGATGCTGCGCTCGTTCCCGTTCATTCCGGTCGTCGGCTCGATCCGCATCGTCGTTGCGATCTTCTCCTACGACGGCGGCCTCTACTTCGGTGTCACGGGCGACTACGACGGTGCCCCCGATATCGACGTGCTGACCGCCGGGATAACGCAGGGGATGAGCGACCTGCTCGCACTAGTCGCACCCCGTCCGCGCGCGCGCCGCCCCGCGCGCAAGCCCGCCGCACCTCGCGCGCTGGCGGGCTGAGCGCGCGCCGCGCAGCGCCGTCGCCCGCGCCGGCGGCGGGCGAGCGGGTCGGGCGCGACGCTCGGCGCGCCGCGACGGCGCATGTCGGTAGGCTGCGCGAGCTATGAGGGCAGTCACCTTTCAGGCGCCCGGCGTCGTCAGCGTCGAGGAGCGCCCGGAGCCGGAGCTGATCGACCCCGACGATGCGGTCGTGCGCATCGAGGCGACCGGCGTGTGCGGCTCGGACCTGCACATCTACCACGGCAGGGTGCCGATCGAAGCGGGCTTCACGATCGGGCACGAGTACGTCGGCACGGTTGTCGCGGCGGGCGATGCGGTCACGCGCGTGGCGGTCGGCGACCGCGTGCTCGGCTGCTTTCAGACGGCGTGCGGCACGTGCTTCTTCTGCAGGCGCGGCGATTTTCACCGCTGTCTGCAGTCGCGCACGTTCGGCCACGGCGCGACTCTCGGCGCATTGCAGGGGACGCAGGCGGAGATGGCGCTCGTCCCGCACGCGAACCTCGTGCTGCGCCGCGTCCCGGACGACATGAGCAGCGACGTCGCGCTGTTCGCGGGCGACGTGATGGGCACGGGATTTCATGCCGTCGTCGAGAGCGGGATGTTGCCCGGCGATGTCGTCGCCGTGCTCGGCCTCGGCCCGGTCGGCCTGTGCGCCGTGCAGGCCGCGCGCGCGTGCGGCGCCGCGCACGTGTTCGCGATCGACACCGTCCCCGAGCGCCTCGCGGTCGCCGCCTCCTACGGCGCCGAGGCGCTGCACCTCGTCGAGCAGGACGTGCGCGCGATCGTCCGCGCCGCAACCGAGGACCGCGGCGTCGATGTGTGCATCGATGCGGTCGGCGATCCCAAGGTTCTCGAGAGCGCGATCCGCCTGACGCGGGCCTGCGGGAGCATCCAGTGCATCGGCGTGTACGCCGAGCGCGCCGAGGTGCACATGGGGCTGCTGTGGCTGAAGACGCTGACGCTCAGAGGGGGACAGGCGAACGTGCTCGGGCACGTCGATCGCGTGCTCGCGATGCTCTCCGCCGGGATCCTCGACCCGACGGCGCTGGTGACGCACCACATGAAGCTCGAGCAGGCGCCCGAGGCATACGCGGTCTACGACCGCCGCGAGGCGCTGAAGATCGTCCTTACGCCCTGACGCTCACTCGATCCAGTCGAGCGAGCGGCTGACCGCCTTGCGCCACAGCGCGTGCTCACGCTCGCGCCGCTGCTGATCCATCTCCGGCTGCCAGCGCCTGTCCTGCGCCCAGCGCTCGCGCAGCTCGTCCCTGTCCGACCAGAAGCCGACCGCGAGCCCGGCGGCGAAGGCCGCGCCGAGCGCCGTCGTCTCGGTCACGCGCGGACGGATCACAGGCACCCCGAGGACATCGGCCTGGAACTGCATCAGCAGCTCGTTCGCGGTCATCCCGCCGTCGACCTTCAGCGCCGCGAGCGGGACCGCCGCAAGCGCGTTCGCCGCGTCGAGCACCTCGCGCGTCTGCCAGGCGGCGGCCTCGAGCACCGCCCGGGCGATATGCGCCGCGCGGGCATATGCGGTCAGGCCGACGATCACGCCGCGCGCGTCATCGCGCCAGTAGGGTGCGAACAGGCCCGAGAAGGCCGGCACGAAGTAGACGCCGCCGTTGTCGGGGACGCTGCGCGCCAGCTGCTCGACCTCGGCGGCGGTGTCGATCAGGCCGAGCTGGTCGCGCAGCCACTGCACGGCGGCGCCCGTCACCGCGATCGAGCCTTCGAGCGCGTAGCTGGCGGGCTCGTCGCCGAGCTTCGCGGCGACGGTCGTCAGGAGCGTGTCCGAGCGCACCAGCTGAGCGCCGGTGTTGAGCAGCAGGAATGAGCCGGTGCCGTAGGTGTTCTTGGCCTCGCCGGGCTCGAAGCACGCCTGCCCGAACAGCGCCGCCTGCTGATCGCCGATGATGCCCGCGACGGGGCAGCCGGCGAGAGCCCCTCCTGCGGCCTCGCCGTAGATCTCGCTGGAGGAGTGGATCGCCGGGAGCAGCTCACCGGGAATGCCCATCAGCTCGAGGCTCGGCTGGTGCCAGTCGAGCGTCGTCAGGTCCATCAGCATCGTGCGGCTCGCGTTCGTGACGTCGGTCGCATGCACGCCGCCGTCGGGCCCGCCGGTGAGGTTCCACAGGATCCAGCTGTCGATGTTGCCGAACGCCAGCTCGCCCCCCTCGGCGCGCTCGCGTGCACCGGGGATGTTGTCGAGCAGCCAGCCGATCTTCGGGCCCGAGAAGTAGGTCGACAGCGGCAGGCCGACCTCGACGCGCAGGCGGTCGCGGCCGCCCTCGCCGGCGAGCTCGCGCACGAGCCCGGCGGTGCGCGTGTCCTGCCAGACGATCGCGTTGTGCAGCGGCTGCCCGGTCGCTCGATCCCACAGCACGGTCGTCTCGCGCTGGTTGGTGATGCCGATCGCGCGGATCTCCGCGGCGCTCGCTCCTGCGCTCGCGAGCGCCTCCTCGATGACCGCGCGCGTGCAGCTCCAGATCTCGCGCGGATCGTGCTCGACCCAGCCCGCGCGGGGGTGGATCTGCGCGTGCTCGCGGCGGGCGAGCGCGGCGATCTGCGCGTCTCGCTCGAACAGGATCAGGCGCGTGCTGGTCGTCCCCTGATCGATCGCGGCGACATATTCGGCCATGCGCGCACACTACGCTCAGTCGCGATGTATGGTGCTCGGCGGTGCACTCGGCGCCACTGATCCGCCGCTTCCTGGCGCGCTTGGGACGCGCCCCGCTGGCGACGCTGATCGCGGTCACGGCGGTGGTCGCGGTGACCGCCTCGACATCGCTCGCGGGAGCCGGCTCGGGCGGCGCGGCGCCGCCGGCGGGCCCCACGACGACGTCGGCTCAGCCGCCTGCGCCGCCGTCCCCGCCGCGCGCCGCGATCGGTAAATATCGGATCGTCGGATGCCGCAGCCACGGCACCGTCGCCTACCGCTCCGGCCCGCCGCGGCGCGAGGTCGCGATCGGATTCGACGACGGGCCCGCGCCCGACACGGCGGCGTTCGTGACGATGCTCGAACGCAGCGGGGCGCAGGCGACGTTCTTCATGATCGGCGAGCAGGTCGGCAGCGAGTACCGCTCGACGCTGCTGCGCGAGCTGCGCAACGGCGACGTGCTCGGTGATCACACCTTCACGCATCCCGATCTCACGCTCAGCCCTGACGTGCGCGGCCAGCTCGAGGACACGCTCGGCGTGATCCACGCGCTCAGCGGCTACACGCCGTGCGTCTTTCGCCCGCCCTACGGCGACTACGACCAATCGGTCCTGCAGACCGCGCGCTCGCTCGGCCTTGCGACGGTCCTCTGGAACGTCGATCCGAGCGACTACACACAGCCCGGGACCGGCGCGATCGAGCAGCGCGTGCTCGAACAGGTCCGGCCCGGCTCGATCATCATCTCCCACGACGGCGGCGGCCCGCGCGGGCAGACGCTCGCCGCATATCCGAAGATCATCGCCGCGCTGCGCGCGCGCGGCTACCGGATCGTGACGATTCCGCAGCTGCTCGGCTTCCGGCCCGTCTACGTGCCATGCATCAAGCTCTGCGCGGGGATCGGCCTGGCGCGCTCGGCGCTGCCGCGCAACGCGATCATCGAACCGGCGCCGTAGTCGCCGCGCGCCGCGCGCGCTGCGGGCCGCCGCGGGCTCACGGCGCGCCCCGACATGCGTCCGCGATGCGGGCGTGCTTAGAATAGGCTGCTGCTCGAAGCAGACGACTCACAAACATGCGCCCGTAGCTCAGTGGTCAACGGTTCTCTTCGGGGAGCCAAAGAGCAGCGGTCTTTCAAGCCGCAGGCCGCGGGTTCGATTCCCGCCGGGCGCACTGCACGATCTCCAGGGCCGGTCGGAGAGGCCCCGGCGGCCGCCCGGCGCGGCAGTTGACATTCTGCTTGAAACTTGATTTATATGTCTGTGGTCGGCGTCCGCGCCGGCCCACCCGGAAGGACGGCGACCGGGTCGATCACTGTCAGCGACGCACGAAGGGGCTGATGGATGAGCTCGAGGTCAAGCAGGATGCGCGACCGCAGCGAGGCGACATGAGGGTGGCGATCTGCCACGAGCAGCGGATGCTGCGCGCGCTGCACGGGCGCTGGCCCTACCGGCGCTCGCACTGCCGTCACGACCTGCACTGGCTCGTCCGGGTCGAGGAGCATCGCTGCCGGGCACCGCGCGGGCGCCGGCACGCGGTCACCGGCCTGCGCGCGTACAGCCGCCGCCCGTAGGCGCCCGACGGCGGCTAGGAGGCGTGCGCGCTCGGCTGCGTCGCGCCCGGCCGCCGCGCGCTCGCGCCGCTCGCGACGCTGTCGGCCCAGACGGCGTTGTCGGCGATCGCGTCGATCAGCCGCGGCCACAGCACGCGCGGCAGATCGTGCCCCATGCCGTCGATCGTGATCAGTTCCGCGCCGGCTATCGCTCGCGCCGTTGCCCTCCCGCCGGACGGCGTCACGAGCCGGTCGGCGCTGCCGTGGATGACGACGGTCGGCGCGGTGATCTGGCCGAGTTCGGCGGTGCGATCGCCCGAGGCGATGATCGCGGCGAGCTGGCGCCCCGGTCCGGCGGGGTCGTGATCGCGGTCGTAGCTGGCCGCGGCGAGTGCGCGAAGATCGCCGAGGTCGCGCGGGATGTCGGGCGAGCCGATCGTCTTGAAGACGCGCTCGGTATGGGCGATGAAGCCGTCGCGGTCGCGTGGCGCGCGGCGCAGCAGTGTCGGATACATGCGCAGGCCGGGGTTGCCGGCGCGGATCGAGCCGGTCGTGGACATGATCGAGACGAGCGAGCTCACGAGCTGCGGGTGCCGCGCGGCGAGCGACTGGGCGATCATCCCGCCCATCGACGCCCCGATCACGTGTGCCGGCTGCAGCTCGAGCGCGCGCAGCAGCCCGGCGGCGTCGTCGGCCATGTCGGCGAGCGTGTACGTCGCCGCGCGCTTGGAGCGAGTCAGCAGCTGCGCCGTCGTCGGCGGGCGCGCGGCCATGTGCGTCGAGCGCCCGATGTCGCGATTGTCGAAGCGCACGACGTGAAAGCCGCGCCCCGCGAGCTCGTTGCAGAAGTCCTCCTGCCACGCGATCATCTGCGTCGCGAGCCCCATGATCAGCAGCGCGGTCGGATCCGAGGCGTCGCCGAACGCCTCATAACAGAGCGTCACCCCCCGGCCGACATCGCAGAGCTGCTCGGACACGATCTGTGACTCTAGCGACCAGCGCCGGTCCTCTCGGTAGGATCGGGCCTGATGAGCGGGACATCGGAATTGCGCGGCTCCGCCGCCGGCTCGCCGGGAGCCGACGACGCCGCGGTCCGGCGGCTCTCGATCGACACGATCCGCGGCCTCTCGATGGACGCCGTGCAGAAGGCGAACGCCGGGCATCCCGGCACCGCGATGGCGCTGGCGCCGCTCGCGTACGTGCTCTTCGAGGACTTCCTGTGCGCGAACCCGGCCGACCCCCAGTGGCCCGATCGCGACCGTTTCATCCTCAGCGCGGGCCACGCCTGCATGCTGCAGTACTCGCTGCTGCATCTCTGCGGCTACGACCTCGAACTCGCCGACCTCGAACAGTTCCGCCAGTGGGGCTCGCGCTGCCCCGGACACCCCGAGCGCGGCCAGACCGCGGGGATCGAGGTGACGACGGGACCACTCGGTCAGGGCTTCGCGAACGCGGTCGGGATGGCGATCGCGGAGCGCTTCCTCGGCGATCGCTTCAACCGCCCCGGGCATGAGGTCGTCGACCACCACGTCTACTCGATCTGCTCCGACGGGGACATGATGGAGGGCATCAGCCAGGAAGCCGCGTCGATCGCCGGCAACTTCGCGCTCGGCAAGCTCGTCGTCTGCTACGACGACAATCGCATCACGATCGACGGGACGACCTCGATCTCCTTCGACGGCGAGAACCACGCCGACCGCCTGACGGCCGACGGCTGGCATGTCGAGCGCGTCGAGGACTCCGAGGACGTCGAGGCGATCCGGGAGGCGCTGACGGCCGCGCGCGAGGAAACGGAGCGCCCGTCGTTCATCACCGTGCGCTCGCACATCGCCTACCCGGCGCCGCACGCAACCGACACCGCCAAGTCGCACGGCTCCGCGCTCGGCGAAGACGAGGTGCGGGCGACGAAGGAGGTCATGGGCTTCGATCCCGATCGCACGTTCTGGGTCGACGAGAGCGTCTACGCGCACATGTCGCTCGAGGACGCCGGCGCGGCCGCGCAGGGGCGATGGCAGCAGAAGTTCGAGCGGTGGCGAGAGGCCTTCCCCGCGATGGCGGCCGACTGGGACCTCGCGTGGGCGGGCAGGATACGCGACGGCTGGCGTGAGGCGCTGCCGCAGTTCGAGGCCGGCGAGGCGATCGCGACCCGCTCGGCCGGGCAGAAGGTGATGGCCGCCTTCGCCGAGTTCGGCCCGACGATGATCGGCGGTGCCGCCGATCTGGTCGAGTCGACGAAGACGGTCTACGAGGGGGCGGGCCTGTTCTCGCAGGTGCATGGGGGGCGCAACATCCCGTTCGGCATCCGCGAGCACGCGATGGGGGCGATCGTCAACGGCGCCGCGGCCCACGGCGGGATCGTCAAGCCGTACGGCTCGACCTTCCTGATCTTCTCCGACTACATGCGTGGCGCGGTGCGCCTGTCGGCGCTGATGGAGCTGCCGGTGCTGTGGGTGTGGACACACGACTCGATCGCCGTCGGCGAGGACGGCCCGACACACGAGCCGATCGAGCATTTCGCCTCGCTGCGGGCGATCCCGCACCTGTGGGTGATGCGGCCCGGGGACCCGAACGAGACGGCGGAGGCGTGGCGCGTCGCGCTCGAACGCGAGGACGGTCCCGTCGCGCTGCTGCTCTCGCGCCAGAACGTCGAGGTGCTCGACCGCGCCGTCGTCGCGCCCGCCGCGATGCTCGAGCGCGGCGGCTACGTGCTGTGGGACTCCGACGCCGCCGCCGAGCCGGAGATCATCCTGATCGCGACCGGGGCCGAGGTGCCGCTGACGCTCACCGCCGGCCGCGAGCTCGCGACGCAGGGCAGGCGCGTGCGCGTCGTCTCGATGCCGTGCGTCGAGCTGTTCGAGGCGCAGGCGCAGGAGTATCGTGACGAGGTGCTGCCGCGGTCGGTGCGCGCCCGCCTCGCCGTCGAGCCCGGCGCGACGATGGGCTGGTGGAAGTGGGTCGGCAGCGACGGGGACGTGCTCGGCCTCGACCGCTTCGGCGCCTCTGCGCCGGGTAACACCGTGCTGAAGGAGCTCGGCTTCACCAGCGAGAACATCGCAGCTCGCGCAAACGCGCTACTCGACTCGAAGACCCTAAGGAGACACGATGCCCTCCGACGCACCGACGCCCCTGCAAGCCCTCTCAGCGCTCGGGCAGAGCATCTGGGTCGACTTCCTCTCGCGCGAGTCGATCACGGGCGGGCATCTGCAGGAACTGATCGACGACTACTCCGTCGTGGGCGCGACCTCGAACCCGTCGATCTTCGAAAAGGCGATGGGCTCGGGCGACGCCTACGATGCGCAGATCCACGAGCTCGCCGCGCAGGGCTGCGACGTGGAGGAGACGTTCTGGGCGCTCGCCAAGCAGGACATCCGCGGCGCCTGCGCGCTGTTCCACCCGATCTGGGAGTCCACCGGCGGGCGCGACGGCTACGTCTCGCTCGAGGTCGACGCGCGCCTCGCCTACGACACCCTGGCGACGTTCCGCCAGGCGATGAGCCTGCACGCGGAGATCGACCTGCCGAACCTGATGGTCAAGATCCCCGCGACCAGGCCGGGCCTGGCGGCGATCGAGGACGTGATCGCGAAGGGTCACTCGATCAACGTCACGCTGATCTTCTCGCTGCGCCGTTACGCCGAGGTCGCCGAGTCCTACATGCGCGGGATCGAGCGCCTGATCTCCGAGGGCGGCGACCCGGGCAGGGTCGCGTCCGTCGCGAGCTTCTTCGTTTCGAGAATCGACACCGAGGCGGACAGCCGCATCGCCGCGGTCGGCGGCCACGACACGCTGCAGGGCAAGCTCGCGATCGCGAACGCGAAGCTCGCGTATGCCCACTACCTCGACGTCTTCTCCGGCCCCCGCTGGGACTATCTGGCCGGCAAGGGCGCATCGCCACAGCGCGTGCTGTGGGCCTCGACCTCGGTGAAGAACCCGGCGTACCCCGACACGCTGTACATCGAGGAGCTGCTCGGCCCCGACACGGTCAACACGGTGCCCGAGGAGACGATCAAGGACTACCAGGACCACGGCCGGCCGCAGGCACGCCTGCAGAGCGACACCGACGGCGCGCATCGCGTGTTCGCGGAACTGGCCGCCGCGGGTGTCGACTACGACGACGTCACCGCCACGCTCGAGCGCGAGGGTGTCGAGAAATTCGAAGCGGCGTTCGCCGCGCTGATCAAGACGCTCGCCGGCAAGCGCGACGCGCTCGCACCCGCCTGACGCGCATCGCCGCTCAGGAGTACGGGATCGGAATCAGCACGCGGATCGTCAGCGGCCCCGACGGGAACGCCTCGGCGTTGACCGTGAAGACCTGGAATCGTGCCCCGCGGTATTCATAGGGGCCGCTCGCGGGAACGTCTCCGGGGGCCGGCCCGAGGCTGTTCTTGACGAGCTGCGGATCGGGGCGGTCCATGTACATCAGGACCTTCAGCCCGGCGAGACGGCGGGTCAGGCGCAGATAGCCTTCGTCGTCCTGGATCGAGAGCACGAAGCTGCCGATCGTGCGCCCGTCGAGGCGCAGGGGCGCGCTCACCGGGGCGAGCACGTAAGGCCCGCCGACGTCCGACAGCAGCCGACCGTCGCCGGAGCTCACGCGCATGCGCACGATGTGGTGGTTGAGCAGCCCGAAGATCGCCGCGCGCGTGGCCGCCGGGTCCCGATGGGCGACCGCCTGCAGCAGCGCGTGGTTGCCCTGTACGCGCTCGATCTGCGTGATCGTGCGGCGACCGGCCTCGCCCTCGTAGATCAGGTTCGCGATCCGCGTCAACGTGTTGATCAGCGTCGCTTCGTTGTTCGCGCCGCACAGCGAAGCGGTCGACGCCACCGACCTCAGCAGGTACAGCTGCAGCGGCGTCCCGGTCGGGAATTCGCTCGCGGGGAACGATGTGAACTGGTAGCGGGTGCCGCCGCGCGTGAGCGCTCCTTCGGGGGCGAGCGGGCCCGCCGGGAGCGCATCCGAGCCGCCGACGCTGTGGCCGCCCGCGCGCAGGTCGATCAGGCCTTCGGTGACCCCGTGCGCCTCGCTGATGAAGCCGCTGTCGGACCACACGCTCGTGACGTAGCTGCCGATCGCCGCGCCGCCGGCTCCCGTGAGCGTGCCCTGCAAAGGGGCTAGCGCCGCGCCGCCGACGCTGACGAGCGGCTGCGTCCCGCGCATCACCTGGAGATCGGTCATGTGCCCGGTTGCGAGCAGCGCTTCGGCCGCCGCACGCGCCGCCGTCGCGTCGCCGCTTTCGACCGCCGCGCGGAGCGGGACCGAGCCGGCGATCAGCGCTCGCGCGCTGGCGGTGCGTTCGCTGATCACGCCCTCGCGGTAGACCCTGTCGAGCACGTGTCCGAGCGTGTCGAGCACGGTCGCCGGGCAGTCCACCGCTTCATCGGGCGAGCTGCCGGCGAACACGCCGCTGACGCTCGCCGCGGGGCTCGTGCGCAGCGTCGAGCCACAGCCGGAGAGCACGGCGAGCGCGCACACGAGTGCAGCCACGACCGCGGAGCGGCCGGCGATCGGGGCCGTGCGTGAGCGGTGGCGCATCGCCACAATCCTAGGCGCTGGGCGGCGCACCGGCAGCGATAGCCGCCACTCGCGCCGCCGAGGTCGCCGGTGCGCCGGCGCGCTCCGCTAGGCTCGATCGGATGGGCACGGTCCTGGTCACC
Source organism: uncultured Solirubrobacteraceae bacterium (assembly GCA_963822245.1). Taxonomy (GTDB): domain Bacteria; phylum Actinomycetota; class Thermoleophilia; order Solirubrobacterales; family Solirubrobacteraceae; genus Palsa-744. The sequence goes on from CAWGGR010000001.1 coordinate 953,057, forward strand.
GGCGCTTCGACGGGAATCGGCCGGGCGACGGCGCTGCACCTCGCGGGCGGCGGCTGGACCGTGTTCGCGGGCGTGCGCGATCCGCTCGCGGGCGAGCGGCTCGCGGCCGAGGCGCCGGGCGGGCGCGTGGTGGCGCTGCAGCTGGAGGTCACCGACCCCGCCCAGCTCGAGCAGGCGCGCGCCCGCGTCGAGCAGGAGAGCGGTGCTCGCCTGGATGCGCTGATCAACAACGCCGGGATTGGGATCGGCGGACCGCTCGAGCTGGTCTCGGCCGAGGATCTGCGCGCCCAGTTCGACGTCAACGTGCTCGCGCAGGTCGCTGTCACGCGCGCGATGCTGCCGGCGCTGCGCCGCGCGCGCGGCAGGATCGTGTTCGTCTCCTCGATCGGCGGGCGCGTGGCGATGCCCTTCACCGCTCCCTACGCCGCCTCCAAGCACGCGATCGAGGCGATCGGCGACGCGCTGCGGGTGGAGCTGCACAGCTCCGGCATCGAGGTCGCGCTGATCGAGCCGGGCTCGGTTGCGACGCCGATCTGGGACAAGAGCCGCGCTCAGGGAGACAGCGTACACGTGCCCCCCGAGCTGGCCACGCAGTATGGCCACGTGCCGGCGGCGATGGACAAGGTGCTCGAGGACACGGCACGGCGCGGCGTCCCCGCGGAGCAGGTGGCCGCGACGATCGCCGCCGCGCTCGCGGCACGGCGCATGAAGGCCCGTTACGTGATCGGCCGCGACGCGCGCGTGATGCTGCTCGCCAGGCGGCTGCTTCCCGACCATGTCTTCGACCGGCTCGCGCGGCGCGCGCTGGGCGTCTGAGGCGGCTCAGGAGGGGGGCGCGTAGACGGCGAGCCAGGCGAACAGGCTCGTCGTCGCCGACTGCGTCTGCAGCATGCCCGGGAGCGCGTCGGCGGCGGGCAGCGTCTGGCCGTTCCAGGAGAGCAGGTACAGGCCTTCGCCGTTGCGCGCGCGCGTCTGCGCGTCGCGCGCGTTGTCGGCCGCGAGCGCGTACAGTGTCGGGTCGCCTTCGAGCGAGTACAGGGCGAGCATCCACTGCAGGTAGATGGCGTCGTACTGCGGTGAGAAGTCGAGCAGATACCCGAAGCGGCTGAGCGCGGTCGCCTTCAGCCGCTCGGCGCGTTCGCACTCGGCGACGTTCGCGGTGAGCCGGCACAGCAGCGCCTGGGCGTAGATCAGCGGCGACTCGATGTAGTCGCTCGGCGTCGCGTTGATCGAGCTGCCCGCGTACAGCGCGTCGCCGCCGCTGAAGCCGCTCGTGTTTCCCCACGCGATATACCTCAGCGCCTGCGCGAGCGCGAAGCTGGAGTGCGTCTGCTGGTAGAGCAGCGTGGCGAGCAGCGCGTCGGCGGCGAGCGCGGCGCCGGCCTTGTAGGGGTGGGTCGTGTTCCACCAGATCCCGCCCGTGGCCGGGTCCCAGCCGGCGGCGGCGACGAAGCGCAGCGCGCGTTCGGCGTCGCCGAGATAGCGGCGTGAGCCGGTCGCGCGGTAGGCGTTGACGAACGCGATACCCCACCAGCCGTTGTCGTCGAACCACGTCTCGGTGTTGGCTTCGCGGTCACCCGGATAGGGCGAGTAGCCGGGCACCGGCCGCAGGCCGCGATTGAGGTAGCGCTCGGCGCCGTCGGCGAAGCGGGCGGCGGCCGCCCGGGCCGCGGGCGTGGGATCGGCGATCGCGATAGCGTCGAGCGACTCGAACAGCGGCACGATGTCCCAGATCGTCGCGAGCGGGTAGCGTTCGCCGTCGTGCAGGCGCGCGTCGTACCAGCCGCGTCGTGAGTCGCGCCAGCGCTGCTCGGCGGTTGCGACGCCGGCCTGCGCGAGCGTCAGGTAGCGTTGCTGCGCCGCGCTCAGCGCGACCGTGGGCGTGGCCGCCGCCGATGCGGAGGGGGCCGCTGGGAGCGCGAGCGCGAGCGCCGCGAGGGGGAGAATGAGCTTGCGCATGAGAGCTGAAACCCGGCAGGGGGCCGATCGGCGCGGGTCGGCGCGAGGTCGAGTCGATCGCGGTGCGGATAGGCGAATGTGTTCCCGATTGAGAGTCTGCGCGGGCGCGGATACCGTTGTCAGGTCGATGAAGGCTCCCGGGCATCAGCAGGCAGGGCTTCAGCAGGCGCCACGCGACGCCGCGCGCGCGTCCGTCGCGACGTTCGCGCTCGCGCCGACGCCGCGCTCGGAACGGCGTGCCTGGCTGCTCGCGTGCGTGATCGCGGCGATCGGCCTGACGGTGCTGGTCGCGGTGCTCAGCGGCATGATCGGGCAGACCGAGAGCGTGGCGCCGCCGAAGGTGCTGCTGGCCGCCGCAACACCCACGGCCGGCGCATCAACCGCGGCGAGCGCGGCCGCGGCCGCGCACGGCGCGATCGTCGCCGCGCCGTCCCCGGCGGAGCAGAGCGCCGAGGCCAGGAGTCTGGCCGGAGCGACGCAGGTGCACATCGCGCGTCGCTGGATGGAAGGCTTCTATCCGATCTACGCGACCGCGCAGAGCACGTTCGGCGTCAACTGGCTGCTGCTCGCCTCGATCCACATGCAGGAGTCGGCGTTCTCGACCGCGCCGAGCACCTACCACGGCCTCAACTTCGCGCACTGCTGCGGCGGCCCGATGCAGTTCAACGTCACCAACGGGGGGGCGGGCATCCCATCCACGTGGGATCTGGTCGCCAACTCCTACCGGTATGGCCGGCGGCCGGCGAGCTACGATCACATGACGGCCACGCATCCGTCGATCTATGACGACTTCGACGCGCTGATGGCCGCTGCCCATCTGCTCTCGGCGGACGGGGCCGGCTATGCGCTCGACGACTCAGCCTGGGATGCCGCGTATGACTACTACGGTCATGACGCGACCGGCGTCGCGTACGCCGACGAGGTGCTCGCGCGCGCGATCGGCTGGTCCCAGCGCGGCTTCTGCATCAACTGCGGAGTGCAGCCCGCGCTCACCGAAGCCGTCTACGCGGCCTATGGCGCACCCGTGCTCGCTGCGCTCGATGCGGCACCGGCGGCGCCTGCCCCACCCGCGCGTGCGACGCGACGATCGCCCGCGCCCGCGAGGAGGGCGGCGCGCCCGCGCGGCTGAGCGCCTCAGCGCGGACGAACCCGGGCGGCGGGCTCTAGCCGAACAGCGCCTGCGCGCGCGCCCAGAGCTTGGCCATGCCGCGAATCCAGCGCTCCGGGTTTTCCGCCTTGCCGACCGCGAAGGCGTGCATCTCGGGGTGCGTGAGGATCAGGAACAGGTCCTGCTCGAGGCCGTCGAGGACGCGCTGCGCCGCCTGTTCGGCGCTCAGCACCTCGCCGCCGCCGATCGCCGCGCTGGCCTTCGCGGCGTCGCCTTCGCCGCCGCCTTTGAGCATCGCCGTGTCGACGGCGCCCGGGCAGATGCATGACACGCGCACGCCGCGCGCGGCGTAGGCCAGCGCGAGCCACTCGGCGAAGCCGACGGCCGCGTGCTTGGTCGCGGAGTAGGCCGCGTCGCCGGTCGCCGTGAGGATCCCCGCCATCGAGGCGGTCGTCACGAGGTGCCCCTCGCCGCGCTCGATCCAGCCGGGAAGCAGCGCGCGCGCGGCGTAGACGTGCGACATCACGTTGACGCGCCACTGCAGGTCCCACTCCGCGTCGGGCGCGTCGACGCCGCTGCCCGTGGCGACACCGGCATTCGCGAACCAGACGTCGATCGGGCCGACCTCGCTCTGCACTGCGGCGACGAACGCCAGCGTCGCCGCGTCGTCGGAGACGTCGAGGGCGCGCGCGAGGACGCGATCGGAGCCGAGCTCGGCGCTCAGTCGCTCCGCGCCCTCGGCGACGAGATCGGCTGCGACGACGCGCGCCGCGCCGCGCTCGAGCAGCCCGCGCACGAGCGCCCCGCCGATGCCTCCGGAGGCGCCGGTGACGACGATCGTCTTTCCCTCAGGGTTCACCGGCGGGACCATATTGGACCGCCGCGCGTGGCGGCGGTCCAAATGCGCTCAGACCGCGTCCGCCTGCGCGAGCAGCTGACCGGCGACGCGGTCGGTCGCGCCGGCGGTGCCGCCGAGCAGTCGCCGCGACAGCTGCGCGCGACGGAAGTACAGCGGCGCGTCGTGCTCCCAGGTCGCGCCGATGCCGCCGTGCACGGAGATCATCGTGCGCGCCGCCTCATCGAGGGCCCGCGAGGCGACCGAGCGCGCGGCGCTGGCCGCGAGCGGGAACTCCTGCGGAGCGCCCTCGCGCGCCCAGCCGGCGTAGTAGAGCAGCGAGCGTCCGTTCTCGAGCTGGCGCAGAACCTCGGTGAGGCTGTGCTTGACCGCCTGATAGGAGCCGATCGCGCGTCCGAACGTAAACCGCTCCTTGGCGTAGGCGACCGACACATCGAGCGCCGTCTCGACGCTGCCGAGCGACTCGGCCGCGATCAGCGCCTGCGCGAGATACCAGGCGGACGCGAGCGCCTCCTCAGGGGCGTCGAGGACGACCGCGGGGGCGTCGTTGAACGTGATGTGCGCGAGCGCGCGCGTCGAGTCATAGCGCATCGTCTGCTCGATCTCGACGCCGTCGGACTCCGCCAGGATCGCGACGCCGGTGGGCTTGCCGTCGATCAGCGCGACGCCGACGAAGCCGCTCGCGCCGGGGGCGTCGGGCACGAACGCGAAACTGCCGCTGACGCGCGCCTGGCCGCCGTCGCCGGCGGTCGCGCTCGGCAGCTCGCCGCGTGCGAGGCCACTGCGCGGATCGGTGCTCCAGCCGCCGCCGACATCGTCGGGCGGGCATGACGGCAGGTAGGCCGCGCGCCGCTCTCCCGTGGCCAGCTCGCCGAGCCAGCCGGCGGCGTTGGGTGAGGCACCCAGAATCGCGGTTGCGGGCAGGTGCCCGAGCAGCGGCACGCCGGCGAGCACGCGTCCGCACTCGCCGAGCACGAGCATCGCGTCGAACGCGTCGAGGCCGGCGCCGCCGTGCTCCTCGTCGATCAGCAGGCCGGGCCAGCCGGCCTCCCTGGCCATCGGCCAGAGGTCCGGAAGCGCGTCCTGGTCCTTGTCGAGCGCCTCGCGCGCCGCCTCGATGGTCTTGAAGCGCGACAACGCGCCGCGGGCGGCCTCGCGCAGGAACACCTGCTCGTCTGAGAGGGACAGGTTCATGCCGCCGCTCCTTCCTTGGAACGCAGCTCCGAGAACGGGATGCCCTTGTCTAGACGTGGCTCTGGGGGCAGCCCGAGTACGCGCTCGCCGATCGTGTTTCTGAGGATCTCTTCCGTTCCGCCGGCCGACTTCAGACCGGGCAGGAAGGAGATCATGTAGGCCCACTCGCTGTCCTCGGCGAGTGCGTCGGGTCCGATCACGTCGGCGATCAGATCGCCGGCCCTGATTGCGCCGCTGACGATCGTGACCTTCGCAAGGCCTGACTCCGGCCCTGGGACCTGGCCTTTGGAGAGCGCCGTCAGGGTGCGGTATCCGGTGAACCTGACCGCGAGCAGTTCGCTCGCGATCTCGCCGAGCCGATGGCGTACGTCGGGGTCGCGACGAGCGTGCTCGTCGGCGGCGATCGCCATCGCGAAGCGGTTGGAGTTGTAGCCCATGCCCTCGCTGCCGAGGCCGATCGTGACGCGCTCGAACATCAGCGTCGTGAGCGCGGTGCCCCAGCCGTTGCCGACGCCGCCGACGACTGCGCCGGCGTCGAGCGCGACGTCATCGAAGAACACCTCGTTGAACTCGGCCTCGCCGGAGATCTGGCGCAGCCCGCGAACGGTTACGCCCTCGGCGTCCATCGGCACGACGAACATCGTCAGCCCCTTGTGCTTGGGCACGTCCGCGTCGGTGCGCGCGAGCAGCAGGCCGTAGGAGGCGAACTGCGCGTTCGTCGTCCACACCTTCTGCCCGCTGAGCTTCCAGCTGCCGTCGTCCTGCAGGCGCGCGCGCGCCTGCACCGCCGCGAGGTCCGAGCCGGCGGCCGGCTCGGAGAAGAGCTGGCACCAGACCTCGTCGCCGTGCAGCATCGGGCCGAGGTAGCGCGACTTCTGCTCCTCGTCGCCGTGGGCGATGATCGTCGGGCCGAGCATGCCGACGCCGATCGCGTCGAGGATGCCGGGCACTTTCGCGCGGCCGATCTCCTGGTTGCAGATGACCTGCTCGATCGGCCCGAGGCCCTGGCCGCCGTACTCCTTCGGCCAGGTGACGCCCGCGAGTCCCGCCTCGGCCAGCTTTCCCTGCCATGCGCGACGGGCGGAAATGATCTCGTCCTCGTCCTGGATGGCGTCGGGGCCCTGCAGAACGGGGGCTTCAGACCTGTGCTCCTCGAGCCAGCTGCGCACCTGGGCGCGGTAGGCGGCCTGCTCCGGTGTGTCGTCGAGATCCACGTCATTCTCCTTTGGCTGACTGACCAGTCAATCGCTCCAGGGAACGGTACTACACGTGTGGCGGCGCGTCGCGCAAGTCCTGGCACGGCGTCGCGGCGGCAGTCACCGCTGAGGCGCCGCGCGAAGGCTAGGCCCCCGCCGGGATCGGCGGCTCGACCCCGAGCTGCTGGTGGTAGACGTCCTTGAAGCCGATGTCGAGCAGCTCTTTCGCCTGCGTGCCGGGCGCGGGCGAGTGCAGCAGCACGACGCCGAGACGCACGCCGTGGCGCTCCGCGGTGGCGACGAGGCAGCGGCCGGCCGCTTCGGTGTAGCCGGTCTTCAGCCCCGTCAGGCCGGGATAGCCGTAGATCAGCAGCGGGTTGTTGTTGTACAGGTAGAGCTTGCCGCCCTTGATCGGGAAGGGCAGCACGGCGGTGTATGTGCGCGTGATGCTCGCGATCCGCGGCTGTTCGAGGTCGACGTGGGCGAGCTCGGCGAGGTCGGCGGCGCAGGTGTAGTTGCCCTGGTCGTAGTACCCGGACGGAGAGGAGTAGCGCGTGCAGCCGAGCCCGAGCCGGGCCGCCTCGGCGTTCATGCGCGTGACGAAGTGGTTGACGCTGCCGGCGACGTGCTGGGCGAGCGCGACCGCGGCGTCGTTGCCCGAGGGCAGCAGCAGGCCGTAGAGCATGCTCTCCACGCGCACGTGCCTGCCGAGCGGCAGCACGCCGACCTTCGAGCCGTCCGCGTTGACCGCCTGCCTGGTCACGAGCACCGGCGCATCGGCGGGCGCCGACTGCACGGTCAGCAGCGCGGTCATCATCTTCGTCAGGCTCGCCATGCGCAGGCGGATGTAGGGGTTGCGCGCCCACAGCACCTCGCCGGTGGAGAGGTTGAACAGCACGCCCGCGCGCGGCTGTTCGCTGAACGCGGGCTGTACCGGGTACCGCCGCGCGGAGCCGATCCCGGTGAGCGTCAGCGGCGGGCGGCCGAGCGCCAGCCCGGTCTGAGAGAGTCTCGCGGCAACCGGCTTGGCTGCAGCGTCCGCGGCGTGCCGCGAGTTCGCGCCGGCGTGAGGGGAGCCGCGCGAGCCGGAGCTGTCCATCGCGAGCACCACCCCGATCACGGCGGCGAGGGCGAGCACGCCGAGCACCGTCACGCGCCGGCGCCGGCGGCGCCGTGCGGCGAGCGCCCGCCGGCTGCGGCTCTCGCCTGGGGTCATGAAGGGCGACGTGCTCATCGATCAACCGGGAGGATGGCGCAGCGCCCCGACCACACCGACGCCGAGCACGACGATGATCACGATCGACAGGACGCTGAGCGGGTTCCAGCCCTGTTCGTCGATCGCGCTGATCGTCAGGAACGCGAACCCGGCGATGAAGATGATGAACGCGCTGAGCACGGCCACACGCGTCATCTCGAGGTCCTCACGGCTGCACACACCGGCTCTAGTACACACCTCACGGCGGCTCGATGTCTCGGCACGCGGGCGATCGTCTGGGCGCGGGCCGCTCAGACGGCGGCGAGCGGGCCGACTCCCGCACGCGGCTGCGGGACGTGCTGGTCGGCGTGGTAGGAGGAGCGCACGAGCGGGCCCGCCGCGACGTGGTCGAAGCCGAGCGCATACGCGGCGCTCTCGAGCGCCGCGAACTCCTCCGGGTGCCAGTAGCGGACGATCGGCAGGTGACGCTCGGACGGGCGCAGATACTGCCCGACGGTCAACACCCCGACGCCGTGCTCGCGCAGCGCGGCGAATGCCTCGACCATCTCCTCGTGCGTCTCGCCGAGGCCGACCATCAGGCCGGACTTCGTCACCACCTCGCCCGCGCCGAGCTCGCGGGCGTTGCGCAGCACGCGGCAGGAGCGCGCGAACTCCGATCCCCGCCGCGCGAGCGGGTACAGGCGCGGCACGACCTCGACGTTGTGGTTGAAGACGTCCGGGCGCTCGGCGATGACCTTCGCCAACGGCATCTCCTGACCCTGGAAGTCGGGCGTCAGGATCTCGATCTGGCAGTCGGGCGCCTGCCGGCGCACCTGGCGGATGACACCGACGAACGCGGAGGCCCCCTTGTCGGGCAGGTCGTCGCGGTCGACCGACGTGATCACCGCGTGGCGCAGGCCCATGCGCGCGATCGAGCGCGCGACGCGAGCCGGCTCGAGCGGGTCGTTCCAGGTCGGCTTGCCGGTCTTGACGTTGCAGAACCCGCAGCGCCTGGTGCAGGTGTCGCCGAGGATCATGAACGTCGCGGTGCCCCGCTCCCAGCACTCGCCGACGTTCGGGCAGGCGGCCTCCTGGCAGACGGTGTGCAGGTTCTCCGAGCGGATCAGCTCGGTCAGCTCGCGATAGCGCTCGCCCCCCGGCGGCGGCACCTTGAACCACGGCGGCTTGCGCTCGCGCAGCGGCCGCACGTCGGGTCCGAGCACGCGCAGGACGTCCATGCCCCCCGGGTTGGCACGCGAGCGGGTCGCACCCGGGTTGGCGCCGCCGTTCACGTGCGCCCCGCCATGGGGTATGCGGGCACCGGTTGCCGTCGCGGGCCGGTGCCGGTCGGCGGCGTCGGGGCGCTCGCCTCGGCGAGCAGGCCGTCGATGCCGAGACGACGCGGTGAGACGAGCCGCTGACGGCGGCCGTGGGCGGCGCTGAAACTGTGTGCGACGCGTCGGCGAAAGCACGCGAGCGAGCTCTCGCCGGGGGGCGCGCAGCCGTCGCTCGACTCGCGCTCGAGCGAGGTCATGCTGACGTCCGGCAGCCCGCAGGCGAGGACCCACGAGAACGGCTCGAGGTCGTTCCCGACGTTGACGGCGAAGCCGTGTGTGGTTATGCCCCGCGATACGTGCAGCCCGATCGAGGCGATCTTGCGCTCTTGCACCCATACGCCGGTGTAGGCGATGCCCTCGGCGTGGCGCGAGCGAGCCGCGACCCCTGCGTGCGCGAGCGCGACGATGATCGCGTCTTCGATCGTGCGCAGGAAGCGGTGGACGTCGTCGATGCGCATGATCGGGTAGCCGACGAGCTGCCCCGGCCCGTGGTGGGTCACTCGCCCGCCGCGATCGGTGGCGACGACATCGATGCCTTTGGCAAGGTAGAACGCCTCGGGGAAGGGCAGGTCCTCGGCGCCGCTGCGGCGCCCGCGCGTGTACACCGGCGGATGCTCGAGCAGCAGCAGCGTGTCGGGCAGCTCATCCGCTTGGCGTCGCGCGCTGATGTGCTGCTGGATCGCGAGCGCGTCGCGGTAGGCAACGGCGCCGAGGTGGCACACCCACAGCTCGCTGGACGATCGATCGGCGACGTTCATCTGTCTGCTTCAGCCTAGCGCCGGCCGATTGCCGATCAGGCCGCGTGAGCGCCCGCGGTCGCGAGCAGCGCTCGCCCCTGGGCCAGGCCGGCGTCGATCACGGCCTCGCGCCGGCGCGGATCCATCAGGTTGGTGCCGAGCGCGGCGACGCTGCGGCGGTCGGGGTTGATCGTCTGCACGATCGCGCCGCGGCTCTTCAGCGCGAGCGCCTCGCCGGCCGCGATGCTACGCGAGACGGGCCCGATCGCCCCGGCGAGCGAGTCGCGCGTCGGCCGCAGCGAGCCGGTCGGGTTGAGGCACAGCACCGTGTCTCCGGAGGACGGCGCGGCGCTGTCCATGTTCGTCGGGCTCCACGCGCCGCCGTCGACGTACAGTCGCCCGGCGGCGGCGATCGGGCGGAACACGCCGGGAATCGCGCACGATGCCTGCACGGCGCAGGAGACGGACACAGTCGGCGCGCCGGGGCCGCCGAAGACGACGCGCCTTCCCGTCTCGAGCTCCACCGCGACGATCCGCAGCCGCCCGTCCCAGTCGACTCCCGAGCGCTCGACGAGCTCGCCGAGCTCGGCCAGCGAACGGCTGCCCCGCGGCATGTTGCGCAGCGCCGCGCGGCGCAGCAGGGCGCCGCCCCCCGCACTCGAGGAGAGCGCGAATGAGGCGACCGGCGCGGCGGCCGTGCCGGCGAGGTCCGCCGCCGCGCCCAGCGCCCGCCGCATGGCGGTCGCGCGCGGGCCGGCGGGATCGGGCGCAGCCGGCCGGCGTCCCGCCGGCTGGCGCAGGCGGACGCCGGGCGCGACGCCGGCGACGAGCGAGGCTGCGACGATCGATCCGGCCGAGGTGCCGACATAGCAGGAGCATCCGCGCACGTCGACGCCGTTCCCCTCATCGAGGCTCGCGAGGACCGCGCTCATCCAGGCCTCGCCGAGGATCCCTCCTCCGCCGAGCACGAGCACATCGGGCGTCTCCAGCATGCACTCCAGCGTAGAGCAACGGCGGCTGCCGATTCCGCGCCTGCCGGCGGTCAGAGCGTCAGCGCGCTCGGCGTCTGCAGCAGCTCGCGCACCCGCGCGAGGAACTGCGCCGCTTCGGCGCCGTACAGGATCCGGTGGTCGCAGACGAGCGTCAGCGTCATCGTGTGACGGGCCACGATCGTGTCCTCGCGCGCGATCGCGCGGCGCTCGACGGCGCCGACGGAGAGGATCGCCGCCTGCGGCGGGTTGATGATCGCGGTGAAGCTGCGGACGCCGTACATGCCGAGGTTCGACACCGTGAAGGTCCCGCCGCCGAGCTCCGGCGGCGTGATCGCCGCACTGCGCACGCGCTCGGCGAGGGTGTGGGTCTCGCGCGCGATCTCGCCGAGCGACTTCTCGTCGGCGTCGAATACGGTCGGCACGACGAGCGCGTTCTCCGCGGCGACCGCGACGCCCACGTTGACGCGCGAGTGCAGCTGCAGGCGTCCGTCGCGATAGCTGCCGTTCGCGCTCGGATACTCGCGCAGCGCGAGCGCGCAGGCCTTGACGACCATGTCGTTGTACGTCGGCGTCTTCGGGCGCCCGCGGCCGCCCGCGGCCGAGGGTCCCTCGGCGTTGTCGGGGTGCGCGAGGCTCTTCAGCTGTGCGCGCAGCTCGACGCAGGCGGCCATGTCGACATCGACGAGCAGCGTGAAGTCGGGGATCGTCGCCTTCGACTCCGCCATCCGCCGCGCGACCGTCTGCTGCGTCCGCGAGAGCTCTACGTCGGTCGTCTGGCCCTTGGCCGTCGCGACGCCCTCGACGGCCGCGGCCCGCGTCGCGCCCGCGGCTCGCGCGGGGGAGACGACGTCCGCCTTCACGATCCGTCCGCCGGGGCCGCTGCCGCTGACGCCGTGAAGGTCGATCCCGCTCTCGGTCGCGATCCGCCGCGCAAGCGGCGAGGCCCTGACCCGCTCGCGGCGCTCCTCCTCGCTGCTCGCCGCCGGCGCCTGGCGCTGCTCGTCGGGCGCCGCCGCCGGAGCATCGCGCGCGACCGGCTCGCCGGGGGCCTGCGCGGCCCGCGCCTCGCCCGCGTCGCCGTCGCCGCCGACGCGCGCGATCACCGCGCCGACCGCGAGCGTGCTGCCCTCGGCCGCGACGATCGCGAGCACGCCCTGCTGATCGGACTCATAGGTCATCGTCGCCTTGTCGGTCTCGATCTCGACGAGCTCTTCGCCGCGTGCAACCTCCTCGCCGTCGTGCTTCAGCCAGCGCAGGATCGTGCCCTCCTCCATCGTGTCCGACAGGCGCGGCATCACGATCTCGGCCATCAGCGCTCTCCCGCCGCCTGCGCGGCGGGCGCACGGCGGTTGAGGCTGGCGAGCGCCGCATGCACGATCTGCGGCTCGTGCGGGTAGGCGATGTCCTCGAGCGGCTTTGAGTACGGCATCGGCAAGTCCGCTCCGGTGACGCGCTGGACCGGTGCATCGAGATCGTCAAACGCCTGTTCGCCGATGAGCGCTGCGAGGTTCGCGCCGACCCCGCCGTGCGGCCAGCCCTCCTCGACGATCACGCAGCGGTTGGTCTTGCGAACCGACGCGAGGATCGTGTCGAGATCGAGCGGTCGCAGCGTCCGCGGGTCGATCACCTCGGCCTGCACGCCGTGCTCGGCGGCGAGTGTCCCGGCGGCGCGTTCGGCCGTGATCGCCATCCGCGAGATACCGACGATCGTCACGTCGCCGCCCTCGCGCGCGACGCGCGCGCGGCCGAAGGGCACGAGCTGCTCCTCGTCGTCGGAGACCTCTCCGCGCGTCGCGTACAGCGACTCGTGCTCGATGAAGATCACCGGGTTCTCATCGCGGATCGCGCTCTTCAGGAGGCCCTTCGCGTCGGCCGGCGTCGCGGGCACGGCGACGAGCAGGCCGGGGATGTGCAGGAACAGCGCCTCCAGGCAGTGCGAGTGCGTCGGGCCTAGCTGGTGGCCGGCGCCCTGTGGCATGCGCACCACCAGCGGCACCCTCACCTGGCCGCCGAACATGTAGTGGATATGGGCGGCGTGGTTGACGATCTGGTCGAACGCGAGCAGCGCGAAGTTGATCGTCATGAGCTCTACGACCGGCCGCAGACCCGTCATCGCGGCCCCGACGCCGACGCCGACGATCGTGTTCTCGGAGATCGGCGTGTCGCGCACACGGCGCTCGCCGAACTCCTCGAGCAGGCCGTCGGTGACCTTGAACGCGCCGCCGAAGACGCCGATGTCCTCGCCCATCAGGACGACGCGCTGATCGCGCCTGAGCTCCTCGCGCAGCGCCGCGCCGAGCGCCTCGCGATAGCGCATCTCGCTCACCGGCCCCGCTCCTCCGGGAGCTGCTGGGCGTCCTCGCCGGCGACGAGCGCCTGCGTCAGCTGCTGTGGTATCTCGTCGTTGGCGGCCGCCGGCGGCGCACCCGCGGCCGACGGCGCGGTTGGCGCCGCGGTCGTCTGCACCGAGTAGGAGCCGCGCGCCTCGCTGTCGAGCACGTAGACATCGTCGTAGAGCGACTCGGGCGCCGGAAACGGCGAGGCGTCGGCGAACGCGACCGCTCTGTCGACGCTTGCGATCGCGTCGGCATCGAGCTGCTGCACGTCGCTGTCGGCGAGCACACCCTCGGCGACGAGCAGCCCGGCGAAGGCGGGGATCGGATCGCGCTCGCGCCAGTGGGCCACCTCCTCCTTCGTGCGGTACTGCTCGGGGTCGGCCATCGAGTGCCCGCGGAAGCGGTACGTGACGGCCTCGACGAGCAGCGGTCGGCGATCCTCGCGCACGCGGCGCACTGCCTCGGCGACGACATCGTGGGTGTCGATGATGTCCATGCCGTCACAGCGCATGCCGGGCACGCCGAGGCTCTCGCCCTTGCGCTGCAGGTCGGTGACAGCCGAGTGGCGCCCGAGCGCGGTGCCCATCCCGAACTGGTTGTTCGTGACCATGAAGACGATCGGCAGCTGCCACAGCGCGGCGAGGTTGAGCGTCTCGCCGAACGTGCCCTGGTTGGAGGCGCCGTCGCCGAACGTGCACAGTGTCACCTCCTCAGATCCCTGGTAATCGCTCGACAGGGCGATACCGGCGGCGATCGGGAGGTTGCCGCCGACGATCCCGTAGCCGCCCATGAAGCGCTTGGACAGGTCGAACATGTGCATCGATCCGCCGCGTCCGTGCGAGCAGCCGTCGACGCGGCCGAACAGCTCTGCCATCACGTTCTCGGGCGGTGTCCCGCGCACGAGCGCGTGGCCGTGAGAGCGGTACGTCGAGATCAGGTAGTCGCTGTCGCGCAGCGCCCGCGCGGCGCCGACGATCGTCGCCTCCTCGCCGATCGACAGGTGCAGGAAGCCGCCGATCTTGGCGCGCGCGTACATCTCGCCGGCGCGCTCCTCGAAGCGGCGGATCAGGGTCATCGTGGCGAGCCACTCGCGCGCTGCCTGCGGTGTCGGGAGGCCGCCCATCAGTGATCCACGGTACTCCAGCGCGCGACGAACTCCTCGGCCTCGAGCCGGGCGAGATCGGCGCGCAGGGCACGTGCGAGCTTGGAGGCGGCGTGCGGCGGGCGGTCCCAGAAGAGGATCACTTCGGCGCTGTCGATCTCGACGACCTCGATGTGGTCGACGCGCGTGTTGTCCGCGAGCAGCGCCGGCGCGAGTCCGCCGCGCGTGAGGATCATGCGATACGCGTGCGCGGCCTTCATGCGCGCTGAGCGCCGATCCCGCCGTCGCGCAGCAGCGCGGCCGCGTCGGCGAGCGCCCGCGCGCCGTGGAGGACGTGCTCGCCGACGCGCACCGCGGGGACATCCATGACCCCCGCCGCCGCCGCCGCCGCAGTGCTCGCGGTGAGCTGCTCGGAGACCGAACGCAGCTCGGCGCCGCGCAGCACCGCCGCGGGGTGCATCTCGCAGGCGGCCGCGGCGATCAGCACGAAGTCCTCCTCGGCGAGCGAGTGCCCGCCGGCGAACGCCTGGCGGAAGGCCGCCTGCGCGAACGGGACGGTGCGCCCGATCGACTTGGCGTACGTCGCCACGCGCATCGCGAACGAGCTGTCGAACGGGAACGGCTCGGGCCAGCGCAGCGGCTGCAGCTCGAGCTCGGCGGCGCGCCGGGCGACGTCGACGCGGAAGATCTCGCGCTCCTCCGCACAGCGAAACGCTTCGAACGTCTCGCCGGCGGGGAGCTCGCGTGCGAGCACCGGCTGCCACTCGGCGGTGATCGAGCCGCCCCCGCCGAGCTCGTGCAGGACGCGCTCGGCGGCGAGGTACGCCAGCGGGCTGGCGAGGTCGAAGTAGAAGGCCGCCGGCGGTGAGGACATCTCCCCGGGCCTTGGCTGCCTAGCCGTGGATCAGCCAGCCGTCGGCGGCGCGGGCGGCCTCCATCACGGCCTCCGACAGCGTCGGGTGGCCGTGGATGATGCGCGCGACCTCCGCCAGGCCGCCCTCGAGCGCGCGCACGTTCACGAGCTCCTGGATCAGCTCGGTCGCGCGTGCGCCGACGATGTGGCCGCCGAGCAGCTCGCCGTAGGAGCTCTCGCCGATGACCTTGACGAGGCCGGTGCGGTCGCCGTAGACGGTGCCGCCCCCGACCGCGCCGTAGGGGACCTTGCCGACGACCACGTCGTAACCCTGCTCGCGCGCCTGCGCCTCGGTCAGCCCGAAGGAGCCGACGTTCGGCGTGCAGAACGTCGCCCGCGGCACATCGACGTAGGCGATCGGATGCGTCGCTGCTCCGGCGATGTCCTCGGCGGCGATGATGCCCTCATCGGACGCCTTGTGCGCGAGCGCGGGACCGGGAACGAGGTCGCCGATCGCGTAGATCCCCGGGCGCGAGGTGCGCAGCGCGCCATCGACCCTGATCAGGCCGCGCTCGTCGAGCTCGACGCCGGCCGCGGCGAGGCCGAGCGCGTCGACATCCGCGCCGCGGCCCGCGCAGATCACGAGGTAGTCGACCTCGGCCGTCTCGGCGCCGTAGGCGAAGCTCACGCTGCTCGTGCCGCCCTCGACGTCGGCGAGAGGCGTCCCCGTGTGCACGCCGATGCCCTGGCGCTTGAGGCCGCGCTCGACCAGGCGCGAGATGTCGGCGTCCTCGGTTGGAAGCACGCGATCGAGCGCCTCCAGCAGCAGCACCTCGCTGCCGAGGCGTGCGAAGGCCGAGGCGATCTCGGCGCCAGAGGCGCCGGCGCCCACGACCGCGAGACAGGCCGGCAGCTCCTGCAGGGCCCACGCCTCCTCGGTGCCGATCACGCGCGCGCCGAACTCGACGCCCGGGATCGCGCGCGCAACCGAGCCGGTGGCGAGGATCACGCTGCCCGCGGCGAATCTCTGCTCGCCGACACGCACGTCGCCGTCGGCGGTCAGCGTCGCGTCGCCCTCGATCAGGTCGATCCCGTTTTTCTTGAACAGACCGCCGACGCCCGAGGTGAGCGTCGAGACGACCTTCGCACGGCGTGCCTGGATCGCCGCGTAGTCGACCTCGACGCTGCCGACCTTCAGGCCGAACTCCTCGCTCTCGCGTATCTCTGAGAGAAGATCGGCCGAGCGCAGTACCGCCTTCGCGGGGATGCACGCATAGTTCAGGCAGCGCCCGCCGACCTTGTCGCGCTCGACGACGGCGGTCTTCCTGCCGAGCTGCGCGGCGCGGATCGCGGCGACATAGCCTCCGGGCCCGGAGCCGATCACGATGCAGTCGTAGGAGTCTGCGGCCATGCGCCTGAGCCTATCGAAGCGCGCATCGCCGTCCGCACGCTCGCGCCGCGCGGCGCCTGCCACGGCCCCGCCGCTCGCGGGTGGCGCGGCGAGCTAGCGGCGTTCGCCCGCCTGGATGCGCCCCATCACGCGGATCAGCTTCCAGAACAGCCAGCCGGCGAGGACGACGCTGAGCAGGCACACGCCCGCGGCGAGCAGCGTCGAGGCGACGACGAGGGCGAGCGACGTGACGATGATCTGAAACGCGAGCAGCGCCTCGAACCCGAGCACCGCCCAGTAGCGGCACCGGTACATGCCGTAGGCGAGCGCGAGCAGGATCGTGGCGATGAACAGCGCGCCCTGCAGCGAGCCGCCGTGGCGCGCGAGGTCGTGCACGCTGAGTGCGCCGGCGACGACGCCGGCGGCGACGAGCACGCACACGCAGGCGCCGATCACGAGTGGCGCGGGGCGCTCGCCGGGGGCGAGCGGCAGCAGCGCGGAGGCGGTCTGCGCTTCGCGCTCGGCCGCCGTCGGGCGACGCTGCTGACGCTGCCCGGGTGCCATCTCAGCGCTCCGCCGTGCTCGCGCCGAGGCGCGCGCGGATCGCCCGCGCGGCGCTTGCGGGGTCCTCGGCGGAGGCGATCGCGCGCAGCACGCACACGCGCTCGGCGCCCGCGTCGATCGTCTCCTGCAGGTTGTCCGCGTTCAGCCCGCCGATCGCGAAGAACGGCACCGGGGCGTGCGCGGCGGCGTAGCGGACAAGCTCCAGGCCGACGGCGGCGCGGCCGGGCTTGGTCGGCGTCTCGTGGATCGGGCCCACGCCGATGTAGTCCACGAGCGCCGCGTCGACGGCGTCGATCTGCTCGGGTGAGTGCGTCGAGAGCCCGATCAGGACGTCGGCGCCGACGAGGTCGCGCACCTCGGCGACCCCGATGTCGTCCTGTCCGACGTGCACGCCGTCAGCGCCGACCTCGAGCGCGACGGCCGGCCGGTCGTTGATGATCAGCAGGGCTCCCATCCGCTCGCACAGCGCCCGGGCGGCGTTCGCGACGGCGATCAGCTCGTCGTCGGGGAGGTGCTTCTCGCGCAGCTGGACGATCTCAACGCCGCCCGCGATCGCGCCGCGCAGCAGGTCTCCCAGCTCGCTGCCGTCGGGTGCGGCGCCGCAGACCAGGTACAGCCGCGCCGCCTGGAGGCGCGTACGCCGGCGTGCGGGGTTCTGCTCGGGCATCCCCGCAGTCTGCCATGCGCCCGCCGCCACGCCTGCACGGGCGCGGGCTAGCATCACTCGCATGTCCGAGCAGCAGCGATTCGACGTCGTCGTCGTCGGCGGCGGCATCATCGGCCTGGCGGTCGCCTGGAGGGCGCGCGAGCACGGCGTCTCGGTGCTCGTGCTCGAGCGCGGCGCGAGCGGCGGAGGGACCTCGCAGGTCGCCGCCGGCATGCTCGCGCCGGTCGCCGAGGCCGACTTCGGCGAGAGCGCCCGCCGCCTGCTCGACCTCGGCCTGCGCTCGGCCGAGCTGTGGCCGGCGTTCGCCGCCGAGCTGCAGGCGCAGGCGGGCATCGACGTCGGGCTGCTGTCGACGGGCACGTTGCTGCTGGCACGCGACGAGGATGAGGCGCGCGAGCTCGAGCGCCAGCTGGTGTTCCGCGAGTCGCTGGGCCTGCGCGTCGAGCGCCTGCGCCCGAGCGAGGCGCGCGAGCGCGAGCCGGCGCTCGCGCCGGCCGTGCGGCTCGCGATCGAAGCCCCGGCGGACCACTCGGTCGAACCCCGCGCGGTGCTCGCCGCGCTGCGGCGCGCGTGTGAGCTCGCGGGCGTGCAGGTACGCGAGCATGCGCCGGTCGCCGCCGTCGAGCACGACGGCGAGGACATCAGCGGCGTCGTGCTCGCCGGCGGCGAGGCGATCCGCGCGCCGCGGCTGGTGCTCGCGGCGGGCGCATGGAGCGGAGGCCTCGGCGGCCTGCCGGCGCACGCGCGCGTGCCGGTGCGCCCGGTCAAGGGCCAGATCCTGCGTCTGCGCGATCCGGCCGGCCCGGGGCTGCTGGGCCGCGTCGTGCGCTTCGGTGGCAGCTACGTGCTGCCGCGCGGCGACGGCCGCTACGTGCTCGGCGCGAGCGTCGAGGAGCGCGGCTTCGAGCTCGCGCCGACCGCCGGCGCCGTGCACGAGCTGCTCCGCGACGCGCACGAGCTGCTGCCGGGGATCAGCGAGCTCGAGATCGAAGAGCTGTCGGTCGGGCTGCGCCCGGGGACCCCCGACAACGTGCCGCTGATCGGCGCCGGCGCGCTCGGCGGCCTGATCTGGGCGACCGGACACCACCGCAACGGGATCCTGCTCGCACCGCTGACCGCCCAGCTCGTCGCCGGCCTGCTCGATCCTGCGGGCCCGCAGCCGCAGCCGCTGCTGTCCGCATGCGCGCCGCTGCGCTTCGCCGCTCCCGCGCCCGATCGCGCTGCCGCTCGCCCGCCCTCGAGCGTCGCTCTGCGGTCGTGATCCTGCTCAACGGAGGAGCCTCCGAGCTGCGCGCCGGCGCGACGATCGCGGCCGCGCTGAGCCTGCTCGGGGTCGAGCTCGACGCCCGCGGTGTCGCGGTCGCGGTCGACGGCGAGGTCGTGCCGCGCGCGTCGTGGGCGTCGTTCGCGCTGGCCGAGGACGCGCGCGTCGAGATCCTGACGGCGATGCAAGGCGGATGATCGGCGCATGTCAGAACATCTGAGCACGACGCCGACCGAGGCGAGCGCAGGCGAAGACGTGCTCGTGATCGCCGGCCGCCGGCTGCATTCACGGCTGCTGCTCGGGACCGGCGGCTTTCCCTCGCTCGAGCTGCTCGCCGAGGCGATCGCGGCGAGCGGAAGCGAACTCGTGACCGTCGCGCTGCGGCGGATCGACCCGCAGGCGCGCGGCTCGCTGATCGACGTGCTCGCCGAGGCCGGAGTCGAGCTGCTGCCGAACACCGCCGGCTGTCGCACGGCCCGCGATGCGATCCTGACGGCGCGGCTCGCGCGCGAGGCATTCGCGACCGACTGGGTCAAGCTCGAGGTGATCGGCGACGAGGACACGCTGCTGCCGGATACCGCCGAGCTGCTGCAGGCGGCTGAGGCGCTCGTCGCGGAGGGGTTCGTGGTGCTGCCGTACACGACCGACGACCCGGTGCTCGCACGCCGCCTGGTCGATGTCGGCTGCGCCGCGGTGATGCCGCTCGGCTCGCCGATCGGCAGCGGCATGGGCATCCGCAACCCCTACAACATCGCGCTCATGCGCGAGGCCGTCTCGGTGCCGCTCGTGCTCGACGCGGGCGTCGGCACCGCCTCCGACGCGGCGCTCGCGATGGAGCTCGGCTGCGACGCGGTGATGGCGGCGTCCGCGATCGCGCGCGCGCAGGACCCGGTACGGATGGCCCACGCGATGCACGCGGCCGTCGACGGCGGGCGTCTCGCGCGCATGGCCGGGCGGATCCCGCGCCGCTCCTACGCGGTCGCCTCGACGACCGACGCAGGCCTCGCCGAGTTCGGCTGATCCGGCCGCGCGGCTACTTGACGACTTCGATCGTGCCGTTCATCGACACCGGGTGGATCGTGCAGAGATAGTGGATCACGCCCGGCCTGGTCGCGACGATCTGAAACGTGCCGCCTTTGCCGAAGTCCTTCGACGCGAATCTCTGCGGGCCGCTCTGGCTGGTGACGTTGTGTTCGACGGAGTCATAGTTCGTCCACCTGATCGTGCTGCCGACCTTCACGCGGATGGTGTCCGGCGCGATCGTGATGAAGTGATAGGCGACCTGGACGGTGCCGCTGCGCAGCGGCTCGGCGGACGTGGGGGCTGCGTAGCGCGGCGTCGTGTCGACCTTCGGCGCGCCGCTCGCGGGCGCGTGTGCAACGGCCGCCGTGGCCGCCGTCGAGCCGGTGTTCGCACCCGAGCCGGCGCTCGATCCGCAGCCGCTCCCGAGCAGCAGCGCGCACAGCGCCGTCAGTGTCACGATCGCGGCTCGCATCGCCGCTGATCCTAGCCCGATCGCCACACCTCCTAGACTCACCGCTCCGATGTCAGAACGCGATTTCCTCACCGGCGCCGAGCTGAGCGCCGTCGAGCTGGCGGCGCTGCTCGATCGCGCGTCCGAGCTCAAGGCTGCGCCGCTGTCCTCGCGCGCGCTCGCCGGCAGCAGCATCGCGCTGATCTTCCAGAAGCCCTCGACACGCACGCGCGTGTCGTTCGAGGTCGGGATCGGCGAGCTCGGCGGTCATGCGGTCGTGCTGCGCTCGGAGGAGATGCAGCTCTCGCGCGGCGAGGCGTTGCGCGACACCGCGCTCGTGCTGTCCAGGCATGTCGCCGCGATCGGGCTGCGGACGGGCTCGGACGAGACGATCGAGGAGCTCGCGGCGCACAGCACGGTGCCGGTCATCAACATGCTGAGCGCGCGCCATCACCCCTGCCAGGCGCTCGCGGACCTGTTGACGATCCGCGAGGTGCTCGGGACGCTCGCCGGCGTCAAGGTGGCCTATGTCGGCGACGGCAACAACGTCGCGCGCTCGCTTGCGATGCTCGGCGCGCTCGCCGGAATGCACGTCGCGGTCGCCTCGCCCGCCGGCTATGCGCTCGAGGGAGAGCTGGAGCTGCCGGCCGGCGCGAGCGGTCGGGTGACGCTGCACGAGGATCCGCTCGAGGCGGTCGCGGAAGCGGACGCGGTGTATGCGGATGTGTGGGTAAGCATGGGCGATGAGGAGACCGCGCAGGAGCGCCGTCGCGCGCTCAGCGGCTACCGGCTCGACGACGCGCTGCTCGACGCGGCCGCGCCGGGCGCGTTCGCGTTGCACGACCTGCCCGCGCATCCCGGCGAGGAGATCACGGCGGAGGTCCTCTACGGCACCCGCGAGCACATCTGGGACCAGGCCGAGAATCGTCGTCACGCGCAGAAGGCGCTGCTTGAGCTGCTGCTCGCGCCGTCCTCACCGCCGGCCGCGCGGCTCTGACGATGAGTGAGGAGACGCCCACCGCCCCGCCGCCCGCGGGCGGCGCCGCCCCTGCGGACAGCGGCACGGCTGCGACGGCGCGACCGCAACGGGGCGACGAGCTCGAGCTGCGGATCGACTCGCTGGCGTTCGGCGGTGAGGGCGTCGCGCGCCTCGGCGACGGCGGCTACGTGGTGTTCGTCGCCGGCGCGATCCCCGGGGATCGCGTGCGTGCGGTCGTGCACAAGCGCAAGCGCAGCTATGCGCACGCGCGCACGCTCGAGGTGCTCGAGGCGAGCCCCGAGCGGATCGCGCCGACGGCCGGGCATCCGGGCGTGCCCTGGCAGGTGCTGCCGTATGAGCGTCAGCTCGAGATCAAGAGCGCCCAGGTCGACGAGGCGCTGCGACGGATCGGCCATCTCGACGGTTTCGAGCTGGAGCCGATCGTCCCGGCGCTGGAGCGCTGGCGCTACCGCAACAAGCTCGAGTACTCCTTCGGCGAGGGCGCCGCCGGCGGCCTCGTGTGCGGCTTCCACGCGCCCGCGGGCGGCAACAGCGTGACGCCGCTCGAGGACTGCCTGCTCGCCTCCGAGCGTGGCAACCTCGCCCGCCGCGTCGCGCTCGACTGGTGCCGCGGGCAGGGGCTGAGCGCCTGGGATCGCGGCCACGGGCGCCGCGGCGCGGCGCGCGACGAGCGCAGCGAGCGCACGGCCGCCGGTCCCGACGGGCGCGCGCGGCTGCGCAATCTCGTCGTGCGCGAAGGGCGTCACACCGGCAGGCTGCAGCTGCGGATCGTCACGACCGCCGGCGAGCTCGAGGCGGGCGAGCTCGCGGCGGCGCTGAGCGCGGCGCTCGGCGAGACGCTCTCAGGCGTGCTGTGGACGCGCTCGCGCAGCCTCGCCGAGACGACGATGGGAGGCGATACCGAGCTGGTCTGGGGCGAGGCGGAGCTGCCCGAGCGCCTCGGCACCCCACAAGGGGGCACAGACGGGCTCGATCTGCGCATCTCCGCGGAGGCGTTCTTTCAGACGAACACCGAGATGGCTGAGCTGCTCTATGGCGTCGTCGTCGACTACGCCCGGCTGGAGGCCTGGGAGCGCGTCTATGACCTCTATTCGGGGATCGGCACGATCGCGCTGACGCTCGCGCCGCGCGCCGGCGAGCTGTGGGGGATCGAGCTGATCGAGTCGGCCGTCGCCGACGCGATCGCGGGCGCGCGCCGCAACGGCATCACCAACGCCCACTTCTTCGCCGGCGACACGCGCCTCGCGCTCCCGGAGCTGCTCGAGCGCGCCGGCCGTCCCGACGTGCTCGTCGTCGATCCGCCGCGCGCGGGCCTCTCCAAGAAGGTCGTCCACCGCATCATCGGCGCGGCGCCGAAGCGCATCGTCTACGTCTCCTGCAACCCGACGACGCTCGCGCCGAACGCCGCCGAACTGGTCGAGGCCGGCTGGGTGCTGCGCAGGGTGCGCCCGGTCGACATGTTCCCCCAGACGCATCACATCGAGTGCGTAGCGCTGCTCGAACGCGGGTAGCCGCCGATCACGATGCAGATCCGCAGCTATGAGGAGATCGCGCCGTTCACGACGCTCGATGGCTCGGAGATCAGGGAGTGGGCCGGACGGGTATCCGCGCCGGCGCAGAACCAGAGCCTCGCCGAGGCGACGGTCCCGGTGGGAGGCGCGACGACCGAACACGTGCACGGCAGCAGCGAGGAGCTGTATCTGATCACCGCCGGGCGCGGCCTGCTGGTGATCGACGGCGAGGAGCGCGTCGTCGCGGTCGGTGACTGCGCGCTGATCCCGCCCGGCGCGCGCCACAAGATCTTCAACGTCGCCGCCGAGCCGCTGCGGATCGTGTGCGCGTGCGCGCCGCCGTATTCCGACGAGGACACGACGCTGCTCGAGTAGGCGCAGCGGAGCGGCCGCGGACCGGGGGGCCGCCGCGGGGCGGGGGCCGATCGGCAGTAGTCTGCGCGCATGCGCGCCGCGACGATTCGCGACAACGAGATCGTGATCGAGGAGCACGACGATCCCGAGCCCGCCGCTGAAGAGCTGCTGATCGGGGTGCGTGCAGCCGGCCTCAACGGCGCGGACATGATGCAGCGGCGCGGCCTCTACCCGGCGCCGCCCGGATCCCCGCAGGACATCCCGGGGATGGAGTTCGCGGGCGTTGTGCTCGCGGCGGGCAGCGCGGCGCGGCGCTTCACGCCGGGCGAGCGCGTGATGGGTATCGTCGGCGGCGGCGCCCAGTCGGAGCTCGTCGTCGCGCACGAGCGCGTGCTGACGGCGGTGCCGGGGGCGCTCGACTGGCCTGCCGCGGGAGGGCTGCCGGAGGTCTTCACAACGGCTCACGACGCGATCTTCACGCAAGCCGCCCTGCGCCCGGGTGAGCGCCTGCTGGTGCACGGCGGCGCCGGCGGTGTCGGCACCGCCGCGATCCAGCTCGCGCGCGCGAGCGGAGCGCGGGTGACGGCGAGCGTGCGCAACGAGAGCCTGCGCGCCGAGGTGGCCGAGCTCGGCGCCGAGGTGATCGCCCCGCAGGGCTTCGCCGAGCACGGGCCGTTCGACGTGATCCTCGAGCTCGTCGGCGCGCCCAACCTCGCCGAGAACCTGCAGGCGCTCGCCCTCGGCGGGCGCATCGCGGTGATCGGCGTCGCCGCCGGCGCGAAGGCGGAGCTCAACCTGCTCGCGCTGATGGGCAAGCGCGCCCGGATCCACGGCTCGACGTTGCGTGCACGGGCGCTCGAGGAGAAAGCCCTCGCCGCGCGCGCACTCGAGCGTGAGGTGCTGCCGCTGTTCGCAAGCGGCGAGCTGCGCGTGCCGATCGCCGAGACGTTCGCGCTCGCCGATGCGGCGGCCGCCTACGACTCACTTCGCCGCGGGCGGCAAGCTCGGCAAGGTCGTGCTCGAGATCTGATCGGCGGATCGCAGCGCCGGCGCGGTCCGGCCGGCGGTTATCGCGGTTCTCCGCGGAGTATCGTCACCCGCACTGCAGATCAGCGATGCGTCCGATTATCGACAAGCGTGTCACGGCGGACATCGACGGGGACTTCGTCGTGTTCCTGATCGGCATGCGCATCAACCGGCCGTTGAAGGTGGCCAGGTGGCTGCCGGTGTTCGCGGCGATGCCGAAGATGTTGCGCGAGCTCGAACGGCGGCCCGAGGCAGGACTGCTCGGGGCCAAGCTGTATCTCGGGAGCCCGCTGCAGCCGATGATCGTGCAGTACTGGCGCTCGTTCGAGCAGCTCGAGCGCTATGCGCGCGACCGCGACCGTGACCACTGGCCGGCGTGGGTCGCTTTCAACAGACGCATCGGTTCGGGCGGCGACGTCGGCATCTGGCACGAGACGTTTCTCGTCCCCGCGGGGGGCTATGAGAGCGTCTACAACAACATGCCGGCAACCGGCCTCGGCGCCGCCTCGAGCCTCGTGCCGGCGGCCGGTCGCAGGGCAACCGCGGCGGGCCGGGCCGGGCTGGGCGAGAAGCCGTACCCGGCCGATGCCGTTACCCGGCGCGTCGAGATCTAGCCGCTCGACGGCGCCCGCGCAGCACCTCGGCAGCTCGATTGCCGCGCGTCGGCGCTCAGTACGGTGGCTGCGCGTCGTACCACTCGCCGAGCGCGCGAAACGCCGCCCAGAACGCGCGCTTGGCGTCCTGCTCGTCGAGCGACTCGTCGATGTCCGGCACGTACAGCGCGTCGATCGTCGGCGTCAGCTGCTGGATCTCGCCAAACGCCGGCTGCAGTGGGCGCGCGAGCGGGATCTCCATCTCTTCGAGCGCGTTCAGCGCGCCGATGCCCATCACGACGACGATCTTCGGCTGCACGATCGCGATCTCCTCGACGACGCGCGCGACGCATGCGAAGTCGGCGAGCGAGGAGTCGCTCAGCGGGCACTTCACGCAGAGCGTGCCGTAGACGGCGAGCGGGTCGATCGAGAGGCGCTTGAGCGACTTCATCAGGGCGCCGCCGGCGCGGCCGTAGAAGGCGACTCCCTCCTCGATCTCAGACGGCATCGGCGAGTGCTTCAGCAGCATGATGTCGGCCTGCGGATGCCCCGAGCCGAGCACCGGCATCAGGTTGCCGCGCGGACAGTGCGGGCAGGCCTGCAGCTCGCGCGTCAGCGTGTTCAGCTCGCGGATCGCGCGCTCGAGGTACTTCTCCCGGATCTCGTCATCGGTTACGGGCATCGACCCCGAGGGATTTGACGAGGCGTCGTCTTGTCCTTGACGGTGCATCAGTAGTTGCGTGGTGGACTAGGAGCGCCCGCCGTTGCCGTGTGCCCGGCCGAGGCGCTTCAGGCGCCGCGCCTTGCTCGCGCGCCGTGCGGCCGGCGGGCTCGCGCGCGTCTGCAGGAACTTCAGCGCCTGCACGTACAGCAGCGAGGACGGGCGCGTGAGGATGTCCGCGTCGCGCAGCGACTGCATGAACTCCTGCGGCCCGTCGAAGTCGCGCATGCGGATTCCGACCGAGCCGAGCCCCTGCGCGACATGCGAGTCCGAGCCGGCGCCCGGCGACGATGCGGTACTTCGCAGCGAAGCGCGCGGCCTCGTCGTTGAACGCGCCGATCGCGACGCGCGGGTTGAAGATCTCGATCGCGTCGATCTCGTCGAGGATCCTCAACAGGTTCTCGTAGTCGGGCACGGAGTGCATGCGATCGAACGGGTGCGGCACGTAGACGACGCCGCCCTGGCGCTTGATCTCGGCGACCGTCTCCTCGCAGGCTCAGCCCGCGCGGGATCTTCTCCTTGATGAACAGGCCGATCACCTCGCCCTGCTCGGCCGTCTTGACCTCCTCGCCGACGATCACCTTGACGCCGGCCGCCTGCGGCCTGCGCCTGCGCCTCGAGCGCGCCGGAGATCTCGTTGTGGTCGGTCACCGCGATCGCCCCGAGCCCGCGCTCGCGCGCGGTCGCGAGCAGCACCTCGACCGGCGTCGCGCAGTCGCCGGAGTGGTCGGTGTGCATGTGCAGGTCGACCTCGATCAGCGGCCGCGATGCAGAGCCGCTGCGCTGAGCTCGCCATCGCCGCTCGGTCGCGTGCCGGCGGGCGGCGAGGGTGCGGTAGATCTCCTCGAACTCGCGAGGCGGCGCTGTCGTCGTCGGGGACGAGCCGGTAGTCGCCGGGGAAGTGGCGCGCCATCAGCTCGGCCGTCTCGGGCAGGCTCGCGGTGCGCGCGTCGAGACGTCCGAAGAAGCTCTCGACGAAGCGGCGCGCGAGCAGCGTCGAGAGCAGGCGCTCGCTGGAGGAGTGAAACGAGCCGACGTTGAGCGCGCGCGAGTGGCGCAGCGCGGCGTTCGACGTGCTCGGCGCGAACGGCTCGTGCACGTGCACGAAGTCGAGCTCGACGCGCGTCGAGCAGTTCCTCGACCGTGCGCGCGACGTCGATCGGCAGCGCGGCCGGGCGGCGGCGGCCGACGCCCACATCGAGCACCTCGCCGACGGCGATCACGCGCGGGCTGCCGCCGTCGGTGCCCTCGAGCAGGCTCTGCGGTTCGTCGCGTGCGCCGCGCAGTGCCCTGCGCGAGGAGCGCACGCGCTCCTGCGAGCGCGACGGCGCGAGGACCAGCACGCGGTGCCCGCGCCGCGAGAGCTCGGCCGCCACGCGCGCGATGTGCGCGTTGACCTCGTTCTCGGCCTCCCACGGGTAGGGGGTGACGTGGGCGATCGCGAACCTGCTCATCGGCGCCACCGATCATCCCCCTGCACCGGGTCCTCGCGCGTGCGCCGCCTGCTTCTGCGCGTGCCGCTGCCTTCGCGGCGCCGTGGCTTTCGCGCGCTCGTCCGCCTTCGTGCGGGCACCCGGGCGCCCGGCGTAGCTGGCGATGAACTTCTCCGTGTCCCTGTGCGCCTGGTCGTCGGGGCGCTGGTTGTGGGGCGACTTCATCAGGTAGGACGATGGGCCGTCGAGCTGTCCGCCGATGCCGTGGTTGAGCGCGAGCTTGCAGCAGCGCACGGCGTCGATCACGATCCCGGCGGAGTTCGGCGAGTCCCACACCTCGAGCTTCAGCTCGAGGTTCAGCGGCACGTCGCCGAAGGCCTGGCCCTCGACGCGGATGTGCGCCCACTTGCGGTCGGTCAGCCACGGCACGTAGTCCGACGGGCCGATGTAGACGTCCTCCGCCGGCAGCTTGTCGTCCATGATCGAGGTCACGGCATTGGTCTTGGAGATCTTCTTCGACTCCAGCCGCTCGCGCTCGAGCATGTTGTAGAAGTCCATGTTGCCGCCGACGTTCAGCTGCGAGGTGCGCAGCATCTTCACGCCGCGGTCGGCGAACAGGCGGGCGAGCGTGCGGTGCACGATCGTCGCGCCGACCTGCGACTTGATGTCGTCGCCGACGATCGGCAGCCGCGCCGCTTTGAAGCGCTTCTCCCAGTAGTCCTCGCGGGCGATGAACACGGGGATGCAGTTGACGAAGCCGCAGCCCGCCTCGAGCACCTGCTCGACGTACCACTTGGTCGCATCCTCCGAGCCGACCGGCAGGTAGGAGACGACGACGTCGGTGTGCGTGTCCCTGAGGATCTTGACGATGTCGGCGGTCTCGCCGGGGGCCTTCGTGATCTTCTCCTTGAGGTACTTGCCGAGGCCGTCGTGGGTCATCCCGCGGTGCACCGGCACGCCGAGCTTCTTCGGCACCTTGGCGAACTTCATCGTGTTGTTCTGCCCCGCCCAGATCGCCGTGCCGAGGTCCTTGCCGACCTTCGTCGCGTCGATGTCGAAGGCGGCCGTGAACTCGATGTCGCGGACGTGGTAGCCGCCGAGGTCGACGTGCATCAGCCCGGGCACGCGCTCGCCGGGGTTCGGCGTCGCGGTAGTAGTGGACGCCCTGTACGAACGCCGACGCGCAGTTGCCGACGCCGATGATCGCGACGCGCACCTTCTCAGACTGGTAGCGCCGGGCGCCGTTTGTGGAGGCTGCGCCGTTGCTGCGTGCGCGGCCGTTTGAGTGCTCCTTGATCACGAGTGAGATGTCCTTTGTGAGGGGCGCGAGGGCCCGGTCGAGGGAGCCTCGCGGGCTTCCCTGCTTCTCAGGTGGGACGGCCGGATGGGGGACCCGACCGCCGCAAGAGACTACTCCGCCGGGCGTGCAAGGTCACACCGAAAGCTCGCTGCGAACGTGCCAGATGCGCTGCACGACGGTGACCACGCTGAGCGCCGCGAGCACATACACGGCCGGCTTAAGCAGTTCGAAGTTACCCAGCGAGGCGCCCTTCGCGAACACCAGACCGATCGCGAGGATCACGACGCGCACCGGGCGCGTCGCGATTCCGACCTTGCATTCGACCCCGAGCGCCTCGGCGCGCGCGCGGGTGTAGCTGACCATCAGCGACGCGAGCACCGCGACGACGACCGCCGCCGCGGCCACGCGGTCGCCCTGCAGCGCGAAGTAGCCGGCGACGGCGGTCAGCACGATGCCCTCCTCGATGCGGTCGAGCGTCGAGTCGAGGAACGCGCCGAACGGCGTGCCCTTGCCGGACATCCGCGAATAGCGGCCGTCGAGCGTGTCCATGATCGAGCCGACGATGAACGCGATGCCGCCGAGGAAGAATTTCTCCTGCCACACTAGTACCGCCGCCAGCAGGTTCAGCGCGAAGCCGGTCAGCGAGATCGCGTTCGGCGTCAGGCGCGACTCGATCAGTCGCGTGCGCGCGAGCTCGCGGCGTTCGCCCGCGCCGATCGGCGCGCGTGCGCGAGTCCTGTTGGCGCGCGCGGAGGCGCTGCGGCGGCGGCGCGATGGGGAGCTGCTGTCTGGGTGCCATCGTCCGCCCGGCCGTCCCTAGCCGCTCGCGGTCAGCCGCGCGGAAGGGGCGTCCGAGAAGCGCCAGACGTTCGGTCGCGCGCGCGCCGAGCCAGCTCGCGCCGTACGCGGACACGCCGGCGGTCATCGCGCCGAGCAGCGCGTCGAAGATGAAGTGGTTGGCGGTGACGACGATCACGAACGCCATCAGGAACGGGTACAGCAGCCACAGCACCCTGACGAGCGCGTGCCGTGAGAGCAGCGCGAGCGGCCAGCCGACCATCAGCGCGAACGCGACGTGCATCGACGGAACCGCCGCATACGGGTTGAACAGCGCGCTCGCCGCGGCGCTCGCGTGCGAGACGTTGACGTGCGTGAAGTCCGAGACGCTGTCGATGAAGCCCCACTCGGGCATGAAGCGCGGCGGCGCGGTCGGGAACACGGCGTAGCCGACGAGCGCGATCGCCATCGCGATCATGAACATGTTGCGCACGAAGTAGAAGTTGCGGTTGTGGCGCAGGTAGATGTACAGCAGCGCGCCGAACGTCACGGTCGTCTGCGCGTTGACGTAGATCCAGCTCGCGATCAGCATCACCGCGTGGCTGCCTGAGGCCCACGCCTGAATCGAGGGCTCGACGAACAGATGCAGCGTGCGCTCGAGCGAGATCAGATCACGCGCGTGGGCGAACGCGGCTGTCGCGTCGCCCTCGACGAACCCGCGCACCAGCCGGTAGGCGAGGTACGCGGCGGCAAACAGTGAGACCTGCCGGAGCGCGTCCAGCCAGCCATGCGGCAGGATGCGCGCCTGCAGGAGACGAGCGCGGGCGACCATCGCGTTGAAGGCTAGACGATGCTCAGCTGCAACGAGGGCCACGGCTGAAGACGCGCGCGAGCGAGAAGCGGATGACGACATGGAAGCTGCCCGCGCGGCGCGCCGTGATCGCGGTCCAGCCGCCGCCGCTCCGGCCGACGCAGCCTGAGCCGCTCGCAAGCGCCCAGTACGGGGTGAAGCGCAGCGCCACGCGGTAGAAGCCCGGGCTCGGCGCGGCCAAGGTGAACGAGTCGCTGCCGACCGCGCGCAGAACTCCCGGGGCCGAGACGAGCGGGCGCGGGTCGCGCACGGCGAACAGGCGCCAGTGCGCCGAGCGCCACACTTCGCGCAGGTAGCCGAGGCGGCCGTCGCGCAGCAGGCGCGCCTCGGCGCGCGCCGAGTAGTCGAGCGTCGCATCCGGCAGCGCGACGTAGGAGATCGATTGTTCGGTCAGCCAGGCGTGGTAGCGCGCCGCCGTCAGTTCCCGTTCGGGGCCGTAGAAGAGGCGGTTGCGCTCGAGGTCGAGCTGTCGCTCCCAGCCGCGCGCGATCATGATCCGCGCGGCGATCCAGCGGGCCTCCCAGTGCGTCGCCGGCGGCACCACCTCGATTCGCGCCGGCCGCGCCCCGTAGCCGAGGCCGAGCACGCGCAGCTCGCTGAGCAGCGGCGCCGAGTAGGCGAGCTGCACCGACGGGTCGTCGTGCGCGGCGGCGAAGTCGCTGAGCGGCGCCTTGGCCTGCCAGTAGAGGAGGAACGGCGCGAGCACGAGCAGCGCGCGCGCCCGCCACGTGCGCGGCGGCAGGCCCGCGAGCGCGCACGCGGCGAGCGGGCCCGCGAACAGCGCGCCGAGGCGGCTGACGTTGCCGCCGAGCGCGCTCGGCAGCACGTACGCGCCGAGCAGCGCCGCCGCGTACAGCAGCGTGCCGTTGCGCAGCATGCGCTGCTCGGGTGGCATCACCGCGGCGATCACAAGCACGGCGGCAAACGCCGGATAGAACGCCGAGGCGACGAACGGCTGTGTGCCGCCTTCGGGAAACGCGAACGCGAGCAGCGCGATCGGGGCGAGCGCGCTCAGAGACAGCGCGAGCGGCCACGCCCGCGACGGGCCGGCGAGCGCCCACGCGAGCAGCGCGAGCGCGAGGAACGCACCGGCGACGGGGCTCGCGAGCGAGCTGAGCACCGTCAGCGCGAGCGCCGCCGCTGAAGTGTCCGCGCTGGGCGATCAGCAGCGCGCCGAGGGCGATCGCGAGGCCGAGGTCGAACGGCACGCGGCTGGAGAGCAGCTCGATGCCGGCGCCGAGCGCGAACCAGGCGGCCGCGATGCGCGTCGCGCGCGGCGCGAAGCGGCCGTCGATCAGGAGAGCGAACAAGGCCGCCGCGATCGTCATCGAGAGCGCGACCAGCACCCGCAGCCCGAGCAGCGCCCCGAGTGCCGGCGCGAGCAGCGAGTAGGCGGGCAGGTGATGCCCGCCGTACCACGAGTTGTCCCAGATCGTGAAGCCGGCGCGCGCGAGCAGGTCGCTGCGGTAGCTCGCGGCGGCGAGGTCCGGGCTCGACGGCGCGAACAGCAGGTAGGCGAGCGCGAACAGCGCCGTGATCGTCCACGCCGGCGGCAGCCGCGGTGGCGTGCGCGCCGGCGCCGCGCGCTCCTCGCCGGCGGCGAGCGCCGGCGTGCTCACCCCGCGCCCAGGAACGCGAGCACGCGGTCGATCAGCTCGGGGCGATCGAGCCACGGGTAGTGACCGGCGCCGGCGAGCTCGAGCAGCTCGGCGCCGCCGAGCGCGTCCGCGTAGTCACGGGCGAAGTGGGCAGCGATGTAGGGGTCCTCCATACCCCATGCGACGAGCGCCGGCACGCCGAGCGAGCCGAGCTGCGCGCCGGCCGCCGCGAGCACCTCCGGCGGCGAGCTGCGGTAGAGGCGCAGGATCGCGCGCTGCGTGCCCTGGTCGAAGTGCGAGAGGACGCTGTCGATCCACGCCGCCGCCATCGGCCCGGGCGTGACGTTGACCTCCTTGGAGGAACGCGTCAGCGTGAAGCGATTGGTCGTCCCCATCAGCAGCTCGCCGAGCAGCGGCGTGCGCCAGATGCGGGCGATGCGATGCCAGCGGTAGCCGGGCAGGAACGGCACGGCGTTGATCACGACGATGCGCTCGATGCGCTCCGGGCAGCGCTGCGCGAAGGCCAGTCCGACCGCGCCCCAGTCGTGCATGACCAGGCTGACGCGCTCGACGCCGACGTGGTCGAGAAAGCACTCGATGAAGCGGTCGTACTCGTCGATCGCGTAGCTGCGCGAGCCGGGCTTGCCCGAGCGCCCGAAGCCGGGCAGGTCGGGCGCGAGCCCGCCGCCGCGAGCGAGGAACACGACCCAGTCATCGGAGTTCGTCGGCACGCCGTGCAGGTACAGCGGCGGCGCGCTCGCGACCGTGTCGGCGGCGCGCCAGAACACCGGCAACCCGTCGATCTCGCCGTCGTGGTCTGTCACGTCCGCCATCCAGGGCGAGGATATAGTGGTGCACGCCGGCGGCTACGGTGGTGCGATGCGCAGCTCGAGCGCACGCGCATCCGCGCGCAAGCGGCCCGTCGCCTGGAAACCGCCGACGCGCGCGCGCGTGCTCAGGATCCGCGATCGCCTGCGCCTCATCTACGGCGTTCCGCTGATGTCCCCGCATGGCGATCCGGTCGCCGAGCTGATCCTGACGGTGCTCTCGCAGTCGACCAACGACCGCAACCGCGACGTCGCCTACCTACGGCTGCGCGCGCGCTTTCCGAGCTGGCAGGCCGTACGCGACGCGCCGCTCGCAGAGGTCGAGGAGGCGATCCGCCCGGGCGGTATCTCGAAGGTCAAGTCGGTGCGCATCCAGGCGATCCTGGCGGCGGTCTCGAGCGGCGAGGGCACACCCTTGTCCGCGGCGCGCGGGGACGCGCTGTCGCTGGACTGGCTCGCGCGCGTTGGAATCGAGCAGGCGCGCGGCTATCTGACCTCGCTCCCGGGGGTCGGGCGCAAGACCGCCGCGTGCGTGCTGCTGTTCGCGTACGGCCTGCGCGACGTCCCCGTCGACACGCACGTCTCGCGCGTGGGCATGCGCCTCGGCCTGCTGCAGGCGGGTGCGCCGTTCGAGCGGCTGCACGATCAGATGCTCGCGCTCACCCCGCCGGGGGAGGAGCTCGAGCTGCACGTCAACCTGCTGCGCCACGGCCGCCGCACGTGCCACGCCCGCGGACCCGACTGCGGCCACTGCGCGCTCGCGCGGATGTGCCCGAGTCGCGAGCCGCTCAGCCCCGCGGCAGCACCGCGAAGGCGATGACGGCGTACTGCAGCGCGGCCGCCGCGAGCACGAGCGTGTGGAAAACCTCGTGGTACCCGAACACCTTCGGCCATGGGTTCGGCCGCCCGCTCGCGTACACGATCGCGCCGACCACGTACAGCAGGCCGCCGGCCGCGAGGCCGGCGACACCGAGCCAGCCGATCGCCGCGGGCAGCTCCCCGAAGACCGCCGCGGTGACGAGCCCGAGCGCGACGTAGACGGCCGCGAACAGCCACTTCGGCGCGTCGATCCACAGCAGCTTGAAGATCACGCCGCCGAGCGCGCCCGCCCACAGCACGATCAGGATCGTGCTCGACAGCGAGCCCTTCAGCGCGAGCAGCGCGACCGGCGTGTACGTGCCGGCGATCAGCACGAAGATCATCGAGTGGTCCAGGCGCCGCATCCAGCGGCGCGCGCTCGGGCGCCACGTCACGCGGTGGTAGAGCGCGCTCGTGCCGAGCAGGCCCGAGACGGCCGCCGCGTAGATGATCGCTGCGACGCGGGCGCGGGAGTCAGATGCGGCGAGGATCAACGCCAGGCCGCAGCCGAGCGAGACGAAGAAGGCGTACTCGTGAAAGACGCCGCGCAGCCGGGGCTTGAGGGGCCCCGACGGGACCATGTTCATACAGAGACAGTATCGCTCTCAGAAATCGCGTCGCGCTCGGCGTCCGCGCTCGCATTGCCGTTGAGGATCGTGCCGTTCTTCGCCGCTGCCGTCGCGCCGTCAGCGGGGGCGGTGGCGCCGGCGAGCTTCGCGCGCGCTCGCTCGGGCGTGACTTTGATGACGTCCGAGGCGAGGCCGATGCGCTCGAGTCCGAGAATCAGCCAGCCGGAGGGGTCGAGCTCGTACCAGCGCAGGCCGTGGAAGGCGGACTGCGGGAACGCGTGGTGGTTGTGGTGCCAGGCCTCGCCGAGCGACGGCAGTGCCAGCCAGAAGACGTTCGTCGACTCGTCGTCGGTGTCGAAGCGGCGGCTGCCGAAGAAGTGGCAGATCGAGTTGATGCTCCAGGTGATGTGGTGGACGAGGAAGATGCGCACGAAGCCAGCCCACAGCAGCGCGCTGAGGCCACCCGCGACGAGCGAGCCGCCGCTCAGGATGAAGCCGAGCAGGAACGGGATCACCAGGCTGCCGAGGGCGATCAGTGGAAAGCTCTTGTTGATGCGGCGCATCGTCGGGTCCTCGACGAGGTCCGGCGCGAAGCGTTTCGAGGACGCCTGGCCGTGCGTCTCGAACAGCCAGCCGACATGCGCGTGCCAGAGGCCGGCGACCATGCCTTTCAGGCCGGCGCCGTGTCCCGCATGAGGGCTGTGCGGGTCGCCCTCTTCGTCGGTGAAGGTGTGGTGCTTGCGGTGGTCTGCGACCCAGTCGATCACGCCGCCCTGCAGCGACATCGAGCCGAGCACCGCGAGCGTGTAGCGCAGCCATGGCCGCGTCTTGAAGGCGCGGTGCGTGAGCAGGCGGTGGTAGCCGACGGTGACCCCGATCGCGGTGAGCATGTACATGACCGCGAAGATCGCGAGGTCGCGCGGGCCGAGGAAGCTGTTCCACAACAGCACCGCGGCGAGAATGACCGCGAGGAACGGGATCACGACGGCGGTGATGTTGGCGTTGCGCTCGAGGCGGGTCACTCCGCGACAGTATTCCGCCTCGCGCGCACGGTTGCGCCTCCGGTGCGCCGAAAACGGACATTTGGGGGGTGGCGGGCGGGGATCGGGGGTCGCCGCGAACACCTTGACACGCCGTAGAAAATCTGCCACAATGGCACTCAGATTTTGTAAAGCGCATCCGAAGGAGCATTGATTACATGGCCAAGACCATAGGCATCGACCTCGGCACGACGAACTCGTGCATGGCGGTGCTCGAGGGCGGCGAGCCGACCGTCATCGAGAACTCCGAGGGCGGGCGCACGACCCCCTCGGTCGTCGCATTCACATCTTCCGGTGAGCGCCTCGTCGGCACCGTCGCCAAGCGCCAGGCTGTCACCAACCCGCAGAACACGATCTTCTCGATCAAGCGCTTCATGGGCCGCAAGGAGGCCGAGGTGCGCGAGGAGGAGTCGATCGTGCCGTACAAGGTCGTCGCCGGCCCAAACGGCGACGCGCGCGTCGAGGCAGCCGGCGAGCAGCACTCGCCGCCGGAGATCTCGGCGATGATCCTGCAGAAGCTCAAGTCCGACGCCGAGGCGTATCTCGGTGAAACGGTCGACTCGGCCGTGATCACCGTGCCGGCGTACTTCAACGACGATCAGCGCCAGGCGACCAAGGACGCCGGCAAGATCGCCGGGCTCGACGTCAAGCGCATCATCAACGAGCCGACCGCCGCCTCGCTCGCGTACGGACTCGACAAGGAGTCCGACCAGACGATCCTCGTGTTCGACCTCGGCGGCGGCACCTTCGACGTGTCCGTGCTCGAGATCGGCGACGGCGTGTTCGAGGTCAAGTCGACCGCCGGCGACAACCACCTCGGCGGCGACAACTTCGACAAGGCGATCGTCGACTGGCTCGTGTCCGAGTTCAAGAAGTCCCAGGCGATCGACCTGTCCGCCGACCCGATGGCGCTCCAGCGCCTGTACGAGGCCGCCGAGAAGGCCAAGATCGAGCTCTCGACGACGCAGGAGACGCAGATCAACCTGCCGTTCATCACCGCGGACTCCTCCGGCCCGAAGCACCTCGACACGCGCCTCACCCGCGCAAAGCTCGCGGAGCTCACCTCGGCGCTGCTGGACCGCGTCGTCGCCCCCGTCAAGCAGGCGATCGACGACGCCAAGAACAAGGGCGTCAAGGAGATCGACCACATCGTGCTCGTCGGCGGCATGACGCGCTCGCCGGCCGTGCAGGAGAAGGTCAAAGAGCTGACCGGCAAAGAGCCCCACCGCGGCGTCAACCCGGACGAGGTCGTGGCCGTCGGCGCGGCGATCCAGGCGGGCGTGCTCGCAGGCGACGTCAAGGACGTGCTGCTGCTCGACGTCACGCCGCTGACGCTCGGCATCGAGACCAAGGGTGGCGTGATGACGAAGCTGATCGAGCGCAACACGACGATCCCGACGCGCAAGGGCGAGGTCTTCTCGACCGCCGAGGACAACCAGCCGTCGGTCGAAATCCACGTCCTGCAGGGCGAGCGCGAGATGGCCCAGTACAACAAGTCGCTCGGCAAGTTCCAGCTCACCGGCATCCCGCCGGCTCCGCGCGGCATCCCGCAGATCGAGGTCGCCTTCGACATCGACGCGAACGGCATCCTCAACGTCTCCGCGAAGGACCTCGGCACGAGCAAGGAGCAGAAGATCGAGATCAAGTCCGGCTCCGGGCTCTCCGACGAGGAGATCAAGAACATGGTCTCCGACGCGGAGTCCCACGCCGAGGACGACCGCCGTGCGCGCGAGCTCGCGGAGGCGCGCAACAACGCCGAGAACGCCGCCTACCAGGCCGAGCGCCAGCTCGTCGATCTCGGCGATCAGGTCGACGCCGACTCCAAGACGCGCATCGAGGAGGCGATCAAGGAGGTCCGCGAGGTGCTCGAGTCAGACGACGCCGCGGCCATCAACGCCAAGGCCGAGGCGCTGCAGACGGCCTTCCACGCGGTCTCCGAGGCGATGTACCAGCGCGCCCAGGAGCAGGCCGCCGCGGCCGGGGGGTCGAACGGCGCCTCCGCCGACGGCGAGGCGTCCTCCGAAGAGGAGGACGTCGTCGATGCCGAGGTCGTCGACGAGCCCTCGGCGTAGGCGATGAGCGACTCACGCCAGACGGTCGACGGGCAGCTTCCCACCGAGGGCGCGCGACCGCACGACGACTCCCAGCCCGCAGCCCCCGGCGTGTCCGCGCCGGGGGGCGACGGCGGCCTCGAGCCGCTGCTCGCGCCGGAGGGCACGGTGCTCGAGGGCGACCTCGACGAGCTCGTCAAGACGGCGAGCGAGCGCGATCAGTACCTCGCGCTCGCGCAGCGCACGCAGGCCGACTTCGAGAACTACCGCAAGCGCGTCGCGCGCGAGGCGGCGGCCGCGCAGGAGCGCGGCATGATCGCGCTCGCGAAGGAGCTGCTGCCCGCGCTCGACAACCTCGATCGCGCGATCCAGGCCGCCGCGCCGGAGGATCCCCTGCTCGAGGGTGTCGGCCTCGTCCGCGCCGAGCTCGGCGCGGCGCTCGCGCGCATGCGGATCGAGTCGTTCTCGCCCGTCGGCGAGGTGTTCGACCCGGCGCTGCACGAGGCGGTCGCGACCGCCGAGCAGCCCGCCGGCGGCGCCGCGAGCGGCACCATCGTCGAGGTCTACCAGGCCGGCTACAGGCTGGAGGCGAACGTCATCCGTCCCGCGCGCGTCGTCGTCGCCGCGTAGGGAGAGGCAGCCGATGGCAACGCGTCCCGACTACTACAAGCTGCTCGGCGTCGAGAAGAAGGCGAGCGCAGACGAGATCAAGAAGGCCTACCGCAAGCTCGCGCGCCAGTACCACCCCGACCGCAACCCCGGCGACAAGCAGGCCGAGGCGCGCTTCAAGGAGATCTCCCAGGCGCACGACGTGCTCGGCGACCCCGAGAAGCGCAAGCAGTACGACAGCGGCACCGGCCAGTTCACGACCGGTGCCGGTCCCGGCGGCGGCTTCGGCGGCTTCGGCAACTTCGACTTCGACGCCTCCTCGATGGGCGACATCCTCTCGAACCTGTTCGGCGGCTCGACAAGCGGCCGGCGCGTGCGCACGGCGCCGCGCGGAGAGAGGGGCGCCGACCTCGAGGCGCAGGTATCGATCAGCTTCGACCAGGCCGTCTCCGGCGCGCAGGTGCCGCTGCAGGTGCCGATGCACGCGACCTGCGCGACCTGCCGCGGCACCGGCGCGAAGCCCGGCACGACGCCGTCGGTCTGCCCGCGCTGCGAGGGGCGCGGCATCGAGACGCAGGGGCAGGGCATGTTCTCGATCTCCCAGCCGTGCTCGCGCTGCGGCGGCGCGGGAACCGTGATCGAAGATCCGTGTCCGACCTGCCAGGGCTCCGGCGCGGTGCGGACGGTCAAGAAGCTGCGCGTGAACATTCCCGCCGGCGTGCGCGACGGCAGCCGCATCCGCCTCGCCGGCAAGGGCGAGCCCGGACGTAACGGCGGTCCTCCCGGCGACCTCTATCTGATCACCAAGGTCGCGCCCTCGCCGGTGTTCACGCGCAAGGGCGAGCACCTCGAGGTGTCCGTCCCGCTCAGCATCCCCGAGGCGCTGCGCGGCGCCGAGGTGCAGGTGCCGACGCTGCACGGGACGAAGACGCTGCGCGTTCGCCCCGGCACCGTCTCCGGCACCGTTCAGCGCCTGCGCGGCGAGGGTCCGCCGAAGCTCAAGGGCGGCGGCAACGGCGACATCCACTACCGCTTCGTGATCGACGTGCCCGAGCATCTCAGCAAGGAGCAGGAGCAGGCCGTCGAGGAGCTCTCGAAGACACTCGGCGGCGACCCCCGCGCGAGCCTGTTCGAGAACGGCTCGGCCGCCGGCGCCGCCGCCTCGAGCGCCGAGGCCCCCAAGGGCGGTGACAGCCGATGACTCCCCGCCACGGCGATTCGGTGCCCCCCGCCGGCCGGCGGCGGCAGCGAGAGCGCATCCCCACCGTCACACGCATCGAGGTCGAGACGAACCGCGGCGTGTTCATGATCTCGGTCGCCGCCGAGCTCGCCAATCTGCACCCGCAGACCCTGCGGATGTACGAGGCGCGCGGGCTGATCGAGCCGCAGCGCTCATCCAAGGGCACGCGCCTGTACTCCCAGGACGACGTCGAGAAGCTCCGCCGCATCCAGGAGATGACCGCCGAGCTCGGGCTCAACCTCGCGGGCGTCGAGCGCGTGCTTGGCCTGGAGCAGGAGATCGAGGGCATGCACGCGCGCATCGAGGAGATCGAGCAGCAGGCGCTGCAGGCGCAGGTGCGCCTCGCCGAGGAGCTCGAAGCGGTGCGCCGCTCGTTCAGGGCGGAGCTGACGGTGCCCTACCGCGGTCCGCTCGAGCTCGTGCGCTCGGCCGACGTTCGCCCGCTGCGCCTGCCCCCGCGAGGAGGTCACGATGACGCCGCCTGACGGAGTCACCCCCGGCGCCCCCGGCGCCGGCCCGGACGAGGAGCAGGCGCCGCTCGAGCGCTTCGGGCGCGACCTCACCGAGACGGCCAGGCAGGGCAAGCTCGACCCCGTGATCGGCCGCGACGACGAGATCCGCCGCGTGATCCAGGTGCTCAGCCGGCGCACCAAGAACAACCCCGTCCTGATCGGCGAGCCGGGCGTCGGCAAGACCGCGATCGTCGAGGGCCTCGCGCAGCGGATCATCGACGGCGACGTCCCCGAGTCGCTGCGCGAACGGCGCGTGATCGCGCTCGACATGGGCGCGCTGATCGCCGGCGCCGCCTACCGCGGCGAGTTCGAGGAACGGCTCAAGGGAGTGCTCAAGGAAGTCGCCGACGCCGACGGCGCGATCATCCTGTTCCTCGACGAGCTGCACACGATCGTCGGCGCAGGCGCCGCGCAGGGCGCCGTCGATGCGGCCAACCTGCTCAAGCCGATGCTCGCGCGCGGCGAACTGCGCTGTGTCGGCGCGACGACGCTCGATGAGTACCGTCAGCACATCGAGAAGGACGCGGCGCTCGAGCGCCGCTTCCAGCCGGTGATGGTCGGCGAGCCATCGGTGCAGGACGCGATCGCGATCCTGCGCGGCCTCAAGGAGCGCTACGAGGTGCACCACAAGGTGCGCATCCAGGACAGCGCGCTGATCGCCGCGGCGACGCTCTCCCAGCGCTACATCGCCGACCGCTTCCTGCCCGACAAGGCGATCGACCTGATCGACGAGGCGGCGTCGAAGATCCGCATCGAGATCGACTCGCTGCCGACCGAGATCGACGAGGTCGACCGGCGCATCATGCAGCTGCAGATCGAGCTGACGTCGCTGCGCAAGGAGAAGGACCCCGCCGCCAAGGAACGTCGCGAGGCGATCGAGCACGAGCTCGCCGAGCTGAAAGCGCAATCCGACACGATGAAGGCGCAGTGGCAGAAGGAGAAGGACGCGATCCAGGGCGTCTCCGAGCTCAAGGAGCGCCTCGAGCAGGCGCGCACCGAAGCCGAACGCGCCGAGCGTGAAGCCGACCTGCAACGCGCGGCCGAGCTGCGCTACGGCGAGATCCCCGAGCTCGAGAAGAAGCTCGCCGACAGCGAATCGGCCGAGCACGAACAGGACGACGACGCCGAGGCGCCGGTGTTCCTCAAAGAGGAGGTCGACGCCGACGACGTCGCCGAGGTCGTCGCGCGCTGGACCGGGATCCCGGTCAGCCGGCTGCTCGAGGGCGAAACCGAGAAGCTCGTGCACATGGAGGAGCGCCTGCACGAACGTGTCGTCGGCCAGGACGTCGCGATCGAGGCGGTCGCCACCGCGCTGCGCCGCTCGCGCGCCGGGCTGCAGGACCCCGACCGGCCGATCGGCTCGTTCCTGTTCCTCGGCCCGACCGGGGTCGGCAAGACCGAGCTCGCACGCGCGCTCGCCGAGTTCATGTTCGACTCCCAGGACGCGATGATCCGCATCGACATGTCCGAGTACATGGAGAAACACTCCGTCTCGCGGCTCGTCGGGGCGCCCCCCGGATACGTCGGCTACGAGGAGGGCGGGCAGCTGACCGAGGCCGTCCGCCGCCGTCCCTACTCGGTCGTGCTGCTCGACGAGATCGAGAAGGCGCACGCGGACGTCTTCAACGTGCTGCTGCAGGTGATGGACGACGGCCGTCTGACCGACGGGCAGGGCCGCACGGTCGACTTCAAGAACACGGTCCTGATCATGACCTCGAACCTGCCCGTCCCCGAGGGCGCGCGCGAGGCCGAGCTGCGCACGACGCTGCTCGAGCACTTCAAGCCCGAGTTCATCAACCGCCTCGACGACATCGTCCCGTTCAAGGCGCTGACGCGCGAGCAGCTCTCGGAGATCGTCGACCTGCAGGTCGCGCAGGTGAGCGAGCGCGTCGCCGAGCGCGGCGTGCAGATCACGCTCACGGACAAGGCCCGCGAGATGCTCGGCAACATGGGCTACGACCCGACCTACGGCGCGCGGCCGCTGCGCCGCGTGATCCAGAAGCAGCTCGTCGATCGCCTCGCGCTCGCGCTGCTGAAGGGTGAGATCCGCAGCGGCGACTCGGTGAAGATCGACACGGTGGAAGGCGAACTCGCGCTCGAGAAGCTCGCCGCCGCGGACGTCGCGGCGAGCTGATCAGCGCGCCCGCGCGGCAGCCGCAGCGCCCGCGCACGAGAGCCCGTCGCTGATGAACAGCCGCGTGCTCGAGACGATCGCGTCGGCCAGCGGCGGCGCGCAGTGCGCGGGCGCGAGCAGGAGCGGGGGCCGGCTCTGCGGGCTGCTCGGTTCCTGCGCTTCGGCGAACGCGAGCAGCGTGCGGCCCTGCGCGGTCAGCGTGCCGCCCGCCAGCTGCATCGCCCAACCGCCGTCGTTGCGCGAGTACACGAGCAGCGCCCGCAGCCAGCCGGCTTCGTGGTAGGGCTGCGCGTTGACGAGCATTTCGTGCAGCGCGTCGGCGGCTTCGACGCCGTGCGCAAACGTGTCATGGCCGCAGCTGCGGGCCCCGTTCACGTCGAGCGCGCAGAAGCCGACCTCCGAGACGATCACGTTGCTCTGCCCGGACGTCATTTCGGCCTGCACCGCCGGCAGCGACTGGATACCGCCGAGATCTTCGGGGCTCGTACCGCGCGGCGGCCCGTACGGATGCAGATACCAGGCCGCGACTTCGCTTCGCAGGCCCGGCCGCGCCGCGTACATCTGCGTGACCCAGTGGCCGCCGGTCGCGCCGACGTAGACGCTCGCGAGCGGGATCCCGGCGCCGCGCGCCGCCGGCAGCAGCTTCGCGATCACATCCGCGTACTCGCCACCGTCGAACTGCGGCGTCGTGTAGCCCCACGGCTCGTTGATCGGTTCGAAGAGGATCCCGCGGTTCGGGTACGCGGCGAGGATCGAAGACGCCGACGCGACGAAGCCGCTGACGTATTCGGCGAGCGTGTCGTGCCCGCGCGCGTCGCTCGGGAACGCCGCGTCGGGTTGGTAGTCGCCGCTGTAGCCGCGGTACTCGATCGTCACGACCGGCACCATCCCGTTGGCGAGGTCCCTGCCGAGCGCCCGCCCGCCCGCCGTCGGCGCGCCGCCTTCCCGCGCGAGCTCGCCCGCGGTCCACTCGACCGGCCCGCTGCGGTCATAGACGATGCCGTGCCCGCTGAACTCGCCGGCCGGGCCGAGCGA
The DNA here is from genome assembly GCA_963822245.1 of uncultured Solirubrobacteraceae bacterium. Classification (GTDB taxonomy): domain Bacteria; phylum Actinomycetota; class Thermoleophilia; order Solirubrobacterales; family Solirubrobacteraceae; genus Palsa-744. Next base: position 995,340 of record CAWGGR010000001.1, read on the forward strand.
GGTGCTGTTGTTGCCGTCGAGGCCGAGCCACGGCCAGGACGGCGCCCCGTCGTAGGCGAAGCGGTCGGCGGGCGAGGCGGCGCTGAGGCCGCCCGCATCGCCGACGCGCACGTCGACCGTGCCGCTGCCCGCGGGCGCCGCAGCGCTGATCGAGTCCGCCGAGTCGACGCTCACGAGCGGCGAGCGGGTCGCGCCGAAGAGCACCTGCGAGTGATCGCCGAAGCCGCTGCCGGTGATCGTGACCGCGCTGCCCTGACGCCCGTTGTTGGGGCTGATCGCGGTGATCGCCGGGGCGGCGGCGAGCGCCGCGGCCGGCGCCGCGAGCGCCGCGATCAGCGCGCACACGACAATCGCGCCCGGCGGCGATCCTCGCGGTTTGTGCAGCTCGCGCGCCACCCGCGAAGCTTGACGTGAATCGCGCGCCGAGTCGCCCGCGACGGTCGCCCGCCGGCGCAGCAAGCGCTCGAGCGGCCCGATCCGCTACAAACGACGTTGCCGAGCGCGAGCCTGAGCGCCGAAATGTCCACGACCGTCGCAAGTCAAGGGAGGAGCAACACCGATGCCCACCTTCATCCTGCTCACGACGCTCACGCCGGAGGGCGTGCAGACCGTGAAGAACAATCCGCAGCGCATCATCGAGGTCAACAAAGAGGTCGAGCAGCTCGGTGCGACCGTCAAGGCGCAGTGGGCGACGCTCGGCCACACGGACTTCATCTCGGTCGTCGAGGCGCCGGACGAGCACGTGATGGCGCGCGTGTCGCTCGAGCTCGGCTCGCGCGGAACGGCGCGCTACGAGACGCTCACGGCGATCCCGATCGACGACTTCATCGGGTCGCTCTAGGTGTCCGCGCCGAGCGCAGGGGGGCAGTCATGGACGAGCTGACGCCGGCCGGCCGCGGCCTCGGCGAGGACGGGCCGGGCGCCCAGGAGGGCCGCCCGTCGGCTCCGTCGGGAATATCGCTCGTGCCCGAGCCGATGGGCGAGGAGGAAGTCCAGGCGCAACTCGATGACATCGACGTCGACGCGCCGCGCGTCGGCATCGTGATGGGCTCGAAGAGCGACATGGAGACGATGGAGAAGGCCGCGCGCGAGCTCGAAGAGCGCGGCATCCTGCACGAGCTGCGCGTGATGTCCGCGCACCGCGAGCCGGATGTCGTCTCCGAATATGCGAAGAACGCACGAATGCGCGGCCTGCGTGTGATCATCGCCGGCGCCGGCATCTCCGCGGCGCTGCCCGGCGCAGTCGCCGCGCACACCGACCTGCCGGTGATCGGCGTGCCGCTGTCGGGGCGCCTGAGCGCAGCCGGCGGGCTCGACGCGATCCTCTCGATCGTGCAGATGCCGCCCGGCGTGCCGGTCGCGTGCGTCGGCCTCGACAACCCGCGCAACGCCGCGATCCTCGCCGCGCAGATCCTCGGCGCCTGAAGGCCCCGGCCGGGCCCGGGGCGCGCCCGTTGCCGCGCGGCGGCCGGCTCGTCGGCGATGGGAGCCGACGCGCCAGCGACAATCGCCGGACGTCAACCGATCCCGGAGGTTCCACATGCGCAGCTCAACGCAGCTCGGCACGGCCGCCGCCCTCGGCGGAGTGATCATCTGGGTCCTCGCGCTCGGCGCCCAGAGCGCCGCCGCGTCGACGATCTACGCCTGTGTCAACAAGCACGGCGGCAGCGCGCGGATCGTCGGCGCGAAGACGAAGTGCCGACGCGGCGAGCGCAAGCTGTCGTGGAGCGCGGTCGGGCCGTCCGGCGCGCCGGGCACCGACGGCGCGCCGGGCGCGCCGGGCGCGGCGGGCACCGACGGCGCGAACGGGGCCGGCGTGGACTATGGGATAGCGGCCCTGGGGCCGGTCCCCCTCGCCGAAAGCGGCTCCATCGTCGTCGCCAGGACGATCCCGGCGGGCAGCTACTTCGTCAACGCGAAGTCGATCATCGCCGCCGGCAAAGCCAAAACGGCGGTGTTGGTCGCCGTCATCTGCGAGATCGTCGACACCGCGGGTACCCCGAGCGTGGTGGAACCCCCGGCTGCGCTGGACTTCGGCGAGTGGTTCCAGGCGCTGGTGAACACCGGGAGCGAATTCGTGGGGGTGACGACGATGGCCCTGCAGGCGCAGCTGACGACGACCCAGCCGACCACGCTGGCATTGGCTTGCGCGCCCCTTGAGGGCGGCAAAGAATCGAGGGTCGAAGCGGTGGAGGGGCAGCTGAGCGCGCTGCAGACGACGGCGAACAGGTAGGCGGCGGGCGCTCGAGTCGGGCGTGCGGGGATAATCGATCGCGTGATCGCGCGCTACGCACGCCCCGAGCTCGCCGCCCTGTGGAGCGATGAGGGCCGCATGAACGCCTGGCGCGAGGTCGAGCTCGCGGCCTGCGAGGAGCTGCCCGGGCTGCTCGGTGCGGACGGCCCGAGCGAGCAGGAGCTCGCGGCGATCCGCGGCGCGAGCTTCACCGTCGCCGAGGTCGCCGAGCGCGAGCGCGTCACCGAGCACGACGTCGCGGCGTTCGTCGACGTGCTCGCCGGATCCGTCGGGCCGGCCGGGCGCTGGATCCACTTCGGGCTGACCTCATCGGACGTGCTCGACACGGCGCTCGCGCTGCAGCTGCGCGCCGCCGGCGGGCCGATCCTCGCCGGCGCGCAGGCGCTGACGGCGGCGCTCGTCGCACGCGCGCACGAGTTCGCGGACACGCTGTGCGTGGGGCGCACACACGGCGTGCACGCCGAGCCGACGAGCTTCGGCATCAAGCTCGCCGGCTTCGCGTTCGAGGCGCACCGCAACGCCGGGCGCCTCGAGCGCGCGTTCGCCCAGCTCGCCGTCGGCGCGCTGTCGGGCGCGGTCGGCACGTATGCCGCCACCAGCCCCGAGTTCGAGCAGCGCGTGCTGGCGCGTCTCGGGCTCACGCGCGAGGACGTCTCCACGCAGGTCGTCCCGCGCGACCGCCACGCCGAGCTGCTCTCGGCGATCGCCCTCGCGGGCGCCGGGCTCGAGCGCTTTGCGACCGAGGTCCGCCATCTGCAGCGCACCGAGGTGCGCGAGCTGCAGGAGCCGTTCCGCGCCGGGCAGAAGGGCTCCTCGGCGATGCCGCACAAGCGCAACCCGATCAAGAGCGAGCAGATCTCGGGGCTCGCGCGCGTGCTGCGCGGCAACGCCCAGGCGGCGCTCGAGAACGTCGCGCTGTGGCACGAGCGCGACATCTCGCACTCCTCGGTCGAGCGCGTGATCCTGCCCGACTCGACGATCCTGCTCGACTATCTCCAGCAGCGCACGATCGCGCTCGTGCAGGGGATGACCGTCGACGCGGAGCGGATGCGCGCAAACCTCGAGCTGACCCACGGCGCGCTGTTCTCCCAGCGCGTGCTGCTCGCGCTCGTCGAGGCGGGGATGGCGCGCGACGAGGCCTACCGCGTCGTGCAGGAGCTCGCCCAGCGCGCGTGGGACGAGGGCATCGCGCTGCGCGAGCTGCTCGCTGCGGCGCCCGCCGCCGCGGGCCTGAACCTCGATGAGATCTTCGACTACGGCCACTACACGCGCCACGGCGCGGCGATCCTCGCGCGCCTGCAGGATCTCGGCTAGCGGGCCGCGATTCGCGGGAGCGCGCTGGTAGCATCGCGCCACGTGAGCACGCTCGCCGACCTGTCCCTGATCGCCAGTGGGAAGGTCCGTGAGATGTACGCGCTCGGCGACGATCCGGCGTCGGGCGAGGCGCGGCTGCTGATGGTCGCCAGCGACCGCATCTCGACGTACGACGCGGTGCACCCGACGCCGATCCCCGACAAGGGCAAGGTGCTGACCGGGCTGTCGGCGTTCTGGTTCGAGAAGACCGGGCAGATCGTCGCCAACCACATGCTCTCTGCGACCGACGGCGTGCCCGACTCCGAGCGTGGCCGCGCGCTCGCCGTGCGCGGCCTGCAGATGCTGCCGGTCGAGTGCGTCGTGCGCGGCTACATCACCGGCTCGGGCTGGAAGGACTACCAGCAGAGCGGCAGCGTCTCCGGGATCGCGCTGCCGGCTGGGCTGCGCGAGTCCGAGCAGCTGCCCGAGCCGATCTTCACGCCGAGCACGAAGGCGGATGTCGGCCACGACGAGGCGATCGACTTCGAGCACGCGGCCGAGCTCGTCGGCGACAGCGCGCTGATGCGCAAGGTCGCCGATGTCGCCGTCGAGCTGTACTCGTTCGCCGCCGAGCACGCACGCGCCAACGGCGTCATCCTCGCCGACACGAAGTTCGAGTTCGGCCTCGACGAGCGAGCAGCGGCTCGTCGTCGGCGATGAGGTGCTGACGCCCGACTCCTCGCGCTACTGGCCGCTCGACGGCTACGAGCCCGGCCGCTCGCAGCCGAGCTTCGACAAGCAGTACGTGCGCGACTGGGCGTCGGCCAGCGGCTGGGACAAGAAGCCGCCCGCGCCGGAGATCCCGCAGGACGTCGTCGCGGGCACGCGCGCGCGCTACATCGAAGCGTATGAGCTGATCACCGGCGAGCCGTTTGGCGCGTGGCTCGAGCGGACGGCCCCGTGAGGGCGCGCGTGCTGATCCGGCCGAAGGCCGGGATCCTCGACCCGCAGGGAGTCGCCGTGCAGAGGGCGTTGCCCGCGCTCGGCTTCGACGGCGTCGCAAACGTCCACATCGGGCGCCTCGTCGAGCTCGACGTCGAGGACGCCGCGCAGCTCGAGCCGATGTGCGAGAAGCTGCTCGCGAACCCGCTCGTCGAGGACTACGAGGTCCAACTGCTCGACGGCGGCGCCTGAGCGCCGGTGAAGTTCGGCGTCCTCCAGTTCCCCGGCTCCTGCGACGAGGTCGATGCGCTGGCGGCGGCGCGGCGGGTCGGCGACGCCGAGCTGATCTGGCACGGCGAGCGCGACCTGCGCGGCGCCGACGCGATCGTCGTGCCCGGCGGCTTCTCCTACGGCGACTATCTGCGTGCGGGCGCGATCGCGCGCTTCTCGCCGGCGATGGAGTCGGTGATCGCGTTCGCGAACGACGGCGGCCTCGTGCTCGGGATCTGCAACGGCTTTCAGGTGCTGTGCGAGGCGCGGCTGCTGCCCGGCGCGCTGCTCGGCAACGCGAACCTGCGCTTCACCTTCAGGCAGGTCGAGCTCGAGGTGCTGCTCAGCGGCGGCCCGTTCACGCGGCGCCTGCGCGCTCGGGGAGCTGCTGAGCATTCCCGCCAAGCACGCGTGGGGGCGCTACCACGCCGACGCCGACACGCTCGCCGCGATGGATCGCGCCGGCCAGCTCGTGCTCCGCTACACCGAGGGCGAGAACTTCAACGGCTCGCTGCACGACATCGCCGGCGTGAGCAACGAGCGCGGCAACGTGTTCGGCCTGATGCCGCACCCCGAGCACGCGGTCGATGTCGCGATCGGCGGCTCCGCGGACGGCCTGAAGATCTTCGAGTCGATGCGCATGGCCGTCGAGGGCGCACGTGCCTGACAGCACGACCCTGCCCGCGCTCGAGGACGCGCTCGCGCTCGGTCTGACGCGCGCCGGAGTACGCGCTGATCTGCGAGAAGCAGGGCCGCCCGCCGAACCAGGTGGAGCTCGCGATGTATTCGCTGCTGTGGAGCGAGCACTGCGCGTACAAGCACTCCAAGAAGCTGCTGCGCACACTCCCCACCGAGGGCGAGCACGTCGTCATGGGCCCCGGCGAGAACGCCGGCGCGGTCGACGTCGGCGGCGGTCAGGTGTGCGCGTTCAAGGTCGAGTCGCACAACCACCCGAGCGCGGTCGAGCCCTTCCAGGGCGCCGCCACCGGCGTCGGCGGCATCCTGCGCGACATCTTCGCGATCGGCGCGCGGCCGATCGCGGTGCTCGACTCGCTGCGCTTCGGCGAGGTGGGGGGCGCGGCCGACGGATCCGGCGCACGGGCCCGCTACCTGCTCGAGGGCGCCGTCTCCGGCATCGGGCACTACGGCAACTCGATCGGCGTTCCGACGATCGGCGGCGAGGTGTACTTCGAGGGGCCCTATGAGCAGAACTGCCTCGTCAACGCGATGGCGCTGGGTCTGGCGCCGCGCGAGCGGCTCGTGCGCAGCGCGGCCGCCGGCCCCGGCAACGTGCTCGTGCTGTTCGGCGCCTCGACCGGCCGCGACGGCATCGGCGGCGCCTCGGTGCTGGCCTCCGCCGAGCTCGGCGAGGAGGGCGGCGAGGACAAGCGCCCGACCGTCCAGGTCGGCGATCCGTTCGAGGAGAAGAAGCTGCTCGAGTGCTCGCTCGAGCTGCTCGCACGCGGGCTGATCGTCGCGCTGCAGGACCTCGGCGCCGCCGGGCTGACCTCCTCCGCGTCCGAGATGGCCTCCAAGGGGGAGGTCGGGATCGACATCGACGTCGCGAAGGTGCCGCTGCGCGAGGCGGATATGGAGCCGTTCGAGGTGATGGTCAGCGAGTCCCAGGAGCGGATGCTGTGCGTGGTCGAGCCGGCGAACGTCGACGGCGGTGATTGAGCTCTGCGCGAAGTGGGAGGTGAACGGCGCGGCGATCGGCGTCGTCACCGACAGCGGCCGGATGCGGGTGCTGCGTGACGGCGAGCTTGTCGGCGAGATGCCCGTTCGGGCGCTCGTCGACGACTGCCCGCTGTATGACCTGCAGCCGCAGAAGCCGGCCTCGCTCGCTGTACCCGCCGCCGCCCGCCACGCTCGAGCTCGGCCGCGACGCCGGGCGAGTGCCTGCTCGCACTGCTCGCCTCGCCGAACCTCGCGTCGCGCCGGCCGCTGTTCGAGCAGTACGACTCGATCGTGCAGTCGCGGACCGTGCGGCGCCCCGAGGAGGCCGACGCGGCGGTGCTCGCCCTCGCGCGATGGCGGCGCGCTCGCCGTGAGCATCGACTGCAACGGCCGGCGGGTCGCGGCGGACCCCTACCGGGGGACGATCGAGGCGGTGCTCGAGTGCGCCGCGAACCTCGCCTGCGTCGGCGGCGAGCCGCTCGGCACGACCAACAACCTCAACTTCGGCAACCCCGAGAAGGGGCACATCGCGTGGCAGCTCAGCGAATCGGTGCGGGGGCTCGGCGAGGCCTGCCGGGCGCTCGAGGCGCCGATCGTCGGCGGCAACGTCTCGCTCTACAACGAGGGCGCCACCGGGCCGATCTACCCGACGCCGGTCATCGGCATGGTCGGCCGCCTTCCCGACGCCGGGCCGCGCGGGTCGCCTGAGGTTCTCGGGGCATGGCGATGAGATCGCGCTGCTCGGGCCGTTCGCACCCTCGCTGGCCGCGAGCGAGCTCGAGAAGCTGCGCGGGCGCCCGCTTCCCGACGGGCTGCCGGCGGTGGACATCGCGGCTGTGCGCGCGGCGCAGCTGATGGTTCGCGACGCCGTTCGCGCAGGTCTGCTCACGAGCGCCCACGACATCGCCGAGGGGGGTGTCGCGGTCGCGCTCGCCGAGTGCTGTCTCGCGGGCTTGGTCGGCGCCGAGGTCGAGCTCGACGGCTCGATCGAGGCGCTGTTCGGCGAGGGCCCGGGCGGCTTCCTGGTCAGCGCCCCTCCCGGCTCGCTCGATGCGCTCGCCGGCGCTGCGCCGCTGCGCAGGATCGGCAGCGTCGGCGGCGAGATGCTCAGGATCGGCGCCGGCGAGCACTCGCTCGTCGTCACGCTCGGGGAGCTTGGTGGAGGCTCACGCGGCGCTCGCGGAGCTGTTCGGGTGACTGCTGCTAGCTTGTGAGCAGTGATGCGTGACGGACCGCGCGACGAGTGCGGAGTGTTCGGACTGTACGCGCCCGGTCACGAGGTGTCGCGTCTTTCGTACTTCGCGCTGTACGCCCTTCAGCACCGCGGCCAGGAGTCGGCGGGCATCGCCGCGGCCGACCGCGGCGGGCACATCATCACGCGCCGCGAGCTCGGCCTCGTCAACCAGGTGTTCAGCGAGAACGACCTGCGCACGCTCGCGGGCGAGCTCGCGATCGGCCACGTGCGCTACTCGACGACCGGCTCCAACGCCTGGGAGAACTCGCAGCCGGTGCAGCGCTCGGAGGGCACGAACGGCTCTCGCCGCGAGGTCGCGCTCGCGCACAACGGCAACCTGATCAACGCCGTCGAGCTGCACGACGAGCTGATCGAGCGCGGCGTGACGTTCAGCTCGACGTCCGATTCGGAGATCATCGCCGCGCTGATCGCGACCCATCCGGCGGAGCGCGTCGAGGACGCGATCGCCGATGTGCTGCCGCGCCTGCGCGGCGCCTTCTCGATCGTCGTGATGACGAAGGACCGGGTCGTCGCGTTCCGCGACCCGCACGGGCTGCGCCCGCTGTCGATCGGCACGCTCCCCGCGAGCGTGCCAGGCGAGCCCGAGGCCGGCGACGGCGAGCTCCGCTACGCGTCGCGAGCGAGTCGTGCGCGTTCGACATCATCGGCGCGAAGCTGCTGCGCGACGTCGAGCCGGGCGAGATGGTCACGCTCGGCGAGCAGGGACTCGAGAGCCGGATCGTCTCGGCCGGCGGCCGCCGCGCGTTCTGCGTGTTCGAGTACATCTACTTCGCGCGGCCGGACTCGCGCATGAACGACCAGGTCCTGCAGGTCGCGCGCGGGCGCATGGGCGAGATCCTGTGGCACGAGGCGCCGGTCGAGGCGGACCTCGTGATCGCGGTGCCCGACTCCGGCAACCCCGCCGCCCGCGGCCTCGCGCGCGCGGCCGGCCTGCCGCAGGACGACGGCTTCGTCAAGAACCGCTACGTCGCGCGCACCTTCATCCAGCCCGGGCAGGAGCTGCGCAAGCACGGGCTGCGGCTGAAGTTCAACCCGCTGCCGGAGGTGATCGCGGGCAAGCGCCTGATCGTCGTCGACGACTCGATCGTGCGCGGCAACACGACCCGCCAGATCGTGCAGATGCTGCGCGACGCGGGCGCGGCGGAGATCCACATGCGCATCTCGGCGCCGCCGATCAAGCACCCGTGCCACTACGGCATCGACATGTCCACGCGCGAGGAGATGATCGCCCACGGCCGCTCGACCGAGGAGGTCGCCGCCGAGCTGGGCTGCGACTCGCTGCACTACCTCTCGCTCGCGGGCGTCTACGAGGCTGTCGGCGCGCGCCGCGAGAGCCACTGCGACGCGTGCTTCACCGGCGACTATCCGCTCGCCGGCAGCGACGGGGCGGCCGGCAAGTACTCGCTCGAGGAGGCAGCCGAGCAGGTCGTGCCCCTCGTGCAGGCCTGAACAGCCCACCGCCGCGCACCCCGGCCCACGCCGGTCGACGAGGGCGGCCGGGCTCAGCCGACGTGATCCTCGCGCGCGCCGGTCGCGTCGTTGTAGCGGTTGTTGTAGGGATGGTCTGCGATCGTCGCGCCGTTGCGCCCGGAGCGCAGCGCATAGCCGAGCGCGAGAACGATCAGCACGGGGATCATGATGGCTGTCATCGGTTTCCTTCGGTTTGGCTCTGGACGGCCCTCTACCCCACACGCCTATTCAACGCGCTCGCGCGCCGATCCTCTGTGACGTGGCGCACAGCTATCGTGCGCCCGGCGTGTCCGAGCAACTTCCGATCGCGGTGCTGGTGTCCGGCGCCGGCACGAACCTGCAGGCCCTGCTCGACACGGTCCACGGACACGACGCGCGCGTGGTCGCGGTGGCCTCGAGCGTCGCCTCTGCGCACCGCGCTCGAGCGGGCGCGGGCGGCCGGCGTGCCGACGGCGGTCTTTGCGCGCGGCGAGTACCCCGACCGCGGCGCGCGCGATCAAGCGCTCGCGGCCTGGCTGATCGAGCGCGGCGCCCGCCTGGTCGTGCTCGCGGGCTACATGGAGCTGCTCGGCGAGAGCTTCCTCGAGCGCTTCCCCGGCGCGGTGATCAACGTGCACCCTTCGCTGCTGCCTGCCTTTCCGGGGCTCGCGGCGATCGAGCAGGCGCTCGCCTACGGCGTCAAGGTGTTCGGCGTGACCGTGCATTTCGTCGACGGCGGCGTCGACACCGGCCCGGTGATCCTCCAGGGGGCCGTCGAGCTCGCGGACGCGCGCGAGCCCGGCGCGGTGCTGGCGGCGCTGCGCCCGCTCGAGCACGAGCTGCTGCCGCGTGCGGTGTGTCTGATCGCGCGCGGCGAGCTGTCGGTCGACCCCGAGAACCCCCGCCGCCGCCTGCTCGGCCCGCGCGCGGCGGGGACAGGCGACGGGGCCGGAGGATAGGCTCCAGGGATGCTCTCCAAAGGCGATCTCGAGTCCGGGCAGGCGGTTGGGATCGAGCGGGCGGCGCCCGGCGAGGTGCGCGTGCGCCGAGCGCTGCTGTCGGTCTCGGAGAAGAGCGGGATCGTCGAGTTCGCACGCGGCCTCGAGGGCCTCGGCGTCGAGATCGTCTCGACCGGGGGCACCGCACGCGAGCTCGCGGCCGCGGGGCTCGACGTGCGCGCGATCGAGGACTTCACGGGCTTCCCCGAGATCATGGACGGGCGCGTCAAGACCCTGCACCCGCGCCTCTATGCCGGGCTGCTCGCGCGCCGCGACGACGACGGGCACCTCGGCGCGGCGGCCGAGCAGGGGATCGAGCCCGTCGATCTCGTCTGCGTCAACCTGTACCCGTTCGAGCAGACCGTCGCCCGCGGTGACGCGAGCGAGCAGCAGATCATCGAGAACATCGACATCGGCGGCCCGACGATGATCAGGGCGGCCGCCAAGAACAGCGCGTTCGCGGCCGTCGTCGTCGACCCGGCCGACTATGACGGCGTGCTCGCCGAGCTCGCCGAGTCGGGCGGGCTGCTCTCGCTGCCGACGCGCACGCGCCTGGCGGCGAGTGCGTTCGCGTGCACCGCGCGCTATGACGCGGCGATCGCGACCTGGTTCGCGGCGCGCACCTTCGCTGGCTTCCCGCCGACCTGGAACGACTCCTATGAGAAGGTCAGCGACCTGCGCTACGGGGAGAACCCCCACCAGGCGGCGGCCTTCTATGCGCGCGCCGGTGCGCCCACGCACCTGCTCGACGGCGTCCGTCAGCTGCACGGCAAGGAGCTGTCGTTCAACAACCTGCTCGACCTCAGCGCGGCGCGCGAGCTGGTCGAGGAACTCGACGCGCCCGGCTGCGCGATCGTCAAGCACAACAACCCCTGCGGCTGCGCGATCGGCGAGAGCGGCCAGGCGGCCTACGAGAAGGCTTTCGCGTGCGATCCGCAGAGCGCCTACGGTGGCGTGATCGCGGTCAATCGCCGCGTCGACGCGGCGTTCGCCAAGGCGCTCGCCGGGCAGTTCATCGAGGTGCTGCTCGCTCCGGGCTTCGACGACGACGCGCTCGAGATCCTCCAGCAGGCGAAAAACGTCCGTCTGCTCGAGCTCGCGCGCTGGCCTGCGCCGAGCCGCGAGATGGAAGCCAAGCCGGTGCTCGGCGGCCAGCTCGTGCAGAGCCGCGACGTCGTCAGCGAGCAGCGCGAGCAGATGACCGTGATGAGCAGGGCCGCGCCGAGCGAGCAGCAGTGGCAGGACATGCTGTTCGCGTGGCTGGTCTGCCGGCACGTGCGCTCGAACGCGATCGTGATCGCGGCCGGAGGCGCGACGATCGGCATCGGCGCCGGGCAGATGAGCAGGGTCGACGCGGTGCGCATCGCGGTCGAGAAGGCGCAGGCCTTCCAGCCCGAGCTGCTCGCCGGCGCCGCACTCGCCTCCGACGCGTACTTCCCGTTCGCCGACGGCCCGCAGCTCGCGATCGACGCGGGCGTCGGCGCGATCATCCAGCCGGGCGGCTCGGTGCGCGACGAGCTGACGGTCACGGCGGCGGATGACGCCGGGGTCGCGATGGTCGCGACCGGCGTGCGCCACTTCCGCCACTGAGCGCACCGCCGCGACGCGATGCGCGCTCTCTCGCCGCCGTCCCACCGCTGCCGCGCGGCGTCGCCGCGGGTCGCCGCGGAGCGCACCGCATCGACCCCGCGGCGGCAACCGCTTCGCGCGGCCATCCGGAGCTCCGGGAGCCGGGGGACTTGATATTTTCGATAGAACGATATATCGTGACCGTACTTTGATAGCTCAAGATAGGAACTAGATATGTTTTGTGATTCAGACTCAACCCAGGAGCAGGGCGGCCGTCACCGACGCCACCGCTCTCGCGGCTTCGGTCCCGGGATGCGCGGCGAGTTCGGCCCGATGCGCTTCGGCGGGCAGGGCCCGCGCGGCCGCGGGCGCAAGGCGCGCCGCGGCGACATCCGCACGGCCGCGCTGCTGCTGCTCGCCGAGGAGCCGCGCAACGGCTACCAGATCATGCAGGAGGTGGAGGAGCGCAGCGAAGGCGTGTGGAGCCCGAGCCCGGGCTCGGTCTATCCCGCGCTCGCACAGCTCGAGGACGAGGGGCTGATCCGCTCCGAGATGGGAGACGGGCGCAAGCTGTTCGCGCTCACCGATGAGGGCCGCGCGCTGGTTGCAGAGCGCGGGACAGAGCGCCCGGCGCCATGGGAGCAGATGAGCGATGAGCTCTCCGGCGGCGCGCACGCGCTCGGCAAGATCATGCGTGAGCTCGCGCACGCGTTCGCGCAGGTGATGCGCACCGGCAGCGAGAGCCAGATCGCGCAGGCCAGCGATGTGCTCGCGGGCGCACGCCGCGACCTCTACCGGATCCTCGCCGACGGCGACTCCGAGGAGCAGGGCCGGGGACGGTAACGTCAAACCGATGGCCGTGCCTGATCGCACCCTCCCGACGGCAGGCTCCGCAGCGGCGGTGTCGGTGCGCGGCCTCAGCAAGCGCTACGACGAGGTCGAGGCGGTGCGGGGCATCGACTTCGAGGTCGGGGCGGGTGAGACGTTCGGCTTCCTCGGCCCCAACGGCGCGGGGAAGTCGACGACCATCAACATGCTCTGCACGCTCGTACGTCCGAGCGGCGGCTCGGCGGTGGTGGCCGGTCACGACGTCGTGTCCGAACGCGACGAGGTGCGGCGCAACATCGGCCTCGTCTTCCAGGACACGACGCTCGACGGCTACCTCACCGCCGAGGAGAACCTCTCGCTGCATGCCGAGCTCTACGGCGTGCCGCGCGAGAGCGTGCGCGAGCGGATGCGCCAGGTGCTCGAGATGATCGGCCTGTGGGAGCGGCGGGCGAGCCCGGTGAACACATTCTCAGGGGGGATGAAGCGACGTCTGGAGATCGCGCGGGGCCTGCTGCACTCCCCGCGCGTGCTGTTCCTCGACGAGCCGACAGTGGGCCTCGATCCGCAGACACGCAGCTCGATCTGGAGCTATATCCGCGAGCTGAAGGCGCGCGAGGACATCACGATCTTCCTGACCACCCACTACATGGACGAGGCCGAGCACTGCGACCGGATCGCGATCATGGACCAGGGCGCGATCATCGTGCTCGACACCCCTGAGGCACTGAAGGCGAGCGTGGGCAGGGATCGCGTGCAGATCGAGACCGAGGACGACGACGCGGCGATCGCGGCGCTGCGCGAGCGATTCGCGATCGAGGCGACGGTGGCCGAGGGCGCGGTGACCTTCGGCGTGCCCGCCGGCGAGCACTTCGTGCCGCGCCTGTTCGCCGAGCTCGGCCTGCCGATTCGCTCGGTCAACGTTTCGCGTCCATCGCTGGATGATGTCTTCATGTCCTACACGGGTACCACGATCCGCGATGCCGAGTCCTCGAGCACGGACCGCATGCGCAACGTCGCGAGGATGATGAGTCGCTGATGGCCAGCGAGACGACCGCCGCGCCCGTCGGCGACGCGACGCCTCGTGCTCCGGCCCAGCAGCACGAGCTCGCGCGCGTGCGGGTGCCGGCGCGCAGCGCGCGCAGCGAGCTGCGCGCGATCAAGGTCGTGTGGAAGCGGGAGCTGATCCGCTTCAGCCGCGACCGCCTCCGCATCGTCACCTCGCTGATCCAGCCCTTCCTGTTCTTGTTCGTGCTCGGCACCGGCATCTCCTCGCTCGCCAGGGCAGGGACCCACGGTGTCAACTTCAGGACGTTCATCTATCCCGGGGTGCTGTGCATGGCGGTGATGTTCACCGCCATGTTCTCCGCCGCCTCGATCGTGTGGGACCGCGAGTTCGGGTTCCTGCGCGAGATGATGGTCGCACCGGTGCGGCGCAGCTCGATCGTTCTCGGCAAGTGCCTCGGCGGGGCCACCGTGGCTGCATTTCAGGGCCTGATCGTGATCGCGATCTCGCCGCTCGTCGGGGTTCCCTACGAACTGACGCTGATCCTCGAGCTGCTCGCGCTGGCGGTGCTGCTGGCGTTCTCGATCACCGCCTTCGGCGTGATGTTCGCCGCGCGTGTCAATCAGATGCAGTCCTTCATGGCACTGATGCAGATGGCGATCATGCCGATGTTCTTCATCTCCGGCGCCCTGTTCTCGGTGGCGAGCCTGCCCGGGTGGCTGGCCGTCCTCAACCGCCTGGACCCGTTGACCTACGCCGTCGAGCCGATGCGCCGCGCTGTCTTCGCGCACCTCGACGTCAGCGCCGCGGCCCGCCGGGCGCTCGACCCTGGCGTCACCTGGTGGGGCTGGCACGTGCCGACGGTCGTCGAGGCCGCGGTGATCGCGCTGCTCGGCCTGGTGATGCTGATGATCGCGATCGCGGAGTTCAGCCGCTCGGAGTGAGCGTGGTAGGGTCGGCCGATGGCTACCCTGGGCCCGTTCTCCCCGGCGCTGGAGCTCGCCCGCGCGCTTCGCGCCGGCGAACTCTCGGCGGTCGAGCTGCTCGACGCGTGCCTCGCCGCCGTCGACGAGCGCAACCCCGAGCTGAACGCGGTCATCTGGCGCAACGACGATGCTGCCCGTGCGGCGGCGGCCGACGCCGATCGTCGCCTCGCGGCCGCCGCGAGCGCAGACGAGCACGGGCAGGCGCCCTTCCTCGGTGTGCCGCTGCCGATCAAGGACCTCACGCCGGTCGCCGGCTGGCCCGTGACATACGGCTCCAACGGCGCGCCGGAGGGACCGAGCGAGCAGAGCGAGCTCGTCGTCGAGGCGCTCACGCGCGCCGGCTTCGTCCTCTGCGGGCGCACGAACACCCCCGCCTTCGGCGTGATCACGGCAGCCGAGAACGACCGCTATGGCGCCAGCCGCAACCCCTGGGACACGACGCGTACGCCGGGTGGCTCAAGCGGCGGCGCGGCAGCCGCAGTCGCCGCGGGGATGTTCCCGCTGGCGCACGCCAACGACGGCGGCGGCTCGATCCGGATCCCCGCCTCATACTGCGGCCTGGTCGGGCTCAAGCCGAGCAGGGGCCGCGTGCCGCGCCTCGCACAGAGCTGGCTCGGCGCGATCGTCGAGGGCGTGATCTCGCGCACGGTCGCGGACTCGGCGACGGTGCTCGACGCGATCTCGCAGTTCGATCCGCTCGCCTGGTACAACGCGCCCGCGCCGAGTCGCCCGTTCGCCAGCGAGATGGACACGCCGCCCGGCAGCCTGCGCATCGGCCTGATGGCCGAGGCGCCGCTCGGCATCCCGACACACGAGTCGTGCAGCGCCGCCGCGCGCGCCGCCGCGGCGCTGCTGGAAGGCCTCGGGCATTCCGTCGAGGAGGTCCAGGTTCCGACCTTCTCCGAAGAGCTCGTCGGGCCGTTCATCCTGCTCACGCAGGGCGGCCTCGCCGACTACGAGGGGGTCGACTGGTCGGCGGTCGAGCCGCATATCGCCCACCAGCGCGCACTCAGCAGCGAGACCGGCGCCTACGACTACGGGCTCGCCGCGCGTGCCCTCGAGCTGATCAGCCGGCGCGAGGTCGCGCGCTGGGGCCGGGACTTCGACGTGCTCCTGACCCCGACCTCGGCGATCCTCCCGCCGATCGCCGGAGCAACCGTCGCGGCCGCGCACGCGACGCCCGATCAGCCGGTGTTCGACGTCGTCGCGAGCGTCTCGTTCACGGCCTTCGGCAACGTCGCCGGGCTGCCCGCCGTGAGCCTGCCGCTGCACTGGAACGAGGACGGTCTGCCGGTCGGCGTGCAGCTCGTCGCCGGCCCGTGGCAGGAGGCGCGGCTGATCGGCCTGGCCTCACAGCTGGAGCAGGCGCAGCCGTGGGCGCAGCGGCGCCCGTCGCTCGCCGCGAGCGTCTGACCGCGCGCGCCACGGTTCTCGGCTGCACCGGTCGCACCGGGCGAACGGTCAGCCCGCCGGGAACTCCCAGCCGTGCTCGATCGCGAGCGCGAGCGCCGCACGGGGGTCGCTCTCGTCCTGCTCGGTCGCGGCCCCGGCCCGCAGGAAGAAGATCTCCATCCCCGCCGGGCTGAACAGCAGCACGCGCCGACCGGGATGCGCGCCGACGTTCGCGCTCGCGTGGATCGCGCGCCGGGGAACGTGGATCGTCTCGCCCGCCGACAGGCGCGAGCGCACGCCGTCGACCTCGATCTCGAAGTCGCCCTCGACGATGTGGATCGTCTCGGCCTCGTTGGCGTGGCGGTGCGCGGGCAGCGACCAGCCCACAGGCGGGGTATCGACGATCAGACAGAAGGCGCCGCCGGTGCTCTCGGCGCCGAGATGAACCTCCGTGCGGACTCCGCCTGGCATCCACACGACACGCGGATCGACTGCCATCCCGCGACGATAGCGGCGCTCGGGCCATGCGGGCGGGCACCCGCCGCTGCAGCCGGCGGCGGGTCTAACGGGCGACCGTGAACTTCAGCTCGCGGCTCGAGCCGCTGAGCGTGAACTGCGCCTCATATCTGCCGACGGCGAGCCTGTGGTGGTGGATTCGCGCGAGCGATACGACGTTCAGACCCTGTTTGCCGTTGACCGTGATCGTTTCCTCGAGCACGTAGCGAGCCCTCACCGTGCGCCTGCCGTGACGGCTCGCGGGCACGTATCCGAGCACCTTCAGCGTGAAGCGCGTCGCGGCGCTGAGCGTGACGTCGAAAATGATCGCCTTGCCGGGCTTGACCTTCGTGTGCGCGGCTGTGAGCGCTGTGATCGCCGCTGCACCGCCACCCGGCGTCGCGCTGCCCGAGATCGTGCTCGCCCCCGCCGGCGGCGTTTCGGCGCCGCCCCACGTCGGCGCCTGCCCGGCCGCCGCAATCATCTTCTCCGACCCCGGCGAGCCTGTCGACGGCGTCACGAACAGCGCGCCGGCGCGCGTGAACGCGATCTCGCTGCCGTCCGGCGACCAGGCCGGCTCGCTGTCGGCGCTGCCGCTGGTGAGCTGGCGGATCAGCGCGCCGGTGGCGTAGTTGAAGATCCAGATCGCGCCCTGCGGCGAGGCTGCCTGGCCGCTGCCCTGGGGCGCTGCGGCGACCGCGAGTTCACTGCCGTTCGGCGAGATCGCCGGGTCGATGAGGCCATAGCCGTCGTACACGGCGACCTGCCTGGTGCAGTTCGGGAAGTACGGCAGGGCGCTCGCCAGGCAGATCTGCTCGGGTGTCGTGCCGGCCGGCGCGCCGGGCTCGTCGTCCGCGTACACCGACATGAGCAGGCCCGCTTCCCCCGGCGCCCAGCCGATCGAGAACGCGGAATCGGTCGCGCCGGGGGCGCATCTGCCGCCGCTCGCGCCCGCCGCCGTGGCCGCGGTGAAGCACGCGACGAGCCCGGAGTCGCCGGCGCCGAGACCCTCGGCTGCAACCTCCGCGCCGTTCGGGCTGAGACGCGTCGAGCCGACCACCAGGCCGAAGTTCTCGAGCGGCCCCACGCGGTTCTGCGCATCTGCTTCGGACACGTACAACTGGGCATCCTCGGCAAAGCTGAGCTTGCTCCCGTCGCTCGACAGCGACGGTCCCACATAGGGGTTGGCGGCGGATCCGTCGCTCGTGAGCGTGGCCTGGCTGCTGCCGTCGCCGTTGACGCGGCAGAGGTTGTAGCCGCACTGGTAGACGATCACCGCGCCCGACGGCGCCGCCGCGAGCGCGAACACGAACGCCGCGAGCGTGAGCGCTTGAGCAGGAACTCTGAATCGAGTGCGCATGATGCCCCGTGCGGGACTCGAACCCGCCCCACCGGATTAAAAGTCCGGCGCTCTACCAGATGAGCTAACGGGGCTTGCGGGCAGCAGTCTGGCAGATTCCCGGAGCGGCCGGGCATGGCTGGCGGCGCGATCTAGGTGAGCTTGACGCTGATCGTCCGCGTCGACGACGCCGCCCCGGCCGGCCGCAGCGACGCCTGCACGCGGACGCTCAGGCGATGGTGCTTTCGCAGCGCGGCGAGACCTGCGGCCGAGGCGCCGACCCTGATGCTGAGGCGACCGGCGCGGGTGAGCGTGCGCGTCAGCGGCCGCAGATCACCCCCGCGCACCGTCAGCAGGCCGGGCGCCGGTATCTGCAGGACGAGCGTGACGACGCTGCCCCTGACGCTGTGCCCGACGATCGCAAACGGCGACGGCTCGCTTGTGTCGGCCGTCGCAACCGGCGTCGAGCTCGCGGGTGTCGTAACGGCCGGCGCCGGCGTGCCGCTGCCGGCTGCGCCCGGCGGGGGCGCCGCGCCGCCGGCCGGTT
Organism: uncultured Solirubrobacteraceae bacterium; assembly: GCA_963822245.1. Lineage (GTDB taxonomy): Bacteria > Actinomycetota > Thermoleophilia > Solirubrobacterales > Solirubrobacteraceae > Palsa-744. The sequence continues at coordinate 1,013,637 of CAWGGR010000001.1, forward strand.
CGGCGGGTGGTTCGGATGTGCCGCCGCCGCCTTCAGCGGCTTTGCCGATCAGCCCGAACGCGAGGCCGTCGGTCGCGTCGAAGACGCCGAGCGCCTGCCCGTTCGCGAGCGCTCTGCTCAGCACGAGCCGTCCCGCTGAGAGGTCTGCGCGGCTCTGCCCGAGCTTGCCCGCGAGTTCGGCTTCGCTAATGCCGATCGCGGTCGCGGCTTCGGCGACGCTCGACTGCGCGAACGGTTCGCCGCTGAGCGGCGAACCGAGCAGTTCCGCCAGCGATGTCGGTTCGGCGGCCGCGAACAGGGCTTCCGCGACGCGGTTGGGTTCGCTTGCTTCCGCGAGCAGCAGGCTAAGAAGCTCGTTGATGCTGACCGACCCGAGGCCCCGTTCGATCGCCTGTTCGGGTGGCTGTCCGAGCACCGCTTCGGCGGCTTCTTCGAATTCCGCCGCGCCGGCCTTTTTGCCGGCCGCGGATTCTTCGTAGGTTTCTTCGAGCTGGTCGTCGAGGTAGATCGCGAGACCGTCGTCGCTGAGAAGTTCTTCGAACTCTTCGTGTTCGCCGGCCAGTTCTGCGAGCGCGGCTTCGATCGCGTGTTCGACGCTTGCGCGGGTAAGTCCCTGCGCTCCGCCGACGCCGACGAAGGCGCCGATGCCCAGGCGTTCGAACAGCAGTTTCGTCAGGACCGCCGGTTCAAGGGAGCTGAGCGCGACGCCGCCGCTGCCGAGCGGGGCTTCGCCGAGCAGCGTCACCGCTTCGCTCGTGGGCAGCGCCGTGAGGCCGCCGGCGGGCAGCGTGATCGCCGGCCGCGGGCCGCTGTCAGCGCTCGCGCCGGCGGCCGGCAGCGCTGCGATCAGCGCGCACAGCACGCACGCGGCGAGCGCCGCGCACGCGTGCCTGCTCGCCCGTCCGCCGGCGACGCTCACTCGGCACCCGTGTCCGCCTGCTCGTCGGACGCGGCGATCTCGAGCATCTCGGCGATGCGGGTGAGCTTCACGCGCGGACGCCCGCTGCGCTCGCCGAGCGAGCGCTCATGGCGATCGATCGCAGCCCACTCGTCGTAGGTCACGAGCTCAGGCTGGCGTTCGCGCAACAGGCTCTCGAACGTCTCGGGGGCGGGCGTCGCCGGGCGCAGCCCGTGGAAGTCGCCGTTCGCGGACGCGAGGTCCGCGAGCATCGCGTCGACCGTCTCCTGGGCATCCTTCTTGTTCGTCCCGATCACGCCCGAGGGGCCGCGCTTGATCCAGCCGACGACGTACTCGCCGGGCAGCGGCTTGCCGCTCTCGGGATCGAGCACGCGCCCGCGCTCGTTCGGGATCACCGCCGAGCGCTCGTCGAAGGGCACGTTCGGCAGCGGGATGCCGCGGTAGCCGATCGCGCGAAACACGAGCCCCGCGGCGATCCGCTCGCGCTCCTCGGTCGGCTCAGCGCGCAGCGCGCCGCCCGCCGACGGGACGAGCTCGTTGCGGACGAACTCGACGGCGCCGAGGCGGCCGTGCTCATCGGGCTCGAGCGCGGCGGGCGAGAGCAGGAAGCGCAGCACGATCCGCTTGGGCAGGCCCGCGGGCGTGCGCGCGGCGTAGTCGCGCAGGATCTCGACGTTGCGGCGGCTCGTGACGTCCTCCTCGGCGCCCGGATCAGCCACCGCGAGCGCCCGCTCCAGCTCCTCGCCGTCGACGATCACGTCGGCGTCGCCGAGCTCGCCGAGCTCGAGCAGCTCGGGGTTCGTGAAGGCGGCCTGCGCGGGTCCGCGGCGGCCGACGACGACGACCTCCGCGACGCGGCTCTGCGCGAGCACCTCGAGAGCATGGTCGGCCGTGTCGGTCGGCGCGAGCTCGCTCGGCGCGAGCACGAGCATGCGCGCGACATCGAGCGCGACGTTGCCGTTGCCGATCACGATCGCGCGCTCGGCCGAGAGCAGGTCGAACTCGAGGTCGGTGTGGTCGGGGTGGCCGTTGTACCAGCCGACGAACTCGGTCGCGGCATGCGAGCCGGGCAGCCCTTCGCCGGCGATCCCGAGCGGCCGGTCCGACGGCGAGCCGGTCGCGTAGACGATCGCGTGGTAGTGCTGCTGCAGGTCCTCGCGCGTGACGTGCTCGCCGAAGGTGACGTTGCCGAAGTAGCGGAAGCCCGACTGCGCGGCGGTCTTCTCATAGACGCGCGTGACCGACTTGATCTTCGGGTGATCGGGTGCGACGCCTGAGCGCACGAGGCCCCACGGCGTCGGCAGCCGCTCGATCATGTCGACCTCGAGGCGCCCCTCGCCGGCCTTCAGCAGGTGCCCGGCGGCGTAGAAGCCGGCCGGTCCCGAGCCGATAACGGCGATGCGGATTGGGTGGTTGTCGGTCATCGTGCGGTGGTGGCTGGACGGTGCGAGCGGGGAGACGTTCGATGGGCGCGGCCCGACTCGAACGGGCGACCCCCTCGGTGTAAACGAGGTGCTCTGGCCAACTGAGCTACGCGCCCCCGATCCCTGGGGGTGGTACACAAGGCTACCGAGGCAGGCCTGTCCTGCCCGGCAGGCGCCCGTCCGCGCCGCGTTCGGTGCGAAGCTTGCGTGCGATGGCAAGCGCGAGCGCCCGCCGCCGGATGACCGTGATCCTCGCGTCGCTCGCGGGCTGCGTGCTGCTGCTGCTCGTGCTCGCGCAGCTGCTGCTGCCGCGGATCGCCGCGAGCCGCATCTCGGCGCGCGTCGGGCGCTACGGCCGCGTCGTGAGCGTGAGCGTCTCCGCGTGGCCGGCGCTGAAGCTGCTGTGGGGCGACGCGGACTCGGTGCGGGTGCGCGCCGGCAGCCTCTCGCTGAGCCCGGCGCAGGTCGCGCGGCTGCTGTGGGAAGCACGCGGCGCGGCGAGCGTGCAGGTCGATGCGGCCGCTCTGCGGCTCGGCAAGCTGCGGCTCACCGACGCGACACTGCACAAGCACGGCCGCGCGCTCAGCGGGGCTGCGCTCGCGAGCGAAGCCGCCGTGCACGCGGCGCTGCCGGCGGGCTTCGCCGTGACGCTCCTGAACAGCGCGGGCGGCGAGGTCGAGGTGCGCGCCAGCGGCGCGCTGTTCGGCATCGGCGCGTCGGTCGACGCGGTCGCGCTCGCGCGCGAAGGCAGCCTGATCGCGCATCCGCTCGGGGGGCTGTTCGAAGGGGTGCAGCTGACGCTGTTCGCCGATCAGCACGTGCACGTGCTCACCGTCGGTGCCAGCGTCGCGAACGTGCAGCCGCGCGTGTATCGCCTCGCGCTGGCGGCGTCGCTGCAGTGAGCCGAGCCGCCGCAGCGGCGTCAGGCCGCCGCGGAGAGGCTCTCGCGCGGCTGCGGCCGGCGCCGCGGGCCGACGAGCGTGGGCAGCCCGTCACGGGGGCTGATAGTCGGCATCTGGCGGATCCGCAGGCGGAAGTCGCCGGGGACCGACAGCGTGCAGTGCGACAGCAGCATCGTCGCGATCGTGCGCACCTCGAGCTGCCCGAAGCGCATCCCGATGCACGTGCGCGAGCCGCCACCGAACGGCACGTAGGCGCCCTTCGGCATCGCCGCGCGCGCCTCCGGCGTGAAGCGCTCGGGGCGGAACTCCTCTGGGTCGGCGAACACGTCCGGCAGGTGGTGTGAGGCCCACGAGCAGTAGTTGACGAACGCGCGGCCCGGCACGGTACGGCCTTCGAACTCGAATGGCTCGATCGAGCGGCGCGGCCCGACCCACGCCGGCGGGTACTTGCGCAGCGTCTCATCGATCACCATCTCGAGCTCGGGGAGCTCCCCGGAGAGCAGCTGCGAGGCGCTCGGCCGGCCGTCCTGCAGCAGCGCGTCCTGCTCAGCCTGCAGGCGCGCGACGATCTCCGGGTGCCGCGCGAGCTCGTAGAACAAGAACGAGACCGTCGAGGTGGTCGTGTCGTGGCCGGCGAACATCAGCGTCATCACCTCGTCGCGGATCTGCGTGTCGGTGAGCGTGTTGCCGTCCTCGTCCTCGGCGTCGAGCAGCAGGCTGAGGATGTCGCTGCCGCGCTCGCCGCCCGCACGGCGGCGGGAGATCTCCGCATAGATCAGCGTGTCGAGCTTGCGCGCCGCCGCCTGCATCCTCCCCCACGGCGAGAAGCGCCCACGGAACACCCGCAGCACGTACTCGCTCGCGTAGAACGCGAGCGCGTCCTCGAACAGCTTGGCGGCGTCGATCGCGCGGGCCTGCGCGCCGTCTGGGTCGATCCCGAAGAGGCTCCGCATCGCGACGCGTAGCGCGAGGCGGCGCGTCCACGCGTACAGGTCGAGCGAGGTGCTGGGGATCAGCTGCTCCAGTGCGCCTGTGGTCTCAGCGATGACCGCGTCGGCCGATGCCGCGATGCTCTCGCGGTGGAACGCCGGCAGCATGATCATGCGCGAGCGGCGGTGGAAGTCGCCGTCGATCGTCAGCAGGCCGTCGCCCATCAGCCCGATCAGGTCGCGAAAGCTCCCCTCGCGCCAGCTGAAGTTGGAGGCGTGCGAGACCGTGATGTAGTGATTGGCGGCAGGCCCGAGCATGAACACGATGTTGCTGTGGAACAGGCGCAGCGTGAACACCGGCCCGTAGCGCTCGTATGCGCTCAGCAGGATCGGCAGCGGGTTCTCCGCCCACGCCCGCGTGCGCGCGGGCGAGAGGCTGGTTTCGCCCGGCGGGAAAGGAACGGTCGCCGCGCGCTCCGCGCGCAGATCGCTGATCAGCACCGACAACGGGTTCGCATCGAGCAGCGGAGGGGGGCCGACGAGCGCCACGGCGCAAGCCTAGCGAACAGACTGGCCAGGTAGCCAGTTGAGCGGCGGCGGCGGGCCGGCGCCCGCGCCTTGGCATACTGGTGGGGCACGGAAGGTCATTCGAGTCCCTCCGAGCACATCGCGGGGGCGTAGCTCAGTCGGTTAGAGCGCTGCCCTGTCACGGCAGAGGTCGCGGGTTCGAGTCCCGTCGCTCCCGTGGAAGTGCCTGCAAAATGGCAACTTCCGCGAGGTTGCACCCGCGTTTGGCATTACCCGGCGAGCAGATCGCTCGCCCACGGTGTGCCAAGCGGACACCGTGTATGGGCGGGGCCCGCCCCAGCCACATACACGGCGCCACACATCCAGCGCGGACTAGATCCCCGCGCGAACCTCCAGCTTTTCTTCATTGGTCAGCCTCGCCGTCAGCTTCAGCGCCGACTGCTGCGGCGGGCCGCCGCCGATCGAGGTCTGGAGAATGCCGCAGCGTTCGGTGATGAGCGGATTCCCCGTTCTCGTGTCCAAGCATTCGGGGTCCTGGTCGCCCTTGCCGTTTCTCGCCGGGTACAGCTCGAACTTTTCATTCGAGCCCGCAAGCATCTTGTTTGTGCGCACTTCGTGGATGTCACGGCCCGTGACCACCACGCTCGTGCCGCCGCATTCGAAGCTCAGCAGCGTTTCTCCGGAGGACGCCTGAAGCTCCAGTCCGGCCTCGCCGTTGAACGGATCGGATTCGGCCTTGATGTTGCCCAGCAGGCCCTCGAGTGGCTCGCTCACGATTTCGCCGGCGCTCGCGCCGGACTGGCATTTGGCGGTGCCCAGCTCGCAGCCGGTGAGCGTGGCGGTGAGGCTCTGTGAGCTCACGCCGGTGTACGTGCCCGTCTCGAGCATTCCCGAGCAGGTCACCTGCCGGCCTTCCCGGGTTTCGAGCGTCGCCGCGCCGGCGCTCTCGCTGAAGCCTGCCTTCGCGCCGGCGCCCGACAGCCATTCGTAGGCCGCCCCTGAGCTGACCGCGTCGGTGCAGCCCTTGTCGGAATACCCGGCGCCGCCGACAGCTGCTTTCTTGACGCATCTGCCGTATTCGGGCCCTTCAGCTGCTGCGGCCGTCGCTGCCGACGCGCCGGCCAGCGCGAGCACGGCGAGCACGCCGAGCGCCGCGGTGATGAGCTTGCTCATGTCGATCCCCTCTCCATAGATCCCTCCGCTCTCAGGCGGACGGCTTCGGCGCGAGGCTTGAACTCTGGGCCGCGCACCGTCTGCGTCACGACAACATAGCGCCCGGTGGTATGCCGTGGGCGCCGCATCGCCGCGGCGTGTGTGACCGCGATGTCGATGTCGCCGCTTCCCGTTCGTCTTTACCCTCGACGGGACTCAACTCGTCGATTTGACCCCCGACCTCGAGGAGTGACCATGAGCGGTTCGCCGACCGAAGGAATCAAAACCGTGCTGCATCCCGTGTCCGACCTCGCGACGGCCAAGGTGCTGTACGCCGCGCTGCTCGCCATCGAGCCGCAGAGCGACAGCTCCTACTACGTCGGCTTCGACACCGCGGGCCAGCACATCGGGCTCGTTCCCGGCGGCGGGCCGCAGGGCATGACCTCGCCGGTCGCCTACTGGCACGTGGCGGACATCGACGCGAAGCTGGCCGAGGTGACGGCCGCCGGCGCCACCGTCAAGGAGGCCCCGCGCGACGTCGGCGGCGGGCGCCTGGTGGCGAGCGTGAGCGACGCCGACGGCAACGTCCTCGGGCTGCTTCAGGACCCTTGAGCGGCTGCCGCCCGCCCGCCCGTGCGCGCCCGCGAGCCGCGGGCGCGTCCGCCTCGAGCTGCTCGGCGAGGACGGCCGCGTGCTCGCCGGCGGCGAGGCCACGGCCGAGCTGGTCCGCGCACGCGCCGGGCGCGCCGCCTGAGCGATTCGGCGCGCCGTCGGGTTCCCGCCTGCGCAGCTGAGCTTCCGCGTAGGCTCTGAGCGTGGCGAGCGATCTCTCCCTCCATCTGTTCAGCAGCGGCACGATCGAGGTGACCGGCATCGAGGTGCCGGTCCCATTCTTTTTGATCCGCCATCCGCAGGGGGATGTGCTCGTCGACGGCGGCAATCCGCTCGCGGTGGCCCGGGACCCGCGCGCTCACTGGGGCCCGATCGCGGACGAGCTGAAGGTGAACATGGGCGAGCAGCAGCATTGCGTCGCGCAGCTGCGCAGCCAGGGCGTCGCCCCCGAGTCGATTCGCTACCTCGTGCAGACGCACCTGCACATCGACCACACGGGCGCGCTCGGGCACTTTCCCGGCGCGACGATCCTCGTGGATGCCGCCGAGCTCGATGCAGCGAGCGCGCTCAGCGCTCCCTACGGCCACGGCTATCTGCGCGCGGACCTCGAGCATGCGGATCTCCGCTGGAGAGTGCTCAGCGGCGAGCACGACGTGTTCGGCGACGGCACGGTTCGCCTGCTGCAGACCCCCGGTCACTCCGCCGGACACCGCTCGATCCTGCTCCAGCTCGAGGACACCGGCCCCGTGCTCCTGACCGCGGACGCGGTCGACAATCACGAGCAGTGGGAGGGCCGGCGCGCTCCGCGCGCGCTGAGCTCACGTCAGCAGGCGCAGGCGTCGCTGCAGAAGCTGCGCGAGCTGGCCGCCACGACAGGGGCCCGCACGATCTTCGGCCACGACCCGGAGAACTGGTCGGGCCTGCGCCACGCGCCCGAGCACTACCGCTGATCGGCCGGGAACGGCAACGTCGTCGGGAATTCAGAGCGGCCGGTTGCGCGCGGCGCGGTGCTAGATGCCGAAGCTCATCGACTCTTCGGTGCGCATCGTCGTCCAGCCCTCGGCGATCAGCCCCTGTGAGAACTCGTCGATCTTGCGCTTCGGCCCGGTGACCGTGAAGCCGATCTGCGTCGTCAGCAGGTGCGGGTGCTCGATCAGCTTGCACTCCAGCCCGAGCCGCTCGGCCCAGGCGAGCATCGTCTGCTCGAATTGAGCGCGGATCAGCTTGCCCGAGGTCGCGACCATCGTGCGCGTTTCGATCGCTTCGCCATCGCGTTCGGCGCTGTCGTGCGCACGCTGCTCCTCGGCGGTTTCCGGTGGCTCGGTCTGCTGCCATCGTTCGCGCTCGTCGTCCCAGTGGCTGATGCGCACGCGCGCGCTGACGCCGTCCCGTCGCAGGACCTCTTCGATCGCCCCGCGGGCCGCGCCGATCGCGACCTCGCTCGTCGCGTACGCGAACACGAGCTCGCCGTCGTGGGTGATGACGACATCGCTCGCCACCGCCGACTCGACGTCCTTGACGACGTTCGGGCCGCGCAGGTGCCCGAGCAGATTGTGCAGCGCGCCGCTCGCATCCTCGGCGTCGAGTTCGGCCTGCAGCCGCCAGTCCTGGTCGGTCGAATCGGTGCCCGCCTCAGAGTCCACGGTGAGGAAGGTTACGCGACGCGGGCGTGCGGCCCTGCGCCCGCCTGCCAGCGTGTGTCCCGCGTCTCGCGTCTCGTGATACCGAGGAATCCTCGGTATGGCGCGAGCGCTGTTGCCTTTGCGCCCGCCTGCCGGCGTGTGTCCCGTGTCTCGCGTCTCGTGATACCGAGGAATCCTCGGTATGGCGCGAGCAACGTTGCCCTGCGCCCCGCGGGCGGTGCTCGCCTCACGTCTCGCGTCTCGCGTCTCGCGATACCGAGGAATCCTCGGTGCCACGCGGGCGCACATATCTCACGGCCGGCTCGCGCCGGCAAGATACGCGGCGGCATCCTCGAGGCGGTCATCCCCCCAGAACAGCTCCCCGCCGATCGCGACGGTCGGCACGCCGATCACGCCGAGCTGATGTGCGGCTTCGGTCGCGGCGCGCAGCGCCTGCTTGGTCCCGGCGTCCTGGGCACCCGCCGCGACCTCGCCGCGCGCGAGGCCGGCCTGCTCGGCCGCGTCGAGCACGCGCGCGGGGAGGCTGAGGTCGTGGCCGCGCTGGAACGCGTTGCGCAGGGCCTTCAGCGCGAACTCCCGCCCGCGCCCGGCCGTCGCGGCGAACGTCGCGGCGCGCATCGCCATCAGATAGTTGCCCGGCCACGGCTGTGGCCATCGCAGCGGCGGCAGGCCGTAGTCACGTGCGCGCCGCTCGATCTCGGCGATGCCTGAGCTGCGGCGCTCCGCGCCGGCCAGCGCCCACGATCCGCCGCCGGTGAGCTTGAACAGCGCGCCGAGCGACAGCGGCTGCCAGCTCACCTGCTCGCCGAGCACGGCCGTGAGCCGCTCGGCGGCGAGGTACGCGTACGGCGAGCCGACGTCGAAGTAGAACGTGCACGCCGGCGCTCCGCCGCGTGCGGGCGTCGTCATGCGCTTGCGCGTATGCGCTCGAGTGCCGCGCGGTCGCCCTCGAAGATCAGGCCCTGATCCGCCGCGAGGTCGAGATCGAGCCCTCCGAACAGCGTCAGCACGATCGCATGCGGATCGCCGCTGAGCACCGCGTCGGGCCTGCCGCGGCGCTCGGCGCGGGGACGCACGGCGCCGTCGGCGATCTCCAGTTGCAGGCTCTCATCGCCGGAGCGCAGTTCGAGTGTTGCAGGCGGTTCGCCCGGGGAGGAATCGTGCAGCAGCGTCTCCGCGGCCGGGCCGAGCCAGCGGGCGCGAAACTCCTCGCCGACCGATGGCTCGGCCATCAGCGGCTTGCCCCAGCGGATCAGCTCGGTCACGAGCGGCTGCAGCTCGAGGCCGCGCTCGGTGAGGCTGTAGAGCGTGCTTGCGATCGGCGGCGGCGCGACTTCGCGCGCGACCACGCCCGCGGCCTCGAGATCGCGCAGGCGGTCGGCCAGCAGGTTTGTCGCGATCCCCGACAGCCCGTCGCGAAGGTCGGTGTAACGTGACGGCCCGCGCAGCAGCAGCTCGCGCACGATAAGCAGCGTCCAGCGGTCCCCGATCACATCGAGCGATCGTGCGACCGCGCAGTACTGACCGTAGGAGCGCATCACTCCAGTCTAGCCCGCGCTTGAGATAAAAGCGCGAGGACTTGAGTTTCTCGTGCAGCGAGGTGCGGGCTATGATCGTCACGGCCGGCCAGCGGGGCCGGTCGCGAACGCAAGGGAAGAACATGTTCAAATCGATCGTGGTCGGAACCGACGGATCTGACACCGCCACGCAGGCCGTGCGCCAGGCGGTCGACATGGCCGCTGCGGTCGGCGCGACGGTCGAGCTCGTCAGCGCCTACGCGCCCGTCCCCGCGCAGCGGCTGAGCTCCGAGCGCCGCGACGCCCCCGAGGACATGCAGTGGGCGATCAGCCCCCGCCAGGACGTCGAAGTGTCACTGACGAACGCCGCCGAGATCGCGCGCGAGGCGGGCGTGAGCGTCAACACGCACGCTCGCCAGGGCGACCCCGCGGACGCGATCCTCGATGTCGCCGAGGAGCAGAACGCCGACCTCGTGATCGTCGGCAACAAGGGCATGACCGGGGCCAAGCGCTTCCTGCTCGGCTCGGTGCCGAACAAGGTCTCACACCACGCGCCATGCTCGGTGCTGATCGTCCGCACGACCTGATCGACGTTCGCTGGGCGGCCGCCCCGGCGGAGCTCGCCGGCGCGGTCGCGGTCAGGGAACAGGTGTTCTGCGAGGAGCAGGGTGTCTCGCGCGAGGAGGAGCTGGACGGCCTCGACGACGACGCACGTCACGTCGTCGCGATCGACGCCGCGAGCGGCCGTGTGGTCGGCACGACACGGCTGCGCGTCTGCGGAGCGGACGCCCGCGTCGGGCGGGTCGCGGTGGAACGCGACTGGCGCAGGCGGGGGATCGCGTCGCGGATGCTCGCGCTCGCGCTCGGCGGAGCGCGCGAGCAGGGATGCACCAGCGCGCGCCTGGCCGCACAGATGCAGGCGACCGCGCTGTATGAACAGGCGGGCTTCGCGATCGAGTCCGATGAGCCGTTCGACTCGGCCGGTATCGCACACCTGTGGATGAGCCGGCGGCTGACCGCCACCGAGCAGGACCGCGGCGCGACTCGCGCCGGCTGAATCGCCGCGATCGAGCGGCTGCTCGAATGGCGTGGTAGGTGCCTCGGATGGGCGCGCGCCAACGCCGTTGTGAGTGTCACTCAACAGCTTCGCGCTGCTTGCCTGCGTCTGGGTCGCGCGCTACGCTTGTCACATGCTCACGCAGGCAGACCGCGCTGCTGAGCAGCGGCGCGTGAAGCTGGAGGAGATCCAGCGGCAGGTCAAGGACGGGTCGCTCAAGATCCGCAAGATGACGCGCGCAGAGCGAAAGCGCTTTCCGCCGAAGCCCGCGAGCGACCGACGCAAATAGCGCGCCGGCCATCGCGCCCGGCCTAGGTCAGGCGAGAACGGCCGGCTCCGTCTGGCGCGCCGGCACGCCGGCTGCCGCGTAGGCATCGGCCGCGTCGAGGGTCTCGCTGCGCAACAGCGCCTGCGCGAGGCTCTCGAGCTGCTCGCGGTGCGCCTTCAGCAGGCGCGTCACCTGCTCGTGGGCGGCTTCGACCGTCTGCCTGACGGCCTGATCGACGACCTGCTGAGTCTCCTCGGAGGTCGCGCTCGAGCCCGGCAGGAACGGGCCCTCCGCGTCCGAGGGAAGAACGGCGACCGGGCCGATCGCGTCGCTCATGCCCCAGCGTCCGACCATCTGCCGCGCGATCTGCGTGAGCTGCTGGATATCCGACTCCGCCCCTGTGGTGATCGTGCCGTAGACGACCTCCTCGGCCACACGGCCGCCGAGCGCGACCTGGATCCTCGCCTGGAGCTCCTCCAGCGAATATGAGACGCGGTCGCTGTCGGGCGTCGAGAGCGTAACGCCCAGCGCCATTCCGCGGGGAATGATCGAGATCTTTCGTACGGGATCGGCACCCGGGGTGAGCATCCCCACGAGCGCGTGGCCGGACTCGTGATAGGCGGTCCGCTCGCGGTCGGCCGGCGCGAGCACGATCCCGCGCGGCGAGCCCAGCATGATCTTCTCGAGCGAGTCGGTGAAATCGGCGGGCTCGATCTTGTCGTGCTCTCGCCGCGCGGCGAGCAGGGCCGCCTCGTTGGCGAGATTCGCGAGGTCGGCGCCGACCATCCCCGGCGTGCTCGCGGCGAGCGTTTCGAGGTCGACGCTGTCCGCCAGCGGCAGCGAGCGGGTGTGTACTTCGAGGATTTCGCGCCGGCCGGTGCGGTCGGGTGCCTGCACGGTGACGCGCCGGTCGAAGCGGCCCGGGCGCAACAGCGCCGAGTCCAGCACGTCGGGGCGGTTCGTCGCGGCAAGCACGACGACCGCCTCCGCGCTTTCGAAGCCGTCGAGTTCGGTGAGAATCTGGTCGAGCGTCTGCTCGCGCTCATCGTTGGAGCCCGACACCGACACCGACCCCTGGCGAGAGCGCCCGATCGCGTCGAGCTCATCGATGAAGATGATCGCCGGTGCGGCCTCCTTGGCCTTGGCGAACAGGTCACGAACGCGCGACGCGCCGACGCCGACGATCGCCTCGATGAACTCCGACGCCGAAATCGAGAAGAAGGCGGCGTGCGCCTCGCCGGCGACAGCACGCGCCAGCAGCGTCTTGCCCGTCCCGGGCGCGCCCGAGAGCAGCACACCATGGGGCATGCGCCCGCCCAGGCGTCCGTAGCGCTCAGGAGTTCGAAGAAAGTCGACGATCTCCGACAGCTCGGCCTTGGCCTCGTCGATGCCGGCGACGTCCTTGAACGTCACACGGATGGTCGCCGGATCGACGCGGCGCGCCTGCGAGCGTCCGAAGTTCCCGAGCGCGCCCATCGCCCCGCCGGCCTTCGCGGCTCGTTTGGCGAGCAACACGAACAGTCCGACGATCAGCAACGTCGGGCCGAAGCCGAGCAGCAGCTCCGCGAGCAGCGACTGCGCCGTGCTCGTCGACTTCGCGTTGATCTCGACGGCCTTTTCCTGCAACAGCGCGGACAGCTGCGCGCCGTTCCAGAACGTCGGCACCTCGGTCGCGAACAGTGACGTCGTCGTCTTGCTGTCGGCCGGGTAGTGAAGCTTGCTCTTGAAGTTTCCCTGGATCGTGTCGCCCTTCGAGGAGATCGATTTCACCTCGCCGGCCTTGACCTGTTCCAGGAAGTACGGGCTGAACGGCACCGTCACCCGCTGTTCTGTCGTCGGCGCGTGGAACAGCGCGACCGACAGCAGGTTGAGCGCGAGCAGCAGCCCCGCGAACCAGAGAAAGCCCGGCCTGCGGTGAGGCGGCGGGCCGGCGGGCGCCTGCTCGGGCGCCCCGCGCCCGTCGGGGGCCGGCGAGACGTGCCAGCCGCGTTTGTCGCGCGGCATCGGCGGGTGCCGGTCCCGCCTGTCCGCGCCCGCGCGATCAGCCTCCGTCGGTGATTGCTCGGGCACCCGGCGCATGCTACGCCTTCCAGGGGGTCTCGCTCGCCGCGAGAAACGACAGGCGAGCTACGCTGCAATCAATGCGCCCGCTCCCCACAGCACCCGTCGCCGCCGGCTCGCTGATCGTCGGCTACGCCGTCGCCGTCGCGACCGGCTCGCGTGCGCTCGGCGGCGTCGTGCTGGTGCTCGCCGGCCTGTGCTGCTTGCGCGTCTGGACGCGGCGCCACGGCGCGCGTGGCGCGGCCGCGCTCGCGCTCGTCGTGTTCACCGCGTTCGTGCTCGCACACGTGCTCGGACTGCTGATCGGACCCTGGCCCTCGGTGCTGCTCGTCTCCGCGCTGACCGGCGCCGTCGTGTGGCTGCGGGCCGACGCGGTCGCGCCTGGCGGCGCGCGCGCGCTCGCGATCGCTCCACCGAGAGGCTAAGTTTCAGGCGATGGCACACGCGACCGCACAAGCTCCCGGGGCGCTCGCCGCCGAGGCACCGCCCGTGCCCGGGGCACCTCCGCGGCTCGACTTCCAGATCGTGCCGCGCGCGGGCCTGCCGATTGTCGCGCTCGTGTTTGCGCTGCTGGTCGCGGCGATCGCGAGCAACAAACTGTGGCCGCTCGAGTTCATGCACGTCGTCGGCGGCGCCGGCTGGACGGTGATCGACCTGTTCCTCGGCTTTGTCCTCGGCCCGATCCTCGGCAGCCTCTCGATTCCCGCGCGGATCGAGTTCACGACGCGGCTGATGCCGAAGATGGTGCTGCTGATGCCGACGATCGTGACCGTCACGCTCGCCGCCGGATGGCAGCTCGGGACGAAGCTCGGCACGGTCGAGTCGAACTACTACCTGCACGGCTGGCTCGTCGCCTCCTACATCGTCGTCGGCGTGATGGCCGTGATCGCCCTCGGCCTGCTCGAGCCGGCGAACATCGCGGTGCTCGCCGAGCTGAAGAAGCCGCAGCCGAACCCAGCGGTGATCGAGCGGCTGATGAAACGGTTCATCTACACCTCCGGAGCAACCGGCGTGATGCAGGTCGCGACGCTCGTGATCATGACCAAGATAGCCTCCGGATGAGCGAGCGCCGCCTGCCGCCGGTCACGCAGGTCGGCATGTTCTCGCTTGCGCTGATCGTCGCCGGCGGGATCGATCTCGCCGCGCATCTGCCGCGCCACGTGCCGCTCGATCTGCCGATCGCGCTGCTGTGCGCCTCGGCGCTGCTGCTGCTCGGCAACATCATCTCGCTGGCCCGCGTCGACGGCTTCGCATGGGCGCGCTTCTTCGAGGTCTTCCGGTGGGGGCTGCTCGCCTACACGATCACCGCCGGCCTGATCGGATACGCATTCATCACCGATCACGTCAGCGGCGGCGCGCTCGTCGTGCTCGTGCTCTCGCTCGTCGTCTACGCAGTGCACGTGCCCGTGCTGATCGGCTTCACGGTCGCTCGCTATGACGATTCCGGGATTCCGGCGGGCGGGATCGCGCAACACTGAGGCGCCGCTACCTCCGGCGCGGACCATAGGGTGACGCCGCGATGGGTTCCGTTGAGCCGCAGGAGATCGAACGCCCGCGCTCGCTCGCGCAGATCATCGGCGAGGCGCTCGACATGTACCAGGATCACCCGCTGCTGTTCCTGACGCTCGCGCTCGGCGTGATCGCGCCGTATGAGCTGATCGTGCTGGCGGTGACGGGCCAGGGGCCGCTCGCAACCGGTTCCCAGCAGAACGTCGGGCTCTCCGATCTGCTGCTGCTGCTCGACACGATCCTGATCGGCCCGCTGGTCTCGGCCCTGCACATCCACGCCGTCGCGGTGATCGGCCGCGGTGGGAAACCGCGGCTGGGAGACGTGGTGTTGCGGGCGCTGAAGGTGCTCCCTGTCGTCGTCGCTGCGGTGATCGTGTCGGCCTTCGGCATCGTGCTCGGCTTCATCGCACTGATCGTTCCCGGCGTGCTGCTCGCGCTCGGCTGGGCCGTCGTCGCGCAGGTCGCGGCGATCGAGCACGACGGCTGGCTGCCGTCCCTGCACCGCAGCCGGGAGCTCACGCGCGGGCACTACCGGCACATCTTCGCGCTCGTCGCCGTGACGGCGCTGCTGGCGGCCAGCCTCGCGCTCGCGGTGGCGGTGATCCCGCTCGGCGGCAGCTCGGGGGCGGTATCGGTCACCGTCGGCATCCTCACACGGACGCTGACCGCATCGTTCTCGGCGCTGACGCTCGCGCTGCTGTACTTCGACCTGCTCGGACGTCGCCGCGCAGCGTCGGCTCCGCCGCCGGATCCGCTGCGCTGACACGGCGCGCGTGGCAGCGTCGGCGCGACTGGCCGACGGCTGCTCAGCGGGCCTTGTAGCGCGCGGCCTCCTCCGAGCCGCCGGTGGCGTCGCCCTCGCTGTAGGCGTGCGCGCCGGCGCCGGCGAGCTTGCCGCCGTCGACGATCAGGTACTCCTCGCGGATCGGGCGCCCGGCGAGGTGGCACTCGAGGATCTCGCGCGTGCCGGCCGCGTAGCGCGCCTGCGCGGAGAGGCTCGTGCCGGAGGTGTGCGGCGTCATCCCGTGGTGTGGCATCGAGCGCCACGGGTGATCGGCGGGTGCCGGCTGGGGGAACCAGACATCGCCCGCGTAGCCCGCGAGCTGCCCGCTCGCGCAGGCGCGTGCGACGGCGTCGCGGTCGCAGATCTTGCCGCGCGCCGTGTTGATCAGGTAGGCGCCACGTTTCATCTGCGCGAGCAGCTCGGCGTCGAACAGGTTCTCGGTCTCCGGGTGCAGCGGCGCGTTGATCGTGACGACGTCGCAGGCCGCGACGAGCGACTCGACCGACTCGTGGAAGCGGACGCCGAGCTCCCGCTCGACGTCGGCCGGCAGGCGGTGGCGGTCGGTGTAGTGCAGGCCGACCTCGAACGGCTTCAGCCGCCTGAGCACTGCCGAGCCGATACGTCCGGCGGCGACGCTGCCGACCTGCATCCCCTCCAGGTCGTATGAGCGCGACGCGCAGTCGGCGATGTTCCAGCCGCCGTCGAGGACCACCTGGTGGGAGGGGATGTAGTTGCGCACCAGCGCGAGGATCATCATCACGACGTGCTCGGCGACGCTGATGCTGTTCGAGTACGTGACCTCGGCGACCGTCACGCCGTGCTCGATCGCGGCCTGCAGGTCGACGTGGTCAGAGCCGATCCCGGCGGTCAGCGCGAGCTTCAGCTTTGGCGCCATCGCGATCCGCTCGGCTGTCAGGTAGGCCGGCCAGAACGGCTGTGAGATCACGACATCGGCTTCGGGAAGCTCGCGCTCGAAGACGGAGTCCGCGCCGTCCTTCTCGGAGGTGACGATCAGCTTGTGCCCGGCTCCCTCGAGGAAAGCGCGGAGCCCCAGCTCGCCGGAGACGCAGCCGAGCAGCTCACCGGGCCGGAAGCCGATCGCCTGCGGGGTCGGCGTGCTCTGGCCGTCGTAGTAGCGCTCGATCTTCGGGATATCGTCACGCGCGTAGGGCGGCGGGTAGCCGCCGATCGGATCGTCGTAGAGCACGCAGAGGACGTTTGCCATGGCTGGCTCCTTGCTCGATGGTTGACCGCTCGGCCGCCTGGCGGCGGCGCACACGCTGAGCCGATTATGCGCCGCGCGGCCCGCGAGCGCGCACTCGGACATACTTCGGCCGATGAGAGCCATCCAGATAGTCGCCGAGTCCGGTCCCGACAGCGCGCTCGCGCTCGTCGAGCTGGCGGAGCCCGGCACAACGCATCCACTTAGCGAGGGCGAGGGCGTCGTCGTCGACGTCCACGTCGCCGGTGTCTCGTTCCCGGAGCTGCTGCAGAGCCGCGGGCAGTACCAGATGAAACCGCCGCTGCCGTATGTGCCCGGCAGCGAGGTCGGCGGCATCGTCCGCAGCGCGCCCCCCGGCGCGGCGGTCAAGGCGGGCGATCGCGTCGCCGCGTTCGGCGCGCTCGGCGGCTGGGCCGAGACGGTCGTCGCCCCCGAGTTCTTCACGTTCGCGCTCTCGCCCGAGCTCGACTTTGCGCAGGGCGCGGGTCTGATCCTCAACTACCACACCGCCTACTTCGCGCTGGCGCTGCGCGGTCGCCTCAAAGAGGGCGAGAGCGTGCTCGTCCACGGCGCCGCCGGCGGTGTCGGCACCGCCTCGCTGCAGGTCGCCAAGGGCCTCGGCGCGCGGACCATCGCGCTCGTCTCCAGCGAGGCCAAGGGCGCGGTCGCCAAGGCCGCCGGGGCCGATCACGTCGTGCAGCTCAGCGACGGCTGGAAGGACGACGTCAAAGAGCTCTCCGGCGGCGGCGTCGATCTCGTGCTCGATCCGGTCGGCGGCGATCGCTTCACCGACAGCCTGCGCTCGCTGCGCGAGAACGGGCGCCTGGTCGTCGTCGGCTTCACCGGCGGCTCGATCCCCGAGGTCAAGGTCAACCGCCTGCTGTTGCGCAACACGGAGGTCGTCGGGGCGGGCTGGGGCGCCTACGTGATGGGCAAGCCCGACCTCAACCGCGAGATCGGCGCCGAGGTGAATCGCCTCGTCGATGAGGGCTTCATCCGCCCGATCGTCGGCGAGCGCTTTCCGCTCGAGCGCGCGGCCGATGCGCTGCGGCTGCTCGATGAGCGGCGTGCGACCGGCAAGGTCGTGCTCGACGTGCGCGGCTGAGCCGGGCACCGGCGCCGTCATCCCGGCGCCGGGGGATTGACCCGGCGGCCTGCACTCTGATAGACATGGCCGCGCGGTACGTTCACGGCGACGGACGCAAAAAATGTCGCGGGACGCCGGTGCGTCAACCGGATGGCGACAGACACGGGGGGCATGATGCTAGGGATGGCCAGTTGCACGCAGTCGCCGACGAGCACCTCGGCATCCACGATGGCGCGGCGCGCAGGCAATTCACTGCGGCGGCTCGGGCTTGCGTTTGCACTGCCCTCGCTGGCGGTTGCACTGACGATGTCGCTTGCCGCGAGCGCTTCGGCCACCACCTACGGCGCGACCGGCTGGGGCAGCAACGCCACAGACCAGCTCGGCGACGGTATCGAATTCGGCCCTGAAAAATGCGTCAGCTTCTTCGAACAGTACTGCAGCAAGAAACCCGTGACGGTCACCGGACTGAGTGGCGTGACTCAGATCGCGGCGGGCAGCGCGGCCACCGTCGCCCTCCTCAGCGACGGCAGCGTGATGGCTTGGGGTGACTCACTCCAGGTCGGCGACGGCGAATTCAGCGGCGCGACCGACGTGCCGGTGCCGGTGTGCGCGGTCGGCTCGGAAGGTCCATGTCCGCACGGTCCCTACCTGACGGGGGTCACCGCGGTCGCGTCCGGCAACGGCTACGCGATGGCTCTGCTCAGCAACGGCACCGTGGCGGCTTGGGGAGGACAGGGAGAAGGCGTGCTCGGCGACGCCAACCCGGAAGCCCGTGCAAACCCGACCGACGTCTGTTCGGTCGGCACCGAAATCAACAATGAAAAATTCTGCCCGAAAGGCATTCTCAAAGAAGTCAGCGCGATCTCGGCCGGCTCGAGCTTCGCGATGGCGCTGCTCGACAACGGCACGGTCGTTTCCTGGGGCAACGACAACAGCGGACAGCTCGGCGACGGCGGCGAAAACTCGGAGTACGGGCCGGTCGTGGTGAGCGGACTCAGCAAAGTCAAGGCGATCAGCGCCGGCGGGGCGCACGGTCTGGCGCTGCTGGAAGACGGCACCGTCAAAGCCTGGGGTGACAACGCCGAAGGACAGCTCGGCGTCGGCACGAGTACGGGGCCGGGCAAATGTGGCACCGACGGCTGCAGCCGGACGCCGGTCCCGGTAACCGCTCTGAGCGGCGTGACGGCCGTCTCGAGCGGACTGCTCGAGAGCTATGCGCTCCTCGGCAGCGGCAAGGTGATGGCCTGGGGCGACAACCAGCAGGGGGCGCTCGGTGACGGGACGGAAAGCGGGCCCGAACACTGTGAACGCCCCTGCAGCACAACGCCGGTGGAAGTGAGTGGGCTCAGCGGCGTCAAGACGATCGGATCGGGCGCCGAAAATGTCCTGGCGCTGCTCGACAGCGGCGCGCTCGCGGTGTGGGGCGCGAACGAAACCGGCCAGCTGGGCGACGGAACTACCACCAACAGCGACATGCCGGTCGGCATTCCGGTCTGCTCGCTCGGCGAAATCGCCGGCGTTTCCGATGGCTCAGACGCACAGACCAGCTTCGCCTACGGCACCCCGTCCGGGGCCTGCAGCCCACCTGAATTCGGCCGCTGCGTGAAAGTCGCCAAAGGCGCCGGCAAATACTCGAGCTCGGGCTGCACGAGCCTCGGAGGAAGCGCGAGCTACGAATGGAGCGCGGGAGCGCTCGCAGCCGCGTTCACGACCAGCCTCGCCTCCGGCTCCGTCACATTCGAAACGACAGCAGGCTCGAAGATCGAGTGCACGGGTGAGACGGGTGCCGGCCAGTACACAGGTCCGAAAACCGTCGGCAGCGAGACGATCACGCTCACGGGGTGCGCACGAGGCGGCGAAAAATGCTCGAGCGCCGGTGCCGCCGCGGGTGAAATCGTCTCGAGCTCGCTCGAAGGGGCGCTCGGCGTCGAAAAGCTCGGGGCGAGCGCTGCCAAGAACAAGATCGGAGTCGACCTCTTCCCCGTCGGAAAAACGGGCCCTGTCATGGAATTCAGCTGCGGCGGCACGACCATATCGGTGCAGGGGTCGGTGATCGTGCCGCTGAAGCCGGACAAGATGTCGCTGACGCAGGCGCTGAAGTTCAAGGCCGCCAAGGGCAAGCAGAAGCCCGAACGCTTCATCGCCGGGCCGAAGGATGTCCTCGAAGCGTCGTTCAACCATGAAGCGTTCGTGCAGATCGGGCTGACTCTGAGCGTCACGCAGACGAGCAGAGAAGCGCTTGAGGTCAACTCGGCGGTGTGACCCGCCGCGATCTGCGCTTCACCGCGCCGGCGCTTCGCGTCGCCGAGCCGGGGCGACGCGCCGAGACGTAATCGGGCCGCTAGTCGGCGAGCAGCTCGCGCAGTCCGTCGCGGTCGAGCGCGGCGGGGTCTGTCGAGTCGAGGAAGTCGCTCAGCACGTCGAGGAAGCGCTCCGGCTCATCGAGCTGCGGGAAGTGCCCGGAGCCGCCCAGCACCTCGAGGCGGCTGCCCGGGACACGCTCGTGGGCCGCGCGCCCATGCGCCGCCGGGATGATCGAGTCGTGCTCGCCCCAGATCAGCAGGAACGGGAACTCGCGCGCGAGATACAGCCGGCTCGACGCGTCGATCCGCTGCCCGCCCGGCTCGACGACCGCGCGCAGCGTATGCAGGAACGCCGCGCGCGCGGCGGCGTCCGCGAGCGTCGCGTGCCCGCGCGCGATCTCCTCGAAGTCGGTGCCGGCGCGCAGGCCGACGCGGCCGAGCACACGCCCGGCGAGGCGGCCCGCATCGAGCAGCCGGCTGGCGGCGAGCAGCGGCAGCACGACCTCTGAGCCCGGCAGCGTCGCCGCACGCAGCAGCGGGCTGACGTCGCGGCCGAGGCCGCCGCTGTCGACGAGCACGAGGCGCTCGCAGCGCTCGGGGAATTGGTAGGAGAACTGCATCGCGATGCCGCCGCCGAGTGAGTGCCCGACGATGCTCGCGCGCTCGTGGCCGAGCGCGACGAGCAGGTCGCGGATGCCGCTCGCATGCGCGCCGAGCGAGTAGTCGCCCTTCGGCTTGGCCGACTCGCCGTGGCCGATCAGGTCGGGCGCGAGCACGGTGTAGCGGCGCGCGAGGTAGGGCATCACCCGTTGCCAGGTCTCCGAGCTCGACGTGATGCCATGGATCAGCACGATCACCGGGCCGCTGCCGGCCTGGCGGTAGGCGATGCGCTCGCCGTGCAGGTTGAGCCGGCGGACCCTGAGCGCCTCGGCGCGCTCGCGGTGGCGCGACGGGGGCCGCGCCAGGCGCTGACGCTCGTCGGTGGAGGTGTCTGCTCGGCTCATGCTCCGCTTTGCTGTTGATTCGGCGAGGCAGAAGCGTAGCGGGGCGCGCAGACCGCCGTCGATACGGGGGCTGTCCCCCGGCCCGTGCCCGGGGGGTGTCGTGACGCGCTCGGTGGCGGGCCGCAATGAATCCGCTGCGGCGATCGGTGAGAATGGCACGCATGAGCGTGGCCGTCGGACCACAGCAGGCTGCCGGCCCGCCGTCTGAAGACGGCCGGCTCGAGGGCCCGACGCCGGAGGAGATCCAGGAGCCGGTGCTCGAGAACCTCGATCGCGCGATCACCGGCGTGATCACCGCGGTGCCGGCGATCCTGCTCGTGTTCGCCGTGTGGCAGGCATGGGGACGCTCGCTCGACTGGCTGGACGTGTGGATCTTCCTGGTGATGTACACGGCGACCGCGCTCGGCGTGACGATCGGCTTTCACCGCATGCTCACGCACCGCGCCTTCAAGACCTCGCCGCCGCTGCGCGGCCTGTTCGCGGTGCTCGGCACGATGTCCGTCGAGGGGCCGGTGATCTCGTGGGTCGCCGACCACCGCAAGCACCACGCCTACGCCGACCGTCTCGGCGACCCGCACAGCCCGCACGTCGATCATGGCGTCGGCTGGAAGGGAGCGATGCGCGGGCTCGTGCACGCGCATGTCGGCTGGCTGTTCGACCACACCCAGCGCGGGGCGCGCGAGCGCTTTGCACCGGACCTGATCGCCGACCCGGTGATCTCGTTCGTCGACAGGACGTTCATTCTCTGGTCGCTCGTCGGCCTGGCGATCCCGTTCGGCCTCGGCTGGCTGATCGGCGGCTCGCTGCACGCGGGCCTCGAGGCCCTGCTGTGGGCCGGGGCGGTGCGCATCTTCGTGCTCCACCACGTCACCTACAGCATCAACTCGCTATGTCACTTCTTCGGCCGGCGGCGCTTTGAGACATCGGACTACTCGCGCAACCTGTCGTGGCTTGCGCCGTTCTCGATGGGCGAGGCCTGGCACAACAACCACCACGCGTTTCCGACATCGGCATTTCACGGCATGGGCGCCACGGAGTTCGACGTCTCGGGCCTCGTGATCGCCGGGCTCGAGCGCGCCGGGCTGGTGTGGGACGTGCAACGCATCTCCCCAGAGCGACAGGCGGCGAAGGCGCTCTGAGCTGACGGCTCCCGTACGGGCGGCGCCGTGCGACGATAGCCGTGATGAGCGAACGCGCTCGGCACCAGCTTGACCTCTCTCTGCCCAGCACCGCGGCCGCAAGGCGCTGGATGCCGACGCTCGCCGCCGGGCTCTCGCTCGGCGAATACGCGCGCTCGCTGCTGCGCCGCCTCGCGTTCCTCTCGGCGGTGCTCGTCGCGGCGATCTGGGCGCTCTCGGGAGCGGGCTACTTCTGGCCGGCATGGGCGTGGCTCGGGCTCGGCGTGCTCGTGCTGCTCGACTTCACCGCCGCCTGGGCATGGCGCCAGCCACCGGGGGAGGTCCGCCGCGTGGCCTGCGTCTGGACAGTCGTCGGCGTGACCGCGGTGATCCTGATGGCGACCTGGCTGCTGACGTGGTTGCTCGCTGGAGCGCGCACGTTCTGGCCGGCCTGGGCGCTGTTCGGCCTGGCGGCGGCCGGCAGCGCGTATTCGCTGATAGCGCTGCAGGACCGCGTGCTCGTCGCCCACGGCCGGCGCGCCCTGCGCGCGCGGATCGACATGCTCACGCGCACGCGCCGCCAGGCCGTCGACGCGCAGGCCGCCGAGCTGCGCCGAATCGAGCGCGACCTGCACGACGGCGCGCAGGCGCGGCTGGTGGCGCTGACATTGCAGCTCGGCCGCGCGGAGGTGCGCGTGCACGACCAGCCCGAGGTCCGCCGGCTGATCCTCGATGCGCAGGGCGAGGCGCGCCTGGCGATCGCCGAGCTGCGCGACCTCGCCCGCGGTATCGTGCCGCCGCTGCTCGCCGACCGCGGCCTGGACGCGGCGGTCGAGTCGCTCGCCGCGCGCTACGGCCTCGGCACGACGGTCACCCTGGACTCCCGCCGCAGCCTCGCGCCGGCCGTCGAGAGCGCCGCCTACTTCGTAATCGCGGAGGCGCTCACGAACACCGCCAAGCACGCGGCGGCGACGCACAGCTGGGTCCGCCTGAACGACGAGCACAGGACGCTCGTCGTCCTCGTCGGCGACGACGGCTGCGGCGGCGCCGACGCGGGCGCCTCCGGGCTCGCCGGCCTGCGTGCGCGTGTCGAGGCGCTCGACGGCAGCCTGTCGGTGCTGAGCCCGGCGGGCGAGGGAACGCTCGTGGAGGCGCGGCTGCCGTGCGGGTAGTGATCGCCGAGGACCTCGCGCTGCTGCGCGAGGGGCTGGTGGCGCTGTTGCGCGAGAACGAGATCGATGTCGTCGCCCAGGTCGAAGACGGGCCCGGTCTCCTGCGCGCGATCGCCGGACACGAGCCTGACCTCGCGATCGTCGACGTGCGCCTGCCTCCCACCTACAGCGACGAGGGGCTGCTCGCGGCGATCGAGGCGCGCCGGCGCCAGCCGGCGCTCGGCGTGCTCGTGCTCTCGCAGTACGTCGAGACCGCATATGCGGGCGAGCTGATCGGCGGCGACACCGCCGGTATCGGCTATCTGCTGAAGGAGCGCGTCGGCGATGTGCATGCGTTCCTCGAGGCGCTGCGCACGGTCGCCGCGGGCGGGACGGTGCTCGACCGCCAGGTTGTGACCGAGCTGCTCGCGCCTCGCGACGGCGCGAGCGAGGCCCTGTCGGGGCTGACCGCGCGCGAGCGCGATGTGCTCGCGCTGATGGCCGAGGGGCGATCCAACACCGCGATCGCCGAGAGCCTCGTCGTCACGCCGGGCGCCGTCGAGAAGCACATCACGAACATCTTCGCGAAGTTCGACCTGCCGGCCTGCCACGACGACCACCGCCGCGTGCTCGCGGTGCTCGCCTATCTGCGGCTCGTGCGTGATCCCGATCGCGCTGACAAACCGGTGTGATCAGCCGGCGACGGTGCGCGAGGTGCCGAGCACGGCGCCGCTTTCGGCGAGTGCCTGCACGGCGACGTAGCGCTCCGGCAGAGGGGTCACGATCTGCGTCTCAAAGCCGCTGCGAGCGGCTGCCGCGACGGGCACCAGCTGGCTCGCGGAGGGCCCGCCGAGGACACGCCAGCTCGTCGCCCGGGTATCGCCGTTCCAGCTCGCGTAGACCGTCACTCCCGCGCCCGTCCTGCCTGACGCGGCGACCGAAGGCGGCGTGCTCGGAGCCCCTGTCCAGGGGAGTCGATAGGCGCGATAGGACTGGTAGGTGCCATGCATGTGCGCGTCGAAAAGCAGCTGGCCCTGGGCGCTGAATTCGGACACGTACGGCTGTTCTCCCCAGCCGACGAAGACATCACCGTCGGCGAGCGTCTGCACGTTGCCCTGGCTGCCCGAGGACAGCGGCGAGGGATGCTCGTACTGCGCGAGCACGGTGTCGGTCCGCGTCTGCGGGTTGACCGCGAGCACGACGCCGCGCGACTGCGAGTGGACCTTCGGGACGCCGCCGTTGTCGAACACGCTGATCGTTCCGTTGGCGAGCACGGTCGCGTCGTGCTGATAGGCGGTCGCGGCGCCGGCCGCGAGTCGGACGTCCGAGTTGCGCCCGCCGATGCGCGTCAGGATCTGGCCGCTGAGCGTGTTCAGTTCGTACAGCGCCGAGGTGTTGCGCGCGGAGATCAGCGTCCTGCCGTTGGCGAGCTGGTCGATCGAGTTGAGGTGGAAGTAGTCGAACGGCCATTCCCGGCTGGAATGCACGGCCGAGCTGTAGGAGTCGCCGAGACCGACGTGGTTGAGACTGTGCCACTCGCGCCGCACGAGGCCGGTGCGGAGGTCCAGTTCCTGCATGACCGTGTCGGTGACCGCGCCGTCGGCCGGGCCGCCGACCGCGGAGAGGTTGCAGTCGACAGGGTCGAACGCGGTCAGCAGCGCGGTGTCCCGGGGGGTGATGTGGAAGTCGTGCAGGTCGGCTTTGTAGCCGTTGCCGGCCTGCACACGCGCAACCAGCTGGTAGGCGCTGTTCTCGATCACCTCTTCGCCCTCGCCGAAGCCCTGTGGCGGGATGTACCCCTGCCACCACGTCAGCACCGGCGTCCCGCCGAGCTGCTGCACCTGCAGGTTGGTCGCCGCGAGATTCGCAGGCAGCGGGTCGAACCAGATGAGGTTGCCGGCTTCGTCGTAGATCGCCGGGCCGGGCGTGCCGGGACCCGCGTACGGCGCGAGAAACAGGTCCCCGGGGCTCGCCTGCGCGGAGCGCGCGGTGACCGCGAGCACCGGCGGCTGCAGTTCGGGGCGCGAATGGAAGTGCTGGACCTCGTCCGGGTCCCTGCCCGACGGCGCCGTCGGCGCCACGTAGGGGAGCACGTCGGGCTCGGCGACGACGAAGTGAAACGCGAACGGAGCCGTGTGCGAGGCGGATCTGACCTTGCCGCGCACGCTCACCGTCTCGCCCGGCGCGAACCCGCCCGAGGGCACGAAGCTCGCGCCGTCGCCCTGGGAATAGCCGCGCAGACGGCCGCCGTGGGACCCCGTCTGCGAACCGCTGACATGGATGTCGCTGAGCGAGCCGGCGGGCGCTCCGAGCATGCTGATCTGCGTGCTCGGCGACGCGTCGTAGGAATCCGGCTGCGGCGACACCGCGATGTCCGCGCCGGGAAGCACGTCGGAGCGGTTGAGCGTGCTCGGCATGCAGCGCGCCGAGCCGGGCGCGCTGAACGCGGCCTGCTCGGCGACTATCCGCCGCGAGGCGATCGCGAGCGTGGTGACGCTCGACAGCACGACGAGCAGGGTGCTCCCCAGCAGGGCCCTGCGCAGCAGGTGGTGGTTTTGACGGTTGATGGAGGTCTCCAGGGCGCTTGCTCGACGAAGCAGGCATCCTAAGCGCGTACACGGCGACCGCGGGCCGGACACGACGATGCTAAATGGACGACACGGGGACGCCCTAAGAAGTTGCGAAGACGCCGGCGTATAGCCTCGGCGTCTCCATTCGTGGGATTCTGCAGCGATGGGCAACACCCTGCCACCGACGCCCGCCGTGGCGGCGGCAGCCGCGACGTCCGAGGCGGCGAATGCGGCGACGCACGCGGGCACGAGCCATATCGAGGTGCTCGAGCTGATGTCCGACCTGCTCCTCGGCGTCGGTGAGGGATCGCCCCCGGACGCGTTCTTCAGCAGCCTCTGCGAGGCGATCTGCCGCCTCACGTCGATGAAGCGCGCGGTGCTCGTCCGCTATGACCGGACGCGCCGGCGCGTGCGCGCCGTCGGCGCTCACGGCATCGAGCTCGACGTCTTCGCCGACCTGTTCGTGACGATCGACTCGGTCCCCGTGGCGCGCGAGGCACTCGCCCGCGATCGGATCCTCGAAGTCGACGGCGCCGCCGACTTCAAGGTTCCGGCGGCCGTGCGCGAACTGCTCGAGGGCGTGCGCATCGTCTGCACGCCGATGGCCGCCGCCGGGCGCTACGTCGGGGTCGTGCTGTCAGAGCGCCTGCCGGACGCGCCCGATATGGACGAGGACGAGCGCCACCTGCTGTGGACGCTCGGCAAGGCGATCGCGATGGCGTCGGTCGCGCGCGAGGTCACCGCCTACGACGAGCAGAGCCGCCAGCTGCAGCAGCGGATCGATCTCGCGCGGGAGATCCACGAGGGGGTCGTGCAGCGGCTGTTCGGCGTCTCGCTCGCGCTGTCGCACCATGAGCTGCTCGACGCCGGCTCGCAGGCGCGCTGCGCGCAGGAGGTGCAGACGGCGCTCAGCGACCTGCGCACCGCGCTGATGAGCCCGCTCGGGCATGCGTCGCGGCCGACGACCGTGACGTTCGCCGAAGAGCTCGAACGTGTGCGCGCGCTGCATCCCGATCTCGAGATCCTGCTCGAGGGCGGCACGACCGGCGAGGTGCCGCCGAGCCTCGAGGCGCTCGCCCAGTCGATCCTCGTCGAGGCGGTGCGCAACGCGCACAAGCATGCCCGCGCGACGTTCGTGAAAGTCACGCTGCACAACGACGGCAGCACATTCGTGCTCGAGGTGCGCAACGACGGCGCGCCGCTGCACAACGACGGAGGCGGCGGCGGCGTCGGGCTGCGCCTCGCGACCTTCGAGGCGCTGCAGCACGACGGTGTGCTCGAGTACGGCGAGTCCGAGCCGGGCGCGTGGCAGGTCCGCCTCGTCGTACCGAGCGGACATTGAGGGACGCCGCGCCGATGTCTGAGAGCTCAAAGCAGGCAGCCGACGGCGACGCGGCGCTCGACGCACGCCGCGTCGGCGCGACGAGCACGCGGCGACTGCGCGTGCTCGTCGTCGACGATCACGATGTCGTGCACTGGGGCTTCCGTCTGATGCTCGGCCAGATGACCTGGGTCGAGCGCTGTGTGAGCGCGCGCACGGGAGCTGAAGCGGTCGCCGTCTGCCGCCGCTACGAGCCGCATGTGGCGCTGGTCGACCTGTTCCTCGGCTCGGAGTCCGGGCCGGAGGTCTGCGAGCGCCTGCGTGCCGAGGCGCCGGCGCCGCGCGTGCTGCTGATGTCGGGAGCCGGAGGCATCTCGCCACGCGCCGCGCGCGCGGCCGGCGCCGCGGGCTTCATCTCCAAGGACTGGCCGGCGCCGGAGATCGCCAAGCTGGTGCGCATGGTCGGCGACGGCCAGGAGGTCTTCCGCCACACCGGCAATCCGTCGGCGCCGACGCTGACCGACCGCGAGAGCGAGATCCTCGGGCTGATCGCGGGCGGCGCGACCAACCGTGAGATCGCGGGCACGCTGTTCCTCTCGCCGCACACGGTCAAGGAGCACACGAGCACGCTCTACCGCAAGCTCGGCGCGCGCAACCGCGCGGACGCCGTCCAGCGCGCCCAGCGGCTCGGCCTGAACCGCTGACGGCCCCCAAAGCGGGGAGTAACCCCCCATTTGAGGGGTTTGCAGGCGTCCGGAGCGGTCCGGCGCAGATCGCTTGAAATGGTGTCGCAGGTGTCCGGCGCTGCGATAGCGGGTCTGTTCCCCGGCCAGGGAAGCCAGACGAGTGATCTGCGCGAGCGCGTGCACGCGACGCTGCCGGAGCTGCTCGAGCGCTGCACCGAGCTGGTCGGTGAGGATCCGTTCGCGCGCGTGAGCGAGAGCACGCGCTTCGCCCAGCCGGCGATCTTCTGCGCGAGCCTCGCCGGGTGGAATCAGCTGCGCACGAAGGTGCGCCCGCTCGCCTACGCGGGGCACTCCCTCGGCGAGCTCAGCGCGCTCGTCGCGGCCGACGCGCTCGACCCGTTCACAGGACTCGAGCTCGCGGTCCTGCGCGGCCGCCTGATGGCCGACGCGGGCGACGGTGAGGAAGGGATGATGGCGATCCTCGGCGCCGCGGAGGACTATCCGGCGCAGCTCGCCGAAGCCCACGAGATCGTGCTCGCCAACGACAACGCGCCCGGGCAGGTGGTGCTCGCCGGTCCGACGGCGCGCCTGCGCGAGGCGTTGACCCAGGCGCGCGCCGATCGCGTGCGCGCGATCCTGCTCGACGTCGCCGGCGCGTTCCACTCGCCGTCGATGGCCGGCGCGGTCGAGCCCTTCCGCGCGGCGCTCGCGCAGGCGGAGTTTCGCGAGCCCGCCGTCGCGGTCATCTCGGGCGTCACCGCGGCGCCGTTCGCGGACGTGCGCGCCGAGCTCGCGGCCGCGATCGTCAGCCCGGTTCGCTGGCGCGAGGTGATGGCGGCGCTCGCCGGCCTCGGCGCCGAGGAGTTCATCGACTTCGGCCCTGGGCAGGTGCTCGCAAAGCTCGTGCGCCGCAACCTCCCCGACGCGCGCGTGCTCGACGGACGCGCGCCGGCCGCCCCGGTCGCGGCGGGGTCGGCCAGTGGCCGCTGAGGCGAGCACGATCGAGGCGCCCGGCGCGTTCCCGGCACGAGCGCCGCGCGTGCTGCGCACGGCCGGCATCGTCGGGCTCGGCACGGCGCTCGCGCCGCGGCTGATCCCGAACTCGCAGATCGGCGCGCGGATCGGCGTCGCCGATGAGTGGATCGAGCGCCGCACGGGGATCCGCGCGCGCCGCTATGCCGCGCCGGGCCAGCGCGTGAGCGAGCTCGCGAGCGCGGCCGGGCGGATGGCGCTCGAGGACGCCGCGATCGAGCCTCGCGAGATCGACATGGTGCTCGTCGCGACGCTCGCCGCGGACGAGATCACGCCTTCGACGGCGCCGCTCGTCGCCGCGGAGCTGGGGATCGGGAAGGTTGCGGCGATCGACGTCGGCGCGGCGTGCGCCGGCGCGATCGCGGCGCTCGCCCAGGCAACCGCTTGGATCGAGGCCGGCCACGCCCATAACGTGCTCGTGATCGCCGCGGAGATCCTCTCGCGGTTCATCGACGACGGCGACCGGCGCACCGCGCCGCTGTTCGGCGACGGCGCCGGCGCGATGGTCGTCTCCGCGGACGCGGATGGCCAGATCGGCCCGTTTGTGCTCGGCAGCGACGGCGCGGCCGCGAGCGCGATCCGCGTCACGCGCGAGCGCGGCCTGCTGGAGATGGAAGGCCACGAGACGTTCCTCGCGGCGACCGAGCATTTCAGCGAGTCGACCGAACGGGTGCTGCAGCTCGCCGGCCTCGAGCTCGCCGAGATCGACCTGTTCGTCTACCACCAGGCCAACGCGAGGATCCTGACAGCGGTCGCAGAGCGCCTGCAGCTACCGCGCGAGCGCGTCTTCGACTGCATCGCCGAGCTCGGCAACACGAGCGCGGCGAGCGTCCCGCTGGCGCTCGCCGAGGCGGTGCGCGCGGGGGCGCTGAGGCCGGGTGCGCGCGTGGTCCTCGGCGCGGTCGGCGCCGGGCTCGTGTGGGGTGCGAACGTGATGACGTGGGGCGGCTCGTGAGCCGCCCGGAGGGCTGCGCGCTCGTGACGGGCGCCTCGCGTGGCATCGGCGCGGCGATCGCCGCCCAGCTCGCCGCCGACGGCTGGCCGGTGGGCGTCAACTTCCGCAGCGCCGAGGCGGCGGCGGCGGAGACCGTCGCGCGCATCGAGGGCGCCGGCGGGCGCGCGCTCGCGCTTGGCGCGGACGTGACCGCACCGGAGCAGGTCGAGCAGCTGTTCGAGGCCCTCGAGCATCAGTACGGCCGTGTGCTCGTGCTCGTCAACAACGCGGGCATGCACGCGGATGGCCTCGCGCTGTCGCTCAGCGACACCGACTGGAGCGCGGTGATCGACACGAACCTGTCGGCCGCGTTTCGCACGACCAGGCACGCGCTGCGCGGCATGATCCGCGCGCGCTTCGGGCGCGTGATCAACATCGCCTCGGTGATCGGTCCGCGCGCGAACGCCGGGCAGGCGAACTACGCGGCCGCGAAGGCGGGGCTGATCGGGATGACCAAGACGATCGCCGTCGAGGTCGCGCGCCGCGGGGTGACCGTCAACGCGATCGCGCCCGGGCTGATCGACACCGACATGACCGCCGGCCTCGACGGCGAGCTGCTGAGCGCGGTGCCGGCGCGCCGAGCGGGACGGCCGGAGGAGGTCGCCGCGTGCGCGGGATTCCTCGCCTCCGAGCGGGCCGGCTATGTGACCGGCTCGACCCTCTACGTCGACGGGGGCCTCGCCGCGTAGGCGGCCGGCGGCGACAGACCTTGATCGAGCACACCAATCCAAACGAACCGGAGGAAGCCAGATGAGCACAGCTGTCAGCGAGGAGCAGATCGAGAAGGTCGTCGTCGAATCGCTCGAGACGTTCGGGGCCGAACCCGACCAGATCACCCGCGAGGCGACGTTCGAGGAGCTGGACATCGACTCGCTCGACCTGGCCGAGCTCTCGCAGATCGTCCACGAGCAGTTCGGGGTCGAGCTGAAGGGCGCGGACGTCGCCGAGATCAAGTGCGTCGATGACGCGATCCGGATGATTGCGGCGCGCGCCTAGGCGCATGGAGCCCGTGGTCGTCACAGGGGTGGGAGCGGTCACGCCGCTCGGTGTGGGGGCACCCGCCCTGCATCAGCGCTGGAGCGCCGGAGAGTGCGGCATCGCAGACGGCGAGGGCGCGTGCGCGGAGTTCGACCCGAAGGACTTTCTCACCGGTAAGGAGGCGCGCCGCGCCGACCGATTCACGCAGCTCGCGCTCGGCGCGTGCGCCGAGGCGCTCGCAGACGCCGGCTGGGAGCAGGCGCGGCCGTACCCGGCCGAGCGGATCGGCTGCGTGCTCGGCACCGGCGTCGGCGGGATCGCGACGCTGACCGGCGGGCAGGACACGCTCAGAGAACGGGGCGCCGAGAACGTCTCGCCGCTGTCGGTGCCGCTGATGATGAGCAACGCGGGCGCAGGCGCGCTGTCGATGCGCCACGACCTTCGTGGCCCGTCATTCGCGGTCAGCTCCGCGTGCGCCTCAGGCGCACACGCGATCGGCGCGGCGATGCGGATGCTGCAGTGCGGCGAAGCCGACGCGGTCGTCACCGGCGGCTCGGAGGCGAGCCTCACGCCGCTCGCACGTGCGGCGTTCAGCGCGCTCGACGCGCTCTCTGAGAGCGGCATCTCGCGGCCCTTCGACGCGCGCCGCGACGGCTTCGTGATGGCCGAGGGCGCCGGCGTGCTCGTGCTCGAGCGAGCAGACGCCGCCGCCGCCCGCGGTGCGTACGTGCTCGGCGCGATCCGCGGCTATGCGTCGAGCTCCGACGCGCACCACCTGACGGCGCCGCGTGAGGACGGCGCCGGCCAGGCCGCCGCGATGACGGCCGCGCTGCGCGATGGGGGTGTGGATGCAACGGAGATCGACTACATCAACGCGCACGGCACTTCGACGCCGCTCAACGACCGCGCCGAGACACAGGCGATCAAGCTCGCGCTCGGAACGCACGCCGGCGAGATCCCGATCTCCTCGACGAAGTCGGCGATCGGGCACCTGCTCGGCGCGGCCGGCGCCGTCGAGGCGATCGCGACGCTGCTCGCGCTCAGCGCGCGCGTGATCCCGCCGACCGTCGGCCTGTCCGAGCCCGATCAGGATCTCGACCTCGACTACGTCCCCGGCGCGGCGCGGCAGCTCGAGGTCCGCCGCGACCGTCCCGCTCTCGCGCTGTCGAACTCATTCGGGTTCGGCGGGCACAACGTCGTCCTGTGCCTGGAGGCGCGATGAGCCTCGCCCTGCTTGAGCGTCCCGACGAGCGTCTCAGCCCGCTCGAGCGCCTCGAGGCGCTGACCGACCCGGGGTCGCTGCAGCTGCTGCGCACACAGGTGCGGTCGCGGCGAATGGGCGAGCGCGCACAGCCGGGCGACGGCGTGCTCGCGGCGCATGCGCGCGTCGACGGCCGCCAGGTCTACTGCTACGCGCAGGACGCCTCCTTCGCCGGCGGCTCGCTCGGCGAGGCGCACGCGGAGACGGTCGTCGAAGTGCTGCGTCTCGCCGGACGCGCGCGCGTGCCGGTGATCGGCTTCATCGAG
This sequence comes from uncultured Solirubrobacteraceae bacterium, assembly GCA_963822245.1. Lineage (GTDB taxonomy): Bacteria > Actinomycetota > Thermoleophilia > Solirubrobacterales > Solirubrobacteraceae > Palsa-744. The sequence goes on from CAWGGR010000001.1 coordinate 1,045,935, forward strand.
TCGGCCGGCGCGCGCATGCAGGAGGGTCTCGCGGCGCTGTCCGGCTACGGCGCGATCTTCCGCGAGCACGTGCACCTGTCCGGGGTCGTGCCGCAGATCTCGATCGTCTGCGGTCCGTCGGCCGGCGGCTCCTCCTACGGCCCCGCGCTGAACGACTTCGTGATCATGACCGGCCGCGCGGCGATGTTCCTGACCGGCCCGGCGGTCGTCGCGGAGGTCACCGGCGAGGACGTCGACATGGCCGGACTGGGAGGGAGGAGGGTGCACGAGCGCAACGGCGTCTGTCACTTCAGCGCGCCGACCGAGGTCGACGGCGCGCTGATGGCACGCGACCTGCTCGACTACCTGCCGCAGCACTCCGGCGAGTCGCCGCAGATGTGGCCGCCGGTGCCGGCTCCCGAGGGTCTCGCCGAGCGCTCGGTGCCGGCGCAGGCGCGGAAGGTCTACGACGTCCGCCACCTCGCGAGCGCGCTCGTCGACGGCGGGCGCCTGATGGAGGTCAGCCCGCGCTGGTCGCGCAACGTGTTCTGCGGCTTCGCCCGCCTCGAGGGCCGCTCGATCGGGATCGTCGCCAACCAGCCGAAGCACCTCGGCGGCGTGCTCGACTCCGAATCGGCGCAGAAGGGGGCGCGCTTCGTGCGCATGTGCAACTCATTCGGGCTGCCGCTGCTCGTGCTCGTCGACACGCCCGGCTTCCTGCCCGGCTCGCGCCAGGAGAAGGACGGCGTCATCCGCCACGGCGCGAAGCTCGTGCACGCGTTCGCCGAGGCGACCGTGCCGACCGTCACGGTGATCATCCGCAAGGCGTTCGGCGGCGCGTTCATCGCGATGAACTCGAAGGCGCTTGGCGCGGACTACGTGTTCGCGTGGCCCGACGTCGAGGTCGGCGTGATGGGCGCCGAGCAGGCCGTCGGCATCCTCAACCGGCGCGAGATCGCGGTCGCCGAGGATCCCGCCGCACAGCGCCGGCGTCTCGCCGGCGTCTACGCGGGCGAGCACCTCGGCGTAGAGAGCGCGAGCGCGGACGGCTTCGTCGATGAGGTGATCGCCCCCGGGCAGACGCGCGAGCGCGTCGCATCGTGTCTCGAGGCGCTCGCCGGCATCCATCGCCCGGAGCTGCGCGCGGGCAACATCCCGCTGTGATGCTCGCCGGACGACGCATCCTGATCACCGGCGTGCTCGACCGCCACTCGATCGCATTCGCGACGGCGGCGCGCGCACAGGAGCTCGGCGCGGAGGTGCTGCTGAGCGGTTTCGGTCGCACCAAACGGATGACCGCACGCGCCGCCGGGCAGCTGCCGCAGGCCGTCGAGGTGCTCGAGCTGGATGTCAACAGCGCCGCCGACATCGAGCGCCTGCGCGGCGCGCTCGAGCAGCGCTGGGGCGCACTCGACGGGCTCCTGCACGCGATCGCGTATGCGCCGCCGGACGCGCTCGGCGGCGGTTTTCTCGACACGCCGCTGGAGAGCGCGCTCACCGCGTATCAGACGAGTGCGTTCTCGCTGAAGGCGCTCGTCGCGGGGCTCGCCGGGCTGCTCGCCGCGGCGCCCGACGGCGCGGGCGTCGTCGGGCTCGACTTCGACGCGAGCGTCGCCTGGCCGTCGTATGACTGGATGGGCGTCGCGAAGGCCGCGCTCGAGGCGGTCTCGCGCTACCTCGCGCGTGAGCTCGGCCCGCGCGAGGTGCGCGTCAACCTGATCTCGGCCGGCCCGATCGAGACGCTCGCGGCGGGCGGCATCCCCGGCTTCTCCCGGCTCGCAGACGTGTGGTCTGAGCAGGCGCCGCTCGCCTGGGACGCGGGTGACCCGGGGCCGGTCGCCGACACGGCCTGCTTTCTGATGTCGCCGCTCGCGCGCAGGATCACCGCGGAGATCCTGCACGTCGACGGCGGCTACCACGCGATCGGCTGCCCGTCGCCGCCAGCGCCGGCTGCGACAGGTCCCGCTGGGTGATGAGCGGCGCGATCCTGCTGACCGGAGCGACCGGCTTCCTCGGAATGGACATCCTCGCGCGCCTGCTCGACAGAGGCGATGAGGATCTCGTGCTGCTGATCCGCGGCGCGGACGGGCAGGCGGCGGCCGCGCGCCTCGGCGGGGTGCTCGCGCGGCTCTACGATCAGACCCCCGCGGCCGCCGAGCGGATTCGCGTCGTGCGCGGCGAGCTGACCGAGCCGGGCCTCGGGCTCTCGGCGCAGGATCGCGCGTCGCTGATCGGCTCGATCGATCGGATCGTCCACTGCGCTGCCTCGATCTCGTTTGATCTGCCGCTCGAGAGCGCGCGCGAGATCAACGTCGCGGGCGTCGAGCGGATCATCGAGCTTGCCCGCGAGATCGCCGCGAACGGCTCGCTGCGGCGGCTCGTCCACGTCTCGACCGCGTACGTCAGCGGCCGCCACGCGGGCGAGTTCGGCGAGCACGATCTCGACGTCGGGCAGGAGTTCCGCAACAGCTACGAGCAGTCCAAGGCCGAGGCCGAGCGGCTGCTCGGCGACGCGCATGAGCTGCCGCTCGCGATTGCGCGGCCGAGCATCGTCGTGGGCCACAGCCGCGGCGGCTGGACGTCCGCGTTCAACGTCCTCTACTGGCCGATGCGCGCGTTCGAACGAGGTCTGCTCGAGGAGGTCCCCGCGCGCGCTGACTCGATCGTCGACTTCGTTCCGGTCGACTACGTGACGGACGGGATCCTCGCGCTGCTCGACGGTGATGACGTCGGCGGCACCTACAACCTCGTCGCCGGCGCGGACGCGCTCAGCGCCGGCGAGCTCGTCGCGCTGCACTCCTCGATCTCCGGCCGCCCGCCCGTCCGCTTCGCGCCGCAGGAGACCGCCGGCGGCCTGCCCGCGGGAGCGGAGACGTTCGTGCCCTACTTCGACGTGCGCTGCCGCTTCACCGACGGGCGCGCGCAGGCGCTGTTCGACGAAGCCGGCTTGCACAAGCCGCTGCCTGCGGACTATCTGGCGTGCCTGCTGGACTTCGCGCGGAGCACAGCCTGGGGGAAGCGCCGGGTCTCGCGCGAGGCATCGCTGCTGCGCGCGTAGCGCCGGCGGACGCTCGTGCTAGCCTCGCGCAAAGGGCGACGATAGCAAGGAGCCTCGGTCATGCGTAGCGGACGTTGGGCGCTGTTCATGTTGGTGCTGAGCTTGGGCTGCCTGGTGATGTTCGCGTCCAGTGCGTCAGCGAGCTCCAAACGCAGACCGAACACCGCCGCGCTGCTGCCGGCTCGCAGTTGCCAAGGACTCCTCTCGAAGGCCGATTTCCCACCACTAAAGGAACTGAACGGCCCTAACACGGAGGGGGTGGAAGGGGAACGCCCGTATGTCGACGGCAAACTCAAACAATACGAAGGCGTCTGGCGTCACGGCATCTACGAGACGACCTGCGAATTCTATTACGCAGAACCGCCCCAGCCTACGATGCAAGAAGAAATGGAAAACCCGTTTGTCACAAAACATGAAGGCGTTCAACCAGCCACGATCGAGCTCGAGATCTTTGATCAGCGCATCTACCAGCACAGCAAATCCCTGGCCCAGCTTCCAGTGGTTTGGCCAAAACAAGGATTCACGAAACGTCTTGTCCACGTTCCCGAGCGTGCGTGGGTCGGCTACAACGAACAAATGGGACTCGAAGAAGAAGGGATTGGAGTCGCAGACGTTCGTAACGACGCGATCGCCGTCGGGGGTAGGGGTCCGGTGCTGAAATGGCTGGAGACAGCCGCACACAACCTTTGCCCCAAATGCACAAAATGAGTGTCTTGATGCCGAGGTCTCCCCGGACGGCGCAAGCGGTGAGAGCCCGTCGGCCGCCAGCGCGCCGGAGAACGCCGACGACGCCTCGCGACGTAGCACATGTCGCGATCGACGCGAATCAGCGGCGCGGGCCCCGGTTGCTGCTCAAGTGATCGTGATCGTCTCGCTGCGGCGCGCTCGCCCGCGTGTGAGCCTCAGCGTGTAGCTGCCCTTGGTGATGGTTCGCCGCGGGCTCAGCAGCAGCTCAGTGCGCTTGCCCGAGTCGATCGCCGACCCTGTCGCGTACAGGAGCTTTCCACGCAAGAGAACTGCTGCGATGGCTGTTCCAGCGGTGGTGAACTTGACGGGGGAGCTCGTCAGCATGCTCGTGCACTTCTGGACGGTCTTCTTGTGCTTGCCCTTGCCCGTCGTGAACGGCGTGCAGGTGACGAGCTCGACCTTCCCGGCCGGTCCCTGCGCGCCGGTGGCGCCATCGGTTCCGGCCGGCCCCTGCGCGCCGCTGCTGCCGTCGGTTCCGGCCGGACCGCCTGGCCCGGAGTTCTGTGAGATCACAGTCACGGGCGCGCTCGTCGCGACGGCGGTGACACCGGTGAGCGGATAGGTGACCGTCTCGCGGCATGAGAGCGCGTCTGCGATCTCGGCGGTGGCAGGGGTGAAGCTGTCGGTGGTCTGACCAGCGATCACACTGCCGTTGAGCAGCCAATGGAAGCCGTCGAAGGAGAGCAGGCCCGGGAGCGGCTGCTGGAGCGCGAAGTTGGACCATTGGGCACCCTCGCAGACCTGTGGGATGCCGGCCTGCCCGCCACCCGCGACCACCGGCGCAAGAATCGACGCCGCGGGCGCGCCGGCGCCGATCTCACCGATCCTGTTCGCGGCGAGCTCGGCGTACCAGAGGTTGCCGTCGGGGCCCGCCGCGATCGCGGTCGGTTCGCCGTTGCTTGTCGGTACGGGGAAGTCCTCCGTCGCGTGCGTCACGGGGTTGATCTCAGCGATCATGCCTACGCCCGTAGCCTCTTCGGTGAACCATAGGTTGCCTTCAGGCCCAACCGTGATCCCGCCCGGGCGGCTGGACACGGTCGGTGCCGCGAAGTCGCTCTTCGCGTGCGTCACCGGGTTGATCTCGCCGATCCTGCTCGCATTGAACTCGGTGAACCACAGGTTGCCTTCCGGGCCGGCCACGATTCCTTCCGGACGGCCCGACGCGGTCGGTGTCGTGAAGTCGCTCTTTTCGTGCGTGACCGGGTTGATCTCGCCGATCCTGCTCGCGTTGAGCTCGGTGAACCACAGGTCGCCTTCCGGGCCGACCGTGATGTCAAACGGTTCGCTGGACGCGGTTGGTGCCGTGAAGTCGCTCTTTTCGTGCGTCACCGGGTTGATCTCACCAATCTTGCTCACGCCGGTCTCGGCGAACCAGAGGTTGCCTTCCGGGCCGACCGCGATCCCCTCGGGTTCGCCGGAGGGAGTCGGTGTCGCGAAGTCACTGGTGGCGTGTGTGACCGGGTTGAACTCGCCGATCCTGCTCACGATGGGCTCGGTGAACCACAGGTCGCCTTCCGGGCCGACCGCCACGCTCTGCGCCGAGCTCGGTGTCGCAAAATCACTCGTTGCATGCGTCACCGGGTTGATCTCGCCGATCTTTTCCTGGGCGCCCTCGGCGAACCAGATGTTGCCTTCGGGGCCGACCACGACCCCGGACGGCTCGCTTTCGGTGCTCGGTGTCGCGAAGTCGCTCGCCTGACCGAGCGGCGAGCCGAGCGCGACCGCGGTGACGCTCGATAGAAGAGCCAGCGACACGAGCAGGCCCAACCCGCAGGCAAGTAGGGCAGCCGGCGAGACTCGCGGCGCAGCCGCCACGGGCCGGAGGATGCTACGCAAAGGCTCCATCGTCGCTCCTTGCACTCGTCTGATGAATGGGTCAGGCGCGACGTCCGTGCCCCCCGCGAATCTGCAAGAATCGCACACCGGGCACAACAACAGCCAGCTGGCTCACGAGGCCACTCGCAGAAATGCGTCGATCGGGGCGCCGCTCGCCCGCGATCTTCGACGCGCTGGCGCTTCACCGACGGCGCGCGCAGGCGCTGCTCGACGACGCCGGCGTGCGCAAGCCGCTGCCTGCTGAGTACCCGGTGCCTGCTGGATTGCGCGCGGAGCACCGCCCGGGGCAGGCGCCCGGTCTCGCGCGAGGCATCGCTGCTGCGCGCATAGCGCCGGCCGGGAACAGCGCTGGCGCGGTGGTGGCCCGTGCCGTGCGGCACGGGCCACCATCCTGCCCAGATCATCCTCAGCGGCTATGGGTTGACGCCATATTCAGTGCTTTCCGTGAGTTTTTTGCCACCGAGGAGCGAGACGTATTTCGCTCCGGCGGTATTTTCGTAGCCGCCTCCGACCCACGAGGCTTCTTCGCTGGCTTTGTTTTTCTCACCGCCGCTGACCGAGGCGTAGTTGTGTTCGGCGACGTTCAGCGAGCCCCCGCTCACCGAGGCCAAATGCCCGATGGGGTTGTTTCGTTCGCCCCCGCCGACCCACGATTCTTCGCCACTGGCTTTGTTGTCCTCGCCGCCGCTCACCGAGGAGCGTTTGCCTTCGGCGATGCTGGTGCTGCCCCCGGTGATGCTGGACTCGAGGCCGAAGGCTTTGTTGTTGTAGCCGAACACGGCGGTGTACGGGCCGGTGGCGTAGTTGTGTCCCCCGCCAAGGATCGCGCCATAGCTGGTGTACGTCTGTTCTTCGCCGACTATCAGGTTGTGCGACCCCGTTGCGCTTTCGCCGGGATGTTCGATGTAGCCGACGATGAGGTTGCCCGCTCCGTTGATTTTTTCGGTCTTCCCTTCTCCGTCGACGATCTGTACGTTGGCCCCCGAGAACTGGATCGTGGGCTTGCCGCCCACGCCGTGTTCTTCGTAATTGATGTACGGAAGGACCGCCAGCAGCTTCTGCTGCTCGGCTTCTGTGAGTAGCGACAGCCCTTCTTTGCCTTCTTTGCCGGCGACTCCTTCTTTGCCCGCCGCTCCTTCTTTGCCCGCCGCTCCTTCTCTGCCCGTGGCACCTTCTTTGCCGATTGCACCGGGTTTGAGCTTGCTTGTGATGTTGGCCTCGAGAGCCTTCAGCGCGCTCGGGCTGATCTGGCTGGTCGACGTGATCAGATAGTGCCTGGCCGCCACGGCACTGCCTCCCATCGCAAAGACGAGTGCCATGGTGGCGACGACGTTCGCATAGCTCAGATGCCTGCGTATGGACATGCCCGCAACCCCTCCCGTGAGAGCGGGCGAACCCGAGCGTCGCCCGCGATAGCTCGATGACTCCATCAGATCACCGGCGCCAAGGCAAGGCTGCGGGTCGCGCAGGGGGACCCAGCAGCGCGGTCATCCGCCGATGTCCGCGCCGACCCTCGAGCCTCATGCGCTCGAGCTCGCGGCCCCGCCCGCCGGCGAGCCGCGAGGCATCAAGTAACGTCGCCTACCTGTGCCGCGCCTCGCACCGCTTGAGCGCGACGGCGGCGCGGTAGCGGCGGGCTCCAAGGTGCTTGCGCGCGAGCGCCGCGGTCAGCAGCTGATCGACGTGGCAGGAGGTCGAGGCCGTCGCGGCCTCGCTGCTAGTGAGACTGATCGTGACGACGGTGCCGAGCTGTTCGAGCGGGGGAGGCGTAGGGCCGAAGTATTCATCCTCGATCCCGTCGCTCGCCGAATCGACGATCACCCCGAGGTACTTCGACTGGGGGAGCGTGCGGCCGGGCGGGGTGGGAATGTTCGGCTCGAACGTCCCGTCGCCGCTCAGCACGAACGGGAACGACGTCCCCTGCGGGTCCCCGCCGAGCCCGCCTTCGCCGCCGTTGAACACGAAGCGCGATCGGACGAGCGGGATCGGCCCGCTGCTGCTGATCTGCACGGCGCCGGATTTCAGCCCGACGGCGCCGGCGTGGTGGATCGCCGTCGTGAGTGCTTCCGCTTCGTTGACCGCGGCCTGCGCAGTCGCCGCGCCGACGCCCGCGGCGATGACCGTCACCGCGGTGATCGTGAGCTGCCTTATTGACTTCATCGCTTTTCCTCCTTGGATGTGGATCAGCACGCTGCGACGCTCGCGTTGCCCGGCGCGCTCCCGAGCTGCTGGATACAGGTGTTACCTTCTTCGGCGTAGAGTTCGGCGCCGTTCCAGTTGACCCAGCCTTCGTAGGGGATGATGCTCTTGTTGGTGTAGGCGGTCTGCTCGGCGCCTTCGTAGATCGGCTCGGTTTCGGTCGCCGCCTCCATGCCGGACTGCTGACCGGTCATTTTCGCGGACCAGCCGCCGCCGTACGTCGGTCCTTCCGACCACACCGAGCTTTCATTCGGGATCCGGTAGTACGTGTGCCAGTGGCCGTTCTTTTCCGGAATGTCGGAGATGGCGTACATGTTGTACTGGTGGCTGTACGTCGGCAGTGACGAGACTTCTATGTGAAAGACGTTCGGGTTGGTGGGCGAGAGCTCGGCGAAGAACAGGTGCGGGAGCTGGTCGCAGTAGCCGCGGCCAACCAGCTGGCCGGCCTCGATCCATCCGTTGTCGCGGCTTTCCGGCGTGACCCACATCTCATTTGTGACGAACGCGCCTTCGGCGCAGCCGTAGACGGTCGAGGCCCGCGTTTCCTCCAGTCCGATCGTCGCGTAGGTGTTGATTCTGTCTACCGCCATCGCATAGCAGTGGTGGTTTTCACCCATGCTGCAGTGTTGGTAGGGGTTCGTTCCCCAGCTGGCCTGAGCGGCGCCGGTCGGCAGTGCGGTTGCGACGAGCAGCAGAAACGGCAGTAGGTGACGTTTGCTCATCCGGCCTCCTCGATCGGTGTGAACCGGCACGGCGATTCACTTGAGTTGTCTCAGGAGGTTGTAATCGCGAGGCGGTGCGACCGCAACGGGCGTCTCTGACTATTGTCTGCGGAGGGTTTCCGCGGCGACCGCGCCCGTGCGCCCGGTGAGCGAGCGTGCCGGGCCGGGCGACGCGAGCCGTCAGCGGGACGGGCTCAGAAGACGGGTGTCTCGGTGTAGTCGCCGAAGACCTGCTGCAGCGACTCGATGATCTCGCCCTCGCTGGCGTGGGCACGCGCACAGTCGAGCAGCGGCTCCATCAGGTTGCGATGCTCGTGCGCGGCATCCTCGCGCAGGGCGGCGAGCGCGCGCTCGACGGCGGCCGCGTCGCGTGCGGCGCGCGCCGCCTGCAGCCGCCCGACCTGCTTGGCTTCGAGCGCTGGGTCCACTCGCAGCGTCGGGATCGGCTCCTCGTCGCTTGCGACGTAGCGGTTGACGCCGACCACGATGCGCTCGGCCGCGTCGATCTCCTGCTGCAGCGCGAACGCCGCGTCGGCGATCTCGCGCTGCGGGTAGTTGAGCTTGGTCGCCGCGACCATCCCGCCGAGCTCGTCTATCTTCGCGAAGTACTCATATGCGCGCGCTTCCATCTCGTCGGTGAGCGCCTCGATGAAGTACGAGCCGCCGAGCGGGTCGACGGTGTTGGTGACGCCGGTCTCGTGCGCGATCATCTGCTGCGTGCGCAGCGCGATCGTGACCGCCTCCTCGGTCGGCAGCGCGAGCGCCTCGTCGTAGGAGTTCGTGTGCAGCGACTGGGTGCCGCCGAGCACGGCCGCGAGCGCCTCGATCGCGGTGCGCACGATGTTGTTGAGCGGCTGCTGCGCGGTCAGGCTGACGCCGGCGGTCTGCGAGTGAAAGCGCATCTGCCAGGAGCGCGGGCTCTTCGCGCCGAACGTCTCGCGCATCTCTTTCGCCCAGATGCGACGGGCGGCGCGATACTTGGCGATCTCCTCGAAGAAGTCGATCTGCGCGTTGAAGAAGAACGACAGCCGCGGCGCGAAGTCGTCGACGTCGAGGCCGCGCGCGACCGCCTGCTCGACATACGTGAGCCCGTCCTTGAGCGTGAACGCGAGCTCCTGCTGCGCGGTCGAGCCGGCCTCGCGGATGTGGTAGCCGGAGATCGAGATCGGATGCCAGCGCGGCATCCGCCGCGTGCACCACTCGATCATGTCGCCGCACAGGCGCATCGCCGGGTCGATCGGGAAGCACCACTCCTTCTGGGCGATGTACTCCTTGAGTATGTCCGCCTGGATCGTCCCCGACAGGGCCTCCGGGGGCGCCGGATGCACCGGGTCGGCTTCGGCGGCGGCGACGTAGAAGGCGAGCATGATCGCGGCGGGCGCGTTGATCGTCATCGACACCGACACCTCGCCGAGGTCGATCCCGCCGAACAGCGTCTGCATGTCATCGAGCGTGTCGATCGCGACACCCTCGCGGCCGACCTCGCCGAGCGAGCGCGCGTGGTCTGAGTCGTGGCCCATCAGCGACGGCATGTCGAAGGCGGTCGAGAGCCCCGTCTGGCCGTGCTCGAGCAGGTAGTGAAAGCGCTCGTTCGTCTCCTCGCTCGTGCCGAAGCCGGCGAACTGGCGCATCGTCCACAGCCGCCCGCGATACATCGACTCGTGGATGCCGCGCGTGTACGGGTAGGAGCCGGGCAGCCCGATCGGGTCCTGCGGCCCGCCGATCCCGGCCGGCAGATCCGCCGGCGTGTAGAGCTCCCGCACGGGCTCGTCCGAGAGCGTCCGGAAGCTCGGCTGCGTGCTGGGCTTCGCGCTGACTGCCATGACCGCCGCCAATGCTACCCGTCGCGCTAGCCTCGACCGCGGTGATGCGCTCAGAGCTCAGCCGTCTGATCGGCGCCGAGCACGTGCTCGAGGCGCCCCCGGCCTCGCCCTACAACCACGACTGCTCGCGGCGGCGCGGCGTCGAGGGGCGCGCCGACGCGGTCGCGCTGCCCGGCAGCGCCGCGGAGGTCGCGGCCGTGATGCGCTGGTGCTACGAGCACGACGTGCCGCTCGTCCCCCGCGGCGGCGGTACCGGGCTGACCGGCGGCGCGGTCGCGACGCACGGTGGGGTCGTCTGCTCGCTCGAGCGCCTGCGGCGGGTGCGCGAGCTCGAGCCCTCGCTGTGGCGGATGCTGCCCGAGGCCGGCGTGAGCACCCGCGACGTCCAGCGCCTGGCGCGGGAGAACGGGCTGTTCTTCGGCCCCGACCCGGGGGCGTCCGAGCAGTCGCAGATCGGCGGCAACGTCGCGACGAACGCCGGCGGGCCACACGCGCTGAAGTACGGCGTGACCGGCTCGTGGGTGTCCGGCGTCGAGGTCGTCCTCGCCCCCGGGGAGCTCGTGCAGATCGGCGGCTGGGCCGCGAAGGACGTCGCCGGCTATGACCTCAAGAGCCTGCTCGTCGGCTCGGAGGGCACGCTCGGGGTGATCACGGCGGTGATGCTGAGGCTGCGGCCGGCGCCCGAGGCGGCGTGCCCGCTCGTCGTCTTCATGCGCTCGCGGGCCGAGGGCTGCGCGGCGATCGGCGCGGTGTTCGAGGCGGGCCTCGAGCCGTCGGTGCTCGACTTCCTCGACGGCGTCGCGCTGTCGATGCTCGCCCCGTCCTACCCCGCGGTCGTTCCCGCCGAGGCCGACTTCGCCCTGATCATCGAGCTCGACGGAAGCGCGGTGGAGGTCGCCGAGCAGCGCGCATCGTTTGCCGAACTGCTCGCCGGCGCCGTGCTCGCGATCGATGAGCCGAACAGCCCCGAGGCCCTCTGGCGCTGGCGCGACGGGGTCAACGGCGTGCTCACCGCCGTGCGCGGCGCAAAGGTCAGCGAGGACGTCGTGTTTCCCCGCGAGCGCCTGCTCGAGGGACTGGAGCGCTTCGAGGAGATCGCCACCCGTCACGGGCTGCGCTCGTGCTCGTTCGGCCACGGCGGCGACGGCAACGTCCACGCGACCGTGCTCGTCGACCCCGCGCAGGAGGCCGAGCTCGACGCCGCGGACGCGATCGGCGAGGAGCTGTTCGCGGCGGTGATCGAGCTCGGCGGCTCGATCGCCGGCGAGCACGGCGTCGGCTGGCTGAAGCGCGGGCGCCTGCAGTCCCAGTGGCCGCCGAGGGCGACCGAGCTGCACGAACAGCTCAAGCGGGTGTTCGACCCGAAGGGGCTGCTCAACCCGGGCACGAAGCTGGCAAGGTACTCTGCCCCGCGCCGGTGACAACCAACTGAAAGGACGTACCCGATGAACAAGTCACAGCTGATCGAGGCGGTCGCCTCCGACAGCGGCCTCACCAAGGCAGACTCGGCCCGTGCGATCGAGTCGCTGCTCGACACCGTCACGAAGACCCTCAAAAAAGGCGACGAGGTCGCGATCACGGGCTTCGGCAAGTTCTCCGTCGTCAAACGCGCCGCTCGCCAGGGCGTCAACCCGCGCACCGGTGAGAAGGTCAAAATCAAAGCTTCCAAGGCGCCGAAGTTCTCCGCGGGAGCCACGCTCAAGCAGGCCGTGAGCCCGAAGAAGAAGTAGCGTCGCAGTCATGGCGCTCGTCACCGAGCTGGAGCTCCCCGCGTTCGACTACACGGACGCGTCGATGCGCGGGGATCGCTTCCATCTCGCGATGAGCGAGTTGCGCGAGCGGTCGGCGAGCGACCCGACGGGCTGGCTTGCGCAGGGCCCGTTCGGGTGCATCGTCCTCGACCGCGAGTCGGCCGAGTTCTTCCTGCGCTCGCGGGCCGCGATCTTCCCGGGGATGAAGATCGCCGAGATCTTCGACGTGACGAGCGGGCCGCTGTACGAGCAGATGCGGCGCAACATCCTGCACGTCAACGGTCCCGACCATTCGCGCCTGCGCAGCCTCGTCAACCCCGCGCTCTCGCCCCGCGCCGTCGAGCGCTACCGCCCGGCGATGCGCGAGTTCCTCGCCGGGCTGCTCGCGCAGGTGAGCGCAGGCGGGGGCGCCGCAAACGGCGAGGCCGTGCGCTGCGAGTTCGTCGAGGCGTTCGCCAAGCCCTACCCCTCGCTCGTGATCGCGAGCGTGATGGGCGCGCCGCTGCAGGACGCGCCGAGACTGCATCACTGGTCGAACTGGATCCAGCGCCAGTTCGACGCGATCAGCATGGCCACCGAGCGCGATCAGATCGAGCAGGCCGTCGGCGAGTTCTACGAGTACGCCGAGGAACTCGTGCGCGTGCGCCGCGAGAGCCCCGGCGACGACCTCATCTCGAAGCTGATCGCGGCCGAAGAGGAGGGCGAGCGCCTGTCGGACGTCGAGTGCATCAACCTCGTCTTCAACATCCTCGTCGGCGGCGTCGACACGAGCCAGAGCCAGCTCGCGCACGCGGTCAGGCTGCTCGCCGAACACCCCGAGCAGTGGCAGCTGCTCACGAGCGAACCGGCGCTCGCGGAGCAGGCCGTCGAGGAGGCGCTGCGCTACGAGCCGATCACGCCGTTCACCGCACGGATCCTGACCGAGGAGGTCGTCTTCCGCGACGTGACGTTCCCCGAGGGGACGATCGTGATGGTCTGCGCGTTCACGGGCAATCGCGACCTCGACGGCGATCAGGCAGCCTCGGCCGATCGCTTCGACATCACCGTCGAGCGCGACCGCGCCCGCCCGCTGACGTTCGGTGCCGGCGTGCACTACTGCCTCGGCGCCAACCTCGCGCGCGCCGAGCTGCAGGAGGGACTGACGTTTCTCGCGCAGCACCTGCATGGCCTCGAGCTCGACGGGGAGCCCGTGTTCGAAGGAGTCTCCGGCATCTACGGGCTCGCCGAGCTGCCCGTCAAGTTCTCAGTCTGAGCTTCCCGCTGCGTGTCGCGCGGGTGCCCGCGTATTCCCGGGATATGGAATAATTCGGATGGGGCATCAAGGTCTCTCGTAAGGACATGCGGGTGAGATGTTGTCGTCGGCCCAACTGAGATCAGCGACCGCGGTCCGCGCCGCGACGCTCGCCCTGGTGCTCGCCGCCGCGGCCGCCGCCTCGGCCGGGCCGGCCCACGCCGGCCGGTACCACGTGTATTCCTGCCGGACTCCGTCCGGGGCGAGCGCGCCCGCGGATGGGTGGAGCGGGTCGACAACCGGCAGCTACTCATATGCGGAAGACACCTGTTCGCAGCCAGATGGGGCGCTGATCGCGGCGCTGAGAGAGGCACCCCGGACCGCGAACACGGACATCGCGACGTGGACGTTTGGAGTTCCCGCCGGCGAGACCATCACTGGCGCGACACTCTGGCGCGCCGGCGACGCGGACGGCGGAGCCGCCATTAACGCGTCGTACGAGTTCTGGTTTGCTGGGCCCGAAAACAACCTGAACCTGCCGGCGGACAATTTTGGGCAATGTGAGGCTGGCTCGCAATGCCCAGGGGGCCTCGGCACGAGCGGCGAACCACTCTCAAGCGCGAACCTCGTGGTTGTCCCTGAAGCGAATCTCGGCTCGCATTTCTTCGTTAGCGCGGGATGTGTCGGAGCGTCGGAATACTCGTGCCCAACCGGCAAAGCCGACCCCAACAACTACGCTGCCGAGGTCTCGCTGTACGCGGCGGACATCACGCTCGAACAGGCGGCGGGCCCGACGGCGGGGAACGTCAGCGGCGAACTGGCGAGCGCGCCGGCGGTCGGCGGCACGAGCGATCTGGCGTTCACGGCGTCGGACCCGGGCTCGGGGATCTACGAGGCGCTGTTCAGCGTCGACGGCAGGCTGGTGCAGAGCACGGTCGTGGACGAAGACGGCGGTCGCTGCAGGAGCGCCGGCGAGGCTGCGGACGGCACGCCGGCGTTCCTGTACGTGCAGCCTTGCCTCGGCTCGGTCAGCGTCGACGTGCCGTTCGACACGACGGCGGTCGCCAACGGGGCGCACCACCTCCTGGTGAGCGTGATCGACGCGGCGGGCAACACGGCGCCGGTGCTCGACCGCGAGGTGACGTTCGCGAACGCGTCGCAGCCGGGGCCTCCTAACGGAGTGAACGCGTCGCCGCAGGCGTCGCTCGCGGTGCGCTGGGCGAGCACGCGGCGGGAGAGCGTGACGAGCGGCTATGGGCGCGCGCAGGCGGTGAGCGGCCGGCTGCTCGACTCGAGCGGGACGCCGATCGCGGGAGCGCAGATCGCGGTCACGGCGACCCCGGCGTATGAGGGTGCGCGACCGGTGGCGATGGCGAGCCCGCGCACGGGTGCGGACGGCCGCTTCAGCGTGCGTGTCGCGGGCGGTGTGTCCTCGCGCACGCTGCGCTTCGCGTACAGCAGCCGCCTGAACACCCCGCCGGTGGCGACGCGCACGCTGAAGCTGAACGTGCGCGCGGGGGTGTCGCTGACGGTCGCGCCGCACACGGCGAGCGTCGGCAGCAGCATCTTCTTCCACGGCCGGCTGCGCGGCGGGCCGATCCCGGCAGACGGCAAGCAGCTGGTGCTCGAGGCGCGCTCGCCGGGGAGCCCGTGGCTCGAGTTCGACGTGGTTCGCACGGACGCGCACGGGCGCTTCCACGCGAGCTACCGCTTCAAGTTCCCCGGCCCGGCGTCCTACCAGTTCCGCGTGCTCTCAGAACCGGAGTCCGACTACCCGTTCGCCGCGGGCGCGTCCGACGTGGTGGCAGTCCGCGAGCACTGAGCGGCGGCGACCGCCGTGGTTAGATGGTTGGTGATGTTCGGATCTATGGGGAAGACCGCGGCGGGCGTGTTGGGGTTGGCACTCTTGCTGGCGACCCCGAGCGGCGCGAGGATGACGAGCGCTCCGGGTTTCGTCTCCGGGCCGCAGATCACGCCGGCGGGGCTTTTGTGGCAGTCGTCGGACGGGCAGATGCTCGCCGGGCGTGGCGGCGTCAGGCGCGTACGCTCTGCGCCGGGCGCTTCGACGCTCGCCTCGGCGATGTCGGACTGGATCGTGCAGGAGGGCGGCGGGATCTCCGCCGGCCGGCTGCGCGGACGCATGCACGCGGTCGCGGTGCTGCATCGCTGCGAGCCGCTGCGTGTGCCTAAGCGCAAGTCGGAATCGGAGGAGCCGTTGCTGGCGCTGTCGGGGGCGACGCTGTACGCGGTCGTCAGCCCCGCCTGCCTTCATCGCCCAGGCCTCGGCAGGCAGGCGCTGCTGCGGGTGAGCCTGCCGACGGGCGGGTGGCGGCTGCTCGCGCGGGTGCCGCGCGGCGCGGTCGCGGTGGGAGCGTCCTCGACGCGCGTGGCGCTCGGCTATGCGCCCCGGGAAGGTCTTGCCGTCGCTGTCCTCGGCGCGCGCGACGGCCGCTCGCTGTATCGCGTGCGCGGCACGCTCGGGTGGCCGAACTCGACGATCACGACGCAGGTCGACGACGAGGGCGACGTGCTCGTGACCACGAGCCACTTCATCCCGCCCGGCCCGCAGTCGGAAGGATGGTGGGCGACGCCGGGCGATCCGGTCGAACACTCGCTCGGCCGCCTGGATGCCGCAAGGCCGCTCGGATCTGCGGCCTCCGCGGGCGGCGTCGGAGCGGGCTACAGCGCCGAGGCGGCGCTGTCGGGCGGGCGCATCGCATACGTCGGCGACGAACGCCTGGAGCTGCTCGACCTGCGCCGCGGCACGCGCCGGACGGTCGCCGAATTCCCGGGCCTGGTAGGCGTCCTTGGCGTCGACCTCGGCGGCGGCGAGCTCGCCTGGGCGCAGCAGGCGAGCCGCTGGGAGGGCGGGAGCGAAACGACGGCCGATGGCGGTCGCACATGCAGGGCGGACCTCGTGGCGCTGGCCCCGGTGGAACTCATCACGGTCGAGACCGCGCGGCTCGCGGCGCGGCCGCGGCGGATCGGCACACCGCGGCCGGGCGGCGATCAGCCGCCGTGCCCGCTGAGGTGAGCGCCGCCGCCGCGCGTTCACCGGCGGCGGCTATCGTGCGGCTCCGGATGCGCGCGACCGCCAGGCCAGAGGCTCCCACCGAGCTCTCGATTTGCGTCCGCTGAGGATCGGCATCGATGCGCGCGCCGCGGTCGAGGTGGCGGCCGGGCGCGGCCGCGTGGTGCGCGAGCTGCTGTCTGCGCTCGCCGAGCGCGGCGACGAGCACGTCTACAACTGCTACGCGCGCAGACGCTGGGACGAGCCGCTTGACGCGCGCTTCCGGTGGCGTGAGATCGATGCGCGCGACCCGCTGTGGCATCTGCGCGTCGCCCGCGCGGCGCAGCGCGAATGCGACGTGTTCCTGTCGAGCAACTCCTACCTGACGCCGCTGTTCATGCGCACGCCGGCGGTCGCGATCGTCTATGACCTCGTCACGTTCGAGCCGGCGATGCGGCCGAATCGCCGCTCGGCGGTGATCGAGCGCCTCACGCTCGGCGCCTGCGTGCGCCGCGCGGCCGCGCTGATCGCGATCTCGCAGGCGACCGCCGACGCGCTCGCCGCGCGCTTCCCGGCGGCCGCGGCGCGCACGACCGTCGGGCTGCTCGGCGCCTCGCCGGCGCTCGCCGAGGGGCCGCCCGAGGAGTCGCTGCCGGAGCCGGGCTTCGTGCTCGCGGTCGGCACGCTCGAGCCGCGCAAGAACCTGCCGCGGCTCGTTGCGGCATACGGTGAGCTCGACGCGGACACGCAGGCGCGCCATCCGCTCGTCGTCGTCGGCGCGCTCGGCTGGGAGACCGGCGAGACGCTCGACGCGCTGCGCCGCCTCGGCGACCGCGCGATCCTGCTCGGGCACATCTCCGACGCGGCGCTCGCGGAGCTCTACCGGCGCTGCTCGGTGTTCTGCTACCCGTCGCTCGGCGAGGGTTTCGGCCTGCCGGTGCTCGAGGCGATGGCGGCGGGCGCGGCGGTCCTGACCGCTTCCAACACCTCGCTCCCGGAGATCGGCGGCGACGCGGTCGAGTACGCCGACGCGGGCGACGTCGCGAGCATCGCGACGGTGCTCACGCGCCTGCTGGGCTCCCCCGGGCGCCGCGCCGAGCTCGGCGCGCTCGCGCGGCAGCGGGCGCGCGAGTTCTCCTGGGCGCGCTTCGCGCAGAGCACGCTCGCGGTGCTCGAGCGGGCCGCGGGCGAGCGCTGAGGCGCGCTGGCGCCTCGCTCAGCGCGCGGACGCGGCGAGCACGTCGGCGTAGATCTGCTCCATTCGCTGCACGTAGCTGTCGAGCCCGTACTCGTCGTGGAGCCACGTGCGCGTCTGCTCGAGGCCCTCGCGGCCCTCGCCCGACCGCCATCGCCGGATCGCCGCGGCGGTCGCCTGCGGGTCCTCGGCGGGGACGGCCTGCACGCCGGCGTGGCCGGCGAGGACGTCGTACACGCCGGCGCCGGGCGTGAGGATCACGGGCGTCCCCGACGCGATCGCCTCGAGCGGCGCGAGCCCCCACGCGTAGCGCTGGCTGAGGATCGCGAACACGTCGGCGGCGGCATAGGTGTCCTTCAGCTCGGCGTCGGAGAGCGCCCGGCGCGGCAGCGTCACGCGCGCGCCCAGGCCGCGCGCGGTGATCTGCGCGGCGAGCCGGTCGGCGTAGGCGGGGTCGACGTGGTCTGAGCCGCTGATCAGGGCGTGGATCGAGGGATCGTCGGACAGCAGCGCGATCGCCTCGATCAGATCCTCGAAGCGGCGGTGCTCGACGAGGATCCCGGAGCCGACGACGAGGAACACGTCGTCGGCGATGCCGAGCCGCGCGCGCGCGGCGGCGCGCTCGGGCGGCTCGAAGAAGTGCTCGGGCGGTCCGACCGGTGCGAGCAGCGCGTCGCGGTGGTAGCTGCGGCGGACCATCTCGACCTGTTGCGCGCTGAGCACCGCGATCGCGCTCGCGCGGCGCGCGTCGAGCAGGTCGGGCCAGGTCAGCGCGCCCTGCAGCACGCGGCGCAGCGGCGAGCGCTCGCCGGTGATCGTCAGCTTCGGCACGATCGCGCGCTCCCACAGCGATTCGTCGTTGCGCGTCCACACGAGCGGCGCCGCGATGCGCCCGGCGGCGATGCGGCCGGGGCGCAGCGCGAGCCACTCGTGCGCGTTGACGACATCCGCGTCGGCGGGTACGAGGCGGGCGACCTTCGGCATGTCGAGCCAGAAGTGGCGCGCGAGCGCGACGTCGCCGGCCGGCATCTCGGAGACGCCGCGCCTGACCGAGCGGATCTCGAGCTGATCGGCCGCGTAGGAGAACTCGCTGCCGGGCATGAAGTCGTGGCAGGCGATCGTCACGCGGTGCCCGCGCGCGATCAGGCCGCTCCCCAGCTCGAGCATCAGCCGTACGCCGCCGCCTCCGCCGGCCTTGCCGCCGACGTGGTGATGGACGAGCGCGATGTGCATTTGCGAGAGCCGGCGGTCCTGCGAGCGCTGCGCCGGACCGTCCGCGCTCCGCGGAGCGGCGTCGACGGTCCAATATCCTCAGGCGGGAATGGTAGCCGTGCTCCCGGCCGACGGTGATCCGCCCCGAGCCGGCTCGCCGGAGCGCCGGGCCCTGCGGATCCTGATCTTCAACCCCTCCTACCCGCCGGTCGCGTGCGGGGTCGGCGACTACACGCGCGGGCTCGCGGCGGCGCTCGTGCGCGACGGCCACGATGTGACCGTCGTCACCGGCGCGACCGCGACGCCGGCCGCCGTGGGAGCACCGCGCGTGCTGCCGCTGCTGCGCACCTGGGGCGCCACCGCTTTCGTGCGCGCGTGGCCGCGGTTCTCCAGGCCGCGACCCGATGTCGTCGTCTCCGGCTTTCCCGCGGTCGTCTCCGGCGACTACTCGCGGCTCTTGTATCTGCTCCCGGGCCTCGCGAGGGTGCTGCTCGGGCGCGTCCGGACGGTCTTCATCGTGCACGAGTTCATCCGCACCGGCGAGGCCGAGCGGCGCCATCTCAGGCTCGCGCTGCGCGCGGCCGGCCGGGTCATCGCGGTCACCGAGGCCGAGCGCGATGCGATCGCGGCGCGCTACCCGTGGGCGGCGGCGCGCACGGTCGTGCGGCACAACCCGGCGACGATCGCGGTCGCCGCGCACGACCCCGGCGCGGACGCCCGCGTGCGCGCCGAGCTCGCGCCGCCGGAGCGCGCGGTGATCGGCTTCGTCGGCCTGCTGGGCGGGCCGGGCAAGGGCTTCGAGGAGCTGCTCGAGGCGCTCGCGGGGAGCGACGCCGTGCTCGTCGCGACCGGCTCGCTCGACCCCGCCGACGCCTACCATGCGCACCTCGCCGCGCAGATCGAGCGGCTCGGGCTCGGTCAGCGCGTGCGCTGGCTCGGGTTCGTCGAGGACGATGACATCGGCCGCCTGCTGCGCGCCGTCGATGCGGTCGTGCTGCCCTACCGCGGCGGCGCCGAGAGCGGCTACACGAGCATGCTCGCGGCGCTCGTCAACGGCGCGGCGGTGATCACGACGAACGGCCCGCAGACGCCGTCGTGGCTGCGTGACGGCGAGACCGCGCTGCTCGTCGCGCCGCGCGATCCGGCGGCGCTGGGGAGCGCGATCGAGCGTCTGTTGAGTGACGAGGTGCTCGCCGCGCGGATCCGCGCGGCCGCCGGCCGGCTGTCGTTCGGCTGGGAGGAGCTCGTCGAAGCGGTGACCGCGCCGGCCGGCGAGCGGCTGCCGTCGAGCTAGGCCGGGCGCGCGCGGGCGTGCGTTAGGGTCCGGCGATGGATCCGCGCGCGCCCCTGCAGCGACTCAAGCGCGGCGCGTTCCACGCCTACCAGAGCCGGCGTGTGCACCGCTCGGTCGAGCGCTTCGAGCCGCGCACCGTCGAGCATCGCTACGCGGGCGTTCCGCTGCGGGTGGCGATCGAGGATCCCGTCGGCGAGGACTGGTACGACAAGGACTGGCCGGATCTCGCCGAGATCGTGTTCCTGCGTGAGCACGGCCTCGCTCCGGGCGCGCGCGTGTTCGACATCGGCGCCCACCAGGGCATCGTCGCGATGATTCTCGCGCACGACGTCGCACCGGGCGCCGTCGTCGCGGTCGAGGCGGTTCCGCACAACGCGCGCGTGGCCGAGCGCAATCTCGCGCTCAACGGGATCGCGAACGTCACCGTCGAGCACCTCGCGATCTCCGACAGCGACGGCGAGGTCTATGTCCCGTGGCACCTCAACGCGCACGTCTCGCAGACCTCCGGGGCAGGCCTGCTCGCGGTCGCGGCGAGCACCGTCGACGCGCTCGCCGCGCGCCACGGCGATCCCGACGTCGTCTTCATCGACGTCGAGGGCTATGAGCTTCGCGCGCTCGGCGGCGCCCGGCGCGTGCTCGCGGAGGTGCGGCCGTGCTGGTTCATCGAGGTGCATGTCGGCGTCGGCCTGGAGGACGCCGGCGGCTCGGCCGCGGAGGTGCTGGCGAGGCTCGGCGACGCCGGCTACCGGACGTTCGCCGCGCCGATCGACGCGTCGAGCCCGTTCCGCGCGGTCGCGCCGGGTGACCCGCTGACGTCGGCGCACTTCTTCCTCGTTGCCGTGCCCGCGGGGTAGCGCCGGGGGGCTCAGCGCGAGCCGAGCAGCTCCTCGTATGCGGCGACGGTTGCGTTCGCCGTCTCGCTCCAGCTGAACCCGGCGACGACCTCGCGGCCGCGCGCGGTCAGCTGCTCGCGCAGCGCCGGCTCGCCGCCGACCCGCCGCATCGCATCGCGCAACCCGCCGACGTCGTCGGGATCGACGAGGATCGCCGCGCCCCGCGCGACCTCCGGAATCGAGGAGCTGTCGGCGGCGATCACCGCCGTGTGGCGTGCCATCGCCTCGAGCAGCGGCAGCCCGAAGCCCTCGTAGCGACTCGGAAACACGAGCGCGGTCGCATGGCGGTAGAGCTCCGCGAGCTCGTCCTCGGCGACGTGCCCGAGCCAGCGCACGCCGCGCTGCTCGCGCCGCTCGTCGTGCACGGGCGAGGCGGCGTGCGAGCCGACCACGCGCAGTTCGAAGCCCTCGAGCGGCGCGAACGCGTCGAGCACGGCGGCGAGGTTCTTGCGCTTCTCGCTGCCGCCGACGAACAGGAAGTACGGCTCCTTCGGTGACGGCGCGGGGTCCAGCGGCGGGGCGCCGAGGTGGGTGATGCGGATCTTCGCGCGCGACAGTCCGAGCACCCGCTCGAGGTCGGCGCGCGCGCTCTCGGACAGCGTCAGCACGAGATCGGCGCGCTCTGCCGCGCGCCGCTCGAGCCAGTCGTAGGGGTGCGGCGGCCGGTAGCCAGGCAGCACCCAGCTGATCGCGTCGAGCACGTTGACGGCGACCGGGCAGCCGGGGGAGACGGCCGGGAACGCGGCGTGCAGGTAGTGGACGACGTCGATCCGCTCGCGCCTCGCGGCGACGGCCGGCAGCGTGAGGTCCCACAGCGTGAGCGCCGCGCGCGAGCGCCTCGGCACGCGCGAGCGGCGAACCCGGAAGCGCGGTGACAGCGCCGGGACGTCGTTCCAGGCGGGCGTGTAGACGAGGTACTCGTGCTCGTCCTCGCGGCTGTCGAGTGCGCGCACGAGGTTGCTCGCATATGTGCCGAGCCCCACCGGCAGCCCGAGGTGGCGGGTGACGAGCCCGATTCTCACCCGGTCATTGCGCTCCGACGACGCGCACCTCGGGCAGTGGCACGATGAACTTCCCGCCGCCCTGGAGGAACTCCTGCTCGCGCTCGAGGAACTCCTCGAGGAAGTGCCACGGCAGCGCGAGGTAGTAGTCGGGCTTCATCGCGCGCGAGTCCTCCTCGCTGATGATCGGGATTTTCGTGCCGATCGTCTCGGAGCCGAACTTGTCGGGGTTGCGATCGGCGGCCGCCTCGATGTAGGTGCTGTCGAGCCCCGCGTACTGAAGGATCGTGTTGCCCTTCGTCGAGGCGCCGTACACGTGGATCTTCTTGCCTTCGCCGTGGAGCTGCTTGCACATCGCGACCAGCTCGTCGCGGACCCGCTCGGCGCCGAGGCGGAAGCTCTCATACGGCTCGGGCGAGTCGAGCGCCAGCTCGAACTCCTTGACGCGCAGGGCGGTGAGCGCCTCGAGCTGCTCGGGAGTGCGCTGGTGCTGGCCGACGTGGCCGATGAACAGCCGGATCGAGCCGCCGTTCATGTCGTTGAGCTCGGCCGATATGACTTCGAGGCCCTCCTCGCCGACGAGCCGCTCGATGACCGCGAGCGAGTAGTACTCGAGGTGCTCGTGCACGATCGCGTCGAACGCGTTCGCGTCGAGCATCATCGGCAGGTAGTGCAGCTCGATCACCCAGATCCCGCGCTCGGCGAGCACGCCGGCGATGTCGGCGACGAACGTGCGCGGATGCTCGAGGTCGTAGAACATCGCGATGCTCGTGATCGCCTTCGCCTTCTGGTCGGGACGGCGTTCCTTCAGCGCCTCCGCGGAGTAGAAGTCGTTGACGACGTCGTACCCCTTCGCGATCGCGTAGCGCGCGACGTCGGAGGGGTCGAAGCCGAGGTGGCGCAGGCCCTCGGTCTGGTAGCCGTCGAGCAGCGTTCCGTCGTTGCAGCCGATGTCGACGATCAGGTCGCCGGACTCCAGCGACACGATCGATTCGACGCCGCGCGCGATGCCGTGCAGGTTCTCGGTCATTGTGCGGTTGACGCCGCTGCGGTACCAGTAGGAGCTGTAGAGGATCGAGCCGGGCACGGTGTGCTTCGTCTGGATCAGGCCGCATGCCTCCTGGTCGCGCGTCATGTCGCAGCGTACGAGTTCGAGCGGGATCGCGCGCTCGACCGGCTGGTCGCCGCCGGGATCCGCGAACGCCCCGGCGATGCGCTGATCGCCGAGCGACAGCACGGGCGCGAGGTCGGCGCAGCCGCAGATGCGGCAGGTGGTGCGCGTGATCAGGCTGGTCCGCGGGGCAGGTTTGCGTGTGGTCACATGATCCTCCGTTGAAAAGCGATCGGGGCGGCACTATGCCACAAGCTACGATGCTCGACTTCCGAGCCTATTCGCCTTGACGGCGGGCGCACTTGAACAGGGGAGGCGGAGCGATGAAGCGTCTGATCATGCGTCTGCAGCTCGCCGGCGCGGTGCCGGATCAGGACTACGTTCTCAACCATCTCGTCAACCGCGTTCCGCTGGTCGCCGCGCGGATGCGCGCATACGCGGCGCTCGGGGTCCAGCTCGACGACATCGACAGCGCGAACATCAGCCTCGGCGTCGAGATGTGGGCGGGGCACGAGCTGTCGATGGGCGCGCGCAGCACGATCGGCCAGTGCTGCTACATCGACGCGCGCGGCGGAATCCGGGTCGAGGCCGACGTCAGCATCTCCAGGGAGGTGTGCGTGCTGACCGCCGCGCACGAACCGGACAGCCCCGACTTCGCCGCGGGGCTCGCGCCCGTGCACTTCGGGCCGCGCAGCTGGATCGCCACGCGCGCGGTGATCCTGCCCGGGGTTCGTATCGGCGAGGGGGCGGTCGTCGCGGCCGGCGCGGTCGTGGCCGGCGACGTCGAGCCGTACATGGTCGTCGGCGGGGTCCCCGCGAAGGAGATCGGCAAACGCCGCGCGCCGATGTCCTACGAGCTCGACTTTCGCCCCAGCTGGTACTAGCCCTACGATCATCGCTGATGACGGTTGACGCAAAGCCCCTTGGGCGCGGGGAGCCGGCGGGCGACGTGCTCGACAGCCGGGATGCGGGGCCGGCGGCCCTGCGCGGCGGCGTCATGCGCAGCAGCGCGTACGTCGTCGGCGTGCTGCTCAGCCTGATCTCCGCGCCGCTTCTCATCCGCCACCTCGGCCAGGTCGAATACGGCCGCTACATCACGGTGATCGCCGTCGTCACGATCGCCGTCGGGCTGAGCGAGGGCGGCGTCAACGCGGTCGCGCTGCGCACCTACACGACCTGCTCCGGCGCGGAGCGCACGCGGCTGATGGCGAACGTGCTCGGCGTGCGCATGGTCCTCAGCCTGATCGGCGTCTGCGGCGCGGTCGCGTTCACGCTGATCGCGGGCTACGGGCGCGACCTCGTGCTCGGCACGCTGCTGGTCGGCCTCGGGATGGTCTTCCAGGTCACCCAGGACCTGCTCGACGTCTCGCTGCAGGCGACGCTCCGCTTCGGCCGGGTCACGCTCGTCGAGTTCCTGCGCCAGCTGATCGGCGTCGTGCTCGTCATCTCGCTGGTGATCGCGGGCGCGCACCTGCTCGGCTTCTTCGTCGTCACGATCCCGGCGGGTCTGATCGCGCTGCTCGTCAGCGTGCGGCTCGTGCGCGGGCTGTTCCCGCTGCGCCCGGCGTTCGATGCGCGCGTCGTCTGGTCGCTGCTGCGCGAAACGGTCCTCGTCGGGGTCGCGATCGCGCTCAACGCGGTCTACTTCCGCGTCGCGGTGATCGTCATGTCGCTGATCGCGACGGCGGTGCAGACGGGCTACTTCGCAGTGTCCTTCCGCGTTGTCGAAGTGCTGATCGGCATACCGGCGCTGGTGATGGCGGCCGCGTTCCCGATCCTCACCCGCGCCCAGCGCGACGATCAGGAGCGCTTCGCGCACGCCGCGCGGCGGATGTTCGAGCTGGCCGTGCTGTTCGGCGTCTGGCTCGCTGTCTGCGTCGAGCTCGGCGCGGGCTTCGTGATCCATGTGCTCGCCGGCAGGAGCGCCGACCCGGCGGTCGCGGTGCTGCGGATCCAGGGCGTCGCGGTGATCTTCACGTTCATCGCCGTCGCGTGCGCCTACCCGATGCTCTCGATCGGCCGCCAGCGCGCGCTGCTGATCGCGAACGCGCTCGGGCTGGTGGCGGCGCTTGCGCTGTCGCTGCTGCTGATCCCCGCGCTCGGCGCCGAAGGCGGCGCGATCACGACGGTCGGCGCGGAGGCTGCGCTCGCGCTCGCAACGGTGCTCGCGCTGATCCGCGCCCGCCCGGGGATGGGATTGCCGCTCGGCGTCCTGCCGGTCGCCGCCGGCGCGGCGGGCGCGGCGATCCTCGCCGGGCGCCTCGTCGGGCAGCACTCGCTCGTGGAAGCGATCGCGGGCGCGCTCACGTATGTCGCGGTGATCTTCCTGCTCGGCCGCTTCCCGCCGGAGTTCGGCCACATGATGCAGGGGCTGCGCTCCGCCGGCCCGGCGGCCGAGATGCCCGCGCCGTGAGCGCCGCGCCGGCGCCGCTGCCGTTTCGCGCTCACCGGGGGCTAGCCTCAGCGGCGCGATGCACGTCGGCCTGAACCTGATCTTCCTCGTGCCCGGCGAGACCGGCGGCATGGAGGTCGCGGCGCGCGAGCTGCTCCCGGCGCTGCTCGCGGAGGCGCCGCCGGGGACGCGCTTCACGGCGTTCGTCAACCGCGAGGCGGCGGCGGCGGGAGGCGGGCCGTGGGGCGAGCTGATCGAGGCGGTGACCGTGCCGGTCAACGCGCGCAACCGCGCGCAGTGGGTGCGCGGCGAGCAGCTGCTGCTGCCGCGGCTGGCGGCGAGGGCGGGCGTCGAGCTCCTCCACAGCCTCGCGAGCACCGCGCCCGCGTGGGGGCGTTTCCGGCGCGTCGTGACCGTCCACGACCTGATCTATGCGCGCTTCCCGGAGGCTCATGCGGGCATCCGCGCGAAGGGCATGAAGGTGCTCGTGCCGCTCGCCGCGCGCCGCTCGGACCGTGTGATCGCCGACTCGCAGAGCACCCGCGCGGACCTCACGCGACTGCTGCACGTGCCGGCGGCGAACATCGACGTGGTGCCGCTCGGCCTCGGCGCGGTGCAGCGCGAGCGCCCGCTCCCCGAGCGCGACGTGCGCGAGCTGTTCGCGCTCGGCGAGCGTCGCGTGATCCTCAGCCTCTCGGCGAAGCGCCCGCACAAGAACCTGCTCGCGCTGATCGGCGCGCTCGCACGCATCGATCCGCGGCAGCGCCCCGTGCTCGTGCTGCCCGGCTACCCGACCGCGCACGAGGCCGAGCTGCGCGGACGTGCGCACGCGCTCGGCGTCGAGGCGGACGTGCGCTTCCCGGCGTGGGTCTCGGCGGGGCAGCTCGAGGGACTGTGGGCGATCGCCGAGGCGTTCGTGTTTCCGTCGCTGTATGAGGGCTTCGGGCTGCCGGTGCTCGAGGCGATGGCGCGCGGCGTGCCGGTCGCCTGCTCGGATGCGTCCTCGCTGGGAGAGGTCGCGGGCGATGCGGCGCTGCTGTTCGACCCGCTCTCGGAGGCGGCGATCGCCGCGGCGCTGACGCGGCTGTTGAACGAGGAGGCGCTGCGCGAGCGCCTGTCCGCGCTCGGTCGCGCACGCGCCGAGCAGTTCAGCTGGGAGCGCACCGCGCGGCTGACGCTCGCGAGCTATGCGCGCGCGCTGGGGGGCTAGAGGGCGGTCGCGTCGAGCTCGAGGTTGGTCGCCAGCAGGCCGACGCCGGGGAGCCGCGCGAGCGCGAGGTTGGCCTCCCAGATCGGCCCGCTGAGCCGCCACACGAGCGGATGCTCGACCGTCAGCGGCAGCAGGTTCGTGCGGCGGAAGTCATCGACGCGAAAGCGGTGCGCGTTGAGCAGCGCGGTCGCGCTGCGGCGGTCGTAGACGCGGTCGTCGGGGTAGGCGCCGTGGTAGTACATGCCGGCGCGGCGGGCGACCGCCTCGAGGTAGGAGGTGCGGTTCGGCAGCTTGTAGATCAGCAGGCGCCCGCCCGGGCGCAGCACGCGATGCAGCTCCGCCAGCGAGTCGCCGGGCCGCTGCACGTGCTCGAGCACGCCGCAGGAGAGGACCGTGTCGAACTCGCCGTCGGCGAACGGCAGCGCGACCGGGTCGCCGCTGACGTGCGCTTCGATCTCGGGGAAGTGCTCGAGCGGCAGCAGCCTCGGCTCGCTCCCGGCGAGGTAGTCGAATGCCTCGACGTCGATGCCGCGGCTGCGCAGCAGGCTGGTCATCTGGCCGTGCCCGCAGCCCCAGTCGAGCATGCGCCCGGGCAGCTCGCGGGCGATGCGGTCGGCGATCGCGACGTACTCGCGCATCTGCGGGCCGGAGCGCAGGTTGACGTCCACTCGGCGCGGGCGGGAGACGGCGGCCATCGCCAGAGCTTAGGCAGCGCGCGCGCGGGCGGTGTCGCTGCCCGCGCGGTAGCCCTCGAGCACGGTTTCCAGTGAGCGCTCCAGTGACAGCGACGCGGCGTTCGCGGTGAACCAGTCGACGGTGCTCTGGCGCATCGCCAGACCGGCCTCGTGCACCGCGACGATCGCGGCGGCGATCGCGGCGGCGCTCGACTCGGCTGCGACCGTGCCGTTGACCCCCTCGGCGATCAGCTCGCTGGCGGCATTGTCCTCGCCGGCGACGACCACGCTCGGGGTGCCCCGCGCGGCGGCCTCGACGACGACCATTCCGTAGCCCTCGCGGCGCGAGGGCAGCAGCATGCACAGCGCGCGGCGCATCTCCGCGTCGACCGTCGCCGCGTCGGTGAAGCCGCGCGCGATCACCGTGCCCTCGAGCGCGTGCGCCCTGATCGCCTCCTCGAGTGCCGCGCGCTCGGGTCCGTCGCCGAGGAACTCGCCGCGCAGCCCCTCGATCTGCTGTGCCGCGAGCGCGACCGCGGCGACCCCCAGCGGGGCCTGCTTCTCGGGGATCAGGCGCGCGGCGAACAGCACGACGGGGTCGGCCTCGCGCGCGCTCACGCGCTCGCCGGTGCCTGCGTAGAGGCCGCGCAGGACCGTCACCGGGCCGCGCAGGCCGGTCTCGCGCAGCCGCCGCGCATGCAGCTCGGAGAAGCAGAACGCGCGCTGGGGCACGTGCACACAGAGGTTCTGGACGAGCTCGCCGATGCGCCCGCCGAGCCCGCCGAGGTAGCCGCGCCAGTAGGAGCGGCTCCACACCTCGAACCAGTCGACGACCAGCTCGAAGCGGGCGAGCGGGCGCACGAGCGCGGCGGCGAGCAGCGAGAAGTACGGGAACGCGCAGGTGTGCACGACGTCGTAGCGGCGCGGGTGGCGCAGCAGGTGCGCGAGCACGCCGGCGCCGAACACGAGCGGCGGCAGGATCCGGCGGCGGCCGTTGTCGGTGTAGAGGGCCATCCGCGGGCCGGCGACGACGACGCGCACGCGCGGGTCGATCTGCGCGCGCTCGCCGCGGTCCCACTGGCGCAGCGTCAGGTAGGTGACCTCGTGTCCGTTCTCGGCGAGGCGCTCGGCGAGGTTGCGATACCAGCGCTCGGCGCCGCCGACGGTGTGGGGGAAGAGGCAGTCATAGACGATGCAGATCCGCATATCGGCGTGCATCATCCCGTGAATCCGAGTGCTTCTGTAGCATCGCGCAGGAATCTGCGAGCAGAATCCGCCACTTTCCGTCGCCACGCGCGTTATAACGGCGTGAACGAGCATCTATGCGGGAAGCAGGCGTCCAGCCCCCACCGATGAGCACTATCGTCCAGACCAAGCCTCCCGCCCGAGCGGGCGCAGAGGAGCCGACCGCGCCGCTGGTGTCTGTCGTGATCCCGTGCCTGAACGAGGCCGAGAACATCGAGTCGTGCGTGCGGGCTGCGCTCGAGGCGATCGCCCGGATGGGCGTGCCCGGCGAGGTGGTCGTCGCCGACAACAACTCCGAGGACGACTCCGCGCGCCTCGCCGAGGCGGCCGGCGCGCGCGTCGTCGTCGAACGCCGGCGCGGCTACGGCAGCGCCTACCTGGCCGGCTTCGCGGCTTCGCGCGGCACCTACATCGTGATGGCCGACGCCGACCTCACCTATGACTTCAACGAGATCCCGCGCTTCGTCTCGGCGCTCGAGGGCGGCGCGGAGATGGTCATCGGCGATCGCATGGACAACATCCAGCCGGGCGCGATGCCGTGGCTGCATCGCTATGTCGGCAACCCGATCCTGAGCGGCCTGCTCAACCTGTTCTTCAGCACCGGCGTCAGCGACGCCCACTGCGGCATGCGCGCGCTCAGGAGCGAAGTGCTGCCGCGCTTGGACCTGCGCACGACGGGCATGGAGTTCGCCTCGGAGATGGTCATCCGCGCCTCCAAGGAGAACCTCAAGATCGCCGAGTTCCCGATCGAATACCACCCGCGCGGCGGCGAGAGCAAGCTGTCGAGCTTTCGCGACGGCTGGCGGCACCTGCGCTTCCTGCTCGTGCACAGCCCCAACCACCTGTTCATCTTCCCCGGGGCGCTGCTCGCCGGTCTCGGCTCGATCATCGTCGTCGCGGTCGGCGCGGGCCTTGACTTCTTCGGGCGTGCCTGGGGGGTGCACGCGCTGATCGGCGGCGCGCTGCTGATGATCGTCGGTACGCAGGTGCTGTGCATGGGCCTCTGCGCGCACGCGTATGGCACGTACTTCATGGGCGAGCAGGACCCGTGGTTCGACCGCATGCGCGCGCGTTTCCGCCTCGAGCACGGGCTGCTGCTGGGCGGCGCGTTCGTGCTCATCGGCCTCGTCATGGGCGGCCTGATCCTCGCGACCTGGATCGCCCACGGCTTCGGCTCGCTCGCCGATGAACATCTCGCGGTGATCGCCGCGTCGCTCGTGATCGTCGGGATCCAGATCTTCTTCTCGGCGTTCCTGCTGAGCATCCTGGGGCTGCGCAGACAGTGACCGGCGCCCAGCCGGGGCTGCCATCAGAGCAGCCGAGCACGCGGCCGGCTCCGGCGGCGGGCCGGTCCTGGGCGCAGCGGCTGTTTCCCGGCGACAGGCGCGTGTGGATCGTCGCCGCGGCGGTGCTCGGTGTGCTGCTGGTCGTGATCGCGGTCGCGCTGCTGCGCCCGCGCCAGGACGTGCTCGGGACGAACAGCGTGGGGGCGCGCACGGACACGGCGATCGTCCCGGCCAACACGCCGTTGTGCGTGCCGCGCCTGCTCATCCCCGCCGGCACCGGCCAGGTCGAGTTCGTGCTCGACACGCGCACCGAACCGCGCCCGGCGATGGAAGTCGCACTACACGAGGCGGGCGGCCGCGTGGTGCGCGGCTTCTCCGCCCCCTCACCGCTGGGCGGGCACCACCCATATGACATCTCGATACCGACGCAGCCGGCGCATCCGGAAGCCGTCACGGCGACCGTCTGCCTGACGGCCAAGCACGAACTGTTCGCCTGGGGCACCTCGACGCTGCAGGGCAACGTGCCGGCGCCGACGGTCGGCGGCGCGCCGGTCCCGAGCCGCGTGTCGGTGCTGTTCCTCGGCCCGCGCGGGGCGCATCGCTCGGTCGCCTCGCAGATCGGCGAGATGTTCCGCCGCGCCGCGCTGTTCCGCCCGGGGTTCGTCGGCGCGTGGACCTACTGGCTGCTGTTCCTGCTCGTCTTCCCGGCGCTCGCCTACGGGGCGGTGCGGCTGCTCGCGACGGCCGACAGCGACAGGCCGCGGCGCGTGCCGCTGCCGGTGCTCGTCGGTGTGATCGCCTTCGGCGTCGCCGCCTCGTGGGCGCTGATCACGCCGGCGTTCCAGGCGCCGGATGAGTCCGAGCACTACGCCTACGCGCAGTACTTCGCGGAAACCGGCCATGCGGTGCAGACCGTGCAGACGGCCACCCCGCCGTATTCGAGCGCGGAGACGGTCGCGCTCAACGCCGTCTACCACACCTCCGTGATCGAACGTCCGGAAACACGGCCGCCGTGGCTGCCCGAAAACGAACGGCAGTACGACGAGGAACTGCGAACGACCTATCGAACGTCGCTGCCGCGCGACAACGGCGGCGGCTTTCACCCGGCGATCTCGCCGCACACGCCCGCCTACTACTCGCTGCTCGCCCCCGCGTACCTGCTCACGGAGCACGATTCGGTGTTCGCGCAGCTGTTCGCGATGCGGCTCACCTCGGCGCTGATGGGCGCGCTTACGGCCCTGCTGGCGGCGCTCGCCGTCGGCGAGCTGCTGCCCGGCCGCAGGGCGCTCGCGGTCGCCGGCGGCCTGCTCGTCGCGTTCGAGCCGATGTTCGGGTTCATGTCCGGCGCGGTCAACAACGACAACGGCGTCAACGCCGCGGCGGCGCTCGCGATCTATCTGCTCGTGCGCGCCCTGCGCCGCGGGTTGAGCATTCGCCTTGCGCTCGCGCTGGGCGCGACGCTCGTCGCGGCGCCGCTGCTGAAGGGCACCGGCTATGAGCTCTATCCGGCGGCGGTCCTCGCGCTCGCGCTGAGCATGTGGCGCCGCCACGGCCGGCGCGAATGGCTCGCGCTGGCGCTGCTCGGCGCGACCGTCGTCGCGCTGCAGTTCGGCTGGGCGCAGCTCGCGCCGGTGTTCCACCATTCGACCTTCACGACGCCCGGCGGCGGCGAGCCGGCGGCGTCACTGGAAGCGTTCCACCATCCGAAGACCTATCTCTCGTGGATGATCCGCTTCATGCTGCCGTTCCGTCCGCCGGGCCTCAATCACAACTGGACGATCGTGCACTGGCCGTTCTTCAACGTCTACATCGAACGCGGCTTCGCGTCGTTCGGGTGGTACGCGATCAACTTCCCCAAGTGGGTGTATCTGGTGATCGTCGCGGCGATCGGCCTCGCGATCCTGCTCGGCGCGCGCGTGCTCTGGCGCGAGCACGGCGTGTTCGTCCGGCGCTGGCCGGAAATCGCCTTCCTGCTGCTCGTCCCGATCAGCGTGATCGGCGCCGTCGAGGCCGCCTACGAGCCGTCGCTCGGCGCGATTCCGCTGAGCGGCACCGCGGAGGAGGGGCGCTACGCGTTCCCGGCGATCATCGCCGTGGCGGCGCTCCTCATCGGCGCGAGCAACGGGCTCGGGCGCCGGCGTGCGGTTCCGATCGCGACCGCGGTCGTCGCGCTGCTGATCGGCCTCACCCTCGCCTCGCAGCTGCTGACGCTGTCGGCGTTCTACACCTGAGCGGCGAGCGCGGCGCGCAGCCCCGCCTCGACCTGCTCGGCCGCGCGCGCCCACGTGCGCGGCGCCATCAGCTCGATGCCCGCGCGCGAGGCGTCTGCGCGCAGGCCCGGGTCGGCGAGCAGCCGCTCGAGCGCGGCGCACAGCGCGAGCGGCTCGGCGGCGGCGAGCTCGAGCGGGCCGGCGGTGCCGAACGTGGCGAGCATCGAGTCGCTCTCGAGCTCCACGCACGGCAGCCCGCACGCCATCATCTCGAGGCCGATCAGCGACGGGTTGGTCAGCGACAGGACCATGCCGACGCTCGCCTGGCTGTAGAGCTCGGCCAGCCGCCGCGGCTCGATCACGCCGAGATGGCGATGGCGGAAGGGCACCCGCAGCTGCTCGCCTTCCCCGAACAGCGCGAGCTCGACCCCCGCGACCCGCTGTGAGAGCTCATCGAGCGCGAGCAGGCCCAGCGGCACGGCCCGCCGCGGCGTCACCGCGCGCGCGTAGAAGACGACGAGATCGTCGCGGCGCTCTGCGCCCGTCGGCCGGTAGACGGCGTGGTCGACGGCGAGGTCGAAGTGCGTCGCGCTCGCGCCGTAGCGCGAGCGCAGCAGGCTCGCCAGCCAGGGGCTCGCGGCGATGCAGTGCAGTCGCTCGCGGTAGGTCTGCGCTGCCCACAGCGACTCGGCGGAGACGCCGTAGAAGTCGGGCTCGTGGTCCTGGACGAGATACGCGCGCGCGCCGGCGCCAGCCAGCAGCAGCACGCGCGCGACCGTCTGCCAACCGGTCGCGAGCACCACGTCGGCGCCGTCCCAGGCGCCGAAGTCGGTATGCAGCTCGATCCCGTCGGCGGCGAAGAACGTCTCGAAGCTGCGCCTGGTCAGCTCCGTCGGCTCGCGCGCGTGACGCCCGTCGCAGTCCTCGAGCCACGCCGACACGGAGTGGCCGCGGCCGCGCAGCCCGGTGAGCAGGTTGACGATCGTCGCGTGCCCGCCGCTGCCGCGGCGGAAGGACGGGATCACGACGGCGATCCGCAGCGGGGCGCCGGGGTCGGGGCGGCTGCCCGAGAGCGGCGCCGCGCCGGTGCGCGCGAGCTCGACCTGCGCCGGCGCGAGCGCCGCCGGCGCTGCGTCGCGGCGGCCCGTGCGCAGGGGGCCGAGCGCGCGCGAGACGCGGCCGGCCATCAGGACAGCATCCGCTTCGCGCGGGTGGCGAGCGGGCGCAGCGGCCGCACGAGCAGCCGCCCGATGCGGGAGTGGCGCACGCGCATCAGCCTGCGCATCGCCGCGCTCGCGCGCAACCGCGCGAGCGGCCGCTCGAAGCGCATCGCGCGCCGCGCGAAGTCCGCGCGCTCGCCGAGGTGGCCGTGGTAGATCTCCATGCCGCCGCGCAGGTCGGCGAGCAGGCGCGCGCTCGCGGCAGCGCCCGCCGGCGCGGGCTCGCGGCGGATCTTCAGCAGCGCGGCGGCCATGAACTGGCTCGACTGCTCCCACGAGGGCCATGCGCGCGCGGTCTCCAGCGCGTTCGTGCGCAGGAACCCCAACAGCTCGCGATCGCGCGCGAGCAGGTCGAGCTGGCGCGCTGTGCCGCGCAGATCGTCCCAGTCGGTGAGCAGCCCGTTCCAGCCGTGCTCGACGTACTCCTCGTGGCCGGTGACCGGCGTGACGACGCAGGTCGCACCGCGGTGAAAGCCCTCCAGCGGCGGCCCGAACATGCCCTCGACGCTCGACAGCTTCAGCACGACGTCGGTGCGTGCATACAGCTCGGCCATCTCACGGTGGCTGAGCGGCCCGACGATCTCGTCCGCGACGACCTCGCCGAGCGCTGCACGCTCGCCGCAGACGACGGTCACGTGGCGCGGCTCGCGCATCGCCGCGGAGGCGTGGATCGCGTCGTGGACGTGCTTGAACCAGGCGACCGGCGAGCCCTCGATCAGCACGCGCAGCGGGTCCTCGGTGTTGATCGGCGCGTGCTCGACGGGCGCGAACACGTCCTTGTCGATGCCGTTGCGCACGAGGTAGCAGTCGGCGTCGGGACGCAGCCCTGCGAGCGTCTCGGCGATCCAGCCGGCCTCGGTGATGAACGCGACCGGCAGATCGAGCGTCAGCGCGGCACCGAGGCGCTCGGCCTCGTCGTAGCGGTAGAAGCGGTCCTCGAGGCTCTGCACGAAGTACGCGTGGCGCTCGGCCGACAGCTCGAACAGCGTGAACGTCGTCTCCCACCACGTCGCGACCGCCACGTCATAGTGCTCGGCGAGGCCCTGCTCGCGCGTGCGCACATGCAGGTGCGGCAGATGGTCATAGCCGTGCCAGCTCGCTCCCTCCTGCTCGCGGGCGAGCACCAGCGTCACATCCCAGCCGTCGATCGTGCTCAGCTGGCGCGCGTGCTGGAGGATCACGCCGACGCCGCCGGACAGCTGCAGGTCGTTGACGAGGAAGGCGACCTTCACGCGTTCGGCTCGGCCGGCTCGGCGGGGCGCGCCGGGTCCTGTTGGGAGGGAGCCTCCGCGGCGATCGCCTCGGCGCTGCCCGACAGCGGCCGTCCGAGCTCTCCCTCGAGCTCGTGGATGTACGTTCGCCACTGATCGAACGTCGCGGTGTTCTCACGCAGTTCGCGCTCGAGCCCTTCGACCTCCGCCTCGTGCTCGCCGGCGAGCTTCTGCATCAGCGCGAGGTCGTTCTCGCGCTGGCGCTCCCACATGCGCTGCTCGGTCATCTCCGTCTGTACCGCGAGCGCGCTCCTGCCGAGCTCGGCGTGGCGCGGGCCGAAGGCGGCGAGGAAGTGGGTCGCGATCGTGCGCTCGCCGCCGACCGCGACGCTCAGCTGATGGTGCTCCTCCTCGGCGTCCCAGCTCGTCAGCGCGGAGCCCGACAGCGCGACCTGGCGCAGCAGCGTCTGCTCGGCAGGCAGCAGCCGGCGCAGCTCCTCGAAGGCCCCCGCAGACCAGGAGGTCAGGTGGTGCGGGTTCTGGATCGACCAGAAGGCGTCGTTGGGGACGCTGATCACGAACGTCGCCGCGCGCTCGCGCACGAGCGCGCCCGCCCACTCGAGCAGCGCGAGGAAGCTGCTGAGGTGCTCGACGACCTCAAAGCACGTCACGACCGGCTCGCCGCCGAGCTCGTCGAGCGCCGCGCCGATCCGCTCGAGGTCGGCCGCCGCGGTCAGATCCGCGCTCAGCGTCCGCGCCGCGGCGATCCCGAGCGTGTGCGCGGCGCTTGCGACGGTCTGCGGCTCGAGGTCGACGAGCACCGCCCGGGCGGGCCTGCGATCGCCGAGCGCGGCGGCCGCGGCGAGCCCGTTGCCGCAGCCGAGGTCCGCCCACAGGCCGCCGGCGAGGATCAGCGGCGCCGCCGTGCGGTAGCGCAACTCGTGCTCGGCCCGGATCGCAGGCGCCGTCTCGGTGGTGATTCGCTCTTGCCAGTCAGACATGCGCAGGTGGACCTCGCCAGGGGCGCCGCTATCGTAGCGATGCCGATGAGCAGCCCAGTCGCCCGCAGCGCCGAGCTCGTCTCGCCGCGGCACTCCGCAGAGGCGCTGCGCGTCGCCTTCCTCGGCCCGCAGCAGTGGCTCGACGGCTGCGCGCCTCCCGCCGCGACACCCGGCCTCATCCCCACCCGCCTCGCGAGCGGCGCGGGCATCGACCTCGAGCGCGAGCTCGCGGCGCTCGAGCCGCACGTGAGCGTGATCTTCGACCCCGCGCCGGCGACGGTCGCGGCGGCGCGCACCGCGACCGGCGTGACGCTCGGCGTGATCGTCGGCGCGCTCCCCGCGGGCGAGGAGGCGCACGCGCTCGGCGACCTCGACAGGCTGCTCTCGTTCGATCCCGCGCTCACCGGCACGGCGCTCGGCGGCGGCGAGCTGTGGCGCGCGATCCCGCCGCCGGTCAGCGATCTGCTGTTCGGCGAGGTGCGCCCGCTGCGCCACGCGCCACGCGCGCTCACGATCGGCGCCTGGAGTCACTACCGCGAAACGATGCTGGTCCTCGCCAAGCACCACCACGATCTGCTCGAGGTGATCCACGGCGTCAGCGGCGAGCCGCTGCGCGAGCTGCTCGAGGAGGCCGACGTCGGCGTGTTCGTCGCCGCCGAGCCCGGTGGTGGCTTCGGGCCGCAGGTGCCGCTGCACCTCGCCGCCGGGCACCTCCTGCTGAGCTCGAGCCTCACCCCGGCGCACGGCCTCGAGCGCGACATCGACTATCTCCACTTCGACTCCGCCGAGGGCCTCGCCTGGGTACTCGGGCGGCTCGCGCGCTTTCCCGAGATGCACCAGCGGATCCGCATCCGCGGGCGGCTGAAGGCCGAGCAGTACCGCGCCTCGCGCGTGTTCACGCGCATCGCGAGCGACCTGCTCGCGGACGTCGCCGCGTTCGGCGGGGCGCCGGGCGCCGGGCGCGGCGCCTGAGAGAATCGCGCGATGCCCCGCGTCAGCGTGATCATCCCGGCCCACAACGCGGCTCCGTTCATCGAGCAGACGATCGCCTCGGTGCGCGCGCAGACGTACGGCGACTGGGAGGTCGTCGTGGCCGACGACGGTTCGAGCGACGACACGTGGGAGCTGCTGCAGGCTATGGGCGCGGGCGTGCGCAGCTTCCATCGCGATCAGGCGGGCGGGCCAGCGGTCGCGCGCAACCTCGCGCTCAGCCACGCGACCGGCGAGTTCGCGATGTTCCTCGATGCCGACGATCTGCTGTTGCCGCGCTATCTGGAGTGCCAGCTGGCGAGCTATCAGGCGGCCTCACGCGAGGCCGGCCCCGACGTCGGCCTGGTCGCGTGTGACGCGCGGATCCTGATCGGCGAGGAGTACGCGCCCCACACGCATCTCGATCGTGTCCCCGACCGCCACGAGCCGATCACGCTCGAGCGTGTCCTGCGGCGGAACCCGATCTACGGCGCATGCCTGGTGCCGACCCCGGTGGGTGAGGCAGTCGGCTGGTTCGACCACGAGCTGTTCGGCACCGAGGACTTCGGGCTCTGGATCAAGATCCTCGAGGCGGGCTACAGGGCGGTTCTCAACGACGAGGTCCTCGCGGTCTACCGTCGCACGCCCGGCACGGTCTCCTCGAACATCGCCAGCCAGGGTGTGAACAACCGGCGCGCCTACGAGTTGGCCCTGCGCCGCGGTCGCCTCGATGCCGGGCAGCGGCGAATCGCGCGGCAGGCGATTCGCTACAACCGCGCAATGGAGCAGATCGCCCTCCTGCGCTTCGCCGGGGATGAGGGCCGGAGATCGGTTCCGCGTGCGCTCGGCAGCCTGCCCCTGCTGCTTCGCGTGGCGCTCAGCAACCCGCGTATGTGGCCGGAGTGGCTGGCGCTGCTTCGCACCGGGCGCGCCAACGACGCAGCCGAGCTACGCGCCCATTCATGAACGACGACGTCACGGTCGTCATCACCTGCTTCAACTACGGCGTCTTCCTGGCTGAAAGCGTCGCCAGCGCACTCGAGCAGGATGGCGGCGAGCCGCGTGTGATCGTCGTCGATGACGGCTCCACCGACGCGCACACGCTCGCGCAGCTCGAGCGGCTGCCGCCGCAGGTCGAGGTCGTGCATCAGGCCAACGGTGGCCTCTCCGACGCGAGGAATACCGGGTTGCGACGCGCACGGACGCCGTATGCCCTGCCCCTCGACGCCGACGACAGGCTCGTCGCCGATGCGCTCACGCGGCTGCGCGAGCCGCTCGCGGCCGACGCCGCGCTCGGGTTCAGCTATGGGCCGATGTGCTTCTTCGGGGAATGGGAAGGGGTCGTCAAGCTGCCGCCGTATGACCCCTACCGCCTGCTGTTCCGGCACAACATCGGCTACATGGCGCTGATGCGCCGCGAGCTGTTCGAGGACGTCGGCGGCTATGACCCCAATTTCAAGGGCTACGAGGACTGGGAGTTCTGGCTGCACGCACTCGAACACGGCTGGCGCGGTCGCGGGATCGATGGGGTCACGCTCATGTACCGCCGCCACGGGTCAACGATGTTCCTCGGCGCCAGATCGAACTACCGCGCCATCTTCCGCCAGCTGCGCCGCAAGCATGCAGAGCTGTATCGGCGCGACGGGCGACGGCGGCTCGCCGCAGAGTCGGAGCTCGGCGCCGCCGGGCGCCTCGTCTATCGCTGGTGGTGGGGGCGGCGGCCGCTGCCGGCGCGCCTCGAAATGGCGCTGCAGGCAGTTCTGTGGCGTCCAAGACGGCGACATCCCGCACGTTCGACGTGACTGCGCCTGTCAGTCCTCGACCGCGGCGGGGTCGGCGGCGATGTCGACCACGACCACAGCGCGGTAGCTCGGCGGGCGGTCGTTGCCCCTGATCCAGCGCAGGACGCGGGCCGCGAGGAGACGCCCGCGCCGGCGACGGCCCGCCAGCAGGTACGCGAGCGGCTGACAGGCGATGCGCAGCGCGACGGCCGGAAGCGGACTGAGCTCGGCGGCCGTGAGGCGCACGTGGGCCGTGACGCTCTCGTTGCCGCGCACGCTGACGGCGCCGAACCTCTCGGCCGCACCGGCAAGCTCCTCGATCTCCGGGAAGCCGTTCTCGAGATGCTCCTCGAGCCAGCCGGGCACAGCCCGCCCCCGGGCCTGCAGACGAAGAGCCAGGTCGCGATCGGCGGCGAGCGCAGGTGCTCCGGCCGGGCATGCGATCACCGCGCGAACGCGGGCGACACGGCAGATCTCGCTGATCGCCCGGCCCCGGTCCTCGGAGCGTACGTGCTCGAGCAGGTCGATGGCGACCGCGACATCGAACGACCGATCGGCGAAGGGAAGCGCGCGCACGTCTCCGAGGACCTGCTGGGCCGTGCTCGCCGCCGGGCGGGCCACAGCGCCGTAGTCCTCGAAGTCGGCGTCACAGGCGGTCACGCGCCATCCCGGTGCGAGCAGCTTGGCGATCCCCTGCGAGCCGCTGCCGACATCGAGCAGTCTGCCACCGCCACGGCCAGTGCCGGCGATGAGCTCCAGCACGGGCTCGAATCGCACGAGCTGGTTGATCTGCCGGCGGCCCAGCAGGCGGCCGCCGAGCCGTGCGAGGTCGCGCTGGAAGGTCACCGGGACCGCGCTCGGGCACGAGCGATCGCGACCGCCAGCCGCCGCCGTGCCGCGAATGTGGCGTTCGCTCGCGCGGTACGTGCGCGCAGCGCCAGGCCGGGAGCCGTCGCGAACGACGTGATGCGCACGAGCTCCCCGCCGAACTGGGCCTTGTAGTCGTCGATTGCTCGTGTCTTCTGCGAGCTCTCCGCGGCGTGGAAGCGCCCGACCTCGAATTTCTGCGCGCCGATCTGGCGGCAGGCGGCGATCGCGCCGTGCAGGCACAGCGGATTCGCCCGCGCGCGCAGGCCCTCGGCGGAGCTGCAGCCGCTCCAGTAGATGGCGCGGCCCTGGTACACGTGACACGTCACGCCTGCGAGCGGCTCGCCGTCGTCACCGAGGGCGAGCACCACCAGATCCTCGCCGCCGCCGGCCGCGATCGACTCGCTGAGGCTCAGCCAGTACTGCGGCGTCTTCGCGATCAGGCCGGTGCGCTTCCAGGACTCCTCGTGCACAGGCTGGAAGCGGGCGTAGGCGTCTGCCCGCGCCGACGGGTCGGCGGTGCGCACGTACTCGACAGTGAGCCCGCGCCGGATCGCCTGGCGGATCTGGTTGCGCGTGTCGGGGTCGTATCCACGCAGTGCGTCCGCGGTGAGCCAGGCGCTGTCGAGGCTCACGGCGTGCGGATGGCGGCCCGGGCCGGTGGGAACCTCGCCTGCGCAGGGCATCTGCTCGAACGCGGACAGGCGTCCGTAGACCGGCTCGAGTATCAGCTCCTCGCCCTCGATCAGCCGCTGCAGAAGGGTCATCCGAGCGAGGTCCTCGTAGGCGGGCGCCTGGGCGGACTGCAGACAGTGGAACTGGAGATGGCCGTTTGCGGCGAGCACCTCGGCGAGCGCGGCCACCGAGCGACGCAGCGTCCGCTCGCTCCGCGTGTCCGGAAAGACGACCCCGCTGTATCCGCTGTCCACGCCCATGCCGGTCCACGAGTGCACCGGCAGGGCGAACAGCTCGTTGCCGTCGCGCGAGACGAGGAACACGTCGGCGCCGCGATTCTGAGCGCTGGTGAAGTCGATGTACGGCGCGAGGTGATAGAGCGTGTGGTCGGGCGAGCGGATCAGCCAGCGAGTCACCGAGTCGCGACTGTCGGCGTCACTCAACGTGCTCACCGTGTACCCGGCAGGTACCGTCAGATGCCACGGCCGTCGGTCTGCGCCGCGCGGCGTCGCTCGCGGGCGTGGGCGCGGGAAGGTCCGGGGCACGTCGGCGCCATTCTAGGTGGACGCCTGCCTGCAGCGCTCGAGCCCGATGTATCGTGGCCCCGTGAGCACCGCCGCCGCTGCTGCCAAGCTCGTACGCAACACGTTGGCCAGCGGCGTCGGCAACGTGATCGGCATCCTCGTCGGTCTCTTCCTGACGCCGTTCATGATCGCGCGCCTCGGCCTGACCGCCTACGGCGTGTGGACGCTCTCGCTGACCCTTGCGTTCTCAGGCGGATACGGCTCGCTGGCAGACCTCGGCGTCGAGGGTGCCACGGTCCGCTTCGTGGCCGAAGCGACGGCCGAGGAGGATCTCGAGACGCTCAACCGCACCGTCTCGAGCACGCTGCTGATCCTGTGCGCGGTCGCGGCCGTGCTGACGCCGGTGGCGATCCTGCTTGCGCGTCCGCTCGTGTCCCTCTTCGGTGTCCCTCATCAGCTGCACGACGCCGCCACGCTGTGCTTTGCGCTGGTCGGGGCCTCGCTCGCCTTCGAACTGCCGTCGCGGGCCTTCGTCGCCGTGCTCGAGGGCACGCAGAGGATCGTCCACTTCCAGACCGTCGAACTCGCCCGCACGCTGCTGCTCGCGGCGCTGTTCGTGTTCGTGCTGCTCGAGGGCTGGGGGATCGCGGCACTCGGGGCCGCCTGGCTGGCGACCGCCGTGTGCATCCTCGTCGTCTACTGGCTCCTCGCGCACCGGGCCGTGCCGGGTCTGAGCGCCGGGCCGGGGCACGTCCGGCGCGTCGAGGTGCGCCGGCTCGTCCGCTTCGGCGGCGGGGTCCTGACGCTGCGCTTCGTCGGCACGATCTATCGCCAGATGGACAAGGTGATCGTGGGCGTCGCGCTCGGCCCGAGCTCCGTCGCGATCTACGAAATCGCCAACAAGCTCAACCTCGCCGCCGCGACGATCGCCTCGACCTCCGTCGCGGCGATCGTCCCGGCGGCGGCCTTCGCCCGCCGCAACGCCGCCGTGCTGCGCGACATGTTCGTGCGTGGCTCCTGCTACGCAACCGCTGCCGCGCTTCCGGTGGTTGTGGCGAGCTTCATATTCGCAAAGCCGCTGCTCGTCTCCTGGATCGGCCCCGAAGCCGCTCCCGCCGTCGAGGGAGCCCGCCTGTTCCTCGCCTACGAGGCTATGCAGGTGACCGGCAACGTCGGCTCGACGATGCTCTTCGGTGTGGGGAAGATCCGCTTTCCCCTGATCGTCAGCGGCTTCGCGACCGCGCTCAATCTCGTGCTGTCGATCCTGTTGGTGAGCCCGCTCGGCTACTCCGGCGTGATCGTCGGCACGCTCGTCGCGAACGGCCTCGCATGGCCGCTGATGATGGGCTTCTACATGAAGACGTTCGACACCTCGCCCGGCATGTGGATCCGCCGTGTCGTCGGTCCCAACCTCTTCGGCCTCGTCACGCAGCTGGCCGTTTCCCTGCCGCTGCTCGTGCTCATCGGCAGCACGCACTCGCTGCCGCTCGCGATCGCCGTGAGCGCGGTGTCGGCTGCGATATCGCTGGGCACGTTCCTGCTCGTCGGGGTGCGCGGCGAGCATCGCCGTGCGCTCCTCGACACGGTGCGACAGGCGCTCGGCCGTGCGCCACGGGAGGTGCCCGCATGAGCGAGAACCTGGTTCGCGATGTCCATGACGCGGTCGCTCGCAGCGACAGCGTGGTCGAGGCGAGCGCTCGCCCCCCGGCGACCTCGCCGCGAGAACTGCGCGCGATGGAGCGCGACGTGCTCCGCAAGCTGCAGCTTGGCGCGCGGACGGGTGTCGTCGAGATCGGCTGCGGCATCGCGTTGCTGGGCGTGCCGGTCGCGCGCCGCGCCGCGCGATATGTCGGCCTGGACTTCGCCCCACAAGCAGTCGAGACCGCCCGCGAGCGTCTGCGTGCAGCCGGGCTCGAGGACCGCTCGCGCGTGCTGTGCATGGACGTGTTGAGCGCCGCCGGCGACGAGCTCGATTCACTCGGGCGATTCGAGCGCGTGCTGATGTACGCCGCCTTTCACTATGCCCGCTCGGAGTCTGAGGCCGTGTGCCTGCTGCAGCGCGCCTTCGACCTGCTCGCTCCGGCGGGGCGGGCGCTGATCGGCAACGTCCCGCTCGGCGATCTGCATGGGGACTGGACCGCGCCCGAGCCCGCTCCGCGGGGACCGCTCGCCCGCCTGACCGCTGCGGTGCGCTGGGTGATGACGCCGGGAACGACGGCGGTGCCCCTCACTCGTCGCTGGAAGGCCCGCCGCACGCTGGAGGTGCTGTTGAAGCGCCGCTCACCTGCGCAGAGCTTCGTGCTCCCGCCGCTGCCGCCCGGCTACACGCTGTCCCTGACGACGGCGGCCGTCGAGCGATGGCTGGCGAGCGTGGACGGCGAGTTCGTGCATCACTGGGAGCTCCCCGCGCCCGGCGTGCCGCTGGCCGTCGGTCGCGCTGACCTGATCATCGAGCGGCTGCAGGGACGGTCGTGAGCAAGATCGCCACCGCCGCGCAGCTCGCGCTGAACCGTGTCGATGCCTGGTGGCATCGCCGTGATCGGCGCGACGCCGAGCTGCTCGATCTGCCCCGTTCGGGGGCGCTCACCGTCGCCGACCGCGCCGCCCCCTTCGACCGGGAGGGGGTACTCGGCTCGTTCGGTCGCAAGGTCGTCGTCGAGGGGCGCACCTACCCCTATGTGCTGCTGCCGGGGAGCGGGTCGAGCCTGTGCATCCACTATTCGGCGTTCTTCGGCGAGTGGGGCGATCGTCGCGAGAACCGGGCCCACTTCCAAGGGTGGTTCCACCGCCTGCGTATGTTCTGGCCCCTCGCCGAGCATCACTTCCTGTTCCTCTGCGACACCTTCGGGGCCGATTCCAACGGCACCTACTACAAGGGCGAGAGCGGCGACTTCTTCGTCGAGCGGGCGATCGAGCAGATCGAACGCCAGGTGGCCGACGAGCTCGGAATCGACGCGGCACAGACCGTCACGCTGGGCTCGTCGATGGGCGCCACGGCCGCGTTGCGCTTCGCCCTTCGCCACGGCTACGCCGGCACGGTGGCCGTCAGCCCGCACATCGATCTCGACGTCTCGGCGCTGACCCAGGGACGGTTGCGCCATGTCTCGGCGATGCTTGGCCGCGAAGACGTTGACGCCCCGGATCTGCGGCGCGTGACGCGCGAGGTCGCCGAGCTCGCCGCCAGTGCGCCCGTCCTGCCGAGCCTCGTCATCCAGTCGATGCAGGACGACCACGGCGTACACGAGGAGCAGGTGCTTCCGCT
Source organism: uncultured Solirubrobacteraceae bacterium (assembly GCA_963822245.1). GTDB lineage: Bacteria > Actinomycetota > Thermoleophilia > Solirubrobacterales > Solirubrobacteraceae > Palsa-744. The sequence goes on from CAWGGR010000001.1 coordinate 1,089,524, forward strand.
CGTATCGACCTGGGAGAAGAGGGGCGGGCGGGTCCGCACCGACTTCCATCCGACCGGCGGGCACACCAGCGACTACGCGACCGCGGAGTTCTTCGCAGACGCCATCTCCTGGTGTCTGGACTCGGTTAGTATGGGTTTCCGCGGGTAGCCGACGGCGCTCGGTGTCCGCACCGGAATCTTGCCTCCCCCCACCGTCATTCCCGGCTTCGATCCTCGGTTCTTCAGGCCGTGTACTTTCCCGTTGCTGCGCGAGCTCGGCTATGGGACGCGCGTGACCGTCAACAACGGGGTCGCTGCGGACGGGCCCTTTGCGACCGATATGACGGTCTCGATGACGGCGTTCGACAACGCCGGCGGGACAATCGGCTCCTCGCCGGAGATCGCCACCCTGGCCCCCGGCGAGCTGATCAAGCTCGACATCGACGAGGCACTCGAGGCGATTCCCGACGCGCCCGCGGACGGCCCTCTTGTGATCATGCTGCACGTCGTCCCCACCAAGTGGGCGGGCGAGAGCAGCGTCGACATCCCCGCCGCTGAGATGATGGCGCATGGGCGGGCCTCTGACGACTTCATCGAGTATCACCAGCGTCCGAAGGGCGTGGTCACCGGTGTCGCCTATCAGACCGGTCCGCTCAACGATCCCCGCATGTCATCGACGCGCTCGACCGTCTGCCAGGCGCCGAAGGTGATCGTCACCGAGCCGGTCGACACGCTGTTCTCGCTGATGAACCTGTCGACGCGCGCGGACTACGCGAACACGGTGCGTATGGACTTCTGGATACTCGGCGCGAACGGCGAGCGGTTTGCGCGCTCGGCGATCGAGGTGCCGCCGTTCTCGTTCCGTCTGGTCAGCGCCACCGAGGTTCTCGAGCAGGCAGGGATGCTGGAGGAGTACCGCGCATGCGGCGGCGTCGGCATGTTCCTCGGATATTCCAAGAACGGAACGCTCGTCCCGATCTCGTTGACGCGCAACCGGGCAACCGGGGCGATCGCCTGTGACCACACGCTTCCCCCGGTCTTCTATCTCAGCACCTGGGGGGGCGATGCCCGTCTGCGCGCAAACGAGCGCCTCGAGCAGGAGTTCTTCGCGGAGCCGTCGAGCGCGATCGTCACGCCGAAGGCGCACGCATGAGCGTTGTCGCGGACGTTCGCGGTCGCGTGGCCGACGATGTGCGGCGTCGGGGCGCGCGCACCGGTCGCGCGCCCCGAGTTGCATACACGCACTACTTCATCGAGTCGGAGGGCCTGCACAGCCGCATCCATCTGCAGAACTTCTACTCGACGTTCTGGCCGCAGATACGGGAGTCCGCTGTCGCCCGCATCGTCGTCCACGACGATGCGGGGCGACCCCAGGGCGATGTCCGCCGGGAGATCCCGCCCTTCGGCTCGCTGTTCCTCGAGGTCTCCGAGCTGCTCGCCGAGATCGGCTCCGGCGCCGCCGAGGGGACCGTTGCGATCGACCTCGAGCCGCCCGCCGGTGTACGCGCGCAGTTCCACGAGCTTCCCAGCGCCGAGGAGGCGGAGATCAAGACGCCCTTCTGGATGGCCTACTACGACGACACCGAGAACTACATGTATGTCCACTCGATCGAGACGCGGGGCGGCGAGGTGCATGGCACGTCGCGGCTGCTGCAGTGGGCGATGACGCGGCACGTGCCAGCCGGCGAGCGCTGGCACAGTTGGCGGTTGTTGGAGGTCGAGCGCCTGTCCGATCTGCAGGTGGTGTGCATCAACCACAGCCCCGAGCCGCGGTCGACTGTCGTGGGGGTGTACTCCGGGGATACATCGACGACGCTGTACGAGCAGCACGTGAGCCTCGCCCCGCGAGCGCTCGCGCGAGTGTGCGTGCCGGCCGAGGAGCTGGCGCAGTGGCCGCTGCGCCACCCCGAGATCCCGCACGCGCGCATCGGCCTCGATCCGCTTCTCACGGGCAACGGCAAGCCCTACGTGATCATGCGCTACGCCGGCGGGCCTCCGAGCCTGCATCACGGCTGACGAGCGCTCGCACCGTGAGCCGCCTCGAAGTGCGGCCGGCATCACCCGGCGGCGTGCGATTGACCTTGCCGGCGGGCTATCAGGGGCGCTGGCTGAGCGATCCCGCAGATCGCGCGCGGGCCGAGTCGTGGATATCCTCATCGCCCGAGCGGTGCCTGTACAACACCTCCAGCTACATCGATTTCGCTCGCAGGCAGAACGGTCGCGCCGATCTGCTCTGGCTGGTGCGTGACGGCAATCCGGTGCTGGGCCTGCCGCTGCACCCGCTCGGCGATTCGCGCATCACCACCGGCTACTCCGGCGCGATGTTCCCGGCCGGCGCAAACGACGGATCCCTGCGTCGCGGGGTGGCTGCGCTCGTTGCGCTGCTGGGCGCGAACCAGCGGTCGGGATTTCAGGTGCTGCAGTCGGCGCAGGCCCAGGCCTACGACGACCGCGCGCGTACGACGACCTTGGCCTACCTCCTCGATGAGCATCGGCTCAGCGGCCCCTCGCTGTACTCGCGAGTGCTCGAGCTCGAGCCGCTCGACGGCGACGGCGTGCCCGCGCTCGGCAACGAGTTGCTGCTCGCGCACGGGCTGGATCCCTACGAGGCGGAGCTGCGCAGCCAGATCCGTCAGGCGATCAGAAATCGAGTGCACGTGACCTGCTCGCTTCCCTCGAGCGACGCGGAGCTGCGGGCGGTCTACGACGAGTTCATGCCGCTGCATACCGAGTCCTGGCGGCGAACCGGGATGACGCCGCACCGGGCGCCGTACCTGAACGGGCTCGCGCGCTCGATCCTGGACGGCGGCGGGCGCGACATGATGGTCTTTGCCCGAGACGTCGACGGCACACCGCTGGCTGCGGTCAACTGTCATCTGGGCGCCGACCGGGCTCTCTACTGGGCCGGCGCGAGCAGCGAGTCCGGACTGCGCGCCCGAGCCAACCCGCTGTGCCTGCACGCCGCGATTCAGGCGTGCCGGCAGCTCGGCGTGCGCCACTTCGAGCTCGGCCGCTTCGACGCCCGCGAGTCCTCGCAGAAGGAGCGCACGATCAACCGCTACAAGGCGCAGTTCGGCGGCGAGCTGGTACGGGTCGGTGGCTTCCACACCCAGCCGCCGATCACCGCGATCGTCATGCGCCGGGCTTTCGCACCGTTCGCGCGCCGGCGGTCGGGTGTGCGTGCTCCGGCGCTGGATGCAGCGGCGAGCGGCAGCTGAGCGGATGGCTTCGCCGGCCGACACGCTGGCCCTGGGGACCGCCCAGCTCGGGCAGCCATACGGCATCGCCAACCGCACCGGCCAGCCCGACGCGGAGACCGCCGATGCCGTCCTCGAGCTGGCGTTGCGCCTCGGCATCCGCTACGTGGATACCGCGCAGGCATACGGCCGCGCGGAGGAGATCGTCGGCCGCTTCCTGCGCGACAGCCCCGTGGCGGGCACTGCGGATGTCAGGGTCATCACCAAGCTGGCGCCGGCCGTAAATGTCGGCGATGCCGCCGAGCTCGGAGCTTCCCTGGAGGGCTCCTGGACTCGGCTGGGCGCGCAGCCGATCTGGGGCATGCTCCTCCACGCCGAGGCGCTGCTCGACCGCTGGGAGGGCCAGCTTGGCGAGACCCTGCGGGATTGGAGGGAGCGGGGCCGGATCACCCACCTGGGCGTCTCGGTGGCCTCCGAGGAGGGCATGCGCAAGGCGCTCGAGATGCGTGACATGGAGATCATCCAGATGCCCGCGAACGCGTTCGACCGGCGAATGCGGCGCGCCGGCCTGCTCGCGCATGCAGAGGCCGCCGGCAAGATGATGTTCATACGGAGTGTCTTTCTCCAGGGCCTGATGCTGCTCGAGCCGGCCGAGGCCGCGCGCCGACTGCCGCCCGCGGCCGCCGCGATCGAGCGGCTCGATGCATTCTGTGCCGAGCACATGGCCGACCGGCGCGGATTTGCTGTTGGCTATGCTCGCCACCATGCTCCCAACGCGCTGCTCGTGATCGGCTCAGAGACACCCGCGCAGGTCGCCGACAACTGCCGGCTGATCGCCCAAGCGCCTCCGGACCCGCAGCTGTATGAGGACTGGGATGCCGTTTGGCCCGACGACGATCCGTTGCTCGTCAACCCGGCACGATGGCCTGCGCCACGGCCGCGATGAACATCCTGGTCGTGATCCAAGCCCGCATGGGATCCTCGCGGCTGCCGGGCAAGGTGTTGATGACGCTTGTCGATCAGCCGGTGATCCAGTGGGTCTACGAGCGGGCGAGCCTCATCCCGGGCGTGAACGAGGTCGTCGTCGCCACGACGACCGCAGTCACCGACGACGTCCTGGCCCGCTGGTGTGAAGCTCACGGCTTCCCCGTGTTTCGGGGGAGCGAGGAGGATGTGCTGGCGCGATATCTGGAGTGCGCCCGAGCCTACGACGGCGATGCCATCGTGCGCATCACCGCGGACTGCCCGCTGCTCGACCCGGCCGCGAGCGGTGATGTGGTGAAGGCGTTCCTCGACGCGCAGCCGTGCGCCTACGCGAGCAACACGCAGCCGCCGACCTTCCCCGACGGGCTCGACACCGAGGTGATCAGCCGCGAGGCGCTCGAGATCAGCGGCCGCGAGGCCGCCGCCGCGTACGATCGCGAGCACGTGACCGCGTTCGTCCGCGAGCATCCGCAGCGGTTCCCGTCGGTGTCGGTGCTCTGCGAGGCGGACCTGAGCGAGCACCGCTGGACGCTCGATGAGCTGCGCGATCTGAGCTTCCTCGCGGCCGTCGTCGAACGACTGCGGGGCGAGCAGGCCTCCGGCTCGATGAGCGAGATCCTCGAGATCCTCGCCGCGGAACCGGGGCTGAGCGCCCTCAACGCCGGGATCGCCCGCAACGCCGGAGGTGGACATGCCCTCACATCCCACTGACGCGGTGGCCGCGGCGGGCACCGGACAGCGGCTCTACGAGCGGGCCAAGCGGCTGATCCCGGGCGGGACCCAACTGCTCTCCAAGCGGCCCGAGATGTTCCTGCCAGAGCAGTGGCCGGCGTACTACCGACGGGCGAAGGGAGCGCTCGTGTGGGATCTCGACGGCGTCGAGTACACCGATATGACCTCGAGCGCCGTCGGCTCCTGTCCGCTGGGCTATGCCGACGACGACGTCGACGCTGCCGTCGTCGCGGCGGTGAGCGATGGCAGCATGGCCACGCTCAACTGCGCCGAGGAAGTCGAGCTCGCCGAGCTGCTCTGCCAGCTGCATCCGTGGGCCGATATGTGCCGCTTTGCTCGCTCGGGCGGTGAGTCGATGGCGATCGCGGTGCGCATCGCGAGGGCCCATTCGCGACGCTCGGTCGTCGCGGTGTGCGGGTACCACGGGTGGTCGGACTGGTATCTCTCGGCCAACCAGTCGCAGGTCGACGCGCTCGGCGAGGAGGGCCTGCTGCTGCCGGGGCTCGACCCCGGTGGTGTTCCGGCGGAGCTTGCCGGCACCACGGTCACCTTCAGGCACAACGACATCGACGGCCTGCGCGCGATTGCGCAGGAGCACGCCGGCCGACTCGCCGCGATCGTCTGTGAGCCCCAGCGCGGTGAGCGGCCGAAGCCGGGCTTCCTCGAGGGGGCGCGCGAAGTCGCCGATGAGATCGGCGCGGTGCTCGTGTTCGATGAGGTCAGCTCCGCGCTGCGGCTGACCGCCGGCGGTGTCCATCTGCTCTATTCGGTCGAGCCGGACCTAGCCGTTTTCGCCAAGGGGATCGGCAACGGCTTCGCGATCGGCGCGGTGATCGGCACGGCCGAGATCATGGAAGCGGCGCAGACGACGTTCATCAGCAGCACCTACTGGACCGAGCGCATCGGTCCCACCGCCGCATTGGCGACGCTGCGCAAGTTCGCCGCGATCGGAGGACCGCAGCGTCTGATCGACGCGGGGCGCCGCGTGCAGGCCATCTGGCGCGACGCCGCAGAGGCGGCCGGGCTCGCCGTGGAGGTCGGGCATCCGGATATGCCCCCGTTCTCACACCTGGCCTTCTCCCACGCCCAGCCGCAGGCGGTGAGAACCCTCTACTGCCAGCTGATGCTCGAACGCGGCTACCTCGACAACGGCAATTTCTACGCGACGTGCGCGCACACGACGGCGATCCTCGATCGCTACGCCGATGTGGTGGAGGATGCGTTCCGGCGGGTCGCGGACGCCATCCGGGCCGAGCGCGTGATCGACGAGCTCAAGGGCCCCGTCGCGCACAGCGGCTTCGCACGGCTCACATCCGGTTGACCACGGCGCGGCGCGGCGGGTGGCTCCCCTGCGCTCACACCATCTCCCAGGTGACGACGTCGTCGTAGTCGATGTCGACCGCCGCTCGCCGCCCGACGACGAGCTGCAGGTGCTTCGGCGCGATGCCGTAGCCGGGCCGCTTGGCGACGAGCATGTCGGCGGTGATCAGCGCGCCGGCCGGAATCGCACGGGTCGCGACGAGCGAGCGGCGGGCGAGCACGAACGACTCGACGGACTCCGCATCGCTCGGGCCTTCAAGCCGCCCGTTGCCGAGCGCCGCCTCGACGGCGCGGATCGCCGACACGGCCGCGCGCAGCTCATCAGGCTCCAACGCAAAGGAGTGGTCGGGTCCCTCCATCGAGCGGCTGAGCGTGAAGTGCTTCTCATACAGGCTGGCTTCAAGCGCCCCGGCCGCCGCCGCCATCGTGATTCCTTCGGTGTGATCGGAGAGCCCGATCGGCACGCCGAAGGCTGCCCGCATCGTTGCCATCGAGCGCAGGTTGAGGATCTCGGGCGGCGCCGGATACAGCGAGGCGCAGCGCAGCAGCGCGACCGATCGGTTCCCGGTCTCGGCGGCGGCGCCGAGCGCATCCTCGATCTCTCCGTATGTCGCCATGCCGGTGGACAGGATCAACGGAACCCCGGCCGCCGCGGCCTTGCCGATCAGCTGCAGGTCGACGAGCTCGAACGAGGCGATCTTCAGCGCTCCCACGCCGAGGCTGACGAGCGAGTCGACGGCGTCGTTGTCGAACGGCGTCGAGAAGAAGTGGATGGCGCGACCTCGCGCGTGGTCCATCAGCTCCTGCTGCCACTCGCGCGGCAGCGCGATGTCGTCGATCAGCTCGCGCGGCGAGCGCTCGTCGGGCATGTTGCTGAAGCGCGGCGCCTTCGACGAATACAGCCCGGCTCCGGTGTAGGTCTGAAACTTGACGGCATCCGCGCCGGCCTCGGCGGCGACGTCGATCAGCTCGCGCGCGATGCCGAGGTCGCGGTTGTGGTTCGAGCCGGCCTCAGCGATCACGTAGCAGGGGTGCCCGGCCCCGACCGGCCTGCCCTCGATCTCGAAGCTCGCGTCGAAGCTGCTCATCGGGCGACCGCTCCGCTGCAGTCGTGCGGATAGGAGGTCATCGCCCCAGCGCCTCACGCTCGTGCTCGATCAGGCGGTCGACCCCCTGCTCGAGGCTCGTCCTCGGGCGCCACCCGGTGGCCTCCTGCAGGCGTGAGAGCTCGGCCTCGTGCGCCTCGAACGCGATCTCCGACGGCTCCTCGGTCCAGCTCATCGCAGGGAACCGGCTCGACAGGAGCTCAAGCAGCTCTGAGACCCTCCGCGCGCTGCCGCTGGCGAGGTTGACCGGCCCGATGAGGTTGCTCAGACCGAGTCTGATCAGGCCGTCGGCCACGTCCCCCGCGTAGACGTAGTCGAACAGCCCCTCCACGCGATATGCCGACAACGGCGCGCTCGGCTCCGCGACCAACGACCTCACCCAGCGCGAGACGATGTCGTTCGAGCCGCGCCCGTATGCGCGAAAGATCCGCGCCGAGACCGACGTGAACGGGGTGGCGGGGAACAGCGCGAGGAACTCGAGTTCCTCCTCGTGCATCAGCTTCGCGCCGCCGCAGAGGTTGCGGGGTCGCAGCGCTGCCGCCTCCGACAGCGGCGTCGGTGAGCTCTGGGCATCGGCGAACAGGTAAAGCGCCGGATCGTAGGTCAGGTAGCTCGACGCAAAGATGACCCGTCGCATCGCCGGGACGCCTCGTGCGAGCGTTGCGATGTGATGGCTGAGGCGCACGTTGTGATGGAAGTTCTCAGCCCAGAAGTCCTCGCTCTCGGTAGTGCGCTCGAAGGTCGCCGCGAGGTGGAAGCAGTACTCCGGGGAGAAGTCCGCGACCTGCGCGGCGGTCAGCTCGTTGGCGTCACCCTCGAGGTAGGCGACCCTCGAGTCCAGCCAGGTGGGAGGCGGCTTGAGATCGCAGCACAGAACGTGCGCCCCGCCCGCGCACAGCCTCTCCAGCAGCTCGCGCCCGATCACACCCGCACCACCGGTGACGAGGACGTGCCGGTCGCGATAGTCGCCCCCGCTCACGCTGCCCGCTCGTCGCTCGCCAGCAGCCCATGCATGATGCTGTCGGTCAGCTCGTCACCGACGAGCACGTGTTGACGCAGACGTCCCTCGAGCGAGAACCCCGCGCTCTCGAGGATCTCGATGTGGGCCTCACGGAACGCGTAGGTCTCGGTGAACAGCCGGTTCAGGCCGATCTCAGCGAACGCCCAGCGCTTCAGGAAGTCGAGGAACGAGCTCATGTCGCGGCGGTAGACGCCGGGCTCGCCGGCGCGCACGGGGTCGACGAGAAAGGAAACCTCTGCGCGGCGAGATTCCCAGTCGATGTTCGTCAGCCCGCCGTAGCCGACGAAGCGATCGGGCTCGGCGAGGATCGACACGAGCATCATCACCGGCTGTGCCTCCCGCTGGGCTGCGATGACAACGCTGTCGTACCAGCGCTCCTGCTGCGCGCTGGAGATCGGCCCGGCCTGGCGCAGAACGTCGACCTGCGCATTGCGGAACCTCCGCAGCGCCTCGATGTCCGCCCGCCGGAGGGGAACGTAGTCATAGTCGCCGCGATCGGTCGAGGACGGCGCCTCCGCTGGATCACGGCTCACGATGTTTCCTCATCCGGTGGGCGATGGCTGACGGTGAGATGCAGACGGCTTGGGACGGCAAAGGATGCTTCTTCTAGCACATCCTCGATTGCCGTCGCGACCGGGACCGAGTCCACGACCGGAGAGCTCGGGCCGGCCGACTTGACCTCAGCGCTGTCGCGCGACGGGTCCCGGTGCGGGGTCTGAGCCCTGCTCCATCGACGTCACCAGATCGGGCACGCCGGCGAGGCTCGAGATCGTGTACTCGGCGTCATCGCTCGCCGGAGCGGCGGTCTCGGCGTGGCGACCGGTGCGGACACGGATGGTGCGCACGCCGAGGGGCCGGAGCCCAAGGAAGTCCTTGCTCGGATCGTCCCCGACGTACACCAGCTCCTCGGGGCCGCAGCGCTCGCGGCGCAGCATCAGCTCGAACACGCGCACCGACGGCTTGCGGTTGGCGATGCCGTAGCGGTGCGTGATGTACGCGTGTCGAAGCCACGCGGCGAGCCCGAGCGCGTCGATCTTGTTCTGCTGGACGATCTTGTGGCCGTCGGTGACCACATACAGAGGCCGCGACTTCAGCTTCTGCAGCACCGCCCTGGACTCGCGCGGCAGTGATATCGCTGGTCTGTGGTGGCGATAGGTTCTCAGCAGCTGCTGCACCGATTGGCGCCCGGACAGGCCAAAGAATGCGACGACCTCGTCGAACTGCCGTCCTCGCCCGTCGCGCTCGAGCGATGTCCACATGACCGCGAGCGCTTCGTCCTCGTCGATCTCAAACCGCTCGTGCAACACACGCGCCACCGCCCGGAAGCCGCTCTTGACGAAGTCCTTCTCCGGGTACAGCGTGTCGTCGAGGTCGAACGCGACGATCACTGGCCGATGAGCCGATCGGCTGGATAGCGCACGAGCCGCAGATCTCGGCGGTAGGCGCCGAGCTGCGGCTCGATCGTCTCGCCCAGGGCCTCGCGTATCGCCCATCGCGGGGATTCCACGCCGGCATGAAAGCCGAGCGTCGATGCGCCGCCGACGCGCGGGTTGCACTCCAGCAACGTCACGGCCGGTCCGTCGGCAAACGCCTGGACGACAACGTGGCCGCGCAGGTCCAGGCTGCCCATCAGCTTGACCACAGCCTGCACGAGCGCTGGGTGCTCGACGGTCTCGGTCACCGTCGACTCGCCGTCGTGCACGCGGATTCGCGTGCGCGGAGCGGCGTCGACGACTTCGCCGGCGTTGTTCACGTAGACGTCGACGGAGTGCTCGGCTCCCTCGAGCAGCGGCTGGAAGATCGGCTCCGCGAGCCGCGCCCCCAGCACCCGCGCGTCCTCGCGGCCGAGCCCGATCGCGACGTCGCGCGACCCTGCGCCACGCCGGTCCTTGACCACGAACCGATCGCCCTCGAGATCGTCGACGGTCGTGGCGGTCAGGGCGCCAGCGATTCCTTCGCGCCGGCAATGGTCGTGGAAGCGCAGCTTGTCGCGGCAGATGGCGATGGCCTCGGGGCTGCCGACCGGCGCATGTGTGCCCTGAGCTGCGAGCTGCTCACGCAGCTCGGCGAAGAACGGCAGCTCGCCGTCCCTGGTGGGGATCACCAGGCCGATCTCCTCCTCGGCGCAGAAGTCGAGCACGCGACGCGCCGCATCGTCGCGATCGAGCGTCGGCATCGGCCAGAAGCGATCTGCGAAGTAGTGGCCGACGCATCCGGGGTCCGAGTCCGCACCCCATACGACCCCGCCGCCCGGTGAGTCGAGCAGCGCCTCGCGCACCGCATCCAGGAGGGGGACCTTCCGCGAGAGGCTGGTGATGAGGATGTTCAAGGCGTCGCCCGCGGGGTCGTGGTCAACCCGCCTCGCCCGGGCCCCGCGATCCCAGCAGGCGGGTCAGGTCGGCGACCACCCGCTCGACGTCGCTGCGGCTCAGTGACGGGTAGATCGGCAGGGAGATCGCGCTCGCGTAGTACGCCTCCGTGTGGGGGCACGCGTCCTGTGCGTAGCCGAGCGTATCGCGGTAGTACGGGAAGCGGTAGATCGGGATGTAGTGGACCTGCACCCCGATCCCCGCCGCGCGCAGGCCCTCGAAGACGTCGCGGCGCACGGTCGCTCCCCCGAGGACTCTCACGACAAACAGGTGATAGGCATGAAGCGAGCCGTCGGGGGCGGGCGGTGGCAGCGCGACGCGCGGCTCCTCGGCGAGCAGCTCGCGATACCAGCCGGCGACCTCGTTGCGCGCGCCGATCCAGTCGTCGAGGCGCTCGAGCTGGCTGAGGCCGAGCGCGCACTGAAAATCGGTCAGCCGATAGTTGAAGCCGAGCTCGCGAACCTCGTAGTACCAGCTGCCCTCATCGGCCGAGGGCTGCAGATCCTCGCGCGCGATTCCGTGCGTGCGGAATGTGCGCAGACGCGACGCGAGCTCGTCGTCCTCGGTCGTCACGATGCCGCCCTCGCCGGTCGTCATCGCCTTGACGGGATGCAGCGAGAAGGTTGTCATATCGGCGCCGCCCGGCCCGCCCACGCGCACGCCGTCGCGATGACCTCCGAGCGCATGGCAGCCGTCCTCGATAACGACGACGCGATCGCGCAGCTTCGCAAGCGGCCGCAGATCGGCCGGCAGGCCGGCGAGGCTGACGGTCAGGATCGCGCGCGTGTTCTCCCCGGCCGCCGCGACCGCCCGTTCGGCGTCGAGGTTCCAGGTGCCGGGATCGACGTCCGCGAAGCGCACCGTCGCGCCCATGTAGCGGGCGCAGTTGGACGACGCGACGAAGCTGAGTGGCGTCGTCAGCATCTCGTTGCCCGGCTGCAGGCCGGCGGCGCTCGCGGCTCCATGCAGGGCGGCGGTGCCGTTTGCGAACGCGACCGCGTGTCTCGCTCCGACGTAGTCGGCGAAGCGCTGCTCGAACTCCGCGACGGTCTCCCCCTGCGTGATCATCGGGCGCCGCAGCGCCGCTGCGACCGCTTCGATGTCGCGCTCGCTGATCTCCTGTCGCCCGTAGGGCAGGAACGCCGCGTTCATGGGGCGGCGGTCACGCCGGCGGCCATCTCGCGCAGTTCCTCGACCGTCAGCCACTGATCGTTCGTGTCGCTCGCATAGCGGAAGCCGTCGGCCAGCGCACCCTGTGGGCCGTGGTCGCGCAGCCCCCACGAGGCGTACTCGGGCGTGATCACGTAGCCGAAGTCACCCTCGATCGTGTGACGGGCCTCGTCCTCGGTGACGAGCACCTCGTGCAGCTTCTCGCCCGGGCGGATGCCGATCAGCTTGCGCTCGCAGTCCGGCGCGAGCGCGGCGGCCATGTCGAGCACTCGCATCGAGGGTATGCGCGGCACGAACGTCTCGCCGCCCCCCATCCGGTCGAGGCAGTCGAGTACGAACTCAATCGCCTGCTGGAGCGTGATCCAGAAACGTGTCATGCGCTCGTCGGTGATCGTGATCACCCCGGTTTCGGCCTGTGCGAGGAATAGCGGGATCACGCTGCCGCGGCTGCCGACGACGTTTCCATAGCGCACCGAGGCGAAGCGCGCGACCGAGTCCGCCGCGTAGGCGTTGCCCTGTGCGAACACCTTCTCGGCGGCGAGCTTGGTCGCGCCGTAGAGGTTGACCGGGTTCACGGCCTTGTCGGTCGACAGTGCGAGCGTCAGCGGCACGTCGTTGTGGATCGCCGCCGACACGACGTTCTCCGCGCCGATCAGATTCGTCTGAACGGCCTCGAACGGGTTGTACTCGCATGCCCCCACCTGCTTCATCGCGGCTGCGTGCACGATCACGTCGACGCCGCGGGTGGCGCGCGTGAGCCGGGGCAGGTCGCGTACGTCGCCGATCATGAAGCGCAGGCGGTCCTCGTCGGCGTGCACGCGCTGGAGCTCGGACTGCTTGAGCTCGTCGCGGCTGTAGAGGCGGACGGCCTTCGGCTGGTACTCGGCGAGGATGTGCGCGATCAGCGCCTTGCCGAATGAGCCGGTTGCACCGGTGATCAGGATTGTCTTGTCGTCGAGGTTCATCGAGGGTTCCTCCCGTGCTCCGCCGGCTCGTGCTGGCCGGCGGCTCGACAGCGATCCCTCGCCGCCCGCGCGCGGCGGAAGTTTACTGATCGATCGGCCGCGTTCGTTCGCCGGCAGTCCGCCGTGCGCCTGCTCTCAGCGCCCGTCGTCCGGCGCTCAGGTTTCGCCCGTCTCGCGCTGATGTGCGATCACACTGTCGAGGATCTGATCGAGTGAGCGGCCGGCGTGCCAGCCGATCGCGCTCCCGATCTTGCCGACATCGGGGACTCGCCGCATCATGTCCTCGAAGCCCGCGCCGTAGGCGTCTTCGTAGGGCAGCAGCTCGATCGGCGAGGAGGAGCCGACACGATCGCGGACCCGCTCGGCCAGCTCCGTTATCGAGACCTCCTCGGTCGAGCCGATGTTGAACACCTCGCCGTAGTGTTCCTCGTTGCCCATCAGGTCCGCGAGAGCCTGGACGGCGTCCGCCACGTGCATGAAGCATCGACGCTGCGTTCCGTCGCCGTGCACTGTGATCGGCTCCCCGGCGAGCGCCTGGCGCACGAAGCGCGGGATCACCATGCCGTAGCGGCCGGTCTGGCGCGGCCCGACCGTGTTGAACAGCCGCCCGATCACGGTCGGCAACCTGCGCTCGCGCCAGTAGGCGATTGCGAGGAACTCGTCGATCGCCTTTGAACATGCGTACGCCCAGCGGCCGAGGGTCGTCGGCCCGATCAACAGGTCGCCGTCCTCGCGAAACGGCAGCTGTGTGCTCTTTCCGTAGACCTCGCTGGTCGAGGCGATGAACAGCGGCTTGCGCTTCTTGGCGGCGTGCGCGAGCACCACCTCGGTGCAATGGACGTTGGTCTCGATCGTACGCACGGGGCTGTCGACGATCAGCTCGACGCCGACGGCGGCCGCGAGGTGGTAGACGACATCGGCGGAGTCGATCACCTCCGCGATCACCCTGTCCTCGGCGGCCGAGTCGATCGTGTACTCGAAGCGCTCGGCCGAGCGCAGGTGCGCGATGTTCGTCATCGAGCCGGTGGAGAGGTCGTCGAGCACGTGCACGCTGTGGCCGCGCTCGAGCAGCTCCTCGGCGAGATGCGATCCGACGAATCCGGCCCCGCCGGTGATCAGGAAGCGCATCGGCTCAGCTGCCGACCGCAAGCGCGCTGCCGGCGAGCTCGTCGGGCAGTCCGAAGTGCGCGCCGTCGAGGATTCGCGCACAGATCCAGTCGAGATACGGGTCGGCTCCGGGTGCCAGCTCGGCGGCGCTCCGGGGGATCCTGATGACCTTGCCCTCGCGAGCCTCCATGGCCGGAAACGGGATCATCTCGCGAAAGAAGAACATGTGCGCGTAGCGCAACGCGAGCTCGGCGCTATCTGCGGGGCCCGTCGCGTTGGCGTCTCTCATCACGCGCGCGAGGTCATCCGGTCCCGACAGATCGGTCGTGAAGCCGCGGCCGCGGTAGTGCATCTCGCCGGCGACAGCCACGTGCCGGCCGCGCACCGCCGCCTCGAGCCCGACGGTCGTCGTGTACGTGAGCACCAGATCCGCCATGTCGATGATCGTGTAGGAGGACAGCGCTTCTGCTGCGGTGACGAAGCGGACGTTCGCCGGGATCGCGCCGAGCTGGGAGCGGACGACGTCCTCCACGTCGTCGCGTGAGCCCCAGCGACCCTCGGCGGGATGGATGCGCACGACAAGCGCAAGGTCCGCGCCCGCGGCGATCCGGACGGCCTGCTCGACCCAGTCGAGCATCGAAGAGAAGCCGATGTCGTGCGCGAGCGTCGCGGTGTCCCAGGTCACGTTCGTGAACAGCGCGATCACGCGCTCGCGGCCGTCCAGGCCGAGGTGGCGCCGGAGCGCGTCCGGGTCATCCTCGGTGCGATCGAAGTAGGACTCGCTGGCGCCGACCCCGCGCGCACGGTTTTCGAGCAGGTCCATCACGTCGGCGCGCTGCGCGTCGTCCAGCGGCGTGTCCCTCGCGGCCTCCCAAAGTGGGTCGACGTCGAAGTCCGGAGCGGCCGCGTCCTGGGACAGGACCAGTGCTCCGCCGCGCGGCGCGACCTCGTACGTGGGGGCGCGAATGCCGCGGGCTGCGGCGACGTCGCGAATCGCGTGCTCTGCGCCGAACAGGCCGTTCAGGAGGAAGACGATGTCCGGCTGGAAGTCGTCGAAGACCGCTGCAGCCGCGCGCTGCACTCCTTCGGCGGCAATGATGAAATCAGCGGCGATCTCGCGCGCGCCGTCGACGCCGTCGAGCTGCGTCCCGCGCAGCAGCCAGCTGGTGTTGATCGCCGACGCGCTCCGGCGCTGGGAGGTGCCGCCGCCGACGGGCTCGGTCGGGGCGCGGCGTGGATCGGGACCCCAGGGCATGTGCTCGCCGAGCGTGAAGTGCCTGTACCCGGCGATGTCGGCCACAGAGCCGGTCAGCGAGGCGCAGCGGTCACATGGCTGGGGATACGCCCGGCGCGCCCATCCGAGCTCACAGACGGGCATACCGCCGCCGCAGGTCAGCAGCGCCACCTCCGCGCCGCGCAGCCGCAGCGCGTGGGCGATCAAGACCTCGTATGCGTTGTGTGCCGACCAGCCGCGGAGGGCCGCGACGAGAATTCGCGGCCCACCGGGGGCGGCAGCATCGCCGTTCCGGCCGGCGTAGGCGCGCACCTCGGAGCTCAGCTGCGCGAGTGCCCCGAGTCCGATCGCGCGACGCTCGAACGCTTGATCCAGCGGACGCCGCATCCGCGCGAGCATGCGCTCGCGCGGACCCGGTTGCAGGTTGCCGGTGCTACCCAGGCCACGGAATTGATCAGCGAATGACATGGCTGGGCATTATCGAGGTACACGTCCGGTCCAACTCGCTGTTGATCCTGCGCGCCATCGGGCGGGCAGCGCGAGGTGGCGACGGTCGTGCGACTGCCTATCCTACCTGTCCGGCGATGCGCTTCCTCGTGCTCGAACATCACTTCGCACAGGACATCGACGCCCTGCGTCAGGCGGCGGGCCCGGAGATCGAGCTGGACGTGATCCCCTATGAGCTGCCACGCGCCGAGGCCCTGCGCTTGCTGCCGCAGGAGGTGGCCAGTGGGCTCGAGGCTTTCGCCCGGCCCGAGCTCGAGGGCGCGAGGGAGCGTTTCGCCGCGATTCTCCGCGAGATCCTCGAGGACCGCTTCACCGCGGCGCCGTTCGACGCGGTGGTGATGCCGTCGGACACGTTCTTCTATGTGCGCGCAACGCCGCCGATCGCGCACTCGCTCGGTGTTCCCTTCCTCGTCGCCCAGAAGGAGACGACCATCTCCGAGCACACGATGCGCGAGCACGCCGAGGAACTCCGCCGCTTCGCTCCACCGCTGGCCGACTACATGACCGTGTGCAGTGAGCGCCACAAGACGTTCTGGGAACGTGCGGGTGGTGATGGCAACCGCATCGTCGTGACTGGGCAGCCGCGATTCGATTTCTACGGCCGGCCCTCCGCTTGGCCCGGCGACGTGCCCTTCGGAGGGGACGGGCCGAGCGTGCTGTTCCTCTCCTACGCGGTCGATGCCTACCACCCCTCCGAGGGACGTGGCGGCGCCGCCTGGAGTGACCTGCACGTCAAGACCGAGCAGGGGCTGCACGCACTTGCCCGGGAAGGCTGGCGGGTTCTGATCAAGCCCCACCCGCAGCAGCCGGTGGCCTCGCTGCAGCAGTGGCGGGAGCGAGCCGGCGAGCTGTGGGGCACCCGTGTCTTTCTGGTCGACCCTGCGGCGGACGTCCGCCCGTTGATCGTCGCCTGCGATGTCACCGTGGGTTTTCAGAGCACCGCGCTGCTCGAGGCCATGCTCGCGGGACGGCCGGTTCTCTACACGGGCTGGGATCAGGCGGCAACCGCGCTCGGGGCCGACCTGATCCCGTTCCAGGAGTGGGACGATGAGATCGGCGTCATCCGCGACGCGCAAGAGCTCCCGGCGGCGGCGATCCGCGCGCGCGGCCAGTCGTGCTCGCCGGCGGTGCTCGAGCGTCGCCGCGAGATCGCCGAACGCTACCTCGGGCCTCTCGACGGACTTGCCTCGGAGCGGACTGTCGCGGTGCTGCGCGAGCAGGCCGAGCGCTGGGCGGCCCGGCGCGGGGTGCCGGAACGGGAATTGCGCGCGCGGCTTTCAACGCGGAGGCCCCGACTGCGGCTGGGCCGGCGCTCACGCTCGTTCCGGCGGACAGCCAGACGCAGAGTCGGAGCGATGCTCGGCCGCTAGCGATCGGCGTCAGCCGCGGGGGCGACCCGGACCGACGAGGTGCGCTCGGCCGGCCGTTCAGTCGGGCGGCACCCGTTCGAGCTCGCCAGCGCTCTCCGCGGCGGGTTGATCCGGGGGCGGGTAGAGCGAGGTCTCCTGGCGTCGCAAGCGCTCCTCGAGCAGCGCGAGCCGCTGCGCGAGCACCTTGCTCTGATCGCTGAGGCGCGAGACGGCCGCCGAGAAGTGCAGCAGCAGCAGCAGCACGAAGCCGATCGCGATGAAGAACAGCGCGTTGGGCGGGTAGATCACCCCGATCGCTTTGCTGATCGTGGCGAGCGCGTCGCTCCAGATGGCGAGCGCGAGCAGCACGATCCCGGCGAACAGCCACAGCAGCGCGTAGCGCTCCATCAGCCGGCGGCGGCGCACCATCTCGAGCACGGTCACGAGCAGCGCGACGGCGCCGAGGATCGCGACGAGCTGGATACGCCCGGGCATCCGCCTAGACCCCGTGTTCGGCGCTGACGGCCGCGCGCTCGCCTGGATCGGCCACCGGCCGGCGACGTGCGAGGCCGACGAACAGGGCGAGCAGGACCTTGACCATGTAGTAGGCGGACTTGCCGGTGCCGATCGAGGACGTGCCGCCGCCTCGCGTGAACATCCGCACGGGGACCTCGTACATGTTCAGTCGGTGATGGTGGAGCATCAGCACAGCCTCCACCTCCGGGTAGTCGTGTGGATAGTCGCGCGCAAACAGGTCGATCGCCCGGCGGTTATAGAGACGAAACCCCGAGGTCGGGTCGCTGATGCGCATGCCCACGATGTGCGAGAGCAGAAACGCGAAAATGTGAATTCCCGTGCGGCGGCTGACCGGCGCCGGGTAGCGGTGATCGTCGGTCAGGAAACGCGAGCCGCAGACCATGTCGACCGACTCCTCGCGCATCGCATCGATCAGCCGCTCCAGTTCCCCGGCGTCGTGTTGTCCGTCGCCGTCGACCTGCGCGAGAAAGTCATAGCCGTGCTCGCGGGCGTAGACGAAGCCGGTCTGCACGGCGCCGCCGATGCCGAGGTTGAAGGGCAGCGTGATCACACGCGCGCCGGCGCCGAGCGCGAGCGCTCCGGTGTCGTCGGTTGAGCCGTCGTTGACGATCAGGACGTCGAACCTCGGGGCGTTCGCGCGCAGCGCCTCGACGACGGCGATGATCGTGTCCGACTCGTTGTACGCGGGCACGACGGCCAGATATGAGGGTTCCTTGCTCATACGGCGGCGCGTTCCTGCGTGGTCTTGTAGAGAGGTGGCGGTCACCGACGGTACGTCCAGAAACGGACTGTCAGCATACTTCGTGCCCGCTATGGCAGCAGCTGTTACAGCCGTCGTCGTCTCCTACGCCGACCCGACGGCGACCGGCAAGGCAATCGAGAGTCTGCTCGACCAGTCGCATGCGCCGCTCGAGATCGTGGTCGTCGACAACGATCCGTCGGGCGCAACGGTACGCGCGTTCTCCGAGGAAGGATCGCTGGGGAATGTGCGCTTTCTGTATCCACGGCGCAATCTCGGCTACACGGGCGGGGCCAACCTCGCGGCGAGCGAGGCCGCCGGCGAGTGGTTGTTCTTCCTCAACCCGGACGCGGTCGCAGACGCCGACTGCCTGCGGCTGCTGCTGGACACGGTCGACGCGTCCGACGTGGCGATCGTGGGCGCCCAGATCCTGCTCCCCGACGGCCGTATCAACGCGGGCGACAACCCGGTCAACATCGCCGGGATCTCGTGGTCCGGCGGATACGGGCATCCCCGCGAGCACGGCGTGGCACGCGACACCGCGGCGGTGTCCGGAGCCGCGCTGCTCGTGCGCCGCGAGGACTTTTGCGACGTCGGCGGCATGTGCCCGCTGTTCTTCCTGTACGTCGATGACACCGATCTGGCATGGCGTATGCGGCTCGCCGGCAGGCGCGTGCGCTACTGCCCGGAGGCGGTCGTGGTGCACGACTACGAGTTCCAGACGGGTGCCCGCAAGTGGTTCTATCTCGAGCGAAATCGTGCGTTTGCGCTGCTGAGCAACCTGCAGCTGCGCACGCTCGCGCTCCTCGCTCCGCTATTGCTCGCCAGCGAGTTCGTGATCCTCGCGCGGGCCGCGCGCGAGGGATGGCTGCGCGAGAAGCTGCGCGCGTGGGCTGCGGTCGCCGTCCGGCTACCGGCGTTGGCCGCCTGGCGCAGGAGGGTCCAGGCGACGCGGCGCGTCGCCGATGGCCGGGTGCTGGAGCGGTTCGTCGCGGGCTTTGAGACGGATCTGCTCGACGCTCGTCTGCCCGCCTGGGTCAACGTGGCGCTGGGATGCTATCGGCGCATCTTGCTGGCATTGCTCGACTCGCCGCGGCGCTGAGAGAGACGATCGCCGCCGCTGCGCTCGCGGCTAGGCTTACGCTGCGATGGCTACGAGCGGTGGCGCGATCGAGCGCGAGGTGGTCCGTTCTGAGCAGACGACTCGTCCCGGCCTCCTGAGCAGGGCCGCGCTCGCCTGGCGCCGCGTGCCCAAGCCGCTTGCAGCGCTCCTGGCGGTGGCGTTGGTCGAGGGCCTCGTCTGGTGCATCGCGCTGCCGCCGCTGCAGGGCCCGGACGAGATCGGTCACTTCGCCTATGTCCAGGCGATCGCTGAGACGGGCTCGATCCCATGGCACAAAACCGAGCCGGCCGATCCGGGTAACCCCTACTCGACCGAAGTCGTGATCGCGAACGTCTGCAGCGGTCTCAGCGGCCTGGCGCAGAACCTCAGCGCCCGCGCTCCCGCGTCGGTGGTCGACGAACAGGCGTGCTTCGCCGATCTGAACCATCTCCCAGCTGGCGCGCGGACAGACGGCGGCTTCACCTCCGCCGAGAAGAACCCGCCGCTCTACTACCTGTACGAGTCGCTCCCGTATCTCGCCTTTCGCCATTCGAGCTTCTTCACGCGTTCGCTGGCGATGCGCGTCGCGAACCTCCCGGCGATGCTCGCGATCGTGCTGTTCGCGTGGCTGCTCGCGGGCGAGCTGCTGCTGGGGCTGCCACGCGGGCCCGCCCTGCGGGCGCTGGCGGCGACGGCCGTCGCGCTCAATCCGCAGCTCACGATGATGGCCGCGACGATCAACCCCGACGTGCTGCTCGCGGCCTTTTGGACGGCCGGCCTCTGGCTGGCGGTGACGCTGGTGCGCGGGCCGGCGACGCGCACCCGCGTCTGCTGGCTGATCGCGGTCACCGTGCTTGCGGCGTTCACGCAGGGCCGCGGCCTGCCGCTGATCCCGGTCGCCGCGCTCGCGCTCGCGGCCGTCGCGTGGCAGCGCCGGCGGCCTGGTCCTCGTGCTGCGGCGGCGTGGATCGCTACGGCCCTGCTGGCAGCGCTCCTGGGCGCCTACGTGGTCCTGCGCTACGCGCTCAAAGATGACGTCACGCTCGCCCGCGCGCGGGCCTTCCTGTCCTACATCTGGCAGTTCTACCTGCCGAAGCTCGGCTTCATGCAGCCCACGCTGCACCCGGGCTACGGCGTGCGCCAGGTGTTCGTCGAACGCTTCCTCGGCACCTTCGCGCAGCTCGAGCTGACGTTCTCGCCGGCCACGCTGAGCTTCCTCACGACGGCCGCCGAGGTCACGGCCGTCGCCGCGGTCGTGGGTCTCGTGGTGCACAGACGGCGGCTGGCCCGCGCCCCGTGGGTGCTTGCCGTCCTGACGCTCGCGGTGGTCAGCTGCATGGTGATGCTGCACGCCGTTGCGTACTCGTCGCTGCTCACGAGCGCGGGCGACCCGGTTATCACGGGACGCTATCTGCTCCCGTTCCTCGCTCTCTACGGCGTCGGCATCGCGCTCGCCGTGTCCTGGCCGCCACGGGCGATTGCCGCGACGCTGAGCGGCGCGATCGTCGTCGGGCTCGCCGCGCTGCAGCTCGGCGCACTCTCGATCCTGCTGGAGCGCTTCTATGCCTAGCGCGCCCGCAGCGAACGAGCCGGGGACGGCAGGTGCCCGGCACACGCGCGCGCGCCGCGAGTCGCTGCTGACGCTCGCGGGGGCTGCCGTGACGCTGATCGTGCTGCTGCTCACGTTGGTGATCCCCTACCTCGACCAGCACCGCCGGATCGCGACCGAGGTGCCCCAGCCGGCGCCGCTGTTCGCGACCAGCCTCGTGGAACTGCTCCACGGCCAGCAGGGCTGCTCCAACCAGATCGGCCTGCTGCCCGGGCGCCAGGTCGCGGAGATGCGCATCGGCACGTTCGGCAGGCCGGCGACGCCGCTGCTGTTCACGCTCACCGCTCCCGGCTACAGCGAGAGCGTCGCGGTGGGGCCGACGTACGTCAACAACGGCCTGCTCGAGGTCCCGTTCGAGGGCCCGGCGAAGGTGCTCGAGGGCGATGTCTGCGTGACGAACGAGGGCTCGACCGCGGTCGCCCTCTACGCCGCCGATGACCGCACGCAGAGCCGCTCGCTGACGACGGTCGACGGGCATGACTGGCCGGGCAACTTCGACCTCGCGTTCTACAAGGCGCAGCGTCAGAGCCTCGCCGCGCAGGCGGGCTCGATCATGCGCCGGCTGCGGCTGTTCCACGCGCACGTCGGGCTGGGCCTGCTGTGGCTGCTCGCGTTGCTGTTCGCGATCGGCGTGCCGCTCGCGAGCATCGCGGTGGTCGCACTGGCGTCTCGCGATTCGGCCGGTGGCGGCGCTCCGATTGGCCGCGGCGGGGGTTAACCGTGTCAGTCCACTGATCAGGATCAGGGCACTTACGGTGGTTCAAGGGGGCGTTGGCATGATCGTTCGGCTCGAGGCGTTGCTTGCTTCTCTCGTGGTCTTCGTCGTGGCGCCGGCGACACTAGCCAGACCGGCTCTGGCTGCGCCAACGTGGCTCGCCCCGAGTCTGGTGTCGACCGGTGACGGCAACAACTTTCCCGATACGCAGGTGGCAATCGATCCGGCGGGCGACGCCGTCGCGGTCTGGCCGTTGTCCTTGTCCGGAGATGAAGCGGTCATTCAGAGCGCCACTCGCCCTTTCGGTGGTTCGTGGGGAATCCCGGTCGACGTTTCGGGTCCCGGATACTCTGCACGCCCTGAGGTTGCCGTCGACGCGGACGGGAGCGAGGTCGCCGTCTGGCAGCACTACGACGGCAGCCACACCGTCGTCCAAGCTGCGCTGCGCCCGGAAGGCGGAGCTTGGCAGGAACCGGTGACGCTGTCCGCCGGGGGTGAGGAAGCAGAAGATCCGCAACTCGCCGTCGACCCAAGCGGGGAAGCGATCGCGATCTGGCGACGCAACAACGGCAGCAATTGGATCGTCCAGGCCTCCGTGTGTCCTCCGGGCGGGACGTTCCAGCCAGAGGTCAGCCTGTCCGCCGCGGGGGCGGATGCGGAAGACCCTGCCGTCGCCATCGACCAGCACGGCGACATGGTCGCGGTCTGGGACCGCTTCGATGGCGCCAACGAGATCGTGCAGAGCTCCGTCCGGGAAGCCGGTGGAGCGTGGCAGACGCCCGCGAACCTGTCGGCCTCAGGACGGAACGCGCTTCGCCCGCAGGTCGCGATCGACTCGGAGGGCGAAGCAGTCGCGCTATGGGATCGCTACAACGGCAGCTACATCCTCGTGCAGAGTGTGAGCCGGCCGGCGGGCGGGAGTTGGCAGGAACCGCGCGATCTCTCTCTGCCGGGTGCGGACGCCGATGCGCAGCAGATCGCCGTGGACGCGCGCGGCGACTTCGTCGCCGTTTGGGAACATCCGGTCGGGGTCGTTCAGAGCGCAGTTCGCCCTGCGGGTGGGGGCTGGCAGGAACCGCTCAACATCTCGGCTCCTCCTGAAGATCTCAGCGAAACTGCGGTGCAGGTTGCGGTCGATCCCAAAGGGGATGCGGTGGCGGTCTGGGAGCGCCGGGATGGGGCGAGCAGGAACTGGGTGATCCAGAGCGCGGTGCGCCCGGCGGGCGGGACTTGGGGAGAACCAAACAGTCTTTCTCCGGTCAGCGAAAGCGCGTATTACCCGGTTGTCGCGATCGACGAATTCGGCGACGCGGTAGCCGTGTGGGGCCGATACGAACACAGCGAATCTTCCATTCTCGCCGCTGTCCTTGACGCCGCTCCTCCGCTTCTGACAGGGCTCGAGATCCCGACCTCGGGGATCGTCGATGAGCCGCTCGGCTTCGCCGTCTCGCCGCTGGACCCGAGGGCGCTCGGTGCGACGACGTGGAGCTTCGGCGAAGGCGCGGGCGCGGCCGGTACGAGCGTCACACACGCGTACGCCGCCGCGGGGGACTATCGCGTGACGGTCACGAGCGCCGACGCGTTCGGAGGCGCGACGAGCGCCTCGGGCACGATCGCGATCGCGCCTCTGCCCGTGAGCAGGGAATCGCCGCCTGTGATAACCGCGGCGAGCATCGCGAACAGGCGCTTTCGTGTCGCTCGCGGCGCCACGGCGATCTCGGCCCGGTCGCTGCCGCGCGGGACGGCGTTTCGCTTCACGCTGTCGGCCGCCGCTGAGCTGAAGGTCGCGATCGAGCGCGCGGCGCCCGGGCTGCGGGTCGGACGCCGGTGCGCGACACCGACCAAGCGCCTCGAGCATGCGCACGCGAGACATTGCACGCGGCTCGTGGGAATCGCGACCCTGACACGCTCGCGCGAGCCCGCGGGCGCCGACCACCTCGCCTTCAGCGGACGGATCGGCCGGCGGGCGCTCGCGGCGGGCGCCTACGACGCGACGCTCACTGCGAGCAACGGGGGAGGGCGTTCGAAGACCGTGACCCTGATGTTCACGGTCATCGCGGGCGGCTACCCTCCCCGCTTCCCCCGCTCCGCGACATCGGCGATCGCGTCGCGCACGAGCTCGGGGTAGACGTTCGAGGCGCGGAAGCGCTCGGCCTGCGCGCGCCCCGCGCGCTGCACGTCGGCGAACGCGTCGGGGTCGCGCACGAGCTGCTCGACGAGCGCGAGGATCGCGGCGGGATCGCCGGCCTCGAGGTAGTCGGCGCCGGGCTCGAGCCCGTGGCGCGGGCTGAGCGGCTCTGAGATCACGAGCTGTCCGGCGGCGAGCGCGATGCAGACGCGGTTCTCGAACGACGGGTAGGGGTTGTTGTGCAGGTTCAGCTGGACGTCGGCGCGGCGCAGGAAGCGCAGCAGCTGCTCGCCGTAGAGGCCGTGGCCGATGTGCACGATCGGCTGCGCGCGCTTGACCGGCGCGAGCAGCGCCTCACGATGCTCGGTCGAGCGCCCGAGGAACAGCAGTTGCGGCGGCCTCGAGCGCTCGTGCACGTCCATGAACAGGCTGTCGGCGACGGGAATCGGCAGCGAGCGCCAGACCGGCAGCACGCTCGCGGCGGTCTCGGCGATCAGCGGGTCGAACGAGACGATCCGGTCGAAGTTGTGAGCGTCGACCCTTTCGAGCCACGCCATCCGCGCGCGCAGGTCGGGATGCTGATCGCGGCCGACGCGCGGGAGCGGCTCGGTCAGGTAGCCGATCGTGAGCGCGCGCAGCGAGCCGAGGAGGCCGGCGGGGATGATCTCGGGGCGGAACACGAGCACGACGTCGGGGTCGAGCTCTGCGAGCGCGTCGAGCAGCGGCTCGGCCGGCGCGGCCGCGCGAAAGTCGATGAACGTCGGCTCGAGGCCGGCGGTGGTGTGCTCGAGCGCGCACTGGCGGAAGTAGACGCTCTGCCCGACGAACGCGACGCGCAGGGCGCGCTCGTCGCTCACAGCTGCTCGGCCACGCGCGGCGCTTCGCGGTCGAACATGAAGAAGCCGCCGATCAGCGCCGCGACGCCGATCCCGATCGGGATCAGCAACATCTTCCAGCCGCCGATCGCGCTCGCGGCGGAGGGGTAGCTGGGGTCGATGAACACGTGCCTCGCCTGCTCGAGGATCGCGGCGAACGGGTTGCACATCAGCACGTGCGTGAGGTTGACCTCGTGCCCGAACACGGTGGTCGGCTTGAGCGTCAGGATCGCGATGAAGATCCCGGATGCGTAGAAGGTCATCTGCAGCAGCACTTCCCAGATCGGCCGCACGTCGCGGTAGCGCACGTAGGAGACCGACAGGATCATGCCGAGGCCGGCCGCGAACAGCGCGAGCATGACGATCAGCAGCGGCATCTCGAGCCAGCTCCAGTGCGGCGAGCCGCCGGCGAGCAGCAGGAACGCGAGCACGGGGAGCAGGTTGAGCGAGACGTTGAGCAGCGCGGTCAGCACGATCGACAGCGGCACCGCCAGCCGCGGGAACTCGATCTTGCGCACGAGGTTCTCGCGGTCGACGAGGCAGCTGACGCCGCCGCCGGTCGATTCGCTGAAGAAGCTGAACAGCACGATCCCGAGCAGCAGCGCGGCGGGGAAGTACGGCTGATGGCTCGAGCTGACGAGCTTCGACTTGCTGATCACGAGGTAGATCACGCCGAACAGCAGCAGCGGGCGCATCAGCTGCCACAGGTAGCCGAGCGCGGAGCCGAAGAAGGCGAGCTTGAACTCGGTCTTGGCGAGCGCCCAGGTGAGGTGCCACAGGCGCTTCGGGTCCGAGCCCATCGCCGAGGGCCCCTTGATCGGGCGCCCGAGCCCGGCGATCTCGGCGGGGCTCCAGTCGGGCAGCGGCTGGGCCTGCTCGATCGTCGGCGTGCTCACCGGATCAGCTCCGCGCCCGCCGCGCTCGTCGCTCCGCGCTCGATCACGATCTCATACGGGAGCTCGAGCAGCGCGTCGGTGTGCTGCGTGCCGGTGACGACGATCGAGATCATCCGCTCGCAGCGGTCGATCCAGGCGCCGCCGCTGCGCGCGACCGCGGGTGTGACGTGGTAGCGGTCGGGCGCGAGCACGTTCTCGAAGCGGATCCGGAACGTGACCTCATCACCGGCGTCGAACGTGCCGGTGCGCGGGTCGCTCCACAGGTTCGACGCCGACAGCAGGTGGTCGCGGTGGCCGTTCTGCAGGTTGATCCCGAACAGCGGGTTCTCGACGGTTGCGCTGAAGCGCACGCGCGCAGCGAACGCGCACGGCCTGCCCGTCTGCAGCGTCTCCGCGCGCGCGCCGTGCTCATCCTCGAACCAGGCCTCATAGATCTCCGCGCGGCCATCGCCGTAGCGCGCGGGCGCGCCCTCGGCGGCCTCGTCGTCCTCGCCCGAATCCCCTCCCTGGGCGGCGCCGGTGACCGTGGGGGCGGTGCCGTCCTCGGCCTCGGCGGCCGCTTCCTCGACCTGACGCGCCTGCTCTGAGAAGTTCAGCTCGAGGTAGCGGTTGCCGACATGCTCGGGGTCGCCGAGCAGCACCGGCCGGCCGTGCTCGAGCAGCAGCGCACGATCGCAGAAGCGCTGCACGGCGCCCATGTCGTGGGTCACGAACAACACCGTCGCGCCGCTGTCACGGATGCGCTCGAACTCGTCGTAGCACTTCTGCTGGAAGGAGGCATCGCCGACGGCGAGGACCTCGTCGATCAGGAGGATCTCGGCGTCGACGTGGATCATCACGGCGAACGCGAGGCGCACGAGCATTCCCGAGGAGTAGTTCTTGATCTTCATTTCGACGAAGTCGCCGAGCTCGGCGAAGTCGATCACGCTGTCGAAGCGTTTGCGTGCCTCCTTCGGGCTGAGCCCGAGCATCGTCGCGTTCAGCAGCGCATTGTCGCGCGCGGGCAGGTCGGGGTTGAAGCCGACGCCGAGCTCGATGAACGTCGACATGCGGCCGTTGATGTAGATGCCACCGCTGTCGACGCCGTAGATCCCCGCGAGGCACTTCAGCAGCGTCGACTTGCCCGAGCCGTTGCGCCCGACGATGCCGAAGAACTCGCCGGGCTCGACCGCGAAGGAGACGCCGCGCAGGGCGTGCAGCGTATCGGTGATGTTGCGCCGGAACGGATGCATCGCACGCTCCTTCAGCGTGTTGACCTGCTCGCGCGGAATCTCAAAGCGCTTCTGGACGCGATCGACGACGACCGGTGGAGGTGAGTTTTGCGTCATTTGCTCACAAGAAGGGTATCCGCGGGCTCAGCGACGCTCCAGCAGCAGAGCTCCGACGGCGAGCGCTTGGCGGCGACGGCGGCGGCCGCGCGGGGGCCGGCGTCGAGCTCGCACAGCCAGGGGTCGGCGGTGGCCGCTGCTGCGCCGCCGCCGAGGCCGCTGCCGAGGCACTTCAGCTGCGCCTCGTGTCTGACCCACAGGCGCAGGAACTCCTGCTCGCGCTGGGCTCCTGCGAGCGCCTGCAGCCGCAGCGCCTGCTCGGCGCCGAACACGCGTGCGGCGAGGGCCGGCGCATCGCGCTCGCGCCCGGCGACCTCGACGTCGATGCCGACCGCGGTGCTGACGCTGAACGCGAACACTGCGAGCTCGCCGGAGTGCGACAGGTTGAAAAAACAGCCGGGCTCGCCGGCGAGCGCCGGCTTGCCGTGCGCGCCGGCAGTGAAGCGCAGCTCGCGCGGGTCGCGCTCGAGATAGCGCCCGAGCAGCGCTCGCAGGATGCCGTGCGCGCGTGCCCAGCGCGTGCCCGTATGCGGGTCGAGGAAGCGCTCGGCGCGCGCGAGCTCCTCGGCGCAGAGCAGCTCGAGCAGGCGCTCGGCGGGCGCGTCGAGATCGGCCCGCCAGACGTGTACGGCGCCGTCGGCGAGCAGCGGCCGGGCGGGCGCGGGGCGCCACGCGGGGTGGGGAGCGCGTGCCTGTGCGCCGGGATTGCCCAGATCGGCCATCGCGGGGCGAATATAGGCGAGCGCCCGGTGTCCGCGGGCGCCGCGAGTTTGTCGGCTCTGGTTGGCGCGCTTGTAGGTCGGGCAATCGTCGGAGATGGGAGGAGAGCGCTCAAGCTGTCTGCAAAGCGGCTCGATGCATGGAGCGATGGTCACCGACAGCAAGCCCCGGACGTCTCGCTCGCGCTCCCGCGCGCCTCGCCGCGGCGCGGCGCTGCTGCTGAGCATGCTCGCGCTCGCGGCGATCGGCGTGGCCGGCGTCTCCGCCGCGCAGGCGGCCGAACCGGGCGTCAACATCAGCCCGAGCAGCTCGATCTCCGACCTGAAGGCGCTCGGCACGCACTGGGTGCGCCTGTTCATCAGCTGGCGCACGCTGCAGCCGGCCCCGGGTGCGATCGCGCCGAGCGCGCTCAGCTCCTACGAAGCATTCTTCAAATCGCTGCCGGCGGGGACGAAGGTGCTCGTCGACGTGCTCGACACACCCGCCTGGGAGACCGGTTCGGCCGACGAACACATGCCGCCGGCGAACCCGAACGACTACGCCGCGTTCGTCGGCGCGCTCGCGCAGCGCTGGGGCTCGCAGGTCAGCGCGTATGAGATCTGGAACGAGGAGGACTCGGCGGGCTTCTGGAGCGGCGGGCCGAACCCGGCGGCGTACACGCAGCTGCTGCAGGCGACCTACCCGGTGCTGAAGGCGGCCGACCCGAAGGCGACGGTCGTGCTCGGCGGGCTGACCGGCAACGACTACTCGTTCCTGGAAGGCGTCTATGCGGCCGGCGGCAAGGGCTACTTCGACGCGGTCGGCGTGCACACGGACACCGCCTGCGACATCCTCTCGCCGTACGACTTCCTGCGCGAAGGCGATAACCGCATCACCCCCGACTCGTTCCTCGCCTACCGCGAAATCCACGCGACGGAGCTCGCCAACGGCGATGACAAGCCGATCTGGATGACCGAGCTGAGCTGGCGCACGACCGAAGCGACGTGCTCGGAAGGCGCGTGGGCGGGGCAGAAGGCCGAAGGCGTCAGCGAAGAACAGCAGGCGACGTATCTGAGCCAGGCCTACCACTGCATGGAACAGGACCCCTACGTGCAGGTCGCGCTGTGGTTCCCGCTGCAGGACGAAGGCGGCGTCGTCTCGGGCCTCGTCAAAGCCGACGGCGCGCACAAGCCTTCGTTCGCGGCGATGCGCTCCTACGCCAAGAACGGCGACAAGCTGAGCGAACCGTGCGGCGTGTTCACCGGCCCGGCGATCAGCGTCGCCTCGCCCGCGAACCACGTCAGCTACAGCGGGCCGCTGCCGATCGACGTCAGCGCTCACAGCTCGGTCGGCGTGTTCAGGATCCGCCTGGAGATCGACGGCAAGCTGATCCGCAACTACGACGGCGCGAACTTCCCCTCGAGCCTCTCCGGGGCGATCGACTGGCAGGGCGCCAAGCACATCTCCTACGGCTGGCACACGCTGACGTTCCTCGCCTACGACAAGGAGCGCAACGTCTCACAGACGAGCGTGATGATCTACCACGCGGCGCCCGGCGCACCGACGAGCAAGCGGCTCGGCGCCAAACACGGCGCCAAGCACCCGCGCGGCCGCCGCAAGCACCACAAGCATCACTAGCCGTCTGCGCGCGCCCGGTAACCTGCGCCGGCGTGCGCGTCTGCGAGCTCCCCATCGACGGCCTGAAGGTCATCGAGCCGATCCGCCACGGCGACGAGCGCGGCTTCTTCATCGAGTCCTACCGGCAGCAGTGGCACGCCGAGCTCGGCATCCCGGCGGAGACGCAGTTCGTCCAGGACAACCATTCGCGCTCCGCGCGCGGTGTCGTGCGCGGCCTGCACTTCCAGCTCGGCGCGGGCATCGGCAAGCTCGTGCGCTGCGTGCGCGGATCGATCCTCGACGTCGGCGTCGACCTGCGCCGCGGCTCGCCGACCTTCGGGCGCTGGGCGGGCGTCGAGCTGAACGACGAGAACGGGCACGCGTTGTATCTGCCGGTCGGCTTCGCGCACGGCTTCTGCGCGCTCAGCGACGTCGCCGACGTGACCTACAAGCAGACCGGCTACTACGACCCGGCGCTCGACGCGGGGATCGCCTGGAACGACCCCGAGATCGGGATCGACTGGCGCCTGCCGGCCGGGCAGCTGACCGTCTCAGAGCGCGACGGGCGGGCACCGCGCCTGAGCGAGATCGCCGACACGCTGCCGTTCCAGTGGCATCCTTAGGCCGATGCACGCCCGACTCGAGCAGCTGCGCGAGCGCACCAACGGCTACACGGTCACGCCGCAGCAGTACGTGCGCGTCGCGTTCGTCGCGCTCGGCGCGCTGACGCTGATCATCCTCACCGGCGCCGCCGTGCGTCTGACCGGCTCGGGCCTCGGCTGCCCGACCTGGCCGAAGTGCTACGGCAACGTCTATCCGCCGTTGAACACGCACGCGGTGATCGAGTTCTCAAACCGCGTGATCACGTTCCCGGTGTCGATCGCGGCGGGCGCTGCGTGGCTGTGTGCGCTGCGCCGGCGCCCATACCGGCGCGACCTCGTGTGGATCGGCGCGCTGCTGCCGCTCGGCGTCGTCGGGCAGGCGGTGCTCGGCGGCTTCACCGTCAAAGGCGCGCTCGACTACGGCTGGGTGATGGGCCACTTCGCGCTGTCGATGCTGATCCTGCTCGCCGCCGTGATCCTGCTGTGGCGGGCCTCGCACGAGCCCGGGTGGCAGGCCGAGGAGGCGGGCGAGGGGGCGCCCGACCGCACGTTCGTGCGCGCGGTCGCCGCGCTCGTGGGGCTCGCCGCGCTGACGATCTTCGCGGGTACCGCGGCGACCGCCGCCGGGCCGCACGCGGGCGGCTCGCCCGGACAGAAGATCAACCGGCTCGACTTCGACGGGCGCGGCACGATGGATTTCGTGATCCACCGCCACGCGGAGATCGCGTTCATCTTCAGCCTCGCCGCGGTCGCGGTGTGGTGGATGGGGCGCCGCCGCGCGCTCGGGCCGGTCGTGCAACGGCCGCTGAGCGTGCTGTGTGTGCTGCTCGCGCTGCAGGGCGTCGTCGGGCTCGATCAGTATGAGACACACCTGCCGACCGA
The DNA here is from genome assembly GCA_963822245.1 of uncultured Solirubrobacteraceae bacterium. Classification (GTDB taxonomy): domain Bacteria; phylum Actinomycetota; class Thermoleophilia; order Solirubrobacterales; family Solirubrobacteraceae; genus Palsa-744. The sequence goes on from CAWGGR010000001.1 coordinate 1,120,293, forward strand.
GCTCGTGTGGGTGCACGTGGGCCTTGCCTGCGGCACCTGGCTGGCGGTGCTGTGGGCCGCCTGCGCGGCCGGCTCGCTCGCCCCCCAGCGGGCCGCGAACGAGCCAGAGCGGGGCGCAGAAGCGCCGCTGAGAGCGGTTGCGCCGTGAAGTTCCCCGGAAATTAGGGCTTCTTCGCGACCGTTCGGGGCCAAATGTCCGCTTCGACGTCCTCACGAGCGGTTAGCCTGCTCGCAGCAACGGCACACGAGAAGGGAGTGGCATGACCAAGAACGAGCTGGGCGAGCAGGTCGCGGAGCGCACTGGGCTGTCCGCCAGCCAGGCACGCCAGGTGGTTGAGGCGTCGCTTGAGGTGATCAGCGACGAGCTGGCGGGCGGGGGTGAGGTCGCGCTTGCAGGCTTCGGCAAGTTCAGCGTCAGTCACCGTGCGGCACGCCAGGGGCGCAACCCCTCAACGGGCGAGACGATCAGCATCAAAGCCTCCAAGGCCGCGAAGTTCTCAGCCGCGAGCGCGCTGAAGAAGCGCCTCAACGGCTGACAGATCGCAGACGCGAGCGCGGTGTCACCGGCCCCCGTGGCCGGTGACGTCCGGCGCTGCCACCCGTGACGCCGGGTGCGAGGCGAATCGATACGGCAATCCTTACCACTCGGTAACGAGTCGTTTAGGAGGATGCAGAAGGCTTGTTCGCGAACTCCCCAGCGAAAGGCCGATGCCGTATGAGACACGACGACCCAAAAGCACAGACCGACACCGCGCGGCGCTATCGCTCGTTGGCCGACTTCTACAACGCCGACGCGCGGCGGTTGAGCTCGCGCGAGCTCGACGTCGGGCTGTGGTGGCGCGAGGCGGCCGATGGGCCGCTGCACCGCGCTGCGTGGATCGATGACACCGGCGAGCTGTATCTCGCCCATCTCGGCCCGGAGGCACAGGGCGGCGGCGCCGTCGAGGTGCTCGCGACGGTCACCGAGCGCGAGCGGCTCGAGCGGATGCTGCTCGGCTGGCGCGAGCGCTGCGGCGCGCCCGGCTCGCTGACGTGGCTGCGCACGCGCGTACGTACACTCGGGCGCTTCTCGAACCCCGCCTCGGCGCCGGCCCGCCGGCGCGTCGTCGGGCTGTGCGCGCCCGTCTCCCGCCGTACGCTCGGCAGCGCCGCCTGAGCCGGGCGCCGACGCCCCGCTCGACCGCATCCGCCCGACGGGGGCCTTGAGGATGCCGCTCAGAGCGGGCGCATGCGCGGATAGCGCGTGAGCCCATCGTCCGGCAGCGGCTCCCAGCTGCTCGCAGAGTCGACGAACTGGCGATAGTCGGGACGGATGCCCGGGTCGCGATCGAGCGCGCCGAGGCGTACCGCGACCTCGGCGTCGGTGAACGGGTCGCGACTGAACAGCGCCGAGCCGCAGATCGAGCAGAACAGCTTCGGCACACCTCCCGGCGGGCTGAACGAGCGCAGCTGCTCGGCGCCCTGCAGCATGCGAAAGCCGCTCTGCGGGACACGCCCGTTCGCCGATGAGCCGGTGCCGGTGCGGCGCTGGCAGTGGGTGCAGTGGCAGTAGCCGGCGCTCAGCAGCGGCGCCGTGATCTCAAAGCGCACCGCGCCGCAAAGGCAGCCGCCCTCGAGCGGCGAGTCTGCTGACGGCGGGCTGACGGGGTCGGCCATTGCGCCATCCTACGGAACGGCGGACAGGCCGAGCGCGTCTGCGACCTTCGGCTCGGCGAGGCTCGGCGCGAGCAGATCCGCGCCGGGGATGTCGCCGCCGGGGAAGTACGGGACGCCGATCACGAACATCCCGGCCGCGGCCGCGGCCGCGGCGCCGGTGGGCGAGTCCTCGAGTGCGACCGAGGCTCGCGGATCGGCCTCGAGACGCCGGCAGGCCTCGAGATAGATGTCCGGCGCGGGCTTCGGCTTCGCGGCGTCCTGCGCCGAGACGATCGTGCGAAACGGGCCGTCGTGCAGCAGCCCCGCGCTTGCAAGCGTGCGCTCGAGAAACGCGCGCTCGGAGTTGGAGGCGACGGCAAGCGGGATGCCGGCGTCGCGCAGGCGATCGAGCAGTTCGATCGCACCCTGTCGCGGCTCGACGCCGGCGAGCGCCTCGACCATCACCAGCTCGATCAGCTCGTCGATCAGCTGATCGCCGGTCCCGGGGCGCTCGAGGATCGCTTCGAGCTTGCGCGCGGCGTCCACCCGCGAGGAGCCGATCAGGATCCGCTTGTGCTCGAGCGTGAACTCCCGCCCGAAGGCGGCGAACAGCGTGCGCTCGGCGCGCGTCCAGGCCTCCTCGGTGTCGAGCAGCAGGCCGTCGTTGTCGAACACGACGGCCTGGGGAGTGCGGCTCACGAGGAGGCGCGAATCGCCGCGCGGCGCATCCGGCTATCGCGCGTCAGCCGCAGCCGGTGTTGTTGCCGCAGCTGCTGCACGTGTAGCACGATCCGGTGCGTTGCATCATGCCTCCGCACTGGTTGCAGGCGGGCCCGAGGTCGAGCCCGTGCAGTCGTGCGGGGATGACCGGCGGCGAGTCCGTGAACGCGGCCGCCGCCGGGCTGCCCTCGCCACCGTTGCCGGCGTGCGCCTGCGGCGTATCGGCGGGCTGTGCGCCGCCGTTGGCGGGGCCGGCGGTGTCGGAGGAGCTGACCGACTGGACGGCGTCCTGCGCGGCCGTGCGCGCCCGCACCTCGGGGGTGAGGATGCCGAGGTCCTCCTGGGTCTCGGCATCGAGGAAGCGGGAGGCGAGCCAGCGCATGATGTAGTCGGGCATCGATTTGGCGAACGGGATCTCGGGGTTGCCGGTGATTCCCTCGGGCTCGAAGCGCATGTGGCTGAACTTGCGCACGAGCGTCTCGAGCGGCACGCCGTACTGCAGCGAGATCGAGATCGCGGTCGCAAACGAGTTCATCATCCCGCGCAGCGTCGAGCCCTCCTTGCCGATGTCGGTCAGGAAGATCTCGCCGACCGAGCCGTCCTCGTACATGCCTGCCGTGATGTAGCCCTCGTGGCCGCCGATCGAGAACTTGTGCGTGAGCGACTGGCGCTCGCGCGGCATCCGCTTGCGCCGCGGGCCCACCTCGGCGCGTGCCCGGTCTTCGGCCTGCTCGATCAGCGCGTCCACATCGGCGGGCGCGACCGCCCCCTGCCTGTGCTCGTCGGAGTGCTGCGCGTCGGTGCGCAGCGCCTGCGCGGTCTTTGAGCCGTCGCGGTAGATCGCGAGCGCCTTGATCCCGAGGTGCCACGCCTGCTTGTAGGCGTCGGCGATGTCCTCGACGGTGGCCTCCTGCGGCATGTTCACGGTCTTCGAGATCGCCCCCGAGATGAACGGCTGCACGGCGCCCATCATCTTCAGGTGGCCCATGTGCGAGATCGCGCGCTCGCCGACGGCGACATCGAACACCGCGAGGTGCTCCTCGCGCAGTCCGGGCGCGCCGATGATCGTCCCGTGCTCGGCGAGGTGGGCCTCGATCTGCTCGATCTGGGCCTCGGCGTAGCCGAGCGTCGCCAGCGCCAGCGGCACGGTGCGGTTGACGATCGTCATCTGCCCGCCGCCGACGAGCTCCTTGAACTTGACGAGCGAGAAGTCCGGCTCGACGCCGGTCGTGTCGCAGTCCATCAGGAACGAGATCGTGCCGGTCGGGGCGAGCACGGTCGCCTGCGCGTTGCGATAGCCGTAGAGCTCGCCGAACTCGACGGCCTCGTCCCACGAGCGTCGCGCCGCGGCGAGCAGCTCGCTGTCGCCGTCGCTCGTGTCCGGTATCACGTAGGAGGCGTCGCGGTGCATGCGCATCACGTTGTTGTGCGCGTCGCGATTCTCCGGGTAGTGCTCATATGGCCCGAGGACCGCTGCGACCTCGGCCGAGCGGCGGTAGGCGCGGCCGGTCACGAGCGCGGTGATCGCGGCTGCTGCCTCGCGTCCCTCCTCGGAGTCGTAGGGCATGCCGTTGCTCATCAGGTACGCGCCGAGGTTCGCGTAGCCGAGGCCGAGCTGACGGAAGGCGCGCGCGTTGACGCCGATCTCCTCGGTCGGGTAGCTGGACGGGCCGACGACGATCTCCTGGGCGAGCAGCATGATGTCGACGGTGTGCTCGAAGGAGGCCACGTCGAGCGTCCCGTCGCCGCGGCGGAACTTCATCAGGTTCAGCGAGGCGAGATTGCAGGCCGAGTTGTCGACATGCATGTACTCGCTGCACGGGTTCGACGCGTTGATCCTGCCGCTGTTGGGCGAGGTGTGCCAGTGGTTGATGGTGGTGTCGTACTGCACGCCCGGGTCGGCGCACCGCCATGCAGCCTCGGCGATCTCGCGCATCAGCTCGCGGGCGGGCACGGTGTCGACCGCCTCGCCCGTCGTGCGGGCGGTCAGCTGCCACTCGCCGTCCTCCTCGACGGCCTTCATGAACTCGTCGTTGATGCGAACGGAGTTGTTGGCGTTCTGGTACTGGATCGAGAAGAAGCCGTCGCCGTCGATCGACATGTCGAAGCCGGCGTCGCGCAGCGCCGCCGCCTTGTCCTCCTCCTTGGCCTTGCACCGGATGAACTCGCGGATGTCCGGGTGGTCGATGTCGAGCACGACCATCTTGGCCGCCCTGCGGGTCTTGCCGCCGGACTTGATCGTGCCGGCCCAGGAGTCGGCGCCGCGCATGAACGACACGGGACCGGAGGCCGTGCCGCCCTTCGCGAGCGGCTCCATCGAGCCGCGGATTTTCGACAGGTTGATACCCGACCCGGAGCCGCCGCGGAAGATGTTGCCCTCCTTGGTGTTCCAGCCGAGGATCGACTCCATCGTGTCCTCGACGCTGAGGATGAAGCAGGCGCTGCACTGCGGGCTCTCCTCGAAACCGACGTTGAACCACACGGGCGAGTTGAAGGCCGCCAGCTGGTGCAGCAGGACGTGGGTCAGCTCGTGGTTGAAGGCGCGCGCGTCCTCTTCGCCGGCGAAGTACCCGCCGGCGCGTCCCCAGCCGGTGATCGTGCCGGCGACGCGGCTGATCATCTCCTTGACGGAGCGCTCGCGCTCGGGTGAGCCGAGCTGCCCGCGGAAGTACTTCTGGGCGACGATGTTGGTCGCATTCTGCGACCAGCTCTTCGGGAACTCGACGCCGAGCTGCTCGAAGGCGACGTGCTCGCCGTGGGCGATGCGCGCGTCGCGCACCTCCCACTCGACCGAATCGAACGGGTGCGTTCCCGGACTCGTGAACAATCGTTTGATCGACAGCGCCGTGCCGGTCTGGAGCTCTTCTGCGACTGCGGTCTGCGGGGCGCCATCCATCTAACTGTTCTCCTCGTCTTGAGCCGCTCGAAACCCCCAATTTGCGGCGCGAATACGGGGTTTTTGGGGGTAACAGAGGATGATCCGCCTCGGGTCGGACGGACCCTTTTCCAAACTCGCTGGAAGCGCCGTCCAGCTACCTACAGGATAGCGGTGCGAGCGGGTGAAAACCGGGCGCGCGAGCGCCTCCGGCCCGGTCTCGGCGGGCGTGCCGCGCGGCCTCGCGCAAGCCCCGCTGCAGGTGCGCGGCCGCTGCGGGTAAGGTCGCGGCGTGACCCGTCGCGAGCCCGTGCAGAAGCGCAGCCGCGAGCGCGTCGAGGCGATCGCCGCGGCGGCCGAGGAGCTGCTCGCAAAGGGCGGCGTCGAGGCGCTGACGACGCGTTCGCTCGCCGACTACACGGGCATCCCTGTCGCGACCATCTACCGCTACTTCGCCAATCGCGACGCGATCATCGCCGCCTACCTGGATCGCGAGCTCGAGAAGATCGAAGGCGCCGTCGAGGAGGGGCTGTTGCGGCTCGAGCGCGTGACGTTCCGCTCGATGTGCGAGGCCGTCGCGCTGGCCCATCTGCGCCACCACCAGGCGCACCCCGAGGGTATCCCCGTGTGGTTCGCCAGCCGCCAGAACGCGGCGGTCCGCGACAGCGTGCGCCAGCTCGACGCGCGCATGGCCGCGTCGCTGCATGCGGCCACGACCGGCGCGGGCTTCATCGAGTCGGGCCCGCGCTTCGGCGCCGGCATGATCGTGCGCCTGTTCGACCGCATGTTCGAGCACGTCTTCGTGATCGAGCGCAGCCGCGGGCAGCAGGATGCGATCGTGCGCGACGTGATCGACATGATCTCCAGCTACATGGAGCGCTACGCGACGCCCGCGGGGCTCGACGGCGTCCCGGCCGAGGAGTTCGTGCGCGTGTTCCGCGCGGCCGCCGGCGAAGCTAGTGCCCGAGCCGCGCCCAGTCGGTGAATTCGGCCCACGTCGCCGAAGCGCGGAAGCCGGCCTCCGCCATCGCGTGGCGCAGCGACAGCGTCCAGCGCGGCTCATATGCGGACATGCGCGCGATGCCCCACACGGCACATCCCAGCGCGAGCAGCGCCGCGAGCACGGCGGCGATGAGCGCCGGTGTCGAGAGCTTGCTGCTGGAGTGCGCGCGCGGCCCGCTGGCAGGATGTGCGCCGCTCGCCTGCGCGGGCTGCGTCGGGGTGAACAGCGGCGTCGTCGTGGTCGTCTTCGTGGCCGTCACGGTCGGCGCGGGAGTCGTGGCTGCGGTCGCGGGCGTCGTTGTGGCCGTCGCCGGCGTGGTCGTCGCCGGCGTGGTTGTGGCCGGCGTGGTCGTCGCCGGCGTGGTTGTGGCCGGCGTGGTTGCCGTCGCAGCGTGCCCGCCGCCAGGCGGCGGCGCGGTCGTCACGCCGGCGCCGCCGATGGCGCCGACGGTGTCCTGCGGCGCCGGCGCGCTGGTGGCCATGGCCGTCGCCGCCGGGCCGAGGACGAGTGCAGCCGACGCGGACACCGGTAGCAGCGCACACAAAGTCGCGACGGACGCGAGCGCGCGCCCGCGTCGGGGTCTCGGGATGCTCGGCATCTCGATGCTCATGCTAGGGGAGGGGGCTGCCGCCGCGCCGCCGACACGCGCGGCAGCGGCTCAGGCGAGCAGGTCCTCGATCGCGGCGAGCGCGTCATCGAGCACCTGCCGGGGTGTACGCGCCGCGTCGATCACGCGAAATCGGCCAGGCTCGGCGGCGGCGAGGAGGTCGTAGGCGCCGGCGATCGCCGCGAAGAAGTCCTCCCCCTCGCGCTCGAGCCGGTCGGGCGCGAGCGCCCGCTCGTGCTGGCGCGCGCGGCCATCGGCGGGAGCGATCCGCAGCAGCAGCGTGCGGTCGGCGGCGACGGGCCCGGTCGCGAACAGGTTGATCGCGCGCACCTGCTCGACGCCGAGCGCGCGTCCCGCGCCCTGGTAGGCGAGCGAGGAGTCGACGAAGCGGTCGAGCAGCACGAGCACGCCATCCTCGAGCAGCGGCTGCAGGAGCTCCTCGACGAGCTGCGCGCGTGCGGCCGCGTACAGCAGCGCCTCGGTGCGCGGCGCGACCGTGAGCGCGGGGTCCTTGACGAGCGCGCGAATCCGCTCTGAGACCTCGACGCCGCCCGGCTCGCGCAGCAGCTCGACGCGCGCGCCGCGTTGCTCGAGCGCGGCCGCCAGCGCGTGCGCGAGCGTCGACTTGCCGGCGCCGTCGAGGCCCTCGATCGTGATCAGCTTGCCGAGGGCCACGTTCGGCGAGGGTAGCGGCAACGACCGGCTCTAGGATGGCAGCGGATGTCTCACGCGACGCCCTCCCACGAGCTCCGCGACGCGCGCGGGCTCGCGCAGCTGCCGGGTATCGAGGCGCATCCGCATGCCCGCGCGGTGCTCGCCCCGGCGCTCGGCGCGGCCGGCGGCGCCTCCCACGCCTACCTCTTCCACGGGCCGGCGGGCACCGGCAAGCGCGCGATCGCGCGCGCGTTCGCGGCGGCGCTGCTCGCCGACGGCGCGCGCGCCCCGGAGACGGTCGCCGACCGCGTCGCGCGCGACTGCCACCCGGACCTGACCTGGGTGACGCCCTCTGGCGCAGCGGAAATGCTCGTCGCGGACATCGAGGAGCCGGTCGTCGCGGCGGCGGCGCGGACGCCGTTCGAGTCGGCGCGCCGGGTGTTCGTGATCGAGTCGGTCGACGCGATGAACGACCAGGCGGCGAATCGGATGCTGAAGACGCTCGAGGAGCCGCCCGCGTTCGCGCACCTGCTGCTGCTGACCGATCGCCGCGAGGACGTGCTTGCGACGATCTCATCGCGCTGCCAGCACGTCCGCTTCGATCCACTCCCCGCTGAGCGCATCGCCGCCGGTCTCGACGGCCTCGACGGCGAGACGGCGCTGGCGTGTGCCCGCCTGGCGCTGGGCGATGCCGATCGTGCGGCGCGGCTCGCGGGAGCCGAGGGCTCGTCGCTGCGCGCGAGCGCCGAGCAGTTCATCCGGGCGGCACTCGCCGGCACGAGCGGCGCGCGGCCGTGGCTCGCCGTGCTCGAGGCGGCGAAGGCCGCGGGCAGCCGCGCGGGCGAGCAGGCCCAGGAGCGTCTTGCCGCGGAGCTCGAGCTGGTTCCGAGCAAGGAACGCAAACGCTATGAACGCGAAGGCCTGGATGGGCGGCGCCGCTTCGAGCGGCGCACGCGCACACGCACGCTCGACCTCGCACTTGGGCTCGCCGAGCTCTGGCTGCGCGATCTGCTGTGCGTCCGCGAAGGCGCTTCTGAGCTCATCTACGCCGTCGACCGCCGCGCGCAGCTGGCGCAGGACGCCGAGGCCGTCGACGGCGCGCGCCTGCGCAGGGCGCTCGAGCTCGTCGGTGAGACGCGCCTCAGCCTCTCGCTCAACGTCTCCGAGGAGCTCGCGCTCGAGACACTCGCCTACCGCGTGGAGGCGCTGCTCGCCCCCTGAGGGCGGCCGGGCGGCTCTCGGCGCGCGCCGGCTCAGCCGGCGATCGGGCCGAGGTTCGGCTCGAGGCCGAACGTCTCAAACGCGAGGAACTTCGAGAACAGGCGGTTGTCGGGCCCGTGATAGTCGGCCGAGCCGGTGCTAAGCAGCTCCAGCTCGCGACAGCGCTTGACGAGCAGCTCGGTCTGCTCCTGCGTGTGCGTGACGTAGAACGCCTCGATTCCGTCGATTCCGAGCGCGTTGAAGCGGTCGATGCTCGAGAGCACTTCGGCGGGGTCCTCGATGTCCCAGAACGGGTGCGCCCAGATCGCTACGCCGCCCGCGGCGTGGATCGACTCGATCGCCTCGGCGACCGTCGGCGTCTCGCGCAGGCGGAAGGCGGACTTTCCCTCGATCAGGTAGCCGCGGATCAGCGAGCCGACATCATCTATCTCCTCGCTCTGCAGGCGCTCGGCATTCGCCGGGGCGGCGAGCACGGCTGCCGCCAGATGCGGCCGGCCGATCGGTTTCCCCGCGGCGATGCGGCTGTCGATCTCATCTTCATCGAGCTCGAAGCCGACCTCGCGCAGAGCGTCGCGCATGCGCAGCGTGCGGTGCTCGCGGTCCGCGAGGAAGTCGACGAGCGCGGTCGTCATCGGCGGACCGGTGTGATCGATGCAATAGCCGAGGATGTGCAGTTCGCGTGGAACCGGCGAGCCCGCATCGACCGCGGAGATCTCGACCGCGGAGACGACGTGCACACCGACACGCGCGCCCGTCGCGATCGCCTCTGCGACGCCGCTGATCGTGTCGTGATCGGACAACGCGAGCAGCTCCACGCCCGCCGCGGCGGCGCGTTCGACGACCTCGCTCGCGGGGAGCGCGCCGTCGGAATGGGTGGAGTGCGACTGCAGGTCGAAGCGGGGCGCCATGCGGGGCAGCGTATTGATCGCCTCAGGAGTCCGCGTGCTCGTGGCAGATCGTGCCTTCGCCGCCGCGGGTGACGTTCGCGACCCGGCCGGCGACGGCGGTGCGCAGGCGCCGCACCGCGGCGTGGTAGCGGCGGGCGCGTTCGTAGAGGACGAGGTTAGCTTCGCTGTCCGCGCGGTCGAGCTTGGCGAACGCGGCGTCGGTCTCGGCCGCCCGCAGGCACGCGTCAACCCAGAGAACCTCGAGGTATGCGAGCGCCGCTCCGAGCTGGTCGTCGGGGACCGCGGAAGGCTGCTCGAGCTCGCGCAGGACGGGCACGACCTCGGAGACGAGCCACCGCTGCTCGCCGTGTGCGCGCAGCAGGAGGCAGATGTCGTGCGGCTCGAGCAGGTCCAGGTTGTCGGTGAATGGAGGCATGGTCGGTTGAGGTGATCGCCGGGTCTTTTCCTCTGATTTTGCTTCGACTCGCCGCCATCGCTGCTTTAGAAACTGGGGGTCCACTCCACGCTTCTCTCACGGCGAAAAAGGCGAGATCGGGCGTCGCTCAAGGCGCACGCGCTGTCGGGCCGATGAATGACCTGAGGGCGTCGACGAGAAAGCGATATGTACCTATTGGATTCCGATCCGACGAGCCGTACGGCTGGGCAGTACGCGCGCGCGGCCGTGCGACGGTTGCGCATGCGCACGCTCGTGACGCTCGGTGCGCTCGCCGTCGCGACCGCTTTGCTCGGGCGCACGTTCGGCCTCCACGACGGGCTCTTCATCGCTTCCGAGGTGGCCTTGCTGGCGAGCATGTTCGTGATCTCCCGCTACGTGCTGCCGCTCGTCGAGCGCCGCGACCGCGGCGCAAGCGGCGAGGAGCACGTCGGCGGCCTGCTCGACGAGCTCGCGGGCGACGGCTGGCTCGTGATCCATGACGCGAGCCTCGGCCGCGGCAACATCGATCACATCCTGATCGGCCCGGCAGGCGTGTTCGCGATCGAGACCAAGAGCCACCCGGGGCCGGTACGGACCAGCCACATCCACGGCGCGACGATCGCGCAGGCACGCGCCGAGGCGAAGGCGATCGCGGGTATCACCGGCGTCGATGTCGAGCCCCTGATCGTCTACAGCCGCGCATGGGTGGACAGGCCGATGGCGCGCCGGAAGGGCGTGCGCGTCGTGCCCGCGCGGATGCTCATCGGCTATCTCTGCAAGCGCCCGCGGCGGCTCTCCGAGAAGGAGATCGACGCGGCGCACGCGCGCGTCGCGAGCGCGCTCGTCGAGCAGCTCTCGCGCGGTCGCATGGCGCGCGACCACCTGCACCTGCTCGGTTGAGTCCGCGACGCCCGCGCGAGCGACGGCCGGCGCCGACGTATCGCTGCCGACGGGGGTAGCGTGTAGTGCGATGGCAACGACGGTGCGCACACGCTCGAAGGTCCCGCTCGCGGACAACGGACACGCGGGCAGCGCCGGCACGGGAGGACTCCCGCCGGGGCCGCGGATGCCGGCGGTGGCACAGACGCTGCTGTGGGCGCTCGCGCCCACCTGGCTGCTGGATCGCTCTGCGCGAGCGCTCGGCGAGGCCTTCACGCTGACGTTTGCCCCGAGCGGGCTGAAGCTCGTGCTCGTCAGCGACCCGGAGGCGGTCAAGACGGTATTCACGGCGCCGCCTGAGATCGCGCCGTCGGGCGCCAGCAACTCGCCGATCGCGCCGGCGCTCGGGCCGAGCTCGGTGATCGTGCTGACGGGTCCCGAGCACATGCGCCAGCGCAAGCTGCTGCTGCCGCCGTTTCACGGCGAGCGCATGCGCGAGTACGCCGAGCTGATCGTCGAGGCGACGGGCAAGGACATGGCGCAGTGGCCGCTGGGCACACCGATGAAGCTGCACGAGCGCACGCGCGCGATCACGCTGGAGGTGATCCTGCGGGCCGTGTTCGGCGTCGAGGCAGAGCGCATGGACCCGCTCAAGCACGCGATCTCCGGGCTGATGAAACCGACGAACTCACTGGCGATGTTGCGCTTCGCGCTGCGCCGCCCGAGCGGCGAGCGCCCCGCGGGCGCGATTGGGGCCGCACTCGACCGGCTTGACAGCGTGATCTATGAGGAGATCAACCGCCGCCGCGCACAGGGCGACCTCGCCGAGCGCACGGACATCCTCTCGCTGCTGCTGGGGGCGCGTGATGAGGACGGGGTGGCGATGACCGATGGCGAGCTGCGCGACGAGCTCGTGACGCTGCTGCTCGCCGGCCACGAGACGACGGCCACGTCCGTCGCGTGGGCGATCGAGCGCCTGGTTCGCCACCCGCAGAAGCTGCGGCGGCTGCTCGCCGAGATCGACGCGGGCGACAGCGAGGATTACATGACCGCGGTCGTCAACGAGACGCTGCGCGTGCGGCCGGTCGTGCCGATCGTCGTCCGCCTTCTGCAGGAGCCGCTGCAGGTCGGCGGGCACATGCTCCCGGCGGGTACGCGGGTCGTGCCGTCGATCTACCTGACCAACCGCAATCCGCGCGTCTATGACGCGCCCGAGGAGTTCCGCCCCGAGCGCTTCCTCGAAGCCGCGCCCGAGACGTTCTCCTGGATTCCCTTCGGCGGCGGCATCCGCCGCTGCATCGGCGCGTCGTTCGCGCTGCTCGAGATGAAGCTGATGCTGCAGACGATGCTCGCCGAGCTCGAGCCGACGCTGCCGACGCACGGCCGCCGTTGGCGCAAGGGCGAGTGGAATCGCCGCCGCGCGGTCACGCTCGTGCCGGTCGCCGGTGCGCGTGTCAGCTGGAAGCGGCGCAGTCCCGGCCGCGGCGACGGGTAGCGTCCGGGGGGTGCATACGGCGCCCGAAACGATGACGCCGGCCCGCGGCGGGCCCGCGCCGAGCCCCGAGCAGCTGCTCGAGCGCTTCGGCCTCGATCGCTTCCGGCCGGGGCAGCGCGAGGCGGTGCAGGCGGCGCTCGACGGCCGCGACAGCCTCGTGGTGATGCCGACAGGCGGCGGCAAGTCGCTCTGCTACCAGTTGCCCGCGCTCGCCGGAGCCGGGCTGGTCGTCGTTGTGAGCCCGCTGATCGCGCTGATGTCCGACCAGCTGCGCCGGCTCGAGCGGGCGGGGGTGAGGGCGAGCATGCTCGCCTCGGGGATGGAGGACGGGCACAACGCCAACGCCCTGCGGGAGATCGCGGCCGGCGGCACGCAGCTGGTGCTCGCGGCCCCCGAGCGCTTCGCCTCCGCCGCCTTCAGGCAGGCGCTCGCGTGCAGGCGAGTCGCGCTGTTCGTCGTCGACGAGGCGCACTGCGTGGCCGAGTGGGGTCACGACTTCCGGCCGGACTACCTGCGCCTGCACGAGGCGATCGCGTCCCTCAACGGCGCCGAGCGGCCGGGCGGCGGGAGCAGACGGCCGGCGGTGATGGCGGCGACGGCGACCGCGACGCCGCGTGTCGCCGAGGAGATCGCCGCGCGCCTCGGCCTGCGGGATTGGGTCTCGATCCGCTCGGGCTTCGACCGCCCGAACCTGACGTTCGATGTCATCAGCGCGGAGGGAAAGGGCGCGGTCGCGCGCAAGCGCGCGGTGCTGATGCACGTGCTCGGCGACCCCGGCGCGCGCCCGGCGATCGTCTACTGCGGCACGCGCAAGGACACCGACGACGTGGCCGGGCGGATCCGTGACTCGGGAATCTCGGCGGTGACCTACCACGCGGGCATGACCCCGGACGCGAGGCGCGCGAACCAGGCGGCGTTCATGGACGGGCGCGCCGAGGTCGTCGTCGCGACGAACGCGTTCGGCATGGGCGTCGACAAGGCCGATGTGCGCACCGTCGCGCACTGGGCACTGCCGACGAGCCTCGAGGCGTACTACCAGGAGGCTGGCAGGGGCGGGCGCGACGGCGCGCCGGCGCGCGCGCTGCTGCTGGCCTCGCGCATGGACCTCGGGCGGCTGATCCGCTTCATCAAGGAGCGCGAGACGAGCGTCGAGGACGTCAAGCGCTACGTCGCCGCCCTGCGCGCCTCGGCATATGAGGAGCGGGTTACGATCGGCCACGGCGAGCTCGGCGAGCGCCAGCGCGTGCTGCTCTCGATCGCCGAGCGCGCCGGCGCCGTGGAGCTCGAGCCGGCCGGCCATGATGGGCTGCTCGTGACGCTCACGGGCCGCGGCAGCCCGCGCATGGCCTATGCGGCGATCAAGGCCGCGAAGGATCGCGGCTGGGAGGCCTACCGCTCGATCGAGCGCTTCAGCGCCGAGGCCGAGCTGTGCCGCCGCCGGCAGATCCTCGACCACTTCGGCGACGCCCAGCCGGGCCGACCGAGCGGGCGCTGCTGCGACGTGTGCGAGCCCGACCCCGAGCTTGCGCTCGTCGTCAGCCGCGAGCCGGCGAGGAGAGCGCGGGCGGGCCGACGTGGCTCGGCGGCGGCGGTGGACGCGGGCGAGCCGGTCGACGAGCAGGAGTTCGAGAAGCTGAGGATCTGGCGCAAGGGCCGCGCGGATGGCAAGCCGGCGTTCACGGTCGCGACCGACGCGACAATCGCCGAGGTGCTGCGCATCCGCCCGCGCACGACGGGCGACCTGATCGAGATCCGCGGCATCGGGCCGGCCTTCTGCGAGAAGCACGGCGAGTCGCTGCTGGCCGCGCTGGGCGAGCTCGAGCCGGCTGCGGCGTAGCTGCTGCGTCCACGAGCGAGTGCTCGGCGCTAGCATCAGGGCCGCGCCGACGTAGCTCAGCTGGTAGAGCACTTCACTCGTAATGAAGGGGTCCGGGGTTCGAGTCCCCGCGTCGGCTCTCGCGAGAGCCCGCGAGCGCGGGGTCCTGGGGGGCGCGGTGCGCCTGCCGATCGCGTCGGCGGAGTCGGCTCCGTGTCATCATCCGAGGAAGCCTTGACACGGAGTGCTGAAATGGGTGCTGCGGCATTCCGCCGCTGTCCCGACGAGGAACCCTGAGGATGACCACCGAGCAGATTGCGGAGCCGACCGTCGCCGAGCCGCCGGCGACACGGGATCACGTGATCGAGCTCGACGTCACGGGCATGACCTGCGGCTCCTGCGTGGCGCGCGTCCAAGCTGCGCTCGGGTCGACGCCGGGCGTGGCCAGCGCCACGGTCAACTTCGCGACGAGTCGCGCAACCGTCGACGTCCTCGAGGAGGGCGCTGACGCGCAGCAGCTCGTCGAGGTGATCGAGCGCATCGGCTACGGCGCAAAGCCGGTTCTCGACGATGGGCACTCCGCGGCCGAATCGATCGCCGAGATCGAGGCGGTGGAGGCCGAGGATCGGGCGGGTTGGCGGCGACGGGTACTCGTCGCCGTGCCGCTGGCGACGGTTGTGGTGATCCTCACCTATTCCGAGCCGCACAACGTGACGGCCCGCTGGATCGTCGCGTTGCTGACAGTGCCGATCCAGTTCTGGTGCGGGCTGCCGTTCCTGCGCGGAGCGTGGGCACGGGCTCGGGCACGCACCACCAACATGGACACGCTGATCGCGCTCGCCACGCTGACGGCCTTCACCTACGCCACGGTTGAGCTGCTGACGGCGCCGAACGTGCACGTTCACGGCGGGCCCGGCGGCGAGTTCAACGCGCACCTGCACTACGACATCTCGGCGGTGATCATCACGTTCCTCTGCATTGGGCGCTGGTGTGAGGCGACCGCGCGCAACAGGGCTGGGCGGGCAGTGCGCGAGTTGACAAAGCTCGGGGCGCAGCAGGCCCGGCTGCTCGACGCGAGCGATCCCTCCGCCGCCGAGCGGCTCGTGCCTGTCGAGGTGCTGCGTCCGGGCGACCTGTTCCTCGTCCGCCCCGGTGACAAGGTCCCCGTCGACGGGCTGGTCGTGTCGGGCTCCTCCGCCGTGGATGAGTCGATGCTCACCGGCGAGTCGCTGCCGGTCGAGAAGGGCGAGGGAGACCCGGTGACCGGAGCGACGGTGAACGTCGACGGCGTGCTTCGGGCCACGGCGACAGCCGTGGGAGCCGACACTGCACTCGCCAGGCTGGTCGACCTGGTCGAGCGCGCGCAGGCATCCCAGCCGCAGATCCAGCGCCTCGCAGACCGGATCGCGCGCGTGTTCGTCCCCGCGGTTCTCGCACTCGCCTCGGCGACCGCGCTCGCGTGGGTGCTCGCGGGCCAGTCCGAGCGCGGACTGTACGCCGCGATCGCCGTGCTTGTCGTCGCGTGCCCATGCGCCCTGGGCCTGGCCACCCCGGTCGCGATCCTCGTTGGGACAGGGCGCGGAGCGAGCCTTGGGCTTCTGATCAACGGCGCGGAGATCCTCGAGCGCAGCCAGGATCTCGACACGATCGTGCTCGACAAGACGGGAACGATCACGACGGGGGATCTTTCAGTCAGTGACGTGTGGGCGGCACCCGGCGAGCACCGCGACGCCGTGCTCGCGCTCGCTGCTGCGGCCGAGGCAGGCTCGGAGCATCCCGTGGCGATGGCGATCGTCGACGCCGCACGAGGGCGCGGCTTTGAGATCGCACCGGCCGCCGACTTTCGCGCGCTTCCGGGTCACGGGGTCCGCGCCCATGTCGAAGACGCGGAGGTGTGGGTGGGGCGCCCCCAGCACAACGAGCGGGTCGCGGCCGACGTTGCAGACGAACCGGCCGTCCTGGATGAATGGGAGGCTCGCGGCCGTACCGCGGTGGTGGTCGTGCGCGATCAGCGGACCGTCGGCGCGCTGGCGCTTGGTGACACGATCAAGCCCGAGTCTGCAGCGGCGGTCGTCGGCCTGCAACGGATGGGGATCGAGGTCGCGATGCTGACGGGCGACAACGAGCGGGCCGCCGCTGCCGTCGCCGCGCAGGTCGGCATCAGCCGGGTGCTGGCAGGGGTCAGCCCCGATGCGAAGGTCGCCGAGGTATGCCGGCTGCAGGAGGCCGGCCAGCGCGTGGCGATGGTCGGTGACGGCATCAACGATGCCGCCGCTCTCGTGCAGGCCGATCTCGGCATCGCGATGGGTACCGGAGTCGGTGCCGCGATTGAGGCGGCCGACATCAGCATCGTCTCGGGCGACCTGCGTGGTGTCGCCCGCGCCCTGCGGCTTTCGCGCGAGACGTACATGATCGTGCTGCAGAATCTCGGCTGGGCGTTTGGCTACAACCTGATCGCGCTGCCACTCGCCATCACCGGCCTCCTGAGCCCGACGCTCGCCGGCGCGGCGATGGGCATCTCCAGCGTCACGGTTGTCGCCAACAGCCTGCGCCTCCGCAGCTTCGGGCGTCCAGGTAAGCCAACGCCCGTCCGCTCCGCTCGCCGGCGGATCATCAGCATCGGCCTCGCCACGATCGCACCAGCGGCGATCCTCGGTGCCCTCGTCATAGCCGATCCGAACACCTTCGTCGGGCCATCCGAAGCGGCGCGCACGATCCGCGAGCCAAACGGCGAGATCCTCGACCTCAACGTGCTGCCGCTCCAGGCAGGGAACGTTGCAGTGCACACCTACCTCGTCAGCGGCGGCGCGACCCAGCCGAGCCTGCGCTCGATCGCGATGACCGCAACCTCGAACACGGGAGCCCGGGCGACCGTTCGCTTCTACCGCGCCGGGCCGGCGCACTTCATCGGCCAGGTCAACCTCACCCGTGGCGCATGGACTTTCCACATCTCTGGGGCCGATGGCACTCACCACGCCCTTGGCGGTTCGTTCGCCGTGCCCATCAGCTGAACTCGCTGCGCTGGACTTCCGGGGGGAGCGGGTGTATGTTGCCGAACATGCCAGCTCACGGTGCACGCATGCACCTCGCGCTTCGCGTGTTTCTGGTCGTGCTCGTCGCCGGGGCGCTTGTAGTCGTGGCGGGCATCAGCGCGGCCCTGTTGCTCGCGCCGGCCGCTCTGCTGGTGTTGCCGTTGCTGTTCGGTCGCTATCCGGGCGAGCGTGTAATCCACCGCCTGACCGGTCGAGTCGCGCTCCCTCGCGGCGTTCGCGCGGTTGCGATGCCTCGCGCCCCGCGGTCGCTCGGCGCTCGCGTGGCCGCGCTCGCCCTGCTGGGCGCCGGCCGGGCGCCTCCGGTTTCGGCCCGGATCTGACGGCGCCGGCCGGCATCCGCCGGCCGCACAAGGATTCACCGCTCGGCGCACGAACGCCCGCATTCCCGACGCGACCAGTGCGCTGACGGGGACGGCAAAGCGGCTCCATCCGATAGCCGCTGTGTCGGGGGCATCGAGTGTCCACTCCCTCAGCCGCAGATCCACGCCTGCTGCCATCGAGGCAGCGCTGCTGACGTGCCGGCGCCGACGTCGGCTCGAGCACGTTCGCAAAGTACCCGGACTGTGACAAGCGAAGGAGAACAGCACGATGATTGCAGCAGTCAACAAGTGTGGACGACGAACGCTCGTGGCGGCGGCGGGGTTGATCGCGGCTTCGCTGCGGTTCGCCGATGTCGCGGCGGCGACAGAAGGCACCACGGGCACAACGATGAGCGGCGGCGCAGCGATGGGTCACGCCGCCAGCACAACTTCGACGATGCCGGCATCGAGCTCGAGCACGCCGACGATGGCGCATATGGGGTCGGCTGCGGCGTCCCATTCGAGCGGGATGCACTCGATGTCGATGGGCAGCATGTCGATGACCGCGGGAAGTCACACGACGAACATCCTGCCGAACTGGCTCGCGGTGCTGTGGATGCTCGTGTTCTTCGTGATCATCGTGATCCACGCACGGCACGTGCTCGAAAGCGAGGGCCAGCGACGCTGGTGGCACTCGGGCCACGTGTTCATGGCCGTGGGCATGGCGGTGATGTACGCGCCCGCCTCGGTTGACTACTTCAACATCCCGACCGGGTTCTGGTCGCTGGCGTTCGCCAATGGCGCGATCGCGATCGTGCTCTGGATGACCGTCGAGGCGTTCGCCGGCCGCGGTGTGAACATGCTGTGGCTGCTGATGGCCTTCGATCTCGGCGCGATGGCGTACATGTGGTCGCCGACCGGTTTTCAGGCGCCGATCACGTGGCTGCTGGTTGCCTACTTCCTCGCGCAGGCGGTGCTGTGGGGCACAGACCGGATGCGCAGCCTCGACGAACACACGATGTTCGGTGGAGCGGTTGCTGTGACACCTGACGGCGCCCTGGCGGCAAGCGTCGCCGAGCCGCTCATCTGTTACAAAGACCTGCGCGTCTCGATGGCTGCCATGACGGTCGGCATGGCCTACATGTTCGCGGCGATGCAGCTCCTGATGTCATGAGCGCGCCGTCTGCAGGCTCCATCTCCGGCGGTCGACCGCGACCGCTGGTCACCACGCGCGGCATCCAGATCGCGCTCGGCGTCGTCTGGCTGCTCGACGGGCTGTTCCAGTTCAAGAGCTTCATGTTCACGCACAGCATCGTCACCGAAGTCTTCGAACCGGCGATGCACGGTCAGCCCTCCTTCATCGGCGATCCGATGAGAACGTTCGACAACTTCTACGGACGCGATCTGACCCTCTGGAACACGCTCTCGGGCGAGATCCAGATAGCGATCGGCCTGGCGTTGATCTGCAGCAAGCGTCTCGTCAAGCCGGCGCTCGCCGTCTCGTTCGCCTGGGCGATCTTCGTCTGGTGGTTCGGGGAGGGCTTCGGCGGGCTCACGTCCAACACGCTCCCGGCGCCGCTGATGGGCGCGCCCGGCGCGGTGATCCTCTACGCGATCATCGGCCTGCTCGTCTGGCCGACCGACAGGCAGGAGGGCCGCTCTCCTGCAGCCCTGGGCCCGCTCGGCGACCGTGGCGCCCTGTACTTCTGGTCGGGTCTATGGGTGATCTCGGCGGGCCTCTGGCTCGCGAACGTCAACCGCGCGAAGGACGCGACGCACAGCATGATCACGGAAATGGCCGAAGCCTCTCCGCACTGGCTCGCCAAAATCCAGAACTCGCTGGCGGGCAGCACGCAGGGGCACGGCACGACGATCGCGATAGCGCTCGCGATCATCTCACTCGCAGTCGCGATCGGTGTGTGGACCCCGCTGCGCTGGCCCGCACTGGCGATCGGGATCGTTCTGTCGCTCGCCTACTGGCTGTACGGGCAAGACCTCGGCGGGCCGTTCTGGAGCGAAGGCGCGACCGATTTCAACGCCGGACCGCTGTTTGTCCTGCTCGCTGTCACGTTGTTCCCGGTGGCTCAGGTCGCGACCTCGCCGGCGCGCGTCCCGGCCGAGAGTCAGCCGCGGCCGGAGCCGGCCGAGGTCGGGGTGCCGGGCGTCGCATGACAGGCGACGAGCCCCGCTGCTAGCCGCAGCTCTATGCGGGCGCGACGAGGCCGTATCCGGCCGCCTCGACGGCGATCCGGACGGCCTCGTCGTCCACGCCGCTTCCGCGGACGACGACCCGTCCGCTCGCCAGGTCCACGTCAACACTGTCGACACCCTGCAGCTCGCCGACCTTCATCTGAACCGTCGATACGCAGTGCGCACACGACATTCCCGTCACGTTGTAGGCCTGCATGTCGCTGTCGCTCATCAGACTCCCGTCGCTCGCATAGGACATCGTCGAAGAACTCGCGCCGCGAATCTACGCGTTCGAGCTTCATGGTAGGAGCTGTGGGGTCTGAGCCGACGATGGCGCGGTGTGGCTCGTCGCGGCTGGTTGCGAAGCTGTCGGGCGCGTCGCGTGTCGGCGCGGCGGCGCTCTGCTGCGCGGCGCTGCTCTTGATCGGATGCCGTCAGGCCAGATCTCCCGAGACGGTGGCGGGCGTGCGTGCCCTGTATCGATCGATCGGTATCGCCGCGAGCTCGGGTAACTTCGTCGAAATCTGCCAAGCGGACATCGACGCGAGGCTCCGCAGCGAGCTCGAGCCTCTGCGCAAGTACTGCTTCACGCGCACATTCGAACGCTGGGCCGAAAAGGTCCGACTATCGAAGATCAAAACAGGGACCCGGATCGTTCTTTCGGGGCATGAAGCACGCATCTACGACGGCGCCCAGCCCGAAAAGGCACTCTACAACGACGGTGAATGGCGACTCGACGAAGCGCCGGAGATCGCTCCGTCTCGGCGGAGCGGTAGATGACGAACCGGGCGCGCGATCCGCCATACCGTCATATGGAAGCTGTGTGGAAGCCCTCAGCGGTCGCCAGCCGAAGGGGTCCGGGGTTCGAGTCCCCGCGTCGGCTCTCGCGAAGCGGTCTGGACGGAGGTCTGGTCGAATCGCAAATAAGTCTTACTCTTGTGGCTGCGCCCGCTAGCATGAGGGCCATGTCCACCGCCACCTTGTCAGCGTGGGCCGAGCACGCTCGCGTGGTGCTCGCCCAGGCCGGCCACCGCCGGGGCGGCGCGCGAGACGCGATCATCGACCTGCTCGCCGAGCAGCCGTGCGCGCTCAGCGCGATTCAGATCGAAGACCGATTGCGCGCGAGCAACCGCCGAGTCTCGCGCGCGAGCATCTACCGGATCCTCGAGCTGCTCCAAGAGCACGGACTCGTGGCCCGTCTGGAGCTCGGCGACGCCACCGCGCGCTATGAGCTGCTCGACCCCGGTGGCGAGCACCACCACCACCTCCTATGCGATTCGTGTGGCAGTCTCGTGCCGTTCGACGACAGCGATCTAGAGCGCTCGATCGACCGTGTCTCACGCCGCTTGGGATTCGGCACACACGGCCACGAGGTGATCCTCCGTGGCTACTGCGCCTCCTGCCAGACCTGAGCTGGGCGGCCGCGATCGGCGGTCTGACGCGCGGCGGGCGGTCGGCGCCCCGGGCCAGGTCACACAGTGATAAGACTCAGACTCAATACTATGTTATGCTGCGGCGCGCCCCGATGGGGTCGCGAGCACCCCGCATCCTGACTGAGGTATGCCAATGAAGACCGTCGCACGCCGCATTCTGTCGCGCCTCGTCCTGTTTCGCGTGCCGATCGGCGCGCTTCTGCTCGCGCTCCTGATCGCCGGATGCGGAGAAAGCTCCTCAGGGGCTTCCGGCGGGAGCTCCTCGAACGCCACGATCGACGCGGTCGGTGCCGAGAACGAGTACGCGAATGTGATCGAACAGATCGGCGGCAGGTATGTGAAGGCGACCGCGGTGGAGAGCAACCCGAACACCGACCCCCATACCTTCGAAGCGAGCCCAAGCGTCGCGCAGACGGTCAGTGCGGCGAGCCTGCTGATCGAAAACGGCGTCGGCTACGACACGTGGATGGAAAAGATCGAGTCGGCGTCGCCGAGCTCTTCGCGGAAGGTCATAAACGTCCAGCATCTGCTCGGTCTTCCCGACTCCACCCCCAACCCGCACCTCTGGTACAAACCGGAAACGATGCCGGCGGTCGCAAAGGCGCTCGTCGGCGACCTCACGGCGCTGCAGCCCGCGCACGCGGCGTACTTCGAGGAAAACGCGAAGAAGTTCGAAGAATCGCTGAAGCCGTGGTATGCGGCGATCACGAAGTTCAAGGCTGCCCATCCGGTCACGCCCGTCGCGACGACCGAGCCGGTCGGCGACTACATGCTCGAAGCCACCGGGACGAGGAACATGACGCCGTTCACGCTGCAGGCGTCGATCATGAACGGCACCGACCCGGCACCTCAGGACGTAACGCTTCAAAACTCTCTGCTCACGGGACATCACGTGAAGGCGTTCGTCTACAACCAGCAGGTCACCGACTCGTTGACCGAGTCCTTCAAAGAAGCCGCCAAGCGCGACGGGATTCCGGTGGTCGGCGTCTACGAGACGATGCCGACCCCGGGCTATGACTACCAGTCGTGGATGCTCGCCGAGGTCAACGCGCTCGAAAGGGCCGTCGCGCAGGGCACCTCGACCGAACGATTGTGAGCTCAGACGCAACATCGCCGAGCAGGGACATCCTCACGGTGCAGGGGGTGGAAGTGCGATTGTCCGGGCGCACGATCCTCGACCGGGTCAGCTTCCAGATCGCGCCGGGCGAGTTCACGGGACTGATCGGATCAAACGGCGCGGGCAAGACGACGCTGTTTCGGGCGATCCTCGGCCTGCAGCCGGCGAGCGCCGGACGGGTGCTGATCGAAGGCCGCGAGGACGGACGACGCCATCAGCTGATCGGCTATGTGCCGCAGAAGTTCCTGTTCGACCCTGATGTTCCGTTGCGCGCGCGGGATCTCGTGGGGCTCGGCATCGACGCGCACCGGCTCGGCATCCCACGGCCCTCGCGGACGAGGCGGGCACTCGTCGAGGAGATGCTGCGCGCCGTCGACGCCGAGCGCTTCGCCGACACGCGCGTCGGCAAGCTCTCGGGCGGCGAGCAGCAGCGCATCCTGATCGCGCACGCGCTCATCGCGCGGCCGCGGCTGCTGCTGCTCGATGAGCCGCTCGCGAACCTCGACCTGGGCAGCGCCCATGAAGTCGTGGCGCTGCTCGCGGACATTGCCCGCGAGCAGAAGATCGCCGTGTTGATCTCCGCACACGAGATCAACCCGCTGCTGCCTGTGATGGACCGCATCGTCTACCTCGCCGCCGGCCGCGCGGTCAGCGGAACCACCGAGGAAGTCGTCCGCGCTGACGTCCTCAGCAAGCTCTTTGGCCACCACGTCGACGTGCTGCACGTCCACGGTCGCGTGCTGATCGTCGCCGGCGCCGGTGAGGATGCCGATCTGGCGGGCCACGAGGGCATCTTCCCCGGAGCCGGGGTCCTGTCGTGAGCCACTTCCTGTCACCGATCTTCGCCGCCGGGTTCTTCGAAAGCGAAGCCGTGCAGATCGCCCTCGGGGTCGGAGCACTCGTCGCGGTCGTGACCGGCGTGGTCGGCGTGTTCACGGTCATGCGCGGCCAGTCCTTCGCGGGCGAGGCGTTCGGCGACCTGGGAACCACCGGCGGCGCCGGGGCGTATCTCGTGGGAATCCCGACGCTGTGGGGGTTCGTGCTCGGAAACGTGATCGCGGCCGGCGCGATGGAGGCGATCGGCGTGCAGCGCGCACGCGGACGCGACCTGGCGACCGGAATAGTGCTCGGCGCCGGGATCGGCCTCGCGGCCCTGTTCCTGCATCTGTACACGACCGGACACAGCACGACCGGAGCGACCGTCACGATCCTGTTCGGGTCGGTGTTCGCGATCTCCAGCACGACGATCCCGCTGATCGTGCTCCTGAGCGCGGTCGTACTGGCGATCACGCTGACGATCTACCGTCCGCTGCTGCTCAGCTCCGTGAACGCCGAGATGGCATCGGCGCGCGGGATCCCCGTGCGGCTCGTCGGCGTGCTCTACCTGCTCGCGCTCGCGCTCGCGGCGGCGCTCGCAGCGATCACGATCGGCACGATCCTCTCGACAGCCCTGATTGTCGGGCCGGCGGCGAGCGCGCTGCGACTCACCCGACGCCCGCTCACCGCGCTCCTGACCGCGGCGGGCATCGGGATCGGCGCGATGTGGGTCGGCATCATCCTCGCCTACGACAGCTTCCACTGGCCGCCGCACGGCACCATCTGGCCCGTGAGCTTCTTCGTCGTGAGCATCGTGTTCATCACCTATCTCCTCTCCGGGCTCCCCGAAGCCAGACGCCGCCGGCAAGCAGACCGGACTGCACCAGCGCCTCCCATGGCGCAGCCGGCGACGTCGAGCTAGCGCAAGGCATGTTCTCCGGTTTCATGGTCAACGCCTGGACGGTCGCGAGCATCGTCGCGGTCGTCGCCGGTGTCGTCGGTTTCTTCACGGTCCTGCGCGGATCGGCGTTCGCCGCGCACGCGATCCCCAACGGGTCCTTCGCCGGCGCCGCCGGTGCGATCCTGATCGGCGCCAGCACACTCCTCGGCCTCGGCGTGTTCTCGCTCGGCGGCGCGATGACGATCGGCCTGCTCGGCCGCAAAGGACGCCACGACGTCGCAACCGCCCTCACGCTCGTGGCGATGCTCGCCCTCGGCGCCCTGTTCTTGAGCTTCAGCGTCGAGTACGCCCCCGAGGTCTACTCGCTGCTGTTCGGTGAGGTGCTCGGGATCAGCCCCAACGAGATCGCGCCGACGGCCATCCTCGGCGCGCTGTGCATCCTCGCGGTCGCCATCCTCTACCGGCCGCTGATGCTCTCCTCCCTCCTGCCCGAGGTGGGCGAGGCACACGGCGTGAGCAGCTTCCGGATGGAGATGCTGTTCCTCGCCGTCCTCGCCCTCGCGACGACGATGACCGTGCCCGTCGTCGGGACCCTGCTGATCTTCAGCCTGATGATCGGCGCTCCGGCAGCGGCCCGCTCATTCACCGACCGGCCGCTGGTGGCGATGGCGCTGTCGGTCGCCATCGCGCTTTTGATCGTGTGGATCGCGATCGCCGCCTCCTACGAAACCAACTACCCCGTGGGGTTCTTCGTCGGCAGCGCAAGCGCAGTCTCATACGCGCTCGGGCGCGGGTGGGCCGCCTGGCGAGCACAGCGCCGGTCGCCGGTGGCGGGTGCGCCGGCGTTGAAGTCAGGCTAGTCGCCCGCGAGACTCGTCGGCAGCGGAAGTCCGCGCGGAGGCGGGTCGTCGAGCATCAGCTTGGGGACCGTGACCGGGTGCAGCCCGCGTCGGCGCAGGCCGGCGATGATCGCGGGGAGCGCCGCGATCGTCTCCGAGCGGTCGCCGCCGCCGTCGTGCATGAGGATGATCGCGCCCGGATGTGCGCCCGCCAGGGCGCTATCGACGATTGCGGCGACACCTGGGCGGATGTAGTCGGAGGTGTCGGTCGACCAGAGAACCATGAGGAGATGCAGCTTGTGCAACTGCTTGAACGTGGCCGCGTCAAACGATCCGTAGGGCGGGCGGAACAGGTCGGGGCGCGGACCCCCGAGGAGTTCGATTCGGGCGATCTGTTCAAAGAGCTCTTCAAACTGTTCGTGTGCGGAGAGGTGCGCCATCACCGGGTGCGTCTCGGTGTGATCGCCGACGACGTCACCCGAGCGCAGCTCAAGACGTGTCCCTGACGAGAAGTAGCGCTCCTCCTCGCCGATCGCGAAGAACGTTGCGTGGACATGAAACCTGTTGAGCACGCCGACCAGTTCTTCGGTGTAGGGGCCGGGACCATCGTCGAAAGTGAGCGCGACCTCATTGCCGTGCGTGCCTCCGGAAGTGACCGAAGGGGTATATGACAGGACCCGCTCGATCGCTGCCCGTTCGGCGGATGCACCAAGTAGGCGCTGCCCGGCCGCTGTGCGCACAGCTGTATTCCTCCGCGGCGCAGCGAGAGTATGGACTACCCGCGCGCCACCGCCGCGCGAGCCGAACCCGATCACCCCGGCGAGCACCACGACGCCGAGGAGGACTCCGGCGCCGAGCCTGCGGCGACGTATCCGCTGCCTGGGGCTGAGCGCGGGCGCGCGAGTCATCTCGCCGGGCTACTCTACGTCATACGGGAGCCACCCAAACACCGCGGACGTGTCGGTGGGGCGCATTGCCTCCCGAGTCCATCGAGCCCGCTTCCAGCAGATGCGGCTTGCGACGTGTGAAACGACCTTCGTTGTGGCCGATGCAAGGTCGTCGGCCACCTGTCCGCGTTCCTCGTGATGAGGTTCCCGCGAGCCCGGCCGGCCCGGCGACGAGCACTAGAAGGCGATCCCGATCACCGTGAGCGTCGCGAGCGCGAGCACCACCGCCGCTACCGTCAGCCACAGGACAAGCGGAGAGGAGAGATGGTCGTGGCCACCGCTGCGCAGCGCCGCCGCAACGTGTTTCTGACGCATCCCACCGATCACCAGGATGGCAACCGCGAGCGCCCCGTACCCGACACCCAGCAGCCTCAGCGGCCAACGCGCACCTCCCGTGAGACCGGGCACGATTCGACCGACCCCTATCGCTACGGCAGTGGCCGCAACCCCGGTGCGCCACCAGGCCAGCCACGTCCGCTCGGCTGCCAGCCAGGTGCGCTGAGAGTCACCCGCAGGATCCGCTTTGCCTAGATCGGGCTCGGGCACGGCCGTCATCGAATCAACTGCACAGGACGGCACGGAACCAGGCGTATACACCGCCCACGACATTTGCGGATGAGTGTCCAGGTTTGCCGCCGGCCGCTCGCCTCGGCCCCGATAGGTTCCTCTGAGCGGATGCTCAGCGTTCGCCCTCTCGGACTCCGTGTCGATCGCCCTTCGCGTAGTACATCGCGTGATCGGCCTTCGTGAGCAGATCCTCAACCGTCGCAACCTCGCACGGGACACGCATCGCCCAGCCGATCGAGGCCTCGATCGGCTGGGCGAGGCCGGCCACGGCAGACTCAACGCGCAGGCACTCGCGAATTCGAGCCTCGAGGTCGCCACGGCGCCGCTCGTCCAGCCCGAGCGTGAGCGCCACGAACTCATCGCCGCCAATCCGTGCCACCACATCCTCATGCCTGAGCGTATGGATGAGCGACCGAGCCACCGCGCGGAGTCCGGCATCGCCGGCGTCGTGGCCATAGTCGTCGTTTAGCTTCTTGAAGTTGTCGATGTCCAGGTACAGGACCTCGGCGGTGACGTTCCGGCGCTCGGCCACCTCGAGCATCTGCGAGGCGACCGTCAAGAAGCCCCGGCGGTTGCGCAGCTCGGTGAGCTCGTCGGTCATCGTCAGTTCGCGCAGTCGTTGGCTCATCTCCAGGAGCTCGCCTTCCATCTCCACGCGCTCGGTCACGTCGTCAATGATCGTGCAGGTGCGCGGCTCGCTGTCGGACTGGTTGAACACCTGGGCGCTGATCTCCACCTCGATGACCACGCCATCGCCGCGGATCATCCTGGCGACGCCGTGCACCCGACCTGTGCGTTGGCGCTCGGCGAGCAACGGGCCCCAGCGATCATCGCTGTGATCGCTCATGCCTTGTCGTCCGAGGGCGCAGATCTCGGCCTCGGTCCTCCCGAGGATCCTGCATGCTGCGGAGTTGGCGGCCAGGACCCGGCCGTCGGGCGCGGTGAACAGGACACCCTCGGGACTGTTGTCGTACATCGCGCGATAGGCCTCCGGTCCGAGACGCTGTCGCGCCGGGCCGGTCTCGGCCTCCCGGCGCTTGGCCAGCTGCCTCAGAACGTTGCGCGACCGGGAACCCTGTATGGGCCCGCTCTCAGCGCCGAGCCGCATGAGCTCCTCCCGACATCTGGTCGATACGCTCAGCGAGCCCGCCGCCGAGGCGCCGCGCTTGCTCCTCGCGTGGGTTCAGTACTCCCGGCCGCCAGCCTGCGCGCGGGTGTCGTGTCTCTGAATCGCGGGGGCGTCGCAGATTCCCGCTTCGTGAGGAGCAGTCGACCATCTCGGCGATGCATCGGCAAGCACATCTGTCTCCTTGAGGGCGTCTCGGCCGGCTCGTCCTGGGCTCGCCTGCAAAGGAGAAGTCGAGCGACGTGTCCCGGAACGTGTTCAGCGGTCGGCGACCGTGAAATGCAAGGTGCTCGTACCCGAGCGCTTGCCGGACACGGTCGCCCTAGCGAGCATCAACGCGCGCCTGAGCCGGACTCCACTCCGGCAACTCGTTCTCGCCGTCGCTCCACTCGTCATCGTCCGCCTCGCCCGGTCGCGTGCACCCGACTGCGGGCCGGCTGCCAGGCAGACGCCCGTCAGCCCCGCCCCGAGGGGGCCTGGGCGCACATCGAACCTAAGCTTCCTCCGTGCCGCTGATCCCGCGCGTGTTCCCCGTTGCACTCGTTTTCGCGCTGGTCGGTTCGATGGCCGTGGCGGACGGCGGCTTCGCTGACACCTCGTGGGGGTGGCCGACGCTCGTGCTCCTTCTGACCGCGACCGTTCGCATCGTCGCGGCCGATCGCCTGCCGTTCGGCCGGCGGGACGCCGCCCTCCTCGTCGGTCTCGCTGCTTTCGTGGGCTGGGGCCTGCTGTCGACGCTATGGGCGCCGGGAGCGGAACTGCCGATCCGGGCGAGCGAGCTCGCGATCCTGTATCTCGTCGCCGTCGCGGCCTTCCTGGTGCTCGACTCGCCCACGCTCCCGTTCGGGGTGCTCGGCGCGGGGACGGCGGTCGCGGCCTACTCGCTTGCGACGCGCCTCGTCCCGGACCACGTCGGGACCTACGATCCGCAGGCCGGCGGGTATCTGCTGACCGGCCCGACGGGCTACCAGAACTGCCTCGGCATGCTGTGTGCGCTGTCGGCGATCATCGCGCTCGGCCTGGCGGCACACGCGCGCAGCGTCGGCGTACGAGCGACGAGCGCGATCTCGCTCGTCATCCTGCTTCCGACCCTCTACTTCACGTTCAGCCGCGGCGCCGCGGCGACGTTGGCGATCGGGCTCATCGCCGCGCTCGCGTTCGAGTCGCGGCGGACACGTCTCCTGGTCGCTTGCTCGTGCGCGCTGCCGCTGCCTCTCCTCGGTGTCTGGCTGGGCTCCCGCTCGCGAGCGCTCACCCGCGCGGGCGCGCCGCTCTCCGCGGCTGCGCACGACGGACACCGGCTTGTCGCGGGACTGCTCGCGATCGCGGCGCTGCAGGGGGGCGCGGTCGTCCTGCTTGCGGCCTTCGAGCCGCGGCTGGCGACGGCGCGCCGCGCCCGGAAGGTGTATCTGCTCGTCACGGCACTCGCGGCCGCTGCCATCGTCGTGGTGGCTCTCGTGCGGATCGGCGACCCGGTCACCTTCGTGAGCCACGCCACGGACGCGTTCAAGTCCAGCAGTCCCGCATACGGCGGGAACCTGAACGACCGTTTGGTGACGCTTTCGGGGCACACGCGGTCGGCGTACTGGGATGCGGCCTGGCAGGAGGTGCGCGCCCATCCGCTGCTCGGGGGCGGTGACGGCACGTTCCGTCGCTACTGGATTCAGTATCGCTCGGTCCCGGTCGGTGTCCTCAACGCCCACAATCTCTACCTCGAGACGCTCGCCGAGCTCGGGCCGGTGGGGCTCGTCCTGCTGCTCGGCACGCTTGCGGTTCCGCTCACCGCGATCGCGCGCGCGCGCAGGCATCGCTACCTCCCGGTGTACGCAGGCGCCTACGTTGCCGCGCTCTTGCACGCGGCGATCGATTGGGACTGGCAGCTGCCGGCTGTGACCCTCTCGGTGCTCGCGCTCGGGGCGTCGCTCGTCGTCGCCGCGCGAGACAGCCAGCATCCGCGCGAGATCACGCGAGCCGTGCGCGCCGCAGCCGTGGCGGCGGCCCTCGCGCTGGTGGCTGTCACCTTCGTCACCCAGCTCGGCAACAATGCGGTCGCGGCCTCCGAACACGCCGCCGCCCGGGGTGACGCGGCGGCAGCCATCCAGCAGGCGCGTCGTGCACGTGACTGGCTCCCATGGGCGGCTGAGCCCTTGAAGCTGATCGGCCAGGCAGAGCTCGCGCGCGGCGAAACGGCCGCGTCGCGGGCGAGCTTCCGGGAGGCGACGAGGCGGGAACCTGCGGACTGGTCCTCCTGGCTCGATCTCGCCGAGACCTCCTCGGGCTCGGCGCGCCGCGAGGCGCTCGCCGACGCGGCGCGGCTCAATCCGCTTGCCAAGATCCTGGCAAGTTCCATCCGCTAGCATTCCGGCCGGTGCGTGAGCATCGCGCCCGCCGCGGCGCATCAGAGAAGCTGGACTCTTCATCGGAGGAAGAACGTGCGGTCAGGACGATTCCCAGCCGGCAAACCACGGCTCCGCAGGACGCGCGGCACAGTTGCGACGCTCGTGGCCGCAGCAACCCTCGTCGTGTTTGCGATCGTCGCCGGGATCCCGATGGCCTCCGGCGCAGCCTCGCAGTATCAGTACCAGTACCAATACGGACTGGCACCGACGGTCCTGACCGGAACCGCCTCGAACGTGACCAAGACGAGCGCCACCTTCAACGCTCTCGTCGATCCGAACGGTGAATCTGTGAGCGCGTGCCACTTCGAATGGGGGACCACGCCCGCCTACGGCCACGTGATCCCGTGCTCGTCGCTGCCCGGTTCCGGTCAGAGCCTCGTCGCGGTCTCGGCGGCCGTCGGCGGCCTGAGCAAGGCCACGACCTACGACGTCCGGATCGTCGCCACCAACCCCTCGGGCACCAGCTACGGGGCCGACAGGGCGTTCAACACGCTCACCCAGCCGCCCGCGGTGCACAAGGTCTCAACCGCGAACGGCTCGCGCAAGGGCGGCACGCCGGTGACGATCACCGGCGCACGGTTCCTCGAAGCCTCCGCGGTGTACTTCGGAAAGGTGCCGGCAACGGCAGTCCGCGTCCTCTCAAAGACGACGATCACCGTGGTGTCGCCGAAGAACAAACCCGGAGTCGTCGACGTCACCGTGTCGACGCCGAGCGGACTCAGCCCGGTCACTCCCAAGGATCACTTCACCTACGAATAGGACCCTGCCCCGGCGCGGACGCGTCGCGAGCGTCACGGGCTTGCGCGGGATCAGCCGTTCGTGCGCTCGAGCGCACGCTGGCGGGCGGGCCGCTGCGTGAGCCGCGCCAGATACTCCGTCAGGTTCGCCGGAAGCTCATCCGCGATGCCGATGCGCTCCGTGAACGCGAGCGCGCTTCCGACGAGGATGTCGGCGACGCTGAAGCGCCCGGCGACGAGATAGTCGCTGCCCTCCAGCGCGCTTGACACGGCGCTTGCGGCCCGGTCAAAACGCCGTCGCGCGGTCGCGGCGCGGTCGGGATCGCGCTGGGCGTTCATGGCGAACTCGATCAGCGGCGGCTCGATCTCGGCGGGGGCGAAGATCGTCCACTGGTAGAGCAGCGCTCGCTCGCGGGTCGCGGGTGGGGGCGCGAGCCCGGCGTCGGGGTGCAGGTCGGCGAGATGCAGGCAGATCGCCGCCGATTCGAACACGAATCCCTGATCGTCCTCCAGCACGGGCACGCGGCCGAGCGGATGGCGGGCGCGGTGCTCCTCGCTCTTGCCCTCCTCGATCGTCATCGTCGTGACCTCGTACGGCTCGCCGAGCTCCTCGAGCATCCACGCGACGCGGATCGGCCGGCCCGCGTGCTCGCGGTGATAGAGGCGCATCATGCGCGCCACGATAGTCGTTGGCGCGAGATTGCGCCGCTCGCTGCAGGCCCTTGACAGTGGTAGGTGATACCAGCTACCTTGTAAAGCATGGTAGTCCTCGCGGGAGCGGCGAAGCGGGACGCGGCGATCTCACAGCTCCGCCGCGGCGTGATCGAGTACTGCGTTCTCGCGCTGCTCGCCGAGGAGGAACGCTACGGGTTCGAACTCGTGCAGAAACTCGCCGGCGAGGGCGCGCTCGTGACCACGGAAGGAACGCTGTATCCGTTGCTCGGCCGCCTCCGGCGCGAGGGTGCCGTGGAGACGACCTGGCGGGAGTCGCCGGCGGGACCGCCGCGCCGCTACTACCGGCTGACCGCCGCCGGCAGGAAGTCGCTCGCGGCGTTCGTCGATGAGTGGAGCCGCTTCCGCGGCTCGGTTGATGCAATCTTGAAGATCGGAGACCCGCAATGAGCACGAGCACTCTTCACCCGGCTGCCACCGCCTATCTCCAGCAGGTGCGCCGCGAAGGGCGCGACCTGCCGCGCGATCGTGTGGCGGAGCTCCTGGTCGATCTCGAAGAGCATCTCTCGGCCGCGATCCCCGCTGATGCATCCGCAGAGGATGCCCGCGAGATCCTGGCCCGCTTCGGCGAGCCGCGCGAGATCGTCGCGGCGGAGCGCCCCGAGTCGACCGTGTCCGTTGAGCGCCGCGGCACGCGCGAGTGGGCGGCGATCCTCCTGCTGCTGTTCGGGTTCATCGCCGCAGGCGTCGGATGGGTCGTCGGTGTCGTCCTGCTCTGGCGCTCGAGAGCCTGGACGACACGGGACAAGCTCATCGGCACGCTTGTCCTTCCGGGTGGGCTGCTTCTGAGCGCCCCGCTCGTGTTGCTCGCCCTCGGGCAACCGCAGAAGCAGATCTGCACCCGCTACGGCCTCGCTGTGGCGCACTGCACGCACGTCAGCAGCAGCGGGCCGTCGACCCTCGCGTCGATCGCCCTCATCCTGCTTGCGTTGACCCCGATCGCGACCGCCGTCTATCTCGCCCGGCGGGCGCGTTAGACGGCTTGCGGGCGGCCCCTCGTCGCCCTCTCAGCGTCTGACGATGGTGAGGCTCAACGTCTTCGGCGCCGACGCGCCGGCGCTGTCGACGGCGGTGAAGATCGCCTGGTAGCGGCCGGGCGCAAGCGCCTTGCCACGGACCCGCCCGCTGAAAGCCACCTTGTTCAGCCCCGCGTGTGCCGAGCGGGTCAGCGTTGCGACGGTGACGGTCCGCGTGCAGCGGGGCTTGTGGCGCAGCCTGCGGCTTTCGGCGCGACAGCTGCGACCGACGCGGCGGCCGCGCGCTCTCGCCCGTATCGCGATCTTCACCGTCGCGGCCTGATCGAGCCGGAATGAGAAGACCGTACCCATTGTGGCGCTTCGCCGCCGCGACGCCGGTCAGCGGCGTCGAGGAGGGTCCCACGGCGAACGTCGAGTTGCCTCTCGCCGAGCGCCGAGATCGTCGCCTTCGTCGCCTTCGCGGGCGGCGCCGCCGCGGCAGCGATGTCGAACGTCGCGGTCACCGTCTCATCGGCGCTCATCGTGAGCTCGCAGCTGCCGGTGCCGCCGCAGCCGGCGCCCGCCGCGTGCCAGCCAGCGGCGCGTCGTCACCGGCTCCGGTCCCCCCGGGCCTTCGATCCGCACTCGGCGATTATCCACAGCGACGCGGGCGCCCGCGGTCTGCCCGCGCCGGGCGCGGCCGCTGCGGACTCGCCGGCCAGTCGCGCGCTACGCCGTGGCCGATGCCACCCGGCGTGGCCGGTGGCGCTGCCAACGATTGATCAGCGTCGCTCTGAGCCACGCGCCGCTCGCGTGGACGCGGTCGACCCCTCGCACGAGCCGATCGCGCCAACCGAGCTCAGACGGCGCGACGTAGATGTCGTTCGGTGTGAGCCGTCTCCACAGCACGTAGCCGCGCCGCCTCATATAGGCGCGGTAGCGCTTCTCGGAGAAGAGGTTCTCGATGATCAGGACGCGCGGCTCGAATCGAGCCATGTCGAGGCCGTCCAGGACCTCGAGCTCCCACCCCTCGACGTCGACCGAGACGATGTCGATGCGGTTCACGGCGGGCGCATGCTCCGCGAGCAGCGTGTCCAGACGTCGCAGGTCGACCTTGATCGTCTCGATGCTCAGGTCGGACGTCGCGAGCTGCGCGTAGGAATCCTTGATCGCGAGTGAGGAGTACGCCTCGAACGAGGCGCTGCCGCCTTCGTAATTCTCGCCGTGGGAGTCAACCACCGAGAAGTCCACGGCGTCCTCGTCGTGATCGCCGCAGGCGTACTCGAGCACCTCATGGCCCAGCGCGCGGTGGGCCTCGCAGAACGCCGGGTTTGGCTCGACTGAGACAACCTGCCAGCCATCTCGGCGGTAGAGGGCGCTCAGCGACAGATAGGCCGGACCGGCGGCGCCGACCTCGACAAGAACGCCCGCAGCCTGAGTGGGAAAGAACCGCGCTCGAACCTTGCTGTCCACATCGCCCTCTGCACCTGGCATGCGTCGTCTATCGGCAAGTCTTGCTCCTGTCCTTAGATGGTGCTGCGGATGCTTGTGCCGGCCCCCCGACGACCCGGGAGCGCTCAGCGACGCCGCGCCGAGATCACCCGTGCGACGACCGGACCGCCGCGCGCATCGACGCGCTCGCTCCAGCCGGCGGGGACGCGCGCGGAGCGGCCCGGCATCACGCGCGGGAGACGCCCGCGCCAAAGCGTGCGCCCGTCCTGGACGAAAGCGAGCAGCGGATGCAGCAACTCCACGTGCGCTCGCAGCGCGAACCGCGCCGGCGCGCCCGCCGGCGCGCCGAGCGCGTTCGGCGAGATCCACTGCAGCGGCTGCTCGCAGATGACCGCGACGCGCGAGGCGGGCCATGCGCGCCCCGCGAGGTGATCGATCACCGCTGGAACCACTCGCGCGCCCGACAGCGCGGCGGCGTCGGCCGGCTCGGCGCCCTGCACGGCGTTGCCGGCCGCGAACAGCCCGGGCCGGTCCGTGCGCAGCGCGAGGTCCACCTGCGGGCCGTGCGTACCGGGGTCGATGCTCGCGCCGGCGAGCACGGCGAGCTCAGCTTCCGGCGCCCAGTCGGCGGTCAGGATCACGAGGTCGCAGCCGAGCTCAGAGACCGCTCCCGTGCGCAGGTTCCTCAGCTCGACGCCCTCGACGCGCTCGCGGCCGTGGATCGCGCTCAGCGCCGTCCGCGTGAGCAGCGGCGCGCGGAAGCGCAGCGCGCTCGCCGCCGCAACCCCCGCGAACGTCTCGTGGCGCGCCGATTCGGTGACGATCGCGGCCGCGCTCGCACCGGCCTCGGCGAGCGTCAGCAGCGCGGAGAAGCTGACGTGCTCGGCGCCGACGATCACCGCGCGGCGGCCCGGGCGGGCGCCGTGGAGGTGGACGAGCTGCTGCAGCGTTCCCGTCGTCGTCACCCCCGCAGGGCGCGAGCCGGCGATCAGGCGGGCCGAGCGCGGACGCTCGCGACAGCCGCTCGCGAGCACGACCGCGCGCGCCCGCATCCGTCCGCGCCCGGCGGGTCGCGTCAGCTCGAGGCAGCCATCCTGGGCCCAGCCGGTCGCATCGGTGCCGGTCCACAGCTCCGCGCCCGCGGCGGCCGCGCGCTCGACCATGCGCTCGGCGTAGCGGGGGCCGGAGAGCACGCGGTGCAGGTCGCGGACGCCGAAGCCCTGATGCGCCGCGTGGCGTGGCACGCCGCCCCCGTGCGACTCGCGCTCGAGCACCACCACCCGGCCTGCGCCGGCGTCGCACAGCGCGCGCGCGGCCGCGAGGCCCGCGGGCCCGGCGCCGATCACCGCGACGTCGACCTGCTCAGGCGCCGGCGCGCGCGCGCTGCTCATCGGCGCCGGCCGTGCGCCCCGCCGGGAATGTCGTCGCGGTGCAGCTCGAGCAGCCTCGTGATCTGCGCCTCGCAGAAGAAGCCCTGGCAGCGGCCCATCGTCGCGCGCGTGCGCCGGCGCACGCCGCCGAGATCGCAGGGCGGGATCTCGCTGCGCGCCGCGTCGCGGATCTCGCCGCCGCTGACGCGCTCGCAGAAGCAGACCACGCGCCCGTACTCCGCGTCCGCGGCGATCCGCCCCGGGTCGGCGTACGGGCGCAGCGATGCCTCGCCGATGTTCGGCATCGTGACCGCGGGCAGGGGGCCGTCGCGCTCGCGCAACGCGAGGCCCGCGTCCGCGAGCTGCTCGCGCAGGTACTCGGCGATCGCGAGGCCGCTCGTCAGGCCGGTCGAGCGGATCCCGCCCGCGCACGCATAGCGCCGATCCGCGTCGACGATCAGCTGGTAGTCGGCATGCTCGGTCGCCGCGCGCAGGCCGGCGTACGTCGCCGTCACCTCGCATTCGAGCAGCTCCGGCATGATCGATCGCCCCAGCTCGCGCAGTCCGGCGATGCCCGCGGCGGTCGTGCTCGTATCGGCCCTGTCCTCGATGTCGACGGCGGTCGGGCCGAGCAGGACGTTGCCGAACACGGTCGGCGCGACCAGCACGCCCTTCGTGCCCGCGCTCGGCACCGGCAGCAGAACATGGCTGATGAGCGGGCGCGCAAGCTTGTCGAAGACGATCAGCTCGCCCCGCCGCGGCGTGACCGTGAAGCCGCCGAAGCCCGCCGCGGCGTGAACCTGATCGGAGAACAGGCCGGCCGCGTTGATCAACCACCGTGCGCTCAGCCCGCCGCGCGTGGAGCTCAGCTGCCAGCTCCCATCCTCGCGCCGGCCGACCGCGCCGACGCGCTCCTGCAGGCGCAGCTGCGCCCCCGCGAGCACGGCCTGCGTGGCGCACGCAAGCGGCGTCGTCCAGGGACAGACGATTCCCTCGCCGGGGATCTCGAGCGCGCCGAGCGCGCCCGCGCCGAGGTGCGGCTCGCGCCGGTGGAGCTCCTCGACGGCGAGCTCGCGAACATGCTCATAGCCGTTCTGCTGGGCGTTCTCGCGGACCTGCGGCAGCCGCGCGAGCTGCTCATCGCTCCAGGCGATCATCAGCGCGCCGGTGCGCTCGTACGGGATGCCGACCTCCGCCGCATACGCGCTCAGCAGCGTGTGTCCGCGGGCGACGAGCCGCGCCTCGAGCGTCGCGGGTTTCGCGTCGAAGCCTGTATGCAGGATCGCGGTATTCGCCTTGCTCGTGCCCGCGCCGACATCATCGCCGGCGTCGATCAGCGCGATGCGAAGCGCAAAGCGCGAGAGCTCGCGCGCGATCGCCGTGCCGACGTCGCCGGCGCCGATGACCGCGACGTCGTAGTCAGGCTCCATCGGCAGCGCTCCGCCCGCGGTCCGCGGCCAGCTCGGCGAGCACGGCTGCGGCCGCGCGGAATCTGTCGAGCCGCTCCTCGGCGTGCCCGCGGGGGATTTCCGGCTCGAAGACATCGGTCGGCTGCCACGCACCGACGGCCTCGGCAGGAGAGCTCGCAAGCCCTGCGCCGAGGCGCGCGAGCGCGGCGATCCCGAGCGCGGTCGCGTCGCCATAGGGGTATCGCTCGACCGGGACCTGCAGCAGGTCGGCCTGCGTCTGCATCAGCACGTCCGCGCGCGACAGGCCGCCGTCGACGCGCAGCAGCTGTAGCGGGCGGCCGAGGTCTCGCTCGATCCCCCTGCCGATCAGCGCGACGTTCGCGGCGATCCCGAACAGGACCGCGCGGATCAGGTCCTCGCGCGTCGACGCGAGCGAGATCCCGAACCATGCCGCGCGCGCGTCCGGCGACCAGAACGGCGCGCCGAGGCCGGCCAGCGCCGGCACGAACATCACCGCCTGCCCGTGCCCGTCGCCCGCTCGCAGTTCGTCGAGCGCCGACGCGCCCGCGATCATCCCCAGCCGCTCGAGCCATGACACCGCCGCACCGGCGGTGTAGACCTGTCCGTCGAGGCAGTACGTCGTCTTGCCGCGCAGGCGCCAGGCGACGCAGGCCGCGAGCCGCGCGCTCGAGCGCACAGCCTGCTCGCCGGTCGTCGCGAGCAGGAACGCGCCGGTGCCGTAGGTGCACTTCGCGTCGCCCGGCCGGAAGCACGACTCGGCGAACAGCGCCGCCTGCTGATCGACCGCCAGGCCAGTCACCGGAAGCGCGCCCCCGAACAGCGTCGTGCTGCCGATCGTGCTGTCACAGTCGACGATCCGCGGCTGCTCGTAGTCGAGGCCGAAGCGCGCGCACGCCTCCTGCGACCACTCGCCGCTGTCGAGGTCGAGCAGCAGCGTGCGCGACGCCGTCGCCGCGTCCGTCACGTACTCACCGGTCAGGCGCTGGTTCAGCCACGCGTCGATCGTCGTCGTCACGCCGCCGCGCCCTTCCCGCTCGCGTATCCACGCCATCTTCGGCGCCGCGAAGTAAGGGTCGAGCGGCAGGCCCGTGAGCTCGCCCAGACGATCGGCGTCCGGCGCGAGCGCTCGGGTCACCGACGCGGCGCGGCGGTCCTGCCAGCCGAGCGCCGGCCCGAGCGGCTCGCCGCTGTGAGGGTCCCAGCGCAACACGGTCTCGCCCTGGTTGGCGATGCCGACCGCCGCGACCGGCACGCCGGCCGCGGCGAGCGCGTCGCGGCCCGCGCCGATGATCGACTCGAGCAGCTCGTGCGCGTCCTGCTCGACGACGTCAGCGCCGCGCGAGCGTGGCGCGACCGGGGCGACGCCGCGACCGAGCACCTCGCCGGACTCCGACACGACGAGCGCCTTTGTCGCCGAGGTTCCCTGGTCGATGGCAAGTACGGTCATCTGTCTCTCGCGCTGCGTCGCCGGCCGCCGCCGTCGAGGCTATCCGAACGGGCGTCCGCGGCCCCACGGCTACCCGCGCGGGTGCAGCACCGCGATCGGGTTGCCGATCGTGTCCAGCTCGCGCCCGTCGGGGCTGAGCACCGGGTACTCGCCGAGCCCGAGGCCCTGTGAGCAGCCGTTCAGCAGCGGGTTGACTTCCGGCGCGTCGATCTCGTTCGGAGCGTCGAGGCCGGCCTGCTGAGCAAGCAGCACGGCTGCCCGGCCTCGAGCCCGTAGGCGGCCCGCCCGCGCCGCTTTCTAGAATCGTGGCCGTGAAGGGAGCGTCGACTTGCCGCGCATGAGCGAGCCGGAGTGGAAGGAGTTCATCACCGCGGGCACACGTACGGGCAAGCTCGCGACGACGCGGCTGGACGGCCGCCCGCACGTGGTGCCGGTCTGGTTCGTACTCGACGGCGAGGAGCTCGTCTTCAACACCGGTGCGGACTCGGTCAAGGGGCGCGCGCTCGCGCGCACCGGCTGGGCGAGCCTGTGTGTCGACGACGACCGGCCGCCGTTCTCGTTCGTGACCGTCAGCGGCCCGGTCACGATCAGCACCGACCCCGATGAGATGCTCGTGTGGGCGACGCGCATCGCCGCGCGCTACATGGGCGAGCAGCTGGCAGGGGAGTTCGGCCGGCGCAACGCCGGCGCCGGCGAGCTGCTGCTGCGGCTGCGCGCGGAGAACGTCCTCGCCCTCAGTCGCGTCGCCGCCTGAGTCGAGCCCGACGAGCGGCATTGCGGTGGGCGATCCGGCCATGCAGATCCTCTACTTCGCCTACGGCAGCAACATGGACGAGCGCAACATGCGCGTCCTCTGCCCGTCCTCGCGCTGTCTCGGCGCGGCGCGCCTCGATGACCACCGGCTCGCGTTCCTGCGCCGCTCGCAGAAGACCCTCTCGGGCGTCGCCGACGTCGTCGCTGCCGCCGGGCACGTGGTCCACGGGCTGCTGTATGAGCTCGAGCACGGTGATCTCGCCGCGCTCGACGTCAAGGAGGGGCTCGGCCGGGCGTATGCGCGCGAGCTGATGCGCGTGACGCTCGTGAGCGATGACTCGCTGCGCGAGGCGGTGATCTATACGGTGATCACCAAGGAGCCCGCGGAAGTGGAGCCCTCGCACGAGTACCGCGAGCGGATGCTCGCCGCCGCCCGGCGCCGCTCCTTCCCGAGGGACTACGTGACGATGCTCGAGGAGCTTGCCCGCGAGCCGTGAGCCGCCACCGGCGCGCGATGTACCGTGTGCCGGTGGCCCCTGACGCGACGCCGGCGCCCGACGCGACCGAGCGTGGGCCGACTCCGCGCCGTCGCGCGACGACAGCCGGCATCGGCGCGCTGACGCTGGGCGCGCTCGGCGTCGTCTTCGGCGACATCGGCACGAGCCCGCTGTACGCGCTGCAGACCGTCTTCACGGCCGACTCGCACGCGGTCAACACGAGCCACGAAGAGGTCTACGGCGTGATCTCGCTCGTGTTCTGGACGATCACGATGGTCGTCTCGGTCAAGTACGTGACGTTCATCATGCGCGCGGACAACGACGGCGAGGGCGGGATCATGGCCCTGACGGCGCTCGTCGAGGGGGTCAGGGTGCGCCGCCGCGCGACCAAGCTGACGCTCGTCACGCTCGGGATCCTCGGCGCCTCGCTGTTCTACGGCGACGGCGTGATCACACCGGCGATCTCGGTGCTCTCGGCCGTCGAAGGGGTCAAGGTCGCGGTGCCCGGGCTGTCCTCGCTGGTGCTGCCGATGACCGTCGCGGTGCTCACCGCGCTGTTCCTGATCCAGCACCGCGGGACCGAGCTCGTGGGCAACCTGTTCGGCCCGGTGATGGCCGTGTGGTTCGCCGCGCTCGGGCTGACCGGCCTCGTCGAGGTCGCACAACACCCCGGAGTGATCCGCGCGCTGTCGCCGACATACGGCGCGCAGTTCATCCTCAACCACGGCTCTGTCGCGTTCATCGCGCTCGGCTCGGTCGTGCTCGCGGTGACGGGCGCCGAGGCGCTGTATGCGGACATGGGTCACTTCGGGCGCTCGCCGATCCGCCGCGCGTGGTTCTGGCTGGTGTTCCCCTCGCTGACGCTCAACTATCTCGCGCAGGGCTCGCTGCTGCTGCGCTCGCCGAGCGCGATCGCCAACCCGTTCTTCCTGCTGTTCCCGTCGTGGGCTCAGCTGCCGATGGTGCTGCTCGCGACGATCGCCACGGTGATCGCCTCGCAGGCGGTGATCTCGGGCGCATTCAGCGTCACCAGGCAGGCCGTGCGACTCGGCTTCCTGCCGCGCCTGACGATCCGCCACACCTCCCAGTCCCACGTCGGGCAGGTGTACGCGCCGGGGGTCAACGCCGCGCTGTTCGTCGCTGTCGTGGCGATCGTGATCGGTTTCGGCTCATCCGCCGCGCTCGCGTCCGCCTACGGGGTCGCGGTGACGGGCACGTTCATGCTCAACACGATCCTGTTCCTCGCGGTCGCGCGCCTGCTGTGGCACAAGTCCAGGCGCTGGATCGCGCTGTTCGCCGCCGTCTTCCTGACGATCGAGGCGACGTTCTTCGCAGCCAATCTGACGAAGATCGCGCACGGCGGCTGGCTGCCGCTGTCGATCGCCGCGGTCATCTTCATGCTGCTGATGACGTGGCGCCGGGGGCGGGCGATCGTCACCGCCAACCGCACCGCGGAGGAGGGGCCGCTGACCGAGTTCATCGAGCGCGTCGATCGGCGTGAGTTCCCGGTGCAGCGCGTTCCCGGCACGGCGGTGTTCCTGAACGCGAATTCCGCGACCACGCCGCTCGCCCTGCGCGCGAACGTCGAACACAACCACGTGCTGCACGAGCGCGTGATCATCGTCTCGCTGGAGACCCAGCAGGTGCCGCACGTGCCCGACGCCGCCCGCTTCGTCCACGACGATCTCGGCCACACCGCCGATGGGATCACCGGGCTGACCGCCCGCTACGGCTTCCAGGACCAGCCGAACGTGCCCGCGCTGCTCGCGCTCGCGATCAAGCACCATCTGCTCGAGCGGACGCTCGATCTCGAGGACCTCTCCTACTTCCTCTCGCAGATCACGATCGTGCAGACCGACGCACCGGGGATGCGCGCGTGGCGCAAGCGGCTGTTCCTGGCGATGGCGCACAACGCGGCCAACCCCGTCAGGTACTTCCACCTGCCCGACGAGCGCACGGTGACGATGGGCGAGCGGATCTCGCTGTGAGCGCCTGCAGCAGCGCCGCCGGGTTCACGCCCGCCGGTGACTGCTGCGACAATCACGGCTCGTGCGCCGCCGCTCTCCGCTGCTCATCCTCGCTCTTGCTCTCGCGCTCGCCGCGTGCGGCGCGGGTGGCGTCGCGCACACCAGCAGCGCCGCCGGCGGTGGGCCGCGCGCCGCCGCCGCGCGCGTGCGCCTGCGCCTCCTCGCTAGCTTCGATCAGCCGATCTACGTGACCGGGGCGCCGGGCGATGCGAGCCGCGTGTTCGTCCTGCAGAAAGGCGGCCAGGTGATGCTGCTGGTGGGGGGGCACGTCCAGGCGCGCCCGTTTCTGAACATCGCCGCGCTGGTCGAAGCGCAGGGCGAGGAGCAGGGGCTGCTCGGGCTCGTGTTCGCCCCTGACTACTCAAGCAGCGGCCTGTTCTACGTCGACTACACCGTTCCCGGCAACGACATCGTGATCGCGCAGTACCGGCGCTCGGCGAGCAACCCCGATCTCGCCGATCCGGGCAGCGCGCACGTGCTGCTGCGCATCGATCACCACCGCAACACCAACCACAACGCCGGCCAGCTCGCGTTCGGGCCCGAAGGCGACCTGTACATCGGCGTCGGCGACGGCGGCAGCGAGGACGACCCGGAAGGCAACGGGCAGAACACCGACACGCTGCTCGGCAAGATCCTCCGCATCGCGCCGTCGGCGAGCGGCGGCTACACGATCCCGCGCGGCAACCCGTTCGCCGGGCAGGCGGGCAGGCAGCCGGCGATCTGGGCCTACGGCCTGCGCAACCCCTGGCGCTTCTCCTTCGATCGCCTGACCGGCGCGCTGATCATCGGCGATGTCGGGCAGGATCTGCAGGAGGAGGTCGACTATGCGCCCGCCGGCACCGGCGCGGGCGCGAACTACGGCTGGAGCGTGTGGGAGGGAGACCGACGCAACAAGCCCGGCCGCGCACCGCACGCCGTCTTCCCGGTGCTGATCGCCCGCCACAGCGACGGCTACTGCGCGATCATCGGCGGCTATGTGGTGCGTGACCGCACGCTCGGAAGCCTGTACGGCCGCTACCTGTTCGGCGACTACTGCCGCCCGCAGATCGAGTCGGCGATCCTCGGCCGCGGCGGCGCGCGCGACCTGCACGCGACCGGGCTGAACGTCAGCTCGACGACTTCGCTCGGCGAAGACGGCGCCGGGCACATCTACATCAGCTCACTCGACGGCCCCGTCTACAGGATCGTCAGCGGCTGACGCCGTGAAGCCGGTCGGTCCTCACGCGCGGATCATCCGGCGGGGCCCGCCGATCGGCGCCGCTGTACTGGTCGCCTGGGCGCTCCTCGCGGCGTCCTCCGGCGCTCACCGTGCCCGCTACCGCGCCGCCGCCGCGGGCGGGCAGGCGCCGGCCTGCCCGCTCAAGCCGTCCTCGGCGATCCCGCCGGGTGAGGCGTGGGCGTTCACCGCGAGCGGGCTGCCGCACAGCGCGCACCCGGGGATCAGCTCGAGCTACGTCCACGGCCGCGGCACCTGGACCGGGCAGCGCGGCGGCGGCACGATCTGCATGCAGCTCACGCCGCTCAGCGGGCCGGGTCGTGAGCTCGTGCTGGCGGTGAGCGGGAGCGCGCGCGTCTCGCCGGGAGTCACGCGCGCGGGGCGCCCCGGCGTCGCGCTCGGCCTGCATGTGCGCGTGACCCTCAGCAACGACCCCGCGTGTGCTCCGGGTGCGGGTGGCAGCGTGGCGCTGTTCGCGAGCTACTACCAGGAACATCACGACACGCTCGTCTTCAGCCTCGCGGGCGGCTGTGGCGCCTACGACTACGCCTATCAGGGCCCCGCGCTGCGGGTGCTGATCGCGCGTGACGGCCGGCAGGTCAACAGCCCGTAGCGATCGCCCGCCTCGCGAGGCGTGTGACGAAGCGCCCGGCGCGGGCGTAGTTAAAAGTGATGAGCGCGCCGAGATCCCTCGCCGATGAGCGTCCCGCCGTGACCGGCGGGAGCTCTGTGCGCCCGCGCGGCGGCGCATTCGACGGGCGTGCATTTGATGCACTCTTTCGGGAGTGCGCCGCTGATGTGCACGGATACGCGCTGTCGCTGCTCGGCGACGCGGCCGCCGCGGAGGACGTCGCGGCGCTCGCCTTCGAGCGCCTCTACCGCGCGCGCTCGCGCCTGGACCGCCGGCGCGGGACACCGCGCGCGTGGCTGTT
This sequence comes from uncultured Solirubrobacteraceae bacterium, assembly GCA_963822245.1. Taxonomy (GTDB): domain Bacteria; phylum Actinomycetota; class Thermoleophilia; order Solirubrobacterales; family Solirubrobacteraceae; genus Palsa-744. Next base: position 1,163,757 of record CAWGGR010000001.1, read on the forward strand.
CGCGATCGCGCGCAACGCCGCCCTCGATGAGCTGCGCGCGCGCCGGCGCCGGCCCGAGCAACAGCTCGCCGACGCGCACGCCACGCCGGCGGATGAGGGCGAGGCGCTCGCGGACGTCGAGCGCCGCGCGCGCGTCCACGACGCGCTCCTCGGCCTGCCCCTGCGCGAGCGCGAGCTCGTGCTGTTGAAGTTCCACGGCCAGCTCACGAACGCCGAGCTGGCGCGCGCGCTCGGTATCAGCGAGTCGAACGCGGGCACCCGCCTGCACCGTGCGCTGAGTGTGCTGCGCGCACGCAGCTCCGGGACCGGCGAACGCGAGGAGGTCGCATGAGGATCATCAACTTCCCGATCGGCCCTTCGCAGCGGGCTCAGGAGAGCTGGAGCGTGGAGCTCGACGCGGCCCTCGGCGGCGACGGCCAGGGGCCGGCGGCGGACTCCTGGCGGGAGCTGCGCGCGGACGTGCGCTCGCTGGCGCCCCCGCTGGACCCCGCGCTCGAGCGGCGCCTGCGCGAGGAGATCGACCGTCGCACCGCGCGGACGCGCCGCCACGTGGCCGTCGCGCGCATGCGCCCCCTCGGCCGCCGTCGTGCGCTCGGCGCGCTCGCGACCGCGGTCGCGACGATCGCCGTGGCGTTTGTGCTCGTGCAGCCCGGCGCCCGTCGGGCGACCCCCCTCGTTGCGAAGTCGGCGACGACGCTGCCGCGCGCCGCGCCGGCGAAGGCGGCGAGCGAGGAGCCGGTGACCTCGGCGGCGGCGGCGCCTGCGGCGAGCACGCCGCAGGTGCTCGAAAGCCCGGTCGCGCCGGCCGCTGCGCCCGGCCGAGTGCAGCAGCTGTCGGCCTCGCTGAGCCTGACGACGACGGCCGCGAACGTGCAGGCGATCTCCGACGGCGTCTCGCGGCTCGCCGTCCAGGCGGGAGGCTACGTCGCCAGCTCGCGCGTGCAGGTGCAGCAGGGCAGCGGCGAAGCGACGCTCGCGCTGCGTGTGCCGAGCGCGCGGCTGAGCGCGACGCTCGCGTCGATCGCGCGACTCGCGCCGGTGGGCTCCGAGAGCCAGTCGCTGCAGGACATCACCGGCAGCTATGACGCCGCGCGCAAGCAGCTGGCCGACGCGAACGCCGAACGGGCGGCGTTGCTGCGTGCGCTTGCGAGGGCGGGCAGCGTCGGGGAAATTGACAGCCTGCGCGAACAGCTCGCGCAGTCGCGCAGCGCGATCGCCCGCGATCAGGCGGCGCTGAACGCCGTCGCGCAGCGCGCGAGCAACGCCGAAGTCGAAGTCACGGTGCTCGGCAGCGCCCACGCCGAAGGCGGTGGCCTGAGCGTGCATCGCGGCGTGCATGATGCCGGCCGCGTGCTCAGCGCCGTCCTCGCCGCGCTGCTGATCGCCGCCGCGGTGCTCGTGCCGCTCGCGCTGCTGATCGCCGCGCTCGCGCTCGGCGCGCGCGCCTGGCGCCGCCACCGGCGCGAGCACGCGCTCGATGTCCGCTAGCGATCCGGGCTTCGACGACGGCTGCGACAACGCGCTCGTCAGCCTCGACGGCATCACGTATCGACCGACGTTCTGAGCGCGCGGCGCGAGAGCCGGCGCTGAAACGTGGCTCCGCTACAGCGAGTGCGCGCTCGCTGCCTGCTGCTGCTCCTTGACGAACCCCGCGATCAGCTCGGCGAGGACGCCGGGCTGATCCTCGGGGATGAACGCGCGGCTGTCGGCGATCGTCTCGATGCGCGCGCCGGGGATCATCGCGGCGAGCCGCTCGGCGGTGCGCAGCGGGAACGTCAGGTCGTCCGGCGCCCACGCCAGCAGCGTCGGCAGCGGGTGCTCGCCGAGGCGCTCGGCCGCGCTCAGCGTGTCGCGCCTGTCGATCGCCTTCAGCGTCGCGATCATGTCGGCCCGGATCGCGCGCTCGCGCAGCGGCGCGGCCCATGCCGCTGTGAGCTCGTCGTCGATCGGGTGGTGGGTGAGCATGCCGAAGCCGAGCTTCGAGCGGCGGGCCGCGGCGGAGCGCATCGCCTGCGCGATCAGCCAGTAGGCGCCGGGCACGTACGCGAGCAGCTGCAGCGGGCGCAGGACCGGCGGCAGGAAGTTCTCCAGGCAGTCGCAGTTGGTGAGCACGAGCCCGCGGATGCGCTCGGGGCGCTCGCTCGCGAGGATCTGGGAGATCGCGCCGCCGGTGTCGTTGGCGACGATCGTGACGCGCTCGAGTGCGAGCGCGTCGAGGAAGTCGGCGATCAGGTGCGCGATCCCGCGCGGCGAGCGGTCGGCGCCCGGGAGCAGCGCGCTGCGGTGCGAGCCCAGCGGCCAGTCGGCCACGATGCAGCGGTGGGCGTCGCTCAGCGCCGGCGTGACCTTGCGCCACAGACGCCCGTCCACGAGCAGACCGTGGATGAAGACGAGCGGCTCGCCTTCGCCTTCGTCGCGGTAGCGGATCGTGCCCTGGCGCAGTTCGACACTCGTGTTCATCGTCCTCGGTCTCCTCTATCGTCAGCAATTACATACATGGCGCACGTAACTTACATACAGACTGTATGAATGTCAACAGGCAGACGGCGCGCTCGGCATCGACGCGCGCGAAGCTGATCAAGGCGGCGCGGACGCTGTTCGCGCGCAACGGCTACGCGGGCGTCGCGACCGAGGAGATCGTGCGCCGCGCAGGCGTCACCCGCGGCGCCCTCTACCACCAGTTCCAGACCAAGGAGGACCTGTTCCTCGCCGTCTACGAGCAGGTCGAGCGGGAGCTGACCGAACGCGTCGTCGCTGGGCTCGGCACGATCGACAGCCCACTCGCCGAGCTGCGCGCCGGCGTGCGCGGCTTTCTCGAGGCATGCCGCGCTCCGGAGGTGCAGCAGATCGCGCTGATCGATGCTCCGGCGGTGCTCGGCTGGGAGCGCTGGCACGAGGTGGCCGAACGCAACGGGCTCGGGCTGTTCGAGGCCGCGATCGGCGCGGCGATCGAGGCCGGGGAGATCGTGGCGCTGCCGGTGCAGGCGCTCGCCCACCTGCTGATGGGCGCGCTCGACGAGGCCGCGATGCTGGTCGTGCGCGACCCCGATCAGGGGGAGGCGGTCGCTTCGACGTTTGAGCGCCTGATCGACGGTCTGCGGCTCACGGCCCCCTAGGCCTGTGCGCCCTCGAGCAGCCGCGCGGAGCCGTCCGCGGCGGGCGCCTCGAGCTCGAGTTCCTCCTCGTGTGAGTGCTTCGGCACGAGAAAGCCCGCGCACAGGCACACGAGCAGGAAGCCGGTGGCCATCAGGAACGTCTCGGTGAAGCCGGTCACGGCCGGCTCGCCGTTGATCGTGTGCGCGGCGATGAACGTCGCCGAGAGCTGCCCGCCGAGCGCGCCGCCGAGCGTGCGCATGACGGTGTTCATGCCGCTCGCGACACCAGTCTGGCTGCTCGGGACGGCCTGGATGATGAGGTTGCCGAGCGCCGCGAACGCGAGCCCGATGCCGACGCCGAGCAGGCCCGCGGCCAGCAGCAGGTCATACGGGTGGCTGTGTTCGACGGCGAGCAGCGCAAACGACGCGGTCGTGAACGCCGTGCCCCACAGGAGCGCGGCGCGCGAGCCGAAGCGGGCCGAGATTTTGCCCGCATACAGGCCGAGGATCGTCATCCCGATCGTGGAGGGCAGCAGGTACAGGCCGGAGACGACGACCGAGGCGCCGAAGCCGAAGCCGGTGCTCGTCGGCAGCTGCGCGAACTGCGGGAAGACGATGAAGGACGCGTACATCCCCGCGCCGAGCAGGAACGCGGCGAGGTTGGTCGTCCACACGCCGCGGATGCGCATCATCGTCATGTCGATCAGCGGGTTGGCGCTGCGCACCTCGACGGCGATCCATGCGCCGCACACCGCGAGGCCGGCGGCGATCATGCCGAGCGTCTTCGGCGAGCCCCACCCCCATTCGGTGGTCTGCGAGATCGCGAGCAGCACCGTCGAGAGCCCGATCGTCATCAGCGTCGCGGCGAGCCAGTTGACCTTGCCCGGCTGTCTGACGGGCGATTCAGGGATGAAGCGCCAGGTCGCGAAGGCGGCGATCAGCGTCGCGACGAGCGGGATCCAGAACAGCCAGTGGTAGTTGAGGTGCTCGACGATAACGCCGGAGAGCACGATCCCGATCCCGGCGCCGACGCCGAGGATCGCCGACAGCAGTCCGATCGCGCCGGCGACCTTCTCGCGCGGGAACTCGTCGCGGACGATCCCGAAGGCGAGCGGGAAGATCCCGCCGGCGGCGCCCTGGATGAAGCGCGCGACGATGATCACGCCGAGCGAGCTCGAGACGGCCGCGAGCAGCGTGCCGCCGGAGAGGATCAGCAGCGTGATGAGCAGCAGCCGCTCCTTGCCGTACATGTCGCCGAGCCGCCCGAGGATCGCGGTGCCGACAGACGCCGAGAGCAGGTAGGCGGTCAGCAGCCAGGTGACGCCGGTCTCGGTCGTGTGCAGTTCGCGCTGCAGCGTCGGCAGCGCGGGGACGACCGAGGAGCTGAGCATCGCGTAGGCGACGCCGCCGAGCGACAGCACGGCGAGGATCAGCGTCGGGCTCGTGCGGCGGGGGGTCGTCGAGGTCATGCGTGTCCGATCTGGGGCGCTCGGCGTCGTCCGGGCTGGGGCGGTTCCGGGGAGTAGCCGACTACAGTAGCGGAATGAGCATTCCGGTCCCGCCCGAGATCGAGCCCGACGCGAGCGCTGCCGCGGCGGCGTGCTGGGCGGAGCTCGATGCCGAGCACAAGCGCGCGACGCTGCTGCGCACGGCCGGTGAGGTGTTCGCGCGCGACGGCCTCGACGCGCCGATGCCCGCGATCGCCGCCGCCGCGCGCGCAGGCGTCGGCAGCGTCTACCGGCAGTTCCCCTCCAAGCGCGACCTGCTTGCGGCGCTCGTGGTCGAGCGGCTGAGCGAGATGGAGGGCGACGTCGACGTCGCGCTCGCGAGCCCCGACGGTCCCTGGCCCGCGCTGACAGGTGTGCTGTGGAGCTTCGCCGGGCGCCAGGCCGCGGACCATGTCTTCGGCGAGGCGATGGCGACGGTCTCCGAGCACCCGGACGTCGAATGTGCGCTCGCACGCACGATCGTCGCGATCGAACGGCTGCTGGCTGCGGCCCGTGCCGACGGCAGCCTGCGCGCCGACGCGACGGCGCTCGACATCCGCCTGCTGTTCGCGGCGACGCGAGCGGCCGCGCAGCTCGAGCCGGAGGGCTGGCGGCGGATGCTCGAGCTGGGGATCGACGCGCTCGAGCGCCGCTCCTAGGCGCTCGGCGCGATCCGGTAGATCGTCCCGGTTTCCCAGTCGCCGAGCAGCAGCGAGTGATCGGGCGCGAGGACCACCGCGAGCGGTTTTGCGATGCCCGTGATGAACGGCGCGGGGCTGCCAGCGTAGCCGGTGCCGCTGCGACTGAGGCTCACCTGCTGGACCTTGCCGGGCGACCACTCGGGCACGATCGCAGCCGTGCCGACGCTCGCGCCGAGCTGCCCGGTGACGATCGCGACGCCGCCGACCGCCGCGTGCGGGTCGAGCACGGCGAGCGGCTGCGGCACGCCGGCGCAGACGGTGCCACCCTGCCCGTAGCAGCCGGGGAAGCCCCAGTCCTGCCCTTCGCGCACGAGCGCCAGCCAGTCGCCGGGCGTGCGCGCGCCGAGGTCGTCGCGCTGGTTCATCGTCACGAACAGGTCGCTCGTGCCCGGGAAGAAGCTCAGGCCGAAGGGTGCGCGGATGCGCGTCGCGTACAGCCGCAGTCCACCGCCGTCGGGCTGGAAGGAGACGATCGAGCCGGAGAACGGCGAGGAGGGCGTGCAGTGGTCGCAGGTCGCGGTCACGCCCATCAGGAAGCGGCCGTCGGGCGCCATCACGAGCAGGTTGTTCTCGCCGCGCTCGACGGGCCCGTCGAGGATCCGCGCGTGGGTCGTGAAGCGCCGCCCGTCGAAGCCGCCGAAGGCGTCGACGCGTCCGACCGAGGCGACATACAGCTCACCCCGGTACCAGGCGATCCCGAGCGGGTCATCCAATCCGCCGATCACCTTGATCGCGTGTCCGCCCGGCTTGGCGACGAGGTAGACGCCGTCGTGTGTGTGCGCTTCCAGGCCCGCGGCCGTCAGCCACAGCCGCCCCTGCCCGTCGAGCGCAAACGCGGCCGTGCTCTGCGGGCCGTGCGCGTAGACGCTGGCCGACAGGCCGGCCGGGCCCTTCAGCCCGGCGCCGATCGGGACCAGCGCCGAGCTGTGCGCGCCCGTCGCGGCGGAGCCGCAGCCGGAGAGCGCCGGCAGCGACGCCGCGAGCGAGAGCGTCAGGATGCGAGTACGGATGCTGCGCTTGCTACTGGTAGCTGACTTCCGGCCCGGCGCCGCCGTAGCCGGCGCCTGAGCTCGAGCCCGGTCCCGCCCCTTCGTAGGCGCCGCCGCTCGAGTGCGAGCCCATGTTCGGGCAGGGATGGCCGTTGGGCGTCCCCGTGTTCGGCGCCGGCGCGGGCGTGCCCGGCGTCGAGGTGCTCGGAGGTGTCGGGGTCTTCGTCGAGGTGGTCGGTGCCGCGGCGGCGCCGGCGATGCCGGCGATCGCGCCGCCGGTGGCAAGCACGCCGATCACGATCGCGGCTCTGAGCAGCTTTGAGATGTGCATCGGGTCGTGCCTCCTGTCGTGGCTGATGGTCCACCCGGGACCCTGCACGCTGACCCTAAGCGTAGCTGCATTGTTTTGTAGGGATTGTGTAAGCGCGCCCGCCGGCGTCGCCGCTCAGCCGGCGTTCTCGAACAGCTGCACGAGTCGCGCGCGGCAGAAGGCCCACTGCTTGCGGTTGCGTTCGTCGTGGGGATGCAGTGTGTCGAGCAGCGCGAGGCCGCGGACGGTCGCGACGGCCATCTCGATCAGACCCTCGAAGTCTGCGTGAGCGGCGAGGTCGGGGAACAGGCGGCTGCCGAGTTCGAGCGTCTGGCGGTCGAGCTCGTGCTCGACCTCGAGCAGGTGGCCGCGCAGCTCGGCGTCGGTGCGAGCATCCGACCACAGGTCGAGCGCCGCCTGGAAGCGCGGGTTGGCGTAGATGCTCCACAGCAGGTCGAGCCCTGCGGCGACGCGCTCGCGACCGCTCGGGAGCGCGTCGGCGGCCATCAGCATCTCCTCGGTGCGGCGTCGCGAGAGGTGCTCGATCGCGGCCGCGACGAGCGCCTGGCGCGTCTGGAAGTGGTGCAGGTGCGCGCCGCGCGAGACGCCGGCGCGCTCGGCGACGCGGCTGGTTGTCGTGTTCGCGTAGCCGTCCTCGACGAGCGAGGCGATCGTCGCGTCGAGCAGGGCCTCGCGCGTCGCCGAGGAGCGCTCGGCCTGGCTGCGCCGCGGCGGGCTGGACTGTGGGAGCGGGGGGCTCGACATCGCTCGCCGGATCGTAGCCGAACTTGCGTTCGTGAACGAATGTATTTGTGGTAGCGTCCGCCGCCCCCTTACGACCAGAGGAGTTCCGACCATGGCAGCTACCGAGGCGTTGGTGTTCGACGCCATCCGCACACCGCGCGGCAAGGGCAAGAGCAACGGCTCGCTCCACGCGACCAAGCCGGTCGATCTCGTCGTCGGCCTGATGCACGAGATGCTTATCCGCAACGAGCGCCTCGACCCCAACCGCGTCGATGACGTCGTGCTCGGCTGCGTCAGCCCCGTCGGCGACCAGGGCGCCGACATCGCCAAGACCGCGGCGATCAAGGCCGGCCTGCCTGACACGGTCGCAGGCGTGCAGCTCAACCGCTTCTGCGCCTCGGGCCTCGAGGCCGTCAACATCGCCGCCCAGAAGGTCGCCTCAGGCTGGGAGGACCTCGTCTTCGCCGGCGGCGTCGAGTCGATGTCGCGCGTGCCGATGGGCTCCGACGGCGGCGCCTGGGCGATGGACCCGGAGACCAACTACGACACCTCGTTCATACCGCAGGGCGTCAGCGCCGACCTGATCGCAACGATCGAGGAGTTCAGCCGCGAGGATGTCGACGCGTACGCGACGCGCTCGCAGGAACGCGCCGCCAAGGCCCAGCAGGAGGGCCGCTTCGCCGACGCCGTGATCCCGGTCAAGGACCTCAACGAAAACACCGTGCTCGACAACGATGAGTTCATCCGCCCCGGCACGACGGTGGAGACGCTCGGCAAGCTCAAGCCGTCCTTCGAGGCGATCGGCGACATGGGCGGATTCGACGCGGTGGCGCTGCAGAAGTACCACTGGGTCGAGAAGATCAACCACGTCCACACCCCCGGCAACTCCTCGGGGATCGTCGACGGGGCGTCGCTGGTCGCGATCGGCAACGAGCAGACCGGCGCCGAGCTCGGCATGAAGGCGCGCGCGCGGATCCTCGCGACGGCCGTCTCCGGGGCGGACCCGACGATCATGCTCACGGGGCCCGCGCCGGCGGCCAAAAAGGCACTGGCGAAGGCCGGGCTGACCGTCGATCAGCTCGACCTCGTGGAGATCAACGAGGCGTTCGCGGCGGTCGTGCTGCGCTTCGTCCGCGACATGGGCCTGGACATGGAGAAGGTCAACGTCAACGGCGGCGCGATCGCGATGGGTCACCCGCTCGGCGCCACCGGGGGAATGATCCTCGGCACGCTGATCGACGAGCTCCATCGCACAGGCGGCAGGTACGGGCTGGCCACGCTCTGCATCGGTGGCGGCATGGGCATCGCGACAGTGATCGAGGCGATCTAGACATGGCAGAGTCGACAACCATCACCTACGAGCGCGGCGATGACGGCATCGTCCTGCTGACGCTCGATGACCCGAACCAGTCGGCGAACACGATGAACGCCGACTACATCGCCTCGATGGGCGCGACGGTCGAGCGCCTGGAGGCGGAGAAGGACGAGATCACGGGCGTGATCATCACCTCGGCTAAGAAGACCTTCTTCGCCGGCGGTGACCTCAACGACCTCAAGCGCGTGACGCGCGAGCAGTCGGCGGAGTTCGCCGCCGGCATCCGCGAGGTCAAGGGCCAGCTGCGCAGGCTGGAGACGCTCGGCAAGCCGGTCGTTGCGGCGATCAACGGCGCCGCGCTCGGCGGCGGCCTGGAGATCACGCTCGCCTGCCACCACCGCGTGATGCTCGATGACCCGAAGGTGAAGCTGGGCTTCCCAGAGGTCAAGCTCGGCCTGCTGCCCGGCGCCGGCGGCGTCGTGCGCACGGTGCGCATGTTCGGCATCGTCGACGCGCTCATGCAGCTGCTGATGCAGGGCCAGGAAGTGCGCGCCGCGAAGGCGAAGGAGATGGGCCTCGTCGATGAGGTCGTCGCGACGCGCGAGGAGCTGATCCCCGCCGCCAAGGCGTGGATCGCCGCGCAGCCGCAGGACGAGCCGACGCTGCAGCCGTGGGACGTGAAGGGCTACAAGATGCCCGGCGGCGTGCCGTCGAACCCCAAGCTCGCGCAGAACCTGCCGGCCTTCCCGGCGAACCTGCGCAAGCAGCTGAAGGGCGCCAACTATCCGGCGCCGCACCACATCATGGCCGCGGCGGTCGAGGGCGCGCAGGTCGACTTCGACAGCGCGATCGAGATCGAGGGGCGCTACTTCACCGATCTCGCGACGGGGCAGGTCGCCAAGAACATGATCCAGGCGTTCTTCTTCGACCTGCAGCAGGTCAACGGCGACCGTGGCCGGCCGGAGGGCATCGAGCGCTTCGCGCCGAAGAAGCTCGTCGTGCTCGGCGCCGGGATGATGGGCGCGGCGATCGCCTATGTCGCGGCGAAAGCGGGCATCGAGGTCGTCCTCAAGGACGTCTCGCTCGAGGCCGCCGAGCGCGGCAAGGGCTACTCGCAGGGGCTGATCGACAAGGCCGTCTCGCGCGGGCGCACGAGCGAGCAGGCGGGCGCTGAGCTGCTCGCGCGGATCACCGCATCGGCTGACGCGGCTGACGCGGCGGGCGCGGAGATCGTGATCGAGGCGGTCTTCGAGGACCCGGCGGTGAAGGCCCAGGTGTTCGCTGAAATCGAGCCCCACCTAGCCGCCGACGCGCTGCTCGGCTCGAACACCTCGACGCTGCCGATCACGCAGCTCGCCGAGGGCGTCTCGCGTCCGGCGGATTTCATCGGGCTGCATTTCTTCAGCCCGGTGGACAAGATGCCGCTGCTGGAGATCATCCGCGGCGAGCAGACGAGCGACGAGACGCTGTATCGCGCGCTCGACTTCTCCAAGCTGATCCGCAAGACACCGATCGTCGTCAACGACTCGCGCGGGTTCTTCACCTCACGCGTGATCGGCACATTCATCAACGAGGGGATCGCGATGCTGCTCGAGGGCGTCCCCGCGCCGTCGATCGAGCAGGCCTCATCGCAGGCCGGCTATCCCGCGCCGGTGCTGCAGCTCTCCGACGAGCTCAACCTCAACCTGATGCGCAAGATCCGCGTGGCTGCGCAGGCCGCCGCGGAAGGCGACGGCGGCGCGTGGGAAAGCCACCCTTCGACGACGGTCATCGACCGGATGCTCGACGAGTTCGACCGCGGCGGTCGCCTGGCGGGCAAGGGCTTCTACGAATACGGCGAGGACGGCAAGCGCGGCTCGCTGTGGACGGGGCTGCGCGAGGCATTCCCGCCGGTCAGCGACCCGTCGTCGATCGTGCTCAAGGATCTCGAGGAGCGGATGCTGTTCGCGGAGGCCCTGGAGACCGTCAAGTGTCTCGATGAGGGAGTGATCGAGTCGGTCGCGGATGCGAACATCGGCTCGATCTTCGGCATCGGGTTCCCCGGCTGGAGCGGCGGCGTGCTGCAGTACATCAACGGCTACGCCACCGCCGGGCAGAGCGGCCCGGCCGCATTCGTCGAGCGCGCACGCGAGCTCGCCGCGCGCTATGGCGAGCGCTTCGAGCCGCCGGCATCGCTCGTCGAGAAGGCCGAGCGCGAAGAGATCTACGAGGACAGCGGGGCGCTCGTCGCCTAGCGCGGCGCCCGGGGCGCGCGCTCGTCGAGAGACGCGCGCCCCGCCTCGCCGCAACCCAACCTCTCCCATAGGGTTTCGGGTTCTCCCACCCGATGCTCTTCCCAACCGTCCAGTTCGGGATCTTCTTCCCGATCGTCCTAGCCATCTCGTGGGCTCTGATGTCGCGCCCGCGGCTGTGGAAGCCGTTCATACTGCTCGCGAGCTACGTGTTCTACGCGTCGGCCAGCTGGAAGTTCTGCTTCCTGCTCGGCGGTGTCACGCTCGGCAACCAGCTCGCCGCTGTGCTGATCTCGCAGACGGAGAACGAGCGGCGGCGCAGGTGGCTGGTGGGCGGCGCGGTCGCCTTCGACCTGCTGACGCTCGGCGTCTTCAAGTACTACTCGTTCTTCGCCCAGCAGCTCGCGGACGAGCTCAACCGTCTCGGGCTGGGAACGCCCCTGCCGCTGCTGACGATCGCGCTGCCCGTCGGCGTCAGCTTCTTCACGTTCCAGGCGATCTCCTACGTCGTCGATGTCAGGCGGCGCGTCGTCGCGCCGGCCAGCCTGATCGACGCGGCGGTCTACCTGAGCTTCTTCCCGCATCTCGTCGCCGGGCCGATCGTGCGCGCGCGCGAGTTCCTGCCGCAGCTCGAGAGTCCGCGCGACCCGGACCGCGTCGCGGTCAGCTCGGGGCTGTGGCTGATCGGCCTCGGCCTGATCGAGAAGGTCGTGCTGGCCGACTACCTCGCGCGCTCGCTCGTCGACCGCGTGTTCGCCGTCCCGCAGGCCTACGCGGGGCCGGACGTCGCGCTGGCCGCCTACGGCTACGCGGCCCAGATCTACTGCGACTTCGCCGGCTACACGAACATCGCGATCGGCCTCGCGCTGCTGCTCGGCTTCATCTTCCCGCAGAACTTCCGCAGCCCGTATCGCGCGACCGGCTTCCGCGACTTCTGGCGGCGCTGGCACATGACGCTGTCGCGCTTCCTGCGCGACTTCCTCTACATCCCGCTCGGCGGCAACCGCGGCGGGACCCTGATGACCTACCGCAACCTGATGATCACGATGGTGCTCGGCGGCCTGTGGCACGGGGCGGCTTGGACGTTCGTGCTGTGGGGCGCCTACCAGGGCCTCGGCCTCGTCGCCGAGCACGCGCTCGGCGGCCGGATCCGGGCGCCCGCGTGGCTGAAGTGGTTCGCGACGCTCAACCTGATCGTGTTCGGCTGGATCATCTTCCGCGCACAGAGCCTGTCGCTGCTCGGGACGCTCCTCTCACGGCTCGTCACGCCCGGGCCGGCGACGCTGTGGACGGCCCCTGTCGTTGGCGCGATCGTGCTCGTCATCGGCCTCCAGCTGCTGCCCGAACAGCCGCTCGAGCGGCTGCAGGCGCGCCTTGAGCGGGTGCGCCCGGTGCTGCTCGCGATCGGGCTGGCGCTCGTCATAGTGTTCGCCGCGGCGACCGTCCCGAGCGGCGGCGTGCCGCCGTTCATCTACTTCCGCTTCTGACATGAGCATGCCCACACCGCCAACGGACGACAGCATGATGAGCCGCTTCGACCGCTTCGGCCTGCGGCGCTTCCGTGCCCGCGACGCGGTCCTCAGCGTGTTCATCGTCGCGCTGCTGCTGATCATCTTCCAGGGCGCGTCGATCCGCAAGGCGGGCGAGGAGATGAAACCCGGGATCGGCCGCGACGCGATCCTGCTGGTCGGCAAGCCGGCCGGCTGGATCGCCGATCGCCTGCCGCTGGCGAGCGTCAGCAGCGCAGCAACCGCCTGGCTCTCGCCCGAACAGCAGGAGACGAGCGGCCCGGGCGCGTTCACGGCGAAGGACACCGCGACCGTCGCGGGGCAGATCCCGGCGGTCACCCCCGATGCGTTCGCCGCCGCGACGATCGGCGCGAAGGCGCCTGCCAGGCGTCCCCTGCACACGCTGCTCGTGACCGGCGACTCGATGTCCGAACCGCTCGACGACGACCTCGCCCGCGAACTCGATCCGAAGGGCGTGCACGTGATCGAGGACCCGCATCTCGGCACCGGCATCTCGACGACGTTCCTCGTCAACTGGGGGGCGCTCGCCGTCTCGCAGGTCAAGCGCTACCACCCTGATGCGGTCGTGATCTTCATCGGCGCCGATGACGGCTTCCCGATGGCAGCGCCGGATGGCAAGGAAGTTGAATGCTGCAGCGCCGAATGGGCGTCGATCTACGCCAACCGCGCGCGCCAGATGGCCAACACCTACCGCCAGGACGGCGCCGCGCGCGTCTACTGGATCACGCTGCCGACGCCGCGCGAGGCCGCCCGCCAGACAATCGCCCGGGTCGTCAACGCGGCCGTCGAAGTGGCGGTGCAGCCGTGGGCCGACCAGGTCCACATCATCAACACGGTGCCGACCTTCACCCCCGGCGGCGTCTACCGCGACTCGATGAGCGTCGACGGCAAGCCGACGATCGTGCGCGAGGCCGACGGCGTGCACCTCAACGAAGCCGGTTCGAGCCTGCTCGCGAGCATCGTGCTCGGGCAGATGGGCCAGGAATTCACATACTGAGGAGATGCGTGTGCGCTCCAGCTCCCAAGCCGCGCGCCGGCGCGTGAGCCGGCGCGCGGCGGCGGCGGTCGTCGTCCTGCTCGCCGCGCTGGCCCTCGGCGCCGGCCCGGCGGCCTCGGTTGCGGCCGGCCCGGCGCCCAGCTCGACACCGGCAATCTGCAGGCAGCTGCGCGCGAACTCGGGTGTGCTGCGGCTCGGGCACGCTCGCAAGCACCTGAGCGTGCTCGCGACGGGCGACTCGATGATCTACCCGATCCTCGAAGAGCTGGCCGCGTACGCGCCGCGGGGGATGAAGGTGATCCCCGAACGCCACGACGGCACGGGTTTGACGACGAGCACCGTCAACTGGCACGCGCTGGCGAAACAGCAGGTCGCGCGCTTTCACCCCGCCGCGACCGTGATCACGCTCGGCGGTCGCGACGGCGGCATCCCGCTGCTCGGCAGCGGCCACAAGCTGATCGAATGCTGCGCCACCGCGTGGCTCGAGGCGTACGGCGCGCTCGTGCGACCGCTCGTGCGCGACTACCTGCGCGGCGGGGCGGGACAGGTCTTCTGGCTGCTGCTGCCGGCGCCGCGCGAGCGCCTGCGCGCGCCGTTCTATGAAGCTGTGAACGACGCGCTGCGCCTGATCGCGCCGGAATTCCATGGCGCGATGCACCTGATTCCCGTCGACACCGTGATCACGCCCGGCTACGAATTCCAGGAAACGATCACCTACCAGGGCCTGCAGATCCATCCGCGCACCCCCGACGGCATCCACCTCAACCATGCGGGTGCATGCGTCGAGCGCAGCCTCCTCGTCGAAGCGATGCTGCAGGACGGGCTGCTCATTCACTGAGCTCAGCCGCCGCCGTTGTCGTGCCGCGCTCAGCGATAGACGCCTTCCGAGAGCGGCGAGCCGGCGAAGAACAGGAACCAGATCGTGATCGCGGTGACGGCGACGTAGACGTTTGCCACGACGATCTGCTCCAGCAGGGTGACGCCGGCCCGTTGGCTGACATGGCCGCGCTCCTCGGCGCGCATGCTCCGGAGCCAGCTGGCGCGGCGTTCGACGCGCGGCCGACCGGTCAGCTCGTCGTAGCTGTTGTTGAGCCACGCGAGCGCGGTCAGTGTCGCGACGCCGAGCCCCGCGAACGACAGCACGACGGCGACGACGGCCGCCATGCTCAGGCTCTTCTCCCCGTTGACCTGTGCGCCGATCCACAGCACGAGCAGTGGGCACCCAGTCCAGAAGTTCGCGGTCAGCAGCGCGGTCGACCCGGCCAGCAGCAGCCGCTTGAGCAGCAGGTGCGCGGCCGGAGGCGTGTGGCCGCTCTGCGCACGGGGCCGGCGCTCGCCGGCCGGCGATGCCCGCGCCGGTGACTCCGCCGGGCTCACCCGCTCCCCTTCGCTTCGCCGCTGAACTGCCGGGTCAGCGCGAGCAGGTGTGCGCGTGTCGCGGGCCACACCCTGTCGGCGTCGCTCTCGTTGACGAATCTCAGCAACGCGAGGCCGCGCATCGCCGCCTGCCCGGTCGCGATCAGCTCCGCGAGCCCGGGCCGGCCGGCGAGCTCCGGGTAGAGGATCGGCCCGGCAGCGGCGATCGACTCGGCTCCGTATCGCTGGACATCGATGAGACTGCCACGCAGGTCCGCGTCGGTTCGCGCCGCGACCCACAGCTCCATTCCAGCCGCGAACAGGGGGCCCTTGAACAGCTCCCATACGCCGTCTAGGAACCGTTCGGTGCGCAGCGGGATCGAGAGCGTGCTCGCCGGCGCTCGCGCGCCCAGGGCGCGCACGATCTTTTCCGATATGTGGCGCCTGGCGTCGCCCAGCAGCTCCGCCTTGGTGGCGAAATGGTGCTGCAGGGCACCGGGGGTCACGCCGGCGCGGTCCGCGATCGCGCGGGTCGTCGTGTTTGCGTAGCCGAGCTCGACCAGACAATCGATCGTGGCCTCCAGCAGCGCGACGCGCGTGGCCGCGCGGCGCTCGGCCTGTGTGCGCCTGGCGCGCACCGCGTCGGGGACCGTGACGGCCATGCCCCAACCATACATGCCAGCCGTATGGTATGTGTGCCGGCCAGGGCCGGCGGGGCGAACCACCCGTCCCGCCCGAACCGCCGCGACGGCGGCCGCTCGGCCGGCCGTCAGGTGAACTGCGTGAACTGCTGCTGGACGATCTCGTGGCCACGCGTGCAGGTCGCGCGCGCGTCGAACTGGACGACGATTTTCGCGAACCGGTCTTCGCTGCAGCGGAAACCTTCCACTCCGCTGCACTTCCCGGTCACACCACCGTGCTGTGTCCGACAGCGGTAATAGGAGCGGACGAGCTTGAGGCCCTGCGAGCAGCTCGTGTCCCTCACGCTGAGAGCGGTCAGGTAGGTCGGGCCGGAGCCCTGTTCGTGGCCCTTGAGGGCGCAGTTGCTGGCGGCGACAGCACGGGGACCCGTCGGCGACCCGAGCGAGGAGCCGCTCGCCGACAGCGACAGCACGCCGGCGGCGACGAGCGCCACGGACACGAGCTTCGAGTAACGGGCTGCTGATCGCATCTGCTCTCCTTCGGGACGTTTGACCGCTCGCGCGGATGATCGCAGGGGCGAACACGCGGGGACGCCCTCATCTGCGCGAACCCATCCCCGCGGCGCGAGTTGCGCAACCACCGTCGCGGACACGAGCTCGCACACACGACAGCGCGCTACAGTCCAGCGATGCGCACGCTCGTGCTCGGGCTGCTGCTCGCCGGCGCTCTCGCGTTGCCCGCCGCCGCGGCCGCACAGAGCAGCCCGGGCGAAATGCTGATCTACATGCCGTATGGGCTGATCCATTTCGTCCGCCCGGCGGCGGAAGTGGACGAATACCTCGCCGAAATCGACTCCTACGGCATCGGCCAGGTGATCTTCGCGATGCCGAGGTTCAAGAGCACCGGCACGCTCAAGGTCCCCAAGCACAACGCCGAAATGCTGCGCCTGTGGGCGGCACAGATCGCGGCCTATGACAGCGAGCACGGGGCCGCGCTGAGCCTCACGGAGGTGTTCAACGCGAAGGTCAAGACGAACGGCAGGGGCTTCGACCTCGAACTGGCATCGACGCGCGCGAACGTCGTCGCGGCGGTCGAATCTTCGCTCGCGCTCGGCGTCGCGGGCGTGCAGCTCGATCTCGAGCCCTACCCCGTCGGACCCGGCTTTCCGGCGCTGCTCGAAGAACTCGATGCGATGTTCGCGCGCGTCGGCTTTCACGGACGCCTGTCGATCACGACGCCCGCGACGATCTCGAGGTGGGCACCGGAATATCTGCAGCGCGTCTCCGCGCTCGTGACGCAGGTCGACCCGCTCTACTACGACAGCGAATCGAAGACGGTCGCCGCGTACGAATCGTGGACGAGCACCAGCCTCGCCTACTACAGCGCGAACGTCTCGCCGGGCACGCGGATCGTCCCCGTGCTGCCTTCCTACTCGGCCGATCCGTGGCATATACCGGCGGTCGAGAACATCACGACCGCGACGAATGCGCTCTCCAGTGCGCTCGCCGCCGGCAGCCGCGTCAACGGCGCCGGGATCTGGTCGGGCTGGGGCTTTCTGATGAACGAGGAAGGCGCATACGAAGGCAGCGCCGATCGCGCCGAGTGGCTCAGCACGACGCTCGGCCTGCCGTTCTCGCCGTGAGCAGCGGCGCTCGCCGCGAGCGCCCGCGCGGCTAGCTAGTATGCGAGGACGGCGCGGGCGACCTCGCCGGGGGCTTCCAGCGACGGCCAGTGCGCGACCCGCTCGAGCGCCAGCAAGGGCGCGTCGGGCAGGCGCTCGCGAATCCGCTCGGCCATATGCGCGCCGGAGACGGGGTCGAGCATCCCCCAGACGAACGACAGCGGCACACCGGTCTGCTCGAGCGCCGCGACCCAGCGCTCGCCATGGGCTTCGCGGTCGCTCATGTAGCGGATCAACAGGTGCATGATCTGCGCGCCGCCGTCGCGGCTGATCGTCTGCCACATGTCGGCGCTGTCCCGGGCCGCGTCGAAGCCCGCGGCGAACGTCGGCGCGAGGCCGGCGACGAACAGCTCCTCGTTGATCATCGCGCTCAGCTGCGGGCCCTGCTGCGGATCGAGCAGCGCCGTCTGCGTCGGCTGCGGGCGATGCAGGTCGGGGTAGACGCCGCCGTTGAGCAGCAGCACGCGCTGGAGCTCGACCGCGAGCCCACCCTCGGCGCGTCGCGCGAGCAGCTCCTCGGCGACCGAGACCGCGTAGTCGTGCGCGACCACGACGGTCGTATCGACGCCCTCGCGCGCCCACAGCGCCTCGACGAGGTCGGCCTGCTCGTGCAGCGAGTAGGCGTGCTCGCGCGGCTTCTCCGAAGCCCCAAATCCGAGGAAGTCGGGTATCAGCAGCGTTCGCTGCTCGGCCAGGGCCGGCGCGACGGCAGCCCAGTCAAAGGAGGAGCTCGGGAAGCCGTGCAGCAGCGTCAGCGACGGCCCGCTGCCGAGCCGGCGCACGAAGATCGAGCGCTCGTCCGCGCCCAGCCGAAGCCCGACATGCTCGCCGGCGGACCACCACTGCTCGACTCCGCTCATGCCGCCATTATCGTGGCTGACCGTGTCGAACCTCGACCGCGTCCTGCATCGCTCCCACGAACGCTCCGGCGTCGCCACCCCGGATCAGCTGACGGTCTTCGTCCGGCGCCTCGGACTGCTCGGCCTGACCGCGGCCTGGCTGCTGTTCCTGGGAGCGGTGGGGCTCGCCCTCAGCGAGCATGTCGACCTCTGGTACGCGTTCCGCTGGGCGCTCGATACGTCGGCGACCGTCGGCGGCTTTCCGCAGCCGCGCTCGACGGCCGGGCAGATCGTCGTCGTCCTGCTGACCGTCCTGGGCGTCGGTACGCTCTTCTACGCGCTCGCCACGGTCACCGAGTTCTTCGTCGCCGGGCATGTAGGCGATCTGCTTGCCGCGCGGCGCATGCAGAGGATGATCGACTCGCTCACAGACCACCACATCATCTGCGGCTTCGGCCGCGTCGGGCGCCAGGTCGCGCGCGATCTGCACGCCGCGCAGGCCTCCTTCGTCGTCGTCGACGCCGACAACCGCAACCGCGCCCGCGCCGAGGGGCTGGGCGTCAGCTTCATCGAGGGTGACGCCGCCGATGACGTGATCCTGCTGCAGGCGGGCATCGAGCGGGCCTGCTCGCTCGTCGCCTGCGCCGACTCCGACGCGGAGAACGTATTCATCACGCTGACCGCGCGCGAGCTCCGTGCGGACATCCCGATCGTCGCACGGGCGGCGCGCTCGGACACCGAGAAGAAGCTCAAGCGGGCGGGCGCCGACCGCGTCATCTCGCCGTACAAGTCGAGCGGCACGGAGATGGCGCGCCTCGCTCTGCACCCGCAGCTGAGCGGCATCATCGACGTCGACGCCGAATACCGGATGGAGGAGATCCTGGTCGGCGGCGGTTGCGAGGGGGTGGGGCAGACCGTCGGCGACATCCGCGGCGGCTCGATGATCGTCGGGCTTCGTCGCGGCAGCGAGTTCCAGCCGCAGCCGCCCGCGGAGATCCAGCTGCTCGTCGGCGACGTGATCCTCGCGATGGGCACGCCGACGACCCTCGAGCGACTCGAGCGCGTGCTCGAGTCCAGCTCGGCCTAGCACGCACTCGGCTGCCGCGCGCGCGGCCAGAGGACTAGGCTGCGAGGCGATGCGCGCGCACCATGTCCAAATCGAGCACAGCTTCGCGAAGGGGCCCGAGGCGATCTTCAATCACCTCGCCGAGCACGAGAACCTCGGCGAGGTGTTCGGCGCGAAGGTCACGCGTCTGCGTGACGGCGAGGACGGCGAGCGCAACGGCGTCGGCTCGGTGCGCGAACTGCAGATCGGCCCGCTGCCGCCGTTCGAGGAGACGGTCACCGAGTTCGTGCCGAGTGAGCGCATTGTCTACCGCATCACCAAGGGCAGCCCGCTGCGAGGTCACGTCGGCGTGATGACGTTCGCGCCCGAGCCGGGCGGCGGGACGCGGTTCACCTATGACATCCGCCTCGCCTCGCCGATCCCGGGCCTGGCGCTGATCGTGCGCACGGGCTTGACGCGCTCGATCAACGAGTCGCTCGAGAAAGTCGAGCGCGACGCCTGAGCGGCTCGCCGGCCGCCTCGCGGCCGGCGAGGGGTGCTGCTCGGGCTCGCCTGCGCGGCGGCGCCCCGCCGGCTCCACGCCGCGCGAGCGGGCGGGGCATCTCCTGCGACGCCTATCGTGCTGAGCTCGTGTCTGCAGCAACCTTCTCCGCCGAGCTGGCCCGTGACGAGGCTGTTCTGCGCTTTCCCTACGACGACGGGCTGCGCAGGCTGCTGCGCGCGATTCCGGGCCGTCGCTGGGACCCATCGGAGCGTGCCTGGTGCGTTCCCCTCGGACCCGACCAGGCGGAGGCGCTCGCACGGCTGTTCGCCGGGCTCGCGCATCAGCCGCAGGTGAGCGCCGAGCTCGAGCGCACGATCACGCGTCGCCGTGCCCGGCGACGGCGCGATGAGTGCCTTGTCGACCTCGCGCGGCCGGACGAGGAATGGTGGCTGAGCTTCGCCACGGACAGCGCCCCCGAGCAGGTCGCGGCGCTGCTCGAGCACCCCGATGCGCGCGAGCTGCCGGCGATCGGGCGTGCGCTCGTGCCGCTCGACGACCATGCGGCCGGGGTCCTCGAGGACATCGCCGCGCGCGCGGGACGGCTGCGTCTCAGCGAGCTCGCGCAACGGGCGCTGCGGGCGCGCGATGAGCCTCGCGGAGCGGGCTCGGAGAAGCGCGGCGCGACGCCGCCTCAGGGCGCCGGGGGCGCGGCCCACGATGTCGAGTTCCGCCGCGATCGTCGCGGCGAGCACTGGATCCTGATCAGCGGCCGGCACGCGCCGCTCGCGCGCGTGCTCGCGGCGCGCATGGGGCTGCGCGCGCTCGACGGTCCGGCGGGATCGGTTGGGATCGCCGCTGTCGAGGACCATGCCGAGCCGCTCGTCGAGCTGCTCGAGCAGCTCGAGGACGTCAGCATCGCGCCGCGTGTGGCCGCGTGGCTGCAGCGCATGAGCACGTGGAGCGGCAACATCGAGGTGGAAGGCCCGAGTGATGCGCCGGTGTTTCTGCTGCTCGGCGATGTCAGGCGCCTGCCGCGCGTGCTCAGAGAGCAGGCGGTCGCGGCGCCGGGTGGCGCGACGGTACCGCTGACGCTCGAGCTGTGGCGCGTGATCGAGGCGCAGCTCGAGGGCTGGCTGGGGCGCGGCGCGAAGCGCTGCGTCGCGGCCCTGATCGACGGCCGCCCGGCGCCGCCCGCCGTGCTCGAGCTCTCCGACGCGCACGAGGAGCCGACGTTCGTGCTCGCGCCCGGTCACGACCCCACCCGGCTCGAGGCGTTCGAGGCGCTCAGCGGCGCGCTCGCGCCGCGGCCGCGGCGCGGAGTCGAGCGCGAGCACGCGCATCTGCCGGCGCTGCGCGCCGATCCGTTCTGCGTGCCCGAGCTCGATGAGCTCCTCGCCGGCGGCGAGATCTGGGTGGACCCTGCGGCGCTGTCGATGCTGCAGGAGATCCGCGAGGAGCACGCGCGCGCCGCCGGCCTCGTCGCGCTGTCATCGGCGACCGACGCAGAGCTCGAGGTGAGCGGGCTCGGCGGCGAGCTCAAGCCCTTTCAGCGCGCCGGCGTGCGCTATCTGCTCGAGCGCCGCCGCGCGTTCCTCTCCGACGAGCAGGGCCTCGGCAAGACGATCGAGGCGCTCGCGACGATCGAGGCGGCGGCAGCGTATCCCGCGGTCGTGGTCTGTCCGGCGAGCCTCAAGCTCAACTGGCTGCGCGAGCTCGAGCGCTGGCTTCCAGGGCGCAGCGCGCAGGCTCTCGCGGGCAACGGCGGCGGCGAGCCGATCCCGGCCGCGGACATCACGGTCGTCAACTACGACATCGTCGCGGCGCGCCTCGAGGGGCTCGCGGCGATCGCACCGCAGGCGCTCGTGCTCGACGAGTCCCACTACTGCAAGAACGCGGCGGCGAAGCGAACGAAGGCCGCGCAGCGGCTCGCGCGCGAGGTGCCGCGCGAGGGCTTCGTGCTCGCGCTGACGGGCACCCCGGTGATCAACCGCCCGGCCGAGCTGATCTCCCAGCTGCGCATCCTCGGGCGACTCGAGGAGTTCGGCTCGGGCGTCAAGTTCGCGCAGCGCTTCCGCGGCGCGGACGCCCATCTGCGCCTGCACTGGCATCTGCGCGCGCGCTGCTTCGTTCGGCGCCTGAAGCTCGACGTGCTCCCGCAGCTCCCGGCCAAGACCCGGGCGATCGTCCCGGTCGAGCTCGACAACGAGGGGGAGTACCGGCTCGCCGAGCGCGACCTCGTGGCGTGGCTGCGCAGCCAGCCGCTCGACCTGCGCGAGCTCGACGCGAAGGTCGCGGCCGCGCTTCGCGCCGAGCGCCTCGTGCGCCTGAACGCGCTCAAGCTGCTCGCGGCGCGCGGCAAGCTCCACGCGGCGCTGACCTGGATCCACGACTTCTGCTCCTCGGGCGAGCGGCTCGTCGTGTTCGCCCATCACCGCGAGATACAGCGCGCGCTGCTCGAGCACTTCCCCCGCGCGCAGCACATCCTCGGCGAGGACAGCCATGCGTCCCGCGATCGGGCGCTGCAGGTCTTCCAGGCGCCTGACGGAGCCGACAACCAGCTGATCGTCTGCTCGGTCGAGGTCGCCGGCCACGGCATCACGCTGACGCGCTCCTCGAACGTCGTGTTCCTCGAGCTCGACTGGACGCCGGCGAAGCACGACCAGGCCGAGGATCGCTGCCATCGCATCGGCCAGCAGGATGCGGTCAACGCCTACTACCTGCTCGCGGCGGGGACCGTCGACGAGACGATCTCGACGCTGCTCGAGCAGAAGCGTGCCGTGATCGGCGCGGTCACCGACGGGCGCGAGGAGGACGAGGAGGGGTTGCTCGACGCGCTCGTCCGCGAGCTTCGCGGCGAGCCCTACCGCCATCTGCGCGCCGTCGCCTGAGCAGCTGCGCCGCGGCCGCTACGGCCACAGTTCGAGTGCGTCCATGATCGTTTCGTAGGAGCTTTCGGTGACGCGCGCTTCGCCTTCGAACAGCTGCGCTTCGATCTGGTCGTTGCGGTGGGCGAGAGCCTTTGCCGTGGCGCTCTCATAGCTGCGCAGGGCTTCGGGGTCGAGGCCGATCGCAACCCACGCCGGTTCGAACTTCGCGTCGAACTTGACCGTCGTCGCGGGCAGCGTCTGGAACCCGTCGGCGGCCCACGCCCGCACGTCCGCGCAGAGGTTCGGCGGGGCGAGCCCGGCAACCGTCCTCAGCTTTGCGGCGTGTTCGCGGATTTCCTTCGTCAGCGCGCCGTTGCTCCAGTGCAGCGCGGTGACCGTATGCGCATAGGCGAGCGCCGCGGGCACGTCGAATTTGTAGGCGGCGATCACTATCGCGCCGATCACCTCATAGCTCATGTGCGTCGAGTTGGTGTCCTGCGGCGAGTTGGCGCCCGCCAGCGGGCATTCTCGACGTACCCTGTCGAGCACCTCGCTGAGCGGGGCGTTTTCGGAGGCCGCGAGATGGGACCTGGCGACCTGCACGAGCTTGAGGTTGGCACGCAGGTAGGCTTCGGTCGCGGCTGCGTTGCCGCTCGCGCCGAGCGCCGCCGGCGCGCCGCTGACGGCCCACGCGAGCGCGATCGCCGCAATTGCGCCAAGGCGTATCCGGGCCCCGATCATCGGCCTTGAGGGTACGCGATCGGGCTGCCGCAGGCCGCAGTTCACGCGCCGGCGCGGTCGCGCGCGACCCGCGCGGGACGCCGCGGCTCGGCCTGCAACCGCCGTGCGGACGGGGAGGCCGACGGTATCCTTCCCGTCGAGCGGTCTACTCGGGCTGGGCGCCGCCGCCCGACACGCGCACATGAGACGGAAACGGACACATGCACCCGCCGGCTGGGACCGTCGCATGGCGGCGGCGATCGCCTGCGCGCTCGTCCTGGCAGGCTGCGGGAGCACATCGCCGGTCGGCTCAGCGGTGCTTTCGAGCGACGCGTCGGCGAGCGTCGCGGCGTCGAACCCGGTGGCGGTCTCGCCCGAGCCGGGCACGCCGGACGCCTCGCCGAGCACGCAGATCAGCTTCCTCGGCGGTCCCGGCACGAAGGTCTCCGCCGTGCACGTCCACGGCTCCAGCAGCGGCGCCCACGGCGGCGTGATCCGGGCCTATTCGACCGGCACCGGCGAGAGCTTCCTGCCGGCGCATGGCTTCGTGCCCGGCGAGAACGTCACGGTCAGCGCGCTCGTGACGAACGGCGCGACGAGCAGGACGGCGCGCACGAGCTTCACGATCGCCCACGAGGCGCCCGTCAGCGAGAAGGAGTTCGCGAACCATCCCGGCGATCCGCACGCGGTTCAGCACTACGTCTCGGCGCCGACGCTGACGCCCTCGACGGTGGCCATCACCACCCCGGCGCAGCCCGGAGCGAGCCCCGGAGACTTCTTTCTCGCCCCCTACCAGGGCGACGGCTCACCCGGTCCGATGATCGTCGATGCGGGCGGCAACCTGGTGTGGTTTCACCCGCTGCCGGCAGGCATCGACGCGACGAACTTCGGCGTCCAGCAGTACCAGGGCAAGCCGGTGCTCGTGTGGTGGCAGGGGCGCATCATCCAGGTGGGCTTCGGACAGGGCGAAGACGTGATCTACAACACTGCCTATCAGCCGGTCGCTGCGATCCGCGCCGGAAACGGCTACCACGCCGATCTCCACGAAATCCGGATCACGCCCGAAGGCACCGCCTGGATCGACGCGTTCGCGCCCGTCGAGATGAACCTCTCATCCGCGCACGGCGCGTCCAACGGCGTGGTGACCGATTCGGTCATCGAGGAGATCGACATCAGGACCGGCCTGGTGATGTGGGAGTGGCATGCGCTCGGTCACATCCCGTTCAGCGAATCGCAGGTGACGGCGCCCGCGACCGACTACCCCTGGGATTACGCGCACGTCAACTCGATCGACCCCGGCTCGAGCGGCGATGTGCTGCTGTCCGCCCGCAGCACCTGGACGTTGTACGACATCGACCTGCACAGCGGCGGCGTGCGCTGGCGTCTCGGTGGCAACCGCAGCAGCTTCACGCTCGGCCCGGGCACGCACACCTATTGGCAGCACGACGCGGAATGGCAGCCCGGCGGCTTGATCTCGGTGTTCGACAACGGCTCCGATCCGCCCAAGGAGAAGCAGTCCCGCGGGCTGCTGCTCGACCCGAGCCTCGCGACGCACAAGGTCACGCTGCTCAAGCAGTTCGTCAACCCGACGAAGACCCTGCTGGCGACGAGCCAGGGCAACACCTCGAGCCTCTCCGGCGGCAACTGGCTGATGGGCTACGGCGGGCTTCCGAACTTCACCGAGTACGACAGCTCCGGACGTGTCCTCCTCGACGCGACGCTCGGCCGCGAAGTCCAGGACTTCAGGACCTACCAGTCGCTCTGGAGCGGGCAGCCGACGAGCCCGCCGGCGGTCGTCGCGAAGCCGGACGGCGCCGGCGCGATAGCCGTTTCGGTGAGCTGGAACGGCGCCACCGAAGTTTCCTCCTGGCGGGTCCTCGCGGGGGCCTCGGCAGGCTCGCTCAGCGCGGTCGCGGATGGCGCCAGGAGCGGCTTTCAGACGACGATCGCCGCTCTCACCACGGGTCCGTACGTGGCGGTTCAGGCGCTCAATGCGGCCGGCGCCGTGATCGGCACCTCGGCGACGGTCAAGGATTGACGGGCCGGCGCCGGACCGTGCGCGTGCTGCTCGCCGCAGTTGTCTCGCTGGCGGCGTTCGCGGGGCTGATCGGGCTCGTCTCGCGGCCCTCGCCGCACGCGCTCGCTGCCGACACCCAGAGCGCACCGGAGTGCGTTCCGCCGCGACTGAACGTGTCGGCGTCGCTTGCCGACTCGCGCGTGACGGTCTCGCCGGGGCCGGATACGCGCGACGCCTCCGCGGACACCCAGATCAGCCTGCTCGGGGTGCCCGCCGGCGAGCTCTCGCAGATCGCCGTCAGCGGCTCGCGCACGGGCGCCCACCCGGGCCGTCTGCGCGCCTACTCGCAGGGAGACGGGGCGAGCTTCCTGCCCTCGCGACCGTTCGCCGACGGCGAGCTCGTGACCGTCCACGGCGAGGTGCGCGAAGGCGCTCGCAGGATCCCGTTCGCATGGAGCTTCACGGTCGCCGTTCGCGACAACAGGGAATCGGCCGCTACGGGCTCCGCGACAGCGCCCGGGCCCGCGCCCGTGCCGAAGGAATATCAGCGCTTCCAGTCGATGCCGCAGCTGCGCCCGCCGATCGTGACCGTCGCCGCCCGTGCGGGCACGGCGAGCGGCGACCTGTTCCTCGCACCGTATTCCGGCATCGGCCAGTACGGGCCGATGATCCTCGACGAACACGGCGGGCTGATCTGGTTTGATCCGATCCCGGCGGGCGCGCGCGCGGCCGACTTTCGCGTGCAGCAGTACGAAGGCAAGCCGGTGCTCACCTGGTGGCAGGACCCGCTCGTCGCCGGCGGCAGCCACGCGGCGGGGATGGTGATCGCCAACGACGCCTACCAGGACGTCGCGGTGATTCGCGCCGGCAACGGCTATCAGGCCGACCTGCACGAATTCCAGATCAGCCCGCAGGGGACGGCGCTGATCACCGTCTATGACGCGATCGACTGCGACGTCTCCGCGGTCGGCGGGCCGCGCGACGGCGCGGTCGCGGACACGCTGCTGCAGGAGATCGATCTGAAGACGGGCCTGGTGATGTACGAGTGGCACGCGCTCGACCACGTGCCGCTCGCGAACTCCTACGCGGCGGCCACGCCGGCGAGCCCCGCGGAACCCTGGGACTACTTCCACATCAACTCCACCGATGTCGAGTCGAACGGCGATCTGCTGGTCGACTCGCGCAACACGTGGGCGGCCTACGACGTCGAGGAGAAGACCGGCCAGGTGCGCTGGCAGCTCGGCGGCAAGCACAGCAGCTACAAGCTCGGGCCCGGCGCGAGCACCGCCTGGCAGCACGATGCGCGCCAGCAGCCGGACGGCGCGATCACGTTCTTCGACAACGGCGCCTTCCCGCAGGTGCACCCGCAGTCGCGAGCGATCGAAATCGCGCTCGACCCGCACGACATGACAGCGTCGCTGATCCGCGACTACGAACACTCGAATCCGCTCGTCGCCGGCAGCCAGGGAAACGTCCAGGCGCTGCCGGGCGGCGACTGGGTTGTCGGCTGGGGGCAGGCCGGCTACCTCTCCGAGGTCGACCCGGCCGGGAACGTGCTGTTCAACGCCCATCTGCCGCCGGACTGGGAGTCCTACCGGACCTACGCGCTGCCGTGGCATGGCCAGCCGCTGGGCGCGCCGGCGCTCGCCGCCACGCGCGGAGCGTCAGGCCGGGTCACGGCGTACGCGAGCTGGAACGGCGCGACCGAAGTGGCATCGTGGCGGGTGCTCGGCGGCGCTACGCCGTCGACGCTCACGCCCGTTGCGACGGCCGCGCGCAGCGGCTTTGAGACGGCGGTCGCGTTGGCGGCCGGCGCGGCCGGCCCCTACCTCGCCGTCCAAGCGCTCGACGCCTCCGGCGCCGTCCTCGGCTCCTCCGCGGCGGTCAAGGTCTCAGGCACGCCGTGAGCGCTCGCCGCGGCTGCGCGCGGTGATCTCCTGTTCGCTCGGCCCGACGTCTTCTTCGACGCGGTGTTTGCGGCGTGCGGCGGCGGCCGTCGAGGCGTGTCGGGCGGTCGAGAAGTAGTCGGCGAAGCCACGCGCGTGGGCCGGGCCGAGCCGGCGCGGCAGCGGCCCGCGGAGCTCCTCGGCGAAGGCGCGCTGATATTCTGCGCGCAGCCCGGGCTCGAGCTCGCTGTAGCCGATGCTGTTCTGCAGCTCGAGGCGCCCCAGCGAGGTGCTGTAGTCGTACAGCTCGGCTTCCTCGCCGCGGCGCAGCGGCGTGATCCCTTCATAGGGCCAGTTCGAGTAGGTCGCGAGCTTCGCGTTCGGCGTGCGCATCGCGACGACGTGCAGCGGGGCGTCCGCGGCGTAAGGCTCGATCGCGAACTCGGTCACGGTCTCGTCGGTCGCGTGCAGCACGAACGGCCGTCCGGGTGCGGCGGGGTTGGCGAGGATGGAGGCGAGGTCGAGTCGTGCGGCGATGTGCTCGTAGTGCTGTTCGTGTCGCCACTCGTTCGAGCCGCTGGCGATCGTCAGCAGCAGCGGCGCGATGTCGACGCTCGAGGTCAGCTGCGTGCGCGGCTGCTCGGTCGCGGTCGTGAGCACCCCGCGCGGGTCCTTGACGATCAGCGGCACCCGGATCGCCTCCTCGTAGGCGCTTGCGCCCTTGCCGCGGAGGCCGTGCGAGGCGCCGTACTCGCCGTGGTCGGAGGTGAACACGATCACGGTGTTGGCCGCGACCTCGGGGCGGCTTGCCAGCGCGTCGAGGACCTCGCCGATGTGGCGGTCGACGTCGAGCTGGATCTTGTTGTAGAGGTCGAGGAATTCGAGCCACACGCCACCCGCTTCCGGACCCGTGAAGGGCACCGGCCCGAACGATGCCGCGGCGGTGTCCTGGAAGGAGCGCTGCAGCCGTGGCTTGCCGTGTTCGAGCAGCATTTCCGGCGTCTCGAAGTTGGGCGGCAGCCGCTGAACCGTGCGCGGCGCGCTCGCCTCGGCGGCGACGCGGTCGCTCCACAGATACCACCAGGCGATGTCGTGCGGATTCACGAACGACACCGTCGTGCACCACGGGCCGGAGCCCGCCTCGTCGGCGAACCAGCGCGAGAACTCGGCGGCGATGTGCGGGTCCACGCGCGAGCCCTGCCCCGGGGCGCCGTCGGGCGACGGGTAGATGCCGCCGGCGAAGCCGTAGCGCTCGAGCGCCGGTGGTCCGCTGACGTCGTTCCACATGTTGTCGTGGTGGGTCAGATGCCACTTGCCGAGCCAGCGTGTGCGGTAGCCGTGTTCGCGCAGCATCGTGCCCCACGTCGGGAAGCCCGGGTCGAGCGTGCTGCCGCCCGTGATCATGCAGCCGGTCTGGTGCGTGTAGAGCCCGGTGAGCAGCGTCGAGCGCGCCGGCGTGCAGTCGTTCGAGGCGGTGTAGTGGCGGGCGAAGGAGACCGCGCCTTCGCGCAGCGCTTCGAGGTTCGGGGGCAGGCCGACACCGCCGAGGGCGGGCGAGAACCACTGCGGAAAGCGAAGTTGATCGACGACGATCACGAGGATGTTCGGCTGGCGCGAGCCGGTGCCGGCAGCCGTGCGCGACGGCGGCACGGCGGGCGCTGCGCCCAGCGGCTTCGCGGCGACATCGTCACGGTCGGTGGCGGCGCGCAGCGCGAGGCCCGCGCCGGCGATCGCGCCACCGGCGATCAGCCCGCTCTTGAGGAAGGTCCGTCGATCGACTTTCCTATGCTCTCTCGGGTCAATGTTCTCCATGCGCGCTCTTATCCTAGGGCCGACGGCGGTCCTCGGCTTGGGGCTCGCTGCGGCGCTCGCTCCAGCTCCCGCCGTGGCCGCGGCGGCGGCTCCGACATGCGGCCCGTCGAGCCTCGACAACTCAGCGCTGCAGGACGGGGCGGTGACGATTTCGCCGCTGCCGGGCAGCCGCGACGCGGCGCCGCAGACGCAGATCAGCTTCCTCGGCGTTCCAGCGGGCGAGCTGAGCGCGGTCAGCGCAACCGGCTCGCGCACCGGTGCGCACGGCGGCCGGCTGCTCGCCTACTCGGAGGGCGACGGGGCGAGCTTCCTGCCGGCGCAGCCGTTCGCCGAAGGCGAGCAGGTGACCGTGCGCGCGCTGCTGCACACGGGCGCCACGACGAGGCTGCTGCGCGACGAGTTCGTGATCGGCACGTCGGACACGATCACGACGACCCCGGAGACGATCCGGCCGGGCACAGCCGCCGAAGAGCAGAGCTTCCAGTCGCGTCCGGACCTGCATCCGCCGGTCGTGACCGTGACCGCGCACTCTCCCGCCGTCGCACCGGGCGACGAGTTCCTCGCGCCGTACAAGGGCCCCGGGCAGGCGGGCCCGATGATCCTCGACCCGAACGGCGGACTGCTGTGGTTCAAGCCGTTGCCGGCGGGCACTTCGGCGACGAACCTCAGGGTCCAGGAATACCTCGGCAAACCGGTGCTCACGTGGTGGCAGGGAGACATCTCGGTACACGGGTTCGGGCTCGGCGAAGGCGTGATCGCCGACGACACCTACACCGACATCGCGCACGTGCGCGCGGGCAATGGGCTGCAGGCGGATCTGCACGACCTGCAGATCACCCCTCAGGGAACCGCGCTGATCACCGCATACGACCCGCTCTACTGCAACCTCTCGACCGTCGGCGGCGCCGCCTACGGAGCGGTCGTCGACAGCGTCTTTCAGGAGATCGACATCAAGACCGGCCTCGTGATGTATCAGTGGACGAGCCTCGACCACGTCGGCCTGCAGGAATCCTATTCGCTCGCGGTCGGCAGCTCGATCGCCGATCCGTTCGACTTCTTCCACATCAACTCGATCGGCGTCGATCGCGACGGCAGCCTGCTGATCTCCTCGCGAAACACGTGGACCGTCTACGACCTCAACCCGGTCACAGGGCAGATCAACTGGCGTCTCGGCGGCAAGGACAGCAGCTTCAAGGCGGGGCCGGGCACGGGCACCGCCTGGCAGCACGATCCGCGTGAACTCGCCGACGGCTCGATCAGCATCTTCGACAACGGCTCGTTCCCGACCAGGCACCGCGAATCACGTGCGATCGTCATCAAGCTCGACCAGCAGGATCACACCGCCACGCTCGTCACCCGCCTGACGCACACCCCCGCGCTGATCGCCGAAAGCCAGGGCAACGTGCAGGCGCTCGCCAACGGCGACTGGTTCGTCGGCTGGGGCCAGGTGCCGGACTTCTCCGAGTTCAGCCCCGAAGGCAAGCTGCTGTTCGACGCGCACTTCCCCGCCGCCACACAGTCCTACCGCGATTTCCGCTTCCCCTGGACGGGGACGCCGGCGCACGGGCCGGCGTTCGCGTTCACGGCCGCGGCCGGGGCCGGCGGCACCGTCTATGCCAGTTGGAACGGCGCAACGCTCGTGTCATCGTGGGTCGTGCTCGCGGGAACCTCGCCGTCGAGCCTGACAGCCGTCTCCCAGGTCCCGCGCAGCGGCTTTGAGACCGCGATCGCGGTTCCACCGGGAACGGTCGGCCCGTACGTGCAGGTCAGGGCGCTGGACGCCGGCGGCGCGGTCCTCGGGGCGTCCGCCGCGATCGCGCAGAGCGGCCTGAAGGCGGGCTGAGCGCCGGCGATCGCGAGGATCCGACGCGGGTCAGCGTGCCGGCGCGGCGTTGTGCGCCGAGGCGGCTTCGAACGAGTGGCGGCAGTGCTCTGAGCAGAAGTAGCGGGTCTCTGCGCCGAGGTCCAGGCGGATCGCGTTGGCCCGGTCGACCTTCATGCCGCAGGCCGGGTCGGTGACGCCCCGGCGCGCGGTGAGCCGGAACAGGGCGGCGAAGACGGCGACCGCGAGGATGTTGAGGAACAGCGTGTAGTTGACGGTGATCGCGCTGAAGATGTCGGCGCGCGAGGGGCGGGGTCCCGTCGGGATCAGTCCGGCGGCGCCGAACAGCGCGCTGACGATCAGCGCGGCTGCGACCATCGTCACGTACATCAACGCGACGATCCGCAGCGCGTAGGCTCGGCCGTAGTACTTGCGGTAGATGGCGATGATCGGCAGCACGATCAGGTCGGCGAAGATGAACGCCATCACCCCGGCGAAGGAGATCCCCCCGGACCACAGCACCGCCGCGAGCGGAACGTTGCCGACTGAGCAGACGAAGCTCAGCACGGCGATCACCGGGCCGATCAGCGCGCCCCAGATGGCCTGCACGAGCGCGGGGGAGCTCTTCAGGAACAGGGCGTTGAAGAAGTCCTCGCCGAGTTGCGCGATGAACCCGGCGAGCAGGAACCCGACGACTATCTCCTTGTAGAGCATCTGCCAGTCCCCGCGGAAGTTGTGCGCGACGTCCGACCACCCCGAGCCTGAGGTCAGCCGCTGACGCCAGCTCATCTGCTCTGCGGAGGTGTGATGCAGGTGGCCCGTGTCGGCCCGCTGGGCGTGCTCGCGCGCCTGCTGCTCGAGCCGCGGCGAGACGAACACGCGCAGCAGCAGCGCCATCAGGGCGATCATGAGGAGTCCTCCGAGGTACTCGGCGACCGTGAACTGCCAGCCGATCAGTACCCACAGGACGAGTCCGAGCTCCCACACGAGGTTCGTCGAGGCGAGCTGGAAGGCGAGCGCCGAGGTAGCCGACGCGCCCTTCTGGAACAGGCTCTTGGCGATCGCGACGGCAGCGTAGGAGCACGAGGACGACGCCGCACCGAGGCCGGTGGCCCGCGCGACCGGGCCGACGCGACCGCCCGCGAGCGCGTGCTCGATGCGCGCTTTCGGCACCCACGCCTGCACGATCGCGCTGAGCGCGAAACCGAACACGAGCGCCCACCACACCGCGAACGCCATCAGGAACGCGTCCTTGAACCCCTCGTCGATCAATCTCAGCACGCTCATCCTCCCATTATACCCCTCCCCCGTAGTGGTATAGTGTGATCGATGGCCATGACAGCTGGAGCGGCAACCGGCAAGGGCTACGAGGCGAGCAGGGATCAGCTGCTCCAGCGCCTGGCACGCATCAAGGGGCAGGTCGGGGGCATCGAGCGCATGGTCGGCGAAGACCGCTACTGCATCGACGTCCTCACGCAGATCTCCGCCGTCCACGCGGCGCTCGACAAGGTCGCGCTCGGCCTGCTCGACGGGCATGCCCGCACATGCGTCGTCGGCGCCGACAGCGAGCTCCAGGAGGAGCGCGCGGCTGAGCTGATGGCCGCGGTCGGCCGGCTCATGCGCCGTGGCTGAGACGGCCCGGCCGGCCGGCGTCGAGAGGCGGAAGGGGGGGGATTCGAACCCCCGAGACGGGGGTTGCCCGTCTAACGGTTTTCAAGACCGCCGCATTCAACCACTCTGCCACCCTTCCGCGCGGGAGCTAGAGCCTAGCCGGGTCGGCCGGCGCCTTCGCGGCCGTCTGCCGAGGCCGCTTCGGGGGCCGGGTGCTCAGACAGGCTCTAGACTGGCAGGCCGATCCCGGGAGAGGTGGCCGAGAGGCTGAAGGCACTCGCCTGCTAAGCGAGTATGGGGGTCAAACTCCATCGCGGGTTCGAATCCCGCCCTCTCCGCTAACCGTTGACACGAATCAGCTCTTCGGCGACGCGCACCGTCACGCTGTCGCCCTCGGGGAGCACTTCCCATGTTGGGTTTTCTTCGTCGTGTCGCTGCGGCAGCCTGACCGCGAAGCGCTGGCCGTGGGCGCCGAGCCTGGGGTCGGGCAGGCCGCTGGGGAGCGTGCCGGTGAGCAGCAGCCCGCCGTCCGCGTCGCCGGCGGAGAACGTCTCGCCGTCGGATGCCACGGCTGAGGCTTCCGGATGTGAGCCGATGTCGGCGGTCCCGCCGTGGCCGAACGCCGGATCGAGCGTTCCGGCCGCGGTCAGGCGGATGAGGTCGCTGCCCTTGGCCGCCTCGATCGCCCCGCCGGGGAGCGCGAACAGGCCGTCGCAGAAGAAGTAGTTGTTCTTGTGCATGTACGCCGGTCCCGAGGCCGGCGGGAGCGCCGCGTCGACGCCGAATGCACCGAGCGTTTCGCCGCCCGGGCTGAGCTCTTCCATCGCAAAGCCTTCATAGGTGACGAGCAGCGAGCCGCCGCTCGTGAGCGTTTCCTGGCAGGCCCCGACCGTCCCCGATTCCCCTTCCAGGAGCGCGAATTCTTTCCCGGCCGCCGTGAGGAAGCCGCCGCTGCCGAACGAGTGGTCGAGGGCGCCGGAGGGCAGCAGGCGGGCGTAGGCGACGACGCCGTTGCCCTGGCCTTCGGGAACGCGCGGCTGGTTGACCGGCTGCGGCAGTTCCTTCTGGTACACGGCGAGGATGTCGCCGTCGCTCTCGACGATCGCGGCGGTGATGATCGTGAAGCCGTGGAGGTGGGCGAGCGTGTACTCGGCCACGCCGGCGCGGCCGAAGCCATGGACGAGCTGGCCGGTCGCGCTCAGCACCACCGCGACGAGCTGATCGCTGTGATCGAGGCCGACGATCAGCAGCCTGCCGCCGGCCAGAGCGAGCAGCCGCGGCGGGTCCTGCTTGAACCAGTAGACGGCGGGGACCGTGATCACGCCGCCATGTCCGAAGGAGTTGACGAGCCGGCCCGCCGGGGACATCCGTGCCACGAGGAACGCGCCGCGTTTGCTCGCCGCGAAGCCGCCGACATACAGCGAGCCCTGTGGCCCCGGCACGATCAGCGAGCGAACACGTTCCGGGAGCGCAAAGCCCTGCGACGGCGCTTCCCGGCCGCGCTCGCGGACCGGCAGCCCGGCCACGCCGCCCCTGCCGAAGGAGGAGACGAGGTGCCACGACCCGGCGTCGGCCGCCACCGCGCCCGACACGAGCGCAGACGCGAGCGTGACGCCCGCGACCGCCGTCGAAGTCCTCAACCAGCCCGCTCGCATCGCTCGCTCCCGCCCTTGCAGAACAGACTCCCGCGCCCAGCTGCTCGCTGTCTTCGCCGAGCTTAGCGAGCGGCGCCCCGGCGGCGCGCTACGCTCGGGCCCATGATCGCGGTGCGCCGGCGATGAGCCTGCTGTCAGCCGCCGTGCCCGTCGACGCGGTGCTCGAGCGCCCGCACAGCCTGCTCGAGGGACCGTGCTTCGGCGCCGCCGGCGAAGCCGTCTACAGCGACGTGATCGCGGGCGGCGTGTGGGCCTGCTCGCGCGAGGGCGTTGTACGTGAGCTCCTGCCCAAGCGCAGGGGCGTCGGTGGCATCGTCGCGCACGCCGACGGCGGCTGGGTCCTCAGCGGGCGCAGCGTCGTGCACGTCGGCGCCGACGGCGAGCAGCGCGAGATCCTCGCGGGCGATGCGGTCTGCGGCTACAACGATCTCGGCGCGACGCCCGAGGGCGAGCTGCTCGCCGGGGTGCTGCGCTACCGGCCGCTCGCCGGCGAGGACCCGACCCCCGGCCAGCTGCTGCTCGTCGACCGCAGCGGCGGGGTCGAGGTGCTCACCGAGGACGTGATCTGGCCGAACGGAATCGGCCTCTCGCCCGACGGCGAGACGATCTACCTGAGCGACTACGCCGAGCGGGTGGTGCTTGCAATCGACCGTCGCGGCGGCGCCGTCGCCGAGTTCTGTCGCTCCCCGGCGGGCTCGGTCGACGGCCTCGCGGTCGACCGGGAGGGCGCTGTGTGGGTTGCGCTCGGCGAGGGTGGCGCGGTCGCGCGCTTTCGCGCCGACGGCGAGCTGGATGAGCTCATCGCGATGCCCGCGCGGTTCGTCTCGAGCCTGTGCTTCGGCGGCGCCGACATGCGCGACGTGCTGATCACGACCGCCGACAATGAGCGCGAGCCTGAGCTCGGCGGCACGCTGCTGCGGGCGCGCAGCGCCGTCGCCGGGCTCGCGATCGCGCCGGTCGCCGCCTGAGCGCCTGCGCGCGGGCTAGCATCGGCGGACAACGACGCTCATGAAGGGAGCCATGGGACTCACGGACAAATTCAAGGACCTCAAGGGCAAGGCCGAGGATGCGGCGGCCGAGCACAACGATCAGATCCGCGGCGCGATCCACAAGGCGGCCACGACGGCCGACCAGAAGACGGGCGGCCGCTACAGCGAGAAGATCGAGCAGGTGGGTACGAAGGCGGATACGTTCGTCGGCGGTCTGAAGGAGCCCGCGACGCCCGGCGATGGCGACGGAGCGCAAGCACCGGCGGAGTGAGAGCAGCGACGGCGAGGTTCGCGATCGTCACGCTCGAGCGCGCCGCTCACGCGATCGACCGGTGAGCGCGCGTCAGCCGGCGAGCGCGGAGCGCAGCACGCCGCCCATCTCGGCTACCGCTGCGCGCGGTCCGGGGCCGCCCATCAACACGTGCACGAAGCCGTGGACGTAGCCGGGATGGCGTCGCATGATCGTCCGCGCCCCCGCCGCGCGCAGCCGCCGCGCATACGCCTCACCCTCGTCGCGCAGCGGGTCAAAGCCGGCTGTCACGACCAGCGCGGGGACGTCGGCGGCGAGCGTCTCGGCGAGCAGCGGCGAGACACGCGGGTCGCGGCGCTCTCCATCGGGGCCGACGAACTGCGCCTCGTACCACTCCATGTTCTCTTTCGTCAGCACGAAGCCCGCCGCGAAGGTCTCGCGCGAGCGCGCCACCTCGGCGAGGTCGGTAACGGGGTAGATCAGCAGCTGGAAGGCCGGAGCCGGACCGCCGTCGAGCGAGGCCTGCTGTGCCGTGACGGCCGCCAGGTGGCCGCCTGCGCTGTCCCCTGCGACCGCGATCCGTGCGGGGTCGGCGCCAAACTCGCCGGCGCGCGCGACGGCGTCGCGGAACGCCGCCAGCGCGTCCTCGACTGGCGCCGGAAAGGGATGCTCGGGCGCGAGGCGATAGTCGACGCTCAACACGGACGCGCCCGAGCTGTTCGCGAGCAGCCGGCAGGGCTGGTCGTGAGTGTCGAGGTCGCCGGCGACCCAGCCGCCGCCGTGGTAGTAGACGACCAGCGCGCCGGGCCCCTCATCGAGCGCGTCGGCCGGCGCATACAGGCGTGCGCGCAGCGGGCCGGCGGCCCCGGCGATCGTGATCTCGCGGACGCTCGCGACGGGGATCGCCGCGCCTTCGACGATCCGAACCGCGTGCAGCAGCTCGGCCCGCGCCGCGGCCGGCGTCCCCTGCGACAGCGGCGGTCGCGGGCTCCGCTCGAGCTTGAGGACGAACTGGACGTCGAGATCGAGCTCGAGCCCGTCGCGCCTGATCGGTGCTCCCGCGATGCGTCGCTTGGCGCTCGCCGGCAACGCCAGCATCGCGCGCGCCGCGGCGACTTCGACGCGCTCGCCGGCCCCCTGCGGTTGCACGCCCGCCACGGCGCTCGCTATCGATCGTGCCGGCCGGCGCCCATGGGGCGATGTTTGCAGATTTTGCCAACCGGGTCTTCCCGCGGATAACATCTTCGGGATGGGTGCTCTCGCTCGCGAAGAGCGCGCGCCGCGGACGGGGGGTCGCCGCGCGCTGATGGCTGTCGCCGTGCTCGTGCTGCTCGCGCTCACCGCCGCTCCATCCGTCGCACAGGCGTCGCGCTTCCGTGTCCAGCGCCTGTGCGGAACTCCGCGCCCCGGCGCCGCCCAGTGCCAGGCGATGCGGCTGCTGCCGAGTTCGGACACGCCCGCGAAGATCCGCGCCAACGCGCTCGCGCAGGCCAGGCAGCGCGCCGCCGGGCGGAAGATCCTCGTCGGCAGCAAATCGCCTACGCCGGGCTATCTGACCCCGCAGAGCCTGCACGCCGCGTACTCGCTGCCGAGCGAAACGGCGGCCTCCTCGTCGCAGACGATCGCGGTCGTCGACGCCTACGACGACCCCACCGCCGAAGCCGACCTGGGCGTCTATGACGAACAGTTCGGCCTGCCCGCGTGCACGACCGCGAACGGCTGCTTTCGCAAGATCAACGAGCATGGCGACGCCGGCCCGCTGCCGCCGACCGAAGGCGAATGGGCGAGCGAGATATCGATCGACGTGCAGATGGCCCGCGCGATCTGCCAGGGCTGTCACGTGCTCCTCGTCGAGGCCGACAACGAAGAATTCACGAGCCTCGGCACCGCCGTCAACTCGGCTGTCGCCGCAGGCGCGACCGAGATCAGCAACTCCTACGCCGGCCCCGAGGAGTCGCTGTACACCAGCTACAACGTGAGCTACTACAACCACCCCGGGGTCGTCATCACCGCGAGCTCCGGCGACTGCGGCTATCTCAACAAAGCCTGTCGCAGAGACCTCGCGGCGGCGAACTTCCCGGCGGACTCCCCCGACGTCGTCGCGGTTGGCGGCACGAGCCTGAGCGAAGTCGGCAAAACCTGGACGAGCACGGTCTGGAGCGAAGGCGGCAGCGGCTGCA
Source organism: uncultured Solirubrobacteraceae bacterium (assembly GCA_963822245.1). Classification (GTDB taxonomy): domain Bacteria; phylum Actinomycetota; class Thermoleophilia; order Solirubrobacterales; family Solirubrobacteraceae; genus Palsa-744. Next base: position 1,201,032 of record CAWGGR010000001.1, read on the forward strand.
GCGAAGTGTTCGGCGCGCCGCTCTGGCAGACGGCGGTGGCGAACTTCGCCGCCACCGGCTGTGGCAGCGACCGGGCGATCGCCGACGTCGCCGCGATCGGCGACCCGAACACAGGCGTCGACATCTACGACAGCACGCCGGAAAGCGTCGGCGCGCCGACCGGCTGGGGGGTGTGGGGAGGGACCTCGGTCGCCTCGCCGATCATCGCCGCCGAGTTCGGGCTGGCCGGCGGCTCACACGGCATCTCCTACCCGGCCGCGACGCTGTACTCCCACGCGGGCGAAGAAGGAGACCTCTACGACGTCGTCTCGGGCGACAACGGCTCGTGCTCGGGTCACACGATCTGTGCGGCGGCCGCCGGCTTCGACGGGCCGACCGGTGTCGGCAGCCCGATCGGCCTCGGCGCCTTCGCGAGCGGCGGCGAGCCGCTCGACATCACGCCGCCGAGCATCGCGGGCATCGCCGAACAGGGCCAGACGCTGACCGCGACACAGGGCGGCTGGAGCAACAGCCCGACCTCGATCGCCGACCAGTGGGAGGACTGCAACAGCTCCGGCGGCGCGTGCGCGCCGATCCACGGCGCGACCGGTCTGACCTACGAGCTGGGCGCGGGCGACGTCGGCTCGACGATCCGCGTCCAGGAGACCGCCATCAACGGCTCGGGAGCAGGCTCGCCGGCTGTCTCGGCGCAGACCGCGACGGTCGGCTCCGACGCGTTCACATTCACCGGCTTCACTCCCGCGTCGGGGATCACCGGCAGCACCGTGACCCTCGACGGCTCCGGCCTCGGCGACGCGACGGCGGTTGAGTTCGGCACGCTCGCCGCGCAGTTCACCGTGCTCTCCCACGCGCAGATCGAAGCCATCGTTCCCGACGGCGCGAAGGCGGCGAAGATCTCGGTGACGACGCCGGCGGGCACGATCACCGACAGGACCAAGTTCAAGCCGACGCTGTCGGTCGTGTCCTTCAGTCCCGTCGCGGGGCCGCCGGGGAAGGCGGTCAGGATCAAGGGGATCGGCTTCACGAGCAGCTCGAGCGTGAGCTTCGGCGGGGTGCCCGCGACGAGCGTCGCGTTCGGCTCCTCGACGAAACTCACGGCGATCGTGCCGGCGGGCGCGGCCGCCGGGCCGATCACCGTGACCAACACGACAGCTCCGCTGGGCAGCGTCAGCAGCGCCGCCGGCTTCTCAGCGGGCTAGCCGCTGAGTCCCTCCGCCTGCTCCTCGGCGGTGACCGCGAAGACGACGTGCCGGCGGGCGAGGCTGAGGTAGGCGTGCAGCTCGACCGGCCCCCCGTCGAGCGGCGCGACGGTCGCGTCGGTCAACGTGATGAAGTCGCGCTCGGCCGCGTTGAGCACATCGGAGACGCGGCTGCGGTAGCCGTCGCGCGCGAGTGTCAGCACGCCCTCGATGCGATGCCGCTCGGTCTCGATCCTGATGCGTTCGGTGCGATGGTCCATCTCTGCTGAGTGCTCCTCTCGGACGGCCTCGTCGGGGCTCATCGCGTCATTATCGCGTTCAGCGCTCGACGGCATAGGTTCTGCTGAGGACGGTGCGCCGGCCGGTCGCACCGGTCGCGATCACGATCACGCGCGCCTTCATCGCGCGCCGGCTGCCGAGCTCGCTCTGCAGGAGCCGCAGCGCTCGTGCGCCGACGGCCAGCCGCACGTGGCCGGTGAGCGCCGCGGGCAGCGCGCGCGTGGCCGCCGCCAGCGCAACGCCGCGGCCGCGCCCGGCGACGGACAGCGTCGCCGTCGCGCGGATCGTGCAGCCGCGCTGACAGCTGACCGCGAGCGCGAGCCCGCGCCGCGCGAGCACGCCCGCGCGGCGCGGCAGGCTGACGCGCACGACCGGCGCGACGTCCAGCGGCGGCGGCCAGGTTCCGGGGGCGAGGCAGCCGGCGGCCCCGGAGGAGGTCAGTTCGAAGCGCTCGACGCGGTTGTTGTTCGTGTCGGCCACGTACGCCGCGCCGTTGCAGTCGATCGCGATCGCGGTCGGCTGGGAGAGATCGCCGACGCCGTCGCCGCGCGCGCCCCACTTGGCGAGGAACTGCCCGTTCGGGGCGAACACCTCGACACGGTTGTTTTCGCTGTCGACGACGAACACCTCGCCCGCCGCGTCGACCGCCACCCCGGTCGGCGAGTGGAAGCGGCCGTCGCTGCTGCCGCGTGAGCCCCATTCGCTCAGCACGCTGCCGGTGGACGAGAGCCTGACGATGCGGTTGTTGGCGGTGTCGGCGACGTAGATGTCACCGGAGGGGTCGACGGCGACCGCGCTCGGGCGGGCGAACTCGCCGGCGCCGCTTCCCGATGCGCCGTCGCCTTCATCGGCGCCCCACTTCGCGCGCAGCAGCCCTTCCGGGCCGTACACGAGCACACGGTTGTGATTCGTGTCGGCGACGTACGTCGCACCGGTCGCTGCGGAGACGGCGACCGAGCCGGCGCCGCTCAGCGCGGCTCCGCCGATCTCGCCTGGGCCGCCGAGTTCGCCCAGGAAGGTCCCGTCACCCCACAGGTGCACGAGTCGCGCGTTGCCTTCATCGGCGATGTACACCGATCCACGCGGGTCGACGCCGATCCCCGACGGCGCGTTGAACCCGGCCGCATGTCCGCCCGCGCTCGTCCACTGCCCGGCGTAGGCGCCGCCCGCTCCGGCGAACGCCTCGATGCGATTGTCGATCGCGTCGGAGACGAGCAGCCTGCCGCTCGGGTCGACCGCGAGCCCGCGCGGCGCTGTCAGCTCGCCGGGGCCGCGCGCTGAGGTGCCGAGCGTGCGCAGGTATTCACCGCTCGGACCGAACACCTCGATGCGGTCGTTCGCGGTGTCCGCGACGTAGGTGTCGCCGGCGGGGTCGCTCGCAAGCGCGCGCGGGAACGCCAGCTGGCCAGGTTTCGAGCCGAAGCCGCCCCAGGCGCCCGCGAACGTCAGCTGCGGCGTGAGCTTGTCGATGCGATGGTTGATGTCGTCGGCGACGTACACGTTCCCGGCCGCGTCGAGAGCGACGCCGTAGGGGAACCCGAACTGGCCCGGCCCGCTTCCTTCCGAGCCGGCGGCTGCCTGGAAGTCGCCTTCGGTGTCGAATTTCTGAATGCGGTGGTTGTCGTCGTCGCTGACGATCACCTCGCTTTCGTTCGCCGCGACACCGCGGGGATAGGAGAACTGGCCGATCCCGCTCCCGCGCGTCCCCCAGGCCATCGCTTCGCCGCCTTCGAGGTTGAAGCGCTCGATCCGGTCGTTGCCGCTGTCGGCGACATAGACGTGCGCGCCCGCGACCGCGATGCCGCCCCCGGGAGGGTCCGTGTAGTTCTGCGAGGAGCCGAAGTCGAACTCGCCGACTTCGGCGCCCTTGTGCCCCCAGTCGGTGATGAAGTCGCCGTTCGCGTCGAACTTCTCGATCCGGTTGTGGCTTGAATCGACCACGTAGACGTCGCCCGCCGCGTCGGTCGCGATGCCGCCGATCGGCCCGAACTGCCCGTGCCCTCCACCGTAGGAGCCCCATTGCGTCTCGAACACGCCGGCCGCGCTGAACTTCTGCACGACGTAGCCGAGCTGGTCGGCGACGTACACGTCGCCGCTGGAGTCGAGCGCGACCGCCTCGGGGAAGCGCAGCACGCCTTCGGCGCGCTGGCCGATGATCTGCGCGGCGGCATACGGGCAGGTGCTCGCGCCGGAGCCGGGGCATCCTTCCGCGCTTGCGCTCGCCGGGCGGGCGCCGCCCGCGAGCGTGACGAGCGCGATCGCCGCGCAGACGCCGCCGAGCAGGCGCGCGGGCGGGCGGCAGCGGGCGAGGACGGTCACTGCTGCATCAAAACACGCGAGGACGCCCGGTGGAGCGGTCCCGCCGGCGCCCGTGCGTGGGACGCGCTAGGAGATATGCTCGGGCGTGCGCGCCGAGAGCCCGGCCCGCGCCGGCTGCGGGCCCGCTGCGCGGCCGTGCCCGGTCGGGCGGTTGCGCTCCTCGCGGACGATGTACAGCGGCCGGTGCTTGACCTCGTCGTAGATGCGCCCGACGTACTCGCCGATCACGCCGAGGGCGATCAGCTGGATGCCGCCGAGCAGCAGGATCGCGATCGTGATCGAGCCGAAGCCGGGCAGGTAGGAGCCGGCGATGCGCAGCGCGATCACAACCGGGATCGCAATGAACGCAACGCCCGCGGAGAGCAGCCCGGCGTACGTCGCCAGCTGCAGCGGCAGGTGCGAGAACGACGCGATCGCGTCGAGCGAGAAGCGCAGCATCTTGCGCAGCGTGTACTTCGTCTCACCCGCGTGACGCGCGTCGCGTTGATAGGAGACGGCGGTCTGCGTGAAGCCGACCCAGACCGTCATCCCGCGCAGGAAGCGCGAGCGCTCGGTCATCGCCAGCAGCGCGTTGAGGGCGCGACGGTCCAGCAGGCGGAAGTCGCCGGAGTTGGGCTCGAGATCGACCTGGGCGAGCTTGTCGAAGAGCTTGTAGAACCACGATGCGGTCGCGAGCTTGAAGGCCGTCTCGCCTTCGCGCTGCTTGCGCACCGCGTAGACGACGTCCGCTCCCTGGCTCCACTGGGCGAGCATGTCGGGGATCAGCTCGGGCGGGTCCTGCAGGTCGGCGTCGATCATCGCGACGACATCGCCGACGGCGTGCTCGAGGCCCGCTGTCAGTGCGGCCTGGTGGCCGAAGTTGCGCGACAGGTGGACGACGCGGATGCGCGGGTCGGACGCCGCGAGGCGGTCCAGCAGCTCGGGTGTCCTGTCGGAGCTGCCGTCGTTGACGAGCACGAGCTCGAACTCGTAGTCGGCGATCGCGGCGCACGCACGGGCGGCGAACTGCTCGACGAGCTCCTCCTCGTTGTACACCGGCGCGACGAGGCTCAGCAGCGTGGGTGTCCGAAGTGGTGTATCCGACATGGCCATGATGTTCGCAGCAGCGCTGCCCAAGGTAAAGCGGCGCGCTTCTGCGTCCATCGTCGACGCGCGCCTTAAGCCGTCGCTCAATTTATCGTTCATCCTGTCTATGGATGCCCTCCGACCCCTCTGAGCGACAGGGACCGCCCATCAGCGTAGCGCCGGTGCTGCAGCGGCCGCGGACGCTCGTGCTCGTCCAGTTCGTCAAGTTCGGCATCGTCGGCGTCTCCAACACGTTGATCGCGTTCGCCGTGTACACGGTCCTGCTGAAGGTCTTCGGCGTCTGGTACTTGGCGGCATCGGCGATCGGGTTCATTCTCGGCGCCACCAACGGCTTCCTGCTGAACCGCCGCTGGACGTTCAGCGATCACGTCGGCGACGCGCTCACGCCGGTGCGCTGGGGCGTCGTCCAGGGCTGCGGGCTGGCGGTCAACGAGGGGCTGCTGTACCTGTTCGTGCACGACGCCAACCTCGATGAGCTGCTCGGGCAGGTATGCGCGACGTTCATCGTCACCATCGCGACGTTCCTCGTCAACCGCGCGTGGACTTTCCGGACGCCGGCAACGCTCGCGATCGTCGACTGAGAGCCGATCGCGCCGCGCCGTTCGGCGGCTCAGCGGAAGACGGCCAGCAGCGACAGCCCGGCGGGGATCCGCCCGCCGCGCGAGATCAGCGCCGACTCGAGCACGAGCGGGCGCTCGAGCAGCCAGTTGGCCGGCGCCGGCGGAATCCACAGGTCGAGGCTCGACTCGGTCGTCTTGGTGTTGAAGCGCTCGAGGACCCGCAGCACGATCGCCATCGGCAGCAGCAGCGAGTTGAAGTACGTCGTGCGTGTCTGCTTCCAGCCGGCCTGCTCGGCGACCCGCTGCAACGCGCGCCGGGTATAACGGCGGTGATGGTGGTTGATCTCGTCGTGGCCGCTCCACAGCCACTGATATGCGGGCACCGTCACGAGCAGCGCACCTCCCGGTGCGACCGTGCGGCGCAGCTCGCGCAGCGCGCCGAGGTCGTCCTCGAGATGCTCGATCACGTCGAGGCTCACCGCCAAATCGAAGCTGCTCTCGGCGAACGGCATCTCGAGCACGGATCCGGCGACCACCTCGCCGGCGTCGCGTGAGCGGGCGATCTCGACGCTCGCCTCCGACAGCTCGACGCCGGTGACGCTGCCGAAGCGGGCGAGCTCGACCATGTTGCGACCGCTGCCGCAGCCGGCATCGAGGATGCGCGCGCCGGGCGCGAGGCCGAGGTCCGCGATCACCCCCTCCAGCACCCTTCGCCGCCCCCGGTACCACCAGTGACGATCCTCGGCCTGGTGCGTCTGGAGCTCGTAGTCCCTGTCCATCCGCCGAGCATCTTTTCCTAAAGGCCCCACTCGGCGCGGTGCGCCTACCCGGCCGCGTGCCTCAGGGGCCGGGGCTGCTGCTCCTGACCGCGTATTCGATCGCCGTCCCGCCGTCCCGCCAAACAGCCACGGCACGGTCGCTGCTCGGATCGAACGCGACCCGTGCGTCGCTGTTGGGCCCGGCCGGCGCGAGCTGTTCGGGTTCGCCGAAGTACGTCCGCCCGGGGGCCGACTCGGTCCCGCGCGCCGAGAAGATCGCCTGCCCGCCGGTGCCCGGCTGTGGCTCAGTCCACAGCAGGAGCGCCTCGCCGAGCGGGCCCGGAGCGAGGTCGGCGAGCAGCTCGTCGCGCCCCGGGGCCGCGATCGTGCCGACCGTCCGCAGCCCCTGCTGGTCGATCGCGGCGGTGTCGATCGCCCAACGGCCGCCGGCGGCGCTCGCCCACGCCAGCATCACGCTCTCGGAGCTCAGCCGGACCAGACGCGGCGAGGCGGCCGGGGACGGGATGCCGTCAGGGTCGCTGAAGCGTTCGAGCAGCCGCGGGACGGTGAAGCGCACGCCGGTGTCCGACTGATCGAGGTAGACGCTCGTGGTCGCACCGCGCTGCTGCACCCAGGCGACGATCGCGCGGTTGTCGTCGCTCAGCAGCGCGCTGAGCGTCACGCCGGCGCCGACCCGGGCAAGCCGTTGGAGCCGGCCTTTCGCGCCGGAGACGGGCAGGTCACGCGCGTAGATCGTCCCGTCCTCGGCCCACACCGCGAGCGCGTCGCCGCGGAAGTCCATCGCGACCGACAGCGCGCCGGGCGAGCCGCCGCCGGCGGGGCCGGCGGCGACACTGCGATCGAAGCCGGCCGCGAAGCGCGGCTGCACCTGCACGCGCACGCCGCCATCGCGGCCTTCGGCCGCGGCCAGCGCGAGATCGCCCCGATACGCGTTCGCGAGGGCGACCGGGGCGGCGGCGCCGCTGGGGGCGAGCGGCGCGAACGGGCCGCCGGCGGCTCCCTCTATCAGCAGTCCTTCCGCGGGCACACCCGCGGAAGCGCCCGCGATCACGATGTCCCCGTGGGGAGCGCCGGCGACCGTCAGCTGGCCGGCCGGCGCGAGCGGCGCGCCCGCGGCTGTGCGCGGCGCTAGTGACGGCCCGGGGCGGTCGCCGACCCCGATCGCGGCGATGCGCGCGCCCGCACCGCCCCGGCAGCGGCTCGATGCGCTCCACACGATCGCGCCGGGGCCGGTGGCGTGGTTCGGCTTGTCATCCGGAAAGGCGATCCCGGGCGCCACGTCCGCCGAGCACGCGCCGAGCACCGCCGGGGGGGACCACTGCGCCGCCGCGAGCGGCGCAGGCGAGCCGGAAGCCGCGGCGGCGAGCGCGAGCGCGGTGAGCACAGCCGCGGCGAGCGCGGCGACAGGGGTGTGCGCCCGCGCCCGGCTTGCCGGGCCGAGGGAACGGCGACGGGGGTGGTCTCGGAGCGTCAGGAGCTCAGCGCGGAGCGCAAGAAGCTCACCGTGCGCTGCCACGACTGCTCGGCGAGCTCGGCGTCATAGGTGCCCAGGCGATCGGTGTCGTTGAAGAACGCGTGCCCGGCGCCCTCATAGAAATGGAACTGCACGTCTGCCCCGGCCTCCTTGAGCTCCGCTTCCAGGCCCTGCGCGGCCTCGACGGGGACGAACGCGTCGGCCGTGCCGAAGTGGCCGAGCACCGGCCCGCCGATGTTCGCGAAGTCCGGCTTGCCATGTGGCATCACGTAGTAGTAGGAGACCGCCGCGGTGATCTGCGGGCAGGTCGCGGCGGCCCACACCGACAGCCCGCCGCCGAGGCAGAAGCCGACCGACGCGACGCCGGTGCCCTCGACGCCCGGCTGGGATTTCAGGAACTCGGCCGCGCCGCACATGTCCTGCTCGGCGCGCTCCATCGACAGCGCCATCATCTTCTGTTCGGCCTCGCTCGGCTGGGTCGTCGTCTCGCCGCGGTAGAGGTCGGGCGCAAGCGCGAAGAATCCCTCGGCGGCGAATCGATCGCAGACCGAGCGAATGTGCTCGTCCACGCCCCACCACTCCTGCATCACGATCGTCGCCGGGCCGTGCCCGTCGGCCGGCACGGCCAGGTAGCCGGGCGCGGTTGCGGCGCTTGTCGGGAACTCGATATCGGGCATGTGTTGGCTCCTAGGTCTCGTTGCGCGGTGGCTTGGGCCGACGGCTGCGCGCTGCGCGCACGGCGGCAAAATACTCTCACGCTCGGCGCGGCTCGTGCTCTGCTGGCCGCGGCGCGGCTCGTTTCCCGCGCGCTCCACGCCGCTAGGGTGGTCGCAGACTCGCAGGATCCAGCCTCCGCAAAGATGAAAGGCAATGCCATGGATGCCGTAAACCGCCAATGCCAGCTCGCCGCCCGCCCCGTAGGCCTGCCCAAGCACAGCGACTGGCACTTCGCCGAGGAGCCGGTCGGCGAGCCGGGCGACGGCGAGGTGCTCGTGCGCGTGCAGTACGTCTCGCTGGACCCCGCGATGCGGGGCTGGATGAACGACAGCCGCTCCTACATCGCGCCGGTTGGCATCGGCGAGGTGATGCGCTCGTTCTCCGCCGGCGAGGTGATCGCGTCCAACGATCCGGACATCGCGGTCGGCGACCACGTCGGCGGCCTGCTCGGCGTTCAGGACTACGCCGTCGCGCACGGCAAAGGCGTCTTCAAGCTCGACGCCGCGCTGGCGCCGCTGCCGGTGTACCTCGGCACGCTGGGGATGCCGGGCGTGACCGCCTACTTCGGACTGCTCGACATCGGACGCCCGCAGGAGGGCGAGACGGTCGTCGTCTCGGGGGCCGCGGGCGCGGTCGGCAGCCTCGTCGGGCAGATCGCGAAGCTGAAGGGCTGCCGCGTCGTCGGCATCGCCGGCGGCCCCGAGAAGTGCCGCTCGCTCGTCGAGGAGCTCGGCTTCGACGCGGCGATCGACTACAAGGGCGAGGATGTCGCCGCGGCGCTCGGCGAGCACTGCCCGGACGGCATCGACGTGTTCTTCGACAATGTCGGCGGCGCGATCCTCGATGCCGCCCTGGCGAATCTCGCGCGCCACGCGCGCGTCGTCATCTGCGGAGCGATCTCGCAGTACAACGCGACCGGTGCGATGACCGGTCCGTCGAACTACCTGTCGCTGCTCGTCAACCACGCGAGCATGACCGGCTTCGTGATGTCCGACTACCTCGACCGCTACGGCGAGGCGGTGACCGCGATGGCCGGCTGGCTCGCGGCGGGCAAGCTGATCTCGCGCGAGGACATCGCGGAGGGGCTCGAGAACTTCCCGGAGACGCTGCTGCGCCTGTTCAGCGGTGAGAACAACGGCAAGCTCGTGCTGAAGATCGCCGGCGACTGAGCCGGGCGGCGCTCACGTGGGGTGGGCGAAGCGCGCCTGCTCCAGTGGCATCGGCGTCGCGGCCGCGGTGCGTTCGAGCATCCGCGTTTCACGCGGGAGCAGGCCGAGCGCGAACGCCGCCGCGGCGAGGATCAGCCCGCCGAGCAGCACGTTGACCGCGCCGAGCTGCTTTGCGAGCGGGCCGGCGAGCAGGAAGCCGAGCGGCAGCAGCGCCTGGGAGATCATCCAGTCAAAGGAGGTGACGCGCGAGAGCGTCTGCGGCGGGATCCGCTCGGCGAGCGCCGTCAGCCACCAGACGTCGAACAGCGCGATGCCTGTCCCCGCGACGACGATCGCGGGGATCACGAGCACGAGCGTCACGCCGCTCGCGTAGAGGATCCCGGCGAGTGGCCAGAGCAGGATCGCGAGCATCGCCAGGCGCATCGGAAAGCGCGGGCGCCAGCCGACACCGAGCAGTGAGCCGGCGATCGTGCCGAGGCCGAGCGCCGTCTCGATGATCCCGTAGACGGCGATGTGGCCGTACTGGTCGCTCGCGACGAGCGGGCCGAGCACGAACCACGGCGCGAGCCCGCAGAACAGGGCGACGCAGAACGACGCGAGCGTCGCCCATACCCAGCTGCGCGCGCGCACCTCACGCGCTCCGGTGCGGATCGCCGACCACACGCTCGGGTGCTCGGTCGCGGCCGCGGCGCGCGACTCGCCTCCGCGCCGGCGTGGGCGGATGGGGGCGAGGCACGCCGCGCTGATGAGGAACGTCGCGGCGTCGAGCGCGAACGCCCAGCCCGCGCCGGCGCCGAGCACGAGCAGGGTCGCCAGCGCCGGTCCGACGAATTCGGCGAGGTTGTTGGACATCGTCGTGATCGCGGTCGCCCGCTGGATGTCCGCCTCGGGCACCGTCTGCGGAAGCAGGCCGCTGGCGGCGGGGCGGAAGAAGGCCTCGGCGGCGCCGAACAGCACCTCGATCACGACGAGCTCCCAGATCTGCACCGAGCCCGTGAAGATCAGCGCCGCCAGCAGCGCGTGCAGGCCGAAGCGCACGAGGTCGGTCGCGACCATCACGCGGTGGCGCGGCAGGCGATCGGCCCATACGCCGCCGATCAGCAGGAACGCGACGAGCGACAGCGCGTGCGCGGCGAGCACGAGCCCGAGATCGGTCGCGCTGCCGGTCTTCTCGACGACGAACAGGGCGAGCGCGACGAGCACGATGTTGTCGCCGATGACGCTCGCCGACTGGGCGAACCACAGCAGCCGAAAGTCGCGATGGCGCAGGACCCGGCGGATGTGCGCGAAGCTCGACAGGCTAGCCGCTCAGCGGCCACGGGTTCGGCGTCGAGGTCCACGGCTGCTCGCGCCAGTCCGCGTAGGCCTCGGCCGGATCGTCGGTGTCGCGCGCCGCCGACGCGTCGTAGCGGGCGGCGATCTCGTTGACCGGGTAGTGAGCGGCGTCGACCCGGCGCGAGCCGATCATCAGCACGGCGCAGGGTCCGTCGCCGGCGCCGACGAACACGTGCTCGACGCCGGCCGGGCAGTGCAGGAAGTCCCACTGGCGCAGCGGCCGCTCCTCGCCTTCGAGGATCACGACGCATTCGCCGTGGAGAACCAGAAAGTCCTCCTGCACAGGCTCGGAGTGATAGCGGCAGTTTGGCTGCCCCGGCTGCATGATCTGGATGTTGACGCCGGTGTCCGGCCACGGCGCGCTGTCGTCCTCGAAGTCGAGGATCGTCGCCCGCGAGGGATGCGCGGCGGCGGGCGCGGCGGCGACGTTCATCACGAAGGCTCGATCCACGGTGACAACGATATCCACGGACATGCGATCGCGCCGCGGGCGCGCGTCGCGTCAGCTCACAGCTCGAGCACGTTGCCCTCGGCGGCGAGGCTGACCGGCGGGGCGCCCTCGGCGAATCTCGCCGCGAGCGCGTCGAGGGCGTCGTCGGTGCGATCGTGGCGATGATGGAAGAAGACGACCGAGCGCGCATTCGCCCGTCGCCCCAGCGCGAGCGCATAGTCGGCGACCGAGTGCCCGAAGTCCGCCTCCGCGGCGAGCTCGGAGGGCAGCAGCTGGGCGTCGTGAACGAGCACGTCCGCGTCCTTGGCGAGCTCGATCGCCGCCGGGTGGTACGCGCCAAGTCCGTCCTCGCCGGGGCCGAACGCCGTCGGGCAGTGATCGGGCATGTACGCCAATGTCGAGTGCCCGTCGCTGATGCGGTAGCCGAACGTGCGCCCGCCCTTGTGCGGGATCTCGCGCGCGAGCACGGTGAAGCCCTCGATCTCCCGCTCGACCGGCGCAACCGTCCCGAACGACCACTGCCCGCGCAGCTGCGTCGGGCCGATCGGGAAGTATGGCGGCGCCATCATCACCGCGAGCACGCTCGCGGCGTCGTCGCCGTTCGGCTGCTCGGGGAGCAGCACCTCGATCGAGGCGTCGGGACGGTCGCCGGCGGCGAAGAACGGCAGCCCGAGCACGTGGTCCCAATGCAGATGGCTGAGCAGGATCGTGCCGGCGAACGGCGCCCCGGCGAGCAGGCGCGCAAGCGTCTGCAGCCCGGTGCCGGCATCGAGGATCAGCGTCGGCCGGCTCGCCGAGGAGTGCGCGATCGCGACGCACGAGGTGTGCCCGCCGTAGCGGACGAAGTCGATGCCGGCCGCGGGGGTCGAGCCCCGCACGCCGCAGAGTGTGATCCGCAAGCCGCCTCAGCTCCGGTCGCAGTGCGCCCTTGCGGCTTCGCGGTCCATGCCCGGCGCATTATCCGTCAAGCGCGCCTCGCTGTCCAGGATGGGCGCTCGCCGGCTCCCTATGCTTGGCCGATGCGAGCCGCCGTCCTGCGTGCGTACGGAGTCCCCGTGGCGGGCGAGTTCGAAGCGCCGCACGCGGATCGCGGCCAGGCGGTCGTCGACGTGCTCGCGGCCGGCTTGAACCCGGTCGACGTCGCGATCTGCGCGGGGCGCTTCTATGCGGGCAAGCCGCCGCTGCCGTGCGTCGCCGGGCGCGAGGGCGTCGGGCTGCTGGAGGGCAGGCGTGTGTACTTCGATGCGCCCGTTCTGCCGTTCGGCTCGATGGCCGAGCGCGCGCTGATCGACCCGGACTGGACCTATCCGGTGCCCGCCGCGCTCGCCGACGGCGTCGCGGTCGCGCTCGGGATCTCCGGGTTGGCGGCGTGGCTCGCGCTCACCTGGCGGGCTCAGCTGCAGAGCGGCGAGCACGTGCTCGTGCTCGCCGCCAGCGGCGTGCTCGGGCAGATCGCCGTGCAGGCGTCGAAGCTGCTCGGCGCGGGCCGCGTGGTCGCGGCGGCGCGCTCGCAGGCAGGCCTCGAGCGCTGCCTCGCCCTCGGCGCCGATGCAGCGGTTCGTCTCGGCGAGCACGACGATCTCCCCGCGGCGCTCGCGGCGGCGGCGGCGGGGCGCATCGATGTCGTGCTCGACCCGCTGTTCGGCGAGCCGTTCGTCGCGGCCGCGAGCGCCGCGAGCTTCGGCGCGCGGATCGTCCAGCTTGGCGCCGGCGCGGGCGCCGAGGCGACGCTCGCCTCGGCCGTGATCCGCGGCAAGATGCTCGTGATCATGGGGCACGCGAACTTCGCGGCGCCTGCCGAGATCAAGGCCGAGGCCTACCGGCGCCTGGCCGCGGCGGCCGCTGTCGGTGAGATCAAGGTCGACGTCGAGCAGATCCCGCTGGCGCAGGTCGAGCGGGCCTGGCAGCAGCTCGAGGCGGGCTCGCATCGCAAGCTCGTGATCGTCCCCTGAACCTCGCCCGCGTGGGGCCGGGGCGGGCGACTAGCGGCGCTTGGCCTGGTGCTCGAGGACCTTGCCGAAGGCCTCCTCGAGCTGCGTTGTCATCCGCTGCTTGAACAGCGCGAGCAGCGCCTCGGAGGCGAGCGGCCTGAGCGAGCCGACCGCATCGATCAGCTCGTCCCAGCCCTCATCGGGCTGGCCGGCCGCGTCGAACGGCTCCCACAGCTCTTTCAGGAACAGCTTCGTGAAGGCGCGTGAGATCGACTCGCAGTCGCGGCTCACGCGCTCGACGAGCGCGAGCGCGGCCGCGAGCGGGATGCCGAGCTCGACGACCTCTTCGGCGGCGCCGAGCAGCGCCGGGCTGGGGACTTCGAAGCGCCCGTCGCCGAGCGGCACGAGCAGTCTCAGCTTGCGGATGCGCTCGACGTTCTTGGCGTCGACCTCGCCGAAGCGCGACGCCAGTTCTTCGGCGGTGATCAGCTCGGGGGCCTCGGGCTCATACGGCGTGGTGACGGCCGTGCGCAGGCCGAGCAGCCGCGCGGCGAGGCCGTCGGAGCCGCTCAGCAGCCGCTCGATCGCGGTGAGGTTGAAGCCGTCGGCCTGCAGGTCGAGGATCAGCCGCAGTCGCGCGACGTGCTCGGCGTTGTAGTAGCCGACGCGCGCGCGGACCTCCGGCGGAGGCAGCAGTCCGCGCGTGTGGTGGTTGCGGATGTTGCGCACCGACATGCCGACTTCGGCGGCAAGCTGCTCGACCGTCAGGTCGTAGTCGGACGCGGGCTCGCCGCGGGCCGGCGCGGTCCGGTCGGCGCTGTCTGTCGCGGCGCGGGCCATCGGTATTTGAGGATACTACGTTTCATGTGCCCTCATTTGAGGTAACATCGTTTTGCGTCATGAGATCTCCGACCTCCGCGACGGGCCGCAGCGCGCCCGCAGACAGCTGGCATGGCTGAACGGGGAGCGCCCCCACGGGTGTCCGTCGCGCGGCGGCGTGCGCTCGGGCTCGTGCGCTCGTTCACGTCGCCGCTGCTGCCCGACGACTACCTCGAGCTGGTCAACCCGCTGTGGTCGACGCGCGAGTTGCGCGGTCGGATCGAGCGGATCGAGCGGGAGAGCGCGGACGCCGTGAGCGTCTTGATCAAACCGGGCTGGGAGTGGCCCGGGCACCGCCCCGGCCAGTACCTGCGTCTCGGCATCGAGGTCGACGGCATCCACCACTGGCGCGCGTACTCGCTGACCTCGGCGCCCGCGCGCAAGGACGGCTGCATCGCGATCACGCCGAAACTCGTCACCGCCGGCAAGGTCTCGCCGTTCCTGTGCAGCCGCGTCAAGCCCGGCGCGATCGTGCGCCTCGGCGGCGTCGAAGGCACCTTCGTGCTGCCGCACGAGCTGCCCCCGCGCCTGCTGTTCATCAGCGCCGGCAGCGGCATCACGCCGATCATCAGCATGATCCGCGCGCTCCGCGGCCGCGGCGAGCTGCGCGACGTCGTGCACATCCACAGCTCGAGGACCGCCGCCGGCGTGATCTTCGCAAGCGAGCTCGCCGAGCTCGCCGCTCACAACGCGGGCTATGCGCTCGAGCTGCGCATCACCGCCGAGCAGCGCCGGCTCGCTCCCGCAGACCTCGAGCGCGTATGCGGCGACTGGCGCGAGCGCGAGACGTTCATGTGCGGGCCGAGCGCGCTGATGCAGGCGATGGGCGAGCACTGGCGGCGCAGCGGCGACGCGGCCCGGCTCCACCTCGAGCGCTTCCAGCCGGACGAGCGCGCCATCAACGATCTCCCGGCCGCCCAGCGCGGCAGCGGCGGCGTGATCCGCTTCCTCGCCAGCGGCGTCGAGGCGAGCAGCAACGGCGAGCAGCCGATCCTCCTCGCCGGCGAGCGCGCGGGCGCGACGCTCCCGCACGGCTGCCGCATGGGCATCTGCCGCAGCTGCGTCGGGCGCCTACGTGCGGGGCGGGTGCGCGACCTGCGCAGCGGCCGCGTCCACGGCCAGCCCGGCGAACTGCTCCAAACATGCGTGAACGCGCCCGAGGGCGCCGTCGAAATCGAGCTCTAGCTCGCGAAAGTCAAAGGAGCCAGACGTGTCCGCGACATACACCGAGAGCCGGCCGCGCGATGCGCGCGGCGCGCAGCAGAGCCCGCTCGCGCGACTGTCGCCGGAGCAGATCGAGCAGCTCGGCCGGGAGTTCGACGCGATCCACGACGAGGTCTATGCGGACCTCGGCGAGCGCGACTCGCGCTACATCCGCAGCACGATCAGGCTGCACCGCCAGCTCGTGCTCGGCGCCCGCGCGATGCTGATCGGCTCGCGCCACAGGCCGCTGTGGCTCGCCGGCACCGCGTCGCTGTCGCTGGCGAAGATCCTCGAGAACATGGAGATCGGCCACAACGTCATGCACGGGCAGTGGGACTGGATGAACGACCCGGACATCAACTCCCGCTCATGGGACTGGGACACGGCCTCGCCGGCCGACGCATGGCGGCACTCGCACAACTACGAGCACCACACGTTCACCAACATCCGCGGCAAGGACCGCGACCTCGGCTATGAGATCATGCGTATCGACCCGCACCAGCGTTGGTACCCGGTCTACCTCCTGCAGCCGCTCTACAACCTGCTGCTGATGGCGTTCTTCGAGTGGGGCGTCGCGCTGCACGACCTCAACGGCGATGCGATCCGTGCCGGTGAGAAGCCGAAAGCGCAGGTGATCGCCGAGCTCAAGGCGATCGGCGCGAAGGCGCGCGCGCAGATCGTCAAGGACTACATCGCCTTCCCGCTGCTGTCCGCGCTGCTCAGCGGCCGCGGCTCGCGCGCCGCGAGCACGCACGCCTTCAAGTCGACGCTCGCCGCCAACTTCAGCGCGAACATCGTGCGCAACGTGTGGGCCTACTCGATCATCTTCTGCGGGCACTTCCCGGACCAGACGTACACGTTCAGCGAGGAGGAGGTCGCGGATGAGACGCGCGGCGGCTTCTACGTGCGCCAGCTGCTCGGCGCCGCGAACATCGACGGCGGGCCGCTGTTCCACCTGCTCGCCGGCAACCTCAGCTTCCAGGTCGAGCATCACCTCTACCCGGACATGCCCTCGAGCCGTTATGCCGAGATAGCACCGCGCGTGCGCGATATCTGCCGCCGTTACGGACTGCCGTACAACACCGGGCCGCTGCACAGACAGCTCGGCACGGTGCACCGCACGATCCTCAGGCTCGCGTTCCCCGGCGGACGGGTGCGGCCGAAGCCGGGTGCCTACCGTCCGCGGCCGATCTGAGCGCAGCGCCGCGTCAAGCTCCGTTGTCGTTGTCGTTGTCGTTGTCGTTGTCGTTGTCGTTGTCTGCCGCGTCCCCCTTGGCGACCGTCCAGACGGGGACCAGCTCGACCCGCCCGCGAATCTCGAGCTCCCCGACGAGAACCACATCGCTCGGCGGGCTCTGCATCCGCGCGCGTGTCGAGTCGGCGATGAACAGCATGTGCCCACTCCCCTTGGTCATCCCCTCCAGGCGCGAGGCGGTGTTCGTCGTGTCGCCGAGCGCGGTGTACTCGACGCGCTGTTCGGAGCCGATGTTGCCGGCCATCACGCTGCCGCTGTTGACGCCGATGCCCATCGCGAACTGGTGCTCGTGACCCTGCTCGGCGAGCCACGCGTTGAAGCGATCGAGCCGTACGCCGAGCATCTCGCGCGCGGCGCTCAGCGCCCGCTCGGCGTGATCGCTCTGCTCGAGCGGCGCACCGAACACGGCCATGATGCCATCGCCCATGTATGCGATCAGCGTCCCGCCGGCGCCGAGAATCGCCTCGGTCATCTCGTTGAGGTAGGTGTTGACGACGTCGATCACGACAGTGGCGGGCTGCTTCTCGGAGAAGCTCGTGAACCCGCGCAGATCGGAGAACAGCACGGTGCAGTCGCGCTCGACCGCGCCGAGGCGAAGGTTCTCGCCGGCGCTCGCGACGACCTCCTCGACGACCTCGGCCGGCACGAAGCGCGCGAACAGGCTGTACACGCGCTCACGCTCGACGGCCTCGACGAGATACAGGACAGCGAGCGTTCCGAGCAGCGCGAGCGCGAGCGCGAGCAGCGGATAGACGAAGCTGACGATCAGGCCGCGATTGAAGGCGATCTGCGTCGCGACGGTGAACACGACGGCCGCCGCGAGCGAGTCGAGCAGCGCGCGCAGCGGCGCCAGGCGCAGGCTCCCGAGCGGTGCGAGCACACCGAACAGGAGGATCAGCAGCAGGTCGAGCCACGGCGGCGCATCGCTCAGCGGCACGCCGCGTTCGAGCGTCGAGATCGCGTTGCCCCAGATTTCCGGGCCGGACATCTCGCCGCCTTTGGTCGTCGCGGTCGCGTGCACGTCCTGCAGCACCGGCGCGGAGGCGCCGATCACGACGACCTTGCCGCGAAACGCGCTCGCCGGCACCTGGCCGGTGAGGACCTTCGAGTAGGACACCGAGTGCAGCGTTTCCGGCGGGCCGGCGAAGTCGATCGGCAGCGTGCCCGCGCTGCCGAACAGCGAGCGCGCCACCGGCCGGTGATCGGCGATTTCCTCGGCGACCACGGCGAGGCTCTGCAGGCCGTTGTGCTCGTAGGGGAAGCGTCTGACGACACCGTCGCTGTCGACGCTCAGGACCGCGGCAGCCGGGCGCGCGCCGAGTTCCTGCAGCAGGCTGTTGCCGCCGAGCACTTCGGTGCTGCCGCCGCGGCCGATGTCGGTCGTCGCCAACGCGATCAGGCCGTGGGCGCGTCCGACCGCTTCGATCAGCGCGTCGTCGTCGGCCGGGTCGGTCTGCTGCGTGAACTGGATGTCGACGGCGATCACCCGCGCCCCGTCCTCGCGCACCCGGTCGATCACGCGCGCGTCGTAGGCGCGCGGGAACGGGAACTCGGACTGAAGGTGCTTTTCGGCGAGTTCATGCAGCGTCGTGTTGTCGATCTGGACGAGCACGATGCCGCTCGGCGGAGGTTCGCTGCCACGGATCGAGAAGCGTGCATCGATCGACTGCTGTTCGGTGCGCCTAAGCAGGTTGGTCGCGTAGGCGAGCACGCCGACTCCCGCGGCGAAAAGGGCGACGCCGATCAGCAGAGCCGTCTTACGTCGCCGCCATCCAGCTCGACCCATCGACCGTCTCCTGTAGGTGTGCCCGGCGGGCAGGGCGAGAGATCCTAGCGGCGGCTGCAGGCAGGGAGGGCCGTGGCCGGGACCTGCGCGGCACACAACGGGTTGACATTTTGACTTTCACCTGTCCTGCGGATATCGTGCTACCCCGATGTTTCGGCGCGCCGGGGGAGTTCGCGCTCTGGGACCGACGTAAACGACGAAGGTCAAAGGGTCTGAATGCCTGGATTGCTCGGGCGCATGGACATAGCGACGCTCCTCTCCCGCGCATCCTCGATGGCGCGGCGCCGCGCGCTGGCCGCGCGCGCGGCGCTTGCGGCGGCCGTCGTGTTCGCGCTGTCGCTCGCCGGCGCGTCCGCGGCGGTGGCCGCCGAGCATGCGCCGCGCGCCGTCGCCGCGGCGCTTCAGGAACAGGGCAAACTCACCTCCGAAGCGGGCAGCACCGCCACGGCATTTGGCTTCACGGTCGCCGTCTCGGCCGATGGCAACACCGCGCTGGTCGGCACTCGGCGCACCCACGGCGGCGCAGGCGCGGTCTGGGTGTTCGTGCGCACGGACGGAGTGTGGACGCAGCAGGGACCGGCGCTGGTCGGCGCCGAAGAAGCGGAAGAACCCGAAGGCAGCGGGTGTGCCTCGCCTGAATCCGAAGGGCCTGAATGCAGCTTCGGTCGCAGCGTCGCCCTCTCTGCAGACGGCGAGACGGCGCTGATCGGAGGTCCGAACGACGATCACGGCCGCGGTGCTGCCTGGGTTTTCGCCCGCGACGGCTCCACCTGGTCGCCGCAGGGCGAGCTGCTCGGCGGCGAAGAGCCCGAACACGGGCATTTCGGGCGCAGCGTCGCGCTCTCCAGCGACGGCAGCACGGCACTGATCGGCGGCTCGGTCGCGCCGCAGGCGCCCGGAGCTGCATGGGTGTTCACGCGGTCAGGCTCCTCGTGGACGCAGCAGGGACCGCCACTGGCCGGCGGTACCGGGCATTTCGGGCGCAGCGTCGCGCTGTCGGCCGGTGGCAACGTGGCGCTCGTCGGCTCCCCCAGCGACGGTGAAGGCCAGGGCGCGCTGTGGTTCTTCGACCGCAACGGCACGACCTGGAGGCAGGCCGGCGCGCCGGCGACGGCCGGCGAAGAGGACGGTGGGGCCGGCCTCGGCTCGAGCGTCGCGCTGTCCGCCGACGGCAAGCTCGCGCTGGCCGGCGGGAGCGGCGATGACGACGATCTCGGCGCCGCGTGGATGTTCTCATGGTCCCCCTCGGGCTTTGTGCAAGAGGGCCCGAAGTTGACGGGCGCCGGCGAGAGCGCACCGGCGCTGTTCGGCTACAGCGTCGCGCTCGCCGCCGACGGGGCCGAGGCGCTGATCGGCGCGCCCGCGAGTGAGGTGCATGACGGCGCCGCGGTCAGCTTTGCCTGGACAGGTTCGAGCTGGACGGAAACAGGGCCGCTGGTCGTGCCCGAAGAGCTCGGCAAAGGCTCGTTCGGCAAGAGCGTCGCCCTCTCCTCCGACGGCGCCACCGCTGTCGTCGGCGGCACGAGCGAGAACGCACTCCAGGGAGCCGCATGGACCTTCTTCGATCCCACGATCGTGCCGCCGACCGAAGAAGAAGTCGTCAAAGAAGAAGAAGAAACGATGAAACAGGAAGAAGAAGCGATCGCCGAAGAAGAACCGCCGGCAGGCACAGGGAAGACGCCTGTGCTGCCCGCCGAGACGGCCCTCGTCGTCAGCCCGTTCGTGGCGACGGGGGAGCTCGCGAGCACCGAAATCAAGCTTCCTCCCCCGCAGCTGGGCGTGCTCGGCAACCTTGACCCGGTGGCGGGCATAGTCAGGGTGAAACTCCCGGGGTCGAAGACGTTCGTCGATGTCACGGGCCTTCGCCAGGTGCCGTTCGGGACGATCATCGATGCGCGCGACGGCAAGGTCGTCGTGACGACCGTGTCAGCCGACGGGCAGCTGCAATCGATGACCTTCTACCAGGGCGAGTTCCGCCTCACGCAGAACGCCAACGGGATGGTGCTCGCGACCCTCGTGGGCGGCAACTTCAAGGGCTGCCCGCGGGTGCACGCGCGCGGTCACCTCGCGCACGCGAGCTCGGCGAAAAGGCATGTCGTGCGAAAACTGTGGGCGTCCGGCCACGGCAGCTACACGACGAAGGGCAACTACGCCTCCGGTGCCGTGCTCGGAACGCGCTGGCTGACCGAGGACCGTTGCGACGGCACGTTGATCAGCGTTTACACCGACGAGGTCGCCGTGACAAACCTTCTGACGCACAAGCGCCGAACGGTCAAGGCCGGGCACAGCGAGCTCGTCAAAGCACCCTGACGCCGGCCTCGGAGTCCGCCCGGACCCGCGCAACCGGCCTCGGAGGTCCGCTCAGACCCGCAGCACGGTGCGGCGGCCGGACACGTCGGCGACGCCGGCCGCCGTGCCGGTGAGCCAGGCCGGGGGGGTGCTGCTCGAGCGCGGCGCGCGCGATCCTCCGCCCGGCCTCGCGCGCCTGGTCGATCTGGTGGAACTCGACCAGGCCCACACCCGAGACTCGCACGAGGATCGTCAGGTCGGCGTGACGGCGCGCCGACTCGTCGGTGTTGGCGCTGCTGAGCAGTGCGATGCGCCCCATCGTCTCCGGCAGTGACGGCAGGCGCCGGCGCTGCGTCACGCGTGCGCTGTCGGGGTGCTCCGGGGGATCCCCCGCGGCCGTGGCTCCCGCCGGCGCTCCGACCGCCGGCCCGACAACGCCCGGCGCCGGCGCCGGCGCCGCGGCGCGCGGGCGTTCCTCGCCGCCCTTGACGTCGAGCGTCAGGACGGGGCCCTCGCCGCTCGAGCTCATCGGCTCGAGCGGGAGGTTGTCGAGCAGCGAGCCGACGAGGAACGCGGCGAACACGATGTTGTACGCGTTGAGCACCCACGAGATGCTCGACAGCGGCGAGTCGCTGAAGTGCAGCGCGATGTTGGGCACCGCGATGTTGACGATCGTGGCGTCGACGAACGCCATGAACGTGCCGAGCACGGCGACCGCGAGCACCAGTCTCGGCGAGGACATGCGCCGTGCGTAGCCGGGCGCTGCGCTGATCGGCATGGCCCCCACGAGGGAGGCGAGTCTAGTTCAGCGGCGCGGGCTGATCGGTGACAGCGCCGGGCGAGCTGCAGCCCGTGATGCCGCCGTCGAGCGGGATCACCGTCCCCGTCATGTACGCGCCGGCCCGTGAGGCAAGGAACATCGTCAGTCCCGCGACGTCGTCGGCCCGGCCGATGCGTCCGAGCGGAACTTCCCGCTCGACGACGGCGCGCGTGTCGGGGTTCTCCAGCGCCCAGGCCATCATCCTGCTTTCGAACGGCCCGGGCGCGATCGCGTTGACGGTGATGTGCTGCGGGGCGAGCTCGCGTGCAAGGTGGCGCGTGAGCATGTGCACTGCGGCCTTGCTCGCGCTGTAGCTGTAGTTCGGCACCGACGGCGTGCGCAGGCCGTCGATCGAGCCGATGTTGATGACGCGTGCAGGGTCCTCCGCGCTCGCCGACGCGCGCAGCTCTCCGAGCAGCGCGACGGTCAGGTGGAAGATGCCCTCGACGTTTGTGCTGATCACCTTCTCCCAGCCGGCCTGCGGGAACTGCTCGAGCGGCGCGCCCCAGACGGCGCCGGCGTTGTTGACGAGGATGTCCAGCGACGGGAAGCGCTCGCGCGTGGCCGCGGCGAGCGCCTGTGCGCCCTCGAGGCTCGAGATGTCGCCGGTGATCGCGACGCAGTCACCGAGCGCGCCGAGCCGCTCGCCGGTGGCCTCGATGTCGGCGGTCTTGCGCGAGGAGATGATCACGCGCGCACCGGCGCGCGTGAGCCCGTCGGCGATCATCTCGCCGATGCCGCGCGAGCCGCCCGTCACCAGCGCGGTCTTGCCGGAGATGTCGAACAGGTTGCCCATCGGCTCAGTCCTCGAAGTTCGCGGGACGCTTCTCGAGGAACGCGCCGGCGGCCTCGGGCACGCCGATGCTGAAGGTCGCCATGATCTGCTGGCGGTCCTCATACTCGACGGCCGTCTGCTGCGAGGGGATCTCGAGCGCGCTCCACATCCCGCGCTTGGTCAGGCGCGTGCCCCAGGGCGCGAGCGCCGCGATCTGCTCGGCGCCCTGCACGGCGCGCACGAGCAGCTCGTCCTCGGCGACGACGTCGGCGACGAGGCCGATGCGCAGCGCCTCCTCGGCGTCGAGGCGGCGGCCGGTGAGCATCAGCTCGTGTGAGCGCGAGGCGCCGATCAGGCGCGGCAGCAGCCAGCTCGTCCCCATGTCGCAGTTTGACAACCCGATGTTGATGAAGGCGGCGCGGAACACCGCCTTGGTGCTCGCATAGCGAATGTCGCAGCCGAGCGTGAGCGTCAGGCCGAGGCCGGCCGCGGGGCCGTTGACGGCCGCGATCACCGGTTGTGGCAGCGCGCGCAGCGCGAGCACGAGCGTAGACATGTGCTCCTGGTTGTCGAGGCGATCGCGGGGCAGATCGCTTTCGTTGTTGGCCGGCGCGGCGCCGTAGCCGCGCAGGTCGACACCCGCGCAGAAGCCGCGGCCGGCGCCGGTCAGGATCACGGCGCGGTACGAGCGCTGCAGACCGATCCGGCGCAGCTCGACGTGCAGCGCCTCGCACAGCTCGGCTGTCATCGCGTTGAGCTGCTCGGGCCGGTTGAGCGCGAGCTGGACGACGTGGGGAGCGGGTTCCTCGACGAGCACGAGCGGGTCCATGCGGCGAATCCTATGCATTGGCCGCCGGCGTGCGGGGCGCGGGCGCAGCGCCGACAGCGACGCCGGCGCGCCGATCGGCCGCGCGGGCGGCCGAACGCCTGGGTCTGCGTGGCGTTCGCGGCGAGTGTGTGAGACTGCGCCTCGTGCGTTTGCAGCGGCCGAGGGTGGCGGTGGTCGGACATGTTGAGTGGGTCCAGTTCGCGCGCGTCCGCACCGTGCCGGAGGCGGGCGACGTCGCCCACGCGCACAGCCCCTTCGAGGAGCCCGCCGGCGGCGGCGCGGTCGCCGCCGTCCAGCTCGCGCGGCTGGCGGGATCGGCCGTGTTCGTGACGGCGCTCGGCGAGGACGAGCACGGGCACCGCTCGGTGACGCGCCTGGAGGAGCTCGGCGTCGACGTGCGCGCCTCCTTCGGCACTGCGCCGACGCGGCGGGCGCTGACGCTCGTCGACGACGCGGGTGAGCGCACGATCACGACATTCGGCGAGCGTCTCGAGCCGCTCGCCGACGACGCGCTGTGGAGCTCGCTCGGGCGCTTCGACGCGCTCTACTTCACCGCCGGCGGGATCGGTGCGCTGCGCGCCGCGCGTGCCGCGAGCGACGTGCTCGTGGCGAGCCCGCGCGCCGGCGATGCGCTCGGGCGGGGGGTCGCGCTCGACGCGCTCGTGCTGAGCGGCGAGGATCAGATCGAGCTGCGCGCGGCGGCCGCGGCGCAGGCGGACGCGGAGCTCGTCGTGTGGACCGAAGGCGCACACGGCGGTCGCTATCGCCGCGGGGGTGAAACGGGCGGGTGGCAGGCGTGCCCGCTGCCGGCCGCGGCGGTCGACTCCTACGGGTGCGGCGACTCGTTCGCGGCCGGCCTGACGTACGCGCTCGGCGCGGGCTGCGCACTTGCCGATGCGCTCGCTCTCGCCGCGCGCTGCGGCGCTACCTGCCTGACCGGCCGCGGGCCCTACGAGCGGCAGCTGCGCGCCGGAGATCTCTAGGGTGGCGGGCATGGACTTCGAACAGATCACCACCGAGGTAAGCGACAGCGTGCTGACGATCACGCTCAACCGGCCCGAGCGGCTCAACGCGTGGACGGCGCAGATGGGCGGCGAGCTGCTCGCGGCGTTCGATCAGGCGGACGCGAACGACGACGTGCGCGCCGTCATCGTCACGGGTGCCGGGCGCGGCTTCTGCGCCGGCGCCGATCTTGCGGGCGGCGGTGAGACCTTCGACTACCGCAAACGCGAGAGCAGCGGCCCGGCGCGCGACAACGGCGGCGAACTGACGCTGCGGATCTTCCAGTGCACGAAGCCGGTGATCGCCGCGATCAACGGGCCTGCGGTCGGCGTCGGCGCGACGATGACGCTGCCGATGGACATTCGCCTGGCGGCGGACGACGCGCGCATCGGCTTCGTGTTCGCGCGCCGCGGCATCATCCCCGAGGCCTGCTCGAGCTGGTTTCTGCCGCGCGCGGTCGGCATCAGCCGCGCGATGGAGTGGGTTGCGACCGGACGTGTCTTCAGCGCGCAGGAGGGCCTTGAGGGTGGGCTGCTGCGCAGCCTGCACCCGCAGGGGGAGCTGCTCGGGGCGGCGCGCGCGCTCGCGCAGGAGATCGCGCAGAACACCGCCCCGGTGTCGGTCGCGCTGGCCCGCCGGCTGATGTGGCGGATGCTCGGCGCGGAGCATCCGATGATGGCCCACCGCGCGGACTCGCGCGGGATGCTCGCGCGCGGGCAGTCCGCGGACGCGGTCGAGGGCATCACTGCGTTCCTGGAGAAGCGCCCCGCGCAGTTCCCCGATCGCGTCAGCGACGGCCTGCCCGATGTGATGCCCGGATGGTCTGAGCCGCCGTTCGAGTAGCGCGCTAGAAGCTCGGCAGCTCCTGCACGAGCGAGAGCACCGGCGCGAACAGCTCGCCGCGTTCGCGCACACGTGCGAGCACCTCGCGCGCTTCGAACGCCAGGCTAGCCGGATCGCCGCTCGCGAGCGTCGCGCGCACCTCCTCCCAGGTGACCGGGGTCGAGACTGTCGGCCGCTTGCGCGCGCGCAGCGAGTACACGCACACGGTCGTCTTCTTCGCGTCGTTCTGGCTCCAGTCGATCAGCACCTTGCCCTCCCGCCGCGCCTTCGTCATGCGCGAGACGACGAGGCTCGGTTCGGCGCTCTCGAGCAGCTCGGCGACCGCCTTCGCAAACGGCTTCGTCAGCTCGTAGGCGGCGCCGTCGCCGTTCAGCGGGACGTACACCTGCAGGCCCTTCGAGCCGGATGTCTTGGCGAAGCTCTGCATCCCGAGGTTCTCGAACATCCCCTGCAGCTGCATCGCGACGCGACAGCACTCGACGATCGTCGCGGGCGCGCCCGGGTCGAGGTCGAAGACGAGCACGGTCGGGCGCGCGAGCGCCTCGACGCGGGCGAGCGGCGTGTGCAGCTCGATCGCCGCGAGGTTCGCGAGCCACACGAGCGTCGCCTCCTCGCCGGCGAGGATGTAGTCGATCGGCTTGCGAGCGCTCGCGACGGTCGCCGTGCGCACCCATTCCGGCGGGTGCGCGGGCGCCTGCTTCTGGAAGAACGACTTGCCCTCGACGCCGTCCGGCCAGCGCGTCACGGTCAGCGCTCGTGCGTCGAGGTGGCCGAGCATCGCCGGCGCGATCGCCGCGTAGTATTCGATCAGCTCGCGCTTGCTGAAGCCGGCCGACGGATACAGGACCTTGTCGAGGTTCGAGAGCTTCAGCTCGCGCCCGGCGACGCTGACCGTCGCCGATTTGGGATCACCGGCGGGCAGCGCGAGCGCTGGGCCGCTCGGCTGCGCGCGCGATGCCCGCGCGCCCGCGAACCCGCTCGTGTGGTCCTCGCGCACGACGTTCTCCGCGGCCTTGTCGGTGCGCAGACCCTTGTAGGTCGGCTGGCGCAGGCTCCCCGCGGCCGTCCAATGCGCGAACTCGATCTCGGCGACGAGCCGCGGCGCGCAGAAGACAGCCTCGCGTGGTGGCGTCGCGCCCGCCGAGAACGGGGAGCTGGAGCGCTCGAGCGGCCCTAGAAGCTCGGACAGCCGCTCGAGCTCGGCGTCGCTGAAGCCGCTGCCCACCCGGCCGGCGTAGCGCAGCTCGTGGCCTGACTCGTACACGCCGAGCAGCAGCGCGCCGATGCCCGCGCGGCGCCTGCCCTTGCCGGGCATCCAGCCGCCGATCACGAACTCCTGGCGCGCGGAGCTCTTGATCTTGACCCAGTCGCGCGTGCGCACGCCCGCTTCGTAGCGCGAGTCGATGCGCTTGGCGATGATGCCCTCCAGCCCCTGCTCGGCGCTCGCCGCGAGCAGCATCGCGCCGTCACCGAGGACGTACTCGGGCGTCTGCACGTGCTCGCCCGCGAGCGCGAGCGCTCCCAGCAGCTCGCGCCGCTCGCGATAGGTGAGCGCCGTGAGCGAGTGGCCGTCGAGCCACAGCAGGTCGAAGACCATGTACGTCACGGGCGTCGTCGCGAGCAGCTTCCGCGCCTGTGCGCGGCTTGCCACGTGCATCCGCCGCTGCAGCGCCTCGAAGCTCGGTCGCCCGTCCTCGTCGAAGGCGACGATCTCACCATCGAGGATCGCGCTGCGCGAGCCGAGCAGCCTGCCCAGGAGCGCGAGCTCGGGGTAGGAATCGGTGATCTCGTTGAGATTGCGGCTCTCCAGCCGCAGCTTCCCCGGCTGCGAGTACGCGATCGCGCGCACGCCGTCCCACTTGACCTCATACGCCCAGCGGCCGTCCTCTGTCGGCAGAACGCCCGCGCGTGCGAGCATCGGCGCGATCCGGCTCCCCATCGGCTCGCGCGCGGGATCCGCGGGCGGGTCCATGCGGTGGATCATCCACTCGTCCGCCCGCTCACCCTGCCCGATCGCGAACAGCGCGTAGCGTGCGTCGATGCGCTCGCCGTGGAGCGCGACCTCGACCTTGCGCGGCTCCCACTTCAGGCACTCATAGGTGCCCTGGTCCCAGATCGTCATCATGCCCGCGCCGTACTCGCCGGCCGGGATCTCGCCGGCGAAGTCGAGGTACTCGAGCGGGTGCTCCTCGGTCGCGGCCGCGAAGCGGTTCTCCCCCGGCGCCTCCGGCAGCGCCTTCGGGATCGCCCAGCAGGCGAGCGCGCCGTCGCGCTCGAGGCGCAGATCCCAGTGCAGGCGGCGGGCGTGGTGCTCGTGGATCACGAAGCGCGGCGCCCGTGCCGCGCTCGCGTCGTGGCGCGCGGGTGCGGGCTCGGGCGTCAGCGTGAAGTCGCGTTTGCCGCTGTACGCCGTCAGCCGGCCGTCCGGCGCCGCCCCCTTTACGCGGCGGCCGGGCACCTACCGCTTGGTCGCGGTGCGCGAGGCCCCGGGCTTCTTCGCGGCGGCTTTCTTCGCCGGCGCTTTCCTCTTGGCCGCGGGTTTGCGCGGCGCGGCCGCTTTGCTTTCGCGCGAGCGCACCGCGTCGAGGCTCGCCTTCAGCGCGCTCATCAGGTCCGGCGCCGGCGCGGCGACCTCCTCGCTCGGCGGCTGCACGGCGATCTCCTCGCCCTGTGCCTTGCGCTCGATCAGCGCGAGCACCTCCTCGCGGTAGCTGTCGCTGTACTTGCCCGGTTCGAACTTGCCGGCGAGAGAGTCGACGAGCTGCTTGGCGATGTCGAGCTCGCGCTTGGTCGTTTTCACCTCGGCGGCGTCGGCGAGCTCGTCGAGGCGCTCCGGCGGGAGCAGTTCATCGGCGAACACCATCGTCGCCATGCCCAGCACGTCGCCGATCGGGCGCAGCGCGACGAGCTGCTCCTTGGAGCGGATCACGACGCGCGCGATCGCGACCTTGCCGGTCTCGCGCATCGCCTCCACGAGCAGCCGGTATGGCTTTGCGCCGCCGGGCCCGGGCGCGAGGTAGTAGGGGTGGTCGTAGAAGATCGGGTCGATCTCGGAGAGCTCGACGAAATCCTCGATCTCGATCGTCTTGGTCTTCTGCGGCTGCAGCGACTCGAGCTCGCCCGGCTCGATCACGACGTAGCGATCGGGTGCGATCTCGAAGCCCTTGACGATGTCCTGGTAGGGGACCTCCTCGCCGGACAGCGGGTCGACCCGCTTCTGCGCGATGCGCACGCCGCTCTTGCCCGACAGCTGGTGGAAGCGCACGCTCTTGCGGTTGAGCGCGCTGTAGAGCTTGACCGGCACGCTGACCATCCCGAAGCTGACAGCGCCGGTCCACATCGCACGGGGCATGGCTCAATTACTACCACCTGAGCGCTGGCCAGACCAACCGTGCAAAGCCGCCTGCGCGTGCGCGCGGCGGCGACGCGCTCCCGCGGGGCGCGATCGGGGAGACTGTCGCGATGGCATCCGAGGCTCTACAGGACCGGCCCGCGGAGATCCTGCAGCGGCTGCTGCGCTTCGACACGACCAACCCGCCGGGCAACGAGCGCGAGTGCATCGGGTGGATCCGCGGGCTGCTCGAGGAGCTCGGCTGCGACGTGCAGATCTTCGCGCGCGAGCCCGAGCGCCCGAACCTCGTCGCGCGCATCAGGGGCCGCGGCGAGAGCCCGCCGCTGCTGCTGCAGGGCCATGTCGACGTGGTCGCGGCCCGCGGCGAGTGGCAGCACGGGCCGTTTGCAGGCGAGCTCCACGACGGCTACGTCTGGGGCCGCGGCGCGCTCGACATGAAGGGCGGGGTCGCGATGATGCTCGCGGCGTTCATGCGCGCCAAGGCCGGCGGGACGCCGCCGCCGGGCGACGTGATCCTCTGCGTGCTCGCCGACGAGGAGGCCGGCGGCGGGCTCGGCGCGAGCTTCATGGTCAGCGAGCACCCCGAGCTGTTCGCCGGCGTGCGCTATGCGATCGGCGAGTTCGGCGGCTTCACGATGCAGATCGCGGGAACCCGCTTCTACCCGATCATGGTCGCCGAGAAGCAGATCTGCTGGACGCGCGCGCGCATCCACGGCCGCAGCGGCCACGGCTCGATGCCGATCCGCGGCGGCGCGATGGGGCAGCTCGGCAGGCTGCTCGCGCGGCTCGACAGCCGCCGGCTGCCGGTGCACGTCACGCCGGTCGCGCGCGCGATGGTCGAGGCGATCGCGGCGGAGCTGCCGCGCTCGTCCGCGCTGCCGCTGCGCTCGCTGCTCGTGCCGGCGCTGACCGACCGCGTGCTCGACGTGCTCGGCGAGCGCGCGCGCACGTTCGACCCGTTGCTGCACAACACCGCCAGCGTGACCGTGCTCGCGGGCGGCGAGAAGATCAACGTGATCCCCGGCGAGGTGTCGCTCGAAATCGACTGCCGGCTGCTGCCGGGGTTCACACCGCAGGACATCTTCGCCGAGCTGCGCAAGCTGTCGGGCCTGCAGATCGAGTTCGAGCTCGTCCAGCACGACGCGGTCGAGGCGCAGCCCGACCTGGCGATGTTCGAGCTGCTCGCGCAGACCGTGCGCGAGCTCGACCCGGCCGGCAAGCCCGTGCCGCTGCTGCTCCCCGGCGTCACCGACGGCCGCTTCTTCTCGCGGCTCGGCATCCAGACCTACGGCTACCTGCCGATGCAGCTGCCCGAGGAGCTGGCCTTCATGGGCCTGATCCACGCCGAGAACGAGCGCGTCCCGGCTGCGGCGATCGAGTTCGGCACGAGCGCGATCGAGCATGTCCTGCAGCGCTTCAGCTGAGCCTGCCGCGCCCGCGCCGTCGTCGTGCTGTCAGCACCGCTCACCAAACTGGCCAGCCAGCCAGTAGTATCGTGTCGCGTGCTGCGCTAGCGACCCCGGAGGTAGGAAATGGCAACGGCTGGACGTGACCTGGACACGGTTGAACTCACCGACGAGGCGCTGTGGCGCAAGGGCCCGCCGCACGAGGTGTTCGCGGAGCTGCGACGCGGCTGCCCGGTGCACTGGACCGAGCGCTTCGAGGAGTTTCCCGACGAGGCCGGCTTCTGGTCGATCACGACGCCCGAGGACATCCACACGGTCAGCCGCGACTGGGCGACCTACTCCTCGGAACTCGGCGGCGTCGTCGCCGCCGCCGGCGGCTTCCCGATCGAGCTCGCGCGCGCGATGTTCATCGGCATGGACCCGCCCAAGCACGACCGCCTCAAGGCGCTGTTCCAGTCGGGCTTCACGCCGAAGCGGATCGCGGCGCACGAGGACGCGATCCGTGCGATCGCGGTGAAGGTACTCGATCGTCTCGAGGGCGCGGAGGAGTGCGATCTCGTCAACGACGTCGCACAGCCGATCGTCGCCCGCGTGATCGGCAGCTTCATGGGCATCCCCGAGGAGGACGACGCGATCTGGGCGCGGCTGATGAACGCGTCGCTGGCCGCCGGCGACGTCGACATCGCACCCGAAGGGGTGGAGGGCGTGCTCGAGAAAGACATCCCGGAGATCTTCGAGCGCTGCCGGCACCTGATCGCCGAGCGCCAGGAGAGCCCCACCGACGACCTCACGACGGTGCTCGTGAATGCCGAAGTCGACGGCGAGAAGCTCGAGGAGCACGAGATCGTGATGGGCTTCTTCCTGCTGATGGCCGCCGGCAACGACAGCACCAAGGCGACCTACTGCAGCGCGATGCGCGCGTTGATGGAAGACCGCGAGCAGCTCGAGCTGCTCGTCGGCGACCCGTCGCTGATCCCGGGCGCGGTCGAGGAGGCGCTGCGGATGTTTCCCGCGTTCGCCCACTTCCGCCGCACGGCCACGCGCGACACGGAGCTGCACGGGCAGACGATCCGCGAGGGCGAGAAGGTCGTGATGTGGTACGTCTCCTCCAACCGCGACGAGGAGCTGTTCGAGGACCCCGACCACTTCGACGTCAAGCGCAACCCCGACCACCAGGCGTTCGGCGCAGGCGGCCGGCACTTCTGTCTCGGCACCGCGCTCGCGCGCCTCGAGCTGAAGATAATGCTCGAAGAGACGCTGAGGCGCTTCCCGAACATGGAGATCGCCGGCAAGCCGATGGTCGTCGAATCGATGTTTCTAAACCAGCTGAAGGCGCTGCCCGTCCGGCTGTGAGCGCCCACGGCGACTTCAACCGCGCGATCATCGCCGAGTTCCGCGCCAATGGCGGCCGGGTCGGCGGGCCGTTCGAGGGCGCGCCGCTGCTGCTGCTGACGAGCACCGGCGCGAAGAGCAACGAGCAGCGCACGACACCGGTCGTGTACCTGCGCGACGGCGAGCGGATGGTGATCTTCGCCTCCAAGGCCGGCGCGCCGACCCATCCCGCCTGGTATCACAACCTGCGCGCGCACCCGGCGGCATCGGTCGAGGTCGGCACCGAGACCGTCGCCGTCGAGGCCGTTGAGATCACCGGCGAGGAGCGCGAGGAGCTGTTCGCCCGCCAGGCCGCGGCGATGCCGCAGTTCAACGAGTACGCGCAGAAGACCGACCGGCTGATACCGGTGATCGCGCTGCAGCGCCGCCAGGGCTAGGGCGCGAGCCGCTCGATCGGCCAGCGCGCGCCGTCGCGGCGGTAGCGCAGCCGGTCGTGCAGCCGGTCCTCGCGCTGCTGCCAGAACTCGATGCTCTCCGGCGTGACGCGGAAGCCGCCCCAGTCGCTCGGCAGCGGCAGCTCGCCGGCAGGGTAGCTGTGCTCCAGCTCGCGGACACGGCGCTCGAGCTCCTCGCGATCGGCGATCGTCTCACTCTGCGGCGAGGCCAGCGCGCTCAACTGGCTCGCGCGCGGGCGCGAGCGGATGTACGCGGCGGACTCCTCGGCGCTCGTGCGCCGCACCGGCCCCTCGATCCGCACCTGGCGCCCGAGCGGGTCCCAGTGGAACAGCAGCGCCGCGCGCGGGTTCGCCGCCAGCTCGGCGCCCTTGCGGCTCGCGTAGCCGGAGAAGAACACGAAGCCGCGCGCGTCGAAGGCCTTGACGAGCACCATCCGCAGCGACGGCGCGCCCGCCGCAGATGCGCTCGCGAGGGCCGCGGCACCCGGTTCGCGCACGCCCGCGGCCGCGGCCTGCTCGAACCACGCTGCGAACTGGCTCAGCGGATCCTCGTCGAGATCCTGCTCGCGCAGGGGCATGCAGTGATCGGACACCGTGCCCATTGTGCCGGTCCGGCGGGCCGCCGGCTCACGGCTGCCCGCGTTAGGCTGCTGCGATGACGCCACCCGGGGGGGCAGCTCGTGCTCTGGCAGCGCTCCTGCTGCTGAGCGCCTGGCTCGTTCTCGTCGCGGGCACCGCGGCGGCCGCGACGATCACGCCGAACACGACCAGCGACAATGTCGCCGACGACGGGCAATGCTCGCTGCGCGAGGCGATCACGGCGGCCTACACGCACGAACCCTCGGGAGCGCTGCCGGGGGAGTGCGCGGCGGGCAGCGGCGACGATCTCATCCGCCTGAATCCCGGCCACTATTTCCTGTCGATTCCCGGCGCGCACGAGGACGCCAACGCTTCCGGCGATCTCGACGTGCGCAGCGACCTCACGATCCAGGGCGCGGGTGCCGCGAGCACGATCATCGACGCCGTCGGGATCGATCGCGTCCTCGAGATCCTGCCGAACGTGACGGTGAGGATCGAAGGCGTCACGATCATGGGCGGGCACGCGCCGAAAGGGCGCGCCGGCAAAGAAGCGGCGACCGGCTCACCGGCGGTCGGTGCAGAAGGCGAAGCCGGCGAAGGCGGCGGCGGCATCCTCGACGAGGGCAAGCTGACGCTGTTTGACAGCGTCGTCCTCGACAACAGCAGCGGCGAAGGCGGCACGGGCGGCGCCGCCCACGCCGAAGCCGGTCCCGCGGAAGCGTTCGGCGGCGCCGGGGGCTCCGGTGGGCCGGGCGGGGGCATCGAGGCGACAGGGCCGCTGACGATCGAAGACAGCACGATCATCGGCAACTCGACCGGTGCGGGCGGCGCCGGCGGGAGCGCGCTCGGGGGGGCCGGCATCGCCGGCACCGCGGGCGTAATGCACGGGGCGGGCGGGGCGGCCGGGGCCGGCGACGGCGGCGAAGGCGGGATCGGCGGCGGCGGCGTGGGCGTCGACGCGCGCGCGGCGCTGAGCGTCAGCGACAGCACGATCTCCGACAACGAGGCCGGTGCGGGCGGCGCTGGGGGCGAGGGCGCGGGCGGCGACGGCGGCAACGAAGTAAACGCCGAAGACGGGGGTGGCGGAGGGGGCGGCGCGGCGCTCGGCGGCCGCGGTGGCGCCGGCGGCTTCGCGGCCGGGCTCGACGCGAGCGCCGGGGCGCAGATCTTCGCAAGCACCGTCGCCGGCAACAGCTCGGGGGCGGGCGGCGCCGGCGCTCTCGGCGTGGCCGGTTTCGGTGGACTTGGCTCGCCCGGCGGCACGGGCGGGCGGGGACGGGGCGGCGAAGGCGGCGAAGGCGGCTCCGCGTCGGGACTGCGCGTGGCCGGCCCGCCCGGGACCGTCACCATCGAGGACGACACGCTCGCCGGGAACAGCAACGGTGCGGGCGCGGCCGCGGGCGAAGGCATCGGCGGCGAAGCAGGCGTGATCTTCGGGCATGCCGGCGAGGGCGACGGCGGCACCGGCGGCATCGGCGGCGAAGGAGCGCTCGAAGCGGAAGCGCAGGCGGCGGCGCTGGTCGCCGACACGATCAACGCCAACACGACCGGCGCCGGCGGCGCGGGCGGAACCGGGGCGAGCAGCGGCGGCGGGCTGACCGTCGCCGGCCTCGGTGAGCATGCGGGCAACTACGGCGGCCTGCTCGTACACCTCACGGCGACGCTCAGCGACAGCATCGTCTCCGGCAACTCGCCCGGCAACTGCGGCCTCGCGCCCGGCGGCACGCTCACAGACGGCGGACACGACATCACCTTCGGCGGCCCCGGCTGCCCGGGCGCAAACGCCGATCCGCTGCTCGGCGCGCTGCAGGAAAACGGCGGCGCGACCGAGACCGAGGAGATCGCACCGGCGAGCCCCGCCGTGGACGCGGTCCCCGTCAGCGGCGCCGGCTGCCCAGCGGTCGATCAGCGCGGCGTCCTGCGCCCCGCCGGTGCGGCCTGTGACGCGGGCGCCTTCGAGATCGCGACGGCGGGCGCCAGCACCGGCCCGGCGAGCGCGATCACGGCGACATCGGCGACGCTCAACGGCTCCGCGCGCAACCCCGATCTGGCGGGCGCGAGCGCGTTCTTCCAGTACGGCCCGACGGCCGCCTACGGCGAGCGAACGCCCGCGCAGCCGATTGCCCCGACGAGCGCGGCCACCGCGCTCGGCGCGTCCGTGACGGGGCTGTCTCCGCACGCCGGCTACCACTTCCGCATCGTCGTGATCAACGGCGTCGGCGAGGTCTTCGGCGCCGATCAGGCGCTCACGACGGCCCCGGCGCAGTCGCCGTCGGGCGCTTTGCCGGTGATCAGTGCCCTGAGAATCCACCCGGCACGGCTGACCCCCGAAGCGCGCCGCGGAGCGAGCATCCTCGCGAAACTGCGCCGCGGACACGGCGCTGTGATCTCATACCGCGACAGCGAGGCGGCGTCGAGCACGTTCACCGTGCAGCAGGCGCGGCGCGGGTTTCGCGACGGTCGCCTGTGCGCAGCCAAGCCGCCGCGGCGCCGCGCAGGGCGCATCAAGCGCTGCACCCGCTATGTGGCGCTCGGCAGCTTCACGCACGCCGACGGCGCCGGCGCCAACGCGATCCGCTTCAGCGGCCGCGTCGGCTCGCGCGCGCTGCGACGGGGCGGCTATCGGCTGCTCGTCACGCCGCTGGCCGGCGGGCGCCGGGGCACCGCAGTGAGCGCCGCCTTCAGCGTGCTGTGATGTGCCCGTCAGCTAGGGCTGCTCGGCGAGTTGACGCGCGCGCCCGCCGCAGTCGACGAGGTTCACGCCTTCGGTTTCGTGCGCGAGCGCTCCGCCCCACGCGGCCGGAGCGACCTCCGGGCAGACGCGCGCCGCGGCCGTGCTCGCGGCGTTGCCGCCGAGGTAGGCGTATGAGCCGCCGAGCAGCAGGTAGCGCGCCTGGCCGCTTGCGACGAGGTGAGCCAGCCCGGGGCCGTCGAGCGCCGGGTCGACGCCGCCGTAGCCGCCGATCGCGGCGGCGCGGAGGCCGAGCAGGATCGGGCTGTCGGCGGTCAGCGAGGCCTGCGTGAGCAGCTGGAATCGGCCGTTCGCGCCGTGGGCGAGGATGAAGCGCATCAGCGAGTCATCGCTCGCCAGCTGAGCGCGGCTGAGGGCGGCGCCGCCGTTGCCCTCGACGACGCGCGGCCCGGCGGCGGGGAACGTGCCCTGCACCGGCTCGCGCCAGGTTGTCGCCGAGTACGCGCTCGGCGCGAGCAGCAGCAGCGCGAACACGGCCGCGAGGCTCGCCGGCGAGAAGCGGCGACGCACGGCGGCGATCGCGGCCGCGAGCGCCAGCGGGATCAGCAGCAGCTGCCAGATGGCGAGGTAGTGGGCGTGGTGCAGGAGCAGCACCTGCACGATCGCCGTCGTGAGCGTCGCGGTGATCAGCAGGGGCCGCGCCCGTGGCGGCGCCGCGCGCGCGATCGCGACGAGCCCGGCGCCGGCCATCACGGCGACCCCGGGCGCGAGTGCCGAGAGGTAGTACGGATGGACGATGCCCCCGGAGACGCTCAGAAAGACCGCCTCGCACAGGAAGAAGCCGCCGAACATGATCAGTGCGGCGAGCTTCGGGTCGCGCCGCTGCGGGCGCGCGAGCACGAGCGCGAACATGCCGATCAGCGCGAACGCGAGCATCCACGCGCCCTGATCGCCGAAGCCCGCGCGGAACAGCCGCAGCGGCCCCGGCGCGGTGCCGAACGCGACGGGCCCGCGCGTGATCGTCGCCGCGAGCTTCGGCGCGACATCGGGCGACGGTGTCGGCAGCGCCGTTGTCGCGGCGCCGTGGCCGCTCGGCGCGCGCCCACGCGCGCTCGGCAGTATTTCGTGGTCGGCGACCGGCCCGGGACCGCCTTTCTCGCTGCCGACGCGCCCGAAGCCGTTGTAGCCGAACGTCAGGCCGAGCTCGGAGTTGTCGGTCGAGCTGCCCACGAACGGCCGCTGCGCGGCGGGGGTCTGATCGACGGCGAGCATCCACGCGAGCGACACCAGCGCACAGACCGCGCCGGCGGATGCGAGCTGGACGGCGCGACGGCGCAGCGGGCCGGGCGCGCAGTAGAGATACGCGACGGCGATGGGGGGGACGACGAGGTAGGCGGCGAGCGCCTTCGTGTTGAACGCGAGCGCGACGAGCACCGCCGCGCCGATAAGCGTCCGCAGCCGGCCGCTTTCGCTCGCGCGCAGGGCTGCTCCACAGGCGAGCGTCATCAACAGGATCAGCAGCGTGTCGACGTTGTTGTCGCGTGAGACCGCGACGAAGGCCGGGAAGCACGCGAGCGTCAGCGCGGCGGCGGTCGCGGCGAGCGTGCCGTAGCGCCTGTGCACGATCAGGTACAGCGCCGCGACGGCGATCACGCCGGCGATCGCCTGGGGCAGCAGCAGGCTCAGCGGCGAGAACCCGAACACGCGTGCGCTCGCGGCCTGCAGCCACAGCCCGAGCGGCGGCTTGTCGATCGAGATCAGCCCGCCCGGGTCGGCGGCGAGGAACACGAAGTTGTGCCAGGAGCGCAGCATCGACTTCACGCCCGCCGCGTAGTAGACGTTCGCGTAGCCGTTCTGGGCGAGCGCCCACGTGTTGAGCACGGCGGCGAACGCGCTCACGCCGAGCAGTGGCCCGTACTTGCGCAAATCGACGCCGCGCAGGCCGCTCCCGGCGGGCGCGCCAAGCGGCGCCGGCGCGATCGGATCGAGCTTGCGGTTGTGCGGGATTGTCTCTGACACGGGTCTCTCGGCAGCAGGCGCGCGGCGCCGGGGCACGGGCGCTCGCGGCCCCTGTCGCTCGACATCATGGCGAACCGGCGCTCGCGCGTTCGCGCGCCGACACGCGCGGCTCGAGCTCGCGCGTCACCGCCCGCGGGAGCCCAGCCGCGTGTCGAGGGACATGCGCCGCCCCTTATGGGCGGGGCGGCTTTCGCCGATGGATAACGGTGAGCGCTGTAGGCAAGCCCGAGATCGTGGATGTCACGGCGCTGCGTATGCGCGAAGCGACGATCGTCGCCGGAATCTGGATCACGTTCCTCGTCGGCGCGCTCGGCGAGACCTACGTCGTGCTCACCTGGTCGCGCCCGCACCGGCTCGAGCTCGCGGTGCTGTTCGCGCTCGCGACCGCCGCCGGCGCCGCCGTCGCGATGCTGCCGCGCGAGCGGATCGTGCGCAGCGCGCTGCGCGAGCCGTTCTTCCTCACCTGGACGCTGCTCGACCTGGCGATGCTCGTCATCGGGACGATCGCCGACGGCGGCACGTCGAGCCCGCTCGTGCTCGTGTTCTTCATCCCCGTGATCTTCTCCGCGATGTCCTACCCGCTCGGGTCGGTTGCGGCCGTCGGCGTGATCAGCGTCGCCAGCTACGTCGGCGTCGCCGTGATCGCGGGCGGCTCGAGCACCGAGTTCGAGATCGCGTTTCTCGCGATGCTGACATGCGCGGCCGCGATGAGCGCCTGGCAGGCGCAGAACCACAATCGTCAACACCGCGCGCTCGTCACCGCGTCGCGCACCGACCCGCTCACCGGCTGCCTCAACCGACGCGGGTTCGAGGAGCACGCGCTCGGCGTGATCGACGCGATGCACCGCAGCGGGCGCGTGGGGGCGCTGCTCGTGCTCGACCTCGATCACTTCAAGGCGGTCAACGACCACTACGGCCACCCAGCCGGCGATCGGCTCCTCCACGATGTCACCGAGACGCTCGAGCAGGCTGTCCGCCCCGTCGACGCGGTCGGGCGACTCGGCGGCGATGAGTTCTCGGTGCTGTTCGCCGAGATCTCCCGCGAGGAGGCCGCCGCGGCCGCCGCGCGCATCGCCGCGGCGCTCGCGCCGCGTGCGCCCGCGTCGCTCGGGGTCGCGATCTTCCCCGACGACGGCGAGGACCTCGAGGAGCTAACGCGCATGGCCGACCGCCGCCTGTACAGCTCGCGCCGGGGGCGCGCGGGCACGGGTGAGGAGCCGGCCGGCGACGCGCAGCTCGCCGCGGCCGCCGAGCCGCCGAGCCCGGACTACGGGGAGATCGATCTGTGGCGGGCCGCGCTCGATGCGAGCCCCGCGGCCGCGCGCGAGGAGCGGCGGCGGCCGCAGCAGATGAGCCTGCAGGCGGCGCTGCTCGACCAGATCGACGCATCGGTGATCGCGATCGACATGCGCGGCACGGTGCTCAGCTGGAACAGCGGCGCGGAGGCGCTCTACGGCTGGGGACGAGAGGAGGCGATCGCGCGCAACATCCGCGAGCTGGTCGTTCCGCCGGACACCAAGCCGGTCGAACAGCTCGCGGCCGACGTCACCCGCGACGGTCGCTGGGACGGCGAGGTGCTCGTGCACCGCAAGGACGGCTCGCTGTTCACCGCCTACGTCCGCAACCGCCTGATCCTCGACGACGACGGCGCGCCCGCGGCGATCGTCGGCGTCGCGGTCGACATCTCCGAGCGCAAGCGCCACGAACAGCAGCAGGCTCGCGATCTCGAGCGGCTCGCCACGATCAACCGCGTCGAGGCGGCTCTCGCCGAGGAGCGCTTCCTGCTCTACGCCCAGCCGATCGTCGACCTGCGGAGCGGCCGCACCGTCCAGCACGAGCTGCTTCTCAGGATGCGCGAACCGGACGGGCGAATCGCCCCGCCGGGCGAGTTCCTGCCGGTCGCCGAGCAGTATGCGTTGATCGGCGAGATCGATTGGTGGGTGCTCAAGCAGGCCGCCGAGCTGGCGGGCGCCGGCGCGCCCGTCCAGGTCAACCTGTCGGCTCGCTCGGTCGTCGATCCGGATGTCCTCGAACACATCGAACGCTGCATCAAAGACAGCTCGGTCGCGCCCGGAATGCTCGTCTTCGAGATCACCGAGACGGCGATCATCGAGGACGAGCAGGCCGCGCGGGTATTCGCCGAACGCCTGCGCGCGCTCGGCTGCAAGATCGCGCTCGACGACTTCGGCACCGGCTACGGGACACTGACCTACCTCAAGCAGATCCCGCTCGATTATCTCAAGCTCGACATCGAGTTCGTCCGCGACGTCGTCGTCAGCGACGCCAGCCGTCACGTTGTTCAGGCCGTCGTCAACCTCGCGCGCGACTTCAATCTGGAGACGGTCGCCGAGGGCGTCGAGGATGCCGAGGCGCTGACGCTCCTGCGCCGGCTCGGCGTCGACCGCGCCCAGGGCTACCACCTCGCTCGTCCCGCGCCGTTCGACAGGCAGCCCGGCGACACGAGCGCGCCGGTGCGGGTCGCCGCCGCCCCGCGACACGCCGGCTCGCGCCGCCCGGCGACGCCGGCGCCGACTGTCTAGCGCCGATCTGCCTCCGCGCCGGCAAGCTCGCGCGCACGCAACGCCAGGTGGATGACCCCGAGCTCGTCGTACTCGAGCGCTGCCCGCTCGAGCGCGAGCGCGCCCGACCCGCGGTCGCTCTCGAGCAGGCGCTGCCCGAAAAGCAGTTGGCAGCGGGCCGCGTCGAGCGGGCGCCCGAGAGCCTGCCAGGCCTCACGCGCGCGCTCCAGCTCGGCGAGCGCGCCGGGCAGCGCTTCGACGAGCCCGGCGGCTTCGATCGCGGCGGCCTCGGCGACGGGGTAGCGGACACGCTCGGACAGCTCGATCGCCTCGCGCGCCGCCGCGCCCGCCTTCTCGGGCTGGCCGGCGAGCGTCTGCAGCAGCGCCTGCGCGGAGCTGGCCTGGATCGACTGCGCGATCAGACCGGCGCGCTCGCAGACCTCGAGCGCCTGCGCGAGCGCGGTCTCGGCGCCCTGCAGCTCGCCCTGGTCGCGCAGCGTGTTCGAGAGCCCGAAGAGGGCATCGAAGCAGACCTCCGACCAGCCGATCTGCTCGGCGAGCTGATGGGCGCGCCGGTACGCGCTCTCGGATGCCTGCCACTCGCCGCCGCGCCAGTGCAGGCGGCCGCGCAGCACGTAGGGGAGGCACAGCTTCCCGATCAGTCCCTCGCGTTCGGAGAGCTCCGCGCTGGCGTCGCTGGAGCGCTCCACCTGCTCCCAGTCCGCCGCGTAGAGCGCGAGCTGTCCGGCCGCGGCATGGAGTTCGATCTCGGCCGGCACGTCCCCGATCTGGCGCGCGAGCGCGAGCGCCTCGCGGTATGAGGCCGCGGCCCCCGTGTAATCCGCGTCGGAGCTCTCGAGGTGATGACCGAGGGCGATCAGCGCCAGGACCGTCTCGTGCGCGTCGGAGCCGCGCGCGAGCTCGACCGCGCGCTCGAGATTCTCCCGCGCCTTGACGTTGTCGCCGATGCGCCCGAAGACACGGCCGAAGATCCCGTGCGCGCGACTCGCGGCGCCGACCTCGCCGAGGCGCTCGGCGAGCCGCAGCGCCTTCTCGGAGGCGTAGATCGCGAGCATGTTGT
Source organism: uncultured Solirubrobacteraceae bacterium (assembly GCA_963822245.1). GTDB lineage: Bacteria > Actinomycetota > Thermoleophilia > Solirubrobacterales > Solirubrobacteraceae > Palsa-744. Next base: position 1,241,447 of record CAWGGR010000001.1, read on the forward strand.
CGCCCGTCTGCATGTACAGCCAGGCCGCCTCCTCGTACAGGCGCACCAGCGCGAGCGAGGGCTCGCCGTCCTTGATCAGGTTGATCCCCCGCTGGTGATGCTCGATCGCCTGCTTGCGCTCGCCCTTGTGGGCCAGGCCGGCGCCGATCTTGCGGTGCAGCTCGGCGACGTGCTCGAGATCCTCGCGACCACCGTGATAGTCGAGCGCCCGCTCCCAGACATCGATCGCGGCGTCGACCCGCCCGAGCCGCAGGGCGACATCGCCCTGCTTCTCGAGCAGGCGCGCAACCGCCTCGGCGTCCTCTTCGGCCTGCTCGAGCGCGGCCTCGTAGTCCGAGAACGCCTCGGCGTTGGAGTAGAAGCCGGTCGCCGCATCGCCCGCGGCCTCGAGGTAGGTGAGCGCCTTCGCCCGGTACGGCGCGAGGTCATTCGGCGCGAGGCCGAGTTCGCTGCCGAGCTCGGCCGCTTTGCCGTAGTGCTCGGCGAGCAGCGCGACGACCTCCTCCACACGCTCCCCCGCGCGGACCTCGATGAAGCGCGCCACCTCGAAGTGCTTCTGTGCGCGCACAGCGCGCGGCAACATCTCATACGCGGCGTCGCGAATCAGCGCGTGCTTGAAAGCGAGCTCCGGCTCACCGGCGAGCGCGCTTTGCTCGCCCGCGACGACGATGTCCTTTTCACGCAGTACGCGCAGCGCCTCGGCCAGGTCGCCACCCTCCGCCTCCGCGATCGGCGTGAGTGCTCCCTCCCAGAACGTCCGTCCGATCACGGCGGCGTGCGCGAGCAGGCGCCGCTGGAATGGCTCGAGCGAGTCGAGGCGCGCCGCGAGCAGAGCCTGCACGGTCGCCGGCAGCTCGGCCGCGTTCGCCCCCTCCGCCTCGGACAGGCGGCGCACCATCTCCTCGACGAACAGCGGGTTGCCCTCGGCGCGCGCGGCAACAGCGGCGAGCACCTGCTCGCTGACACCCTCGGCGCGCATCAGCGAGGAAATCAGCTCGCGCGTCTCGCTCTCGCCGAGCGGCTCGAGGAACATCGTCGTCGAGTCGCGGCGCACGCCGCCCCAACCGGCCCGCCGCTCGAGCAGCTCTTCGCGGGCGAGGCAGATCTGCAGCACCGGCGCACGCGCCCACTGCAGCAGATGCTCGATCAGGTCGAGCATCCCCTCATCGGCCCAGTGGATGTCCTCCCACACCAGCACCAGCGGGCCATCGCGCGTCAGGCCTTCGACGCACGAACGCACCGCGGCGAAGAAGACTTCGCGGGCGTGCTGGGCGTCCTCCTGCTCGCTGAACAGGTGATCCTCGGGGCCCTCGATGCCGAGCAGACGGCCGATCACGGCCGTCTTGGACGCCGCGGACCTGCTGTCAGCGTCGCTCACATCGAGCAGCTCGCCGACCCTCGCCGACAACTTCTCCCACGCCGCAGCCGGCGGGTCGCCGTCGATGATTCCGCACTCGGCGCGGATGACCTCGCCGAGCGGCCAGTAGACGATGCTCGCCCCATACGGCAGGCAGCGCCCGTGGCGCATCAGCAGCGGCGGCTCACGGCCGTCGAGTTCCTGCTCGAATTGCCGCAGCAGGCGCGACTTGCCGACGCCGGGATCGCCGATCACGGTCGCCAGATGCGGTCCACGCTTGCGCTGCACCCGCCCGAGCAGGTCGTGCAGCTGAGCGAGCTCGCCCGTGCGGCCCACGAGCGGGGCTCTGACGGCGCCCGCCGAGGCGAGCGTCGCCGGCTCGTCCGCGGCAACCGCCTCCCAGGCGGGCACCGGCTCGGACTTGCCCTTGAGCACGAGCGGCTCGATCGCGCGGTACTCGATCTCCCCGCCCGTCGTGCGGTGGGTCAGCTCACCGACCGTCACGCTCCCGGGACGCGCCGCCGCCTGCAGCCTCGCGGCGACATTGACCGTGTCGCCGATCACCGTATAGCTGTCGCCGACGTAGCCCGCGAGCACCTCGCCGGTGTTGATCCCGACGCACAGCTCGAAGGTGAAGCCGTGCTGCGCGGCGAGTGGCTCATTGATCTCGCCCATCGCCGCCTGCATGCCGAGGCCGGCGCGCACCGCGCGCACCGCGTCATCGCCATGGGCGAGGGGGGCACCGAAGATCGCCATCACGTTGTCGCCGATGAACTTGTCGACGTACCCTCCGAACGCCACGACCTCCTCGCCGAGTCGCCCGAGAATCCGGTCGAGCTGACGCTTGACCGACTCCGGATCGAGCCTCGCCGCGACCGCCGTGTAGCCGGACAGGTCGGCGAACAGCACGGTCACGGTGCGGCGCTCATCGAGCGTCGGCGATGCGAGCGCGACGCTCGGCCGCTCGACGTCGATCGCTGACGCGTGCTGCGCCTCCGCGCCGCCGGCGCCGCTGTCCTCGGCCAGCGGCGAGCCGCAGGCCATGCAGAAACGCGCGCCGGCGGGCACCGGCTCGCCGCAGGTCGGGCAGCGCCGCTCGAGCGCCGCGCCGCACGCCATGCAGAAGCGCGCGCCGGCGGGGTTCTCAGTGGCACAGTCCGGGCAGGCGAGCATCGCGCTCAGCGGAGGGACGGGGCGGGGATCGCGGGCATCGCCGCGAGTATCACCGATCCGCGCGGCACCGTCCACGCGCGCCGCGCCGCGGGTAAACTCGGCGCGGTGGTGGCGCGCCGGATGGTGACGGTCTCGCGAGCGAGGAGAGGGCAGGCATGGAGAACAGCGGATCGCAGACGGACAGGGCTCCCTCTGAGCTGATCGACGCGAGGATCGAGGAACTCGGCGACTGGCGTGGCGAGATGCTCGGCCGGCTGCGCGCCCTGGTCAAGGAAGCCGATCCCGAAGTCGTCGAGGAGTGGAAATGGCGAGGCGTTCCGGTGTGGTCGCACGACGGGATCATCTCGACCGGTGAGACCTACAAGAGCATCGTCAAGATGACATTCGCCAAGGGCGCAATGCTCGCGGACCCCGCCGGCCTGTTCAACTCCAGTCTCGACGGCAACACCAGGCGTGCGATCGACTTCCACGAGGGCGAGAGCATCGACGAGGACGCGGTGAAGGCGCTCGTGCGCGCCGCCGTGACGCTGAACGAGTCCAAAGCCCGACGCTGACACGCAAGTCGCGCCGCTCGCTCGGCGGTTGGACGTCCCGGCGCACGCGTACGCTGCGGCGATGAACTCTCTACGGAAGCACTTCAGCTACGCGAACATCGTCGCGACGACGGCGCTCGTGTTCGCGATGGGCGGAACCGCGATCGCCGCGAAGCACTACATCATCAGCTCGACGCATCAGATCAAGCCGAGCGTGCTCAAAGAGCTCAAGGGCAACAAGGGGCCCGCCGGGCCGCCCGGCCCGGCGGGTGCCGCGGGCGCTGCCGGGGCTCCGGGATCTGCAGGCAAAGAAGGGACCGCCGGGCTGTCCGCCCTCGCTTCGCTGCCGTCGGGCCAGTCCGAGAGCGGCGACTACGGGATCGGCACGCCTGGTGGGAAAAGCGGCGAAATCCTCGAACAGACCGTGAGCTTCCCGGTTCCACTCGCCGAAGGACTGCCCTCCGGTCACGTGATCTACACGAACGCCCCGCCGGTCGCGCATTGCAGCGGCCCCGGCAGCGCCGAACCAGGGTTTCTGTGCGTGTACAGCAGCACGAGCGAACACGTCGGTACTCCCGATATCAAAGATCCGGAGGTCGCCTCGCACATCCTGCCCCCCGGTTCCGGCCGGCTCGGCTTCATGTTGCAGTGGGTGATCTCGGCCGCCGGACCGTACGATGACGGCACCTACACGGTAACCGCCCCCTAGCAGCACCGCGGGGCGCGGGGTCCCGGGCGAGGCCGGCCTGGGACCCCACCGGCGCCGGGCCGGCGAGCGACGTCGCCCGGTAGTTCACGATCGTCCGGGACGCCATGCGCGATCGTCCCGGCGCCACACCGTCGAGGGCGGGGGGACGGCGATGCACGCCGATTTCTGGGAGGGTGCCGTACCGACCGTGACCTTGCTCGAAGGCTCTCGCTCTCGCGCCGTCGCCGCCGCGCTCGCGGGCGTGGTGGGGTACGACCTGCTGCAGCGCCGGCGCGCGATCCTGCGCAACTTCCCCGTCCTTGGGCACCTTCGCTATGCGCTCGAGGCGTTCGGCCCCGAGCTGCGTCAGTACATCGTCACCTCCAACAACGAGGAGCGCCCGTTCTCGCGCGATCAGCGGCGCTGGATCCAAGCGTCCTCGGAGGGCAGGCCGAACGTGTTCGGGTTCGGAACCGACGATGAGATGGAGGCCGTCGAGAGCCTGCTCATCATCAAGCATTCGCCGTTCCCCGCGCCCGCGCCCGCGCCCGGTGAGCCCGCCGGCCCTCCGCTCTATGGAGCTCCGGCCGGCAAGGTCCTCGGCGCCGGCCATCGACGGCGTCATGCGTTTCGCCCGGCGTCGCTGGTCAACCTGTCCGGCATGAGCTACGGCTCGCTCTCACCGGTCGCGATCGAGGCCCTCAACCGCGGAGCGCAGCTCGCCGGCTGCCTGCACAACACCGGCGAGGGCGGCCTCGCGAGCGCGCACCGTCACGGCGGGGAGCTCGTCCTGCAGATCGGCACCGGATATTTCGGCTGCCGCGACTCGCACGGCCGCTTCAGTCTCGAGCAGCTGCGCGAGCACCTCGGGCGGGCGCCCGTGCGCGCGATCGAGGTCAAGCTCTCACAGGGGGCCAAGCCCGGCCTTGGCGGACTGCTCCCCGGGGTGAAGGTGACGCCGGAGATAGCGGCCATCCGCTGCGTGCCCGTCGGCGAGGACTGTGTGAGCCCGCCCGCGCACACGGCGTTCGCCGACGTCGACGGGCTGATCGAGTTCGTAGAGCTGATCGCGCAGGACACCGGGCTGCCCGTCGGCATCAAGTCAGCTGTCGGCGAGAGCGGCTTCTGGCGGACGCTCGCGGAGCGCATGGCGGTCACAGGCGGCGGACCGGACTTCATCACGGTCGACGGCGGCGAGGGTGGGACGGGCGCCGCGCCGCTCTCGTTCGCCGACCACGTCGCACTGCCGTTCAAGCTGGGCTTCGCCCGGGTCTATGGCACCTTTGCGCGCGCCGGGCTGGCCGAGGAGGTTGTGTTCATCGGCTCAGGCCGGCTGGGATTTCCGGACTCTGCGCTGTTCGCCTTCGCGCTGGGCTGCGATCTGGTGAACGTGGGCCGGGAGGCGATGCTTGCGATCGGCTGCATTCAGGCGCAGCGCTGCCACACGGGTCGCTGCCCCACCGGCGTGGCAACCCAGTCGCGCTGGCTCATGCACGGGCTTGATCCGGAGCTCAACTCAAATCGGGTGGCCAACTACCTCGTCGCTCTGCGAGCGGAGCTCCTCGCCCTGGCCCGCTCCTGCGGCGTGCAGCACCCCGCGCTGGTGACACCGGAGCACATCGAAATCGTCACCGAGCGCTACGGCTCCGCCCCGCTGATCGAGGTCTTCGGGTACGAGCCCGGCTGGCCGCTGCTGTCGAGCACCCGACGCGCGGAGGTCGAGCAGCTGCTGACTCGCTCCGGACAGCCCATGTAGTCGAGGGCCGCTCATCCCGCCGCAGGCGGCACCGTCGGACTCCACCACTCGTGAGCGCGGTCGACCGCCCCCCTGGCCGGACGGGCGCGAACCGTCGCCAGGTCAATGGGCGCGGCGGGTTTCGAACCTGCGACCTCTCGCGTGTGAAGCGAGCGCTCTCCCACTGAGCTACGCGCCCAAGAGCGCAAGTCTATTCGGCCGCGCGCTCAGGCGAAGGCCAGCTGCACGGCAAGCAGCGCTGTGATCGAAGCGGCGCAGAACACGTGCTGGCGGCAGATCGAGCGCGCGAGCGCGCTCTGCGCGGCGGTCGTGTCGGCGCGTGTGCCGAGGCGCACAGCGCTCGGCACGGTGCGCATGCCGGCGAGCGCGATCGGCGCGAGCGCGAGCGCGACCGAGACGAGCGCGACCGCCCGCGGCGCGTCCCCGGATGTGGCCTCGAGCACGAGCGCGGCCAGCGTCGCGAGCATCACCGCGGCGATCAGGCGGTTCATCGGCCGAGCTGCTGTCGTCACGCGGCGGTAGTAGCCGGCGATCGAGGCGAGCACGTCCTCGGGCAGCTCGCGATCGCGCCGGCCTTTGACCTGGACGTCGAACATCAGGTCGAACCACAGGACCGCGAGCAGAAAGCCGGCGCCGGCTGTCGCGAACGCGCTCACGATCCGACGCGCACGCCGACGTGCGGATGCAGACGGTCGCTCGCTTCGGAGTAGGCGTCGGCGAGCATGTCGACTTCGCTCTGCGTAAGCGCCGCACCGAACGCGACCGGGCCGCCGAGCGTGCGATAGCCGTCGAGCAGCTGCTCGCCCACCTTGGCGAGGATGAAGTGCCCGTCGTAGATGCTCTCGATGTACAGGCCGACATTTTCGCGGGCAAAGCGGGCGGACGCGGGCGTGCCGTGTTCGATCTCCCTGATCGCGGCGCCGGTCAGCCCCCAGCCGCGCTCGGAAAGGCCACTGAAGCTGTCGAACATGCCGGCCAGCTTGGCGCCCGTCCCCGTCAGCGTGACCGCGTTGGCTTCGGCGAAGACCGGCGGCGAGGCGATCGCGGCGGCCGCCGCGCCCGCCGCGGCGATCGGCGCCCGCGGGATCGCGTTGGTGTCGGCCGGGAGGCCGTTGGCGATCAGCGGCCAGGCGGCTTTGGCGGCCGCGACCTCGCGCTCGACCGAGGGCCGCGCGCTGCTCAGCCCGCGCGCCACCGCGAGGAGGTCTTCGCGCTCCAGCCGCAGCGCCGCCGGGGTCGTCGTGTTGCCGTCGCCGCAGCCGGCGAGCGCCAGCGCGAGCGTGCCGAGCATCAGCAGCGCCGCGCGGCGGGCGCTGGTCCGGTGTCCGCGGGCGCCTCGCAAGGCGCTCTCGCAGGTCCTAGGTTCCGAGCAGATCGATCACGAACACGAGCGGCGCGTTCGGGGGGATCGACGGCGGCGAGCCGGTCGCGCCGTAGCCGAGCGAGGAGGGCACGATCAGTTCACGTCGCCCACCGACCCTCATACCGGGGACGCCCTGTTCCCAGCCGGCGATGACCTGGCCCTTGCCGAGCGTGAAGGTGAAGGGTTCCTTGCGCTTCCATGACGCGTCGAAGACCTTGCCGCCGTTGTAGAGCGCGCCGACGTAGTTGACGGTGACGGTGTCGCCCGTCTTGGCTTCCTTGCCGGTGCCGACGATCAGATCCTTCGTCTCCAACTTCGTGGGCGCCGGGCCGCTGTGCGAAGCGACCGTCGGCTCGGTCGCGAGCGGGCCGACGGTGGGCGTCGTCGCGGTTTTCGTTTCGCCGCCCTTGATCAGCGCGTCGTCGGCGCTGTTCTCGTTGCCGACCGTGATCGTGCTGGTGCTGCCCGAGGAGCCGCAGCCGGCGATCAGCACCGCGGCGCCGACGGCGGCGAGGGCGACGGCGGCGCGCGAGCGAATGTTGGAGAGTGAGGCGTTGGAGTTAGTCACGGTCGCGGAGCCTAACGAACTTGGCGGGCACATGTGCGCCCTGCACACCCGCGCGCCCGCTCTCGATCGGCGCACCGAGCTCGTCGCGGATCGCGATCGGCCGTACGCCGCTAGGATCACGGGCGGACCGTGCTAGGCGGGGAGGTAGCGGTGCCCTGTATCCGCAATCCGCTCTAGCGGGGCTGAATTCCCTTCCGAGGGGTTTCGGCTCCGGTCGCTCCGTCGCTCGGGGCGTCGATGGTTCGGGTCCCGCGCGGTGTCGGCTTGCGAACCAGGTCAGGTCCGGAAGGAAGCAGCCTTAAGTGATCACCGACAGGCGCAGCGGGAGCTCCCGAATCGGAGTCGCGGGTGTCGATCGGCGCCGGATGCCCGGGATCTCGACGCGGGGTGCACGGTCCATGAAGCGCTCTCAGCAGCGCTTGAAGATCAGCCACGAGCGGTTCGTGCTCGCCTCGGTGAAGCCGGGGGGAACGCTGACCGCGGCGTGCGGATCGTGGGGGTCGAGGACATAGTCTTCTTCGACCGCCCTGCTCGCCGGATCGACATAGACGCCCGATTCGATGTGGCCGACCTGTGCGCTTATGACGTTGCGCGGACTCGTCTTCAGATACAACGCGAGCAGCGGGATCGGCGCGTGGTTGGGGACGCCCACGGGCCCGCACCGCAGGTTGATCGCGTGGTCGTCGACGAGCGCGAGCAGGTCACCTTCGATCTGCTGCTGGCGAGCCAGTTTGTCGAGTTCGCGATGGGCCGTGTGGTACTGCGAGGGCGCCGACACGAGTAGTGCGAGCAGCACCAGCGCGCCCCCGGCCATCCACCAGCGCCGGCGCGGATCGCCGTGCTCCAGGCGTGTCCAGCCGAATGCGCCGGCGCCGCAGAACAGGCACAGGATCGCAGCGGCTCCGAACGCGTAGCGCGTGTTGATCGGCAGCCCGACCGCCGCAAACAGCGCGAATACGCCGACCGCGATCAGGCCGACGACGGCGCCGGGGAGCGCGCGGCGGCGCAGCCACAAAAGCGACAGCACGCCGCCGAGCGCCGCGCCGAGCAGCACCGCGGGTTGCAGGACCTCGCCGATCCGCCGCGGGATGTACTCGGGCACGTTGGTGATGCCGGTGACGCGGTCGAGCGTGCTCGCCGTATGCTCGGTGTGCGTCAGCGACCACAGTGGCTGGCCGGTTACCAGCAGGTCGCTGAGCAGCCACACGAGCGGCGCGGCCGTCGCGAGCAGTGTCAGCTTCAGCAGCGTGCGGCCGCCGAGCTCGCCCCGCGGTCGGCGCCAGCGGGGAGGGCGTGCCCCGGACTCATCCGCCTTCACGAGTGGCAGGGGGTCGATCACATACAGCCAGTAGAGCGCCGAGAACGCCCACGCCTCCGGGCGCAGCAGGCCGGCCAGCGCGAGCAGCACGAGCACCGGCACCGGCGCCGGCCGATCGTTGCGCCTGCGGCTCTGCGTCTCCACGAGCAGCGCGCCGAGCACGAGCAGCAGATAGGGGATGTCAACGTACGCGCGCACGCCGTAGGAGAGCACCGGGACGCGGGTCAGGAAGATCAGCGCCGCGAGCGCTCCGGCGGCGCGACCGAACCATTCGCCGCCGAGCCGGTAGAGGACCCAACCGCATGCCGACAGTGCGATGAAGCCGAGTGCGACCGTGACGTCCTCGACCGCGCGCGGGCCGAGCGGCGCGAGCACGAGGCCGAGCAGCTCGAGCAGCGGATGAGGCGTGGGGGCGACCGCGACGTCGTACGCGGGCAGCGCCCCGCGCGAGAGCTGCCCGCCCCAGGCGAGTGCGTAGAGCGTGTCGTAGTTGGCGAAGCCGACGCCGCTGATCACGCGCAGCAGCACCGCGCCGAGGATGATCGCGGGGAGCGCGGAGAGGCGCCAGGCGTTGCGCCTGATCGAGGCGGTCATGTGCGCGGACGCTACCCGCTCGCGCGGTCCCTCGGCCCCGGCTCGCCGGGCCCGGGCGGCACGAGCAGGCGTGGATAGACTCACGCGAACGGTGTCGCTAGAGGAGCAGCCACAGGAACAGCAGCGGTCGCTGTACCGTCGGCACCGCCCCCGCACGTTCGCCGACGTCGTCGGGCAGGAGCCGGTCGTGCGCACGCTGCGCAACGCGGTCGAGCGGGGAAAGGTCCACCATGCCTACCTGTTCGTCGGCTCGCGCGGCACCGGCAAGACCTCGATGGCGAAGATCCTCGCCGCCTGCCTGAACTGCGAGCGGGGGCCGACGATCGAGCCGTGCGGCCAGTGCGAATCGTGCCGCTCGATCGCGAGCGCGACCTCGCTCGACGTGATCGAGATGGACGCCGCGTCGAACAACTCCGTCGATGACATCCGCGAACTGCGTGAGAGCGTCGCCTACGCGCCGGTCAGCGGGCGGCGCAAGATCTACATCCTCGATGAGGCGCACATGCTCTCGACCGCCGCCTGGAACGCGTTTCTGAAGACGCTCGAGGAGCCGCCGCCGAACACCGTGTTCGTGCTCGCGACAACCGAGGCCAACAAGGTGCCGCCGACGGTCGTCGACCGCTGCCACCGCTTCGACTTCCATCGCCCGACCGTCGAGCAGATCGCAAGCGTCGTGCGCCGCACCGCGCAGGCCGAGTCGATCGAGATCCCGGCGCCGGCCGTCGCCGCGCTCGCGCGCTCGGCGACCGGCAGCTTCCGCGACGCGCTCGGCACGCTCGAGCAGCTCGTCACCTACAGCGGCGCCCAGATCGCGCTCGAGGACGTGCTCGCGGTGCTCGGCGTCGCCGACGCGAGGCTGCTCGAAGAGACCGTCGCGGCGGTCGCCGCCGGCGACGCCGCGCGCGCGCTGCGCGCGCTCGAGGAGTGTGTCGAGCAGGGCCGCGATGCGGCCTCGTTCGCATCCGATCTCGAGGTCCGGGCGCGCGAGCTGCTGGTCGTGCAGACGCTCGGCGAGGTGCCGGGCGAGCTGTCGCTCACGCCCGAGGCCGACGCCGCACTCGCGGCGCAGGCGGCGAACGTCGAGCACGCGCTCGTGGTGCGCCTGCTCGAGCTGCTGGGCGAGGCGATGGAGGCGGTGCGCGCGGGCGCGGATGCACGCACGCGCCTCGAGCTCGCGCTCGTCAAGGCGGCGCGGCCCGAGGTCGATGGCTCGGCGCGCGCGCTGCTCGCCCGCATCGAGCGGCTCGAGGGCGCACGCGCGACGCTGCCGCCAACAGCGTCGCCGGCTTCCGCGTCGCCCTCGCCCGCGCCGCCGGCGGACGCGCAGACTGCTGTGATCGCGCCCGCGCCGCCGGCGGACGCGCAACCCGCGGTGATCGTGGCGGCGAGCGCCGAGCAGCCGGCGAGCGCCGCGCCGGCCGTCCCGGAGCCCGCCGGCGCAGCCGCGCAGCCGCCCCCGCCGGAGGCGGTCGTGCCGGCCGTCGTGGACCTCGATGCGATGCTCTCGCTGTGGCCGGCGGTCGTCGAGATGGTGCGCGCCGAGCACGCGCTGCTCGGCGCGCTGATCGCGGAAGCGCGGCCCGCGGCGGTCGATGGCGAGGACCTCACGCTCGCGTTCGCATCGACAGCGCAGTTCCTCAAGAAGAAGGCCGAGGACCCGGCGAACCGGATGGCGGTCGGCGAGGCCCTGCGCTCGCTGACGACGCAGCGCTGGCGCCTGTCGTACGAGCTGCGCGAGACGCTCGACGCGGACGGCCGCCCGCAGCCCGAGGACAGCTCCGAGGAGGATTGGCTGCGGCGCTTCATCGAGGAGTTCGACGCGGAGGAGGTCGTGCGGGGTCCGGCAGACAGCGATCCCCCCTCCGCCCAGGCGGAAGCTCCGGTGCAGGACCTCGAGCGTGACGTCGAGGCCGTTACCAGCAACGAGAAAGGCGCGTGATGGCAAAGCAGCAGCGGATGCCCAAACAACAGCGCATGCCCAAGCAGCAGGGGATGCCGAACGTGCAGCAGATGATGCAGCAGGTCCAGCAGATGCAGAAGGACATGGAGCTCGCCCAGGAGGAGCTCAAGCACGAGCTCGTCGAGGCTTCCAGCGGCGGCGGCATGGTGGCCGTCAAGATCAGCGGCGACCTCGAGGTGCGCGAGGTCAGAATCGACCCGGCGGCGGTCGACCCCGAGGACGTCGAGATTCTCGGCGACATGGTGCTCGCGGCCGTCAACGAGGCGCTGCGCATGGCCCAGGAGCTCGCCGAGAGCAAGATGGGCGGCGCGACCGCCGGCCTCGACCTCGGGAGCCTCGGCGGGCTCGGTCTGCCGGGCCTGTGAGCACCTCCTACGCGCCGCCCGTACAGCGGCTCGTCACCGAGCTCTCGAAGCTGCCCGGCGTCGGCAATCGCACGGCGCAACGGCTGGCCTTTCACATCCTGCGTGCCCCGGTCGGCGACGCCACCGCGCTTGCGGACGCGATCCGCGAGGTCAAGGAGAAGATCGGGCTGTGTGAGCTGTGCTTCAACCTCACCGACGAACCACGCTGCCGCATCTGTCAGGACAGCCGCCGCGATCACGGGCTGATCTGCGTCGTCGAGGAGCCCAGCGACGTGATCCCGATGGAGCGCACGCACGAGTACCACGGCGTCTACCACGTGCTCGGCGGGGCGCTCTCGCCGATCGACGGCGTCGACCCGGAGGACTTGAAGATCGCCGAGCTGCTGACGCGCATCGCCACCGCCGCGACCCCGGTCCGGGAAGTGGTGCTCGCGACGAACCCGACGACGACCGGCGAGGCGACCGCGCTGCACATCGCCGAGGAACTGCGCGCCCGCGCGCCCGCGGTCACGCTCACGCGCCTGGCGAGCGGCCTGCCCGTCGGCTCGGACCTGGAGTACGCCGACGAGGTCACGCTCGGCAAGGCCTTCGCCGGCCGGCGCACGGTCTAGGCACGATCGCCGCCGCCCCGCTCGGGGGTCTCGCCGGCCCGCCGCGCGCGGGCGAATATCCTGCGGTTGATGTCAAGCGTGATCGTGATGAAGTTCGGCGGCACCTCGGTCGCCGACGCCGAGCGCATCAAGCGCGCGGCGCGGCGGATCGTCGAGAAGCGCGAACAGGGCCACCGCGTCGTCGCGGTGCTGTCCGCGCGCGGCAAGACGACCGACGAGCTGATCGCGATGGCCGAGGAGGTCTCGGCGCTGCCCGACCCGCGCGAGATGGACATGCTGCTCTCGACCGGCGAGCGGATCTCGTGCGCGCTGTGCGCGATGGCGATCAACGACCTCGGCCACCGCGCGATCTCGCTGACGGGCTCCCAGGCGGGGATCGTGACCGACGAGTCGCACACCAAGGCGCTGATCGTCGATGTGCGCGCCGACCGCATCCATGCGGCGCTCGCCGAGGACAACATCGTGCTCGTCGCCGGCTTCCAGGGCGTCTCCAGCAGCGCGCGCAACGTCACGACGCTCGGTCGCGGCGGCTCTGACACGAGCGCGGTCGCGGTCGCGGCGGCGCTCGACGCGGAGGTCTGCGAGATCTACACCGACGTCGCCGGCGTCTACTCGGCCGACCCGCGGATCGTTCCCGATGCGCGCAAGCTCGAGCAGGTCTCCTTCGAGGAGATGCTCGAGATGGCCGCGTCGGGGGCAGGCGTGCTGCAGCTGCGCTCGGTCGAGTACGCACGCAATCATGGGGTGCGGATTCACTGCCGCTCCTCGTTCGAACAGGCGCCGGGCACGGTTGTGCTGGCGGAAGGAGAGACGATGGAGCAGCCACTGATCACCGCGGTCACGCACTCAGAGCAGGAGGCCCGGATCACGCTGACGGGCGTCCCCGACACTCCCGGCGCGGCGGCGCGCATCTTCGAGGCGCTCGCGCAGGCGAACGTCAACGTCGACATGATCGTCCAGAACGAGCCGGTCGCGGCGGGCGGGCGCGCCGAGATCTCCTTCACGGTGCCGCGCGATGACCTGCGCGTCGCGACCGCGTCGCTGGAGCCGCTGACGGGCGAGGCGTTCGCGGAGCTCGCGACGCACGAGCAGATGGGCAAGGTCTCGATCGTCGGCGCCGGCATGCGCTCGCATCCGGGCGTCGCGGCGAAGGTGTTCGGCGTGCTCGCGCGCGAAGGCGTCAACATCGACATGATCTCGACCTCCCCTATCAAGATCTCCTGTGTGATCGACCAGGACAGCGTCGAGCTCGCGGTGCAGGCGCTGCACAGCGCTTTCGAGCTCTCCGGCGAGGGCACGGTGAGCGTCGAAGAGCCGTTCCGCGCGCGCCCGGTCTCCTAGCTGCGTGCGCGGCGGGATGTGCAACAATCGCAAGGCATCCCCACGTTTGACCACCTTCAAGGATGATTGGACATGCGAGCCGTTAGACGTCCCCGCCGATATGTCGCCCGTCACTGGCTGATGCTGCTGCGCCCGCTGCTGCGCTTCAGCACAACCCGCGATGCGTACGTGCTGCGCCTCGTCGGCGGCGATATCGGCCCCGTGCTGCGGGCTGATCGCCGCCACGTCAGTCGCCGCCGCCACGCCGACGGCGTCGAGCGCCGTCGCGCCAGCGCGGCGTAGCGCGTCAGCGCTCGAGCGCCTCTTGCAGCTGCTCGAGCACGCGCACGACGCGCAGGCCGCTCTCGCCGTCCGAGCGCGGCCTCGCCCCGGTGCGGATGCAGTCGATGAAGTGCTCGCACTCGATGCGCAGCGGCTCGAGGTTGGCGATGCGCGGCGAGAAGGTGTCGCCCGAGCGCGTCAGATACTCGCCCCAGGAGCGTGTGTCCTCGTCGAAGCCCTTGTCGTAGATCGTCAGCTTGCCCTCGATCAGCATGTCGTCGAATGTCGCCATGCGGCGCGAGCCGACGACCGTGATGCGCCGCTCCTTGTGCGGGTCGAGCCACGACAGGTGCAGGTGCGCGACGGTCCCCGACGGGAAGCGCAGGTAGCAGAAGACGACGTCCTGGACGCCGGTGCGCACATATGAGGCGCCGTGCGCGAGGCACTCGACGGGCTCTTCGCCGATCAGGTGCAGCGCGACCGAGACGTCGTGCGCGCCGAGGCTCCAGAGCGCGTTCTCATCGGCGCGCAGCTGCCCGAGGTTGAGGCGGTTGCCGTACATGTAGAACAGTCCGCCGAGCTCGTCCCCGTCGATCAGCTCCTTCAGGCGCACGACCGCCGGGTGGTACTCGAGCAGATGCCCGACCATCAGGATCCGCCCGGCATCGGCGGCGGCCGCGACCGCGCGTTCGGCGTCGGCAGCGGTCGTCGCAAGCGGCTTCTCGACGAAGCAGTGCTTGCCCGCCTCCACCACCGCGACGGCGAGCTCGGCGTGTGTCGGAACCGGCGTCGCGAGCACGATCGCGTCGAGCTCGCGGTCATCGAGCAGCTCGCCGATGTCGGGCGTCGCGCGCGCGTGCGGGAAGGAGGCCTGCAGCTTGGAGCGGGCGTCGGCGGAGGCGTCGCACAGCCACGCAAGCTCGCAGCCGGGGATCGCGCCGAGGTTGCGCGCGAGGTTCGGCCCCCAGTAGCCGAGGCCGACGACGCCGACGCGGACCGCTGCCGGCTCGGTGCTCATGCGCTCCACCCCGGTGCGGAGGTGGCGAGCGTGCCGATCGCCTCGACACAGCGCGCTGCCGCATGGCCGTCGCCGTAGAGGTCAGGATGCTCGGCCGGCGCCGTTTGCTCGAGCGCCGCGAGCGCCGCTGCCGCGTCGAGGTCGACGAGCGTGTTCCAGCCGCTCTGCACCGTCTCGACCCACTCGGTGTTCGCTCGCAGGGTCACGCAGGGCACCCCGGCAAGGTACGCCTCCTTCTGGACGCCGCCGGAGTCGGTCAGCACGGCGCGGGCATGGCAGACGAGCGCGCTGAACTCGATGTAGCCGAGCGGCGCGGTCAGCGTCAGCCCCGCGATCGCCGTCAGCGACTCCAGCAGGCCGCCCTCGACCAGGCGCGCGCGTGTGCGCGGATGCAGCGCGAACAGCACCGGTGCGGGCATCGCCGCAATCAGGTCGACGAGCGCGCGCAGACGCTCGGGATCATCGACGTTGCCGGCGCGATGGGCCGTCAGCAGCAGGTAGCCGCCGGGCGTCAGCCCGTGGGCGCTCACGGCGCCGATGTCGGCCCGGGCGCTCGGTTGCCAGCGCGCGGCGACGTCGACCATCACATCGCCGACGACCTCGATCCGGCCCGCGATCGACTCGGCGCGCAGGTTCGCCGCGGCGGTCGTCGAGGAGCACATCAGCAGCTCGCTGAGGTGGTCGGTGAGGACGCGGTTGAGCTCCTCGGGCATGCGCCGGTCGAACGAGCGCATGCCCGCCTCGACGTGGGCGACCGGGATGCCGGCCTGGGCCGCCGCGAGCGCGCCCGCGAGCGTCGAGTTGGTGTCGCCGTAGACGAGCACCGCGTCCGGCTCGAGCTCGGCGAGCAGCGGCTCGAGCGCCGCCAGCATGCGCGCGGTCTGGGAGGTGTTGCTGGCGCCGCCGATCGCGAGCTCGCGATCGGGGCGCGCGAGGCCGAGCTCGGCGAAGAACACGCTCGAGAGCGAGTCGTCGTAGTGCTGGCCGGTGTGCACGAGGAGCTCCTCGTGGCGCTCGCGCAGCGGCCCCGAGACCGCGGCGGCCTTGATGAACTGCGGGCGGTTGCCGACGACGGTGAGGATGCGCACGGCGTCAGGCCGCCGCGCCCACCACCGAGGTCGTCCAGTCGATCACCGAGGTCGGGCGCACCACGTGACGGCTGAGGCCGAGCTCCTTCGGCTCGAGCCCGAGCGCGAGGCCGACGAGCTGCGGCAGGTGCAGCACCGGCATCTGGAGCTGGCGTCCGACGACTTTCTCGGCGAGCGGCTGCTGCAGGTCGAGGTTCAGGTGGCAGAGCGGGCAGGGCGTGACCAGGCAGTCGGCGTCGGCGTCGACGGCGTCGCCGAGGTGACGTCCGGCCTGCTTGAGCGAGGCCTCCTTGTTCATCGTGATGATCGGGAAGCCGCAGCACTTGCGCATCCCGGCGTACTCGATCACGGTGCCGCCGAGCGCCTCGATCACACGGTCGAGGTAGTGGTCGCGGGGGTGCTCCTCGTCGATGCCGAGGCGCTCCCGTGGGCGCACGATGTAGCAGCCGTAGAACGGGCCGACCCTGAGGTTCGTGAGCGGCCGCTTGACGAGCGAGCCGAGCTTCTCGAGGCCGATCTCCTCGACGAGCAGCCACAGGAAGTTCTTGTTGGTCAGTCCCTTCTCATATGTCAGCCCCTCGCTCGCGAGCGTGCTGTTGACGTGCTCGCGGTACTCCGCGTTCGCGTCCAGGCGCTCCTGGCACTCGCTCTGCGCGCCCTGGCAGGTCGAGCAGATGTTCATCATCATCGCTGCGCCGTCGACCTGCTGGGCGAGCGCGAACGTGCGCGCGTTGAGCGTGTCCGCGAGCTCCTGGTTGTGCTCGGCGATCACGCCGGCACCGGTGCAGCAGGCGCGGTCGAGCTCGACCAGCTCGATGTCGAGCAGCGGCGCGACCTGCGCCATCGAGCCGTGCAGCTCGGGCGTGAAACCGCGGCTTACGCAGCCGGGCCAGTAGGCGACCTTCATCAGCTCACTCCTCCGTCGTCGGTGCTCATCTCGGCAGGCGTGTCCGTCGCCTCCGCGCCGCCACTCTCCACTGCCTTCCCGCCCGGCGCCGCCGCCACGCCGGCGGCGAGCTCCTCGCCCGGCGACTGCCCCTCGGCGAGGGCCTCGTCCTCGCCGGCGATGTACAGGTTCAGTTCGTAGCGCTGCTCGCGGCTCTCGATCTTCTCGTAGATCGCCTGCACGCTCTTGAGGTCGCTGCTCGCGAGCTTGTGCGGTTTGAGCGCGCCCATCGGCGTGACCTTGCCGCGCAGCAGCGACTTCAAGATCGCCGGCAGCGAGCTGAGCAGCTCTTTGCCGGCCGCCGGGTGAAGTTTGCCGAACCACGAGTTGCCGCCGTAAGAGCGCGGCAGCAGCTCGGCCTCCCACAGCAGGCCGTTGTCCTTGATCAGCCCCGTGAACGCCGCCTCGTGGCGCTCGCCGTTGTTCCTGTCGACGATGTGCTGGTCGCTGATCGCGATCCGCCGCAGGCGCATGATCTGCCCCATCGGGTTGACGCCCTTCGGACACGCCTCGACGCACTTGAAGCAGTGGGTGCAGTCGAAGATACCCTGCGGGTCCTGAGCGAGGTCGTTGAGGCGCTCGCGCTGCTGATCGTCGCGCGGGTCGCCGACGAAGCGGTAGGCCTTCGCGAGCGCGGCCGGGCCGATGAAGCCGGGGTCGACCTCCATCGCCAGGCAGTCCGAGACGCACGCGCCGCACTGGATGCAGGCCATCGACTGGGTGACGTCGACCATCGACTCTTTCGGCACGAGGTACTCGCGCTCGGGCACCGGCTGCTTGGCGAGCAGCCACGGCGTGACGCGCTGGATCTTCTTCCAGTGCACCGCGTCCATGTCGACGATCAGGTCCTTCAGCACCGGCATGTTGCCCATCGGTTCGATCTCGATCACGCCGTCCCTCGCGCCGCGCTTGGCGGCGTCGAGATGTGTGTGGCAGGCGAGCGCGGGTTCGCCGTTGACGCGGATCCCGCACGAGCCGCAGATCGCCTGCCGGCACGAGCAGCGGATCGCGATCGAGCCGTCGAAGCGGTCGCGCGCCTGCAGGATCCCCTCGAGCACCGAGCGGTGCGGCTCGAGCTCGATCGTGTGCTCATCCCAGTACGGCGCCTCGCCCGACTCGGGGTCGTAGCGGCGCATCTTCAGGGTGAACTGCTCGGGCGGGCGGTCGTGCGCTTCAGCCATCAGCTGCGCTCCTGCTCTGTCGGGTTGGGGACCGGACGCGGTCGCGGTGAGGGGATCATCAGTATTTCCGCTCCTCCGGCTGCCATTGGGTGATCGTGACCGGCGAGTAGCTGACATTCGGGCTGCCGTCCTGCAGCGAGATATCGATGTGCTTGAGCCACTCCTCGTCGTTGCGATCGGGGTAGTCGGTGCGGAACTGCGCCCCGCGCGACTCCTTGCGCTCGATCGCGCCGACGACTGTCGCCTCGGCGCAGTCGACCATGAAGCCGAGCTCGATCGCTCCGAGGACGTCCTGGTTGAAGACGGTCCCGCGGTCGTCGATCCAGGCCTTGCCGGCCTCCTCTTTGAGCCGCCCGATCGTCTCCAGCGCCCCCTGCAGGCCGGCCTCGTCACGGAACACGGCGGCCGCCTTGTTCATCAGCTCGCCGAGCTCGTTCTTGATCTCCGAGACCCGTCGGCCGTCGCGCGGGCGCGCGATGATCGAGTCGAGCTCGGCGATGTCCGCGCCCAGCGCCGCGCGGGTGTCCGGCTTCGGCGGGCCCATGCTCGCGGCGCGCGCGGCCGCGTGTTCGCCTGAGCGGCGGCCGAAGATCAGCGTGTCCAGCAGCGAGTTCGCGCCGAGCCGGTTGCCGCCGTGGACGGACACGCAGGCGACCTCGCCGGCGGCGTAGAGCCCCTCGATCGGCGTGCGCCCGTCGACGTCCGTCTTGACGCCGCCCATGATGTAGTGCTGGCCCGGGCGGATCATGATCGGTTCGCGGGTGATGTCGACGCCGGCGAAGTCGCGCCCGAGGTTGACGATCTCGCGCAGCGCCTCGAGCGTGCGCCTGCGCGGCACGACGGTCACGTCGAGCAGGATCCCGGAGCCGCCGGGGCCGACGCCGCGGCCCTCGTTGATCTCGATCTGCTCGGCCCGCGAGACAACGTCGCGAGAGGCGAGCTCCATCTTGTTCGGCGCGGATTTCTCCATGAAGCGTTCGCCGTTCGCGTTCAGCAGGTGCGCGCCCTCTCCGCGCGCGCCCTCGGTGATCAGGATGCCGGTCTCGACCAGGCACGTCGGGTGGTACTGGACCATCTCCATGTCCATCAGCGGCGCGCCCGCGCGGTAGGCCATCGCGATCCCGTCGCCGGTGACGATCAGGCCGTTGGTCGTCGGCTTGTATGCCTGGCCCGCGCCGCCGCAGGCGATGATCACGTTCTTGGCCGTGAACGCTTCCATCCTGCCGCTGCGCACCTCGCGCGCGATCACGCCGCAGCAGGCGCCCGCCTCGTCCTTCAGCAGCGATGTCGTGAACCACTCCTCGAAGCGCTCGACCGTTTCGTGATGCTTCATCAGCTGCTCGTAGAGCACGTGCAGCAGCGCCTGGCCGGTGATGTCGGCGACGTACGCGGTGCGCTTCATCGACGCGCCGCCGAATGCGCGCAGGTCCATCTCGCCCTTGTCGTTGCGGTGGAAGGTGACGCCCATGTGCTCGAGGTGCATCACCTCTTGCGGGGCCTCCGAGCACATGATCTCGATCGCGTCCTGGTCGCCGAGGAAGTCCGAGCCCTTGACCGTGTCGTAGGCGTGCGAGCGCCAGTCGTCATCGACGCTGATCGCCGCGTTGATGCCGCCGGCGGCGGCCACCGAGTGCGAGCGCACGGGGTGGACCTTGCTCATGATCGCGACGGTGGCGCCCGTTTCCGCCGCGGCGAGCGCCGCGCGCTGGCCTGCGAGGCCGGCGCCGATGATCAAGACGTCGTGTGCTGGCATGGCTCCCTGGGGTCGATTTGGGGGAAACGAGGGCGCTGCGTGCGGCACTCTATAACGCGCGCGTGCTCAGCCTCGCTTCGGCGCGAGCGGCGTGGCGAGCCTGTGCGAGCCACCGGTCGGCGGGCGCGATCCCGCGCTCAGCTCGCGGGGCGCAGTGCGTTGCGCACCTGCGCGAGCGTGACCACGCCCTGCAGCACGCCGTCGCTGTCGACCGCGACCATCGCTCCCAGGCGCCCGATGCCCTCCGCGCTGAGCAGCGATTCGAGCGGCGCCTCGCCGCCGATGCGCACCGGCAGGTCCTCCTCGAGCACGTCGAGCACCGGCAGCGCCGGGCGCCCGGCCGCGATCTCGCTCTCGACGCGCTGCTGGCGCACGACGCCGAGGAAGTGCCGCGTCGGGTCGACGACCGCGAACCACTGCCGGGCGTAGCGCTGGAAGAACTCCTCCCGCGCGTCGAGCAGCGTCACATCCGCTGCGATCGTCACCGGCTCGCGGTCCATGATGTCGGCGACGGTGATGTGCTGGATGCGCCGGCCCAGCGCTCCCTGCACGACGGCCGCGCTGGCGGCCTGGTAGAGCATGAACGCGAGCAGCATCGTGACGCCGCCGATGAACGCTCCTTCGGTCGCGAACGTCAGCGCGCCGAGCACGCCGAGGACGATCGCGAACGCCTGCCCGGAGCGGCCGGCTCCCTGCGTCGCGCGGTTGCGGTCCTTCGTGCGCCACCAGATCGCCGCGCGCGCGATGCGCCCGCCGTCGAGCGGGAACGCAGGGATGATGTTGAACACGAACAGCAGCGCGTTGATGAAGCCGAGCCAGCCGATCAGCGCGAGCGCGGGCGTGGTCGTGAAGCCTTCGCGGGGCAGCGCGACATCGGTGAAGCTGCCGCCGCTCGCGAGCGCTGCCCACGCGAGCAGGCAGAGCACGAACAGCGCGAGCGTCACCGCCGGGCCGGCCACCGCGATCTTGAACTCCTCGCCCGCGGTCTGCGGCTCGCGACGCATCTGCGACAGGCCGCCGAAGAACCACAGGTCGATGCCCGCTATCGGGATGCCGAGCCGGCGCGCGACGAGTGCGTGCCCGAGCTCGTGCAGGATCAGCGAGGCGAAGTAGCCGAAGGCGCCGGCGACGGCGACGGCGAAGTCAGTGCTGCTGGAGCCGCCGATCAGCATCGGGAAGTATTCCTGAGAGAGCCAGTAGATCAGGAAGAACAGCACGACGAACCAGCTCGCGCTGACGCCGACGCGAATCCCGAAGACGCGTGCAAGCTGGAAGTTCGTGCGCGTGGGCATTGTTCAATGGTAGGCCCACACAGTTCTCGCCCCGGCCGCGATCAGGGCTCAGCGCGCGCGTCAGGCGCGTGGCTGCGAGCGCGCGATTATGCCCTCGAAGTCGACGCCCGCGGGCAGCGTGCCGTACTCCAGGCCGGCGCCGTCGGCGAGGCGTGACGCACAGAACGCGTCGGCGAGGGCCGCCGGCGCATGGCGCACGAGCAGCGAGCCCTGCAGGCACAGCGCCATCTCTTCGACGACCCGGCGCGCACGCGTCTCGAGCGTCTCCGGATCGGTGAACTGCGCCTTCAGCGCGCCGACGCTCGCGTCGAGACGCCGGTCGGCGCCGTGGGCCTCTTCGACCTCGGCGAGGAACACCTCGAGTGAGCGCGGCGAGCGCGTGAGCGCGCGCAGCACGTCGAGGCTCATGACGTTGCCCGAGCCCTCCCAGATCGATGCCAGCGGCGCCTCCCGGTAGAGGCGCGGCATCCCCGACTCCTCGACGTAGCCCGCGCCGCCGTGGCACTCGAGCGCCTCGAACGCATGGTTCGGCACGCGCTTGCAGCTCCAGTACTTGCCGACCGCGGTCGCGAGCCGCTTGAACAGCTGCGCGTCGCTCGAGTCCTC
The DNA here is from genome assembly GCA_963822245.1 of uncultured Solirubrobacteraceae bacterium. Taxonomy (GTDB): domain Bacteria; phylum Actinomycetota; class Thermoleophilia; order Solirubrobacterales; family Solirubrobacteraceae; genus Palsa-744. The sequence goes on from CAWGGR010000001.1 coordinate 1,263,219, forward strand.
GCCTTCCTGGGCGTCGGTGTGCGCCTCGTCGTAGGCACGTGCGAGGCGCATCGCAAGCGCGGTCGTCGCCTCGGACTCGAGGCACAGGTCGGCGAGCACGTTGCGCATCAGCGGCTGCTCGATCAGCTTCTTGCCGAAGGCGCTGCGGTGAGCGGTGTGGTGCAGCGCGTTGACAGCCGCGACGCGCATCGCGGCGGCGCTGCCGATCACGCAGTCCAGGCGCGTGTGGCCGACCATCTCGATAATCGTCGGCACGCCGCGGCCGGGCTCGCCGACCATCTGCGCCCACGCCCCGTGCAGCTCGATCTCCGACGAGGCATTGGAGTGGTTGCCGAGCTTGTCCTTCAGCCGCTGGATGTGGAAGGCGTTGCGCGTGCCGTCGGCGAGGATTCGCGGCAGCAGGAAGCAGGAGAGCCCGTCGTCGGTCTGCGCGAGCACGAGGAAGATGTCGGACATCGGCGCCGAGCAGAACCACTTGTGGCCGAGCAGCTCGTACTCGGCGCCCGCGCCGCCGCCGTTCAGCGCGCGCGCGACGGTCGTGTTGGCGCGCACGTCGGAGCCGCCCTGCTTCTCGGTCATCGCCATCCCGGCGATCGCCGCGCCCTTCTCGGCCGCGGGGATCGAGCGCGGGTCATACCTCGCGGCTGTCACCAGCGGCTCCCACTCGGCGGCGAGCTCGGGCTGGGCGCGCAGTGCCGGGACGACCGCGTAGGTCATCGTGATCGGGCAGGCGAAGCCGGCCTCGGCCTGCATCGCGGTCATGTACATCGCGGCGCGCGCCGTGTGCGCAAACGGCTGCTCGCTCGTCCACGGCAGCGAGTGCAGCTCGTGCTCGACGCCGAGCGCCATCAGTTTGTGCCAGGCCGGGTGGAACTCGACCTCGTCGATGCGATTGCCGTAGCGGTCGTGCGTGCGCAGCACCGGCTTGTTCTCGTTGGCGAGCCGTCCCCATTGCTGCTGGGGCTCGCCGCCGATCAGCTCGCCGAGCGCGGCCGCGCGCTCGGCGACCCAGCCGGCGCCCTCGCGCTCGGTGGCTTCGGTCAGCGGCAGGTTGCTCGAGAAGACATTCACACCGTCAAGCGGAGGCGCCTGATTGAAAACGGTGTGGGTCTGCCACGGTGCGTCCTGCCCGGCGGTGTGCGACACGGTGCTCGCCATCACATGACAGTCAAGCAGAGTAGGCTCGCTGAAGATGCCCGCGCGCCCCAGAATCAAGCCGAGAGGACTTGCGGCCGGCAGCCTGCTGCTCGCCGCGCCCGCGGTCCTTCTCGCATTTGCGGCGCTCGCCGGCGCGGTAACGGTGTCCAGCCCGGGCTTTGAGCGCGCCAGCCCGGCAACCGTGCCGACCCGGATCGCATACGTGGCCGGCAGCGCCAGTGCCCCCACGACGCAGGTCTGGCTCGCGTCGGCGACCGGCGGCGAAGCCAAACGGCTCGGCCCGGGCAGCCAGCCGCTGCTCGCGCCGAACGGGCAGTCGGTCGCTGTATCACTGGCCGGCACGACGGCGGACAGCGAACGTGGCCCGGCACTTGGCATCTACTCGGCGCTCGGAACCCCCGTGGCGAACTATCTCGATCTCGAAACGGCGAGCGCCGAACCGCTCGCCTGGTCACCCGACTCGCGCTACGTCGCGGTCGCGCGGCGCTCGACGGTGATTCCGTTTCTGGCCTCGGGCTCCGGGCTCGTCGTGATCGACACGCAGACCGGCGAAGTCACCTCGATCGCCGAAGGAGTCGTCTCCGGGGCGAGCTTCGCGCCGGACGGAAGTGACCGGCTCGTGTTCGCGCTGTCGCACTCGCTCAGCCCGTCCGCGCCGTCGAGCCTGTTCATCACCGCGCCCCATGGTGGCGGATCGACGCGCCTGGGCAGTGATGCGCACGCGCTCAACCCGGTCTGGGGGGCGCGCGCGATCGCCTATGACCACGTCCGCTCACGCGGCCGGGACGAAGCGCCGGTGTACCAGATCTGGCTGCAGTCGCCCACCGGCGGCGCGCCGCGTCGGCTCACGAACGTCAGGGTCCCGGCACTCCTCTCAGGGCTCGTCCCGCTCGCCTTCTCCGCCGCCGGCAGCAGGCTGCTCGCGGAGTTCGAGGGCGAGGACACGAGCGAAGCGTGGACGCTCAGCGTTCCCTCCGGCCACGCGCGCCGCGTCACCGTTCGCGGCAAGCCGGTCGTCGGCGGGGGCATCTCGCGCGACGGCGGCTCGCTGCTCGTCGACGAAAACGGGCTGTTCGGGGCGCCCTCGAGCGGTCGCGTCGCGCTCGTCCCGTTCGCCGGCGGCCACGCCAAACTGCTCGTCGCGCACGGCTCGCAGGCCAGCTGGAACGGCTGAGCACAGCTGCGCGGGCGGCCGCGCGGCCTGCGCCTCGATCACACCCGGCGCCCGCCGCGCGCAATCCTCCCGCCCGCCACCGGGCGCGGGCGGCGCCACGCGGGCGATAGCATCGGCGCCCCGACGCGACCACAAGGACCGCTTATGGCAAAGATCACCGTCAAGAACCCGGTTGTAGAGCTGGACGGCGACGAGATGACGAGGATCATCTGGTCGTTCATCAAGGAGCAGCTGATCCTCCCCTACCTCGACATCGAGCTCGAGTACTACGACCTCGGCATCGAGCATCGCGACGCGACCGACGATCGCGTCACCGTCGAAGCCGCCGACGCGATCAAGCGCCACGGCGTCGGCGTCAAGTGCGCGACGATCACCCCGGATGAGGCACGCGTGCAGGAGTTCGGCCTCAAGGAGATGTACCGCTCGCCGAACGGCACGGTTCGCAACATCCTCGGCGGTGTGATCTTCCGCGAGCCGATCGTGATCTCCAACATCCCCCGCCTCGTGCCCGGCTGGACGAAGCCGATCGTGATCGGCCGCCACGCGTTCGGCGACCAGTACCGCGCGACCGACCTAGTCATCCCCGGCGAGGGCAAGCTGACGCTCACCTACGCGCCCGCCGACGGCGGCGAGCCGATCGAGCTCGACGTCTATGACTTCCCGGGCGGAGGCATCGCGATGGCGATGTACAACCTCGACGACTCGATCCGCGACTTCGCTCGCGCTTCGCTGCGCTACGGGCTCGAGCGCAACTACCCCGTCTACCTGTCGACCAAGAACACGATCCTCAAGCGCTACGACGGGCGCTTCAAAGACATCTTCCAGGACATCTACGAATCCGAGTTCAAGAGCGATTTCGAGGCGGCCGGGATCACATATGAACACCGCCTGATCGACGACATGGTCGCCGCCTGTCTGAAGTGGGAGGGCGGCTATGTGTGGGCGTGCAAGAACTACGACGGCGACGTCCAGTCCGACACGGTCGCGCAGGGCTTCGGCTCGCTCGGGCTGATGACGAGCGTGCTGATGACCGCCGACGGCAGAACCGTCGAGGCGGAGGCCGCGCACGGCACCGTCACGCGTCACTACCGAATGCATCAGCAGGGCAAGCCGACGTCGACCAACCCGATCGCCTCGATCTTCGCGTGGACGCGCGGGCTCGCGGCGCGCGGGCGCATGGACGGGACGCCCGCGGTCATCGAGTTCGCCGAGACGCTCGAGCGAGTCTGCATCGAGACCGTCGAGAGCGGGAAGATGACCAAGGACCTGGCGTTGCTCGTCGGCCCTGAGCAGAGCTGGCAGACGACCGAGGAGTTCCTCGCCTCGATCGACGAGAACCTGCAGAGCGCCGCCGGCTGAGACGGCGCCAGGGCGATCGCACGACCTTTATCCGCACAGCACCCCACCAGGAGATGAATCCGTGAGCAAACCAGTACGAGTTACGGTCACCGGCGCAGCCGGCCAGATCGGATACAGCCTTGTCTTTCGCATCGCCAGCGGGCAGCTGCTCGGTCCCTCACAGCCTGTCGATCTGCGCCTGCTCGAGATTCCGCAGGCGATGGGCGCGCTCGAGGGCGTGGCGATGGAGCTGATCGACTGTGCGTTTCCGCTGCTCGGCGGGCTCGATCTGCACGATGACCCGGCCGATGGCTTCGACGGTGTGAACATCGCCCTGCTCGTCGGCTCGCGCCCGCGCACGAAGGGCATGGAGCGTGCCGAGCTGCTCAGCGAGAACGGCAAGATCTTCACCGTGCAGGGCAGGGCGCTCAACGAGCACGCCGCCGCGGACGTGAAAGTCCTCGTCGTCGGCAACCCCGCGAACACCAACTGCCTGATCGCGATGAACAACGCGTCGGACATTCCCCGCGAGCGCTTCACGGCGATGCTGCGTCTCGATCACAACCGCGCGGTCGCACAGCTCGCCGCCAAGCTCGCCGTGCCGGTCGGCGACATCTCCGAGATGGGCGTCTGGGGCAACCACTCGCCGACGATGTACCCCGACCTGTTCCACGCCAAGGTCGGCGGGCGCCAGGCCGCCGGCGCGGTCGACGACCAGGCGTGGATCGAAAACGACTTCCTGCCGAACGTCGGCAAACGCGGCGCCGCGATCATCGAGGCGCGCGGCGCATCCTCGGCCGCGTCGGCGGCCTCGGCCGCGATCGACCACGTCCACGACTGGGTCGCCGGCACCGACGGCCGCTGGGTCTCGATGGGAGTTCCCTCCGACGGCTCCTACGGTGTGCCCGAGGGCCTCATCAGCGGCTTCCCGTGCACGTGTGCGGACGGCGAGTACACGATCGTGCCGGGGCTCGAGATCGACGACTTCTCGCGCGCCCGGATCGACGCGACGGTGGCCGAGCTGAGCGATGAGCGCGACACGGTCTCGAGCCAGGGCCTGATCTGAGCCGCCAGTACGCCCGCCGCCTGCGACACCGCGCGTGTGTCACCCCCGCATGGCGGCGCACGCCCGTGAACGACAGAGGGCGCGGTCTGCTGACCGCGCCCCCCTGTCTGCAAGCGGCGCCCGCGCCGCCGCGCGCGAGCGCGAAGCGGCTAGCGCTTCGGGTACCAGCCGCGGCCTTTCTTCTCCACCTTCTTTTCCTGCTCGAGTCCGGGTAGCACGCGGTACAGATAGTTCTGCTTGATTCCCATCTTCGCCGCCAGCTCGGGAATCGTGATCCCCGGCTGTCCCTGAACGAACGCCAGTGCCTCGGCCGCACGTGTGCCGCTGCCTTTGCGCCGTCCTGCGCGCCTTTTCGCCGGGCGGGTCGCCGCGCGGCTCGCTTTGCGTGTTGCTTTTTTCGTGCTCGTCGCCGGTGCGCTCGCGGCGCTCGCGCGGTTGACGGAGCCGCGCGGACGTCCCGGGCCGCGACGACGGGTCGTCGCAGCGGGGGCGCTGGAAGCGCTTGAGCCGCCGACGCCGGCGAGTGCCGAAGCGGCGGCCTCGAGGCGGTTGTACTCATCCACCAGGGGCTTGAGCTCCTTCAGACGGTCTGTGATCTCTAGGCGCTTCTCGTCAAGGAAGTCAGTCACGATTTCGAATCCTCTTCACTAGTGTTGATGCGATTTCTTCTCACATCGGTGTGGCTTCACCTTACACTAGTTCTACGGGTCAACCCGCTCCATCTCGGCCCGTAGCCGCTGGAGTGTTCTGCGTGCCTCGCGCTCGGGCATGCCACCGACGAGCGCGCGGCCGGCGAGTGCGCCGAGCGGGCCCAGCGGCGGGCGAAATTCGTTGCTGTAGTCAAAACGTGTGCCTCCATCCTCCGGCTGCAGGGCATACTCGCTGTGGGCATGTGAGCGCGCGGGTCCTGTGCCCTCCCAGACCGCGAGCTCGCCTGGGCGGCAGTCGATGAGCTTCCAGTGAACATCGAGGCGGACGCCGCGCATCTGAATCTGCTGGTCCATCGTGAAGCCCACGCGGGGGGAGCCCTCGTCGGCGCGCAGCAGCCTGCGGTGAATCGTGACCCAGCGCCCGAGCGCCTCGGGATCCATCACCATCTTCCACACATCGGCGGGGGCGGCGGCGATGCGGATGGAGGCGGTTACGAGGCTCATGTGGGGGCTGCCGGCGTCGGGCAGAGCGGCAACGGTAGTGGCTGCCCGCGCGCGGGGCGGCGCCACGCTCAGCGCGCGGCGAGCGTCTCCGTTCTTTCCCATTCTGCGAGCGCGCGCTCGACGGCCGCGTCGAATGAGTGCAGGCGCACGTTCAGGATCTCGGCCGCATCGTCCTCGGCGGGCAGCAGATCGGTCTGCAGGCCCTGCATCAGCGCCAGCACGAGCTCGGGGTCCTCGCCGGCGATCGCGGCCGCCACGCGGGCTGTCACCGCTGTCAGATTCACACCGATCGCGAGCGGCGGGCGCCCGAGCAGCATCAGCTCGGCGATACGTTCGAGGATCTCGCCGTATGTGAGCACCTCGGGGCCGCCGAGTTCGAGCGTGCGCCGCGGCGGGCGTGCGCTGAGACAGGCGCCGAGCATCGCGATCACGTCGCGTGCGTCGATCGGCTGGGTGCGTAAATTGCGCCACGCCGGCAGCGCGAGCACCGGCAGCCGCTCGAGCAGGCGAACGAGCAGGCGGAACGAGCGCGAGCGTGCGCCGATCACGATCGACGCACGCAGCGCGAGCGAGTCGGGCACCGCGTCGAGCAGGATCCGCTCGACCCGCTCGCGGCTGGCGAGGTGCTCGGAGACGCGTGGCGCGCCGTCGTCGCCCGCCTCGATGTGAGGCGTCAGCCCGCCGAGGTAGACGATTCTGCGCACTCGCGCTGCGCGTGCGGCCGCCGCGAAGTTCTCGGCGGCGAGGCGCTCGCGCTGTGCGAAGCGCAGCGCGGGGACGGCCGTGCTCTCCATCGAATGGATCAGATAGAAGGCGACCTCGACACCGGCCAGCGAGCGCTCCAGCCCGGCGCCCGTGAGTGCGTCGCCGCGCACGACCTCGAGCGCATCCGCCGGCGGCGCTCGCGGCGTCGTCGCGAGCGCGTCGCGAACGCGCGCCGGCTCTCGTCCGAGCGCGACGAGCTCGTGCCCGTCGGCATACAGTTGCGCGAGCAGCAGCGACCCGACGAAGCCGCTGGCGCCGGTGACGAGGACTCGCATCAAAGAGATGATGACGCGACGCGATCGATAAGCCCGGAAACTGCGGCGAGAGCTCGTATTTCGTCACAGGAAAGTGACTGGAAGTTGGCTATTTACGGGTAGAAAACATTTTCTCTGCGATTTGCGGGATGGCGCTTGAGCGACCCCGCGAATGGTGCTTTGATCGCTCGCGTCAAGTCAATCCGACGCTCAGGTGGGGGGCGGCTGCAGATGCAGAGCAAGCGGAGCACGCGTGCCCCGAAACGGGCCGCGCAGAAGGTCAGCTGCGATCAGTGCTTCTTCCGCGTCAACCTCCTCTGTGCGCTCGAGCTTGCCGAGCCGTGCGCGACGTTCCGGCCCAACGAGGCCCAGCTCAAACCGCCGCAACAGCTCCGTTTCGTCTTTCGCCAGGAGCGCCGTACGCGCGCCGCGTGGGCGTTCCCGTCGGCTCAGGAGCAGGCCGCGCTCCACACCTGACGGTTGCCAGGGTCCCCCGCGCGGGTATATTGACCTGTGGACCAGCAAGCTTTCGGCGGAGGTGGTGGGACTGATGGCAGCAAAGGACAGGTTCGGAAAGGCCGGAGAGGCCGCGCGACTCGCGCAGAGCAGCGTGTATCTTCAACGTCTGCTCGAGGACGAGGAGCTGCGCGGGAGCCTGCTCGCGGCATACGGCTCGGCACGCAGCGCGTACGCGCGTATGAACAACGGCAAGCCCGCGACGCGGGCGCTGCTCGAGGACCGCAAGCTGCAGCGGGAGCTGAGGGACACGGCCGACTCGCTGCGCAACGCGACGAGCGCGCTGCGAGAGCCGCCGAGGCGCAGCCGGCGACGCGGTGGCCTGAGCCGCTCGCTGCTGTTGCTCGCGTTCGGCGCGGTGCTCGCGGTCGCGCTGAGTGAGAGCCTGCGCTCGAAGGTGCTCGATCTCCTGTTCGGCGCCGAGGAGGAGTTCGACTACAGCTCGACCACGTATCCGCCGACGCCGGCGCCGGCGGCCACCGTCGGCAGCTAGGCCGGAGAGTTCGTGAGCGCGATGGACGTCGCCGTCGAGATCGCACCGCCCGTCCCCGTCGAGGAGGGCGGTGACGGGCGCGCGGCCGGTGGCGCCGCGCGCTCGCTGTCCGGCGAGAAGGCCCAGCGGATCATCGACGCGATGCGCAGCAGCGTCGCGCGTCGCGGCACCGCGGGCTCGACCTTCGATCACGTCTCACGCGAGGCGGGCGTCTCGCGGGGGCTGCTGCACTACTACTTCGGGACCAAGGAGCAGCTGCTCGTCGAGGCCGTGCGCCGTGACTGCGAGCTGCGCATGGAGCGTCTCGAGCGCAGGCTCTCGAAGGCCAACACGGCCGATGACTTCATCGACCTGATGGCCGAGGATCTGAGGCAGACGGTGCGTGACGAACCGGACTTCATCACGTTGATCTTCGAGCTGTTCACCCTCTCGCGCCACAACGCGGACATCGCCGCCGAGTACGCGGCGCTGATGCGCCGGACGCGTGAGCAGGTTGCGGACATGCTCGGTGCCGCGCAGCGTGACGGTGTCGTGCAGCTGCACGCCGAGCCGGAGGCCGTCGCGGAAGTGCTCTTCTCGCTCGGCGACGGCTTTGCGCTGCGGATGCTCGCCGAGCCCGATCGTGACTTCACACCCGCGATTCGCGCCGGCATCGCCTGCGCGCGCGGCCTGCTGAGCGATTGACGCACCTATAATCGGCCGTCGATGCCGATCTATGAGTACAGACGCCCGGACGGTACGACGTTCGAAATTCAGCAGTCCTTCAGCGAAGACTCGCTGACCGTCGACCCCGAGACCGGGGTCCCGGTCGAGCGCGTCCTGCACGCTCCGGCGGTGCACTTCAAGGGCAAGGGCTTCTACAACACCGATTACGGCACGCGCAATCGCCAGCGCGAGACCGCGGCCGCCGCGGAGAAGTCATCGGCGGAGAAGTCCAGCGAGAAATCCTCCTCGACGAGCCCCACGGGCGAGAAGTCCTCCACCGAGAAGTCCTCTGCGGCCGACTCCTCCGCGCCGGCGAAGAGCGAGAAGGCGCCTGCGAAGGCGAAGGACGCGAAGCCCGTCGGCTCCAAAGGCTGAGCGCCGCTCAGCCGCTCATGAAGCGCGCGACGGCCGCGCGCCGTTCCGCTTCTGAGACCGTCAGCCCGTCCTCGCCGTCCGGCAGGGTGACCGTTCCCGACGGTTTCAGCACCCGCGTCGGCGGCGTGCCGGAGATCGCGAGCGCGCCGAACAGGCCGAGCAGCGTCGGGCCGCTCATGTCGGAGATCAGGGCCGGGGGAGCGTTCCAGGCGATCCACGGCAGGCGCAGGAAGCTCGATGGCGAGAGCAGCTGGTTCTTCATATCGGTGAACAGCGCCTGCTGATGTTCCTCGCGTTGCAGGTCGGTCTCATTCGGCGCGCAGAGGTTCTCGCGTGTCCGTGCCAGCGCGAGCGCCTGCTTGCCGTTGAGATGGTGCGTGCCCGCTTTCAGGCGCAGCGTGTAGCCGCCCCGGCTGAAGCCGCCGTCGAGCAGCGATACGACGCAGCCGCCGCTGTAGGTGATCCCGCCCATCGCGTCGATCAGCTGCGGGAAGTTTTCGAAATTCACTTCGACGAGGTGGTTGATCGGGATCCCGAGCCAGTTCTTGATCACCGAGATCGACAGCGCCGGCCCCCCGAATGCGTGCGCCGCGTTGATCTTCTGCAGGCCGTGGCCGGGGATTTCGATCACGGTGTCACGCGGGATCGACAGCCGCGCAGCGTGCCCGCCGCCGGTGCGGATCAGCATGATCGAGTCCGAGCGCCCGAAGCCGGTCGTTTCAGCGCCCGGTTCCTTGCTGTCCTTCTGGCGACGATCGGAGCCGAGCACGAGGATGTTGTTGGCCGAGGTCAAAGGGAACCCGGCTGGGTCGAGAACGCTCGCGACGTCAGCCGGCGGCGAGGTGCGCTCGAAATGCGAGCTCAGCAGGAACAGCACGAGCGACAGCGCGACCCACGCGAGCGCCACGGTCAACAGCGCGAGCAGCAGGCGCTTCGGCCGCGTCCAGCGGCGCCAGCGACCGGGTGCGCCCGTCGCGCCCGCGCGGGCATCGGCGCGGGCGAGCTGCTCGCGCGGCAGCCGCCCGGGCCCCGCCTCCTCGCCCTTGGCCGGGCCGAGCCGTCGCCGCGCGCGGTAGCGGGTGTACTGCGGCGTCTGGTCGCGGTCGTCGGGCATCGGCTGCAGGAGCCTATATTTGCGCCATGACTCCTACCGAGGCGCCGGTCGGGCGGCTGATCGTCTGCCCGACGCCGATCGGCAACCTCGAGGACGTGACGCTGCGGGTGCTCACGACGCTCGCCGCGGCCGACGTCGTAGCGTGCGAGGACACGCGCCACACGAAGCTGCTGCTCGATCGCCACCGCATCGGCGCGCGCCTGATCAGCTTCCACGAGCACAACGAACGCGCTCGCGCCAGCGAGCTGCGCGCGCGCATCGAGGGTGGCGAGACCGTCGCGCTCGTCTCAGACGCGGGCATGCCCCTGATCTCCGATCCAGGCTTCGCATTGGTGGGCGAGTGCCTCGCTGCAGGCGTCGCGGTCGAGGTGCTGCCCGGACCGAGTGCGGCGCTCACCGCGCTCGTCGTCTCCGGCCTGCCGGCGGAGCGCTGGCGCTTCGTCGGCTTCCTGCCGCGCGCGAAGGGCGAGCTCGAGAAGCTGCTCGCGGGAACGCCCGAGACGCTCGTCGCGTTCGAGTCGCCGCGGCGCCTGGCGGCCACGCTCGCGGTGCTCGCCGCAAGCGATCGCGACCGCGAGGTCGCCGTCTGCCGCGAGCTGACCAAGCTCCACGAGGAAGTGCGGCGGGGCGGCGCGGGCGAGCTCGCCGAGCACTATCGCGCGCGTCCGCCGCGCGGCGAGGTTGTGCTCGTCTGCGCCGCCGCGCCGCCCGGGGTGGCCTCTCGCGAGCAGGCACTCGACGCGCTCGCGGCGCTGATCGACGCCGGCGCGCGCGCCCGCCCGGCCGCCAGGGCGGTCGCGAAGCTGACGGGGCTGAGCGCGAATCAGCTTTACCGGGAGCTCACGCGCGAGGGCCAGTAGCCTGCGCGGGCATGTCCTTCTACGTCACCACGCCGATCTACTACGTCAACGCGGCGCCGCATCTCGGGCACGCGTACACGACGATCGCAGCCGACGTGATGGCGCGCCACCACCGCCAGCGCGGCGAGCAGGTGTTCTTCCTGACCGGCACCGACGAGCATGGTGAGCCGGTCGCCGACGCGGCGCACGCCCTCGGGATCGCTCCGCAGGAGCTCGCCGACCGCAACGCCGAGCGCTTCAAGGCGCTCGCGCCGCAGCTCGGCGCGAGCAACGACTTCTTCATCCGCACGACCGACCCCCAGCACGAAGAGGTCGTCAAGCGGGTGCTCTCGCGCGTGCGCGAGAACGGCTTCGTCTACGAGGGCACCTACGAGGGCTGGTACTGCCCGCGCTGCGCGGACTTCAAGGCCGAGAACGAGATCGACGAGGGCAATCGCTGCCCGATCCATCACATCGAGCTGACGCGCGAGCAGGAGGAGAACTACTTCTTCAGGCTGTCCGCCTTCCAGGACCGGCTCGAGCGCCTGTACGAGCAGCACGAGGGCTTCGTTGCGCCGCGCTCGCGCTACAACGAGGCTCTGTCGTTCATCCGCTCGGGGCTGCGCGATGTGCCGTTGACGCGGCACAAGCTCAGCTGGGGGGTGCAGGTTCCGTGGGATCCCGACCACGTCTTCTACGTGTGGTTCGACGCGCTGCTGAACTACTACTCGGCGCTCTCCTACGCTCGCGACGGGGAGGACCTGACGGGTCAGCTGTGGCCGGCGAGCTACCACCTGATCGGCAAGGACATCCTGCGCTTCCATGCCGTCTACTGGCCCGCGTTGCTGATGGCCGCCGAGATCGAGCTGCCCGAGCACATCTTCGTCCACGGCTTCCTGCTGATGGACGGCGAGAAGATGAGCAAGTCGCTCGGCAACGTGCTCGACCCGTTCGCGGTGATCGAGCGCTTCGGCGCCGATGCGCTGCGCTTCTACCTGCTGCGCGAGGTGCCGTTCGGGCAGGACGGCTCGGTCGCAACCGCCTCCTTCGAGCTGCGCTACGAGGGCGAGCTCGCAAACGAGCTCGGCAACCTCGCCAGCCGTACGATCGGGATGCTCAACCGCTACCGCGATGGCGCGGTCTCCGCGGGCGAGCTCGATCCGCTGCTCGCCGCGGACTTCGCCGGGCTGCGTGACCGCGTGGCCGCCCACATCGACGCGGCCGAGCTCACGCTCGCCCTCGACGAGATCTGGCAGCGCGTCAAGCGTATGAACCAGTACGTCGAGGAGCAGGCGCCGTGGAAGCTGGCGAAAGCGGACGAGCGCGCGGGTGAGCTCGACCGCGTGCTGCGCACGCTCGCGGAGGGCCTGCGCGCGGTCACCGTGCTGCTCTGGCCGTACCTGCCGGTGAGCTCCGAACGGCTGCTCGCGGCGCTCGGAGCACCTGACGCGTCGCTCGCCGCGGCCGACTTCGGTGCAGGCGCGATCACCCGCGTGCGGGCGCTCGACTCGCTGTTCCCCAAGGATCTGCCCGCAGCGAGCCCGTGATCGACTCGCACACCCACCTCGACCTCTGCGACGGCTCGACCGCTGAGCTCGTCGCGGCGGCCGATGCGGCGGGCGTGACACGGATGCTGACGGTCGGCGTCGACGGCGAGTCCTGCCGCTCGGCGCTCGCGGCGGCCGAGGCCTTCCCACAGGTGTATGCCGCGATCGGGCGCCATCCGAACGCGGCGAAGGGCTTCGACGACGCCGACCTCGCCGAGCTGCGTGCGCTCGCCGCGCATCCGCGCTGTCAGGCGATCGGCGAGACCGGCCTCGACTTCTACCGCGACGCTGCGCCGCGCGCCGACCAGCAGCGCGCGTTCGCGGCGCAGATCGCGCTCGCGCGCGAGACCGCCAAGCCGCTCGTGATCCACTCCCGCGACGCGGCCGCCGAGACGCTCGCGCAGCTCGCCGCCGAAGCGCACGGCGTCAGCGTCGTGATCCACTGCTTCTCGATGCCCGAGCATCTGCAGGAGTGCCTCGAGCGCGGCTATGCGATCTCGTTCGCCGGCAACGTCACTTACAGGAACGCGGGCGATCTCGCGGACGCCGCCGGGCGCGTGCCCGCCGAACGCCTGCTCGTCGAGACGGACGCGCCGTACCTGACGCCGCAGATCGTGCGCAAGCATCGCAATCAGCCGGCCTTCGTCGCGCACACCGCCGCCTTCCTCGCCGAGCTGCGCGGCGTCGCCATCGCGGAGCTCGACGCGACCGTCACCCGCAACGCAGCCGCCGTGTTCGGCTGGGCATCTCCGCCGCCGGGGCACAGGTGAGCACGGTGGCCGGCCCGCCCGTCCAGCCGAGCCTGCGCCGTCTGCGCGAGTTCGCGGTGCGCCCCGACCGCGAGCTCGGCCAGAACTTCCTGATCGACTCGAACATCCTCGGCGTGATCGATCGCGCCGCCGAGCTCGCGGCCGGGGACGTCGTGCTGGAGATCGGCGGCGGCCTCGGCGTGCTCTCGGAGTATCTCGCCGAGCGCGTCCAGCACGTGCACGTGGTCGAGATCGACGAGCGTCTCGGCGAGGCGCTGCTCGACGCGACCGCGCCGCACGAGAACGTCACGCTGCACTGGGCCGATGCGATGACGTTCCCGCTCGCGTCGCTCGAGCCGCAACCCGGCAAGGTCGTCGCGAACCTCCCGTACGGCATCGCCGCCGGCGTGCTGCTGCGCAGCATCGAGCTCCTGCCGAGCGTCTCGATGTGGGTCGTGATGGCCCAGCGCGAGGTTGGCGAGCGGCTCGCGGCGGCGCCCGGCAGCGGCGCCTACGGCGTGCCGTCGGTGCTCGCGCAGCTCGCCTGCAGCGTCGAGGTCCTGCGCGCGATCCCGCGCAGCGTGTTTCACCCCGTCCCGAACGTCGACTCGGTGCTCGTCGGCCTGCGCCGGCGCGAGGGCGCGCCGACGGCGATCTCGCCGGCGCTGCGAGCACTCGTCAGCGGCGGCTTCGCGCACCGGCGCAAGACGCTGACCGGGTCGCTCGGGATCTCCGGGGGCGCGCCCGGACACTCGCGCGCGCAGCTGCGGGCCGCGCTCGCCGAGCTCTCACAGCCGGCCGACGTGCGTGCCGAGCGCCTTTCGCCGGAGGACTTTCGCGCGCTCGCGCAGCTGCTGGGGCGATGAGCTCATACCGCGCGCTCGCGCCGGCGAAGATCAACCTCGGGCTGTTCCTCGGGGGACGGCGCGACGGCGACGACCGCCACGAGCTCGTCAGCGTGATGCAGTCGATCTCGCTCGCAGATCGGTTGACGCTCGAGCCGGCGGCGCGGGAGGCCGACGGCGATCAGATCAGCTGCCCGGGGCTCGCGGGCGCGCCCACGGAGAACCTCGCGGCGCTTGCGCTCGCCGCGTTTCGCGCGGCGACCGGCTGGCGCGCGCCGCCACTGCGCCTGTCGATCGAGAAGCGGATCCCGGTCGCGGCCGGACTCGGCGGCGGCTCCGCGGACGCCGCCGCGGCGCTGCGTCTGGCCAGGCACGCCTCCGGGCTCGGCGATGACGAGCTGCTGCGGCGCCTCGGCGCGGAGCTCGGCGCGGACGTGCCCGCGCAGATCGCGCCCGGCCGCTGGCTGGCGAGCGGCGCGGGCGAGTCGCTGCAGGCGCTGGCGGCGCCGAGCCCGCCGCTGGCGGTGCTCGTGCTGCCCGCCGCGAGCGGGCTCGCGACCGCTGCGGTCTACGCGGAGGCCGACCGCCTCGGGCTCGCGCGGAGCGCGAGCGAGCTCGAACGGCACAGTGCGCAGCTGAGCTCGGCGCTCGCGCACGGGGCGCCCCTGCCGCGCGCGCCGGAGCTGCTGCACAACGACCTCCAGCGCGCCGCCGTCTCGCTGCACCCGGCGATCGCCGACGCGCTCGCGCAGGCGCGCACGGCGGGCGCGCAGGAGGCGCTCGTGAGCGGATCCGGGCCGACGGTGATCGGGCTGTTCCCCGCCGCGGGCGAGGATCCCGGCGGCGCCCGCGCGCTCGCCGAGCTCGCCGTCGCGAGGCTCGCGGGCCGCGTTCCGGCGGCCCTGTGCGCCGTCGCCGTCGATGCGGGCTTCGCCGCCGCGGTCGAGCTCTGATCCGGCCCGCGCGCGGGCGCAGCCCGGCGACTGGCGCAGGCCGCCGATGCGGGCGACATCCGCGTGCGCAACAATCCTCGCGACAACCGATGAGCAGAACGGCAATCAACGAGCTGGTCGGGGCGTGCGCGGTGGTGTTCGGCATCGCGCTCTACGCCGGCCTGATCCTCGTTCCCGCATGGACGGCGTATTCACGCGCGTGGCAGCGGGTCGCGGCGACCGTGCTGTCGCTGTATGTGCTTGCGGTGCTCGTCGGTGTCGGGGTGGTCGGCGCGCTAGCGGCCGTCTACTTCTGGGGCTGAGCGTGTCAGACCTCGCGGCGCTCGACGCGATAACCGAGGCGGTCGAGTCGGGCGCGGGCCTGCCCGAGGTCGTGCGCGCGGCGGCGAAGGCGCTCGATGCGAGCCTCGCGGTCAGCGACGCCTGGGGCGCGACGCTCGCGGTCGCCGCGAGATCGCCGGCCGAGGAGCGCGCGCTGCTCTCCCAGGGCGAGGGCGTGAGCAGCTCGCCGCTGCGCGTCGCCGACACGGTCGTCGGCACGCTGCACATGCGCTCGAAGACCGAGCCGAGCGCATCGATGCGGCGGCTGCTGCTGACGATGATCGCCTCGGAGGTCGAGCGTGTGCGCGCGCCCGAGCGGGTCTCGGAAACAGCCGCCGCGGACTTCCTGCGCGCGGTCCTCGCCCGCGAGCTGACCGACCGCGAGGAGCTGCTTGCGCGCGCCCGCGAGCTCTCGCTCGCGATCGAGGACGGCGCGAGCATGATCGTCGCCCGCGCGCACCCGCAGGTCCCGACCGACGAGGGCTGGCGCGGGCGCGTGCGCGCGATCGCCGAGCGCGGCGCACGCGCGGCGACGAGCCGCTCGATCGCCGCGCTGTCCGAGCGCGACGGCGGCGCGACCGGCGCGCAGGGGTGGGTCGGCGCGGAGGTCCTCGTGCTGGTCCCGGGTGGCGAGGAGGCGACCGCCGCGCGCGCCGCCGAGGCGGTTCTGCACGAGATGGAGGCCGGCCTCGCCGGCTACACGTTCGCGCTCGGGCGCAGCCGCATCACCGAGGACCCAAGCGAGCTCCCGCGCGCGGCCAGCGAAGCGCTGCTTGCGGCCAACGTCGCGCAGGGCTCGCGCGAGAGTGCCGCGCTCGCGTTCGAGCAGACCGGCGCCTACCGCCTGCTGTTGTCGGCGATGAGCGAGAACCCGGCCGAGCTGCAGCGCTTCTATGCCGAGACGGTCGAGCCGCTGGTCGCCTACGACGAGCAGTATGAGACCGATCTCGTGCGGACGCTCGAGACGTTCCTCGAGGCCGACGGCAACGTCGCGGGCACCGCGCAGCGGCTGTTCACGCACCGCCACACGATCTACTACCGCCTGGAGCGCGTGCGCGAGCTCTCCGGGCTCGACGTCAGCTCCAGCGACGGGCGTGAGAAGCTCAGCCTCGGGCTGAAGTCGATGCGCGTGCTCGGCATCGCCTCGGGCGGCGGCCCCGCCTCGGAGGCCGGCGCCGAAGGCGGGCGCGTGCCGCGCCGCACGGGCCGGCGCTCCTAGATCATCTAATAGCGGCGGACGCCGAACTCGACCGCGTACAGCGCGCCGCGCTTGCCGGCCCTGAGCACGCGCGGCAGGGCCGGCGTCACCGCGACGCCGGCGTCGCGGTATTCGCCGGTGAGGATGATCGCGCGGTGCGGCGGCGAGGCCATCCATTCGGCGACGATGTGCGCGGGCGTCGCGTAGCTGCCGCTGCCCCAGGCGATGTTCTGCCCGACGGCGATGCCTTCGGTGTGCGCCGGGTACCTCGTTCCGCCGACCAGCGCCATCGGGGTCTGTCCGGACGGGCGCACGTCGGCGAAGTAGTCGCGGTGGACCATCGTGCTGACCTGGCTGGAGGCGACGCCGCCGAGTTCGCGGTTCGTGCGCAGCGGGCGCAGACCGTGCGCCGCCCGGATCCGGTCGATCAGGCACAGCACCGCTGCGTCGATGCTCGCGGCGTTGGCGGTGCTCGGGCGCAGGCCCGCCCCGGCGCAGCCTGCGGGCAGTGCGCCGGCGCTCGAGGAGCCGGCCGCGAGCATCCAGGCGCACGCCAGCACGAGCGCCGAGAACGCGGCGACCCACATGCTCCCCTTTGTCCGCGCCCCGGCTGACAGAGTGCAGGAATGGTTGCAGGTCGAGCCGACGGCGGTGTTATTGCGCCGTTAATGGGACGTGAAAACGGCATCACGGATGTGGTCTAAGACGGGCATCGCGGATGTGGTCTAAGACGGGCATCGCGGATTCCTCTGTAGGACGGAACCGGTGATTCCTCTCCAGGCCTGAAGCTGCACGCGGGGCGCAGGATCTATCCTCCCTCGCGGCCCTGGGGGGTCGTCCAATGGCAGGACATCAGGTTTTGGTCCTGAGAATCGGGGTTCGAATCCCTGCCCCCCAGCTTTGCCGAGGTCGCGGCGCAAGCGAATAGCATCTGCGTGATGAGTGCGCCCATCGCCCTGATCCTCGCCGCCGGGCAGGGAACGCGGATGCGTTCGCAGACCCCGAAGGTGCTGCACGAGCTGTGCGGTGTGCCGATGGTCCTGTGGCCGGTCCGCGCCGCGTTCGGCGCGGGCGCCGAACGCGTGCTGGTCGTCGATTCCCCCGCCCGCGCGCTCGCGGCGGTGCTCCCGGGGGGCGTCTCGCTGGCGGTGCAGCAGCACCCCAACGGCACCGGCGGAGCGGTAATCGCGGCGATGGACGAGCTCGGCCGCCAGCTCGATCCGGCGACGCCGATCGTCGTCCTCAGCGGCGACGTGCCGCTCATCAGCGCGATCACGATCGCGGAGCTCATCCAGGCACACGCCGAAAGCGGCGCCGCGGCGACGATGGCCACGACCGTGCTTGAGGACCCGAGCGGTTACGGGCGCGTCGTGCGCGACTCCGAGGGCGCCGTCGTGCGTGTCGTCGAGACGAAGATCGCGGGCGACTCGACACAGGCCGAGCGGGAGATCCATGAGATCAACACCGGCATCTTCGTGTTCGCCGCCGGCCCGCTGCGTGCGGCCCTGCCGCGGCTGTCCGCGGACAATGCGCAGCAGGAGCTGTACCTGCCGCAGGTGCTCGATCTGCTGCGCGCGGACGGTGCGCGGATCGCCGCGCATGTGGTCGCCGACGGCACGCTCGTGCTGGGGATCAACGACCGCGTCGCGCTCGCGCAGGTGCGCAAGCTCGCGCAGGCGGCTATCCACGAGCGCCACATGCTCGCCGGGGTGACGATCCTCGATCCCGATGCGACGGTGATCGACGTCGACGTGGAGATCGGACCGGATACGGTGATCGAGCCGTTCAGCACGATCCGCGGCAGCACGAGGATCGGGCGCGGCTGCACGGTCCGCCACTCCTACCTGATCGACTGCGAGCTCGAGGACGGCGCGAGCGTCGGGCCGTTCGGCTACCTGCGGCCGGGAAGCGTGCTGCGCGAGGGCGCGCGCGCGGGGACATTCGTCGAGGTCAAGAACTCGGACATCGGCCCCGGCGCGAAGATCCCGCACCTGTCCTACATCGGCGACGCCGACGTCGGCGCGGGCTCGAATCTCGGCGCGGCGACGATCACCGCCAACTACGACGGCCGCGCCAAGCACCGCACGACGGTCGGCAGCGGCGTGCGGACGGGGGTCGACACGACGCTCGTCGCGCCGGTGACGCTCGGCGACGGCGCCTACACCGGCGCGGGCTCGGTGATCACCGACGAGGTGCCGCCGGGCGCGCTCGGCATCGCGCGGGCGCGTCAGCGCAACATCGAAGGCTATTCCGAGCGCACGGGCGACGGCGCGAAATCGGGATGACCGATGCCGCCGGGACCTTTACACTTCCTCGGGAGATGAGCGCGATCGACACGCGCACGGAGTCCTCGGCGAGCCTGCCGATCGACTACAACAAGCGCCTGATGCTCTTCAGTGGGCGTGCGAACCCGCAGCTGGCGGTCGACATCGCGGACAAGCTCGGCGTCGACCTCGGGCCGATCACGCTGAAGACCTTCTCCAACGGCGAGGTCTACTGCCGCTACGACGAGTCGATCCGCGGCGCCGACGTGTTCATCGTCCAGCCGACCTGCGGCAACCCGCAGACGGGGGTCACGGCGAACGACTCGCTGATGGAGCTGCTGTTCATGATCGACGCCGCCGTCGGCGCCTCCGCACACCGCGTGATCGCCGTCACGCCGTGGTTCGGGTACTCCCGCCAGGACAAGAAGTCGGCGCCGCGCGAGCCGATCTCCGCGCGCATGGTCGCACGCATGCTCGAGGCTGCCGGCGCCGACCGCGTGCTCACGATGGACCTGCACGCGGGGCAGATCCAGGGCTTCTTCCAGAAGCCGGTCGACCACATGACCTCGCTGTTCATGCTCACGCAGTACTTCACCGACCTCGGCCTGCCGGACCTCGTCGTGGTCGCTCCCGACGCCGGGCGCGTCAAGCTGAACAAGAAATTCGCGTCGAAGATCGGCGCCGAGCTGGCGATCCTCGACAAGGAGCGCCCGGCCCAGCAGGTCGCCGAGATCGGCTACGTGATCGGTGACGTCAAGGGCAAGACGGCGGTCATCGTCGACGACATGATCGACACGGCCGGCACGCTCGCGGCGGCCGTCAAGACCGTCAAGGAGGAGGGCGCCGCGCGCGTCTACGCCGCGGCCACGCACGCGATCTTCTCCGGCAACGCGTTCGAGAACCTCGACAGCGCCGGTCTCGAGGAGATCGTCGTGACCGACACGATCCCGATCCGCGCGAACCGCCCGGCGAACGTGCGCGTGCTGCCGTGCGCCGAGCTGCTGACCGACTCGATCCGGCGGATCTTCGTCGACGATTCCGTCAGCGAGGTCTTCGGCGGCGAGAACCAGCTGTTCTGAGGCGACGCCGGGCGCTACAACTGCCGCTCTTCTGGGGCGAAGCCGGCTGGTTGCAACTGGGCCACACGTTGGAACGTCGGCCGGTTATGCTCTGCCGAGACCATGAGGGTGGGAACGGCGCGCGGGGTGGCCCATGGGCATCGGCCGTGTGCCTCGGAGATCGGGGGTAGGGATGTCCAGCACTTTCGAGACCGCCGCAGCAGCACCTGAGCGGGGGACGCGGCGCCCCGGGATGCACGGTCGGACGGCCGTACTGCTCGCGCTGGCGAGCGTGGTTGTGTGTCTGCTCGTGTCGATGGCGGCATCCGCGAGCGCCCAGGCGGGCACCGTCACGCGCTCCTACACCAGCGAAAACACGATCGGGACGTTCGTCGTGCCGGCAGGGGTTGAAAGCACCGACGTCGTCGTGGTGGGCGCCGACGGTGGCTCCACGCCTGACCGCGAAGGCGGCTCGGGCGCCCGCGTGGAAGGCACACTGCACGTCACCCCGGGCAGCACGCTGTACGCGGCCGTCGGCGAGGAAGGACGATTCGGCGGCTCGCGTTCGGGCGGCGCGGGCGGCGGGCGCTCCTCGTTCATATCCACCACGCTTGGGTCGGAACTGGTCATCGCCGGCGCCGGCGGGGGCGCGGGACAGGAAGCGAGGGGCGGCGAAAGCGAAACCTTTGCAGGCGGCGAAGGCGGCAGCGCCGGCGGCGAATTCGGCGAGGAAGGCGGGAACGGCATCGATGCGGAAGGCGGCGGAGGCGGCACGCAGTCCAGCGGCGGCCGCGCGGGAGGCGAATTCGGCGAAGAAGTCTGTCGAAACGGGGGAGGGGCGGAGCCCGGCGGGCAGGGATTCGGCGGCGAAGGCGCCCACTGCTTTGCGAGCGGCATCTCAGGCGGCGGTGGCGGCGGCGGCTACTACGGCGGCGGCGGCGGCGGCGCGGTGTTCTCCGGCGGTGGCGGTGGAGGCGGCTCCTCGCTGGTGCCGGCTGGAGGCAAAGTGGTCCTCAATGAATACGAAGCCCCGCAGGTGCAGATCAGCTACGTGCAGCCGCCGAACCCGCCGGCGGTCGTTACCGGAGCGGCGAGCGAACTCAGGCGCGAAACGTCCAGCGTGCATGCGACCGTCAACCCTGAAGACGAAGAAGTGAGCGGCTGCGACTTCGAATACGGCAGCTCCGAATCCTATGGTGCGGAAGTGCCCTGCTCGCCGAGCCCTGGCGCCGGGATCGCCCCGGTCGCCGTCTTCGCGCATCTGTCGGGCCTGAGTCCCGACACCACCTATCACTACCGCGTCGTCGCGACCAACGCGAACGGCACGAGCTACGGCAGCGACGAGACGTTCCAGACGCTCACGCACGAACCGCCGACGGTGAGCGCCATCAGCCCCGAAGCGGGGCCGCAGGCGGGCGGTGAGACGGTCACGATCACGGGGACGGAACTCGCCGAAGCGTCTGCGGTGACCTTCGGCTCGACAGCCGCGAAAAGCTTCACGGTCAACTCGAACGAATCGATCACCGCCGTCTCGCCGGCTGGGACGGGCACGGCGAGCGTATCCGTGACGACGCCGTGGGGCACCAACCACGCCGGTCCCAGCTTCACGTTCCTGGCGCTGCCGATCGTCACAAGGGTCTCGCCCGGCGACGGGCCGGCAGCGGGTGGGACGACCGTGGCGATCACGGGCAGCGCTTTCGCGCCCGACAGCAGTGTCAGTTTCGGCGCGAGCGCGGCGAGCACGGTCACCGTCAACTCCGCGACCTCGATCACGGCCGTCTCGCCACCAGGCAGCGCCACGGTCGACGTGACCGTCACCGTACCCGACGCGGGCACGAGCCCCACATCGCAGGCCGACCGCTTCGGCTACGAGAGCGGTGCACCTGAATACGGCCGCTGCGTCAGCTCGCTCTCGGCCGGCGGGTTCACCAAGAGCACCTGCGAGGTGCTCGGCGGCCCAGGGCTGTTGACCAAGTACATATGGGAACCGGGTGCCGAAAAAGATGGCTTCACGGCGACCTCGAGTGGAGCGGTCACGCTTGAAACCGCCAAGGCGAAGGTGGCGTGCACGTCGGCCGCGATCACAGGGGAGGTCGCGGGCTCCACCGGCGTGAGCGGCGAGACGATCCGCTTCAAAGGATGCGTCTCCGCTTCAAGCGCCTGCACCACGTCCGGTCTCGGCAGCGGCGAAATCGCGACCGCAGCGCTGCAGGGCGTTCTCGGCTGGGAAAAGAAGGCGAAGAACAAGTCCGTGCTGGTGCTGTCCGCGACGACGGGGCCGTTCATGCAGTACACCTGCGCCGGCAGTCCCTCGACGACCGTCACCGGCTCGCTGCTCGTTCCGGTCAAGGCCGGCAAGATGGAATCCAGCTCGAAGCTGAAGCTGAGCGGGAAGAAGGGCAAACAAAAGCCCGAAGCACTCGAAGGTGGCGAACGCCACGTGCTGTCGAGCTCGGTCGGCGGCGCTCCGCCTGAACAGATCGGGCTCACGCTCGGCGGCACGCAGACAAACGAAGAAGCGCTCGAGATCAACCCCGTGGTCTAGCGCGGGCTCGCCGCGCAGGCGCTGTTCCGGAACGCGGGGTGTGGAGCCGCTGCCCCACACCCCTTCGATCGCGCTCGCTGCAGGCGGCGCCGCCCGGCAATCGCCTGCGGCGCCGCCCGCCAATAGATGATCGGCGCGTCTATGCGAGCCAGTTGACCTCGAGCGCTTCTTCGTCGGCCTGGGTGTTCGTGAACGTCTGCCCGGACGGTTCAAATTCGCCCCCGAGGCTCTTGCTTTCGAGGAAGTCGAAGATCTCGGTGCCGGCGACTTCTTTGTAGAACTGGGGCTTCTGCTTGCCCTTCCGCCCGGAGTACTTCTGCACCGGGTCGGTTTCCATCTTCCCGGCCTTTACTCTCCCGCGGAATCGCATTTGTAGAGGCCCTGTGCCGTGCAGTTCGGACCGAACGTGACGGCTACATTGCCGACCGTTTTATCGCCCGTGTATTCCCCGCTCGCGTTCTCTTCCTGGCACACCACTTTGGATCCGCTGACGGTTTCCAGCGTGGCGGTTGTCCCGTGGGCCGTAAAGCCCGTTTTCGCGGCCGGCGTGCCGGTCGGCACCCGCTGCGCGCTGCGCGCTCGCATCGTCGGGAATTCGCGCGCGGCGTATGCCGGGCGGCGTTCCTGGCGAAGCTGTTCATGCCCGATCGGCGTGCTCTCCCCCGATCCTTTGGACGGCGACTCCGGGCCGTTCCCCCTCTGAGAACGAGATGCCCGGTGCTGAACGACAATGGAAGCCAAACCGAGTCGCTGCCGGTGTCAAGGCCAAAGGCCGAAGTCTTCCGCCGGTGAATGGCAGAGAGCCGGGCAGATGTTGGCTTTGCGACCGCGGCGAGACGCGATCGGCGACAACGATTCCGGCTCCCGGCGAAACGACGATGGGCGGGAAAAAGCGCGGAGGAGCGAGGCGATAGCCGCTCGTTCGAGCGGGGCCGGGTCGGTGTCTGCCGCCTAGTGTGCGGCGCCGGGCCCGACTCCATTCAGCGCGTCGACGACTCCGAGCAGATCGCCGCGGCGGAAGAAGTCGACGGCGATCAGGTTCGGCAGCTGCCGGCGGACGCGCTGACATTCGTTCACCCGCGCGAGCAGCGGCCCACGCGCGTTGACCTCGGCGGCGAGCGAGGCGCGCGGCGCGGGGCTGGTGTCGATCCAGTTGTTGATCAGCAGCAGCGGCGCTGATGCGGGGCCACGGTTGGCCGCGCAGCTTGCCGGCAGCTGCGTCGGCTCGGTCAGCTGTGCGGTGCGCGTGAAGTGAAAGGGGGTCTCGTGCAGCGCGTGCGCGTAGGCGAGGTGGTACCAGGGCACGTGTGGATCGGCTTCGTTCTCGGCCATCACGAGCAAGCGCTGGTTTGAGTCGATCATCGTGCGCAACGTCGGGAACGGCCCGGCGGGGCCGCGGTAGACGAGGTCGAGCAGCCCGGCCTCGGAGAACGCCTGCTGCATCTCGAGGGGGCTGACGCCTTCGTCCTGGTTGACGATCACGAGCACCTCGCCGGGGTTTTCGACGAGGAACGAGCGCACGTCGGCGAGCGCCGAGGCGAGCGTGATCGCGCCGAGTTCGCAGAAGGTGTGGCAGAGGAAGATCCCGGGCGTGCCCTCGCCCTGGTGCCCGAGGCGCGCGCGGATGCGCAGCGCGGCGTCGACGGCGGGCGCGCCGATTTCGCGTTCGGCGGCCTCGCGCTTGGAGCTGTCGATGCGCCCGAGCTCGGTGCGCACGCCGCCGGGGACCGCTTCGCCGTGGTAGGTGTCGATCAGCAGGCCGCGCACGCCGTGCTCGAGCTGTTCGGCGATCGTGCCGTCCTGCTGGCCGAACAGCCACGTCGGGATTGTCACCGACGCCATCGAGTTGTGCGTTGCGGCGAAGGCGACATCGTTGAGCGGGCGCGCGCACAGCTGCACGTGCCCGTTGCAGGTCAGCGGCGCGAGCGTCGGCGCGCCGTCGCCGTCGCCGCTTGCGAGGATCGCGATCAGGCCGCCGAGCGCGACGATCGCGACCGCGGGGCCGATCAGGCGGCGCGGCGAGGCGACGCCGCGGCGCTGCGCACGCGCGCTGCTCTCGTGCGGCAGCGCGGTCTCGCTGAGCAGCGCCTCGATCCCGCGGTAGAGCGCGTACAGCCCGCCGGCCTGCGCGGCGATCGTCAGCGCGGTCGCGGGCTCGAACACGACGGCGGCGCCCACGATCGCGAGCGCGCCCCCACGCGCGAGGCGCCGCGGGCGCGTCGGCTGCGGGCCGGTGAGCAGACGCACGCCGCGGGCGATGCGCTGATCGAGTCGCCCCGGGCGCAGCCGCCCGGAGGCCGCGGCGGCGCAGACCGCGCCGGCTGCGGCCAACCACAGCGCCTGCGTGCGCAGGCCGCCGAGAAACGCCGTCCAGACGGCGCCGACGACGGCGCGGTGGCCGCTGGAGACGGCGCCTTCGGCGAGCACGCGGCCGAGATCGGCGGCGAGCACCACCGCGAGGCCGCCGAGCGCGAGCGCGAGCGCGAGCTGTTTGCAGGCGCGCCGCCGCTCGGGTGCGAGCCACAGCGCGCCCGCGGCGGCGAGCAGCGCGAGCAGCGCGAGCACCCATGCGGCCGAGCGGGCGCGCTCGGCGGCGCGCACGATGCTCAGCAGCACGCTCCCTGGATGCAGGGTCAGCAGCCGTGACACGCGCTCGGCGCCGACCGTCTGCGCGGCCTTCGGATCGAGCCGCTCGAGCGCGCCCTGGAGGAGGACGCCGGCATCGGCGACGTTGAGCTGGATCGTGGCGCCGTGGTGTTCGACGACCGTCCTGTGCGTGTCGAGCACGGCGGTGCGGAACAGCGCGGCGAACGCGGCGCTGGCGACGACCGCGCCGCTGAACGTGCGCACGAGCGGGCGCACGGTCGCGAGGTCTCCCTTGCCGGAGCTGACGATCGCGTCGCTGAGGCGTTCGGCGAGGTCCTCCTGCACGGCCGGGTCGCGCAGCGCCGCGACGGCACGGTCGGCGAACGGCTCTGCGCGCAGCAGCGCCCGCGCGGAGTAGGAGAGCACGAGCGCGAGCACGGCCAGCAGCGCGGCGAGCACGAGCACCGCGCCGGCGAGGCGGCCGCGGGCCGCCGGCTCAGACATCTTGCTGCGTGGCGTCGGGCGCGCCCTCACGCGGCTCGCGCGCGGTCGTGCGATCGCGCGCCCAGACGCCGCCGACGACCGCGCTGACGACGACGACGGCGGCGTAGGCGAACAGCCAGGTGACGAGCCCGAAGGCGACCCCGATCAGGCCGTAGCGCTGCGCGTTGTTGGTCATGATCCCCGGCAGGAACACGGCGGTGCCGACCGAGTACAGCGTGACGCACGCGGTCGTCAGCAGGCTCGAGGGCAGCAGCTGCCTGAGCGCGACGCGTTTGCCGAGCAGCACGTGCGGCGTCCACAGCCAGAACAGGGTTCCGAGTGCGATCGCGCTCGGCGCGTACAGCGAGGCGATGTTGTGGCTGTGCTCGAAGTCGCGCAGCGGCGAGAGCACGAGCGTGTACCCGCAGAAGCCGGCGATCCAGGTCAGCTGGCGGATCAGCGCGTCGGGGAGCTGCGGGTGCAGGCGCCAGACCTGCAGGTACACGCGCTGCAGCGCGCGCGTGAAGCTGAGCACGGAGTAGAGCACGATCACGATGCCGATCACGCTGACCGCGCCGCGCACTTCGCCGCTCGTCGCAAACAGCGTGCGTGTCGCGCTCGCGCCGGCGCCGGAGAGCCCGAAGCGGCGCACGAGATCCTCGCCGAAGTTGCCCGAGCCGGGCGCGATCGCCTTGAGGATGATGCTCAGCGGGATCACCGCGACGAACAGCTTCGAGGCGAGCGCGAGCGAGCGGTCGATCACCTCGATGCGCACGAGTTCGTCGATGATCCTGCCCGCAAATGAGTGCTCGACGCGAGCGCGAATCGCGACGAAGTCCATCGCTCGACTCTATGCGACCGTCATCATTCCGAGCATGTCATCCCCGATCGCGCCACCGTCGGCGGCCGAACGCGGCCCGCGTGCCTGGTGGCTCGGGCTCGCTCCCCGTCAGCGCCGGATCCTGAAGGTCGCGTGCGCCGTCGCGGGCGTGCTCGTGCTGCTCGTCAGCGTCGAGCTGGCGCGCTTCCTGCAGCTCGACAACGTCGAACGCGACGACGAGCTGGCGCTGGTCGAAGCTGAGGCGAAGGGCGACGCGGCGGCGATGATCAGCAGGCTCAGCGGCTGCAAGAGCAGTCCGGCGTGCGTCGCGTCGGTGCGCGCGAACGTCGCCGACCGGCGCCTGCGCCGCAGCGGCGCGGTGAAGATCCTCTCGCTCGACTCGGCGACGGCGAACGCGCCGACCGCGAAGACGGGCTCGACGCGCCTGGCGTGGACGGTGATCGGCACGTTGCCGGTCGTGCAGTGCGTCGAGGTGCGGCGCACGGGCAACGCGCTGGCGGGGATGCACGTCGAGCTGATCGCGCTGAGCGCGCCGATCGCCAACGAAGGAATCTGCCACGCGCGCAGCGAGAACGAAATCGAAGAAGAAGAAGCGACGGCGGTGGAAGAAGGGAGGTGATTGCTAGAGTCTGCACTCGCCGATGGCCGCTACAACGACAAAACTGAACGTCAGCAGCCGCTCCGCGGAGGGCTCGCGCGCGGCCCGGCGCCTGCGCCGCAGCGGCCGCGTGCCCGGCGTCCTCTACGGCGGCGACGCCGAGCCGGTGGGCTTCGACTGCGACGCGCGCGAGCTGCGACTGGCGCTAGCCGGATCGGGCGCCGTGCTCGACCTCAGCGTCGACGGCAGCAAAGCGACCCCGGTCGTCCTCAAGGATGCCCAGCGCCACCCGGTGCGCGGCGAGACCACGCACGTCGACCTGCTGCGCGTGAACCTCGACGAGGAGATCCACGCACTCGTCCCGCTCGAGCTGACCGGCGTCGAGGACGCTCCCGGCGTGAAGGCGAGCGGCGTGCTCGAGCAGATCACGCGCGAGCTCAACGTGCAGGCGCTGCCGACCGCAATTCCCGAGTCGATCGCGCATGACGTCGGCGAGATGGAGATCGGTGAGACGATCCTGCTCGCGGCGCTGAGCGTGCCCGAGGGCGTGACGCTGCTCGACGATCTCGAGGAGACGGTGATCGCGACCCTCTCGCCGCCGCGCCTGCAGACGGAAACGGCCGAGGAAATCGAGGCGGAGACGGAGCTGGTCGGCGAGGGCGCCGCGGGCGACGAGGCCGAGAGCTCCGAGAGCGCCTCCTCAGACGAGGAGTAGCACCGCTGCGACGCCCCTTCGGTGGCGGTGGCGGAGCGGTCGACTGGCTGATCGTCGGGCTGGGCAACCCGGGCCGTGAGTACGCGGGCAGCCGCCACAACGTCGGCTTCAGGGTCGCGGCGGCGCTCGTCGAGCGCTGGGGCCTGCGGGCGGCGAAGGACCGCTTCCGCGGGCGCCTCGCCGAAGGTCGCGCACCCTCGAGGGCACAGGCGGGCGACGGCATTGGCGCGGCACGCGGGCCGCGCGCGGCGGTGCTGTGCCCGCAGACGTTCTACAACGACGCAGGGCGCTCGGTCGGGCCGGCGCGCGGCGCGTTCAAGCTGCCGCTCGAGCGCGTGCTGGTGGTGCACGACGAGATCGACCTGCCGTTCGGCGAGGTGCGCACACGGCTCGGCGGCGGCCTGGCGGGCAACAACGGCCTGAAGTCGATCAAGCGCGAGCTCGGCGGCGCGGACTTCATGCGTGTGCGCGTCGGCGTCGGCCGCCCCGAGTCGAGCGACCCGGAGATCGTCGCGTCTTACGTGCTCGGGCGCTTCCGCGAGGGCGAGGCGGAGGTCGCGGGGCTGATCGACGAGGCGCTCACGCACGTCGAGCGGGCGGTTCTCGGCAGCGGCGGCGGGGGGCCGCCGGCGACGCCCGAGGCTGCTACGGGGCCGCTTTCGTGATGGTCGCCGAGGCCCCGGCCCTGCGCACGCTGCTCGGGCTGATCGAGGGCGACGAGGCGGCGGTGCGGCTTGCGCGCGAGGGCGGTCACGCGTACGTCTCGAGCTCGCTGCGGCCGTATCTGGTCGCGGCGCTCGCCGAGATCGACGACGCGGCGCGCGCGCGCCCGACGCTCGTGGTGGTCGGCGATGACCGCGCGGCACGCGATCTCGCCGGCGACCTGCGCGGCTGGCTGGCGCCGCGGCGCGTGCGCTACTACCCCTCGCGCGGCGTCGCCTACGAGTCGCATCTCGCGCCGCCGGCGCACCTCGTCGGCCTGCGCGTCGCGGCACTCGACGCGCTGCTCAGCGCAGAGGGCGCGCCGGGCGCGGGGCGGGGCACCGCGGACACGGACGCCGAGCTCGGCCAGCCGGTTGTCGTCGTCAGCGCGACGGCGCTGTCGGAGAAGGTGCCCGACCCGGCGCTGCGGCCGCATTCGTTCACGCTGCGCGTCGGTGAGCTGCTCGATCTCGACGAGTGTGCCGCGGCGCTCGTCGGCGCGGGCTACGAGCGCACCGAGCAGGTCGAGGAGCGCGGGCAGTTCGCGCTGCGCGGCGGCCTGCTGGACGTCTTTCCGGCGACCGAGGAACGGGCGGTGCGCGTCGACATGTTCGACGTCGAGATCGAGTCGCTGCGCTGGTTCTCGACGTTCACGCAGCGCTCGCTCGGCGACGTCGAGGAGGTCGAGATCGCGCCGGCGGCGGAGCTCGCGGCGGAGCACCGCGAGCTGGCCGAGATCGCTGCGGCGACCGGCGCGTTCAGCGCGGCCGGGGGCGAGGGCCCAGAGCGCCCGGACATCGCGGACCTGCTCCCGATCGAGCGCTTCGGTGCGCTGCTCGACCTGCTGGGCGGGGAGACGGAGCTGATCGTGGCGGCCGAGGAGGAGCTCGCGCCGGTCCTGAGCGACCACTGGAGCGACGTCTGCGCGGCGTTCGGCGATGAGGACGCGCACCACCTGTATGTGAGCCCGGAGAGCATCTCGGCGACGCTCGGGCAACGCACCCGCATCTGGCTGTCCTCGCTCGTGAGCGGCCAGCAGATCGAGCTGCGCGCGCAGTCGGCGGACACGGCCGCGCGCTCGCTCGCGGAAGCGGAGCCGGAGCTCGAGAAGCTCGTGCGCTCGGGCTACCGCACGGTCGTCGCGTTCCCGCGCCGCGGCGAGGGCGAGCGCGCGGCGTACAACCTCGGGCGCATGAAAGCGACGTGGCTGGGCGAGGGCGACAATCTGGACCCGGCCCGCACCCAGGTGCTGGAGCCGTCGCTGCGCTTCGTCGCGGCGTCGCTGCGTGAGGGCTTCATCGCGCCGCAGCTGAAGCTCGCGGTCTACCCGGAGCACCGCCTGCTGCGCCGCCGCCGGCCGGACCGCGCGGGCGGGGAAGGCCCGGGCGGCGCAGGCGCGAGGGGCGCCAGACGCGGCGCGCTGCGCTCGTTCACCGAGCTGCGCGCGGGCGACATCGTCGTACACGAGGACCACGGCGTGGCGCGCTTTGCGGGCTTTGAGACGCGCACCGTGGCGGAGGTCACGCGCGACTACCTGTATCTCGAATACCAGGGCGATGACCGCGTGCTCGTGCCGACGGACCAGCTGGCGAAGATCTCGCGCTACGTCGGCGCCGGCGGCGAGCATCCGCCGCTGAGCAAGCTCGGCGGCACGCGCTGGGACACGATGAAGGCGCGCGCGCGCCGCGCCGCGCAGGAGCTCGCGGGCGAGTTGCTGAGCCTCTACGCGGAGCGCCGCCGCCGCAGCGGGCACGCGTTCGGCCTGGACTCAGACTGGCAGCGCGAGTTCGAGGAGCGCTTCCCGTTCAATGAGACGCCCGACCAGCGCGAGGCGATCGAGCTGGTCAAGCTCGACATGGAAGCGCCACGGCCGATGGACCGCCTGATCTGCGGCGACGTCGGCTACGGCAAGACCGAGGTGGCGCTGCGCGCAGCGTTCAAGGCGGCGGCGGAGGGCAAGCAGGTGCTGATGCTGGTGCCGACGACGATCCTCGCCCAGCAGCACTTCGGCACGTTCTCAGAGCGCCTCGCGGACTACCCGTTCACGCTCGAGCACGTCTCGCGCTTCCGCACGGCGGCCGAGCAGAAACAGGCGATCAAGGGCTTCTCGAGCGGCGCGGTCGACATCCTCATCGGCACCCACCGCGTGCTCTCGCGCGACGTGCGCGCGAAGGACCTCGGCCTGCTGATCGTCGATGAGGAGCAGCGCTTCGGCGTCAAGCAGAAGGAGCTGCTGCGCCAGCTGAAGCTGAAGGTCGACGTGATCTCGATGTCGGCGACGCCGATCCCGCGGACGCTGCAGATGTCGCTCGCGGGGCTGCGCGACATCTCGGTGATCGAGACGCCGCCGGAGGGCCGGCGGCCGGTCAAGACGTATGTCGGCGAGTACGAGGAGGAGCTGGTCAAGCGCGCGATCATGCGCGAGCACGAGCGCGATGGGCAGGCGTTCTTCCTGCACAACCGCGTCGAGACGATCGATGAGACGGCGGAGCGGCTGCGCGCGCTGTGCCCGGGGGTGCGCTTCGCGGTCGCGCACGGGCAGATGGGCGAGGGCGAGCTCGAGAGCGTGATGATGGACTACCTGCGCGGCGGCGCGGACGTGCTCGTGTGCACGTCGATCATCGAGTCGGGGATCGACATCCCGCAGGCGAACACGCTGATCGTCGAGCACGCGGACAGCTTCGGCCTCGCACAGCTCTACCAGATCCGCGGGCGCGTCGGGCGCAGCCGCGAGCGCGCATATGCGTACCTGCTGTACGACTCGGCGGCGGCGCTGACGGTCGAGGCGGCGCAGCGCCTGTCGGCGCTGTCGGACTACACGGAGCTCGGCGCGGGCTTCAAGATCGCGATGCGCGACCTCGAGATCCGCGGCGCGGGCAACCTGCTCGGCGACGAGCAGTCAGGCCATGTCGCGGCGCTCGGCTTCGAGCTGTACATGCAGATGCTCGACGAGGCCGTCAGGGCGGCTGAGCCGGAGGTCGAGGGCGAGGCGCTGCCGGAGCCGGTGCGCCTCGACGTCAACGTCGACGCGTACGTGCCCGCCGACTACGTTCCGTACGAGCAGGCGAAGATCGAGCTGCACCGGCGCATCGCGGGCGCGCTCGAGGTCGCGGACGTGGAGCGCCTGCGCGAGGAGCTCGAGGATCGCTTCGGGCCGGTGCCCGAGCCGGTCGAGCATCTGCTGGCGCTGCAGCGGGCGCGCATCAAGTTCGGCCAGGCGGGCGCGCAGACGGTCAGCTTCCGCGGCGACCGTCTGGCGGTCGTGCCGATCGAGCTCGACTCGACGCGCGCACGCAGGCTTCGCGAGGAGCTGCCGGGCGCGGCGTATGAATCGGCGCGCTCGCAGGTCTCGCTGCGCGTTCCGAAGGACGGGATCGAGCGCTTCCCGAGCGTTGTCAGGGCGGCCGACGTGCTGCTGGCGATCGTGCGCGAGGCGGCTTAGAAACTCGTTATCCGCTCGTTAAGGACAATGAAGGTGCTTTACGCTAGAGTGCCCGCGTCGTGTCCAAGATCTTTCGTTCACTGACGGCGCTCGGCGCCGTTTGCATTGCAGTGGTGGCGCTGTCCGCATGTGGCAGCGGCCTCTCGAGCGACGCGGTCGTCCAGGTCAACGGCACGCCGATCACGAAAGCCGACTTCAACCATTGGCTCGCGATCGCGGCGGCATCATCGGCGGTCGGCTCGGGCGCGAAACCGGTGCTTCCGGAACCGCCGAACTACACCGCCTGCGTCGCGCACCTCGCCGCGACCGCGCCGAAACCGGCCAAAGGCCAGGCCGCGCCGACGACGGCTCAGCTGAAGTCGGAGTGTGAGCAGGAGTACAAATCGCTGCAGAGCGAGGTCCTCGGCTTCCTGATCTCCTCATCGTGGGTACTCGGCGAAGGCTCTGCGCTTGGAATCAAACTGACTGATGCGGAAGTGAAGAAGCAGTTCGAAAAAATCAAGAGCCAGCAGTTCCCGAAGGCGGCGGAATTCGAAAAGTTCCTCGCAAGCTCGGGACAGACGCCGTCGGACCTGCTGTTGCGCGTCAAGCTGAACATGCTCTCGCAGAAAATTCAGCAGCACATCAGCAAACAGAAGGGCACGATCACGCCGGCGCAGATCGAAAAGTATTACAACGAAAACAAGTCGAAGTACGGCACGCCGGAAAAGCGCAGCATCAAGATCATCCTCACGAAAACGGAAGCTGAAGCGGCTGCCGCGAAGAAGGAAATCGAATCGGGCAAGAGCTTTGCGAGTGTCGCGAAAGCGAAGTCGATCGACCCCACGAGCAAGGCGGCGGGCGGCGTGATCAACGAAGTCACCCCCGGCGAGGAGGAGAGCGCGCTCAACAGCGCGATCTTCGCGGCCAAGACGGACGTGCTCAGCGGGCCCGTGAAGACCCCCTTCGGCTACTACATCTACGAAGTCAAGAGCATCAAGCCGGGCTCGCAGCAGTCGCTCGCGCAGGTGAAAGCGACGATCAAACAGCAGCTGACGTCAACCGGCGAGCAGACGGCGCTGACAACGTTCGTCAAAGAATTCAAGAAAAAGTGGACCGCGAAAACGATCTGCCGCACCGGCTACGTCGTCGCGGACTGCAAAACGTACGTGGCCCCGAAGACGACTTCGAGCGCCACGGCGCCGACCCCCGCGGGGTAGCGCGCGGGGGGCCCGCCACGGCGCGGGCGCGCGCCGAGGGGTCAGCGGGCGAGCGCAGCGCCGACGAGTTTGACGCCCCCAGCATGAGCCAGATCGAGCGAATCCACGCCCGCCAGATCCTCGACAGCCGGGGCAACCCGACGGTCGAGGTCGAGGTCGCGCTGCGCTCGGGTGCGCACGGCCGTGCGGCGGTGCCGTCGGGCGCCTCGACGGGCGAGTTCGAGGCGACCGAGCTGCGCGACGGCGGCAGCCGCTGGCAGGGCAAGGGCGTGACGAACGCGGTGGCGAACGTCAACGGCGAGATCGCCGCTGCGCTCGGCGGCGCCGAGGCGGCCGACCAGGGCGGCCTCGACCGCGCGCTGATCGATCTGGACGGCACGCCGAACAAGTCGCGCCTGGGCGCCAACGCGATCCTCGGCGTCTCGCTCGCGGCCGCGCACGCACAGGCGGCGGAGGAGGGCATAGCGCTGTGGCGCTACCTCGGCGGCGAGGAGGCGTGCGTGCTGCCGGTGCCGATGATGAACGTCCTCAACGGCGGCGCGCACGCGGACAACCGCGTCGACTTCCAGGAGTTCATGGTCGTGCCGCTCGGCGCGCCGAGCTTCTCGGAGTGCGTGCGCATCGGCGCTGAGGTCTTCCACGCGCTGAAGCGCACGCTGCACGAGCGCGGCCTCGCGACGACGGTCGGCGACGAGGGCGGCTTCGCACCGGACCTGAACTCCAACGAGGAGGCCCTGCAGCTGCTTCTCGCGGGCATCGAGGCGGCGGGCTATGAGCCGGGCCAGGACGTGGCGATCGCGCTCGACCCGGCGGCGAGCGAGCTGTACGGCGCCGCCGGCTACGTGCTCGAGCACGAGGGGCGGACGCTGTCGGCGGAGGAGATGGTCGGCTACTGGGCCGATCTGTCGGCCCGCTATCCGATCGTGTCGCTCGAGGACGCGATGGACGAGGAGGATTGGGCGGGCTGGAGGGCGCTGACCGAGCGGCTGGGCGCCGGCCTGCAACTCGTCGGCGACGACGTGTTCGTGACGAACACCGAGCGGCTGCGCCGCGGCATCGATGAGGGCGTGGGCAACTCGATCCTGATCAAGGTCAACCAGATCGGCACGTTGACGGAGACGCTCGAGGCGATCGCGATGGCGCGCGAGGCGGGCTACACGGCGGTGATGAGCCACCGCTCGGGCGAGACCGAGGACGTCACGATCGCGGACCTCGCGGTCGCGACGGGCTGCGGGCAGATCAAGACGGGCGCTCCATCGCGCTCGGATCGCGTCGCGAAGTACAACCAGCTGCTGCGGATCGAGGAGCAGCTCGGGCCGCGCGCGCAGTTCCCCGGGCGCGCTGCGTTCGCCGGTCGCTAGCGCCCAACGGCCCGGCGCGGCAGGATCATCGCGACCGGGCGCGAATCGGGATGGGTATGCCCGCGGCGTCAGCCACCCGAGCACGCTCGCAGCGCCCCGCGCGTCCGCGCGGCGGCGGCTCGACCGAATCGCTTCCGGCGGCGGCACGGGTGCGCTGGGACCGCGTCGGGCGCATGGCGATGCTGTGCGTGCTCGTGGCGCTCGTCTACCTGTACCTGAGCGCGGGCATCCACATGCTCTCGACGTGGCGCCAGTCACACCGCGACGCTGGCGCGGTCGCGACGCTGGAAGTCGAACACGCCAAGCTGCTGCGCCAGCACGAAGCGCTCGGACGCCAGGAAACGGTTGAAGCGGAGGCGCGCCAGCTCGGCATGATGAAGCGCGGCGAGCAGCCCTACGTCGTCCCGAACCTGCCGGACAACTGACGCCGGGCGGGTCGCGGGCGGGCCCGATCGGGCGGGCGCGGCCCGCTGCTAGCCTCGGGCTCGTGCCGTTCGAGAACGCGATCTACCAGTGGCGCCAGGGCGAGCGGCGCATGCAGAGCGCGCCTGCCGAGCGCCGCTCGCTGCTGGAGCGGGTCGCCGAAGCGCTCGTTGCGGAGCTGCGGCGGCGCCTCGGCGGGCGCTTCGCGGCGGAGGAGCTCGTGCAGCTGTATGAGGCGGGCACCGCATGGTGCCTGCAGGTCGCGATGAAGGTCGCGCCGGAGCAGCCTTGGGCGTGGGAGGCGGGCGTCGTCGTCGACGCGGCGTTCGCGCGCTACCTGCGCGAGGCGACCGACTATGCGGGCGGGCGCCGCGAGATCAACGCCTGAGCGGCGGTCCCTCGCGCTCGGCGCGGGCGCCGGCGCGCGCGGGCGGCGTCAGTCGTCCTCGCCGCCGACGCGGCGAATGATGATGCGGTCCTCCTCGACGGCGACCTCGACGGGGCGGTGCCCGGCCCAGTGCTCGGCGTAGATCGCGTTCTCCTGGATCGCCGGGTCGAGCCACAGCCCGTAGCCCTCCTCGCCGTGCTCGAAGGTCCCCTCGAGCGGAGCGGCGCCGCGGCTCGAGGAGCGCGACCGGGCCGTCGCCGACCGTCCGCGCCCGCCGCGGCGGCTGCGGCTGCGCGTGCGCGTCGTCGCGGACTCCTCCTCATCCTCTGAATCGTCGCCGGCGGCCTCGGCCTCGGCGCGTGCGCGCTCGGCCTCAGCTTCGGCGGCCTCGAGCTCGGCGGCGATCAGCGCGTCGTCCTCGGCGCGCAGGTCGATCTCCTCGGGGTAGTCCGGGGCGGTCGTGCCGTCGGGCAGCTCGTCGTCGCTGACGAGCTCGTTCTGGCGCTTGAACTGCTCGATGTCGCGCACGGTCACTTCGAGCTGGTGCGCGACCCACGCGTCGGTGCGGCCTTGGCGCACCCAGGTGCGGATCTGATTCAGGTGCGGGCGCAGTGATTTCCGGGGCATGAACGGTCCGGGAGACTAGCGCATACGGGTGCGCTCGCGCGCAGCGCGCGAATCGGACCGCCGGCGGCGGGCGCGCGCGGGCGCGGCGAGCGCACGCGGCGGGCTTCGGCGGGGCGTTGAAAAACCCGTCATACCGGCAATTGGTATCGCTTTCCCCCGGTCCGGTGACTATGCTTGCTTGACCGGTGGCTGGGGGTCGCGCCGGGGTGGCCAATCGCCAGTCGCCAGTCGCCAAATAGGAAGGTGCACCCACATGCTGGTCTTGACGCGCAAGTCCAACCAGAGCATCATGATCGGGGACGAGATCGAGGTTTCGGTGCTGTCGGTCATGGGCGAGAAGGTGCGGATCGGCATTCAGGCCCCGCAGAAGGTTCCGGTGTTCCGCAAGGAGATCTACCTCGAGATCCACCGCGAAGCGGGCACGGTCACGGTCTCCCAGGAGGGCGCGGCCGACGCGCACCCGGATGCGCACGCGGCCGAGGTCGACGGCTCGCTGCGCAAGCTCGGCGACAGCAGCTAGGCACTCTCGGCGCCCGCCCGAGGGTCGCTCGGGGCTCGCAGGCTGCCGTCGGGCGGGCTGCGCTGGCAGGCGTCTCGGACGGCTGCGGCGGCGCGCTCAGCTGAGCAGGAGGTACAGCGTGCGGAACATCACGAGCGTGACGATCACGGCGGTCAGGATCAGCGTCAGCACGAGCAGCGAGAAGCGCACGGTGCCGCGCTTGTGGCGCTTGTCGATGTCGCGCTTGACGGCGCGCTGCTCGGCGGTGCGGGCGAGCGAGGCGCGGCGGTGGCGATCGAGCGAGATCTCCTTGACGAACGCCCGCTCCCAGTCAGCGAGGCTCTGTCGCATCTTCATTGCCGAGGACATCCTCTGCGGTCAGGAGGAGACAGGGGTCTTGGCGCGCTCGTAGACGGCGACGAAGCGCAGGTAGTTCTCGGCGATCTTGCGGGCGCCGGCGGCCCGCTCGATCTTGCCGTCGACGTAGGCCTTCAGCGGGTCCCACCAGATCGAGCGCCCGATCGCGAAACCGATGAAGCCGTCGACGGGCGCGGCTTCGGTCAGCCAGTGGTCGACCTTGGCGTCGTCGGCGCCGCGGCCGAGCACGACGCAGGCGACGCCGTCGCGGCCGCCGTCGCGCGCCTGCGCAACGAGCATCTCGCAGTCGGAGCGCTCTTCGACGCCCTCGATCTTCCAAATGTCGGCCTCGATGCCGGAGCCCTGCAGCTCGGCGATCGCGCGGCGCATCAGCTCGGGGCGCAGCTCGGCATCGTAGCGGTCGCCGTCGCCGCCGACGCTCTGCAGCTGTGCGTCCTCGGCGGGCACGAGCAGCTCGAACAGGAACTTGCGCTCGTGGCCGTGCAGCCACTCGCTCAGGCGCCTGAGCTTCGCGCTCTGCACGCGGTTGGCGTCGCGGTCGCCGTCGGGGTTGTAGCGCACGAGCACCTTCGTGAAGTCCGGGTCGTAGCGTTCGATGTGCTCGGGAAAATCATCGCCGTACTGGAAGTCGAACATGTTCTGGCCGGAGCGCTCGGCGGGCATCGCGACGATCAGGCCCTTCTCGCGGGCCTCTTCGGGAACGCTCGAGCCGAACTGCTCATCGACGAGCACGCCGGTGCTGGCGGGTTCGGCGCCGGCGCTGACGGCCTGCAGCAGGCCCTCGAAGATGAGGTGCTTGGCGTCGGCGATGATCGCCGTCTGTTCGGAGTCGGGCTCGCCGTCGATCGCGAAGAACTTCTTCTGGAAGGAGCCGCGGTGGTCGAAGGCGAGCACATAGAGCTTCTGGTCATATCCAAGGTTCATGGCCGTGAGTATTTCAGAAGGTGGTGAGACCGGCTCGGGAGGCCCTTAGAATGGACCGACGATGACCTCGGGCGCAGACCTCTTCGTGGTGTGCAAGCAATGCGGATCGGAGGTGAGCCCGTACGTCACCGAGTGCCCGTACTGCGGCAACCGCCTACGCCGCCGCGCGCCGAAGCTGCCGCGCGTGAACGCGGCGAGCACGCCGTCGCGCGGCCGCGGCGGGATCGCGACGCTGCTGCGGCGCTCGGGCTCGGCGGGCAGGCCGGCGCAGGCCGGGCGCACGCGCGCGGCGCGCTCGCGCTGGCCGGGCACGGGACGCCCGTACGCGACGATCGCGCTCGTCGCGCTGAGCGCGATCGCGGTGATCGTCTGGCATGCGGAACCGGTGCTGTACGCGGAAATGGTCGTGTTCGGGCCGCTGCACGGCGACTGGTGGAAGCTGTTCACGTACGAGTTCGCGTACCTCAGCGGCGTCTACGCGTTCGTCGCGATCGTCGCGATCGGGCTGTTCGGCTGGCTGCTGGAGTCGCGTCACGGGCCGGCGGTCGTGCTCGCGCTGTTCTTCGGCGCGGGCGCCTCGGGCGCGCTGGTGGCGGTCGCGCTCAACACATTTCCGTACGTCGCGGGCGGCAACGCGGCTGCGCTCGCGCTGCTCGCCGCATGGGCTGCGCCGGACCTGCTGGCGCTGCGCTCGAACTCCTACTACGAGGGCGACCTGCTCGGGGCGGCGGCGATCGCGGCGCTGCTGCTGGCGCTGCCGTTCGCGCTGCTGCCGGCGGAAGCGAGCTGGGTCGCGGGTCTGACGGGCGCGGCGCTCGGCCTCGTCGCGGGGCTGGGCCTCGCGGGCCTGGGCGAGGCGGAGTCCTGAGATACCTATGATGAGCGGCACATGCCGATGACTCATGCGGTTGTGCTGATCGAGGCGGAGCGCGATGCGCTCTCGACGCTCGGCGGGGCGCTGGCGGATACGGACGGCGTCGCGGAGGCGTACTCGGTGACGGGCG
The DNA here is from genome assembly GCA_963822245.1 of uncultured Solirubrobacteraceae bacterium. Classification (GTDB taxonomy): domain Bacteria; phylum Actinomycetota; class Thermoleophilia; order Solirubrobacterales; family Solirubrobacteraceae; genus Palsa-744. The sequence continues at coordinate 1,301,820 of CAWGGR010000001.1, forward strand.
AGTGGGATTTCGTGGCGCTCGTGCGCGTGCCCGACCACGAGCAGCTGGCGGATGTCGTGACCGCGCAGATCGGCGGCCTGCCGGGCGTGCTGAGGACCCAGACGATGGTCGCCTTCGCGGCCTACTCGCGCCACGATCTCGAGGCGCTGTTCTCGATCGGCGAATAGGCTCGGCGGAGATGGCGGCGGTGCCGATGAAGGCGGAGTACGGGCCGACGCTCGGGCAGCTGCTCGCGCCGCGCTGGCGGCGCGCGTCGCGCACGCTGAGGGCGGGCGTGATCGCGGCCGGCATCGTGCTGGGCGCGATCGCGATCGCGACGGCGCTGACGCTCGAGAACAGCAAATTCCACCACGGTGGCCGTGTCCCGTTCAGCTTCAGCTACCGCGGCCTGTTCCGCGTCGCGCCGGATCCGGGCGGCTACGCAAAGGTCCAGTCGCACGGCGCGGACGGCGCCGTGAAGTACTCGTTCGCGGTCGACCCGATCGTGCTGCCGCGGTACGCGGGCAGCCTCGGCGCTGAGATCCCGATCTTCGCGGCCGGCTACATCGAACGGCTGAGCAGGCGCACGCAGGGCTTCGTGCTGCACGGCGAGGGCAAGACGCGCGTCACGAACACGGAGCTCGGCTACCAGATCCTGTACACGGCGACGGTCGCGGGCAGGCGCATGTTCGGCCGTAACGTGCTGCTCCTGCCCCCGCACGCGGGCGCCCGCGAAGGCGTCGCGCTCGTGATGCTGACAGCGGTGGGCGCGAGCCCGCAGGTCGCCTCGCCGATGGAAGTCGCCTCGACGGGCGTGCTGCTGCGGCCGCTGAAGACGTTCGCGTTCGGCTAGGAGCCGAGGGCGGCGAGCCTGCGCGCGCGACGGGCCGCGCGGGCCCTGCCGAGGTCGGCGGGCGCGGTTTCAGTCTCTTCGCCGGTGTGCACGATCGCGGGTGCGGTCGAGGTTTCGGGCGCGGGCGGGGTCTCTTCGCCGGTGTGCACGATCGCGGGCGGTGGTGTCGTCTCTTCGCCGGTGTGGACGATCACGGGCGGAGGCGGGGTTTCGCCGGTGCTCGTCGTGCTCGTCGTCGTGCTCGCGGGCGCGCTGGTCGCGGCGGCGGGAAGTTCGGTCGTCTCGGTGGTCACCTCGGTGACCTGCACGCCCGTCTGTGCTTCGGCGGGCTTGCTCGGCACGGTCGGGGTGCTCGCGGCGGGGGCGGTCGCGGCCTGCGTGACGATCGCGGCGGCGGCGGGCGCGACGGCGGGCGTGAGCTTGGCGGCGGGGCGGCGGGCGTGGCGGCGCGCGAGCACTGCAACGCGGTGGTGCACGGCGCCGCTGCCGAGGCTGATCGGCTGCGCCTGCTCGGCGACGACGACGGCGGGCTGGCTTGCGTAGTGCGCTCCGGCGGCGGCGAGCGCGGCGGCGGCGGGGTGATGATGGTGGTGGACGGTTGCGGTGTCGGCGGCGACGGCGCCGGCGGTGACGATCGCGGCGGCGGCGAGGCCGGCGACGGCCTTCGTCGCGAGCGCGCCGGCTCCGGCGGTCATCAGGCCGCCGGCGACGCTCGTGCCGCCGGCGGCGGCTGCGCCGGCGCCCGCGGTCGCTCCGGCTCCGGCGCTGACGCTCGCGCCGGCGCCGCCGGCGACGTGGGCGCTGCCGAAGCCGAGCTTCGTCAGCAGCAGCTTCTTGAAGATCAGCAGAGGGCCGACGGGAAGAATCGCGGCGAGCGCGTGGTTGTTGGTCTTGAGCTGCTTCTTGAAGGAGGTGCAGCGTTCGCAGTCGCGCGTGTGGCGGCGCGCGGGCATGCTCAGCTTGACGAGCCCCTCGGCGACTTCGCCGAGCTCGAGGCGAACTTCCTCGCAGCTCAGCTTGCGCGCCTCGGCGGCCTCGGCGAGCGAGATGCGGGCACGCACGAGCAGCGACTTGACGGACGGCACGGTCGTCTCCATCGCCTGTGCGATCTGCTCGTAGGAGAGCGCGTCGATCTCGCGCAGCAGCAGCGCGCTGCGCTGCGTCTCGGGCAGGTGCTGGACGTCGGCGATCAGCTCGCGGAAGCTCTCGCGGCGCATCACCTTCTCGCCGGTCGAGACGCCGCCCTCGGAAAGGTAGACGTCCATCGAGTCGACGCCGGTGGCGGAGTTGCGGCGCAGGTGGTTGAGCGAGCGGTTGCGCGCGATCCGATAGAGCCAGGGGCGCACGTTGATCTCGCGCTCGTCCGCGAGGACGGCGTTGAAGGCGGCGGTGAAGACCTCCTGCAGGACATCCTCGGCGTCCTCGCGCGAGCCGAGCATGTGCCGGCAGAACGCGAGCAGGCGGGCCTGGTAGCGCGAGCAGAGCGTCTCGAAGGCGGCGTGCTGGCCGCGGCGGGTGAGGGCGATCAGGCGCTCATCGGACTGCAGGCGCAGCAGAGGAGACGGGCCACGCAGGCCCGTCGTGCCGCCTCGAGTCGCTAGTGCTGATGCCTCCATCGGACAGTCCTATCGTCGCTGTCTGTAGTAAATACCCCGTAAAACCGCAAAAGTTGCGCTTTCGAGGCGACCTTGGACGCCAATACGATCGCGGTGCCCGGGTGGACAAGCCGGCAAAGTCAGCGGACTTAAAATCTGCTGCTCGAAAGGGCCTGTGGGTTCGAATCCCGCCCCGGGTATACCGATGATGGCACGCCGCGTGCGCACGGCAGCGGATAGAGTCGGCGCGATGGCGACGGAGAGCGCGCAGGAGACGCAGACCTTCCACGGCGGCCGGCTGATCGCGCGCCGCCTGAAGGCGCACGGCGTCAGCAGGCTGTTCACGCTGTCAGGCGGGCACCTGTTCTCGATCTACGACGGCTGCCGCGAGGAGGGCATCGACATCGTCGACGTCCGCCACGAGTCGACGGCGGCGTTCGCGGCGGAGGGCTGGGCGAAGGTCACGCGCGAGGTCGGCGTGTGCGCGCTGACGGCGGGACCGGGCGTGACGAACGGGATGAGCGCGATCGCGTCAGCGCAGGCGAACCACTCGCCGATGGTCGTCCTCGGCGGACGTGCGCCGACGTTGCGCTGGGGCCAGGGCTCGCTGCAGGAGCTCGACCACGTGCCGTTCGTGCGCCCGCTGACGAAGCTCGCGGCGACGCCGGGCAGCACCGAGGAGATCCCGGGCCTCGTCGATGAGGCGTTCGCGGCGGCGCTCGCGCCGCACAGCGGCCCGACGTTCGTCGACTTCCCGATGGACTACGTGTTCATGGAGGCGGTCGAGCCCGAGCAGGCCGGCCCCGCGCGCCACCCGGACGCGGCGGCGGTCGGCGCGGCGAGCGAGTCGATCGAGCGCGCGGGCGAGCTGCTGCGCGGCGCGGAGCGCCCGGTGATCATGGCGGGCACGGACATGTACTGGGGGCACGGCGAGGAGGCGCTCGTGGAGCTCGCGGAGACGCTGCGGATCCCGGTGTTCCTGAACGGCCTTGCGAGGGGCTGCCTCGCGGCGGACCACGAGCTGTTCTTCTCGCGCGTGCGCTCGCAGGCGCTGAAAGGCGCGGACGTCGCGATCGTGATCGGCGTGCCGATGGACTTCCGCCTGGCGTTCGGTGGCGCGTTCGGCGAGGACACGGAGATCGTCGTCGTCGACAGCGCGGAACCGGAGCGCGACCACCCGCGCGCGGTCGCCGCGGAGTGCTACGGCGCGGTCGCGGCGACGCTCGAGGGGATCGTCGCGGCGGCGGGGGCGAAGGTGCTAGCGAGCGAGCGCTGGGTCACGGAGCTGCGCGCGGCGGAGGGCGAGCGGCGCGAGGCCGAGCAGGCCGAGATGCAGGACGATCGCGCGCCGCTTCACCCGATGCGCCTGTATGCGGAGCTGGGCGCGGCGCTCGACCGCGACGCGATCGTGATCGGCGACGGCGGCGACTTCGTCTCATACGCGGGCCGCGTGATTGACAGCTACCAGCCGGGTTGCTGGCTCGACCCGGGGCCGTTCGGCTGCCTCGGCACGGGCCCCGGCTATGCGCTCGCGGCGAAGCTCGCGCACCCCGAGCGCCAGGTCGTGCTGCTGCTCGGCGACGGCGCGTTCGGCTTCTCGGGGATGGAGTTCGACACGCTCGCGCGCCACGGCGCGAACATCGTCGGGGTGATCGGCAACAACGGCATCTGGGGCCTCGAGAAGCACCCGATGGAGTTCCTCTACGGCTACTCGGTGGCGGCGGACCTGCGCCCGGAAACGCGCTATGACGAGGTCGTGCAGGCGCTCGGCTGCCACGGCGAGATGGTCGGCCGCGCGCAGGACGTGCGCCCGGCGCTCGAGCGCGCGTTCTCCTCAGGCAGGCCGGCGCTCGTCAACGTGCTGACCGACCCGAGCATCGCGTACCCGCGCAAATCGAACCTCGCGTGAGCTGAGCCGGGCTCAGCCGGCGCCGGCGAGGCGCAGCGCGCCGCCGTAGAGGATGTCGTGCTCTGAGACCTCGATCTCCTCGAGGTGGAATGCCTGGAAGGCCTCGACGAGCAGCACCATGCCGGCGACGATCGTTGGTGCGCGGTCGGGGTGCAGGCCGATCACCTCGCGCCGCTCCGCTTCGGTCATCTCGGCGAGCCGCGCGAGCAGCATTTCGACGGTCGCGAGCAGCAGCCGGTGGCCGTGAACGCGGCTCGGGTCATACGGATCGAGCTCGAGCTCGATCGACGCGGCGGAGGTGGCGGTGCCGGCGACGGCGATGCCGTGGCGGACGGCGGCGCGCTGCTCGCCGGGAAGCCCGGCGGCGAGCGCCACGTCAACGTCGTGCGCGAGCGCCTGCAGCTCGGCGGGCCGCGGCGGGTCGGAGTGGATGTGGCGCTCGCTCATACGCACGACGCCGGCGGGCACGGAGACGTGGAAGCCGGCGCTGCGCCCGAGGCCGACGACGAACTCGGTGGAGCCGCCGCCGATGTCGATCACGACGGTCGGCTCGCTCGGCGCGGGCCGACCGGCCATCGCGCCGAGAAACGTCAGCTGCGCCTCTTCATCGCCGCTGAGCACACGCGCGTCGAGGCGGTAGTCCGCGCGCACGCGCGCCGCGAACTGCTCGCCATTGGCGGCGTCGCGCACGGCGGAGGTGAGCACGGCGAGGTTCGCGACGCAGGCGTGCTCGTCGATCGCCTCGCGGTACTCGGCGAGCGTCGCGAAGACGCGCTCGGCGGCCGCTTCTGAGAGCGTGCCGCCGGCGTCGACGCCGGCGCCGAGCCGCGTCACGTTCGAGCGTCTGACGAGCTCGGCGATCGCGCCGCTGTCAGCGTCCACGTCGGCGATCAGCAGGCGCGTGGAGTTGGTGCCGATATCGACGACCGCGACGCGCATCGGCGGATCCTAGACGGGCGCGCCGCCGCGCAGCACGGCCGTGGGCGGCTCCGGAGCCCCGGTCCGGCGCGGGCGGTGCGGCGCCGGGCGCCCCCAATGACGAACTGGCCGAATCTCGCGTTGTTTGCTACAACGTAGGTAGCGACGCGGGGTGGAGCAGTCTGGTAGCTCGTCGGGCTCATAACCCGAAGGTCGCGGGTTCGAATCCCGCCCCCGCTATACGGAAAAGCCCTCCAAATGGAGGGTTTTCTTGTTGGGGGAGACGGTCACCTAGCCGTACGCGGGGTGCAAGCGGGGTGCAATGTCGTCGAAAAACGCCGCGAATCGGGATCGATTCCAGGTGGGGACCCGGCCCGTTGCTCGCTTTCCGCCGGAGCGTTTGATCGCCACGACCCGCGAGGCTCGGGAACGGACGCCGATATCGACGCTTGATGTCCAAGATGGGGCCCAACAACCACGGCTCAGACACGGGGCCCCACCACGCGGACGACCGAGATGGCCGGTAACTTCGGCTGATGAGATCTCTCGACGCGTCGCCCACAGTTGGACCCTGCCTGAGCTGATGGCGGCCGTGTCAGCTCCAGTCGGCGCGAATTCTTCGGCTACTGTGCTGGCCGGAGACGAGCCAAAAGACCTACGCGAGATCGAGTTCTCGGTCGATTCAGCGCTTCTGCAGGAGCTAGGCGAGCGGTTGGTGGGCCAGTCGCATATTGCGCTCGCCGAGCTGATCAAGAACAGCTACGACGCGGACGCGACTCTAGTCGAGGTAGTCGTGCGCCCCGACTCAATCGTCGTCTCCGACGACGGTCACGGAATGGACTACAAGGCCTTCAGGGACTTCTGGATGCGCATCGGTTCGCAGCATAAGGACCAACGCCGTGGCTCTCCAGGAGGGCGGCGCTTGACGGGCAGCAAGGGTGTCGGTCGGCTCTCGGCGCAATTTCTCGCCAACGGGATCCGTATGACCACACGCGCCGAGCGAAAGAAGGCCCTCTTCGCCGATGTGGACTGGCGGGCCGCAGTGAAAGCACATGACCTCACCAAAGCGACGGCCAGGTGGGCGTTCGTGCCGCGCCCAACGTTCGCCGGCGGCGCCTCGCACGGTACCTCAATACGGCTGTTTGACCTCAAGCAGGAGTGGGACCCTGCGGCGCTCCGCGCGCTCGCTCGCGAGCTATGGCCGTTGCAACCGCCATACGCAGTCGACGATCAGGGCGGAGACACGTTCCGCGTCGCGCTCGACGCGTCAGATCCAGTCGCTGAGGCGACCTTTTCCCGCCAGATGCGGGCGGTATTGGAGCTTTGGACGGCGCGCATCGTCGGAAGCATTGGGCGCACCGGTAAGGCTGGGAAGCTCGCCGTTCGCGTCCAGTTTCGCGACGACGAGATCGTACGGCATACCGAAGAGATCAACGGACTTCGGCTTGAGACCGCTAGTTTCGAGATCCGTGTGTTCGATCTCAAACGCAGACAGCCGCACGGGATCAAGGTCGAAGAGGCCCGCGCATACTTGAACGACTTCGGCGGCGTCCACGTCTACGACGCCGGATTCCATCTGCCGTACTACGGTCCCCACGTCGACTGGCTGGGTATAGAGCGAGATCACTCGCATCGCTTGTCACGATCCGAGCTCCTGCCGGATGCTCTGCAGATTGGTGGGGGGCTGAACTTCTTGCCGACGAACACTCGTCTTTACGGTGTCGTGCAAATCGATACCGGAGCGGAACGGGCCGCTGCTGTAGACGCTGGTCTAACCACAAGCGACGTGCTCTCGATCCAGATCTCCCGTGATCGTCTCATCGACAACAAGCCCTACGCGCAGCTTCGGGACGCGGTGCGTTGGTCTCTTGATCTATACGCGATGGAGGAGGCCCGGCGGCGCTGGAATGCCGACACGGAGCCGACTGGACCGCTTGAGCTCACTGAGCGCGCGGCTCGAGTTGAGGACGTCTTGGATCGGTACGCCGATCGGATCCCCTCTCCCGTTCTAGCGGAGCTGAGGGCTAGCTTGGCGGACGTCACGGAGCAAGTCGAGTCGGAGGCGCAGCAGGCGGCCCGCCAAGCCGGCGTGCTCGGTGCGCTCGCGACGGCGGGAATCTCGGCTATCGCGGTGGAGCATGAGACCGGGCGACAGATCGCCGAACTCAGACGTCTGACACGGAGGCTTCGCAAACACGCTGAGGACCACGATGACGAGGAGCTTCGGACGCTATCCAACGACCTAAGTACCTGGACGCAGACTATCCAGAGCACGCGCGCACTTTTCGGTCCATTTATGGATGAGGAGAGTCGAGAGAAGGTTCAGCGGCTGTCGGCACGGTCTGTTATCCAGCGGACGGTAGCTCAGTCCGCGCTGCTGTTGCGTGGTGTGGCGGTGGACCAGGGGGCAATCCCCAAGGATCTCGATCTCCCCCCTGGTCGATTTGCAGAGTGGGTTGCGATCTTCCAGAATCTCCTGGTCAATGCGGCGAATGCCACGCTCGACCGAGCTGACCGACGTATAGCGGTCCGCGGATACGACGCGGCCCACCAGTCGGGCATACTTGTCGAAGACACCGGCTCTGGTGTAGACCTAGACGATGCCGAAGATCTCTTCGCTCCATTTACACGCCGCCAGTCAATCTCTCCGGGGCGCCGCGCGCTCGGCGCCGGCGGAACCGGGCTCGGACTGACGATCGTTCGCATGATCGCACGAAATCTCGGATGTCAGGTCGCGTTTGTGGTTCCCGATTCGGGTTTCTCTACGGCGGTGAATGTGTCTTGGCGGCAGCGATGACCCAGCGTCGGTCGGTTGTTCTATGCGATGACGACTTCGAGGCTGCGAGCGGCTGGCGCGAGGAGCTTGAGAGCCTGGACGAGGTCGCGGGCGTCTTCGACGTGACGGTCGTCGAGCGAGAAGTGTTCGAGCGCGACCTTGAGCTCTTGGAGGGGCGTAGAAAGTCGCTACGCGAGAAGGAGACGCCACAGCAGGAGGCCACCATCTTTGATTCGGCGGCGATATTGATCGTCGACTATGACCTCTACGGGTACAAGCCCGAGCAGCTCCTGACCGGCGACAGTATCGCGTACCTCGCCCGGAGCTTTTCGTCGTGCGGTTACATCGTCGGCGTCAATCAGGACAGGATTCCGAACCCATTCGACCTAACCCTGATCAGCCACCGGTCGGTGTCGACCGACCTATCGATCGGCAGCGAACAGGTAGCCGCTCGCGGTCTTTGGAGCGGCGACCATGCGCACTGGGATCCGTTTCGACCTTGGTACTGGCCGGTCCTGCCCGAGCGCGCCACTGCCCTGAGCCGGCTCGGAGAGATGCTCATAGGAAGGTTGGATGAGCCTCTCGCGGACGTACTCGGTCTCCCTCGCGAGCTTCTTGACTCACTCCCGCGCAGCGTCATGGCGCTGTTGGATGTTCCTGACCGGCCCGACATAGGTGACGTGGCCTTGCGGGAGTGGGTTCACACCAGTCAAATGGGACTGCGGCCCGGCGACCTTGTATCCGACGAGAGCCAGATCGCTCGGGTCGCAGCTGCACGGCTCGCCAAGTGGTTTGAGCGCGTGTTGCTCCCAGGCCAGGACATCTTGGTGGACGCGCCACACCTCGTCGATCGCCGTCCCGGCCTACTCCAGGGCGACACGACCGATCCCGAAAGTTGGCAACGGACTACATGTCTCGGTCTTCCGCCAGAAGAGCTCGGGCTTGACACCGAGCGCATCGCCGGCCAGTGCTTTCAGGCCGATTGGCTCTCACGTCCAGTATGGCTATGGCCGTCGATAGCGAGCGAGTCCAAGCTCGATAGCACGCTTGATGCTCGGCGTCCAGACCCAAACATTGTGTTTGCCGAGGATGCGTCGCGATTTGTGCCCGTCAGCGATGCCCAACGCTACTCGAGCGATGTGGAACCACCGTTCAAAAGCCGCTGGATTGTGGCCGCCGACACCGGGATTCGTTACCTCCCAGCGGCGCGGCTCGTCGCGTCTTGAGCGGTTGCTGTCCACACTGTTCTCAGACTGCCTAATTTGGCTCGCCGAATCGGCGTACGGAGACTTCTAACGACCAGCACTACAGCCTGACCGACGGCATGAACCTCATTGGTGACACATTCCTTGCCCAAGCTCTCAAGCCCGAATCGACAGGGAGCCGACAGATGTCAGGCCTGGTCGTGTTGCCCCCGATCGGAGATCGCGTTCCGCTACTTCATGTGGCTCACGGCATGGAGCACGGCCGCGACATGCTCCGCATGCAGCTCGTCGTTGTCGGCGCCGACGAGTGTGGCCACCATGCGATGGCGTGGCGTTTCGAGTCTCCTGAGGGCCCAGGAGACCACTGCTACTGGCACTGCCAGCCGGTTCGCCAGCTGCGCGGCGCCCATGCCCCACCGCTTGAGCGACTGCCACATTGGCACTTCGACGACTTGCCAACGCTGCCAGTCGCAGCAAGCAACTCCGACGAGCTTCTTGTCGCTCTCCTGGTGTCAATCTATGGGCACGATACATTCGGGCGCATGCAGCGCCAAGGCTTTCAGGACCAGCTCCGAGCGCCGATGGCCGCTCTGAGCCCGGGCATCTGATGGTGGACGTTGGCAGGACAGCGCGGTGCGCGATCGACGGGGCCGCTTAATCATGCCCGCATGCAAGCGCTGCGATGAAGACAAAGGCTGGCTGCAACAGCAGGACGCTCCTCCGCTTGCCCCGGACGGCTCTGCCGGTCTCCGGATCGTCGACCTGTTCGCCGGGTGCGGGGGTCTATCTTTTGGTCTCATCGAGGCGGCGCGGCGCGTGGGGGCGCGCGCTCAAGTAGCACTCGCAGTTGAGCGCGACCGCGATGCGCTCAAGGTCTTCAAGAGAAACATACCAACGCTCAGCGCGCGCCAAACTGATGTTGAGCTTCTGTTCGATGGGGACCTCGGCGGGGCGTTGACGCTCACCGAGCGGCGCCTTTTGCGCGATCTCGGCGAGGTCGACGTACTAGTCGGCGGACCCCCATGTCAGGGCAATTCGGACCTCAACAACAAGACGCGCCGCGACGACCCCCGCAACCGGCTGTACGCGCGGATGGCCCGTGCGGCCGAGGTACTCGATCCAGTGTGTGTGATTATCGAGAACGTTCCGAGCGTCCGCCACGATCGAGCAGCCGTCGTCGCTGTAACGCGAGAAGCGCTCAAACTGTCGGGCTATCGGTGTCGAGAAGCGGTGTTGGACGCTAGCCACGCGGGGGTCCCGCAACGCCGCCGCCGCCATGTCCTCGTTGCAACTCGTGACCCGAAATTGGAGCTCGCGTTCCTAACGGATTCCGACTGGTCATGTGGGCATGTACGCTCGCTCGGTTGGGCGATTCGTGACCTTGAGCGCAAGCTTGCGCCCTTGCCGTTTGACAGCAGCTCCGAAATGAGCTCGAGAGAACCGCAAGCGCATCGCGTGGATGTTCGACAACAACTGCTACGACCTACCGAACCCATTGCGCCCGCCGTGTCATCGGTCTGAGCATCGCTATAGCTCGATGTACGGGCGACTGCGTTGGAGTACCCCGGCGCAGACCTTGACCACTGGGTTTGGGTCTATGGGCCAAGGTCGATATGTGCACCCAAGTCGTCGTCGTACGTTGACCCCACATGAGGCGGCGCGAATTCAGACGTTCCCCGATTATTTCGACTTCGGTGACACAAGGCGCTCGGCGTTGGCGCGCATGATTGGCAACGCCGTGCCACCACTTCTCAATGTAGTCCTCGGAGAGCGTCTACTTCCAGGGCTAACGGCATCCGGAGAGGCACATGAGGGCTCAGCAGCGTGACACGACAATCCTCTCCTGAAATCGGCCGCCTGCGTTTGCGTCTATGCTAAAGGGGGTGGCGACGCAAAGGTAGAGGACGTCTTGTCTGATCACGGACCCTGCTGGTAAGGCACCGTAGGTCGTCACGGTGATTGGCTGGGTGTCGACGCTGAAGCTAAGGCCGACGTGCCTTCCGATGAAGCCCAAGAGCTCGCTTATGAGTTCCAGCCAGACCAGGGCAGGCGGCGATAGCGAGAACCGGTTGGTCGGTCCGAGCCAAAGAGCTGTCGATCTCTGTCGGGAGGAGTCCGCGCCGGCGGATGCGCGAGACTTGGGGCCGCATGTCCATATCCATGGAGCAGACCCTTGAGAGCCTCGTCCCGGGAGCGGTCGTGTACGGCGTGCTACCTGAGGCTCCTGTGGAGGTCGTCCAGGTCGCGTGGCACGGCACCGCAGCGGTCACGCTGACCTACCGCCGCGCTGACGGCCAGGTCGAGGAGGAGCTCCTCTACCGCGCTGACGAGCCGCGCCTACGAGTCGAGGCTGGTCGCGAGTCGTGGGCGCTCGACGCTGACCCGGCGCTGTTCCGACTGACCTCCGAGGCGATGCGGCTACGGCTGGCCTACTTGTTTGACCCCTATCTCGCAGTCCACACATCCAACCTCGAGCCGTTGCCTCACCAGATCACGGCGGTCTACGAGGAGATGTTGCCGCGTCAGCCGCTGCGCTTCCTCCTCGCGGACGATCCGGGCGCTGGGAAGACGATCATGGCTGGGTTGTTGATCAAGGAGTTGATGGTCCGCGGGGATCTCCAGCGATGCTTGATCGTTGCACCCGGTGGCCTCGGCGAGCAGTGGCAGGACGAATTGGACAGCAAGCTTGGCCTGAGGTTCGACATCGTCGGTCGCGGGGAGATCGAGTCATCACGTAGCGGCAATCCGTTTGCCGAGCGCCATCTAGTGGTCGCCCGCCTCGACCAGCTCTCGCGCAACGAGGACATCCAGGCGAAGCTCGCGCAGACCGACTGGGACCTGATCGTCGTGGACGAGGCTCACAAGATGTCGGCGCATTACTTCGGCAACGAAGTCAAGGAGACGGGGCGTTTCCGGCTTGGCCGACTGCTCGGAGATATCACTCGCAACCTCCTCCTGATGACCGCCACCCCGCACAGCGGCAAGGACGACGATTTCGGCCTCTTCCTGTCGCTGCTGGACCCCGACCGCTTCGAGGGACGGTCGCGCGGGAAGAAGGGGCCGTTGGACACGACCGGGCTGATGAGGCGGCTGGTCAAGGAGAAGTTGCTGAAGTTCGACGGCCGCCCGCTTTTTCCTGAGCGGCGCGCATCGACGCTCTCCTACGAACTCACGGAGCCGGAGCGGGTGCTCTACGACGCGGTCACGGAGTACGTCCGGGAGGAGATGAACCGTGCCGACCGGCTGGCGGCGGCTGGTGACGGGCGGCGCGGTTCGGTGGTTGGCTTCGCCCTCACGATATTGCAACGTAGGCTGGCATCCTCTCCGGAGGCGATCTACAGGTCGCTTCAACGGCGCCGGGAACGCCTCGAACGTCGAATCGCCGAGGAGCAGTCCCCTGCCAGCGCTCCGCTCGCCGAGGCTGCCCGTAGCTGGGACATCGACCTTGAAGACGTCGACGACTTGCCCGAAGAGGAAGCGACCGCGCTGGAGGAGGAAGTCGTCGACGAGGCGTCGGCAGCGCAAACGATTGTTGAGTTGAGAGCGGAGGTGGAGACACTCCGAGGCCTTGAGACTCTCGCGGAGAAGGTGCGCAACTCCCAGACCGACCGCAAGTGGGAGCAGCTGTGTGCCCTCCTGCAGGATCAGGAGGCGATGCGCGACGGGAACGGGAACCGGCGCAAGATCATCGTCTTCACCGAGCACCGTGACACGCTCAACTACCTGCACGCGAGAGTCAGCAGGCTTGTCGGCCCAGAGGCTGTGGTTGTAATCCACGGCGGGGTTCGCCGCGAGGAGCGACGCCGCGCACAGGAAACCTTCGTGAAGGAACCCGATGCCTGGGTGCTGTTGGCGACGGATGCCGCGGGGGAGGGCGTCAACCTGCAGCGCGCGAACCTGCTCGTGAACTACGACCTGCCTTGGAACCCGAATCGCCTGGAGCAGCGTTTCGGGCGTATCCACCGCATCGGCCAGACCGAGGTCTGCCACATGTGGAATCTCGTCGCCTCGGACACTCGGGAGGGGCAGGTCTTTGAGCGACTCCTGGAGAAGCTCGATCGGCAGAGCAAGGCACTGGGAGGGCAGGTGTTCGACGTTCTGTCTGAGCTCTTCGTCGATCAGCCCTTGCGCGAGTTGCTCATCGAGGCGATCCGTTATGGCGAGCTTCCGGAGACTCGCGCACACCTCGACCGTGTCGTCGACGGCGCGGTCGGCGAGAAGCTGCGTGAGCGCTTGCGCGAGCGGGCACTCATCGCAGATGTGCTTTCCCCGGTGGACGTTGAGGAGGTTCGACAGCGTATGGAGGAGGCGGAGGCGCGCCGACTTCAGCCGCACTTCATCCGCGCGTTCTTCCTGGAGGCGTTCAAACAGGCAGGCGGGCGGATCTCGCGTCGTGAGGTCGGACGCTTCGAGATCACACAGGTGCCCGCCTCGCTGCGGGAGCGCGAGACTCCGACTCGGCCGCTACTGCGACGGTACGAGCGCGTCACGTTCGACAAGGAGCACGTCGCCACGACCGGGTTGATTCCAGCCGACTTGCTGGCCCCTGGACACCCGCTCCTCGATGCAACAATCGAGCTTGTTCTTGAGCGTCATCGGGCGCTACTCAAGCGCGGAGCGGTCCTCGTGGCCGATGCTGACCCGCGTGAGGCTCCGCGAGCGCTCGTGTATCTCGACGATTCGATCCAGAGCGCCGCAGCCGCGACCGACGGTGCTCGGAGGGTCGTGTCGCGTCAGCTTCAGTTCGTCGAGGTCGACGCCGACGGGCCGCCGGTCCTCGCGGGATCCGCCCCGTACCTGGATTACCGTCCGCCAACTGACGAGGAGTCGGACCTTCTCGCCGATCTCGCAGGTGCGTCGTGGCTGGGCGAGGTCGAGCAACGCGCGCTCTCCTATGCGATTGAGGTCGCCGTACCCGGGCACCTGGCGGACGTCCGCCTGCGTACTCTGGACCGCGTCGACCGAACGATTGCCGCAGTGAGGAGCCGACTCACACAGCAGATTGCATACTGGGATCATCGCGCTGAGGAGATCAAGGCCCAGGAGCTCGCGGGCAAGAAGCCGAAGCTCAACTCAGGTCGTGCTCGCCAGCGCGCCGATGACCTGCAGACGCGGCTTCAGCGGCGCCTCGAGGAGCTGGAGCGGGAGCGCAAGCTATCTCCGCTCCCGCCGGTCATCGCGGGTGGTGCGGTGATCGTTCCGGCGGGCATGCTCGAACGGCTGCTCGGTGAACGGACGGATCCTCCCAGCTCTTACGCCCACGAGACCGAGCGCGTTGACCGCCTTGCTGTCGCCGCTGTGCTGGCGACGGAGCAGGCGCTCGGTCGCCAGCCGAAGGAGATGGCGCACAACAACCCCGGATACGACGTCCTCTCCCGCGATCCGGTGACCGACGATCTCATGTTCCTGGAGGTCAAGGGCCGCGTCCTTGGCGCCACCGACGTGACTGTGTCGCGGAACCAGCTGCTCACATCCCTGAACAAGCCCGATGCGTTTATCCTCGCTCTCGTCGCCGTCGCGGACGATGACAGCGCGGAAGTGAGGTATCTCCAGCGCCCATACCGAGGTCATGAGGACGCGTTGTTTGGCGTTACGAAGGTCACCTTCGTTTGGGATGACCTCTGGAACCGTGCCGAAACGCCCCGGGCGCCGGACCGACCGAGTCTAGAGCATTGGATTGACCTCATGGTTGAGCGCATCGCTACGCAGTTTCACCCCGAGCGGATTGTGCTCCTCGACTTCCAACCTGACGGCGACGTTGCCCTGCTCGTCGTCCTAAATGAAGTCGAGGACACTCTCGGGACCGAAGCTGCAATTCGAACCGCGGTAACTGACATCCCAATCGATGCCGCAATCGTTGTGACGACGCCTGACGAAACTAAGCACCAAGACCACGCCCTCGGGCCCCAAGACGACCCGCCGCTCGAGCCAGGACGGACGGTTTATGCGCGTACCTAAACACTGTTTCCCCGCACGGCTCGACGCATCGCCCATGCACCCGCCACGGTCGACAGCGGTGAACCAGTTAAACGCCGCGTACTTCGTACGCGGCGAGCCGAGATCCTAGATGCCCAAGCGCAAGCTCATCGAGGTCGCTTTGCCGCTGGAGGCAATTAACCGCGAGTCTGCCCGTGAGAAGTCGATCCGTCACGGCCATCCTTCGACGCTTCACGTCTGGTGGGCCCGCAGGCCGCTTGCAGCGTGTCGCGCCGTGCTGTTCGCTTCCCTCGTCGACGATCCGTCGGCTCATCCGGACCGCTTCCCGAGTGAGGCTGACCAGGAGATTGAGCGCCAGCGCTTGTTCACCCTGATTGAGGGACTTGTTCCGTGGGAGGGTTCCGCAGATCCGAAGATCCTCGCTGCGGCGCGCGAGGAGATCGCGGCTTCCTGTCCCGACGGCCCCCCGCCGGTGCTGGATCCGTTCTCAGGAGGCGGCTCGATAGCGCTCGAGGGCCAACGTCTGGGACTCGACGTGCGCGCAAGCGACCTCAACCCAGTCGCCGTACTCATAGCTAAGGCCCTAGTAGAACTACCGCCGCAATTTGCAGGCCGTCCGCCGGTGCATCCTGACGCCGAACTGCGTACCAGCCTTGGATGGTCCGGCACCGAAGGGCTCGCCGAGGATGTACGGCGGTACGGGGCATGGATGCGGGAGCGGGCTCAAGAGCAGATTGGGCATTTGTTTCCCGACGCGACGCTTCCTGACGGCACAATCCTACCGGTCATAGCGTGGCTTTGGGCCCGGACGCTCATTTGCCCAAACCCGGCGTGCGGTGCAACGATGCCTCTAGCTTCGAGTTACAAGCTTGGGACGAAGCCGGGTAAGAAGCGCTGGATCGCGCCGGAGATAGATCGCGCAGCAAAGGTCGTGCGCTTCAAGGTGAGCACGTCGGAACCCTCCGCCCCGGCCATCAAGCCCGAGCGTGGCTCGCGTTTCCGTTGCCTTGTGTGCGGCGAGATGACCAATGTCGACTATGCGCGCGACGAGGGACAGGCTGGACGTATGGGGAAGCAGCTCCTCGCGGTCGTCGCGGACGCGGGGCGCAGTCGCGCCTACCTCGATGCAACTGACGCAGACGAAAAGCTGGCTGCGACTCCGGTACCGGAGGGCATGCCGGGCGGAGCCATCAATTCGCAAGCGCTAGGAATTCGCGTAGTCAGCTACGGGCTCAGCGAATGGACCGACCTCTCGACACCGCGACAACTTGTGGCCCTCATGGCGCTAACGGGCCTCGTCCCCGAGGTGCGTGAGCGGGTCTTGCGCGATGGCGGTGACGCCGCATATGCTGATGCTATTGCAACCTACCTGGGATTGGTAGTGAGCCGGATGACGGATTACTCGTCGACCCTCGCTATCTGGGCGAGCAATCCTCAGATGGAGATCGTGCGAGGGACGTTTGCGCGGCAGGTGCTGCCGATGACCTGGGATTTCGCGGAAAGTAACCCGCTCGGGAAGACGAGCGGTAGCCTCGCGATCCTTACGGAAGCTGCCGCGAAGGCCCTCGAACGCCTTCCTGCCGTCGGCAGCGCCGACGTTGAGCAGCTTGACGCAATAGCAACTGTTCGGCCATCGCATGATGCGCTCGTGTCGACAGATCCGCCGTATTACGACAATATTGGTTACGCGGACTTGTCAGATTTCTTCTATGTCTGGCTACGTCGCTCGCTCAAGGATATCTACCCCGACCTCTTTGCGACGTTGCTGACTCCCAAGCAAGAGGAGCTGGTTGCCACGCCTTTTCGCCACGGAGGGCGCCGACCGGCCGAGGTCTTTTTTGAGGACGGCTTGTTCAACACCTTCGCCCGGATGCGGGACGCGCAACATCCGGACTACCCGATGACGGTATTTTACGCCTTCAAGCAGACCGAGGCGGCCGAGGACGGTGCCGTGACATCGACGGGCTGGGACACGATGCTCAGCGCTCTTCTCGACGCCGGATTCTCTATCACTGGAACGTGGCCAGTGAGAACCGAGAAGCCAGGAAGGATGCGCGAGATCGGAAGCGCCGCGCTCGCGTCATCGATCGTACTGGTGTGCAGGCCGCGGCCAGGTGACGCGTCGCTCGCCACGCGTAGAGAGTTCGTTGGGGCGTTGCGGAGCGAGCTGCCAGAGGCCTTGAGGACTCTTCAGCAGGGAAACATCGCCCCTGTGGACCTCGCACAGGCTGCGATTGGTCCCGGCATGGCGGTATTCTCGCGTTACGCCAAGGTCGTCGAGACAGATGGGACGCCGATGACGGTGCGCGTGGCTCTCGCGCTGATTAACCAGGCGGTCGATGAAGTCTTGTCGGAGCAGGAGGGTGACTTTGACGCTGACACGCGCTTCGCCATCACGTGGTTCGGCCAATACGGAGGTGACGAGGCCGCCTTCGGGCAAGCTGATGTCTTGGCGCGTGCGAAGAACACCTCGGTGAGCGGCATGGTCGGCGCCCAAGTTCTGTTTCAGCGGGGCTCGAAGGTGAGACTGCTGCGTCGTGACGAGCTCCCGACCGACTGGAGTCCGCTGGAGGATGCGCGGTTTACGGCGTGGGAGGCTACTCAGCACTTGGTTCGACGCCTGGAAACCGGCGGTGAGGCCGCGGCAGCGAAGCTTTTGAGACAGCTTGGTGGCGGCTTCGGTGAGCGCGCCAAGGAGCTCGCCTACCGCCTCTACACGCTTTGCGACCGACAAGGCTGGGTCGCCGACGCCGTGGCCTACAACGCTCTTGTCGTGTCCTGGCCCGAGATTGCGCGGCAGGTAGTCGGCACGCCAGAGGCCGCAGGTCGCCAAGCGCTGGAGAGCCAGCAGGCTCTGGACCTATAGGGAGGCACGTATGGCGCTTACGAACACCCAGCGCGTGCAGCGCGCAATGCAGCTCGTCGCAGACGGGCTCGGGCCGTTCGTCGACAGCCGCCTGACACACACCCTCGGAGAGAGCTGGCCGACCGTAGTCACCGCCGAGGGTCGCGCGACCCCCGCGAACCCGCGGGCCGACACGCACTTCCTGCTTAACGCGATGATTCATAACTGGCGCGATGGAGGGTTCGGTGACACCCTCGGCCATAACGGGCGGTCGTGGGTATCGGAGTTGCTCGACGCACGCAACCGATGGGCGCACAATGAGGCGTTCTCGACAGACCAGACATATCGCGCGCTCGATACGGCCCAGCTGCTCCTCAATGCGATTGGCGCCGGTGAACAGGGAGCGGAGATCGATCCGCTGCGCCAGGAGTTGCTGCGTGCGCGCTTCGCTGAGGAGGAGCGGCAGGTCCGCCGCCGCCGCTCGTCCGTTGCGGTTGAAGGTTCGCCGGCGGAGGGGTTGCGGCCGTGGCGGGAGGTTGTTACGCCCCACGACGATGTCGCATCTGGTCGCTATTCGCAGGCTGAGTTTGCTGCCGACCTCCATCAGGTCTGGCGCGGCGATGCCTCGTCCGAGTATGGAGACGCCCGTGAGTTCTTCAGCCGGACTTACCTCACCGAGGGTCTTCGGGACCTCGCGATAAACGTCGTTCGCCGTCTGCGCGCGGAGGGCGGAGATCCCATCGTGGCGCTGCAGACGAACTTTGGTGGCGGCAAGACGCACTCACTCATCGCGCTGCTTCATCTCGCGAGCGGGCACCCGGCTGCGGACCTGGCTGGCGTCGAGGGCATGCTGGCTGAGGCCGGACTTGAGGCGCCGCCACGTTCGGCCACTGCAGTTCTGGTCGGCCACAGGCTCGAGCCCGCGACTGTGGCGCGGAAGCCCGACGGTACGGAGGTCCGCACCCTTTGGGGTGAGATGGCCTGGCAGCTCGGCGGCGTGGAGGGTTTCGCGCTTGTCGCTGACGCCGACGCCGCCGGAACGAACCCCGGCGAGGCGCTGGTGCACCTCCTTCGTGCCCACGCGCCATGCCTGATCCTGATCGACGAGTGGATTGCCTACGCACGACAACTCTACGGACTGGACGGCCTGCCTGCTGGCTCGTTCGACGCGCATTTCTCCTTCGCCCAGGCGCTGACCGACGCCGCCCGGGAGGTGTCTGGGGCAATGCTCGTCGTCTCGATTCCGGCCTCAGACATCGAGGTCGGCGGGGAGGGTGGTCGCGAAGCGCTCGCGCGTCTAGTCAACGTGGTTGGGCGCATGGAGGCGTCTTGGAAGCCCGCGACAGCAGATGAGGGATTCGAGATCGTGCGGCGGCGTCTATTCGAGCCGATCCCGGCTGGGCTCGAACGCGAGCGCGATGCGGTCGCCCATCGTTTCGCCGAGCTCTACCGGTCTCAGCGGGCCGAGTTTCCACCTGAATGTGCCGAGGCCGAGTACGAGCGTCGGATCCTCGCGAGCTACCCGATTCACCCCGAGCTCTTCGACCGACTGTACGGCGAGTGGTCGACACTTGAGCGCTTCCAGCGCACGCGTGGTGTGCTGCGACTCATGGCGACGGTCATCTACGAGCTATGGCGACGAGACGATCGCAGTTTGCTGGTGATGCCGGGCACGCTTCCAATCTCTGCGTCGCCGGTTGTCGCCGAGCTGACGAACTACCTCGACGAGGCTTGGACGCCGGTCATTGCCACCGATGTCGACGGCGACAACGCGTTGCCGCTGCGCCTCGACAACGAGAACCCGGCTTTCATGCGCTACTCGGCCACGCGGCGCGTTGCTCGGACCATCTTCCTCGGCTCCGCGCCGGTGACGGAGTCCGCTAACCGCGGTATCGACGATCGGCGCGTCAAGCTTGGATGTGTTCAGCCGGGCGAGACCCCTGCGACATTCGGCGATGCGTTGCGGCGATTGGCGAACCAGGCGCTGTATCTCTCCACCGATGGTCAGCGGTCCTGGTATGGCCTTCAACAGACCGTTACGCGCCTGGCGACTGACCGTGCGGCGACGTTCGACGACCATCACGTGGACGAGGAGCTTCGTCGACGTCTTCTCGCGATTCGCGAGATTGGCGATTTCGTTCGTCTCCACGCCGCGCCGACCGGTCCGACGGAGGTTGAGGACGACCCCTCCGCGCGTCTTGTGATCATCGGGCCGGAGCATCCTCATTCGACGAAGGTCGATGAGTCGCCCGCACAAAGCTTTGCCGCCGAAGTACTTGCCACCCGCGCGGGCGGACCGAGAGTTCATAGGAACATGCTCGTGTTTCTTGCGGCAGATGTGGCGCGGATCGAGGAGCTGCGGGACGCGACGCGCACAGCGATGGCCTGGGACAGCATTGATCGCGATCGAGGCTCTCTACGCCTTGATTCAGTGCAGCTCGCTCAGATCGATGCGCGGAGGCGCGAGTGGCACGACACGGTCGATCAGCGGATCGGCGAGGCCTACCAGTGGCTGCTCGCGCCCGCGGCAACGCCTGGAAGTCCAGCGACCACTTGGGAGGCCACGCGGACGAGCGGCTCAGATCCGCTGGCTGTCCGCGCGTCCCGCCGACTGCGTTCCGAGGAGGCGCTGATAACTGCATACTCGGGTGCGAGGCTGCGCATGGACCTTGATCGCATACCGCTGTGGCGCGAGGACCGCGTGGAGGTTCGCAGCCTATGGGGGTTTTATTCGCAGTACCTCTACTTGCCGCGTTTGCGCGACGCAAGCGTGCTGCTTGGCGCGATCACGGACGGCGTCGGACTGATCACGTGGCGCCAGGATGGCTTCGCCTACTCTGACGACGTCGACGAGGGGTCCGGGCGCTTCGTTGGCCTGAGGGCAGGCGAAGGTATCGTGCTAGCCGATCCTGTTGGTCTGTTGGTCCAGCCCGACGCGGCCGAGGCCCAGTTTGAGACCGAGCGCGCGGGCGGCCAAACGCCCGGCGAGGCTGCGTTGGGAGCTGAGACGACTCCTAGTGATGGCGTCGACCCGGCCGCCCCAGCCGGGCGGTCGGCCAACGAGAACGCCTTGCGGCGATTCTTCGGAACCGTCTCGTTGGATCCGACGAGGCTCGCGCGCGACGCGAGCGAGGTGGGCGAAGCCGTCGTCGCACATCTCAACGGCTTGGTCGGGGCCGAGGTCACGATAACGCTGGAGATCCAGGCCGAGATACCCGACGGAGCACCGGAGGATGTTGTCCGCACCGTGACCGAGAACGCAATAACGCTGCGCTTCGACGCTGCGACAGGGTTTGAGACGCAGTGACCCGTTCAGCCGGCGTCGCCTCGCTACAGGCCGCCGGCCAGTTGGGTCAGGCGTACCGTTGAGCGGGTGACGAACACGAACTCGTGGCAGCGATGGATGAGGCCTGCGGCGTGGAGGCTGACGAGCGCGTCGACGGCGGCGATCTCTTCTCCAATCGCGCGCGCGACCTCATCTACGGACCAGAGATCCGGCGCGTCAGGGTCCATCAGTAGGCATAGAACCGCGTGCTCGTCGCGGTCGAGTTCCGCGGCCACGCCGCGCGGGTTAGTCTGATCCTGCATGGGAAGGTCCTGCCTTTCCGTGCCGGGCCCCGGGCAGCTCTAACTGCGCCGGGGCCACTTTGTTGATGATTCATCCACGCTAGACGCGCGCGTGCGGGAACGCCAGCTTGCGGAGCAACGTTGGCGCGTTCGGGCTCATCGGTTTTCGTACCGCCCCTTCTCGATCCGCGTGAAGAGGGGCCGTCGGTCTTGAGGCTGCCTGCCCGCGGCTCATGATCCAAGCCGGCTCGCTGGGCCGACTTGGATCAGAGCGTGCTCCTGTGGCGCGCGCGACATTGCACCGGTCGTAGCCCCCGACGCTAAAAGCCGAGCAGACTATACGCACCCAGGTGCTAGGCCCCATCTTTACCTAAATTGTCCCCGCTCCTGAGTGTCCTGACGAGCGCTCAGTTGTGCTGAGTTTCACAGCTCTTGAGGCGCCCCGCGGCCGTTGTTACGTTCGCGGGAGATGCAAACGACGCATAAGATCTCGGGTGATTCGGCGGCTGGCTACGCGGCGTATGCGAGCTCCGCCTCGGATCGCGGTGACTACTACACCGCCGCCGGCGAGGGAGAACCCGGCGGTGGCGCGACGCTCGCGCCGAGTCACTGGCACGGCTCGCCCGTCTTGCTGGACGAGCTGGGCCTCTCGCCCGATCGGCCGGTCGAGCAGGAGGATCTGACCGCGGTGATGCGTGGTGTCTCGCCAGCCGACGGTCACGAGCTGCGACGCTCCGGAGGCGACGGCTCGCGCGTGGCGGGCATCGACATGACGTTCAGCGCGCCGAAGTCGGTGTCGGCGCTGTGGGCGGTGTCGCGGTCCGTACCGGCGCGCGCAGATCGAGGCCGCGCACGCGCGGGCGGTCGCGAGCGCGATGGAGCGGATCGAGCGAGAGGTCGCGCTGGTGCGCCGCGCGTGGACGGGGAGCTCCACTGGGAGCGCGCCGAGCGGCTGGTTGCGGCGGAGTTCGTTCACACCTCGAGCCGACTTACCCGCGACCAGGAGCGCGGCGGTGTGCCCGACCCGCAGCTGCACTCCCATGTGGTCGTGCTCGGCGCCGAGCGGCTGAACGGGCGGTTCGCCGCGGTCGACTCGCGCGAGCTGTTCCGCTCGGCGCGCGGGAACGGTGCGTGGTATCGCGCGGAGCTGGCGCACGGCTTGCAGGAGCTGGGGCTGGAGGTCCGCGGCCGGACCGGCCGGGACGGGCGGTACTTCGAGGTGGCCGGGGTGCCCGAGCAGCTTGTCGCGAGCGCTGGTCGTGCGCGGCGCGGAGATCGAGCGGGCGGCGCGGGGTTTCGCTCGCGCTACGGCCGTGACCCGCGCGGCGGGGAGCTCGGCTCGATCACGGTCGCCACGCGCGGGACGAAGACGCTGGCTGCGCGGGTGACGTCGATGCGGCGTGGCGGGCGGTGGGGGAGGAGTACGGCCTGACTCGCGAGCGCGCAAAGAGCTGATTCGCCGAGCGCGCGCGCCTGGCGACCGGGACCTTGCGCGCGAGCTGCTTGCAGACGTGACGCGCGAGCGCTCGACGGTCAGCGACCGCGAGCTCGATGCTCGCGCCTACGAGCTCGCCGCGGGCGTCGCCATCCGCGCGAGGCCGATGGCGCTGCTCGAGGGCTGGCGCGCTCGGGTGAGCTGGTCGAGTTGGAGGATGGCTGTGGACGACGCGTGAGCTTCGCGAGCTCGAGCAGCGGACGTTGGACATTGCGCAGTCGCGCGCAGTCGGAGCGAAGCGCGCCGGTCAGCAAGGCGTCGCTGCGCGAGACCCGCGCGAGGTCCAGCGTGAGATCGGGAGGCCTGATGAGCGTCGAGCAGCGGGAGCGCTGTGAGCACGATCACGGGCGCCGGCGGGGTCAGCGTGCTGGTCGGCGAGGCGGGTACCGGCAAGGGAGTCGTGATCCGGCCGCGGCGCTGGCGTGGCAGCGCGAGGGCCATGAGGTCATTGGCACCGCGGTCGCGGGCGCGACGGCCGAGCGGCTCGGGAGCAGATGCGGGGCTCGGGCGCTCGCTGACCACGGACGCGCTGCTGCACCGCGTCGAGAGCGGCAGCGTGCAGATCGGACCGCGACCGTCGTCGTGATCGACGAGACGGGGATGGCCGACACCCGCCGGCTGGCGAGCTGAGCGAGCTGACGGCGGCGCGAGAGAGCAAGCTCGTGCTCGTCGGTGATCAGGCGCAGCTGTCTCCGATCGGCGCCGGCGGCATGTTCGCGGCGCTGCAGGACAAGGTTCCGACAGCTCAGCTCGAGGTACGTCGGGCACGAATGCGTGGGAGCGGGACGCGTGGCAGCAGTTGCGCAACGGGGAGGCCGCGCGCGCACTTGCGAGCTACCGGGCGCAGGGACGGCTGCACATCTCCGACACCCGCGAGCAGGCGGCGGAGCGGATGGTCAGCGACTGGGATCGGGCACGACACGAGCAGCCGGGGGAGCGCACAGTGATGCTCACCGACGCGTCCAACGTCGAGCTCGAGCGGATCAACGCGCTGGCGCAGCAGCGCCGCGCAAAGGAGGCGAGCTCGGCGCGGAGACCGTGGAGCTGCCAGATCGTCCCTATGGTCTCGCGGCGGGTGATGAGATGATCTTCACTGCGGCGCTCTCCAGCCCGCCCGGGCGCGCGTCGAGAACGGAACCGCTCGGCGCGGTGACAGCTGTCGCAGACGACAACCGCCTCGCGATCGAGACCAAGGGCGCGCACGCGCGCGAGGTGGAGCTGGACGTCGAGGAGTTCGCTGACCTGCGCCTCGCCTACGCCCAGCACGTCTACAAGGCACAAGGCCGAACGGTCGACCGCGCGTTCCTGCTCACCGGCGGCTGGCAGACCGACCGCGAGCACGCCTATGTCGCCCTCAGCCGCGCGCGCGAGCAAACCGACATCTACGTTTCCCGTGAGGACCTCGGCGAGCAGGGCATGGACGCAGGTGCAATCGAGAGGCTGGGTGACGTGATGGCGACGAGCCACGCTCAGGAGCCAAGCATCGCCACGCCAGTCGCTCAAGAGCGCGAGAGCGAGGCGGCACAGCTGACGCGCGAGTCCCAGGAGCGCGCCCACGAACGCGACACTGGGCTTGACATCGGTTAGCTGTCCATCTCAATGCGTCCGGGACTCGAACCTCGTACGCGCCCGCAAGATGCGCCCGCCGGCGTCCAGATCGTCCAAATTGCGCGGTCCGCGGACGCATCGGACGCATCTGGAGCAGCGAGCGTGGCCACGATGTTGCCACGGTCTGGCGTGGGGCTGGTCTGTAGGCCTCCGTCATGGGCGGCGGCAGTTGAATGCTCGTCTGCACGCCACTGAGCGGCTTGCCGTTGAAGGCACCCGTCGCATCGCGCGCGTGCGACTGCGCTCCGGCGCACGCGACGATCACCGCGCCGACCAGGAGCAAGTCCCAAGAGAACAACACGACCCCCTCGTGGGACTCGCCGGCGACGGCATCGCCGCGGCAGGATCAGCCAGGTTCTCCGACACGGGACCGCCCGTACCCGATCGCTCCCAGGGCCACAGACCGGCCCGGACGCCAGCCCCGTCGAGTCGTTCCGTTGCAATCCAAGGGTAGCCCGTGAGCACGACCCAAGCAGACCGGCCGTTCTCACCGGCACGGCTACTCTGCCCTTGCGGGCGGGCCGCAGACCGCCGTCGACGCGTGCTGTAGCTTCTCCGGTCAATGGTGACGCTACATACAATTCGGACAATCGGACAGCTGACTGTCTTTACCAGAGGGACCGCTAACACGCGATGACCTCCTTCCGGGGAAGAACCGCCGTCGTCACCGGCGCTGCGCACGGCATCGGGCGAAGCACCGCGGAGCTATCCCGAACACGGGGCGCAGGTCGTCGCGGTCGACATCGACCAAGACGCACTCGACCGTGCCTTTGCCGACACGACAATCAGCCCGTACCCGGCAGATCTCGCCGCAAACGGCCTCCAGCTCGCCGCCGCCCTAGCGGAGCGTTACGGACAAATCCAGCTTCTCGTCAACAACGTTGGCATCGACACCCCGGATCGTTTCCTGACCCTCAACGACGCCAAGTTTGATCAGGTATTCGCGACGAACCTGCGCGGCCCATGGTTCCTGACACGGGGCCTCTCCCAGGCGATGATCGACAATCAACAACCCGGGTCGATTGTGTTCGTCTCCTCGCTGCACGACACCTTCATCAGGACGTTCCCGCATTACAGCTCATCGAAGGCGGCGGTCTCGATGCTCGCGGAGAGCCGCCGCGGAGTCGGGCCATACCGGATACGTGTCAACACGGTTTCACCAGGCGTGATCCGCACCCACCACGTTCCGGCGCCCATCGACGAGAGAGATCGCGAGCGGCTTCGCACGCTGATACCGCTCGGTCGAGTCGGAGACCCCGTGGACGTTGCCCGCATCATCGTGATGCTTCTCGACGACGAGCACGCAGGCTACGTGACCGGCACCAACGTACGAGTGGACGGGGGGCTGGGGTTGCACAGCTGGTCGCTCGACGAACAACAGCAGCAAGGATGAATCGATGCGCGTTAGCTCACGAGGTCGATCAGCGAGACGAACGACCGCAAGGCGCCGAGACCGTCAACCGCGGAGATGGAGGCGGATCTTCGTCGACTTGCCGATCCAGGCCCAACGCATCCCGCTCCCCTACATCGTCCTGATTCTCGCCACAAGCGGGGTCCTCGCTTACGTGGCCGAGCGTGCCTACTGGAAGAAGGAATCATGTAACGCGCACCCTCTCCAGTGTGGAGCGACAGGCGGTATCGCGAGCATCCTCATCGTCGCCGTGATCGGCATCGTCGCTTTCATGTGGCTCACCCGGCACGTCCGACGGGAATACCTGTGGCTCGCTCGAAACGAGCCGCAGCGCTTGTTTCCGGCCGGGGTGACACCCCCGTCCGCCGACGCAGACATCGAGAGCGCTGAGCAGATACGCGAAACGATCGTCCCGGGCCTCGACCGACGACGCAATCGGCGATCACGCCTGCTGCGCGTGGCGGCGCTGTTCGCCACCTCCGAAAGCGTGCCACCGCAGCTCGTTGTCATGCAGGCGGGGGAGGGCAAGACCACGCTCCTCCTCCAGCTGACCAGCCAGCTCGCCAAAGAAGACATGGTGCCGGTCCCGGTCTCGCTTCAAGACGTGCGTGAGTTCGAGAGCTTTCTCGATCTTGCACGAGAACAGTTCCGTCAGACCGTCGATGAAGAGCTGGCGTCAACGGACGAGGGCGACCGCGTCTGGCGGTGGATCTGCAGAAGCGGACGGCTCGTAGTGCTCGCCGACGATCTCCACCTCCTCGAAGGTCCCGCACGAACCCGTCTTGCAGCCGCGTTTCATGAGGCGGATCGCCGCCACTTCGCTCTGGTCGTCGCGTCCCGCCGCGACGGCATCGGCCCAGTGTTGGAGCGCTGGCGTGTACCGATCGGACGCTTGAGCGTGCATGAGGCGTGCGAGAAGGTGAGCAAAGATCCCGCCATCGACCGGATCCAACTGTTCACCATCATCCAAGCAGGAGAGCTCAACGCCAGCCGCTATTACTTGTCGGTACTGAGAAGGATGCTCCAGCACGGGCAGCCGCTCCCGCCGGTCACGAAGGGCAGCATGCCGCTTGAGGTCAGACGCTCACTGCTTGACTGTTATCTGCTCGCGTTCATCGTAGGCCACCTCGTGCACCCGGATCCAGCCGGAGAAAGCGAGCGGATCGCGGCGGTAGAAGAGATAAGCCAACGCGCCTACACCGCAGTGCGCGACGGAGCCGACGCGATCGTGCAGGGCTCAAGACCGGGGCTCATTTCAGCCGCAAAAGCTTGCCTTCTGCGGTCGATCGACGGTGACGCCGCAAAGCTCGACCACGCGATCCTGCAAAGCTATCTCGCGAGTCGTTCGGTCGTCGAGGAGCCATCACCACGTGCGCTCCGTGTGACTCCCCGTCGTCCTGAAATTGCCGCCCGTGGCGGCGCCAGCGCGATCCGAGAACACCCCCGGGAGACGGTACACAAGCTGATTCAACGCGCCCGGGGGACCGGTAGGGTGCGTCTCGCCGGCTTGGTCGATGCCAACACCCCGGATGCGCGTAGCGCGTTGCTGTTCTACGCAGGCACCCCTCACCGACGGAGACAGGCATCGTTCGTGATCTCACGGCTTCTCAAGGGCCTTACCGACCGGGAGAGCGCGCAGATCAGCACCGTGATACTCGCCGCAGAGATCGCGATCGCCGCAGGCGCGGATACCCACGACGGTGCGCTCATCCAAGCTTTCAGTGACATCTGGCCCGCCGCGGGAGCCCTCCAGCGACGAACGATCGCGGTGACGCTAGCGCGACTCAAGCCCGACCGAGCGTTGGAGACACTCTGGAGTACAGCCAGGACGCGAGCTACCAGGTCTCCTGGGCCGCCGCGTCCGCGCTCGCCGGGGAGCCCGCGCCGCCCGGCATTGCCCGCTCCGACCGAGCCGCCCAGGCCGCAAGTTCCCTCAACGAGAAATTCAGTGCGTGCATAGCCGAAGGACAAGCGCTAAAGCAACGCGCTCGAGCGAAACCGAACCCTGAACTCGACGATTGGAATCCTCTGGTCCGGCGGCTGAAGGCTCTCGGCTGGATACTGCCGGTCCTCGCCGTCGGCGCATCCAACACCACGATCCTCGGCGACATCGACGCGGTGCTCGAGCTCTTCGCGCTCGCCCCCGGCGAAACCGGCGACGGCCTGACGAAACAACGCGGGCCCGAGGGGTCAATCGCGCAGGGTTTCAAGGCCGCGGCCCGGCTCGCGGCATGGGACGCCGCATCGACCCCCGGCACCGAAATTTTCCGGGCTGCTCTTCCAACGCGGCCAGGCACTCCATCGACGGGCACGGTTCTGGTACTCACGGCTCGTTCTGCTTCACGGCATGACGGACCTGGTGCTCGCCGTCGAGCACGACGATGCCCTCAACCACGCGCTCGAAGCAGAGGTGGCCGAGGCCCGGGAGACGATCAAACACCAAGCATGCCGCAAAAGGTGCGGGGTCGCGAAACCGAACCACCCGCTAGGACGTGCCACTGGCTATGAGCACGCATTCGTCGTCGAGGCCGCGACGCTCTGCCAGCAACTGCTAGACGCCGCACAAGGCGTCGACAACGACCGTGGCCGCAACCGGGAGGAGCTCCAGAGCTTCGCGAAAGGTACATCTGGGATGACGAGGGCCTCGCAGTCGCGACACCCGCCGCAACACTCGAGCCGCGCGCACTGCGGCTGCTCGGTGAGACCGCGATCCTGCTCAACCTGAACGAGAAGGGCGCCGGCGAGCAGCCCGACAGCGCCGCGGAAACCAAGGACTTCGAGCTGCGAGAAGAATTTGGAAGCAACGATCATCTCCCCGTATGTCTCAGCGATCGCCGTCAACGCAAACGGATCGTCGTCGACGGCAGCGCCTGCCCAGACGACTGCGTCTTTCATCGCTGCAGCTACCCGGTGACCGTCAGCCGCGCTCACCGTGAGCTCAGCAAGGCGTTCTGTCGCGCCGTGCGGCGCACGGAATGGCAGGGCCCACCCGCCTGGCAACCCAAACTGCGTCATCTCGCCTACGCCCGGTTCTGGCTGGAGATGGAACGCAAAGCGAAGTTCGGCTGAACAGAGACTAACCGAAAGCGGCGTTTACGCTCGCGCACGAATGCTTCAGCGAGAGCGTCTTGTGCTTCAGCGACTGTGCGCACCAGCGAGGCATGTGGACGACAGCCGGCGGCAGATCACTGTCAAGGAGGGCGACCGTAGCGCTCGTCGATCTGCGCGAGCAACTGCCAGATCGTCGCGATCACGATCCCGTGATCGCCGCACTGCCACAACCTGCGGCGAGGCTCCGGACCGGCGCGATGGTCGCAGCCTCATCTAGCACGATCAGCTACGTCCCTCGATTCAAGTGACCATGCTCCACGGCTGCGGCGCTCGCCCAAGGCTCTGTCCGATACCAAGGCGTCAGCCGCAGCAGTCCCCAGTGGGTCCCGCGCAACAGGAGTCCGTGGCCGTTCGGCAGCCGTGCGATTTCCCCGGGTGGCAGGGTCCGGTGGCGCTGGGTGTGGTAGGTGACGCTCTCGGTGGTTGCTGGGGGCGCGAAGAAGCTCGGAGCGGCTGCGCCCGAGGGTGTAGGAGACGAGCTTGCGGTCGTATTCGCCGAGCGCGAGCGAGATCGCCTCGAGCGTGCGGCTGTCGGCGATGCCGGTCAGGATCAGCTTGGTCTGAAACAGCGAGAGGAACCCGTCGGCCGCGGCCTCGCCCCAGCGGTTGCGTGCCTGGCTGAGGTCCTGCAGGCAGGCCATGACGTGCAGGCGTTGCCCGCCGGCCTCTGAGACCAGGGCGGGGAGGTCGTGGATCGGGGCGATGTTGGCGACCTCGTCCAGGCAGAAGAACAGCGGTGGGCCGGCGGCTCCGTTGCGTCGCGCCTCTTCGTAGGTGGCGTGGCGGATCTGCTCCAACAAGCCCACGACCAGTGGTGCGCACAGCGCCTGCTTGTGCGCGGGCGCGGTGATGTAGATCGTGTCGGTCGAGGTTGACGAAGCGAGCCGGGTCGAAGTTCGGTCTGGCGGCGGCCGTGCGTGGTCCGTCGGCGTTGTAGGCGGCGAGCACTCCGGCGGTGGCGGAGAAGATCGAGGAGCGCTCTCGCTCATCGGTCTTCGCGATCCCGACGAGCACGTCGTTTGCGATCTTTGCGTCGTGGTCCTCGAGCGCCGTTCCCGCGGCGTTGAGGTCTTTCCTCAGCACCCAGCGCAGGAGCTCGGAGACCGGTGCAGAGGTGAGGTTCGCGGCATACAGCAACGGTGCGAGCAGCGCGCTCGAGCGCTCGCGCCAGTGCTCCTCGTTGGTCGTCCCTTTCCCGCCGAAGTGCAGGCGGCCATCGCCCTGGCCATCAGGAGCGCAGCGTCCCAGCTTGAGGCGGCGGTGACCGGCGACCACGACAGGCGGCGGATCTCCCGTGGCAGCTCCGTCTGCTCGCCGGAGGGTCAAACAGCCACACCTGGCCCATCTGCGCCCGCGCTCTCCATGTGGCCTCGAGGACGTCGGGCTTGGTCGCCGTTGAGACCGCGGCGCCTGGCGCCCCGAGTAGCGCGGGGATCACCACCGTGCTCGTCTTGCCCGAGCGTGGGGGACCGAGCACCATCACCGCGTGCTCGGGGTCGGCGCTCACCCAGCCCCCGCCGGGGAGAAGCCGAGGAACGCCCCGCCGCCGAGGCTGCGTGTGTGTTCTCGCACGGCCTCGCCCGGGTCTTCGGCGCGGCTGCGATGCCTCTGAGACGCGTCGCGGGGGAACGGTCGGTCGAGCGAACGGCAGGTGCAGTCGTCCGGTCAGGATCGAGTGCACGAGCGCGCAGGCCCGAGCAGGACGACCGCCGCCCGGCCATAGGCGGCCAGCGTGAAGCGTCGATCCGAACGGGTCGTGCATGGAGCGCCGAGGGGGCGCCGAGGAGCTCGCAGAAGACGACGATGAGCGATATCGCGCCAAGTTTCAGCCACCGACTGCCTCCCCGGGGGTGGGCGGTGCTCGTGGGAGGGGCCCCAACCCCGTGTTTGTTTGGTGCTTGACATCAGAGTGACATCATACTAGATGAGTCTATGATGGCAATCGCTATGTAAGAGTCGGAGGGGAGGCTGATGCCGAATCCAAGGGATCCGTAGGCACGCGGCGCGCGAGGGGTCGTGCGCGAGATCGATCAGGAGCTGAAGCGCCTGAACAAGGGGCGGCGAAGAGCGGCTGCGGCCGAGCGCGAGAGGCTGCTCGCTGCGCGCGCTGCGCTGACCGGAGGGCGAGCGTGGGGGCGCCGCGCGGGGGCGGATCTCTCAGGATGACATTGCCGCGTATCTGGCCGAGCATCCGGGATCCTGGCCCGCGCAGATCGCCGAGGCCCTGGAGGTCCCGGTGACCAATGTCTCGGCGCATCTGTACCGCGGCAAGGGCGAGCGCTTTCGACGCGGCGAGAACGGTTGGCACGTACACTCCGGAGAGAGGGCGGATGCAGCTATGACCGATAGGAGGTGTATGGCCACCCCGCCGCAAGGAGCGCATATGTCATATCCGCCCAGGAGATCGCGCCCGGTTGGGTGCTGCTCTACGCGGTCACCTTCGCGTTCAGTTCGTCTGCGGGCTCATCCGCTGGCTCGTCGCCTATCCGGTGCTGTGGGTGGTCTTCACGATCCTCGGCTGGTCGACGAGCCCGCTGCAACCGCTCGCGCTGGTGATCGCCTACGGGCCGCTCGTGCTGTCCTTCGCCACGCTGATGCTGCCCGTCGGCGGCTGGCTGTGGCAGCAGCAGAGTGGCGGACGTACAGCGTCAGAGCGCGAGCGCCTCATCTACGAGGACGCGCTCGCGTCCTCACCCTGGCCGAGCCCGAGCTGCGCCCGCCCCAGCGATGGTTCGTCCTGGACGAGCCCAACCTGAACGCCGCCGCCTATGCGAACACGCTGATGGTCACCCGCGGCCTTTTGGAGAGCGGCTACCTGGAGCCGGTGCTCGCGCACGAGCTCGGCCATCTCAACAGCTCAGACTCCCGGCTCACCGCTGCGCTTCACCGCCTGACCACGCCTCCTCGGCGGCGGATGCGCTTCC
This sequence comes from uncultured Solirubrobacteraceae bacterium, assembly GCA_963822245.1. Taxonomy (GTDB): domain Bacteria; phylum Actinomycetota; class Thermoleophilia; order Solirubrobacterales; family Solirubrobacteraceae; genus Palsa-744. The sequence continues at coordinate 1,333,953 of CAWGGR010000001.1, forward strand.
CGCTGGCGGGCGTTGGCTTCTCTTCAGCGGGCGCTCGGGGTGTGGCTCACCCGCACCCCGTGGGCGGCCTATTGGCGCTCCCGCGAGTTCAGCGCCGACCGGTATGCCGCGAGGCTCGGCCAGGGCCAAGCGCTCCGCGCTTCCTCGACACGAACGCCCTGGAGAACGACCTGCCAATGCCGTTCATGTGGCTGACCGAGCACAGCCACCCGTCGACCGAGCACCGTATCGACCGGATCTACCAGCACGAAACACATTCGTGAACGCCGGACTGCGGGCCGGCACGGTGAGCTCCGGGCTCGGAACCCGTCAAGGTCGCCCCTGCGGGGCCGCCTGCGGCGGGGCCTGTCGGCCTCGGCCTTGACAGAACCCGACCCCTGCGCTTAAGAGCATGAGGTCGGCAGGGAGAGCCCTGCCGACC
>CAWGGR010000002.1:0-784036 GCA_963822245.1 uncultured Solirubrobacteraceae bacterium
CCCTGCCCGGCCGCTGTGACCGCATCACCAGGTACCTCTCAGCAGCCCTGGGGCTCAACCTCCTCGCCTCGGTCCCTGCGGCGCCGGCGATAGCGGAGTAGATCCGGACGAGACGCTCGCGGTCATACCGCGGGGACGCCGCCTTGGTGAACGCCGCGCGGGCCTGGTCGATCTGCGCGGCGGTTGGCGGGGTCACCTCGGCGCAGGGATAATCCAGGCCGAGTGCGGCGTACTTGGCGGCACCGAGCGTATGGAACGGGAGCACGTCGACCCGTTCGACGTTGCCCAGGGACGCGACGAACCGGGCGAGCGCGGCGACGTTGCCGGGGTCGTCGGTCCAGCCGGGGACGAGGACGAAGCGCACCCAGACCGGCTGGCGGCGGGCGGCGAGGAGGCGCGCGAACGCGAGCGTCGGGCCGATACCGCGGCCGGTCACCTTTCGCGCGATGGCCGGGTCGAACGACTTGATGTCGAGCAGGACCAGGTCGGTAGCGTCCAGCAGCGCGCCGTCGGCGCGGGTGCCGAGGTAGCCGGACGTGTCGAGCGCGGTGTGCAGGCCGAGTTCCTTCGCGCCGGTCAGGATGGCCCGGGTGAACGCGGGCTGCAGCAGCGGCTCGCCACCGGAGACGGTCAGCCCACCGCCGGCCGCGCCGATGAACTGGCGGTAACGGGCGGCCCGGGCGAGCACCTCGGCGGCACTCATCCGCCGTCCGTTCCGGGCGAACCAGGTGTCCGGGTTGTGGCAGTACACGCAGCGCAACGGGCAGCCCGCGGTGAAGACGACGAACCGGGTGCCGGGGCCGTCGACGCCGGTGGACAGGTCCCAGGAGTGCACGGATCCGGTGCTCTCGGCGGCCTCCCCGGCCGGCCCGGTGCTCTCCCGGCCGGCCCGGTGCTCTCCCCGGCCGACCCGGTGCTCTGCCCGGCCGGTGCGGCGGATGCCTGGAGAAGGCGGGCGGTGGCGGCGGTCATGTTAGACCGACCGGTGGAACGTGCGGCTAATGACGTCGAGCTGCTGCTCGCGCGTCAGCCGGACGAAGTTGACCGCATAGCCGGAAACCCGGATCGTCAGCTGCGGATAGAGCTCGGGGTGCTCCATCGCGTCGAGCAGGGTGTCGCGGTCGAACACGTTGACGTTCATGTGGAACCCGCCGCAGGCGACGTAACCGTCGAGGACGCCGACGAGATTGTCGATCTGTTCCTCCGCGGTGCGGCCGAGCGCGGCCGGGGTGATGGACTCGGTCAGCGAGATGCCGTCCTCGGCGTGGCTGTACGGCAGCTTGGCGACCGACAGTGCGGCGGCGACCAGGCCGTGCCGGTCTCGGCCGTTCATCGGGTTGGCGCCCGGGCGCGAACGGCTCGCCGGCGCGCCGGCCGTCCGGCGTGTTGCCGGTGTTCTTGCCGTAGACGACGTTCGAGGTAATGGTCAGCACCGACTGGGTGTGCATCGCGCCGCGGTAGGTCTCGTGCTGGCGGACCTTGTCCATGAACGTGCGCACCAGCCACACCGCGATGTCGTCGGCGCGGTCGTCGTTGTTGCCGTAGGCCGGGAACTCGCCCTCGATGCGGTAGTCGACGGCGAGGCCCGTGTCGTCGCGGACCGGCCGCACGTTCGCGTACTTGATCGCCGACAGGGAGTCGGCGGCGACCGACAGGCCGGCGATGCCGCAGGCCATCGTGCGCAGGATGTCGTGGTCATGCAGCGCCATCTCGATCCGCTCGTAGGCGTACTTGTCGTGCATGTAGTGGATGACGTTCAGCGCGTTGACGTAGGTCTTCGCGAGCCAGTCCATCATCGCGCCGAACCGCGGCTACGACCTCGTCGTAGTCGAGCACGTCACCGTTCATCGGCGGCAGCGGCGGCCCGACCTGCACGCCGCTGACCTCGTCCCGGCCGCCGTTGATCGCGTACAGCAGCGTCTTGGCCAGGTTGACCCGGGCGCCGAAGAACTGCATCTGCTTGCCGATCCGCATCGCCGAGACGCAGCAGGCGATCGCGGTGTCGTCACCCCACCGGGCCCGCAGCAGGTCGTCGGACTCGTACTGGATCGAGCTGGTGTCGATGGAGACCCGCGCGCAGAACCGCTTGAACGCGTCCGGCAGCGCCGGGGACCACAGCACGGTCAGGTTCGGCTCGGGCGCCGGCCCGAGGTTGTACAGCGTCTGCAGGTAGCGGAAGCTGGTGCGGGTGACCAGCGGGCGGCCGTCGCCGCCGATGCCGCCGATGCGACTCGGTGACCCAGGTCGGGTCGCCGGAGAACAGCTGGTCGTACTCCGGGGTGCGCAGGAAGCGGACGATCCGCAGCTTGATGACGAAGTCGTCGATGAGCTCCTGCGCCTCCTGCTCGGTCAGCAGGCCCGCGTGCAGGTCGCGCTCGAGGTAGATGTCGAGGAAGGTCGAGATCCGCCCGAGTCGACATCGCCGCGCCGTTCTGCTCCTTGACCGCGGCGAGGTAGGCCAGGTACAGCCACTGGATCGCCTCCCGGGCGGTGGCCGCGGGCCGGGTGACGTCGTGGCCGTAGGAGCCGGCCATCTCGGTGAGTTCGGTGAGCGCGCGGATCTGCTCGGCGAGTTCCTCACGGTCGCGGATGACGTCGTCGGTGGACGGGCGGGCGTCCAGAGCCGCCTTCTCGGCCTGCTTGGCGGCGACGAGCCGGTCGACACCGTACAGCGGCACCCGGCGGTAGTCGCCGATGATCCGGCCACGGCCGTAGGCGTCCGGCAGGCCGGTGATGACGTGGGCGCGGCGGGCGGCCAGGACGTCGGCCGGGTAGGCGTCGAACACGCCGTCGTTGTGTGTCTTGCGGTACCGGGTGAAGATCTCCCGGACGGCCGGGTCCAGGGTGTAGCCGTAGGCGGCAAGGCCGCTCTCCACCATCCGCAGGCCACCGTTGGGCATGATCGCGCGGCGCAGCGGCGCTTCGGTCTGCAGGCCAACGATCAGCTCGTGCTCCCCGTCGATGAAGCCGGGGGCGTGGCTGGTGATCGACGCGGGGGTATGAGTGTCGACGTCGTAGACGCCGCGGGCCCGCTCGTCGGGGAACATCGCGGTCAGCCGCGACCACAGCGCGCGGGTGCGGTCGGTCGGGCCGGCCACGAACGCTGCGTCACCGAGGTACGGGGTGACGTTGGCCTGGATGAAACCGCGAACGTCGATCCGATCCGCCCAGCGGCCGAGGGTGAAGCCCTGCCACGGGCTGGCGATGCCGCCCGTCTCGGCGCGGCTCTCGGCGCGGCTCTCGGCGCGGCCCTCGGCGCAGCGCTCTGTGCGGGTCGACTTAATGGTGGCGCTCACGTTCTCTCCCTCTTCGCAGCGGACCCGGGTGGTACGGGACCCCGGCCCTGCGCGACGACCCTTTTGTTCTCGCTTCAAACTTATCGCTGCGCTCGGGCATACTCACGGGTCTTAGGTCCCATGCTGCCGGCCCGGAGGCCCCTATCCGGGACCTTCAGCACCGCGCCCAGAACGTCGGCATCATCGGCGCCTTCGGGGTCGGCTGCTACGTCGCCCTGGCCGGCCTGTGGGGCAGCCCGATCTCGGGCGCCTCGATGAACCCGGCCCGTACCTTCGGACCCGACCTGGCCGGTACGACCTTCACCAGCTACTGGGTCTACCGCCGGACGCGATGAGACGGCATCACCCGTTCCCGGATGAATCACCCTGCGGGGGTGAGCCGAGGCGCCCCCGAGGGAGGTTGACTGACCCCACGGCGTCAGAGGGACGACGACAGCCGTCCAGGTGAATAGGGGCACGTGACGCTCGCACGACCGTGACACTCCGAGCTTGTCTCGTAAGGACGAACGTGACCATTGAGCCCTACCAGGAGCTGCCTGCGGCGAAACGGAGGCGGCTGACCATCTGGGCGGCGCTGCGCGGTGTCCTGGCCGCGACAGTGCTTGTGGTTCTCTACTACGTGCTTCCGCTGGACCGGCCATGGGATGCCGACACGGCGGTTCGTCTGCTCGTCGGCCTCCTGTTCTTCGTGGGCGTGGTGGTGTGGCAGGTCAGGACCATCATCGGCTCCCGTTACCCGGCTCTGCGGGCCGCCGAGGCACTCGGGCTGATCCTTCCCCTCTACCTGGTGCTGTTCGCCTCCACGTATTTCGTGATGGAACGGGCCTCGGCGGGGAACTTCACCCAGTCGCTGACCCGCACGGATGCCCTGTACTTCACGGTGACCGTCTTCGCGACAGTGGGCTTCGGGGACATCACCCCCAAATCCGAGGTTGCCCGGGAACTGGTCATGGTGCAGATGCTGGGCGACCTCGCGCTCCTGGGCATCGGCGCACGGCTGCTCCTGACCGCCGTCCAGCGCGGCCGGGACCGAAGATCGGCCGAGGACGCCGGTTCGGCTCCCTGACCTTCGGCTGTGTCGGCGGCCACCGCCGGCTTGCACGTGGGCCTGCCCGAAAAGTACCGGGTGCAGCCCGCATGGATAGTTCGGGCGGTGCTGGTCGCGCTGCTGGCCGCCTTGATCATCGGGGACCCGGGCCGCATCGACCGGCAACGGACATGGCTGCGGGTCGTCACCGGCATCGTCATAGCCTGCATCGCGTTGGCGAACTTGTACGCCGCCGCCCGCCTCGTCAATGACGTCCTCACCAGCAACAAGATCTTCGCGAGCAATGCCACCGGGCTGCTGGCGACCGGCGGGGTGATCTGGCTGACAAACGTAATCGCGTTCGGGCTGTGGTACTGGGACCTCGATCGGGGTGGCGCCGCCGCCCGGGCGCACCACCCCGACGCAAACCCGGCGTTCATCCTCCCCGAGATGCCATGGTCGTCAGGGCACCATGCACGCGGTGTCTTTTCAATTTCCGAACGGACGTCATCGATCCTGTTTCCGAAGAATGTCAGTATCTCATGGGATGATTCGGTTATGTGTTCCCCTGGAATGACCGCACGGGACGAGGTACTGGCCGGCCTGGCCGCCCTCGGCCCCGGCGCCACGAATGCGGTCGAGCTGCTGGGCCAGGTTCGGGACCTGGCCGGGTTCATCGACCGTGCCCAGGGGGAACTTGCTCGTTTGGCTGCCGCCCTGGACGCGGTCGATGGGGCCGCCGAGGCCGGGTATTCCTCCACGGCGGCGTTCTTGCGGCATGGCTGCGGGCGGTCGGCGGGGCGGGCGGGGGAACTGGTGGCCACCGGCCGGGCGCTGCGGGCGCTGGCAGCGACCGGGAAGGCCTTAATGGCAGGGGAGATCTCGTTTGACGCCGCGCACGTGATCTGCCGCGCCGCCGCCCAGATCCCCGATCCGGCGATGGTAGAGGTAGCGGAGGAGCAGATGCTGGCCTTCGCCCGCATCCCCGCACCGGACGAGCCCACGCGCGGACCAGACGGACCGGACGACGGCGGGCCGGAACCAGACGGCACGCAGCCAGAACCCGATGGCGGCCAGCCGGAGCCGAACAGCACCAACGCCCGGCTCGGACGAGGCGCCCGGTCAGCCCGCTGGCCCAGGCCCGTGGTGGGCCGCACCGGCGCTGGACCCGGCCAGCTGCGCCGGTTGGGGGAGGAACTGATCTACCGCGCCGACCAAGAGGCGGCCGAGGAACGCGAACGCAAGCGTTTTGAGCGGCGGCACCTGTCGTTCGGGTTCACGCTGGACCACACCGGCACGATCACCGGGGCGTGCGGGGACACCCTGTCGGCGGAGATCATCAAGACCGCCGTGCACGCCTTCGGGCCGCCGCTGGGAACCGAGGACCTGCGGACGGCGGCGCAGCGGCGGATGGACGGCCTGACCGCCGCATGCCAGGCTGCCCTGGATTCCGGGGCCGCCGGGACCAGACACGGCGCCGCCCCGCACCTGAGCATCCTGGTCGAAGAGCAAACCCTCGCCGGCGCCGACGGGACCACAGTCACCGGCTCATCCAAGACCGGTGCGCCCGGGACCGGCCCATCAGCAGCCACTTGTTCCTATACCGCTTGTTCCTATACCGCCGCGCCAGGGACTACCCGGACATCCGGGGCCGCCTGTTCCTGCACCGCCGGGACCGGTCCTGCCAGCGGGACCGGTGCGGGGCCCGCGCCGACCGGGACACCGGCCCCGCCGGGGCCGCCGCCGGCCCGGACCGGCTACGGCGCGATGCTCACCGCCCGCCAGGTCCTGGCCCTAGCCTGCCGCGCCGACCTGTCGGTCATCCGCTGGCGCGACGGCATCCCGCTCGACGTCGGCCGCCGCTACCGCACCGAAACCCCCGCCATCCGCCGCGCCCTCGAAACCAGAGACCACGGCTGCCGTTTCACCGGCTGCGGCATGCCGGCCGTCTGGTCCACCGCCCACCACCTCAAACCCTGGAGCGAAGGCGGAGTGACCAGCCTCAACGACACCGCCCTGTTCTGCTTCGTGCACCACCACTACTACATCCACCTGCTCGGCTGGACCGTTAGCGGTGACCCGAACGGCACCTTGCGATTCACTCACCCCAACGGGTGGCTGACCCTCGACAGCCCCCTGCCCAGCCAGAACAAACCCCGCGCCCCCTAACCCACAAGGCGGGCCACGCCCGCTCCCTTTGACCCAGCCACGGGCCGCACCGCGCGACCCAGACCCATCACACCGGCCGCACCCGGACCGGGACCGAGTCCTTTACTCAGCGGGGGCCAGGCTTTTGTCGATGTCTGCTACCAGCCGCTCGATCCCCGTGGACAGCCGGATGAGCGACTCGGGGGCCGTCTCCGATGCCCATCGGGCTCGTCGTTCCCACGCCGACTCCACCCCGCCGAAGCTCGTAGCCGGGAGAACCACCCGCGAGGCCTGCCCCAGGTGCCCCCTCGGTGTCCCCCGTCGGCGGCTACGCTCTGATGGTCATCGAGGCGATGGCGTCACGATTGAGCCGGAAAGTGAAGTGGCTCGGCCCGTTGAAGCCGTCACCACCGACGGTCGCGAGGACGGTGACCGCCCCGTCGGCTGATGTGTCGGCCGACTCGACCGCCAGCGAAACGCGCTTGCCGATGAACTCGGCGTCGCTCCAGGAGCGAATCTCCGCCGGGCCGGTGAAGGTACGGCCCCAGTCGTCGACGAAACCTCCGGGCCCGAACAGGGCAAGGAACTGCTCGATGTCACCGGCATTGGCGGCGTCGACGGCGGCCTGCACCGGCGCTGGGAGCTGGGTCACGGGAGGTATCTCCGGTCAGAGTCTGCGGCTCTGGACGGCAGGATACCGGGCCGCGAGTTGATCCGCGTGGTTCGATTCCGGCGGTTGCCCGGGAGGCCGACCTCTGACCCAGGAGGCTGTGGTCAGCAGCTTTACCCTGACGCAGTGTGAAGCTATCGACTTGGAGGCGTCATCTTCGCCATCGGAGACTTCGCCAGGCAGGCCAACACGGTTGGCTGCGTATCCCCGGAGGCTTGGTGGCGATGTCGGCGAGTCGGCCGATCACGACCTCACCCGCGAGGCGCAGCCGGCGCTCAATGTCCCGCCGCTTCTTCCCAAGCCGCACGATCTGGGCTGCTGCATCGGCTGCCTCAGCAAGATCTACCAGAAGGTCGTCGACGCCTCTGGTCACAGATCCAATCGCTATAAGAGTGGGACGAGTCGAAACAGATGAGAGAACTCGTCTCACATGTCCGCGTGGGCCGTCTACGGCGTCCGCGTCGGCCGTCTCACGGTCTCCACGTGGGCCGCCGTCTCCACCCTGTCCGCGTGGGCCGTCTCACCGTGTCCGCGTGGGCCTCGGTCAGGTGCCGACGTAGGCCGCGAGGTGCTCGCCGGTGAGGGTGGGGCGGGCGGCGACGAGGTCGGCGGGCGTGCCCTCGAAGACGATCCGGCCGCCGTCGTGGCCGGCGCCGGGGCCGAGGTCGATGATCCAGTCGGCGTGCGCCATGACCGCCTGGTGGTGCTCGATGACGATGACCGACTTGCCGGAGTCGACGAGCCGGTCGAGCAGGCCGAGCAGCTGCTCGACGTCGGCGAGATGGAGGCCGGAGGTCGGCTCGTCGAGGATGTAGACGCTGCCCTTCTCAGCCATCTGGATGGCCAGCTTGAGCCGCTGCCGTTCGCCGCCGGACAGCGTGGTGAGAGGCTGGCCGATGGTGAGGTAGCCGAGCCCGACGTCGACGAGCCGCTCGAGAATGGCGTGCGCGGCCGGCGTGCGCGCCTCGCCCGCGCCGAAGAACTCCACGGCCTCGGTCACCGGCATCGCGAGCACCTCGCTGATGTCACGGCCGCCGAGGCGGTAGTCAAGCACCGATGCGTCGAACCGCTTCCCCTCGCACTCCTCGCAGGTGATGGCGACGCCGGCCATCATCGCCAGGTCGGTGTAGATGACGCCGGCGCCGTTGCAGTTGGGGCAGGCGCCCTCGGAGTTGGCGCTGAACAGCGCCGGCTGCACGCCGTTGGCCTTCGCGAACGCCTTGCGGATCGGGTCGAGCAGCCCGGTGTAGGTCGCCGGGTTGCTCCGCCGCGAGCCGCGGATCGGGGTCTGGTCGACCGACACCACTCCGTCACGCCCCGACACCGAGCCGTGGATCAGCGAGCTCTTGCCCGAGCCCGCCACGCCGGTGACCACGACCAGCAGGCCGAGCGGGATGTCGACGTCGACGTCCCGCAGATTGTGGGTGCTGGCGCTGCGCACCTCAAGCACCCCCGACGGCGTGCGCGCCGACGGCTTCAGGGAGGCGCGGTCGTCCAGGTGCCGTCCGGTGATGGTGTCGCTGGCCCGCAGTTTCTCGATGGTACCCTCGAAGCAGACGGTGCCGCCCGCCGTCCCGGCGCCGGGGCCGAGGTCGACGACATGGTCGGCGATCGCGATCATCTCCGGCTTGTGCTCCACGACGAGCACCGTGTTGCCCTTGTCCCGCAGTTGCAGCAGCAAGCCGTTCATCCGCTGGATGTCGTGCGGGTGCAGCCCGACCGTCGGCTCGTCGAAGACGTAGGTCACGTCGGTGAGTGACGACCCGAGCTGGCGGATCATCTTGACGCGCTGCGCCTCGCCGCCCGACAGCGTGCCCGCCTGCCGGTCGAGCGAGAGGTAACCAAGGCCGATTTCCGCGAACGAGTCAAGGTTGTGCTTGAGCGCGGCGAGCAGCGGTGCCGCCGACGGCTCGTCGAGGCCGTCGACCCACCCGGCCAGGTCGCTGATCTGCATCGCGCACGCCTCGGCGATGTTGACTCCCTTGATCCGCGACGACCGGGCGGCCTCGCTGAGCCGAGTGCCGTCACACTCCGGGCAGGCGGTGAAGGTGACCGCGCGGTCCACGAACGCCCGGATATGCGGCTGCATCCCCTCCTTGTCCTTGCTCAGCATTGACTTCTGGATCCGCGGGATCAGCCCTTCGTAGGTCATGTTGATGCCCGCGATCTTCATCCTGACCGGCTCGTGGTGGAGGAAGTCGTGCAGTTCCTTCTTGGTGTACTTGCGGATCGGCTTGTCCGGGTCGACGAAGCCCGACGCGCTGTACAGCCTGGAGTTCCAGCCGCCCCCGGTGTAGCCGGGGACGGTGATCGCGCCCTCGTTGAGCGACTTGCTGTCGTCGTACAGCTGAGAAAGATCCATGTCGGTGACCGTCCCGCGGCCTTCGCAGCGCGGGCACATGCCGCCGGTGATGCTGAAGCTGCGCTTCTCCTTCACGGTCTTCCCGCCGCGTTCGAGCGTGACCGCCCCCGCTCCGCTGATCGAGGCGATGTTGAAGGAGAACGCCTTGGGCGAGCCGATGTGCGGCTGCCCGAGCCGGCTGAACAGGATGCGCAGCATCGCGTTGGCGTCGGTGGTGGTGCCGACCGTGGAGCGCGGGTCGGCACCCATCCGCTGCTGGTCGACGATGATCGCGGTCGTCAGCCCCTCGAGCACGTCGACCTCGGGCCGTGCCAGTGTCGGCATGAAGCCCTGCACGAAGGCGCTGTACGTCTCGTTGATCAGCCGCTGCGACTCCGCGGCGATCGTGCCGAACACCAGCGAGCTCTTGCCCGAGCCGGAGACGCCGGTGAACACCGTCAGTCGGCGCTTCGGGATCTCGACGCTGACGTCGTTGAGGTTGTTCACCCGCGCGCCATGCACGCGGATCAAATCGTGGCTGTCGCCAACGTGCAGCGCAGGCGACTGCGTGTCCGTTCTCGTGGCCATGCTCATCGTGTCTCCATCTGTTAGGCGGGGCCGCCTTTGCGGTCTCCGTTGGCCTCGCCTGGCCCGATCTGACCGGCCTCGAGCAAGTACTTCTGGTTCTCCTCCGCTTCAGCCCGTGGAGCCTCTGGGCCCGGGCCGCGCGGCGCGCCGGGCCGAGGCGTCAGACCAACCAGCGGCCATCGCGCATCAGCTCGCGGTCGGGCAGCTCGTTCACCTCGCGCCAAGCCTGGATGCGGCGCGGGGAGATGCGGAACCAGCGGTAGGGCGTGGCCAGCGCACGCGGGTCGAAGCCGGTGTGCGCGACGAACCGGTCACCCCGCTCCTGCGGTAGCGCGTCGATCAGGTCGGCGGATCCGGTCTGAGTGGACGCCGGACGGCTCAGCGCAGCTCGTTGATGCGGATCAGGTTGCCCGCGGGATCGCGGAAGGCGCAGTCGCGAACCCCGTACGGCTGCTCGGTCGGCTCCTGGACGACCTCGGCGCCGCTGGCCTGCAGCCGCTCGAAGGTGCCGTCGAGGTCCGCGGTGGCCAGGATGATGCGGGCGTAGCTGCCCTTGGCCATCATCTCGACGATGGTGCGGCGCTCGTCGTCGGTGATGCCGGGGTCGGCGGCCGGCGGCTCCAGGACGATGGACGTGTCGGGCTGGTCGGCGGGGCCGACCGTGATCCAGCGCATCCCGCCGTATCCGACGTCGTTGCGGACCTCGAAGCCGAGGGTGTCGCGATAGAAGGCCAGGGAGGCGTCCGGGTCGTCGTGCGGGAGGAAGGTCGCGTGAATGGTGATGTCCATGGCGGTCATGCTAGCTGCGGCTCGGTGACCGGCGCTTCTCGATTCCTGATCGGTCTGGTCACCTGTTTCGCCACGCAGGACGGCATCCCCGCCGTCGCGCGCGCCGCCTGGCGCCGGTAGGTGCTGGGCGGCATGCCGACCAGCTCGGTGAAGCGGGTGCTGAAGGTGCCGAGCGACGAGCAGCCGACCGCGAAGCAGACCTCGGTGACGCTGAGGTCGCCGCGACGCAGCAGCGCCATCGCGCGCTCGATGCGCCGCGTCATCAGGTAGCCGTAGGGCGACTCGCCATAGGCGAGCCGGAACTGGCGGCTGAGGTGCCCGGCCGACATGTGCGCGCCGCGGGCGAGCGCCTCGACGTCGAGCGGCTGCGCGTACTCGCGGTCGATCCGGTCGCGGACGCGGCGCAGCCGCGCGAGGTCGCGCAGGCGCTGCGCCGCGGCGGGTCTGCTGGTCACCTGTGCATCTTATGCATTCGGCACACCGTGATCATTGCCGACGGTGGCTTCCCACTGAGGCCAATCGATCGACACCCGAGACACTTTCCGCTCGTGGGCATAGCGCGGGATTCTGGTGAACGGCCCACGGGGTGCGGCGGAGATGCCCGGTGGCGTGAGCGCGTATGCGTCAGTAGGTCAGTGCGGCCGGGGCGAGGCGGGCGGTCACGTCACCGACCAGGCCGGGTTGGCGGGGATTCAGCGAGCGGACCGGGGTGCCGGGGCTCAGGTCGAGGCCGAGAGCTCGACCCAGATGAGTGACGGGCTGGAATGGGACCAGAAGTAATAGGTCAGGTTGGTGAGGTCGATGGCCGAGGTCCACCAGGTCGGGTAGACGCCGAAGTCTTCATAGGGCGCGCCGGGCGGGCACGAGACAGTGCCGGCGATATTGACCACCCCGGCTATGGCCTCGGCGAGATCCGCGGGCTCAGGAAGATAGTGCAGGAAATAGGCGGCGCGCACGAAGCGGTCGGTGGACTCGATTCCGCCGGGCAGCGGCCGGTCGCCGCCGAAGGGGCGGTAGCGGCGCAGGTGCTCCAGCTGCTCGTCGAAGGGCGGATCGTTGGCCATCACCTGGTACTGGGGGGCGTGGTGCACGCGGAGTTTCCCGTCGATCGGCTCCACGATCGCGGAGTCGCCGCTGGCGTCTTCCAGGGCGAGATGGCAGCCGAGTTCCTGGCCTCGTGCGGGAGCCGACACTACGGGCAGGTCGTGCAGCGCCGCGACTGCCTCGTCCACTGTCGCGCAGTGATCCAGGACCCATTGTGCCCACAGCAGGTTCGTGATAGCGCCCGGGCTGCCTGGCGCCGCGAAGCCCGCGGTGCCCAGGTACAGCAGGTGCGCGGCCAGGCCCGCGCTGTTCACGGCGTCGGTCGTGCCGGAGTCCCACATGCTCAGCCCCACGACGCCGAATCGTGACTCCCAGGTCGCGTCGCCCGCCACCCTCTTCGTGCCCTCGGGCACGGCCCACAGCACGGGATCGTCGCTGACCTGCCAGTCCATGGTGCGCGACACACCTTGGCCACGCTGTTATCCGACCAGAACACCCTGGTGCACATGTTGCCCCCCGTAGCATACCAGTGACTCTAAGTATAACTTAGTACGTAATTCACCCGTCACCCCCCGCTCCTCGCCGGATACCGGGCTGTCTGAGTCGTTACGCCGCGCGCCAGGCGGCGCTCTTCTGCCCGATCGCCGCACCCGGGCCTGGCGGCTGTGCTGAATGCCCCCGGGGCTGGCGCAGAACACTGGGAACCACGCGAAGCCCAAGAAGGTTATCGGGACTTCGAACGCATTGACGATTTCCGGAACCGCTTCCGTGCCTGGCGTAGCCTCATGCCTGCTGGTGCCCGCCCTGATCTCCTCGTGGGTGATACGCCCGTCCATCATGGTCAGCTTCACCGGCACCGAGTGGATCTCTTCGGGCACCACGCCGAACAGGTTCTTGGCGAGCACGGTCAGGTCGGCGTGCTTGCCCGCCTCAAGCGAGCCGGCTATGTCTTCCAGCCGTAGCTGGTAGGCGCCGTTGAACGTGTAACCGCGCAGCGCATCGTGGAGGTCAACCCGCTGGCGCGGAACCAGTGCGCGATCGTCGGGAAGCCCGGCCGCTTCCGGGTCACCGCAGCTTCGATCGGGTCAGCGGTGCGATCTCGCTGATCAGCACGCCGGGGATGTCCGAGCCGTACGTCACCAGTGCCCCGGAGCGGACAAGGTCGCCGTAGGGATAGAGGCGTTCCTCCATTCGCTCAGCGCCCAGCTTTGCGAGGTAGGTGTCGAGAACGAGCCGTCGTAGTCGGTGCCCCACAGCAGCGTGCAGTTGGCGATCACGCCGAGCTCAGCGAACCGCTTCACGTCGGCCGGGTGGACGATGGTGTTGTGGCAGACGGTGTGGCGGGCTGTCCCGCGGCCGTGGCGGCGCTGCACGGCCTCGATGGCATCGAGAACTACCCGCGCCGAGCCGTCTGCGTCGATGTGGATGTGGCTGTCAAAGCCGGCCAGTTGGGTCAGCTCGATCTGGCGCTCGATGTGATCAGGGGGAAGGTCATCTGGCCGGGTGATCCGTCCTTGCTGTCCTCGAACGGGGCGAGCAGGAGCGCGCCGCCGCTGAAGACCGTCCCGTCGGCCCACATTTTCAGCACGCTGATCGTGACGTGCTCGGACTTTATCCGCTTGTTCCAGTCTCTCAGCGTCGCGACCACCGAGGCCGGGTCGTCGGTGGGCTGCCGCGTCCACACGGTGCCCACGATCCGCACCGCAAGCTGCCCGGAGTTGTCGCGCTCAACGAGGTCCTGGTACACGGGCTCAGAGTTCTGGTTGGGGCCGAGGAGTATCCCGGCTTCCAGGTAGCCGGTGATTCCCCACGACGGCGCGGGCACCAGGGTGAGCTCTTGCGCATCGCGGATACCTTCCACGGTGAACGCGCCCAGGGCAGCGAGCATGGTCAAGATCGGGGCAACTTCAACCGCGTGGCCGCTTGGCCATCCGGCGGCGTCGCGGACGTAGTACTGAGCACCCGGGTCGGGGTCCTCGGTGCTGCGGTCCAGGCCGCACGCGTGCATGGCCGCGGTGTTGAACCACAGGTCGTGGCTGTCGGAACTGAGAATCGCAGCCGGCCGGTCGCTGACCGCCTCATCGAGCATCTCCCGGGTGGGGGAGTTGTTCTCGAAGTGGGCGGCCATCCAGCCGGAGCCCCTGATAACGCCGCCGGGGTGTGACGCCGCGTAGTCGCGGATCCGGGCCAGCATCTCCGCGGGGTCGGAGAGCCCGTTGATTTGCACGCCGAGCTTCGCCATCGCGCCGGACCCAGCCAGGTGGTTATGGGCGTCGATGAACCCGGGCAGCACCATGCCGCCGTCAACCTCGATGACCTCGGTGCCCGAGTCGGTGAACGAAGCCGCCCCGCCTCCGGGCCGACATACGTGATCATCTTCCCCCGCACGACGACACACTGGGCCCACGGCCGGCCCGGGTCCATGGTGTAGACCTGCCCGCCTCGCAGCAGGTGCGACTGAGCGCTCATCTCATGACTCCCCCGGTTGTGGCGCATCCCGGCGGAACTGTCAGCTGGCCAGCATCAGCATCTGCCTCGACATGGATGGAAATGTCCGACAGCCACGCGGTGCGGCGGTCCCGGGTGCGCCGCTCCATGGCCCGCAGGAAGGCCAGTTCAAGCGGGTACCCAATCAGGACAAACGCGGCGATCACGAGCTTTGCCCGACCGTCTCGACCCACGGGCCCTGATCGCCGCTGCCCCACCTGATGATCATGATGCCCGCGGCCATCGTGATCACGTACAGCACGAGGACCGCGAGGATCAGGCGACGGCCGACGGCCGAGGCCATCCGCGAGTCAATGCGCCGCGACTCATCGACCACGCCAGACCACCGGCGCGCCGCCGCCGTGAGCTCCTCGCCGAGCCCAGGGCGGATCTCTCCTGGCGGCAGGAAGACGGTCAGTTCGACGTGATCGGCCCGGCGCGTCGCCCATATGGCGCGCGTACCGACTCCATCGCCTGCCGAACGGTGTATTCGCTGTAGAACGCCGACGTTGGCGGTACTCCGTCAGCCACGAGAAGCTGTGAAGGGCGCTCCAGCCGGATCTCGAACTTCATGCGCGACCGAACTTCACGACGCCGCCCCGCACGGCCTGCTGATGGCGCAGGCACGCCAGGGAACCGAGTTGGGACAGTCCGGCTGGCACGCACCTCGCCGGTCGTGCCGCGCCCACCTGGGCTCTCGGCCCATCCGCGCGCGTCCTGGCTGCGGCCATGCGCTGTCCCCCGTCGGCCGAGACCCTCAATCGAAGAGTATCTTATTGATTACAACAAGCAACAAAGGCGCAAGTCGCCGTACGGCCAGACCCCGAGGTGGCGGCGAACGTACCAGCATGCGAACCGCTTGCTGGTTGAAGATGGGCTTCCGCCGGCCCGTCTGCGCAGGTCACGGACCCGAAAATGAGGTGCGGCGATCAGGCCAGCGGATTGCGCCAGCGCAGGCCGGGAAAGCGGGCGAAATCGGTGTCGTTCGAAAACATGTCCGCGTCGTATTCGAACGCGAATGCGGCTAGCTGAACGCCCGTTGTGAGGTTTCCGCCGGTCCCGACACTAGCCAGGAGGCTGAAGGCAATTTCAACATGCCTTGGGCCAGGGATGAGGTGGCTGATGTTGGGCTGGCCGAGCCACTCGGATACATATCCGGTGGCGGCATCGACGGTCAGCGGCGGGGACAGCACGCGCGGATTGGTCGCTATCCGGATGAACCCGAAGATGGCCGGGGAGGTGAGGCCGATCTCCGCGGAGGAGTTGACTGTTTCCTCCCACCACCCATGGGCGCCCTTGTGCTGCGGGAAGGCCGACACGACTGCGTAGAGCAGCAGATTGACGTCGGGGACGATCACGATCCAGGGCGCTTCCCGGCGGCAAGAATCGCCTCGTCCTCCAGTTCGTCGGCCAGGCGGTTGAAGCCGGCCAGGTCAAAGCCGGGCTGCACCGTCGCCTCGTGAACAGGAAGGTGATAGGGCTCCCGGCGTGACGGCGGCTGCGAAAGCTCCCGCCGCAGGGCATCGTTGATCACCTGTTTCCTCGATGTCCGCGCGCGGTGGGCGGCCTCGTCGACGAGCCGGGCGACGTCGGGGTCAAGGGTCAGGGTAGTGCGCACATAGACATCTTAGTGCCACCTAATAGAGGCATCAAGATGCCAAATTGGCTTCATGACGCCTGCGGGCTCCCCCGCCGCCGGTTTACAGGTCGGGGAAGGAGCGGCCGGGGTTGTGCTCGGACAGCACGGACGCCGGCCCGATGAGGCTCTCGTCCGGTTCCCCGATGACCTCCTCGGCCTTGCCCTCGTAGTCATACTTCCTCAGCACGTGCTTGATCGCCTCGAGCCTGGCCCGCTTCTTATCGTTGCTCTTGACCACCGTCCACGGCGCGTCCTCGCTGTCGGTGTAGTGGAACATCGCCTCCTTGGCATCGGTGTAGGCGTCCCACTTGTCGAGCGACTCGATGTCCATCGGGCTCAGCTTCCACTGCCGGACCGGGTCGATCCGGCGGATGATGAACCGCGTGCGCTGCTCCGAGCGCGTCACCGAGAACCAGAACTTCGTCAGGTGCAGCCCGGAGCGGACCAGCATGCGCTCGAACTCCGGCACCTCCCGCATGAACTCGCTGTATTCCGCGTCCGTGCAGAAGCCCATCACCCGCTCCACGCCCGCCCGGTTATACCAGGAGCGGTCGAACATGACGATCTCGCCCGCCGCGGGCAGATGCGGCACGTAACGCTGGAAATACCACTGGGTCTGTGCCCGTTCGCTCGGCCTGGCCAGCGCGACCACCGTGGCGCCTCGAGGGTTCAGGTGCTCGGTGAACCGCTTGATCGTGCCGCCCTTGCCGGCCGCATCGCGGCCCTCGAACACGATCACGATGTGCTCGCCCGTGGACTTGACCCAGTTCTGCAGTTTGACCAGTTCAACCTGCAGCGGGCGTTTGAGGTACTCATACTCCTCCCGCGTCATCTTCTCGTCGTACGGGTAGTCCTCGCGCCACGTGTCGACCACCCGGCCGTCCGGCCAGCGCAAGACGGGGTCATCATGTTCGTCGTCGTCGTCAACGCTCAGCCCCGCCATAAGGACCGGATCGGACGCCCAGTCCTCGGGCAGCGCATTGAACGCAGAAGTGGGTTGACTAGTCATGTTCCTAGCACAGCACCTTCCCGGCCCACGGTCACGAGCCGACCTGGATCTGGCCCCGGCCAGGCACCTCTCATCTGTGTATAGGCGCCGGTCACGGGTCCCTGACGTGGGGAGGCCAGGTTAGATGGGGCGGGTGGGGCGGGTGGGACTCGAACCCACGACCGGCGGATTATGAGTCCGCTGCTCTAACCGGCTGAGCTACCGCCCCGCTCCGGGACGGCTGTGCGGCCCGGATCGGGTGCACATTACCAGGAAACGGGGCAGGCCTCCGGCGGGTCGTGTCGACGCAGTAGATCTCGGCGTCCATCGCGGGCTTACCGGTGACGTGGATCCACGGCGCGTCGCTGTCGATGGCCAGGGTCACGTCGGCCTCGGCGAGCACCGGGTTCTGGTCCTTCGTGGTCCACTGGTTGCCGCGATGCATCGGGTGGCCGGCCGGGAAGTTCATGTGGTGCGGCGGGCAGGAGTCTTGGCAAATCTACCGGCCGCACCGCTGGGCGGTCCGGGGCAGGCCCGGCGCGGGCGGGTCAGTAGCGGCCGGCAGCCTGCACGCTCATGGCGTGCTCGACCAGCGTCACCAGGGTCGCCTTCGTCGACTCGCGGTTGCGGGCGTCGCACGGGATGACGGGCACGTCCGGTGAGATCGCCAGCGCGTCGCTTACGTCCTTGGAGCGGTGCGGGAACTGGCCGTGGAAGCCGTTGATGCCGATCACGAACGGCAGGCCACTGGCCTCGAAGTAGTCCACGGCAGGGAAGGAGTCCGCGAGGCGCCGGGTGTCGACGAGGACCACCGCCCCGATCGCGCCCTGGATGAGGTCGTCCCACATGAACCAGAAGCGGTGCTGGCCAGGCGTGCCGAACAGGTACAGGATGAGGTCCTTCTCCAGCGTGATCCGCCCGAAGTCCATCGCTACCGTCGTGGTGCTCTTGTCCGGCACGTGTGACAAGTCGTCCACGTCGGTGCTGGCCACCGTCATCTGGGCCTCGGTGGTGAGCGGCGTAATCTCCGACACCGAACCGACGAACGTGGTCTTGCCAACGCCGAACCCGCCCGCGACCACGATCTTCACCGAGGTCATCGCCGCCGGAGCGCCCGGCGGCTGGGCCACGCTAGATCTTACGGAGTCCACTAAGTACCCTTTCGAGCAGATTAAGGTCCGGACGGCCTTCCGCGTCCTCGCGCTGGTGGATGCGGACCAGCCCATCAGCGCCCATATCCGCGATGAGAATTCTAGCTACGCCCAGCGGCAGCCGCAGAACAGCGGAGATCTCCGCCACCGACCTCCAGTCCCGGCAGAACTGCAGGATGGCCTGGCATTCGGGCGCCAGGACGGACAAATCGCGCGGCTCGTAGACCGTCGCGGTCACCAGCGCCTCCACCTGAAGCTGGTAGCGCGGCTGGGTGCGGCCGCCGGTGACCGTGTAGGGGCGGACGAGCCGGCCGACGGCCTCGTCCTCGCCCGGGCGCTGCATGCCACGGCGGGACTGAGCGCTGTCCCACGAGCCGGACCGGCTTCCCCACGACGGGCCTGACCCAGGACTCCACGAACCGGACCGCTCTTCCCACGCCCCCGGCCGGTTGTCCCACGAGCGTGCGGCAGGGCCAGGGGGAAGCGGGCGGTCGTCACCCCGCCCCGGGCCCGCCACCGTGTCCTCCGCTCACCGTCTACCATCCCCGGGGATGGATGCCTGCATGACTCCGCGGGTAGCCGGCGTCAGAACCCGTCCAGCCCGCTCGACCAGGAGCGTCATCTCGTAGGCCACCAGGCCCAGATCGCACGTTGACGCCGCCAGGACGGCGAGGCTCGATCCGTTGCTGATGGCCATGATGATGAGAACGCCGCGCTGCATTTCCACGACGGTCTGGACGACCGCGCCGCCCTCGAAAACCCGGGACGCTCCCTGGGTCAGGCTGGTCAGCCCGGACGTAACGGCGGCGAGCTGATCCGCGCGCTCCTGCGGGAACCCCGCTGAGAACGCGAGGGGCAGCCCATCGGACGACACAACGACCGCGTGAGCGACGTCGGGGACGCGCTCGACGAAGTTGGTGATCAGCCAGCCCAGGTCCTGCGTCGGACGACCCGGCGTGCTCACTCGTGCCCTCCTCGCCACCCGGTCGCCCAGGCTATGCGTTGTGGTCGCTTGCTCACTAGCACGATATGCCGTTCATGCGGGGATCTCATCCGTCCTGTGGCTCCTCGGTCTTAGGTGCGGCGGCACGCGCCTGGCGCACGCCCCGCTGGAAACTCGCCAGCCTGCTACGGACTTCATCTGCCGAGCGAGAGGGGCCTCCGCCTCCATCTCCGCTTTCGCTCTCACTCGGCGCGGCCGGTTCACCGACCGATCCTGGGACGAGATTTGCCCGCGGCACGCGCCGTGGGAGGCCTGCGGATGTGGTGGCTCCCGTCGTCGGCGCGGCGACGGTTTCGGCCGCACGCCAGCCTGCGTCCGCCGGAGAGTGCCAGGACGCCTGGTCCGGCACGCTGGCCTGGTCCCGGTTGGCCGCATGCGACGTCCCGCTGCGCCGGAACCAATCGGATTCCAGCGTGTCGAAGATCGGCAGGCGCTGGTCGTGCCCGTTCTCGGGCGGGTTCGGCACCCGGACGCCGTTGTCACCATTGGGTGGCCCCAGGGGGCTGCCGTCACCCGGCGCCGCGGACGAGGACCCGAACCCGGGGTAGCTGCCCGGCTGACTGGCCGTGCCGGAGGACGACAGGCGAGGACGCCCCCGGTATCCCGCCGTTCGTCGGCCGGAAGGGCATGTTGAAGCCGTTGCCCGGCGCCGTCGCACCGGGACCCGCGGGACCCGCCGGACCTGCCGGGCCCGCCTGGCCCGGCGCCGTGAAGCCACGGGCCGCCCCGTTGCCCGGCCGTCCGGCACCCGGCGCCGCCGGACTCGCCGGGCCCGCCGGGCCGACGGGCTGCGGCCCGGTGCCAGGCCGCTGCTGCGGAGGGAAGAACGCGGGCAAGGACGCGGGGATGGATGGCGCCGACGGTGAGGACGGCGAGAAGCGCGGGATGCGGGCGGCCGCGGCGGCCTGCGCGGCGCCGCCGCCCGCCTGGCCGAATCCAGTCCGCGAGGGCAGGGCGCCCCCGCCTGCGCCGGCGGCCGGAGCGGACAGCGACGGGCCGGGCCCGTAGTGCCCCGCCTCGAAGCGGCGCAGCCGGCCGAGGGGCGCGCGCCTCCTGGGCCGCGACCGTGTCCGGCAGCCATACCAGTGCGGTCAGGCCACCGGAGGACGCGTGCCGGAGCCGCACCCGGACCCCGTGCCGGGCCGCGAGGCGGCCGACCACGAACAGGCCCATCCGGCGCGACACACCGACGTCCACCACCGGCGGGTTGTCCAGCCGCCAGTTGGCGTGGCCGAGCTCCTGATCCGAGATGCCGACCCCGCCGTCGGTGACGTCGAGGAGCACGCCGCCACTGGTCAGCGGCTGCCCGGACACTTGCACCTGGGTGTCCTCGGGGGAGAACGTGGTCGCGTTCTCGACCAGCTCGGCGACCAGGTGCACGACGTCGTTGACGGCCTGGCCGACCACCGTGATGCCCGGCTGGACGTTCAGCACGATACGCTCGTACTGCTCGATCTCGGAGATGGCCGCGCGGAGCACGTCCACGCAGCGGGACGGGCTGGCTCCACCGCCGTGATGCCTCGTGACCCGCGAGAACCAGCAGGTTCTCCGAGTTGCGGCGCATGCGGGTGGCCAGGTGGTCCAGGCGGAACAGGCTGCTCAGCCGATCCGAGTCCTGCTCGCCCTGCTCCAGGGAGTCGATGAGGGAGATCTGCCGCTCGATCAGCGACTGGCTGCGCCGGGACAGGTTCACGAACATCGCGTTCAGGTTGCCGCGCAGCATGGCCTCGTCGGCGGCTAGCCGGACGGCTTCCCGGTGAACCCGGTCGAAGGCCCGCGCCACTTCACCGATCTCGTCGGTAGAGGACACGGGGATAGGCTCGATCTCGACGCTCTCGTCGGAGCCCTCCGTCTCGCTCAGCCTGCGCACCGTATCGGGCAGCCGCGTGCCGGCGATGTCGAGCGCGTCCTCCCGCAGCCGGCGCAGCGGGCGGGTCATCGACCGCGCGACGAACGTCGTGGTCAGCAGGACCAGGATCAGCAGGACCAGCGTGATGACGCTGATGATGACCGCGGAGCGGGTCGCCGCCGACTGGAGCGCCTGGCTCCGCGCGACGATGTTGCCGACCAGCTGGCTTTCCACGGTGCGCATCTTGCCCACCGTGAAAGTCATGTTGTCGTACCAGTCGGTCGAGGGGTTCACTCCCGCCGGCAGCGCGCCGATGCCGACGCTCCCGTTGTTGCTGGTCGAGATGGCCACTTGCTCCTCGAACGCCGCCTGGTCGACGGGGGTGCCGCTGACGGTGTTCTGGAACAGCTGCTGCTCGGCCAGTGACGTCGAGCTCTGGAAGTCCTGCTGGGCCGCCGCCTGCTGGGCCTGCGCGCTCTGCAGGGCGGCCAGGCCCTGCGGCGGGAACTGGTGCGCCAGCAGGGCCGCGTACAGCGTCCCGCGCTGCTCGGAGGCCTGGTCCTCGGCCCGGGCCAGCGCGGTGAGCGTGATGACGGCGTTGGAGAGCTGGGCGTCGCTGGTGCCCGTCCCGGAGATGCTCGTGAACGTCAGGAGCGTGGCGATGGAATTGGTGTAGTCCTTGATCAGCGGCAGGGCCGGGATGTTGCCCCCTGCGGAGGGCGTCGACGCGTTGCGCAGCTGGTCAAGGTCACTGATCCGGGCCAGCACCGAGTTGAGGGACTGCCGGACGGACGCGGAATAGGTGGGGCCGATGTTGTTCGCGTCCCCGGTGACCTGCTGCGCGGCCGCGTCGGTGGCGGACCACTGGTTGAGCAGGGCGGTGTAGAGCGGGTCGGTGCCGGTCGGGTGGCCCGAGGCGATGTACCCGGCGGTGAGGTCGCGCTCGTCCTCCATGCTCTGCGCCAGGCGGATGATATCGCTGTTGAGCACGGCGAGCTGCTCGGTCCGCTTGAAGGCGAGCGCGCTGCTCGCCGCGGAGCTGATGCGCAGGCCGCCGAGGATCACCGCGGCGAGCGTCGGGATGACGACCAGGGCGAGCAGCCGCCACCGCACTCGCCAGTTGCTGAGGGCAAACCGCGATCCGCCGGCCCGCGCGGGAGCGCGGGGCGTAGAGTCGTCCGGCCCTCCGGGACCTCCGGTTCCAGGCGAACCGGGAGAACCGGGGACCGCCGTGAGCGTGGCCGTCCCCCCGTTACCGTCCCCCGCGGTTTCAGCGCCGGCGACGTGGGCCCCATTGGATACCCCGGGTCCCTCGGTTCCATTGCGCTGGCCTGTCACCGGACGCCTACGCACTGCTTTCGCACCTCACACCAACGGGGGTTCCGAGGACAGCCTCCGGGCCGCTACGACAGAAGCCGCACAACATCGCACCCTCTTTCGTTCACAACGTTCACCGTAAGATCAGCGACTTCCGGACGACTCAGGCAACTCTGGCGTCGGGTCGCAAAACGGGTAAGGACATATAATCATCTTCGGCCGGCCACTCACGGCGTATTTCCCAGTAATTCCGTCCACAGGTTGCGGTAGATGGGACGCGTGGTCCGGTACCGCAGTCAGGCAGGCACCCGAGCTGCGGCCGGCCGCAGCCGCAGGTGACCTGGGACGCTGCCTGGACGGTCGCCATCGGACCGACCGGCACCCATGTTGTCACGGTCCTGGCCCTGCTGCGCATAGCCTGCCACACGACGGCGGAATGGTCACGCCCCGTGAAGCTAACTATCCGGAGTCAGTTGGGGACGGGAAGCCACACAATGAGGCTGAATGCCGGGCAGAAGTGTCCTCCGCACGCCTCCGCGATCGGCAAAGTGACGTTACGTATACCTCTACCACTAGCCGTAAATGAGCGTGACGGCCATGCCGGCGGAGCGTAAGTGAGCTGCGACAGACGAAGGACGGCATGGTCAAGGGCGTGGTCAAGTGTCAGGGCGTGGTCAAGGGCGTGGTCAAGGGCGTGGTCAAGGGCGTGGTCAAGGGCAGGTGGTCAAGGGCGTGGTCAAGGGCGTGGTCAAGGGCGTGGTCAAGGGCGTGGTCAAGGGCGTGGTCAAGGGCGTGGTCAAGGGCCCCGTCATTGGCCGGCGTGTGCCGGAAAGGCACTGGAGAGGCAAAAGGTCGCTTAGCAGAGGCCGCTGCCGGGCCTGTCCGCAAATGGCGAGTACGTGACCATAATTTACGTCGGCACGATCAGTTTGGGCGGAAATTTCCGCCTGGCCGCCGGGCACTCATATGACCGAAACGGACGGGCCGACGGTCTTCTGGCGCGTCGCCCGCGCGCGCCGGCGGCGGCCCGGTCGCGCACAGTTCGGGCCGCGGCCCCCGGCTGCGGCGGCCGACGCACGGCCCGGAAAGGCCCGGCCGGACACTCGGCGGCGGTCCCGCCTTCGGCGCCCGGCGCACGGCCCGGAAAGGCCCGGCCGGACACTCCGCGCCGGTCCCGCCTCCGGCGCCCCGGAGCATGGCCCGGAAAGGCGCGGGCGGACACTCCGGGCGGCCCCGCCCCCGGCCAGGACGCGCAGCGCGCAACTGGCAACGCCGGCCGCACCGGCAAGCCCGGCGCGGCCCGACCGCAACTCGACAAATGGCCCAAACGGGCCGCATCTGCCGGGTGACGGCCGCGCCTGACGTCCCGGCGGTCCCCGCGTCTCCGTCCCTGACCTGCGCCAAGGCCAGCTATCCGGTGTACCGGGAAATCCCTACCCGTCTCTCGCCGCGCTGATACGGTAAGGACCGATCCGCACAAAGATGTCCCTTTCGTCTCAAGCCTCCTGTTTGACTTTCCCGTCGCCCGAAGGAGCACCATGAGGTTCACCCGCGCCGGGCGGGTATCCCTGGCCGCCGCCGGCAGTCTCGCCGTGGCGCTGACCGCTGCCGCCTGCAGCGGGTCCAGCGCGGGCACGTCGTCGGCTACGACCGCCGCCCACCTGGAGAAGACCAATATCGTCGTCGGTGCGCTGCCGGTCGTGGACACCGCCGGGCTGTACCTGGCCGAGAAGGAGGGCTACTTCCAGCACGCCGGGCTGAACGTCACGATCGTGCCCATCTCGGCAAGCCCCCAGGCCATCCCCATGATGGAGCAGGGCAAGGTGGACATCGTGGCCGGCGCGAACTACGTCTCGTTCTTCCAGGCAGAGGCAACCGGGAAGCAGTTCAAGATCCTGGTGGACGGGTCCGCGTGCAGCCCCGACAGCTTCCAGGTCCTCGCGGCGGCGGGCTCGCACATCACGACGCCGGCCAGCCTGGCGGGCAAGAGGATCGCCGTCAACGTACTCAACAGCATCCAGACCCTGCTGACCAACACGACCCTGCAGGCGGTCGGCGTGAACTCCGCGACCGTGCATTACGTTCCGGTGCCGTTCCCCGAGATGGCGCAGGCGCTCGCGACGGGCAAGGTGGACGCGATCAGCGCGGTCGAGCCGTTCATCACCTCGGCCGAGCTGAGCATCGGCGCCGAGCCGGTCATGTCGACCTGTACCGGGCCGACCGCCAACTTCCCGGTGTCCGGGTACTTCTCGACCCAGAAGTGGGCGCAGACCTACCCGAACACGGCCCGCGCGTTCCAGGCGGCGATGGCCCGCGGGCAGGCCCTGGCGGACGCCAGCCGGTCGTCCGTGGAGCAGATACTGCCCAGCTACATCAATAACCTCACCCCGGTGCAGGCCGCGGTCGTCAACCTGGGCCAGTTCCCCACCTCACTGAATGCGGCGCATCTCGCGCCAGTGGTCAGCCTGATGATTAACGGTGGCCTGCTGAGCCCGCAATTCTCGCTCGATACCATGCTGTTCCACTGACGTTTCCGCTGCGCTGAAACCACACCCGGCTGGCAGAGCTGTCATGACACGGAGGGCCCGGCTGAACTGGCCGCGGCATTGGGTGGTGCTGGTGGCCGGGATGAGCGCCTGGCAGCCTGGTCCGGAGCCGTACGGCGTCTTCGGCGTTGCAGGGGTCAGGCCGGGAGGGGCCCCGCGCCGGCGTGGGCGGCCAGGCTCAGCGGCGCGGCGGGCCGGGTCAGGTCGGGAGGCCCAGTTCGCGCGCGATGACCATGCGCTGGACCTCGGACGTCCCCTCGCCGATCTCCAGGACCTTCGCGTCGCGGTAGAACCGGCCGACGGGGAACTCGTTCATGAAGCCATAGCCGCCGAAGATCTGCGTGGCGTCCCGCGCGTTGGCCATGGCCGCGTCCGAGGCGGTCAGCTTCGCGATCGCCGCTGCCTTCTTGACCGGCTGGCCGGCCAGCATCCGCGCCGCCGCGTCGTACCAGGCGAGCCGGGCGGTATGCGCCCTGGCCTCCATGTCCGCGATGGTGAAGCGGATGGCCTGGAACTGCCCGATGCGACGGCCGAACGCTTCCCGCTCGGCGGCGTACCGCAGGCACTCGTCCACGCACCCCTGGGCCAAGCCGGTCGCCAGCGCGGCGATCGCCACCCGGCCCTCGTCGAGGATGTGCAGGAACTGCGCGTATCCGCGGCCCCGCTCACCGAGCAGGTGGTCCTGGGGCACGCAGCAGTCGGCGAAGGACAGCTCCCGGGTGTCGGAGGCACACCACCCCACCTTCGAGTAGCGCTGGCCGACCGTGAAGCCCGGGGTGCCCGCCGGCACGATGATCGAGGAGAGCTCCTTGTGCGGGCCTTCCGTGACCCCGGTAATCGCGAGCACGGTCACCAGGGAGGTGATATCGGTCCCGGAGTTGGTGATGAACGCCTTGCTGCCGTCGATCACCCACGCCTCACCGGCCTCCCCATCCCGCTTCCTTAGCCGGGCCCGGGTGCGCAGCCCGCCCGGGATGTCGGTGCCCCCGCCCGGCTCGGTCAGCCCGAACGCGGCCAGCCGGGCGCCGGAGCACAGGTCCGGCAGCCAGCGGTCGCGCTGCTCGCTGGACCCGAACAGGTACAGCGGCATGGCGCCCAGGCAGACGGCCGCCTCCAGGGTGATGGCCACCGAGGAATCGACCCGGGCCAATTCCTCGAGGGCCAGGCAGAGCGCGAAGGTGTCGCCGCCCATTCCGCCGTAGGTTTCCGGGAACGGCAGGCCGAACAGCCCGATCTGGGCCATGCCCGCGATGACCGGGTAGGGAAAGGCGTCCCGCTCGTAGTAGTCGCCGATGACCGGGGCCACGGCCTCACGGGCAAACGCGGCGACGGTCTTGCGCAGTTCCTCGTGCTCGGGTTCGAGCTGGAAACCGATCATTTTTTGCTCTCGTTCCCCTCGGCCGGTGCTCCGCCCGCGGTCCGCTCCGGCCGCTCGGCTGCGAAAAGCGGGCGCGGGCCAGACGCGGGCAAAGACGCGGGCAAGTACGCGGGCAGGTAAACGCGGGATTTCTCGCGATGCTACTTGGCGGGAGTGTCCGGCAGTAGGGCGGCCGTTGAGGCCACTTTGGGTAAGGTATGGAGGGCGCGTCCCCTCCCGCTCGCCTGTCCCGTGCCGCCCAATGGCCGGGCCGGATTGCCGTCCGGGGCCGCGCAGATTCGGCTGACCGAGCCTGAGATCAGCGAGAGCCGCCGGTTATCGGCGCGCCTCGGCCGTCGCGGAGGACGATATGGCCATCCTGACCTGCCCCAACTGCGCCGTACGGGTGCAGCCGGAGGACTTGATCTGCTTCCGGTGTGGCGCCAACCTGCCGCGCGTCGAAGCGGGCGAGGAGGACCTGCCGACCCCCACGGTCTCGCAGAAGTACATTTCCCGCCCCGACGAGCTGGCCGCCTGCCCGAACTGCGGAGCGCGGGTCCCGGATCCGTCGGACCTGTGGTGCCTGGAGTGCCGGGCCCCGCTGCCGGGGACCGGCCAGCGCCGCATCTCCCCCGTCGTGCTCCGGATCGCGTTCCCGACCGGCAACGTTGAGGTGCCGGCCGGGACGTCGCTGGTGCTCGGCCGGGATCCGGCCCAGTCGCTCGTCGCCGCGGCGTTCGCCCGCTTCGACAACGTGTCCCGGCGGCACGCCACCGTGACCGTCGACGACTCGGGGCGCGCGGCGATCCGGGACGAGGGGTCGACCAACGGCACATACGTCAACGACGACCGCGCCCTGCCCGGCACCGAGGTCCGGCTGGTCGACGGGGACCGGGTGCGGCTCGGCGCGGATGTCCACGGCGAGGTCTACCTGCCCCGCCAGGAGATGGACCCGGCCAACCTCAGCCGCAACAACGGCACCATCTGAGTTCGCGGCGGATTCCGCCTGGGAACAGAAGCGGTTTCCCCCTGGGAGCAGAATAGGAAGGCGACTCAGGGGGCATCCGGCCTCCGCCTTCGCGTCAAAGGGGGCCCGGCGAGGTGCCGCACCTGGAGCTGGGGTGGCAGCCAGCCGCGATCATCGCGATCTGCGTGGCCGTGCCGGCCGCGGCCCTCATCCGCACGCGCCGGGGCCGGCTGGTGGCCACGGGGCGGTTCGCCTGCGAGGCCGCGCTGCTCTTCGGCCTGTTCTCGCTCTGGCAGTACGCGGGCTCCTTCGCGCTCCTGCCGTCCTCTGGGGGCCTGCCGCGGGCCCGGTGGCTCTGGCACGCCGAACGGCTGGTGCACCTGCCGAACGAGGTCTCGGTGCAGCGGCCGTTCCTGTCGCATCCGCTAGTGGTCGAGGCGTTCAACCTGTACTACGCGGTGCTGCACTTCCCGGTGCTCATCGGCACCCTGATCTGGCTCTTCGGGTGGCATCGCGGGTACTACCGGCACATCCGGACGACCGTGGTGCTCTTCACCGCCGCGTCGCTGCTCGTCCAGTTCATCCCGGTCGCGCCGCCGCGCATGCTGCCCGGCACGGGGCTGGTCGACACGGCGGCCCAGTACGGGCAGTCGGTCTACGGGTCGCTCGGGCTCGACGCGGACCAGTACTCGGCCATGCCCTCGGTGCACGTCGGCTGGGCCCTGATCGTGGCCATCGCGGTGATCACCGCGTCCCGGAGCCGCTGGCGCTGGGCCGCGCTGCTTTATCCGGCCCTCACGACGCTCGTCGTGGTGGTGACGGCCAACCACTTCTGGCTGGACGGGATCGCGGCGGCGGTGCTGGTGCTGGGTGCGCTGGGCGTTCAGCGGGCGGCGGGCTCCCTGCGCGTGTTCTGGCTGACCCGGACCGGCCGGGGCGGCCGGGGCGCCCGGGGCGGCCGCTCCCCCGCGCCGGGAACGGCGGGCGCGGGGGGCCGTTCGGGATCAGGGGACTGTTCCGCACCCGGGGGGCGGGCCAGCTCAGGGGGCGGAGAGGCTCAGGGCTGCGGTAAGCCGGGCTGCGTGACGGCTTCGGGCGAGCCGGGCTGCCCGGGCACAACGTCACGGGCCAGCGCGCGCGGCGCGTCGATGTCGCGGGGGCCGTCGAGGTCGCCGGCGAGCTCAGTGGGGCCGGTTAGGGTTAGGCCGCGCGCCGGGCTGAGCATCCGCACGTGGTTCCGGCCGTTCCGCTTGGCCTGGTACAGCGCGGCGTCCGCCGCGGCCAGCAGATCGGTCAGCTCGTGGCGGGAGCCTTCGGCCAGCGCGGCGACGCCCACCGACGCGGTGACTGTCACGGAGTCGCCGTTGGGGGCCCGCAGCGGCAGGCCGGCGATCCGGCACCGCACCCGCTCGGCGACCCGGTGGGCGTCGGCAGCCCGGGTGAAGGGCAGCAGCAGGACGAACTCTTCGCCGCCGAACCGGCCCGCCAGGTCGCAGTCGCGCAGGGCCCCCGGCAGGCACAGCCCGATCTGGCGCAGCACCTCATCGCCGAACAGGTGCCCGTAGGTGTCGTTGATCAGCTTGAACCAGTCCAGGTCCAGCACGGCGACGGCCAGCGGCTGCCCGGCGC
This sequence comes from uncultured Solirubrobacteraceae bacterium, assembly GCA_963822245.1. Lineage (GTDB taxonomy): Bacteria > Actinomycetota > Thermoleophilia > Solirubrobacterales > Solirubrobacteraceae > Palsa-744. The sequence continues at coordinate 28,837 of CAWGGR010000002.1, forward strand.
GCACGGCCCGGCCCACCGCGGCGGCGGCGTCCCGCTGCCAGGCTCCGGCGTTGAGCAGCCCGGTCTTGGAGTCGGTGCGCGAATCGCTTACCAGCTGGGCGTGCCGCACGGTCCGCAGCGGCAGCGAGGCGAACGGGAACGAGAACACCAGCGCGATCGAGGTGCTCGCGACGCCGAACGAGACCAGCACGGCCAGGCACAGCTCGGCCATGTCGTTGTACAGCGGTTCGCGCCCGAACTGAGCGTCGCGGAGCCGGACGGCGCGGTCGGACCCCTTGGCGGCGGCGACAACCAGGGCCGAGTTGACGACGCGCTGGACCACCCCGGCCACCGCCGCGATCAGCATCCAGGCGAAGCCGTGCCGGAACGGGCTCTGGGTGAGCCCGTTGACCGTGCCGGCGAGGCCGTGGAAGACGAACGAGGCGGCCAGGTAGCTGAGCCCGAGCGCCGCCGCGCTGAACACCCGGCGGTGCAGCGAGCCGTGACGGACCCGCCATTGCGTCAGGGCGATCCGGATGACCGGGCTGAGGGGCGCATAGGCCAGCGGCAGCAGGATGGCGACCGGCAGTTCCCACGCGGCGTGCATGTCCCGGGAGATGCCGCCTCCCCGGCCCGCCGGGTCAGTTCCACGCCGCCCACCTCGGACACCACCAGCAAGCCGAACAGGGCCAGGTCACGCAGGCCGCCGAAGGCCCCCGGGCCGGTCATCGACCCCGAGGCGGTGACCGACCCCGAGGCGGTGAGCGCGATACCCGCCCCGTCGGCGATGACGACCACGGCGATGAAACCGATCAGCCACCAGGGCAGCGTCCAGATCGGCCACGCCCGTACGCCGCGGGCAGCCGGGACGGGCTGACTTACCGGGGCACCCGCGGTGGGAACACCGCCGGGGAATGCTCCCGCATCGGGGACACGACCGTGCGGCCCATGGCGGGCAGGATCCATCAAATCTCCTCGACGGGATCCGTTTACGGGAGGGTTCGGCAACGGAACGCGCATCTGATGTCCGGCATTGTCACGACGATCGATGCACTCTGTCAAGTAAAGGTCACAGATAGATACATCGGCGTGAAATAGTTAACGTTGTGTATTCATACGATGACCTGGAGAAACCATCAGTGATCGGTCAGCGAAAATCCGGGCGCGTCCCGAGTCCGGGCGTTGTCCGGCGCAATGACCATCGCCGCCCGATGACCTGCGCAAGCTGATTCGCTGGTCCGGTCGTAGACCAGGAAGGTCAGGGCGACACGGGCGAGCTGGTCGCGCGCGACCGAAAGTATCTGCGCCAGCCACAGCGCACGGGACTTCCCGACGGCAAAGACATCACCGAAGTTGATCGAGCAACCGGGCCTTCTGCCGCGAGCCGCGCCTTCGCATTGGCGGCGATCTCGTCCTCCGCGTCAACCTTCGGCCACGTCCAGGCGTCACCACATCATGACGGACAGTTGCCGCATCCCGGTAGCAAAGCGATCCGACAACGTTTCCCCACGCTACGGGGTTATCCGCTGGGCCAGCGGATTGGCCCGGATATCTGGAGATGTCCACCCTCATGGCGCCCGCAGGCTCTCTGGCACCGTACTGTTTGACTTTGAGCCCGACCCATCCTGACAAGACCGGACGGCCGCATGGAACCCGACCTGACCGTGCTCGCCAGTCTGCGCAAGGCCGTCGAGGCCATGCCGGACGATGTGCCCCTTCGCGTGCACCTCGCCGCCCTCCTCTTGCGGGCCGGCCAGCGCGATGAGGCCGTCCGGCACGTGGGCGCGGTGCTGCAGCGTGACCCGGGTAACGCCGAGGCGCTGGCGCTGCTGCGGCAGCCGTCCGGACCCGCGGCCGGGCCGGGCGAGGGGCCAGGCGCCCCGGCCGGGCAGAAGGACGGCCCAGGGGCCCCGGCCGGGCAGAACGCAGGCCAGAACGAGCCCGGCCAGCGCCCAGCCGCCGGCGTCTCCTGGCCGGGAGGGCCGCTCGGCCGCGGAGTTCGACTGGTCCAAGGCCGAGTCCGAGCTGCGCGAAGTCCTGCCGCCGATGTTCGTCGGCGGTGACGACACCGAGTCGGACCCGCCGGAGGAGGCGGTCGATTCCTTTGACGCCGAACGGTCCACGCTGAAGCTCGCCGACGTCGCCGGGATGACCCAGGTCAAGGACCGGCTCGAGGCGGCGTTCCTGGCCCCCATGCGCAACCCGGAGCTGCGCAAGCTGTACGGCAAGAACCTGCGCGGCGGGCTGCTGCTGTACGGGCCGCCGGGCTGCGGGAAGACGTTCATCGCGCGCGCCGTGGCCGGCGAGCTGGGCGCGCGGTTCATGGCGGTGTCGTTCGCCGACATCATCGACATGTTCGTCGGGCAGAGCGAGCGCAACATCCACGAGCTGTTCGAGATCGCCCGGCGCAACGCCCCCTGCGTACTCTTCCTGGACGAGGTCGACGCGATCGGCCAGAAGCGCAGCCAGCTCCGGAACACCCCGATGCGCAGCGCCGTGAACCAGCTGCTGCTGGAGCTGGACGACGTTGACGGCGGCAACGACGGGGTGTTCCTGCTCGCCGCGACCAATCATCCGTGGGACGTGGACAGCGCGCTGCGCCGCCCGGGCCGCTTCGACCGGACGTTGCTGGTACTCCCGCCCGACGGCACCGCACGGGAGGCCGTGTTCCGTTACCACCTGCGGGAACGGCCGGTGGCCGGGGTCAACCTGGCCCGGCTGGCCAAGCTGACCGACGGGTATTCGGGCGCGGACATCGCGCACATCTGCGAGACGGCCTCCGAACGGGCGCTGATGGACTCCATCCACCGCGGCGAGGCCCGCATGATCGGGCAGCCGGACCTCGAGGGAGCCATCGCCGAGGTCAAGCCGTCGCTGGGGGCCTGGTTCGACACGGCCAGGAACGTCGCGCTGTTCGCCAACGAGGGCGGCGCCTACGACGACCTGGCGAGCTACCTGAAGAAGCGCCGTCTGATATGAGCACGGTCCGGTCATGATCGAGCTCGCGCAGGAACTCGCGCGGGCCGACGCGATGCTGGACATGAAGCGGTACGACCAGGCCTGCGGCCTGCTGTCCCGGCTGGTGGCGGCGCAGCCCGAGAGCGCCCGGGCATGGTGCCTGCTCGCCCGGGCGCATCTGGGCGCGGGGCGGCATCAGCAGGCCGTCGACGCGGCCAACCGCGCGGTGTCCCTGGACCCCACGGACGAGTGGCCACACCGGCTGGCCAGCAATGCGATGCTGCACACCGACAACTATCCCGAGGCGCTGCGCGCGGGGATGGAAGCGCGCCGGCTTGCTCCCGGGCACTGGCAGGCCCACATCTGCGTGGCGCAGGCGGCGCTCGGCGCACGACGGCTGGATATCGCCACGGGAGCGGCCCGCCAGGCGCGCAGCCTTGCGCCGAACGAACCGGACGTGCATTTCCTCTCCGGCAAGGTCAGCCTCGCGGCCGGCGAACTCGACGCGGCGCGGGTGCATCAGGAGAGGGCGCTGGCGCTGGACCCGGCGCACAGCGGGGCCATGAACGAGCTGGGCCGCATCCGGCTGCGCCTGGCACGACACCCGGGGCGCGGTCCGGCACTTCATCCGCGCGGCCCGGATCTCTCCCGCCGAGAGCGTCTACAGCCGGAATATCGACGTGGTGATCGTGCGCACCGTGTCCCGGATGATCTACCTGTTCACGCTGGCCGCCCTGCTGCTCATCTGGATCCCGGTGGTCGCCCACCTGGGCCGGTTCCCGTTCGCGATCGGCCTGACCGTGCTCGGCGTCCTCGCGGTCGTCAGCTTCGCCTGGATCGTGCTCCGGCTCCCGCCCGAGGCGCGCATGCTGGTGCGGCGGACCCTGCGCGGCCGCCGGGCCGCGGCGGCGCTGACTGTGGCCGTGGGCGGCGTCGCGATCGCCTTCGTCGCGGTGGCCGTGGTCCCGGGGGCCGAGCTACCGCAGATCCTGCCCGTCGCGGTGATCGCCACCATCGGGGCCCGCCTCGGCGCATTCGCGATCCTCCGGGGCGCGATCAGCAAACGCTGACCCTGCGCCGGTCGCTTGGCCCACCATGGGGTCGAGCGTCTAGCGCGGCGCGGGCGGCCCCGCCGGGCAGGCGGACAGCAGAAGGGTCCGTTCGGCGCGGAAGGCAGGAGCGGGCGGGGTGCGGGTCAGGTGGATGAGCCGGCGGCGGCGCCCGTAATGCGGTCTCCCCAGCGGGCCAGCGCGGCGTCCAGGTCGAGCGGGGCGATCATGCTGCCCTTGCTCAGCTCCTCGTCCCAGTCCTTGGCGGGGACCCGCCACATGACCTCGAACTCGATGCCGTCCGGGTCCCTGGCGTACAGGGACTTGGAGACGCGGTGGTCGCTCTGGCCGACGAGCGCGCCGGCGGCCCGGAGCCTCGCGCGCGCGTCGGCCAGGTCGGCCCTCGGCAAGTTCGGGCCCCCAGGCTCGGCGACAAGCCGGGCCTGGGGGGCACCGCTTTCCATCGGGCGGCTGGGCCGAGATCAGCCCAGCGGCCGGTCAGCTGCCGAGCTGGCGGCGGCGCCTGTTCTCACGCAGGCGGCGCCGCTGGTTCTCGTCCAGCATCAGGTACGCCGCGGCCGGGATCGCGACCGCTGCGGCGATAACCAGTACGGCAAACCACCAGGGGATCAACCCCAGCAGGATCAGACCGACGATGACTCCGCCGATTGCCCACTTCATGTGGGGTGTCATGGTTGACTCCATCCATCCGGGCTGGGACGCGGCGCCCCGGCTTCTTGCTGGCAAGCCGGCCGACGCACGCGCTGCCCGTCACTAGAAGAACGACCAGCCGACCTGCCAGATTCCACGATGGCACCCGCGCCACCGCCCGGCCAGCAGGCTGACGCCACCCTAACGCCGGGGGTTATCCCTAGGGTGGGACGCAGACGATGCGGGTGGGGCACGGGCAAAGCAGGTGGGACTCGGGCAACGCAGGCGAGACGCGGGTGACGCCGATCACGACGATACGCAATGATGGGTCCGCGGAACATGGAGGATCTCGTGACAATCTCGATGCCGGTCGAGCCGGACGCCAACGACCTGCTCAGCCGGGACCCGCTCGCCCTGCTCATCGCCATGCTGCTCGATCAGCAGGTACCGCTGGAGCGGGCCTTCAGCGCGCCCTGCGACCTGGCCCGGCGGCTCGGGCACGAGCCGACGGCCCCGGAGCTGGCCACCTGCGACCCGGAGGCGCTCGCCGCGGTGTTCGCGGAGCGGCCGGCGCTGCACCGGTACCCGAAGTCCATGGCCGCCCGCGTCCAGGCGCTGTGCCAGCTGATCACCGCGCGCTACGACGGCGACGCCCGCCGGGTCTGGAACGATGCGGCCGACGGAACGGACCTGCGCAAGCGGGTCGGCGAACTGCCCGGCTTCGGCGCGCAGAAGGCCCAGATCTTCGTGGCCCTGCTCGGCAAGCAGCTGGGGGTTCAGCGCAGGCTGGCGGGAGGCGGCCGGCGCGTTCGGTGCGGCGGGGACGTACTGCTCGGTCGCCGACATCTGCGACGAGGACTCGCTGGCCCGCGTCCGCGCCTACAAGCAGCAGCTCAAGGCGGCCGCCAAGGACGCGGGCAAGAACGCCGGCCAGACCGCGGGCAAGACGGCATCCGCCAGCCCGGCCACAAGGTAACGGAGCGAGGAGAGGCAATGCCCCTGTTCGGGAAGAACCCGGCCGACACGGGTGCCAGCTGGGAACCGCAGGCCGCCGAGTCCCGGCTCGCGCAGACCGCTGGCGCGGAACCGGGCGGAGTGTTCACCTCCGACCTGTCGGTCTCTGAATACGTCCTGCTCGGCGAGGCGGGCTTCGAACCGCTCGGCTTCGTGGTCGGCTCGTCGATCTACCACGTCGGCCTGCAGATGGGCCGCTGGTCGCAGAACCAGGAACTGCAGGTCCTCAGCCAGGCCATGTACAGCGCGCGGGAACTGGCCATGTCCCGGATGCGCGCCGAGTCCGATCACCTCGGCGCGGACGGCATCGTCGGAGTCGAACTCCGGATGCAGATGTACGCCTGGGGCCAGGACGTGCTGGAGTTCGTGGCCACCGGGACGGCGGTGAAGGCGATCGGCGGCACCGGCGCCCACCGTGCCCCGGACGGGCGGGCCTTCACGTCCGACCTGTCCGCGCAGGACTTCTTCCGGCTGCTCGCCGCCGGCGCGGTGCCGGTCGCCTTCGTGCTCGGCACGTGCGTCTACCACATCGCCCACCAGTCGGCCATGCAGGCGCTGCGCCAGACGGGCCAGAACCAGGAGATGGTCCAGTTCACCCAGGGCATCTACGACGCGCGGGAACTCGCGCTGTCGCGGATGCAGGCCGAGGCGACCGAGCGCCCAGGCGTCCGGGATCGTCGGGGTCAACGTGGCCGTCTCCAACCACGTCTGGGGCGAGCACGCCACCGAGTTCCTCGCGACGGGGACCGCCATCCGACGGCTCGCCGACGAGCACCGGCTGCCCGAGACCTCGCCCAAGCCCACCTTCACCCTCGGCCTGGACGTCTGACCGCCGAGGGACCGAAAGGGCATCCGATCATGCCGAACGGACCTGGCACCTCCGGGTACCGATGACGGGCCAGACCAGACGGGGCTCCTGGGAGGCTGACGCCGGAACGGAGACGATGATGGACGATCCGTATGACCTTCAGCGTTTCGTCGACGCCCAGGACGCGGGCGGCACCTATGAGCGGGCCGTCGCTGAGCTCCGCAGCGGGCGGAAGCAGAGCCACTGGATGTGGTTCGTGTTCCCCCAGGTCGCAGGGCTCGGGCAGAGCCCGGCGTCGAGGCGGTTCGCGATCTTGTCACTGGAGGAGGCGCGGGCCTATCTCCGGCATCCCGTGCTGGGCCCGCGGCTGACCGAGTCCACGGGCATTCTCGGGCAACTGCCGGACCGCGACGCGAACCAGATCTTCGGCGGGCTGGACGCGCAGAAACTCCGGTCGTCGATGACGTTGTTCCTGCGGGCCGCGCCCGCAGAGGCCCCATTCGAAAAGATTCTCGGGCAGTATTTCGGCGGGGTCCCCGATCCGGCCACGGACCGGCTCCTCGGGAACGTCAGGAACGCATCCAGCTGAGCCGGTCCTGGCGCTGGGAGCGCATCGGCTCGGCGAGTTCCATTGCGGTGAAGGCGGCGGGCCAGTCGCCCGGGCCGTACCCGGCGCCCAGGTCACAGTGGTGCAGTTCGACCTCGACCAGCCGGCGGGTCAGCAGCTGGGTGGCCGGGAAGGGAGCCGAGTCCAGCATCCGGACCGGGAACTGCCAGGCCTCATCGGTCAGCTGGCGGGCGATGGCGCGCAGGGCCATGGCCGAGCCCGCCAGATCGGACAGGAGATCCTTCGCTTTCATGGTCGCGCCCTGCTCGATGGCGGCTTCGCGGGCCTCCGCGCTGGGATAGGCGGCCCGGTCCTGGCCGGACCGCGCACCGACGAGCAGGGCGCGCATCGCGTCGGCGCTGCCGGCCAGATGGGCCAGGACGTGCGCGCGGGTCCAGCCCGGCAGCAGCGACGGCTCCCGCAGGTCGGGCTCGGCGAGGACGCGGGCCGTGCCGAGCAGCCGCTGGGTCGCATCGTCGATCTGGTCACTGAGCTGCCGCTGCTGCGCATCCATCTGCCCACTTTGACATCCTCCCCGCCCTAAGGGACAGGGATTCCTTCGCTCACGGGCCGGGGTTCCTGTTTCACCGGGGTGCTCGCTGCGCCCGGTTTCGCTGCCAGGCCCGGGTTATTTCCTTACGGCGCGAGTATGTCGTGGATCGTCTGGCGGAGCAGGTCGCCTAGTTCCTGATTGGTCGTGCCCTCGAACGCGTCACCGGCCATGAAGAGCACGGAAAATACGGCGCCGACTGAGCTGGCCATCCTGACCCGGTCCGGAAGTGCGATGGCGGGGTCGGCCAGGATCTGACGGAACCTCTGCTGGATATCGTCGTGTTCGGCGTCGTGATCCTTGCGATGCAGCTTTTCCAGGGCCGCCTGGTTGCGCTCGTGCATAAGGAAGAGCTTGCGCTGGGCGAGCATCTGGCCGAGCACCATATCGAGCAGGGATTCCCACGTCGCCAGGCTGACAGGTCCATCGATCAGTTTCTTCAGGCCGTCCCGGCCGACGTCGTGGACGCGCATGTGCAGCGCCATGAGGATGTCGTCCTTGGACGCGAAGTGGTAGTAGAGCGCCGCCTTAGTGAAGCCGAGCTGCTCGGCTATCTCCCGCAGCGAGGTGCCGTCGAAGCCCTTTTCGATGAACAGGTCGAGGGCCACATCCAGGATGCGCTCCCGGGTGGAGGCCGCCTCGGGCGGCTGATCCGCGGCAGGCTTGGCCTCCCGCGAGCCCGGGTCGCCGGGGCGGCCGGCCTGAGCGACGGTGGCTCGTGTCACGTGATCCTCCGTGGATAGCGGTTAACTACTTGACGGCCGGTAAGCGGACCGCTTACTATGCGGCAAGTAGGCACTTACTAGCCGACCGGTTAGGACGCAACCATGGCAAACGACACGATGATCGAGGCCGAACGGCTGGCCAAGCGGTACGGCGAGACCCGGGCCCTGGCTGGCGTGGACTTCTCGGTGGCGGGCGGAAGCATCCTGGGCCTGCTCGGGCCGAACGGCGCGGGCAAGACGACCGCGGTGCGGATCCTGACGACCCTGGCCCTGCCCGACGCCGGCCGGGCGAGGGTGGCCGGGGTCGATGTCGTCGAGCACCCGGCCGAAGTGCGGCGCCACATCGGGGTGGCCGCCCAGGACGCCACCTTGGACGGGCTGCTCTCCGGACGCCAGAACCTGGTCCTGGTTGGAGAGCTGAGCAACATGGGGCGCGCCGGCATCCCGGCAGCGGGCGACCGAACTGCTGGCCCAGTTCGAGCTGACCGACGCGGCTGACCGGGTTATGAAGGGCTATTCGGGTGGCATGCGCCGGCGGCTGGACCTGGCGGCCGCCTTGATGACCCGCCCGCCCGTACTGTTCCTGGACGAGCCGACGACCGGACTGGACCCGGTCAGCCGTCAGCGAGTGTGGGAGGCCGTCCGCGAGCTGACCGCTGAGGGCGTCACAGTACTGCTCACCACCCAGTACCTCGACGAGGCCGATGCCCTGGCCGATCGGATCGTGGTCATCGACCACGGCAGGGTGATCGCGAACGGCACGCCGCAGGAACTGAAGGAGGCGAGCCGCAGCGCGCGCCTGGAGGTGACTCTCGCCGCCCCCTATCCCGGCGCAGCCGAAGCGATGCAATCACTGACCGTCGGGCAGGTGCACGTCAGCGACGACGGCCGGCGCCTGAGCGCCGGCGTGGACACCATCCCGGGGCTGGCGACCTCCGTGGTGCGCGCGCTGGATGCGGCCGGGGTGCTGGTGGACAACGTCGAGGTCCGCCAGCCGTCGCTCGACGACGTGTTCTTCTCCCTGACCGGAGGCCACCTCGCCGCCGAGGATGACGAGCCCGGCAACGGTGCCGACGGCGCAGAAGGCTCGCGCCCCGAGCTGGAAGGAGCACGCACTTGACGACGACCACGCTGAAGCCGACCCGGCCGGGACCGGCATCCCCCGCAAGCTCTCGGCCGCCATGGCGGGCCGGATCCGCGACGTATGGGCGATGACCCGGCGCAACCTGGTGCACATCTCCCGAGAGCCGATGCAGCTCTCGGATGTGACCATCCAGCCCGTTTTGTTCACCGTGCTGTTTATCTACATCTTCGGCGGGGGGATCCCCATCCCGCACGGCAGCTACAAGGACTTCGCCCTCGCCGGACTTCTCGCCCTGAACCTCGTCACCTCCACCATGGGCACGGCGGTTGGGCTGAGCACCGATCTGCACGAGGGCATAATCGACCGCTTCCGCGCCCTGCCGATGTGGCAAGCCGCGGTCCTCGTCGGCCGGTCATTCGCCGATCTGATGACGTCGTGTATCTGCGCCCTCATCGTCGCCGCGACCGGCCTGGCCGTCGGCTGGCGGGCCGATGCCGGCATCGGATCGGTAATCGGGGGCTTCGCCCTGGTGCTCTTTTTCGCCTACTCGCTGTCCTGGGTGGCCGCCTGCGTGGGCCTCAACAGCAAGAGCCCGGAATCGGCCGCATCGTTCGGTTTCATCGTGCTCTTCCCGCTGGCCTTCGTCTCCAACGCCATGGTGCCCACGCAGCACATGCCCGGGTGGCTGCAGGCCGTGGCCGACTGGAACCCCGTCAGCGCGGTAACGGCCGGGGTTCGCGACCTGTGGGGTAACCCGAACCCTTCCGCTACCATCCACGCCTGGCCGATGCAGCATCCGGTCGAAGCAGCCCTTATCTGGTCAGTGCTGATCCTGGCCATCGCCGCCCCATTGGCCGCGCACTTCTTCAGGCGGCGCACGACGGAATGAAATGGGCGGCTAGCCCAGGGCGCGGCGCAGGAGCGGGACGGCGGCCTCGGCCCAGCGCCCGATCGCGGGACTGGGGTCGGCGAACTCGGGCTCGGTGACGTACAGGCCACGGGCGGGCACGGTGGCACCCAGCTCGACGAGCAGCGGCCGCAGGTGCACCTCGACCGCGAGGGCGTGGATCGGCGCGCCGCCGGTCATCAGCGGCACGGCGACCGAGCCGGCCAGGCCGCTGGACCCGTAGCGGTCGAAGAAGGCCTTCAGCATGCCCGTGTACGTGGCCTTGTAGGTCGGCGACGCGGCGACGATCAGCCCGGCCGATGCGACCTCGGCGGTGAGCTGTACGAGCCCGGGCGCGCCCCCGTCGAACAGGTCCCCGGCGTGCTCAGCGAGGTCCACCATCAGGTGGCTCTGGCCCACGCCGAGCTCCGCCGACAGGGCGCCGGCCACGGCGGTGGCGACCCCCAGCGTCCGGGACGCCGGCTTGGGGTTCCCGACCACGACAGCAATCCGCACGGCGCTACTTCACCTTCCAATGCCGGGGGGGCCAAGGGCGATGCCCGGCCCACCGGGAACGATACCCGCCCGGGACCGGCCTCCGCCCGGGCCCGGCCTCCGCGCAGGTCCGGCCGGTCAATTAGGCCGGAGGTCACGACGCGGCGGCCGGAGCCGCAGCAGACGGAGCCGCTCCCGAGGTCGGGGCGAACGGCGTCACATTCGCGGTGCCGTCGGCCGCCTCCGGCGCCGGATGGCGCCATACGCCGCGCGCCGCCAGGATGGGCAGGACGCCCTCGCCGAACCAGTACGCCTCCTCCAGGTGCGGGTACCCGGACAGGATGAACTCCGAAATACCCAGCCGGGCGTACTCCTCGATGCGGTCGGCGACCTCGGTGTGGCTGCCGACCAGCGCGGTCCCGGCGCCGCCGCGGACCAGCCCGATACCGGCCCACAGATTCGGAGAGACCTCCAGCCCGTCCCGGGACCCGCCGTGCAGTTCGCGCATCCGCCGCAGGCCCTCCGACTCGCTGGTAGCCAGGCCCGCCTGGACCTTGGCGATCATCGCCTCGTCGACACCCTCGATCAGCCGGTCGGCCTGCCGCCACGCCTCCGCCCCGGTGTCCCGGCTGATGACGTGCAGCCGGATGCCGAACCTGATCGGGCGCGGCGCGGCCAGCTCGGCGATCCAGCGCAGCTTCGCCTCCACCGCCGCCGGGGGCTCGCCCCACGTCAGGTACACGTTGGTGTAGCGGGCGGCCACCGGTCCCGCCTCGGCGGACGAGCCGCCGAAGTACAGGTCCGGTACCGGGTCCGGCCGCCGGGACAGCCTCGCGCCGGCCACGTGCAGGTGCTTGCCGTCGAAGTCGACCGTCTCCCCCGCCCACAGGCGGGTGACGATGTCCAGGAACTCGCCGCACCGCTCGTAGCGCTCCGCCTTGCTGGTGAAGTCACCGTAGGCCCGCTGCTCGGCGGACTCACCACCGGTCACGACGTTGAGCAGGAGGCGGCCCTTGGAGTGGCGCTGGAAGGTCGCGGCCATCTGCGCGGACAGGGTCGGCGAGATCAGGCCGGGGCGGAACGCGACCAGGAACTTCAGCCGTTCGGTCACCTCGGTGAGCATTGCGGTGGTCAGCCAGGCGTCCTCGCACCAGGCCCCGGTGGGCGTGAGGGCCGCTTCGAACCCGAGCTGTTCGGCGCTGCGGGCGATCTGGCCCAGATAGGCGAGCGACGCCGGCCGGATCGTGCCGGCCGCGCCGGTGGCCACGCCATGGCCGCCGCCGACGATGTCCCGGCCGTCGCCGTTGGTCGGCAGGAACCAGTGGAACCGTAGTGGCATCGGCTTCCCCTCACAGTTCACCATCGCTATATCTATATCTATATGCCTTACCGGAAACCAGGCTTATCCGCTGGCACCGTCCCGGACGAGCGTGACACGCAGAAAGGAGGGGCGGCGTTTCCTCCCCGGCCTGAAGTCCGGGGTTTCCACGCCGCAATCCTGATGAACATCGCGGAGGTTCGCCAGCTCATCCGGATGAAGCCGGTCGAGCGGGACGTCGTCAAGCGGCGGCTGGCCCGCTGCCACACCGTCGCCGACCTGCGCCGGAGCGCCAAGCTGCTGATCCCGCGCCCGGTCTTCGACTACGTCGACGGCGGCGCCGACGACGAGCTGAGCATGGCCGCCAACGTCCGCGCGTTCCGCCGCTGGCAGTTCCGGCCGAACGAGCTCGTCGACGTGGGCGCGGTCGATACGAGCGCACAGATCCTGGGCCGGACCCACTCCATGCCGCTCGCAATGGCCCCGACCGGGCACTCGCGGATGATGCACCCGGACGGGGAGGTCTCCGTCGCGCGGGCCGCCGGGCGCCGGAGCCTGCCGTACACGCTGTCCACCATGGGGACCACCTCGATCGAGGACCTTGCCGCGGCGGCGCACGCCACCGGCCAGGACGACCTCTGGTTCCAGCTCTACATGTTCAAGGACCGCGGGCTGACCCAGGAACTGGTCCAGCGCGCCGCGACCAGCGGGTACCGCGTGCTGGCGGTGACGGTCGACACGACCGTCACCGGTTTCCGCGTCCGTGACGAGCACAACGGGCTGGTCATCCCGCCCGAGCTGACCGTGAGCACGATGGCCAGCATCGGCTCACGGCCCGCCTACTGGATGCGGATGCTGCGGAACCCGGCGATCACGTTCGCCAACCTGCCGCCCGGCTTCCAGTCCGGCACCGTGGCCGCCAGCATCGCGAAGTTCAGCCCGAGTATCACCTGGGACGACATCACCGTGCTGCGCTCGCACTGGCCCGGCAAGCTGCTCGTCAAGGGTCCCCTCGGAGCGGCCGACGCGCGGCGGGCCATCGAGGTCGGCGCCGACGGCATCCAGCTGTCCAACCATGGCGGACGGCAGCTGGACCGGATCATCGCGCCCATCGACCTGGTCGCCGAGGTCCGGGAGGCGCTGGGCGACGGTCCCACCGTGCTGATCGACTCCGGGATCCGGCACGGCTCGGACCTGGTGGTCGCGCTGGCCCTGGGCGCGGACGCGGGCCTGATCGGGCGCGCCTACCTGTACGGCCTGATGGCCGGGGGCGAGGCGGGCGTGGACCGGGTGCTCGAGCTGCTGGCGGGGCAGTTCACCCGGACGATGCAGCTGCTCGGGGTCACTTCCGTCGCCGAACTGCGCAAGCACGGCCGCGAGCTGCTCACCCGGGCGTGACCGGACGGGGCGGGAGCGGGGGGCGGCCCTTGGCGGGACGGGTCGAGCGGTCCGGCGGCGTCACAGCGGGCCGTTCGGCGAGGCCCTGGAGCGCGATGCGGACCGCGGTTTCCAGCTGCGGGTCCCGGCCCGCGGCCCAGTCGTCCGGGGAGATGAGCACCTCGATGTCCGGGTCGACACCGTAGTTCTCCACGTTCCAGCCGTACTGGCTGAACCAGTACGCGAAGCGGGGAACCGTCATCCGGGTGCCGTCCACCAGCAGGTGGCCCGGCATCCCCTCGATGCCGATCACGCCACCCCAGGTCCGGGTGCCGACGACCGGGCCGAGCCCGAGGGTGCGGATCGCGGCGGTGACGATGTCGCCGTCCGAGCCGGCGGACTCGTCAGCCAGCGCGACCAGCGGGCCGCGCGGTGCGTCCATCGGGTACGTCTCCGGCAGCAGGTTCCGGGGCATATCCCAGGCAATGACCCTGCGGGCCAGTTTCTCCACGATGAGCTGGGAGACATGCCCGCCGCGGTTACCGCGCGCGTCGACGATCAGCCCGTCGTGCCGCATCTCGGTGCGGAGGTCACGGTGGAAGTGTGCCCAGCCCTCCCCCATCATGTCCGGGATGTGCAGGTAGCCCAGCCGGCCGTCACCCAGCTCGCGGACCAGCGCCCGGCGGCCGGTCACCCAGTCCTGGTAGCGCAGCCGGCGGTCATCGCGCAACGGCGTGACGACGACGCGGCGGGGGCGCTCGCCGTCCCGGCGGACGGTCAGCTCGACCGGCTTGCCCGCCGCCCCGACGAGCCGCGGGCCCGGGCCGGAGACGCCGTCGAGCGGCTGCCCGTCCACAGCGAGCAGTTCGTCACCCGGGGCGATGGCCGACCCCGGGCGCGGCGAGCGGGGACAGCGCCTTCGGGTCGGAGGACTCGCCGGGCAGCACGCGGGTCACCCGCCACCGACCGCCGGCGTCCAGCGCGAGGTCGGCGCCGAGCAGCCCGACCTGCGCCGCGTGGCCGCCGCGCCGCGGGCTGGTGCCGTCGCTGGCCTGCACCACGTACGCGTGCGAGGTGGCCAGCTCCCCGAACACCTCCCACAGCAGGTCGGCGAAGTCGCTGGCGCCGCTGATCCGGTCCAGTAGCGGGCGGTAGTCCGCCAGCACCGCGTCCCAGTCGACGCCGGCCATGTCGGCGACCCAGAAGTCGCGGCGCATCAGGCGCCCCGCCTCCTCGTAGGCGTGCCGCCACAGCGCGGCCGGGTCGGCCAGGAAACGGGCCCGGGACAGATCCACGCTGACGTCGTCGTCCGCGTCGTCCCCGTCCTGCTTTCGTTCCGACGGCAGAACGCGCACGTCGTCGCCGTCCCCCACGACCACGCGGGTGCCATCGCCGCTGACGGTGAACCAATCCAGCTCGTCCACCAGCACGGCGCACTTCCGCCGGGTCAGGTCGAAGCGCTCGAGGACGGCACGGGGGCCGTCCTCGTACGGGTCAGCGGCGTTCTCCCCGAGCACGCCGGACACCGGCTCGCGCAGCCACGCCAGGCCGCCCTTGACGGCCTGCAGGCTCGAATACCTGGCTTCAGGAACCGGGACGCGCACTACGCGGTCCGCGAGGCCACCGGTATCGACTCTGACCGGGGCCCGTTCGGCATCATCATGATCTTCGTTCCTGTCCGCCGAACCGGGGTCCACCGGCCGTCCCTGCGGGAGCGGCGCGAACGGCGACGGCGTGGTGGCGGCGAGCGGGACCAGGTACGGCCGGCTCCCGAAGGGGAAGGACAGGTCGAAGAAGTGCGCGTCGTACACCGGATCGAAGCTGCGCAGCGACAGGAAGGCCAGGTAGCGGCCGTCCCCGGTGAAGACGGCGTCGGTGTCGGTGAACCGGCCGTCGGTAACGTCAGCCACCTGCGTGTCGCGGCGGCGGGCGATGCGGATCCGGCGCAGCGGCTGCGGCCCGGGCTGCGACCATGCCAGCCACGCCGAATCCGGTGACCAGGACAGGCCGTCGGCCGGCCCGTCGTCGGAGGCCGCCAGCTCGGTCACGTCACCGGAGCCGATCTCGACCAGGAACACGCGGCCGTCACTCGCCGCCGCCGCGACCGCCGTCCCGTCCGGGGCCGCGGACAGCTCGACCACGCTGCCGAGCTGCCCGTCGGCCAGTGTGGCCGCGTCCGGCCCGGTCCCGTCTTCCGGGGCGGTCTCGTTCCCGGGGGCGGGCTCGCCGTGTTCGCTTGGCTCGCCGTGCCTCGGCGTCCTCGGCGTCGTCGGCCTGCTGGGCGTCCTCCCCGTCCCCGCTGTGTTCGCCGTGTTCACCGTGCGCCGGGACGGCGACGACCAGCGAGTCCTGGCCGGTGGCGTCGCTGATCCAGGCGGCCCCGCCGGACGGCCCGAGGACCACGGGCAGCAGCGCCCGGGCATTCGGGTCCACGGCCAGCGCCCGCGCCGGGCCGTCCCGGTGGGTCAGCCAGTGCACGGTGCCACGCACCTCGACCACGGATCCCTGCCCGGTCCGGTCGCACGACAGGGACCCCAGGTGCTCGGCGGCCGAGATCAGCCGCGGGACACGCGCCGCGGACGGCGACCCGGACATCACCTCGACCCGCCGCGGCTCGGCTTCCAGGTCATCGAGGATCAAGATCTCGCCGGCTACGTGGTAGACGACGCGGGTGCCGTCACTGCTGGGGTTGCGGGCGTAAAAGCCGTCGTGATCGGTGTGCCGGCGCAGGCCGGAACCGTCCAGAGCGCACGAGTAGAGGTTGCCCGTGCCCTCGTGGTCGGACAGGAAGACGCAGCCGGCCGCTGGCCAGCATCGGGCTCGTGACCTGGCCGGGCAGGCCGGGCAGGATACGGGTGAAGGGCTCGGGCGCATCGGTACGGATCCAGAGCCGTCCGGACGTTCCGCCCCGGTAGCGCTTCCAGTGCGCCGGCTCGTGCTGGGTACTCGTCAGCAGCGCGGTTACTGACCCGCTGACCGCGATGTCCCCGGCCGGGCCGAATTCCAGCCGCCGGGGGGCGGCGCCGGTCACGGGGACCGCGTGCGCCCAGGTCAGGAAGGCGGCGGGCTGTCCGGTGGCGCTGATCGCGAGGATCTCCCCGTCGGCGTTCCAGCCGGTGACCCGGGTCCGGCGGTCACCCCAGTAGGTGAGCCGGCGGTAACCGGTGCCGTCGACGCCGGACAGGTAGATTTCGCTGGCGTCGTCCCGGGCCGTCGTCCAGGCCACCATGCCGCCGTCCGGGGACAGCCGGGGGTAGCTCACCGGCGCACCTTCGGCCGACAGGCGCCAGGCGCGGCCCCCGGCGGCGGGCGCGAGCCACACGTCGTCGTCGGCGACGAAGGTCAGCAGGTCCCCGATGAAGGTGCGGATAACGCGCGTAACCGACAGAAGTCACCGGCTCATCGTACGACCCGGTTCTGTGTCACCGCTTGACCCGGCGTCTGGGTCACCGTATGACCCGGCGTTTTGGATCAGAGCCAGCCGCGTTCTTCGGCGATGTGCAGGGCTTCGCTACGGTTGCGGGCGCCGGTCTTCTGGATACAGGCCGAGAGGTAGTTCCGCACGGTTCCCTCGGACAGGTAGAGCTGGGCGGCGATTTCGGAGATGACCGAGCCGTCGGCGGACGCCGCGAGCACGTCCCGTTCCCGGGGGGTCAGCGGGTTGATGCCCTCGGCCAGCGCGGCGGCGGCCAGATCGGGGTCGATGACCCGCTCGCCCGCCAGCGCCTTGCGCACCGCGGTGGCCAGGCGGTCCGGGGGGGAGTCCTTGACGATGAACGCGGACACGCCCGACTCCATCGCCCGGCGCAGGAAGCCCGGGCGGCCGAACGTCGTCAGGATCACGATCTTCACGCGCGGCTGGTCGCGGTGCAACTGGTCCGCGGCCGAGAGGCCGTCCATCCCGGGCATCTCGATGTCCAGCAGGGCCACGTCAACGTCGTGCTCGGCGGCGGCCCTGACCACCTCGTCGCCCCGGCCGACCTGGGTCACGACCTCCATGTCGGGCTCGAAGGACAGCAGCGCGGCGAGCGCCTCGCGGATCAGCCTCTGGTCATCAGCGAGGAGAAGGCGGATGGCGCGGGTGCCGTCGGCGGCCTGGTCCCTGGTGGTCACGAGGGCACGTTAGCGTTCACCGGCGCTTCCGTGACGGGAGGGGCGGGCGACGCCGGCTTGGGCTCCGGGGCGGCGGGAACGGTGGCGATCAGGCGGAAACCGCGACCGTCTCGCCCGGTGGAGCCAACCAAGAACCGGCCGCCGACCGCGGACAGCCGTTCTGACATGCCGTGCAGGCCGGTGCCCGACGGCAGGTCGAGGCCGCGGGCCGGCGGGGCCCGCGATGGCGGTGAGCCCGCGGCCGTTGTCGCTCACCTCGAGCGAGACCTCGCCCGACCGTTCCGTCAGGCGGATCCGGCAATTGGCCGCGCCGGAGTGGCGGATCACATTGGTGGCCGCCTCGCGCAGGCACCAGGCGAGCGCCGCCTCGGCGTCCGGGTCGAAGGTGCCCGACCGCATGGTCAGGGCCGGATCGTCGTCGAGGTTGAATGCCCGCGGCGTCCATCGAGGCGCGGGCCGTGATGATCTCGACGGCGAGCGTCGGCCGACGGTAGCCGCTCACGGCTTCCCTGATGTCCTGCAGCGTCTGGCGGCTGACCCGGCCGATGTCGGTGACATCGCTCAGCACCGCATCCAGTTCGGCCGATTGCGGGAGCCGGGCGATCCGCCTGGCCGCCAGCTCGGACTTCAGCGTGATCAGGGACAGCGACTGGCCGGTCAGGTCGTGCATGTCCCGCGCGAGCCGCAGCCGCTCCTCGTTGGCCGCGAGCTTGGCCACGGTCTCCCGCGCCTGCCGGAGCTCGTACATGAGCACGAGCTGCAGCCGGAAGCCGATCATGGCCCAGCCGATCAGCACCACGGACAGCAGCACGACGCGTAGGTGCTGGCCGGCTCGTGCGTGATCCACGACATCAGCACGAAGCAGGCGCCGACCGCGGCGACGGCCAGGAACGCACGCCGCCGCCCGGGGAAGACGAATCCGGTGGCCGCGGACACGTAGATCCACATGGCGGTCCAGTCCTGGCCGTACACCAGGCACGCGACAACGGCCAACGCGGCGATCACGGCGAGCCCGATGTTCGCGCGCCGCGGGTGACGTTCCCAGGTGCCGAGAACGACGATGTAGATGGCGCAGAACACCACGGTCAGGACGACGCCGCCGGCGATCCACGCCGGGCCGTGGTTCCCCTTGAACAGGGCCGCGACCGGCCCGATGAGGTAGACGAGCCAGACCGCAGAGAAGAACCAGCGCATCGTGGTGCCGCGGCGCTGTCCCATCAGGCCGCTTCCCATGAGACTGGGGCGCCGGCCCGTCACGTCCGCCGCGGCGCAGGACGCCGTGTCGTTGTCAGCGGCCATCGCTCCTCACCTTCCGCCACCGTCTTCCTCATGCTGTCATGCCCGGCTGCGGACCGGGCGTACCTCCTGGCATGCCACTGTGTCACCGGCGGGCCCACCGGTCCCGGGCCGCTGTTCTCGAGGCTCCGGGAGCCGGTGAGCGGCGAGGCCCCCGCGGACCCGCCGCCCGGTCCGGCTCCCCGGCTCCCGGCCAGGCTCGGCTCAGACCGTCTCGCGCGTGCCGCGTACCGACAGGACGGCGAGCACGACAAATCCCGCGAACCAGGCGAGGATCGTGATGTACGCGGTGACGGGCACGTTGTGGTTGCTGATCACGTCCGTGCCGATCCTGGTGATCTGGTAGGTCGGCAGGACTTGGCCGATCTTGGCCAGGAAGCCGGTCAGCGCGAACCAGAGGCCGCCGAGGATGGACATCACGAAGTACGCGAACATCGCCATGGGCTGCACGCTGTCCGGCATGAACCGGTAGCCGAGCGCCACCGCGAGCGCCGTGAACGTGAGCGAGCCGATCCAGATGGTGCCGCCGACGGCGAACCACTTCCACAGCTCCATGTGCACGCCGCCGTAGAAGCGGCCCAGCACCAGGACGATGGCGATCGACGGCACCGTGATCACCATCGACGCGATGATCTTGGCGACGACGTAGGCGTTGGCCGGCAGCGCGGTGAGCCGCAACTGGCGGACCCAGCCGTCCTTGCGCTCCTGGGAGATGCGCTGCGCGTTCCCGGTCAGCGCGCCGCTGAACGCGCCGATCGACGCCATCGCGATCATGTAATACGCGGGGTAGGCCACGCCGTACACGTCGTAGTGCTTGACCGACGGCGCGATGACCAGGTAGAGCACGACCGGGAGCCCGACCGAGAAGATGCTGTACCGCTTGTTCCGGCCAAGCCGGCGAACTTCGGCGCGGGCCAGCGCGAGGGTGCTGTTCATGAGGGTGTCTCCTTGTTCTGTGCGTAGCTGGTGATGCCCGCGGTTCTGTGCGTGGCTGGTGATGCCAGCGTTCTCCATCAGCGGCCGCTGCGCGCGTAGCTGGCCGTCGGCTGTGCCGCGCCGTTACCGCCGTCCGGGGCGGAGCCGTTGCCGTCTTCGGCGGTGCGGTCGTCGTCTTCGGCGGTGCGGTCGTCGTCTTCGGCGGTGATGGCGAGGAATGCCTGCTCCAGGCCCAGGCCGGACACCTCGATCTCGCGCGGCCGGTAGCCCGCGTCGAGGAGCGCGTACAGGGTGCGGTCCGAGTCGGACGACTGGATCTGCACCAGGTCGTGCCGGATCTCGACGTTGACCAGGGCAGGCAGGCCGAGGATGAACGGCTCGTCGATGCGGTCCAGGCGGAAGGAGATCCGCTTGGCGCCCGCCCGCGCCTTGATCTGGCTCGGCGCCCCGTCCGCGAGCAGGCGGCCCTTGTTGATGACGATGATCCGGTCGGCGGCCTGGTCGGCTTCCTCCAGGTAATGCGTGGCGAACAGCAGCGTCCGTCCCTCGGCGACCTCGGCCTTCATGTTGGCCCAGAACGCCTGGCGGGTCTCGACGTCCATCGCCGTGGTGGGCTCGTCGAGCACGATCAGGTCGCTTTCGCCCACGATCGCCAGCGCGAACCGGACCCGCTGGGTCTGGCCGCCGGACAGCTTGTCCACCCGCTGGTCGGCGAAGCTGGCGATGCCGGCCCGCTTCAGCGTCTGTTCGACCGGCAGCGGCCGGGGATGAAACCTGGTCACCAGGGTGACGAGCTCGCGCACCGTCACCTCCGGCATCAGCCCGCCGGACTGGAGCATCGCGCCGACCCGGCCCGACTTGATGGCGTGGTAGGGATCGGAGCCGAACATGCGGATCGTGCCGCTGGTCGGCTTGCGCAGGTTGAGGAGCATGTCCAGCGAGGTGGATTTGCCCGCCCCGTTCGGGCCGAGGAAGGCGACGGTCTCGCCGGGCCGCAGGTCCATGGTCAGGCCGTCGACCGCCTTGACCTGCCCGTAGAACTTCCTGACGTTCTCGAAGGAGACCACCGGCGCTTCCGGTACCCCCGTCAGACCCTGAGCCATAATGTTTCCTCCCGTGTGAACCGCCCGGTATATGCATTGGTCGAGCCGGTGCCTTCATCACACCAGCGGCGGCCGCGCGGCGGCAGTGCCGTGCATCCTGGGCCCGCCATGACATGTGTCATGACCCGGAAAGTGTCAGCGGCCGACGGCGTAGCCCTGCATGCCGCGGGGGTTGGCGGCGGCGTAGAGCATGCCGCCGCGGCGGGCCACGACGCTGACCCGGCCCAGCGACCAGGGCGGGTAGACAACCACGTCGTGCCCGCGCCGGCGCAGCTCCGCGATGACGTTCCCCCCCGCCCGCTCCTCGACGTCGAGGGTGCGCGGTGCCGACTCCCGCGGGTAGAACGACGAGGGAAAATGCCGGGTGTGAAACTCGGCCGCGTCGATCGCCTGCTGCAGGTTCATGCCGAAATGCACGTGGTTGAGGAAGGCGGAACTGGCGACGTGCCGCGCCCGGCTCGATGAGATCGCCGCCGACTACGAAGACGACCGGATCACCCGGACCCAGTTCCTTACCCGCACCGACAAGCGGCGCACGAAGATAGCCGACATCGAGGCACAGCTAGGCAGGCAACCGAGGTATCCCCGCTGGCACCGCTGATCGGCGCGGACGACGTGGCGGCCGCGTGGGACGACCTGACGCTAGGTCAGCAGCGCGCCGTCATTCAGGCGCTGGTCACGATCACGATCACCCCGGCCGGTCGCGTACGCCGGCCCGATCGGGCCGGCGGGGCGTTGCGTGGTGCGGGGTTACTTCTTCTTGCGGTGCCGTGTGCGGAAGATCAGCGCGAGCAAGTCTCGTTGCGTTTCGGTCAGCGGCGGGAGCCGGTCAACGACCGCCTTGACCCATTGGGCGTCAAGTTCGTCTTGCCCGTCCGGACCGTCCGCGCGGCGGGGGGCGGGGCGGGGCGTCGCTATGTCACCTCCTTCCCCATGCGGGGGCGGACAGGTGAAGGCCGGGCAGCGGCACGCGGCCGGCCGCGCCGAGCGACAGCCATACTGGGCCGGCGGCCCGGCCGTGGTCCGGTGTCGCGGTGGCGACGGTCACGCCGCCGGCCCGTGTGCGTGCCAGCGCGGGCCGTACTGCTAGCGGCCCACGACAGCGCCCGCCCTTCGGTTACGCTGCGGGCGGGGGCGGGCAGCCCCCGCTCAGCGGGCACGGACGCGCGGCCTAGCGCCGCCTGCCAGGCTTTGGCTATGACCAGCGACCCCGCCAGCCGCGCCGTGTCGTCCCCGATCTGCCCTTTGGGCAGCCGCGCCAGCAGCAGCCCGCCGGAGTCGAGCACCTTGCGCATGTCGAAGCTGGACCGCGCCGACCCCAGCAGGTCAGTGGCGAACCGCCGTGTCAGCACCGCGCGCAACGTCGTCAAGGCGTGACTTGTGACACGCGAGTGACATCCGCTAACGCGCGGTGCGGAGCGCGCCAGCACCGCAGCCTAGCTCGCCGGGCTGTCCTTTCCCCAGCCAGCACGGACCGCCTCGCAGCGGACCGCAGCCGGACAGCCCGGCCCCACTCAAGGCGGGCCGCCACCAGCACGCCGGTCGTCACCACCACGGCCACGCGGTCCCAGCCGCTAGCTGTCCAGGGCGGGACAGATGGAACTCAGGCATGCGGGTCTTCCCAGTACTCCTTCAGCATCTCAGTCGGCCAAGCTGGCTCGCGTACCTCGCCGCGCGGTCCCATTTCCTTGAAGTAGGGAGCAAGATCGAAGACCGGGCTGCCGTCGGTCGCGTCTAGGTCGGTAACGTGAAGGTCCAGGCCATCGACCTTCAGCAGGCGGGGGAAGCTCTCCGCGAGCTGATTGGGGCGCCGGTGATTGCGGTGCACGAACGTTCCTGTGACTGGCCAGGCAGGATTGTTCCGCGGACTGCGCGCGTGCAGCACGACGTCAGCAGGCGATGCCTGGTGGAAATGCCAGACAACAAGCAGATGGCTGAACTCCTCGAGCCCTTGGACGACTTCTGCGGGGAAAGCCGGGTCCAGCCGGATGATCGCGTTCCCAGTCCAGTAATCATCGGCCGGCTCGGTGCGACCGCCGACGACAATGCCGATGGGATTGATCTCCAGCGCTTGCGTCATTCGCCTTCCCCTAACCGCATGACCGTAACGTAGTCAACCTACCTGGGACAGATACCGGCGTGCCCGCTGGTCAACCTCGGCGACGACGGGGATTCTGCGGTGCCGGTAGGGGGACAGCAGAGTGCGCATGTCCACGACGGCTTGCCGTGCCCGGCCGGAGTAGATTCCTTCTTCCATCGCATCCAGGACCATTACCCAGGTGCCGCAGGCTTCCTCGACTCCGCCAGCCACGATCTGCGTAGCGCCCAGGTACCCGAGAGTGACTGCATGGGTACGACGGAACGCTACGCCGCGCTTCCGGACGCTGCGCTGGAACTGCAGGATCGCACCGTCACGGTCGCCGAGGTCGCGCAGGGTGCATGCCGTCTCGTGGGCCAGGGATGCCTCTCCGAAGAAGAAGGTCCTGTCTGGCTCCTCGATATCGTCGCTGGCTGATGCAAGATCGTCTTCTGCTCTGATCAGAGCCCTGGCTGCGGCTTGCTGCATTCCATTCGCGGCAAGCCCGCGTGCGTGAATTACGCCTAGCAATGCGCGTTCCCGTGCTGTTGCGGACAGGTAGCGCTGGCCCTCCACGGATGCGGCAGCAAGATCGAGGCCCTGTTTGCAGGTCCCGAGGTCGATGGCCTGGTGAGCCATAGCGCGCAGGATGTGCCCACTCAGCGGATGGTTCCCGGCGCGTGCCGCCAGCTTCACCGCCAGGGCGAAATACCGCTGCGCGATCGCGTGCTCGCTGTTGTCGAACGCCATCCAGCCAATAAGGTATGCCAGCTCTCCGGCTGCGGAGAACATCTCTCGTCGTACGGCCTCATCGGGGAAGGTGCCCAGGAGAAGACGATCGGCGTCTGAGTGCAGGTACTGGACCAGCGCTTTACGGCCATGGCCCCCACCGCGCTGCTGGTCGATTCGCGAGAAGGCGGCTGTCAGCTCACGGACGGTAGCGACATCACCGCGCCCCACTCGCTGCTGTCTCGTCGACGATAGCGGCGCATGGGCCATCGCCTGCCACCAGTCCTCGCCCGGCAGGGCGAGGCCCACAGCGGAGTACACGGCGCTGGCCAGGAAATCCCTCCGCTCCGCGTCCAAGTCGGCTCTCCCCAGTTCGGCAAGCGTGGTCAGAGGATCGACGTTCCAATTGAGCGCGATCTGCGCTGACGTACCGGGAACCGCGAACCCAAGCTCGTCAGGAGTGACCGCCCGCCCCAGACGACGCGCGAGCGCCTGACACAAGATAATCGGCGCCTCGCCTGCCGGCTTCGTCCCCCCTACCCACATGCTGATGTGAGACCGGCCGATATTTGCGTGCTTGAGGAAGTTGTTCTCTTGAGCGACACGGTTGAAGGCGCTCGCAGCCTGTGCCCGTGACCACTCCGCTTCTCGCAGAAGTGCATCGAGTCGCTCATTTCGCATACGCGGCATCAGTGCACCCCCAAGGCTCTGTGATCACTGCTCACGCTAACCGGCCTCGCTCTTACAACGTAGCTCAACCGATATCCGCCGAGCAGCAGAAACTGGACCTGCTGCCGGGAGTGGGCCGGCAGGTCTAGCCTGCGGCCTATTTGGTGGGCCGTCGTCCGACCGGATTGCCGGGCGCAACCACCGTTTGGCACATCCCCCGATCGTTGGGGAGCTTGACCACTTTGATCACCCCGGCGACGGCATCGCCTTCCCCATCTGCTGCGCTTGCGGTTCGCTGTATCCGGGAGATCGACGTGGCGTGACCCCTTCGTGACAACCAACAGGTCAGACCAGCCGAGACGCCGGCGCCGCAGCCGCAAATGGCCGACTTATGCAGGAGACAACCAAGATGATTCAGCAGACGCGCACGCGGGGCCAGGCAGTCGCGCGAGTAGACGGGAAATCCCCGGATGTGCCGGTTGCAGCCTCGTGCATGGGGTTCAAGGCCGAGCAGGACGGACCGCGGGAATGGATGCGGGCCTGGGATTCTCCTATGACGAGATTGCGGCCGAGACCGGACGCCGGTACCCGGTGCGCCCGCGCGAGGCGTACCGGCTCGCGTGGGGGTGGACGCTGGAGCAGGCGGCAGTGCGGTTCAACGACCGTGCCGTTAACGCGGATACCTCCGAAGACCTGGACAAGCAGCGAGAAGATCAGGCCCTTTTGGGGATTCAATGAGCGCTTATGATCTTCAGGCCCCGCCGCCGTCGGCCATTAACGTGCAGCTCGCCGCATTGCGCATCGCATTCCCCGAATATGTATTCAACGTGATCAAGGGGAACGGGGCACCGCGATATGAAGCGGTCAGCCGGGACGGCGGTAACCCGTATTGCCTGATCTCAGCCGATGCCCGCGAGATATGGCGTGAGCTGAGGCAGTCGGTGAGCGTGGCTGAGGGCGTGACCGTCCGGGCCTGGCTGTGATCTTGTGCACGCCCCGGAGGCTTTGGAAGCTCTATCACCCCATTTGCAGGGGCATGGGCTGACGCAGCTCTACGCGGCGTGCAGCGGCCGGATCGGCGTGCTTTCGGTGGCCCGCGGCGTGACCGTGTGGACGGACGGCAAAGTGCTCTGCTGGCACATGGATGGCGAAGAAACAAGACTGCCTGCGGCAGATCCCATCTACTCCCATCTACGCCGCGCGCACACTCATACAGAAAATGGGAGATGAACCCACGTGAGCACGCCAACGTACATGCAGATCGTGGTGTTTCTGCGCGAGAAAATTCTAACGGGGGAATACCCCGATGGGAAGATGCCGCAGACATCGGTTCTCGCGCGGCGATTCCATACCAGCCACAGCACCGTCAGCTACGCGCATGCCCATCTGGAAAAAGACGGGCTTATCGCCAGAAGCTCACACAGGCCGCCGCTCATAGTCGCCAGAGCGGAACCATATGGCAGTGAACATATCGCGGCAATCACCCCAGACGGGCGCAAATTCTTCTGCAAAAAATGCTGGTCGCATGTCCATTTTGTGGGGCCACGGACACGGCATGTCTGCCGGTGACCCTGCGGCCGAAGGACGCGAACCCTCACTAGCGGCCTGAAAGGACGCGTGTTTGAGTCGTAGCGCGTTTGATGCGGACGTCGGCGTGCTTCTAACTGACCGTAGTTGCCGCAGGCAACATAGCCCGCCCGCCCTGCAATTATACAAGGAAACCGCCCCGCTGCACTTTGCGTTCAATGTCCGTCCGCCGGAAAATCAGGCGAACCCCCCGAAAGGGACAGGAAAATGCCAGCAACCGCAACCGCCGCCGTGGGCAGCCTGACCATGCCCGCCGTCCCGTCTTTCCTCGAATTCGAGATCACCGGCCTGTGCCAGCTCCGCTGTACCCACTGCTACGCAGACAGCGGACCCAAGGGCGGCCCCGGCACGATGACCCCCGAGAACTGGGAGCACGTCATCGACCAGGCCGCCGCCATCGGCGTGAGCATGGTGCAGTTCATCGGGGGCGAACCAACTCTATCGCCGGCCCTTCCCCGGCTCGTCCGCTACGCCCTCTCCGCCGGCCTGAAGGCCTGGGTGTACTCCAACCTGGTCCACGTCACCCCCGAACTGTGGGAGCTATTCGGCCAGCCTGGCGTGTCCCTCGGAACCTCCTGGTACTCCGCCGACGAGAACACGCACGCGAAGATCACCGGCAGCAGCGCCAGCCACGCCCGGACCGCCGCGAACATTGCCGAGGCCGTCGCTCGCGGGATCTTCGTCCGCGCCGCCATCGTCGAGGTCACCGAAGGCCAGGACACGGAGCGGGCAGCCGGCTTCCTGCGCGGCCTGGGCGTGACCGACATCCGCATCCGCCCGCAGCAAGATCTTGGCCGCGCGGCACGCGACGGTAACGCGCAAGACGCGGCGGAACTGTGCGGCCGGTGCGGAGAGAACCGGGCCGCCATCATGGCCGACGGGCAGCTCACCCCCTGCGTCGTCGGCCGCTGGCTCGACTGCGGCAACGTCAAGACGACGCCCCTCGCCGACATCTTCGCCGGCCCGGCATGGCAGCGTAGTCTGGCCACCGTGCCCCGCCGCGATCCCGGCGCATCCGCGCCCCACGACTGCCCGCCCGCCAGCGACGGCAACGACTGCCCGCCCGCATCGTGCCAGTAACCGCCATCGACTGGAAAGAGCACGCCGCCCGGCTCGCCGCCGAGACAGCGCACCCCGTGTCACGGTGGCGGCCCATCGTCGCCGCAGTGCCCCGGCACGTCTTCGTCCCCCGCTGGTGGGCCGCCAAGGACAACGGCTGGACACTATGCGACGGGCCGGCCATGCCAGCCGAGAACTGGGCAGCAGGCGTCTACCGCGACAGGTCGCTGGTGACCCAGGTAGGCACTCTGCACGCCGACCGCGCCGGCCCGGACGACCACCCGGCCGGACGGCCCACGTCATCGAGCACCCTGCCCGGACTGCTCGTGCAGATGTACCGGCACGCCATGATCAGCGACAGCATGGATGTGCTAGACGTCGGCACCGGCACCGGCTATGGGACCGCGCTACTCACACAACGGCTCGGAGAACCCCACGTCACCAGCATCGACATAGACCCCTGCCTGGTGAAAGCAGCCGCGATACGGCTCGATTCGATCGGCCTGCACCCGGCTGCGGAGGCATGCGACGCCACCGGCCCGCTTCCCGGCGGCCCGGAGCGCTATGACCGGATCATCGCCACGGTGGCAGTCCGCCCGGTTCCCGCAAGCTGGCTGGCCGCGCTCAGACCAGCCGGACGGCTGGTCACCACCATCACCGGAACCAACCTCATCATCACCGCCGACAAAACCCCGGATGGCGGTGCGGCCGGCCGCACCGAGTGGGACCGTGCCGGGTTCATGCACACACGCTCCGGTCCCGGCTACCGGCCCGTCATGCGGGAACGGTTCACCGAAATCCGCAACGCCGAAGGCGACCGCGTGACCAGCGGCCGGTACCCCGTCGTCAACGTCAGCGACGGATGGGAACTGTACTCCACCCTCGGCCTGATCCTTCCAGGCGTGCAGGACCACTACGAGGAACGCCCGGACGGCACCCGCATCGCGTGGCTGCTCCACCCGGACGGATCATGGGCGCGCGCCACCGCGACCGCAGACCAGCCCCCCGTAATCCACCAGTCCGGGCCGCGCAGCCTCTGGAACGCCCTCGACGGACTCCGCGACGACTGGCTCCGCGACGGGTCGCTGCCCGCCTACGGAGCCAAGGTCACCATCAGCCCAGACGGAAGTCTTCACTTCCAGCGCGGACGCTGGCAGGCAGGCATACCCGCCGATAGCTGATCTTCCCCCCGGAAGACCCCGGCAGCGGGGCACGCGATCTAATCAGCGGGGCAAAAGCTGTCAATTTCCGAGATTCGGCTTGCCCGCCCCGTTCGGGCCGAGGAAGGCGACGGTCCCGCCGGGCCGCAGGTCCATGGTCAGGCCGTCGACCGCCTTGACCTGCCCGTAGAACTTCCTGACGTTCTCGAAGGAGACCACCGGCGCTTCCGGTACCCCCGTCAGACCCTGAGCCATAATGTTTCCTCCCGTGTGAACCGCCCGGTATATGCATTGGTCGAGCCGGTGCCTTCATCACACCAGCGGCGGCCGCGCGGCGGCAGTGCCGTGCATCCTGGGCCCGCCATGACATGTGTCATGACCCGGAAAGTGTCAGCGGCCGACGGCGTAGCCCTGCATGCCGCGGGGGTTGGCGGCGGCGTAGAGCATGCCGCCGCGGCGGGCCACGACGCTGACCCGGCCCAGCGACCAGGGCGGGTAGACAACCACGTCGTGCCCGCGCCGGCGCAGCTCCGCGATGACGTTCCCCCGCCCGCTCCTCGACGTCGAGGGTGCGCGGTGCCGACTCCCGCGGGTAGAACGACGAGGGAAAATGCCGGGTGTGAAACTCGGCCGCGTCGATCGCCTGCTGCAGGTTCATGCCGAAATGCACGTGGTTGAGGAAGAAGGCCAGCGTCCACTGGTCCTGCTGGTCCCCGCCGGGGGTGCCGAACGCGAGGTGGGGCTGGCCGTCACGCAGCGCGAGGCTCGGGGACAGCGTGGTGCGGGGGCGCTTGCCGGGCGCCAGCGTCGCCGGCAGCCCCGGCTCGAGTGTGAACATCTGCGCCCGG
The DNA here is from genome assembly GCA_963822245.1 of uncultured Solirubrobacteraceae bacterium. Taxonomy (GTDB): domain Bacteria; phylum Actinomycetota; class Thermoleophilia; order Solirubrobacterales; family Solirubrobacteraceae; genus Palsa-744. Next base: position 57,915 of record CAWGGR010000002.1, read on the forward strand.
GTGCCCAGGCAGAAGCCAAGGGCCGGGACGACCGGGGACGATTGCAGCCAGGCCCCGCTGGGGGTGGCCGAGACGATGTTGCCGAACCGGTCGGCGACGTCGACGTGGCAGGTGTCCGCGCCGGCCGGCCCGGGTCGGCACCGTCGGCTCGCCCGTGCCGGGATCGAGGCGGGGCGCCAGGCCGGGATCAAGGCCCGGGTCACCGCTCGCGCCGGCCCCCTGGTCACGGTGGCCACCAGAGCCGCTTGACCGGCCGAACGGGCCGATGGCGAACGCCGGAAGATGTGGCTGGGCTCCACCCGGCGCCCCGGGAATGAGGTCGGGCAACGCGGTCTCGCCCACCAGGCGGCGCCGCCGGTCGGCGTAACCGGGTGAGAGCAGTTCCCGGATGGGGACGTCGGTGAATCTCGGGTCGCCGTACCAGGCCTCGCGGTCCGCGAAGGCCAGCTTGGCGCACTCGGCCACGGTGTGGATGAAGTCGGCGCTGCCCGGACCCATCGCCGCGAGGTCGAACCCGGCCAGCAACGAGAGCTGCTGGAGGAACACTGGGCCCTGCCCCCAGGGCTGGGTCTTGCAGACGGTCAGGCCTGCGTAGTCGAAGGTGAGCGGGGTCTCCGCGCCCGGCCGCCAGGCGGCGATGTCGCCGTAGCCGAGCAGTCCCCGGTTCGGGCGCCCGGTCACGTCCATGACCTCGGCGAAGTCCAGGTAGCCGGCCAGGGCCTCGGCGACGAAGCCCTCGTAGAAGACCTGCCGGGCCGCGTCGATCTGCTCGTCACGGCCCCGGGCGGCGGCCTCGGCCTCGGCGAGGATGCGCTGGTAGGTGGCGGCCAGCTGCGGGTTGCTGAACCGGGCCCCGGGCGGCGGGACCTGCCCGCCGGGCAGGTACAGCTCGGCGGAGCTGGGCCAGTGGTCGCGGAACATGCCCGCGACGCTGGCGATGGCGCCGCTGACGGCCGGGACGACGGGATAGCCGCCGCCGGCGTAGTCGATCGCGTAGCTCATCACATCGCGCAGGCGCGCGATGCCGTGGTCGCGCAGCAGCAGCATCCACGCGCCGAACGCACCGGGCACGCAGGCCGCGAGCAGGCCGTTGCCCGGTATCAGGTCGACGCCGAGGGCGGCGAACGCGCCGGGCGTGGCGGCCCTCGGCGCCGGTCCCTGCCCGTCGACCACGAACGTCTGGCCGCGCCGGGCGTCGAAGCCAATGACGGGGACCTCACCGCCCGGGCCGGACAGGTGCGGCTCGACGACCTGCAGCACCAGCCCGGCGGCGACGGCCGCGTCGAAGGCGTTGCCCCCCTTTTCCAGCACGGCGAGCCCGGCCGCCGAGGCAAGCCAGTAGGTCGATGCCACCATGCCGAACGTGCCGGCCAGCTCGGGCCGCGTGGTGAACTCGCTGGCTCCCGGCATGCACACGCTCCACATCCGTTTCGCGCTCTCCCCATCATCACTACCCACCACGACCGCGAACACAATGGGCCCAGCCCGGAACCTGGCCAACCGTCCGGAGAGACGAGGAACGTGGCGACGCACGCCCGGCATGCCGTCACGCTTAGTAGATACCCCGGCCAGCAGCGATACATTGTGCAACGGAGCTCGCCAGGAGGCGGCGTCGGAGCACCTGTCCGAGTACCTGGGAGAAGGGGCTTGAGGTTCGCGCCGAGCCGTCCCGGCCAATACGGGAGGTATGGGATGATCACACTTTCTGTCAGCGCGCGGCGGGGCCTGGCCGTCGCGGGGCTGGCCGCCGTGACGGTCACGGCCGCCGGGTGCGGGTCGTCGGGGGGCACCACGGCGTCGCAGTCGTCCGCCCCGTCTTCGGCGCCCACTTCCGGGCCGGCCAGCCCGAGCACCACGCCGGGTGCCAGCACGCCGGCTGCTGGCCCATCGTCCCGTTCTTCCGCCGGGTCGGGCCTGGCCGCCTGCAGCACCTCCGCTCTCTCGGTGAGCCTGGACAGCAATCAGGGCGGCGGGGCGGCCGGCAGCACGTACCTGCCGATCGACTTCACCAACACATCCGATGCCGGGTGCGTCCTGTACGGATACCCCGGCGTCTCCTTCGTCACCGGGCCGGGCGGCACCCAGATCGGCGCGGCCGCGACGCACGCCTCCAGTGCCTCGCCCGTATCGGTCACGCTGGCGGCGCACGCCACCGCGCACGCGTGGCTGCAGGTCGTCGAGGCCGGCGACTACCCGGCGTCGACCTGCCAACCGGTCACCGCGCACTGGCTGAAGGTGTACCCGCCGGGCAACACGGCGGCGTCCTACATCGGCCATTCGTTCCCCGCATGCTCCTCGGGCAAGGCGACCGTGCTGACGGTGATGCCGGTACGCTCCGGCGCGGGCGTTCAGGGACAGGTCCCCTGAGCACCGGCGTCCTGAGCACCTTTCTGCCGAGTACGGCCTGCCGGGCATCGCCCTCCCGAGCACCGGTCCCACGAGCACCTTTTCCGTGATCGTGGCCCGCCGATCCCGCCCCCCGGGGGACCGGTAACGTCGGGGGGCATGAATGGCAGTGAACTGAGCCCGCGGGTGCGCGCGCTGTGCGACCTCAACGTGGCGGAGGCGCGCGAGGCGGCCGGGCGGCACGAGTACGACGGCTTCATTCAGGACCTGTCGCCCGCGGGGGTCCGGCAGGGCCTGGCGGCGCTGGCCGCCGCGCATGCGGACAATCCGGCCCTCCCCGATGCGCACGACGAGGCGCACCTGGTCACGTTCGAGGACCACGCCCAGGTCGTCTACGGCCACCTTGAACTGCACCGCAGCAACCCACTGCTGCACCTCGGCGAGATGGACGTCGCCTGCTACGACCGGGATTACGCGCCCGAGAGCGAACGGAACGCGGCCCGCATCGCGCACCTGAGCCAGTGGCCGCACGCCGCGGACCACGCCATCGAGGCGCTGGACCGGCTCAGTCGGCCCGTCGCGAACTCACTGGTCGGCGCGGTGCGCGGGCTCTCGGCGGGAATGCCGGCCGGGACCGAGCCTGCCATCCGGGACGCCGCGCTGGCCGCGCACGCGCGGCTCACCGGCCACGTCGAGCACGCCGCCGCCATCGGCCCGCCGGACGTGGCGGTGGGCCGCGAGGCGCTGACGGCGCTGCTCAGCAGCGCTGAGGCGACCACGGTGGACCTGGGCCGGCTGGCCGAGCAAGCTGATGCCGAACGGGACAGGCTGCTGGCCCGCCTCGGTGAGGACTGCGCGCTCATCGACCCCGGCCGTCCGGCCCTGGAGGTGGCGCGCGAACTGGTCCGTGATCACCCGGACGCCGCGGGGGTGATCGAGGCGGCGCGGGTCTCGACCCGGCAGTCCATCGACTTCACCCGTGAGAAGAACCTCGTGCCCTACTCCGACGGGGAGTGCCTCGTCGGCCTCGCGCCGGAATCGCGGCGCTGGGCGGTGGCCATGATGTCGTGGAACGCCCCCGGCGAGCCGGATGGCCCCTCGTGGTACTACATCACTCCCCCGGACGAGTCATGGCCAGACCACGAGACCGAGGAATGGCTGGAGATGTTCAGCGCGACCACCTTGCCCGGCATCACCGTGCACGAGGTCGCGCCCGGGCATTTCTCGCACGGCCGCGCGCTGCGGCACGCGCCCAGTGATGTGCGCCGCGCGCTCCAGTCGTCCGCGTTCATCGAGGGCTGGGCCCATTACGCGGAGGAACTCTGCGTGGACGAGGGATTCGGTGCGGGCGACCCGCGGTTCGCGATCGGCGTCTGGCTGGAGGCCCTGGTCCGCGTCACCCGGCTGGCCTGCGCCATCGGCGTACACACGGCCGGGATGACGGTTGCGGACGCGGCGCGCCGGTTCGAGGCGGACACCCACCTGGCCGGGCCCGCGGCGCTGTCTGAAGCCAGCCGGGCGACCTTCGACCCCACCTACGGGCGCTACACCTGGGGCAAGCTCGAAATCCTCCGGCTCCGCGAGCGCGCACGGAAGGAGTGGGGCGCCGGTTTCACGCTGCACCGGTTCCACAGCGCGATGCTGAGCCTGGGCGCCCCGCCGCTCGGCCTGCTCGGCACCGCCGTCGACCGGGGCTGATGCGCAGCACGCGCCGCATCCGGGCTCTCATGGCTTCCCTGCCGCCGTCGCCGGTACCGGGCACCGGTGACCGCCCCATGGCGGCGAGGCGCTACCGTGAAGGCGTCAGCGCAAGCGTTCGGGCAAGGGCAAAGACAATGGTGTTCTCAGGCCGCGCAACCGCGCGGGGACGATCAGCGGGCTGGTGTGCCCGGCGGGCGGCGGCGGCCCTCGCGGTCGCGTGCGCGCTGGTCACGATGATGGCGCTATCCGGGTGCGGCGCGGCGGACACCAGGATCGCGGTCGCCAGCGCGTATATCCCGCTGCCGACGACGCCCGGCACGACCGTCGCCTACGTGGATATCCGCAACAACGCCACGACCGCCGACCACCTGCTGTCGGCCAGCACCAGCGTAGGCGGCCAAGTCAGTTTCCTGGCCCCGGAAGGCCTGCGCGGCAGCACGATGGTCATGAAGCTCGTGCCGGACATCGCCGTCCCGGCCAACAGCCTGATGCGGATGAACCCCAACAGTTACCGCCTGCGCCTCACCGGGTGCGGTCCCATGCAGGGCGGCAAGGACGTCATCCTGACCCTGAGGTTCGCCCACGCCGGCACGGTCAGCGTGGTCGCCCTCGTCACCGATCCCGCGTCCGGCGGCGGCAGCTACTTCCTGAACTAGCGTCCAGCTGGCCTCTGCGGGCGGATAAGCCGAGGCCGCGGAGGTGGGTCACGGGGCGCGCCGGCCGCGTCAGGCTGGTGTCCGCAGTGCGGTGCCGCGGCTAGGCGCCACCGACCAGCAGGCCTCCAGCAGCGCGGGGGCGAACAACTGCGGCGCGCTGACGCAGACCCCGTGACCGGCGTCCAGGTGGTGAACCGATGCGCCCGGGATCGCCCGGGCCAGCTCAAGCTGGCGGCCCGGCGGCACCACACTGTCCCGGTCCGTGACGACCACCGCGGTGGGCACGTCGACCTGGCCGAGCCAGTTGTCCGAGTTGAACGCGCTGACGGCGGGCATGGCCGACACGACGGTGGCCAGAGTGGTCCGGCCCAGCTGGGCGCGGGCCCACCTGCTCGTCGCCGGGTCGTCAATGTGGCCCAGCAGCGCCATGCCGACGAACTCGGCGCCCATGAACTGCAGCATCGGGTTCCAGCGCAGGACCGCGGCCACCGTCGGCATCGCCAGGGCGGCCAACTGCTCCGGCGCTGACCCGTGGGCATTGCCCGCGGTGGAGCACAGCACCAGGCCCGACAGCAGCGCGGCGTGCCGCCGGTACAGCAGCTGGGCCACCAGGCCGCCCATGGAATACCCCACCGCGGCAAAGCTGCCGATATCAAGGACCCCGGCCAGCGCGGCGATATCGTCAGCGCAGTCCTCCAGCCGGAACCGCGAACGCAGCCGGATCCCGTCGCCATGGCCACGCAGATCGGCAGCGACGACCCGGAAATCACGTCCGAGCGGCGCGAGAACCTTCCCCCAGTTCAGCTCGGCCGTGCACGCCACGCCGTGGATAAGCATGACCGTCTCCGCGCCGGGCGGGCCGGCGCACTCCCACACCCGCGTCGTCCCGCGGCCCGGCAGATCCACCAGCCGCGTACGCGGCATCGCTGCTTCCCTGAGCATCCGGCGTTTCTCCTAACTGGCTGGTGGCCTGGGCTCAGCCCACGCTCGGGCAGACCGGCCGCCCATGACATGGAAAGCCTGAGTCAGGCTTGCGGGCTCGCGGGAGACGACCTGGCCCGGCCACCACGGCGCGTGCGACGTCGCCGGCAAGCTCCGCCGGCGTGCCTCGCAGACCCGGCACGTCGGGCGGCAGCGCCTCGTCGCTGACTAACATCCCCGCAGTAGACCGCACAGATCTCCGCCAGCCCATGGACCTAGGTCCCCGCCGCTGGGCCGGAAGTCCGCGATCCCGCCGTGGGCAGGGCACCGCGTCCAGGTGCGGATGGCTGGTTTAAATTTTCGCGCCTGTGAGCTGGACGCTCATATCGACGCGGACTCAGCTGACTCATCGGGAGGTCCGCTCGGCTAGATGCGGGCTCTGGATTCAGGGGATTTAGGTGACAAACGTCAGTTGCCGCTGGCCATCTCAAGACATATCGTGGCGTTACCCAGAAGCTGCTACGGAGGCATCATGGCTACGGGATCCAACATTCGCGTGGGGGACGCCGAGCGCGACGCCGTTGCCACGCAGCTGCGTGACCACTATGGCGATGGCAGGCTCACGCTGGACGAACTGAACGAACGGCTGGATAAGACGTTGCGGGCCCGTACCGCCGCGGACCTCACCGCGGTCACGCAGGACCTGCCGTCTCTGGGCGGCTCCTGGGCTGGCGCGACGGTGGGCACGGCCCGGCTCACGGGCCAGGGCAACCTGGCCCGGCCGCACGGCCAGTCGCAGTGGGGGAACCAGTCGGGCGGCCCAGGTGACCCGGGAAACGGGTTCGGCCCGCGACGGCGGGGACTTTCCGTGGTGGCCGCTGCGATTCCTGCGCTGGCCGCGATGGGGGGCCTGCTGATCCTGGCCGGATTCCTCGTGTTCGGCACGGGTGGCGGCCGGCCACTGGGATTCGTGCTCTTCTTCGCCGCGCTGGCCCTGATCCGCAGGATCTTCGGCGGGCGCCGCTTCGGGCAGCGCGGCGGCCGCTGCGGCAGGCGCTGGTAGCGGTCCCGGAGGGGACAGGGAGTTACAGGCGCGGCAGGCCGGCTTATCGTGGAAGGGAACACTCCCGGTCCTGGCGAGCATGGGAAGCCTGTGACGATTCGAAACGACCTCCGCGCCTCAGACGCGGAACGCGACCTGGCAGCGGCTGCGCTGCGCGAACACTTCGTTCAGGGTCGGCTGACGCTGGACGAGCTGCTGAGTCGGCTAGACGCTGCGCTAAACGCGCGGATGCGGAGCCAGCTCGACGGCCTGCTGGACGACCTTCCGTCAGGTAAAGACCGGCCGGCGCCGCCGGAACTTTCCGAGCCGGTGTTCCCGGCCCGGTACGCGGCCGTGGCGGTGCTCATCATCGTGATGGCGGTCTGGCTGGTGCTCGCCGCCTGGTTCTCCCAGCGCGGCTATGGATACGGCTACGGGTACCCACCGCCCCACTGAGCCGCCTTACTGGGCCGCCTTACTGGCGCGCGGCCATCCGTACGGGATCGGCTTGGGCGCGCCACTGACCCGCCCCGCTGGCCCCGTCCCATTAGCGCGCGGCCGCCCGGAGGGGAACCACCAGATAGCGGAAGTCGGGCGTGCCCTGGCCGGGGTGGCCGCCGGTGATCACCGCCGGCCGCGTGGGGCTGGTGAACTCCAGGCGGATGAAGATGCCGGCCTGGGCGGCCGCAGCCGGTTCGGGCCCGAGCGGACCGGACTCCCCTGACCTGGCGGCCGCCCGTGACGGGCTCTCCGGGTGCGGACTGTCCGGGTGCGGACTGTCCGGGTGCGGACTGTCCGGGTGCGGACTATCCGGGTGCGGCGCACCAGCGGGGACGCCGGCGGCGGTGATCCCGTCGAGTAGGAAATGCGGGCTGAAAGCGATCACGGGCTCAGGACCCTCGAAGTCCGCCCGGACCGTCTCACGGGCTCGCGCCCGGCCCTGCGTTTCCGCCTCGATGGTGACCTGGCCAGCGCCGAAGGACAACCGGACCGCGCTCCCGCGCTCGGCGACGAGGGACACCCGCCGGACCGCCTCACCGAACGGGCCGGCCGGCACGTCCGCCCGGCACGCGAGGTCGGCCGGGAAGCGGGAGCGGTACTTGATGTACTCGCCCGCGAGCAGCCGCGTTGTCAGCCGCCGGCCGCCGGCCTCGAAGCCGATCATCGCATCGGCCCCGCGCGGCGGCGCGCTCTGGCGGGTCCCGGCCGGTACACCTGGGGGTGCGCCGGTGTCCGCAATAGGACCGTTCGGCTGAATCTGTCCGGAGCTGGGTCGGGGACTGGAGATGCCGTCGGACCGTAGCTTGATGATCACCGGTGTGCCGGGCGCCATGGTCCGGGCGGCGTCCGCCAGTGTCCGGGCCGGGACGAGATACTCCCCCGTGCCGCCCGGCTGCGCCGGGTTCCACGGCAGCTCACGGACGGCCAGCCGGTAGCGGTCGGTGGCCGCGAGGGTCATCGTCTCGCCGTCGACCTCGATATTGACGCCGGTCAGCATCGGCAGCGTGTCATCGCGGCTGGCCGCGGGCGTCACCTGGCTGATGGCCGACGCGAGCACGCCGCCGTCGACGGTGCCCGCCGTGTGCGGCAGGTCGGGCAGGTCGGGATACTCCTCGACGGGGAGGGTGACGAGCGTGAAGAACGCACTTCCGCACGTCAGGCTGACGCCCTCCGGGTCGTCGGCGAACTCGACCGGCAGGCTGGGCAGGCTGCGGGTGATCTCCGCCAGCAGCCGCCCGGGCACGAGTACGGTACCGGGCTCGGCGACCTCCGCGTCCACCTCGACGCGGGCGGAGACCTCGTAATCGAAGCAGGACAGCGTCAGCCCGTCCGCCGCCTGCAGCAGCAGCCCGGACAGCACCGGGATCACCGGCCGGGCCGGCAGGGCGCGGGACGCCCATCCGACCGCCTCGGCCAGGACGTCCCGGTCCACCTGGAACTTCATCGCCGGCTCCTGGCCCGCGGCGCGGTGTGCCGCGCGCACCGGCTCCGTCGCCGTTCTTTCTTCCTTCTCATGCACGCTTCCTTCTCATGCACGCATACTGACACGCGGCGCCGACAATCCGACCCGATCCGGGGCGGGAAAACCCGGTTATACCGGTACAAAAAGGTTCGCTCAGCGCGAAACCACGGGCCGCGCGGCGGGGCCGGGCGGGGTCAGGGAGCGGCGGGGCCGGGCGGGGTCAGGGAGCGGCGGGGCCGGGCGGGACCAGGGAGCGGCGGGGCCGGGCGGGGTCAGGGAGCGGCGGGGCCGGGCGGGATCAGGGAGCGGCGGGGCCGGGCGGGACCAGGGAGCGGCGGGGCCGGGCGGGACCAGGGAATCAGAGCAGGTCGGGGGGAACCGACGCCAGGGTCGCCTCGATGGCCTTGGCGAGGGCGCGCGCGGACTTCGCCGTCAGTTCCACCGCGACCCGGGCCGAGGGGCCCTGGCCCGGATTGAGGAAATCGATGTTCAGGCTGTGCTCGGCGAGCGCGTGCACCGGGTGGTCGAAGTAGACGCTCGCGTCGGTCAGCCCGAACCAGCCGTCACCGCCCTTCCCGCTCCCGGTCACCTTGATCTGCTCGGTCAGGTACGTGCACATGACAGGCTCCTTCCGGCGCTCACGCGGCCAGGTAGCGGCCGAAGAAGTCCCAGATGCGGTTCCAGCCGTCGTTGGCGGCCTCGACCCGGTAGCTGGGCCGGTTCACCGCGAAGAACGCGTGCCCCGCGCCCTCATAGCTGTGGAACTCATACGTCTTGCCCTGGGCCTTCAGTTCCTGCTCCAGCTCATGACCTGCTGCGGCGACGGGTGGGAGTCCTCCGCGCCGAACAGCCCCAGCAGCGGGCACGACAGGTCCTTGGTCAGCTGCACGATCGGGCCGACCTTGAGCGGCATGCCTTCCGGCGGCGTGCCGACCACGAACGCGCCGTAGCAGTCCACCGCCGCATCCAGCGGCAGGCTGCACGCGGCCAGGAACGACTGCCGGCCGCCCGAGCAGTAGCCGATCGTGGCCGCCTTGCCGTTGGAGTTCGGCTGCGAGCGGAGGAACGTCACCGCGCCGCCGACGTCGCCCACCAGCCGCTCGTCGGGCACGCCGCCCCGGGCGCGCGCGGCCGCCGCGGCGTCATCCGGGCTCGCGCCGGGCGCCTCGCGGCTATAGAGGTTCGGGCAGATCGCGTTGTAGCCGTGGACCGCGAATCTCCGCGCGATCTCCTTGGTCTCTGCGTCATAGCCGGGCATGTGGTGGATCACCACCACGCCGCCGAACGGGCCAGGGCCGAGCGGCCGGGCGTAGTAGGCCTCGATCTGGTCTCCGCCGTCCCCGGTGATGCTGATGGTCTCGGCCATGGTGGCGTCGTACATGCGCGATCCTCTCGGCTGGATGATCTGCCCGTCCTCAGCGTGGTACCGCCCGGTAGGTTACGCCTGGCCACCCGGCGGCGCTGCGCCAGGGCCGGCACCGGTGATCCTCTTCTCACCGCCGGAGCGCGCAGTGGCAGACTCCTGACCATGACCTACATCGCCGCCGAGGACCATTATGGGAAGATGCCGTACCGCCGCTGCGGGCGCAGTGGCATCGACCTGCCCGAGGTTGCTCTCGGGCTGTGGCAGAACTTCGGGGACGACCGCCCCGTCGACGTCCAGCGGGCCATTCTGCGCCGCGCCTTCGACCTCGGCGTGACGCACTTCGATCTGGCGAACAACTACGGGCAGCAGTGTGGCTGTGCAGCTCGCCGCGCACCACACGATCACCATAGGATGCTCGCCGAGCTGCCTCGGTGGAAGGCCAGCCAGCTAGGGCGACTGGCAGTGACAGACTGCTCTCCATGACTTACGTTGCCGCTCTTGACCGGTATGAGCAGATGCCCTATCGCCGCTGCGGGCGCAGCGGCATCAAGCTGCCCGCAGTCTCCCTCGGGCTGTGGCAGAACTTCGGTGACGATCGCCCCCTGACGACACAGCGGGCCATCCTGCGCCGCGCCTTCGACCTTGGCGTGACGCACTTCGATCTCGCCAACAACTACGGAGGAGTAGCGCCTGCCGAGACTTTGCAACAAGGGAACTACGGGGCGCCGCCTTACGGCTCCGCGGAGATCAATTTCGGCCGGCTGATGCGGGAGGACTTCCGCCCGTACCGGGACGAGCTGATCATTTCCACCAAGGCCGGGTACGACATGTGGCCCGGACCGTACGGCGACCACGGCTCGCGCAAGTACCTGCTGGCCAGCCTGGACCAGTCGCTCGGCCGGATGGGCCTGGACTACGTGGACATCTTCTACAGCCACCGGTTCGACCCGGAGACGCCGCTGGAGGAGACGATGGGGGCGCTGCACGCGGCGGTCCGGTCGGGCCGGGCGCTCTACGCCGGGATCTCTTCCTATTCAGCCGAACGGACCGCCGAAGCGGCTGCCATCATGAATCGGCTCGGCACCCCGCTCCTCATTCACCAGCCGTCCTACTCGATGATCAATCGGTGGATCGAGGGCGGCCTGCTGGAGGTCCTGGAGCGTGAGGGCATCGGGTGCATCGCCTTCTCGCCGCTCGCGCAGGGCATGCTCACCGGGAAGTACCTCGGCGGCGTTCCCGCGGACTCCCGGGCGGCCCAGCACGGCTCGCTGACGTCCGACCAGCTCAGCGAGGAGACGCTGGGGCACGTCCGGGCCCTGGCCGAGATCGCCGCGCCGGCGTGGCCAGACGCTGGCGCGGATGGCGATCTCGTGGGTGCTGCGGGACAAGCGGGTCACTTCGGCGCTGATCGGCGCCAGCAGCGTGGCTCAGCTCGAGGAGAACCTGGCCGCCGCGCAGAAGACCGAGTTCACCGACGAGGAACTGGCCGAGATCGACCGCCACGCCGTGGACGCCGGGATCAACATCTGGGCCGCCTCCAGCGCCGGCTGAGCGGGCGCACTGCGCTCGTTTAATTCGTTTTGACCGTTTCAGGTGCTTTGGTTGAATGAAGCTCGTGGGCACCGAATCTCCTGGTCATCGCGGCTCATGCCCGGCTTCGCAGGGTTGGCCGGGCGTGGGCGATAAAGATTTGATTTCCGCCGTCGGTCCTCGTATGGTTGAGTCACTCAACAGTTGAGTAGCTCAAGAATTCGGGAACAGGCCGCGGGGAAGCCGCAGAACGCGAGGGCGCAGGAATGTCAGACCCTCGTGCGAGGCTTCGGCCAGGAGGTGAATGCGTGCCAGACAGGTCACGCGAGGGCGACCTGAACATTTGCATCATGGACGCCTTCTCCGGGGTCGTGAAGCAAGCTGCCGCGTTCGCGCAGGGGCTTGCTCAGGGTTTCGGGCTGTCCGTCAGCGACCTCGTCGGCCTGCACAAGCTGGAGGAGCCGATGACCATGAAGGAAATGGGGCAGCGCATGCACTGTGACCCGTCCTTCGTGACCGTGGTGATCAACGGCTTGGAGAAGCACGGCCTGGCCCGCAGGGAGACCAGCGAACGGGATCGGCGGATCAAGAACGTGGTCCTGACCGCGGAAGGTGTCTCGATGCGGGAACGGCTGGAGAAGGAGCTTGCGATCCGGTTGCCGTGGGCGAACGCCCTCGACACCAGCGAGCGGGAGTGCCTGCTGACGATCCTGCGGAAGATGATCGCCGCGGCCGACGCAGCCAGCGCCGCCCCCTCGGCAGAATCATGGCCCGTCATCGCCGGCGAGCCCGCGACGACGGGAGGCGATCCTGCCGCTAACTGATAAGGGCGGAAATATCTGCTGCCGACCGGCTCTTTACGCCAGCAGAGACCTGCAGGTTCCGCTCCCGCTCCAAGCACCGCTAGACTGACGGGACGCCGCGGGTGTCACAGATGACGGCCCTGCAGCGTCAATAAGTCGGGGATTTCGCTTCGGATGCGCCACCGGACCGGGCACGCCGTGCCACGGCCTTAGTGCGCCGCGCCCTTGAACAAGACTGATGCGTCCTCACGCAAGGGAGAATGACTTGTCCGCCACCTCACGCGATACCGGGCGCGAGGCTCCAATGGCAGGCTCGCCGCTCGGCGAACCGGCTCCGAGCCTGGCCGTCGAGGCAGTCGAGGAAAACGTTACGACCCGGGAAGCCCCGGGCGAAGCCGCGGCCGCCACGGGCCAGCAGCCACGGCACCTGGGCCTGGCCCTGGCCGTCATTGCGACCGCGCAGCTCATGGTGGTGCTCGACGCGACCATCGTGAACGTGGCCCTGCCGCACATCCAGCACGCGCTCGGCTTCTCCGGCAGCAACCTGGAGTGGGTCGTCAACGCCTACGCGCTCGCGTTCGGCGGGCTGCTGCTGCTCGGCGGCCGGACCGGCGACCTGCTGGGCCGCCGCCGGGTCTTCATCGCCGGCATCCTGCTGTTCTCGGTCGCCTCGCTGGTCGGAGGCTTTGCCACCAGCCAACTCTGGCTGCTCACCGCACGCGTGGTGCAGGGGATCGGCGGAGCCTTCGCCGCCCCGACCGCACTTTCGCTGGTCGCCGTCACCTTCCCGGAAGGGCGGCCGCGTAACCGGGCCATGGGGGTCTACGCCGGGATGAGCGTGGCGGGCGGCGCGGTCGGCCTGATCCTGGGCGGCCTGCTCGTCAACTTCGCGTCCTGGCGCTGGGTGCTGTTCGTTAACGTCCCCATCGGCCTGCTGGTTGCGCTCGCCGCGCCGCGCGTACTCCTTGAGTCGGAGCGCCAGCGCGGGCGGTTCGATCTGCCCGGCGCGATCACGGCCACCGCCGGCCTGCACCCTGCTCGTCTACGGCCTGACCAGCGCCGCGACCACCCCGAACGGCGTCTCGCACTGGGGCGACACGAAGGTGATCGTCTCCCTGGTCGCCTCCGCGGTGCTGCTGGTCTCATTCGCGCTCATCGAACTGCGCAGCAAGTATGCGCTGCTGCCCATCCGGGTGCTGCAAAACCGCAACCGGGTGGGCGCGTACCTGACCATGTTGTGCGTCGGCACCGCGATATTCGGCATGTTCTTCTTCCTCACGATCTTCGTGCAGACCGTCTGGGGGTACAGCGCGCTGAAGACGGGCGTGGCCTACCTGCCGATGGTCAGCATGATCATGGTGGGGTCCGTTCTCGCGTCGCAGCTGGTGGCCCGGATCGGTGCCCGCGCGCTGATGCTGGCCGGTTCACTGACCACCACCGGCGGCATGTTCTGGCTGTCGCGGATCAGCGAGCACAGCACCTACGCCAGCGGGTTGCTCGGCCCGATGCTGGTCACCGCGCTCGGCATGGGATTCCTGTTCGTGCCCATCTCGCTGGTCGCGCTCCATAAGGTCGCCAACAACGACACCGGCGTCGCCTCCAGCCTGGTCAACACCGGGCAGCAGATCGGCGGCTCGATCGGGCTGGCCCTGCTCGGGACCGTCGCGTGGAGCGCGGTGTCCAACAGTGTCAGGAGCCAGACAGCGGCGGCTAAGGCGGCGGCCGCGCACGCCGGGACGGCCGCGCATCCGCTGACGCAGGCCAAGGCGGCGGCGCTTCAGACATCCATCTACAACCACGCCCTGGCGGTTGGCTTCTCGCGCGGGTTCCTGGTTTCGGCAGGAATTGCTCTGCTCGCCTTCGTGGTCACCGTGATTACGATCCGGGTCAAGCGCGAGGACCTGGCCGGCGTCAATCCCATGAGCGTCGGCGGGTAACGCACCAGCGCTTCAAGGCAGCCGCGCAGCCGGGGCGGCACGAGCGGCCCGCGCTGGGGCGCGAGCCGCGACGGCTACGGCACAAAAGGGGAGGTTCCCGCGAAGGGAGCCTCCCCTTGGCGTGTCCGGGGCCGGGGCGCGGGGGCGCATGGCCCGGCACGTCAACTGTTCGGAGGCGTTCTTCGTCCTGGACGGGCGGATCTCCTTCAGCCTGGACGGAACCGAGCTGCCCGGAGGCCCGGGCGACTTCCTGTTAGTGCCGCGCGGGGCCGCGAATACGTTCGGCAACGCGGGGACCGGCGAGGCCCGGCTGCTCGTACTGCACGCACCGGCCATGGACGCCTACTTCGAGGAACTACATCGCCTTTGGGCCCCGGGGGAGCCGCCGACCACGGTGGAGGAACGCGCGCTGATGGCGCGATTCGGCATGGAGCACTGGCGGCCTGAACCCGCCGTTTCGCCCAGGATCGCCGCGCCGGAGCGGCCGGACCGATTGGCTGGCGGGAGCGGCCTGGCAGGGTGGCACGAGGTTTAAACCCGGACATTGCCTGCCAAGCTCCGACGGCAGTGGGGTCTTTTGCTGCCCCTGACCAGGCATTACGTCCCTACAGGGCAGGCGCCGGGGTCGGCCACGCTTGAGTCATGAAGCCGAGACTTCCGCAAACAGGCCCCGGCCTTCATGGTGCGCTGGAACCCGGCCTGCCGCCAGTGCCGAGCCGGCCTTCCCCGCTGTGCCCGGCAGACGCCGCCGATGCGGCACTTTCGGCGCCAGTCGCCGACCACGGGCAGCGATGAGATGACGCCCGCTCCGGGCCCTTTTCGAGCGGCTGGGCTGCCCCGAGAGCGGACCGGCCAGATGAGGGCGGGCGAGGGAACACATGGCAACAAGGCACCGGCTGTCCCAGGGCCCGTTGGCCCGGGGAACGGCAGGGGATCGCCGTCCCACGGCCCGGCCAGGCGTCCTGGGCACGGCGAGCACGGCACACGAGACGGGGCGGCGGTCGGCCCGGGCACTCCCCCCGCGGGGCGGCCCTGTCCCCGCGCCCGCCAGTGGCGGGTGACGCTCCACCGAGCGGGGCGGCCACGGCGGTCACCTGCTGTGGCGGCCGTGTGGGGTGCGCCGTGGTGGGGTGTGGTCTCATCGGCCGCGGCTCCGCTGCTGCTGGTCTCCGGGTGGACGGTTGCCGCCCTGCTGCAGCCGCGATCTTTCGATGCGGTGAGCGGCACGGTCAGCGCCCTCGCGGCGGTGGGTGCCGCGGATCGGTGGGTGATGACGCTCGCGTTCGCGTTGGCAGGGGCTTGTGAGGTCATAACTGGGCTGGCGCTCCGGCCGGCTGGGCCGTCCGGCCGGCTGATCCTGATGGTGGGCGGTGCCGCGGCCGTGCTTGTCGCGGCGAACCCCGAGCACGCCGGGGGCTCGCTGACCCACGCATTCTGGGCCGGGGTCGCCTTCGCGGCCCTGGTGGCCTGGCCGGGCGCGGCCTGGCGGAGGGGGCCATCGGTGCCGTGGGGGCTGCGGCCCGCCGTGTCGGCCAGCGCCGCCGCGATACTGCTCGGCCTGCTCGCGTGGTTTCTCCTGGACCTGGTCACCGGAGGCGGGCACGCGGGCCTGGCCGAGCGGGTCATGGGCGTGACGCAGGCAGCCTGGCCGTTGGCGGTGGTGCTGTCCTGCCGGTGGCAGACCCACGACGGCCCGGACGCTCTCCCTGGAACCGGCGAGCCCCGGCCACGGAGCAGCCCGCACACCGGGTCCCGGTCCGCGGCGGAACTGGACGCCGTACCCGCGGTGCGGTCGCGTTACCGGTTAACCGGTGAGGCGGATGCGGACGTCGGCGGCGACGGCGCCGTGCTCGCGGACGAATACCGGGTTGAGGTCCCCGCCGCATTCCCCGCACGCAGCGGGCGAACCGCAACCACCCTGCCATCCCGCAACGTCTCCTCCGAACCCGGGACGGCGCCGGCGCTCACGGCCCGCCCCGGGGCCGCTCGCGACCCGCCGGCGCATTGACCGACCGGGGTTTGGTCAGCTCTCCATCGTCACCCTCATTGCGCTGCCGTGCCGGGCAACTGGCGGCGTGCAGGCCGTCGGCGCAGCGCGGGAAACAGCGGGCCGGGACCGGGCTGGCGCGGGGCCAGCCGCGCCTTGCAATCGACGGCGAGCGCCCCGTCCGGACTGACCAGGATCGGGTTGAGGTCAAGCTCGACCAGTTCGGGAACTTCCTCCGCGACGCGCGCGATCTGCTCGAGCACCGTCACGAGCGCCCGCCGGTCCACTTTCGGCGCGCCCCGGTAGCCATCAAGCAGCGGCGCGGCGCGAAGCGACGCCACCATGGCGTCGGCTGCGCCGGGCTCCAGCGGTGGGACGGCAAAGGCACGGTCCTGCAACAGGTCGGTCATCACCCCGCCAAGGCCGGCCATCACGACCGGGCCGAACTCGGGATCGGATGCGAGCCCGACGATCGCCTCGACACCCCACGGTGCCATCGGCTGGACCACCGCACCGCCCATCTGCTCGCCGAGCCGCGATTCCATCGTCTCGTACGCGGCGCGTACCGCATCGGCGTCGCCCAGGTTCAGCGCGACGCCGCCCACGTCGGTCTTGTGCACGACCTCGCCGGAACGGGCCTTCAAGACGACCGGGAACCCGACGGCCTCGGCCGCCGCGGCCGCCTCGGTCGCGGTGGCCGCGCCGCGAGTCGCCAGCACGGGCAGGCCGCACGCCTCCAGCAGCCGGGCCCCCTGGTCAAGCTCAAGCCAGCCCCCGCCGGGGCTGCTGGCGAGCGCCGAGGCCACGATCTCGCTGATCACCGGATGATCGGACAGCTCTTCGGGCTCCTCCGCGGGCAGCAGCGGGCGCCGGCGCCACTGCGCGTAGCGGCAGACATGCCCGAGGGCCGCCGCCGCCCGCTCCGGTGAGGCGATTTCCGCGATATCCGCCGCGCCGGCTGGCAGGCGCGGGGCGGCTGGCTCCACGGCGCAAGCGACGACCGGCTTGCCAGCCCGGACCGCGACGCGCGCGAGGGTCTCTCGCGTCGCCGCCGCCGAGATCGCCATGGTTTCGATGACGACGGTGATCACGGCGTCGATCGCGTCATCGCCCAGGACGATCTCGAGCGCCTGCTCAAGCATCTCCGCGGTCCCGTCCGCGGTGAGGTCAACCGGGTTGGCGGTCGCCGCCGCGGCGGCGAGGACCTCGCCGAGCGCGTGCTGGGTCGCCTTCCCCAGCTCCGGGACGGTCAGTTCGCCGCCCTCACACGCATCGGCGGTGAGAATGAGCGGGCCACCGGAGTTCCCGACCAGCGCGACACGACCCCCGGCCGGCAGCGGAGCGGCGAGCAGGATGGCCGAGACGTCGAGGAGTTCCTCGAGACGGTCGACCTTGATGATGCCCGCGCTTTGCAGCAGCGCGGCGACGGTGACTTCCGGGGTCGCCGCGGCTGCGGTGTGCGAACGGGCGCCTCTGGCCCCGGCCGATGTTCTTCCCGCCTTGAGCGCGACGATGGGCTTGGCCGCGCCGACCCGGCGGGCGATGCGGGCGAACTTGCGCGGGTTGCCCAGCGACTCCAGGTAGAGCGCGATCACCGCGGTCCGGTCGTCCTGCTCGAAGAAGCACAGCAGGTCGTTCGGGCTCACGTCGAGCTTGTTCCCCACCGACACGAAGGCCGACAGGCCAAGGCCGGCGGCGCGGGTCTGCTCGCCGAGCAGGACCCCGACCGCACCGGACTGCGAGACGACAGCCAGCCGCCCGGGCAGCGGATCGAGCGGGCCAAACGTGGCGTTCATCTGGATGCCAGGATCGGTGTTCGCGACGCCCAGGCAGTTCGGGCCGACGATCCGCATCCCGTGCGTGCGGGCCACGCTCAGCAGCTGGGTCTCGACCGCAGCGCCCGAGCGGCCCGTCTCGCCGAAGCCCGCGGTAATGATGGTGACGGCGCGCACGCCGATGGAGGCGGCCTCGTCGATCACGCCAGGGACAGCTGATGCCGGAACGGCGATGACGGCCAGGTCGATCGGCTCGGGAACCGACAACAGCGCCGGGAACGCAGGCACGCCGCAGACCGCCCGTGCCGCGGGATTGACCGGATAGACCGTCCCGGAGAAGTCTCCGACGAGCAGGGACCGGACAACCTGATGCCCAACGTTCCCCGGGTGGCGTCCTGCCCCGACGACCGCGATCGAGCGCGGCCGCAGGATCGCCGCGACGCTGGCGACCTCCGCTGTCGCCTCCCGGTCATCACACGACGCACGGTACGCGGCCGTCGGCCGCAGATCGATCTCGACCCGAACGGTCGCCGCGCCGCCCCGCCGCCTGCAGCGCAAACCCGTCGCCGCGAACACCTCCAGCAACGCCGCGTTCTGCGGCCTGACCTCGGCGATCAAGCTCAGGATCCCCCGCGTCCGCGCGTACTCCGCCAGGCTCTCAAACAGCAGGGTCGTGACGCCATGGCGCTGGTAGGTGTCGGTGAGGATGAAGCTGGCCTCGGCCGCCGCCGCCGCAGTGCCGGCGCGGTCATAGCTGGCCAGCCCGACCAGCTCGCCCGACACCAGCGCGACGAAGGCCATCCGGCTGTCGTAGTCCACCTCGCTGAAGCGCGCTGCCTCTTCCAGGCTGAGAGTCGGCCGGGCCAGCAGCATATGCTGGTGCAGCGTGCCGGGCGACACGGCACTGTGCAGCCCGACCAGCGCCGGCGCGTCAGCCGGCCGGATCGGGCGGACGACCGCCGCCTCGCCATTCCTGAGCAGCCCGTCGAACTCCCACGCCGGGGGATATCCAGCCGGCATCGGCTCGTCGTATCCGGCAGCATCCGAAGTAACCATCGTTATCTCCTCCGGCATGATCGTCGTTGAACTGTCTCGACGCCGTCAGGGCCTGAGGTCCCCTTTGTGCATGCATGCCTGTTCCCGGGCGGCCAAATTAACGTAAGCCTGCGCGGGCGCCGCGGTCCCGGCCGAGCAGTGCACGGGGACCGCCGGCTGGGAGCGATGATCCTAAAATCGTCGCATGGCGAAGCACTTCGACATCCATCCGGCCAACCCGCAGCGGCGCGCGATCGTCCAGATCACCGACATCGTGCGCGCGGGCGGCGTGATCGCCTACCCGACGGACTCCTGCTACGCGCTCGGCTGCCAGCTCGGCAACAGGGACGGCATCACGAGGATCAAGTCGATCCGCCACCTCGGCGACCGGCACCACCTCACGCTGGTGTGCCAGGACTTCGCCCAGCTAGGCCAGTTCGTGTACGTTGCCAACCCGGTATTCCGGGCTATCAAGGCGGCGACCCCGGGCAGTTATACCTTCATCCTGCCCGCGACCAAGGAGGTGCCGCGCAGATTGCAGCACCCGGGGAAGAAGACCGTCGGGGTGCGGATCCCGCGCCATGTGGTGACCCAGGCGCTGCTCGCCGAACTCGGCGAGCCGCTCGTCTCGAGCACCCTGCTGCTGCCCGGCCAGGACGAGCCCATGACCCAGGGGTGGGAGATCGCTGAGCAGCTTGACCACGCCGTGGACGCGGTGATCGACTCGGGCGACTGCGGCACCGAGCCGACAACGGTGATCGACTTTTCCCAGCAGGAACCCGAGATCGTGCGCCGCGGGGCAGGCGACCCGTCCGGTTTTGAGTGAACCACGGCCCACGAACCTGCGCTCCGCGTCGGTCAGGAACGCGGCGGTAAGCGATTCGAACTGCGCCGCGCTGAAAGCGTGCACAACCCGGCCAGCGGACGAACCACAGGTCATGGCCCCCCTGCGCAGAGTTCTGCAGCGGTACACGCCACCATCAGGACAGAGCGAGGACGATGGCGTGCAAGGCCAGCCCTACGCCCGCCCCCACCACCGTGCCGTTGATGCGGATGTACTGCAGATCGCGTCCGAGGAGGAGTTCCAGCTGGCTTGACGTCTCGGCGGCGTCCCACCGCTCGATAGTCCCCGTGACAAGGCCGGCAAGCTCGTCGTGGAACTGATCGGCGAGTGCCCTGGCTCCGGACTCGACCAGACGGCCGAGGCCGTCTGCAAGGCGGCGGTCCGATCCTAGGCGCTGACCGGCGGCTGCCAGCGCATCGGCTAGCCGGCGGCGCAGCTCAGACTCCGGGTCAGCAGCCTGGATCCGCAGTCCCTCCTTGGCCTTCTGCCACAACGGCGAGGACCAGTCCCGCAGGCCGGCGCTACTCAGGACATCGCGCTTAAGGCGCTCGCCGCGCTCGCGCAGCTCTGGGGATGTCTCGAGGCGGTCGGGGAGCCCGGCGATCCACTCCTCGAACCGCTGCCGGGCCTGGTCGTCGGGATCGGCGGCCATCGCCACCAGCCGCTGGCGCAGGCGGGTGTAGAGGCGGTCGAAGACCCGCCGGTAAACCGCGTCGGGCACCCAGCGGGGCGACTCGGCTTCGAACAGCTGACGAAGCTCCTCGTAATGGCCGGGGAGATAGCGGTCGGCGAAGGACAGGATGGCGTTGAACAGCTCGGTGTGGTGGCCTCCCGCAATGATGACCCGCAGGGCCCGCCCAGCCAGTGGCGCCACCTCGACGGCCTCGACCGCCCGGGTCAGTTCGGCGGTGAGCACGCTTTGGACATCCTCATCGCGGAGATTCTCGGCCACCGTGACGACCAGATCCGCGGCGTGACCGGCGAACCGGGCGGCGCTGGCCTCGTCGGCCAGCCAGGCGGCCAGGCGGGGAACCAGGCGCGCGGAGTGGATCCGCTCGGCAAGAACGTCGGCGGTGAGGAAGTTCTCCTGCACGAACCGGCCGAGGGTGGCGGCGAACTGGTCCTTGCGCTCGACGAGCAGCGCGGTGTGCGGTATCGGCAGGCCCAGGGGATGGCGGAAGAGGGCCGTCACCGCGAACCAGTCGGCAACGCCTCCGACCATGGAGGCCTCCGCGCCGGCCTGCACGTAGCCGAGAAGGACCCCGTGGGCGCCGACCGCGGTCACGGCCACAAACAGAACCGTTACCCCCGCGAGCAGAGCAGTGGCCCGCCGGCGCGCGGCGGCCAAGCGGTGCGCCCGCACAGCGGGCGGCTCGGGCTCGAGCGCCGGTCCCGGTGAAGCGGACATCGTTGCGGCAGGTTCCATCTGGCAGTCCCCGGGGTTAGTCCGCGGTGCAGGGCGGAAAACGGCAACCCGACTCCGCAACGATATTGATCAGCCTCACGTCCTGGCCGGGAGGCGGTGGCACGGTCAGCAAGATGCGAGGCCAAGGCCCGCGCCGTCTAGTACATCAAAGGAGATTGATGTAGTTTCTGATGCGTGCGAACGAGGCCACGCCAGGCGGTGGTCCAGCCCCCGGTCTTCCTCCGGCTCGCCGGTCACCCGGTGCGCTGGCGGCTGCTCAGCGAGCTGGCACGTTCTGACCTGCGGGTGCGCGAGCTGACTGCCCTGGCCGGGCAGCCTCAGAACGCCGTTTCCTACCACCTGGCTCGGCTGCGTGCTGGCGGCCTGGTGACCATGCACCGCAGCTCAGCCGACCGGCGTGACAGCTACTATCGGATCGACCTGGCGCGCTCCGGCTACCTGCTCGCCGCGACCGCTGACGCGCTGCATCCCGGTCTCCTGTCCGCCGCGCCGCTGCCGGCCCCGGCGACCAGGCCGGGCATGGGTGTCCCGGTGCGGGTGCTATTCCTGTGCACCGGGAACAGCACGCGCTCCCAGATCGCCGAGGCCCTGCTCCAGCGGGCTGGCGGTGACCGGGTTGAGGTCCTCAGCGCGGGCAGCCACCCGAAGCAACTGCACCCGGACGCGGTGCGGGTGATGCGCGAGTACGGCATCGATATCAGCGGGCGCCGCGCCAACCACCTCAGCGAGTTCAGCAGGCGCCGCTTCGACTTCGTGATCACCCTGTGCAACAAGGTCCGGGAAGTCTGCCCCGAGTTCCCCGGCGGCCCCGAGCCGGTCCACTGGAGCATCGCGGACCCCGCCACCGCCGGCGGCTATCCCGCGTTCCAGGCCACCGCTGCCGACCTGCACACCCGCGTCAGGTTCCTGCTCCAGCGCCTCACGCCGCCACCGGCGCACTGAAGGACAGCCGTGGACATCGCCGTGTTCATGACCTGCCACATCCCCTGCGCCCCGGGCTGGCCAGCGGCAGCCCGATGACGGCACCCGGCGAGGACACCGCCTTCAGTGCCGTGCCGCCGGTCGGCCTGCGGACGGTGCTGCGGGAGTGGGGCCGGATCGGCTGCCTGGGCTTCGGCGGGCCGCCGGCGCATATCAGGATGCTGCGGGACCTGTGCGTCGAGCGGGAGCACTGGCTGGAGCCACCGGAGTTCGAGGACGCCGTCAGCGCCTGCAACCTGCTGCCCGGCCCGGCCTCCACGCAGCTCGCGATCTTCTGCGCCTGGCGGCTGCGCGGCCGGCCCGGCGCGATCGCCGGCGGGGCCGCGTTCATCCTCCCCGGCCTGATCGTCATCCTCGCGCTCTCGGCGCTGTTCCTCAGCGGCTCGCCGCCCCGGTGGGTCACCGCCGCCGGGGCAGGCGCCGGAGCTGCCGTCGCCGCGGTCGCCGTCCAGGCCGGGTCCGGCCTGCTGCCCGCGAGCTGGCGAGCCGCCCGCGATGCTGGCCGCGCCCGGTACGCCCGCTGGGTCATCTACCTGATCGCGGGCATCGGCGCGGCGGCAACGCTCGGGCCCTGGCTCGTGCTGGTCCTGCTGGCCTGCGGCGCGATCGAGATCGCCGCCCGGATGCCACGTTCGCCCGCCCGCGTCCCGGCGGCCGTGCCGATCTCGCTGGCCGCCAGCGGCGTCGTCGCAGCTGGCGGCCTGGTCTCGCTGGTGTGGGTGGCGTTCAAGGTCGGCGCCCTGTCTTACGGCGGCGGGTTCGTCATCATCCCGCTCATGCAGGCCGATGCCGTCAGCCACTACCACTGGATGACCGGCGGGCAGTTCCTCAACGCTGTCGCCCTCGGCCAGATCACCCCCGGCCCGGTGGTGCAGACCGTCGCCGTAGTCGGCTACGCCGCCGCCGGGCTCCTGGGCGGCATCCTCGCCTCCGTCATCGCCTTCAGCCCGTCGTTCGCGTTCATCCTGCTCGGCGCCCGCCACTTCGACCGGCTCCGCGCCAACCACACCGCCCGCGCCTTCCTCGACGGCACCGGCCCGGCCGCAATCGGCGCCATCCTCGGCTCCGCTATTCCGCTGGCCCGCGCCCTGACCGAGCCGTGGCAGTACGCCGTGCTCGGCGGCGCCGCGATCCTGCTCCTCGCCCTCCACCGCGGCGTCGTCCTGACCCTGCTCCTCGCCGCAGCCACCGGCATCATCCTCGGCGCCGCCGGAGTAGCACTGCCCTGACGGCCCGGCCAAACTGTCCGGCCAGCCGGCCGGGAAAGTCAGATACGGCGACCGGAAGCCCGAACCCGGCTGGACTCTCAATCAGGCGGCTCCGCGCACGCCCCGGGCCGTTTCATGTTCGGCGCGTCGGCTCGCAGCCGCTCGGTGACCTTGTCCAGCTTTTCGGCCAGCTTCTCCTCGGTCGCGCCCTGCCGGTACCGCCGCTGCCCGTTCTCGGAACTTCCTGATCCGCGGTCTTGTCCGCGCGAAGGAGCCGCCCGGCGCTGTCGCGCTTGGTGGTCATGTACACCTGGCCAGAACCGGGCCCTGGGTAGACCATGCCCTTCGAGCTGGTCACCGCCTCGTAGAACCATGTGGAGCGCGCGCCAGTCGCGGGCGCAGCGCCAACCTACGCCGATGACCAGCGCACGGGATCACCCACTGCGGACGACGACGCACCTACCGGCATGGTCAGCTTTTGAGGGCTTCCTGCAACTCGCTGCTGACTTCGTCGGTCGTGGCGTCCACAGAGCGCTTCACGACTTTGGCGGCACCCGTAAGCGCCTGGTCGAGTCCTTTTTCGATGGTCGGCTCGCCAACCACGATGAGCCCTGCCTGGTTAGCAGTGAGTACCCCAGCCGCCTCTTTGAGCTCCTTGCGCGGCAGCGTCCCGCCCCCGAACCACTCAGGAATGGCACGCATACGCGAGCGATCCATCCGCTTGACAATGTGGGGTTTGCCGTCCTCCTGATCGATCACGGCAGCGTCGAACTTGCCGATCATCTTGTCCTTGTGCAGCTGCTCGACGGCATCCATATCCGCCAGCGCGGCGTCGGCAGTCTCGTACGCTGCGGCGTAGAGAAGCATCTGGTTGTTGTCGGCCATGGCATCTCCCTGTCGGTTACCCGATGGATGAGTCCAACGCTAGCCTGCCGTCACGAGCATCCGCTAGCAGGAGAGCCGCAGCAGCCCTGAGCCAACCCTTAACCCCGGACGCCGCCGCATAGGCAGCACGGGATCTATACGGGATGATCTTGGGTGACCCGATGGACGTAGCCACCGAAAGCCCAGTTCGCAGCGCTGGTAGACAGTGAGTCACGTACCCTCTTGAAAGCCGCTAGCGTCTCCTTCGGGGCGTGCCCCCGAGGCACCAGCAACAGCCGATGCCCTCTCTGCCCACAGCAACATCCTTAAATGCCGCCGCAGGTGCGTGCCTCGAACCCGCAACGCACGGAATAGGGGCACGGCATCGCGCATCGACATCGCCCGGGCCTCGACCCTGGGCAACCTCGCCACCCGCGACGACCTTACCGCCAACACGCTCCGCAACTTCGACGCCTCGACCTTCAACGCATGGTTCATCGCGTTCACCCTGAACAGCCCGCAGAAGGAAGCGATCGCGGTGCGCCGCTTCCGGCCCCAGTTCCTGGTCGCCTTCAACGCCTGGATGGCGACCGACCCGCTGCACAATCCGCATGCCGCGCCCGGCCCGACCTATATGCCTCAGTACAAGCTGCCGGCGCAGGCGCAGGCCAACGAGCTCGACAACGAGGCGGCTGCGAAGTTCCAGGCGGGCAACTCGGCAGCGACGACCGGCGACAATTACGTCCGGATCACGGTGTTCCTGGCCGCGGTGCTGTTCCTGGTGGGCATCGGCAGCTCGTTCAAACTGCACGGCGTCCGGTACGCCCTGGTCGCGTTCGGCTCCGTGCTGCTGATCCTCTCGATCGTGCTGATCTTGCAACAGCCAGGACTTCCGAGCTGAACCTATGTGGGCTGATTAGCGTCTGGCGGGGTCATCGTTGCGGCTGGTGAGCGGGCGCCGGTTATGGCCCGGACCTTCTCCTGACCGGCTCTGCCGTGGTTTCACCTAGGTGAAATCGATGGGCAGGTGGTGACAGGTCACCTGCGGCGGGAGAATCGTCGGCTTCGTGGGTGCCCCTGGAGGGCTGTGCAACCAGGCGGAGGTGGCTGTGGTGGGCGCCGAACGGGACCGGCCGGCCGGGTTCGGGCGGTTGGAGGACGGGCTGCGGCAGGTGAAGGCTCGGCGAGAACCAGTCAAAGAGCTACTCGTGCTGGCTGGTCCGGGGGACTTCACACCGCACCGGCTCGCGGAGACCCTGCAGCTTTCTTATTGCCCGAACTCCTGAGACGAATGGAGCATCTGCTATGAGCACCTTTCCACCGATCGCGGACTACGGGTTCTTGTCGGATTGCGAGAACAACTGTCTGGTGGCACCTGACGGTTCGATCGAGTGGCTCAGCCTGCCCCGGCCGGACTCGCCGAGTGTGTTCGGCGCGCTGCTGGACCGGAACGCCGGGAGCTTTCGGCTTGGCCCGTTCAGCACCCATGTGCCCGACCATCGCCGGTACGTACCGGGGACGATGGTGCTAGAGACGACATGGCATACCCCGACGGGCTGGCTGGTCGTCAACGACCTGTTCGTCGTCCGGCCGGTCAGCGACGAGGGGCGGCGCGCCGGCTACGAGCGAGTCCCCAGGGTCGGCGCCGGGGTCGGGACGATCCTGCGCACTGCGACCTGCATCTCCGGGAAGGTCGACGTCATGGCGTCGTGCCTGCCGATGTTCGACTACGGGTCCACACCGGGCGCCTGGAGCTACGACGGTGACAGCTACCACTCGATGGCGGTGCGCCAGCCCGACGGGGACGTGGCCCTCGGGCTGCACTCCAGCTTTCAGCTCGGCGAAGTCGGTGCCCGCGCCTACGTCCGGTCCGCCCTCAATGAGGGTGAGTCGGGCTTCATCGCCCTGACGTGGTCCGGGCCGGCGCCGACGACCCAGCAGGAGGCGGACGCCGACCTGGAGTCCACCGTCAGCTTCTGGCGGGACTGGCTCAGCACAGGGACTTTCCCCGACCACCCGTGGCGTCCGTTCATCGAGCGCAGCGCGCTGACCCTGAAAGGGCTCAGCTACGCTCCCACCGGCGCCATCATGGCCGCGTCGACGACCTCGCTGCCGGAAACGCCGGGCGGGGCACGCAACTGGGACTACCGCTACACCTGGATCAGGGATACCGGGTTCACCCTGCGCGCCCTCTACCGGCTCGGCTACGACTGGGAGGCGCTGGAGTACTTCGCCTTCATCCTTGAGGCCCTCCAGGGCAAGGACACGACCAAGCCCTTCTCCGAGCTCCAGATCATGTACGGGATCGGCGGTGAGCGAGACCTGTCCGAGAAGACGATCGACCACCTGTCGGGCTGGCGCGACTCCAAGCCGGTCCGGGTCGGCAACGGCGCCTGGAACCAGCACCAGAACGATGTGTGGGGCATGCTGGTGGACGCCGTGGACTCCCACCTGCACCAGGGCGCCGAGCAGATCATCGGGCCGGTCTGGGAAGGTCTCGCCGGTTTCGTCGATGACGCCATCCAGCACGCAGGTGACGCCGACCAGGGCATCTGGGAAATCCGGGGCGAGCCGCAGCATTTCACCGAGTCGGCGGTGATGTGCTGGGTGGCCGCCGACCGTGGCGCCGACCTTGCGCAAGAACGCGGAGACTCCGAGCGTGCCACCCGATGGCAAAAAGCCGCTGACGCGATCAAGGCCGAAATCCTCGACAAGGGCGTTGACGAGCGGGGCCGGTTCCGTCAGGCGTACGAGAACGACGAGCTCGACGCCTCGCTGCTGCTGCTGCCCATCATGGGGTTCTTGCCACCGGACGACGGGCGCATCAGGGCCACCGTGCTGGCCATCGCCGACGAGCTGACCGAGGACAGCCTTGTCCTGCGCTACAAGGTGGACAGCACTGATACCGGATTCGCCGGCAAGGAGGGGACCTTCACGATCTGCTCCTGGTGGCTGGTAAGCGCCCTGGCCATGATCGGTGAGACCGACCGTGCCCGTGCCCTGTGCAAGAAACTCCTGTCCTACGCGGGCCCGCTGAACCTGTACGCCGAAGAAATCGACACGTCGACCGGTGAGCATCTCGGGAACTTTCCCCAAGCGTTCACTCATCTCGCCCTCATCGAGGCGGTGTCCCAGCTCATCGAAAACGAGGCGTAAACATTCATCCCTTAGGAGCGGGCCGGTGTCAAGCGGGGTTTCGGCCTACGCCAGGTAAACGACGGGTAGGTGATGACAGGTCACCTGCGGCCGCGGAACCATCGGGTGCGAATCCACGAAGGGCGGCACCACAAGGAAGGGCCGCACAACAAGAAGCGAATCGATGAATTATCCGGCGATTGAGGATCATGGGCTGATCGGGGATCTGCGGAAAGCCCGCAGCGCCGCCTGACCTGACCGGTAGGCGCCAGGCTGCCTGGCCGCCGCCCGGCCCCGTGAAGTTCCGGCTCTGCCGACAGCAGAGCCGGAACTCGCGGAGGAAGACATGGCAACTCCCCGAGTAAAAGGAGAAGGAATGCTACTCGCGTCTTCGTCATATTCTTATCCGCTGTTGAGCATTTTCTGGACCATTATCGAAATCTTCCTGTTGGTGGTCTGGTTCTGGATCCTGATCACGGTATTCATCGACATCTTCCGCAGCCCTGACCTGTCCGGCGGGGCCAAGGCCCTATGGTTCCTGTTCGTGCTGTTCATCCCGCTGATCGGCGTGCTGGTCTACCTGATCGCCCGCGGAGGCACGATGAACGAGCGATCGGTATGGTAGACCCAGCGACAGGACCAGGCTCGGAGTCAAGTCGGTAAATGCGCCCTGATGGCGTCAGCGTGATCGCGCTGACCTTGATTCGGCGCGAGGTGAGAGACACCGGCTGCCCCGCTCGCCCTGGAGAAAACGAAATGGGAAATAGGGAGCGTCAATGGTTTCCGGCTCGGACGGCAATCTTTGGTTCACAGAGTTCTACGGAAACCAGGTGGATCGCATCACCCCGGCGGGTGTCGTCACCGCCTTCACCGAAGGCATCGCGCCGGGCAGCAACCCCGGCGCGATCGCGTCGGGTGAAGACGGTAATCTGTGGTTCGTCGAGGTGTTGACCAAACGTATTGCTCGGATCACAACGAGCGGCGTCGTAACCGAATTCGCTGGCTTGGGCTCTGGATGCGACCCGAGCGACATCACAGCGGGCCCGGAAGGCGATATTTGGTTCACGGAGAGCGGCTGTGAGCACATTGGTCGGATCACGCCGTCCGGCACGATCACCGAATTTACCGTCGCGTCGGGAGCGGAACCGGTAGGAATCACGACAGGGCCGGACGGCAACCTCTGGTTCACCGAGAGCAACGACGGAATCGGGCGTATGACTCCCACCGGTGAAGAAACCGAGTTTGCGACGGGAAGCGGTAATGTTCCCGGTTTCATTACGGTCGGCCCTGACGGTGATTTGTGGTTCACCCAACGTAATGACGAGGTGGGGCGAATGACGACATCCGGACAAGTGACAGAGTTCACTCAAGGCATCACGTCACAGAGCAATCCCGGCGGGATCGTCTCGGGCCCAGAAGGCGATCTGTGGTTTACCGAGTATCTCGGAAACCGTTTGGCCCGCATCACACCCAGCGGCGTCGTAACACAGTACTCCGGGATCAAAGGCAAAAGCAAGCCCGGTGTGGTCGTGGTCGGCCCAGAAGGCGCGCTATGGTTCAACGAGTTCGCAGGTGGCCGAATTGGACGCGCCATTGTCACACCGACGACTACCCAGCCGGAGTTTGGCCAGTGCGAAGCGACTAAACCGGGTAAATACACGAGCGCCGCGTGCATCAAGACAGGATCGAGTGGCAGCTTCGAATGGAGCCTTGGCGCCGCTACGGCGGGCGCAGATGGCGTAAGCTTTAGCGCGCCTGCGATGGCCTTCGAAGGCGCCGGCGGCGCGACCGTCACCTGCACGGGGGCGAGCGGCGAAGGCGAATACTCCGACTTCCGAACGATCACAGAAGTGGAGATCGCGTTCACCGGCTGCGGCATCCGGGGGGAGCCATGCACCTCGCTCGGGGCGGTTGGAGGGGAAATCGTGACAGGCGAACTCGATGCGAGCCTCGTGTGGGAACGAAGGCTGTCGAAGAAGGTGTCGCTCGAGTTGCACTCGGCTACGGGCGCTTCGTTCACGGAATTCGTTTGCGGCGCGACTGCGTACGCGGTACGGGGCGCGGTCCTCGTGTCCGTCAAGTCCGACAAGATGCTTGCCACGCAGACTCTTAAGTACTCTGCGACCGGCGGGGTGGAGAAGCTCTCGGAATATGAAGAACCGAATGGCACGCGCGTACCCGCGACGCTTGAAGCCAGCGTCGGCGGTGGCTCCTACGAAGAGGCGGCTCTGGTCGGCAGAATGACGCTGATGAGCGAAGAAAGCATAGAGATCAACGGCGTGCTCTGAACCGGCTGCGCTCTGGGAGCCCGCAGAGCCCTCAAGCGCCACCTCACAGACGTCCTCTACCGTTGCCTCTACGCCCTGGCCGAGTAAGCCCCAGCGATGAATCTCTTGACATAGGAGAATCGAGAGACCCATCGGCAACATGCTCGGCGGCTGGGCCTACGGAGCGATCCACCGCGACAGCGCGGAGCGAACCGCAGCCCTTTGACGGATGGCTATGGACCTACAACCATCGACGACGACATCAGGCCATCGGGCGCCAGACACCCAGCAACCGCGTGAACAACCTGCTCGGATCTTACAACTGACATGGAGTAAAAAGTCAAGGCCCTCGCTTGGGTTGGCCTGGGTGTCTTGAGCGTCGGGTGGCGGGCGTCCCTGGGCAGCGACGGTGGATCAGACTGACATTCGCGGGTTGGTGCCGCATGACTGGTATCCGTCGGGAGCTGCCTCGGTCTAGCGTCGCGGGTTCCCGGCACGCCGGTGCCGCATAGGTGTTGCGAGGGTTCTCCTTCTGGGAGGGTCCGCCCGGGCCCGAATTCGTCATCAAACCGAACAAGCCGAAGAAAGAAAAGAAATAGGTTTAGCGAGGGCCAACGCGCATTTCATCAGAACGGGTGGCCCAGAATGGGGCTCGACAAAAGCGCTGAATCGTCTTGGCCTTCTCGGAGCGGTTGGCCGCTCCGTTCGGCAGAACTAAACGAGCATCGCCGAGAACCGACCGGACGACCGGAAAGGACGAGGAACAGTCACCGAGGATGCCGACACGATCACGACTGCTTCGCAATCGCGAAGCAGTCGTCTGCCGGGCGAACTCCGAGACGATCGCAGCTCGTCCTTTGCATGCGTCTCGTCGGGAGCGTCGGACACTCCCTCTCGAGCCGCCGACATGCCTGTTTCTGGCGAAGGGGCACGTCTCTGAGATCCTCCTCAGCTCGAGCACCTGCTTCATGGGGTGGTTGGGTGGGCGGAGGGCGCCGGAGGGTGCAGGGATGCGTCTGCTGCTCGGTAGGAGCGCTGGCGGTCGGTGTGCCCCTGGGGCGCTCACGCGCTGTGGAGCAGTCTGCGGCTGCGGTCTCGGCGGGGTGGTAGAGTCGCGGTCGTGGCTGGAGGGCGGTGGGGTTTCGGTGTTCTTCTCGCGGGTTTGCTCGCTGTGGCGTGCGGTTCGGCGGCGCCGAGTGCAGCGCATGATGTACCGCCATGCGGGGGTGCCGTTCAAGCGCCCGCTGCGGTGACGGTGGACGATCGGGCGCTGGGCGTCACGTGGCTGGGCGACGCGGACCTGGCGGCGACGGACACGTTCAATGTGTCGGGTATCAGTTGCGACGGGTCGATGGATTTTGCGACGGCGCGCACGTGGGTGCGCGCGATGAACCACGCGGATTATCTTGGTCATCGAGACTGGACGCTCCCGATCACGCCAACCCCGTCCACCGATGCGGGCTGCTCGGGCTACAACAAAGCTGGCGGCGGCCACTTCGGGATCAACTGCTCGAAGAGCCCACTAGCCTCGCTTTACGACTCGTTTCGCCTGCCCGCCCCCGACGACACGGCTGTGGCGATTCCAGACGCAACGACCGGCCCGTTTCAGGACTTCCAGCCATACCTCTACTGGACAAACCAGAAGAGCAAGGATCAGGCCGGGGGGAAGAGGTGTTGCCAGAGCTTCTCGTTCAACACGGGACGGACGAGCTCGAACACCGACCTGTTCTCGATGTACGTCCTGCCGATGATTCAAGGGAACGTGTTTCGCGTTCGCGTCGTCGCCGGCAGCAGCAGCGTCCTTTACCCAACCGATGGGGGCCAAGCCGTCTTTCAGGTGGTCCCTGGCACGAGCGGTATCACCTGGCTGGCTGACGCGGATCTCGCGCAGAAGGAGACGTTCAATGTCAGCGGGAGCTTCGGCAACGACGGCTCGATGACTCACACCACGGCTGCCGCCTGGATTTTGGCGATGAAAAACGAGGATCTCAACGGCACTCACGGTTGGCTGGGGAAGACCCACTGGAGGTTTCCCACGCAGAACGATCTTGCCGGCCTCTACCAAGCGCTTGGGCTCTCTGGCCAAGAGCCCGTTGTGCCCGTTCCGGACACAACCCTTGATGGCTTTGAGGACATCCAGCCGTACCTGTACTGGTCCTGCGCAGGCTCAAGCATCCGTGGCTCCTGCAGCGGCGTGGCAAGCCCCGGGCCTGGGCCCCCGAGCAAGGCCTTCCAGTGGAACTTCTCGTTCGGCAACGGCTTCCAAGGCACCACCCACGTCGCCGGGCAGATGTACGCGATGGTCTACTACCCCAACACTCCGATTCCCACGCCACCCAAACCGCCCAAGCCTCCGTGCAAACCACCTAAACCCGGCGCGCCGTCCACCTGCACGTAGCGTCGGTTCGCCCGCGCCCAAACAGTCCAAGCTTGGGCTGCTCGCCAAAGCAGCGCGTACCGCCTTCAATGAGCGTTGTCGCTTGGCGGGCGAGGTTCACCCAACGCCGAGGCGCGCACGACTGCCTTGGACGAGGAGCAGCAGTCTCAGAGGCGTGATGCTGGCTGTCGCTCTGAGATCGTTGCGTGCGCGCGTCCAGTCGCGGTGCCGTGGCTGGGAGTGGAAGCCGGATGGAAGCCTCAGGGGTCGCCAGCGGACCCGCGGAGATCGCCAGGGGGGCGTCCCGGGCCCCGGGATTTGCTGCGCTCGTCGTGGTCCGGCCCGCAGCGATCTGGAGCTGCCCGCGTCTTGTAAACAGGAGGTCAGGGGTTCGAGACCCCTCTCCGGCTCTTGATGAATTACCTGCAAAACGGCCTAAACAGCGCGACGAACACGGCGGAGCACAACCTACATTTTGGGTTTGGGTAACACCCTCGGGTAGCACTCGATGGTTTGTTTAGGGTTGCGTCGCCCCATCGATCGCGATCACCCCGACCTGCACCAGGTCGGCCTCGGCGCACAGCTCCAGCACCTGAGCGAACAGGTCGGCCAGCGCCGTCTCGTGGCGCTGACGAAACCTCGCGATCGTCGTGTGGTCGGGGCCCTGGTTGGCCGCGATCACACGGTAGGCGACATCCTCCACGCACGCGCGCTCGATCCCGCGCGAGGAGCGCTGACCCTTGCAGTACGTAGAGCAATAGCGCCAACACCATCGCCGGATCATGCGCCGGGCGCCCATGACCATCGGCACGATAAGCACCCACAAACCCCGAGACGTCCATCTCCTCAACGGCAGCCAAGACGAACCAAGCAAGGTGTTCTTCCAGCAGCCACTCCCTCAGGTCCGGTGGCAGCAACAGAACCTGATCCCGGTCACAAGCTATGAAGTTCTGGGGCATGCAAGCATCGTCTTAACCCGCCGGACAGCACCCCTTTACGCAACAGTCACCGTCCAGAGCGGCAGCGGGGAGCCGGGCTTGCCGCACGCTCGCTTGGCTGTCCTTGGCGACCGCCTCCAGCTTGATCAGCAGCGCGCTTGCTGCCACGCGAAGGCGGTAGTCGGCGGGCGTGTCCGCGTGGTCGCGACACGCCCGCCGTGCCACTGCTCCGGGTTTCGTAGTTGTGTGGTTGGCCGGGGCGGGGGCGTTATAGTCACGGGCGTTGCTCAGGATCTGCGTTAGCCGTGGCGTGCTTGGCGTGCTTCGTTGCCTGCCTTGCCCTGCAGGTGCGGCGATCTGTCTGGCGCTCGGTAGCGCGCTGTTCTTTCCCGGCGACGCGTCGGCCAGCCGGGTCTACGTCTCAAACGCCGGCTCGAACACGATCTCGGCGTTCTCGATCGGCGCTGGCGGCGCGCTGTCCCCGATCGCCTGCTCGGAACCGAACTGCAAAACGGGAACGAGACCCGACGGGGTGGCGGTGAGCCCCAACGGGCAGCTCCTCTACGTCGCAGATGGAAGCTCCAATACGGTCTCGGGGTTCTCGATCGGTCCTGGCGGTGCGCTGACCCCAATCGCCTGCTCGGAACCGAACTGCAAAACAGGAACGAGACCGTTCGGGTTGGCGGTGAGCCCCAACGGCCAGTTCCTTTACACCTCAAACCTCGAATCGAACACGATCTCGGCGTTCTCGATCGGCCCTGGCGGCGCGCTGACCACAATCACCTGCTCGGAACCGAACTGCAAAACAGGAACGAGGCCCGTGGGGGTGGCGGTGAGCCCCAACGGGCGGTTCCTCTACAGCTCAAACCTCTCCTCGAGCACAATCTCGGCGTTCTCGATCGGCTCTGGGGGCGGGCTGACTCCGATCACCTGCTCGGAACCGAACTGCAACACAGGATCGGGGCCCGAAGGGATGGCGGTGAGCCCCAACGGGCAGTTCCTCTACGTCGCAAATGATGGTGCACAGACGGTCTCGGTGTTCTCGATCGGCGCTGGCGGCGCACTGACCCCAATCAGCTGCTCGGCATCCAGCTGCGAAACGGGACTGCAGCCCAGCGGTGTGGCGGTGAGCCCCAACGGGCAGTTCCTCTTCACCTCGAACTACGTCTCGGAAACGGTCTCGGCGTTCTCGATCGGCTCTGATGGCTTGTTGTCCCCGATCGCCTGCTCGGAACCGAACTGCAAAACTGGATCGAAACCCGAAGGGGGGGTGGCGGTAAGCCCCAACGGACAGTTCCTCTACGTCTCAAATCGCGAATCGAACACGATCTCGGCGTTCTCGATCGGCTCTGGCGGCGCGCTGAGCCCGATCGCTTGCTCGGAACCGAACTGCAAAACGGGAACGGGCCCTTCGTTTCAGTCGCTGGTCATGAGCCCCGATCAGGCCCCAACGGCGGCGTTCACAGACACGCCGGCGTCAGCTGGCTCGGTCTCGGGCTTTGACGGCTCAGCCTCGACCGCGTCGCCGGAACAGAGCGTGTCGCGCTATGACTGGAGCTTCGGTGACGGGACAACGGCGCAGAACGCCGGCCCCACGCCGAGCCATACCTACAGCGCGCTGGGCACGTACACGGTGAGCTTGACCGTGACCGACAACGCAGGCTGCTCGACCCAGCTGATCTTCACCGGGCAAACGGTCAGCTGCAACGGCTCCACCGTAGCGTCCACGACCCGCACGCTCACTGTGCCGCCGCCAATCCCGCCGCTCGCGCTGGTGACCGTGATCCCACTGCTGGCACCGACCCTCAGCAGCCTGAGCGAGACGGCGAAGACCTGGCGCGAGGGCAACACGCTGGCCCACATCAGCAAGGAGAGCAAAAAGAAGACCTTCCCCCTCGGCACCACCTTCTCCTTCAGCCTCAGCGAGCCGGCGAGCGTGACGTTCACGTTCACCAAGCCAGCGAGCGGGCGCAAGGTCGGAAAGACGTGCGTCGCTCAGACCAAGAAGAACACCAAGAAGCACCGCTGCATTCGCACAGTAGTCGCAGGCACATTGGTGTTCTCCGCGCACGCCGGCACGAACAAGGTGCGCTTCGAGGGTCTCATCTCCAAGCACCACAAGCTCAAGCCGGGCAGCTACACGCTCCACATGACCGCGACGGCGTCGGGCAAGCACTCGACAACAGGAACGCTCCACTTCACTATCGCCAACGGCTAGGCACTTTCGGCGCACCGCGGCGCGGGGACCGAAACGGCCAACGCTTCAACAGGGCGGATGACGAGCCGAAGACGAGCCGTCGCGATCGGACCTCCAGACGGCGAATGCGGACTTCTTCGATCCTTCGTCGCGGGGATGAGGCATGACCGCGCGCTCGCTGCACGCCGAAACCCGGTAGTACCATCGTCCCGGTGCGCTACGCGATCGCAGCGCCGTTCACGTTGGCTGCACTTGCGAGCGCGTCGGTAGCAATGGCGGCGCACGGTGCCGCACCCTCCGTGCACTCCGCGTTGATCCACCAGGACCTCTTTCGCTCGCCATCCGGCAACATCGAGTGCGAGCTCGACTACCACCGCGGCATTTCGTCGCGCCTACTGCCGGACGGGTAGCCCTCAACGCTCGGTCACAATGACGTCCAGTGGCCACCTGCGGACTTGCGGCGGCATTGGCTGCATCGGAAATGCGCCGCTTAACGAGTTCGTTCTCTCCTACGGACGTCAGACGACGCTCGGGCCGTTTCGTTGCCTGTCGTTGACTAATGGGGTCCGGTGCCGCGTTTCCTCCGGCCGCGGCTTCGTCATCGGCCGCTCGGGTATCGAGCATCTTTAGCCACCGCAGCCTGCTTGAGCGAGGGCACGTCCTCGGCGACGCCTATATTCAATCTCGGTGCTGTAGGCTCGGCCAGGCGTAGTCGGTGTAGGTGGTCCGGCAAACAGGATGGAGGCATAATGCACGTGCGAGGGAGCTGGTTTGGTGTGCGCCTGTCACGAGGGATCCACGCCGTTCCGGGGGCCATGGTGATGCCGCTGGCGATCGGCTTCGGGTTGGTGCTCGCCGGTGTCGGCGCCTCGACGGCGTCGGCCTCAATCACCGAGTACCGGTCCTACCCAACATCGAACCCGCAGCAGATTGTGGCCGGTGCGGACGGGAACCTCTGGTACACGGATGGCTCGAAGTGTGTCTACCGCATGCTCGCATCCGGCCCGGGCATCGGACAGGACACCCCCTTCTGCGCCCCGACGGGCGTCCCGACGGGGGTGGACCCCGCGATCACCGGCATCACGGCCGGGCCCGATGGTGCGTTGTGGTTCACGGGGTACTCGGACGATTACATCGGCCGTGTGACCACCTCGGGGGCGATCACCTGGTACCCGGCGCCGGGCGGCGGGCAAATCGAAACAACTCCCTTTCAGCTGAACGGGATCACCGTCGGCTCGGACGGGAATCTGTGGTTCACGATGAGCGGGGCGAATCGGATCGGCAAGCTGGGCCCGTCCGAAGCGATGGAAGGCACAAGCAACGGGTTCGCCCTGACGACCACAGGCCCTGTCGAGCCCGCCGCCGCCGGCGAAAGCATCGCCTCCGGGCCCGGCGGGAATCTCTGGTATACCGAGCCTGGGTCAAACACGATCGGTGAGCTGAGCCCCTCCAGCGGCCTCCAGCTGGCCGCCTTCCCGGTCCCGAGCGGATCGCCGCTTGGGATCGCCATGGGTCCGGACGGCGACATGTGGTTCACCGAGGGAGGATCGGCCGACCGGATCGGAAGCATCACGCCGGCCGGACAGGTCACCGAGTTTCCCATGCCTGCGGGCGTCTATGATCTGTGGAACATCGTCGAGGGGCCTGACGGCAACCTGTGGTTCACCTACGGCGCGGGTGCCACCAACGCCGGGGTCGGCTGCATGACTCCGGCTGGCAACGTGGCTGCTTACCCCGCGCCCACGCCCGGTGCTAACCCGGACGGGATCGCGGTCGGGCCGGACGGCGCGATCTGGTTCACCGAGAGCAACGCCTCCAAGATCGGCCGGCTCTCACCGGTGGTCTGCGGGGCGACGCCGGTCGTGGCGCCGGTCGTGGCGCCGGTCGTGGTCCCTATGGCACCAATCCTCAGCAGCCTGAGCGAGACGGTCAAGACCTGGCGCGAGGGCAACGCCCTCGCCCACATCAGCAAGAAGAGCAAAAAGAAGACCTTCGCCTTCGGCACGACATTCGCCTTCAGCCTCAACGTGCCGGCGAGCGTGACATTCACGTTCACCGCGCTAGCCAGCGGGCGCAGGGTCGGACAGAAGTGCGTCGCACAGACCAAGAAGAACAAGAAGAGGCCCCGCTGCACTCGCACAGTCGTCGCCGGCACGCTGACGTTCTCCGCGCACGCAGGGACGAACAAGGTGCGCTTCGAGGGGCCGATCACAACGCACAAGAAGCTGAGGCCCGGCAGCTACACGGTCCTGGTCACCGCGACAGCATCGGGCAAACGCTCAACAACGGGAACGCTCCACTTCACGATCGCATAGGCACCTTCGGTGCCCCGCGGCCCGAATACCGCAACGGCCAACGCTTCCACAGAGCCACGACGAGCAGTGGAGGGGCCGCCGCTCCCGCTTTGTTGCGAGGAGCGAGCATGAGCGTCGGTCTGACTCGCGCACTCGCTCCTCGTCCAACGCGGTCGCGTCGGCGGACGCCGGTCGCGCGCCTGCTTTGGCCACCAACGCGCAAGCGACTACGAGTCGGCAGAGTCCTCCGGTGTGACCCCGAGGTCGGCGAACGCGCCGTCGCGGTCCCCGTAAAGGACGATCTTGAGCAACATGCCGGAGTGGAGCGTGTACACGTTGGCTGCTCTAGCGCTCATGTCTAGGCCGCTTGTCTTTCCGCGCCCTCACAGGCGTAGCGGAACGAGTACCTGCTCGTTGTCGATTTCGCGGTACTCCTCCACCTCTACGTGCCAATCCTCCGAGGTGCTCAGGAAGCTGCGCCATCCTTCGGCCACTTCGTCAAGGCCCTTCCAAGTGCCGGGGTCCGGACGGTCGGCGAAGACAAGTTCGATCTCAGGGTCCGCCCAAGCGGTGGAACTGAAGTCGCCGCGCTCCCACGCCGCATGGATCGAGCGCACGAGGTCGAGGTTGGACGAGGACGTCACGGACCAGCTTTCTCCGACGCCAGGCCGAGGTCGGCAAGCGCGCGCTCGCTGCTCAAATAGGCGACGAGCCGCGCTACGAGGCCGTCGCGGACGTGGAACAGAGCCGCTCCCTGCTGTCCGAGCCTTGCTGTTTCCAGCCCGCTTGTCTTGCCGCGCCCGCCGTACCGGACGAGCACGAGCACACGATCGCCGTGTAGCTCGCGGACCTCGTCTGCGTTGGTTCGATACCCCTCCCAGATT
The DNA here is from genome assembly GCA_963822245.1 of uncultured Solirubrobacteraceae bacterium. Lineage (GTDB taxonomy): Bacteria > Actinomycetota > Thermoleophilia > Solirubrobacterales > Solirubrobacteraceae > Palsa-744. Next base: position 96,392 of record CAWGGR010000002.1, read on the forward strand.
CCTAGCGTGCCACGCCAGGCCTCTGCCATACCCCCCAATCCCTTGGCAGTCTCGTGATCCGGCCCATCTGCGAGCACGAATTCGATGTTGGGGTCCGCCCATTCGGCGGAGCTGAAGTCGCCGCGCTCCCATGCGGCGAGGATCGAGCGCACGAGCTCCAGGTTCGCCGAAGACATCGACAAAGTATCCCCCAACCCGACGAGGCCGGTTCGGCGCTCTGCCAGCCCTGGGTCTCGCAGGATCCGAGCTGCAGCCTCGAAAAACGCCTTCTTTGCTCGAAATCGCCGGCTTGTGCTTTCGCCCAGCAATGCAGGCGCTCACGAGTTCCGGGGTCCGCTTGCCCATTGGGTCTCCGAGCGTCTGCGCCGATGACGCCCACACGCCTGCAACGCGACGACAAAGCGATCGTCTCGCCGTCCTCAGCCCACCCGCCTGGTCGTCGTCCATTCGGGGCGTCTGCGTGGCTGAAGGGAGGACGCTCGCTTTTCGCCGGAAGGGAGCACTCTCGTCCAGCGCGTCGCGGTGCTACGGGGAAGTACACCGCGCTCCATTCAGCGGTGTGCCAGCGGATCTGAGCAGACTCCCGCAGATCCTGGCTTCTGGTAGCTTCTCCCCCGGACACGACCGTCACCGGCCGCCACATGGGGTGGCATCTCAGGGCGCCGATATGTGGAGTCAAAGACCGTGGTACCCGAGCGCGCCGGGCAACTGGGGTCCGCTCTCGACGTGTCTTCGAGCCGCGAGCCCCTCAAGAAACCGGGCGCTCGTCGCCGCGATGAGCCACTCGCGCCTGCTCGTGCTCGAACGCCGGTTCGAGCTGCTCGATCGAGGCGGCAGAGATGCCGGTGCGCTTGGCCGTCTCACGCCAGTCACGACTGGCCGTCGCGACCTCCTCAACGACGCCGCGGGCCTGACCGGAGGTGAGACGGAACACTGGTGCAGCCTCGAGCGCGCCCGCGATCGTGTTGCGCCCGTCCCCGCCCGCGATGCTGGTCGAGAACTCCCGGCGGCGCGGGTTGGGGTTCAGGTCGAACGCCGGGGAGAGGCTCCAGCCGGCCGTGGTCGAGCGCAGGAAGCCGTGGTTTCGCAGGTGGTCGTCGGCGTTCGAGATCAGGATGCCGAAGACGAGGCGCCGCCACAGCTCGGCCAGGTCGGCGCCGGCGCTCGGCGAGTTCTCCTCGATCGCCTCGGCGATCTCGACGTAGCTGGACCCCTCGCCGTCGCGGGCTTCCAGCAGCGTCATCGCGCTCACGTAGCCGATCCGCCCGCGGCGGCCGCGGTCAAAGCGCGTGAGGATCAGCACCGGCCTACCGGCGACGGTGTGCAGTTCGAACTCGGGTACGGCGATCCCGGCGTCCCGGGCGAGGGACAGCGCGACCGCCTCCCAGCGGATCACATCCCAATCATCGCCATGCGGCGCGGGGAACTTCGCGATCCCGAGATTCCCGTCGCGGTCGATGACGTGCGCCTTCGGCCTCGCGCCGCCAAGCGAGCTGCCACCTTCGAGCAGCAGCCGCAGGTCCTCGGGGCTGGCCTCGTCGCGTTCGAGCTGCTCGGCAGCGTTTAGCAACCGTGACAGGTCGATCAGTTGCGGGATCCCCTCACGCTCGTGCGCGAGGAAGCCGTGCTGCTCGTCGTGTCGGAAGCGAAGCGCGCCTTGGCGCAGGTCGTCGCGGACCCCGAGCAGGTAGTCAACCTCGGCGACGTCGCGCTCCGCGCGGCCGTGCTCGCGGGCTTCGGTGAGCTCGCTCCGGCGCAGCAGCCGTCGCCCCCAGCCGTCGGGCGCCGCGTCGGAGAAGGCGCCGAATAGGGCACGACCCTCGGGCGTCTGCTGCTGGCCACTGTGAAGCGGGAGCGCTGGGTCCAGGGCATACGCGTCCGGGCGCTGGAGGTAGCTGTCCTCGTACGTGAACGTTGCTGACTGCGAACCGCGGCCGCGGTGAGTCCACATGCGCCCCGCGGGCACGTCCTCGCTGGCGAGCTGCACCAGGACCTCGACGCTCTCGTCGGCCATCCCTTAGCCCTCCAGCTGCCTGGGACGCACCCGTTGCGGCAGTGCCTCCTCGGAGCGAAGCCGCCCAACATCGCTCGAGAGTGGGTCGAGTGCGCGTGGCAGGTTGTCGAGGATCCCGAGCGCCCGTAGGATCAGCAGCAGGTTCTCGACGCTGATGGTGCCCTCGCCGCCCTCCAGGCGCGCGAGCGTGTCGCGCGAGATGTTCGCGCGGTCGGCGAGCTGGGTCTGGGTCAGCCCGCGGAGCTTTCGCCAGGTCGCGATGTGCTCGGCCAGCGCCCGCTCGGCGCGGCGCACCGCCAGCGGAGTCTGACGCTCCCGGTTGATCTCTTTAGATGGCATATTTCAGACATTATAGAGGTTAGTGTCTGATTTATCGGACTTTATGGTGAAGTCTTGAGTGATGGCCGCTCGCGCTCACCACGGTCTGGGTGAAGGGGCCTCAGTGGCCGTCGAGACGGGTTTGCTAGCCCTCGATCAATGCGACCGTCTCGCGTCGAGTCCGCGGATCGCCGAAGGTCGGCGTGTAGATGACCTCGAGGGCGACCGTGGCCCTGTGGGTCCTCTTGAGCCGCGTCGCTGCCGTGCCCGTCGGCGTCAATTTGAGTGTGAGCTTGGCGGCGGCACGCCCTGTCTCGAAGATCGTCTTGACGCCTGCTCCGGAGAGCAGGAGGCTGCCCGGACCGGGGACGCGTACCAGCAGCGCCGCGGTGCCGCGCCGCTTGTTCAGCTTGAGCTTGCCGAAGCTGAACGCGTTCGAGGGCAAGCGGGGCGCCGGTGGCGGCCGCCCGACGGTGAGATGGTCGAGTGTGTCGGCAGCGACGTAGAGCTGCGTTCCGTTTGCGTTGGCCACGACTGATTCTCCAGCATCGAGCGCTTCGGCCGGGCTCGCTCCGGGGCACCCGGGTAGATCCCCGACGCAGCCGACGTACATGGGGTCGCCGGCGCCGTTGAGCGTGAAGCGGACCAGAGCATGATTCGTCGTGACGTAGAGCTGCGTCCCGTCGGGGCTCACAGTCCCACCCGAGGCGCCTTCGAGTGCGCTCAAGGGGCGGGTCTCGCCACACCCGACGAGGTCGCCGATGCAGTCGACGAATGTGGGTTCCCCGGCCGCGTTGAGCGTGAAGTGGCTGACGTCGTACGCGCTCCCGCTCGTCACATAGAGCTGCCCCCCATTGGGGCTGATCAGGAGCCGGTTCGCCCCGTACAGCACATGAGGGACGCCGGTCGCGGCACAGCCGGGGAGATCGCCCACACAGCCGTCGAAGCTGGGGTCCCCGGCGGCGTCGAGCGTGAAGTGGCTGATGTCGCTCGTGCCGGCGACGTAGAGCTGGCGCCCGTCCGGGCTGACCGTCGCCGCCAGCGCACCTTCGAGCGCGTGCGCCGCTGGAACCGCGGCGCAGCCGGCAAGCCCGCCGACGCAGCCGGCGAAGCTCGGGTTGCCGGCGGCGTCGAGCGTGAAGTGGCTCACGTCGTGTTCTTGGGGTCCATTTCCGGCTGGCTTTTCGGTTCCGCTTTCGACTGCGGGTGTCGGAAGGGAGCCCGAGCCGACCACATACAGCTGCCTGCCGTCCGGAGTGATCACAAGGCCCGTCGGCTGGTCGAGCGCGCTCGCGGGGCTCGTCGCAGCGCAACCGGTGAGATTGCCGATGCAGCCCGCGAAGCTCGGGTTGCCGGCGCCATTGAGACTGAAGATGGCGAGGTTGTTGGCGCCCCATGAGGCGACGTAGAGGTGCGTTGCGTCAGGGCTGACCACTACGCGGATCGCCTCCCGGAGCGCGAATGCGGGGCTATCCAGCTCCAGCGGCGCCGAGCAGCCCGTGATATCGCCAACGCATCCGGCGAGGGTGGGGTTGCCGGCGCCGTTGAGTGTGAACTGGCTCAGCACGCCGAGGCCTTCTGCGGTTACGTAGAGCTGTGTTCCGTTCGGGCTCAGCGCCACGTCCGCCGCGCCTTCGAGCGCTTCTACGGGATTGGTCGCCGTGCACCCCGAGCCGTTCGGGAATCTCGCCGATGCAGCCGTCGAACGCGAGACCCGCCGACGCCACGGCCGCCCCGGCGTGGGCAAGCACGCCGAGCGCGATCACTGCGCTCACAACGAGGGTCGAGGCGCACCGGCGGCTGTCGCCGTTCGCGGGTCTGCGACCGTGGCTGCCGCCCGTCAACGTCCACCGTAATGACAAGCGAAACATGTTGCTAAAGGCGCCCAACGCCCGAGTGGCTGATGCGGAAGCCGCGGCCGGAGGAAACGCGGCACCGCACGCCACTGGTCAACGACAGGCAACGAAACGGTCCCAGCGTCGTCTGATGGCCGTAGGCGAGAACGGGCACGTGAAGGGGAGCATCTGAGAGACAGTCCGGGCCACCGCAAGTCCGCAGGTGACCGCTGGAGGTCATCGTGACCGAGCGGGGACGGCTCCCCGTCTGACAGTAGGCGAGCGCCGCGATTTTGCCCGCGTTCACGACGAGATCGCACTCGATGCCGCCGGACGGCGAGCGAAAGTAGTCCTGTTGTTCGGTTCCGACCAGCGGCCTGAGCAAGATGGCGCCACCTTCACACACCGGCGTGGCGGGCTGCAGCGGTACGAGCGTCGACGTCCCTCCGGCCGCGCCAAAACGCAGCTGCACCGCGGCCGGCTGGCATGGTTGTCCGGGCGCTTCGACGTCGCCGGGACCGGGGATGTCAACCCTGAGGAGCGCCGTCGCCGCAGCACTGCCCCCTGGCCACAGGGTGACCGCAGAAGTCGCCCGCGAAGGTTCCCACGGTTTCACGCTGCTCGGCAGCGGCTTACCGCCGCTGCCGAGCAGTATCAGGCTCGGCAGGCCCGCCACTGTGCAGGCCTGCGACGAGGCGTTCCGCAGCCGCAGCGTGTACTCCACATGCCCCATTGCACGGCTTCCCAGAACTTCGGTAAAGCTGCCCCTCAGCGCGATGCCCCGACAGCCGACAGCCGACGCCACTCGGCCGAGCCTCCAAGCGCCGGCGCGACCAGTGAGGGGCGTCTTCGCCAGAGTGCTCGCCGCACGCGCACGCGCACCGAGCGCTGAGGCCGTGCCCGCGCAGGCCATCACCGCCAGAACGCCGCCGAGAACCAATCGGAGCGATCGTTGCATTACGACTCTCGCTCTCCTAAGCACGTGGGTTCCAGAGCCTGCTGACCAGACGCAGCCTACCTCAGCGCGATCGTCAAGCTCTTCTGCCCGCCCTGGCCGCGTCGCCGAACGGGCTGGTAGCCCCCTCCGAGGGTCGCAAACGGATGCGCCATGCGTCACCGTCGCGTCTGCTCTCGGCGCAGTCTCGAGGTTCGACGGTGGGCCGCAGACGCATCTACATGCGCTCCAGAATCGAGGCGCTGCTCCTCGGAGATGACCTTGATTCGAGCGCTCAGCGGCCACTGGGCTAACCATCAAGTGCTACCCGAGGGTGTTACCCAAACCCAAAATGTAGGTTGTGCTCCGCCGTGTTCGTCGCGCTGTTTAGGCCGTTTTGCAGGCAATTCATTGAGAGCCGGAGAGGGGTCTCGAACCCCTGACCTCCTGTTTACAAGACAGGTGCTCTACCAGCTGAGCTACTCCGGCGCGATCGGCGACGCCGAAGAACTGTAACGGCGCGGCCACGCGCGGTGTACTGGTTGCATGGAGCGCCAGCGAATCGTCCAGGATCGGGAGCACCCGCGGGCGCCTTCGGCGGGCGAGACGGGCGTGGACCTCGGCGGCTTCCGCGAGCGCTCGCTGACGAAGGGCGTCAACCCGGTGATCTACTGGGCGCTGCGCGTGACCCTGATCCCGTTCTTCCTCGTCTACTTCCGCCTGCAGCGGATCGGCCGCGAGCACCTGCCGCGCAGCGGGCCGCTGCTGCTCGCGAGCAACCATCGCAGCTTCCTCGATCCGTTCGTGATCGGCACGCTGATCCGCCGGCCGGTCTACTACATGGCCAAGCGCGAGCTGTTCGAGAAGCGCTGGCAGGCATGGGTGCTGAACGCCCTCGGCGCGTTCCCGGTCGATCGCGGCACGGGCGACAGCGACGCGATGGCGACGGCGCGCGCGATCCTCGAACGCGGCGACTGCGTGGTCGTGTTCCCGGAGGGGACGCGCGTGCGCAGCGGGCCGCTCGGCGATCCGCGCCGCGGCATCGGGCGGCTCGCGCTCGAGACGGGCGCGCCGGTCGCACCGGTGTCGGTGATCGGCAGCGAGGAGGTGCGCAGGGGCTGGCGCATCCGCCCGCGCAAGGTTCGCCTGCGCGTCGGGCGCCCGCTGCTGTTCCCGACCGTCGAGAACTGCTCGCCGGCGCTCGCGATGGGCGTCACCGAGCGCATCTGGGCGTGTGTGTCGCTGCAGTGGGAGTGGCTCGGCGGCGCGCCGGCGGTCGAGCGCAGGTCGGGCACCGGGTCCTCCGAGCGCGAGATCTCTCGCGCCGCCTAGATGCCGTCGTCGGCGCGGGGGTAGGGTGCCATGAGTGGCCGAGCAACAGAGTCAGAAGCCCAAGGCGCAGCTCGACGCGGAGTTCTCAGAGCTCTACCGGGCGCACCTGCGCGACGTCTACAGCTACGCGTACTACCGCGTCGGCGACCATCACGACGCGGAGGACCTGACCGAGCAGACGTTCCTGCAGGCCTATCGCCACTTCGAGCGCGCGCAGCGCGAGTCGCACGGGCGGCCGCTGCGCCCATGGCTGATCCGCATCGCCCACAACCTCGCCGCGAACCTCTACCGCGACCGCTCGCGCAAGCCGTCCTCGCCGATCGACGAGACGACGCCGCTCGCTGCGCCGCACACGACCGAGCAGCTGGTCGAGGGCCGCGACGAGCTCAGCCGCGTGCTCGACGGTGTGCAGCTGCTGCCGGACGACCGCCGCGAGGCGCTGATCATGCGCTTCGCGCTCGGCATGGACAATCGCGAGATCGCGCGCGCGCTCGGGCGCTCCGACGGCGCGACCAAGGTGCTGATCCATCGCGCGATCAAGCAGCTCGAGGAGATCGTCGGCGACCGTGCAGCGGCGAAGGGCGGCGCGCATGAGTGACATGGCATCGGGCTTCGAGGGGCTGCTGCGCGAAGCGCTCGCCCCGGTCGAGCCCCCGGCGGACCTCGGCGAGCGGCTGGAGAGCACGCTCACGAGCATCTCCGAGCTGGCGGCCGAGGAGCTCGAGGCGTGGGAGCTCTCGGCGATGCGCGACCCGCGCAACTGGGCGCGGCCGGCGGCCGCGGTCGTGGTCGGCGGCGCGGCCGGCGCCGGGCTCGTGCTGCTGCGCGCGCGCAGGCGCGCACAGCAGCTCCTCCTCGCCGCTTGACGGCGTGCGCGGCGCAGCTGAGCGCGCCGTGCGCGACATCGGGCGCGAGACGCGCAGGCTGCTCGGCGACCGCTGAGCGCGCACGCGGCCGAGCGCGCGCCGGCGCGCCCAGCTAGGCTCTCTGCCGATGGCCACCTGCTACCGCCACCCCTCGCGCGAGACAGGCGTCTCGTGCTCCAACTGCGGGCGGCCGATCTGCCCCGACTGCATGACGACGACGCCGGTCGGCATGCGCTGCCCGGAGTGCGCGAGCCAGCGCACGAAGGTCGTGCGCATGCGCGAGATGGCGAGCGTCCCGCGCGTCACCTACGCGCTGATCGCGATCAACGTGCTCGTGTTCCTCACCGAGCAGGGGCAGTTCACGATCAGCGGCTCGGGCATCTACGGCAAGGTGATCGAAGAAGGCGTGCTGTATCGCGCGGGCGATCTCGCGTCGCGCACCAGTACTGGCGGCTCGTCACAGCGCGTTCCTGCACGAGAACCTGCTGCACATCGGCTTCAACATGTACCTGCTGTACCTGCTCGGCAGGATGCTCGAGCCGGCGATCGGCTCGGTCCGCTTCGCCGTGATCTACTTCACGGCGCTGCTCGTCGGCTCCTTCGGCGCGCTGTTCGCGACCGCCGCGCCGAGCCTCGGCGCCTCCGGCGCGATCTTCGGGCTGATGGGCGCGGCCGTCGTCGAGTTGCGCGCGCGCAGCGTCAGCGTGATGGAGTCGGGCATCGGCGGCCTGATCCTGATCAACCTGATCTTCAGCTTCACGTTCGCGAACATCTCCGTCGGCGCGCACATCGGCGGGCTGTTCGGCGGCGCGCTCGCCGCGCTCGCGATCCGCGAAGCCGATCGCCGCCGCATGCCCGCGCTCGGCTTCATCGCCTGCGCGCTGCTGTCCGCGGCGGCCGTGTTCGCGGCGATCGCCGTGTCGAGCTCGACGGCCAGCGGCATCGCCTGAGCGGCGCGCGGCACGCGGCGCGCGGCACCAGGCGCGCGCGGCTCGGCTCGCTCAGCGGTGCGCGCCGTGGGGCTCGAGCGCGAGCGCGAGCGCGCCCGCGGGCGCGGCGAGAAGCTCGGGATGCAGGATGTGCGCGAGCAGCTCGAGACCGTCGATCAGCCGCGGCCCCGGCCGCGAGAAGTAGGCGGACGCGTCGACCGCGACGAGCACGCGCGCGTTCAGCGCGGCGAGCTCGTCGAGGTGGCCGGCGCCCCTCGCGCAGCGCCCGCGGGGCGTCATAGCCGCACGGCATCACGCACGACGACTTCCGGCTCGGCCGCCGCGACGTGCTCCCAGGAGACGACCTGCGACGGTTCGCCGGCGAGCGCGAGCACGTCCTCGCCGCCGGCGAGCTCGATCAGCTGCGGCGTCCAGTGCCCGGCGGCGTAGACCGGGTCGAGCCACTCGAGCGCGGCGACGCGCGGGCGCGGCTGTGCGCGCACCGCGAGCTTGACGCGATCGATCCGCGCGGCCGCCTGCTGCACGAGCTCGACGCCCGCATCGCGGCGGCCGGTCGCCTGCGCGAGCGTGCGCACGTCGCCGAGCGTCTCGCCGAGCGTCTTCGGGTCGAGCGCGATCACGCGCGGGCTGCCCGGCAGCGTCCGCGCGATCGCCGCGACCTCGTCGTAGGAGACCGCGCAGACCGGGCACAGCGCCTGCGTCACGATCAGCTCGGGCTCGAGCGCGGCGAGCGCGTCGCGGTCGAGCTGGTAGATCGCCTCGCCGCGCAACGTGAACTCGCGCACCGCCGCGTCGATCTCGCCGGCGCTGAGGCCGGCGGGGAGCAGGTCGCGCGTGACGTGCGCGAGCGCGGCCGCCTGCGGCGGATGGTCGCACTCGTGCGTCACGCCGACGACCTGCTCGCCGAGGCCGAGCGCGAACAGCAGCTCGGTCGCGTGCGGCACGAGGCTGACGATGCGCATCCCGAGACTGTACGCGGCCGCGCTTGCGGCTAACCTCGCTCGCTGGATGGCGCGACTGGCAGATGATGAGATCGAGCAGCGCCTCGCCGCGCTCGCACGCTGGGAGCGCGCGCCGGGCTCGGCGATCACGCGCGAGTTCGAGCTCGCGGACTTCGCCGCGGCGATCGAGCTGGTCGATCGCATCGCCGTGCTCGCCGAGGCGGCGAACCACCATCCGGACATCCTCGTGCACGGCTGGAACAAGGTCCGCCTTACGCTCTCGACGCACTCGCAGGGCGGCCTCACCGACGCCGACTTCGCGCTCGCGCGCGAGATCGACCGGCTGCCCTGATCGCGCGCGGGCGATCTCGTATCCGACCCTCGCCCTTGCTAGGTTGAGGGCGTCGACAGCACGATGAACGACGACGAAGAAGATCTTCCCCGAAGTAGCGTGGCCCTCACGGGCCGCCTCAGCGACCGCTTAGCCGGCCGCAGCGGCGCCGGCGCGCGCGGGACCGCCCCTCCCGCGTGAACGGCCTGAAGCTGATCCTCGCGGCGCTGTTGATCGCGATCAACGCGTTCTTCGTGATCTCCGAGTACGCGCTCGTGCGCTCGCGGCGCGCGCGCCTGGAACTGCTGCGCGACGAAGGCGCGAAGGGCGCGTCGCTCGCGCTCGAGCAGCTCGGCAACGTCAACGAGTACATCTCCGCGGTGCAGATCGGCGTGACGATGACCTCGATCGGCATCGGCGCGCTCGGCCAGCCCGCGCTCGCGAGCGTGCTCAAGGGCGTGTTTCCGGGCGCGGTCAGCGAGGGCGTCGCGACGGCGATCGCGGTGATCGTCGCGTTCCTGATCATCGCCTCGGCGCAGCTCGTCGCCGGCGAGATGGTGCCGAAGTTCTACGCGATCGATCGCGCCGAGACGGTCGCGCGGCGGGTGGCGCGGCCGCTGCGCACGTTCAGCACGATCTTCCATCCGTTCATCGTTGCGCTCACCGCGGTCGCCGATCGCATCCTGCGCCTGCTCGGCGTCGACATGAGCCTCGAGCGCCGCGGCGGCTCCTCCGACGAGCTCAAGCGCCTGATCGCCGAGTCGCACGAGGGCGGGCACATCGACCCCGGCGAGGCGGGGATGCTCACGGGCGTCTTTCACCTGCACGAACAGGAGGCGCGCCAGGTGATGACGCCGATCCCCGCCGTCGTCACGATCGACGTCTCCCAGGACGTGCAGACGGCGCTCGCGCTGTGCGTCTCGAGCGGCCACACGCGGCTGGTGGTGACCGAGGACGACGACCGCGACAGCGTGCGCGGCCTCGTGCACGTATCCGAGCTCGCCGGGCAGCTGATGCGGGCGGGCGCCGACGCCCCGGTCGGGCCGATCGTGCATGACGCGATGATCGTGCCGGAGACCAAGCCGCTCGACGACCTGCTCGCCGACCTGCAGCGCCAGCGCACCTCGATGGCCGTCGTCGTCGATGAGTACGGGCGCGTCGTCGGCGTCGTGACCGTCGAGGACATCATCGAGGAGGTCGTCGGCGAGATCGCCGACGAGACCGATCCGAGCACCGGTGAGATTCGCCGCCTGGCCAACGGCGACTGGTTCGTTCGCGGCCACGTCGCGGTCACCGACCTCGCCGACTACGGCCTCGACCTGCCGGCCGACAGCGACGCCTACAACTCGATCGGCGGCTTCGTGTTCGCCGAGCTCGGCCGCCTGCCGCGGCGCGGCGATACGGTCAGCGCGGAAGGCTTCTCGATCCGCGTCGAGTCGGTGCGCGACAACCGCATCGAGGCGGTGCGCATCCGCGAACGGCGCCCGGTGCCGCCGCGCGAGGGACGCGACGGCGGCGAGGACTAGCGGCGTCCGCCGCCGCCCGCGGGCGCAGCGGCAGCCAGCGGCGCGCCGCCGCGGCGGGCGTTAAACACGTCCGGCCCGCGGGGGGAGCGGACCGGATCGTGTGCACTGGGAGGAGGCGGGTCGTGCGATGCGACATTGACGTCGCATGCACAAGTATCGCCAGTTTGATGAATGGCAGCTAAAAGTCTCGTGAGAGGGGATAAATCTTGCGCCGGCGCGGATGAGCCACCCCCCTTTTCAGCCGCTCTGCGGCGGCTCAGTAGGTGTGAAAGCCGCGTCCGCTCTTGCGCCCGATCGCGCCTTCTGAGACGAGCTGCTCGACGCGCGGCGGGATCGGCGCGCCGATCGTCTCGCCGATCGCCTTCGAGACGTCGAGGCCGACGAGATCGAGCAGCGCGAGCGGGCCCATCGGATGCCCGGCGCCGAGGCGCATGCAGGTGTCGACGTCGGTCGCGTCCATGCCCGTCTCTTCGATCAGGCGCACCGCGCTGAACAGGTACGGGAACAGCAGGCGGTTGACGACGAAGCCGGGGACGTCCGGCACCTCGACCGGCGTCTTCTCGAGTTTCTCGCAGAGCGCGAGCGCGCGGCTGCGCGTCTGCTCGCTCGCCGCCTCCGGGAACACGAGCTCGACGAGCTCCATCTTGGTGACAGGGTTGAAGACGTGCAGGCCGAGGAAGTTGTGCGGGCGCCCGCTCGCCTCGGCGAGCGACTCGACCGACAGCGAGGACGTCGTGCTCGCGAGGATCGCGTCGGCGTCGAGGATCGCGTTCAGCTCGCCGAGCAGCTCCGCCTTGACGTCGTGCTCCTCGACGACCGCCTCGACGACGAACGTCGCCTCGGCGAGCGCCGCGCTGTCGGTGACGATTTCGACATGCTCGGGATCGACCTCGGCCTTGAGCCGGCTGAGCGTCTTTTCGACGGTCGCGCGGGCGCGGTCGGCCGAGCTCTCCGAGCGCGCCAGCAACAGCACCGGCCCGTGGTGGGCCGCGGTTGAGGCCAGGCCGCACGCGATCGCGCCGCTGCCGGCTATTGCTAGGCGTTTGCTCACTGTTCTCCCTCTGCTCTCTTCTCGAAGTTTATGCGCCGCAGGCCTTGACTGACCAGTCAATCTATAGCCTGGGCACGGTAGAATATGGGTTCTCGGGTCAGGGCATTTCTCGTGAGCAGCCCCGGCCACCCAGGAACGCCCCGGGTTCCTCCAATAACCGCCGGGCAACACACCTTAGGAGACTCCTGACATGAGGCAATCAGAGGGCCGTGAAGTAGTCATCGTCGAGGCCGTGCGCACGCCGATCGGGCGCGGGCACAAGGAGAAGGGCTACTACAAGGACATGCACCCGAACGCGCTGCTCGGGGCCGCCTACACGGAGGTCATCAAGCGCGCCGGGATCGACGCGTCGGAGGTCGAAGACGTGATCGCCGGCTGCGTCTCGCAGTTCGGCGAGCAGGGCCTGAACGTCGCGCGCAACGCGTGGCTGCAGGAGGGCCTGCCGATCGAGACGCCGGGCACGACCGTCGACCGCCAGTGCGGATCGGCACAGCAGGCCGTCAACTTCTCCGCCGGGCTGATCGCGGCGGGCGTGCACGATGTGATGATCGGCTCGGGCGTCGAGCACATGGGCCACCTGCCGTTCGCCGCCGTCTCCCAGACGCAGGCGGAGTTCGGCCTCGCGTTCCCGCCGGAGCTGCTCGCCAAGCACAACATCGTCGGGCAGGGCCTCGGCGCGGAGATGATCGCCGACCAGTGGGAGATCTCCCGCTCGGAGCTCGACGAGCTCGCGGTGCGCTCGCACCGCCTCGCCCACCAGGCGACCGAGGAGGGCCGCTTCGAGCGCGAGATGGTGCCGATGACCGTCGACGGGCAGGCGCTCGTCGCCGACCAGGGCATTCGCCCGGACACCAACCTCGAGGCGCTCTCGCAGCTGAAGCCGGCGTTCAAGCCGGACGGCAAGATCACCGCGGGCAACGCCTCGCAGATCTCAGACGGCGCGGCGGCGGTGCTGCTGATGTCCGCCGAGAAGGCCGCCGAGCTCGGGCTGAAGCCGCGCGCGCGGATCGTCGACCAGACGACCGTCGGCTGCGACCCGGTGAAAATGCTCGAGGGGCCGATCCCCGCGACGCGCAAGATCCTCGAGCGCAACAGCATGAAGATCGGCGACATCGACCTGATCGAGATCAACGAGGCGTTCGCGCCCGTCGTCGCTGCCTGGCGCCGCGAGCTCGACCCGGACATGGACCGCGTCAACGTCAACGGCGGTGCGATGGCGCTCGGGCACCCGCTCGGCTCGACCGGCGCGCGGCTGCTGACGACGCTGCTGCACGAGCTCGAGCGCTCCGACAAGGAGGTCGGCTTCGTGACGATGTGCTGTGGCGGCGGTCTCGGCACCGCGACGCTGATCGAGCGCGTCTAGAAGCACTCTCGCCCCGATCTTCCGGCCGGCACATGTGCCGGCCGGCGGGGCGGTGCATGCACCGCCCCGGGCCGGGCCGCATGCGGCCCGGCCGCTTCCGCGATCGATCCCTGCGGGACTACGCGCCGCTCGGCCCGCCGCCGGTCCAGTCGACCGCGACCGGCGTGAGCGCGAGCAGATCCTGCCACGTCGCCGGCGTCGCGACCCCGGTCGCGGGCAGGCCCCTCGCGGCCTGGAAGGCCTCGAGGTTGGCGGTCGTCTGCGTGCCGAACGTGCCCGTCGTTTCCTGGCTCGGCTCGGCCGTCGCCAGGTGCTCCTGCAGCCACAGCACCTGGTCGCCCTTGCTGCCTTTGGAGACTTCGGGGAATTCCGCGTTGGGCGTCACCGTGCTCAGCGGCGCGAGCGGAGCTGCGAGCGTCGCCCAGCCGCTCGCCGAGGTTTCCTGCCAGTCCCAGAACGAGGAGCCGGTCGCGCCGTAGTCGACGGCCTCCTCGCGGAAGCGCAGCAGTTCGGATGCGGAGACGCCGCCGTAGGTCTGCCCGAGCGGGAAGATCGGGCGCAGGTAGATGCGGTTGGCGATGTACGTGTTCGCGTAGACCGTGTCGACCGAGACGCCGATGTCCTTCCAGTACATCTGCGGCGCGTTGTACTGCGCGCCGCCCGGGCCGAGGAACACCGAGTACGGGAACGACGGGTGGTAGGAGACATACGGGAAGGAGGCGAGCGCGACCGGGTAGTTCGCGCCGATCTTCGCGCGCAGTTCATCGATGTACGTCTGCGCGGCCGCGTAGTGGCCTTCGTACTCGGCCTCCGCGTCGATCACGAGACAGTCGGCGCCGTTGGCGACCGCCTCCGCGCCGAGCGCCGCCTCGCCGACCGGGTTGCTGCCGTAGACGTACTGCCAGGCGCAGACGCGCAGGCCGTTGGCGTGCAGTTCGGCGACGAGCTGCGGCGAGAACTGGCTCCAGTAGTTGCTCGAGCCGTCCGAGCTCTTGATGAACAGCGTCGTCACGCCCGCGGCGTGTGCCTGCGCGACGATCGCCGCGACGCTGCCCTTGTCGGACTGCCCGACGTACCAGATCCACATGCCCTGCCCTTCGAACGCGGTGCCGCCGACCGCGCCGACGCTCGCCGCGAGCGGCGTCTTCGGGACGGGCGGGTGCAGCGCATGGCTGTAGACGTAGATCGGCCCGTAGGAGCTCGTATGCCGCCCCGCGCTGAGCAGCACCATGATGTGGCCCGAGTGCGCCGCCTTCGGCACGGTGACGACGAGGCCGGCGCTCGTCCTGCGCAGATGCGAGGCCGGCGAGACGTTGCTGATGCGCGCGCCGGGCGTCTTCGGGAACGCGACCGTCATGCCGACGCCGAGGCCGACGCCGTTGAGCAGCAGCGTGCCGTGCGTGGAGACCTGGTGGGGGTTCGCGCTGCAGTGTTCCGCGGGCACGCAGCTGACGCTCGTGATGCGCACGGTCGTCACGTGGGGGGTCGGCGCGCCGCCCGCGGAGGTGCCGCCGGGGCTCGCCGCGCGCGCCGCCGGCGCGCCGCCGAGGAGCGCGCCGAGCAGCAGCGCAACGAACGCTGCGATCAGAATCCTCGCGCGCGAATGCGCGCCTGTGCCCGCCAAGATCACAAAACTCCCTTCGCGCCGAACGACGACTCAGTTCACGCCGGAAGACTCTCCACACCGACCAACGGAATCCGACGTTACCGACTCTGCCACTGCAAACGTAGAAGCGGCAGAGAAGTTGCGCTCGACCCCTAGGGTGGCACAGAAGCGGGGCGAGATGTCTCGCCCCGCGCGCTCGCGGCGCGACTCAGCCCCAGCGAAAGCCGCGCGCGGCGGGCGCGGGCGCGAGCGGGCTCGCGGGCAGCCCGGGCGCCGGCACGGGGAGGTTGAAGCCTGTCGGCGCGACGTCGTTGGGCGCGTCGGCGTGAAACAGCGAGGCCAGATACTGGTTCTGCCCGCGCCCGACACCGAGCTCGAACTGGCCGCCGCCGTAGTTGCCGATCGCGTGCGCCGCACAGTAGTCATACGCGTCGAGCAGGCTGCGCACACCGCCAAGGCGCGAGGGCTTGATGTTGACCATCCGCGGCGGGTACGGCAGCGCCTCGATGTCCGCGATCGAGTGGATCGGCGCGTCCCACGAGAAGCGCTCGCGGCTGCCCGCGAGCACGGCGTCGGTCTCGGGGGTCAGCTTCGGGTCCTCGATCCACGCGTCGGGGAACGCCGCGATCACGCGGCCGTATAGGACCGGGTCGGCCCCCTGGTCGACGATCGAGCCGGAATAGTGGCCCTTGAAGTCGACCGAGTCGACCGCGCCCGTGGCGACGAGTTCGGCGATCAGCTGCTCGTCCCACGAGCTCGTCGGGTCGAGCTTGAAGCGCAGCGACGGGTAGAGCTCGAGCCACGCGCGCAGGTGATCGATGCTCGGCGGCTCGCCGAGGCGCAGCGAGACGACGAAGCGCACCGGCGCGGGCTCGCGGCCGAGCGCCTCGTGCAACGTCGTGTCGGCCTGCGCGAGCGCGAGGTCGAGCGCCGCCGACTCATACGCCCACGTTCGATACAGCTGTGAGACCTCGCGCTGGGGCGGCTCCGCGAACAGCGTCAGCTCGGCCAGATGCGCGCAGAAGCTCGCGATCGTGAAGCTCCCCGCGAGCGGCAGGCTCGCGCCGGCCGCCCGCAGCACGTCGTGGTCGACCGCGTCGTAGGTGACGTCCTCGCCGAGGCCCTCCGCGCCCGCCCCGCGCAGGTGGATGACCGTCGACTTGCGCTCGAACTCGCTCGAGACGCTCGCCTGCAGCGGCTCGAGCGTGTAGCCGTCGATCTCGAGCGGCAGCCCCGCGAGCAGCTCCCAGCTGCTCACGGGCTCGCCTCCGCTTCCAGGCGCGCGACCAGCTCATCGAGGCGCAGCTCCTCGAGCGCGTTGCCGACGGCCGTCAGCTCGGCCGCGCACAGCTCGATCAGCGTCTTGCCCTCGCTGACGAGCGTCAGCGTCTCGTTGAGGCTCGCCTCGCCCGAGTCCAGGCGCCGGATGATCTCCTCGACGCGCGCGGCCGCCGCCTCGTAGCTGAGCGCCTCGGCCGCGGCCGGCTCGGCGCTCTCATCGGCCGCGCTCGTCACCTGCGCACCGTCGCCGCGAGCGCGTCGTCGGCGAACTGCACGCGCAGCTCGCCGGCCTCGCGCGCCGCGGCCGCCGTGACGAGCGGATCGCCGTGCGGCGACTGCACGAGCGCGTAGCCGCGCTCGAGCGTGCGCTGCGGGTCGTGCCCGGCGAGCGCGAGCGCGAGGCGCTCGAGCTCGCGCGCGCGCCGCTCGCGGCAGTCGCGCAGCGCCGAGCCCGCCTTGCGCTCCAGCACCAGCGCGCGGCGCTCCGTCAGGCCCCGCTCGGCGGCGCCGCGCCGGCGCGAGCCGGCACGGATCTCGCGCAGCTGCTGGTGCAGGCGGTCGCGCTGGCGCTGGAGCTGCACCGCCGGCGCGCGCGAGAGCTGCGCGAGCCGGCGGGCGCGCGTGAGCACCGCGCGGCGTCCGTGCTCGCGCAGGCGCCCCGCCGTCGCCGCCTGCCCGGCCTGCGCGAGCAGCGCGCGGCGGGCGTGTTCGCGCAGCCGCCTCGCGGCGGCGAGCTGTGTCGCGCGCGCGCGCGTGCAGTCGACGCCGACGGCCGCCTCGGCGGCGTGGGTCGGCGTCGAGCAGCTGACCGCGGCGACGTCGTCGAGCAGCGTGCGGTCGGTGTGGTGCCCTACCGACGCGATCACCGGCACGCCGAGCAGCGCGACGGTGCGGCAGAGCGTCTCATCGGAGAAGCACAGCAGGTCGCTCAGCGAGCCGCCGCCGCGGGCGACGATCACCGTCTCGACGCGCGCGAGGACCGCGAGGTCGCCGAGCGCGCGCACGATCGCCGGCGCCGCATGGCGATCCTGGACCGGCGTGAACGCCCACACCAGCCGTCCCGCCCAGCCGCGCCGCGCGAGCGCGGCGAGCACGTCATCGCGCGCCTTGCCGCCCTCGGCGGTGATCACGCCGAGCGTGCGCGGCAGCTGCGGTCGCTGCAGCCGCCGCTGGCGCTCGAGCAGGCCCTCGGCGTCGAGCTGGCGGCGCAGTCGCTCGATCCGCGCGAGCAGATCGCCCTCGCCGGCCATGCGCAGATCGAGCACCGAGAAGGAGAAGCCCGGCGAGGACGTCGCGCTGCCGGCGTAGTAGTCGCAGCCGCCCGCGACGACGACCTGCATGCCCTCGCTCGGCGCGCCGCCGGCGCGCGCGATCATCGCCTCCCAGTCCTTCAGCCAGGCGCTGCACGGGATCGCCCCGGTCGCGTCGCGCAGCTCGAAGTACACGCGGGCGCGTGACGGGCGCAGGTTGACGAGCTCGCCCATCACCTGCACGCGCGCGAACGCGCGCAGCTTCGAGCGCAGCGCCGCGGCGTACTCGCCGACCGGGAACGGCCCGGCGAGCGGGCTGTCGGGAATGCCGCCGCGGGCGCGCCCGGCGGGGGAGGAGAGCGTGGACACCCACTGCAGGATAGGCGCTAGGATCGACGCCAATGCTGCGCGGTGAACCTCGGCCCAGCTCCTAGGCCGGCGCGATGGCGAAGCGCAACACCCCGCGCCGCGGGCGCTCTCGCAAGCGGCGCCCGCGCGGGCAGGGTACGCCGGCGGACGAGGCGGCGCCCGCGCCGCTGAAGACCGCGCCGCAGCCGCAGGCGCGGCCCCGCCCGCGCAGCCGCGAGCGCGGGCCGGCCGGCCCGTGCGATCAGCGCCCGCAGGCGCCGTGGCACCCGTGGCCGCTGTCGGAGCTTTTGATCCTCGTCGGTGCGGTCGGCACCATCGTCGGCGTGTCGCGCCTCAAGCACGGCGGCGCCGCGAACGCCGGCCCGGTGCTCGTCGCGGGGATCGCGGCCGTCGCGATCGGTACGCTCGAGGTCACCCTGCGCGAGCATCTCAGCGGCTACCGCGCGCACACGCTGCTGCTGGCGCTGATCCCGGCGATCGTGCTGCACACCGTCGTGATCGTCGGCCTCAGCGCGTTCATCGCCGTGCCCCGCTGGGTCAACATCCCCGTGCTCGTGCTCGACGGCGCGCTGTTCGCGTTCCTCTACAAACTGCTGCGCGCACGCTTTCTCGACGCGCGCCGTCAACGGCTCTACGGCGCCGCCCGCTGAGCGCGCTCAGGCCGGCGTCGCGCCGGCGCCGAGATCGAGCGACGGCAGCGGGCGCTCGGCCTCGTGGGCGCCCTCGCCGCGCGTCTCACCGGCGATGCCGAGCTGTTCCAGGCGGGCGATCTCGCGCTCGCCTTCCACGCGCGCGGGATGCTCGGCGGGCAGGCCGGCGATCAGTTTCGCGATGCGGTTGCGCAGCTGCAGCGCGAAGTGCGGCGTCGAGGCGCCCATCAGCTGGCGCACGTCCTCGACGCTGACATCGTCGCTGCTCTGCTTGCGCTGCAAACGGCAGGGATCCTCGGCTTGACTCACGTTCGCCTCTGTTGCGGTTGCCTGTTCGACCTTGCGAGACGGCTGGTCCTTCTCTGTTCGACCTTGCGGACGGCTGGCCCTTCTCTGTTCGACCTTTGCGAGACGGCTGGCCCTTCTCTATTCGACCTGCGAGACGGCTGGTTCTTCGGAAGTCGGCTGCTTGCTCGGGCTGATCTCCAGCAGCGCGTCCAGTTCGGACTGCGTCACCGACGAGATCGCCGTTTCGTCGCCGATCAGCCAGCCGTGATTGTAGACGCCCTTGTCGGGGCGGAATTCGGGGGAGGAGTTGTATGCGGGCTGGATGTCGCCGAGATACGCCGCGAGCTGGGGGGGGATCCGCGCCGGGCTTTCCAGCAGCAGCAGCGGTCCGTAGTCGGCGCTCGCCGAGAGCAGCGCCGATCCCGGGCCGTCGAGGGGCCGCGCCGCGTTCGCGAAGACGAGCCCGTGCCCCGGTTCTTTGACGCCCCAGCCAAATGTGCCGTCGGTGTAGCGGGCGATCGCGATCGCGTTCGCGGCGACGCGTTCGCCGCCGCTGCTGCTCGGGGCGGAGATCGTCGTAACCGCCCCGAAGTGGCGCAGGCCGGCGAGCGTCGCGCCGCTGAGCTGCGCTGCGTCGATCACGTAGATCGACGGCCGGTGCAGGCTCGCGAGCACCTCCGCGGTCGCCTTCGGCACGTGCGCGGGGCCTACGAACAGGATCGGCGCGCCGCTCTCGGCCGCGAGCCCGGCGGCCGGCATCGTCATCGCCTGCACCCCGTTCGCGGGCACGACGATCACCTCGTGCGGCGGGCTGCTGCCGTCGGCGCTCAGCAGCAGCCGCTCGATCGCCGCGCCGGTGCTCGCCGCGGCGTTCGTCGCCGCGGTCACCGCCGCGCCGCTCGGCGCGGCGCCCGCGGGCGATTCGGCCGGCGCGATCGCGAGCGTGCGCGCGAGCAGGCCCGTCGGCACCGTCGCCGTCGTTCCGATCCGCACGACCTGCGTGCCGCCGAGCGCGGGCGAGCCCTGCGGATGCATCGCTTCGAGCGTCAGCCTGCTCACTTCCGGCAGGCTGTCGCCTTCGCTGTAGAGGATCGGCGCGCCGGTCGGCGCGCCGGCCAGCGCGGCGGACGCGAGCGCCGCCGGCCAGTTGCGTTCGTCGACGAGCAGCACGAGATCGGGCCGTGTCGCGCTCGTCAGGCCCGGGTAGACGACGCGCGCGACCGACGCCGCGTCGGTCGCCTCGTCCGCCCCGCCGACGCGTGTCGTGTTGCGCGTGCTGACGCTCACGGCGCCCTGCTGGCTGAGCGGCGCGACGGTGTGCGAGGGCCCGCTCGTCGTTGCCAGCTCGGCGCTCTTGCCGCAGCCGGCGATCGCGACGGCGAGCACGACCGCGAGCGCGGCCGGCGCCAGGCGTTGCGTGGCGGCGGGCATGGGGGGACAGTAGCGAGCGCATCGGAGTGCGATCAGCCGCGGTGGCGCCGCCGGGCTCGTTGCGCCGTGGCGAGGAATCCCTGTGCGACGGCGATCCCGCCGGGGAGCCGTGTACAACGGTTGCGCTGTTCCGAGGAATCCTCGGTACAGCGGCGAGGGTCGGTGTGGCTCGTTGCGCCGTGGCGAGAAATCCCTGTGCGACGGCCATTGCACCGGGGAGCCGTGTACAACGGTTGCTTTGTACCGAGGAATCCTCGGTACAGCGGCGAGGGTCGGTGTGGCTGGCTGGACGAACCGGCCTGCGGCGACGCTCCGATCACGACGGTTTGGCGAGGCCCGTTCGCAGGCCGCCGGCGAGCCAATCACCGGAAAACCTCGCGATTTGCGGGAAAAACATGCGAGCGGCCATGCATGCACCACATCCGTCGTCCGACTTTGCTAGCGTGCCGCAATCGAAATGAACGCCGAGTCCCCGGCCAGGTGCCGGGGAACGGGGGACCCAAATTGTTTGGGGCGAACTCCACGGTAGGACCGTGGGAGCGCAGGCTCTTTCAGCGCTAGCCCGTCAGCTAACCCCGCAGGCCAAGGAAAGAGGTTGTTGTTTTGCGTTTTCGTTTGCTGAGTGCGGTTGTGTGCATCCTGGCCGTCGTAGCGCTTGATTCATCGACAGCCCTCGGCGCCAACACCGGCGGTGCGTCCGCGTCGCCGACGGTCACCGCGACGACGCCCGCGACCCCGGCCAAACCGGCGATCCACCTCGACCCGGTGACGGCGAAGACGCCGAAGCTCGCATACAACGGCCCGATCTACGAGAAGACGGCGACCGGCGAAGTCGTCCCCTACCAGCCGACGCTCGTCACGAGCACTCCCGCCGCGCAGGTCAACCCCACGGGCGGCAGCCCTGTCGGCGTGACGGCGACGAGCACGAGCACGACGGCGAAACCGGAGCTGCTCGTGCCGGGCACGCTCGCCCGCTACGTCGACGGCCTGGCGGCCGCGCCGATGGGCGTTCCGGCGGCGGTCCAGGAGATCATCTGGGCTGGCAACGACCTGATCGGCCTGCCCTACATCTACGGTGGCGGGCACGCCTCGTTCAGCTCCCCCGGCTATGACTGCTCGGGCACCGTCTCCTTCGCGCTGCACGGCGCCGACCTGTTCGAGCTCGCCGGAGGACTCCGGCGAATTCGAAACCTGGGGCTCGCATGGCGCCGGCCGCTACGTGACGATCTTCGCCAACGGCGGCCACGCGTACATGACGGTGGCGGGGCTGCGCCTCGACACGAGCGCGGCCGACGACCCCTCGGGTCTGCAGGGCCCGCGCTGGCGCCCGCTGCGCCCGGCCAACGAAGGCTTCGTCGTGCGGCACCCGCTCGGGCTCTGAGCCGCTCGCGCCCGCCGGTCGGCTAGGCTTGGGAGCTGCTGGCCGATCTCCGATCGGTCGCCCCGAAGAACAGCAATAGGAGGATCAGATGGCCGGCCTGACCGGGCGCATGTCAACCGTCGTGAAGGCGAAGGTCTCGAAACTGCTGGACCGTGCCGAAGACCCTGCCGAGACGCTCGACTACAGCTACCAGAAGCAGGTCGAACAGCTGCAGAACGTCAAGAAGGGCATCGCCGACGTCGTCACAGCGAAGAAGCGCCTGCAGATGCAGGAGACCTCGCTGCAGAAGAGCGTCGTCAAGCTCGACACGCAGGCTCGCCAGGCGGTCGCCGCCGGCCAGGAGGATCTCGCGCGCACTGCGCTCGAGCGCAAGAACGTCGCGCAGACGGAGCTGCAGGGCCTCGACACGCAGGTCACCGAACTCGAAGACCAGCAGCAGCGCCTGACCGACTCCGAGCAGAAACTGCGCGCGAAGATCGAGGCGTTCCGCACCAAGAAGGAGGTCATCAAGGCCCAGTACTCGGCCGCCGAGGCGCAGGTGCGGATCTCCGAGGCCGCGACCGGCGTCGGCGAGCAGATGGCCGATGTCGGCCTCGCGATGCAGCGCGCGGTCGACAAGACCGAAAACATGAAGGCGCGCGCCGACGCGGTCTCCGAGCTGGAATCGGCGGGCACGTTCGATGACATCACCGCGCTCGGCTCCGGCGAAGACGACATCGACCGCCAGCTCAAGCAGCTCTCGAGTCAGCCGGCCGTCGACGATGAGCTGGCGAAGATGAAGAGCGAACTCGGCGCCGGCGCGGACGCGCCGCAGCTGGCGGCGCAGAGCGAGGCCCCACCCGAGCCGGCAGCTGCGGACGCGGGCGAGCAGCCGGGTGAAGGCGGCGCGGCATGATCGTGCGGATCTCCGGGGAGGACCAGTACGAGCTCCCCGACAGCGAGGGCGGGCGCCTGGGCGAGCTCGAGAAGGAGGTCGTTGCGATCGTCGAGGGCGGCCAGGCGGCCGGCTTCGACGACGCCTACGCCGCGCTGCTTGGGTACGTGCGCGCAAACGGCACGCGCGTCGGCGACGATCAGATCGAGAACTCCGACGTGATCCTGCCGCCGAGCGATCTGACGTTCGCGGAGGCCGGCGAGGAATTCACCGGCGAGGGCCTGATCCCGGACTAGCCGGGGTCCTCCTCGGGCTTCAGCCGCTTGCGGCCCTTGTGGTCGGAGCGCCCGGTGCCGATGCACTCGCGGCAGACGATCCATTTGGCCGCCTGTCCGTCGCCCGACCAGGCCGTCCAGCCGACGCCGCTGCACGTCGCGCAGCGGTCCTTCTCGGCGATCAGCCGGTCACCCTGGGTCATGCGCGTAGCCTACTAGGGGGAGGCTCAGATCGGGATGCCCCACAGCGGGAACCAGTGCTCGACCTCGGGCTCGATCGGCAGCTCGGAGGCGATCTGCGCCTTCAGCTGCAGCTCGCGTTCGGTCGAGTGTTCCTGCGCGGCGCCGGCGACGGGCACGAACGGATACCACGCGCCGCGCTTGTAGTTGTAGATGAAGTAGATGCGCTGCCGCTTCGCGTCGGCGAACGCGAACACCGCGCACAGCAGCCGCTCGCCGTGCCCGTCCGCCTCGATCGAGTCCGACACCGCGTTGATGCCGACCGCGAGGTCTTCGACGCTCGGCGCGCCGTCGGGGCTGCGCAGGATCATCCAGCGGTAGCCGTAGCTGTCGTTTTGCCCTGCGACGCTCGTGCCGCTGTCGCTGCCGGTCGCGGTGACGAGCTCTTCGGTTTCCCTCAGCGTCGCTTCGAACTCGCTCGTCGCGAGCGCCTGAAAGACGATCGCGGCGCTGCCGAGCGAGTCGATCTCGTGTTCGCTCTGCAGCGCGACGTACGCGGTCGAGATCGCGAACAGGCGGTCGGGCGCCGGTCCCTTGACCTCGTGACGGCCGGTGAGGATGTCGCGCAGGCCCACGTCAGGCGGCGTGCTGCAGCTGGGACTCCAGGCGCTCGAGCGCCGCCAGGCGCTGCTCGAGCGGCGGGTGGTCGGCGAAGATGTTCATCAGCGACTTCTTCGTGCGCGCGGGGATGATGAAGAAGGCGCTCATCCCTTCGGCCTTGCGCAGGTCTTCGCTCGGCACGCGCTCCATCGTCGAGCTGATCTTCAGCAGCGCCGAGGCGAGCGCGCTCGGGCGCCCGGTGAGCACGGCCGAGCCGCGGTCTGCGGCGAACTCGCGGTAGCGCGAGAGCGCGCGCAGCAGCAGGAACGAGATCGCATAGACGAGCACCGAGACGATCAGCACGAAGATGATGCCCTCCTCCTCTTCGTTGCTGCCGCGGCCGTAGCCGCCGCCGAAGCCGCCGCCGAAGAACAGCGCGAACTGGGCGATCATCGCGGCGAGCGTCGCGAAGAAGCTCGCGAGCGTCATCACCATCACGTCGCGGTTGATCACGTGCGTGAGCTCGTGCCCGATCACGCCTTCGAGCTCGTTGTTGTCGAGCAGTTGCAGGATTCCCCGGGTGGCGGTCACCGACGCCGACTTCTGCGAGCGGCCCATCGCGAACGCGTTCGGCATCGAGGTCTCCATCACGCACACGCGCGGCTTCGGCAGATCGGCCTGCAGGCACAGGCGCTCGATGATCCCGTGCAGCTCCGGCTCTTGCGCGGGCGAGACCTCCTTGACGCCCAGCGTCGCCATCGCGATCTTGTCGGAGCTGAACAGCTGCAGCAGCAGCAGCCCGAGCGCGACGATCACGATCACCCCGGCGGCCGCGCCGGCGGCGATCAGCGCGCCGACGAAGACGACGTAGACGAGGCCGAGCAGGAACATCGTCAGCAGCATCCGCGCCTGCAGGCCGGTGTCCCTGCCAAAGCTCGATCGCGACTTCGCCATGCACAGGATTGTCGCAGAAGCACCTGGCCGTGCCCTAAAGTTCGCCCGCGACGACGATGCCCTCCGTGCTCCCGCCATGAAGCCCGAAATCGAAGTCCTCGGCATCTCGGTGAAGACGTTCGGGGTCTGCTTCGCGCTCGGGTTCCTCGCCTGCGGCGCGCTCGTCGCACGCCGTCTGCGTGAGCTCGGCAAGCCCGTCGACTGGGCCTATGAGATCGTCTTCGCGGCGCTGCTCGGCGGCGTGATCGGCGCGCGCGCCTACTACATCATCCAGAACTACAACCAGGTCAAGCACGATCTGCTCAAGAACCTGTTCTCGGGCTCCGGGCTCGTCTGGTACGGCGGCGTGATCGGCGGCGCGATCGGCGTGGTCGCGTGGATGAAGTGGCGCGACACGCTCGAACTGCGGATGTTCGACATGTGCGCGACGGCGCTCGCGCTCGGCTACGCGATCGGGCGCATCGGCTGCCAGGTGTCGGGCGACGGCGACTACGGGATCCGCTCGAAACTGCTGACGTCGATGGGCTACCCGCACGGGACGGTGCCGACGCCGCCCGGGGTGACGGTGCTGCCGACGCCGATCTATGAGACGGTCGCGATGTCGCTGTTCGCATACCTGCTGTGGTGGCTGCGCGACCGCGTGCGCCCGGGCGTCGTGTTCGCCCTGTACCTGCTCGGCAGCGGTCTCGAGCGCTTCCTGATCGAGTTCATCCGCCGCAACAAGGAGGTCGTCGTCGGGCTGACCGCGCCGCAGCTCGAGAGCATCCTGCTGTTCGTGATCGGCTTCGCCTTGCTGGCGCTGATGATGCGCCGGGGCGGCACCGCGGCGCTGCGCGCGTCGAGCGCCTGACGGCGGCCGTTCGACGGGCTTGCGAGCCGGCACGCGATAATCCCCGGCGAATGCCCACCGACACGCTCCTCTCCGATGTGTTCCCGCTCGGCAGCCGCCTCAACGGCCTCGGCCGCCTCGAGGTCGGCGGCTGCGACACGATCGAGCTGGCGCGGGAGTTCGGGACGCCGGCCTACGTGGTCGCCGAGGATGACCTGCGCGCACGCGCGAGGGCGTTCCTGGCGGCCGGGCGCGACGCCGGCCATGAGGACTTTCACGTCGTCTTCGCCTCGAAGGCGTTCCCGTGCACAGCGGTGCTCGAGTTGTTCGCCGCTGAGGGGCTGTGGTGCGACGTCGCCTCCGCCGGCGAGCTGCACCTCGCGCTGAACGCCGGCTTTGCGCCCGGGCGGATCGTGCTGCACGGAAACGCCAAGTCCGAGGGGGAGCTGCGCAGCGCGCTCGAGTGCCGCGTCGGGCTGATCGTGGTGGACAATTTCGACGAGATCGACCGGCTCGAGCGGCTGCTCGCCGACGGCGCGCCCGGCGCGGGCGCGGACGGAGCCGGCGGCGCCCAGGCGGTGCTCGCACGCGTCACGCCCGACGTGCGCGGCGACACGCACGAGAAGATCTCGACCGGCCAGGCCGACTCGAAGTTCGGCTTCGCAAGCGCCCAGGCGGGCGAGGCGCTCGCGCGCCTGGCAGCCGTCGAGGGCCTCGAGCTGCAGGGTGTGCATGCGCACATCGGCTCCCAGCTGCTCGAGCTCGGCCCGTTTCGCGCGGCCGCGCGCGAGCTGATCAAGCTCGGCGACTTCCCCGTCTGGGACCTCGGCGGCGGCCTCGGCGTGCGCTACCTCGCCGAGCAGCCGCAGCCGCCGACGATCGAGGAGTACGTCAGCGCGATCGTCGCCGCGGCGCGCGAGGCGCGCGGCGGCGACCAACGGCTGCTGATCGAGCCCGGCAGGTCGCTGAGCGCGAACGCGGGGGTCACCCTGTACACGGTCGAGAGCGTCAAGCAGAACGTCTCGCGCTGGGTCGCCGTCGACGGCGGCATGTCCGACAACATGCGCCCGATGCTCTACGGGGCGGTGTATGAAGCCCATGTCGCCGACCGCTTCGGCGGCGCGAGCGCATGCGTGCTCGCCGGCAAGCACTGCGAGTCCGGCGATGTGATCGTACGCGACGCGCTGCTCGATGACCCGCGGCCGGGCGACATCGTCGTCACGCCCGCGACCGGCGCCTACGGCTACGCGATGGCGAACAACTACAACGGCGTGCCGCGCCCGCCGGTGATCTTCTGCAAGGACGGCGATGCCCGCGTCGCCGTCCGGCGCGAGAGCCTCGACGATCTGACGATGCGCGATACGCGCGAGCGGCGAGCGTGAGCGTGGTCGCGCCCGCGGGCTCCGCGCCGACGCGGCCGTTCAACGTCGGCCTGCTCGGCTTCGGCACGGTCGGCTCGGCGTTCGCGTCGCTGCTGGCCGAGCGCGCCGGGGAGATCGCGCGCTTCAACGGCCGCGAGCCGGTGATCAGCGGCGTGCTCACGCGCAGCCGCGGCGACTTCGAGCAGATCTTCGCCGAGGCCGACCTGATCGTCGAGGTGATGGGCGGGATCGAGCCGGCGCGCGAGTATCTGCTGCGCGCGATGCGAGCCGGCAAGGATGTCGTCAGCGCCAACAAGCAGCTGCTCTCCCAGCACGGCGAGGAGCTGTTCGAGACGGCGCGCGAGCACGGCGTGCTGCTGCGCTTCGAGGCGGCCGTCGCGGGCACCGTGCCGGTCGTGCGGGTGCTCGAGGAATCGCTCTCGGCGACGCCGATCGAGCGCATCCACGGGATCGTCAACGGCACGACCAACTTCATCCTCACCGAGATGGAGGGCGGCTCGAGCTATGCGGAGGCGCTCGCCGAGGCGCAGCGCAGCGGCTACGCCGAGGCGGACCCGAGCGACGACGTCAGCGGCCGCGACGCGGCGGCGAAGATGGCGATCCTCGCGCGCCTCGCGTTCGGCAGCCCGGTACACCTCGACGACGTTCCCTACGAGGGCATCGAGCACCTGCACAGCGACGATCTCGAGTATGCGCGCGAGCTCGGCCTCGGCCTGAAGCTGATCGGCACGGCCGAACGCCTCCACGGCGGGCTGTCGGTGCGCGTGCATCCGGCGTTCCTGTACTCCGGGCATCCGCTCGCGAACATCTCCGGCTCGTTCAACGCGGTGACCGTCGAGTCGGACACGATCACCGAGATCACCCTGTCAGGGCCCGGGGCGGGCGGCCGCCAGACCGCGAGCGCGGTGCTCGGAGATGTCGTCAGCGTGATGACCGGTGGCGCGCGGCCTCCCGCTCCACCGCTCGCGCTGCCGCTGATCGAGGATGTCGAGAGCGCCTTCTACCTGCACCTCGACGTCGCCGACCGGCCGGGCGTGCTCGCCTCGGTGACGCAGGTCCTCGGTGAGCACGACGTCTCGATCAAGTCGGTCGTGCAGCGGGGCATGGGCGAGCGCGCGCGGCTCGTGATGGTCACCCATCCCGTGCTCGAGTCGAGCCTGCGCGCCGCGATCGAGCGCGTCAGCGAGTTCGACTTCGTGCGTGCCGCGCCGCGCACAATTCGTGTGATCGAAGAGGAGTTCGTGTGAACGAGATCAGGACAGACATCCCGAAGGTGAAGCTGCCGCGGGTCGAGGGAACGCCGCAGACCCCCGCCCACGTACCGCTGATCGAACGCTATCTGCAGCGGCTGCCGTTCGCGGCCGGCGACCCGCTCGTCAGCCTGCAGGAGGGCTCGACGCCGCTGTTGCGCGCACCGGTGCTCTCGGAGATCGTCGGCGCGACCGTGCGGCTGAAGCTCGAGGGCGCAAACCCGACCGGCTCGTTCAAGGACCGCGGCATGACGTGCGCCGTCTCGGCGGCGGTGCGCGACGGCGCCAAGGCTGTGATCTGCGCCTCCACCGGCAACACCGCGGCAAGCGCCGCGGCCTATGCGGCACGCGCGGGCATCACCTGCGCGGTGATCGTCCCGGAGGGCAAGATCGCCCAGGGCAAGATGGCGCAGACGCTCGTCCACGGCGCACGCGTGATCTCGCTCAAGGGCAACTTCGACCAGGCCCTGACGCTCGTGCGCGAGCTCACCGACACGCACCCGATCGCGCTCGTCAACTCGGTCAACAACTTCCGCATCGAAGGCCAGAAGACCTCCGCGTTCGAGATCCACGAGGGCCTCGAAGGGGGCCTCGAAGCGCTCTTCATCCCGGTCGGCAACGCCGGCAACATCACCTCCTACTGGCGCGGCTTTCAGGAGATGGGCGCGGCGCCGAAACTGTTCGGCTTTCAGGCCGAGGGTGCTGCGCCGCTGGTCGAGGGCAAAGTCATCGAGCACCCCGAAACGGTCGCCAGCGCGATCCGCATCGGCAACCCCGTGCGCTGGGAGGACGCGATGGCTGCGGCGACCGACTCGCGCGGAGCGATCAGGACGGTCAGCGACACGGAGATTCTCGCGGCCTACCAGCTGCTCGCCTCGCGCGAAGGGATGTTCTGCGAGCCCGCCTCGGCGGCGTCGGTGGCCGGGCTCCTGAAGTACGGCGCCGGCGGCGCCGAGCAGGTCGCGTGCGTGCTCACGGGCCGTGGCCTGAAGGACCCGGAGACCGCGATCGCCAACAACGACGGCATGATCATCTCGTGCGTCGCCGAGACGGCCGCGATCGAGGAAGCGGTCCTGGGTGATCCGTAGGCGCGTCGTGCGCGTGCCGGCGTCCTCGGCGAACCTCGGCCCGGGTTTCGACTGCCTGGCGGCGGCGCTGGCGCTGCACCTCGAGGTCGAGGTCCTCGAGACGGGCGAGTTCGCCGTCGAGACCGACCTGCCGGTCGCGACCGGCCGCGAGAACCTCTGCGTGCGCGCGTTCGAGCGACTGCATCCGGCCGACGGCTTCACGTTCACGATCCGCTCGGAGATCCCGCTCTCGGGCGGCCTCGGATCGAGTGCCGCGGCGATCGTCGCAGGCCTGATGGCGGCCGATCACATGTTCGAGCTCGACGCCGACCTGCTCGGCCTCGCGACCGAGCTCGAGGGGCATCCCGACAACGTCGCCGCGGCGCTGTCCGGCGGCTTCGTGATCTGCTCACAGGGGCGCGCCGCGCGGCTGGACCCGCCGACGGGCCTCGAGGCGCTCGCGGTCGTCCCCGAGCAGGCGGTGCGCACGCGCGCTGCGCGCGCGGCCCTGCCCGCCGAGGTGCCGATCGGAGAGGCCGTCTTCAACGTCGCGCACGCCGCGCTGCTGACGCTCGGCCTCGCGCGCGGCGACTGGGATCTGCTCGCGCAGGGGCTCGACGACCGTCTCCACCAGCAGCGCCGCGCGCACCTGTTCCCGCGCTCATTCGAGCTGCTCAAGCGCGCACGCGAGCTCGGCGCGCTCGGCGCGAGCATCTCCGGCGCCGGGCCGACGGTGCTCGTCTGGTGCTTCTACGAGCAGACCGGCGCCGTCGCCGCGGCGCTCGCACCCGAGCTGGAGGGCTGGGCGAGCCTGCTGCGGGTCTCCTTCGAACCGCAGGGCGCGTACGTGCGCGAGCTGTAGCGCGGTGCTCGCCGCTAGGCGATCTTCTTGAGCCGCTTGCGCGCGTCCGCGAACGCGGGCAGCCGCTCGAGCACTTCGTCGGCGAGCGCGAGGTAGTCAGCGCCGAGATCGGGGCGGTGCTCGAGGATCGAGCGGGCCTGCTCGGCCGACTCGGCGTAGGCGATCGACGCGCGGATGACGGTCGCGAAGACCTGCTCGCCGAAGCGCTCCTGCAGCGAGGCGAGGGCCTCGCGCGAGTGCACCGTGCGCATGTCGGCGAGGTTCAGCAGCACGCCCAGCAGCGCGAGCTGGGGGTTGAGGCTCTGGCGCGCGAGCTCGACGACCTCGATCGCCTGCTCGACGCCCTGCAGCGCGAAGTACTGCGCCTCGGCCGTGATCAGCGCGCTGTCGGCGGCGACGAGGCCGTTGATCGTCAGCAGCCCGAGCGACGGCGGGCAGTCGATCAGGACGAGGTCGTAGTCCGCGATCGCCGGCGCGAGCGCTTTGCGGAGCGTCAGCTCGCGGCCCATCTTGCCCCCGAGCAT
The DNA here is from genome assembly GCA_963822245.1 of uncultured Solirubrobacteraceae bacterium. GTDB lineage: Bacteria > Actinomycetota > Thermoleophilia > Solirubrobacterales > Solirubrobacteraceae > Palsa-744. The sequence goes on from CAWGGR010000002.1 coordinate 126,906, forward strand.
CAGCTCGGCCTCGGCGAGGCTGAGGTTGGCCGGGATGATGTCGTCGTGGATCGCCTCCGCGGCGGCGGCGCGGCCGGCGAGCACGTCGGCGATCGTCGGCTCGACGTCGGTGGGGAGGTCGAAGTAGTCCGAGAGGTTCCCCTGCGGGTCGAGATCGACCGCCAGCGTGCGCGTTCCGCTGCGGCGCAGGACGTCGGTGAGGGTGCGCACCGTCGTCGTCTTGCCGGTACCTCCCTTCTGCGAGAGCACCGCGATCGTGTGGGTCATGGCGCGATACTACGCGGCGGGCCGCGACGAGGCGCGGCGGCGGTGGATCGGCGCCGCGGCTTCAGCCGACGGAGCGCGCCGGCGGCTGGCCGGTGTCGCCGCTGCGGGCCTGCGCGGCGACCCTCACGAACGACAGCCGGTAGCGGCCGACGATGATCTCATCGCCGTCCTGGAGCACCTTGCCGTCGACGCGCGCGCCGTTGACAAAGACGCCGTTGAGGCTGCGGTCGTCGAGCAGGCGCACGCCGTCGGGATGGCGCACGATCAGCGCGTGGCGGCGCGAGACCGTGGGGTCGTCGAAGCGTACGTCGGCGGCGAGGCTGCGCCCGATGCGTGTCCACTCGCGCGTCAGCGCGACGGTCCGCAGCTCGTTGCCCTCCTCGTAGTAGAGATAGTCGCCCGGCTGCTCGATCTGCGTGCGCGCCCGCTCCAGGTGCGCGGCCCGGTCGGGCGAGGCGGGCTCGATCAGCGCCGCTTTGACGTCCTCGGCGCCGTCCTCGGCGGCGATGCGCTCGGTGCTGAACAGGGAGGCGCGCACGAACTCTTCGCCGCCGCACCCGGGACAGACGCTGAGGGCGTCGTTCGCATCGAGGGTGAGCGTGTAGCCGCAGCGCTCGCAGTTGAAGGAGCCCGCGCCGGCGACTGTTCCCGAAGTAAGTGAACCCATGATGTGCTCCTCCGCTCTCTCGCAGCTGCCAAGGGGGCGCTCCCTCGCCGGGGGAATCTTGTGGCGATCATAACAATCCTGGCAGCCGCGCGCCCGTTCCGGATAGTGAAATCTAGCAGTCGCGGGCGCGCGGTCGCGGAGACGCCGTCCGGGGGTGAGACTACCCGCCGCAGCGCCCGCGCAAACGAACGATCCCGCCCACGCCGGCGCTCTTGAAGGAGCCGCCGCGGGGACGGCGAAAGCCGACACACGATGTCTTTCGCAAACGGTCATGTCGAGCAGCTGGAGCGGCTTCTGCTGCGCCGCGGCGTCGGCGCGCTGGAGGCCGACCGGAGCTGCTGCGCGGACTGCGGCCGCACGCCGCTGGTCGGCGAGGAGATCCACCTGCTGGGCGGACGCCGCCAGCGGATGGTCTGCGAGCTCTGCCGTCCGCTGCGCCGCCAGGCACCGGTCTCCAGCGAGATCGTCAGGCACTGTGAGCACGGTCTCGCGGTGCGCCTGACCGCGCGCGCCGCCTGAGCCGCCGGCCACGTCGCCCGGGAGCACGCGCGAGCTGCGCCGAGCGCCGACACCCCCGGGGACTCCGGGCATTAGACTTGCGCTCGCCGTGGACCCGTTCACCGTATCCATCGTCGTATCCGCCCCGCGCGAGCTGGTCTTCGACTACCTCCAGGACATCGCCAACCACCCCGAGTTCACCGACCACTACCTCGTCGACTGGCATCTCACGAGGATCGATTCGGTCGGTCTGGGCGCGGGCGCGCGCTTCCGCGTGAAGGCTCCCGGCAACCGCTTCAGCTGGGGCGACGTGACGTTCGCCGAGGTCGAGTACCCGCACCGCATCGTCGAGGTCGGGCGGACCGGCAAGAACAACCGCATCCGCACGCTCGGGACGTACGATCTCGCGCCCGCCTCGGCCGGCGCGACGCGCGTGCGCTTCACGCTGCAGACGGCGCCCGCGACGCTGTCGGACCGGCTGCTCGAGGGCCTCGGTGCGCGCTCGTGGCTGCGGCGCAAGAACCGCCGCGCGATGCGCCGCCTGCGCAGCATCCTCGAGCGCGGGGAGGGCCGTGGGCATCGCGTCACGGTCGCCGCCGGATAGACTGCCGCGTCGCATGTTCAGCCGCCTGCGCAAGCTCCTCCTGGTCCTGCCCGCCCTGCTCGCGGTCGTGGCGCTCGGCGCGTGCGGCAATTCAAAGGAGCACGTCAGCACCGGCACCTATGCCGGTGAGTCGGGAGTCAACGCCCCGTACCTGAACGTCGGCTCGCTGATCTACGAGGTGCAGCTCTCGCGCGAGCTGAACCCGTACAACTCCGAGGACGAGGGCTACATCGAAGGGCTGAGCCCGGCCGACAGCACGCTCGGCCCCGGCGAAGAGTGGTTCGGGGTCTTCATCCAGGTCTACAACAACACCGAACAGCCGCTGCCGGCCTCCGACAGCTTCACGGTCACGGACACCCAGGGCAACACCTACACGCCGCTCGAACACGCCGAATCCAACCGCTACGCGTATCGCGCCGGCACGGTGCCGGCGAAAGGCCAGCTGCCGGAGCCGGACACGACCGCGTACTTCGGCCCGACGACCGGCCAGCTGCTGCTGTTCAAGATCAAAATCGTCTCGCTCGACAATCGTCCGCTCGAGTTGAAGATCACCGATCCGACGAACCCCGGCGACAGCGCCTCGGCCGAGCTCGACGTCTAGCCGCGCTAGCGGCTCGCGCGCAGCCCGGCTTCGAGCACCGCGCGGGCGACCGGCGCCGCGGTATCGCCGCCGGCGCCGTCTTTGACGAGCAGCACACAGACGGCGATGCGCGGATGCAGCGCCGGCGCGAACGCGGCGAACCAGGCGTCGGTGTTGCTCGCTTCGCTTTCGCCGCCCGCACAGCTTTCGGCGGCCGGTTCCGCGCCCGCTTCCGGGGAGCTCGCGGGCGCCGAGCCCGTGCACGCGGACTTCAGTTCGGCCGTGCCGGTCTTGCCGGCGACCGTCACCCCGGGGATCGCCGCGGCGGTGCCGGTGCCCTCGCGGACGACGCCGATCATCAGCCTGCGCACGGTTCGCGCCACGGATGCGCTCATCGCGCGCGTCGCCGCGCTCGAGGCGGGAGCGACGAGGAACGTCGGCGTCGGACGGCGCCCGCCGTCGGCGATCGTCGCGGCGACGGTCGCCATCTGCAGCGGCGTCGCGAGCACCTCGCCCTGCCCGATCGCGGTCGAGCCGACGTCCAGTTCGCCCTGGATGTCGCTCGCCGCGGGGAGCGTGCTCTCGGCGGCGCCGGCGACGCCGGGCGAATGATTGAAGCCGAACGCTTCCGCGGTCGCGACCAGGCGCGGCGCGCCGAGCTTCACTCCGAGCGGCGTGAAGACAGAGTTGCACGAGACGGCGAACGCGAGTTCCAGCGTGCCGCCGCATTCCTCGCCGTTGGCGTTGTTCAGCTTGACCCCGTCGAGCGTCGCATACGTCGCATACGGAAACACCGTGTGCGGGTTCGCGATCGCCGCCTGCAGCACCCCGGTCAGCGTGATCATCTTGAACGTCGAGCCCGGCGGCTGCAGGCCGTCGAGGCCGATCCCGGCGACCGCGAGGATCTGCCCGGTCGCGGGCTGCAGCGCGACGATGCCGCCGAGCTGGCCGCCGAGCGCGGTCACGGCCGCCTGCTGGACGGCCGCTGAGACCGTGCTGCGCACCGGCGCCGCCGGCCGCGCGCGGGCGTAGGCGAGGACGCGCTGCCCGGCCAGCAGCTCGCCGCCGGGCGTGCCGCGCAGACGTTCATCGAGGGCCAGCTCGAGGCCGCTGACGCCGACGCTCGCGCTCGCGGGGACGCCCTGCGCTTCGAGGCTTTCCCGGCGCGCGCTCGGCACCGGCCCGACGCTCCCCAGCACCGAGCTTGCGACTTCGCCGAGCGGCGAGCTGCGGGTCGCTTCGCCCGCGCCGGCTGGGTCCGGCGGGCTTTCGGCGAGGACGCTGCCGTCGCGCGCGAGCAGCGTCGCGCGGCGCGGCAGCGCCGTCACGCGCGAGAGCGCCTCGCCGGGGCGCAGCCCCGGAAACGTGAGCGAGCGCGACCACGCGATCAGCGGGCCGGAGCCGGCTTCATGGCCGATCCTGATCGTGAACGGCAGCGCCAGCGTGCCGAACAGGCGCGTGTGCACGCGCACCGGCACGGACACTTCGCCGCCGCCGCCGTCGTGCGCCGCGCCGGTGACAGCCGTCGCCGTCGCCGTCGCCGTCCTCAGCGCCTGCTCGTAGTCGCTCGCAAATTCGCCGATCGAGATCCGTCGCCGCGAAGCCCGGTCGAGGTCGCCGTACATGCTCGCGTAGTCGCCGTGGGTCCAGGAGGAGACGAACCGATCGGCGAGCGTGTCCGCCGGGGAGCGCGCGTGGTGGGCGCCGAGGACCGCGCCGAGCACGAACGCGACGCCGGCGAGCGCGAGCACCGGACGCGCTCGCCGCAGCCGCTGGTTGTGGTGCTCATGGTTCTCAGTCACGGAGCTTGTAGAACATGGCAGGTGACGCCGCTTGACTGGATCATCGTCGCGTTCGCGTGCATCCTCGCCGTTTTCGGCTTCCGGCAGGGGTTCATCGTGGGCGTGCTGTCGTTCGGAGGGTTCGCCCTCGGTGCATTCCTCGGGACTCGCCTGGGTCCTCTTCTGCTTCCGCAGGGCGCCGCCTCGCCGTACGCGCCGGCGTTCGGGCTCGTCGGCGCGCTGTTCGCCGGCGCGATCCTCGCGAGCCGCCTGGAGGGCATCGGCTTCAGACTGCGGCGCGTCCTCGTCGTCCCCGGCATGGGCCTGCTCGACGGGCTGCTCGGGGCCTTCCTGTCGGCCGCGCTCGGGCTCGCGATCGTCTGGATCGCCGCGGCAGTGGCCGCGCAGACACCCGGCCAGAACCAGCTGCGGCTCGATATCCAGCGCTCGGCGATCCTGCGCACGCTGAACGAGGTGCTGCCGCCCTCGGGCGGGATCCTCAACGCGCTCGCGCGGCTCGACCCGCTGCCGTCGATCACCGGCCCCGCGGCGAACGTCGCCGCGCCTGAGCCGCGGATCGCGCACACGCCCGCCGTCGCGCGCGCCGCGCGCAGCGTCGTGCGCGTCGACGGCACCGCCTGCGGTCTTGCGATCGAGGGCTCCGGCTGGGTCGCGGGGCCGGACATCGTCGTGACCAACGCGCACGTCGTCGCCGGCGAGCAGGACACGACCGTGGAGGTCGGCGGGCGGTCACCGAGCCTGCCTGCGCAGGCGCTCGAGTTCGATCCGACCGACGACATCGCCGTGCTGCGCGTCCCCGACCTCGGCCTGCCGGCGCTGACGCTTGCGCCGAGCGCCGACTCCGGCACGCCGGGGGCGATTCTCGGCTATCCGGAGAACGGGCCGTTCGACGTGCAGCCCGGCCGCATCGGGCGGACGCAGACGGTGCTCACCCAGGACGCGTACGGGCACGGCCCGGTGTCGCGGCTGCTGACGCCGCTGCGCGGCCTCGTGCGGCCGGGGAACTCCGGCGGTCCGCTCGTCGATGTCGACGGGCGCGTGCTGACGACGGTCTTCGCGGCGACGATCGGACATCAGCCGCGCGGCGGCTACGGCGTCGCCGACGCGACCGTCGCGACGCTGCTGGGCGAGGCGAAAGCACGCGGGCCCGCGGCCGGGGCGGTCAGCACGCAGCCGTGCACGGACGGATGAGCGCGGGCCCGCCGGCGGAGCAGGCGGCGCGCCGCCGCCAACCTCCCAAACACCACCCGCTACGCTGACCGCCATGCCGAAGACGCTGCTGATCGCCGAGAAGCCCTCCGTGGGGCAGGACCTGGCGCGCGTGCTGAAGGGGCCGTTCAAGAAGCAGGAGGGCTTCCTCGAGGGTCCCGAGGACGTGATCACGTGGGCCGTCGGGCACCTCGTGCAGCTCGCCGAACCGGAGGCGTACGACGCGAAATACAAGAGCTGGCGGATGGGCGACCTGCCGATCGTGCCCGAGCACTTCAAACTCGTCGTGCGCGATGAGCGCTCGCGCAAGCAGATGACCGTCGTCACCAAACAGCTCGGTCGCGACGACATCGAGGAGGTCGTCAACGCCTGCGACGCCGGCCGCGAGGGCGAGCTGATCTTCGCGTACCTGTTCGAGAAGGCGAAGGGCAAGAAGCCCGTCAAGCGGCTGTGGCTGAAATCGATGACGAACGCGGCGATGAAGGAGGCGCTCGGCGCGCTGCGGCCGGCCGCCGAGTTCGAGCTGCTCGAGCAGGCCGCGCGCTCGCGCTCGGAGGCCGACTGGATCGTCGGCATGAACGCGACACGCGCGGCGACGATCCGCCTGCGCAGCTCCTTCGACGGCGCGGTCTCGCTGGGACGCGTGCAGACGCCGACGCTCGCGATCGTCGCCCGCCGCGAGGAGGAGATCAAGGCGTTCACGCCCGAGCCCTACTGGCTCGTCGACGCGACGTTCGCCGCCAACGGCGAGTCGGGCAGCGCCGAGCGTGTCTACGTCGGGCACTACCAGGCGCCGGCGGGCAGCCCCGGCAACACCAGGGGCCCGCGCGTCGGCACCGAGCAGGAGGCGCTCGCGATCGTCGCCGCGTGCGAGGGCCGGCCGGGGACGATCACCAAGCTCGAGAAGAAAGAGCAGCGCGAGAAAGCGCCGATGCTCTATGACCTGACGACGCTGCAGCGCGAGGCGAACAACCGCTACGGCTTCTCCGCGAAACGGACGCTCGCGGCGGCGCAGCGCCTGTATGAGGAGCACAAGGCGCTGACCTACCCGCGCACCAGTTCGCGCTACCTGACGAGCGACATGGTCGAGGAGATCAAGCCGATCGCCGAGCTCGTCGGTGCGCACAGCGAGTACAGCAAGGGAGCCGCGTACGTGGTCGGGCTCGACGTGCTGCCGCTCGGCAGGGTCGTCAACGACGAGAAGGTCACCGACCACCACGCGATCATCCCGACCCGCTCCGAGCACAACCTCGAGAAAATGGGCTCTGATGACCGCCGCGTCTACGACATGGCGGTGCGGCGCTTCCTCGCCGTGTTCCATCCCGAGGCGGTGTTCGAGAACACGCGCATCGAGACGACGGTCGCGCCGGCGGACGCGGGCGAGGGCGCCGGCCATGTGTTCCGCACGCGCGGGAAAGTCCTGCAGGTGCCGGGCTGGCGCGGGGTCTATGAAGAGGTCTCCGACGAGGCGAGGGCGGCGGAACTCGACGCCCGCGGCGATGAGGAGGAGACCGACCAGCAGCTGCCGCGGCTCGTCCAGGACGAGCACGTCCGGACGCGTGAGATCGCGAGCGAGCGCAAGGAAACGAAACCGCCGCGGCGCTACAGCGACGCGTCGCTGCTCGGCGCGATGGAGACGGCGGGCAAGCTCGTCGAGGACGACGAGCTGCGCGAGACGATGAAGGAGTCGGGGATCGGCACGCCGGCGACGCGCGCGGCGATCATCGAGCGCCTGATCACCGTCGGCTACATCGAGCGCGACGGGCGCGCGCTGGTGGCCACCGAGAAGGGCCTGAACGTGATCCGCCTGCTGAACGAGCACGCCCTCACCTCGCCCGGCCTGACCGGCAGCTGGGAGCAGCGGCTCGGCAAGATCGAGCGCGGCGAGGATTCGCGCAAACAGTTCATGAGCGACATCGCAGGCTTCGCCCGCGAGACGGTCAAGGAGCTCGACGAGACGCTCAAAGACGTGCGCATCCCGCGGGCGCGGCTCGGGCCGTGCCCCGTCTGCGGCCACGAGATCGTCGAGAACCGCAAGGGCTACTCCTGCTGGGCGCGCGACGATCCGGGCTGCGGGTTCGTGATCTGGAAGGCGAAAGCCGGCAAGACGCTGCCGCTGGCGATCGCCCGCGAGCTGATCAGGACCGGCTTCACCGCGCAGGCGGTGACGGGCTTCCGCGGCCGCAGCGGCCGCAGCTTCCGCGCCCACCTCGCGCTCGCGCAGACCGAGGAGGGCAAATGGCGCGTCGAGTTCGACGAGCTGTGGGCGAAGGAGGGCGCCAAGCCGCCGGACGCCGAGAGCGACGGCGCCGCAGAGGTGCTCGAGGGGAGCGCGCCGGCGAAAGCCGGCAAAGGCCGCCCCCGTCAGCGCAGCGCCGCCTAGCGCCTGGCCGCGCGGGCGCGTCTTGACCGTGCGCCAGGATGGGCGCCGATGGGGATAACGCTCGTCACCGGGCCGGCCAACGCCGGCAAGGCGCAGATCGTGCTCGACGCCGTGCGCCGCGGCCTCGCCCACGGCGCAGAGCCGCTGCTGATCGTGCCGACGCGGACCGACGCCGAGCACTACCTGCGCGAGCTCGCCGGCGACGGCGCCGCCCTGGGCGTGCGCGTCGCCCGCTTCGACGGCCTGATCGAGGAGGCGGTGCGGCGCGCCGGCGTCAGTGAGCGGCTGCTCGGCCCGATCGTGCGGGAGCGGCTGATCGCGGCGCTCGCCGCGCGGCTGCTGCCGGCCGACGCGGCGCCGCGCGAGGCGCGTGCCTCGCCGGGCCTGGTGCGCGCGCTCGGCGCGCTGCTGGCAGAGCTGCGCGTGCGGCGTGTGAGCCCCGCGCGCTTCGCGCAGGCGCTCGCGCGCTGGTTGGCCGAGGACGGCGCGGCGTCCGCGCGCGAGGAGCTCGGCCGGCTGTTCGCCGACTACGACCGCGAGCTCGGGCGCATCGGCCGCGTCGACGCCGAGCAGCTCGCCGTGCTCGCGCTCGACCACCTGCGCCGCAGCCCGGCGCTGTGGGGGCGGACGCCCGTCGCGTTCTACGGCTTCGATGACCTCACGCCGCTGCAGATCGACGCGATCGAGACGCTCGGTCGCGTCGTCGGCGCCGCGGTGACCGTATCGCTGACCTACGAGCCCGGGCGCGTCGCGTTCGCGGGCCGCGCATCGACGTTCGCACAGCTGCAGCCGCTCGCCGATGAGCACCGCGAGCTCGGCGCCCAGGCCGAGCATTACGCGCCCGCCGCGCGCGAGGCGCTCGCGCATCTCGAGCGGTCGCTGTTCGAGACCGCCGGGGGACGCGTCGAGGCGGCGGGCGCGCTGCGCCTGCTCGAGGGTGGCGGCGAGCGCGCCGAGCTCGAGCTCGTCGCGCGCGAGATCGCGGTGCTGCTGGGCGAGGGGATGGCGCCGCACGAGATCGCCGTTGTGCTGCGTGCGCCGGCGGCGAGCGCGGAGCTGCTCGAAGAGGTGTTCGCCGCGGCCGGCGTGCCGTTTGCGCTCGAGCGGCGCCGCTACCTCGGCGACACCGCGATCGGGCGCGCGCTGATCGGGCTGCTGCGCTGCCTCCCCGGCGCGGGCGGCGGCTCCGCCGACCTGCTCGCGTGGCTGCGCGCGCCGGGGTTGCTCACGCGCCCCGAGCTGGCCGACTCGCTCGAGATCCGGGTACGCCGCAGCGGCGCGCGCGGCGCGGCCGACGCGCGTGCCCTGTGGGAGCAGCGCCACTGGCCGCTGGAGGGCATCGATCAGCTCGCCGAGGCCGCTGCGCGCGGTCCCGCGGCGCTGATCGACCGCGCCGCGCGCGAGCTGCAATGGCTGTTCGCGGCGCCCCGGCGCGCCACCGCGAGCGTGCTCGAGGAGGCCGAGCTCGACGAGGCGCGCGCGCTGTCGGCCGGACGCGCTGCGCTGGCCGAACTGCGCGAGCTCGCGAGCTCCGCGCCCGAGCTCGTGCCGGCGGACGGAGCCGAGCTGGCGCGCGCGCTCGAGCGCGTCGAGGTGTTCGGCGGCACGCGCCCGAGTCCCGGCGCGGTCGCCGTGCTCGATCCGCTCGCGCTGCGCGCGCGGCGCGTCCGGGCCCTGTTCGTGTGCGCCCTGCAGGAGAACGTGTTTCCGGCACGCGCGCGTCCGCACGCGCTGCTCGGCGACGACGAGCGCCGGCGCCTGGCGGAAACGTCGGGGCTGCTGATCGGAGAGCCGACCGATCCGCTGGCGGCCGAGCGCTACCTGCTGTACGCGGCCGTTTCGCGCCCGCAGGAGCTGCTCGTGCTGAGCTGGCACGTCGCCGACGACGACGGCGAGCCGACCGCCCGCTCGCTGTTCGTCGACGACGTCTGCGATCTGTTCGAGGCGACGCTCGGCGAGCAGCGGCTGCGCCGGCCGCTCGGCGCGGTTGAGCCGGCGGAGCAGCGCGCGCCCGCGGCCGACCGGCGCGAGCGCGGCGTCGCCGTGCTCGCCGATCGGCAGGTGCTCGCGACGCTGCGCGAGCGGCCCTGGTCGGCGTCGTCGCTGGAGGGCTGGATCCGCTGCCCGATGCGCTGGTTCGTGCAGAACGTCCTGCGCCCGGACGCGTTCGACCCGGAACCCGAGCCGCTCGCGCGCGGCGGCCTCGCACACGCGGCGCTCAACGACACGCTCGAGGCTCTGCGCGCCGAGACGGGCTCGGCGCGCGTCAGCCACGCCGTTCTGCCGCTCGCGCGGCGGCTGCTGCGCGAGGCGCTCGAGCGCAACGAGGCCGAGTACCGCCTGTCGGTCGCGCCGGAGCGGCGCCCCGGCGTGCGCAGGCGGCTGCGCGCCGATCTCGAGCGCTATCTCGCCCACGCCGCCGAGGCCGACAGTCCACTCGAGCCGACGTTCCTCGAGGTCGGCTTCGGGATCGAGGCGGGTGAAGGGCGCGGCGAGCAGAGCGCCCTGCCCCCATTCGAATTCACGCCCGGGTCGTGGCTGCGCGGCCGCATCGACCGTGTCGACGTCGGCGCCGGCGGCGAGGCGGTGGTCTACGACTACAAGAGCGGCTACGCGCCGCCGCCCGCGAAGTGGGTCGGCGAGGGCCGGGTGCAGATGGCCCTGTACATGCGCGCGGTCGCAGAGCTGCTCGGGCTGACGGTCGTCGGCGGCTTCTACCAGCCGCTCAGCGGAAGCGACCCGCGGGCGCGCGGGCTGCTCGACGAGGACAGCAACGTGCAGCTCGGCTGTGTCCGCGGCGACGCGCGCGAGCACGACGAGGTCGAGGCGCTGCTCGAGGAGACGATCGCGCTCGCGCGCGCGGCGGTCGCCGAGGCGGCGCGCGGCGAGATCGCCTCCAGGCCGCGCAGCTGCGGCTACGGCGGCGGCTGCGAGTTCCCGACGATCTGCCGCTGCGAGCGCTGATGGGCGCGCTCGACGCGGACGCCGGCCCCGCGCCCGCCCTCACCGACGAGCAGGAGCAGCCGGTTGTGCGCAGGAGCGAGCCGCTGCTGCTCTCGGCGGCCGCCGGGAGCGGCAAGACCTCGGTGCTCGTCGAGCGCTTCGTGCGCGCGATCCTCGAGGACGGGATCGCGCCGGGCAGGATCCTCGCGATCACGTTCACCGAGCGTGCCGCGGGCGAGCTGCGCGAGCGTGTGCGCGCGCGGCTGCTGTCGCTCGGCGAGCGTGAGGCGGCACGCGACGCCGAGGCGGCGTCGGTGGGGACGTTCCACGGCTTCTGCGCCCGCCTGCTGCGCTCGCACCCCCTGCCGGCCGGCCTCGATCCGGACTTCACGATCCTCGACGAGGGCCTCGCCGGCAGACTGCGCGAGCAGGCGTTCACGGCGGCGATCGGCTCCTTCCTGGAGGGCGAGCGCCCGCCGGCGGTCGACCTGATCGCCGCGTACAACATCGATCGCGTGCAGGCGATGATCGAAGGGGTGCACGCGCGCCTGCGCAGCCGCGGGCAGCGCCTGCCGCGCCTGCCGCCGGTCGTCCTCGAGCCCGGCGCCGAGCGCGACGCGGGCGACGCGGCCGCCGTATGTGCGCTGCTCGACGAGCTGCTCGCCGGCTTCGGCGAGGCCTATGAGGGGCTCAAGCAACAGCGCGGCGCGGTCGACTTCGACGACCTCGAGCTGCGCGCGCGCGGCCTGCTCGAGGAGCACGCGGACGTGCGCCGCAGCTCCTCCGAGCGCTTTGCGCTGCTGATGGTCGACGAGTTCCAGGACACCAATCCCCGCCAGCTCGGCATCCTCGCGGCGCTCGAGCGCGGCAACCTGTTCACGGTCGGTGACGAGTTCCAGTCGATCTACGGCTTCCGCCATGCCGAGGTCGGGCTGTTCCGCGCGCGCCGCGCTGCCCTCGCCGAGCGCGGCGGCAGCCTCTCGCTGCGGCGCAACTTCCGCAGCGTGCCGGAGCTGCTCGAGGTCGTCAACGCGGTCTTCGGCGAGCGCTTCGAGGACTTCGCTCCCCTGCTCGCGGCGCGAGCCGCGGAGGACGGCGAGGTCTCCGTCGCCGCGACGGCCGGGGCGCAGCTGACGTTCGCGGATCACGTCGCACCGGAGCCTTGCGTCGAGCTGCTGCTGAGCGCCAGGAGCGGCTGGGAGGATGATGAGGAGCTCGCCGCGGAGATCGCAGCGGGGCTGCCGCCGGCGACGCTCTGGCGCCAGGCGGAGGCGCGCCTGCTCGCGCAGCGCATCGGCGAGCTGATCGACGGCGGCGGCGTCCGCGCAGGCGAGGTCGTCGTGCTGCTGCGCGCGGGCGGCGACCTCGAGGTGTACGAGCGCGCGCTGCAGCTGCGCGGGCTCCGCACGCTGGCCGCGGCGGGCGGCTTCTGGGCACACCAGCAGATCGGCGATCTGCTCGCATATCTGCGCGTGCTCGCCAACCCGCTCGACGAGGAGGCGCTGTACGGCACGCTCGCCTCGCCGCTCGTCGGCATCTCGCGCGACGCCCTCGCGCTGCTTGCGGCCGCCGCCCGCGAGGCGGGCATCGGCGCCTGGGAGACGATCCTGCGAGCGCCCGAGGAGCAGCTGCTCGACGCGCTCTCCGAGCAGGAGCGCGGCGCGCTCGTCACGTTCTGCGAGTGGCTTGCGAGCGAGCGCCGCGGCGTCTCGCGGCGCGCGATCTCCGAGCTGATCGAGCGCGCGATCGACGCCGGCGGTTACCGCGAGCAGGTGCTCGCGTTGGAGTGGGGCGAGCGGCGGCTGGCAAACGTGCACAAGCTGTTGCGCCTGGCACGACGCTTTGAAGCGGGCGAGGGCCGCGACCTGCGCGGCTTCCTCGACCATGCCGCGCATCTGCAGGGGGCCGGTGGGACACGCGAGTCCGACGCGCCGGTCGAAGGCGTCGAGCCGGACGCGGTCCGCCTGATGAGCATCCACGCGGCCAAGGGCCTCGAGTTTCCGGTCGTGTGCGTCGCCGACCTCGGGCGCGCGATCAACAATCGCCAGCCCGATCTGCTCGTCGACGGCGAGCGCCTCGGCCTCTCGCTGCTGCGCCTCGACGGCGCCAAGGCGAGCCCTGCGCTCGACTACGCCGAGCTGGCCGCGGAGCGCAAGCAGGCCGAAGCCGAGGAGGAGGAACGGATCCTCTACGTCGCGATGACGCGCGCGCGCGAGCGCCTGCTGCTGAGCGGCGCGGTCGAGCTCGAGCGCTGGCCCGATCCGAGCCGCGCGGGCACGATGATCTCGTGGCTGGGCCCCGCACTGTCGAGCGAGATCGCCGAGCTCGCGCTCGCCGGGCGCCCGGCGGTGTGCGATCTCGCGGTCCGCGCCGCGCGGGTGCGGCTGCGGATCAGCAGCGCGGCCGTCGCCGGGGAGGTGCTGGCGCGCGGCTCGATGTCGGTCGAGGCGCCGCCCGTGCCGGCCTATCTGCAGGGCGAAGGCACGCTCGAGCGCGGTGCCGCGCCGCACCGGCGCGGCACGGGTGCGGCGCCGGTGAAACAGCCGGAGGGGGCGCCGGCGACGCTGAGCTACTCGTCGCTGAGCGAGCTCGAGCGCTGCGGCTACCGCTACTACCTGGAGCGCGTGCTCGGTCTCGGCGAGGATCGCAGCGCCGTTCGCGGCGGCGGGCACGGAGCGCCGCTCGACGCACGCGCGCGGGGCACGCTCGTGCATACGCTGCTCGAGCACGTCGACTTCCGCGCGCCGCGCGTTCCGCCCGCGCGCGAGCTCGCCGCGACGGCGCGCGCGCTCGGGCTGCGCGTCGATGCCGAGCAGCGCGAGGAGATCGCCCGGCTGCTCGGCGCGGCGCTCGCCGCGGCCCCCGCGCGGCGCCTGGCGGACGCGAGCCGCCTGCGCCGCGAGCACCCGTTCGCTTTCGCGCTCGAGGCGGGCGGACCGCTGATCAACGGCGTGATCGACCTGCTCGCCGAGGAGCGCGACGGCGGCGCCCTCGTGCTCGACTACAAGAGCGACCGCGTCGGGCCCGACGTCGACCTTGCCGAGCTCGCCGAGTGCGACTACTCGATCCAGCGCCTGCTGTACGCGCTCGCCGTTCTGCGCAGCGGCGCGCCGCGGGTCGAGATCGTCCACTGGTTCCTCGAGCGCCCGCACGAGCCGGTCTCGGCGGGCTACACGGCGAGCGAGCGCGAGCGGCTCGAGCGCGACGCGCGTAGGCGGATCGCGGCGGCGGCGGCCACGAGCTACGCCGTCAGCCCGCGGCCCCACCGCGGCCTGTGCCTGACCTGTCCCGGTCGCGCAAGCCTGTGCTCGTGGGGTGAGGAGGAGACGCTGCGCGAGCATCCGCAGCCCGATCCGGGCATGCCCGCCGGCGGCGGCGAGGGAGCCTGAACGGCGGCCGGCGCTGGTTTTCGGCGGATTTGAAGGGTCGACGAAATTCATCTGCGCGACGGCTCGCGCGGGCTTTGCGCTGATACGATTTCGGGCTCCGCCTCAGGTGCCCGCCTGCCTGCGCGACGGTGGGTATGCCCGCAACGGGATTTCCACCCCAGCGCGGGATGCACCGCCCCAAGGGAGCACTTCCATGAACTCGCACACCACGCAGCCGCCAAAGGCCGTCGGACTTTACGACCCCCGCTTCGAGCACGACGCATGCGGCGTCGGCATGGTCGCGCGCCTGGACAACCGGCCGACGCACGAGGTGATCTCGCGCGCGATCACCGCGCTCGAGAACCTCGAGCACCGCGGCGCCTCCGGCGCGGACCCCTGCACGGGCGACGGCGCGGGCATCCTCATGCAGATCCCCGACGAGCTGCTGCGCGCGGAGGTCGACTTCGAGCTGCCGCCGGTGGGCGCGTACGGCGTGCTGATGTGCTTCCTGCCGACCGACGCCGCCGTGCGCGAGCGCCTGCAGGCGCTGCTGGAGCGGACCGTCGCCGACGTCGGCCAGCGCCTGCTCGGCTGGCGCGACGTGCCGATCAACGAGCAGGAGACCGGCCAGGTCGCCGGCGCCTGCCGCCCGGTGATCCGCCAGCTGTTCGTCGGCGCCGGCGCCGACATCGAGGGCGATCACCCGGAGGGCACTGCGCAGGACGCGTTCGAGCGCAAGCTGTACGTGATCCGGCGGGTATGCGAGCTGAAGGCCGAGGACAGCGGCCTGTACGTGGCGTCGAGCTCGTCGCGGACGATCAACTACAAGGGGATGCTGATCAGCTACCAGCTGGCGGCGTTCTACAGCGACCTTCGCGACGAGCGCACCAAGAGCGCGCTCGCGCTCGTGCACTCGCGCTTCTCGACGAACACCTTCCCCAGCTGGGAGCTTGCGCATCCCTATCGCGTGATCTGCCACAACGGCGAGATCAACACGGTGATGGGCAACGTCAACTGGATGCGCGCGCGCGAGTCGGAGCTGCGCAGCGAGCTGTTCGGGGACGATCTCGAGCGGATCCTGCCGGTCGTCAGCGCCGGCAACTCCGACTCGGCGACGTTCGACAACGTGCTCGAGCTGCTGATGCTCGCCGGCCGCTCGCTGCCGCACGCGGCGATGATGATGATCCCCGAGGCCTACCGCGACCGCGACGACCTGCCGGAGCACCTGAAGGGCTTCTACGCGTTCCACTCCTGCCTGATGGAGCCGTGGGACGGGCCGGCCTCGGTCGCGTTCACCGACGGCCGCGTCGTCGGCGCGACACTCGACCGCAACGGGCTGCGCCCGGGCCGCTGGGTGGAGACGACGGACGGCCATGTCGTGCTCGGCTCGGAGTCGGGGCTGCTCGACATCCCGCCCGCGGAAGTGCGCCGCCTCGGGCGCCTGCAGCCCGGCAAGCTGTTCCTCGTCGACCTCGAGCGGGGCCGCATCATCGAGGACGAGGAGGTCAAGCGCGAGGTCTCCACGCGACGCCCCTACGGCGAGTGGTACGCGCGCAACGCGGTGCCGTTCTCCGAGCTCGAGCCCTCCAGCCAGGTGACGCTCTCAGACCAGCCGCTGCGCCTGCGCCAGCGCGCCTTCGGCTACTCCCAGGAGGACCTGCGCACGCTGCTGCGGCCGATGGCGCTGGACGGCGCCGAGCCGATCGGCTCGATGGGCAACGACCTCGCGCTGGCGGTGCTCTCCGACCAGGCGCCGCCGCTGTACTCCTACTTCAAGCAGCTGTTCGCGCAGGTCACCAATCCGCCGATCGACCCGATCCGCGAGGAAATCGTGATGAGCCTCGCGACCAGCCTCGGCAACGAGCGAAACCTCCTCGACGAGTCCCCAGAGCACGCCCACAAGCTGCTGCTCGATCAGCCGATCCTGCTCAACCGCGAGCTCGAGACGCTGCGCCACGTCGTCCACGACGTCTACAAAGCGAGCACGATCGACATCACCTGGCCGGTCGCGGAGGGCCCCGCCGGGATGAACGGGGCGCTCGACCGCATCTGCAGCCAGGCCCGCGACGCGATCGCCGCCGGCGTCAACATCATCATCCTCTCCGACCGCCTGCTCGGCCCGCGCCGCGCGCCGGTGCCGGCGCTGCTCGCGGTCGCCGCGGTTCAGCACCATCTCGTGCTCGCCGGCACGCGCCTGCGCGCGGGCATCATCCTCGAGTCGGGCGAGCCGCGCGAGGTGCACCATTTCGCGACGCTGATCGGCTACGGCGTGAGCGCGATCAACCCCTACCTGCTGCTGGAGACGCTCGATGAGATGGTCGTCGAAGGGCGCATCTCGCGGATGACTCGGAGCAGCCGGCCGGCTCCAGGGCGGCCAGCGAGGAGATCAACGAGCGCCTCGAGCGGGCCGCGCAGAACCTCGTCAAGGCGATCGGCAAAGGGCTGCTGAAGACGATCTCGAAGATGGGCATCTCGACGATCCAGTCCTATCGCGGCGCGCAGATCTTCGAGGCGGTCGGCCTCGATCGGGACCTGATCGACACGCATTTCACGGGGACCGCGTCGCGTATCGGCGGGATCGGCACGGACGTGCTCGCGCGCGAGGCGCTCGAGCGCCACGCGCGCGCCTACCCGGCGCCGCAGGACGAGCTGCTGCCCGTCGGCGGCGTCTACGCCTGGCGGCGCGACGGCGAGCACCACATGTGGAACCCCGAGACGATCGCGCTCGTCCAGCACGCCGTGCGCTCGGCCAACGGCGACATCGGCGCGGCGCTGAAGGGCGACCGCGCCGCGCACGCGGCGGTGCGCGACAGCCCGGCGTTCGCGAAGTACCGCGAGTACGCACAGCTCGTCAACGAGGATGCCGCCCGCCGCGCGACGCTGCGCGGCCTGCTGCAGATCGGCGGCGGCGAGGGCGAGGAGC
The DNA here is from genome assembly GCA_963822245.1 of uncultured Solirubrobacteraceae bacterium. Taxonomy (GTDB): domain Bacteria; phylum Actinomycetota; class Thermoleophilia; order Solirubrobacterales; family Solirubrobacteraceae; genus Palsa-744. The sequence goes on from CAWGGR010000002.1 coordinate 144,150, forward strand.
GCGCGATCGCGCTCGAGGAGGTCGAGCCGGCGAGCGAGATCGTCAAGCGCTTCTGCACCGGTGCGATGAGCCTCGGCTCGATCTCGCGCGAGGCGCACGAGACACTCGCGATCGCGATGAACCGGCTCGGCGGGCGCTCGAACACGGGCGAGGGCGGGGAGGACCCCGTCGCGCTTCACCCCCGACGCCAACGGCGACCGCCGGCGCTCGGCGATCAAGCAGGTCGCCTCCGGGCGCTTCGGCGTGACGATCCACTACCTCGTCAACGCCGACGAGCTGCAGATCAAGATGGCGCAGGGCGCGAAGCCCGGCGAGGGCGGCCAGCTGCCGGGGCACAAGGTCGACTCCTACATCGGCTCGATCCGCCACACGACGCCGGGCGTCGGGCTGATCTCGCCGCCGCCGCACCACGACATCTACTCGATCGAGGACCTCAAGCAGCTGATCTACGACCTGCGCTGCGCGAACCCGTCGGCGCAGGTGTCGGTCAAGCTCGTCTCCGAGGTCGGCGTCGGCACGGTCGCCGCGGGCGTCTCCAAGGCGAACGCCGACCGCGTCCTGATCGCCGGCCACGACGGCGGCACCGGCGCCTCGCCGCTGTCCTCGATCCAGGCCGCCGGCGTGCCCTGGGAGATCGGCCTGGCCGAGACGCAGCAGACGCTGCTGCTCAACGACCTGCGCTCGCGCATCATCGTGCAGACCGACGGCCAGCTGAAGACCGGCCGCGACGTCGTGATCGCGGCGATGCTCGGCGCCGACGAGATGGGCTTCTCGACGGCGCCGCTGATCGCGACCGGCTGCATCATGATGCGCGCCTGCCACCTGAACACCTGCCCGGTCGGCATCGCCACGCAGGACCCGGAGCTGCGCAAGCGCTTCAAGGGGACCCCCGAGCACGTCGTCAACTTCTTCTTCTTCGTCGCCGAGGAGGTGCGCGAGATCCTCGCGTCGATCGGCCTGCGCTCGCTCGATGAGGCGATCGGCCGCGTCGACCTGCTCGGCTCTGCCGACCGCGATCGACCACTGGAAGGCGCGCGGCGTCGACCTGACGCCACATCCTCACCCACATCGAGCTCGCCGCGGACGCGCCGCGCCGACGCGTCGAAGCGCCGCCGGAGGTGCTCGCGGACGCGCTCGACTGGGAGCTGATCGAGCAGTCGCGGCGCTGCGCTCGAGCGCGGCGAGCGCGTCGAGCTGGCGCACGCCGATCCGCAACCGCAACCGCTGCGTCGGCGGCATCCTCTCGAGCCACATCGCCCAGCGCCACGGCGCGGCCGGGCTCGCCGAGAGGACTCGATCCGCGTCGACTTCGAGGGCTCGGCCGGGCAGAGCTTCGGCGGCTGGCTCGCGCCCGGGTGTGACGTTCACGCTGCGCGGCGACGCCAACGACTACGCCGGCAAGGGGCTCTCGGGCGGGATCTTCGCGATCCGCCCGCGCGAGGGCATGGGCGAGCACTTCAAGGCCGAGGAGAACGTGATCGTCGGCAACACCGTGCTGTACGGGGCGACCGCCGGCAGGGCGTTCTTCCGCGGCCTCGCGGGCGAGCGCTTCGCGGTGCGCAACTCCGGCGCGTGGGCGGTCGTCGAGGGCGTCGGCGACCACGGCTGCGAGTACATGACCGGCGGGCGCGTGGTCGTGCTCGGCCCGACGGGCCGCAACTTCGCGGCCGGGCATGAGCGGCGGCGTCGCCTACGTGCTCGACGAGCAGGGCACGTTCGCGGAGCGCTGCAACATGGGCCTGGTCGGCTTCGATGAGCTCGCGCGAGGCCGACGCGATCGAGCTGCGCGCGATGATCGAAGAGCACCGGCGGCGCACGGACTCGCCGGTGGCGGCGCGCGTGCTCGGCGAATGGGAGCAGCTGCTCGCGCGCGGCGCGTTCGTCAAGGTGATGCCGCACGACTACAAGCGCGTGCTGCGCGAGATGGCCGAGGAAGAGGCTGTCGCGGCGAGCGCGGCCCAGAACGGCAAGGTGCAGGCGCCGCGCTCCCTCGACGTGGTCGGCGGGACCGGCGCCTGATGGGCAAGCTCGGGGGGTTCCTGCAGATCGAGCGCCACGGCGTCCCCCAGCGGGACCCGCTCGAGCGCGCACACGACTACCGCGAGTTTCAGCTGCCGCGTCCCGTCGGCGAGCTGCGCGAGCAGGGTGCGCGCTGCATGGACTGCGGCGTGCCCTTCTGCCACAACGGCTGTCCGCTCGGGAACCTGATCCCCGACTGGAACGACCTCGTCTACCGTGATCGCTTCAAGGACGCGATCGCGCAGCTGCACGCGACGAACAACTTCCCCGAGTTCACCGGGCGCCTCTGCCCGGCGCCGTGCGAGGCGGCCTGCGTGCTCGAGATCCGCGAGGGCGACGCGGTGACGATCAAACAGATCGAGAACTCGATCATCAACCGTGCGTGGGATGAGGGCTGGGTCGTTCCGCAGCCACCGCACCCGCGGCGCGAAACCGGGCAGGCGGTGGCGGTCGTCGGCTCCGGCCCGGCGGGCATGGCCGCCGCGCAGCAGCTGCGCAGGGCCGGGCACCGCGTGACGCTGTTCGAGCGCGACGAGGCGGTCGGCGGCCTCGTGCGCTTCGGCGTGCCGGACTTCAAGATCGAAAAGCACATCGTCCAGCGCCGCGTCGAGCAGCTGATCGCCGAGGGCGTCGAGATCAGCTGCGGCGTCGAGGTCGGCAGCGACCTCAGCGTCGAGGACCTGCGCGCGCGCTTCGACGCGGTCGTGCTGGCGACCGGCTCGCGCGTCCCGCGCGAGCTGCCGGTCCCCGGCCGCGAGCTCGACGGCGTGCACTTCGCGATGGAGTACCTCTACCAGCGCAACCGCTGGGCGGCGAGCGAGTTCGGCCCCGAGCCGACGACCGCGCAGCCGGCGATCGAGACGCAGATCACGGCCGCGGGCAAGGATGTCGTTGTGATCGGCGGCGGCGACACGGGCGCCGACTGCGTCGGCAACTCGCTGCGCGAGGGCGCCCGCTCGGTCGTCCAGCTGGAGCTGCTCTCAGAGCCGCCGCCACAGCGCCCGGATGAGCGCACGCCGTGGCCGCAGTGGCCGCTGAAGTACCGCCTCAGCTACGCGATGGAGGAGGTCAAGCGCAAGGGCGTCGGCGAGCAGGACTACTCGGTGACGACGACCGCGTTCAGCGACGACGGCCGCGGCGCGGTGGCGGCGCTGCAGATCGCGCAGGCCGCCGCCGAGCCGCCGTTCGCGCCGCTCGCGGGCACCGAGCGCGAGCTGCCCGCGCAACTGGTGCTGCTGGCGATGGGCTTCCTGCACCCCGAGCCCGGGTTGCTCGACCAGCTCGGGGTCGCCAAGGACCCGCGCGGCAACATCAAGTCGGTCAAGCCGTACACGACTTCGGTCGCGGGCGTGTTCGCCGCCGGCGACGCCCGTCGCGGGCAGTCGCTGATCGTCTGGGCGATCAACGAGGGGCGCCAGTGCGCGCGGATGGTCGAGCGCTTTCTCGCCGAACGGCGGACGGGCGACGGTGAGCTCGACGCGTTCGCTCCGCAGGACGCCGGCGTCGCCGGTCACGCCGATGCGGATGGGGGTCCGGAGGGCCCGCCGCAACACGTCGGCCCGGGAATTGAGGCAGGATAGGGCGATGGGAATTCTCTCGAGAGGCAGCGATTCCGGCGATGAGGCGGTCGAGCCCGCAGCGCGCGTCTGCCTGATCGGCGCCGGCTCCTCGGGGATCGCGGCAGCCAAGGCGCTGTATGAGCGGGCGATCCCGTTCGACTGCTTTGAGAAGTCCGACCGCGTCGGCGGCAACTGGGTGTTCGAAAACAAGAACGGCATGTCGGCCGCCTACCGCGACCTGTTCATCAACACCTCGCGGCCGCGGATGGAGTACACGGACTTCCCGATGCCGGAGTCCTATCCGGACTTTCCCCACCACACGCAGATCGCGGCCTACTTCGATGAATACGTCGACCATTTCGGCTTTCGCGATCAGATCACCTTCGAGACCGGCGTCGAGCACGCCAGCCGCGACGAGGACGGCGTCTGGACGGTCGAGCTGGAGAGCGGCGAGCGCCGGCGCTATGAGGCGCTGCTCGTCGCCAACGGCCACCACTGGCTGGCGCGCTGGCCGGAACCCGCGTTTCCCGGCGCGGACACGTTCACGGGCGTGCAGATGCACGCGCACTCCTACATCGACAACTCGATCTTCGCCGGCAAGCGCGTGGTCGTGCTCGGCATGGGCAACTCGGCGATGGACATCGCCGTCGAGTCCTCCTACGTCGCCGAGCGCACCTACCTGGCCGCGCGCCAGGGCGTCTGGATCGTCCCCAAGTACATCTTCGGCAAACCGGTCGACCAGCTCCGCAACAACCCGCGGATCCCGTTCAAGCTGCGCCAGCGCGTCACCCAGCAGCTGATCACGAGCTACGCCGGCCCGCCCGAGCGCTACGGACTGCCGAAGCCCAACCACCGCTTCGGCGAGGCCCATCCGACCGTCTCCGGCCGCATCCTCGACCGCATCCAGCACGGCACGATCACGCCGAAGGGGAACATCGAGTCGCTCGACGGCTCACGCGTGAGCTTCGTCGACGGCAGCAGCGTCGAGGCGGACGTCGTCGTCTACTGCACCGGCTACAAGATCTCCTTCCCGTTCTTCGACGAGGACTTCATCTCCGCGCCGGACAACCACATCGAGCTGTTCCGCCGTGTCTTTCACCCCGACATCGCCAACGTCTTCTTCATCGGCCTGCTGCAGCCGCTCGGCGCGATCATGCCGCTCGCCGAGGCACAGGGCGCCTGGGTCGGCGACTACCTGCTGGGCGACTATGAGCTGCCATCGGCCGAGGAGGTGCGCGCGGACATCAGCGCCGACCAGGCGGCGATGCGCGAGCGCTACGTGGCGTCCAAGCGCCACACGATCCAGGTCGACTACGACGACTATCTCTACGCCCTCGCGAAGGAGCGCCACAAGGGCGCCGAGCGCGCTCGCGAGCAGGGCTTCCAGCCACCGGCGCTATGCCGACCTTCTGTCGCCACAACCGCTTCCTAGAGCGCTGTCCGATCTGCAGCAAGGACCTGCCCGGCCACGCGCCGAGCGGGGCACGCCCGCCGCGCAGCGGCACCGCGCGGACGCGCTCGCACGCCGCTGAAGGCCGCGGTCGCGCCCAGCGCACAGGCGGTCTGCGCGTGCGGCGCGACGGGCGCGCCGAGGATGACGGCTATCGCTCAGAGCTCATACCCGGCGTGCGCGCATCGGCCGATGCGCGCCGGCTCGCGCAGGAGATCGGGTTCGCGAGCAGTCGCCTGCTCATGCTCGGCAGCGACCCGCCCGGCCTCTACGGCGAGGCGCGCGCGCTCGCCGCGAGCGATCTCGAGCAGGCGAGCTGGATGTGCTTCCTGATCGCCTACCTCTCGCCGACAGAGGACACCGAGGATCCGTTCGCCGCGATCCGCGCGGTGCTCGCGCTCGCACCCTTCGGCGGCGAGCTGCCGGACCTCGCCGGCGTCGCGCTCGGCCCGCGCAGCTCGCACGAGCCGGCGCGGGGCGCGGCCACGCTGCTCGCGTATCGACAGTGGGTGCAGCGCTCGGGCGGCCCGCAGGCGACCCAGGCGGCGGCGTTGGTGGGCGACCCGGCGTGGACGCCGCAGCGACGCTTCGAGCGGCTGTTCGAGCGGCTCGCGCTCCCCGGCCTGGCGCGCACGGGGCGCTATGAACTGCTCGTCACGCTCGGACGGCTCGGGCTGTATGAGCTGCGCGCGGACTCGCTGCACCTCGCCGGCGCCGGCGGCGCCGAGGACGCCGCGACGCTCGCCGCCAAGCGCGTGTTCGGGATCGGCGATCCGCTGCTGCTCGAGCGCCGCGCGGCGGCGCTCGCGGAGGCGATCACGGTGCCGGTCGAGGCGCTCGACCTGGCGCTCGCCAACTGGGGCTCCGGCGCGCGGGCCACGCTCGGCTGCCCGCCGGACGCGCTCGACGGGGACGCCGAGGGGCGGGCCGCGGACGCGCTCGGGCTCTGATGCGCCACAGCCCGGCGCACGAGATCCACGACGCGGCGCTCGTGCGAGCGCTGATCCGCGAGAACCCGTGGGCGACGATCGTCAGCAGCGGCGAGCGCGAGCTGATCGCCTCGCACTGCCCGGTGCTGCTCGAGGAGGACAGCCGCGAGCTGGCCGTCGTGACCCACGTCGGGCGCCCGGACGAGGAGCTGCATCGCCTCGGCTCGGGCGAGCTGCTGCTGATCGTCGCGGGCCCGCACGGCTACATCTCGCCGAGCTGGTACAGCGAGCAGGCGATCCCGGTGCCGACATGGAACTTCAGCGTCGCGCACTGCTACGGCGTCCCCGAGATCCTCGACGCCGAGGAGAACCTGCGCGCGCTGAGCAGGCTCGTCGCGCACTTCGAGCGCCACGTCGAGCGACCGCTCGCGCTCGAGCAGGAGCTCGGCGCGCACCTCGCCGGCGGGACGCTCGGCATCCGCCTGCCGATCGAGCGCTTTCGCTGCAAGCTCAAGATGAGCCAGGACAAGGACCCGGCGAGCCGCCGGCAGGTGCTCGATCAGCTCCGCGGCGACGGCAGATACGCGAACGCGGCGCTTGCCGAGGAGATGGAGCGGGCGCTGCGCAACGTGCCATAGCGCCCCGGGCGGGCCGCCGAGGGTATGCCGCACGGGACATCTCGCGGCCGCGGGGACGTCGCAGAAATGCCGTCCACACGTCCACCTACAGTCCAGCGTGTCAGTTGTTCCCAACCCGGGAGTTGCGATGCCACTCTGCTTCATCGAGCCTCAGGACGCGATCCGCGTGATCGCCGAGTCGGTCGGCCGCGAGGCGCGCCGTCAGCTTGTGGGCGAGGTGGTTCGCGCGTGGGTGGACGACATCCCCGACCAGGAGCTCTCGGTCCACTACGCGAAGGCGATCGCGGACCTCGACGAGGAGGACCTGCACCTGCTCGCGGCCTGGCACGCCTCGCTCGAGGTCGGCCAGCCGATCCCCAACACCGAGTTCCTCGTCGGCGTGTTCCCGAGCCTCGGCGAGAACCGCCGCGAGGCGCTCAAGATCGCCGCCGGCTTCCGCGGCGAGGAAGCCTTCCAGGCCGGTGTCGCCGAGGATCAGGCGCTCGACACGGTGCTGCCGCGGCTGTCGAGCGTGCGCGCGATCGAACTGGCGAACGAGTGCATCCAGCTGTACATGTGGGACCGCCTCGGCTGCGACAACTAGACGCTCGTATGCCGGCGCGAGGCGGCGTCCTCGGTCGCTCGCGTGCCTAGCACGCTTCGCTCCCTGCGTCCTGGCCTCGCTTGGCCTACGAACGTCTAGACGCGATCTAGCGGTCCCGGCGATTCGCTCCGGCCGGCGGCGGCGGGGCGGATACACTCACGTCATGACCGAGGCCGCCCCAGCTGCGCTCACCGAGGACGACGTGATGGACGCGCTCTCGAACGTGATCGACCCCGAGCTCGGGCTTGATTTCGTCGAGCTCGGGCTGATCTACGGCGTCGAGATCGCGGGCGGCTGCGATGTGCGCGTGACGTTCACGCTGACGACGCCCGGTTGCCCGATCGGCCCGCAGGTCAACGAACAGATCGAAGAGTTCGTCGGCGAACTCGACGGCGTCAAGACGGTCGAGTCGGAGATGGTGTTCGTGCCGCCGTGGTCGCCGGAGATGATGAGCGAAGACGCGAAGTTCGCGCTCGGGTACTAGCGCCGCGTCTGCTCGAGATCCGCGCTGCGCGCGCTACCGTCGGGCGATGAAGCGCTGCACACGCCTGATCATCGCGGCCGCGCTGTTCGCGGGCCTCGCTGCGAGCGCGCTCGCCGGTACAGCACTCGCTCCCGTAGCCGTCGATGTGCCGGCGAACCAGAGCGTGTCGGGCGACGCTCGCATCAGCTTCAGGCCGCATCCGCTGCCGCACGGCGGCTTCTACTACGCCGTGATCGTGCTCAGCCGCTACGAAGGCGAATCGCAGGAAACGCCGCCGCCATGCGCGATCTCCAGCGACATGGCGAAGACCGAGTACGGCTTTCCGCACGGCCGGCGCAGGATGCGGCTGACGATCCTGCAGGCCGCGTCGAGCAGCGGGCGGTGGTGCCGGGGCCGCTACACCGGCGCCGTCTACGCCGTGCCGCACGCGCCGCCCTGCCGCAACGGCTACTACTGCTACGGCACCAGCGCGCTGAGCGGCCCCTGCTGGATCGTCGAAGACGGCACGCGAGTGTGCGGCCTGGTGGCCGAACCGGTCAAACCCGGGTATTCCTACCCGGGTGGCCTGCCGAAGCCGCTGGACGGCAGCGCGCGCATCGTCGCGCGCTTCGCGATCAGCTTCTAGCCGCGCACAGCGTCAAGACGCTGCTGAAGAACGGTGGGCTGACGCTGTCGACGTCCTGCCCGGCGGCGTGCACGCTCAGCGGCGTCGCGAGCATCAGCGGATCGACGGCGAAGAAGGCCCACATCTCGAGCACCGAGAGCGTGGTCGTCGGCAGCGGGCACGCGACGCTGCTCAAAGGCGGCAGCGTCAAGCTCAAAATCAACCTGACGAGCAAGGCCAAGCGCGGCCTCAAGCACCTCGGGCGCTTCTCGATCACGATCGGCTGACGTCCAAGAACGCGGCCGGCGTCATCACCAGCTCAACCAAGACCGTCACGATCTGAGCCGGGCGCCCGCGTGCCCCCAGCCCCGACGCGCCTGGTGAGGAGCCATCCGGGCCGTCATCGGGGACCTGGTCGCGGGTCCAGGCGCCCTGAAACCCGCCGCGCCGCCTAGGAGCCGGCGGCGTCGGGCGGCAGGCCGGCGTCGGCGAAGGCCCGACCGCGGTCCCAATAGAAGATCAGCCTCACGACGCGGCCGTCGCGGATGCGGAACAGGTTCGCGCGCAGCTGCTCGATCTCCTCGCCGCTGGCCTTGTCGCGACCGCGCAGACGGCTGAGGACGAGCACGCGCTCCTCGTCGACGTCGCGGTACCCCTGCGCTTCGGGGCGGGCGTCGTCGAGTATGTCCAGCAGCGAGCGCCAGCCGTCCCCGATCGCGGCGACGCCCACATAGGCTCCGGTCAGCGGGCCGCCGAAGGAGACGCACTCGATCTCGGGATGCGCCCAGTCAGCGGTGCGCGAGAAGTCGCCGCGCTCCCAGCTCTCATAGATCGAGCGCACGATCTCCACGTTCGCGGCGCTCATCGGAGGGGCATTCCGGGCACCGCGTGGCCCTAGTTGCAGGCCAGCGGGAAGTCGGTGCCGCTGACGGCGAACGAGCGTTGGCCGCGCGACATCTCGAAATAGCCCGACCGTGCGATGCTCAGTGTCCAGCCCTCGAAGCTGTGCAGCTTGAGCACCGGTTTGAAGGCGGGGCTGCCGGTGCACCGGTAGAGCTTCGTGCCGTGTTCGTCGGTGTTCTCCCAGCGATACAGCGCGAGCGCGACTGGGCACGCGGCCGCGCTGGTGATGTGTCTGAGGTGTGAGACTTCCACGCCGGTCCCGACAGGATGCTGGCACTCGGTCGATGCAGCCGCCGGTGCCGAGGCGCTGGCGGACAGCGAGACGGCAGTTGCCGCGGCCGCCGCGACGGCGCAGAGCGCGGCGAGCCGGCGGGAGGAGTGCGCGGCCGCGAGCACGTTAGGCCGGCGCGGCAGCGGACTCGCGCGCGAGCGAGAGCAGGGTCGCGAGTTCCTCTTCGATGCTCGCGCCGATCTCGCCGATGTCGGGGAGCGCGTCGAAATCGCCCAGCAGGCCGAAGTTCATCTGGCCGTTGTAGGACATGATCGCGATCGCCAGGGCGTGATTTTCAGGCAGGAACGCGACGGGGATCGCCTGCAGCATCTCGCGGCCGAGCACATACAGCGGGAACTGCGGCCCAGGGACGTTGGTGACGATCATGTTGAACAGGCGCGTGGAGAAGTTCAGACGCGAGGCCTGCGCGAGGATCGTCGGCGGCGCGAAGTTCTGCGCGCCGGCGATCACCTCGGCGCCGAGCGCCTGCTTGGACTCCTTCAGGCCGTCCATCGCGCTCGACACGAAGCGCAGGCGGTTGAGCGGGTCGGAGATGTAGACGGGCAGCGGCCCGCGCATCACGACGATGCGGTTGCCGCCCTCGCTGTGCTCGTCCTCGGCGCGAACGGACACGGGCACGAGCGCGCGCATCTCGACGCCGGCAGTGCGCCGGCCGCGGGAGATCAGGAAAGAGCGCAGGGCGCCCGCGACGATCGCGAGCACGACGTCGTTGACGGTGCCGCCGAAGGCGTTCTTGATCGCCTTCAGGTCTGCGAGCTGGCTGCTCACGGCGACGAAGCGCCGGTGCGGCCCGATCGGCACGTTGAGCGGCGTTTCCGGCGCGGGGTTGAGGCCCGCCCAGATGATCTCGCCGACGCCCTCAGCCGCATCGCGAGCGCGTGCGAGTGCTCGCTCGGGATGCAGGACGGCCTCCATCGCGTCCTCTGCGAGCGTGACTCCGGTGCGCAGCGCGCCCTGCAGGCCGGCGGCGAGCAGGTGCGCCGTGCCGGGTTCTGAATGGGGCTGCCAGGGGCGTCCCGAGTTGGAGATCGGCGGCGGATCGGGGGAGAGGTCGAACAGCACGGTCGCGAGGTCGACGCCGGCGATCCCGTCGATCAGCGAGTGGTGGGTCTTGGTGATCAGCGCGAAGCGGTTGTCCTCGAGACCCTCGATGAGCCACATCTCCCACAGCGGCTTCGAGCGGTCGAGCTGCTGGGAGAAGATCCGCGCGGTCAGGTCCTGCAGCTGCTCCCAGCTGCCGGGCGCCGGCAGCGCGGTGTGGCGGACGTGGTACTCGGGGTTGAAGCTCGGGTCATCGATCCACACCGGCCGGCCGCTGTCGATCGCCGTATAGGCGAGCTTGTGGCGGTAGCGGGGCACGAGGTGCAGGCGGCGGCGGATCTGCTCGAGGAACTCGTCCATCCCCGGCGGCGGGCCTTCGATGATCGTCAGCCCGCCGATGTGCATGTGCGAAACCGGTCCCTCCTGGTGGAGGAAGCCGGCGTCGATCGGAGTCAGCCGGTCGAGATGGCGCTGGGACATCGTCGCCTAGCCTAGCGGGACGCCCCCTACAATGACACCCGTGCCCAACACGGTTGAAAAGTTGCTGCTGGCAGCTCCGCGTGGCTATTGCGCAGGCGTCGACCGGGCCGTGCAGACGGTGGAACGCGCGCTCGAGATCCACGGCGCGCCGGTGTACGTGCGCAAGGAGATCGTGCACAACAAGCACGTCGTCGAGCGGCTGCGCGAGCGCGGCGTGATCTTCGTCGAGGAGCAGACCGAGGTGCCGGAGGGCGCTGTCTGTGTGTTCTCCGCCCACGGCGTCGCGCCGAGCGTGCGCGCGGGGGCTGATGAGCGTCACCTGAAGACGATCGACGCTACCTGCCCGCTGGTCACGAAGGTGCACCGTGAGGCGCTGCGCTTCGCCGCGGAGGGCTACACGATCGTGCTCGTCGGCCACGACGGCCACGAGGAGGTCGAAGGCACGATGGGGGAGGCGCCCGAGCGGATCGTGCTCGTGCAGAGCGAGCAGGACGTCGCCGAGCTCGAGGTCGAGGATCCCGAGCGCGTCGCGTTCGTCACACAGACGACGCTTGCGGTGGATGAAACGAGCGCGATCCTCGACCGTCTGCGCGAGCGCTTCCCGGCGATCGTCGCGCCGCGCACCGATGACATCTGCTACGCGACGACCAACCGCCAGATGGCTGTGAAGCAGATGGCCGAGAGCTGCGATCTGATGCTCGTGATCGGCTCGCGCAACTCCTCGAACTCGCTGCGGCTCGTCGAGGTCGCCCGCGACTGCGGCACCGATGCGCACCTGATCGACAACGCCGGCGAGGTCCAGGAGCAGTGGCTCACCGACCGGCGCGTCGTCGGGATCTCCTCCGGAGCAAGCGCCCCGGAGGACCTCGTCGGGGAGCTCGTCGAGCTGTTCCGTGCGCGCGGCGTCAGCGACGTGTCAGAGTTCCACGTCGTCCGCGAGGATGTCCGCTTCATGCTGCCGAAGCAGATCCGCGAAGCCGTCGCGGCCGGCGACGCCGCCTGAGCGCTCCGTGCACGTGACGCCCGCGCCGGCTTCGGCGCACGTGAGCAGGCCCCGACGGACCAGGCTGAGCCGATGCGCACGCTGATCATCTCCGACCTGCACATCGGCGGCGTCTCTCGCTCGGATTTGCTGAGACGGCCGGAGCTGCGTGCGCCGCTGCTCGAGGCGCTCACCGACGTCGACCGGCTCGTTCTGCTCGGCGATGTGCTCGAGCTGCGCCACGGCCCGCCGCGCGAAGCGCTCGCCGCGGCGCAGCCGGTGTTCGAAGACCTCGGCCGCGCGCTCGCCGGGCGCGAGCTGATCATCACGGCCGGCAACCACGACCATGCGCTCGTCGAGCCGTGGCTCGCCGCGCGCAGCTATGAGCAGGAGCAGACACCGCTCGCGCCCGAGCAGCTGATCGAGCCCGCGCTCGCCTCGCCGCTCCTCGCGCGGCTGGCCGAGTGGGCCGCGGCGGCTCGCGTGCGCGTCGCCTACCCGGGGCTGTGGGTGCGCCCGGACGTCTACGCCACGCACGGGCACTATCTCGACTGCCACCTGACGGTGCCTACGCTCGAGCGCCTGAGCGTCGGCGCGATGAGCCGCGTGCTCAGACGCCCGCTCGAGGAGCTCACGACGATCGAGGACTACGAGGCGGTGACCGCGCCGATGTACGCGTGGCGCCAGGCCGTCGCCAGGGACTCGCGCACCGGCAACGCGCTCAACGGGATCGCGACCGTCGATGCCTGGCGAGCGCTCGGCGGCGGCGCCGGTGGCGCGCGCGGCATGCGCCCGCGCCGCCCTACGCTCAAGCGCAGGCTGCGCAGGGAGGCGTTCGTGCGCGGCTTCCCGCTCGCCGTCGCCGGCCTCAACCGCGCCGGGCTGGGGCCGCTGCGGGCGAGCATCTCTCCCGTCGAGCTGCGTCGCGCCGGCCTGCGCGCGATGGGCGAGGTCGCGGCGCGCATCGAGCTCGGCGAGAACTACGTCGTCTTCGGCCACACCCATCGCGCCGGGCCGCTGCCGGAAGATGAGCACTCTGAGTGGCGTGGCCCAGGCGCTCATGGGGCAACGGGCGCAGGCGCGCGGCTCGTCAACGCCGGCAACTGGACCTACTCGCCGATCTTCCTCGGCGGCAGAACCGGCGAGAGCCCGTACTGGCCGGGTGCGTGCGTGCTCGTCGAGGACAGCGGTCCACCGCTGCTCAGGAACCTGCTGGCCGAGGTCGGGCAGGAGCAGCTCGCGCCGCGACCGGCTCGCAGCGCGGGCTGAGCGAGCCGGCGCCGCCTGGTTGCGCTCGGTATCGCCGCCGCCGCTTCGCCTGTCGGCTCAGGCGAGTCCCGGCGTGAAGCAGGTCGCGATACAGCGCACGCCCGCGCCGATCTCCAGCTTGAGCTCGCCGACTGTATGGCGCTCGTGCTCGAGCAGCGGGTAGGCGCCGGGGTGGCTGATCGCCAGCTCCCGCGCCTGCCTTGCGCCGTCGCGCACGCTGACGACACCTGCCCCGTCGAGCACCGCCCACACGCCGCCTGCCTCGTACGGCCCCGAGTAGGCGCCCTCCTGGTCGGCCGTCTGGGGTGCCAGCAGCGCGCCGGGCGCGTCCTCCGGGCGCAGCGGCGCGAGCGGCTCGCGGCTCACGCCGAGCAGCTCCTGGATCGCGAGCTCCGTCTCCTCGTAGGCGCCCTCGCCGTAGTGGTACTCGAACAGGCGCGCACGGCCGTCGAACAGGTAGCGAACGGGCCAGCCGACGTTCTCGTAGTCCTTCCACACCTCGAGCTCGCTGTCGATCAGGACAGGGTGTGAGATCTCCAGGCGCGTGATCGCCGCACGGACAGCGTCCGGGTCACGCGAAGCGTCGAAGCCGGGAGAGTGCACACCGATCACCCGTAGCCCGGCCTCGCCGTAGCGCTCGTGCCAGGCCTTCACGTAGGGGAGCGTGCGCAGCGAGTTGGGGCGGCAGAAGTCCCAGAACTCGATCAGCATCGGCCTGCCGCGCTGGATGCTCGACTTCGGCCCGCTCGTGTTAACCCACGGCAGCTTCGTCGGCAGCAGCGGCGCGATGATGTTGTCTGCAGGTGCCCTCAAGCGGGGCGCCTAGCCGATGGAGCCGACCATCTCCAGCTGTATCAGCCGGTTGAGCTCGACCGCGTACTCCATCGGCAGCTCCTTCGTGACCGGCTCGATGAAGCCGTTGACGATCATCGCCGCCGCCTCATCCTCGGTGAAGCCGCGCGAGCCCATGTAGAAGAGCTGATCGTCGGAGATGCGCCCGACGGTCGCCTCGTGGGCGACGGTCACGTGCGGGTTCTGGATCTGGATGTCGGGCCAAGTGTCCGATTTCGATTCGCCGTCCATCATCAGGCCGTCGCACTGCACGCGCGATTTCGAGCCCGCCGAGTTGTGGCCCATCTTGACGAGGCCGCGGTAGCCCATGATCCCGCCGTCCTTGGAGATCGACTTGGCGAGGATGTTCGAGGTCGTGTTCGGCGCGAGGTGCACGACCTTCGCGCCGGTGTCCTTGTGCACGCCTTTGCCGGCGACGCCGACGTTGAGGTGATCGGCGCGCGCGCCCTCGCCCATCAGGAACGAGCCCGGGTAGAGCATCACGTACTTCGCGCCCATCGAGCCGCCGACCCACTCGACGGTGCCCTCGGCGTCGACGACCGCGCGCTTGGTGTTGAGGTTGTAGACATCCTTGGACCAGTTCTGGACCGTCGTGTAGCGCGCCTTCGCGCCCTCGTGGACGAAGATCTCGACGACCGCCGAGTGCATCGAGTTGACGCTGTAGGTCTGCGCGGTGCATCCCTCGATGTAGTTGACCTCCGAGCCCTCGTCGGCGACGATCAGCGTGTGCTCGAAGGTGCCCTCGCCGGCGCCCTCCATACGGAAGTAGGACTGCAGCGGCAGGTCGCACTTGACGCCCTTCGGGATGTAGCAGAACGCTCCGCCGGACCAGACGGCGCCGTGCAGCGCCGAGAACTTGTTGTCCTGCGCGGGCACGCACTTGGTCATGAAGTACTTCTGCACGAGCTCCGGGTACTCGGTGATCGCGGTGTCCATCGAGCAGAACAGGATGCCCTGCTTGGCGTACTCCTCCTTGAGGCCCTCATAGACCGGCTCCTGGCGCCACACGCCGACGACGCCCGCGAGGTGCTCGCGCTCGGCCTGGGGGATGCCGAGGTCCTCGTAGGTCTGCTTCATCTCCGCCGGGACTTCGTCCCAGCTGTTGAAGCGCCCGGCGGTCGGCGGCGAGTAGAGCACCAGCTCGTCGAGGTTCAGCCCGCCCAGATCGGGGCCCCACGTCGGGATCGGCTTGCGTTCGAAGATTTCAAGCGATTTGATCCGTTTCTCGGCCATCCAGTCGGGCTCGCCCTTGATCTTCGAGAGCTCGCTGACGACCTCCCGCGAGATGCCCTGGCGCGCGCGCAGCTGTCCCTGATCGTCCTCGACGATCGGGCTGGGCTTGGTGATCTGGACGCTGTCTATCGTGGCCATGAGGCTCCTTTGCAGGGGCTTTCGCGAATCCTGTGCGCTGAAGTAGGAATTGTATCGAGACTGCGGGCGGGGACCACGGAAGTCCTCGGCCGCGACCTGCCCGGCGGCCGCCGCCGGCGCGCCTGTTGACTCGCGAGGGGGACTGACCATATGTTTGGCGCAGAGGGCGGTCGCGCCGGGCCGCGACCCGGCGGGCACGCGCAGATCAACGAGAGGGGAAAATGATGCTCAAGCTGAGAGTTGTGCTGCTGGTCGGGCTCACAGCCGTGGCCGTCGCCGTCGCAGCGCCCGCCGCGAGCGCCAAGCTCGCGGTCCCGTACGGCAACACCGCGCTGGGGGATGCGATCTGGAACGAGGCCTGGGCGCCGGAATCGGTGCAGGGCGCGAACAACAACTGCAAGCCGAGCGCCGCGCATCCGTATCCGGTCGTGCTCGTCCACGCGACGCTCGCCGACGAGGGCTCCAACTGGGTCACGCTCGCGCCGCTGCTCGCGAACGAAGGCTATTGCGTGTACGCGTTCAACTACGGCGCCACGCTCGCGTCGCTTGAAGTGTGGCCGTTCATCGGGCCACGCATCGACGGTATCGGCCATATCGAAAGCTCGGCCAAAGAACTCTCGTCGTTCGTCTCGAGCGTCCTTTCGAAGACGAAAGCGTCGAAGGTCGACCTCGTCGGCCACTCTCAGGGCGGAATGATGCCGAACTACTACATCAAGGACCTGGGCGGGGCCGCGAAGGTCAACGAGCTGATCGGGCTCGCGCCGAGCAACCACGGCACGACGCTCGACGGCCTCACAAAGCTCGTCGAAGTGTTCCCGTTCGCGAGCGAAATCATCGGCGGCCTGCTCGAATTCCTCGGCGCGCCGGCGCTGCCCGAACAGGAGGAAGGCTCTGCGTTCATCAAGAAGCTGTTCGGCTCCGGCGAACCGGTCGTCGAAGGCGTGCGCTATGTGGTGATCGAGACCAAGCACGATGAGGTCGTCACCCCATACACCAATGCGTTCCTCAAAGGGTCGAACGTGACGAACATCCTGATCCAGGAACAGTGCCCGGAAGACCCGGTCGCGCACATCGGCATGTTCGACGACTCGCCCGCGCTGCAGAACGTGCTCAACCAGCTCAGCGCGAGCCCGAGCTCCTCGTTCAAAGCCACCTGCAGCAACTACGGCCAGGGGATCTAGCCGACCCTCTGCCCGTGGGATGCCGCTCGAGGCATCCCACGGGCAGGCCGTGCCCCCGTCGCGTCCGCTCGAGCCCGCTCCCGCGCCCACACCCGCCGGCCGGGCGGCAGGGGTTAATCGCTCGATTTCACCTCTGTCCAGCCGGCGTGCGCAACTCTCGCTCGCGCGTGCTGTTAGAGAGCCAGTTAATTCATCCAAACGGACTTGGGGGGACATCATGCTTTCGTTGCTGAAACGGCGAGGCGGGGGACGGCTTGCGCTCGCGGCGCCCGCCGTGCTCGCGGCGGTGTTTGCGTTGGCCGGACAGAGCTCGGCGAATGTGACTGTGAGCAAGTCGGGCTGGGCGTGGAGCAACCCCAGCCCGCAGGGGCGGACGCTTCGCGCGATCGCCTTCTCGGGTGCGACCGGCTACGCGGTCGGGTTGGGCGGTACGGCGCTGTCGACAGGCAACGCCGGTCAATCCTGGAGCGGGCTCGACACTGGCACGACGGCGGACCTCGAACGGGTGCAGGCGGTTTCACCTTCAACCGTCGTCGTCGGCGGCGCCGGCGGCTGTGTGACGCGCATCTCCGAAGACGGCGGCGCTGTCTTCAGGCGTATCTTCAACGTCGCCGAATCGGCCTGCGCCGAACCCGTCGCGGCGTTCAGCTTCATCTCCGCCAAGGCCGGCTTCATGCTGCTCAGGAACGGCTCCGTTGAGACGACGGCCGACGGTGGTGAGACGTTCTCGCGCAGGACCGGTGTCCCCGGCACGCCGGCCGCCAGCGGCGGCGGAAGCTACGAAGGGGCCGACGTCCACTTCCTGACTGCGAGCGTCGGCATCGCGTTCACCAGCAACGCGGCCGGTTCGAGCCAGGCATACATGACACCCGACGGCGGCGAGTCGTGGACGCCGGTCGCGCTGCCCGCCGGCGCACGCGTGACATCGGTGCACTTCGTCGATGAAAAGAACGCCTATGCGATTGGCCCGGAAACACTGCTGCGCTCCAGCGACGGTGGTGAAAAGTGGGAAGCGGAGCCGATCGCGAAGGCCCGCGTGTTCAACTCGATCGACTGTGCGAGCGCGCTCGACTGTGTGCTGACGGTGAGCGCCGGTGACAGCCTCCTCGAGACGGGCGACGGTGGCGCGAGCGCGAGTGAAACGACGCCGTCAAGCGCCCTGATCTTCGGCGCCGCGTACGCCGGCCCGACGCAGATCGTCGCTGTCGGTGAGAGCGGTGCGACGGTCCTCTCGAGCGACGGCGGCGCGACGTTCACCGCCGCGAGCCTCGACATCGGCGGACAGTATGGCCGGCTGCGCCTCGGCCCCGGCGGGATGCTGCTGGCGCCCGGAGCCGACGGTGACGTCGCGATCTCCACCAACGCGGGCGAGAGCTGGCAGGTGATCGCGACGCAGACCTCCCAGCAGCTCGTCGATGTCGCGTTCGCGACCCCGACGCTCGGCTACGCGCTCGATGCGCGCGGTGGCCTGCAGCGCACCGAAAACGCGGGCGCGAGCTGGCAGACGCTGAGCTCGGGGACGAGCACGCCCGCGCGGGCGATAGCGGCGCTCGGGGCGAACACGGTGCTGCTGTTCGGACCGGTCGGCGTCAGCCGCGCGGTCGGCGGCGGGCCCTTCCAGCCGCTCGGCGGCGTCGCCGCGACCGCGCGCGTGTCCGACTACGACCTCGCCGGCTCCACGGTGTTCGCCTTCGCTGTCGGCTCGCACTCGCTGATCCGCTCGACCGATCAGGGGGCGCGCTGGAGCAGCATCCCGCTGCCGCTCGCGCGCAGGGCGACGCGCAGCCACGGGCGCAGGGTCGCGGCCGAGCCCGGCGTCGCGATCCGCAGCGTCGCGTTCACCAGCGGCGACGGCGGGGTGCTGCTGGACGGCAACGGGCGCCTGTGGAAGACGAGGGACGGCGGGCGCGTGTGGAGCGAGGTGCTCTCCGCCGGCGGCAGCGAAGGGGTGCAGCTCGCGTTCGCCAACCCGGCGGAAGGGTTCATGGCCGTGCGCGGCTTCGGCGAGGACAGCGCCGATGCGTATGTGCTGCGCACGACCGACGGCGGCGTCAGCTGGCATCCGCAGGAGCTGACGCTCGGCTCGCTCTCCTACGGCGGGCTGATCGCAAGCAGCGGCCTCGACGCCGCCGTGCTGGTGGACAGCCACTCGGTCAGCGGCGAAGCTCTGGACCGGCTGCTGTTCACGACGACGTCGGGTGGCGATGTCACCGGCAGCGCGCAGACACTCGCGCTGAGCACGCCGCGGACGTCGCTGAGCAGGCGCGCGCTGCGCTCGGCGCACGACATGGTCCGCGTTGACGGGACGCTGAGCGGCGCGATCGGCGGTGAGACGATCGTCGTCTCGCGGCGCGATCTCGCGGGGGAAGCTGGCACACCCAGCAGGTCGTCGCGGGCGCCAACGGCGGCAGCTTCGCGACCACGTGGCAGATCGCGCGCTCATCGGTGTTCGTCGCTCAATGGGCCGGCGACAGCGGCCGTCCGGGCCTCGGCTCGAAGGTCCTGAAGGTGCTCGTCGGCTGAATCCAGGAGCGGTGGCCGGTTCGCTCAGGCCGGCCAGGCGTGATCGCCGGTCACCGCTCCGCGCACGACCTTGAGGTTGAGCAGCGCGCACTTGCGCCGCGTCGCCGAGACGGGGATCCCCAGCAGCTCGATCATCCAGTCGGCGCCGAGAGCCTCGACCTCGCTCAGCGGCATGCCCTTCAGCTCTTCCGATGCGATTGAGGCGGAGGCCTGCGAGATCGCGCAGCCGTGGCCGTGGAAGCGCAGGTCCTCGATGCGCTCGTCCTTGACGCGGATGTGCACGCCGAGCTCGTCGCCGCACAGCGGGTTGTGCTCGAGCGCCTCGAGGTCGTGCGGGTCGAGCTCGCCGAAGTTCCGCGGGCGCTTGTAGTGGTCGAGGATGTAGTCGCGGTAGAGGTCGTCCATGCTCACAGCCCGAATACCTCGCGGCCGCGCAGCAGTGCTCCGACGAGCGCATCGACATCCGCGCGCTCGTTGTAGACGCCGACGCTCGCGCGCGCGGTCGCGCCGACGCCGAGGCAGCGCATCAGCGGCTGCGCGCAGTGGTGCCCGGCGCGGATGCAGACGCCGTCGCGGTTGACGAGCTCGGCGATGTCGTGCGGGTGGATGCCGTCGATCGTGAACGAGACGAGGCCGCCTCTGCTCTCGGCCTCCGGCGGCCCCACGACGTGCAGGCCGGGGACGGTCGCGAGCGCCTCGAGCATGTACGCGGTCAGCGCGCGCTCGTGCGCGCGCACGCGCTCCATGCCGAGCGCGGAGAGGTAGTCGACGGCAGTGCCCAGGCCGACGGCCTCGGCGATCGGCGGCGTGCCCGCCTCGAACTTGTAGGGGAGCTCGTTCCAGCTGACCGTCTGGAAGTCGACCGAGGCGATCATGTCGCCGCCGGTCAGGAACGGCTCCATCTGCTCGAGCAGCTCGCGATCGCCGTGGAGCACGCCGATCCCGGTCGGCCCAAGCGCCTTGTGCCCGGTCCAGCCGTAGAAGTCGGCGCCGATCGCGGCGAGGTCGACCCCCATCTGCGGCACCGCCTGCGCGCCGTCGATCACCGACACCGCGCCCGCCGCGCGGATCCGCGCGGTCATCTCCGCGACCGGGTTGATCGTGCCGAGCACGTTCGAGATGTGCGCGAACGCGACCAGCTTGACGTCGCCGCGGGCGAGCTCGCGCTCGAGCGCCGCCAGCGAGAGCTCGCCGCGCTCGTCGACCTCGAGGTAGCGCAGCTCGGCCGAGCGCTCGCGGCAGAGGACCTGCCAGGGCACGAGGTTGGCGTGGTGCTCCATCTGCGTGATCAGCACCGCGTCGCCGGCCGCGATGTTCGCGCGGCCCCACGCATATGCGATGAGGTTGATCGCCTCGGTCACGTTCTTCGTGAAGATCGTCGTGCGCGGCTCGCCGCCGACGAAGCGGGCGACCTTCTCGCGCGCGCCGTCGTAGGCCGCATCGGCCTCCTGCGCGAGCGCGTACACGCCGCGGTGGATGTTCGCGTTGTGGCGGCCCAGGTGCTCGGCGAGCGCGTCGACCACGACCTGCGGCTTCTGCGACGTCGCACCCGAGTCCAGGTAGACGAGCTCCGGTCGCGCGGCGAAGATCGGAAAGTCGCCGCGCACGCCCGCCCCGCCCGCGGCGGCCCCCTTCATCGCGAGATCGCTCTCAGCGACTGGTGGCATACGCCTCGATGTCCTCGCGCGCAGCCGCGAGCTTGCCGGCGATCTTCGCGCGGACGAGCTCCTCGAGCGCCTCGTCTGCGAGCTCGGCGATCAGCGGCTCGAAGAACCCCTCGACGATCACCCGCACCGCGGCCGCGCGATCGAGCCCGCGCGTCTGCATGTAGAAGATCGCCGTCTCGTCGAGCTCGCCGACGGTTCCCCCGTGCGACGCGGAGACATCGTCGGCGGAGACGAGCACCGACGGGATCGCGTCGATGCGCGCTTTCGGCGAGAGCATCATCGAGTGGAACTGCAGGTAGGTGTGCGTCTGCTGCGCACCCGGATCGATCTGGATCAGGCCCTCGAAGCTCGCCCGGCTCTCGCCGGCGGCCGCGCCGCGCCAGTGGACGTCGCCGCCCGATGGCCCGGTCTCGTGCAGATCGACCGCGAACACGTCGAGATGCTCGTGCTCCTCGGCGAAGAACAGGCCGCGGAAGGCCATGTCGGCGCCCGGCTCGGAGATCGCCAGCTCGAGGTGCTGGCGCACGAGGTGGCCGCCGAGCAGCGCGGGCAGCCAGTGGCAGTAGGCGTCGCGCCCGACGCCGACGAAGCGCGTCGAGACGTCGAACACCTCGCCGCTGCCCCAGTCCTGGAGCTGGGCCAGGCGGCAGCGCGCGCCGTCCTGCAGGTAGAGCTCGAACGCGCCTGCGTGCAGCGCCTGCCTGTGCCCCTCGGGGTACCCCTCGAAGTCCTCGGCGAGGTCGTACTCGTGCACACGGAACTCGCTGCTCGTCCCGCCGAGCACGAGCGTGCGCCCGTACTGTGCGACGCCCGGCCGCTCGATCGCGTAGACGATCTCGAACGGCTCCTCGACGACGACGTCGGCGGGGACGTGCAGGAACGCCCCGCCGCGCCAGAAGGCCGCGTTGGCGGCCTCGAGCTTGTTGCGATCGATGCTCAGGCGCTTGCAGTACCACGGCGCGACGAGCTCGCCGTGGTCGCGAAAGGCGTCCTCCAGCGAGCACAGGATCACGCCGCGCTCGGCGAGCGCGGGATCGAGCTCGACCGCGACGACCGTGTTGGCGCTCTGGACGAGGCGGCCCGCGCGCGGGCGATCGGGCAGGGTGCGGGAGACGATCTCGGGCACCTCGCCCGACGCCGTCTCCGGCCCGTCGGTTGCCAGCGCGTCGAGATCGAGGCTCTGCAGGCTCGTCGACCAGAACCCGGAGCGGCGCCACACGGGCAGCTCGGCGCCGTAGTAGTGGGCGAGCGCGACCTCGCGCAGCTGCGCGAGCGTGCGCCCGTCGCCGGCGCCCGCGCCGGCGAGTGCGTGATAGAGCGTCGCCTCGCGGTGTCGACCCGGCTTGAGCGCCGGGTCAGGCACCGGCGCCGACCTCCTGGCGGATCTGGTCGTAGCCCTCGCGCTCGAGCCGTTCGACGAGCTCGACGCCGCCCTCGAGCACGATCTGCCCGTCCATCAGGATGTGCACGAACTCCGGCTTGACGTAGTGCAGGATGCGCTGGTAGTGCGTGATGATCAGCGCGCCGAGGCCCTGCTCGTCGTGGAGCTTCTGCACGCCCTCGGCGACCGTGCGCAGGGCGTCGATGTCGAGTCCGGAATCCGTCTCGTCGAGGATCGCGACGTCGGGCGCGAGCATCGCCATCTGCAGGATCTCCGCGCGCTTCTTCTCGCCGCCGGAGAAGCCGTCGTTGAGGTGGCGCGAGGTGAACGCTTTGTCGACATCGAGCAGCTCGATCGCGTGCTGGAGCTGGTTGCGGAACTCCTTGACCTGGATCGGCTCCTCGCGCTTGGCGTTGATCGCCATGCGCAGGAAGTTCGCCACCGAGACGCCCGGGATCGACACCGGGTACTGGAACGCCAGGAACAGGCCGGCCTTGGCACGGTCATGCGGCTCGGCCTCGGTCAGGTCCTCGCCCTTGAACGTGATCGAGCCCTGGGTGACTTCGTAGGAGGGGTGGCCGAGCAGGGTGTTCGCGAGCGTCGACTTGCCCGAGCCGTTGGGGCCCATCAGGGCGTGTATCTCGCCGCGGTTGATGTCGAGGTCGACACCTCTGAGGATCTCGCGCTCCTCGATGCGGACGTGCAGGTCTGTGATTTCGAGGTCGGCCATGTTCTGTGCTCAGGCTCCGGTCGTGAGTGATTCGATTTGCAGGGGCGCGGCGATCGCTGCGGCCGGCATCACCGGCGTCTGCAGCAGGTCCGCGAGGGTCGTTTCGCGCAGCGTGCTGACGATCGAGAAGCGCACGCGCGTCCACAGCAGCTTTGTCGGGCAGACGTGGTCGGCGCTCGACTCGCGCGAGCACACGATCGAGCCGTCGGCGGCCTCGGAGATGCACTCGATCGGCGCGATCGCGCCCTCGAGCGCCTGCACGACCTCGGCCATAGTGATCTCGTCAGCCGCTCGCGCGAGCATGTAGCCGCCGCGCGAGCCGCGACGGGAATCGACGAGCCCGGCCTTGCGCAGACGCGCGACGAGGTGCTCGAGATAGGCGAGCGGCAGACCGTCGTGCGCCGCGATCTCCGCGAGGGGAACGGGATGCCCGCCCTCCCCGCCGGCGCGCCGGGCGAGCTCGACCATCACGCGTACGCCGTACTCGGCCTTGGTTGAGAACATCATCGCCAGATTTCCTACCTGCGAGCTAGGGTATCAGCCGTCCTGCAGCTTGCGGATGTCGTGCGCGAGCGATTCGGGCGTCAGCTGTTCGGATTCGAAGATCACCCGCTCGCGGTTGCCGGCGTCGAGCAGCAGCACCGGAGCAACGTGGGCGACGGTCGCCCGCGCGCCGTCGGCGGGGGCCACGCCGTAGGCCTTCCAGATCGGGCGCAGGCGCGCGAGCGGCCCGTCGAGGTAGCTGACGCGGCCGCTGAGCGACATCTGCGCGAGGAATCGGCGCACGTTCGCGGCGGTGTCGGCGCGCGGGTCGGCGCTGACGATCAGCACCGGCACCGGGTGGGGGAGTTCATCGAGCGCGCCGCGGATCTGCTGGGCGATGACGATGCACGTCGCTCCGCACGTCGAGTACAGGAACGTGAGCACGACGACCTGGCCGCGGTAGTCGCGCAACGACACGCTGTGCCCGTCCTGATTCCTCAGCGTGAAGTTCGGCGCGGGAGCGCCCGCCGGGATCGCCGCGCCGTCGAAGCCGGCTCCGGCGACGTCGCTCGACGCGGCCGGCGCGCGATCGTGCGAGGAGCCGCCCAGCGGCAGCGCCAGCACGAGCACGAGTACGAGCAGCGTGATCGTGAGCGCTGAGATCGCGATGGCGGTGCGGCGCTGCATCTCGGCCAGCGTACGGAATCGCGCCGGCGGCGAGGCCGCCACGGCGCGTGCGCGCAGGCCTTCAAGGCCCTCGCGACAGTCGCTACACTTTATGAAGTCCTTGAATCCCGACCGTGGTTTAGGAGTTTCAAGATGAGCCTCTCCAGCGCAGAGCTTCTCCGCCAAGTCAAGAGCCAGATCGAAGAGGTCGACCCGTCCGAGGTCAACGAGCTGATCGACGAGGGCGTCGTCGTCATCGATGTGCGCGAGACCGAGGAGTTCGCCACCGGCCACCTGCCGGGCGCCAAGCACGTGCCGAGGAGCTATCTCGAGACGCGGATCGAGGGCGTCGTGCCGGACCGCTCGACGCAGGTGATCCTCTACTGCGCGTCGGGCAACCGCTCGGCCTACGGCGCACGCACCCTGACGGAGGATCTCGGCTACGAGCACGTGCGCTCGATGACCGGCGGGATCACGCTGTGGAAGGACCGCGGCTACGAGGTCACGGTCCCGCGCACGCTCACCGCCGAGCAGCGCGACCGCTATTCGCGCCACATGCTCGTGCCGGAGATCGGCGCCGACGGCCAGCAGAAGCTGCTCGACGCGAAGGTGCTGCTGCTCGGCGCCGGCGGGCTCGGCTCGCCGACCGCGCTGTACCTCGCCGCCGCCGGCGTCGGCACGCTCGGGATCGTCGACGACGATGTCGTCGACCTCTCCAACCTCCAGCGCCAGGTGATCCACACGACCGCTCGCGTCGGCATCCCCAAGGTCGACTCCGCCGAGGAGTCGATCCACGCGCTCAACCCTGATGTGAACGTCGTCAAGTACCAGACGCGGATCGACGCCTCGAACATCATGGAGATCATCGAGGGCTATGACGTGATCGTCGACGGCGTCGACAACTTCCCCACGCGCTACCTGCTCAACGACGCGACCGTGCGCCTGAAGATCCCGGTCGTGTCCGCCTCGATCCTCGGCTTCGACGGCCAGCTGTCGGTGTTCAAACCGTATGACGGGCCGTGCTACCGCTGCCTGTTCCGCGAGCCGCCGCCGGCCGAGCTTGCGCCCTCCTGCGGCGCCAACGGCGTGCTCGGCGTGCTGCCCGGCACGATGGGCCTGCTGCAGGCGACCGAGGTCGTCAAGCTGATCCTCGGTATCGGCGATCCGGCGATCGGGCGCCTGCTGCTCTACGACGCGCTCGGCGCGACGCTCACCGAGGTCAAAGTCCACCGTGATCCGGACTGCCCGATCTGCTCACGCGAGCCGGAGGACATCAGCGACGAGGAGCTCGGCGTGTTCCCCGACTACGAGGCGTTCTGCGCCGCGGCCGGGTAGTCTGCGCGCCGATGGCCACGATCAAGATTCCGCCGGTTCTGCGCGCGTCCGTGGGTGGCGAGAAGCTCCTCAGCGCCTCCGGCGAGAATGTCGGAGACGTGCTGCGCGACCTCGCCTCCAGTCATCCCGCCACCCAGGATCAGCTGTTCTCGGCCGACGGTGAGCTCAACCGCTACGTCAACGTGTATCTCAACGACGAGGACGTGCGCGTGCTCGACGGGCTCGACACGGCCGTCGGCGAGGCCGACACGCTCGTGATCCTGCCGGCGATGGCCGGCGGCGCCGCTTCCTAGCCTTCGCGAGCAGCCGTTCTCCACGTCGCCGAGGCGCCGCCGAGCGGCGCGCTCGGCCGCGCCGGGCAGCTCGAGGTGTCCAGTTCGGCGCCGGGTGCTAAAGCCCCGGAGCCTGCGGCCGATGAAGTGGGCGTCCATGGGTAGTCCCAGACAGCCCTCGCGCGCCGGCGGCGCTCGCTCCGCCTACAGGCTGCTCGCATGCGCCTGGGCGATCTCGATGCTCGGTGTGCTGGCCGTCGCCTCGCCCGCGGCCGGCGCCAGCGGCAAAGGCCCGCGCTATCACCTGAAGATCGTCGAGGGCGCAACGACGCTGCCGGAATTCGAACACCCCGACGACGTCAGCGCGAGCATCGAAGACGCGAAAACCGAAATCGTCCTGCAGCTGATCCACGGCGGTCTCGCGATCGCGCGCGACTCAGGCAAAAACGGCGAAGGCGCGTGGATCTCGCCGGGCCCTGAGGTCGGCGACGAAGTCATCCTCGAATCGCCCAAAGGCACCGTCATCTCGACGGTCGTCTACGACGGCCTGCCGACGATCGACGCGACGGTCTGCGCGGGCTCGACGAACTTCTCCGGCGAGAACAGCACCGGCGAGGTCGTCGAAGGCTATTACGTCAAGAACGTGCTCGAAACCCCGTATCACCAGTCGACCAGGCCCGTCCAGAAGGCGTTCGGCGAAGCGCAGGTCAAAACGCTCTCGGGCACGACGTTCGGCGGCGACTTCCTCAAGCCGCTGGAAATCGGCGAGGACGTCGGGGCCTTCGAGTCCCTGAAAACGTCGCTCGCCGGTGAAGCGACCTACGAATACGCAAGCGAAACCGAGCGCCCGGTCGCCGGCTGTCCGGCCCCTCCGCCGCCCGTGGTTGTGGCTCCGCCGCCGGTCGTACCGCCATTCGAGGGGGTGATCGCAAAGCTCTTCAGCAGCAAGATCGCCGGCCTGCTGAGGTTCGGCGCGACCGACAAGGTGACGATCGACCAGCCCGGGACGGTCACCCAGGACCTCTACCAGGTGGGCGGCAAACTGCCCGCCTTCGCGAGCGCGCACAAGCACGTGCTCCCGCCGGCGACGCTGCTGGCGCGCGGCTCGGCGAGCACGAAGGTCGCCGGCACGGTCACGGTCCACCTGCGCCTGACGACCAAGGGCCGCAGCAGGCTCAAGTCGGCGCACAGCCTGAAAGTCGTCCTGATCACGACCCTGCGCAGCAGCTCCGGCGCCAAGATCACGCTTGGACGTCGCTCGATCTCGCTCCACCGCTAGGCGCGCGCAGGCGATTCGGCGGGCGCTCGGTCTCGCGCTGAGCGCAGCCGTCTGGCTCGTCCCTCCGCCGGTGCTGCCGTTGCCCTCGCGCAGCGGCGACGAAGGGCCGCCGCGCTCGTTCGGGCGCGAACCACGCGAGGGCCCCCAGCCGGCGCCCACCGCCGGCGCGCTCGCTCGGGCCCAGAACAGGCTCCTGCTCGACGGCCCGTTCCCGCGCTTGGGGCTCGAGCGCGGCATCTCCGAAGGCGCGCTGCTGCTCGAGCACGGCAGCGGCGTGCTCGAACTCGCGCTCGCGAAGATCCGCGCGGCGGGGGCGAGCGTTGTGCGCATCCCCGTCGACTGGCGCGACACGGTCGCGGAAGCGCCGCCCGCCGGCTTCGATGCCCGCGATCCCGCCGACCCGGCCTACCGGTTCGCGTTGATCGACGCCGCCGTCAGGGCGGCCGCCGCGGACGGCCTCACACCGCTGCTCGTCGTCTCGCATGCGCCCGCGTTCGCCGAAGCGCCGCATCGCTGGCCGTATGCGTTCCCTGGCAGCTGGGCGCCGAGCCCGGCGGCGCTCGGCGAATTCGCAAGCGCGCTCGCGCGCCGCTACGACGGCGCCTTTCCCGATCCGCTGCTGCCGGGGGAGTCACTGCCCCGTGTGCGGCTGCTGCAGGCGTGGAACGAGCCGAACCTCGCCCGCTACCTCGAGCCGCAGTGGGTGGTCGCAGACGAACGCTGGAGCGCCTTCTCGCCGCTGCTCTACCGCCAGATGCTCAACGCCTTCTACGCGGGCGTCAAGGCGGTCGAGCCCTCCGATCTGGTGATCAGCGCCGGCGTTGCCCCGGACGGCGATCGCGCGGGGGTGGGGCGGATGGCGCCCGTGCAGTTCCTGCGCGCGCTGCTCTGCCTGCCGGCCGCGGCCGGCAGGAGCGCACGCCCGGGCACGCGCGCTTGCGCCGATCCGCCGCACTTCGACGTCCTCGCCTTCCACCCGCTGTCGGTCGGTGACCCCGACGTCGCCGCCGCGTCCTCGCTCGACGTGTCGATCGCCGACGCCGCCAAGATCAGCGGCCTGCTTGACGAAGCCGAGCGGCTGCACAGCGCGCTGCCGGCCGCCCACAAGCCGATCTGGGTGACCGAGCTCAACTGGGAAAGCTCACCGCCCAGCCGCGGCGGCGTGCCGGCGCCGCTGCAGGCGCTGTGGATCTCGCGGGCCCTGCACCGGCTGTGGGTCGCCGGCGTCGGCCTCGTCGCCTGGCAGTTCCTCGTCGACCCGTTCCCGGCGGCGCGCGCGAGCACGCCGACGGGCGGCCTGGTCGAATACTCCCGCGCCGCCGGCCTCTACAGCGCCGGGATCGGCGGGAACCTAGAAAGCGCCGCCGCAAAGCCGTTCCTCAGCGGCTTCGAGCTGCCGTTCGACCCGTTGCGCCGCGACGCCGGCCACGTGCGCGTATGGGCGCTCGCGGGCACGCCGCGCGCCCCCCTCGAGCTGCAGGCGCAGACACGCACGGGCGCATGGAGGACGCTCGCGCTCGAGCACGCGGGGCAGGACGGCGTTCTCAACGCGCTGCTCGCGCTGCGCGGACCGGCGAGGCTGCGGCTGCTCGACGGCGCGCTCGTCAGCGCCGTCGCGTCGGTCGGGTCGCGGCGGAGCGGGCTGTGAGGCCCGGCGGGCGCCCGCCCTGGAAGACATCGCCGCGCCGATGGCGATGCCCGGCGCCGCCGCGCGGCGCCACCGCGCGGTCAGACGCCGGCGATCTCTGACGGCTGGGCGTCGCCGGCTGGGATCCCCGCGGCGGGCAGCTGGCTCATCGCGTGCTCGGCCAGCGCGGTGATCGTCAGCGACGGGTTGACGCCGACGTTCGCCGGGATCGCCGAGCCGTCGCAGACGAGCAGGTTCTCGTAGCCGAACACGCGCTGGTTGGCGTCCACGACGCCCCGCTCGGGGCCTGAGGCGATCACGGCTCCGCCGAGGATGTGGGCGGTGGTGGGGATGTTGAAGAGCGCCTCCGTGACCGAGCTCTGGGCGACCCCGCCGGTGCGCTCGGCGAACCATTCCGCGGTGCGGTTGGCGATCGGGATGAACGTCGGGTTGGGTCGCTCGGGGTCCTGTTCGGTCTTCAGCCAGAACGAGCCGAACGGGCCGCTGTGCGGGCGCAGCGCGATCGCGTTGTCGAGCGTCTGCATCACGAGGATGATGATCGTGCGCCGCGACCAGTGTTTGGGGAACATCACCTGGAGCGCGCGCCTGGGGTGCAGCAGCGCCTGCCAGAGCAGCTTCAGCGGGCGCGTCAGGCGCGTGCCGTCGCCGGTCAGCAGCGTGTTGAGATGGTGCATCGAATCGCCGTCGTTGCCGTAGGTGACGGTCTCGATGTGCGTGTGCGCGTCGGGGTAGATCGATGACGTGATCGCGACGCGTTTGATCAGGTCCTCCGGGTAGTCCTCGGGCACGGTGACCGCGAGGATCGACTCCGAGTTGGTGCGCACGAGCTCGCCGAGCCGCGCGGAGATCTGCGGCAGTGAGCCTTTCACACGGCAGCGCTGCAGCAGCTTGTTGGTGCCGAGCGGCCCCGCCGAGACGACGACGCCGCGGGCGCGCTGGACGCGGCGTTCCTTGCGCAGCCACGCGCCCGAGCGGACGCTTTCGACCTCGTAGCCGTCGCTGCCGTCGCCCGCGCCGAGCGGCCGGATGTCGATGACGGTGCGTTCGGGCATCACCTTTGCGCCGCGCTGCTCGGCGAAGTACAGGTAGTTCTTGACGAGCGTGTTCTTCGCGCCGTGGGGGCAACCGACCATGCAGCGACCGCACAGCTGACAGCCTGTGCGATCGGGCCCCTCACCGCCGAAGAACGGATCGCTGACGGTCTTGCCGGCCTCGCCGAAGTAGATGCCGACGGGGGTGCGCTGGTAGCTCTCGCCGACGCCGAGCTCCTCGCCGAGCTCGCGCAGCAGCTGGTCGGCGGGGTCCTCGTGCGGGTTTTCGACGACGCCGAGCATCCGCTGCGCCTCGACGTAGTGGGGCGCGAGCGCGCTCTCCCAATCCGCGATGTCCGCCCACTGGCGGTCTTCGAAGAAGGCCTTCGGCGGAACGTACAGAGTGTTCGCATAGCCGAGGCTGCCGCCGCCGACGCCGCAGCCGGAGACGACCGAGACGTCCTTGAACGTCGTCAGCCGGAAGATCCCCTTCAGGCCGACGCGCGGGTTCCAGAAGTAGCGCTTGAGATCGCCGGTCGAGCTGGCGAAGTCGTCGTCGTTGAAGCGGCGCCCGCACTCGAGCACGCCGACCGAGTGGCCCTTCTCGGCGAGGCGCAGCGCGGACACGCTGCCGCCGAAGCCTGAGCCGATGACCAGCCAGTCGAAGTCGAAGCCCTGTGTTGCCATGCTCGACGATCCCTTCGGTTCGGGTGCAGCGACCGGTCGATCTTAGAGCTTGACTGGCCGCGCGGCCAGCCGCTGGCGCTCGGCGTGACTCACGCTTTGAACTTGTGCTTCGTGAATTTGACGGTGCCCGACCAGGTGTAGCTGTCGGTGCACATGCTGCCGTCGCCGCTGCCGCAGTCGCCGGAGACATCCTCGGAGGGTCCGATCGAGACGCTCTTGGTGACGCTCGCATGCTTCAGGTCGCTCGGCTCGAGCTGGACCTTCGCGGTCAGCGGTCTCACTTCCGGCAGGCCCTCGGTGGCGTGCTTGGAGCCGACCCCGATGAAGCCTTCGATCGTCTGCTGCCACCATTCACTCGGGTCGCACGCAAGCACGTTGTCGCCTTTGGGAGCGCTTTCAAAGCCTTCGAGCGCGACCATGTCGAAGATCACGCCCTTTTTGAAGCCGCCGGCCGGCCGGTGCACGGTGACCGCGCCGCCGCCCCCGCCGAGCGCGTTCCTTTTGAGGCTGAGCGTCCCGGAGTTCGAGCAATCCTCGTCTTCGCTGCCGGTGTTCGTGATTTTCCACTCGCCGCTGCCGTCCTGCCCGAGGCCGACCGCCGGGAACCCCGCGGACTGCAGCGGGCTGCTCCCGGTCGTCGGGATCAGCACGTGCGGGTAGACCGTGTCCCACTTCCAGCTCGCTTCTTCGGTGAGCTTTCCGGGTCCTTCATCGGTCGATGTGCGCGTGTAGCTGCCGTGGCCGACGAACGAGATCGTGTACTCGTAGAACGACTGGAAGGAGAAGCCCGGTTTCGCCGAGGCACTTGCCGTGGCCGGCACCGCCACGATGATGAGCGCGGCCGCGACGGCCAACGCCAGACGGCACCGCAGGGTTCTGATCACGCTGGCTTCTCCGAGTTTGTGAGTGGACACGTGGCGTGAAAGCGCTGCGAGCCTACCAGCGCTCGAGGTCTGACCGCCTGACGCCGCCACGAGCACTCGCGGACCCCGCTATATTCCCTGAAGTAATGGCGGCCCAGCGGCTCAGGAACCGTCCCTGCGGTGGTCGCTACGGCGACATCGTGCAGTCGATCGGCAACACGCCGCTGATCGAGCTTCCGCGGCTGTCGCCGAAGCCCGGCGTGCACATCTGGGCGAAGCTCGAGTCGCACAACCCGACCGGGTCGGTCAAGGACCGCGTCGCGCGCGCGCTGATCGAGGACGCCGAGGAGAAGGGCGCGATCAGCCCCGGGCAGACGATCCTCGAACCGACCTCCGGCAACACCGGCATCTCGCTCGCGATGATCTGCTCGCGCAAGGGCTACAAGCTGAAGGTCGTGATGCCCGACAACGTCACGCCCGAGCGCACGCAGCTGCTGAGCATGTACGGCGCGGAGATCGTCTACTCCGACGGCAGCCAGGGCTCCAACGGCGCGGTCGCGAAGGCCCTGGAGATGGCCGAGGCGGACCCCACGGTCTACATGCCCTACCAGTACGGCAACCAGGCGAACCCGAACGCCCACTACAACGGCACAGCGCTCGAGATCCTCGAAGAGCTCGACGAGGTGACCGCGTTCGTCGCGGGCCTCGGCACGGGCGGCACGCTGATGGGCAATGGCCGCAGGCTCAAGGAGACGTTCGGCGACGCCGTCAAGATCGTCGCCGCCGAGCCGATGCAGGGCGAGCCGGTGCAGGGCCTGCGCTCGCTCGAGGACGGCTTCATCCCGCCGATCATCGACATCTCGCTGCTCGACCGCAAGATCTTCGTGACCAACCGCGACGCGATCATCTGGACACGCAAGCTGCTCGACGAAGAGGGCGTGTTCGCGGGCGTCTCGAGCGGCGCGATCGCGAGCATCGCCGTGCGGATCGCGGGCGAGCTGGAGGAGGGCAACGTCGTATTCGTCGTCGCCGACGACGGCTGGAAGTACCTGTCGAGCGGGATCTACACGCTGCCGGTCGACGAGATCGAGAATCTCGAGTCGACCGTCTGGTGGTAGCGCCGCCCGCCACCGTCCGCGACGGCGCCCCACGGACATGAACATCTCACGCGAGCTGCTCGACGAGCTTGTCGCACATGCGCTCGCCGATCCGCGCAACGAGGTCTGCGGGGTCGTCGCGGTCGCGGCCACCGCGCCGGCTCGCGCGCTGCGCGTGCATCGCGCGAGGAACATCCACGCCAGCCCGCTGAAGTTCCAGATCGAGCCGGGCGAACTGCTGCAGCTGTGGAACGCCTGCGAGGCCGATGGCGGCGAGCTCGGCGCGATCTACCACTCGCACGTGCGCAGCAGTCCCTATCCCTCCCAGACGGACATCAACTTCGCCGCCAACTGGCCGGGCGTCGAGTGGATCATCGTCGGGCTCGCGAGCGGGGCCGAGCCCGAGGTTCGCTCCTACCTGATCGAGGACGGCGATGTGCGGGAGGTTCCGCTCGAGGTGCAGTGATGGATGCCGAGCAGATCATCTGCCCCAGCTGTGCCCGCGCGCACCCACCGAGTGAGCGCTTCTGCGAGGAGTGCCGGATGCCGCTCGTGCTCGGCGTGGGCGCCGAGCAGCCGACGACCGAGCGCCGCCAGGCCGCGCGCAAGATCAAGCCCGAGTACGCCGAGGGCCCGCCCGTGAAGGTCGCGCGCGTGCGTACCCAGCCCGAGGCCGAGTTCATCGCCGGGCTGCTGCTCGAGGAGGGGATCCCGAGCATGCTGCGCAGCGCTGTCGCCGGCCACGGACCGGTCGCCGGGCCGCGCGACGTGCTCGTGCCCGAGTCCGGCGCCGAGGCCGCGCGCGAAGCGCTCGCGTTCGATCAGCGCTAGACGAGGACAGGCTGGCCGGTTGCTTCAGAGGTGATCGAGCGGATCTCCTCGGAGGCGCGCTCGAACTCGGCGTCGGAGAGCACGGGCGTGCCCTCGAAGGGGAGTTCGCGCTGCAGCTCGACCCACGCGTTCGGGCCGGTGTACTCGTCCTTGACCTTGACGGTCACGGGCCGCGGGATCCGGTAGGTGCGCAGCAGCAGCACGTGCAGCGGCTGGCGCCCGCGCCAGCCGAGGCGCTTTTCGGCGTAGTCGGGCGTCCACACGTAGAACGGCGAGAGCGCGTCCACGCAACGCGGGTCGACGATCGTGAAGTGGTCGGTGACTTCCGCCCAGGCGCGGATGCGCACCCGGTCGGGCTGCTGCAGCGGGGCTCCGGAGACGAACGTGTGCAGCGGCGGCTCGCCGTCGCTCCAGACACCCTCCTCGAGCGCGCGGCGCAGCTCCGGCTGGTGGGACTCGCGCACGAGATCACCGGGCTGGTGATCGAAGGTCGGGTACAGGAAGAAGCGTTCGTGGGCGAGCCTGAAGGGCTTGTTGCCACTCGGGAGAACGCCCTTGCGGAGGGTTAGGAGCTGCTCCCCTTCCGCTAGGGCGCGGACGGTGACAGCCCATTCTTTGAAAGCAATTGGCATCGAAAGTAGGACGAACGAGATGAGAGGAAGCGACTGCATTCGGCGACGCCAGTCAACCTGACGAGGACGCGGCCGATGCGTTAAAGATACGAAACCTGAGCGAAAATCCCAAATCCCCTGCAAATCGACTGCTTTTTCGCGGCATGTGCGTTGACAACGTCGTTACGGCGCCGTTGCGCGCCCGCTCACAGCCGGCGGCCTGCGAGCCCCTCGGCCGCTTCGATCATCGCGGCGTAGTCGTCCTCGCCATGCCCGCGGGCCATTGTCGCGGTGAGCAGGTCACGGGCGTGCGCGGCGGACGGGAACGGCACGCCGGCGTCCTGGGCCTCCTCGAGGCAGAGGCGGACGTCCTTGAGCATGTGCGCGGTCTTGAACAGCGGCGTGAAGTCGTGCTCGCGCATCGGCTGCGACTTCAGCGCGAGCTGCGCCGAGGCGCCGGAACCTGAGCCGAGGACCGCGGCGAACGCGTCCAGGTCGATGCCGCGGGCGTCCGCGAGCAGCAGCGCCTCGGCGACCGCCGCGGCGTTGGCGGCGCCGACGGCGTTGTTGATCAGCTTCAGCGTCTCGCCCTGGCCGAGCTCGCCGACGTGCGCGATCAGGCTGCCCATCCGCTCGAGCACCGGCCGGGCGCGCGCGAAGTCCTCGGCGTCGCCGCCGACCATGATCGTCAGCGAGGCGTCCTCGGCGCGCGGCGAGGATCCGGTCACGGGCGCGTCGAGCATCTGCACCCCGCGCTCGCGCAGGGCCGCGCCGATCCGCCGTGTGTCGGCGGGGGCGATCGTCGACATGTCCACGCACAGCAGGCCCGCGCGACCCGCGTCGATCACGCCGCCCTCGCCGAGCAGGACCGAGCTGACCTGCGCGCCGTCGACGACCATGCTGATCACGATGTCGCTGCGCCCGGCGACGGCGGCCGGCGTCGGCAGCGCGCTCGCGTCGTGCTCGGCGGCCCACCGCTCGGCCTTGCCCGGCGTGTGCGTCCAGACGCTCAGCTCATAGCCGGCGCGCGCGATGTTCGCGGCCATCCGCGAGCCCATGATGCCGAGGCCGAGGAAGCCGATGCGCTCAGTCCTCTGTTGCCCGCCCATCGCCCAATCCTCCCCCACCGGGCGTTTCGATGCGCAGCCGCTGTCCGCGCGCGAGCGTGCCGGTGGTCTTGCCCGCCAGCGGCCGGCCGTCGAGCTGGTCGCGCCCGCACGCGCCGTCGCCGCCGCCGCCGGCTCCGCGCGGGGCATGGCGGCGGCGCTCGGCGATCAACGAGAAGGTCATCTCTGCAAGCGCTTCGAGCTCGCGCACGACGCCGTCGCCGCCGCGGTGGCGGCCGCTGCCGCCGGAGCCGCGGCGGAGCGCATACTCGATGACGCGCAGCGGGAATTCGCGCTCGAGTGCCTCGATCGGCGTGTTCAGCGTGTTGCTCATCGCGACGTGCACGCCGCTTGGGCCGTCCGCGTCCGCGCACGCGCCCTGGCCGCCGCCGAGCGTCTCGTAGTAGGAGAAGCTCGCGTCGCCGAGCGTGAGGTTGTTCATCGTGCCCTGGCCCTGCGCGCGGCCGAATGCGCTCAGCACGAGATCCGCGACGCGCGAGGACGTCTCGACGTTGCCGGCCGCGACGGCCGCCCCTGGGCGCGCGTTGAGCAGCGTCCCCGGCGGCACCCGCAGCTCGAGCGGGCGGTAGGCGCCGGCGGTCGGGGGGATGTCCGCGTCGGTCAGCACGCGCAGCGCGAACAGGCAGGCCGAGCGGGTCACCGCGAGCGGGCAGTTGAGGTTGCCGTCGTGCTGGGCCGCGCTGCCGGCGAAGTCGAGCAGCAGGCGCTCGCCGTCGACGGTCGCACACAGGCGCAGCTCGAGATCGCCATCCGCCGCCTCGAGCAGATCCTCGGCGCAGCTGCTCCCGTCCGGGAGCGCGGCCAGGCACGCGCGCGTGCGCCGCTCGGAGTAGTCGAGCACGGCGTCGGTCGCTTCGCGCAGGCGCTCGGGGCCGAGGCGCTCGCAGAGCTCGCCGAGCCGGACAGCGCCCGTGCGGTTGGCGGCGAGCTGCGCGCGCAGGTCGGCGCGGCGCTCATCGGGCTGGCGCATCTGCAGCACGAGCTCCTCGAGCGCGTCGGGATCGAGCGGGCGCGGGGAGATGACGACGCCCTCTTCGGCCAGCGAGCGGCTGTCGGCCGGCATCGAGCCGGGCAGGCGCCCGCCGACATCGGCATGATGGGCGCGACTCGCGGCGAAGCCGATCCGGCGGGCGGCAGAGGAGCCGTGCGCGGGCGCGAAGATCGGCGTGATGACGGTGATGTCGGGTAGGTGGCTGCCGCCGGCGAACGGGTCGTTGAGCACCCATGAGACACCGGGAACGTGGCGCTCGCCGAGGACCGCTGCGACGGCCGCGGGCATCGCGCCGAGGTGCACGGGGATGTGCTCGGCCTGCATGATCATCTGCCCGTCCGCGTCGAACAGCGCGGTCGAGGCGTCGCGGCGCTCCTTGATGTTCGACGAGTGCGCCGAGCGGATCAGCACGACGCCCATCTCTTCGCACGCTGCGCGCAGGCCGCCGCTGACGACCTGGAGTTCGATCGCGTCCAGCAGCGCTCAGCCCTCCTCGGCGTAGAGCAGCTCGATCGTGCCGTGGGCGTCGACGCTCCCGGACCAGCCCGGCGGGATCAGCAGCGTCGCCTCCGGCAGCGCGCACAGCGCCGGGCCGGCGAGCTCGGCTCCCGGCGCGAGCGCGCCGCGCAGGACGGTGCTCGCGAGCGGCTCGCCCGCGAACGCGATCGGGCGAACGTCGGCGCTCGCGGCGTCGGCGCTCGCGGCCAGCGGGCGCAGCTGCGGCGAGGCGCCCCACACGGACACGCGGATTGTGACGAGCTCGACTTCGCCCGCGTCGTCCCGGTAGCCGTAGCGCGCCTCGTGCGCCCGCGCGAATGCCTCGTGCAACGCGGCCGGCTCGAGCGGGCGCGACGCTGCGCCGCCGCCCTCCTGCGCGAGCTCCTGCTCGACCGGCAGCTCGAACGCCTGGCCGCGGTAGCGCAGCTCGTGGCGCACGCGCACGCGGGTCGCGCTGATCGCGAGCGCGGCGCGTGCCTGGGCGATCAGCGCGTCGCGCTCATCCTCCAGGCGCGCAGCGGTCAGCGCGCGGGCGTCGAGCATCACCGTGCGCGCGACGTCACGCCGCGGGGCGGCGGCCGCGAGGCCGAGCGCGCTGAGCACGCCGGAGGCGGATGGGCAGAGGATCCGGGAGATGCCGAGCGAGCGCGCGAGCGCGGCCGCGTGCAACGGCCCCGCGCCGCCGAACGGCATCAGCGCGAAGCCGCGTGGATCGACGCCGCGCTCGACCGTCATGACGCGCAGCGCGCCGAGCATCGCGGCCTCGGCGACGCGAACGATCCCTTCCGCGCACGCGAGCGTGGGGAGGTCGAGCTCGCTCGCGAGGCCCGCGATCGCGCGCTCGGCGGCGTCGCGATCGAGCATCACATCGCCGGCGAGCGGCGAGTCCTCCAGCAGCCGGCCGAGCAGCAGGTTGGCGTCGGTGACGGTCGGCTCGCTGCCGCCGCGCCCGTAGCAGGCGGGGCCGGGCAGCGCGCCCGCGGAGGCCGGGCCGACGCGCAGCGCCCCGCCGGGATCGCGCCAGGCGATCGAGCCGCCGCCCGCGCCGACCGTGTTGATGTCGAGCGCCGGCAGCGACAGCGGCCGCCCGGCGATCTCCCGCTCAGCCGTCTCGGGAACGCGGCCGCCGTCGATCAGGCAGACGTCGCAGGAGGTGCCGCCCATGTCGAAGCAGAGCACCTGCGGCTCATCCGCGAGCCCGGCCAGCAGCAGCGCCCCGCCGACGCCGCCCGCCGGCCCAGACAGGACCGTCAGGGCCGCGTGCGCGCCGGCGCGCGCGAGGTCGGTGAGGCCGCCGGAGGACTGCATCACCTCGGGCTCGCACAGGCCGGACGCGGCCGACTCGCGCGCGAGCCGGCCGAGGTAGGAGGCGAGCAGCGGCGAGAGCGCGGCGTCCAGCGCCGTCGTCGCGGTCCGCTCGTACTCGCGGAACGTCCCGACGAGATCGCACGAGAGCGAGACGTGGACGCCGGGCAGCAGCTCGGCGAGCAGGGTTGCGAGCAGCTGCTCGTGGGCCGGGTCGACGTAGGAGTGCAGCAGCGACACCGCGACCGCATCCGGCGCGGCGCGCGCAAGCTCGGCGACGAGCGCGCGCGCGGCATCGGGCTGCAGGGCGTGCAGCTGCCCGTGCGGACCGGTCCGCTCGGGCACCGCGAAGCGCAGCTCGGCGGGGACGACGGGCAGCGGTGCCGCGCGGCAGAGCTCGTACAGGTCGACGCGGTTCTGGCGGCCGAGCTCGATCACGTCGGTGAAGCCCTGCGTCGCCAACAGCGCGGTCCGCGCCACGCGCCCCTCGAGCAGCGCGTTCGTCGCGACGGTCATGCCGTGTGCGAAGCGCGTCACCTCGTGCGCGTGCGCGCCGGCCCGGGTGAGCACCTCCGCGATCGCTGCGAGCACGCCGAGCGACTGCGCGGCGGGCGTTGAGGGGACCTTCGCGCTGTGGATGCTCGCGTCGTCGCCGACGAGTACCGCGTCGGTGAACGTGCCGCCGACATCCACTCCCAGGAGCATCGGCTCAGCCTATGGCAGGCGGAGCGCCCGCCGGGATCACGCCGGCGCCAACCGCGGCGCCGGCGACCGCTCGGGCGCGTCTACGCCGCGGCGAGCTCGCGATCCTCGGTGTCCGCGAGGTGCTGGTGCGATGGGCAGTAGCCGTTGTGCGGCAGCGGCGTGCGCTGGCAGGCGGAGCCCTTGCGCGTCGTCGCGCGGCACTGCGGCGGCGCGTCGCTGACGGCCGTGTAGCCCTCGTGCGGATGCTCGGCGAGGAACTGCACGGCGTAGTCGGTGTAGCGCGTGACGACACGGTGCACGTGCGCCTGTGCGGCCATCGGGAAGTAGTTGCGGATGTCGCAGAACAGCGTGCGCGCGGGTCGCGCGAAGTAGTGGCGATCGGTTGCCAGGCGCGTGATCACTTCCTCGCACGCGCGCAGCACGGCTGCGTGGTTGCGAGTCGAGGGGACCCCGGGCGGGGGGGCCAGGATCTTCGGAGCAAGCTCCCGGTAGATGGCCCGACTGAACTGGTACATGGCGCTAGTCCTCACCCTCTCTATTGGTATCCATCGTTTGAGAGCACTCCCGCCATTTCTCAGAGACTCCGTTCCCCCCGAAGTCCTTCCCTCACTGAGAACACGCGTGTGCGCGGAAAGGACCGACATAAAGAGGGAACGCCGAATTCTTATCTTCGGCCGGAACAGCGGCCCTGATGTGCGCTCGCGTGGAAGAACGCAGGCCGTGCGGCTAGGCCCAGCTCTGCCACTCGATCGAGTCCTCGCCGGTGACGAGCACGTGGCGTCCGTCGAACGCTGGGTCGCGCTCGGGATGATCCGCGCGCAGGTGTGCGCCGCGGCTCTCCGTGCGCGCAAGTCCGCAGCGCGCGATCTGCCGCGCGAGCGGGTGCGGATCGCGCAACAGCTCGCTGAGGCCCTCGGCCGTGCGCACGATGCCCGCCTCGCGCCAGAGCGCCTCGTGGGTGGCGCGCCCGGCGACCGGTGGCGCCGGCAGCGCGCGCAGCGCGGCAAGCTCGCTCGGGCGAGCCTCGGGCTCTGTCACCGCCGGGCCCGAGAGCGCGTCGGCGACGGCGCGCCGCGCGAACACGAAGCACTCGCTGAGCGAGTTTGACGCGAGCCTGTTGGCGCCGTGCAGGCCCGTACAGGAGGCCTCGCCGACGGCGTACAGGCCGGCGAGCGTCGAGCGCGCATGGAGATCCGTGACGATCCCGCCCATCATGTAGTGGGCCGCCGGCGCAACCGGGATCAGCTCGCTCGCCGGATCGAGTCCCGCCTCGCGCAGCGCGGCGATGACGTTGGGGAAGTGGGCCGGGTCGACCGCACGCATGTCCAGTCCGACCGCGCGTTCGCCCGAGGCGGCAAGGCGGCTCTGGATCGCGCGCGAGACCTCGTCGCGCGGCGCGAGCTCATCGACGAACCGCTCACCCGAGGAATCGTGGAGGGTCGCTCCCTCGCCGCGGATCGCCTCGGTCACGAGGAAGCCCTCGCGCCCGGCGATCCCGATCACGGCGGTCGGATGGAACTGCATCAGCTCGAGGTCTGCGAGCGCGGCTCCGGCCGCGCTCGCCAGCAACATGCCGATTCCCTGCGATCCCGGCGGGTTCGTCGTGCGCGACCACAGCGCTGCTGCGCCGCCCGTCGCGATCATCACGGCGCGCGCGGAGATCACGCGGCCGTCGTCGCAGACGAGGCCGCGACAGCGCTCCTGCGAGCGCCACAGCGCCTGCGCGCGGGCTCCCTCAAAGACGGTGATCCGCGGCTCCTCGGCGGCGAGCGCGGACAGCTGACGCACGACCCGCCGCCCGGTCGCGCTGCCGCCGGCGTGCACGACACGCCGGACCGAGTGCCCGCCCTCGAGCCCGAGCGCGAGATGCCCGAAGCGATCGAAGTCGAAGCCGACCCCGAGCGCCTGCAGATCGCGGACGCAGTCCGGTGCTTCGCGGACGAGGATCTCGGCTGCCGAACGCCTGACGAGTCCGCGCCCGGCGAGCTCGGTGTCCGCGAGGTGCAGCTCGGCGCTGTCCTCATCGGACAGCGCGGCCGCGAGCCCGCCCTGCGCCCAGTAGCTCGCGGTCTGCGCGAGCGGCGTCGCGGAGACGAGGACGACGCTCGCGCGCTCCCGGGCGGCGCACAGCGCGGCGTAGAGACCGGCGGCTCCCGCGCCCACGACCGCGATGTCGGCCGTATGCGTCCTCGCCGAGGGGAGGGGTGCCATCGCGGGAACCGTATCTACCCGGCGCGCGATCCTCCGCGTTCGCCGGTCAGCCGGCGCGCGTCAGCCGGGCGGTGTCGTCGCCG
Source organism: uncultured Solirubrobacteraceae bacterium (assembly GCA_963822245.1). Taxonomy (GTDB): domain Bacteria; phylum Actinomycetota; class Thermoleophilia; order Solirubrobacterales; family Solirubrobacteraceae; genus Palsa-744. The sequence continues at coordinate 184,811 of CAWGGR010000002.1, forward strand.
GGGTGCTCTGCGCCGGCGTCGTGGCGCCGCTCGTCGCAGCCGGCGTCGTGCTGGCGGGAGGAGTCGCTGTCACGGTCGCGGCGGTGCTGCTCGTCACGGTCGCGGCGGGGCTGCTCGCCGGCGTCGAGGCGGTGCCCTGTGCCGAGCTCGAGCCGCCGGCGAGCGAGACGAGGGCGGCGGTGAGCACGCCCAGCGACAGCACGATCACGACCGCGAGCGCGATCACGAGGCCTTTCCAGTTGGGAGCCGCGGCCAGCCGCGTCCGCGCCGCAGCGCCGCAGCGCAGGCACCACTCCTGCGCCGGGTGCAGCGGTGCGCCGCACAGCGGGCAGGCTTCGCCGGCTATCGCCGGAGCGGTGCCCGCGGTGTGCGCGGCGGTGTGATCGGTGGGCGCCGACGGTGGTGGGGCCGCCGCGCTCAAGGCTCCGGCGGCGGCTGAAGGATCTCGGTCGGCGGATTGAGGATCTCCGTCGCTTCCTCGCGGCCGGAGCTCGTGGCCGGCTCCGCGCTCGCCGCGGCGGCGCCCGGCGGCATCGGCGAGCGTCCGATCGTCGTCAGGTCCTGCTCGGTCGGCGGGCCGGGCGCGGCGCGGGGCTGTGCCGGCACGGCGGGCGCGGCGGCCGCCTGTGCGGGCGCGGGCGCGGGCGGGACGCGCGCGGGCGCTGACGCAGGGGCGGTGCTGGCCGCCGGCGCGCCCGCCGTCTGCGTCGTCACGGCGGCGGCGCCGCCCGCGGGGGTCGCACCGCTGCCGATCGGCAGGTCGGCGTGGCGGCTCATCGCCAGGCCGCAATGCGGGCAGAAGCGGTCTTCGCTGCTGTGAATCGCGGCGCAGCGGGGGCATGCCGTGATGCCGGCCTCGCGCAGCACCGTCACCGGTACGCGTTCGGCGAGATGGCTCTCGAGCGCGCGCAGCTCATCGTCGATATGCCCGAGCGTCCTCAGCTTGTTGAGCACGAGCGCGTCGTTGCGCTGCCCGAAACGGTGGAGGTTGAAGACGAGGCCGCCGAGATCGCGATAGGCGAGCTCGCGAGCCTTGCGCAGGAAGCGGACCCGGCGCCGGGCGCGGCCGCGCGAGCCGAAGTCGGCCTGCTGGGGGTCCGGCTGCTCACCGGCGCCCGCCGCGACGGGCGCAGAGCTCGTGTCCTGCGCCTGCACCGGGGCATCTGAGGGCGTCGCACCAGATATCTGATCCACAGCCGATCAATGCTATCCGGCCCGTTACCCGGATCGCTCCAGCGCCTGCCGCCAGGCCGTGCGCACGTCTTCGGCCAGCCGCGGCCCGGAAAATCGCTCGGCGCTCGCCCGCCCCTGGATGCGTGAGTCGGCGCTCGCCAGGTGCGGCTCGAGCGCCGCGCGCCAACGCGCGAGGTCGAACGGCTCGCACAGTGTGCCGGCGACGCCCTCGAGTGCGACCGGGTGAATCCCCACGGGCGTCGTGAGCACGGGCACGTCGCACGCGAGCGCCTCGAGCACCGCGAGGCCGAAGCCCTCGTGGCCGGAGGGCATCAGCACGGCGTTGACGGCGTTGAACCACAGCGGCGCGCGGGCGGGCTCGACGCCGCCGAGCACGAGCAGCTCGACGCCGACCTCGCGCGCGAGCGCGAGTGCGAGGTCATAGCGCTTGATCGCGCGGGTGGGGTCGGCTGCGAACAGCAGATACGGCCTCTCCGGGTCGAGTCCGAGCTCGCCGCGGGCCTGTGCCCGCGACATCGGCCGGAAGCGCTCGAGGTCGACCCCGCACGGGAGCACGACGGCCCGCTCGCGCGCGCGCCGGCCGGGAAGTTCCTGCGCGAGCGAGCTCGACACGGCCGCGAGCAGATCGATCCGGCCGAGCACCGCACCGGTGATCAGCCGCGTGCGCGGATGGCGCATGTCGTTGCCGTGCACCGTCAGGGCGCGCACGCGCGCGGGCACGGCGAGCGCCGGCCAGGCGGTCAGGCCGTAGTGGGCGTGCACGATGCCGAACGGCGCCCGGCTCGGGCGGCTCGTGAGCGTCGACGGGCCGCCGTAGCGGTCGCGCAGGTCACGCGCGGCGCGAGCGAGCGCGCGGGCGCCGGGCGGGAACTCGTACAACTCGATGTCGAGCCCGTCGAGGCGGCGCAGATCGGCGACCTGGTCGCGGACGAACGTCCCCCGCTCGGGGTGCGCCGCGTCGGGGAGCATGTTCGAGACGACGAGCGCGCGCACGATCCCCCGACCGTAGCGCTCTGGAATGATGGCCCGCATGGACGGCGACTCGACACGCAGCTACGGGCGCGCAGCCGATGAGCTGCGCCCGACGGAGATCGAGCCGGGCTTCGTGCGCACGGCGACCGGCTCGGCGCTGATCTCGATCGGTGAGACGCGCGTCATCTGCACGGCCTCCGCCCAGGAGAGCGTTCCCCGCTGGATGGCGGGCAGGGGGCGCGGCTGGGTGACGGCGGAGTACGGGATGCTCCCCGCCTCGACCGGCGATCGCAAGCAGCGCGACGCCACGCGCGGGCGCCAGGACGGCCGCACCGTCGAGATCCAGCGTCTGATCGGGCGCTCGCTGCGCGGTGTCGTCGACTTCGACGCGCTCGGCGAGCGGACGATCTATCTCGACTGCGACGTGCTGCAGGCTGACGGCGGCACACGCTGCGCGTCGATCACCGGCGCCTACGTCGCGCTCGCGCTGGCGTGCACGAGCCTGCAGGGCGCCGGGCTGCTCGAGCGCTCGCCGCTGACCGGCTCGGTCGCGGCGGTCTCCTGCGGGATGATCGACGGAGCCGCGCGGCTCGACCTCGACTACCCCGAGGACTCGACCGCGGAGGTCGACGCGAACGTTGTGATGACCGGCGACGGCGGTCTCGTCGAGGTGCAGGCGACCGCCGAGCGCACACCGCTGTCGCGGGCCCACCTCGACGAGCTGCTCGGTCTCGCCGCGGGCGGCATCGAGCAGCTGCAGCTGCTCCAGCGGCAGGCGATCGAGGGCGACTAGGGTGGCCCGCCCACGAGCCGTCACCACCTGATCGCGCGTGCCCCGCAGCCTGATCCTCGCGACCCACAACGAGCACAAGCGGCGTGAGTTCGCGCGCCTGCTCGACGGCTCGGGCGGGTGGGTGCTCGAGCTGCTGCCCGAGGATGTGGTGATGGGGCCCGAGGATGGCGAGACGTTCGCCGAGAACGCGCTCGGCAAGGCGCGGACGGCGGCGCGGGCGACCGGCCGGGTCAGTGTGGCCGATGACTCCGGCATCGCCGCGGCGGCGCTCGGCGGCGCCCCGGGGGTGCGCTCGGCGCGCTTTGCAGGCGAGCAGGCGAGCGATGAGCAGAACCTCGCGAAGCTGCTGCGCGAGGCGCCCGCCGGCTCGGCGCTCGAGTATGTCTGCGTGATCGCCCATGTCGATCCCGGTGACGGCGGCGAGCGCGTCTTCGAGGGCCGCTGCGCGGGCGTGCTCGCGGCCGAGCCGCGCGGTTCCGGCGGGTTTGGCTATGACCCGGCGTTCCTGCCCGCCGCGGGACCGGCGGGCCTGACGATGGCCGAGCTCTCAGACGAGCAGAAGGACGCGATCAGCCACCGCGGCATCGCCGCGCGGGCGCTGCTCGCGTGGCTGCGCGCGGAGTCGGGGGCTAGAGGAGGTTGATCGCGGCGGCGAGCGCGACCGCGAGGCCCAGGCCCGCGTAGCCGGTGTAGCCGGAGAGCAGCAGCAGCAGCGCGGTGACGAGGGCGACGAGAACGGTTGCGATCCAGGCGACGCGGGCGATGGCCATCGCTGCATTCTGTCGGATGCGCCCGTCCGCCGGCGGTGTTAGCGTCGTTACAACCGGTTTACGAACGAGGAGGGCGATGTGACGAAGTCCGAGCTGGTCGAACAGGTCGCCGGCCGCGCAGAGTTGACCAAGGCAGATGCCTCGCGCGCAGTCGACGCGGTGCTTGCGACCGTCGAGGATGCGCTGCGGCGCGGCAGCGACGTGACCGTTTCCGGATTCGGCAAGTTCCACGTGAGCGATCGCGGTGCCCGCGTCGGCGTCAATCCACGCACCGGCGAGCGCATTCAGATCGCCGCGACGCGCGTGCCCCGCTTCACGGCGGGCAGCGGCCTGAAGAGCGCGGTGAAGGGTCGCTGAAGCCGCCGCGCTCCTTCGGTGACACGCTCGCGGCGCGCGTCGGCGCGCGCGAGTCGCAGCTGGTGCTCGGGATCGATCCCGATCCCGCGGCGCTGTGGCCGGTTGCAGCGGCCGGCGGTGCGGTGTCTCCGGAGCCGGTCGAGGCGGCCGGCGACGCGGTCCTCGGGCATTGCTGTGCGCTGATCGATGCGACCGCCGAGGCGTGCGTGGCGGTCAAGCTGCAGCTCGCGCGCTTCGAGGTCCTCGGATCGGTCGGCTGGCGGGTGCTGGCGGCGGTTGCCGCGCACGCGCGCACCGCGGGCCTGCTCGTGATCGCGGACGCGAAGCGCGGCGACATCGACGTCACTGCACGCGCCTACGCGGATGCGCTGCTCGGCGGCATCGACACGCAGTTCGGCCGGATCGAAGGCCTCGGTGCGGATCTCGTGACGGTCAACCCGCTGATGGGCGCCGATGCGCTCGCGCCGTTCGTGACGGTCGCGCGCGAGACCGGGAGCGGTGTGCTCGTGCTCGTGCGCACGTCCAACCCGGGCGCGGCCGACATCGAGGACCTGCAGCTCGCCGCTTCCGGCGGTGCCGTCTGGGAGCAGATCGCGCGGCTCGTCGATGAGCTCGGGTGCGACGGTGTCGGCGAGGCCGGGCTGAGCGATGTCGGCGCGGTCGTCGGCGCGACCGAGCCGGGCCACCTCGCTCGCGCGCGCGAGCTGATGGGCAGCGCGACGTTCCTGCTGCCCGGCGTGGGCGCGCAGGGGGGTCGCGTCGAGGACCTCGCTCCGGCGTTCGCGACGGGCAGAGCCGGAGGGCTCGTGTCCGCCTCGCGGAGCATCGCGGACGCGCATCGCAGCCTCGGCGGCGAGCCGGCGGCTACGGCCCGCGCCGAGGCCGAACGGCTGCGCGAGGCCGCCTGGTCGCTGTCCGAGCAGGCGCTCGGCGTCAGTTAGCGGGGCGGGCCGGCGGGCGGCGCCGGCCGGCCCACGTCTGTACTACGACATCGCGGCCGGCCGGGAACGTTCCGCTAGCCTGTACGTCGTCAAGCACCGGGCACATCCGCCCTCCGGCGCACCGGAAGATTGGGACCCAGCCAGGATGATCATCACGGTCACGCTCAACGCGGCGATCGACAAGTCACTCGCCGTCCCGAACTTCAGGCTGGGGCGCCGCCACCGCACGGTGGAACAGCGCACGATGGCCGGCGGCAAGGGTGTCAACATCGCGCGCACGCTGAAGGCGCTCGGCCAGCCGGTGATCGCGACCGGCTTCGCCGGCGGCGCGACCGGCACGCACCTCGTCGAGCAGCTCACTGAGGAGTCGATCCTCAACGACTTCGTCCGCATTCGCGAGGAGTCGCGGACGAACACCTCGGTGCTCGACCCGACGACCGGGCAGCAGACCGAGATCAACGAACGCGGCCCGTCGGTGTCGGCGAGTGAGGTCGAGCTGTTCCGCGACAAGCTGCTCTACCTCGCACGCGGCGCCGCGATCGTCGTGTTCGCCGGCTCGCTGCCGCGCGGCGTCGAGCCCGACCTGTACGCGACGCTCGTCAGAGAGCTCGAGCGCCTCGATGTCGTGACCGTCGTCGACACCGACGGCGAGCCCCTGCGCCAGGCGGTGCGTGCGGAGCCAGACGTCGTCTCCCCGAACGTGCTCGAGGCCGAGGAGCTCGTCGGCCACGAGTTCGCGACCGAGGAGGAGCGCTCGCTGGCCGTCGGCGAGATCGCCGCGCTCGGCCCGCATGAAGCGATCATGACGCTCCCCGACGGCTGCTTCGCCCAGGTGCTCGTCGACGGCCGCCCGCTCCTGAAGCGGGCGCGCATCGAGCCGCGCGAGCCGATCGCCAAACGCGGCTCCGGCGATGCCTTCCTCGCCGGATATCTGGCGGCGCGCTACGAAGGGCGCGCGCCCGACCAGTGCCTGCGCTTCGGCGTGGCCTGCGGCGCCGAGTCGACGGCGCGCTTCGGCGCCGGCCTGATCGACGCGCGCGAGGCGCGACGGCTGATGGGCGACGTCGAGCTGTCCGTCGTGGAGTCGCCGGCCGAGGTCGGCTGAGACCGGCCGGAGGTCTCAGCCGCCGGCTACGTCGCGGCGCAGGAACACGAGGTAGCCGGCGAACAGCGCGGGCCCCGCGTACAGCGCGCAGACCCAGGCCGAATGCGCGATCGGCGCCCAGTCGGTCGGTGTTCGCAGCAGGCCGTGCCAGTTCTCGAACTGTTCGGTCAGGAGGTAGGGGTGGATGCCTTCGAGGCCCGGGATCTGGGCGACGATCAGCAGCAGGATCACGAGGCCGACGGTGCTGACGACCGCGGCCGCGCTGTTGCGCGTCGTCGTCGACAGCAGCACCCCGATCGCGACGACGCTCAGCAGCGGGATCAGGTAGCAGGCGTTGGCGGCGAACACGAGCAGCAGCCCCTTCGGCGCGGAGACGACGGTGCCGGAGAAGGTGGTGATGCTGTTGAAGCCCCAGGAGGCGACGCCCGCGACGGTTGCGACTGCTGCCGAGAGAAACACGGCGAGCGCCGCGTAGGTCATCGCCGCAAGCGCCTTCGCGGCGAACACCTGGCCGCGGTCGACCGAGCGCGTGAGGATCGTCTTGAGCGTGCCGTTGCCGTCCTCGTTGGCGACGATGTCGCCGGCGACGAGCGCGGAGATCAGCGGCAGCATGAACACCGACAGGAACAGCAGCATCAACACCGGCGTGGCGAGCCCCGACTGCTTGATCTGCGCGGCGAAGACGTTCTCGTCGCCGTGTCCGCCGTGTTGATGGATGTTCTGCACGACGACGAAGATCAGCGGCAGGATCGCGGCGAGGCCGAAGCCCATGTAGGTGCGCTTCTGCGCGGCGAGCTTGCGCAGCTCCCACACCCACACCGTCAGCGTCGATGGGCGCCGTGAGCGCGTCGCGGCGCGCGGCGCGGCGCTCACGGGGAACGCGGCGCTGCTCATCGCCCCGGCCCCGGGGCGGCCGGCTCGGGCACCCGTGTGTCGGCGAGCAGCGCGGGCTCGCCCGCGCCGTTCGCCGCGGCGTGCTCGCCGCCCTCGGTCAGGCGGAAGAAGAGATCCTCGAGCGTCGCCAGTTCGGGCGTCAGCGCGAGGATCGCGACCCCGTCGCGGGCCAGGGCGAGCGACAGCGCGCCGACATCCCGCTCGTCCGCCTGGAAGGAGAGGCCGTGCTCGCCCGCTGTCGCGTGCTCGATCCCGGCGTGGCCGCGCGCGATCGTAAGCGCGCGCTGTTCGTCGCTGCTGCGCAGCCGGTAGCCCGCGCCGCCCTGCCGGCGCAGGTCCGCGAGCGCACCCTCATAGACGACGCGACCGGACTCGACGATCGCGACCCGGTCGCACAGTTCCTGAACCTCGGGCAGCTGATGGCTCGAGAGCAGCACCGTGATGCCGTCATCGGCGAGGCGCCTGATCAGCAGGCGCATGTCGCGCATGCCGGCCGGATCGAGGCCGGTCGCGGGCTCGTCGAGGATCAGCAGTCGCGGCTGCCGCAGCAGCGCGGCTGCGATGCCGAGGCGCTGGCGCATGCCGTGCGAGTAGCCGCCGACCTTGTGCGCGGCCCGGGGGGTCAGCTCGACCGTCTCGAGCACCTCGCCGATGCGCTCGCTCGCGTCGCCGCCGTCGAGCGCCGCGAGCAGCCTGAGGTTCTTGCGCGCGCTCATGTACGGGTAGAAGCGGGGCGCCTCGACGAAGCCCGCGACGCCCTCGAGAGCGCGTGCGCCGTCGCGCATCGGATCGCGCCCGAACAGCTCGACCTTGCCCTCGCTCGGCGTGATCAGGCCGAGCGCCATGCGCAGCGTCGTCGTCTTGCCCGCGCCGTTGGGGCCGAGGAAGCCGTAGACGTCGCCGGCGCGGACGTTGAGATCGATGTGGTCGACCGCGAGAACCTCCGCGTAGCGCTTGACGAGGCCCCGCGCCCGGACCGGTGGGGGCCCGTCGGGTGCCTGCTCACTCACGCTACAGGCCCCGCGCGAATGCCTCGAGCGCTTCCGGCGTGACGGAGCCGGCGAGCAGGTAGCGGACGCCCGAGCGCTCGAAGCTCAGCAGCGTGCCGAGCTCGGTACGCAGCTCGCTCGCGTCGGCGCCGTTGATCTTGACCTGGGGCAGGCCTTCGAGCGGCGCGGACGCCTGCTTGGCGCCCTTGCCGGTGCTTTCGAGCACCGCGATTGTCGTCACGCCGTGGCCGTGGGTGGAGAGCTTGGGCTTGCCCGCTGCGCTCTTCGCGGGCGCCGTCGCGTGGATCTGCGACGGCTTGACCTCCACGACCTTCGCGTCGGCGGGCGGCGTGAACGCGAACACCGATGCGGCCACCGGGCCATAGGAGAGGCTCGTCGTCGCCAGTTCGATCACCGGCGAGGCGTCGGTCGAGGAGTAGATCGCGCTTCGCAGCGGCGCCCCCGTTTCGGCGTCGAAGGAGAGCTCGGCGCCGCCGAGCAGGCTGCCGCCTTCCTTGGGTGAGACGCGCACCGTGTAAGCCGCGTGGCCGGCCACGTCGGTCGGCGTCGCGCCCGAGACGTCCGCATGCTCGGAGAGGTGGGCGATCGCTTCTTCGATCTTCGCGACGCTCGGGACTTCGTGGCTGTGGGGCGCCGAGGAGAAGACGTGGATCTGCGCGTCCGCCGGGACGTGGATCGTCCCGCCATGCGTGACGGCGACGCCGGCGTGCGCCTTCGCCGCGTGCGCCGGCGGCGTGTAGCGGTAGAGCGTGTTCGTCGCGGCGTCGTAGAGCTCGATCGTGTGCCCGTCGTAGAGCACCTCCGTGTCGCCCTGTTCGGCCTGCAGCTCGAGGCGCACGTCGCCGTCCTTGGCGATCCACAGGCGCCCGTTCGCGCCCGTGATCAGGGGGTTGGAGGACAGTTCGCCGTGTTCGCCGCCGCCGCTGGCCAGGTTCGCCCCTTCGAGCAGGCGATCGGTCAGCTTGACTTCCGCGCTGACGCCCTCGATCGAGCCCGGGCCCGTCCCGCTGAGCGCGTCGTGGACGGCCACGGCGAGCGGCTTGGCGGGCGGTGTCGGCCCCGAGCCGAGCGCGAGCGCGAGCGCGGTCACGGACACGCCGATGACGACGACGCCGCCGCAGAGCAGCAACAGGCGATAGAGCGGGAGACGGCGGAAGATGTTCACGGCGGCGCGTCCACGTCCCTTCTGATCGGCCGGCTTCTCCCAGGGTAGCGCGCCGGCTTTGCGGCTCATAAAGACCCTCCGCCCGGCTCGAGCGGGCCGTCACGCGCCCCTCGTGTCACCTGTCACGCGCGGTGCGGGTTCGCGCCGTTGCACCGTTCGGCGCCCTCACCCGATATCTTCCCGCCCGCATGGTCCTCGCGTTCGTCCTCCTCTGGGTCCTCCTCGGGCTCGCTGTGTTCTTCGTCGCGATGCGCGGCGGGCCGCGCGGCGCGCGCGAGTCGCTGCACACGGACTCGAGACTCGGCCAGCGCGCGGTCAACGTGCTCGTCGTCGCGCTGTTCGTCTTCGGCCTGGTGGTGCCGACGCTCCTGCTCATCCACAACGGCAAGCACAAGGCCGCGAGCGTGGTCGGCGGGCTGACGCTGACGGCCGACCAGGTCAAAGGCCGCGAACTGTTCGCGCACTCGTGCACGGCCTGCCACACGCTCGCCGCGGTCAAGTCGGTCGGGCGCATCGGCCCCGATCTCGACGTGCGTGTCGGCGAAGACATCGCGACCGCCGCGGGTCGCAAGGCGCTCGTGCTGAACGCGATCGAAGAAGGCCGCGCGCGCGGGCTCGGGCAGATGCCGGCGCTGCTCTACGAGGGCAAGGAAGCCGAAGACGTCGCCAGCTTCGTCGCGGCCGTCGCCGGTCACTGAGCGGCCGATGACCTGCGCGAGGCCGCGCCCTCGGTCGCCCGCGTGCGATCGGCGGCTTTGGCCATCCGTCGATAGCGGCCGGCGATCGCCATCGGCTAGGGTCCGGGCGCGATGACAGATCAGCCGAAGACCGCGGAGGACGTCAGGACGCTCGTGCAGGAGCGCGACATCCGCTTCATCCGCTTCTGGTTCACCGACATCCTCGGCCAGCTCAAGTCGTTCTCGATCAACGCCGCCGAGCTCGATGACGCGTTCGAGGCGGGGATGGGCTTCGACGGCTCCTCGATCACCGGCTTCAATGCGATCGAGGAGTCGGACATGATCGCGATGCCCGACCCGAGCACGTTCGCGGTGCTGCCGTGGCGGCCGGAGGAGCAGGGCGTCGGGCGGATGTTCTGCGACGTGATCACGCCCGAGAAAACACCGTATGAGGGCGATCCGCGCCACGTGCTGCGCCGCGCTGTCGAGCGCGCGCAGGCGATGGGCTTCGACACCTTCAACGTCGGCCCCGAGCTCGAGTACTTCCTGTTCAAGGACTCGCGCTCGACCGAGGTCCTCGACGAAGGCGGGTACTTCGACCTGACGACGCTCGACGCCGGTTCAGACGTCCGCCGCGAGACGGTGCTGGCGATGGAGCAGCTGGGGATCCACGTCGAGTACACCCATCACGAGGTCGGGCCCTCCCAGCACGAGATCGACATGCGCTATGCGGACGCGATGAAGATGGCCGACGACTGCATGACGTACCGCATCACCGTCAAGGAGTACGCGATGAAGTACGGCTGGCACGCGACGTTCATGCCGAAGCCGATGTTCGGCGAGAACGGCTCGGGCATGCACACGCACCAGTCGCTGTTCAGCGACGGGAAGAACGCCTTCTACGACGCCGAGGACCAGTACTTCCTCTCCGACGTCGGCAAGGCGTTCATCGCCGGGCAGCTCAAGCACGCCCGCGAGATCTGCTCGATCTTCGCGCAGTGGGTCAACTCCTACAAGCGCCTGGTCCCCGGCTTTGAGGCGCCGACGTATGTCGCGTGGTCGCGGCGCAACCGCTCGGCGCTCGTGCGCGTGCCGATGTATCACCCCGGCCGCGAGCACGCGACGCGGATGGAGCTGCGCTGCCCGGACCCCGCGTGCAATCCGTACCTGACGTTCGCCGCGCTGCTGCAGGCGGGCCTCGAGGGCATCGAGAAGGGCTATGAGCTGCCCGAGCCGATGGAGAAGAACCTCTACCACCTCTCCGGCGAGGAGCGCCGGCGCCTCGGCGTCGAGCAGCTGCCGGAGAGCCTCGGCGAGGCGATCGAGATCACCGCCGAGTCCGAGCTCGCGCTGCGCACGCTTGGCGAGCACATGTTCAACCGCTACGTTGAGATCAAGCGCCAGGAGTGGGACGACTACCGCGTGCAGGTCACGCGCTGGGAGCTCGACCGCTACCTGTCGATCCTGTAGAGACTCTTCAGGGGAGATGCGCCGAGCAGATTCGCAGGAGCGCGTCGCGCGGGTTCGATCCGGGCGGCGCGGACGCGCAGGGGCCCGCGCCCTGCTCGCGGCTGCCGCGATCGCGCTCTGCGGCTCGGCCGCTCCCGCGGCCGTGGCGTTCGACAGCACGATCCCGACCGTGTGTCCACTTGCCCCCCGCTCGGGGGTCGGCCCGGAAAGCAAAGCGGCCGCGCAGGCGGACGCCGGATCGCTGCTGGGCGAGCTGCCGCTGCCGGCGGGATCGAGCGAGTCCGCGACCGAGCCCGCCGAAGACGGATCCCTGCTCGCACGCCCCGGGGAGGGCCCCCCGGCGACCCCCAACGCGGTCGACGATCACGGCTGGTGGCTCGTGCCCGGCGGCCCGGCCGAAGCGCTCGACTACGTCTGCACGCATCTCCCGCCGGGGACCGTCAGCACGACGATTAGCGACGGTGGCGTGAGCGGGCCGGACACCCCCGAAAACACGATCGGCGTGTTCGCGCTGCCGGGGACTCCCGGCACACTGGTCGTCTGGGCCGTGCGGCTGCCCGACGGCTCGACCGGGCTGCGCGCGGATGCGCAGGTCGTGTGGAGGACACCCCGTGCGGCCTCAGAGACGCTCCCGTCCGGCGCGCACCTGCTGCGGATCACGGTGCGCGACAGGAGCAGGAACGCCGGAGTGGACTCAAGACAGGCCGAATCCGAGGCCCTGCGGCTGCTCGAGCGCCTGCCTGCGAAGGTCACGTCCGCGGCGCGGATCGAAGCGGTCGTCGCGCTGCTCAACAGGCTCGGGGTGGCGCAGCCGGGCTTGAGGCACTGCCCGGTTGAGCTTGACGAAACCAGCGTCAAGCTGTCCTTCCAGGCGAGCCCGGACGCGGTCCCGTCGGCGGTTGTGGACATACAACCCGGAGGGTGCGGCGGCGTCGGCCTGACGCTCGGCGGGATCGCCGAGCCACCGCTCGAAGGCGGCGGGGAACTGGTCAGCGAAATCGGCAGGGCGCTGAAGGTCAACCCCGACATCGGCCCGCCGGTCGGCCAGACCCCGCGCCTCTCCCGCGTGCGGATGACACGCGCCAGGTTCCCGTCCAGCGCCGAAACAGGCCTCATGCCGGGCGTCGAATCGGGCACGAGGTTCCTGTTCGATCTGTCCGCCCCCGCCGAGGTGAGCGTCGCGATCAGCCGGCTGCCCGCCGGCGTTCGCTACGCGGACACATGCGGCGCGAACGCCGCGAGACCCCGGCGCTTGCGCCGCCCGAACTGCGTGCCCACCGCGGTGCTCGAGCGGCTCACACGGTCAACCGAGATCGAAGGCGAGGACGGCATCGCGTTCAGCGGCAAATACGGCCGGCATGCGCTCGCTCCGGGCCGCTACGTCGCGGTGCTCGACGCGCGCAGCACGGGCGGCAGCTCGCGTCCGGCGGGCGTCGAATTCACGATCACCCGCTGAGCGGTAGCGGCCGCCGCGGCCGCTGCGTCCGGCAGCGCGCGGGCGACGCGCGCCGCTCAGTCCTCGCTGACGTCGGCGCTCGCGCTCAGCGGCGCGATCCCCGGCACCGCGCAGGCGATCGCACGCGCGGGCGCGAAGTACCAGTGCAGCGCCTGCAGTGCATGTGCGAACGCGCCCGGGTGGCGCGGCGCGATCTCGGCGAGCAGCAGCAGCACCGACACGGCGTGGCGCTCGTAGGAGTCCTCGCCGCTCAGCTGGGCGAGGCGGAGCAGCCCGACCGCGGCGCTGGATGAGCCGGCGGGGATCGGCGAGTCCTCGAGATCCTTGCGCCGCGCGATCAGCGCTTCGCCGTCGCTCGCGGTCGAGAAGAAGCCGCCGCGCTCGGGGTCGGCGAAGCGCGCGATCATCGTGTCGGCAAGCGTGATCGCCTGCTCATACCAGCGCTCCGCGCAGGTCGCTTCGAACAGCGCGATCAGCGCCTCGAGCACGTAAGCGTGATCCTCGAGGAACGCTCCGATCTTGGCGCCGCCGTGGTTGTAGGTGCGCAGCAGCCGCCCGTCGGCGTCGCGCATCTCGCCGAGCAGGAAGTCGGCACAGCGCTCCGCCGCGCCGAGGTAGCGGGTCCCGTCCGCGCCGCCGAGCGCCACGCCGGCGTCGGCGAGCGCGCAGATCATCAGCGCGTTCCAGCTCATCAGCCGCTTGTCGTCGAGCGCCGGTCGTGTGCGGCGCCCGCGCTCGGCGAGCAGGCGCTCGCGGACGCGCGCGCGCGTGGCCTGATCGGGCCGCGGGCCACGATCGGAGAGCACATTCAGCCCCGGCTCGGGGTGGTGCGGATCCTCGAAGTTGCCCTCCTCGGTCACGCCCAGCCAGGCGATCGCGGTGTCGCCATCCGCGCCGAGGACCTCGCGCAGCTCGCCGGTCCGCCATACGTAGAAGCGCCCCTCGACGCCCTCCGAGTCGGCGTCGAGCGCGCTGTAGAAGCCGCCCTCGGGGCCGCGCATCTCGCGCAGCGCCCACTCGAGCGTGTCGACGCAGACCGCGAGCAGCGCCTCGTCATCGCAGGCCTGCCAGGCGTGCAGGTAGGCGCGCGCGAGCAGCGCGTTGTCGTAGAGCATCTTCTCGAAGTGGGGGACCGTCCAGTGGGCGTCGACGCTGTAGCGCGCGAAGCCGCCGCCGAGCTGGTCGTGGATGCCGCCGCCGGCCATCGCGCGCAGCGTCTGCAGGCTCATCGTGCGCTCGCCGCGCAACAGCAGCAGCTCGATCACCGACGCCTGCGGGAACTTCGGTGCGCCGCCGAAGCCCGCGTTGCGCGCGTCGAACTGCTCCGCGAGGTTCGCGACGGCGGTGTCGAGCGCGGCCTCTTGCAGTGGCTCGCCCGACGGCTGCAGCCGCGCGCCGCCGGAGAGGCGCGCGCGCAGCTGCTCGCCGCCACCACGGATCTCCTCGCTGTTCTGCGCCCACGATTCGGCGATCGCATTCAGAACCTGGGTCCACGCGGGCATCCCGTGGCGCGGCTCGGGCGGGAAGTAGGTGCCGCCGTAGAACGGCAGCTGCTCGGGCGTGAGGAACACGTTCAGCGGCCAGCCGCCGCGGCCGGTCATGCCCTGCACGGCCTCCATGTACAACGCGTCGACGTCGGGGCGCTCCTCGCGGTCGACCTTGACGCAGACGAAGCGCTCGTTCATCAGCGCGGCGGTGGGGGCGTCCTCGAAGGACTCGCGCTCCATCACGTGGCACCAGTGACAGGCGCTGTAGCCGATCGAGACGAGCACCGGGCGGTCCGACGCGCGCGCCCTGGCGAACGCGTCCGGGCCCCATGGCAGCCAGTCGACGGGGTTCTCGGCGTGCTGGAGCAGGTAGGGCGAGCTCTCCTGCGCGAGCGCGTTTGCCACGGCTCAGGGGAGCTGCGGCGAGCGCTCTGGAGCGCCGCCGTACGCGCGCTCGCGTGCGAGCATCGCGAGGACGCCGCTCACGCTGGGCCATTCGCCGTGGCCGACGCTCGACAGCTTGACTTTCGCGAGGTCCAGATCGAAGTGCTTGCCGCCGAGCGTGCCCGAGACCTTCGTGGTGGAGCCGACCCGGATCGTCCCGGGCGCGGCGGCGCTGCCGGAGATGCGGACGGTCGCGGTCTGCAGCCTGCCGTCGTGGATCGGGAACGTGGCGGTGAGCTGCACGCCGGGCACGAACGCGAAGTCGCGCATGATCGCGTGCGCGGAGGTGAGCCTCGCGAAGCCGCCGCGCAGTCCGCCGAAGCTCGCGCCGCTCGGGAGTTCCTGATCGGCCTGCAACGTCGCGCCGATCACCTGGCGGTTGAAATCGACGAGCGTGTCGAGGGCCGCGACGAGCGTCTGCCCGGCGCGTCCGGCGAGGCCGGGCGGCGGGTGCACGTAGGCGAGCTTCGTCGGCGTCAGCGGCGTCGGCGCGAACATGTCGACGGTCGCGCCGCACGGCTGCACCGGGCTCCCCGCGAAGAACGCCTTCAGCGCGTCGGCGGCACAGTGGCTGAGATCGCTGCCGATCACCGAGTGCCCGGTGAAGGGGACGACCTCGACCTGTGCGTCGGGGATCTCGGCGGCGACCTCGCGGGCGTTGGCGGTCGGCGTGCGCAGATCCTGCTCGCCGGAGAAGATCAGCGTCGGCACGTTCGGCAGCGGGCTCGGCGGCGGCGGCGGCGCCGAGGCGTCGGGCCAGTAGGCGCACAGCCCGACGAGGCCGTTGTTGAAGGCGGTCGCCGGATCGAACGGGAAGAAGTCGGAGGGGGGCTGCCCGCTCAGGAACGCGGCCGCTTCCGCGCGCCGCGTCGACGCGGGCGCCGTCCGCTGCCACGGGAACGGCGTCTCCTCGCAGCTGGTCGCGAAGAACAGGACTTCATCGATCTCTTCCGTGCCTTCGAGCTCGACGCCTTCGTTGGGGACGTTCGGGATCAGACCCTCGGAGAGCAGGTTCAGGCGCAGCAGCGGGTCGGGGTCGTTGCGCAGCGCCGAGCGCACCGCCGCCGGCAGCAGCGCGCGCAGGGCGGGATTGAGGTCGCCGGCCTCGAGGATGTGCAGCAGGTCGACCTCGCTCAGCTCGCTCGCATGGCGCTTGCCGTTGCCGTCGTAGACCGAGCCGTTGAGCGGCCGCTGATGCAGCTGCGCGGCCAGGTGGGCGATGTCGTTGAGCGGATTCGAGGTGATGCCCGTGCACGCTCCGCCTTCGCACAGCTCGGCGAGGACGCCGCCGATCGCCTGGAAGGTCGCTATCGAGAACGGTTCCGGGCCGCTGCTCGGCACGACCGAGTCGAGCACCAGCGATTCGACGTGCTGGGGGTAGCGTTCGGCGTACTCGAGCGCGACCTTGGTGCCGTAGGAGGTGCCGTAGAGGACGAGCTTTTCATAGCCGCCGGCGCGCCGCAGGTCCTCGATGTCCTGGACCGATTCCTGTGTCGTGAAGCCGGCGCGCGCGGGGCCGATCTCGAGCGCGCACTGTTCGAAGAGCTTCGCCGCCTGCTCGCCGCCGAAGTGTTCGAGTGCGGCGCAGTGCAGCGGGTCCGATGTGCCCGTGCCGCGCTGGTCGAACACGAGCAGATCGCGCGAGCCGAGCGCCGGCGCGATCGCCTGGGCGATGAATTCGCCGAGCGGCAGCGCCTCCTGCCCGGGCCCGCCTGCGAGCGCGAGGACCGCGTCGCGGCTGGGCGCCGCGCCGGCGAGTTTGCGCTCGACGCCGAGCGAGATCGTTCCCGGCACGCTGCCGCCGCGGACGAGCGGGACGGCGAGCGTCGTGCAGGAAAACGCCGGCGCGCTCGCGCACGGGCTGTAGCTAAGTCCGGCCGCCGCCGAGGAGCCGGTCCAGCCGGCGCACAGCAGCACGAACAGCAGCCCGCTGAGAAGGGGAATGTGAGCTCGGCGCGGCATCGTCTCCGACAATAGCTGCCGTCGCGCCGGGACTCTGCAGCAGCCTGACCGCGTGACCGCCGAGCGCGCCGATGAGCTCGCCGTGCGGGCCGAGCCGCAGCGTCCCGGCGGCTGCCGCCGAACCGGACACGCGGAGGCTGCTCGTGCCGGGACCGATCGTTCCCGACAGCGTCATCCCGGGCACGTAGGAGTAGCCGTGCAGGCTGATCAGGCCGCCGCCGTAGCGAGCCCACCCGGCGCGCAGCCCGCCGGTGCGCAGCGTCGGCAGCGTCGTCTGCGACCCGTCCGCTTCGATCAGCGCGCCGAGCTGGAAGGCGAGCTGGCGGCCGAGGTCGGCGAGCGTGAGCACGGCCGCGTGCACGGTCCGCCCGGGCAGCCCACCGGTGCCTCCCGCCGGCGTGACGAGAGCCAGTCGCCGCGGCGGCAGCGGCGGCGGCAGTGCCTCCGCCGGCGGCGGCCCCGCGGGGCACGGCTTGACCGAGCCGCTCGCGAACAGCGCCTGCAGCGCTTCGCGGCCGCATGCGGTCGGCTCGTCGGTCAGCGCCGAATGCCCGGCGTAGGGCACCACGAGCAGCTGCGCGTCGGGGATCTGCGCGGCGACTTCGCGGGCGTTGGCGGTCGGCGTGCGCAGATCCTCGGCGCCGCTGACGATCAGCGTCGGCACGTTCGGCAGCGGCAGCGAGTCGACGGGAGGGGCGGGCGAGGCGAACTGCCAGTGAGCACACGAGGGGAGGTCGCTCAGTTCGATCGCTTCGCTCGCGCTGAACGGCGCGAACGCGCTCGTCCCGAATGCGCGCGCGGCGGCGGTTGCTTCGGCGAGGCGCGCGGCAGGCGTGGCGGCGCGGCTCCAGGGGAAGTCCTGCTCTTCGCAGGTCGTCGCGAAGTACAGCGGCGTGTCGAAGTCTTCGCCTTCCTCTTCGCCGCTGCCGGTGTTCGCCACCAGCCGCGCCAGCGGCGCGATGTCGCCTTTCGCCGCGGCGCTGAGGGTCGTCACCAGTTCGGCGCGCAGCGCCGGCGAGAAGTCGCCGGCGAGCAGCAGCTGGTAGAGCTCGCTGGGGAAGATCAGTTCCGCGCGCGCCTTGCCTTCGCCGTTGATCACGCGTCCGAAGAGCAGCGTGTGCGAGCTGCTCGCGACGACCTTGGTGAGGTCTGCGAACGGGCTTGCCGTGATGTGCGCGCAGGCGTGGTCGGCGCACATCTGCGCGAGCACGCGCGGCAGCGCGGCGAACGTCGGGCGGTCGAGCGGTTCGGGGCCGTTGGGCGGCACGACCGAGTCGAGCACGAGCGCTTCGACGTGGCTGGGGTACTCCTGCGCGTACTGCTCGGCCACCTTGGTGCCGTAGCTGGTGCCGTACAGGACGAGCTTTTCGTAGCCGCCGGCGACGCGGATCGCCTCGATGTCGGCGACCGTGTTCGCGGTCGTGTAGTCGGCCCGCGCGGGGCCGAGCTGCGATGCGCACGCTTCGATCACCGCGCCGCTGGAATGGAACAGGCCGGGGCGTTCGAGCGCGTGGCAGGCGAGCGGCTGGGAGAAGCCGATGCCGCGCTGGTCGAAGACGATCAGGTCGCGCGTAGCGCCGATCGCGCCGAGCAGTTCGGAGAATTCCTCGGCGAACGGCAGCGCCGGCTGTCCCGGCCCGCCCGCGAGCGCGATGATCGCGCTGTGCGCTTCGCCTACGGTCGCGCGGTGGCGGCGCAGCGCGAGCGTGACCGTGCCCGGGTTGGCGCCGCTGGGATCGAGCGGCACCGTCAGGTGACCGCAGGCGAACTCGACGCTGTCGGCGCAGGGCGCGAAGGCGATCGTGGAGCTGGCCTGTGCGAGCGGCGCGGAGGCCACGCAGAGCCACCCGCACGCGGCGGCAAGCGCCGCGGCAAGCGCCCTCTGGGAAGATCGCACGACCGGAATCTATCCGCTGCGCCGGACCTCCCGTCGCACTCTGGGCGCCGTCGCAGCGGTCGCGCTAGGGTCAGGCGATGACCGCTGATCGCGAGGTGATCGATGGGGCCGGGGCGCCGCCGGCGATCGGCCCCTACAGCCACGCGATCGCGTTCGGCGGGCTGCTGTTCTGCTCGGGGCAGATTCCGCTCGACGCGAGCACCGGGGAGATCGTCGGCGCCACGCCCGCCGAGCAGGCGCGCCGTTGTCTGCAGAACCTGAGCGCCGTCTGCGCCGCCGCCGGCACCTCACTCGAGCGCGCCCTGCGACTGACCGTCTACATGACCGACCTGGGCGCGTTCGCCGAGGTCAACGAGGTCTACGGCTCGTTCTTCGCGTCTGAGCCGCCGGCGCGCGTGGCCGTCGAGGTGGCCGCTCTGCCGCGCGGCGCGCAGGTCGAGATCGACGCGATCGTCGCGCGCGGCTGAGCGCCGGCGCCTAGGCGGACAGCGTCGCGGGGACCGGCTCGGCGCGCTCCGGCTCGGCGCCCTGCAGCGCCCTCGTCAGCAGCCTCCAGAGCGCGGCCCGTTCGTCGGCGTCGAGCGCCGCGAGCACGTCGTCCTCGATCGATTCCTGCGCGCGCTCGGCGCGCGTCATCGCGACGAGGCCGGCATCGGTCAGCTCGACGATGTGACGCCGGCGATCGGCGGGGTCGCGGCGGCGGATCACATGTCCCAGGTCCTCGAGGTCGTTGAGCAGCAGCACGACGTTGTTGGCGTCCATGCACAGCGCCTCGGCGAGCTCCTGCTGGGGCGCGCCGTTGTGATCGCGGACGTAGCTGAGCGCCATCAGCAGGCGCAGGTCCATACCGAGGAGCTGCTCGCTGCTACGCCGGTAGACCTGCTTGGCGAGCCGCGTGAGCAGGACCATCGAGCCCGGGGCGCACCTTCGAGTCTCCTCATTCATAGCCCGCGCATCATACCACATCACAGAGACCACCATTTCTTCACAGATAATACCTGCTCCAAGGATGATCCCTGCTACGGTGTTCCCTTCGCTTACCCGGAAGGAGCACGATGAGCACGACCGTCACCCATCGCAGCAACCACATCGAAGAGCAGCGCTCGCCGGCCGAGGCCGAGCGCAGGCGCGAGCGACGGCGCTGGATCGCGCTCGGCGTGCTGTGCCTCGGGCAGCTGATGATGATCCTCGACTCGACGATCGTGAACGTCGCGTTGCCGTCGATCCAGCGCGAACTGCACTTCTCGCAGGGCAACCTCACGTGGGTGATCAACGGCTATCTCGTCACGTTCGGCGGCTTCCTGCTGCTCGCCGGCAGGATGGGCGACCTGGTCGGGCGCAAGAAGGTGTTCCTGACCGGGCTCGTGATGTTCACGGCCGCGTCGGTGCTGTGCGGGTTCGCGCAGGATCAGACGATGCTGATCGCCGCGCGCATCATCCAGGGTGTCGGCGGCGCGGTGGCGTCGAGCGTGATCCTCGCGATCATCGTCACCGAGTTCCCGGGGAGGGTCGAGCAGGCGAAGGCGATGGGCATGTACGCGTTCGTCTCCGCCGGCGGCGGCTCGATCGGGCTGCTCGCGGGCGGCGCGCTGACGCAGTCGCTGGACTGGCACTGGATCTTCTTCGTCAACGTCCCGATCGGCATCGTCGCGTTCATTCTCGGGCTGGCGCTGATCGAGGAGAACGAGGGCATCGGGCTCGCCGGCGGCGTCGACGTGCTCGGCTCGTTCCTGATCACGCTGTCGACGATGCTGGGCGCGTTCGCGATCGTCAAGTCGACCGAATTCGGCCTGCTGTCGGCGCGCACGCTCGCGGTCGCCGGCGCGTCGCTGGCGCTGCTCGCGGCGTTCCTCGTGCTCGAGTCGCGGATCGCCAACCCGATCATGCCGCTGCGCATCCTGCGCCTGCGCATGTTGATGGGCTCGAGCCTCGTTCGCGGCCTGCTCGTGACGGGGATGTTCTCCGCGTTCTTCCTCGGTGCGCTGTACCTCGAGCGCGTGCTCGGCTACGACGCGATCGACACCGGCATCGCGTTCCTGCCGCTGACGTTCTCGATCGCGGCGATGTCGCTGGGGATCTCCGCGCGCCTCGTCGGGCGCTTCGGCGCGCTGAACACGCTCGCGGCAGGTCTCACGGGGATCGTCGCCGGGCTGCTGCTGCTCGCCCACGCGGGTACGCACGTGAGCTACTTCCCGGGGCTGTTCTTCGCGTTCCTCGTGCTCGGGCTCGGCGCCGGCGCGTCGTTCCTGCCGCTGCTGACGATGGGCATGTCCGACGCACCCGCCCGCGACGCGGGGCTCGCGTCGGGGATCATCAACGTGTCCGTGCAGCTGTTCGGCGCGATCGGGCTGGCAACGCTCGGGACGATCGCGACCGACCGCACGAAGGCGCTCAGCTCGGCGGGGCACTCGCTGCAGAGCGCGCTGACCGGCGGCTACCACCTCGCGTACATCGTCGCGGCCGTGTGCGTCGGGCTCGGGGTGATCGCGGCGCTCGTGCTGCTGCGCCCACCGGCGTCGCTGCGCCAGGAGGTCGACGAGCCGGAGCGCATCGGGTCGATCGAGGCCGGCGAGCCCGTCGCGCAGGCGGCATGAGCGTGGACAGGAGAGCCGGCGATCAGGCGGGCGCCCGGCTCGCGGCCGAGCGCTCGCGCGTACTCGGTCGCTCGAGGCGCTCGGGCGAGGGCACCGTCACCGAGATGGTGCGCCTGCTGCTGCGCGACGCCCGCGAGCACGAGGAGCGCCGGCTGCCTCGCGCGCGGGCGGTGCGGGCCGCGCGCTTCGCACCCGCCTCAGGCGCGGTGGCGGTCGGCGCCGGCGCGCAGCTGCTCGAGCAGCGCGATCAGCTGCACGTAGCTCTCGAACCTGTGCGCCGGCGCGGCGCCCGCGCTGAGCCAGCCGCGCGGCGGCGTGGGGCCGTCACGCGGCTCGAGCTCGATACGCAGCTCCAGCGCCGGCTCTCGTGAGTCCATGACAGGCAGTGTCCCGCCGGGCGCCCCCGTTCGCGTCCGGCGCCGCTACCTACATCGCTACTGACATTTCGCCGCCACCGGCGCGCGCCGAGCGGACGCTCGCGCTCATCGCCGGGCGCGGTCTTCGTGTCAGACTGACCCGCCATGGCCGATGGCGCAGGAAGTGTCCTGTTGGAGCGCTCAGCAGAGCTGGCGCGCGTCGACGAACTGCTCGCGGGCGCCCTCGCGGGGACGGGGGCGGTGGCGCTGCTGGAGGGGCCGGCGGGCATCGGCAAGAGCGCGCTGCTGGCGGCCGCGCGTGGCCGCGCGGGCGAGTTGAGCTGCAGCGTGCTGCGTGCCCGCGCGGGCGTGCTCGAGCGCGATCACGCCTTCGGCGTCGCACGCCAGCTGATCGGCATCTCGCGGTGGCCCGATCGCATGCTCGACGGCAGCTCCGCGGGCTCGCCACCGGAGCAGCTGTTTCAGATGCTCGAGGAGATGCACAGCGAGTTGGCGCTCCGTGCGCAGCGGCAGCCGCTGTTGGTGTGCGTCGACGACGCGCACTGGGCCGACCCGGAGTCGCTGCGCCTGTGCGCCTTCGTGGCCGCCCGCATCGAGGAGATGCCGGCCGTGCTGCTGCTCGGCGCGCGTGCCGGCGAGACGCCACAGGCGCGCGAGCTGCTCGCCACGATCGCCGCCGCGGGCAGCGTCGTGCCGCTGCGAGCGCTCAGCGGGGACGCGGTCACGACATTCGTGGCCGCCGGCATCGGCGCGCAACCCGACCGCGAGTTCGCGGCGGCGTGCTCGCACCTGAGTGCCGGCAACCCGTTCATGCTGGCCGAGCTCGTGCGCACCGTGCGTGCCGAGGCGATCGAGCCGTCGGCGGTCAACGCCGAGCGTGTGCGGGCGCTCACGCCGGCGGGCGTCTCCCATGCGGTGCTCGTGCGCCTCGCGCAGCTGCCGCCGGACGCGCGGCGCCTGGCCGGCGCGCTGGCGGTGCTCGGCGGCTCGGCGACGCTGCGCGACGCGGCGACGCTCGCGGACATCTCGCTCGAGGCGGCCTCCGCTGCGGTCGACGCGCTGGCCGGCGCGGACGTGCTGGCCGTCTCACAGCCGCTGGAATTCCTGCATCCGCTCGTTCGCAACGCCGTCTACGACGACCTGCCTCCGTCGGAGCGCGACGGCGCGCACATGCGCGCCGCGCGGCTGCTCGACGAGCGTGCCGAGGATCAGCTCGATCGTGTCGCCTCGCACTTGCTCGCGGTCGAGCCGAGCGGCGAGCGCTGGGTCGCCGAGCGCCTGATCGCCGCCGGGCGGCGCGCGCTCGGGAACGGTGGCTGTGACGCCGCCATCACCTACCTCCGGCGCGCGCTCGCCGAGCCTCCCCCGCCGCAACAGTGCGGCGAGCTGCTGCTCTCGCTGGCGCAGGCCGAGGCGGCGGGCGGACTGCCGCAGGCTGTCACCCATCTCGGCGAAGCGCTCGAGCGGACCGACGATGCGCGGGCGCGGGCCGAGGCGGGCAGGTCGCTGGCGCGGCTGTTCTACCTCCGCGGCGAGTTCGTGCTCGCGGGGGAGACCGTCACGCGCGCGCTGACTGAGCTGCCGGACGAATCCGACCCGCTGGCTCGGTGCCTGCTCGGTGACTATCTGGCTGCCGCGACGCTGCATCCGGGGTTGCGAGCGGCGCCGGATGCGCCCGGCCGGGCATTCCTCGCGGAGGTCCTCTCCGGTCAGCTGCCGCCGGAGCCCCAGCTGCGCGCGCTGGTGGCGGGGGTGATGGCGACGCTCGGCCAGCCCAAGGAGCTCGTGCGGGAGGTGGCGCTGACGGTGATGCTCGACGGCACTGTCGAGGAGACCTCCCATGGTCTTGCCGCCACCTTCGCGGCCGGCGCCCTGAACATCATCGGCGAGTACGCGCTCGCCGATGAGATCCTCACGGCGGCACTGCAGCGCGCCGAAGCGGACGGCCTCGTGCTCGGGCGCGCGCAGACCGACCAGATGCTGGCGAACGTCCGCTTCCGCGAAGGCCGCCTGGCCGACGCCGTGATGCACGCTTCGCGCGCCGTCGCGCTGGGTCAGGAGGGGTGGCGCTACCTGATCGGCCTGGCAGCCCCCACACTCGCGTTCGCGCAGATCGAACGCGGTCGGCTCGCCGCGGCGCGCGAGGCCGTCGAGCTCGCCGAGCGGGAGATCGGCGAGGAGTCCGCTCAGCACATGCTGATCTTCATCGGCCGTGGCCGCCTGGAGCTGGTGGAGGGCCGCTACGAGCGCGCACTCGCCGACCTGCGACTTGCCGGTCAGCGGCTGGTGGAGACCTACGGAGCCGAACATCCGGACGTGATCACCTGGCAGCCGTACGCCGCCGCCGCTGCCCACGCGCTCGGTGATCGTGCGCTTGCCCGCGAGCTGGCGTTTGCCGGGCTCGCGCTGGCCCGCGACCGCGGCACGCCGCGGTCGCTGGGGACCTCGCTGCGCTTCGCCGCCCACGTCGCCGATGCCGAGGAGGCGCAGGAGCTGCTGAGCGAGGCCGTGGGCGTGCTCGAGCCCTCACCGGCGCGTCTGGAGTATGCCGAGGTGCTCGTCGCGCTCGGCTGCCACCGGCGCCGCAACGCGCGTCCGAGCGATGCGCGTGAGCCGCTGCGCCTCGGTCTCGAGATTGCGCGCACGTGCGGCGCGGTGCCGCTCGCCGAGCGTGCGCACGAGGAGCTGCTCGCCAGCGGCGCGCGGCCGCGCAAGATCCTGCGCGGCGGCCGCGACGCGCTCACACCGGCCGAGCAGCGCGTCGCGCGGATGGCCGCCGACGGTCTCACCAACAAGCAGATCGCTGACGTGCTCGTGCTCAGCACGCGCACGGTCGAGGCGCACCTCGCGCACGTCTACACCAAGCTCGGCGTGAGCTCCAGGCACAGCCTCGCCGATGTGCTCGAGCCGGCGCCGGGCGCCGGCGGCTGAGCGGGGGCGGGCCGCCCGGCCGGGACCGTCGCGGCCCTGCTCTCCGCCTGGATGGGAGGCAGGGCCGCGTGCGGGCGCTTCATTCAGCCGGCGGCGGTCACGCTCAGGCAGGCGCTGCAGCTGACGCTCGCGCCGTTTCCGTTTTCGACGGTCACTTCGTAGGCGCCGACGGGCGTGCTCGCGGCGACCTTCAGCGTGAGCGCCAGCGCGGACGCGGTGACGCCCGTTACCTTCGCCTTGATGTCCTTGGCGGGCGCGCTGACGGTCACCTTGGCCGGCGCGAGAAAGCCGCTGCCGGCGATCGTCAGTGTCGCCTTCTTCGCTCCTTGAACCACGCTCGAGGGCGAGATCGAGCTGATCGTCGTCTCGGCGTTGCCGCCGGTGTCATCGGCGCCCACGTCGCACGCATTCCGCGCCGGGGCATTGCGCGGCTGGCCGCGCTGGTCGACGCCGGCGACCGGCACG
This sequence comes from uncultured Solirubrobacteraceae bacterium, assembly GCA_963822245.1. Lineage (GTDB taxonomy): Bacteria > Actinomycetota > Thermoleophilia > Solirubrobacterales > Solirubrobacteraceae > Palsa-744. The sequence continues at coordinate 209,772 of CAWGGR010000002.1, forward strand.
GTCTCGCAGGTGATGGCGTCGCCGGCGCCGATCGCCGGGCTGCCCGGCAACGGCGGGGCGGTGGGCGTCGTGCCGCCGTCGTATCCGAGCGGCCCGAGCGTCGCCTCGAGCGGACTGCCGGCCGTGCCCACATGGTCTCCGTCGACGCCGTTGAGGAGGCTTTCGCAGCCGCTGCCGACGCCGATCAGGTTGTGGCCGCCGGGGCCGTCGAGCACGTGGGACCCGCCGACGCAGTCGGGCTCGGTCTGGTTTGCGCCCCCGCTGTTGCCGGCGATGATCGTGTTCTCGAGCAGCGCCGTGGCGCCTTCTTCGACGTCGAGGCCTCCGCCGACGATGTGGGTGGAGTTTGCGGTGATGGTCGAGTTCACGATGCTGGCGTTGGTGGGCCTTTGCAGCGCCACGCCGCCGCCCCTGTCGGTGCTGGCGTTGTCGGCGATCGTGCTGTTGATCACGTTGACGGCGAGCGCGCCCGTTGACAGCGTGCTCTCGCGGGAGAGGATTGCGCCGCCGGTCGTTCCGCCCTGGTTTCCGCTCACGGTCGAGTCGGTCAGATTCAGCGTCGCGGGCGTCGAGGAGCCTTCCGGTGGCAGGTTTTCGATCGCCCCGGTCGCGTCGCCGAGGTTGCCGCTGACGGTGTCCGCAGAAAGCGTCAGCGTCCCCTCGTTGCGCACCGTCGGTGCGGTCTGGATGACTTCTCTCACTGTGTGCAGGCACACCTCACCGGTGCAGGTCAGCGTGGCCCCCGCGACGGTCGCGTTGACTTCGGGCTCGACTTCGAGCTGCGCCCTGGCGTCGTCGATCTCGACGTTTCGGGCGCTGGCGCCGGATCCCGCCTCGATCGTGACGTTCGCCGCGACAGCGCCGATCCCCGGATACGGCGTGGAGCCCGACGGTGCGAGCTTCACGACGTCGCCGTCCACCGCGCAGGCAAGCGCTTCCTGGATCGTGGCGAATGGCATTGACTTCGAGTTCGCGCTGCATGCGCCACCCGCGCCGGCTCCCGACGGGGCGACGTAGTAGGTGGCGTGCACGGCTCCGCCGGCGCCGCCGGTGTCGTAGGCGCCGATATCGCAGCCGCGCGTGCTCGTGTGGCGCGGCTCACCGCGCTGGTCGAGGTCCGCGATCGGCGCGTCTTCGCAGGTCGCCGGGTCGCCGCCGCCGATCGCGGGGCTGCCCGCCTGCAGCGCGACGGTGTCGGTCGGCCCGCCGTTGTCGGCGAGCGTGAGCAGGCCGGCGCCGGCGAAGTCGAGCTGGTCGCCGTCGATGCCGCTGACGGGGCCGAGGCAGCCGTCGGCGTCGCCGATCAGGTTGTGGCCGCCGGGGCCGTCCTGAAGGCTCGGCTGTTCATCTGTGAGGCTCGAGTCGCAGTCGGGCTGCGTGCCGCCCTTGCCGGTTTTGTTGCCGGCGATGATCGTGTTGGCGATCGTCGCCCGGGCACCCGATTCGACGAACACCCCGCCACCGTTGGAGGCGACGTTGGCGGTGATGGTCGAGCCGACGATGCTCGCGGTGGTCGGCTTTTCGAGCGCGAGGCCTGCGCCCTTCCCCGCCGCGTCGTTTTCGGCGATCGTGCTGTTGACGACGTTGACGCTAAGCGCGCCGCTCGAGCGTATGCCTTCGCGTTCGAGCTCGCGCGAGGCGATCCCGCCGCCGAAGGCGCCACCGCCGTTGCCGCTGACGGTCGAGTCGAGCACGTTCAACGTCGCGGGCGTCGAGGAATCTTCGAGCGGGATGTTTTCGATCGCCGCGGTGTGGGCGTTGACGTCATCGGTGATCGTGTCTGCGGACAGCGTGAGCGTGCCAGCGTTCACCACCACCGGCGAGCCGACGGTCGCTTCCTTGACCGTTTCCTTGCACTCGCCGCCGACGCACGTGAGCGTCACGCCTGAGACGGTCACGCTCGCGCCCGGGCGCACTCCGAGGTCCGCGCTGCTTGCGGCGATCTCGACGTCGCGCGCGTTCGCGCCCGCTTGCGCCTCGACCGTGATGCTGTCTGCGACGGTGCCGATTCCCGGGTAGGGCGTCTTGCCGGAAGGCGCGAGACTGACCGTGTCGCCGTTCGCGGCGCACACGATCGCGCGCTGGATCGTCTTGAACGGGCTGCCCGCCGAGTTTGCCGCACAGGCGACGGTATCCGAGCCGTGGGGCGCGACGAAATAGGTGTTTGCGGCCTGGGCGCTCGCCGGGCTCGCCGCGAGCGCCGCGCTCGCGAGCGCAACGATCGCGAGCACGGCGCGCGTCAGGGCCGGCTGCAGCCGCCGCGCGATCGGGCGCGGAGCCGGGCCCGCTGCAGGCGGGTGTTTGCCGGGGGCGCTGTGAACGTGTGTGGGTGCTTGCCGGTGCATCGCTTCCTCCAAGCTCGGGTTCAGTGAAAGCACCGGGGCCGCTTGAGCGGAGCGCTCGCCGACGAGCACCGGTGCCGCATGGACGATCCCGGCGAGTATCTGCGCGTCGCGGCCGGCGCACATCGGCAGCCGCCACGTACATCGCTACCTACATTTTCTGCGCGCGCAGCTGTGCGCGTCTGACCTTGCCGCTGGCCGTCTTCGGCAGCTCCTCGGCGAAGTCGATGATGCGCGGGTACTTGTATGGCGCGGTCACGCGCTTGACGTGCTCCTGCAGCTCGCGCACGAGCTCGCTGGAGGGGTCATAGCCCTCGCGCAGCACGACAACCGCGCGCACGACCGCACCGCGCTCCTCGTCCGCGGCGGCGACCGCGGCGGCCTCGGCGACCGCCGGGTGCGCGACCAGCGCGGACTCGACCTCGAACGGGCCGATGCGGTAGCCGGCGGAGACGATCACGTCATCGTTGCGGCCCTCGAAATACAGCCAGCCATCGTCTTCGCGGACCCTGTCGCCGGTCGGCCACGGCGCGCCGTCGCGGCGGTCCTCGATGCGCCAGCGGCCGTCGCGCTCGCGCTCGACGCCCTCGCCGAGGTAGCCGAGGAAGAAGGTCGGCACGCTCGCCGGCGCGAGCATCAGTTCACCCTCGACGATGCTCAGCTCGACACCGTCGAGCGCGCGGCCCATCGAGCCCGGGCGCGCGCGCTGGCCGAGCGGGGCGCCGGTCAGCTGGCCGGTCTCGGTCTGCCCGTAGCCGTCGCGGATCTGCAGGCCGGTGGCCTCCTCCCAGGCGCGCAGGACCTCCGGGTTGAGAGCCTCGCCGGCGGCGACCATCGCGCGCAGATCGGGCAGCGGGCGCAGCGCCGCCCGCTTGGCGATCACGCGGTACTCGGTCGGTGCCATGCAGAGGACGTTGACCCGCTCGCGCTCGAGCAGCGCGAGGCGCTGCTCGGGATCGAAGCGGGCGTCGTGCAGCAGCGCCGCCGCGCCGGTCAGCCACGGGGCGATGAAGACGTTGCGCGCGGACTTCGACCAGCCGCTCGCAGCCGTGCACCAGACGAGCTCGCCGGGCCGCGCCGCGAGCCAGCCGCTGGCCTGCGTGCGCTGGCCGTCGAGGTAGCGCTGGGCGTGCAGGACCGCCTTGGGCTCGCCGGCGGTGCCGCTCGTGAACGTGATCAGGCAGGGATCGCGCTCGTCAAGCTCGATCGCCGCCGCCGGCTCGGCGGCGAGCAGCGCCTGGTCGGGAACATACGCCACCGGGACCGCGCCGGCGGCCGCCTCGAGCTCGCGGCGGTTGCGCTCGTCGGCGAGGATCAGCGTCGGGCGCGCGACGTCGATCCGCAGGCGCAGGTCCTTCGCGCGCAGCTGCTCGGTGCACGGCAGCACGACCGCGCCGATGCGAAAGCAGGCGACCATCGCGAGCACCCACTCGGGACGGTTGCCGATCACAGTCATGACGACATCGCCGCGCCGCACGTCGCGCGCGTGCAGGGCGCCGGCGAGCCGCGCCGAACGCTCGGCGACCTCGCCGAAGCTCCACCGCCGGCGTTCATCGGCGCGCGTCAGCTCGACCAGCGCGAGATCCCCGGCGGGCGCGCGTTCGAGCACGTCACGCGCGAAGTTCACGACGCTCCGCGCCGATCACCGGCGGCCAGGGACATGCGCCGGCGGAGGCGCGCGCGGCGGTCTGTCAGGGCGGTGGGCACGGCGGGATCTTCCTCGATCGCGCCGCGCGCCGCGCGCGCGAGCTCCGATCCGCGCCAGCGGTGCGCCGGTATGCTGCTCACAGCGGCCCGCGCCCGGCGGCGCAGGTCCAGCCACGCGCGTCCCCGCGGCGCCAGACCCCGACCTTGGAGCGCTAATCAGAATGGCCGTAGCCGCCCCCTTCACCGACAAGACCGACGAGCAGAAGGCGATCACCGAGATGGTGCATCAGTTCGTCGACGAGCAGATCCTGCCGAACGCCGAGCACTACGACCACGAGGACTCGTTCCCGGAGCCGATCGTCGAGCAGATGAAGGAGCTGGGCCTGTTCGGCGTCACGATCCCCGAGGAGTACGGCGGGATGGGCCTCGACCTGACGACCTACTCGATGATCGTCGAAGAGCTCTCGCGTGGCTGGATCTCGATCTCCGGCATCGTCAACACGCACTTCATCGGCTCCTATCTGCTGATGAACTTCGGCACCGAGGAGCAGAAGCAGAAGTACCTGCCGCGGCTGGCCACCGGCGAGATCCGCGCGGCCTTCTCGCTGTCCGAGCCCGAGCTCGGCTCCGATGTCCAGGCGATCAAGACCGCGGCCAAGAAGACGGCCGACGGCGACTACGAGATCAACGGCCAGAAGATGTGGGTCACCAACGGCCTGCTCTCGACGCTCGTGTTCACGCTCGTCAAGACCGACCCGGAGGCCGACCCGCGCTACAAGGGCATGACCTGCTTCATCTGCGAGAAGGAGCCGGGCGTCGAAACGAACACGGGCACCTACAGCGGCTTCAACGTGCCGCCGAAGCTGAAGAAGATGGGCTACAAGGGCGTCGAGTCGACCGAGCTCGTCTTCGACGGCTACCGCTGCCCCGCCGAGAACATCCTCGGCGGCGAGGCGGACGGCCTCAACAAGGGCTTCGTGCAGATGATGGACGCGCTCGACCTCGGGCGCGTCAACGTCGCCGCCCGCGGCGTCGGCCTGGCCCAGCGCGCGCTCGAGCTGGCACTCAAATACTCACAGGAGCGCCGCACCTTCGGCAAGCCGATCTCCGAGCACCAGGCGATCCAGTTCAAGCTGGCCGACATGGCGACCCAGGTCGACGCCGCCCGCCTGCTCGTGCGCCGCGCCGCGCGGATGAAGGACGCGGGCGAGCGCTCGGACCTCGAGGCCGGGATGGCGAAGCTGTTCGCCTCCGAGGCCGGGCGCTTCTGCGCGGAGGAGTGCCTGCGCATCCACGGCGGCTACGGCTACTCCAAGGAGTATGAGATCGAGCGCATCTACCGCGACGCGCCGCTGCTGCTGATCGGCGAGGGAACGTCCGAGATCCAGCGCATGGTGATCGGCCGCAAGCTGTTGCAGCGTCATAAGATCTGAGCACACAACCCCGGGTCGCGAGACCGCCGCAAGCGGACGGAAGGAGCTGTATGGCCGAGGACGCAAAGGCTCTGATTGAGCTCGCGACGCGGCGCTTCATCGAGGAAGTGCCGGCGCTCGCGCCGATCAAGCTGATCGTCGGCGTCGAGCTGCGGGGCAGGGGGGACGTTCAGCAGTTCCGCCTCGAGATGCCGGACGTGAAGGTCACCAAGGACTCCGCTCCCGACGCCCGCGTGCGCGTCGAAATGCGGCGCGAGTTCTTCAACGTGATGGCCGTCGACGGGCAGGTCGCCGACTGGGTCGAGGCGTTCACATATGGGCAGGCGAAGGCGAGCGGCCCGGAGCAGTTCCTGAAGCTGATCATCAACGTCGTCGAGCGCCACGAGGAACGCGAGCACACGCGCAAAGCGCGCAAACACACGCCGGCCGGCTGACCGGCGGCTAGTGGTACGCCGACAGCTGCTCGGCCAGGAACGCGAGCGAGGCGAGCAGGAAGATGCACATGAAGATCAGGGAGATGTTCTCGTTCATCGGCTCTCGCGCAAACGATAGTCGACCGCGCGACACCGCGCCGAGGTCCGCCGCCGCACCACCCGCGCTCACAGCCTCGAGGCGACCTGCGCGAGCAGCGCGCCGGCTTCATCGGGGCCGGCGTTGGCGTTGCCGGCGATGAAGAAGTAGGCGGTGAGGTTGCGCACGCGCACGAAGCCGGCCGATTCGTATTCCTGTTCGCCGTTGGCTGCTTTGCGCGGCGTGGTCTTCAGCCACGCTTCTTCGCCGACGCCCGGCTTGCGCGCGTATACGGGGTTGGTGGCGGGGCGGAACGGGATCTGCAGATCGGTCTTGGCCTCTTCCGCGGTGGCGTAGCGTGAGACGTTGACGCCGCTGGCGATCGCGCCGCGGAAATAGTCTTCGACCATCGGTTCGACGGGTTCGGCCGATTCGACGCCTGGTTCTCGCGGCGTGGTGACCTGCACCCGGCGCTGGGCGATGCTGCCGTTGAACAGGAACAGGCAGGTCGAGGAGTGGAAGCCGGCGGAAGGGTTGTTGGCTTCGATTTTTGAGAATTTGCCCGGCGCTTCGAAGTGCGCGCTGATCGTTTCCAGCGCATCGGCGACGGTCGTGCTGTAGCCGGGCAGCAGCGTTTCGCACGACGGCGCCGAGAGCACGGTTTCACATCGCTTGCGCGCGATCAGTTCGACCCGGCCGCCCAGCACCGCACCGGTGATCGCCAGGTCGCCGTCGCGGAAGATCGGCGCGTGTTCGTCGTGGCCCGGGCAGTTGCAGCCTTCCGCCAGCGAGCACAGCTTGATCGCGCCGGTGATGACCTTGTCGACGTCATCGCCGTTGCTCGAGCGGATGCGCACGTAGCCCTTGCGCACGCGCAGTTCGAGCACCGGTTTGCTTTTTGACATGGTGCTGAGCACGAGGTGGTAGACGCCGTCGGCGTATGGGTCGACGTCGACGGGAGGGTGCCCGCCGGCGCCGACGGCGATCGTCGCCGGACGGAAGCGCACCGGGCCCGACGGCGCGTTGTCCGGGCGGGGAGCCCACGGCCATCCGCTTGCTTCGCGGAAGAACACCGAGGCTTCCGTGGTGAGGAAGTCGAGGTCGTCCCCGACCGCGGCGAAGTAGGCTGATTCGTCGTCCTCCTGCGCGAACATCGCCTTGAACTTCGACCACGGCGAGATCCCGACCGACTGCATGTGATCGAAGAACCCGATCGCGTCGTAGGTACGGCTGAACAGCGGCCGCGACGGATGTTCATAGTAGACCGCGCGCTCGTCCTCGGGCACGGGTTCCCTGCGCCCGGCGAGTTCAGCTCCTGCCCACTCGGCCGCGCCCTCGACGAGCCAGTAGTGGGTGGCTCTGCTGTCCCAGTCGGCCTCATCGCCGGCCATCACCGGCTCGAAGCAGTGGAACACCTCGTGCGCGATCGTCCCGCGCATGATGCCGAGCTGGTGCGCGCCGGTGCCGATTTCGATCGTGCAGCCGATCGGCGTTCCGTCGGTCAGGAATTCGGGGTCGGTGAGCGCCGCTGCGTCGATCGGCTCGGCCCCGACCTGCCCCGCGAGGCTGTATTTCCGCGACTGCTTGAGATGGATGAAGAACGTCGGGCCGCCGGGCAGCGAGACGCCGAGTTTCGCGCCCTCGATGCCGGCGAGCTCATACGCGAGCGTCTTGTCTTCCTGCAGGTAGGCGGCGAGCGTGGCAGCCGACGGCGCTCTGGCGAGCGCGGGTGTGGCGAGTACGGCGCCGAGCAGCACGGCCAGCGCAGCCGCGACCGCCGCGCGACGGGCGAGCGCCGCGGTTGCCCGCGAGGCAATCGATCCCCCGCGCGCTCGTGGCCGCGAGGTCGAGCCCATCGCTAGGCGAGCACTGCGCCGTCGTCGTAGAGCTTGATGATCTTGACCGGCTGCCCGGGGCCCGACGCGGCGGCGTCGAGGCACAGGTGGCAGAGCACGCACTCGTCGAGGTTCTGCTCGACGAGCTCGAGCGTGCCGTCGCCGGCCTGGGCGAAGATGTCGACGGGGCAGGCCTCGGTGAGCTTCCTGGCGAGCGCGGTGTCGGCCGCGGCCGCGTCATCGACCTCGACCGCGATGAACAGGCCGTCGCTCCTCATGCCCCGCTCCTCTCGGCGAGCTTGGCCTTGACGAGGTCGGGGATCTCGTCGATCCGCTGCACGACGGGGATGCCGGCCGCTTCCAGCCGCGTGATCTTCTCGGTCGCGCTGTCCTCCTTGCCCTCGACGATCGTGCCGGCGTGCCCGAAGGACATCCCCTGCATCTCCTCGTCGTCCATGAACTTGCCGGCCATGAAGGCGATGATCGGCAGGCGCGAGTTGTGATCCTTGACCCACTGCGCCAACTGCGCCTCCATACGGCCGCCGGGCTCGGTGTAGATCACGATCGCCTCGGTCTGCTCGTCGGCCTCGAAGAACGGCATCAACTCGGCGTAGGTCGAGCCGATGATCGCGTCGCCGCCGATCGAAACGGCCGTGGAGACCCCGAGCCCGGCGGCGGTCAGCGTGGAGGAGATCTCCGTGGTCATGCCGCCCGAGCGGCTCATCACGCCGACCGCGCCGGGCTGGTAGGCGACGGCGGCGTTGCGCGCCGGGCCGCCGATGCCGCCCATCTTGGCGACGCCGGGGACGATCACGCCGAGGCAGTTCGGGCCGATGATGCGCGCGCCCTTGGCGTCGGCGAGCTCGACCATCATCGCGACGTCGCGGCGCGGGATCCGCTCGGTGACGATCACGATCGTCTTGATGCCGGCGTGCAGCGCCTCGAAGACGGCGTCGCGCGTGCCTGCCGGCGGGACGGTGACGACCGAGCCGTCGGGCACGCGGCCGCCGTTGTGCTCGACGACCTGCTCGACGGTGTCGAACACCGGCACGCCGTGGACCTCGCGGCCCTTGCGCCCGGGCGTCACGCCGCCGACGATCTTCGAGCCGTAGTCGAGGCACTCGCGCGTGAGGTTGACGGCCTCGCGTCCGGTGATGCCCTGGATGATGAACGTCGTGTCCTGGTCGATCAGGATCGACATGGCTAGGCCGTCGCTCCTTCGATCTTGGCGACCGCGCGGCCGGCCGCCTCCCACAACGACACCGAGCGGTCGCAGTACTCGATCCCGTAGGAGTCGAGGATCTTGAAGCCCTCCTCCTCCCAGGCGCCCGGGATGCGGAAGATCGCGATCGTCTCGCCGGGGTCCCTGCCGAGCTCCAGGCAGGCCTTGATGACGCCGCGCGCGACGATGTCCACGCGCGTGTTGGAGACGATCGACATCATCACCGCGATCTTCTCGACGCCGTCTTTCTGGAGCACCTGCTTGGCCAGTCCGCAGGCCTTCGCGACGGATGGGTTGCCGCCGATCTCCGAGTAGTTGGCGGGCTTGCCGCCCTGCTGGCGGACGGCGTCGGTCAGCGTCAGCGAGCCGCCGCCGGCCCCGATCACCAGACCGATGTTGCCGCTGAAGCCGGTGTCCTTGCCCTGAATCACGCCGCGGTGATCCGCGGCGTCGATCGCCTTGACTGCCTCTTCGAAGGCGCTCGGCACGTGATCCTCTCGGGTGCCCTCATCGGCGCCGATGCCAAGCGCCATGATCAGGGCCCGCTGGCGTCCCATGCCCTCGTTCTCCATCTCCATGTGCGCGTCGAGCGCGACGAAAGAGCCGTCCTTCAGCTCCGCCAGCGGGTTGATCTCGGCGAGCGTCATGTCGTCCTCGAGGAACAGGCGGGCGAGCCGGGCGAGCACCGGGGTGGCGCGCTGCAGAGCGCTGCCGGTCACGCCGGCCGCGGCGATGACCTGCTTGGCCTGGAAGTCGGAGAACGGTTCGAGCGTCGAGAAGTGGCCGCGCCCGACGTGGTCGGGATGCTCCTCGGCGACCTGCTCGATGTCGATGCCGCCCATGTCGCTGAACAGCATCAGCGGTTTCTTCGCGGTGCCGTCCCAGACGACGCCGGCGTAGTACTCCTGCTCGACCGCGGCCTTCGGGTCGACGAGCACGCCGCGCGGCATGTGGCCGTTGATCTCGAGCCCGAGGATGTCGCGCGCGTGCGCCTCGGCCTCCTCCGGCGTGTCGGCGAACTTGACGCCGCCGGCCTTCATGCGCCCGCCGGTCAGGACCTGAGACTTGATCACGGTCGGCCCGCCGATCCGCTCGGCGATCTGCGCCGCCTCGGCCGCGTCGGTCGTGAAGCCGTAGTCGGTGACCGGGATGCCGGCGCGCTTGACGATCTCGCGGGCCTCGAACTCGAAGAATCTCATGCGGCGCGGAAGCCTATACGCACCTGCACGGGCTGTGAGGTGCGGCTAGCGCAGAGGCTGGACGTACCCGGTCTTCGCGAGGAAGCGCTCGAGCTTCGCGATGAACGCGCCGCCGCCGACGCCGACGTGTTCGGCGTTGCGCAGCCGGTGCAGCCGCGCTTCGCGGGCGAGCGTGCGCTTCACGAGCGCCTGATGTCCGAGCAGGTACTCATCGGCGGCCCAGGCGGCGATCGGGCCGAGCCCGTGCCCGCTGCGACGGTTGGCGATGAACACCCTCAGCCAGCGCGCCGCGTCGGCGGCGATCAAGCTCGGGAACGCCGCGGTGTCGTCCACGAAGCGCCCTTCCTGAAAGCGCCAGATCTCAAGCGGCAGCCCGGAGCCGGCGTAAGAGGCGAACTCGTAGGCAAAGCGGTCATCTGCCGACTCGAACTCCAGGCGGCCGTCGCCGGCGAGGTCCTCGAGCAGCGCGCCCGGGTCGCCGAAATCGTGTTCGACGATCCGGTAGGCCATCACCCCGGGGTCGAACGAGAACACCTGGACGATCGTGCAGCAGTGGGCTCCGCCGGTGTTCAGCTCGAGCACCGGGTCGCCTTCGCCGCTGCCTTCGAGGTCCTTGACCTCGAGCGGCCCGGCGCCGAAGCTTTCAAGACCGCAGCCGAGCACGCAGTGGCTCGAGCTGACCGGCTGCGAGTAGAACTGCACGCCGCCGCGGCTGATTTCGAGCTTCAGCCCGGGCAGCGCCTCGGTGCCCGATTCGCCGTTCGCGTCGGGATAGCTGAGCGCCGCCGCGACGACGCCTTCGCTGGCGCTGAGCGTCTTCGCGACCGCGCTCGCGGCGCAGCCGAGCGCGGCGCACACGGCGAGCGTCGCGATCAGCAGCGCCCGCCGCATCAGGCGGCGGCGGGCTCGAAGCCGTAGGCCTCCGCCAGCTCCGGATCCTTGCGTGCAAGCATTTCGGCGAGGTTGACCATCACCTTGCACTGCTTCCAGGTCGCGTCGTCCTGCATCTTGCCGTCGATCATGTGCACGCCGCGGCCGTCGGGGATCGCCTCGATCACCTTCTTCGCGAACGCGACCTCCTCCGGGTCGGGCGAGTAGACGCGCTTGGCGATCGCGATCTGGCCCGGGTGCAGCGACCACGCGCCGACACAGCCGAGCAGGAACGAGGCGCGAAACTGCGTTTCGCAGCCCTCCTCGTCTGAGATGTCGCCGTAGGGACCGTAGAACGGCAGCGCGCCGACCGATGTGCAGGCGTCGACCATGCGCGCGATCGAGTAGTGCCACGGGTCCTGCTGATAGCTCGCGCGCGGCGCGTCCGGGTTCTGCGGATCGGGGTCGGCGATCGTGCGGTAGCCGGGGTGCCCGCCGCCGACTCGAGTCGTCTTCATCCGCCGCGATGCGGCGAGGTCGGCCGGGCCGAAGCTCATGCCCTGGATGCGCGGGCTGGCGCTCGCGATCTCCTCGAGGTTGGCAACGCCCTGGGCGGTCTCGAGCACGCAGTGGATCAGGATCGGGCGGTCGACCCCGGCCTTCGCCTCGAGCTGCGCGAGCAGGCGGTCGGCGTAGTGGATGTCCCACGGCCCCTCGACCTTCGGGATCATGATCACCTCGAGCTTGTTGCCGATCTCGGCTACGAGCTGGGTGAGGTCATCGAGCACGTACGGCGAGGCGAGCTCGTTGACGCGTGTCCACAGCGCCGTGTCGCCGAGGTCCATCTCCCTGCCGACCTTGATCAGCCCGGCGCGCGCGGCCTCCTTCTTTTCAAGCGGGACGGCGTCCTCGAGGTTGCCGAGCAGGATGTCGACCTTCGGCGCGAGGTCGGGCGCCTTGGCGACCATTTTCTCGTTCGAGAAGTCCATGAAATGGATCATCCGCGAAGGCTTGAAGGGGATCTCGCGCGCCGGCTCGGGCGCGTCGATGGCAAGCGGCTTGAAGAAGTCTCGGGGGTTGCGCAAGTGCTCTCCTGGGTCAGCTGGGCGATGACGCTGCTAACACAAGTATCAATGATGCGCGCTCTGCCGGTCTCGCTGGGCCTGCTCGCGGCGGCGGCGCTCGCCGCCGGGTCAGCCGACGCCGGCGCACCCGTGCGCGCGACGCGGGCGTCGCTGCGCAGCACGCGAGTGCATGTCTCGCCGGCTCCCGGCGACCTCGCGCTCGTCGAGCTGAGCTTCAACGGCCACGCCCGCGTCCGGCTCTCGGCGCACGCGCTGCGCGTGGCCGTCAGCGGCCCGTTCGGAGATGACTACCTGGCAAGCGCCGCGCCGCTGCGCGGCGCGCGGGCGTTCGTGCTGGTCGTCGATCGGCCCTCGCCGCTCGAGGACCCGGCCTCGGTCGCCCTGCTCGTCCGCGCGCAGCGCGGACTCGGTGCGCCACGGACCACCGTCGTGACCGACCCGTTCTCAGATCCTCGCGTCGCCTCGCGCGCGCTTTGCGCGCTGCCGCACGCCGGTGCCTCGCTGAGCGCGGCGGGGCTGCGCGCACTCGGCTCGCATGGCACGGCGATCAGCGGCTTCTCCGCCGCCGCCGCGGTCGCCGAGGCCTTCGACGTGGCCTGCGGGTTGCCCTATGAGCGCGCATTCAGGGAAGTCGTCACCCGGCCCGCTGCGGTTCCCGTCGCGCCGGCGCCCGCACCGCCGGCGCCGCGACCGCCGGGCTGCACGCCATGCCCGCCGGAGCCCGGGATCGCGTGTCCGCTGGCGCTCGCGCCGGACATCTGCGAGGCGTCGCTCGCGCCCCCCATGAGGCCGCAGGCGGCGAGCGCCCACTAGAGTTCGGGTGACGCTTCGCGGCCCCGGTTCGTGTGCCGCGGGGCCGAGCTGCCCGGCGCCACGGCAGGCGCCGGGGAGCGATGCCGCCGAGCGCGGCCGCGCCAAACCGTTGCCCCCTGCCATAGGAGACCCCCGAAAGCGATGAGCGATACCCAACCCGTCGAGACCGAGCAGGCCGCGCGCGAGGCGAGCGGCGCCCACCCGTATGGGCGCTATCTCGAGGAGTTCGAGGTCGGCGCCGTGTACAAGCATTGGCCCGCCAAGACGGTCACCGAGTCCGACGACCACCTTTTCTGCCTGATCACGATGAACCACCACCCGCTGCACCTCAACGACGTCTACGCCGCCAAATCGCAGCAGGGACGCAACGTCGTCGTCGGGCCGCTCGTCTACTCGCTCGCGCTCGGCATGTCCGTCAGCGATGTCAGCGGCAAGGCGATCGCGAACCTCGCGACCGAAGAGCTCAAGCACCCCGCGCCCGTGTTCCACGGCGACACGCTGTACTGCGAGTCCGAGGTGCTGGAGAAGAAGGAGTCCAAGTCCAAGCCCGACCGCGGCACCGTCAAGGTGCACACGCGCGTGCTCAACCAGGACGGCGTGCTCGTCGCCGAGTTCAAGCGCCTCGTGCTCGTCCCGCGCAGGACGCCCGGGGCCGGGGCAGCCGAGGGGAACGTCGAGTAGTTTCCCGCGTTGGCGAGCGCTTTACCCGTGCGATACGCTTTTCTCCTCGCCCGCAGAGGGCGTTTTTCTGTTTCCCGGAGCCAGTCCTGGCCCGGCAGCAGCGCCGCCGATCGGAGATCGCCCAGCGCGCCGATCTTGCCCGCCAACCGAGGAGCCGTTTGCACCCAATGAACACCACCGTTCCCGCACCCACCAAGAACGAGCGCCTGCTGGCCTGGGTAGACGAGGTCGCCGCGCTGACCGAACCGGACCAGATCTACTGGTGCGACGGCTCGGCCGAGGAGTACGACCGCCTCTGCCAGGAGCTCGTCGACGCGGGAACCTTCGAGCGCCTCTCGGACGCCAAGCGCCCGAACTCCTACCTCGCGCTGTCCGATCCGGGTGATGTCGCGCGCGTCGAGGACCGAACGTACATCTGCTCGCCGACCGAGGACGAAGCCGGGCCGACGAACAACTGGTGCGACCCGGAGGAGATGCGCGCGACGCTCAGCGGGCTGTTCAGCGGCGCGATGCGCGGCCGCACGATGTACGTCGTGCCGTTCTCGATGGGCCCGCTCGGCTCGGACAAGAGCCATGTCGGCGTGCAGCTGACCGACTCGATCTACGTCGCGGTGAACATGCGGATCATGACGCGCATGGGCCAGGGCGCGCTCGACGCGCTCGGCGGCGGCGAGTTCGTGCCGTGCCTGCACTCGGTCGGGATGCCGCTCGATGAGGGCATCGAGGACGTCGCCTGGCCGTGCAACGCGGAGAACAAGTACATCGTGCACTTCCCCGCGACGCGCGAAATCTGGTCATACGGCTCCGGCTACGGCGGCAACGCGCTGCTCGGGAAGAAGTGCTTCGCGCTGCGGATCGCCTCGGTGATGGCGCGCGACGAGGGCTGGATGGCCGAGCACATGCTGATCCTCAAGCTGACCTCGCCCGAGGGCGAGGTCAAGTACATCACCGGCGCGTTCCCGAGCGCCTGCGGCAAGACCAACCTGGCGATGCTGATCCCGACGCTCGAGGGCTGGGCGGTCGAGACGATCGGCGATGACATCGCGTGGATGAAGTTCGGCGAGGACGGCCGCCTGTACGCGATCAATCCCGAGTACGGCTTCTTCGGCGTCGCGCCGGGTACCGGCGAGGACACCAACCCGAACGCGATCCACACGATCGAGAGCAACTCGATCTTCACCAACTGCGCGAAGACCGATGACGGCGACATCTGGTGGGAGGGCCTCACCAGGCAGCCGCCCGCGCACCTGATCGACTGGCACGGCAACGACTGGACGCCGGAGACGGGTGCGCCGTCGGCGCATCCGAACGCACGCTTCACGACGCCCGCCTCGCAGGACCCCGCGATCGCGCCCGAGTGGGAGGACCCGGCGGGCGTACCGATCGACGCGATGCTGTTCGGCGGGCGCCGCGCGAGCGTCGTGCCGCTCGTGACCGAGGCGCGCGACTGGGAGCACGGCGTCTTCCTCGGCTCGGTGATGAGCTCCGAGAAGACCGCCGCGGCGGCCGGAACCGTCGGCGAGCTGCGCTTCGACCCGTTCGCGATGCTGCCGTTCTGCGGCTACAACATGGCCGACTACTTCGCGCACTGGCTCGAGATGGGCCGCCGGCCGGGAGCGAAGCTGCCGAAGATCTTCTACGTCAACTGGTTCCGCAAGGGCGAGGACGGGCGCTTCCTGTGGCCCGGCTACGGCGAGAACTCGCGCGTGCTCTCATGGGTGTTCGCGCGTTGCGCCGGCCACGGCGCGGCGGTGGAAACGCCGATCGGCCTGGTGCCGCCGGCGGGCCCCGAGGGAATCGACACGCGCGGCGTGGACGTCAGCGACGAGACGATGGCCGAGCTGCTGAAGGTCGACGCCGAGGAGTGGAAGACGCAGCTGCCGCAGTTCCGCGAGTACCTCGCGAAATTCGACCGCCTGCCCGCGGAGCTGACCGCGCAGCTCGACGCGCTCGAAGCGCGGCTGGCGTGATGGCCGCGGCCACCGGCAGCGGGACCGCCGTGGCCGAGCTCGCAATCCCGGCCGTCGACCCGACCGCGCCGCCGGCGCGGCTGCTCGCAGTCTCCACCAAGCTCGCGCTGAGCAAGCCGGGGACGTGGTTCTACTCGCGCGTCTCCGCGCGGATCGACCCCTGGCTGCTGCGCGTCAGCGGCGGCCGCGTCAGCTCGCTGCTCGGCGTGCTGCCGATCGTGCTGCTGACGGCGCGGGGGGCGAAGAGCGGGATCGAGCGGACCGTGCCGCTCGTCTACTTCACCGACGGCGATGACGTGATCCTGATCGCCTCGAGCTTCGGGCGCCCGCGCTTTCCCGCCTGGTATCACAACCTCACGGCCAACCCCGAGGTCACGCTCGAAGCGGCCGGCCGCTCGGCGCGGTTCCGGGCGCGCGAGACCGACGGCGAGGACCGCGCGCGTCTGTACGAGCTCGCCAAGCGGCTATATCGCGGGTACGGCACCTATGAGCAGCGCACCGAGGGCATCCGCCACGTGCCCGTGCTGCGCCTCTCCCAGCTGTAGCCCCCGCGACCGAGCACGCCGGCGGGCCGCCCGAGGAATCCTCTGCTCGTGGCCCTGGGACTCGCCGGTGGCTGCACCGAGGAATCCTCTAGTCGTGCGGGTGGGACTCGCCCGCGGCGGCCGGCGGGCGCGACTCCTCGGCGAGTGAGGTGATCGTCAGCGCGCCGCGGGCGGAGCTCTCGAGCACCTCGGTCGCCTCCTCGAGCGAGCGCGCATACAGCTCGACGAGCAGGTGCACGATGATCCGCGAGTCGTCTTCGTGCTTGTGGAAGCGCACGTGCGTGAAGAACTCGCGCACGCCATGGTCGCCGAAGGCGGCATAGGAGAGGGCGTCGCCGGCCTCCGGGCCGGAGCACGTCTCGACGTCTTCGGCATCGACGAGCACGGTGCACGAGGCGACCCACGGTGTGCCCGCGATCATCCGTTCCCAGCGGTCCTCGACGGGCTCGACACGGCCGTTGTTGAAGCCGAGGTGCGGCTGGTCGTGCATGCAGTCGAGGCACTGCACGACCGCCTCCTGCAGCTCGTCGACGACTTCCGCGCGCTCGCCCGTATCGGGGTCGATCTTGTGGATGCCCTCGTAGTGGACCTGGACCTCGAGGTCCTGCGACCAGCAGCGGTAGCAGCGCAGCCAGCTGCGCGCACTCGTCTCCGCCATCGAGCCCTCCATGGGGGCATTGTAGGCCGCTCGGTCGCGATCGCCGCGCGCATGCAGCCGGGGCGCCCCGCGCGTGAGCCTCCAGAGGCTGCGCCTCGCCGGGACATATGTCCATCGCACGCCGGCGCGTCCCCCGTGTGGCGTATCGTCCCGCCTCGAGCCGAGGCCACAGGCGTCGGTCCGACGGTCGGCGAGCCGCTGCTTTTGAGTGCGGTGCCGAGGACATAGTCGATCCGCGAATCAGGAGGGCATCGTGCGCCGCAGCTTCGATCGAGCCAGGATCATCTCGAAGGGTCTGACGCGAGCCCTCGCCGGCGGGCTCGCACTCGCCTGCTGCGCGCTCGCGCTGCCGGCATCCGCGCTCGCCAACAACCTGTTCTCACTCGACCCGAGCCCCGAAACCGCCGGCTCGGTCGTGACCGAACCATCGGGCTACGGCTACGTCGCATGGCTGGCCAAACCCGCCTTCGGCACGGAAGCCGCGAGGGTGATGTACTGCAAGATCCCTCCGGGCGGGGCGTGCACCGACCCGATCAACCTGCCGCTGCCGGCCCCCGGCACGGAAGCGACCGAAACCCCGAGCGACGCGTTCCCGGTGATCGGCACGCGACCCGGAGTGGTCTATGTGGTGGCGCCGCGCTACGTGCAGAACGACAGCATCATCTGGACGTCCACCGACGGCGGCGGGAGCTTCTCGGCGCCCAAGAAAATCCCCAGCTACTCCAACAAGACCGGCCCGAGCGACGTGCTGATCAACCCGAAGCGCACAGCGACGGCGGGAGAACCGACGGCCGACTACTTCGACATCTCCGCCAGCAACGCCGGGCTCGGGTTCAGCGAAACGGGCAACCTCGTGAAAGCCGCGGCGGCGTTCAGCTTCGAAAAACCGGGAGGCTTCGTGGAGGCATCGAGCATGGCATTCACGCCGGCCAACTTCCCGGTCATCGCCTACTGGAACCTCGAGACGCCGCTGGAACTCCACTACTACATCAACACGGCCACACCGGCCGACGAAGCAAAAAACTGGGAAGGCCCGAAGCTGATCAAAGAAGCTGAAAACCCGAGGCTGGCGAGCGGGCCGGCGGGGCTGTTCATGGTCTCCGAGGACTATCTCAGCGGCGAAACGCTGCCCGCGACGCTCGAGGTGCGCAAATACGAAGAAGGCAGCAAAAGCTTCGGGGCGCCGAACCCGCTGTCGGCGAACGTCGCCCAGGGACTGCCCCCGGGGATCTTCGAGAATCCCGACACGGGCGCCATCTACATCGCATGGGTCGCGCTCAACGGCGGCGGCGGCCGCGTGATCGATCTGCTCGAATCGACCGACGGCGGGGCCAGCTTCCACGGCGAACGCGAAATCGCACAGGTCAAATCCTCGTTCGCCGGGCCGCCGCGCCTGGCCGCCGCGGACAGCGGCGCGGGATGGCTGACGTTCGCCGATGAAGGCGGGCTCGAGGTCGCCGACCTGAACCCGGTGGTCAAAGTCGCTCCGGCGCCGCTGCTCGGCCCGCCCACGCCGACGGCGACGACCACGGCCACGACGCAGTCGGGCGCCGGCATCAGCGGCTCATCGCTGACCGTTCCGCTGGGGACGCCGGTGACCGACCAGGCGCGGATCGCGGGCACGCACGCGGCGACGGCGACGGGCACGGTCACCTATCAGCTCTACAAGGACAGCAAATGCACGAAAGCGTTCGGCTCGGGCAGCGTGGCCGCGGTCGCGGCCGGCGCAGCCGGCCACTCGGCGGCGGTCAAGCCGGTCGTCGGCACGTACTACTGGAAGGCCGTCTACAGCGGCGATGCGGCGAACTCGGCGTCGACGAGCTCATGCGGCAGCGAGGTGCTGACGGTGGCGACCGAGGACACGCATCTGGGCCTGCCCTCGACGAAGATCTGCCTGAGCAGGCGCAAGTTCATCGTCCACCCGCGGGCGCCGAAGGGCGTCAAGCTCGTGAGCGTCACCGTCCAGATCAACGGCAGGACGGTCAAGACCGGCAGGCTCTCAAACCGCGCGACGAGCGTCAGCCTCGTCGGTCTGCCGAAGGGGACGTTCAAGATCGGCCTGATCACGAAGTCCTCGAAGGGCAAGATCTACGAGGACATCCGCACGTTCCACACGTGCGTGCCGGGTAAACACCACAAAAAATAGGCGCCCGCCGCCGGCGCCTGCGGCTGCGGGCGGCGCCGGCCGGCGCTAGAGCTCTTCCGCGATCTGCGCGAGCAGCGACGCCGAGCCGCCGGCGTTGGCTCCTTCGCCGCCGACGCCACCGGCGCTGGCGCTGCTGGTGATGCTGAAGGTCGCGATGACATTGCGCACGCGCACGCTCGCGACGCTCGCATACTCGCTTTCGCCGCTCCTGCTGGTTTCGCCGGAGGTCTCGACGATCGCCTGCTGGCCGATCGGCGGATGCGAGACGGTCAGGTCGGCGGCGCCATCGGGCGGCGGCAGAAAGCTGTGTTCTGCGACCGCGATGCTCGGATAGCGCGTCACCGTGACGAGCAGCGCCTTGATGCCTTCGAATACCGGTTCCCCGGGCGATGGTTCGACGGTCTGGCCCTTCTCGCCGGGAAACAGGCATGTGTAGCTGTCGTAGCCGGTGACCGGGCCGACCGTTTCGATCGCATGGGACGCTTCGGCGGGTCTTTCGCTCGGAACCACGAAACCGGGCAGCACCCCTTCGCAGGTGTGGGCCGGCAGCAGCGTTTCACAGCGCTTGCTCGGAACCAGCCGCACCGCGCCGCCGCTCGGCCCGCCGGTGATCGCGAGATTGCCTTCCCTGAACAGCGGCAGGTCCGCCGGCGCCTGGCCGGGGCAGTTGCAGCCATGGACGCTCGAGCAGAGCTTGAGGTTGCCGGGATCGAGCTCATTGACCCTGCCGCCGTCGGTCGCGCGCAGGCGCATGTTCGTGGCGCCCACGCGGACTTCGAGCACCGGCTCAGCCGCCGGCAGCTTCTTCAACGACAGGTGGTACGCGGCGTCGGCGTGCGGCGCCGCGGCGAGCGTCTCTTCGCCGGCGACGTCGACGTCGCTCGGCTTGTAGCCGACGGCGCTCTTGCTCGGCACGTTCGCTCCCGGCTGATCCCAGGCAGAGCCGAGCGCCGGCTCGCGGAAGAAGGCCGAGGCTTCGGAGTCCAGAAAGCCTTTGCTGACGCTCGCGGCGTCATAGGCGCCCAGATCGCTGGTCGCCTTGAACATCGCCTTGAACCGCGTCCACGGGGAGATGCCGCTCGACGCGAGATGCCCGAAGAAGCCGACGCCGTCGTCGGCGCGATCGAACAGCGAGACTCGCGGCGAGCGCAGGTAGACCGTCCACCATTTGCGCGCGTCGGGTGTCTGCGGGAAGAAGTCCGATTCGACCCACACGGCCGAGCCCTCGAACAGCCATGTGCTGCCCTTGCGCACATAGTTTTCGAGGTTTTCCGACATCACGGCCTGGAAGACGTGGAAGACCTCATGCGCGATCGTGGCCTTCAGTTCGGGGTTGTGCGCGCCCGCAGCGATCGTGAGCGTGCAGTGCGTCACAGGGCCTGTCTGGACGCCGTTCGCGTCGCGGCAGTCGGTCGCCGCGTCGACGACGATCGGCGAGCCGTCGGGTTCGCGTCGTTCGGAGATGACGTGCTTCGGGGACTCGCTGACGGTGATGAAGCTCGACGCTCCGCCCGCCAGCGTGATGCCGAGTTTGCCGCCCTCGATCCGGGCGTAGGTGTTCACGAGGCTGCTATCGGCGCTGAGATATGACGCGGGCGCTTTCGCGAGCGCGGGCGGGGCGGCCGTCGCGATCGACAGCAACGCGGTCACGAGCGAAAGCGCTGCACCGATCTCGCGCGCTCGCCGGCGCGCCTGGCGCTCGACCGATTTCCGGCATCCGATGGCGCGATCGTACTGCACGCGCACGACCCGCGGCCCGGGTCGGGCTCAGAGCTCGTCGGCGACCTCGGCGAGCAGTATCTGCGTGCCGTCTCTGCTCGCTTCGGTGTCGCCGCCGGTGCTGAAGATCGCGAAGCCGGCGATCACGTTGCGAACACGTACGATCGCCTCGCTGGCGAAGGCGGTTTCGCCTTTTTCGTTGGTTTCCTGGGCGCTTGCGATGCCCGCTTCGTCGCCGATCCCCGCGACCGGCCCGTCCGTCGCGCCGCCGATGTCGGCGAACCCGGCCCCGTCGCTGCCGCTGGGGAGCGCGGGCGGGATGTGGAATTCGCGTTCTGCTTCGGAGATCTTGCCGAAGCGCTTGACGTAGACGTCGATCGAGCTCGCGCCGTCGAGGATCGATTCACCGGAGGAGTTTTCGACGGTCTCGCCCTTGCCGACCGGGAAAAAGCAGAGGGAGGTGTAGTCGCCGAGCGCCGGGTCGCTCGATTCCTGCGCGAGTTTCACGCCGCTCGCCTGTTCCAGCGTCGCGGCGACCGGGATGTTGAAGCCGGGGAGCAGCCCTTCGCAGCTCCGTGGCGCCAGCAGCGTTTCGCAGCGCGTGCGCGGGATCAGGAACACGTGCCCGCCGGTGGGCCCGCCGGCGATCGCGAGGTTGCCTTCCTCGAACTGCTCGACCTTGGTCGATCCCTGGCTCGGGCAGCTGCAGCCGTGCGCGAGCGAGCAGAGGTCGATCTCGCCCGGTTCGACCTCGTTGACGTTGCCGCCGTGGGTCGAGCGCAGGCGCACGTGCGCGCCGGAGACGCGCACTTCGAGCACCGGCTTGGCGGGCTTCATCTTCTTGAGCGAGAGTCGGTAGGCGCCGTCGGCGTACGGGGCGACGTCGAGCAGCTCTTCGTGGTCCTTGACGTCCTCCGGGGTCGGCTTGAAGCCGACGGCGGCGGCGCTGGGAACGTTCGGGCCCCGCTGGTCCCACTCGGCGCCGAGCGAGGGTTCGCGGAAGAACACCGACGCCTCGGAGCTGATCAGCGACGTGTCGCCGCCGATGGCGGCGGAGTAGGCGGCGGCGTTGCTCGTCGCCGCAAACATCGCCCTGAACTTGCCCCACGGCGAGATGCCGCTCGAGGCGAGATGCCCGAAGAAACCGACGGCGCTGTAGGTGCGGGTGAGCAGCGGCACGGGAGGAGAGTCCAGGTAGGTGCCCCACCACTGGTACGCGCCGGGCGCGTCGTGCACGAGCACGGACTCCACCCATGTCGCCGACCCCTCCACCAGCCAGGCGTTCCCGGGCCGGCTGAAGTTGGTGAGCGTTCCCGACATCAGTGCCTGGAAGACGTGGAAGACCTCGTGCGCGATCGTCGCGCGAAGTTCGCCTTCGCCCTTTTCGTGGGTGCCGCGGGCGATCGTGATCTCGCAACTCGCGACGACGCCGACCTGCTCTGCATCCGCGTCGCGGCAGTCGGTGTCCCCATCTGCGTCTCCGACCGTCCCGTCGGGCAGCGTCAGCGTCAGGTGTCTTTCCGGGGACTCGGTGATAGTGATGAATTTCGCGGCGCCGCCGGGCAGCGATAGCCCGAGCTTCGCGCCCTCGACACCGGCGTAGTAGCTGGCGAGACTACGATCGCCGGCGAGGTAGGAGCCTTTCGCGAGCGCCGGCGCGGCCAGCGCGCCGGCCGCGGCGAGCGCGGCGAGCGCGGCGAGCGCCACCCGCAGGACGACGGTATCCGTGAGCGCGCGCAGACGGCGTCCGGCATGCATCGAGAGCACCACGGCCGCGAAGTCTATTGCGAGCCCAGGCGTCAGCTGGACGGATGGACGGCGGCGCTAGCCGAACGTGAACGCGTAGCCGGTGAC
Source organism: uncultured Solirubrobacteraceae bacterium (assembly GCA_963822245.1). Lineage (GTDB taxonomy): Bacteria > Actinomycetota > Thermoleophilia > Solirubrobacterales > Solirubrobacteraceae > Palsa-744. Next base: position 232,301 of record CAWGGR010000002.1, read on the forward strand.
GCCGGGCGCGAAGCGCAGCGACAGGTGGTGCTGTTCGTTCTTCGCCAGCGAGACGAGCGTGTAGAGGCGCTGGCGGCGGACCGTGACGATGCCGTCGTGGACGTCGGCGCCGGCGTCGCGCGCCGGGATCGGCTTGCCGTCGAGCAGAACCTGCACGGGCAGCGGGCGTTCGCCGGGAGAGCTGAGCACGAGGTAGACGTTCTTCGCCTGGAACTCCACGTCGATACCGGCGCCGGCGCCGGCGACGGCGGGCTGGGTGCCGATCGTCCAGGGCCCGCTGAAGGCGAAGTCGTTGACCGGCAGCTGCGCCGTCGGCGGCGGGCCGTATTCGTGCAGGCCGGTATGCGGCGGCACGATCCAGCCCTGCGCGCGCGCGGTGCCGAGGTAGGTCTCGGGCGTCGCTTCGGTCGAGGGGACGACCACGCCGACGGGGTGGCCCCGGCCGCCGACCTTCGCGCCGGATTCTGCGAGCAGCGAGCGAATCGCCGTTTCGGTCTTGTCGTAGTCGCCCTCGCCGAAGGCCGTGTAGCGCACATCCCCGTGGGCGTCGATGAGGTAGTCCGCGGGCCAGTATTCGTTGCCGTAGGCGTCCCAGGTGGCCATGTTGTTGTCCTGCACGACCGGGTAGTGGATGCCGAACTGCTGGATCGCGTTCTCGACGTTGCCGGCGTCGCGCTCGAACGGGAACTCCGGCGCCTCGACGCCGACGATCGTCAGGCCGTCCTTGCGATATGCCGCGTCCCAGGCCTCGAGGTAGGGGAGCGTGCGGATGCAGTTGATGCACGTGTACGTCCAGAAGTCGACGAGCACGACGCGGCCGCGCAGCGAGCTCAGCGGCTCGGGCCTGCCCCCGGGCGTATTGAACCAGTCCTGGGTTTCGGTGAATTCGGGCGCGGCGCCGAGGTTGGGCAGCCCGCTCGCGTCGGCGAGCAGCAGCGCCTGGCTCGCACCGGCCGCCGCGACGCGGACGTGCGTGCTCGTCGTGCCGCACGCGGCCGAGCCGTTGGCGGGGGCGAACTTGGCCTCGCGGCCCGTGATCTGGCTGAGCCGGCCGGTGACCGTCGGTGAGCACTCGAGCGCGGCCGTGACGTTGACGTCGGGAATGTGCTGGGCGACGAACTGGTCGAAGTTGACGTCGAGGTTGGTCATGATCGCGAGCGCGGTCAGGATCATGATCACGCCGAGCGCGCGCTGCAGCGCGGGGCCGCGTCCCGCGGCGCGGACGCGCTCGAACACCCGCCGCCCGCCGAGTGCGAGCACGAGCAGGACCGCGGCCGAGCCGGCCGCGTAGGCGAGCGCGATCGCGATCGTTTTGCCCGACGCGGCGCTGACGGAGATGACCGCCGCGAGGATCGGGCTCGCGCACGGCGTGTAGACGAAGCCGAGTGCGCCGCCGACGAGCAGGCCGGAGAGGAAGCCGTCGCCGGTGTTCTTCGGCCCGAAGCGCGCGAGCCGCGACAGCGGCGCCTCGAGGCGATCGGCGAGGCTCGGCATCAGCATCGTCAGGCCGAACACGAGCAGCACGACGATCGCGACATCGCGCAGCGGGTCACTGCCGAGGCCGACGCCGTCGACGACGCTCGCGACGCCGACGATCGTGACCGTGAAGGTGATCGAGAGGCCGATGACGACGCCGAGCGGCCGCCGCCGCCCGCCGACGGCGCCCGCGGAGAGCAGCGCGGGCAGCACCGGCAGCACGCACGGCGACAGCGCGGTGCCGGCGCCCGCGAGGACGGCGAAGGTGAGAAGGACGAGCATGCTCTAGTCCTACAGTCTGCCCGCGCCGGATCCCGTTACGTCGCAGTCCCCAGACCGGCGCGCAACGTCGCGTCGAAATCGGTTTTCGCGATCGGCCCCACGCACGGCGAGGTCGACCCCGCCTCGCGGTAGCGCTCGAGGCCGGCCGCGAGCTCGGACTCGTCGCCGACGGCCGTCAGCTCGTCGAGGAAGTCGTCGGAGATCGCGCGCTGCATCGCCTCGACGTCGCCGCCGGCGCCGTCATAGGCGGCGATGTCGGCGCCGAAACCGGTGCGTTCGATCATCGCGCGGTAGAACGGCAGGCCGAAGTAGGGCAGCAGGTCCGTGCGCATCGCGCGGTACGCGCCGGCACGGTCCTCGCTCAACGCCGAGGGCACGGCCGGCACGACGTCGAAGCCCGCGAGCGGCAGCCCGGCGCGTTCGCGCCCGGCCGTGACCTCGGGGATGACGACGTCGCGGATGTAGCGCGGGTTGCACAGCCACAGCAGCACCCCGTCGGCGATCTCGCCGGCCAGCCGCAGCATCGCCGGCGAGAGCGCGGCGATGTAGATCGGCAGCTGCGGCCGCGGCTCGATCCCGATCAGGCGAAAGCCGGTCTGCCACTTCTCGCCCGCGGGCGGGTCCTCGCCGCGCAGGATCGCGCGCACGATCGAGGCGTACTCGCGCATCTCCGCGACGGGGCGCTCGATCTGCTGTCCGTGCCAGGCCTCGACGACCGGACGGTGCGAGACACCGAGGCCGAGTGTCAGGCGCCCGTTTGAGAGCTCATCGATCGTGGCCGCCGTCTGCGCCATCGTCGCGGGCGTGCGCGTGTAGATCGGCACGACGCCGGTGCCGACGCGGATGCGGCTGGTAGCGAGCGCATAGGCGGTCAGCACGGTCAGCGACTCGCGCCCGGCGACGTGCGTCAGGTAGACGGACTCATAGCCGAGCGAGTCGGCGAGCTTGACGCGCTCGATCGCCTGATCGAGCGAGCGGCCTGTCGAGATGAAGCAGCCGGTTGCCACGCGCTCAGCTTATGAGACTCAGCGCCTGAGGATCACGTAGACGACGCTCGCGGCGCACGCCATCTGCCCGAACGCGAGCGCCGTGCCGAGATTCGTCGCGCCGAGCGCGGCCGCGAGCAGGACCGCGAGGACGCTCACGCCGAGGATCAGCAGCAGGTTGCGCGCCATGCTCCGCTCATGCTCGCCGATCGGAGCTCGCCGGGGAGCCGGTCATCCAATCGCCCGCTCGAGCGAGGCGACCAGCGCGGGCGTCTCGAGCCCCGGATCCTGCGCCGCCAGCAGCGCTTCGGCGGCGTGGCGGCCGCCGAGCGCGCGCAGCCCGCGCTCGCCGTACTCGACCGCGAAGTCGCTCAGCGCCCCGGCGCGGCGCGCACGCAGGCGCCGGGCGCCGACATCGATGCCTTCGCGGTGTTCGTCGAGGGCGTCGAGCAGCTCCTCGATGCCGCTCGCGGGCGGCAGCGAGGAGACGGCGAGCGCGCTCGTCGCGCTCGAGCCGAGCGATCGCAGCGCCGCATTCAGGTCGCGTCTCGTGCGCAGCGCGATCTCCCCGAGGTCGGACTTGGTGACGACGAGCACATCCGGGATTTCCATGATGCCGGACTTCAGGAACTGCAGGACGTCACCGCCGCCGGGCTGCACGACGACGGCGACCGTGTCGGCGACATCGGCCACCTCCGTCTCCGCCTGCCCGACGCCGACGGTCTCGATCACGATCACGTCGAAGGCGGCCGCGAGCGCGTGCGCGGCGGCGCGCGTCGCCCACGCGAGCCCGCCGAGCCGCTCACCGGCGGCCGTCGAGCGGATCAGCACGCCGCGGTCGGCCGGGTCGAAGTCGATGCGCGCGCGGTCGCCGAGCAGCGAGCCGCCGGAGCGGCGCGAGCTCGGGTCGACAGCAAGCATCGCGACGCTCAGGGAGCGCTCGCGCCAGGCGTGCAGCAGCGCCGAGAGCAGCGTCGACTTGCCCGCGCCGGGCGGTCCGGTGACACCGATCACGTGCGCGGGCGCCTCGCCGCCGAGAGCCGCCGGGGAGACCTCGCGCAGCAGCGCCGAGGCCTCTTCGCGATCGCCCGTGGCCGTGCTCTCGAGCAGGTTCAGCGCGGCCGGTGCGGCGCTCAGGTCGCGCTCGCGCAGGCGGGCGCCGAGACTCGACCCGCTGTCGCTCACGCCGAGCCGTTGGCTGCGGCGCCGTTGGCTGCGCCTGCCCCCGCTCCGACGAGCGCGACGATCTCGCGCATGATGCGGTTGATGTCGAAGTCCTTCGGCGTGTAGACGGCGGCGACGCCGGCCTGCTTCAGCGCGGCGACGTCCTGCTCGGGGATGATCCCGCCGACGATCACGGGCACCGCGACGCCGGCGTCGTGCAGCGCGTCGATCACCGCCGGGATCAGGTCGCGGTGCGAGCCCGACAGGATCGACAGGCCGATCACGTGCACGCCCTCCTGCAACGCCGATGCGGCGATCTGGGCGGGCGTCAGGCGGATGCCTTCATAGACGACGTCCATGCCCGAGTCGCGGGCGCGCACGGCGATCTGCTCGGCGCCGTTGGAGTGCCCGTCGAGCCCCGGCTTGCCGACGAGGATCTTCGGTCTGCGCCCGAGCGTCTCCTGCAGGCGCGCGACCTCGCCGCGCAGCTCGCTCAGCGCTCCGTCGTCACCGTTCCTTCCCACCGAGGCCGCCTCGCCGACACCGGTGGGGGCGCGGTAGCTGCCGAACACCTCGCGCAGCGTCGCCGCCCACTCGCCGGTCGTCGCGCCCGCGCGCGCGGCGGCGATCGTCGGGATCATCAGGTTCTCCTCGCCCGGCGCGGCGCGCGCGGCCTCCGCGAGCGCCGCGAGCGCCTGATCGACGGCCCCCTGGTCGCGCTCGGAGCGCCACCGGCGGATCGCCTCGATCTGCTCGGCTTCGCGCGCCGGGTCGACGACCATGATGCCGCCCTCGGCGTCGGCCGTCAGCGGCGATTCCTCGGACTCGGTGAAGCGGTTCTGTCCGACGACGACCTGCTCACCGGTCTCGATCCGGCGCAGTCGCTCGCGGTGGGAGTCGACGAGCGCCGCCTTCATGTACGGGACTGCCTCGACCGCGCCGCCGTGCTCGGCGACGACCGCGATCTCGGCGCGCGCGCCCTCGAGCAGTTCCTCGACGAGCGCGTCCATGACCTTCGAGCCGTCGAAGATGTCGGGGTACTCGAGGATGTCGGTTTCGTAGGCGAGAACCTGCTGGATGCGCAGCGACCACTGCTGATCCCACGGCCGCGGCAGCCCGAGCGCCTCGTTCCACGCCGGCAGCTGCACCGCGCGGGCACGCGCGTCGCGGCCGAGCGTGACCGCGAGCGCCTCGAGCACGATCCGCTGCACGTTGTTCTCGGGCTGAGCCTCGGTGAGGCCGAGCGAGTTGACCTGCACGCCGTAGCGGAAGCGGAGATGGCGCTGCTCCTGCACGCCGTAGCGCTCGCGCCCGAGCTCTTCCCAGAGGAGCGACATCGCACGCAGCTTGGCGTGCTCCTCGATGAAGCGCACGCCGGCGTTGACGAAGAACGAGATCCGCCCGAAGACCTGCTCCATGCGCTCGGCCGGAACCCGCTCGCGGGCCGCATCGAGCACCGCGATCGCGTTGCTCATCGCGTAGGCGATCTCCTGCACGGGCGTGGCGCCCGCCTCCTGCAGATGGTAGGAGCAGATGTTGATCGGGTTCCACTTCGGGACGTGCTCGACCGTGTAGGCGATCATGTCCGCGATCAGGCGCATCGACGGCGCGGGCGGGAACGCGTAGGTCCCGCGCGCGAGGAACTCCTTGATGATGTCGTTCTGCGTCGTCCCCTGCAGCTGCCCTTCGCTGATGCCGTGCTCCTCGGCGGCGACGATGTAGAGCGCGAGCAGCCACGCGGCCGTCGCGTTGATCGTCATCGAGGTGTTCATCTCATCGAGCGGGATCCCGGCCATCAGCGTCGCCATGTCGCCGCGATGGGACACCGGCACGCCGACCTTGCCGACCTCGCCGCGGGCCAGTTCGTCGTCGGGGTCATAGCCCGTCTGCGTGGGCAGGTCGAACGCGACCGACAGCCCGGTCTGGCCCTTCTGCAGGTTGCGCCGGTAGAGCTCGTTGGAGGCGCTCGCCGTCGAGTGCCCGGCGTAGGTGCGCATCATCCACGGCCGGTCGCGCTCGGGCAGCCGCGCAGGGTTATCGCTCATGGCTGCATTGTACGGTCGGGCCGCGCCGTTTATCCTGGCGGTAATGGATCAGACGATCGAGCTTCCGCGAACCGGCGGACCGGGGAGCGGCCTTGGTGGCGCCTGGCGGGTGATCGTGTGCAACGACGATCACAACACCTTCGAGCATGTCGCGCGCACGCTCGCGCGCTTCATCCCCGGGATCACGCTCAAGCGCGGTCTGGAGATCGCCGGCGTGATCCACGGCTCCGGCAGGGCGACCGTCTACAGCGGCCACCAGGAGGCCGCCGAGCACTACTGGGAGCAGTTGAAGGGCGCGGGGCTGACGATGGCTCCGCTGGAGCAGGGCTGAGACGCGCCGGACGCGGCGCGGGGCGCCTCCACCTCGTGGCCGCTCCCGTTACGTCACCGCGTTGATCTCGACCGCTTCTTCGTAGGTGAGCGTTGCGGTCGCGCTCACGCCCACCGGTTCCGCGAGCCCGTTCTCGAGCACGTCCGGCGCAGCCCCTTCAAAGCCTTCGGGTTTCTGTTTGCCTTTGCTCGCCTTGTATTTCAGTTTTTCGGTGGAGGCCATCTTGTCGGCCTTGAGCGGCACGAGCAGCGAGCCGCTCAGCGTCGCGGGCGTGCTGCCGCAGCTGTATTCGATGAACGGCCCCTGGTGGTTGGCCGGGTAGAGGTCGAGCGCGACCTTCTTGCTCGCCTTGTCTTCCCAGCCGAGGACTCCTTCGAGCGGCGCGGTCGCGAGTTCGCCCGCGGCGCGGCCGGTGGTGGAGCATTTCTGTCCGGCAGCTTCGCATCCGGTGAACGTCATTGCGACGCCGCTGACGTTCTTCGCGCTCGTTATGTCGCCGCTACCGCTCTCGCCTTTGCAGGTCACGAGTCCTTTGCTCGCTGTTTCGAGCTTCACGACGGCGCTGCTCGCGGTCGTGAAGCCGGCTTTGGCGCCGCCGGATTCCCATTCGTACTTGCCCGAATCGGTCGCGCTGGGTTCGGCGCACGAGGACTTCGTGTACCCGCCGTGATAGACGGTTTTGCTGCCTTCCTTCGACGAGCTCGCAGCCACGCAGCGCCCGAATTCCGGTGGCGTGTGCCCTTCCAGCGGCGCCGCGTGCACGGTGTTCAGCTCGAGCACGGGCTCGCCTTCGATGATCGCGCTGATCGCATACCAGCGAGCTTCGCCGCCGACCGGCGTGGCGTAGGCGTCGCTCGCGCTCGCGGAAAGGGTCGTCACTTTGGCCCCGCCCGGCGTGTTTGAGACCTCATCGGGTTTGTCGTTGAACGCAGTCGTCAGCTGCGGCGCTGAAAAGATCTCATAGCCTTCCGCGCCCGGCACCGGCTGCCAGTGCAGGTGGACGGCGCCAGGCGCGTCCTGGACGGCCGAGGCGCCTTTTTCGTATATCGGCAGCAGCGCTTTGACCTTCGTGATGCCTTCGCCGGGATGCACCGGTTCGCCGACGAACGTCGCGCTCGAGAGTTCGGGGTTGAACACGGAGACGCTGTCGGCGTCCGGGACGACGACGTAGGGCCGTTTGACGAAGACCGTCTGCTGGGGCTTCAGTTCGCCGAGCATTTCCGCGAACTGCTGATCGGGCTGGAAGTCGAAGTTGGCGTGCGGTTCTTCGTCGATCGTGAGTTCGACGTTGTACAGCGGGACGTTGGCTTCGTTGGTGATGCCGAGCGCGAAGGCCCACGGCACGCCTTCGGTCAGGCCCTGTTCATCGCCCTCAACTTTGAGCTTCAGCGCTTCGCGGCCCCACACGCGCAGCGGTTCGGCGAGCGCCGCCTGTGCGGTGAACGGCGCATCGAACGGTTCGAGCGCCGCTTCGTAGTCGGCTGACAGCGCGTAGCTGCCGGGCTTGTCGCCGCGAATGATCCAGTTCGTCACCGCCGTGCCTTCGCCGGGGATCGCGGCGACCGACTGCCTCGCGCTCTGCGGTTCGGGTGTGGGGGCGAGGCTCATGCCTTCAGGCACGTTCAGCGTCGCGTGCCCTGCGCTCAGTTTGAACGGTTCTTTGGAGAGGTTCTGGATGACCATGCTGACTTCGAAGAACTGCTTGAGCACGGTCGCCTTGCCCTTCAGGATCAGCCACTCGATCAGCGGGTGGTTTTCGACCATCACCGGGCGGGCGACGATGTGGTATTCGCTCGGCGGCCCTGCGACGGGCGGCGTGTATTCGCACTGCGTGGGCAAGCATTCCCAGCCGCCGTCTTCGCCGCCGCCGCCTCCGCCGCCGCCGCCGCTGCCTCCGTAGCCACCGACGAACTCGCCTTCGCTGTTGACGGAGCCGTGCAGTTCGACCGCCGGGGTCGGCGAGTCGATGAACGCGAGACGCAGTTCGAATTCGTAGACGTTGTTGTTGGCCGGATCGCTCGGATCGATCCCGGCGGCTTCGATTTCGGCGAGCGTCATTTCATGCGCTTTGAGTTTCGTGGTCGCGATTTCGCCCTTGCTCAGCGACACCGTCACCGTGCCGTGATGGGACGCGTCGATGCTCGCCTGCGCGATCGCCGGCTGGTATTCCGGCGCGTAGGCGTAGACCGTGTCGATGCCGGCCGGCAGCCCCGCCAGCAGCGCCTGGCCCGAGCCGTCGGTGCGCGCCTCTGTGCGTGTCCCGTCAGCGGCGACGAATACGACGTCGGCGTCGATCAGCGGCTGGGATTCGCTCCCGAGCACGGTGACGGTCAGAGCTTCGGCCGCGCTCGGCGCGGGCAGGACCGTGACGTTGACCGTCGCGGGTGCGCTGCTTTCGCCTTTGTGCCTGACGGTCAGCGTCGCGATGTCGGGTTTGCCGGCGGGGGTCGCTTCGGCGTAGGTGTGTGAGACGCTCGGCGTCGCGACTTCTTCGCTTGTTCTGTCGCCGAATTCCCAGTGGTAGGCGTCGATTTCCGAGGAGGGAGTGCTGCCGGAGCCGTCCAGTGAGACCGGCTGGCCTGCCACGACCGTGAGGTCCTCGCCGGCGTCGGCGCGCAGTTCGAGCACGGTGACTTCGTTCGTGGCAGCCGACAGCACCTCGGCGCCTTCGCCGGAGCTGTCTGTGGCGGTCTCCTGCACCCGCATCTTGTGTCCTGCATCGGCCTTCGTGAGCAGGTAGCTGTCGCCGCTCCCGACCGTCTGGCAGGCTTCGCCGGAGAGGTTGCAGCGCTGCCACCGGTCGGTGTATTCAAACGGGCTGTGGGTCCACGTGCCGTGCGTCAGCTCGAGCGTCTGGCCCTGTTTGGGAAGGCCGAAGATCCGCGGCAGCGCCGTGTTGACCGGCAGGCCTTCCGGCGGGGCTTCGGTCGCTTCAAGGCTCATGCCGGCGATCGCGTAGACGGGGCGGTAGTAGAGGCCTGCGCCGATCGCGCCGCCCTTCTCGAATTCGAAGTCGCCCTGGCGCGTGGTGTCCGTGAGGATCGCGAATTTCTGGCCGCTGCTGGCTTTGAAGGAGCCGATCGGGTCGACTTCGAGTGTGCCGCCGAGCACCGCGAGGCCGTCGACCGCGAGCGCGCCGAAGCTCGAGCCCGAGGCGATCGCCGTCTTCAACTTCCCGGCCTTGCCCTGGGTGTATTCGCCCGTCAACGCCAGTTCGCCGCCCGCGGCGAGAGTGATCGTCCCGGTGTTGAGCGTGTTGGCGAGTAGCCTGAGGTTGCCGCCGGTGCCGGCTTCGGTCTTGAGCGTGCCGGTGTTCGTGAGCGTCTTCCCGGATTGCACTTCGAGCTCTGCTTCGCTTCCGCAGCCGGTGCTTGTGAGGGCGATCGTGCCGCCGTTGGTGAAGTCGGCGGGTGCGTAGACACGGGTGTAGGGGTAGCTGCAGGTGCCTTCGATCGTGTAGGTCTGCCCGGATGAGAGGTTGCCCTTCAGATCGTTGTCGTACTCGCGGGCGATGATGTTGCTCGCGCCGGTCCCGGTGTATTCGACCGTGCCGTCTTCGGAGACGACTGGTTCGGGGCCGCTGGTTGTGCCCGCGCCCTCGATGAACGTCCCAGAGCCATAGGTGACGAGGTGCCCGGAGCCCGTCCCGGCGACCGAGCCGCCCGACCCGTTCGTGAACGTACCTGACTCGAATGTGAGTTCCGTGTCGTTCGCGAGTGCGACTGTGCCTGTATTGAGCGTGTTGCCGCTGAGTCTGAGCGTGCCTTCTTCGCCGGCTTCGGTCTTGATCGTGCCGGTGTTCGTGAGGGTCTTTTCAGACGCGACTTCGAGCAGAGCTTCGTGTCGGCAGCCGGTGCTTGTGAGGGCGATCGTGCCGCCGTTGGTGAAGTCGGCGGGTGCGTAGACACGGGTGTAGGGGTAGCTGCAGGTGCCTTCGATCGTGTAGGTCTGCCCGGATGAGAGGTTGCCCTTCAGATCGTTGTCGTACTCGCGGGCGATGATGTTGCTCGCGCCGGTCCCGGTGTATTCGACCGTGCCGTCTTCGGAGACGACTGGTTCGGGGCCGCTGGTTGTGCCCGCGCCCTCGATGAACGTCCCAGAGCCATAGGTGACGAGGTGCCCGGAGCCCGTCCCGGCGACCGAGCCGCCCGACCCGTTCGTGAACGTACCTGACTCGAATGTGAGTTCCGTGTCGTTCGCGAGTGCGACTGTGCCTGTATTGAGCGTGTTGCCGCTGAGTCTGAGCGTGCCTTCTTCGCCGGCTTCGGTCTTGATCGTGCCGGTGTTCGTGAGGGTCTTTTCAGACGCGACTTCGAGCAGAGCTTCGTGTCGGCAGCCGGTGCTTGTGAGGGCGATCGTGCCGCCGTTGGTGAAGTCGGCGGGTGCGTAGACACGGGTGTAGGGGTAGCTGCAGGTGCCTTCGATCGTGTAGGTCTGCCCGGATGAGAGGTTGCCCTTCAGATCGTTGTCGTACTCGCGGGCGATGATGTTGCTCGCGCCGGTCCCGGTGTATTCGACCGTGCCGTCTTCGGAGACGACTGGTTCGGGGCCGCTGGTTGTGCCCGCGCCCTCGATGAACGTCCCAGAGCCATAGGTGACGAGGTGCCCGGAGCCCGTCCCGGCGACCGAGCCGCCCGACCCGTTCGTGAACGTTCCGGAGGTGAACTGCATTGCGGCGCCGTTTGCTGCGTGCACGGCGCCTTCGTTCGTGAGCGTTCCCGATCCGTTGAGCTCGGCGCCGGCGGCTACTTCGATTGCCCCCTTGTTGATATTCGACCCTTCCAGGTGGAGTTCTTCGCCTGCTCCGGCTTCGGCTTTGATCGTGCCGGTGTTGGTCAGTGTGTAGCCGGATTCGGATTTCAGGTATGCGTGGGCGGAGCAGCCGCTGGTGGCGAGGTCGATCGTGCCTCCATTTGTGACGTTGCTCGCGGTGTCGACGTAGGCGCTGCCAGCGCCGCATGTGCCTCCGATCGTGAACGTTTGCCCGGCTGTGATGTTGCCCTTGAGGTAGCTGTAGTAGCCCCGCGCGATGATGTTGCTCGCGCCGGTCCCGGTGTATTCGACCGTGCCGTCTTCGGAGACGACTGGTTCGGGGCCGCTGGTCGCGCCCGCGCCCTCGATGAACGTCGCCGAGCCGCCGACGAGCAGATGCCCCGACGCAGTCCCCGCCACCGAGCCGCCCGACCCGTTCGTGAACGTTCCGGAGGTGAACTGCATTGCGGCGCCGTTTGCTGCGTGCACGGCGCCTTCGTTCGTGAGCGTTCCCGATCCGTTGAGCTCGGCGCCGGCGGCTACTTCGATTGCCCCCTTGTTGATATTCGACCCTTCCAGGTGGAGTTCTTCGCCTGCTCCGGCTTCGGCTTTGATCGTGCCGGTGTTGGTCAGTGTGTAGCCGGATTCGGATTTCAGGTATGCGTGGGCGGAGCAGCCGCTGGTGGCGAGGTCGATCGTGCCTCCGTTTGTGACGTTGCTCGCGGTGTCGACGTAGGCGCTGCCAGCGCCGCATGTGCCTGCGATCGTGAACGTTTGCCCGGCTGTGATGTTGCCCTTGAGGTAGCTGTAGTAGCCCCGCGCGATGATGTTGCTCGCGCCGGTCCCGGTGTATTCGACGGTGCCGTCTTCGGAGACGACTGGTTCGGGGCCGCTGGTCGTGCCCGCACCCTCGATGAACGTCGCCGAGCCGCCGACGAGCAGATGCCCCGACCCGGTCCCCGCCACCGAGCCACCCGACCCATTCGTGAAGGTCGATCCGCTGAGATTGAGCGATACGCCTTCGGCGAGCTTGACGGCGCCGGTGTTGGCTACGGTCCCAACCAGAGCTCGTTCCCCCCCGGCGCCCGCTTCGGCCGTGATCGTGCCGGCGTTCTTCAGTTTGTTGCTTGAGAGGACTTCCAGCCGCGAGACGTAGGAGCCCGTGCTCGTCAGCGCGAGGGTGCCACCGGCAGCGATGTTGACTTCTTCGGTCGCGCGCAGGTAGGCGCCGCTCGTCGCGCTGGTCGCGATGGTCGCGAGCTTCTGTGTCCCGCTGCTCGCACCGAGCTTCAGCGTCTTCACCTGCACATACGCGGACCCAGTGGGTTCCAGCGTGACTTCATACGTGCCGGCTTTCGTGATACAGACTTCCGAGGAGGAGCCTGGAACGCCTTCGCTCCAGTTGCCAGGGTTGTTCCAGCTGCCTCCGGCTTTGTTCGTCCAGTTGTCGCAGCTTGCGGCGAGCGCGGTCGACGGGACGAGCAGGTGCGCGAAAATGCTGGCTGCGACGATCGCGACGGCCCAACGCGCAAGCCGCACGGCTGCGTGCGCGTACTGTCGCGCGTCCGGTACCCGACCAGCGGTCTCTAGCATCCTGCCCCCCGACTCGATTGGTGGTTTCTACCGTCCGGTGAGGTGGCGCCGTTCGCGCCGGCCCGCGGCCGCGGCCGCATTGCTATCAGGCACGATTGGTGTTGTCAACCCGGGCGGATTTCGAGCAATAAGCCGGCCCTATCGCACGAGCTCTTCTACTTATCGCAGCGTCGGGCACGTCGGGCTCACGCGGGGCGGAGACCGGCAGGCGGCCGGGTGCGCGGTGCGCAGCGCGCGCAGACGCTCCGCCTCGGTTCTGCAGCTAGCCCGGCTCGACGACCGCGGCGCCGTTGCCGTGCCCGTTGCCGCGCCCGTTGGCGACTGGTGCGGTGACGATCGTGCCGTGCGCGGTGCAGTCCCACCAGCCGTACAGCACCGGCACCTGGTACCAGCTCGAGTGGGCGGCCCTGAAGTAGGTCATCTCGGGGCCTTCCCAGAATCGTTCCCAGGCGAGTTTCTCGGCGAACGCGGCGAGCTGCTGAAAGCGGTAGCGGTCGTCCTGTGAGCGGTAGACGGCGTAGGAGCTCGCGCCGTAGCGCAGCGCGCTCGGCGCGACGTCGTTGAGCGCCTGCTCGAGCGCGTCGGCGCGAAAGCCGGTCGAGTACCAGGGGATGATCGCCGTGCCCGCCATCAGGCGCCCACCTCCGCGTGAATCGCGCCGGGGCCCTCGGCGGTCTTGCCCGCGCCCTCGGACTCGGCGCCGACGAGGATCGAGATCTTGCCGAGATGCTGGTTTTCGAGCATCAGCTGGTGGGCTTCGGCGACGCCCTCGAAGCCGAGCGTGCGCCACAGCACGGGACGGATCTGGCCGCTCTCGATCAGCTCGTTGGCCTTCGTGCACTCGTATGCATTGGCGAAGTGCGAGCCCAGGATCTCCTTCTGGCGCATCCACAGGTAGGCGACGTTGAAATCGAGGTCGATCCCGGTCGTGCCGGCGCAGATGACGATTTTCCCGAACGTCTTGGCCGTGAACACGGAGGTCGGGAACGTCGCTTTGCCGACGTGCTCGAAGACGATGTCGGGGGCGTCGCCGAGGATCTCCTTTACCCGCTTGGCGAAGCCACGGGAGACCTTGAAGCGCTCCGCCTCCTCGGCCTCGCTCTCGCCGCCCTTGCGCATCATGCCCGCGAACTCGCCCCGGTCGATGAAGTCGACGGCGCCGAGGCGCTTGACGAGCTCGCCCTTCTCGGCGGAGGAGACGACGCCGACCGAGTGCGCGCCCGCGGCCGCGCAGATCTGCGTCGCGAACACGCCGAGACCGCCGGCCGCGCCCCAGATCAGCACGTTCTGGCCGGCCTGAAGTTTGCAGCGCGTGATCAGCATCCGATACGCCGTGAAGTACACGAGGCCGTAGGAGGCGGCCTCCTCCCATGTCAGCGCCGCCGGCTTGGGCAGCAGCTGCTGGGCCTGCACCTTCGTGAACTGGGCGAACGAGCCCCAGGTCGTCTCATACCCCCAGATCTTCTGCGACGGCGCCGCCATCGGGTCGAGCCCGTGCACCTCGGGGTCCTCGTAGGAGGCCTGGTTGCAGTGCACGACGACTTCGTCGCCGACCTTCCACCGGGTGACCCCCGCACCGACCTTCCAGACGATCCCGGACGCGTCCGAGCCGCCGATGTGGTGGCCGAACTCGGGGTGGTCGCCGTAGCGCATCACCGAGACGGGCTCGCCGAGCGCGGCCCAGACGTTGTTGTAGTTCACGCCCGCGGCCATCACCCGCACGATCACCTCGAACGCGCCCGGCTCGGGCACCTCGATCTCCTCGAGCTTGAACGCGTCCTTGGGCTCGCCGAAGCGCTCCTCGCGGATGACCCACGCGGCCATCGTCCTGGGCAGCTCGCCCGGCTCGACGTCGATTGCGGAAACTTGTTGGAGATCGATTGCCACGTGCTCTGGAACCTCGCCGGTCGGGATCAGGGGCGCAAAGCCCAATCCTACCCACGGCCCGCCCTCGGAGGCGCGGCGGCCGAAGCGCGCGCGGCGACGAAAGGACAGCCATCGGCGGTGCGAGATGTTTTCTCACGCCGCCCGCGGGGTCCGATAGGTTCCGCGCATGCGGAGCGTTGTCGTCGGCTTGGTCGTTGCGTTCGCATTGGTCGCTGCGCCGGCGCAGGCGGCGAACTTGACCGTCAACTGCAAAGAACTGCCGGCGGCGCTCAAAAGTGCGGGTTCCGGCGACGTGATCACGCTCGACGAACTCTGTGCACTCGGGTTCCCGTACAAACTGCCGAAAGTCCAGGTCACGCTCGCCGGGACGCCCGGCGCCGGCTTCGACGGCGGCGCGACCACGCAGCTCGAAGGCGGCGAAGCCCCGGCGACGATCGAAGGGCTTGTGTTCGAGAACGCAAAGACCACCGCGGCCGACGCCGGCGCCGGCCTGAGCGTCAACACGGCCGGAGAACCGTACGCCTACACGCTCGCCCGCGATACGTTCGCGAATGACGCCGCCGAAGGGGCGGGCGGCGACGGCGGGGCCCGGCTCAACACCAGCGAAGGGATCGTGACCGTGACGGGCTCGACGTTCACGGGCGACAGCACGGTCAACGAAGGCGGTGGCGGCGGCCTGTTCATCACCGCCGACACAGCGAACCTCGCGGGCGACACGTTCACCTCCGACACGGCCGCGCCCGACGGCGTCGGCGGCGGCCTGTTCGCTGAGCTGAGAAGCGCCGGCGCGACGCTCACGGGCTCGCAGTTCAGCGACGACGCCGCCACCGACGACGGCGGTGGCGCGGCGATCTCGACGCAGGCCGCGGGGGGAGTGGCGCTGACACTCGCCGGCGACACCTTCAGCCACGACGCGATCGCGGACCCGAGCGGCAGCAGCAAAGCGCTCGCCGGCTACATGGGCGGCGGTCTCGAGGTCGACGCGATCGGCATGGAACCGACGACCGTCGTGCAGAGCGGCGACGCCTTCGAAGGCGACAGCATCAGCTTCAAAGCGGCCCCGGTGTCCGCGTTCGGCGCGGGGGAGAGCGTCAACGGCGCGGGGCTGCAGAGCATCGCCGACCGCTTTACCGGCAACACGCTGCAGCCACCCGATGCCACGGAAAACGCGAGCAAAGAACATGTCTTCGGGTGGGGCGCGGGCCTGTCGGTGATCGCCTGCGGGGACCTGACGACGCCGCCGGCGGGGATTCCCGACGTGCTCTCTACGCTCTCCGACGCGGTCGTCGCCACGAACACGCTTGCCGGCGGCCCGAGCGCCAACGGCGCGGGCGTCTACGTCGGCGCGCTCGCGTGTGACGGCGCATACGCGATCCTCCACGTCGACGACTCGACGATCACCGCCAACACGATCACGGGCGCAAGCGGCCCGGTTGCGGGCATCGACGGCGGCCCGCGCGACGTGCTCTCGCTTGCCAACACGATCCTCTATGGCGACAGTGGCGGCGCGGAGCTCGGCGGCTTCGGCAGCCTTGCGAGCGTCAGCTCCTCCTACAGCGACCTCTGCGCGGGCAGCGCTCCGTTCGCGGGCGCGGGCAACATCTGCGGCGATCCGAAGCTGGTGGCGCCCGCGAGCGGCGACGTCCACGAGACGTTTGCGAGCCCGACGCTGGGCGCCGGCTCGAACGCGCTCGTTCCCTTCGGGCTGGTGACGGACGCCTACGGCGGGCCGCGCATCCTCGGGCCGCTCGGCTGCGGCAGCAGCCCGCCCCCGATCGTCGACATCGGCGCCGCCGAGCTCGCCTACCTCGCGGACCCGTGCGCGCCGTTCTTCCTCGCCGCGGCGCCCGTGCTCTCGACGCTGACGCAGTCCGCGAAGACCTGGCGCGAGGGAACGAAGCTCGCACAGCTCAGCTCGACCAGGAAGAAGAAGCCGCCCGTCGGCACGACCTTCACGTTCAAGCTCAGCGAGCCCGCCGCGGTGACGTTGACGTTCACGACGAGCGCACGCGGACGCCGCGTGGGCAGGCGCTGCGTTGCGCAGAACAGGAAGAACAGCCACAAGCACCGCTGCAGCCGCACGATCACGGCCGGCTCGATGACCGTGGCCGGGCACGCGGGCGTCGACGAGCTGCGCTTCTACGGGCGCATCTCGGCGCACAAGCGGCTCGCTCCCGGGGCTTATACCGTCACGCTCGTAGCGGTCGCCGACGGCAAGCGCTCGGCGCCGCAGAAGCTCCACTTCACGATCGTGCGCTGAGCGCGAACAGCTAGCTCGGGCGCGGCGGCGTGGGCGCGTCGCGCAGCTCTCGCCGCCACACGAGCCGCAGCCCTGACCAGTCCTCGTTGATCGCCGCGACCTTGACGTCGACGAGCCCGAGCGGCAGCGCGACCGCGCGGATGTCCTCGTCGCGGATGTCGCTGTCGTGGCCGCCCGCGCGGCGCGGCCACGCGGCCCAGATCCCGCCGGCCGGGAAGACCCTCGGCGCGAGCAGCGGGATCCCGGCGCGCAGCGCCGCGAGGTCGGGGTAGAAGGCGACGATCGCGTCGGCCGGCGTGTCGCCGCAACGCGTTCCCTGCTCGTGGGTGATGCTCACCCCGTCGGGCAGCTCCGGGATGCTCCAGCCGGCGGGTGCGTCGATCAGCAGCAGCCGCTCGCCGGGGTGCAGGACGAGCTTCTTCCACAGCGGCGTTCCCGAGGAGCCGGCCGGGATCATCGCTCGAGCTCCTCACCCCGCGGGCTGGTCACCTCGCCATTGTCGCCGGGCCGGCGAGACGCCTGCGCTCAGACGTGGAGCGCCTCGCCCGCGGTGTTCTCGGCGGGCTCGCTCGTCCGCCGTGCGGCGATCGGGGCCTCGCCTGGCACCTGCAGGTCGTCGGCCGCGACGCGATCGCGCCCGACGAGTGTCCAGGCGAGCATGGCGCCGAGGAGGGCGACGGCCGCGCCGAGGCGCAGCCCGTACTGCAGCGCGTAGACGAACGCCTGCTGCCCGGCATCGATGATCTGGACGGGAACGCCGTGGGGGGCGGCCCCCGAGCCGAGACCGCTCGCCAGGTGCGCTCTCGCCGAAGCGGGCAGCGCGGGCAGCAGCTGGTCGATCTTCGAGCGCCCGAGCGTCGCGACCATCGCGCCGAGGACCGCGACGCCGAAGGTGCCGCCGACCATCCGGTTCATCGAGAGGATCCCGGACGCGACGCCGGCCTTGGCCGGCTCGACCGCGTTCATCGCCGCGGTGCTCATCGGCGACATCACAAACGCCATGCCGATGCCCATCAGCATGAAGCCGGGGAGCAGCGCGGAGTAGCCGCTGGAGACGGTCAGCTGCGACTGCCACAACAGCGCGCCGGAGACGGCGAGCAGGCCGAAGGTCATCAACGGCCGCGAGCCGACGCGATCGGCGAGGCGGCCGGCGAGCGGCGCGATCAGGACGATCATCACCGTCGATGGCAGGAAGCGCAGGCCGGCTTCCAGCGGCGAGTAGTGCAGCACGTTCTGCATGTACAGGGCCATGAAGAAGAACATCGCGAGCATCGCGAAGCTGACGATGAACGCGACGATGTTCGCGCCGAGGAACGAGCGCGAGCGGAAGAAGCTGAAGTCGACCATCGGCGAGGGCTGCCGGCGCTCGACGATCGCGAAGCTCGTCAGCCCGATCGCGGCGATCGCGAACAGCGCGAGCTCGCGCGTCGAGCCCCAGTGCCAGGCGTTCCCCTCGACGAGCGCGAGCACGAGCGCGGCGAGGCCGATCGTCAGGGTGAGCACGCCGGGCACGTCAATGCGCTGCGCGGCGCTCTCGTCACGCGACTCCCGCACGGCGAACAGCGTCACGACGATCGCGCCGACGGCGACGGGCAGGTTGAGGAAGAAGATCGACTGCCAGCTGACGCTCTCGACGAGGAAGCCGCCGAGCACCGGGCCGATCGCGAGCGCCAGCGCCGAGACGCCGGCCCACGTGCCGATCGCCTTGCCGCGCTCATGCGCGGGGAATGTGTTGGTGATGATCGACAGCGTCGCCGGCATCATCATCGCCGCGCCCGCACCCTGGATCGCGCGCCATGCGACGAGCCAGGTGTCGCTCGGGGAGAAGCCGATCGCGCCGCTCGAGAGCGCGAACACGATCACGCCCGTGAGGAAGATCCTTCGTCGCCCGAAGATGTCGCCGAGACGTCCGCCGGTGACGAGCAGCACCGCGAAGGAAAGCGTGTAGGCGTTGACCGTCCACTCGAGCGACGAGGTCGAGGCGTCGAGGCTGCGCTGGATCGAGGGCAGCGCGACGTTGACGACGGTGTTGTCGAGCATGATCATGAACAGCGCGAAGCACATCGCGCCGAGCGCCCACCAGCGACGGTTCTCGTCGGTCATCCGCAGCGATCGGATCGCGTTGCTCATCGTTTGCTTCCCTTCTGCTTAGGTCGGTAGGCGGCGATCTCCTGATGGCGATCGAGTGTCAGTGCGAGGGCGCCCTCGAGCGCCTCTGCCTCCTGCTCGTCGAGCGAGCCGACGAGCTCCTGCAGCGCCGACAGGCGCGCGGCGTTGAGGGCGGCCGGGACGGCGCGGCCGCTGTCGGTCAGGCGCACCCGCTTCATGCGCCGGTCGAGCGGGTCCTCCTCGCGCTCGACCAGCCCCCGCTCGAACAGGCCGTCGACGGCGCGGCTCATCGCCGGCAGCGACAACCCGAGCGACTCCGCGAGGGCCTTGACCGAGCGCTCCTCGCCGTCGGCGTCGATCGCGCACAGCGCCTTGATCTGCGTGAACGACAGGTCGAGCTCGGCGATCGCGTTGAAGATGCGCACATTGGCGGTCCGCATCAGGTAGCTGGCGAGCGCATACATGTCGCGCGTGAGCGCGCCGCGATCAGTGGCCGGGGGCGAGGCAGTTGCTTGCATGGGCGCAACTATATGCTCGGCGCAATGGTTGCTTGTGTGTTGTGCGTCACACATTCGCCTCGGCGCGTCGAGGCACCGGCGGTTCGCCGGGCCGGCTACTCACGCTCGCGCGCGAGGCGCTCGGCGGCCGCGCGCGCGGCATCGACGTCGAGGTAGCTCGCGGCACGGGCGATCAAGTCATCGGCGAGCGAGGTGATCAACGCGTAGCGCAGCTGCACGCGGCCGGTGCTGCCGACGGGCCGGCCCCGTTCGTTGAGCACGGTCAGCACGATCCCGTGGCCGAGGTCGACGAGCTCCTCGGCCTCGCACGTCCACTCCTCGTAGGAGCCGTTCCAGTCTTCCAGCAGGCCGCGAATTGCGCTCGAGCCGCTGAAGACGCCGGTGCCGACGGCCGACATGTCCCACACGGGGTCGGCGCCGAAGTGGGTCATCGCCGCCTCGTAGTCGCGGCGTTCGAGCGCGGCGAGCAGCTCGCCTACCAGCTCGAGCAGCTCGGGGTTCGCGGACTCCTCGGACGTCACCGCGGCCAGTATCACGCACGCCGGGCGGCGGGCCGGGGCCCGCGCGGACCGGGCGACTGGCCATCGCGCTACTGTGCGGGCGAGTGTCCGACTCAGAGCTTCCCGACGAGTCCGATCAGAGCCCGGCGGAGCAGGGCCCGAACATCATGATGCCGCCGGAGGAGTTCGCCGGGAGGTGGGCGAACGCGGCGGCGATCGCACGCACGCCGCACGAGTTCACGCTCGACTTCATGCGCATCGGGCCGCAGGGCCAGCAGGGGATGGTTGTCTCGCGCGTGTCGTTCTCGCCGCTGCTCGCCAGCCAGCTGCTGGACCTGCTCGGCGAACAGTGGCAGGCGTACGCCGAGGAATCGGGGATCCCGCCGGAAGGGGAGCGCGATGACTGAAGAGGACCCGTTCAAGGGCGGCGAGGAGATCGAGCCGACGAAGGTCCCGCTGACCGGCCCGAACGTCGTCAGCACCTTCGACACGCCGCCGCGCCCGGACGCGGTCAAGGTCCACGATGCGGCGATCCGCCGGCACCTGCGCGACCGCCGCCAGCCACCGGAGCCGGCGGGTGACGCCTAGCGCTGAGGTCCCGGCGCGTCCTGGGCGGCAGCGAAGGGCAGCTCGACGACCTCCGCCTCGGCCCTCTGCTCGCCGACGCTGATCGTGCTGCCGGGGGCGGCCTCGCGGCGCAGGAGCGCGAGCGCGATCGGGCCCAGGCGGGGCGAGAGCGCGACGCTGCCGAGCGCTCCGACGCTGCGCTCGCCCAGGTACAGCGGCTCGCCTGCGGCGGCGATCGACGACAGGCGCAGTCCGCGCAGGTGGCGGTTGGGCCTGCCCTTGTAGTGCAGGCGCGCGACGGTCTCCTGCCCGACGTAGCAGCCCTTGGTGAAGCTGACCGCGCGCTCGTTCAGCCCGGCCTCCTGCGGGATCACGGTGTCGTCCAGGTCGAGGCCGAAACGCGGGCGCCCGCGCTCGATCCGCAGGCACTCGCTCGCCTGTGACGAGACCGGCTCGGCGCCACGCTCGCACAGCGCTGCGAGCAGCTGCGCGGTGAGCGCCGCGTCGCAGAGCAGATCGACGCCGACGTCGGTGCGGATCGCGCGGGCCGCGAGACCGTCGATCACGACGGGCTCATGCGCATGCTCGCGCTCGCTCAGCGCCGCGGCGCCGGCGATCGCCGCGGCGCGCGGGCCGATCAGCGACAGCAGCCCGCACTCGAGCGTGCGCTTGTGCAGCTCGACCGCGTAGCCGACCTTGAAGCGGCGGATCATGTCGAACAGGCTCTGCAGGGCGCCGCGCTCGGTGTCGAGCAGCAGTTCCCGCGGGGCGCCGTCGCGGCCGGCGCCGACGGCGAGGATGCGCAGGTCACCGAGCATCTTGCCCTTGTGCGTGAGGAACGCCGCGTACCTGCCGTCGCCGCCGCGCAGCGTCGCGAGCTCGTTCGTGACCTGCCCGTTGAGGAACTCGACCGACGCCGCTCCGCCCAGCGCGAGCTTGCCGCGCTCGGAGCGGTCGAGCACGCCGCAGCGCTCGAGCAGCGTCTCGTAGTCGTCTGCGAGCGTGTTCGCGTGCGTGCTTGCCATTGCTCCGAGAATAGCCGCGCTAGGCTTCCGCTCGATGGCCCTCGCCGAGACCTTCCAGCAGATCGTCGACTCCCTGCCGGAGGACTGGACCGATCTCGAGCTCGACCTGCGGATCGCCGATGAGCCGCGCTACGTCGAGGCGGCGCTGTACATGGCGACCTGCAACGCGCGACCGTACTCCCGATACGACTGGCACTGGCGCCTGTTCGTCGCCCATCAGTTCGGGCATGCCGCGTCGGCTCCGACGGTCCACGGCGCGCTGCATGGGCTCGACGAGGCCGGGATCGAGGGTGAGCTCGTGCTGCGCGACACGCGCAGCGGCCGCGTCGAGGTGACACAGATGTGGGGGCGTCCGCAGTCCGCCCGCGAGGAGTTTCGCCGCCTGCGGTCGCAGTAGCGATGGCGTGCGTGCTCGCGCTCACCGCCGACCTGCTGTTCGGGTCGCGCATCCAGGGCAGCCTCGCGGCCGGCGGGCAGGAGCTCGAGCTGCTCGCCGATGGGGCGCGCCTGCGCGAGCGCCTGGCCGATCCGGCTGCGCCGCCGGCGCAGCTGCTGATCGTCGACCTGACCGACGCAGCGCTCGACGGCGCGGCGGTCGTCGAGTCGCTCAGGCACGACGGTGAGCTCGCCGCGACGCGCACGCTCGCGTTCTACTCGCACGTCGACCTCGCCGCGCGCGAAAGCGCCGAGCGGGCGGGCTTCGATCTGATCGTGCCGCGCTCGCGGATGGCCCGCGAGGGCGCCGCGCTCGTCGCCGGCCTGCTGTAGCGCGACCGGTCCGCCCACCCCGGCCGCGCGGCGTGACATCCTGCGCGGATGGCGCAGATCACGACGCCGCAGGGCGTGGCGCTCGAGTACGACACGGTCGGCTCGCCGCTGGACCCGGCGCTGCTGCTGGTGATGGGCTTCGGCGCGCAGATGATCGCCTGGCCGCGGGCGCTGCGCGAGCGCCTGGCGGCGGGCGGGCGCTACGTGATCAGCTTCGACAATCGTGACTGCGGGCTGTCATCGAAGCTCGACGGCGAGGGCGCGGATATCGCGGCGATCGTCGCGGCGGCATCGGCAGGCGACTTCGACACGGCGCGAGAGCTCGCGGCGTACACGCTCAGCGAGATGGCCGCCGACGGAGTGGCGCTGCTCGATGGGCTCGCAATCGAGCGCGCGCACGTCGTCGGCGTGTCGATGGGCGGCATGATCGCGCAGACGATGGCGATCGAGCATCCGCGCCGGGTGCTGACGCTGACCTCGATGATGTCGACGACCGGCGAGCCCGAGTTCGGCCGCTCGACACCCGAGGCGCGCCAGGCGCTGCTCACGCCGCCGCCGGGCGACCGCGCCGGCTACATCGAGGCGGCGGGGCGCGCGTCGGTCTGGCGCTCGAGGCGATACCCGGATCTCGACGGCGCGCGCGAGCTGGCGGGCGAAAGCTATGACCGCTGCTACGCCCCCGCGGGCGTCGCGCGCCAGCTCGCGGCGATGATCGCGAGCGGGTCGCGGGCCGAGGGGCTGCGGCGCCTGCGCACGCCGACGCTCGTGATGCACGGCCTCGACGACACGCTGATCGCGCCGAGCGGCGGCGAACGCACCGCCGCGCTGATCCCCGATGCGCGCCTGCTGCTGATCGACGACATGGGGCACGATCGCCCCGAGCCGCTGTGGCCGCAGATCTGCGGCGCGATTCTCGAGCACACCGCCTGAGCGGCGCGCCCCCTGCGGCGTCGCGGAGCCGCTCGCGACGGCCGCGGCTAGGTGAGCGCGCGTGTGTGCTCGCGCTCGACGCGGCGCAGGAGCGGGTGCTCGGGCGTCGCGCCGGGCCCCGGCAGCGCGCGCACATCGCGCGGGGTGAGCTTGCGCCCGCACGCCGCGCAGACGCGGTGCTCGTCGACCTGCCCACCGCAGCCGCGGTGTTCGAGCAGCACCGGCGGCCCGCCCGCGGGCGCCTCGTAGCGGTCGCCCCACTGCATCAGCGCGACCATCGTCGGCCACAGGTCAAGCCCCTTCTCGGTGAGGCGATATTCGTAGCGCGCGGGGCGCTCCTGATAGAGGCGCTTTTCGAGCACGCCGTGATCCTGCAGCCGTCGCAGGCGCGTCTGCAGGACGTTGCGCGCGATGCCGAGGTTCTCCTGGATCTCATCGAAGCGGCGCAGGCCGAGGAAGATGTTGCGGACGATCAGCAGCGACCAGCGCTCACCGACCACCTCGAGCGCCCCGGCGATGCTGCAGGCCTGGTTGTCGTAGTCATTTCCGAGCATCGTGAGAGACACGATAGCGGATGGGGTTGCATCATGCAACTTACTGTGTTATCGTCAGTTGCATGATGCAACGTAAATGGCGCGTCTCGCTCATCGTGTGTGTCGGGGTGTTCATGTCCAGCCTCGACCTGTTCATCGTCAACATCGCCTTTCCGGCGATCAGCAGGCACTTCGGCGGCGCCTCGCTCAGCTCGCTGTCGTGGATCCTGAGCGGCTACGCGATCGTGTTCGCGGCGCTGCTCGTTCCGGCCGGACGCTGGGCTGACGCGTTCGGGCGCAAGCGCGCGTTCCTGCTCGGCCTCGGCATCTTCGTGGCGGCGAGCGCGGGCTGCGCGCTCGCGCCGTCGGTCGCGGTGCTGACCGGCGCGCGCATCGTCCAGGCGGTCGGCGGCGCGCTGATGCTGCCGACCTCGCTCGGGCTGATGCTGCCCGAGTTCGAGCCCGAGCGGCGCCACGTCGCGATCGGCATGTGGGCCGCGACCGGCGGCATCGCCGCCGCCGCCGGCCCGCCGCTCGGCGGCGTGCTCGTGCAGGCGGACTGGCGCTGGGTGTTCCTCGTCAACGTGCCGATCGGGCTGCTCGGCATGATCTTCGGCGCGCGGACGCTGATCGAGCGCCGCGAGCAGGATGCGCTACGCCCGGACATCGTCGGCGCACTCGCGGTGATCGTCGCGATCGGATCGCTAGTGGTCGCGATCGTCAACGGCGAGCAGTGGGGCTGGGGCTCGCCGGCGATCGTGTCGCTGTTCGCGCTCAGCGCGGTGCTGCTGCCGGCGATCTGGTGGCGATCGGAACGGCAGCCCGCGCCGATCATCGAACCGTCGATGCTGCGCGTGCGCAGCTTCGGGCTGGCGGTCGGCGGGTCGGTGCTGTTCTTCGCGGGCTTCGGCGCGATGCTGCTGACCGGCGTCCTGTTCCTCACCGGGGTGTGGCACGAGGAAGTGCTGACGGCGGGCCTGATGCTGTTCCCTGGGCCCGCGATGGCGACGCTGTTCAGCGTCCCCTCGGCGCGCATCGGCGCGCGCTACGGCTACCGTCTGCCCGGCGTGATCGGCTCGCTGCTGTTCGCTTCGGGCTGCCTGTTCTTCATCACCGAGACGGGCGTGCAGCCCGCGTATCTGAGCGAGTACCTGCCGGGCATGCTGCTCACCGGCGCGGGTGTCGGGCTCGTGATACCGACGCTGACCGGCGCGGGCGCCTCCTCGCTCGCCGCGGATCGCTTCGCGACCGGCGCGGCGGTGCTGACGATGGGCCGCCAGATCGGGGCGGCGCTCGGCGTGGCGATCCTCGTGGCCGTGCTCGGAGCCGGCGCGCACACGCTCGCGGACTTCCACGACGCCTGGCTGATCTCGGTCGCGGGCGGCCTCGCGGGCGGCCTCGCGCTCGCCGCTCTCGGCCGCCCGGCGGCGCGCGCGATGCCCGCGCCGGCGCTCGCGGAGGGCCTCGCGTGAGCGCGATCGAGCAGCTGCGCACACGCAGCTTCAGCTGGGATGACCCGGCTGCGGCGGCGACTGCGGCGACGGCGCTGTCGGGCCTCGAGTACATCCGCGCGATCGCCGGCGGCAGCGCGCCGCCGCCGCCGTTCGCGCGCACGCTCGACTTCGCGATCGCCGAGGTCGAGCCGGGGCGTGTCGTGTTCGCGATGGAGCCGGCGGAGTGGATGTACAACCCGCTCGGCTCGGTCCACGGCGGCATCGCCGCGGCGATCCTCGACTCGTGCATGGGCTGCGCGGTGCACACGACGCTCGAGCCGGGCGTCGGCTTCACGACAGCGGACCTGCAGGTGCGCTATGTCCGCGCGATGAGCGATGCGACCGGGCGCGTGCTCGCGGAGGGTCGCATCGTGCATCGCGGACGGCGCACCGCGACGGCCGAGGGCCGGCTGTTCACGGAGTCGGACGAGAAGCTGATCGCGCACGCGACGACCGGCTGCCTGATCCTGGGGTAGAGCGCTGCGGCCGCGGCCGCGGCCGCGGGCCGGCGGCGAGCGCGGCGTCGGCGAACCGCAGCAGCTCCTTGGCGAAGCGCGCGGGGTCGCTGGTGTGCGGCACGTGGCCGCTGTCGAACACGACGAGCTTCGCGCCGGGGATCATCGCGGCCGCGCGCCTGCCGGTGCCGAGCGGGATCACCGGGTCATGCTCGCCCCAGATCACGAGCGTCGGCACGCGGATCGAAGGTGCCTCGGCGCGCAGGTCGTGCTCGCGCGAGGCGAAGCTCCGCCACAGCTCGGCGACCGCGCGCAGCCCCGGGTCGGCGCGCGTCGTGGCGACTCCGGTTGCGCCCGCGCGGCGGTCGGCGTCGGTGCGCGCGCGCATGTAGCGCCGTGAGAAGGACGGATAGATCGCGCGCAGAAAACGCGGCCGCGACATCAGCGCGCAGAACGCGCGCACGTGCGGCGGGCGCCCGGCGAAGCCGCCGCCGTCGACGATCACGAGGCCCTTGACGAGCTCCGGCCGGCGAATCGCGAGGCGCGTCGCGGCGAAGCCTCCGACCGAGTTGCCGAGGACGACCGCGCCGTCCGGCGCGAGCCGCTCGACGAGCTGCTCGGCGACGTCGGCGAGCTGCATCGCGCTGCCCGGCAGCCTCCCGGCGGGGGACCGGCCGTGCGCGGGCCAGTCGATCGCGATCGTGCGCAGGCGCTCGGGGAGCCGCGCGCGCAGCTCGTCGAAGTCGTGGCGGTCGTGTGCTCCGCTCGGCAGCATGATCAGCGTCTCGCCGCTGCCGCGCTCGTCGTATGCGATCGTGCCGGCGGGGATCTCGAGTGTCGTCATCGCGCGCACCATAGCACGTGACTGACCGGTCGGTCATTCCCAATGACCGACCGGTCAGCTAAGCTTGCGTGGATGGCTGTATATGGGCCCAGCGGCGCCGCGCGGGCGCCGCGCGCAGAGCACCGCACATACGAGCTGCTGCTCGACGCGGGCGTCGCGGTCGCGGCGCGCGAGGGCCTCGCCGGGCTGAGCGTCAACCGCGTCGTCGCCCAGGCGGGCGTCGCGAAGGGGACCTTCTACGTGCATTTCGCCGATCGCGAGGCGTTCATCGACGCGCTGCATGCGCGCTTCCACGAGCGCGTCGCGCTCGCGGCGGCCGACGCCACCGCGGGCGTCGAGCCGGGCGCGGAGTTCATCATGCGCGGCGTCGAGGCCTACCTCGACGCCTGCCTCGCCGACCGCGCGACGAAGGCGCTCGCGCTCGAGGCGCGCACGGACGCGGCGCTGACGGCGACGATGTCGGCGCGCCACGAGCGCTTCGCCGCGGCCGCGATCCCGAGCTTCAAGGCGATGGGCTGGCCCGACGCGCGCGCGGCGGCGCAGCTGCTCGCGGCGATGACCTCGGAGATCGCGATCCGTGAGCTCGACGCCGGCCGCCGGCTGCCGGGCGCGCGGCGCGCGCTGCGCCGGTTCCTCGGCGCCGGGCAACCGGCACGGACCTGACCGCAACCGCAAAGGAGCGAGCATGAAGTACTACGCAGTCGCCGAACTCGACGTCACCGACACGTCGTGGGTCCGCGACTACGTCGCGGACGTCACCGCGATGGTCGAGCGCCGCGGCGGGCGATATCTCGCGCGCACGGCGCAGATCGAGCACGTCGAGGGCGAGCGTGCGCCGGCGCAGATCGTGATGATCATCGAGTGGCCGAGCAAACGGGTGGCCGATGACTTCTACGCGAGCGAGGAGTACCGCGGCCACCGCGAAGCGCGCCGCGCGGGAGCGCGCAACGAGTTCCTGCTGATCGCCGGCGAGGACGTCAACGGCGTCGCGCGCATCGACGGCTAGCTGGGAGGAGTCGCCTCGCCGCCGCCGAGGTCTGCGTGCTCGGCGATCACCGCGTCGAGCGGCACGAGCGCGGCGTTCGCGACGCGCTCAAAGCGCGGCCCGCCGGCGTCCGCGCGGCTCGCGAAGGCGGCGCGGATGACCATCCCGTGGCAGACGACGAGCGCGGGCAGCGGGCCGCGTTTGACGTCCTCGAGCGCGGCGTTGACGCGCACCTCCTGCTCGGCGAAGGACTCGCCGCCGGGGAATGAGAAGGCGGGGTCGGCGGCGGCGAACGCGTCGAAGCGCTCGGGCGCCTCGGCGCGGACCTCGGCGAAGCTGCGGTCGGTCCAGTCGCCGGAGTCGGTCTCCATCAGGCGCGCGTCCGCTTTCGGCTCGAGGCCGATGCGGCGGGCGACGATGTCGGCGGTTTCGCGGGCGCGCAGCAGCGGGCTGCACCACAGCGCGCTGAAACCGTGCGCGGTGGCGCGCTCGGCGAGCTCGGCGGCCTGCTCGCGGCCGGTGTCATCGAGCGGCACTTCCTGCTGGCCCTGGAAGCGGCCCTCGTGGTTGTAGGCGGTCTGCCCGTGGCGGGCGAGGTAGACGCGGGCGATGCTCACCCGCTCAGGATACGGCTGCGGCGCCCGCCTCGGGCTCGGCGTCGGGCGCGCTCATGAACAGGTGGTGGTAGACGAGCGCGGCGATGCTCGCGCCGAGCACCGGGCCGGCGTACCAGACCCAGCCGTTTTCCCAGTGGTCGCCGACGAGCTGCGGGCCGAAGGCGCGCGAGGGGTTCATCGCCGCTCCGGTGAACGGCCCGCCGAACAGCACGTCGATCGAGATCGTCAGGCCGATCGCGAGTCCGGCGACCGAGTTGAACGGGTTGCGTTCATCGACCGCGGCGCCGAACACGACCATCACGAGGAAGAACGTGAACACCGCCTCGAGCAGGAATCCCGAGCTCGCGTCGACCCCGTGGCCGAGCGCGGGGACGCCGAGGTTGACCGCTTCGGTCGTCGCACGCGGCAGCAGGTCCTTGACGAGCAGCGCCGCGAGCGCGGCGCCGCCGAACTGAAACACCCAGTAGACCCCCGCGAGCGCCGGCTTGATCCGCCGCGTGATCAGGAAGCCGAACGTGATCGCCGGGTTGAAATGCCCGCCCGAGATCGGGCCGAGCGCGCAGACCATCACGCCGATCGCGAGCCCGTTGGCGATCGCGACGCCGATCAGTGTCGGGTCGTGCACGCCCGCGGCGGCAGCGGCGGCACCGGCGCCGACGAACGTCAGCGTGAACGCGCCGATCATCTCGGCGACCGCGCGGCGCAAGGTGTCTCTGGACATGTGGCGCAAGCTAGAAGCACG
Source organism: uncultured Solirubrobacteraceae bacterium (assembly GCA_963822245.1). Taxonomy (GTDB): domain Bacteria; phylum Actinomycetota; class Thermoleophilia; order Solirubrobacterales; family Solirubrobacteraceae; genus Palsa-744. Next base: position 261,163 of record CAWGGR010000002.1, read on the forward strand.
ATCGGACGGACTCGCCGTGACCCGCCGCGTGCCGGGACGCCGTGGCCGCACGCGGCCACGGCCGCTGAGTCGCATGCGACTCAGACGACGAGCCGCACATGTGCGGCTCGTCCGGGCGGCGCATGCGCCGCCCGGCACCCCGCCCGCCGATCGGGGACGTCGCGCCGAGGGTCATACACTGCTGCTCATGCGTCGCCGGGTCACCTTCTCGCGCAACCTGACGCTGTCGCTGTCGCGCACCTGCCGCTGCTACTGCAAGTACTGCGCGTTCGCGACCCACCAGGCCCATCTGTACAGCCCCGAGGAGGTGCTCGAGCTGCTCGACGGCGCGGGCAGGCGCCAGGTCAAGGAGCTGCTGATCCTGACCGGCGAGCGCCCCGAGGTCAACCCGGAGGTCGCGGCGCGGCTGCGCGAGTACGGGCACGCGGACTTCACCGCGTACGTCGTGTGGGTGTGCGAGCGCGCGCTCGAACGCGGCCTGCTGCCGCACACGAACCTCGGAGTGCTCTCGCGTGGTGACCTGGCGCGCCTGCGTGAGGTCAGCGCATCGCAGGGGCTGATGCTGGAGTCGGTCTCCGAGCGGCTGATGGAGACAGTTCACGCGGGCTCGCCGACGAAGCACCCGGCGCGGCGCATCGAGACGATCCGCGCCGCCGGGGAGCTGCAGATCCCGTTCACGAGCGGGATCCTCGTCGGCATCGGCGAGAGCGAGCAGGAGCGCTTCGACTCGCTCGAAGCGCTCGCCCGGATCCACGCCGAGCACGGGCACATCCAGGAGGTGATCCTGCAGAACTTCGTCCCCCACCAGCGCTACTACGGCCAGGAGCCGGCGCAGATCGCCGACGACGCGGCGCGCGAGTACTGGCGCACCGGTGTCGCCGACTCGCGGCCGCAGCTGCCGCTGCCCGACTGGGCCTGCCCGGTGACGATCGAGGACATGAGGCGCCTGATCGCCGAGACCCGGCGGCTGCTCCCGGATGTGGGCATCCAGATCCCGCCGAACCTCGCGGACTGGTGGGGCGAGCTCGTCGCGGCCGGCGCGAGCGATCTCGGCGGGCTGAGCGCGAACGGCGATCACATCTCGCCCGAGCACCCGTTCCCCTCGCCGCACCAGGTGCGCAAGCAGCTGCAGGCTGACGGCTACGCGCTGACCGAGCGCCTCTGCGTGTATCCGCAGTACATCGACCGCGAGTGGGTCGCGGCGGGCGTGCTCGACACGATCAGGGCGAAGTACTGGAGCTTCATCCCGCGGCGCGGATCGGGCCGCACCGAGCCGCCGTCGCCGATCCGCCCGGATCTCGTCGCGGGCGCGATCGCCAAGGGCGGCGACGGGCGCGCGCTGAGCGCGGACGAGCTGACGGCGCTGTTCGCGGAGACCCGCCCGGAGGCGATCGAGGAGATCCGCGCGGCCGCGGATGAGCTGCGCGCGGAGCTCGCCGGGGAGACGGTCACGTTCGTCGTCAACCGCAACATCAATGTCTCCAACGTCTGCGTCGTCGGTTGCGCGTTCTGCGGCTTCGGGCAGGGCAAGCGCTCGCCCGACGCCTACGAGCACGACCGCGAGGAGTTCGCCAGGCGCGTGCACGAGGCGGTCGCATACGGGGCGAGCGAGCTCTGCATCCAGTCGGGCATCCATCCCGACTGGGAGCTCGAGGACTACCTCGGCTGGCTGCGCTTCGCGCGGGAGCTCGCGCCGCAGCTGCACCTGCACGCATACAGCCCGATGGAGATCGCGCACATGTGCGACATCTCCGCGCTGGCGCCGCAGGAGGTGTTCGCGCGACTGCGCGACGCCGGCCTCGGCTCGACGCCGGGGACGGCCGCGGAGGTGCTGCACGACGGCGTGCGCGAGCGCATCTCGCCGAACAAGCTGCCGGTCGCCCGCTGGGTGGAGATCATCGAAGCGTCGCATCGGGCGGGGCTTCGCTCGACCTCGACGGTGATGTTCGGGCACATCGAGGAGCCGTGGGAGCTCGCCGAGCACATGCGCGTGATCCGCGAGCTGCAGGAACGCACGGGCGGCATCACAGAGTTCGTGCCGCTGTCGTTCATCCCCTTCCAGACGCTGCTCGGGCGCACGCACGGGGTCGAGGAGATCTCGCGCGCGGAGAACCTCAAGCACACCGCCGTGTTCCGCCTCGCGCTCGGGCGCACGATCACGAACCTGCAGGCCTCGTGGGTGAAGATGGGCCTCGATGCGGCCACCGAGTCGCTGCGCTGGGGCGTCAACGATCTCGGCGGCACGCTGATGGAGGAGTCGATCAGCCGCCTCGCCGGCAGCTACCACGGCACCAAGCTCGACCCCGACGAGCTGATCGCGGCCGCGCACGACGCCGGGCGCGTGGCGGCCGAGCGCACGACGCTGTATGAGCTCAGGCGCGAGTTTCCGCTCGATCGTGACGGCGACGGGGCGGACGAGCTGCCGCTGGCCGTCTAGCCGCGAGCACCCCGGCCGGCGCTGCACTCGCCGCCGGCGGGGCGGCGCCTCAGCGGAACATGTCCTCGGCGAGCGGCCGCAGCAGCGCGGTCGCGCCCGGTCCATCGGCGGCGGTGATGAAGCGCTCGAGGCCGTCGACGATCACGACCGGCTCGCGCGAGTCCTTCGCGCGGGCGAGGTCGGCGCAGGCGGCGGCCGCGTCGGCGACCGCGAGCCACGTGGCGCGCAGCTCGAGCCCGCTCGCATCGCTGCGCCCGCGCCAGTCATCGAGCGGGTCCATGCCGGCGAGGCCGATCGTGACGTCGAGCTGGCCGTGGCGCCACGCGCGCCCGAAGCTGTCGGTGATCAGCACCGCGACCGCCGCGCCGGTCAGCTCGCGGACGCGCGCGCGAAGCCGCCGCGCCGAGCCGTCGGGGTCGCGCGGCAGCACGATCACGACGTCCGGGCCGGCGCTGTTGGACGCATCGACGCCCGCGTTCGCGCAGACGAAGCCGTGGCGCGTGCGGCTGATCAGCACGCCGCGTTCGGCGCGCAGGATCTCGCTGGACTCATCGAGCACGACCTGGATCGCACGCGCATCGCGGGTCTCGCCGGTCGCCGCGCGGGCGTCGGCGGCCAGCTCGAGCGCGCGCGCACTCGGCTCGACCTGCGCGAGCGGCACGACCGCTCCCTCGGCCTTCGAGATCGCCTTGTGGGCGACCACCAGCAGCTGCCCGTCCTCGAGCCGATCCCCCGCCGCGGCGGCGATCAGCGCGGCGAGGTCGGCGCCCTCGCCGATCTCGGGGATGCCCTCGAGGCTGTGCGCGCGGAGCTGTGCCACGGGCCCTCCTCAGCCGGCGCTTGCGATCGGGAGCCGCTGCCCGCCGCCGGCGGCGCCGAGCACCGCGCGCGTGCGCTGTGCGCGCGGGCGCGTGCCGGACAGCCGCTCGCGCAGCGCCGCGAGGTCGGCGCCGGTGTCGATGTCGAGCAGCAGCGACGCCGGCCGGCGCACGGCGCAGGCGACGCCCGCGGCGGCCGCCAGCCCGCGATGGCGCTCGCAGCTGTCGGGGCCGAAGCTCGGCGCGATCACGTCGGGGGGCGCGAGCAGCAGGCCGTTCGTGCCGAGCCCGTGGCGGTCGGGCACGATCACGACCGGCGCACCGTCCTGCTCGGCGCCGGCGAGCAGCGCCTCGAGCTCGGCGGGGTCGAGCGCGGGGCAGTCGCCGGGTATGCACACGACGCGATCGAAGCCGTCGGCGAGCGCCTGCTCGACACCGAGGCCGACGGCGGCCGACTGGCCGCGCTCGAGCGTGTCGGCGATGATCAGCGCGCCGTGCTCGCGCGCGCTCGCCGCGATCGCGTCCTCGCTGCTGATGATGATCGTGCGCTCGATCGCGCTCGTCTGCGCGAGCGCGAGCAGCACGTCGGCGATCATCGCCCGCACGAGCTCCGCGCGAAGCTCCTCGGCGACGCTCTCACCGAGCCGCTGCTTGGCCTCGGTGAAGCGCTTGATCGGCAGGATCGCGGCGGTGCGCATCTGCCGCAGACGATAGTCGCGCGGCCGCCGCTACCAGGACAGGAGCATCATGCCGACGGTCACGCCCGGGCCGATCGTCACCATCAGGCCACGCTCGCCCGGGAGCGGTTCGCGGCGGTCGATCGTTTCCCTGAGCACGTAGAAGATCGACGGCGTGCCGACGTTGCCGTGCTCAGCCAGCGAGTCCCAGCTGACGGCGACGTCGTCGTCGCTGAGCGCGAGCGCGTCGCGCACGTTCTCGATGATCCGCCGCCCGCCGGGGTGGACGATCCAGTGGTCGATCGCCTCGCGTGTGAGCTCGTTGCGGCGCAGGAAGCGGTCGACCAGCTCGTCGAGGCCGGCGCCGGCGAGGCTGGGCAGCTCGCGCGCGAGGTGCAGGTGGCTGTCGCCGCCGTCGACGTCGAGGCTGACGGCGCCGAGCGTGTCGGCGATCTGGTGGACCTGGGAGGCGCTGATGATCGGCCCGTCGGCGCGCGGGTCGCACGACAGCAGCGCCGCGGCGCAGCCGTCGCCGAACAGCGCCGAGCCGACGGTCTTTGCGCGCGGGTCCTCGGGTGTGGCGCGCATCAGGACGCTGCTCATGCTCTCGGCGGCGACGATCACGGCCTGGCGGTCGGGGTGCTCGCGCAGCGCCTGCGAGGTCAGCCGGATCAGCGGGATCCCGCTCGCGCAGCCGACGCCCGTGACGTGGTACTTGTCGGTCGCCGGGTCCATCCGGTAGTGGTCGAGCAGGCGGTGGGCGAGCGTGGGGACGCCGAGCGAGTAGAGGCTGGCGGTGAGCAGGGTGCCGACGTTCGCGGGGTCGACGCCGAGCCCGTCGACGGCGCGGATCGCATGGCGCAGGAGGTCGCGCTCGACCTGCGCGGTGCGGTCCTGCAGCGCGCACGCGAGGAAGTCCTCGCCGAGGTTCAGATGCCGGCGCTTGACGCCGCAGCGCTCGAAGATCCCCTCGGCGAACTCGTCGCCATCGAGGCCGAGACGCTCGAGCACCTGCTGCTGGGTGTGGGCGGTGTCGGAGTCAGACAGCGTCAGCGCGGCGATCCGCGGGCCGCTGCGGGCGGCGGGACGGCGGCGCGCAATCGGCATCGGATCGGCCAACAACGATCCTCCGCGGCCGCGATCGGGACCGGTGTGCAAGATTTGAGACTCCTTGGTCGACGGTGGGCGCCCGAAGCGGGTCGTCCAGCTGGGTGATGTAACGATATGAGCCGCAGGAGCGGTTTCCCGTCGATACGGGGCTGTTCTTATCCAGTTCTTCGCGTCCACGGATCACGATCTGCTGCGATGAACGCGGCCAAACATGGGGGGAAGGGAGCATCGGATGAGCGCAACGGAGCACTCTCGGGGCATCAGGCTGATCGGGGCGGGACTGCCAAGGACGGGTACGCTGACGCAGAAGCTCGCGCTCGAGATGATCGGGCTGGGCCCCTGCTACCACTGGGTGAACGTGATCGCGGACCTCGACCAGGTGCCGCTGTGGGACGCCGCGCTCGACGGCGACGCGGACTGGGAAGGGATCTTCGCTGGCCACCACTCGACTGTCGACTGGCCGGGCGGCTACTTCTATCGCGAGCTGCTCGACGTCTATCCCGACGCGAAGGTGCTGCTGAGCGTGCGCGACGGCGAGGCATGGGAGCGCAGCTTCAGGGACACGATCTGGACGATGTGCCACGGCGAGACGCTGATGCCGCGGCTGTCCGGCGCGAGGGCGCAGATCGATCCCCGCTGGCACCGCTACCTCGAGCTCGTCGACCGCATGTTCTGGGGCCCGCAGGGCACCTTCTCCGAGGGTCACGAGCGGCCCGAGCAGATGATCGAGCAGATGACGCGCCACAACGAGCAGGTGAAGGCGGCGGTTCCCGCGGAGCGGCTGCTCGTCTGGGAGGTCACCGAAGGCTGGGGCCCGCTGTGCGAATTCCTCGACGCGCCCGTGCCCGACGAGCCGCTGCCGCACGCCAACGAGCGCGACGCGTTCGTCGAACGTGTCAGTTACGGCGCGCTCGACACGCTGGTTGCGTGGCGCGATCGCCAGACGCCCGCCGGCGGCTGAGATCGCGGCCTATCGACCGAGCGCCTGCGCGAACGACAGCGTCTCCTCCGCCAGCCGCCGCCGCGACGCGGCGTCGTCCATGCGCGTGTCGGTCTGCAGCGTCGCGAGTGCCGCGACGCTCTCATCGGCGACGATGCCGTCGAGCAGCTCGCCGTAGAAGCCGGCGATCCCCGCCGCGCTGCATTCGAGTGCCGCGAACGCCATGAACGAGGCGGTCGGGCCCTTGAGCACCTGACCGCCGACGATCGGGCTGACCGCGACGAGCGGTGCATCGGCGGCGATCAGCGCCTCGCGGATCCCGGGGACGGCGAGGATCGGGCCGATCGAGACGAGCGGGTTGGAGGGCCCGATCACGATCGTGTGCGCGGCGGCGATCGCGCGGAGCACCTGCTCGCTTGGCCGCGCCTGCTCGGCGCCGCGGAACTCGAGGCCCTCGATCGGCCCTGCCGCACGCTCGCGGATCATGAACTCCTGAAACGCGCACCAGCCGGCGGAGGCGGTGCGAACCCAGCTGCGGACCGGGTCGTCGCTCATCGGCAGCACTCGCGAGCGCACGCCGATCGCGGCCGTGAGCCGCGCGATCGCGGCCGTCGGCGTGAGCCCGTCGGCGAGCATCCGCGCGCGCTCGAGGCACCATGCGAGGTCGCGGTCACCGAGGTTGAACCAGACATCGACGCCGAGCTCGCGCAGCGCGTCCATCACCGTGAACGTGTCGCCGTCGATGCCCCAGCCGCGCTCGTCGATCGTGTCAGCGAGCCAGAAGGAGATCAGGTCAGGGTCGGGCGAGACGTGCGCGCCGTAGATCTCGATGTCGTCGCCGGTGTTGACGATCGCCGTCAGGCGCTCGGGCCCGAGCACGTCGGCGAGCCCGCGGGCGAGCTTGGCGCCGCCGGTGCCGCCGGAGAGGACGACGACCTCGGCGTCGCTCACTGCCAAAGCTGCTCGGGCAGGTTCGTCAGGCGAATGCCGGCGTGCGCCTTGTAGCGCGAGTTGACCGAGATCAGCAGGGCGGTCAGCGACTCGGTCGTGCGCGCCATCTCCAGGCGCCCGCAGTCGACGCAGCGCAACCCGTCGATGCGCTCGATCAGCTCGGCCGCCTCGCGCTTGTCCGCGCGCACGTCGCCGCAGACGAGCACGTCCTGCTCGAGCGGGTGCTCGAGATCGCTCAGCGAGGCGGCGCTGACGGTGTGCAGCGCGGAGACGACGCGCACGCCGTCGGGAACCATCTCCGCCGCCTGCTGCGCGGCTGACCCCTGCCACACGCCGAGCATCCGCGTCGCCTTGCCGCTCACGGCCGCCGCGAGCGGCACCGTCGCGTCGATCAGCAGCTGGCCCGGGGAGAGCGCGTCCTTGAGGTTCGCGAGCGTCTCGGACTGGTTGCGGAACGGGACGCTGAGGATCACCGTGCCGGCCGCGCTGGCCGCCGCGGCGTTCTCGTGTGCGGAGAAGCTGCCGTCGCCGACGATCGCGCGTGCCCGCTCGGCGGCCTCCGCCGCGCGCGCGGCGTCACGCGAGCCGATCGCGATCGGCACGCCGGTGCGCGCCAGGCGGACCGCGAGGCCGAAGCCGAGCGCGCCCGAGGCGCCGATGACTGCAACGGTGTCGGAGCTCGACGGTGTCACGGCGGCCGAGTATAGGCTTCGCCGCATGCTGCCGAGCTCCGTGCGCATCCGCGAGGTCGGCCCGCGCGACGGCTTCCAGAACGAGCCCGAGGTGATCGCGACCGAGCTCAAGGTCGAGCTGATCGAAGCGCTCGCGCGCACCGGGCTCACGCGCATCGAGCTGACGAGCTTCGTGCGCGCCGACGTGATTCCGCAGCTGGCCGACGCCGCCGAGGTGCTCGCCCGCGCCGAGCTGCCCGCCGAGGTCAGCGTGTCGGTGTTGATCCCCAACGAGCGCGGACTCGAAAAGGCGCTCGAGCAGCGCGAGCGGATCGACGAGATCAACGTGTTCCTGTCGGCCTCCGAGACGCACAACCAGAAGAACGTCAACCGTTCCGTCGAGGACTCGCTGAGCGGCGTCGAGCGCGTGCTCGCGCAGGCACGCGCCGAGGGGCTGCGCTGCGAGGGCGTCATCTCGACATCGTTCGGCTGCCCGTACGAGGGCGAGGTCGCGCCCGCGCGCGTGCTCGCGATCGCGGCGCGCCTGCGTGACGCGGGCGCGCAGGAGGTGGGCTTCGGCGACACGACCGGGATGGCCAATCCGCGGCAGGTGCGCGAGTTCTTCGCGGCCGCCCGCGAGGAGCTCGGCGGCGGGCTCGAGCTGACCGCGCACTTCCACAACACGCGCGGACAGGGGCTCGCGAACGTGCTCGCCGCGCTCGAGGCCGGCGTCGAGAGCTTCGAGTCGAGCTTTGGCGAGCTCGGCGGCTGCCCCGTGCCGGCCGGCGCGACCGGCAACATCGCGACCGAGGACCTGGTCTCGATGCTGCACGAGATGGGGATCGAGACCGGGATCGACCTGGCGGCGCTGCTCGCGTGCGCGCGCCGTGCGCAGGAGATCCTCGGCCGCCCGCTCGGCAGCCACACGCTCGTGGCCGGGCCGGTCGACTGGCAGCGCTAGCCGGCCACCGCCTCCTGCGGCTCGGCCTCGCGCGCGCTCTCGCGCGCCGCCGCGATGCAGTACTCCTGCACCGAGACCTCCATCTCGAGGCTCTGCGCGATCGTCGGGCGGGCCGAGGCGTCGATCACGCGCTTGGCGCGGCCGACGGCGACGTGCGAGTTGGCGAGCAGCTCATCGACGAGCGCCGCGGTCGCCGTGTCGAGCTCCTCGGGAGCGACGACGCGGTTGATCAACCCGATCCGCTCGGCCTCCGCGGCGTCGATCGTCCTGGCGGTCATGATCAGCTCCTTCGCGCGCCCGAGCCCGACGACGGCGGGCAGCCGGGTCGAGCCGCCGACGTCGGGGATGATCCCGAACTTCACCTCCGGCAGGCCGAATTTGGAATCGCTCGAGGCGATCCGCAGGTCACATCCGAGAGCCACCTCGAGGGCGCCGCCGACGCAGGTGTGGTGGATCTGGCAGACGACCGGCTTGGCCATCTCTTCACAGGCGTTTGCGCACTCGAGGAAGACGTTGCGAAATGGCCGCAGCATCCCGGTCCGGCCACTCGATTCGGCCAGCTCGACGAGGTCGACGCCGGCGGAGAACACGCGTCCTTCGCCGCGCAGCACGACGCAGTGGACCGACGGCTCAGCGGCGGCCGCCCGCAGCGTCTCGCCGAGCGCGAGCAGCAGCTCCTGGTTCATCGCGTTGCGCTTCTCGGGCCGGTTGAGGATCACGTGGCGGACGTGACCGTGGTCTTCGCTGTTGACAATGCTCATGGTCTGCTCCTATCGCGTATCGCGGGCTGGATGGCGTCGTGCGCCGCCGTTTCGGGCTCTGCTCAGCTCAGGTCGAGGACGGTCTGGGGCACGGGGATGACGTGATCCTCGATGCCCTCGGAGGGGATGATCGCGGTTCCGATCGCGAAGAACTCGATCACGTGGCTGCCCCAGCCGTGGGACTTCTCTTCGATGTGGACGCCGACGATCCCCTCGGCCTTCGCGTCGAGCGCCTCGGCCTGCATCCGCTCCATCGCGAGCTCTCGCGCGTCGTAGAGGGCCTGCGTGAAATTCGGCAGCTCGACGTTTTTGCCGGTGTTGCCGATCGACTGGCGCCAGCCCTGGTGGGCGACGTGGTAGACGCAGGAGCCCATCACCATGCCGACGGGGCGATGGCCGGTCTGCAGCAGCGTCCAGAACTCCTGCCCGGAGAGGTCGCTCGTGAACGGGCGGCCGGAGGGGGCGCGGTGGAGCTCACCGCCACGGTGCTTGACAGCGGTGCCCATCGCGATGAACTCGGCCATGTTCTCGCCCCAGTCATAGCGGCCGATCGCGAGCCGCACGCCGACGACGCCGTCGGCTCCGAGCTGCTCGGCCTCCTCCTCCATGCGCGTCATCGCGAGCTCGCGCGCCTCATACATCGCCTGCGAGAGGACCTCCATCTCCTGGCTCTGTTTCCACTGCGCCTGCTGGTAGCCGATGTGGTAGATCGAGCTGCCGATCACGAGCCCGAGCGGCTGGAAGCCGGCCTGGCGCACGAGCAGGAACTCGTTGACCGAGAGATCGCTCGTGAACAGGCCCGAGCGGTTCTGCTGCAGGCGCGCGGTTCCCGCCTCGGGTACGCCCTCTGTGCTGCTGGGGTCATAGGCCACGGTGTCGATCCTTTGTCGCTCGGAGGTGGGTGGTGCAGGGCATCATTCGAGCTGCGTCGATCAGCTGAGAAACAGTGTTTGCAGGGGTGGCGGCTGGGGCGGCACGGATGCCAGCCCGGGGTCCTCGCGGATCACCGTGCCGATCACGTGAAAGGTGATTTCGAGGTCGATCGCGTCGTACATCCCGCGCCGTACCGAGCGTGAGCGACCGGACTCGCCGACGCGCACGCCGATCACGCCGCTGCCACCGAGCTGTTGGACCTGTGCGGCGACGAAGCTCATCGCCTTCTCGCGTGCTTCGTAGACACCCTGGGTGAAGTCGACGAGCTCCTGGTTGCTCCACGCGGCGCCGCCGGCCCAAGACCCGCCGAAGGAGCCCTGAGCCATCTGTGTCTGCTGGGTCGCGGGAACGTAGTGCACGCTCGTGTGCGCGGCGATGCCGACGGGTCGCAGCCCGGCCTGGCAGAGCTGTACGAACTCCTGTCCGCTGAGGTCGCTGAGGACGGTCGCGGCGTCGGGGTGGCGCATCGCCGGCGGCAGCCGCACGGCGGTGCCGAGGGCGATGAACTCGAGGGCTCCGGGGGCCCAGTCGTGCGCGCCCTGATCGATCCGCACCGCGACCACCGCGTCGGCGCCGCACAGCGAGGCCTCCTCGAGCAGCCGTCCGAGCGCGCGCCTGCGGCACTCGTTGTACGCATCGGAGAGCGCGCGCACCTCGGTGGGCTCGTTGTAGAACATCGGCTGCCAGCCGACCTGGTAGATCGAGGAGCCCATCACCTGTGTGATCGGGGTGACGCCGAGCCGCGCGAGCGCGCTCCACTCGCTCACTCCGAGATCGCTGCTGAAGACCGTCGGCTCGCTCTCCCCGGCGCTGAAGCGCTGCAGGCGCTCGCTCGCATTGAGCGGGATCTGGCCCGCTTCGATGCGCTCGCGCGAAGTCGCGTCGCGCCGCGCGGAGAGCTCGGCGGCGCGCGCCCGCTCCTGCTTGGCGGCCTCATCGGCCCGCTTCTCCTCCTCGCTGCGCCGGTGAAACAGCGGGCTCACGCGAGCAGCTCCGCCAGCGCGGCGCGGTCGCGCTCGCTGATCTCCGCGCTGCTCCTGACGCCGGCGATCACCGCGGCGAGCCAGTCGGCCATCGTCAGCTCCTCGCGGCTGAGCGTGATCCCACGCACGACCTTGTGGCGCGTGCAGCGCGTCCCCTGAGGCGTAGCGCGCAGCTCGAACTGCTCGTCGCCGAGCGCGAGCGCGAGGCGCTCGACGACGCGGCGCTTGGAGCGAAAGCCGCCGATCTTGCGGCGCTCGACGGTGACGAGTTGCGGCAGCGCCTGCTCGAGTGTGCCCGCGAGCACCTCGACGGACATCGCCAGCTCGGACTGGTCGGCGCGGAGCTCGGCCGCGGGGAGGTGGAGACTCTCGTCGCCCGGCACGCTCGGGAGGCTACCCCTCATCGATCGGGCAGGCGATCAGCCCACCGGTGCGGCGGGCGCCGTGCGCGGGCGCACGCTGCGGGTGGGGCCATGGGGAGCGGCCCCACCCTCCACAGCGAGCCTCAGTGCAGCAGGTCGAGCGTGTTGTTGGCGTCGTTGACGAAGTACACGCCCTGCCCGTTCGGCGCGACCACGAGCCCGAACAGGCCGCCGGCACCGGCGGCCGTTTCGAACGGCTGGAACTCGGCGCCGACCGGCGTCGTCTCGACGATGTCGCCGTCGTTCGCGTTGGCCGTCAGGACATCGCCGTTCGGCGCGATCACGAGCCCGAGCGGGTTGTTCAGATAGCCGCCGCGGGCGACCGTGATGCCGCCGCCGGCGAGCGCGCTCTGGCGGAACAGCGCGTCGGGCACCGCCGCGATGCGATTGCCGAGCGTGTCGGCGACGTACAGCGTGCCTTCCGGGCCGAGGCCCTCGCCGGTCGGGCCGATGACGAGCGCGGCTTCGTCGGTGCGCTCCGGGAAGTCGTTCGCGATCACACGCTCGGAGGTGACCGCGGGCGCATGACCGGGGAACGTCGCGAGGCCGATGCGCACGACGGTGCCGCCGTCGGTCGGGGTTTCCCCGTGCGCGACCGTGCCGTTGAGCACGTTGCTCACGAACAGCGCGCTGAACGGCCCGGAGGACACGGCCGCGAGATCCCACGGGCCGTTGAGCGGGCCGCCGGCGATCGTCTTGACGGCGTGGCCGCTGCTGTTGAGCACGATCAGGCAGCCCGCCTTCGCGGTTGCCGCCATGCCGTTCGTGGTCGGCAGGCTGCCGACGATGACATAGCCGCCCGGCAGGATCGCCAGCGCCGTCGTCAGGCCGACGCCGCCCGGGCAGGGGCCGGGGAGCGTGGCCGCGTCGATGTGCGCGAACAGCGAGAGATGCCCGCTCGGCGTCTCCTGCACGATCGTCGTGCCGGTCCCCTGCCGGTTTTCAAAGTCGTTGAAGTTGCTGATCAGGATGTCGCCGCGCACGAGCAGGCCGCCGCTGCCCGGCACGTCGACGATCCCGTAGGGGTTCACATCACCGTTGCCCGGCACCGTCGTGCCGACTTCGGTGACCGTGCCGAAAGCCCCGATGAACGGATGGTCGAAGGCGAGCGCGCCCGCCGGTGCGAGCGCTGCGCACGCGAGCACGAGCGCGAGTGCCGCCAGCAGCGGCGCCCGCCTGCGCGTCCGCGGCGGTTGTCTGTGGCTGCGCGCGGCGAGGATTGCCGGCGTTGCGAGCACGTGCATGCGCTTGAACATGTCTGCCTCCAGGCGATTGACACTCTGCGGTTCGTTTGCGGCTTGAAAGTCATGACTCCGCGGAGGCGTTTTGCTTCCCTGACGGTGCGGGCGTGCGCGGGCCGTCATCGACTCGGCGCGGAGGCCGCGGTTGGCGGGGAATGCTCGCCTCCGCGGCGTCCCGCACGGCGCGCAGGAGCGACTAGTCTTTGACAGATGAGCGGAGCCTCGAGTCTGCGCGTTGCCGATGCCGATCGCGAGCAGGTGATCGAGGAGCTGCGCGAGCACGCCGGCGACGGCAGGCTGACGGCCGAGGAGCTCGAGGAGCGCGTCGGCGCAGCGTACGCCGCCTCGACTCGTGCGGACCTCGACGCGCTCCGCGCCGACCTGCCGATCAGCTCGACCTCGGTGAAGCTCGCGCTGTCGAAACGCAGGTCGCAGTTGCGCCGCCGCGTCCTGCAGGAGGCCGGGGGATCGCTGGCGATGTCGTTGCTCGCCGTCGGCCTCTGGTTCGCGAGCGGCGAGGGCAGCTTCTGGCCGGGCTGGGTGATCGCGCTGACGCTCCTGCCGGTCGTGCGCGACACCTGGCACCTGCTCGGACCGGCCTCGGACCTGGAGGTCGTGGAAGCGCGCCTGCAGGCCCGTCACGAGCGCCAGCTCGCGCGCGGTCGTGGTCGCGGCCGCCATCGCTATCGCGGGTTGCCGCGACCGTGAGCGACGCACTGAGCGGGGCCACCGGGCGGGCGCTCGGTGGCGGGCCTGCGCGCCACCACGAGAAGGCGCGCGAGCAGGGCAAGCTCGATGTGCGCGAGCGCATCGCGCTGCTGCTCGACGACGGCTCGTTCGCCGAGGAAGCGCTGCTCGCGAACTGGCACGAGGAGGGGCTCGGGGCCGACGGCGTCGTCACGGGCGTCGGCCGCATCGATTCGCGCACGGTCGCGCTGATGGCCAACGACCCGACGGTCAAGGCCGGCTCATGGGGCCCGAAGACGGTCGAGAAGATCCTGCGCATACAGGAACGCGCTCTCGCGCTCGAGATCCCGATGGTCTATCTCGTCGACTCTGCCGGCGCGAGGATCACCGAGCAGGTGCAGATGTTCCCTGGCAGGCGCGGCGCCGGCAAGATCTTCCACAACCAGGTCAAGCTGTCGGGCAAGGTGCCGCAGGTGTGCGTCCTGTTCGGGCCGAGCGCGGCCGGCGGCGCGTACATCCCGGCGTTCTGCGACATCGTGATCATGCGCGACGGCAACGCCTCGATGTATCTCGGCTCGCCGCGGATGGCGGAGATGGTGATCGGCGAGCACGTCAGCCTCGAGCAGATGGGCGGCGCGCGCATGCACACCGGCGTCTCCGGCTGCGGGCATCAGCTCGTCAAGAGCGACGAGGAGGGCATCGCGCTGGCGCGCCGCTACCTCTCCTATCTGCCGGGCAACTGGCGCGAGGATCCGCCGCTCGCGCCGCCGCTTGCGCCGGCGGGCGGGCCGGCGATCGCCGAGCTGATACCGGCCGACGAGAACAAGCCGTTTGACATCAAGACGGTGATCGCCGCTCTCATCGACGAGGGCTCGCTGCTCGAGATCCACCCGCGCTGGGCGAAGGAGCTGATCATCGGCTACGCGCGCCTCGACGGCGGCGTGGTCGGAATCGTCGCCAATCAGCCCAAGCACAAGGGCGGCGTGCTGTTCTCCGACTCGGCCGACAAGGCCGCGCGCTTCATCTGGAGCTGCAACGCGTTCAACGTGCCGCTGCTGTTCCTCGCGGACGTCCCCGGGTTCATGATCGGCACGCAGGTCGAGCGCGACGGGATCATCCGGCACGGCGCCAAGATGATCAGCGCGGTCAGCGAGGCGACCGTGCCGAAGATCTCGGTGATCGTTCGCAAGGCCTACGGCGCGGGGCTGTACGCGATGGCCGGCCCGGCGTTCGACCCGGACTGCTGCATCGCGCTGCCGAGCGCATCGATCGCGGTGATGGGGCCGCAGGCGGCGATCAACGCCGTCTACTACAACCAGCTGCAGGCGATCGACGACGACGGGGAGCGCGCCGCGCGCACCGAGCAGCTGCGCGCCGAGTACGCGGCCGACATCGACATTCTCCACCTCGCCTCGGAAATGGTGATCGACGCCGTGATCGAGCCGGATGCGCTGCGCGCCGAGCTGATCGTGCGCTTTGCGCATGCCGCCCACAAGCAGCGCGCCTGGCCCGCGAAGCACAACGCCGTGACGCCCGTCTAGCGCTCAGACGGTGCCGGCGGCGCGCGTCTGCTCGTCCTGGAACGGCGGGTAGGTCTCGCTCAGCAGGAACACGTAGGCGTCGCTGCGCGCCGTGTAGGAGTTGGCCAGCACCATCAGGTCGAACAGCCCGCGCGGCATCTTTCCGGTGACCAGGATCACGACCCAGGCGGCGATCGCGCCGATCTCGAGGAGGATGCCCATCACGTAGCGCACGATCAGGATCGGGATCGCGAGCAGCACGCGGAAGAACGTCTTCAGGCGGCTGTAGCTCTCGAGCCGCCGGAACTCCATGCGCACCGGGTAGGCGGCATCCTCCGCGCCGCCGAATGGCGGGTACGGATCGCTCAGCAGCGCCGCGTACGCGGTGAAGCGCGCGAGGAAGCGCGTGTAGCCGGCGATGAAGTCGTACAGGCCGGCCGGGTAGCCGCCGGTTATGACGATCGCGAACCAGGCGATGATCAGCGCGATCGTCGCGATGATCCCGTAGAGGTACAGCACGAGCACGAGCGGAATCGCGAGGATCAGGCGGAAGAAAGTCGTGAGGCGGTTGCGCCGCTCGACGTAGTCGGCCTCGAACGTCACTGGGTACCCCATGGCTGCTCCCCCTCCGGTGGCGGTGTCCGCCGGGCGTGCGCAGTCGGGTTCGCCCGCTGTCGCACGCCGTCGGCGATTCCAAATGTTGCCTTCGCGCATACTAGGTCGCTGCGCGGCGGAGCGAGCGTGAATTTTCAATAGATTGCAGCGGAGATGGACTCGATCGAGCTCGCCTACGCCGGGATCGCCCGTCAGGCCCAGTTGATCGCCGCGGGCGAGATCTCCTCGCGCGAGCTCGTCGACCTGTATCTCGAGCGGATCGCGCGACTGGACCCGCGGCTGAACTCATTCCGCGTCGTGTTCGCCGAACGCGCGCGGCTGGAAGCCGACCAGGCCGACGCGCGCCGCGGCGCGGGCGGCGAGCGGCCGCTGCTGGGCGTGCCGATCGCCGTCAAGGACGACATCGACGTCGCCGGTGAGGTGACGACGTACGGGACCAACGCGCACGGCGGGCCCGCACGGGCCGACGCCGAGTGCGTGCGCCGCCTGCGCGAGGCGGGCGCGCTGCTGATCGGCAAGACGAACGTCCCCGAGCTGACGCTGTGGCCGTTCACCGAGACCGCGACGTTCGGCGTCACGCGCAACCCCTGGGATCTGCAGCACGCGCCCGGGGGCTCGAGCGGCGGCAGCGGAGCGGCGGTCGCCGCCGGGCTGATCGGCGCCGCGCTTGCCTCCGACGGCGCCGGCTCGATCCGGATCCCGGCTGCGTGGTGCGGGCTCGTCGGCCTGAAGGCGCAGCGTGGCCGCGTCTCGATGGCGCCGCGCGTGCGTCCCTGGTACGGGCTCTCGGTCAACGGTGTGCTGACGCGCAACGTCGCCGACACGGCGCTGTTCTACGACGTCGCCGCAGGCGCGAGCCCCACCGATCCCGACACCGCGCCGGCGCCCGCGATCCCGTATTCGGAGGCGATCGCGACGCCGCCGCCGCGGCTGCGGATCGCCTACTCGACACGGATCCCGCCGGGCGTGATCGCGAGCCTCGACGCCGACGCCGAACGCGCGCTGATCGACACCGTCGAGCTGCTGCGCTCGCTCGGGCACGAGCTCGTCGAGCAGGACCCCGAGTACGGCGCGGACAGCGTCTCGGCCGTCGTCGTTCGCTACCTGCGCGGCACCCGCGACGACGCGGCGGCGCTCGCCCATCCCGAGCGCCTGGAACGGCGCACGCGTGCGATGGCTCGGCTCGGCGGCCTGATTCCGCCGGCGCTGCTCGATCGTGCGCTCGCGGGCGAGGCGGAGCTGACGCGCAGGCTGAACACGGTGCTCGCCGGCAACGACCTGCTGTTGACGCCGGCGACGGCGACGCCGCCGCCGCGGATCGGCCAGATGCAGGGCCGCGGCGCGCTGTGGACGCTGAACGGCGTCGCCGGGATGGTGCCCTACAGCGGCGTCTGGAACGTCACCGGGCAGCCGGCCGCGTCGCTTCCGGCGGGCTTCGGCGGCGACGGCCTGCCGCGCGGAGTTCAGCTCGTCGCGCGCCCGAACGATGAGGCGACGCTGCTGGCGCTCGCGGCGCAGCTCGAGGTCGAGCGCCCGTGGGCGCAGCAGCGCCCAGCCGAGTTCGCGTGAGCGAGACGGCGGGGCTGCTGGAGGTGGCGGTCGACGCCGCGCGGCTGGCGGGCGCGCTGCTTACCCACCGTCTCGGCGACGGCGCCGAGCGTCACGTGAGCAGCAAGAGCACGCCGACCGACCTCGTCAGCGAGGCCGATCTCGCCGCCGAGCGCGCGATCCGCGAGCTGCTCGGCAGGCGCCGGCCGGAGGATGGCATCCTCGGCGAGGAGGGCGGCAGCGCCGGCGGTACGAGCGGCCTCAGCTGGGTCGTCGATCCGCTCGACGGAACCGTCAACTACCTGTTCGGCATCCCGCAGTGGTCGGTCAGCGTCGCCGTGCGCGATCGCGACACGACGCTCGCGGGCGCCGTCTACGACCCCAATCGCGGCGAGCTGTTCACGGCCACGAGCGACGGCCCGGCGAGGCTCGCGAGCGCCGACGGCAGCATCACCGTGCTCGGCTCCGGGCGTGCGGCGGCGCACTCTGCGCCGGGCGAGCCGGGCGGGGCTTCAGCGCTCGCCGGCGCGATGGTCGCAACCGGCTTCGCCTATGACGCGGATGTGCGCACGGCGCAGGCACGCGTGCTGACGAGGCTGATGGGGCGCGTGCGCGACATCCGTCGGCTGGGCAGCGCGGCGCTCGATCTGACGTGGACGGCGGCCGGCCGCTACGACGCCTACTTCGAGCGTTCGGTCAAGCAGTGGGACATCGCCGCCGGCGCGTTGATCTGCGAACGCGCCGGCCTGCTCGTGCGCGAGCTGCCCGAGCATGAGCACCTGCCGTGGGGGATCCTCGTCGCGCCGCCGGGAACGGTCGAGCAGCTGTTCGAGCTCGTCAGCGGGCCATGAGCGATGTGTGGCCGCTATACGAACACCGCCGGCGTCGAAGAACTGAATGACCGCTTTCGGCTGCCGATCGCCGGCGCCGAGGGGACCCGGCGCTTCAACATCGCGCCGACCGAAGAGGTGCTCGCGATCGTCGCGCGCGACGGCGAGCGCGAGGCGAGGCTGCTGCGCTGGGGGCTGATCCCGTGGTGGTCGAAGGACCTCAAGGGCGGCGCGAAGATGATCAACGCACGGGTCGAGACGGTCGCCTCCAAGCCCGCGTTCCGCGACCTGATCCCGCACGCGTCGCGCCGCGCGCTGCAGGTCGCGGACGGCTACTTCGAGTGGCTGAAACCGGAGGCGCGCGGGAGCTCGCGGTCCGCGCCGCGCCAGCCGTTCTTCTTCCAGGTCGACGGCGGCGTCCCGTTCGCGTTCGCCTCTTTGTGGACGCCCGCGCGCATCGACGGCCGGCACGTCGAGAGCGTCACGATGCTGACGTGCGACGCGGCGCCGAACGCGCTCGTCGCGGCGATCCACGACCGCATGCCCGTGATCCTCGCCGACGACGAGGCCCAGCGCGCGTGGCTCGATCCCGGCGTCGATGCGGAGCAGGCGCTCGCACTGTGCGGCGCGCTGCCCGCGAGCCGCATGTCGGCGCGGGCGGCGAACCCGGCTGTCAACAGGGCCGGCGGACCCGAGGGCCCGGAGCTTCTCAGCGCCTGATGTCGGGCGCCCGCCTCCCGGAACGCCCGGAGCCCGGTCGACGCCGGGCTCCATACCTCTGGCTGTAGGCCCGGCCTCCTGCCGTGCGGGCGGCAGCGGTGGAAGAGGAGCTCCGCTGCCGGCAGAAAGCTACGTGCGGGGTCCCTTTACGTTGTTACCGCCCTGGGGTCGGGTCTTGGAATCCGAGCGCGCCGCGCGTACTGTCGTTCGCGGGTGCTCGCCCGTCCCGTGGCGAGATCCCGGGCCCGTCCCAGGCCGCTCATGAGCGCGCACGCAGCCCGAGTCTCGCCGGCATGGGCTGAGCGAGCGCCGGGACGGGCCCAACAGCGTGACGGCCGCGCCCGGTTCTTCGTCACTCGCCCAGCGCGCGCGGCGGGCAGATCATCTCGGCGTGCCCGGACTCGACGTCGTAGACGATCCCCGAGGCGATCAGCGTCCGTGGCAGCAGTGGGTGCGAGCGCAGCAGGGCGATGTCCGTGCGGACCGACGCGACGGGGTCGGTCACGTGCCGGCCGGCGACGTCGGCTTCGGAGACGCCGAAATACGCGGCGAGCAGCGCCGCGTACTCGGGGCCGCCGAGGCGGCTCGTGCCGCAGTCGGTGTGATGCATCACGACGAGCTCGAATCCGGTCGCGAGCCCCTCGACCGCACCGACTGTCGCGAGCACCGCGAGGTTCTGGATGAAGTCCGGCGTGACCCTGCCGCCGACGTTGCGCAGGACGACCGCCTCGCCGAGATCGACGCCGAGCACGTGGGCGGGGTCGACGCGATGGTCGGCGCAGGTGAGCACGAGCGCGCGCAGGCCGGGACTGATCGCGAGGGCCCGCTCACCGAGCTCGTCGCGAAGGGTCGTGTTGCGATCGAGCAGCGTCTCAGTCGCGGACATCGTCGTCCTCCGCCGGTGCGCTCGCACGCGTGTTCGCGGCGCGCTCTAGCTCGGTCCGCCAGGCGAGCCGGGCGTGCTCGACACCGTCGCAATCGCCGAACAGCTGGCGCTGCCAGTTTGCGGCCATGCCGAGCGCATTCAGGCGGAACGCCATCGCCCCGGAGTCGACGCTCGACGAGAATTCGCCGCTCGCGATCGCCGCCTCGATGTTGCCCTCGAGCAGCTCGACCCATTCCCGCATCACGGCCGCGACCCCATCCCGCACAGCCCCGGGCCGGCCGTCCATCTCGGCCGATGCGGCGCACAGGAAGCACCCGCCCGCGAACACTTCGGCGATGAAGTAGTCAAACCAGGCCTCGCCGAGTGCGCGCAGTCGCGGCAGGCCTTCGCGCGCGCCGATCGCGGGCATCACGACATGTGCGATCAGCATCTCCTTGGCGGCGGCGAGCGTCGCCAGCTGCAGCTCCTGCTTGGACCCGAACAGTGCGAACACGCTGCTCTTCGGCACTTCCAGCGCGCTCGCGAGGTCGCCGACCGTCAGGCCTTCGAGCCCGTCGCGCGAGGCCATCTGGACCGAGCGCTTGAGGATCGCCGCGCGGCTGCGCATGCCGCGCACGCGGCGTCCGTCGGTTGGCTCGGGCGGCGGCGGGCTCCGGTACAACGGCTGCGAACCATCGCTGCTCATCGCAGGCTCCTCGAGCGGCCGAGGGGTGTGCGGCTCGAGCGGCCGAGGCGGGCGCGGCTCGAGCGGCCGAGGCGGGCGCGGCTCGAGCGGTCGAGGCGGGCGCGGCTCGAGCGGTCGAGGGGTTCGCGGCTCGCACAACCGAGGAATCCTCGGGTTCGTCTGAAGGGGGACACAACCACCATCCTACAAGATGGACGAGCGGTCGTCTATATTTATCGGCCAGCCGGCTCGATGGGCTCGCACGGGCGGGCCGCCGAGCGACAGGATCGAGAGCGAAGGAGCGTCGATGTCCGGGCAGCAGCTTCAACCGCCGATCGTGAACGCCGCCGGGGGAATCGGGCGATGACGGCCGTCGGCACATGGGCGTGGGCACAGATGACCGACGGGCGGCTCAGGCGGCGCGATCGTGCCGAGCTGCTCCGCCAGGGCGTCGTTGCCCGCCTTTCGAGCGCGCCGGGTGACTGGCGCAGCCGGCTGCTCGGCGAGTCGCGAGCGCTGCGGCTGCCCGAGCCCCCCGATTCGAAGCTTGCGCGCGAGGCCGAGGAGCTCGTCCGCGAGCTCTCGAGTCCCGCGCTCTACGGGCACTGCCTGCGCACGTGGGCGTTCGCCGCGCTGTTCGCCGTGCGAGATTCGGTCGCGCACGACGCCGAGCTGCTGTATCTCGCGTGCGTGCTGCACGACCTCGGGCTCACGCACGCGCACGACGGCGGCGAAGCGGCGGCGGGCTGCTTCGCGGTCGAGGGAGCTCGCGCGGCCGCGGCGCTGATGTGCAGGTTGGCGGTCGCCGAGGAGCGCGCGCACACGGTCGCCGAGGCGATCTCGCTGCATCTGAACATCACGGTTCCAGCTCGTCTCGGCGCCGAGGCGCATCTGTTGAGCAAGGGCGTGACGCTGGACGTCGTCGGTCGTCGCAGACGACAGATCCCGGCGGCGGCGACGAGCGCCGTCAACGAGCGCTGGCCGCGCGCGGGCGCGGCCGACGAGCTGACGAGGCTCACGCGCCGGCAGGCGGAGATCCGGCCGCAGTCGCGCGCGGCGCTACTGCACCAACTTGGCTTCGCGGGGCTGATCAGCGGCAATCCACTGGAGCGCGCGGGTCGTTGAGACGGACGCGGGAGCGCGTGCCCGGTGGGAGTCACATGCGCGCGAGCGGCCCTCGGATCGGCAGATCCTCGGGATCGGGGCGCTGGACGAACGGCTGGCTTGGCGGCCCGGCGCTTCTGTCGGCGGGAGCTCGTGCCGACCATTAATCATGGCGTCCGTGCGCCCCGAGCCGGGATCAACGAAGGCCACGTCCGACCCACGCTGGTTGGGCGCGATCGCATGCCTGGCGATGGGCGTGGTCGTCTGCGCGATCAACCTGCTGATCACGAGCTCGGCCGTCGCCAGCCGCCCTGCGTTCCTGCTCGATGCGCTTGCGAGCGCGGCGTTCCTCGTGGTCCTGCTGATTCTCCGCGGCCGCGTGCCCGAGTCCTTCTACCTGATCGTGACGACCGTCTGCACGGGGTTGATCACCGCGACGATCGCACTCAACCCGAGACACACGGGCAACGAGGCCTACTACCTGCTGGTCGTCCTCTACGCGTCCTACTTCTACACGCGCCGCCAGGCGGTCTTTCAGGTCGGGCTGGTCGTCCTCGCCTACGGCGTCGTGACATTCACCGGCGTCCACGACGGCTCGGCCGGCCCGCGCTGGCTGAATCTCTCGGGCGTGATCATCGTCGTCAGCGGCGTCGTGTTCATGCTTCGCTCGCGCCTCGAGGAACTGATCGCGACGCTCAGCATCGCAGCGCTCACCGACCCGCTGACGGGCTTGCTCAACCGCCGCGCGTTCGAAACGCGGATCCATGAGGAGGTGGCGCGCAGCGCCCGTCACGGCGCGCCGCTCAGCCTGCTCGCGCTCGACATCGACCACTTCAAGCGCGTCAACGACCGCTTTGGCCACCCGATCGGCGATGCCGCCCTGATCTCGATCGCGGAGACCGTCCGCGACGCCTCCCGCGAGGCCGATGTCGTCGCGCGCGTCGGCGGCGAGGAGTTCTCGGTGCTGCTCGTCGACGCTGACCTCGAGGCCGCGAAGCTCGTCGCCGAGCGGATCCGCGCCGCCGTCGAGGGCAACACGGACAAGGACTACGGCCGCCTGACGGTCAGCGTCGGCGTCGCGCGCCTGCAGCCGGGAGTCGAGAACCCGGCGGTGGTCGTCCAGCGCGACGCCGACCGCGTGCTCTACGCGGCGAAGGAGAGCGGGCGCAATCGTGTGGTCTGCTGCGACGCGGTCGCGATCAGCGCCGAGGAAGCGCGCCCGCGCGAGGCCGCCCCGCGCCACACCGCCGGGCGGCGTCCCGCCTCCGCCGTCGGCTGACGGCCGCGGTCGCTCACGCAGTCCCCTTCAGCGACACTGCCGCCGGCTCGCGCGCGATCGCAGCGACATAGTCGGCGATCGCCGGAGCCTGGTCCTCCTGGGGAAAATGCTTCCCGGGGATCGTCTCGATCTTCTCCAGCCCCGTCGCTGCTCGCGCCCGCTCGCCATACTTGGCGAGCTTCAGCGCCGGGTCGTCGGCGGCCCACACGACCTGCACGGGATAGGGCACGTCGCGCACCGTGCTGCGGTACAACGCCTCCTTCTCGGCGGTGCGCTCGGTGGAGCGCATGATCTTCAAGAACGAGCGGCCGCGATCGTCTCCGCGCATGAGCTCGAGGTATGCGCCGAGTTCGGCCTTGGTGATGCTCGAGCGGTCGCCGATGCCCTGCAGCATCATCAACGAGCGAAACAGCGGCCTGCTCATGCCTGCGAGCCACATCTCGCCGATGCCGCGATGGCGGAACGGCTCCATTGACCACGGCGGCTTGAACGCCGTGACGTCGATCATCGTGTTGAGGATCGTCATCGAGGCAACCCGGTCGCGGTGGGCCGCCGCAAGCTCGAAGCCGACGGGGCCGCCGATGTCGTGCACGACGAGGTGAAAGCTGTCGAGTTCGAGCGCGTCGACGGCGGCCCCGCAGAAGCCGCCGAGGCCGCTCCAGCTGTAGTCGTAGTCCGGCGGGCGCTCCGCCAGCCCGAATCCGGGGAGGTCCCAGCAGATGCCGCGCATGTCGCGGTCTGCCAGCTCACGCAGCACCTTGCGGTAGAGGAACGACGAGCCCCACATCCCGTGCACGCAGACGACGGCTGGGCCGTCGCCCTGCTCGCGGACGAAGCTCCTCACTCCGCCTGCGGAGAATGCGCGGCCGGACCTGCGGTGCGCGTCGACGATCTCAGCGGTGGTGGCGCTCTTCATGTCAGTCCTCCAATCCGTGTCCGCAGATCCGCGGACGAGTCCCTCAGCTGTTTGGCTGAACGCGACTCACGCTAGGGGTGCACCGGGGGCGCGGAGGACTCAGCGCGGGGATTCGTCGTGCTCGGTCAAGAGCCCGGGCGCTGCCGCTCAAGATCGCGGCCGCGGCCGAGCGCCGCGTGGCGGAAATCGCGCGGGCCGACGTCGTATTGGGCAGTGAACGCCCGTGTGAAATGAGCCGGGCTGCGGTATCCCCAGCGCGCGGCGATGTCGGCGATCGGCAGGTCACGAAGCCGCTGGTCGGCCAGGTCGCGCCGACAGCGACGCAGGCGCTCATTGCGAACCCAGGCGCCGAAGCTCGTGCCCTCGCGCGCAAACAGGCGGTGCAGCTGACGAACGGACACGTAGTGCGCTTTGGCGACCCTCGTCGGCGAGAGGCCGGTGTCACCCAGGTTCGACGCCGCATACCGCTTGAGGACCAGCAGTAGCTGTGCCTGAGCTGATGCGCTCGGGACAGCCTCACCGGCGGCCAGCAGCAGCGCGCCGACAAGCAGATCGAGCCCGGCCTCGATGAACGGGCCGGCACTCGCCGCGGGGGTCCGCCACGCCGGGGATGCAAGTGTGCGGAGATAGGGAGAGCTCAGCCTGCCGGGATCGCTTCCCGCGGGAATCCGCACTGCGAGGAGCCGCTGCAGAGAATCGGCGCGAGCGTCCAGGCGGGACCGTGGGATCTGGTAGGCGATGTGCTCGAAGGGGCCGGAGTTCGCGAGCTCGATCGTGTAGGGGCGGGCGCTGTCGAGCAGCGCAAGGTCGCCGGGGCGCAGCGTGACCTGGCGGCCGCACTGACCGACGCGCGCGACGCCGCGGGTGTGAAGCGCCAGCAGATAGTCGTCGGCGGCCGAGTGCTCGACGTGCCCGGGGGTGCGTGCCGCCGTTATCGGGCTGCCGCTGAAGCATGCGATGCGCAGCCCGTCGAACTCACGCGTCGAGATCGCACCGTGTATGCCGCCGTGGTGCACGGAGCTGTTCAGCGGCCTGATGCTCAGTGCGAGAAACCGCGACTGCACCGCCTCGCGTAGAGCCGTCAGGCGCTCGCCCGGCCCTACCTCAGCAGTGGAGAAGTCGAGATCCATTGGCGATCGGTCCAGTCTGAATGTACCGCGTGTACCCGATCTGCGAGGCATCTTGACGCCGAGCGCCAGAGCGTTTGCCCAGCGACGCCGGGAACGGGGTTTCCCGTGGCGGGCCGATGCGCGCTGAACTACGTTCGCCCTCTGGACAACGGACAGCGGAGGAGATCGTATGCAGATCCGAGCTGGGATGCTCGCCCTCGACGCGGCGGAGTGCTTTGGCGATCGCATCGCCCTGGGAAGTGCAACGGACGGGATCAGCTACCGCGAGCTCGATGAGGCCGCCAACCGCCTCGCCAGTGGCCTGAGCGCCCACGGGATCCAGGCTGGGGACCGGCTGGCGGTGATCTCATACAACCGGCGGGAGCTGCTCGACGTGTGGCTCGGCTGTGAGCGCGGCGCGTTCGCGCGCGTCGTGATGCACAGCCACATCGACATGGCGCTTCACGCCGAGCTGCTCGACGAGGTGGGGGCCACGACGGTCGTCTTTGACACCCGGTTCACCGCGGCGCTCGCCGCCCATCGCGGTGCGCTCCCCGGCGTGCAGCTGTTCGTGGCGATCGGCGAGGACCCACCCACCTGGGCGCTGCCCTACGAGCAGCTCCTCGCGGCGGGCGATCCACAGCCGCGGCGCGTGGACGTCGACGAGAACGCGCCGGTCGTGATCCAGCCGACGACCGGCACGACCGGCACGCCGAAGCCGTGGATCGTCACCCACCGCTCGTGGACTGCGCTCGTAGCTCACAACCTCACGCACCTCGACACGCTCGCCGAGCGCCCGCTCGGTCTCGACGATGTGAACCTCCACGTCCACGCGCTCCAGTGGGCCTCCGGAGCACAGACGCTGCTTCCGTACATGATGAGGGGTGCGCGCACCGTGCTCATCGACGACGCGACGTTCGCTCCGGCCACGGTTGCGCAGACGATCCTCGACGAGCAGGTGACCGGGCTGCTGATGCCCGGGCCGATGCTGATCGCGCTGCTCGATGTGATCGAGGCCGCCAACGACTTCGACCACCGGCTGCGACGTCTGGTGACGCTGTTCGCGACACCCGAGCTGCTCGAGCGCACGACGCGTGTGCTCGGGCCGATCTGGTGTCACGCCTACGGCGCGACGGAGCAGGGCGCGCCTGCGACCCGGCTGACCGCCGCTGAGGCCGCGCGGGTTCCGGCGCGCATCCGGTCGGTCGGCAGGCCGGCTTCGCCGTTCATCGACGTCGCGATCGTCGACCGCGGCGGCGACGCTCTGCCCCGTGGCGAGGTCGGCGAGATCGTTGTGCGCAGCGCGATGTCCAACAGCAGCTACTGGAACGACGCGCCCCCCGGCGACGAGTCGACGCTGCCGGGCGGCTGGTTCCGCTCGCACGACCTCGGATACGTCGATGACGGCGGATTCCTGCACTATGTCGATCGCGCCCGCGATGCGATCGAGACGGCACAGGGGACGGTCTTTCCGCATGAGATCGAGGCCGCGGTGCTGCGCCACGATGCGGTCGCCAACTGCGGAGCTGTCGGGCTCGGCGAGCGGGGCAGCCAGCGCGTGGTGGCCGCGGTCGTGCTCAAGCGCGACCATCGCGGCTCCCCGGAGCTGCTCGCCGAGATCGAGCTGGCGGCCGGCGCGGGGGGGCTGGCCGAGCACGCGCGCCCGCGGGTGCTCATCGTGGGCGATCTGCCGACGGTGCTCGGCGGCGCGAAGGTGCAGCGCGACGTGCTCCGCGACGAGCTCGAAGCCGCGCCGGCCGGAGCGAGGTGAGCGGCCTCGGCACCTACGGTGCGGCGCGGCTGCGCGCGACGCTGCTCGAACGGCCGGATCGCATTCTGCTGCTCGACCCGGCGGGACGCGAGCGCACCGGCGGCGAGCTCGTCGAGCGCATCGACAGGCTCGCGGGGACGCTCGCTGACGAGGGGCTGGCGGGCAAGCGGGTGGGCGTCTGGTACGCGAACAGCCTCGCGGCGTTCGAGGCATACCTCGCCGTCGAGTGGATCGGAGCCACCCGGATCGTGCTCGACCCGGCGACGGCGCGGGCGGAGGCCGCGGCGATTCTTGCCGCGGGCGAAGCCGTGCTCACGCTCGCTGACGGCGCCCATGCCGACATGCTGGACAGCACGGTCATCTGCCACCGGGACGATGACCGCTGCACCGGCCGTCGCCGGCAACCCGCCGAGGAGGTCCCCGCGGCGCGGGCGCTGCACCTCTACCCCCGTGGTGTGCGCGCCGGTGAGCTCCACAGCGTCGCGATCTCATACGCCAACTGGGCTGCGACGATCGAGCTCAACTGCCGTCTCTACAGATCGGGCGTCTACGGGGAGGAGTGGGACGGCCGCGAGGTGTTTCTGACACTGCAGCAGCTGCTGCACGGTACGTCGCTGATAGGCAGCTTCCCGTATCTGTCGATGGGCCTGCCGCAGGTGGTCGTGCCCGAGTTCGACCCCGGGGCGGTGGGGGAGCTGCTGGAGCGCTTCGCGGTGACCGCGACCGGGATGACCTCAGGGATGCTGGCCGCGCTGGTGAGAGAGCTCGGGGACGCCCAGATCGCGGAAGGCAGCCTGCGCCGGCTTCTGTATGGCGGCGCGCCGCTCTCGCGCGAGCAGATCGCGGGCGCGACGAGCGCGCTCGGCGCCGTGCTCGTGCAGGTCTACGGACGCCTCGAGGGCGGGTGGCCGCTCAGCGTTCTCGGCCAGCGGGACCACGCCCGCATCCTTGCCGGAGAGGACGCGCTCGCCGACAGCTGCGGGCGGCCGGTGGGAGCACCAGTCGCGCTTGCGCTGCGCCCGGTTCCCGGTGAGGCGGGCGACCGCGGTGAGCTCTGCACCCGCTCGGCGATGGTCGTGGACGAGTACGCCGACCCGGGCGGCTGGTGTGCGCTGGGAGATCTCGCGAGCATCGACGCGGACGGCTACGTTCGCCTCCACGGACGCCTCGACAACATGATCAACACGGGCTACCACGTGTATCCCGAACAGGTCGAGGACGCGCTGCTCTCGATACCGCGCGTGGTGGCCGCGAAGGTCTGCGGCGAGCCCGATCCCCAGCGGGGAGAAGTGATCGTCGCGTATGTCATCGAGGACCCGGTCGAAGGAACCGGTGACGCCGACGCTCTCCGCGACGATCTGCGCGCGCTGCTGGCCGCCTACAAGCTGCCCCGGCGGGTCCAGTTCGTCGCACGGCTTCCCTAGTCGACCGAGGCGTTATGCTTTGATTATCGAAGCGCACGGTGTGTGTGCCGCACATTCGCATGAGCGACGTCATCCGCTACGACGAAGGACCGGCTCGCCGCATCGTCACGATCAGCGAGACGCCCGAGATGCAGGCTCAGCGCCGGCGTGTGATTGAGCTTCTCGTGCCGCCGGCGGGGAGCAGATTCTCGATGTCGGATGCGGCCCGGGACATCTGGCGCGGGAGCTCGCCGAGCTCGTCGGGGGGAACGGCCGCGTCCGTGGCGTCGATGTCAGCGAGCAGATGCTCGCGATCGCGGCGCAAACCGGCGTCGAGGTTGCGCGCGTGAGCGATACGGCGTTGCAGTTTGAGGACTGCACGTTCGACGCGGCCGTAGCCACGCAGGTCTACGAGTTCGTCGAGGGGCTGCCGCGCGCGCTGGCCGAACTACACCGCGTGCTCCGGGCAGGCGGCCGTGCGCTGATCCTGGACACCGACTGGGACTCGATCGTCTGGCACTCCAGCGACGATGGGCGTATGCGGCGCGTGCTCGATGGGTGGCGCGGGCGCACGGCCAACCCACACCTCCCGCGCACGCTTGCGCCCTGCCTGAAAGAAGCGGGGTTCCAACTGACGGGCTTCGAGGTCTTTACGATCCTTGACCTCACCGGCGAGGAGCGCTGATCGCCCTCGCCACGAAGCGGTCACCCGGCTGATGTGCAAGCCGGTGGGCATCCACCGAGCTCTCGGCGACCGGCCCGCCCCAGGGGCGGCGGGAGCGGCATTTCGGCCGCGGGCTTCGCACGTCGCTCGAATGGTGCGGCGGGTGGGACTCGAACCCACACACCCTTTCGGACAGGGCCTTTTGAGGGCCCCGCGTCTACCGTTCCGCCACCGCCGCACGACGATCCACGAAGGCGAGGATATCCGGATGCGTCAGGCGGGGTGCGGCGGCGCGTCGGGATAGGACTCTGCGCCCGCCCCCGGGTCGCGGCGCTCGAGCTCGACGTTCCAGCCCTGCGAGAAGCCGCGCATCGCAAACACGACGAGCAGGATCTGCACGGGCACGATCAGCAGCGTCAGCAGTCCGATCAGCCCGGAGTTCAGCGCCGGCTGCTCGAAGCCGGTCTTGTTGCGCGCGAACCAGGCGGGGCCGGCGACGAGCGCGAAGATGGCGAGCAGTACCGCGAGCACGGACGCCACCGGCAGCACGCCGCGGTTCCAGCGCATCGCGTAGAACGCGAGCATCAGGTAGAAGACGATGTAGGCGATCTGGATCGCGCGAGCGCCCTCGAGGACACGCCAGCCGCCGATCGTCACGATCAGGACGAGCGCGGCGCTCACCAGCAGCAGCAGAATCACCGCCGCGCGCGTGCCCTGCACGACCGGCTTGTCGCGGTTCGGGTGCGTGATGATCACGCCCGCCTTCGTATCCCGCATCGGTGTCGTGGACATCGCGAGCCTGACGATACAAGCTCACGCGGCCCGCGTGGCGCGAAACGCCGCCCATCGGGGCTGACCCGCGCGAGTGCCGCGCCGGTCTGCGCCCGCAGCGGACGGGCACGGCCACGCGAGATAGGCTCCGGGGCCCGCGCGGGCGTGGTGGAACTGGCAGACACGCCGGCCTTAGGAGCCGGTGGGGGAGACCCCTTGGAGGTTCGAGTCCTCTCGCCCGCATCGAAGAAAAGCCCTGCAAATAGATGCTATTCAACCTGGGGCCCCGCCGACGGCCACAGCGGCGAATCGCCGTGGGTAACACTCGTGGGTAACAAACGGCGGAGCTATTGCAGACGCTGCGCGTCCGCGTCGTCGAGCAGCTGAGCTTCGATCTTCGGCCTGATGTAGAGCCTGCGGCGGCCGATCTTGACGCTCGGGAGCAGGCCTCGCCGGCCCCAGTCCGCGATCGTCGAGACCGGCACGTGCAGGAGGTCTGAGACCTCGCTGACGGTCATCACGTCGGTGGCGGTGAGGCGCAGTCGCCCAGCCGGCTCAGGATGCCGGGTTTCTCGTGGTTGGGCGCTCATCGCTCGGGTCCTGGCGCGTCGCGGGCGGGCTGTCTGTCGAGGTGCCGGGCTGCTCTGCCGAGGGCGTGGAGCGGGGAGGGATGAGCCGGTGTGTGGGGTGGTATCCGGGTCCCCAGTCGGGGTCCGCGAGCTCTCGGTGGGCGAGGGATGGTGTTTGCCGGCGGCTGATGCGGAGTTGTTGCGCGAGGCGCATGACGCGCCGGTCGTCCTGGCCGTCGATGCCGAGCTCGTCGCGGGCGAGGAACCACTCGGTCGCGTCCCGCGCCCGGGTTGCTTGGACGTAGGCGCTCTCCTTGCTGGTCTGCCAGCCGCCGGTCAGCACGACGGACCGGTCGACGGTCGCGCCCTGCTGGCGGTAGACGTGCTGGGCGTAGGCGAGACGAACGTTCTCCAGGTCTTTGCCGGCGAGCTGCAGCTCGCGGCCGGGAGCCGTCGAGCAGGATCAGGGTCACGTCGTTGTTCCCGCCGATCTTGGTGACCTGGCCGCGGGTGCCGTTCTCCACCCGCGGCTGCCCTGGATGGCGGTGCTGGGCGGTGAAGGTGATGAGGTCGCCCTCGCGCAGCCCGTAGTGCTGGTGTGGCAGCTGGACCTCGGCGCCCCGAGTTCGCCGCGCTCGCCCGAGGTGTTGGGCGCGGGCGTTGAGCCGGTCGATCTCCACGTTCGAGCTGTCGGCGATCAGCGCGACGGCTGCGGATGGGGCGTTTCTTGGTGAGCTCTGCCCACCGCTGAACGGCTGCCTCGCCTGCCTGCTCGCCGGTCGTCCATGAAGAACAGCTGGCCCGCGGCCTGGTAGTGCGCCATCGCCTTCTCGGGCTCCCCGCGCCGCAGCGCGGCCCATGCCTGGCGCTCCTCGGGGTCGCTGGTGCGGTGGATGTCTGCGAGCTCCGCCGACCGGGCGTGGGCGGTGAGGCGGTCGAACATGCCGCCCGGGCCGATCGAGGGGAGCTGCTTGCCGTCACCGACCGCGACCAGCTTCGCCCCTGACTCGTCGATGAGCCGGGTGAGGGCGTCCAGGCGGCGATGATCGGCCATCCCGGCCTCGTCCAGGAACACGGTCGTGTTCGGGCCGATCCTCGCGGTCCCGGCCTCCGCCCTGGCGATGAGAGCGTCGATCGTCGAGGTGCGGCCCGCAAGCGCCGGTGTGGTTTCTCCGAGTCGCTCTGCGGTTGAGCCGGACACGGCGACGCCGATCGTGTGGTGGCCGGCGTGTTTCTCCGCCCGGGCGGCCATGTCGATGACGACGCCCTTCCCGGTGCCGGCGGGGCCGACGAGCACCGCGAGGCGCTCATCACCCGTGATCGGCTCTGAGGGCTGCGGTCTGCTCCGGCGGTCGGCGGTGCCGGCGAGCTGCTCTGCGACCTCGCTGATCGCCCGTGTGCGTGAGCGCTCGCCGACGTCCCTGCCGCCGGGAGCGGCGAGCTGCTGGGCGCGGCGTTCGATCGCCTGCTCCTGCGCCCGGACAGCCAGCGTCGTCATCCGTCCGCCCTCCAGCGTCAGGACACGCCGGTCACGAACCATCGCCTTCGCGACCTGGAGTGCGTGCTCGGGGGACATCTCGCCGGCGGCCTGCTCGAACACGACTGTCCGCAGGTCCTTCGCGTCGAACACCGCGTGATGCTCGACCAGTCGCGCCTCGACGCGATCCTCGATCGCCCGCTCTGGCTTCGGGCGCTCGGGGCCGGCGAGGAGCTGCAGCGCCTCCCCCGCGCCGAACCCGTGCTCACGGCCCGTCTCGCGCCACACCCGCTCCAAGTCGCGTCGGGTCGTGAGGGTCTTCGCTCGCCGGTTCTCCAACGCGAGGTCGCGCAGCTCGCCGCGCTTGGGCTCACGTCCCGTCCTTGCTCGGAAACGCTCGGCGGCCCTTGCGACCTCGCGGGAGCGGCCGGAGAACGCCTCACGCAAACCCTCGGGGACTCCGGCGAGCTCGAAGTATTTGCCGTCCTTGCCGGTGGCCTGCTGGATCTCATAGCCGCGGTCTGCGAGCTCGTGCGCGAGCGCGGCACGGTAGTGCGCACCCAGCTCACGAGCCGAGCGAAACACCGGCCGAGACCAGGTCGCGACCAGACGGTCATCCTCGCGGACTACGCCGGTGATCACGACATGGCTGTGCAGCTGCGGATCAGGCGCCTTCCCGCCGGCCACGCCGCGGGCGGTGGTGTGCTGATACTCCGCGGCGATCAGATCCTTCGCGGGCTCCTCGACCACCTGACCGCTATACCGGCGGCGGACCACCGGGACGTGCTCGCGCATATAGCCCACGGTCTGCTCAACCGCAGTGGCGTGCGCGGCTTCGATTTCCTGGCGCTGCCACGGTTCCGCCAGCGCCCACACCGTCGAGACGGACTTCGGGGCGCTGAACGTCACATCGATCCCGCCGCCCCGACCACCGCCAGCGCCCTCCGGCCGCAGGAACCTGCCGGTCCCGGGGTGCCGGCCCTCCATCAGCGAGATGAAATCCCCGCCGGCCACCGGACTGTCCGGGTCGATCCCGAGCCGGTCGAGCGTCTCGGGGTCGGCGAGCCAACGGCCCGGAGCCTGCGTCAGCTCCCCGTCGGGTGTGAGGTAGTAGTCGCCGCGCTCGGGCGCGATCGGTCTTGGCCTCCAGATACCTGGCGTACCCGCCGCCCTTGGCGGCACCGATGCTCGACGCGCTCACCACACCGGTTAATGAGCGCGAACGCCCGGTCGCGGCCAACAAATCTCAGATCTGCGTCTCTCCACACCGGTTCATGACCCCAAACACCCCCAACCGGCCATCGAACTTCACCGCTGCCCGCGCCACACGAACCCCCTCCGCGCCGCCCGACTACCGCCAAGACCACCGACCGAAGCCTCACCGACGACAGCCCACCCCGACGCCACGAGCCAACAGCGAACAGCCCAGGCAGACCAGATACACGGCACACCCATCGGTCCCTTTCAGGTCCCTCCGGGCGGCCGTAACCGGGCCATGAGCCACCTGTTCGTGCGGTTCCTCCACCGGCGCGAGATCGGCAGCCGTCGAGTACGACGCCGGGCGCCGCCGGGCTTTCGTTTAGAGGGCACAGTTTGGTCTGCGTGGCCGCGAGGCCGATTCGTACCAATTTGAGGCACGGTGCCCTCAATCACTAAAGAGGCGACTATGCGTCGACAGCGCCCGCGCCGGCCGGCGGCGCTGCCGTGGGGAGGGCATTGTCGACGAGGACGACTGCGATGGCGGCGGCACTGGAGAAGCTGTCGGTGTTGAGGACTCGGCCTCGGGCCGAGGCGCCATCCAGGAGCAGCGCCAGTTGCTCGCCGAGCTGCTCGGGGTCGGCGGCACCGGCCTCGCGGGCGGTATCGGTGAGCCGGGCGGCAAAGGCTTGCTTGTAGTCGCGGGCGAGCAGGCGTGCCGGGTGGCCCGGGTCTTGAATCTCGACGGCCGCTCCGATAAACGGACACAGGGGCGAGTGGATGTCGAACACGGCGAGGAGCCGCTCGCGGGGTGTGAGGTCGGTACGGTCGAAGACCTCGGGCAGGATGCCGGGATCGAATCGGCGTAGGTACTCGGCGATCAGATCGTCCTTGCCGGGAAGTGCTGGTAGAGCGTCCGCTTGGACACCCCTGCCACCGCGCAGAGCTGGTCCATGCCGGTGCGGTTGATGCCTTGATCGCGGAACAGTTGCTGCGAAGCAGTGAGGATGCGCTCTCGCGCGCCCCTGCCGCGGCGCAGGCCTCGCGGCCCTTTATCCAACTCTGTCATAGGCCTAGCGTAGCCCAGAAGGGTACCGCTCGGTGTGCATAGCTTGCAACCTGGTACGTTAAGCACTCGGAGCGGTGTACATAACATCGGAACCACCGATCGAATGGAGTCCTCATGGGAAAGCTTGATGGCAAGGTCGCGGTGATCACGGGCGCGACAAGCGGTATGGCGCTGGCCGGTGCGAAGTTGTTCGTTGACGAAGGAGCTCACGTCTTCATCTCGGGCCGACGGAGGGACGTGCTGGACGAAGCCGTCGAGCAGATCGGCCGGAACGTGACCGGCGTGCAGGGCGATTCGGCCAATCTCGAAGATCTGGACCGTCTGTTCGAGACGGTCAGGCAGGAGAAGGGAGCGGTCGACGTTTTGTGGGCGAGTGCCGGGGCGGGCGAGCAGGGCAGGCTCGGCGAGATCACCGAGGAGCAGTTCGATGCCGCCTTTTCGCTGAACGCCCGCGGCACGCTGTTCACCGTCCAGAAGGCTCTGCCGCTGTTCAACGATGGAGGCTCGATCTTCATGACCGGGTCAAACGCCTCGCTTCGGGGCTACCCCGATTGGAGTGTGTATGCAGCGAGCAAGGCCGTGCTGCCCGCCTACGCACGGGTGTGGGTGTCCGAGCTGAGGGACAGGAAGATCCGGGTCAACGTGCTGACCCCCGGCCAGGTCGCAACGCCGATGATGGCGGCGGTGATGTCCGCGGAGATGAAGGCGGTCTTCGAGTCCGTGATCCCGCGGGGAGAGATGGGGCGCCCTGAGGAGATCGCGTCGGTCGCGTTGTTCCTCGCCTCGGACGACTCGAGCTACGTCAACGGCATGGAGTTGGTTGCCGACGGCGGCGCCACAGTGATCTGAGCGCCGCGCGGGTTCTCGTCAGCGGGCCGATCTGACACCTCGGCGCCGGCGAACCGTTGACACCCCCGCCCAGCACGCCAGCAGTATCCCACGACCAAATGATCCACTCACAACAAAGGAGCACACGTTATGAGCACCATCAGCATCATCGGCTCAGGCAACATGGCCGGCGCCATCGGCACCCGGGCGGCGAAGCACGGCTACACCGTCGAGCTCATGAGCCGCAACACCTCCAAGGCTCAGGCCCTTGCCGAGGAGATCGGCAACGGAGCGACCATCGGCACGTTCGGCGCACGGCCGGCGGGTGACATCGTCATCGTCGCCGTCCTGTACGCCGGCGCCGTTGAAGTGGTCGCGCACTACGGCGATGCGCTGGCCGGCAAGATCCTCGTCGACATCACCAACCCGTTCAACGCCGAGGCAAGTGGACTCGTGACCACCGCGGGCAACTCGGTCTCCCAACAGGTCGCCGCCGCCGCTCCCGACAGCGCACACGTCGTGAAGGCATTCAATTCGATCCTCCGTGGCGTCCTCGCCGAAGACAAGCCCCTGGACGCGTTCTTCGCCGGCGACAGCGCCGAGGCGAAGACGCGTGTAGCGGGGTTTCTGGAGAGCTTGGACATGCGTCCCCTCGACGCAGGAGGGCTCGAGATGGCCTACGTCCTTGAGTGGGCCGGCATTCTCCTGGTTGGCCTGGCACGCAACGGCGCTGGCTTCGACATCGCCTTGGGCGCCGAGGTCCCCTGAAGATCCTTGTCGATAAGGAACTGGCGGTCATCCACGCCTCGGCTTGATCTACTACCAATTCGCCGTCTCAGCCCGCGACAACACACCGGAGCGCATCTCACCTAATCGGAACCCTTAACGGTGCCCGCGACGCACTGGCTTCTTGGCAGGCCGCTCGGCCTCGGCGATCGTGACTCGGCCCGACATCGCGAAGAGCAGGTAGACCGTGTGGGCCGGCTCGTGGAAGTCTAGATTGCCGTCCCGTCCGCCCGGCAGCCGGGTCGCGGTCGTCCATCTTCCCTGCATCAGTCGATCACAGCGATGGCCTCGATCTCGACCAAGAGGTCAGGGGAGTACAACGCGGCGACGCCGATCAGTGTGCCCGGTGCGAGCAGCGCAGGAACTCCGAGTGTCTCGAGAGCACGAGCCCGGCCCTCTCCAACCTGAGGCATCTTGTCCATGCTCCAATCAGCGATAAAGGTGGTCAGCTTCGCGACGTTGTCGAACGAGCCGCCCGCCGCGGCGAGGGCCGCGCCGACGTTGAGATAGCACTGCTCGACCTGCGCGGCGAGATCACCTTCGCCGACCAACGTTCCGTCCGCGTCCCAAGCGACCTGGCCGGCCATGAATACAAGCGTCGATCCAGTGGCGATCGAGACCTGCCGGTGGAAGGGGACCTTCGGGAGCTCCTGGGGCTCGATCAGACTGATGGTCATTGCCTTCTCCAATCTGTAGTTAGGCCCGAAGGCCGTCGGCTGCGGTACGGATGCAATCGGCTTTGAAACAGTGAGTTGCCCTGGTTTTTCGACGGCAGAGAAGCTTTAGGTGATGAAGCGGTGGATGGCCTCGTTGGCGTGGTCCTGAAACGACGGGTCGGCCAGGTCGGAGAAGATGTCTGCTTGGTCGACCACGGGACCCTTGAGGACTTCCCCTTTGCTGGCGTAGAACACGCCGCTGGACAGGGTCGGGTCGGTGACTCCGTCGACCAGTCGCTTCGCGCCCACGTCGAGCTTGTGGGCGATGCCCAGGCGGGGCATGACGTACTTGGCAGCTATGCGCAGCGGTAGTGCGAGGTCGTTGGGTGCTTGGGTGCCGGTGGTGTTGCCGGGGCTCATGGAGATGAATCGGCGGTCGGGGTGTTGACGGGCCAGGTGGGCCATCCACAGGATGCCGATCAGCTTGGCCTGCCCATAGGCCAAATTGACGTCGGCTTTGCCGCCGGCGAAGTAGCTGCCGTCGATGACAGTGGCGAGCTCGTCGGCGGAGTTTGAGTCAAACGACGGCCGTTTGAACCCCATTTTCGGGATTCCCCTGGCTGCCTCGCTTCCGGCGAAGACCGCCACCTCGCCAAGTCGGTTCTCGGCCAGGAGCGTCTCGAGGAGGACAACGTGGCCAAGAACGTTCTGCGCGAACATGTAAGTGGCCCCGTCGGCGGTCAAGGCCATGGGCGTCTTGCCGCCCATTCCGCCGGCGTTCATGACCACCGCGTCGAGCGATCCGTCGATGTTCGCCAGGCCGGCGCGGACCGAGCCCGGATCGGCAACGTCCATGAGAACGATGTCGAAGATGCGCCGGCCGGTCTCCGCTTCGAGCTCGGCCTGTGCCGTTTCCGCTCGGTTTTGGTTGCGGCACGCCAGGTAGATACGACCGGTCTCGGGACGTAATGCCAGTTGCCGGGCGATCTCTTTGCCGAGCCCGACGTTGGCGCCGGTGATCAACACGGTCTTTTCTGCGGTGGTCTGCATTTGAGTGCTTGGCTCCTTAGGTACAGACATGGTCATTGGTGATCCGGGGTGCGGCTGTGCAGGCCCTCTCAGATCGCGAGGCGGCCGCCGTCGACGGGGATGATCGCGCCGTTGATGTAGGCGGCCGACGGGGTCGCGAGGAACGTGATGACGTCGGACAGCTCGTGCACGTCAGCGACCCGGCCGAGCGGAATCGTCTTGGCGAACTCTTCGGCCATTGCCAATTTCGTCTCCAATGTCGGGGTCAATGTCGGACCGGGAGCGACCGCGTTGACGCGGACGTTTTGCGGCCCGAATTCGGCAGCCCACGCCTTGGTGAGCAGCTCGATCGCGGCGCGCGAGGCGCCGTAGGCACCCAAGCCTGGCTGGCCGTAGCTCGCGACCATCGTGGAGACGTTGATGATCGATCCGCCGCCGCGGGCGGCGATCTTGGGGGCGAGCGCGGCGACGAGGAAGAACGGCGCCTTGACGTTGATCTGGAACAGCTCGTCGAACGCCGCCTCGTCGGTGTCAATCGTTGGCCCCATCGCCGCAACGCCTGCAAGGTTGACAAGGACATCGATCTCGCCTGCGGCGTCAGCGATGCGCCTCACCTCGGACATCTCAGAGAAATCAGCGGCGATGAACTGCGCATCGTGCCCACCCGCCTGGATCTTCTCGACGGTGCTCGCGCCGCGGGTCTCATCGCGACCCGTGATGATCACCGACGCGCCCTTCTCGGCCATCGACAGTGCGACGCCGATACCCATCCCGGAGGTGCCACCGGTGATAAGGGCGGTCTTGCCTTGAAATGACATGTATCGCGTTCTCCCTTTGAGTGGTTGTCCGCGACCCTCAAAATGGATCGCGTGCTCCACTCTAACACCAAATGGATCGTGCGCTCCATTCTGCTGGTAGAATCTGCGATGTGAGCACGACTAGCCCCTCCTCTCGTCCGTTGACGCGCAAGGGCCAGGAGACCCGGCAGCGCATAGTCGACGCGGCGGCCGGCTTGATGTTCCAGCAGGGCGTCGCCCACACAACGATCGAGGACGTACGCGCGGCAG
The DNA here is from genome assembly GCA_963822245.1 of uncultured Solirubrobacteraceae bacterium. GTDB lineage: Bacteria > Actinomycetota > Thermoleophilia > Solirubrobacterales > Solirubrobacteraceae > Palsa-744. The sequence goes on from CAWGGR010000002.1 coordinate 299,233, forward strand.
CGGACGTCTCAAGCTCGCAGCTCTACCACTACTTCGAGGACAAGACGGCCTTGGTCTGGGCGGTGGTTGACCACCAGGCCGACACAATGGTCGGCGGCCAGGAGAACTTCGATTTCAGCACCCTGGAGGGCCTCCGAGCCTGGCGCGACTTCGTAATCGCGGCCCAGCGCGAGCACCACTGCATCGGCGGCTGCCCAATCGGCTCTCTCGGAGGCGAGCTGGCCGAGACCGACCCCGACGCAAGAGCCCACGTCGCCGAGGGCTTCAAACGATGGGAAGCCACCATCCAGAGCGGCCTCCGAGAGATGCAAGCACGAGGCGGGATCCCGCCCGATACCGACCCCGACGCCCTCGCCCTCGCGCTGCTAGCCGCGCTGCAGGGCGGCCTTCTCCTCACGAAGATCAAACGCGATACCAAGCCGCTCGAGGCAGCCCTTGACGCCATGCTCGAACTGGTCGCCCGACTCAACGGCGGTAGTTCGTAGCGGCCGTTCCCGGGCCCTGCCCAGAGTGCTGCGTTGATGCGGATGCGAGCGTCCCGCTGGTTCGGGCACGGGCTATCGCACGGGAGACGAGGAGGAGCAGCGCTGGGCCCCACCTCGTCGACTACTGCTTCGAGCCCGGTTGCGGGCGTGTCCGTGTCGAGAGGGCGTAGTCGGCGCTGCGCGATCAGCCGTGGGCTCGAGTCGGACACTCCTGGCTTCGCTCGACGACGGTGTTGCGCCGGATCCGCGCGGCGAACTGGATGGGGTGTCAGGCCGGGCGTGCGGCGGCGAGCTCGAGCGGCACGACATAGTCGCCGCCCCGCCGATGAAGCCCACGACGCAACCGCCGGTTCACGCCGTCGAGATCGGTGTGGCGTAGGCCGCCCTCCTGCGCAATGAGATGCTGCGCTTCGAACATCATCTCGTTCATGTGGCCAAGCACGCTGCGACTCGCGGTCCTTGCGACCAACACACCGGACGGGTCCACCGGGCCGAGTGTCGTGCCGGCGAGCCCCTCAGAGGCGAGCGCATCGACGACGAGCGTCGCGACGCAAAGGCCGAGATCATCCAGCTGCGCTACGCGGACGTCGGTGTCGAGGACGGAGAACAGCGTGTCCGCATGGACGAGCAGCAGGCACTTGCGCCGCTCGATGACGAACACGTTGGCATACCAGTCATCGATGCCCGGCTCGGCCTCAACGAGCGTCCCGGCCCGGTCGCCGACCAGCTTTAGGAATCCTCTGGTGCATCGCAGCAGCACGGGGGTCACGGTATCCCCACATGGGAGCGACGCTGACGCGCGCCCTGCCTGCGTGTCTCAGTGGGCTGCCCGGCGGAGCAGGTAGTCACGGAACCTGGGTGCGGTGTAGGCGTACTCGCCCTTGCGGATTCGGTAGAGCGCGCCGGCATCGACGAGGCGGCCGAGCAGGACGTTTACGTTTCCGGGCGTCTTCTCGGATGCGCTGCTGAGCTCGGCCGAGCGCAGCGGGGGATAGGGACACGCGGCGGAGGAGGCGAGGAGGTCCTGCTCCGCGGGCGTCAGCGTTGCGATGCGCGGCTCGTAGAAGTCGCGGTCGAGCCGCCCGTAGATGTCGGGGTGGGTGGCGACGAGCAGCTTGCTGGTGAAACGGTCCACGCCGGCGAGGTCCGCCGCCTCCCACAGCTCCGATCCCCACAGCTGGAGGAAGTAGGGGTAGCCCTCGACCTCGTTCACGACCGTCTCTGCAAGCTTGGCGTCGGCCCGGCGGGCGGTCTGCTCGAGTGGCCGGATGAAGGCCTGGATCGCCTCCTCGGGCGCGAGCGAGTCGATGTCCTCGCCGCGAAAGAGCCGCTCGCTGTAGGAGCGGGCCTTCTGGAGGTTGCCGGTCAGGGTCGGCAGGCCGCAGAGGACCAGGGCGAGCGGCAGCTCTGCCCGTTGCAGCGCGACCACCGGCGCGATCAGCAGCGACAATGGGTGCTCGCCGTGGCGGTCGCGCTCGTCGCGCACCAGCTGAGCCTCGTCCAGCAGCAGGACGACTCCGGCCCGGCCCTTGGCGCGGGCCAGCTCGACCGTGGCGAACAGGTCGCGCGCGAGGTCCTCCTCACGCTGTGACCCGAAGGCGATCCCGAGCGAGACGTCTTCCCAGGTGAAGGACAGGCTGGCGGCCCGCAGCGCACGACCGGCAGCCGAGCGCAGCCGCTCGCGGCGCGAGAGGCGCTGGCGCGTGCGCTCGAGCAGCGCCCCGAGCACCGCCGTCAGCGCCTCATCGGTGTTGTGTGACGGCTGCAGCTCAAGGAGCGCCGGTTCCCAGTCAAGCTCCTGTGCATCGTCAGCGAACTCCTCCAACAGGACGGACTTGCCCACGCCACGCAGACCGGTCACCCGCATGCTCGCCTGCTGCTCGGGCGCCGCGCGCAGCATCGCAGCGAAGCGTCGCAGGGGCGCCTCGCGACCAGCCAGATACAGAGGGCGCACGCCGACGCCCGGCCGGTAGGGGTTCTTTCCCGAAACCTGAGTCATTACAAGCTATCTGTAATGTAGCGCAATCATTACAACAACGCCGTAATGAGCCGTGGACCGGGCTGCGACGGTCGGCCGCAAACCTTGGGCGAACGCGAAGTCGGTCGCGTTCGTGGTCACGGATCGACGGTAGCCACTGGCGCGCCCGGGTGGGGAACGTCCTCCAGCGATGTCGGTCTCGACTCAAACGCGCGCGTGAAGACCTGGGCCTGCTCTGAGGCCGGCCGTGCGTGCAGGTAGATCGAGGTGGTGGCGAGCGCGCTGTGCCCCATCGCGGCTTGGATCGTCACGAGATCCACACCGGCGGCTGCGAGCAGCGACCCGTACGTGTGCCGCAGATCATGCAGTCGCAGCGGGCGCAGGCTCGCCGCGTCGCGCGCACGCTTGAAGCGGCTCCGCAGCGCCCAGCTATCAAGAGTCCGTCCGAGCTCGTTCACGAACACGAGGTCTTCCGGCGCCGTGAAGTGCTGTCGCCGGCTGAGCCTGTCGAGCGCGGCGGCTGCCTGGTCCGCGAGCGGGACGCGGCGGATCTTTCCCGACTTCGTCGAGGACTCGACACCCGCGCTCATGGCGCGTTCGATGGTCAGCGCGTGGCCGGCGAAGTCGACGTCGCGCCAGCGCAGCGCAAGCAGCTCGCCAAGTCGCAGGCCGGCATAGCTCGCGACGCGCACCAGCTCGGCGTCCTGGTGGTCCTGAGCCTGTCGTTGTGTCGGCTCGGCAACGGTGGCGTTGCTCGCGCCGCGGGTCGCCGGCCGCGACGGTGCGCGATGCAGTCCCGCTGCGAGCGCGCGGGCGAGCGCCTCGATCTCGGCGGGCGAGTAATAGTTCAGTGCGCCGCGGTGAGGCTCGCGGCGCTTGTCGGCGCCTCGCACAGGGTTCGCCGGCAGGTTGAAGGTGGTGGACCTCTGGCCGTATCCGAACACCGCGCTGATCACTGCCCTGTACTTGTTGACGGTGCGCGCGGACGCCCCCGCAGCCACTTCCGTGAGCAGGTCCTCGATCTCCGCGGTCGTGATCTTCGCGGCCGGGCGATCGCCGAGTGCACTGAGGACTCGGCCGTTGGGCCCGAGCACGTAGCCGTGATCGCGCAGGGTGCTGGGCTTGGCTCCCCTGACGTCAGCGAGCCACCGCAGATACCTGGCGGCGACGGCGGCGAACGTCACGCCGCGTTCGCGTCGCTCCTTACCGAGGCGCTCATGTTCGGCTGCCTCCGCCGCGTGCGCGCCCACGAGTGCAGCGGCTGCGACGTGAGCACGCGCCTCGTCGTAGTGGCCGGGCGCGACGCGGCCGCGTCGGGGTAGATCCCACTTTCCCGTGCGCGGGTTCCGCGTCAGCCACGCCGGGCCGATGCGGCGCTTGACCAGGAGCCCGTCCTGACGCCACATCGCCTCGAAGAACGGGCGCTCTTTGTGGACACGAACCGTGAGCGCGGCCGTGGGCAGATCGGGCGTCACGCGGGCATCGTATCACCGTGGGTAACACGTGGGTAACAGCAACCCGTGGGTAACACTTTGGGTAACAAACTGACCCGAATCTAGCTCCAATAGAGGGATCTGGGGCCTATCGAATCGCCCGTATCTATTGGCCTCGGCGCCTCTCAGGCGGCCTTAGGAGCCGGTGGGCGAAAGCCCTTGGAGGTTCGAGTCCTCTCGCCCGCATTCCTCGCCCGCATTCGCCCGAGGCACGAGCGCGCTGGTTCATCGCCGCGACGCCCGCCTGCTCGCGCAAAAGCGCAGATGCGGTTGCTCGAGGGCACAGAATGCCTGCGCACAACAGCGTCCTGTCCCTGGACGACCATGCAGGGCTGCGTTTCCCGCCAGCCTCGGGGCTGGCGGACCGAGCGCAACTTCCGAGACGCCGAATAGTCTTGATAGGTATGCGGCGGTACGCGACAGGACTGGGTTTGCTCATCGTGATCGGAGCCGCGATCGCCGTACCCGCCGCCAGCGCTTCGCCGAAAGCGCAGCTCGCGAAAGGCGGGGCATTTCAGTACGGCGTGTCTACGTTCCTGACCGTGTTGAGGCCCATCGGCTTCGCGTGGGACCCGGAAGGAGATGCCGAACCGACCGGGCGGGGGGAGACGGTCGCAGGTGAACAGTTGGACGTCCGGTGTCGGGTTGAGCGCAACGCCGCGTTCGGAACCTGCACGATCGACTACCTGCTGACCAAGGACACCGGCGTACCGGCCTTGATCTCATGTGCTCAGAGGGTCCGCGCACGCAACCTCGCCCCCCATGGGGCGCTGCGCACCGCCAAGCGCCACGGCGAATTCATTCCCCGAGAAACCCGAGTACACGGAGGAAACGCATACTCGTACCACGGCTACGCGATCGCTTGCGCCGTCCAAGACCCTGAGCGCACCGAAATCGTCTATCCCGGCGATAAGTAGCGACCGGTCGGGACGCCGTCTCCGTACAGCGATAGAACGGCGAACTGCTAGGTCCGAGGCCATCCCTCGACGCCGCGCCCGCGTGGGCGATACTTCCTCGCATGGCCGAGGAGTCCACGAACCCAGACCTGGTGGAGCTTGTGCGCAGGGCGTTTGAGGCTGCGAATCGCCGTGATCTCGACGCGGTGGTCGGCAGCTTCGCCGAAGATGCGATCTTCGACGGCAGGGCGCTGGGGGACCACGCCGAGGGGCGGGCGGGCATTCGCAGCTTCATTGAGGGCTGGTGGGGCACGTATGAGGAGTTGGAGTACGGGCTAGAGGAAGTCCGCGACCTCGGCAATGGGGTTATGTTTGCCGTGGTCGCTCAGAACGGTCGTCCGGCTGGCAGCGCCGGTCAGGTTCGACAGCGCGAGGGATGGGTCTTCGTCGGGGCGCGAGGCTTGGTTGAGCGCGTTACGGTGCTCGACATCGACGAGGCCCGCGCTGCCGCCGAACGCCTCGCCGAGGAAAGGTGTCACAACTCCGAGGTCTGAGGCTGTCCCCGGCAGGCACTCCGCCGTGTCTACCGCGGTGACGCCGCCAGCCGGCGAGGAGCAGTCGGGATCGGGATACTCCGTGCAATGTCCGAGGAGCCCACGACGCTCGACCTGGCACTGCTCACACAGTGGTTGACGGTCGTGCTCGGAAACGCGCGGGACATTGAGCCCGACATGAGCCTCTTTGCCCCGAACCCGGTTTGGGACATGTCGAAGGGTGGGGCCGAGGTGATTGAGGGGCATGAGGCAATACGCTCGTTCTTCGAGCAGTGGCTGGGGGCATACGAGCAGTACGGGCAAGAGGTCGAGGAGATTCAAGATCTGGGCAACGGCGTGGCCTTCGCCGTCGTCCTCCAGCGTGCCCGGCTCGCCGGAAGCAGCGCGTGGGTCGAGTTCCGTGACGCACGTGTGCTGGTCCTCGCGGACGGACTTGTCGCGCGGGTGAACGCGTTCGTTGACACAGGCGAGGGCCGCAGCGCCGCCGAACGGCTTGCGCAGGAACGGGGATAGGCAGAACTCCCTCATCTGAGCTTGTTCCTCGACGCCGCGCCCGCGTGGGCGATACTTCCTGGCATGGCTGAGGACTCCACGACCCCCGACCTGGTTGAGCTTGCGCGTGCGGCGTTTGAGGCTGCCAGTCGCCGTGATCTCGATGCGGTGGCCGGCAGCTTCGCCGAGGATGCGACCTTCGACGGGAGGGCGCTCGGGGACCACTTCGAGGGGCGGGCGGGCATTCGCAGCTTCATTGAGGGCTGGTGGGGCACGTATGAGGAGTTGGAGTTCGGGCTTGAGGAAGTCCGCGACCTCGGCAATGGGGTCGTGTTTGCAGTGGTCGTTCAGAACGGTCGTCCGGCCGGCGGCGCCGGTCACCTTCGACAGCGCGAGGGATGGGTCTTCGTCTGGGTGCGAGGGTTGATCGCACGCCTTACGGTCCTCGAGGTCGACGAGGCCCGCGATGCCGCCGAACGCCTTGCCGAGGAACCCCGGTAGGCAATGTTGCAAGAGAACGTGGACGCGCCAAGGCACCTCGGCCCAACTGACGCGCATGGGGTGTTTACCGATCAGCGTGGAGCCCTCAAAGCCGTGGCGCTGGATCGTGTGCGAGAATGCCCGCCGTCGTGGATGAGTCTCGACTTGAACAGCTAAGGCCTTTCACAGGCCTTTCACAGGGCGAACGAAAGATGCTCGCGCGCATCGTCGATGCGTTCAGCGCGCCGGCGGGCAGCACGCTCATGCACCAGGGCGATTTCGGATACGAGCTGATGGTCATCGAGGAGGGCACCGTCGATGTGATCCGCAACGGCGAGCGGATCGACACGATGGGGCCGGGTGACTTCTTCGGCGAGCTCGCCGTGCTCGAGGACGGCGAGCAGCGCAACGCGAGCATCGTCGCGACCTCCGCGGTGCGCGGCTTCCGCCTCTCGGCGCACGACATGCGCGTCGTGCGCGAACGCATGCCACGGGTCGGGGAACAGATCGACAGCGTGATCGGCGCCCGCACACACTGAGCGAAATGCTCGACCGGAGTGAGGCTCGCTGCGGCTAGCCCGCGCTCGGCGCGGTCTCGCGGATGACTTTCCAGCCGGCCTTCAGCGGCGCCAGGAAGTAGGGCGGCTCGTCGGTCGCGAGGCGTTCGTCGTATTCGTAGTTCTTGATGTAGCCGCTGGAGCCGACGAGGACGACTCCGCGGTAGTCCTGCGCGATCGCGCCGTAGACGTTGAGTTCGCCCTCGCTCGGGCCGCAGCTGTGGTTGTCGACGGTCCACGAGTGGCTCGTCGCGAGGATCGCGGCGTAGATCCACGGGTTCGCGAAGGAGCCGGAGCCGTTTTTGCCGCCGGAGCACGGGTGGTAGACGCGCACGTAGTCGCTCGCGATCAGCCCCATCACGGTCGTCCCGGTGGGTTTCGAGCCGAGTTTCCCGGCGACGCTTGTCGGATACAGGTTGCCGTTGACGATCACGTCGTCCTGCCCGGCGACGGTCAGAGACGAGGAATAGCTGCCGCTCACGTAGACGTTGCCGCAGTACTTCTCCTGTTCGGTCTCGGTCGCGGTGTCGGAGCTTTCGACTTCGAATGTGTATTCGCAGGCATGATGGGTGCTGTCCTCGACGTAGACGAGGCCGTTGGGCGGCAGTTTCATCGTCTTGGACAGTTCGGTGCCTTCCGAGTTGTGGTAGTGGACCAGCATTTCGCTGCCTTTGAGTTCGATCACGGTACGGCCTTCGAACTCGTATTCCGGTTCGACGTACGCCTGGAGGCTGGTGTCGTCCGGCGGCGGTTCGAGTTTTTCGACGAGCTGTTCTTTCGTCGTGTAGCAGCCCGAGCTCGTGTAGTAGGTGGCGCTGCTTTTGCAACCCGCGGCCGAGCCGTAGGTGCCGCCGTACATTTCGATCTTGTCTTTCGGTTCGTGGCCTTTGCGCCCGAACGTGCCGCCGGTGACGTCGGAGGTGTCGTTGGTGTGCAGCGGGCCTTCGATCTGATCTTCAGGTTTGAAGAGAATCGCCGGGCATTCGTATTTGCCGACCCATTCGCTGTAGTACTTTCCTTCGCACTCTTCAGCGAGTTTCGCGTTGCTCGCCTTGTAGAGGCCGGGGTCCACCGTTTCGAAGTTCGTGTAGTAGACGTAGTCGAGGAAGTTCGTCACGCCGAAGGTCGCGATCACGGTGCGCGTCGCGGTGCGTTTGCTGTTGACCGTGACTTCCCCGACGGACTTGATCCGGAAGGTGTTCTGAAACGGTCCCTTCGTCTGGATCATCGCGGTGGCAGGGCTTTCAGTGGTGCATTTCGAGCCTTCGGGAGCACTCGATGCGGTCACCGGAGACACGACGTAGCGCTCGACTTCTTCAGATTTTTCCTTCGCGGGCACGGTGCTTTCGAGCCCTTTGCAGGTCTCCCAGTAGTCGGGGTTGGACTGGAGCTGGTACTCATACTGCTGGATGCCGGCGAGCGCCGCGTAGTAGGCCTGCTTCTGCGTGGTGTCGTCGTGCGCGAGCTGGATTTCGCCGTTGGCGACCGTGAAGGCGGCGACGAGCATCAGGCTCGTGACGAACATCACGCCGATCGCGATGATCATCGTGAAGCCGTCCTCGGCGCCGGCGCGCGGGGTGCGTGCTGGGAGCCTCATTCGCATGGCCCCGCTGTGATCGTGGCTTCGGAGTTGGGTGCGCCCAGCGCGAACGTCGTCAGCGTGGTCTGGTCCACCGACGTCCCTTTTTCGTTGGAGGCCGAGAGCTTGATTTCTTTGTGGTAGTAGGAGGTCCGGAAGCTGATCCGCACGGCGGCGACTTCGGCCGGTTTCGATTCGACTTCGGCGACGGTCATCGGCGTCAGCGTCGAGGCGGCTTCGCCGCTCCCGGTGGCCGATTTCGTGTTGTATTTTTCGTAGGAGAAGATCGGTTCTTCTTTGCCGGAGACTTCGGCCGGGCTGATTTTTTCGGCCAGGAGCTCCGTGGTCGCGGCCTTCCAGGGGTATTCGCCGGAGGCTTCCGCTTCGCCGCTCGCGAGCGCGGTGGCGTCGGTGAGCTCGCCTTTCGCCGAGCTGTATTCGATCGTGTCCTTGCGCACAAAGTCGTATTCGGGCTGCGTTTTTTCGTTGATCGCTTCGGGGAAGTAGCCGTTGACGAAGACGAGCTTGGTCGCGTTGCTCCCGGACTTGACGGGTGAGAAGCCGCTGGACAGGCAGGCCGAGTGCAGCTCGTCGACGACGTGCGTCATCGCGCCGCGGCCGACCTGGGTCGCCTGCGCGACCTCGGAGACGCGGGCGGTCTGCTCCGTCGAGAATTCGAGGATCGCGAACAGGGCGCCGGTGACGATGATGCCGGTAACCATCGCGACGAGCACTTCGACGAGCGTGAAGCCGCTCTGGTCGCGGAGCGGCGGGAGTGCGGGGGTTCCCATCAGCATGTGCTTTTCGCTTCGACGGTCACTTCGCTGGCGTTTTCTTTGGCTTCTTCGGCTTCGGTCGCTTTTTTGGTCGTTTCAAGTTCTTTTTTGAGTTTTTCGCGGGCTTCTTTGGCGGGCCCGGCTTCGGATTCTTCTTTCGCGCGTTTTTCTTTCGCGGTCGTCGCGGCTGTTTCTTCGGTCGCGCGTTTTTCCTTGGCTTTTGTGGCTTCGGTTTCTTCGGTGCTGCGTTTGGATTTAGCGGTGGCTTCTTCGGTTTCTTTCGTTTTGCGGTTCGTCGTCTGAGTTTTTTCGTCGTTTTCGCGAGTCGCTTTGCTGATTTTTTTCGACGATTCTTCCGAAGCCCATTTTTCGCGTTCTTCTTTTTCTTTTTTTTCGCGAGCGGTCTTCGCGGTCGCCATTTCGGATTCTTCTTTCGCCCGTTTTTCCTTCGCGGTCGTCGCCGCGGTTTCTTCGGTGGCGCGTTTTTCTTTCGCGGTTTTGGCCGCGGTTTCTTCGCTGGCGCGGGTTTCCTTGGCGGTTTTCGCGGCCGCTTCTTCGTTGTTGACTTTTTCTTCGGCGGTTTTCTCCGCGGTTCGCTGTTCGGACTGCTGCGTGACCGTCTTCTGGCCGAGGTAGAACCGCTTTTCCGGGTTGGCGACGGAGCTGTCGGTGCTTGACCACGTGAAGCGCTTGTTGGGCGTCACGTGGGTGTCGACGAGGCAGAGGGTGAATTTGCCGAAGGGCTGGAAGGGGTTCGCGAGATGCCCGCCCGGCAGCGTTTCTTTCTGTTCGTGGGTGTAGGCGAAGCCCCACGAGTTGTTCGGGATCGGCGCGGAAGCACAGCCGCTGTTGGTGATCTTGACGGGGCCGAGGGCTTCCGTGGTCACTTCGCCTTCGCTCGCGCTCGAGCTGCCCGTGTACGCGCTCAGCCTGGTGTAGGAGAGCGGCACGGCGACGGTCGTGGTGTTTCCGCTCGTGACCAGCGCGGAGGCCGTGCCTTCGGAGTTCTTGTTGGCTTCGCAGTCGCCTCCGTATACAACCCATGGGTTCGAGAACGGGAAGAGATCACCGTGCGGGTAGCGGGTGCACGCGGCGGTTTCGCTCGTGGCCAGGTACGTGCCGGTCACGGCCTTCGAGAGTTCTTCGCTGCCTTCGCAGCTCGCGAACGCGGTGCTGCCGATCTCGTATTCGGGCGGGACTTTCATGTTTTCGGGATTGCCCGCGAGGAACGTGTCGCTCTTGACTTCGAGGCCTTCCCAGCTGGTCGCGCCTTTGTACGTGAAGTGTGCGGCGATGCGGCCGGCTTCGGCGTATTTGACTTCGTAATGGGTCGTGATGCTAGGCGCGACCGTCAGTTCCTTGGGGGGGACGGTGAGTGCGCCGCTCGGCGTTACGAAGCCGGTTTTTTCGACGATCGTGACGGTGGCGAGAGTCGACTGGATGCCGGCGAGAACGACGCAGCCGGCGCTGCCGGTGGTGCCTTCGATCGTGTTCTGGGCGCCCGAGCCGACCGGGGTGTAGGTCGCTCGTGCGGTCACCCCGGCGACGCCTTCGCCGGATCCGTTGACGACGTCGACCTCGATGCCAGATCCGGTGGGCGGCGTGATCACGCTCGACTGCACGACCGCGGGGCGTTTGGCGCTGACCTGGGTCGGCCAGGTCACCGTTGAGCTGACCTGGAAGTTCGCGGCGGTCTGCGCGGAGCTCTGGGTGACGCTGCACCCGGTGGTGTTGCCGGAGGCGCCGACCGGTTTGGCTTCCTGGGTGACGGTGTAGGTCGTGCCGCCGAGCGTCTTGGTGTATTTGTGCGCCGTGCTCTCGAGCGCGTCGAGGGCTCCGGCAGGCTCGCTGCGCAGCTGCTCCTGCGATTGCGCGGCGAGCAGCGTCGCCTGGTCGCGGAAGCGCTCGTCGGCCGCGGTTTTGCCGGCGACGTCGAAGCCGTTGAACGTCGCGACGACGATCAGCGCGACCATCAGCACGCTGACGAGCACCTCGACGAGCAGGAAGCCGTCCTCGGCTGTGCGCTCGCTGCGCGCCGGCCGTGCAACCCGCGGTGCGGCCGAGACCGGCCGCGTGCGCACCCCCCGCCGGGGGCGGCGGCGCTCGTTGGACGGCATCTGAAGGAAGATGTGCATTGACACAGGGGTTCTCGGACCTAGCAACCTGTCGGCACGCCACCGGTTCTGCTTGAGTCGGCGGCGCGTCGTCTAAACGCGTTGAGAGGGCTGTCCATGGCGCGCCCCGCCCGGCGCGCGCGTGCGCTCCGCAACGGCCGTGCGCGCGCAGCGGCCGGCGCGCGCGCCGAGGCGCCGCGATGAGACCGTAGAATGCGCGGTCCCGGGGGGACTGGTGTATCGGTAACACGGTGGTCTCCAAAACCGCAACGCGAGGTTCGACTCCTCGGTCCCCCGCTGTTCAAAAGCCCGCGAATTGCGGGCTTTTGGCGCTGCAGGAGCCAAATCGCGCTTACGTTGGGTCGGCTGTGGTCAAAACGCTGCATGAATCGGGAAGGTCCGTGCTATCAGGAGGTTCGGTCCTACGACGGTCTGGAGTCGTGGTTTGGTCCTTAGGGTGGCAACGTGTGGGATCGAGGAGCGCACGGTGTGGCGCTTGGCAGCGCTTTGCTGTAGTCGTCGAAGTCGTCGTAGCGCTAGGACTGCGCACGGAGGACGTCGCGCGGCGCGAGCTAAGCGTTGGCTCGCGAGAGACGCTGGCGCGCGAGCACGAACAGATGTTCGTCGGTGCGACGCTAAAATCTGGCGATGGATTTGTGCGTACGGATGTTGAGTTCGCTGTCGGCGGCCCAACGTGTTCCTCGTCGACAGCGCAAACACCGTCGTTAAGTCCGGAGGAACTTCCGCTACTTCGGCGGTCTCGCAAACAGACTCGTTCCTCACGATCCACTGACGGCATTGGTGGGTGATCCACTCGCGGGTTTGAACGTGACGAGCGTCCGCCACAGCATCCGGATGCTCCGAGCGCGATGCTGAGATGAGGCTTATAGACAGCCGAGTCTGCAGTCGATAATCCGTGACACCGTCGACGCTGAACCGGAGACGTCGGAGGCCAATGTCGACGAGTACGACTCTTTATCTCGCACGCGAGAGGACAAGGAAGGCATCGTCCGCGGACTGGTCAAGGCCTTGCGGGAGCGCGGCGTGAACGTCTGGTACGACGAGTTCGAGCTCCGGGTCGGCGACAGCTGCGGCGAAAGATCGACAGCCTAGCCGGCAGCTGGTTCGGTTTGGTCATCCTCTCGCACCGTTCTTCGCAAGAACTGGCCAGTACGAGCTCGACGGCCTCGTCGCACTTGAGATGGTTGGCCGGCAGCGCATCCTCCCCGTATGGCACGAAATCACGAAGGACGAGGTCCTCGGCTACAGCGCGTCGCTCGCAGACAAGGTTGCGCTGAGCACGGCGACATATACCGTCCAAGAGATCGCGGATGAGATCGCGGGCGTCGTGGGCGCGCCAGCCGGGTAGTTGCGCGAGCCTCTACGGGTCGGTGCGGGCACCGAGGTAGAGTGTTCGTGGATCTGGAGAATCGGAGCTATGACGGAGGTGTTCACATGGCTGGCAAGGGTGGCTTGGACGGGCGAGACAAGACAAGGACGGGCGAATCCGCGCGAAGAGCGGTGCGACGAAGATGAGCACGCTGGCCAGGAGTATCCGGAGTGCCGCGCGTTTACGCCGGATGCCACTTGAGCGGCATCAGAGCGCGGTATGGGGTGACGAGCGTGGGCGAAGTGCGCACCTGGGAGCGCGGAAGCTCGCGAAAAGAAAAGCTGACCAACGCATCGCCATCCCATAGGAAGGCGGCGCCGAGATCGGCAGCGCCGCTCGAGCGGCTGGTAACCGCGTGACCCCGAGCGCGAGTAAACGCAGGATGAACGGTTATGGTGGCGGCTTGGGAGTATCGCTCTCCTCGGCAACGATGCCTGCGTGAAGTCGATCATCGCCTGCGCCGTCGATCACCGCCTGCCAGGCCTCTTCAACCTTGCGGGACGCGGTCGCTCGCGGGGTGCGCCGATCCCCTCGTTGAGGTAGACCGCGAGTTCGAGATCTCGGTAAGGGCCGTTGGCCTTGCCGGCGAGAAGGGCGCTGAGACTGTGTCCGCCTCGACAAGCCCAAGGAGCTGCTCGAAATCCTCGAGGTCAAGGAGCGTCGGCGGCTGAACCTTCGCCTGCAGACACCTGGACGTCTTCTCGCGGACGTGATGCCGACACGAGGCCGTTCTGCACGATCGCGCCAGCGCTGACCACGACCGGCCAGACGCGCTCGACGCGGCTCAGATCGACTCGCCGGCTGCCACCGGAATCTGTGCGTCGCCGAGAACAGTGCATCGATGCACCATCGAGCTGGATGATCTTTGCGACAGCATCCTTTTGAGGTCTTCGCCGACACTCTCGGCAGAGCCGCTCAGGAGCGTGTCAGCACGCAGCCAGAGCAGAAGCCTCGATCAGGACGAGATCGAGGCCAAGGTCGACGGCGACGTCGGAGGTCATGGCCTCTCCGTCCTTGCCGTGGTACGGCTGCTCGCCATAGACGCGCCGCCTCCGACCGGACGTTCCCGTAGCTCGAGCGGACGATCCCGAGCACATAGTCCTCCAGCAGCTGGCCGCGTAGGCCGTGTAGCGGCGGCTCGTCTTGCCTTCGGGTCGCTAGCGGAGCGCTTCTGCGCGCTAAGGAGGAGGCGGTAATGAAACCCCTCGGTGAGCCAGCTCTGGATCGAGCGCGGTGAGAGCAACACAAGGCTGCCGTCCTCGGCTCTCAAAAACGGGTGACGCATGAGTGGTCGCGTTTCCACGCGAGCAGCTCGATATCGGTGCCGGCTTCCGCGAACTCTGCGACGAGTACCTCCCTCTCAGCAGAGATCAGATCGAGCAGCTCGCGCTTGCGCTCGGCCAGCCTAGCTTCGCGATCAGGTCGTCAAGGTGCTCGGCGGGGATCCGCGGGCGCGTCCGGCCGCGGTGTCTTCGTTCCAAGTGTTCGTCATCGCCGCATGGCAAAGCCGATCGTGAGCTGCTCTTCGATTGTGAAGCCGTAGTCCTCTTGCATCCACTCGTCTAGCGGGCATGCGGGCTCCGCCATCTCCGGCTTGCGAGCGACGCGGGTGTACAGCTCCGCGCCGAGTCGAGCCTCCGAGTGGCCGCGCTGGCGTTATAGGCGCCGTTCTGCACAAAGAAAGCGAGCCAGTCCTCGACGTCGCGGCTCTGCTCACGAGCGACTTGACGGCGGCGCTGATGAGGGACCGGCCGCAATGATTCCGGCGGTCGTAAGGTGCTGCTCGACATACCCCATGCCATCGGCGAGGGCACCTTCCGCGCATATTCGATGACCAACCGCTGCATGATGAACACCTGCTGCTCGGACCAGAGCTCGGCGTTGGAGTGGCGAGCGAAGAAGTCGGCTATCCGCTCGTAGACCTCGGGGCTGTAGACCGCTCGGGCGAGATCCAGCTCGGCCTCCCGGTCACCGTGGAGCTCAAATGCCTTGCCTGCTGCTTCGGCCAGCACCAGCATGGCCGGCTCGAACGGGAGTTCACTCACCAGTTCCATCAGCTCCGCGGGGAGCTCTCCTTTCCGCCGATCCCGACCTCATCGACGAAGACCTCGATCTGCGACATGAAGTCCGGGCCTCGGAGATGGCGACAGGGCCGGCCTTCGGAAGAAGGTTGGCCGGGAACCTCGTCGCGAGGGACCAGCCGCTCAGCACCACGCGGCAACACCAGTCCTGACGCGCGCTCTTCCCAGCGCGGAAGGTAAATGCCGGGGCCTTTTCTCATCACCTCATTGTGACGCGCGTTGCTGGTGGCCGGGTCTTTGCGCGCGAGTTCGGACAGCGACCGAGACGTGGCAACGCCGCGCGGGGGCCAGGTCGCCGAAGCGCGCCGCGATCAGGTGCTGAAGCGTTCTCCGACGTACCTCCCACGTCTTCCTGGACACGGGTACCCCTGCTCGTCCTTGTGCTTGCGCAACGCCGAGTTGCGTCGTGCGTGCGGGAAATGGCGTCCGCAGCGTATGCACTCGTTACGTTTCCCGGGACGGGCGCCGCGGAGCACGCGAACGCGTGCGCGCGGAAGCGATCGCAGTTTGGCTGCAGGGGGCGCGTGCAGCGGCCCGCGGGCAGAGAACTCGATCGGGAACCGCGGGCGAAACGGCGTCGTGGTCGTGCGTAGGCCTTGGATCTTCTCCACGCGGTAGCTGCGATGGCCGCTGCCGTCGGCACGCTCGGCATGAAGGATCAGGTTGCCAGCACGGGTGCGGCGAAGGGAGTACGGCTCGATGAGACGAGTCCGGCCGTCGTAGTCCAGCTCGATCAGGAGGTGGTTCGCGGCCGAGAAGCGCACCGTCTCCAGGGGCACCCCGGCCCGCCACGTCGCGACGCTCGGCGGAGGGGACCACGACTGGTCCTCGTCGCGCGCATAGGCGATGACGCCGGCGGCGGCCTCCTGGCGACCTCGCCGTCGAGCCAGGCGAACAGACACCGGCAGTTCCTCCAGGAACGGCGCGAGTGGAGGTAGAGCCGGGAGCTGGTGCCCGAGCATGTTGCCCCACTCTGACTCCAGTTCGACCAGCAGCGGCGAGGCCCAGCGAAGTCAGCGGCTGTCGGGACGGCGATGCTCTTGGCGGCGCACTTCTCGACGAGCGCGGAACGGATCGCATCGGGGTACATGCGGAGGTCGTTGCGCCGGAAGAGGTTGACGATGTCGTACAGGTCGCGCGGCCGTCCCCGCTGTGCCATCGCTCGGATCTTCTCGGCGAACAGTTCATCGAAGGAGTAACAACGGACCGTGCCCCCGGCCGGGAAGGAGTCGGGATACGGGTGGGCAATCCGTTCCAGCACCGGTGGACGCACAACAACCTCGTCGGCCGATATG
This sequence comes from uncultured Solirubrobacteraceae bacterium, assembly GCA_963822245.1. Classification (GTDB taxonomy): domain Bacteria; phylum Actinomycetota; class Thermoleophilia; order Solirubrobacterales; family Solirubrobacteraceae; genus Palsa-744. Next base: position 315,403 of record CAWGGR010000002.1, read on the forward strand.
TCGAGCTTCGCCGCCGCCGGCTGCCGGCTCCGCCGTGGGCCGATGTAGTACACGCGCCCTTCGGTCGAGGTCCCATTGGGACGGAGACGCAGTCGTGGCGGGGTCGGGAAGTCGATGCCCGACTCGTCGGTGATGCGCGCCAAGGTTCTGGCCAGGAGCGGCTCGATGTCGTGCGGGGCGGAACGGACCCCCCGGGAGCACCGTGAAGTCCAGGTCCTCGGAGAAGCGGTAGGTCTCGATGTAGCACTTCTTGAGACAGGTCCCTCCCTTGAAGACCCACGGTCGCCGCGAGGGTCCGGATCGGTGCCGATCCCCCACAGCAGCCACCCGAGGACGTAATCCTTCTCGATGACCTCCTCGGTGAGGCCCCACTCCGTAACCCGTTCGAACGATGTCGGCGCGCGTGATCACCACTCGCCCCCAGGCGCGCCCGAGAGTGACGTTCGCTCGGATGCCCCAGCGCCGCACGATGCTGTCCCTTTGCCTCCACGGAGGGATCGAGCGCAACGAGGCCCGCGCTCCGCCTCTCCAGACACGCCGCCACGAGACCGGGCGACTCGACGTGCAAGTGTTCGAGGACGAAAGCCCAGCCGCTTGAACACGGCTCGGTTGCCGAGTCGGTCCGCGTACACGACGAGCAGCTCGTCGTCGCGGTGTGCACCCGGTGAAGTACTCGTGGAGGACGTCTGCCACATTGCGCATGCCGCCGCCGAGTCTAGGGTCGTCGAGCACATCCACGATGGTGCGCGTGGGATCAGAGACCTGCACGCGAGCCTGATCCACGCCAGACGGGGTCGTGCCGAACAGCTTGTCCTCCGAGCGGACCGGTGACGCGGAAACTGGAGTGCCCTGGATCACCGGCGATCGCGACTGCGCACCTTCTTCCCGGTCACGACGAGGACCGTCCGGGAAGACCTGGTCGGTCAGGCTCCAGTGCTGGCATGCGCTCCAGCCGCCGATGTAGCACGGGCTGAATATCCGATCCGCCACGACCCAGGCGTCCTCGACCCATTCGCCCGGCCGGCGGGTGTCGAGCGGGACAGCGACATAGAGGCCGCGCCTCACCCGAGACAACCAGCCGCGGCGAGCGAGATACGCGAGAAGCTTGCGAGTGCGGTCAACCTCGAGACCGAGCGCCGCTCGAGGCGTGTTCGACGTCGAACGCCCCGGGCAGGTCGCGGTGAAGCCGCTCGAGGAGGGCTCGGTTCGCAGCGCTGATCCCGAGCGTCGACTGCTTGGTTGCGGGATGGTGCATGTAATGAGCCATTCGGCGCATAGACTATATCGCTATATCGAGAATGTCAAAGGGTCCATACAGCCGTGGTCCGTCTATACCACTGGCGCGGCGAGGTATCCGGCGCAGCATGCGGCGCGTCAGACAAAGCATCAGACAGTTCAAACGGAGGTGCACGTGTGATACGCTCTGCCCAATGGCACGCAAGCGTCACATTCTCGCCGAGCTGGCGGCGATGCCTCAGGAGGACGTCGAGTCTGAGCTCGAGCAGGTCCGCGAGGAAAAAGCGCGCCTCGACATGGAGGAAGCGCTTCTCGGCCAAGTACTTCGGATGCGCCAGTTTGCCCAGACCGGGATCGCCGGCTCACAGGAGATCATCGAGGAGCTTGCAGCCGCGGCGCCTGAACAGGTCGAGCAGAACCTCTCGGCCAACGTCTTGACCCTCGTCAAGCAAGCTCAGGGTCATCCGTTGTCCCCGTCGGACGTGCGTGAGCTTCTCGCCGACCGCGGCGTCCACGCTGACCTGAGCGCGATCAGGCTGGCGCTCCGTCGCTGGGCCGAACGCAACCAGATCATCAAGGACGGTCATGTCTACCGAGCCTTTGCTGCCGACTCTCTACGCGGACGTCCAGGGTGAGTTGATCAATGGCGGACGAGTATTGGCATGTCCGCGTCGAAACGCGAGGCGACGAAGGCGAGGCGGAGGTGCTCGCCGTGGACCGATCGCGTGAATGGGTCGAGTCGCGCGTCCTCGCACCGCGTCGCGCCGGGGAGCCCATCACGATCAGGGGCCGGGAGCTTCCGTGGTCAGACGTTCAGCACGTATACATCACTCGGTCGACGACTCCGATCGCGTCTTTCATCCCGCAGATACAGCGCGAGGACGCAGAATCAAGCGTCCTGATGCTCGGTGGTCCGAGCGACGAGTGGCGTGCCGCGGAACGAGCGGAGGACATGACTGACGAGCTGATCGACTCGCCAGTCGGTTCACAACGCGCGAGGGCAGCTGCGACGCCGCCTGTCGCCATCACGGGTGCGGATCCCCGCAAGGTCATGGTGGTCCACGGCAGGGACGAGGAGGCGCGGCGAGCGATGTTCGACTTCCTGCGTGCCCTCGGGCTAGCTCCCCAAGAGTGGAGCGCGCTCGTCGCGGCCACTGGCAGCGCCGCGCCCTACGTCGGCCAGGTCTTGGAGGGCGCCTTCCAGATCGCCAAGGCCGTAGTCGTCCTGTTCACTCCAGACGACGAAGGCTGGCTGAAGGAAGAGTTCCGCCAAGCGCATGACCCGCCCGAGGAGACGCAGCCGACGGCGCAGCCGCGCCCCAACGTGCTTTTCGAGGCGGGGATGGCGCTCGGCGTGCACCCGAACCGTACGGTCGTCGTCGAGCTCGGGAGGCTTCGTCCTTTCAGTGACATTTACGGGCGCCACGTGGTCCGTCTGGACCACACGGAGGGCCCACTGCGGGAGATCGCACGGCGCTTGCGGACTGCCGGCTGTGACGTCGACGAGAGTGGGAGCGATTGGGCCAGAACGCGATTCCCGCAGCGGTGACCCCGCAGTTTGCGATCGTCGTTCGGATACGCCTTGCTCTTCCCACACGCGCCGTCCTGCGGCGATGAGGCGCGCGACATCGCTTCGGAGTCGGCGAGTTGCCTCGGCCTCGCAACGTAGGCCGCCACGGCCGTGGAAGGTCTGAAGAGTGACGCGGCTACGCTCAGTTCCATGGGTCAACGGAGCGACGGCGATCTCCTGTTCGAGCGCTACTTGGCGGAACGTGGTGTCGCGATCCCGGAGCACGAGCCAGATCTCGGGACGGGCCGGCGCATCGACTACCTGGTCGCGATCGGCGCTCAGACCTGCCTCTGCGAGGTCAAGGAGTTCGCGGCGACGACCCAGTCGGTGATCCCTGGCTCCATGCACGACCTTCTGAAGCCGATCCGGGCCAAGATCCACGATGCTGCGCCGCAGCTCAAAGCAGCCAGGGACCTCGGGTACCCGCTTGTCGTCGTGCTCACCAACCCGCATCACGCGCCCGTGGTCCTGGGCGAAAGGGAGTTGCTGTGGGCGATCGAGGGCGACCCGATTGTCCGCGCCCGCGTGCAGTCGAGCGCGCCACCGGTGCACACGGTCGGAAGGAACGGGGAGCTGCGCAGCGACCACGCCTATATCACCGCAGTCGTTGTGGTCTACGAGCGTCTGCACGCGCGCGATTATTACGACGAGATCGCGGAGCACTCACGCGAGGAAGCGCACGAGGAGCGCATCAAGGCGCTCCTCGCCGGGCATGAGACCGAGCCCGACGGTAGCTGCCTGCTTACGCACACGTTCGTTCCAGGTGGCGCAGACGCTGTCCCGCTCCCGGACGTGTTCTTCCGCGGCCCGCGGGACGTCGTGTGGGAATATTCGTTTGACGCGCAGGCCTACGTCGTCGTTCACGGTCAACAGTCGGCGCTGTCCGGGTAACACTTGCACCACGGGCGGGGCGCCGCGCTTGCTCGGCGAAGTGGACCACGCGCCCACGCTGAGGCGCCTCGTCGAAGTCGTTGGCCAGGATGGTCTCGTCGCGGTCTACAGGGTGATGCAGGCGATGACTCATCCCGACCGGAGTCCGATCGCGCGCTTGTATTCCATCGCCGCAAAATGCTCAAATGGCTGCTCGATGAGCAGTCGAGCGGATCCGGTTGACGAGTAGCGTGAGCGGCGTGCCGAAGGATACTCGGACTCGCTACCAGGGCGTTTACGCGCGCCACCGTGTCGGCTGTGCCCTTGAGAGTGGTGGGAGCTGCAGTTGCTCGCCGTCGTATTGGGGCAAGGCTTGGGATCGGGCGAGTGGCAAGCATCGCAAGACGAGGTTCCTGGACTCCCCGACGGCTGCTCGCAACGCGAGGAACGACCTGGTTGTGACTCTACGGAGAGGGGTGCTTCCGGCGTCGAACACGATGCGTGTTGTGAAGGCGATCGAGGCGTTCCTTGCGGCTGCGGAGGCTGGCCGGGCGTTGAACAAGCATGGCCGGCGGTACAAGTCGTCGGCGATTCGCGATCTGAGGGGCGCGCTGGAGGGCTACGTCGAGCCGGTCCTCGGAGCTCGTCGTCTCGCTGATGTTCATCGGGCGGACGTCCAGAGCATCGTCGACGCGATGACACGAGAGAAGTCCGGGAGCCGCGTTCGCAGTGTCGTGAACGCGGTCCACAGTCTCTACTCGTGGGCGCAGGATCGCGAACTGGTCGAGCATGATCCGGCGCGCGGGGTCCGGCTTCCCGCGATGAACGCAGTGGCGCGTGATCGCGCCGCCACGGTCTCGGAGATGAGGGTGTTGCTCGGGGCGCTTGTGCCCGCGGATGCTTTGCCGTACGCGCTGGCGGTCTATGCGACGGCGCGTCGTGCTGAGATACGCCACGCCCGGGTCGAGGATGTCGATCTGGATCTCGGCGTGATCTATCTCGGTGCCGATGAGGGCGGCCGCAAGTCTCGTGCCGCCCAGCGAGCGGTGCCGCTCGTGAAGCCTCTCGCGTCAATGCTCAGGCGTGAGCTGATGCGTCGCGGGCGACCCGATGGCCGCGCTCTGCTCTGCCCTGGGCACAAGCCGGGAGGGAGGAACAGCGGCATGCTGTCCTTCGAGGCGCTGCAGGTACGTGCAGACGACGTCTGGGAACCGAAGGACAAGGACGGCATGCCCACAGGAGCGAAGGTGGGGGAGCGGATCACCGCTCACGAGTGCCGTCACACGTGTGCGTCGTGGCTCGACGCTGCCGGCCTGCGCCCCGTCGTCGTGTCCGCCTTGATGGGTCACTCGGTGCCAGCGCGACAGGCAGGCGCAGCACCGATCACCCAGGAGCGCTACACACACGCCCTTCCGGGCGAGCTGCACGCGGCGAAGACTCAGTTCGAGCGGTGGCTGGATGCCGCCGAGACGGCCTCGGCCGCTCGTTCGACGCGACGAACTTAAGTCCCTAGGACGGTCCCTCGCAACATAAAGGCCCGTGTTTACTGGCAAAAACCCCACAACTACGGTGGTCTCCAAAACCGCAACGCGAGGTTCGACTCCTCGGTCCCCCGTACTGCTCTAGATGGCCGAATCCCGCATTGCAGAGCTGGATTCGGCATCGTCGGCCTGTTCAGGGCGGTCCGCGGGGTGGGGCCAGATGCCGATCCACTGGCAGCTTCCGCGCTCGGCGCTCAGGCCGCGTCGATGCGCTTCAGAGCTGCCACGGTCGCGTCGCGCGAGGCAGCGGCGATCTCGTCGCTGAGCCCGGCGAGGTCGACCCTGCGGACGAATCGCTCGGGAGTGCCGAGCGGGGCGAAGAAATCGTCGTAGTGGGTCGGGACGATCACGCGCGGATCGAGCCGTGGCAGCACGCGCTCCCAGTAGTGCGGCGTCACCTCGCGGCCTGCGACGCCGGCGAGGAACACGTCGACGGGGTCGTCTCGCAGCTGGTCGTCATCGAGGTCGGCGCTCCCCTGGTGGTAGAGCGAGACCCCCGCGACTTCAAGGCGGATGCCGTAGACGGGTCCGCAGCGGTAGGCGCTCGGCACCAGGCCGTCGAGCGCCTCGCACGTCAGCGGCCCGTCCATCGGCACCTTGCGCCCGAGCAGCAGCTTGGAGTGCCGGCTCGGGATGAACGTCACGAGGAATGGGCCCAGCTCATAGCGCTTGTGGGGCTCGACCTCGATCGCGAGATCGCCGAGGCCGTGAAGGGTCATCAGGTGCGCGAGCGAGCTCGACCCGTACGCGCGAGCGCGGTGGCGAGCGGCGATCGCGGGCGCGTCGACCGCGTGGTCGAAATGTGTGTGACCGACGAGGATCCCGGCGACGTTCCCGGGGGCGCGCGCATAGGCGTCGAGCATCGCCGGGTCAGGGAGTGCCTTTCGGCGCAACAGCAGCGATCGCAACGGGACCCTCGACACGTATGGGTCGATGTACAGCGTCGTGCCCGCGTAGGTGAGGCGGTAGCCGGAGACACCCAGCCAGCTGATCTCCAGACCGGCGGGCAGGCCGATCTGCACCGACTCGAACGCGCGGATCGCCTGGGTGTCATCGGGCGTGGACATGCTCACGCGCGAGCATACGCCGCGGGCGGCGGCTCACGGCCGCTTGAAGTGCTCGCTTGCCTCCGTCGCTGCGGCCCGCGCGCCGCAGCCCTCGTGATGGTCGTTGACGAGGCCCATCGCCTGCATGAACGCGTACACGGTCGTCGGGCCGACGAACCGCCAGCCGCGTCGCTTGAGGTCCTTCGCGAGCGCGACCGACTCCGGCGTGCTCGCCGGCAGCTGCCCGAGGCGGTCGGGCGCGCGCGGGGGGGAGGGCGGCTCGAAGCCCCAGACGTAGTGCGCTATCGACCCCTCCGCCTCGACGAGCTCGGCCGCCCGGCGGGCGTTGTTGATCACCGCCTCGATCTTGCCGCGGTGGCGCACGATGCCGGCGTCGGCGAGCAGGCGGCGGACGTCGCGTGCACCGAAACGCGCGATGCGCTCGTGGTCGAAGCCGGCGAACGCCTCACGGAAGGCGTCGCGCTTGCGCAGGATCGTCAGCCATGACAGTCCGGCCTGGAATCCCTCGAGGCTGAGCTTCTCGAACAGCCGCACATCGTCGGCCACCGGGAATCCCCATTCGCTGTCGTGATAGGCGTGGTAGTCAGGCGTCGAGCAGGCCCACGAGCACCGCCTCACGCCGTCCTCACAGGCGAACACACGGCCGGCTGTCGGCTGCTCGGGCATCGCTGCGCAAGCCTAGCCGTCGCCGTGCGATCCTCGTGCCCGAGTCGGCTCGCGCAACCGATGCGTCGCCCGCTGCGCGCCGCTAGCATGGCGAGATGCCCGCAGCAGCGCCTCGCACTGCCAGCCATCTCGCCGTCGCGCTCGCGGCTGCCCTGCTGCTCGTGCTGTCGGCTTCGGCGAGCGCCGGCGCCAGCGGCTGGTGGACGCCGCCCTCGCACCCGACGTGGTACTGGCAGCTGCAGGGCAAGATCAACAACAACGAGCCGGTCGCGGTCTATGACATCGACGGCTTCGAAAACAGCGCGGCCGAGGTCTCCACGTTGCATGCTCAGGGCAAGCACGTGATCTGCTACATCGACGTCGGCACCGCGGAGGACTTCCGTCCTGACTACTCGTCGTTCCCGGCGTCGGTGATGGGGCGCTCAAACGGCTGGCCGGGGGAGCACTGGCTCGACATCCGCCAGCTCGGCATCCTCGAGCCGATCATGACGAAGCGCTTTGAAATGTGCCGCGAAAAGGGCTTTGACGCGGTCGAGCCCGACAACATGGAAGGCGCGTCGAACAACACCGGCTTCCCGCTCACCGAGCCGGAGCAGCTGACCTACAACCTGTGGGTCGCCGGCGAGGTGCACGCGCTCGGCATGGCGGTGCTGCAGAAGAACGACGGCGAACAGACCGTCGAACAGGAGCCCCACTTCGACGGCGCGCTCAGCGAGGAATGCAACCAGTTCCACGAATGTGCCGATTTCGACCCGTATCTGAGCGCCGGCAAGCCGGTCCTCAACGCGGAGTACAAGCTGGCGACGAAGAAGTTCTGCGCCGCCGACGAAGCCGCCGGGCTGATGGGCGCGCGTTTCAACCTTGCGCTCAACGGGCACCGATTCCAGCCCTGCTTCTGAGCGAGCGGCGCGCGCCGGCGGCGAAGCGATCGGCCGCTGGAGCTGGCCCGCGCCGCTAGGCCGGCCTCGGCAGCGAGCGGGCGGGGAAGCTCGCCCGCAACTTGCCTGTCAGCGGCCGGCATCGACGACTGCGTGGTATTCTCGATAAAACAGATCGACAAGCTGATGAAGATCGACGTACATCAACACCTCTGGACGGAGCCGCTCGTGGAGGCGCTCGCGGAGCGCCGCGAGCTGCCGTTCGTCGGCCGCGAGCACGGCCTCGCGGTCCTGTACCTCGCGGGCGAGCGCCCGTACGTGATCGACCTCGCGGGTGAGTCGCCGGAGCGGCGCGGGTCACTCGTCGCGGGCGACGGCCTCGACCGCGCGCTGCTGTGTCTGTCGAGCCCGCTCGGGATCGAGTGGCTGCCGCGCGCGCAGGCGCAGCCGCTGATCGATGCCTACCACGAGGGTGCGCTCGCGCTCGATGGGCCGTTCGGCGTCTGGGGCGCGCTCGCGCTCGACCGTGCCGACCCGAACGACGTCGACCGCGCGCTCGCGCGCGGCTGTGTCGGCATCTCCCTGCCGGCGGGCGCGCTCGCGGGTGTCGCCGCAATCAGCGAGCTGCGCGCGGTGCTCGCGCGGCTCGAGTCGCACGGGGCGCCGTTGCTCGTGCATCCCGGGCCGGGCGTCGGCCCCGGCGCGTATGCGCCGGCCGCCGAGGCGTCGCTTGAAGATCCGCTGTGGTGGCCGGCGTTGACGGGCTACGTCGCGCTGATGCAGGCCGCGTGGCTGGCCTTCCTGACATCAGGGCGCGCGCGGCACCCGCGGCTGCGCGTGGTCTTCACGATGCTCGCAGGTCTCGCGCCGCTGCAGGCCGAGCGGCTCGCCTGCCGCGGCGGCCCGAGCCATGGGCTCGTCGACCCGTTGATCTTCTACGAGATCTCCTCCTACGGCCGCTCGGCGGTGCGCGCGGTCGCCGAGGTCGTCGGTCGCGAGCAGCTCCTGTACGGCTCCGACCGGCCGGTCGTCGAGCCGCGTGCGTTCGGGATGCCGCGCGAGCTCGACTGGGACCCGGTGATCGACGGTACCCGCCGCGCGTTCGGCGCGGGCGTGACGGCGGTGGCGCGATGAGCGCGGCCTCGCCGAGCGCTGTAACCGCAGCTGGGCTCGTGTCGCCGGCGCTGCCGGGGCTCGCGTCGATCCCGCGCCCGCGCGGGCGCGACCTCTCCGGCGCGGAGCTCGAGGTGTTCGTCGCCGAGCTCGCGGACCGCCCGGAGCTGTGGATCGAGCTCGTCAGGCACGACGCCTCACAGCGCGTCTATGAGGAGCTGTTCAGCGACGATCACGTGACGGCGTGGCTGATCTGCTGGATGGACGATCACGACACCGGCTTCCACGACCACGACATCTCCGCGGGCGCGGTCGCGGTCGTCAGCGGCGCCGTGCGCGAGGAGCGCCTCGCGATCGGCGGTCCGGCGCGTGTCCGCGACGTGCCGGTGGGCGCGAGCTTCCACTTCTCCGCGGCGGACATCCACCGCGTGCGCCACGCCGGCGCCGATCCGGCGGTGACGCTGCACGTGTATTCGCCGCCGCTGCTGCGCATGGGCTCCTACGTGATCGGCGAGGACGGCGTGCTGGCACGACAGCCGATGTCCCACAGCGAGGAGCTGCGACCGCGCGAGCAGGCGAGCTAGGCGCCGGGCTTGGCGCCGGGGCGCTGCTCGACGCCGTGCTCGCCGGCGATCAGGATCAGGCTGACGAGCTCCGGCGCGAACAGCCCATGCTCGATGACACCCGCAGTGCCGGCCAGTCTCGCGGCGAGCTCGGCGGGGTCGGCGACCGCGCCGAGGTAGTCGGCGATCGCGCCGCCGTCGGGGCTGGCCGGCACATCGCGGAGCTTCGACGGCGCGAGCGCGCGCAGCGTGCTCTGCACCCCGAACCGCAGCAGCTCGAGTGGAACGGGAGGTGCGAGCGCGTCCACCGCCTTCTCCGCGGAGGCGATCACGACGAAACGCGCCGCCGCGCAGGCGACGATCTTCTCGCGCGTGAGGGCCGCGCCGCCGCCCTTGATCAGCCAGCCGCGGGGGTCGATCTGGTCGGCGCCGTCGATCGCGAGCTCGAGCTCGCCGAGCTGATCGAGCGTCTCGACGCGCAGCCCGAGGGCGCGCGCGGCCTGCTCGGTGGCAGGCGAGGTTGCCGCGTAGCGCACCCCCGTGAGCTCGCGTGCGGCGATCGCGGGAAGCAGCTGTGCGACCGTCGAGCCGGTGCCGAGCCCGACGCGCATCCCGTCCTCGATCAGCTCAGCCGCCGCGCGCGCGGCGGCGCGCTTCTCGCGCGCGTTTAGTGGCGCTGGGTGCCGCGCAGTCGCACGAGAGGACGCCATGGGGCGGACGTTATCGGGCCGGAGGCGTCTCTGAGACGCACACGCTCGGCGGACGCCGGGCCCTGCAGCAGGAAGCCCTGGCCGACCGAGCAGTTGAGTTCGCGTGCGAGGGCGAGCTGGCGGTTGGTCTCGATGCCGACGGCGACGGCCGTCAGGCGCGCCTCCCTCGCGAGCGCGATCGTCGCGGCGAACATCGCCCGCTTCTCCTTGTCGCGGTCGAAGTTGCCGACCAGCCCGCGGTCGAGCTTGACGACATCGAGCGGAAGGTCATTGGGAAGGCCGAGCGAGTACTGCCCCGAGCCGAAGCGGTCGAGCGCGATCGAGACGCCGAGGCGCTTGACGTCCTTCAGCGCCGAGCGCGCCCGCTCGGGGTCGCGCTGGACCGCCTGCTCGCTGACCTCGAGGCACAGGGCGCGGCCGGGCAGGCGCGAGTAGGCGAGCTCCTCACGCACGCGCTCGGCGAGATCGAGCTCCGTCAGCTCGCGCGCGGAGATGTTGACCGACACCGGGATCGCGATGCCGTTGCGCCGCCAGATCTCGGCCTGCGAGCAGGCGGTGTGCAGCACCCAGTTGCCGATCTGGACGATCAGGTCGCTCTCCTCGGCGGGCGGCAGGAACTTCGCCGGAAGCAGGTCGGCGCCGCTGAGCTGCCGCGTGCCGCGAGGACGCCAGCGCACGAGTGCCTCGCAGCCGACCGCCTGGCCGCCGGCGAGGGGCAGGATCGGCTGGTAGGCCAACAGCAGCTCCTGGTTGGGAAGCGCGTCGCGCAGCAGGCCGCCGATCTCGAGGTGCTCGCTGACCTCGTCGCGCAGGCTCTCGTCGAACAGCTCGAGACGCCGCCCGCCGGCGCTCTTGGCGCGGTACATCGCGAGGTCGGCCTCGCGCAGCATCGCCTCGGGGTCGGCTTCAGGATCGTAGGAGGCGGAGATGCCGACGCTCGCGAGCATCGCGACATCGGCGCTGCCGAGCGGAAACGGCCGCTCGAGCGCGTCGAGGACGCGTTCGGCGAGCGCGAGCGCCTCACCCTCGCTGTCGATTTCCTCGGCCAGGATCACGAACTCGTCGCCGCCGAGGCGGGCGACGGTGTCGCTGTCGCGCATCAGCTCGGCGAGCCTCTCGGCGACCTGCACGAGCAGACGATCGCCGACGTCGTGCCCGAGGTTGTCGTTGACCGCCTTGAACTTGTCCAGGTCGATGAACAGCATCGCGACGACGCCGTTGCTGCGATGCAGGCGCGTGAGCGCCTGGCAGGCGCGGTCCATCATCAGCAGGCGGTTGGGCAGACCGGTGAGCGGGTCGTGCAGCGCCTGGCGCTCGAGCCACTTTCGGTCGGTCACGTCCTTGACCGCCGCATACCAGGTGTCGCCATCGCGCCGTGCGCTCCACAGCAGCCAGCGCCACGAGCCGTCACGATGACGGTAGCGGTTGGTGAAGCTCTCGAGCTGGTCGGGGCGGTCGCTGCCGGGCTGGATCAGCGCGAGCGTCTGCTCGACGTCCTCCGGGTGCATGAACTCCTGCATCGGACGCGCCTGCAGCTCGGCGCGGGTCCAGCCGAGCAGCTGTTCCCACGCCGGGTTGAGCAACGTGAAGCGGCCATCCGGGGAGATCGTCGCGAGCAGGTCACTCGTCAGCTCGAACAGCCGCGCGATCTGTGCATCGCCGTCGTGGACGGGATCGATCCTGGCGGTGTGCGGTGTCCTCGTCGTCTCGGAAGCCATACCTGCAGGGGATGTCGGCGCGACCGTCGCGTTTCCCCGCGAGGACCCCGCGGATTGGACGGATTGGCCATGGTTTTCGGGGTTTTTGGCCCTCGGCGACCGCCTCCGGGCGGCTCATCCGCGAGGGTTCCCGAACGCCGGTGGAGCCTGCCCCGGCGAGCTAGGACGAGACGCTGCCGAGCGGCTTCGAGGCGTCCTGCCCGGCGGCCTGCTGGGAGGGGGCCGAGTTCACGCTCGCCGGCGCGGGGTCGTCGCCGCCACGCAGGAAGCGCCAGATCGACAGCGCCGTGATGATCGTCAGGAGCACGGCGCTCGACACGCACCACTCGCAGATTTTGTGGAGCGTGAAGACCTCGCGATAGGTCAGGTACATGCTGAAGCCCCATCCCGGAAGCGTGAGCATCAGCGTTGCGAGCCTCGAGTTCTCGCTCTCGGGAGCGAGCAGCGAGCCGAGGATCGCGATGTACCCGAGCAGGCCGATCAGCGCGACCGGGATGCCGATGAACAGCGAGTACTGGGATTTCTGCACCTGGCTGCAGGGGTTGCCCTTGATCGAGCACGGCGGTGTGATACCCGAGTAGTGGACGTAGGTGAGGTATCCGGCCAGGCAGACGCCGACGGCGCTCAGGACGATCATCGTGGTCCTCAACGCGCGCGAGCTCATTGCCTGCGACCTACGCCTTGAGCTGCTTTTCGATCGCTTCGTTGAACGACGTGGGATCGGTCAGCGACTGGTATTCGAGCTTCGTTTTCGCGCCGCCGGTGGGCCCGATCAGGAACGACGGTGTGCCGGTGAAGCCTGCGTTGTTGGCAGCCTGGGCATCGCTTGTGACTTCGCTCGCGAGCGTCGGGTCGCTGCGATCGGTCGTCCACTGCGCGAGGTTCAGGCCGGGTACCTGGGCGGCGATGCCCTGGATGTATTTTTCGGTCACGTAGCCCGAGTCCTCTTCTCCCTGCTCGTGGTAGAAGGTCTCGATGAAGTGCCACATCTTGTTTTGCTTGCCCGCCGCGAGGGCCGCGATCTGCTGGTTTTTGAAGACTTCCGGTTCGCGCGTGGCGGTCTCGAGCGAGTGGTATTCGATCTTCACCTTGCCCGTGCGCACCCACGTCTGGATCAGCGTCGGCAGCGCTCCGAGCGTGAATTCGCGGCAGATCGGGCACTCGAGGTCGCCGAAGTACTGGAGCGTCACGGGCGCGTTGGGGTCGCCGAGCGTGTTGCCGCTCTGCGGGATGCCCGCGAGCAGCTGATTGACCGTCGCCGTCGTTTCGTTCTTGACGGCGGCCGTGACCGGCTTGGATTTTCCGCTGCCGGTGGCGATCAGGACGACGACGATGCCGATGATCACAACGGCGGCGACGATCCCGAGTTGGGTGAGCCGTTTGCGTTTCGCGGCGCCGGCGGCCTCGGCCTCCTCAGCCGCTTTGCGGTCCGCGCGCGCCTGCTCGCGGCGCTGCTTGCGGGTCAGATCCTCCTCGTCGCTCTCGACCGGGCTCATACGTGGAACTTTTACAGGTTTCGCGGCGGTGCTGCTTCGGTACCCGGCGGTGCCGGCCCGCAGGCGCTACGGGGTCGGTCCTTTCGACATGCCACGATGGCAGCGCCCGGCGTGCTCCGGGCATAGTCAGCAGACTGTCCCGCAGGCCTCGCCCCGCCCCCGTAGCTCAGCTGGATAGAGCATCGGACTTCTAATCCGAGGGTCGCTGGTTCGAATCCAGCCGGGGGCACTGATGTTCATCGCCACCGCGCTGCTCTACCCGTGCGTGCTCGCGGTGCTGTGCGTCGGTGCGGGGCTGCTCGTCGACCACCTCGGCGGGCGCTTCCTCGCGGCGCCGCTGCTGCTGACGGTCGGCGTGGCGGCGCTGATCGCGGTTTCGCAGCTGACGACGTATGTGTACGTGATCGCCCCGGCGACGCCGTACGTGATCGCCGCGGTCGCGCTCGCGGGATTCGCGCTTGGGCGCGCTCGGGCGGCGCGTGCGGCGCGCGGCCTGCGCGCGCGCCCGTGGCTGCTCGCGCTGCCGCTGCTCGTGTACGCGCTCGCGCTCGCTCCCGTGCTGCTGTCCGGGCGGCCGAGCTTCTCCTCCTACATGGCGCTTGCGGACTCGGCGGTGCACATGATCGGCGCCGACTTCCTGATCCGCCACGGTCAGCACTACGCGCACCTCGACCTGCGCAACTCCTACGGGCAGTTCATCAACGACTACTACAACGGCAGCTACCCCTCGGGCGCCGACACGCTCCTCGGCGGCAGCGCATTTCTGCTGCGACTGCCGTTGATCTGGGCCTTCCAGCCGTTCAACGCGTTCGTGCTTGCGACCGCCGTCGCACCCGCGTGGATGCTCGCACGCAAGCTCCCGCTCGGCCCGGGCTGGGCGGCGCCGGCCGCGGTCACGGCGGTGCTGCCGGCGCTCGTCTACGCGTATGAGCTGCTCGGCTCGATCAAGGAGCTGACCGCGCTGGGAATGATCCTGACGCTCGGGGTGCTCGTGCTCGAGCACCGCCGCTGGCTCGGACGGGAGCCTGCGGCGGTGCTGCCATTCGCAATCGTGCTCGCGGCCGGGGTCTCGGCGCTGGGGCTCGCGTTCGGCGCATGGGGGCTTGCCGCAGTGCTGCTGCTCGCGCTCGAGTTGGCCGGCGGGCGCCGCGGCGGCGTGCCGGGCACGCGCCGCGTACTCGTGCAGGTGGGGGTCGGCGCGGCTGCGCTCCTTCTCGCGAGCTGGCCGACGTGGGCGGACCTGTCCGGATCGCTGCGGATCGCACAGAGCATCTCGGTGACGAGCAACCCGGGCAACCTGCAGAGCCCGCTGCGCGCCGAGCAGCTGCTCGGCGTGTGGCTGCGCGGGAGCTACAAGCTCACGCCGGCCGGGCTTGCCGGGACGTTCACAGCCGCGCTGATTGTGCTGACGCTGCTCGCCGCACTGCTCGGCCTGCTGCACCTCGCGCGCAGACGCGCGTATGCGCTGATCGGCTGGTTCGCGCTGATGCTCGCAGTCTGGCTCGCGGTCGCGCATTGGGTGACGACGTGGGGCGCGGCGAAGACGCTGATGCTCACCTCACCGTCGGTCGTGCTGCTCGCGTGGGGCGGCGTCGCGGCGCTGCAGAGCACGGGGCCGCGCGCGCTCACACGCCCCGCGGCGGTGCTGCTCGCGCTTGCGCTCGTCGGCGGCCCGGTCGTTTCCGACGCGATGCAGTACCACTCCTCGAACCTCGCGCCGAGCGCGCGCTATGACGAGCTCGCATCGCTGAACTCGCGCTTCGCGGGGCGCGGGCCGGCGCTGTTCACCGACTTCGACGAATACGCCCTGTACGAGCTGCGCGACGTCGACATCGGTGGCCCCGACTTCGTGTACCCGCCGGCGGCGCTCGCCGCGGCCGCGGGCGGCTACGGCGATCCGGTCGATCTCGACCGGATCGCGCCGGCGGCGCTCAGCTCATATCCGCTGATCATTACGCGGCGCGACCCGGCGGCGAGCCGCCCCCCGGCGGCCTACCGCCTGATCTGGCAGGGCTCCTACTACCAGGTGTGGGAACGGCGCCGCGGCGCCGCTCCGGCGCGTGCGCATGTCGCGCTCACGGGTCCGCCCGCGCGCCAGTGCGCGGTGATCGCGGGGCTCGCGCGGGCGGCGGCGAGCGGCGGGCCGGCGCAACAGCGCATCGTCGCGGCAAATGCCCCGGAGCTCGTCAGCCTCGCGCTCGCGCGCTCTCGGCACCCTCGCGGCTGGGGTCACGAGCACGGCGGCTTCGTGATGAGCCGGCCGGGGACCCTGACGGCGAGCTTCGCGATCCCGACGGGCGGAGTGTGGGAGCTGTGGCTGCAGGGCCAGTTCATGCCGCGCATCGAGCTGAGCGTCGACGGTCGCGCACTGCCGTCGATCGCGGGGCAGCTGAGCGGCAACTCGCTCGTCACCGCGACCGCGCCCCCGATCCGGCTGCGGCTCGCCGCGGGACTCCATCGCCTGTCGCTGCGGCGCTCCGGCGCGACACTCGCGCCCGGCGACGGTGGCGCGGCGGTGCTGCATGCGATCTTCCTGACACCGGCGGGAGCCGGCGGCGAGCCGGCGCTGCAGACCGTCACGGCGGGGCACTGGCGAGAGCTGTGCGGCGCTGAGCATCAGTGGGTCGAGCTCGTCGGCGCGTGACCGTAGTCTCCGGCGTGTGAGCCGCGCGAGCGAGTCCTCCGCGGGCGACCGCATCCTCCTGGGCGAGAACCTCGAGCTGCTGCCGGCGCTGCCCGACGCGTCCTTTCAGCTGATCTACATCGACCCGCCGTTCAACACGGGCAAGCTGCAGGAGCGCACGACGCTGCGGGTGGTGCGCGACGCGGCTGGTGAGCGGACGGGGTTTCAGGGTCGCCGCTACAGCTCGGAGAAGCTCTCCAGCTCCAGTTTCCGGGACAGCTTCGAGGACTATCACGCGTTTCTCGCGCCGCGTCTGCGAGAAGCGCACCGGCTGCTGAGGCGCGAGGGCACGCTGTACTTCCACATCGACTACCGCGAGGCACACCACTGCAAGCTGCTGCTCGATGAGATCTTCGGCCGCGACTGCTTCCTCAACGAGCTGATCTGGGCGTACGATTACGGTGCACGCAGCAAGCGTCGCTGGCCGGCGAAGCACGACACGATCCTCGTCTACGTCAAGGACGCGGCGGCCTATCACTTCGACTCCGAGGAGGTCGATCGTGAGCCGTACATGGCGCCCGGCCTGGTGACGCCGGAGAAGGCCGCGCGTGGCAAGCTCCCGACGGACGTGTGGTGGCACACGATCGTGCCGACCGCCGGCCACGAGAAGACCGGCTATCCGACCCAGAAGCCCGAGGGGATCGTGCGCCGGATGGTGCAGGCCTCGACGCGCCCGGGCGACTGGTGCCTTGACTTCTTCGCTGGCAGCGGCACGCTCGGCGCGGTCGCCGCGCAGCTTGGCCGCCGCTACGTACTGATCGACTCCAACCCGGAGGCTGTCGCGATCATGCAGGCCCGCCTCGGCGACGTCGGCGAGGCCACGGGAGGTCGCGAGGGTGCACGGCGGGCGTCGCGCGGCACTGGCGACGGCACGGGCTGAGCGCCGGTCGCGCATCGCGGCCGCCGACGTGCGAGCCTTAGCGCATGTTCCACCTGCAGCTGACCGAGTTTCCGCACAAGACGAGCGACTACAACATGAGCGAGGCGGCCCTTCGCGCGATCGTCGATCCGTGGGTGCGCGAACAGTTCGTCGAGCTCGGCGAACGCAAGTGGAGCCCGCACAACGCGGAGATCACGATCCTCGAAGGCCCCAAGCTGGCGCTCGGCCAGCTGTCGATGGGGCGTGGCTGGAGCAACGCCCTGCGCGAGAGCGAGGACGTGACCAAGCGCGTGCTCGCTGCGGCCGGCCAGGCGGCGGCGAGCGCCGCGGCAGCGAGCTCCGCCGCGCCGGCGGGCGCGGACGGTCTGCTGTCGCTGCTCGGCGAGAACGGGGCTGAGCTGCTCGTCGTCTGGCGCGCGGTCGCCGCGAGCGCCGTGGGGCTCGCGCCGAGTGAGAGCCTCGCACGCGCCGAACAGGCGATCGCCGCACCGGATGCCGGCTCGAGCTGAGCCGGGCCCGCCGCGGCCACGCTGAGCGCCTTCGCGCTGCGCGCCGTCAGCTGGCAGCGCCGGCGCCGATGAAGCCGAGAATGCGCTCGTTGATCTGTTGCGGCCTCTCGAGGTGCAGGAAATGCCCGGCGCCGTCGACGACATCGACCTCCGAGCCGTCCGCGAGCAGCACGAGCGCGGACGGGGCGCGCGCGGCCGCGACGCAGCCGTCCGTGCGACCGTGCAGGTAGAGCGTCGGTTGCGGTGGCACCGAGACGGCGGCCGCCTGCTCGTCCGCGTAGGAGGGATCGGGCTCGATCGTCCCGAGCTGCGCGCGGTAGTAGCCGAGCGCGGCGAGCAGGTGCGCGGGCTCGGCGAGCGAGCGGGCGACGAGGTCGACGTCGTGGCCGGCGTCATAGCCGGGAGACCAGTCGCTCCAGAGCGCTCTCAGGTAGGCGAAGTCGGCGAGCGGAATCAGCTGCTCGGCGAGCGCGGTCAGCTGGAAGAACATGTACCAGCTGCGCTTGAGCTGCTCGATCTCGGCGAACGCCGCGAGCATGACGGGCGCGGGCGGGATCGCGAGCGTGACGACCCGCCGCCAGCGCTCAGGCTCATGGCTCGCAGCTCCGTAGGCCGTCACGGCACCCCAGTCGTGGCCGATCAGGACCGCGCCCGGGCTTGCCTCGAGTGCGGCGTGGAGTGCGTTCGCATCGGCGATCAGCGCGCCGGTCTGGTAGGCGCCGTCGGCGGGCAGGGAGCTCGGCGCGTAGCCGCGCGTGAACGGCGCGACGGCCCGCCATCCGTGGTCGGCGAGCGCGGGCAGCAGATGCCGCCAAGTGTGCGCGGTGTCGGGATATCCGTGCAGGCAGAGCGCAAGCGGTCCGCCCACAGGGCCCGCTTCGAGCAATGCGAAGGCGACTCCGTTCGCCTCGATCGTGTTCTCGCGGACGCTCACGCGGAAAATATGTCACTCCTCCCGCAAATCCGGTCGCTGCCCACCCGCGCGACGCTAGAATCCGCCGTCGTACTCGTGGTGGGCGTAGCTCAGTTGGTAGAGCTCCTGGTTGTGGTCCAGGCGGTCGCGGGTTCGAGTCCCGTCGCTCACCCCTAACGAAGGCTCGCCGCAGCGGGCCTTTGCGTGGCCACGTGAGGTCTCAAGGGACGGCGGCCGAACTACTGTCGGGCGCCCGATGTTGGCCGTCACGCGTCGTTCGATTGGTATTACTTGCTAGTCTTACTGCAATGCGCGTCACGCAGAAGGGCCAGGTCACAATCCCACTGCCGGTTCGCCGGGCGCTCGGCATCCATCCGGGCAGCGACGTCGAATTCGAGCTGGACGAGCGCGGCGCGCGCCTGCTCGTCGACCGTCGGGGCGCGGCTCGCGAGATCGCAGCCATGCGCGGCGCCGGCGAGGGCGAGCTGACGACTGAGGAGATCCTCGCTTTGACCCGCCGGTGAGAACCCGGCTTGGCCACGTTCGTCGACAGCAGCGTCCTGCTCGATATCTTCACGGAGGATGCGCGTTGGCTCAGCTGGTCAGAAACGCAGCTGATCGGGGCGGCCGAGCACGGCGCAATCGTGCTGAACGCTGTCGTCGCCGCTGAGATCTCCCCCCGCTTCGCGCGTATCGAGGCGATGCGCGCGGCGCTGCCGTCGATGGCCGTGATCGAGGAGATTCCCCTCGCCGCCGCCTTCCTCGCTGGACACGCGCATGCCGACTACCGTCGCGCCGGTGGCACTCGCGAGTCGATCCTCCCGGACTTCCTAATCGGTGCGCACGCCGCCGTCACGGCGCGGCCACTCCTCACACGAGACCCGCGCCGCATCGCCGCACACATCCCGGGCGCGAAACTGATCACACCGGACGAACCCCGTGCGTGAATCAGGTCAGGGAAACGACGGCGTCGGCTCACCCTGAGTCGCCGGTACACCAAACTTATACGCCGGGAGCGGTTGACAATCAGAGCAGACTAAGAGTAGGGTCCTCGCATCCGCCTGGGGGCCAGGCGGCGGATCGGGGGACTGATGCACGCGGGAGTAATCGCCGGCACCACGGAGTCGGGCGTTTCGACGGTCGAGAGGGCGTCAGCGCAGCGCGCAGTCGGGCTCCGCTTACGCGCGTTGTTGGCGGCGGCCCTGTTGTGCGTTGCGCTCGGAGCCCTCGCGTTCGCGCTGTCGCGCGGTGACGGGTCCTCGTCCCGGGCTACAGCGAGGAGCACCGCGGCCGCGTCGGCCTACCGCGTCACCCCCTCGGCGCTCGGCCTGCGGGCGTACAACCCCGCGCAGCGGATCACGAGCAGCTTCACGGCCACGGGCGCGTCCGTCACGACCGCAGGTGGCTTGCGGGTCGGGCTCGGTCTGCACGGCGTCGGTTACGGGTCGGCGTTGCAGCGTGTCGGCAGCGTGGTGCCGAAGGCCCATGGCGCGCGGGTCTACTACACCCAAGCAGGGCTCAGCGAGTGGTACGCGAACGGTCCCTACGGTCTCGAGCAGGGTTTCACGCTTGCGCGCGCACCCGCGCGTCACGCGAGCGGTCCGCTCACGGTCGCGGTCGCGCTTTCGGGTAATGCCCACGCGAGCCTCGCGCGCAACCGTCAGAGCGTCACGCTGAGCGGCAGCGGCGCGAGCGCGCTGCGCTACTACGGGCTGTCTGCGAGCGACGCGCGCGGCCGGTTGCTCCGCAGCTGGCTCGAACTCCGCGGCGGCGCGGTGCTGCTGCGGGTTGACGCTCGTGGCGCCGTCTACCCGGTTCGTATCGACCCGCTGCTGGGGGAACAGACCGTCTACGTGGCCAACGACAAAAGCAACACGGTCTCGCCGATCACGGTCGGCGCCAAAACAGCTGGCACTGCGATCAAAGTCGGGATGGCTCCGAACAGCGTCGCGATCACGCCGAACGGCAGGACGGCGTATGTCACGAACCTTTCGGGTCTCTCGGTCACGCCGATCGAAATCACGAACAAAAACGCCACCGACCCTGAAATCTCGGCCGGTGAAACGCCGGAGGGGATCGCGATCACGCCTGACGGCAAAACCGCCTATGTCGTGAACCACTTCAGCAAATCGGTTACGCCGATCAACCTCGAAACGAAAACCGCTGAGACTACGATCACGGTCGGGGAAGACCCGACGGGCATCGCGATCACGCCGAACGGCAAACTGGCCTACGTCACCAACGAAGGCAGCGAATCGGTCACTCCGATCGAAATCACAAACAAAAACACACCGGGCGCTGCAATCAAAGTCGGGAAACATCCGTACGGGATCGCGATCACACCGAACGGAAACACCGCCTACGTCGCCAACGGCGAAAGCGAATCGGTGACCCCGATCGAAATTAACAACAAAAACACGCCCGGCTCGCCGATCACGGTCGGAAAAGGGCCCCAGGCGATCGCGATCACCCCGAACGGGGAAACCGCCTACGTGACCAACGAGAACAGCGAAACGGTGTCGCCGATCGAAATCACGAAAAGCAACAACGTCGGCACGGCCATCAAAGTCGGGAAACTCCCTCGCGGGATCGCGATCACCCCCGACGGGAAAACGGCCTACGTCTCGAACGAGAGCAGCAACAACGTGACGCCGATCGAAATCACGAACAAAAACACGCCCGGCACGGCGATCGCTGTCGGCGAATTGCCGCTCGGGGTCGCGATCACACCGCTTGCCCCGGCTGCGACGGTCACGACGGGCGCTGCCTCGGAAGTCGCGCACTTCTCCGCGAAGCTCGCCGCGACCGTCAACCCGAACGGCAGCGAAGTCAGCGCATGCACGCTCGAATACGGCACCACGATCTCCTACGGCAGCACCGCACCGTGTAGCCCCTCGCCGGGGTCTGGCGAAAGCGCGGTCGCGGTCTCGGCGGCGATAAGCGGCCTCGCACCGAACACCGAATACCACTACCGGGTCTCGGCCACAAACGCCGGCGGCACCAGCAAAGGAACCGACGCAACGTTCACGACGTCGGCGATCGCCGACGGCGAACCGATCGTCTACGTGGCTACCGCACTCAGCAACACGGTCACACCTGTGGAAGTCGCGACGAACAAGCCGGGTGCGCAGGTCAAAGTCGGCGTGTTGCCGTCGCAGATCGCGATCACGCCCGACGGCAAAACCGCCCTCGTCTCAAATGAGGACAGCGGGTCTGTGACGCTGATCGAAGTCGCTACGGACAAAGCCGGCAGCGAAATCGCGGTCGGGAGCGAACCGGTAGGCGTCGCGATCACGCCCGACGGGAAAACCGCCTATGTCGCTAACGCGGGGAGCAACTCGGTGACGCCGATCAACATCGCCGCGAAAACGGCCGGCACCGCGATCCCGGTCGGGAAACGCCCCCTCGGGATCGCGATCACGCCGAACGGGAAAACCGCCTACGTCACGAACTTCGAAGGCGCCTCAGTCACACCGATCAACCTGGGCACGAAAACCGCCGAAGAAGTAATCCCGGTCGGTACGTCCCCCGCGCGCGTCGCGATCACTCCCGACGGGAAGACCGCGTACGTCGCCAACGTTGGAAGCAGCAACGTCAGCCCGATCACTGTGGCGACCAACACCGCCGGAGCCCCGATCACGGTCGGGAGCTCCCCGGAGGGCATTGCGATCACGCCCGACGGCAAAACCGTCTACGTCGCCGACGCTGGGAGCAACAACGTCACGCCGATCAGCGTCGCGTCGAACACCGCCGGCAGCGCAATCACGGTCGGGAGCGAACCCGACGCAATCGCGATCACGCCCGAAGGCAAAACCGCGTACGTCGCAAACAACACGGGCGGCTCCCTGACCCCGATCGCAGTGGCGACGAACACAGCCGGGGCCGAAGTGAAAGTCGGCAGCATCGGATTCAACGGAAGTATTGCGATTACGCCGCCGGTGGCGCCTGTGGTTGTGACGGGGAGTGCGTCGGAAATTACGAAGACGTCGGCGACGGTGAGTGCGACGGTGAATCCGAGTGGGGGGACGCCGAGTGCGTGTACGTTTGAATATGGGTTGACGGCGGGTTATGGGCAGAGTGTGCCGTGTGCTTTGTTGCCTGGGACGGGTACGAGTGCGGTTGGGGTGTCGGCGGCGCTGAGTGGGCTTGCGCCGGGTAGGACGTATCACTACCGGGTCGTGGCGACGAACAATGATGGGCCGGTTGGTACGGGATCGGACGCTACGTTCAAAACGGAACCCCCCGCTCCTGCGCTTGCGAGCACGGAACCGCCGACCTCGGTCACTCAGTCCACTGCGGTGCTCAACGGGATGGTTGATCCGGATGGCGGCGAAGTGGAATCGTGCGTATTCTCGGTCCTGTCTGAAACGTTCAACACGGATGTCCAGTGCGAACAGTCGCCCGGGTCGGGGATGAGTCAGGTGCCTGTCACGGGGCGCGTGGCGGGTCTTTCGCCGAACACCCTCTACACGGTGAAGCTGACGGCCCTCAACGCCGGCGGTGGTATCGGGGGCCTAACGCTCACGTTCAGGACCCTCCCCAACCCACCCGCCGTCGTAACCGATGGAGCAACCACGGTGACGCACTTTGCCGCCACCCTGAACGCGACGGTTAATCCCGAAGGCGGCGAAGTGACCGCCGGCAACTGCACCTTCGAATACGGCCCCACCCAAAGCTACGGCTCAACAGCACAATGCGAAACCGCGCCCGGCTCCGGCACGAAACCTGTCGCGGTTGCGGCGCAGATCCAGGGTCTTGCGCCCAGTGCCACGTACCACTTCCGGATCACGGCCACGAACACGGGTGGCACGAGCCACGGCTCGGACCAGACGTTCAAAACATCCGCGATCGCTCCAGGTGAAGCCATCGCCTACGTGCCGAGCAGGAACTATGGCATCGTTACCCCGATCGAACTCGCTACGCGCAAGGTCGGAGCTGAAATCCGGGTCGGTGAGGAACCGGCCGGCGTAGCGATTACGCCAAACGGAAAAACGGTCTATGTCACAAACGAAGCTAGCGATTCGGTCACGCCGATCGAAGTGGCAACGGACACGCCCGGCGCGGGAATCAGCGTGGGATCAGGCCCCGAAGGGATCGCGATCACCCCGAATGGACAGACCGCCTACGTCGCCAACTACGGCGGCGGCTCGGTCACGCCGATCGAAATCACGAACAAAAACACACCCGGCGCGGAAATCACCGTGGGTGGGCAGCCTTCCGCGATCGCGATTACACCGGACGGAAAAACCGCATACGTCACCAACAATTTCGAATCGGTCACCCCGATCGGACTGGGCGCTACGCCCAAAGTGGGCGCGGCGATCGGTGTGGGCATGGATCCGGAAGGAGTTGCGATCACACCGGACGGCAGCACGGCCTACGTCGCCAACAGACTGAGCGAATCGGTGACGCCGATCAACGTGGCGACGAACACCGCCGGTGCGACGATCACCGGGGTCGGCGAATTGCCCTATGGGCTCGCGATCACTCCCGACGGCAAAACCGCTTACATCGGTCATCTTGGCAATCACACCGTTACTGCAGTCGAATTGGCCACGAGCAAAGTCGGTGCTGAAATCCATGGGGGAGGTGCGCCCGGGGCCTTTGCCATTACGCCAGATGGCAAGACGGTGTACGCAGTCAACAGAATCAGCGGCTCGGTCACACCGATCGAAGTTGCCAACAACACGGTCAGCGGCCCGGAAATACCGGTGGGAGAACTTCCTGACGCGATTGCGATTACGCCGCCGGTGGCGCCTGTGGTTGTGACGGGGAGTGCGTCGGAAATTACGAAGACGTCGGCGACGGTGAGTGCGACGGTGAATCCGAGTGGGGGGACGCCGAGTGCGTGTACGTTTGAATATGGGTTGACGGCGGGTTATGGGCAGAGTGTGCCGTGTGCTTTGTTGCCTGGGACGGGTACGAGTGCGGTTGGGGTGTCGGCGGCGCTGAGTGGGCTTGCGCCGGGTAGGACGTATCACTACCGGGTCGTGGCGACGAACAATGATGGGCCGGTTGGTACGGGATCGGACGCTACGTTCAAAACGGAACCCCCCGCTCCTGCGCTTGCGAGCACGGAACCGCCGACCTCGGTCACTCAGTCCACTGCGGTGCTCAACGGGATGGTTGATCCGGATGGCGGCGAAGTGGAATCGTGCGTATTCTCGGTCCTGTCTGAAACGTTCAACACGGATGTCCAGTGCGAACAGTCGCCCGGGTCGGGGATGAGTCAGGTGCCTGTCACGGGGCGCGTGGCGGGTCTTTCGCCGAACACCCTCTACACGGTGAAGCTGACGGCCCTCAACGGCGGCGGTGGTATCGGGGGCCTAACGCTCACGTTCAGGACCCTCCCCAACCCACCCGCCGTCGTAACCGATGGAGCAACCACGGTGACGCACTTTGCCGCCACCCTGAACGCGACGGTTAATCCCGAAGGCGGCGAAGTGACCGCCGGCAACTGCACCTTCGAATACGGCCCCACCCAAAGCTACGGCTCAACAGCACAATGCGAAACCGCGCCCGGCTCCGGCACGAAACCTGTCGCGGTGTCCGCCAAACTGACCGGCCTCGCGGCCAACAGCACCTACCACTACAGGATCGTCGCTACGAACACCGGCGGGACGAGCCACGGTTCGGACCAAACGTTCACAACCACGCTCAACGCCCCCGCGGTCGTGACGGGGTCAGCGAGCTCGATCGCGCAGACGACGGCCACGCTGAACGCGACGGTCAATCCCGAAGGCGGCACAGTGTCGGCTGCGAACTGCACGTTCGAATACGGGCCGACCGAAAGCTATGGCTCGAGCGCACATTGCGAAACGGCGCCCGGCTCTGGTTCGAGTCCGGTCGCGGTGTCGGTCAAAGTGACCGGTCTGTCGGCGAACAGTGGCTACCACTTCCGCATCTCGGCGACGAACGCCACCGGCACGACCAAAGGCTCCGATAGCGCGTTCAGCACGCTGCCCAACGCCCCCGCCGTCGTAACGGGGTCGGCCACGGAAGTCGCGAAAACCTCGGCCACCCTGAATGCGACCGTCAATCCCGAAGGCGGCAACGTCACCGCGGCCAACTGCACTTTCGAATACGGCCCGACCGAAAGCTATGGCTCGAGTGCGCATTGCGAAACCGCGCCCGGCTCCGGGACGAGCCCCGTCGGGGTATCGCTCAAACTGGCCGGCCTCACGGCGAAC
Source organism: uncultured Solirubrobacteraceae bacterium (assembly GCA_963822245.1). Taxonomy (GTDB): domain Bacteria; phylum Actinomycetota; class Thermoleophilia; order Solirubrobacterales; family Solirubrobacteraceae; genus Palsa-744. The sequence continues at coordinate 341,006 of CAWGGR010000002.1, forward strand.
AGCGGCTACCACTACAGGATCGTGGCCACGAACGCAGGCGGCACAAGCTACGGCGCAGACGCGTCGTTCAACACAGTGCCGAATGCGCCGACCGTGACGACCGGTGCGGCCTCTTCGATCACGCAGACTACCGCGACGCTGAACGCGACAGTCGACCCGAACGGCGCGGAAGTCAACGCCGCCAACTGCAAGCTCGAATACGGAACTTCGGTCTCCTACGGTTCGAGTGCGTCGTGCTCGCCCGCTCCGGGCTCTGGCACGAGCAACGTCTCGGTATCGGCGGCGATCGCGAGCCTGAGCTCGAACACGACCTACCACTTCCGTGTCGCGGCAACGAATGCCGGCGGAACGAGCTACGGCTCCGACGCGAGCTTCAAAACCGAAGGCATCCCCGAATTCGGGCGATGCCTGAAAGTCGCGACCGGCAAAGGCAAAGACGGGACCGCCACCTGTACGACCCTGAAAGCTTCGGGCTCGTATGAATGGTTCCCGGCGTTCGGCTCCGAACCGTTGAAAAAAGCCGGGATCACGACCGCGATCAAAGCAGCGACCAAACTGCTGCTTGAAACCAAAGGTAAAACGAAAATCTACTGCAGCGGCCAGACCGGCAAAGGTGAATACGCGACCAACAAGACGCTCGCCAACGTGACGCTGAAGCTGACCGGCTGCTACAAGACGACTGAAACCGACCGCTGCGAGAACACCGCAACCGAAGGGGAAATCGTCGCGAACACGCTCGGTGCGTCGCTCGGCCTGGTCAAAGAAGAACTCGTGGCGACCAAAGACAAAGTCGGGCTCGAGCTGAGCGCGAGCGGCGGCGAAATCGCGCAATTCAACTGCGAATCGACGAGCGTCACACTCCGGGGCTCTGTGATCCTCGAAGGCCACGCCAACTCGATGGTGCCGACGGTGACGCTCAAAGCCATTCAGTCGAAAGGCGTCCAGAAATACACGCACTTCGCGGGCGGGACGGCGAACGAAGACATCCTCGAAATGAAGATCGGCTCCGGAGCGTTCGAACAGACGGGCCTGTCGCTGACGACGATCCAGACCAACGAAGAAAAGGTCGAGGCGAACACGATCTTCTAGGGCGCCCTGGGTCGCTCCAGGGCGGAGGCTCAGTAGGCGCCCGCGCGTTTGGGCAGCAGCCTCGATCTCGCTGCCCAAATGCGGCTGAGTCGACGGTGATCCCCGGACAGCATTACTGCTCGCCGAACCCGCTGATCCCCGCATTTGCGCGGGTTTGCGGCGTTTTCCCGGGCCGTGCGGCTCCTGGTGGTGGCCCAGGCGGTCGCGGGTTCGAGTCCCGTCGCTCACCCCTCAGGAATAGTCGTCGGATCTCGGTCGGGGTCCGATTCTGGTCCAACTCGTTTCGACACAGCCGCTACGGCCGGCGGCCGACGTTCGACCCCGTCCAGCGCGGTTGACGGCCGCGCGCAGATCTGCGAGGTTGGCGTGGTGCGGTGCGGGCGCTCCTGCGATTGCCCAGGCCGGCCGGCCTCCGGCCGCACGGGCCTGCTCGTTCTGCTCGCGTGCGCCGTGCTCGCCGCTCCCGCGAGCGCGTCGGCGGCGACGTTCCAGGTGACCAACACAAACGACCCGGGGACAGGCACCTGCGAACCGGGCAACTGTGCGCTGCGCGACGCGATCAACGCGGCCAACGCGGACGCGACCCACGACACCGTGCTCGTGCCTCCCGGGACCTACGATCTGAACGCGGGGAAACTCGCGATCGTCAACGCGGCCGGGATGAGCATCGTCGGCACCGGCGGCGCGGCCGCGACGGTCATCGACGGACAGCACGCGAGCGAAATCCTCAAGATCAACGGCGCGCCCGCGAGCGTCACGATCAGTGGCCTGACGCTGACGAACGGCCAGGGCCCGGAAGGGAGCGCGATCTCGGCGCACCCGTTCGAACTGGTCCTCGAAGAAGACGTGTTCTCACACGACAGCACCGGCGGACCCGGCACCAGCGGTCCCGGTGCCGTTTCGTTCGAAAACGGCGGCAAACGGGTGCTGCGCGTAGCGAACAGCGAGTTCCTCGACGACGAAGCCGGCTCGGAAGGGACAAAAGTGGGCAGCGGCCAGGGCGACGGCGGCGGGATCTACTTCAGCGGCCCCACCGAAGGACTGCTGACGGTGAACGGCAGCACGTTCGTCGAAGACAGCGCCGGTGGTCGCGGCGGCCCCGGCACGTCCAGCGGCCAGGGCGACGGCGGCGCGATCTTCATCGACGGCAACGTGACAGCGAGCATCTCAGGCAGCACGTTCGCGTCCGATCACGCCGGCGGTGAAGGCGGCGCCGGCACCTCCAGCGGCCAGGGCGACGGCGGCGCGATCGAATTCATGGGCAGCGAACCGACGGCCACCCTGTCCGTGACCGGCAGCACGTTCAGCGGCGACCGCGCCGGCGGACCGGTCGTCGGGCCGAGCACCGGCGAAGGCTTCGGCGGTGCCATCGACGCGTTCGACAAGGGCGCGCTCACGCTCACCAACGACACGCTCACCGGCAACAGCGTCGGGGCTCCGCTCGGTGCCGGAGCGGGTGCCGGCGGTGGCGGCGGCGCGCTGAACACGAGCCTCTCCGCGACTCTCGTAAACGACACGGTCGACGGCAACGCGGTGATCGGCCCCGGAGCCGGCGGCAACCTGGCCGTGAGCGAACCGGTGACGCTCGAGAACACGATCGTCGCGGGTGGCGCGGGCGAACACGGGGCAAACTGCAGCGGGCCGGTCTCCTCGGCGGGCCACAACATCGAGAGCACCACACCGAGCCAGTGCGGGCTCAGCGGCGCGAGCGGCGACCTGGTGGGCGTCAACCCGCTGCTCGACGTGCTTGCCTTCAACGGCGGCGCGACCGAGACGCAGGCACTGTTCCTGGGCAGCCCCGCGATCAACGCGGGCCAGGCCCTCGGATGCCCGGCCACCGACCAACGCGGGGAGCAACGGCCGCAGGGCTCGGCGTGTGACATCGGCGCCTATGAGGCCGCGCCGCCGAGCGCTACGACAGGCGCAGCGAGCGGCGTGGGGACGAGCGGGGCGACGCTCACCGGCAGCGGCGCCAACCCCGAGCTGCTGCCGGGACACACGTACTTCCAGTGGGGCACGACAACGTCCTACGGCTCGCAGACGATTCCCGAGACGATCACGGCGGGCGCGGTGGGTCCGTTCTCGGCCGGCGTATCGGGCCTCGTACCGGGCACCGTCTACCACTTCCGCGCGGTCGTCGCGAACATCGACGGGGCCAGCTACGGCGCAGATGCGACGTTCGTCACCGGCTTCCCACCGCAGTTGACCAGGCCGAGCATTTCGGGCCTGTCGGAGACGAACTCGGTGTTCGCCGTTGCGTCACGGTCGACCGCGTTGCACGGCCTTGCCGCCCGCCGCCACCCGAAGGGGACGGTGTTCGCTTTCACGCTCAACCTGTCCGCGACCGTTCGCATCGCGATCCAGTCGCTGGCGCCGGGACGGCGCGTGCATGGTGTGTGTAGGGCGCCGACCGACAGATTCCGCCACAAGCCGCGGTGCACACGCGCGCACACGCTGACGACGCTCGTGCGCACGGGCCACGCGGGGCACGACCGGGTGGCGTTCACGGGTCGTCTCGCGGGCAGGGCGCTCGCGCCCGGCCGATATCGGATCCTCGTCACCGCCGTCGACGCCGGCGGAACATCTGCGCCGCGCTACCTGGCGTTCACGATCGTCGCCGGCTGACGCGCGCACAATGCCGGATCGACGGCTTACGGCGGCAGACAATCCCGGTGGTGGCAGCCGGGCTGGCGTCTCGGATCGCGAGCCGCGGGGGCGGGCGCGGTGTCGCTCGTGCGGCAAATCTTCGCCGGAGGCCATGCGGCAATTCTCGCAGTTCAGCACATCGCGGACCGCGCCGGATGGTATAGCGCCAGTCGCACGACACGCGGCCTCTCGCCGAGCGCGAGGCGCCGGGTCGCAATCTGGTGGTGGAGATCCCGGCAAGCGAAACCGGAGTGAGTCACGGACTGCGGCGCGTAGTAAGTACGGATGCTCGCGGGCCGGCAACCCAGCATCGTGTTTCGCCATAGCAGCGCGTGCAGTGACGAGAGCGCCGCCGACGATTCCGACACAGGAGGGTCACGCGATGTCTGAGTTTGCGGACGAGCAGCCAAGTGCGATGGCACCACTCTGGTGGGTGGTTGTGTTGTTCGGCGCAGCAGCGTTCTGCGTGGGCATCTTTTTTGTGCTCTCGCCACACGAAACGCTGAGCACGTTCACGGTGATCGCGGGGATCTTTCTTCTCGCTGACGGCGTGCTGGCGGTGGGAGCATCGATCTTCGGTCACGGTGAGGGTCGCGGCATGCTCGCGCTGATCGGTGCGCTGAGCGCGATCGCCGGTCTGGTCCTCGTCAAGAAACCGTTTGACACGCTGGTGGTCTTTGTCCTCATCCTCGGTGTGTGGTTCATCGTCGCCGGCGTGGTGCGTCTCGTCGCCGCCTTTGGCGAGCCCGAGGGCCGGGGTGCGAGCATTGCGATCGCGATCCTCGACGTGATCGTCGGCATCCTCGTCCTTTCCTGGCCCGGCATTGGGCTCGCGACCCTCGCGGTGATACTGGGCATCGCGCTGATCGTGCGCGGCGCGTTGTTTGTCATGGCCGGATGGGAGCTGCGTCGACTCGGTCACCGCGCTGACGGCCCGCTAACGGCGCGACCGGCAACCTGATCGTGTCGCCGGCTGAAACGGATGCCACATGGACCCCGTGTGGCGGTTGTCCGAGGCACATGGTCAGAGCACCATCCACCCGTGGAGGAGAAAGTCAATGTTCAAGACCCTGAATAGGCCGGTCGTCGTCGTACTGAGCCTGCTCATACCGATAGGGCTGACCGCGTGCGGTGAATCGTCTGAAGAAAAGGCGACAGCGCAGGTCTGTTCATCCACGAAGGAAATTCGGGCCCAGCTCTCGAAGCTCTCCAGCTTGTCGATCTCCTCGACGGCGGTGGAAGAAATCAAAGACGCTGCGACCGCAATGAAGAAGGAAGCGGGGAAGATCAAAGAATCCAGTGCGAATCTGCCGGCTTCGAGCAAGGCACCGGTGGAATCTGCGCAGGCGGCGCTGCAGGTCGAGCTCGTTGCTCTCGTGAAGGGCGTGGCCTCCGCGGCGAAATCATCGGGAAACATCGAAACCGTGCTCAAGGAATCTGAGCCTGCGGTGAAGACCGCTGTCGCCGCACTCGCGGCGAGCTACAAGCAGGCATATGAATCGCTCAAATGCTCCTAGGGCGCCGGGTGCGCGCAAGCTCCCCGGTCGCCTCACGCGGCTGGTTTCAATGAGAGCCTAGGTTGGCGCAGGTGCCGGGCTGGCGCCGGGTTGTCGAGTCGGTATCTGCCCGACGAAGAACAGCGCGAGGGCGGCGATCAGGATGAGGACGGTGAGGCCGGCGCGAAGCCCGTCGAGGCGGGCGTGGGCGTTTGCGTCGAGCGCCGCCTGCGTGACCTCGGTGCTCGCGCCTGCTTCCTTGGTGGCGGCCTGCAGCTGCTTGTCAGACATGAACGGGATGCCCGCGGCGAGCTCGATGCTCGCCTTGTCCTTGACGCTCTGCGGGACCGTGCTGTTCATCTCGATGTGCGTCAGAAACGACGCGGTCAGCACGGCGATCAGCACTGACCCGGCGAGCGCCGTGCCGAGCGAGGCGCCGAGGTTGGTGACCGTGTTCTGCACGCCGCCGACCTCCGAGCTCTGCTCGTCGGGCACGGCCGAGACCGTCACAGCGCCGAGCTGCGATGCGAGCGCGCCGAGGCCGAGTCCGACGAACAGCAGCGGGACGGTCACGATCTCTGCGCCCGCGTCGACATCGATCGCAGCGAGGAGCACGAGCATCCCGAGCAGAATCAGAAGCATTCCCACGCGCACGACCAGTCGTGGCGAGATCCGAGGGAACAGCCGTGGCACTCCGAGCGCGGCGGCCAGCAGGGTCACAGACATGGGCATGATCCGAACGCCGGTGTCGATCGCCGAGAGCCCGAGCGCGACCGAGAGGTAGAGCGGGAGCAGGAAGAAGATCCCCATCATCACGAGGTATTGAAAGAAGAACATGATCAGGCCGCCGGCCAGCTGCGCGTTGTGCAGCAGCGCAGGATCGACGAGCGGCTCCTTCTTGCGCGCGACCATGCGAGCCTCCCAGTGCAGAAACGACCAGACGAGAGCGAGACCCGCGACCATCAGCCACGGCACGGGAGATATTCCGAACCATTGCGGCGCGCCCGCCTTGGGTGCCACCCAGCCCCACGAGCCGGACTTGAGCACGCCGAAGACGAACACGCCGAGGCCTGCGGCGCAGAGGACGGCGCCCACGACGTCGATTTCCGGCCGGCGGTCGGGCGGAGCGTCCTCGGCGCGACGCGCGAGCAGGAGGATGACGCCGACGAGCATGACCTCGCCGGCGAACACCCAGCGCCAGGATGCGTACGTCGTCGCGAGCCCGCCGATAAGCGGGCCGACGGCGATCGCGATCGCCCCCGCGGCCGCGACAAGGCCGTAGGCGGCTGGACGGCCGGCCGCGGGGAAGTTGCCGGCGACCAGCGCGACGATCGACGGCAGGATCAGCGCTGCGCCGACGCCCTCGAGGAATGACCAGCCGAACAGCAGCACCGGCAGGCTCTGTGACAGCGCCGTCGTGAACGACCCGCAGCCGTAGATCACGCAGCCGATCATGAATGCACGCTTGCGGCCGATCAACGCGCCGACCTTCGCGCCGGGGATCATCAGCATCGCCATCACCAGCGTGTAGGCCGTGATCGCCCCCTGGATACCGGTGACCGTCGTGCCGACATCCTCCGCGACGGTCGCGATCGAGACGTTCATCACCGAGCTGTCCAGCGCCATCAGGAACTGACCGGCGGCGAGCGTCAGCAGGATCACCTGGGCTCCGGCGGCGGCGGTCTTCGTCACGGTGGCATGGCCCATCGCGGGCAGCCTCGCAGTTCGCGTGACTTCATGTCTCCATGTCTCCCGATGGGCTGCGGCGGTCGGGCCCGCGGACGCTGATGCTCGCGAGGGGCTGTAGCCTTCACGGGAGGCCGCAAACCCCGCGACCGGCACCATCAGCCAGCTCGTCGGCCGGAAGCGATGGCCGCTCAGAGCACTCAACCGGAGGCGGTATGTCCGACCCACGACACCGGCGAATCGCGAAGTCGATCGCGCCGCTCCGGGTGGAGCCCGGATCAACCGTGACCCTCGCCAAGGACTTCGATCCTGCCTTCAAGACCGAGGTCAAGAAGAAGAAGCAGGGGGTGAAGCGGCTCCGCGAGGGCGTGGAAATGCTGAGCGAGTATCAGGCGCGCCTCGCCGCACAGGACACCCACGGAGTGCTCGTCGTGCTGCAGGCCCTGGATGCGGCGGGCAAGGACGGAACGATCAGGCACGTTATGAGCGGCGTCAACCCGCAGGGCGTGGCCGTTCACAGCTTCAAGGTTCCGTCGACCGAGGAGCTGAGCCATGACTTCCTGTGGCGCTATCAGCAGCGTCTGCCCGCGCGGGGTGAGATCGGCATCTTCAACCGGTCGCACTATGAGGAGGTGCTCGTCGTCCGGGTGCACCCGGAGAACCTCGAGCGCCAGAGAATTCCCCCGGAGGCGAGGCGCGAGGACGTGTGGAAGCGCCGCTATCGCGAGATAAACGACTGGGAGCACTACCTCGTCGACAACGGACTGCGGATCGTCAAGCTGTTCCTCAACTTGTCGAAGGAGGAGCAGCGGGTCCGCTTTCTGAGGCGTCTGGACCTGCCCGCTCACAATTGGAAGTTCTCGGCCAGCGACGTGCACGAGCGGGAGTATTGGGATGATTACCAGGAGGCGTTCTCAGAGATGCTCTCCCACACAAGCACGCCCTGGGCGCCATGGTACGTGATCCCTGCCGACCGCAAGTGGTTCGCGCGGCTCGCGGCCGCGGCGGTGCTCGTCAGCACGCTGATGGATATCGATCCCCAGTTTCCGGTCGTAAAGGAGGGCGCTCGGCGGGCGCTCGCCGAAGCGAAGGCGAAGCTCGAGGCGCAGGCGCCCGCAGGAGCGGACCCCGATCCCGTTGCGGATCGGCTGACGAGAGCTTCCGGCGCCGCTTCCCCGGCCCGCGGCGAAGTCTGACGATGCCCCGCGTCGCTGGCGGCAGAGCGGATGCGGTCCGGGCTACGATCGTCACTGAGGCGAGGTGTGTGCCGGTGGCTGTGCAGAGACCACTTCGCGTTCAACCTCCACGGGCCGGCGTGGGTCGACGTCGGCGGCGAGATGAAACGTCATCGACCCGGTTGCACGAGGCGATCACGATTCGACGCCCCATCACAACGAAGGGAGACCGATGGACATCTTTGAGATCAAGCAGAAGGAGACGGTCGGCAGGGAGGAGGTCGCCGAGCGCCTGCGGAAGCTCGCTGACATGCTCGCGCGGCACAACGACCTGGAGTTCGAGCGCGGAGGCATGCATTTCACCGTGCACGTCCCCGACGAGCTGCAGCTCAAGGTCGAGCTCGAGGTGGAGACCGACGAGCGCGAGCTCGAGATCGAGCTGACGTGGTGATCGCTGTTGCGCGACGGACGTGAGGCTCGCGAGCCGGACGAGCCGCGCGCCGGGCGGGCTGGCGCTGACACAAGGAGGAGCGCGGCCCTCAGTGCTCGGCGGGCGCCTCCATCTGGCCCTCGCGCCGGCGGACGCCGCGGGCGGCCAGGCTGCGGAGCTTGGCCGCCTCCGCGTCCCAGTCGTACACCACGGCGGTGTTCGCGATGCGATCGTAGATCGCCTGGTGGGTGCGGCCGAAGATGATCCCCAGGAATCCTAGCCCGAGCGTGAGGAACCCGAGCGGGAAGGCGATCAGGCGGATGAGCGCGCGGCGGCGATCGAGCGACGAGCCGTCCGCCTGCACAATTCGGAGCCCCAGGATTGTCATCCCGGGCGAGCGGCCGAATACGGCCCAGGTATTGCCGAAATAGAACGCAGCCCAAAGCAGCGATCCCGCGAGGACGAGTCCGTGCCTCGTTTCAAGATTCAGCTTCCACGGTGTTGCGGCGTTGATCGCGAATTCCACGAGGGCGAGCGCGACGGAATATATGACGGTCAGGATGAGCAGGTCCGCGCCGTACGCCAGCAGGCGGCTCAGGGCGCCGGCGTAGTGGCCCTGTTGGCGGATGGCGCGGGAGGCATCGCCGTTCGTCACCTGTGCCCCCCGTCGTCGCTGTCCGGCTCGTCCGCCGGAATGGGCTCGAGATCCGATGCGGAGGCCGTGTCCTCGGCACCCGGTTCGCCGGTGAGCAGGGGCGGCCCGACGGGCACCTCGCCCTCCTTGCGCCGCAGCACACGGTTCACCGCGCGACTGACGCGACTGTCGACGTCGGCAGTCTGACTCCGCGCCGCGTCGAGTGCCTCGCTCGCGAAGCCGCTCGTCGAGCGCGCGACGATGGTGCCAAGCTCCGTTTGCTCGACGACTGCATCAATGTCGATGCGTTCGGCGATCCGGTTCACGTCGATGCGAGCGACAAGCTCATCGAGGTCGATCCGCTGCATCACCGCGTCCATCTCAACGCGCTGGATGAGCTGGTCGATGTCGATGCGCCCGACGACGTCGTCGATCCCAATCCGCCGGACAAGCCGGTCGATGTCGATGCGCCCGACGAGGTCGTCGATCGCAATCCGCCGGACAAGCTCGTCGATGTCGATGCGTTGGACGAGGGTGTCGATGTCGATGCGTTGGACGAGGGTGTCGATGTCGATGCGTTGGACGAGGGTGTCGATGTCGATGCGTTGGACGAGGGTGTCGATGTCGATGCGTTGGACGAGGGTGTCGATGTCGATGCGTTGGACGAGGGTGTCGATGTCGATGCGTTGGACGAGGGTGTCGATGTCGATGCGTTGGGCGAGGGTGTCGATGTCGATGCGTTGGGCGAGGGTGTCGATGTCGATGCGTTGGGCGAGGGTGTCGATGTCGATGCGTTGGACGAGGGTGTCGATGTCGATGCGTTGGACGAGGGTGTCGATGTCGATGCGTTGGACGAGGGTGTCGATGTCGATGCGTTGGACGAGGGCATCGACATCGAGGGAGTCCAGGACGACGGGAACGATCGCCTCGAGCAGGTCCCGGCCGCGGGTCTGGGCAACGAGCCCAGCTCGGCCTCGCATCTCGCGTCCGCCGTCGACCAGTGGGCGTGTGGCGGTGTCCATGAGCCGGGCCGCACCATGCGTGCCGGGCAGCGCCGAGACGACTCGCCCGGTGGCGACGCTTGCGTTCCATCCCGATGCGCCCACCCGCAGAGCCAGGCGAGTCGCCCGCGCCGCCGCGCCGACGGCGAGGTCGGTCGCAAACAGCAGGGCGTGCGCGAGCCCCGCGTCGGCTCGATCGGGGCTACGAGGCACGAGCTCGGTTCCGGGGGAACGTGAGTGCGGAATATCCTCGGCCATCGGCCGGTCGGAATCTACTCCGTCACTCGGGCGCCACGAAGGTGCGGATGAGAGGCGTGCAAAATGCTGGTCTCGGCGCCTCGCCGAAGCGCTTCTGCCGCGTGCAGAGCAGGCGCAACCAGCCCGACGGGGATACGGCTCCTCGGTATCGGCTCACCCTCAGGTCCGCACCGCTGATCGCGATGCTAGGGCGCCTTCGGCTTGAACGGCCGTAGCTCGTCGCGACCCCGGCCGACGATCCGGCAGGTCGCCTCGGGCACTTCGTTCCAGACGCCCGGGATGTCGCCGAGCGGCTCGGAGACGATGATTCGTGCGTCCTCTGACACCTCCTCGTAGAGCTCCCGTTCGGGATAGAGCTTACGCAGCGTTGGCACGTCGGTGGTGTAGAACAGCGAGCGGGATTTTCCCTCGCTCGAATACCGGAAGGCCCAGATCGCGTCTCCGCTGGTTGTCGCGATCGTGCCCTGAAACGGATTGGCGATCCCGTGCCTCCCGGCCACCTCCTCAACCAGTCCGACGGCCCGCTCGATCGCGGCGGGAGGGTCGTCCTCGAGTCCGAAGGTGAGGGCGAGGAAGAAGAGCATCTCGGAGTCGGTCTGTCCGGCGATCTGCGGATACAGCGACGGATCGACAGCGAGCACGAGATCGCGCTTGATCGCGGCAAACCCGTTGATGTACCCGTTGTGCATGAACAGCCAGCGGTCGTGGCGGAACGGGTGGCAATTCGTCTGCTGGACCGAGCTGCCGATCGCCGCGCGGATATGTGCAAAGAAGTTCGACGAGCTGATGTGGTCGGCGAGCTCGTGCAGGTTTTTGTCATTCCAGGCTGGCTCGGTGCTGTGGAAGACGCCTGGAGTTGGGAGCTCGCCGTACCAGCCGACGCCGAAGCCGTCGCCGTTTGTCGTCTCCGCGCCGAGCCGCGAGTGGAGGCTCTGTTCGATCAGCGAGTTGGCTGGGCCGTACAGCGCTTCCTTGAGCAGGAGCGGAGAGCCTGAGTATGCGAGCCAGCGGCACATTGCAAGGCCTTTCGTCCGCGCGTCGGGGTGGTCGCCAGTCTAGGGCGAGCTCGGCCTCCGGCGTCGAGAGGCCGGTGCGCGACACGCCCGCGCACGCGCCGGATTGCGTCAGGCGGACGAGCAGGGCCACTTTGGCGATGTCATGCGCGCACGATCGTGCGGTCGCCGCCCGCGCGCTTGACCCGGTAGAGCGCCGAATCGGCACGCTCGCGCATCGCCCGGATGCTCGCGGGCGCGAGTGCGACGTCGACGCCGATGCTGACGTGAACGCTGGGCAGGCCGGAGACCTCCGCGATCGCCAGCCGACCGCGCACGCGCTCGGCGAACGCCTCGGCGTCGGCCGCGCCGCAGCCTGGCAGGAGCACGACGAACTCGTCGCCGCCGAGCCGGGCGACCACGTCGATGTCTCTGGTCTCGGCCGCAAGCGACGCGCCCGTGTGTGCCAGGACACGATCGCCGACGTCGTGCCCGCAGGCGTCGTTGACGTGCTTGAGCGAGTCGACGTCGAGCGTCGCCAGGGCAACCCGCGTGCCTTCGCTCCTGGCGCGGGCGAGCTCGAGCGCAGCGCGCTCGTCGAAGCCGCGGCGGTTGAGCAGCCCTGTGAGCGGGTCCAGCCGTGCCTCCCCGGCGAGCTGCTCGAGCAGTCGGTCGTTGTGCTCGACGAGCATCACGACGACGACCGCGACGGCGCTCGCGGCGACCATCACCTCGACCCAGCGGCCCGGGTATCCGCTTCCCGCGGGCAGCTCGAGCAGGACGAGCGCGTGGGCGACGGCGATGCACGCGACAATCGCGATCGCTCCGCGGCGCCTGAAGAAGAACGACATCCACAGAACCGGCCACAGGTACAAGACGGCGGCATCGCCGGCGGTCGGTGCTCCGACGAGGGCCTGCGCGATCAACGCCACGCCGAGCGGCCCCAGCCCGGCAAGCAGCCAACGGGGGCAACGCGGCCCGACCAGGACGAGCGCGATCACGACGGCGACGGCGACGGCGACGGGGAAGAGCGCGATGGCCGGGTCGCCCGGGAGCGGCGCGGTGATCACTTCATCCAGCGCGGCGCCGCCGTACATCGCTGCGGCCGTGTAAGCCATCAGCTTCGTGCTGCTGGCGACACTTTCAGGTGGACTGCTCATAGAAGTCCTATCGGCGCCTGCCAGCTGAAACGCGATATCGAACGGGGCGGGGACGGACATCTGCGCGATGGGGGCTTCTGCGGGCCGCGGGCCTCCGCAGCGACGCGGGGTGTCGGTGCCGGCTGCTCAGCGTATGAGGCAGGTGCGGTCCCACGCGCCTCTCATGCGCGCACCCCCCTTGGGTGTAGTCTCCGCTGCGCAACTGCTGCGGCCCGGCGTCCGGGGCTGCCGGGCTGAAGTTGACCGTGCCCCGTTGAGAGAAGGGACGGACTCATGGACAAGAAGCTTCTGGGAGGCCTCGTGTCGGTGCTGACGGTAATCGCGTTTGTCGTGATGCCGGTAGCAGCGTCGGCGGGAGCGACCCCGCACTGGTTCAGCGACGGCAAACTGATCACTGCAGAAGTCGTGCCGGTCAAGACCGCCGGCACGCTCACGTTCGATCTCACCCAGTTCGGGGCGACCGTCACGTGCAAAGTGAAGGACAACGAGACGATCACGAATCCGGCGAGCGGCGGTCCGGGCACCGATGAGATGACGACGTTCGCGCTCACCGGCTGCAAAACGCCCGTCGGGGCCGTCGGCACCTGCAAAACCAAGACCGAAGTGATCGCGCTCGGGCTGCCCTGGGCAACGCATCTGGCGCTCGAACCGCCCGCGCCCGGTGTGAGGGACGTCTTCGAAGGCGTCGCGCTGGAATTCAGATGCAAGAAAGGGATGAACTACGGCATCTTCACGGGGACACTCAGCCCGAAAGTCGGCAACAGCGTCCTTGAATTCGAAGGCGGCAGGGAACTCTCGGGCGTGTTCGGCACGGTCACCGTGAGCGGCACCGACACGCTCAAAGGTCCGATGGGCGACAAGACGATCACCGCGGCGTAGATCGACGCGACGAGGCCGTGTGGGAGCCACCTCGGCTCCCACACGCTCGCTGGCCCGGATCTCCCCTTGATCTCGCGCGAGTGCCGCCGCCGACTAGCATCGCCCGCGTGCCCGTGCTGGAGGTAAGCCCCGGTCTGCTGCGCTGGAGCGCGCGACACCCCGACTGGAACCCGGGCGCGCCGCCGGGGAGCTCCGGCGACTGGGACCCGCTCGTCGGCTCGGTCCTCTACGAAGCCCCGGGCGCGGTCGCCCTGATCGACCCGTTGCTCCCGGCCGACGGGCGGGCGGAGTTCCTGCGCTGGCTCGACGAGCGCATCGCGGGGCGGTCGGTGAGCATCCTCACGACGATCCGCTGGCATCGCCGCGACCGCGAGGAGCTCGCCGAGCGCTATAGCGCGAGTACCTCGCGTGCGAGGAACGCGATTCCCGCGGGTGTCGAGCCGCGGCCGCTGCGCGGCGCGGGCGAGCTGTTGTTCTGGCTGCCGGCGGTCGCGGCGCTGATCGCCGGCGATCGTCTGATCGGGACGTGCGGGGGCGGAATCAGCGTCTGCCCGCAGAGCTGGCTGGCGCATGAGCAGGTCGACCGTCGGGGCCTCGCGCGGATGCTGCTGCCGCTGCTCGAGCTGCCGATCGAGCGCGTGCTCGTCTCGCACGGCGAGCCGGTGCTCGTCGACGGGCGCACGGCGCTCGCGCACGCAATCACGGCCGCCGAGGGAGATGTCGATGACTGAGCGTGAGCCGCTCGCGTTGCTCTCGCAGTGGCTCGAGCACGCGCGCGCCGCGGGCGTGCCCGAGCCGGGCGCGGTGGCGTTCGTGACCGTCGGCGAGGGCGGGCGGCCGTCGGCGCGGACGGTGCTGCTCAAGCGCCTGGAGGATCACGCGCTCGTGTTCACCTCGGCGCTGTGGACGCGCAAGGCGCGCGAGCTCGCGCTGAACCCGCACGTCTCGCTGCTGTTCTACTGGCCGGCTGTCGGGCGCCAGGTACACGTCAGCGGAGAGGCGACGCTCGCGGAGCGCGAGCTCGCGGTCGAGCTGTTCGCGGCGCGCGATCTCGCCAACCGCGTGCAGACGCTTGCCTCGCGCCAGGGGGAGACGATCGACGCGATCGCGCCGCTGCGCGCGCGCCACCAACACCTGATGGAGGCGCTCGAGGCGCCGCCCGAGTGTCCACCGGATTGGGGCGCGATTCGCGTGCGCCCGGACGCAGTCGAGTTCTGGGCTGAAGCGCCCGATCGGATGCACGACAGGCTCCTCTACGAGCGCGGCGAGGATGGTTGGTCGCTGAACCGTCTGGCGCCGTGAAGCGCGCGCTCAGCGCTCGATCACGAGCTTGGTCCAGCCGCCCTCGAGCAGCGCGTCGGCCGCGCTCTCCCAGCCGACGACTTTGCTCGTGATGAGCTCTGGGTGCACGGCGCCCGAGGCGGCCAGCGCGAGCACGTGTGGGATCGCCGGGCGCGCGTTCGCGCGGCCGGTCCTGAACGTGATCCCCTTCGTGTACATCTCGAGCAGCGGCAACGCCGGCTGCTCGCCGAAGTAGATCGCGGCGCTCGTGCAGACGCCGTCGGGTGCGGTCGAGCGCAGCGCGAGCGCGAGACCGTCGGGCTCGGAGCTCGCATCGACGGTGATCGGGAACGGGCCGAGGCGCTTGGGCGTCTGCGCGAGCGTCTCAGCGCCGAGCGCCGCGGCGGTTGCTCGCCGCGCGTCGTCGGCGTCGACATACGTGACCGTCTCGGCTCCGAGCGCGATCGCGAGCGCCGCCGCGTAGA
Source organism: uncultured Solirubrobacteraceae bacterium (assembly GCA_963822245.1). GTDB lineage: Bacteria > Actinomycetota > Thermoleophilia > Solirubrobacterales > Solirubrobacteraceae > Palsa-744. The sequence goes on from CAWGGR010000002.1 coordinate 356,218, forward strand.
GGCCGATCGAGCCGGCGCCCGCGCCGCCGACGACGAGCACGGGGGCGCCCGGGTCCTCGGCGAGGCCGGGGGCTACCGTCCGCCAGGCGTCGCTGATGTTGTCCGAGGCACTTGCGACCGCCGCCGGCTCGAGGCCGGCGGGCACGGAGACGAGCATGTGCTCGGCGTAGGGCACGGCGATGACATCCGAGAGGAAGCCTCCCCACTGCTCGACCGCTGGGCCGAACCCGTAGGTCGACATGAACGGCACCTCGCTGCAGTTGGACGTGCGCCCGCGCCTGCATGGCGCACAGGAGCCGCACGAGATCTGGAAGGGGACGCTGACGAGCTCGCCGGGCGCGAATGCGCCGACTGCGTCGCCGACGTCGAGGACTTCCGCGACGCACTCATGCCCGAGGGCGAACGGCGCGGCGAACGGCGAGCGGCCGGTGATGATCATCGCGTCCAGATCGCAGGTGGCGACGGCCCTCGGTCTGAGGAGCGCGCCGGTGTCGGAGCTCAGCGCCGGCTCCGGCGCTTCGCGCCACTCGAGGGCGTTCGGGGCGGTGTAGGTGAGCTGCTGCATGTGGACTCCCCGGTAGATCAGTAGACCGGTCGTTATACTACTCGGATGGGCACGAAGCGTGCTTCCCGACGGCCCGAGCGCAGCTCGCGCGAGGCGTTCATCCACACGACCGCGAAGCTGCTGCGCCGTCGCGGCTACGCGGCGAGCGGCCTCAACGAGATCGTCGCGCACAGCGGCGCGCCGAAGGGCTCGCTGTACTTTCACTTCCCGGGCGGCAAGGAGGAGCTCGCGATCGCGGCGATGGGCCACGCGGGCGCGCAGCTGCGCGCCGCGATCGCGCAGCTGCTGGCCTCGAGCGATGACCTCGGCGAGGCGCTAGCGCGCGTCGTCGATGTGCTCGCCGCGGGCCTGCAGGCGTCGGGCTTCCGCGACGGCTGTCCGATCGCGACGGTTGCGCTCGAGGCGGCGAGCGAGTCCGAGCCGCTACGGGCAAGCGCGGCCGCGGTGTTCGACTCCTGGCTCGCCGTGATCGCACAACGCCTGCGCGATGCCGGGCTGAGCACGTCGGCGGCGGAGCGAAGGGCGCTGCACGTGCTAGCGGCGATCGAGGGCGCGTTGATCCTCGCACGTGCCCGCCACGATCTCGTGCCGCTGAGCGCGGTGCGCGAGGAACTGCGGGCGCTCGCGGTGTAACGTGCGCTCATGTCCTCGCCATGGCCGATGCTGTCCTACAAGGAGTGGCGCGGCAGCTGCGACACGCTGCACGCGCACACGCAGGTGCTCGGCAAGCTCGCGGTCGCGCTCGCGCCGCCCGAGCCGCAGCTGCAGCACGCGGCGCTGCGACTGTCCGCGCGCGGCTGGGAGACGGCGCCGCTGCCGGCGCCGGACGGCTCCGGGGCACTGCTCGCCGCGCTCGACCTGCACAGTCACGAGGCGGTCGCCGAACACAGCGACGGACGCTCGCGGCGGATCGCGCTCGGTCCGGACCGCGCCGTCGGCGAGGTCACGCGCGAGCTGCTGAGCGCGCTCGGCGGGCTCGGCGGAGCGGTCGAGATCGATCCGACCCCACAGGAGGTCTCCTGGAGCGTCCCGCTCGACGAGGACGAGGAGCACGTACGCTACGACCCCGCGCACGTCGAGGCGTACTTTGCGGCGGCGACCCGCGCCGCGCTCGTCCTGAGCGCGTTCCGTGCTCCCTTTCGCGGGCGCTCGACTCCGGTCAACGCCTGGTGGGGCTCGTTCGACCTCGCCGTCAGCCTGTTCTCGGGCGAGCCGGCGACGCCGCCTTCGCAGGACTTCATCATGCGCAACGCGATGGACGCGCAGGAGGTCGCCGTCGGCTGGTGGCCGGGCGATGCTCGCCACAACACGCCGGCCTTCTATGCATATGCGCACCCCGCCCCGGACGGATTTGCCGACGCGTCGCTCTCTCCCGCCGCGGCGCACTGGGACGGCGAGCTCGGCGAGTACATCCTCGCGTGGGAGGACGTACTCGCAGGCGAGGACCCGCACGCGCTCGCGCTCGAGTTCGCGCGCTCGGCGTTCCGCCACTCATGCGCGGTCTGCGAGTGGGACGCCGCGCTCGCGGCGAGCGCCGACGGGATGCCGCCGCCGCTCACCTGAGCCGGGCCGGCCCTGGATGTCCGAACCGGACCCGCTCTGAGGCGATGCACGCCCTCGACGCCTGCGCGCGGCGCTGGCGCGCGCTCGATCACGACGCGCGCATCGCGCTCACCGGCCTCGCCGTCATGCTCGCGGCGGCGATCGCGGTGCGTGCCTGGTTCACGTTCAGCTACCGCCCTGCGCTGCTCGGCTTTCCCGACTCGCACGCGTACCTGTCCGCGGCAGCGTTGAACATCTTCCGCGACTCGCAGCACCCGGCCGGCTATCCGTTCTTCCTGCGCCTCGTCCGCCATCTCAGCGACCGGCTGTCGTTCACGATTCTCGTGCAGCACGTGGGCGGGCTCGCGACCGCGGTGCTGCTGTACGTGTCGGTGCGGCGATCGGGCGCGCCTCCGTGGCTGGGGCTGATCCCCGCGGCGACGGTCTTCTTCGTGGGCATCGGCCTGTTGCTCGAGCAGGCGCTGCTGGCCGATTCGCTGTTCGCGTTCCTGCAGGCGCTCGGCATCTATGCGGCGGTTCGCGCGCTCGAGGCGCCGGCGTGGCGCTGGCCGGTGCTCGCGGGCGTCATGATCGGCATCTCCTTCTGGGTCAGGACCGTCGCGATCTCGAGCGCTGTGCTCGTTCCCGTGCTGCTGCTGTTCGCAGCGCCCGGCGGGCGGCGCCGCCGCGTCGCGAGCGCGGCTAGCGCCGCGGCCGCGGTACTCGCGATGGTGCTGTTCTACGTCGGCGCGCAGGCCTACTTCACCGGCTACTTCGGCTATGAGCGCCAGAGCGCGTGGAATCTCTACGGACGCGTGGCGACGTTCGTCGACTGCTCTGATTTCACGCCGCCGCCGGGGACGCGCTTCCTCTGCCCGTCGCAGCCGCCGGGCGAGCGCTTCTCGCAGAACTACTACCAGTACGCGGCTGCGGCCCCTGCCGTCCAGCGCTACGGCGGCCCGGCGCGGGCGCCCGCCTCGGCGGACGCGGTGCTGCAGCGTTTCGACGTTGCGGCGATCGAGCACGAGCCGCTCCGCTATGCGGCAGCGGTGGCCGGCGGCCTCGGCTCCTACTTCTTCCCGCGCGCGGGTGAAGGCTATACGCCCACCGAACTCGATGCCGAACTCTCGAGCGCGGCCGGTACGCGTGCGATCGAGCCGGTGCTCGAGCGCTTCTACCGCCACAGCACAAGCCACGCCTCGGCGAGCGCCGCCCGCGCGCTGTCCTCCTATGAGCGTCACACCCGCATCGAGGGCGCGCTGCTGATCGTGCTGCTGCTCTGTGCGCTTGTCGGGACGCCGCTGCTCGGCGGGCGCATGCGCAGCGCCGCTCTCCTGTTCACGTTGACGGCGATCTGCTCAGCGGGCCTCGCGGTGGCGAGCAACTGCTACGACGCGCGCTACGCCTACCCGGCGCTTGGACCGCTTGCGGCCGGCGCGGCGCTCGGCGCCTGGGGCCTCGCCTCGGCGCTGGCGCGGCGTCGCACCGAGCTCGCCGTCAGGCGACCGTGAACGTCCCGGCGCTCGAGGTGCTGCCGACCGGAGCGGCGCTGTTGACGAGCGTGATCAGCCCTGTTTTCGCGCCTGTGGGCACGAGCACCTTGAGCGTCGTCGCCGATACCGAGGTGACGGTCGCGGGCACTCCGTCGAAGCTGACGGCCGAGCTGCTGTTGAAGCCGTAGCCCTTGATCGTGACGCTCGCGCCGGGCGCCGCTCGCCCCGGTGCCTCGCTCGTCATCGACAGCGTCGGGGTGAACTTGGCCGAGCTCGTCACCGACTTGACGGGTGTCGTCACGGTGATCGTCGCGCTGGCGGCGCCGTTGGGCACGGTCGCTTCGATCGCCGTTGCGGAGAGCACGGTGAAGGCCGCGCTCAGCGAGCCGAACTTCACGTGCGTTGCGCCGTTGAGAGCGCTGCCGGTGATCGCGACCGTGCTCCCCGTCAGGCCCGACCCCGGCGTGATCGACGTGATCGCCGGCACGTTCGAGGCGATCACCGCGGTCTGCCCGGAAGCCGTCGGCGTGCCCGAGCCGTCGGCGTTGGCCTCGCTGACGACCACGCGGACCGTCAGGTCGAGAGCGTTCGCGGGGACCACGAATGTCTTCGCCGTCGCGCCGTTCACGGCCGAGCAGGCGCCGCCGGAGGCGTTGCAGAGCTCCCACTGGTAGGCGGTGCTCGTTGGGCTTTCGCTCCATTCACCCGCTGTCGCGGTGAGCGTCTGTGCCTCCTCGGCGACGCCGGCGATGCTCGGCGCCGATTTGTCGGCTGGGCTGCCGGCCGGTTCGAATGCGGTCAGCCCGACGGGACTGCCGACACCGCTCGGGCCGTCATAGCCGCTGACCGCCTTGCACGCGGTTGCACCGGAGCAGCTGCCGTTGCTGCCGGAGACGACGTCGTACAGCGCGCTTCCTTCACCCGCGTGGGAGTACAGCGTCTCGGCCGGGAATTCGACTTTGCGCGCGCCGCCCGCGAGCCCGAACTCGCCGGCGACGATCGGCGAGGAAGCCGACGTGCCGCCCCACACCCCCCAGCCGGTGGGGTCGCCTTTGCCGGCGGGCGTGCCGTCGTAGACATCGACGCCGGTGTTGGGGTCGCCGATCGCCGAGACGTCGGCAGCCGAGCGCTCGCCGGAGCAGCCGGTTGCCGAGAAGTCCGCGATCGTCGACTGCCACAGCTGCGCCGAGAAGACCTTGCTGCAGCCGCTGCCGCCGTCGTTCCACGCGGTGCTGCTCCACGATTCCCCGGAGTCGCTGAGCGACGTCCCGCCGACCGCGACGACGTTCGGAGAGTCGGCCGGGAAGTTTGCCGCGGCGGTTCCGCCGCAGGCCTGGTTGTAGTAGCCGCAGTCACCGGTTGAGACGGTCACAGCGACGCCGGGGTGGCGGTAGTAGGCGTTGCTGAGGCTCGAGTATTCAGAGAACTCAGCGCCGCCATAGGAGTTGCTGACCTCGGTCGCGCCGGCGGCGACAGCAGTGTTGACGGCGGTGCCGAGGCTGCCCCACATTTCGTTGCTGGCCTCGACGAGCAGGATGTGGCAGCTCTGACAGATCGCGTGCGCCATCTGCACGTCGAGTGAAATCTCTGTCGACCATTCGCCTGATGTCGCGGGCAGCGGGCTTGCTTTGCCCGCCTGGTTGACCTTGCGGAAGCAGCCGTTGGCGCTCGTGCACGCCGGCAGGTCGAAAGCTTTGTCATAGACGCCGAGGTCGGCTTCGGCGGTCGGGTCGTTGTAGGCGTCGACGAGCGCGATCGTCTGGGTCGTCGAGGCCGGTGTTTCGCTCGGCAGCGAATAGGCGCTGTGCAGCTCCGCCGGCGTCAGGCCTCCGGGCACGACCGCCCTGGTGTTGATCACCGGTGTCTCCCCGTTTTGGACTTCTTCGGCCTGTCGCACCGCGTTGGCGTGGAGGTCGGCGCTCGTCAACGATTTCGCCACCAGTCGCATCGCAAGGCAGCCGGCCGTTCCCCGGCGCGGGCTCGCGCACAGACGCTGCGCGCGAAACTTCCCGCGTGACGGCGAAGCCGCTGCGACCGGGCCGACGGCGAGCGCCGTCGCGGACAGCACGAGCAGCGCGACGCACAGGCGTGTGATCATGTGAATGCGCCGCAGCGGCGATTTGGACCCCATCTGAGTGACCCCCTGGAACCGATCGAAGCTCTTGCCCTGAGCGTCGGCCGCGCGGGCCCCGCCCGTGAGTGTCAGGCCCTGCGTGTGGACGCCTCGACGGTCCCGGCGAGGGGCGCGGTCCCGGGCCGACGCCGCTGGGGCGCGGGCGCTGCGTGCAGCCGTTGAGAGCCCGCGCGCGACCGTGTAAGTGGAAACTTATGAACTATTGATCGGGTGTTTGGGAGCGCTTGAGTCACTCGGTCGAGACTCGCTCGCATGAGCTCCATGAAGGTCGAGCGCGACGAGCATGGCCTGACACGCAAGCAGCGGCGCGAGCAGGCGCGCGGCCTGCGGCGGGAGCTCGAAGCGGCACGGGCCGCGGACGCGGCGCGGCGCACGAGGCTCACGCAGCTCGCGCTCGTCGTCGCGGTCGTCATCGCCGGGATAGTCATCGTGCTGATCGCGAGCAGCAAAAGCACCCCCGCGCCGATCCGGCCGCAGACCGCAACGGCGGTCAGGGAGGACCGCGAGATCAGCGCACTGCTGAGCGGCATACCGCAGCACGGAAGCGTCCTCGGGCAGCCGGGCGCGCCGGTCACGCTGCAGTACTACGGCGACCTCGAGTGTCCGTTCTGCAAAGCGTTCACCGTCTCGGCATTGCCGACGCTCATCCAGAAGTGGGTGCGCACGGGCAGGCTGAAGGTGGAATACCACTCCCTCGAGACGGCGACCCGCGAACCGGAAGTGTTCAAGTCACAGCAGCTCGCCGCACTCTCGGCGGGCCGGCAGAACAAGCTGTGGAACTTCATCGAGACCTTCTACCACGAGCAGGGTGAAGAGGACACGGGCTATGTCACCGAAAGCTTCATCCGGGGCATCGCCGGGCAGGTCCCGGGCCTGGACCTCGCGCGCTGGAGCGCCGATCGCGGCGAACCGGCGTTGGCGAGCGAGCTCTCGAACGACGCGCAGTCGGCAAACAACGCACAGCTGAGCGGCACGCCGGGATTCCTGATCGGCCCTTCGGGCGGCAGGGCGAGCAGATTCGAAGCCAGCTCGTTCACCGAAGCGGGCCCGTTCAACACGGAAATCGAAAAGCAGCTCGCGCGCTAGGCGCGAGAGGAGGGAAGATTGCAATGAGCGCAAGAACGCTGCGGACCGTGCTGGGTGTGCTGACGCTCCTCGGACTCGGCATCGCCGGCTATCTGACCTACGTTCACTATGCGGGGATCAAACCGGTGTGCAGTGCGGGCGGCAGCTGCGAGAAGGTGCAGACGTCGGTCTACTCGCTGCTGCTCGGCGTGCCTGTCGCGCTGCTCGGCCTGATCACGTATGTCTCGCTGCTCGCGCTGCTCGTGGCGCCTGACACGGAGAACACGCGCTTCGCCGCGATGGCGATCACGTGCGTCGGCTTCGCGTTCAGCGCGTATCTGAGCTATCGCGAGCTGTACTCGATCCACGCGATCTGCGAGTGGTGCGCGTCGAGTGCGGTGATCCTCACGGTGATGACGCCGCTGTCGATCTGGCGATTCCTGCGTGGCGCGCCGGTGCCCGCGGCTGGCGCGGAGTCGCCGCGGCAGCTTGGCGGGCAGGAGTCGACGGCGCCCGCCGGCTGAGCGCGCGCGTGCCCGCACGGCCGGGCGCAACCGGCAGGGATCGGCCGGCGTGTCAGCATTGGGGGTGGTGACACCGACGGAGGACACTCGGGAGCGAGCGGACGCGGCCGCAGACGGTCGCTTCGAGCTCGCCGCGCCGCTGCCCGGCGATGATCAGCTGCTTGCCGATCGCCCGCGGATAGCGCGTGGAGCGATCACGCTGCTGCTCGTTGAGGACGATGATGGCGACGCGCTGCTGGTCGAGGATCAGCTCGCCGACGGGCTGCCGCGGGCGCGGATCGCCCGCAGCCACACACTCGTCGAGGCGATCGCGGCTGCGGAGGATCACGTTGACTGCGTGCTGCTCGACTTGCAGCTGCCGGACGCCGCGGGACTCGACGCCGTCGCCGGGATTCGTGCCCGGCACCCGGCGATCCCGCTGATCGTGCTGACCGGCCTCGACGACGAGGCGGCGGGGATCGCCGCGATGGAAGCCGGCGCGCAGGACTACCTGATCAAGGGCAGGGTCGACGCCAGCACGCTGTCGCGCTCGATCCGCTATGCGATCAGTCGCCGCCACGCCGATGAGGCTGAGCGCGAGCTGCTGCTTGCGCAGGCCCAGGCCCAGGAGGTGGCGCGCCTGGAACGCGGTCTCGCGCCGCGGCCGATGATCACGAGCGGCACGGCGTGGGTCGCATCGTGTTCGCGTGCCGGTCGCAGCCGCGCGCTGCTTGGCGGCGACTTCTACGATGCGGTCGAGACCTCCGACGGCGGCCTGCGCCTGCTCGTCGGCGACGTTTGCGGTCACGGCGCGGACGAGGCGGCGATCGGGGTCTCGCTGCGGAGCGCCTGGCGGGCGCTCGCGCTCGCCGGGGAGAGCCCGGAGCTGATCCTGCAGACGCTGCAGAACGTGTTCGAGCACGAACGCCAGATTCCCAACCTGTTCACGACGCTGTGCACGCTCGAGATCAATCCGGAGCGCGATCGCGCGAGGATGATCCTCGCCGGCCATCCGCCGCCGGTGCTGATCGATGGCGAGGTCGTAGCGCCCCTGAGCGACGCCTACGGCGGGCCGCCGATCGGCCTGCGCCTCGGCGGCTGGCAGAGCGAGTCCTTTGCGCTGCCGCCGGGATGGGCGCTGCTGCTGTTCACGGACGGGATCATCGAGGGTCGCACCGGCGAGGGCGTCGAGCGTCTCGGCGAGAAGGGTCTGCACGACCTGATTCGCGCGTACACAACAGCGCACCGCTCCTGGCGCGAGCAGCCCGCCGCGCTGCTCGAGGCACTCGTCGCACAGGCGCATGAGCTCAACGGCAAGGCGCTCAGCGACGACGTCGCGATGGTCATCGCCGGCGCCGGCACCGGCGCGTGAGCCCCCCGGATACGCCCCGCGGCGGCGTCTACGGGCGGATCGCGAAGCTGCCGGTCGGCAGGTCGGTGGCTTTGACGATCGGCGTGCTGCTCGTGCTCGCGGCCGGCGGCATCGGCGTCGCGCTGATCGCCAACGCGCACGTCAGCGATCGCCGCGCGTTCCTGCTCGAACAGGTCGGGCCGTCGCTGCGCAACTCGATCACGCTCGAAGACGCGCTCGTCAACGAGGAGACGGGCGTCCGCGGGTACGTGATCAGCCGCGAGGCCAGTTTCCTTGCGCCGTACCTGGACGGGCTGCGAGCGGAGTCGCTCGCGTATGAGGAACTGCACGCGCGCGAGCACGCGACCGGCGCGCGGATCGCCGCGGAGGTCGAGGCGGTGCGCTCGAACGCCGACACATGGCGGCAGCTCTACGTCAATCCGACGCTCAAGCTGGCGGCAGACGGGCGGCCGATTCCGCTGAGCACGAGCGTGGGCGGCAAAACGCTGTTCAACCAGATCAGGAGCTCGCTCGCGCGGCTGCAGGCAGGCCTCAGCGCCCAGGATCAGGCGACGCGAGCCCAGCTCAACCACGCCGCGGACCTGCTCGAGCTGACGCTGATCGTCGCCGCCGCGCTGATCCTCGGCAGCCTCCTGCTCGCGGGGCTGTTCCTGCGCCAGATGATCACGCAGCCGCTCGCGCGGCTCGGCGCCGAAGCGGGACGCGTGGCCGGCGGCGAGTTCACAACGCCGATAGCGGTCGCTCAGGGGCCGCGCGAGATCACCGAGCTGGGGATCGAGATCGACGCGATGCGCGAACGCATCGTGCACGAGCTCTCGCAGCTGCGCGCGGCGAACATCCAGCTCGCGCGCCAGTCAGAGGACCTCAGCCGCTCGAACGCCGAGCTCGAGCAGTTCGCCTACGTAGCCTCGCACGACCTGCAGGAGCCGCTGCGAAAAGTCGCGAGCTTCTGCCAGGCGCTGCGCTCGCGCTACCACGGCCAGCTCGACGATCGAGCGGACCAGTACATCGACTTCGCTGTCGACGGCGCGCAGCGCATGCAGGTGCTGATCAACGCGCTGCTCGCGCTATCGCGCGTCGGCCGCGGCGATGAGCCGCACGAGCGCATCGCGCTCGACGATGTCGCGGCGGCGGCGCGCACGTCGCTCGCCGCGGAGATCGCGGAGACGGGTGCGGAGGTGCTGATCGAGCCGCTGCCCGAGGTCATCGGCGACCGCGCGCTGCTCGTCTCGGTATTTCAGAACCTGATCGGGAACGCGATCAAGTTCCGCGGCGCCGAGGCCCCAGTCATCCGCGTGAGCGCGCGCGCGTGCGAGGGCGAGTGGCAGCTGTCGTTTGCGGACAACGGCATCGGCATCGACGCTGAGTACGCTGAGCGCATCTTTCAGATCTTCCAGCGCCTGCATGCGCGCGAGGCCTACGACGGCACCGGGATCGGGCTTGCCCTGTCCCGCAAGATCGTCGAATACCACCGCGGGCGCATCTGGCTCGATCCCGCGTATACGGATGGTGCCTGCTTCCGGCTGACCCTGCCGACGCTCGGCGGGGCGGCCTGATGGACGCGACACTCCCCTCGATCCTGCTCGTCGAGGACGACCCCGGCGATGTGCTGCTCGTGCGCGAGGCGCTTGCGGAGCACAAGGTGGCGAACCGCCTGGCGGTCGTCAGCGACGGCGTGATGGCGTTGGAATACATCCGCGGCGAAGGCGACTACGCGGCCAGCGAGCGGCCCGAGCTCGTGATCCTCGACCTCAACCTGCCGCGCAAGAGCGGCAGCGAGGTGCTCGCCGAGCTCAAGGGCGACCCCGCGCTGGCGGCGATCCCGGTCGTCGTGCTGACGACCTCGCAGACGGAGGAGGACGTCGTGCGTGCCTACCAGCAACACGCCAACGCGTTCATCACCAAGCCGCTCGACTTCGAGCGCTTCAAGCAGATCGTCCAGCAGATCGACGACTTCTTCATCGGTGTCGTGCGACTGCCCGGGCGCCCGTCCCCGGAGGACTGAGCGCGCGCTCAGTCGGGAGCCTCCCCGGGTCGCTGCGCGCGGCAACGGGGGCAGGATGCGGCGAAGGCGATCGCGGAGCTCGCCTGCTGTCCGTCGAGCTGATCGAGCAGGCGCTGCTTGAGCGCCAGCAGCAGATCGTGTGTGTCGGCGATCCGCACCGCCTCCGCACATCCGCGGGCCTGCTCGAACAGCGCCCCGATCAACGCGTCGGCGGCCTGCACGCGGCGCTGCACGTCGGGCCCGGTGCCGCCGGGGAGCATTGCGACGCGGCGCCCCATCACATACACGCTTACGTAGTGCTCGCCGTCGACGCGATCGTTGAAATGCTCGAGCAGCGGGTCCAGCGGCGCGTCGAGTTCCCAGTGACGCGAGCGCTCGGCCGTCGCGGTTGCGAGCTGATCGATCAGCACGCCGACCATGAAGGGCGGTTCGGTGATCCCGCGATCACGCGCCGAGTTTGCGAACTGGCGCCACAGCGCCTGCGGCGCGGCCTGCACCTCGGCGACGGCCGCGTTCCAGCGCTCGAGCGACTCATCGAGCAGGGGGAAGTGCGCGCGGAAGCAGGCGCAGTTGTCCTGCTCGCCCGTCGGCACCTCGCTGAGCTCGCAGGGCATCTCGAGCGCGACCGCCGTGTGAAACATTCCGAGCAGCGCCTCGAGTGCGCGCACGTGTGCTTCGTCGAGCCCGCCGTCGCGACCACCGGCGCGTGGCGCACGCGCAGTTCCGTGCGAGGACGGGGGCGAGGTTCGAGGTGTCATCTGGCTCGGGCCGGCGTCGCCCCGGGCCGCCGGCTGCTCGGTCTGCTCGATGCAGCGCTCCCAGCCGGCCGCCGGCGCTCCGTTCGACTCTTCTGAATAGTAATACCCGAGCCCGGCGCCGGCAAAACGCTCGTGCCGTGTGCCGCTAGTAGTGGTCTTCGATGCTCATCGACCACTGCGCCGCGTCGTGGCCCGCGGCGACTTCGACGCGGTAGAGACCGGGCCCGCTCTTGAACACGTGCGTCTGCGAGCTGCCTTCGTTCAGTTCGAAGCCGCCGAACGTCGCGTTGCTCTGCAGGTTGCGCGCCTGGGCGCTCGGCCCGAGGCAGGTGATGATCAGCAGGCACGTGCCCTGGTAGGCCATGTTGTACGTGACGCGCCACTCTTCACCGCGGATGCGAAATGCGACCGACTGCCCGTCGTCGACGCCCGCGAAGCTCGTCAACGGCCGCCAGCGCGGCTGCTCGACGATGTCGAGCGCGACGGTCGAGCCGCGCGGCGCGGCTGCGGCGGCCCGCGGGGACTGCCGGAGCACGTCGCCGGGCGGTGATCCCGGCGCTGCGATCAGGTTGACGCTGTAGCGCAGTCCGGCGTTTGCGATCGTGCTCTCGGCCGCGGCGGACTGCGCTCCGACGACGCCCGGCACGCTGACGGGAGGTGGTCCGGCGCTGAAGGTCACATGCACGCTCGCGCCGCGTTCGACGCGCGTGCCGGGTGCCGGGCTCTGCGCGATCGCGAGGCCGACGGGCGATTCGGAGTAGTGCCTGGCGAACACCGGATCGACGTGCACGCGCCGGGCGCGCGCGCTGACGCCGCCGGCGGGCAGGCCGCGCAGTTCGGGAACGGTCGTCATCGCGCCGGTGCGCGTGCCGATGAACACGGCGAGCGCTGCGGCGGCGAGCGCGAGCAGCGCCGCGGCGGCGCCGATCCGCCGCCGCCGGCGCGGGCTGTGTATGGCGCCGCGGTGTCGGTCTGGCGGCGGCGAGGCGGGCGGCGCGGCGGCCACGGGGCCGCCGGATCCTCGTGCGCGCGCCGGCGCCGCGCCGGCGCCGAGCACCCTCGTCGCCGACGCCGCGCCGCCCGCGCCGCCGAGGTCGATCGTCGCGTCCTCGCCGAGCACCGCCGTCGCAGCCGTGTGGGGCTGCTGCTGAGCGCGCGGCGTCTCACGCTCGCGCGCGGGCGTCGCCGCGGCGCGCGGCGGCAGCTCGGCGGCGTGCAGGGCAGCGGCCATCTCGGCGCCGTCGGCGTAGCGCTCGGCGGGGTCCTTGGCGAGCGCGCGCGCGACGATCGCGGACAGCTCGGGCGGGGTCCCTGCGGGCAGCGCGGGCGGCGGCTCCTGGACGTGGCGAAGGCCGAGATCGACGGGCGAGCCATGCTCGAACGGCGGCCTGCCGGCGAGCATCTCATACAGCACGACGCCGGCGCTGTACACATCGGTCGCGGCCGTCGTCGCGCGCCCGCGCGCCTGCTCGGGGGACATGTAGCGCGGCGTGCCGGCGACGGTTGCGGCGAGCGCCTGAGAGGTGCCGCCGGCCAGCCGCGCGACACCGAAGTCGCCAACCTTGACCTGCCCGTCGCCCGTGAGCATCACGTTCGCCGGCTTGACATCGCAGTGGAGGACCCCTTGCGCGTGCGCGCTGCCGAGTGCACGGCACAGCTGCTCGGCGATTGTGCGCGCCTCGGCCGGGGCGATCGGCCCGCGCTCGAGCCGCGCGGCGAGGCTCTCGCCGGCGACCAGCTCGGCGACGTAGTAGGGCCCCTCCTCGGCGTGGCCGATGTCGAAGATCTGCACGATCCCGGGGTCGTTGACGCGCGCCAGCAGCTGCGCCTCGCGCTCGAAGCGCTCGACCCACTCGCTGTCCTCGGCCCACCACGGCTTGATCACCTTGACCGCGACGGCGCGAGCGAGGCGCCGGTCGCGGCCTTCGTAGACGCGGCCGAAGGCGCCCTCGCCGATCGCGGCGTGCAGCTCATAGCGATCATCCAGCGCGCGGCCGGCCAGATCAGGCGTTCGTAGCATCGAGACGAGTATTCCGCGCCGCGCGCCTCGCTGGCGCATTCACGGCGCGGCGGGCTGCTCCGCGGGCGGCTCCGGGGCGGCGCCGGCGGTGAGGCGCGTGCTCATCTTGATCGCGCGCACGGCGCCGGTCGCACCGGCCTGCAGCGTCACCCCGAGCGCGAACACGAAGATCCCGGGGATCAGCAGGTAGCGCGTGCCGAGCATCAGCAGGCCCACGCGCCCGAGCAGGTACGGCGGCGTGCAGACGGTCGCGCCGAGCGCGCCGCTGAGCGCCGAGGCGGTCAGCTTGTCCCGTCGTGACTGCGTCGGCGTCGCGCCGATCAGGCGCGCGGGCACGGCGACGTAGATCAGCATCATCGCGCCGACGACGATCCCGAGCGTGAGCGCGAACCAGGGTTTGCCCCAGCGCGGAGAGATGGTCGTCGCGACGGCGAGCAGCGCGCCGACGATCGCGCCGGTCGTGACGATCGTGCGCAGGCGCGTGCGCGCCGTGGCGACCGCGGGACGTATCTGCGGCGGCCGCGGCCCGGCGATCGCGAACGCGAACACGGCGTTCAGGAAGAAGCTGCCGACCGTGATCGCGATGATCGCGATGAAGATCGGGATCAGCACCGCGCCGCGGATCTGGTGGAACGACCTGCCGTGCAGCACGTGCAGCTTGAGGTCGAGCATCGCGACCCAGATCCACGCAGCGGGCAGAATCTGGATCAGCATCAGCCGCCAGTTGGTGAGCAGCACCTTCAGCCCTTCGAACAGCAGCGCGAAGGCTCCGACGGTGAACGCGAGCGGGGCGAGCATGCGGTGCGAGCGGCTGAGTCGCAGCAGGCCCTGCTGGAGCGCGTCGTCGTCCTCCTGGAGCGCGCGCATGAGGCGCCTGGTGCCATCCACGAGCCTGCTGCGGCGGGACCTGTCGCTCACCGCGGCCATGCGTGGCGATTCTACCCGGGGCCCGCGACGCGCCGTGCCGCGTCGCGGCTGAGGAGGGCGTCGCGCGGCGCGGGTGATCCCGGGGCGGCGCCTGACGGACTAGGATCAGCGGCGATGTCGCTGTACGCACTGAACCTGTTCGACGTCGCGCTCGACAACGAGGACTACCTCGCCTACTCGCGCCGCTCGCGCGACGCGGTCGCAGCACACGGCGGCAGCGTCATCGCGCTCGGCCTGCACGCGGCGCATCCCGCGGAGGTGGGGCCGGAGACGCCTCGCCAGGCGCTCGTGCTCGTCGAGTGGCGCGACCGCGCGGGGTTCGACGCGTTTCTCGCCGACCCGGAGCTCGCGGATCTGCATCCCCTGCGCGAGAACGGCACGCGCCGCTACATCTGGTGGACGTTCGAGCGGATCGAGGATCTGCGCCCGTTGCTCCGCGCGACGCGACAGCACGGAGCGCAATAGCGTACACTTGTCCGGCATGACGGACAGTACGACGCCACGAGACATACCGATCGCGATCGAGGCGATCGGACATGTCAGCTCGCCGCGAGTCGAGCCGCTCGACGACGACTGGGGGGCGATCGTCGCGACGATCTCGCTCACACCCGCGCGCTTTGCGCCGGCCGCGCTCGCGGGCCTCGAGGACTTCTCGCACGTCGAGGTGATCTACGTCTTCGACCAGGTCGATCCCGGGTCGGTCCACACGGGAGCGCGGCGGCCGCGAGGCAATCCGGACTGGCCACAGGTCGGCGTGTTCGCACAGCGCGCGAAGGGGAGGCCGAACCGCATCGGCGTCTCGGTCTGCGAGCTCGTCGCGATCGCCGGCCTGACGCTGACGGTACGCGGCCTCGATGCGATCGACGCGACCCCGGTGATCGACCTGAAGCCGTACATGAGTGAGTTCTCGCCGCGCGGCGAGATCCGTCAGCCGCAGTGGTCACACGAGCTGATGGCGGAGTACTGGAGCAGGCCAGCGCGGCCGGGCGAGCAGGCTCAGAGCCGGGCCAGCCTCGGCGCGTCCGCGGCGACGGCCGCCGGGCGGAAGTTGGCGGGGTAGACCGTGCTGAGCGCGCCGCTCGCGTTGACCCCGTAGACGAGGCCGCTGTGGTTGATCAGCTGCGGCTGCCCGGCCTCGCGTTCAGCGCCGACGTTCCATGCCCGCCAGACACGCGCGAGTTCGCCGGCGGAGCCGATCAGGTACTGCATCCGTCCGGTCATCCGGTGGCGGGCGAGAAACGCGCCGACCGCTCGCGGGGTGTCGCCGCGCGGGTCGACCGAGACGGCGATCAGCTGCGTCCGCGCGGCGGCCGCCGGGCCCATCAGCGTCTGCGCCAGGCGCAGGTTCGCGGCGATGATCGGGCAGACGTCGGTGCAGTTGGTGTAGAGGAATGTGACGAACACCGCCTTGCCGCGGTAGCGCGAGAGGCTGACCGCCTGGCCGCGGTAGTTGCGCAGCGCCAGCGGCGGCGCGGGGCGAAGCGGCGAGAGCGTCGCGCCGGCGAACCGCGAGGTCTGCGAGGAGGTGACGTTGCCGGCGAGCGCGAGCCGCGGCGAGCCCGCGGAGGCCAGCAGCTCGCCGGCGAGGCCGGCGAGCGCGACGAGCGCGAGCAGGGCGGCGATCTCGCGCCCGCGCAGGCTGCGCTGCGGCCGCGGGGCGGGGCGCTCGAGCTCCTCGGCGGCGGCGGTCTCTAGCAGCACAGCCAGACCGAGCCCACGCCGGCGTGCGCGCCGCTGCCGAGGCCGTAGAGGACGCTGACGAACATCACCGCGAGCAGCAGCGGCGTGAGCCGCGGGATCGCGTCCCGCGCGGCGCTGCAGCGGCGCGCGAGCAGCAGACAGCCCGCGGCGAGCACGATCACGACCTCGGCGGCCGCGGCAATCGCATCGACGGTGCCGAGCGGCTCGGCGACCCACGGCTGCGGCCCGATCGGCAGGCCGGCGGTGCGCGAGAGGATCCACAGCACGATCAACGCGGCGTTGACGAGGGCGCCGCAGAGCAGCGCCCCGCGCGAGGGACGCGCGATCACGAGCCCCGCCCAGCCGAGCTGAAATGCGGCGATCATCGCGACGAGCGGCGTGTATGCGGAGGACTGGCGGATGTCGCCGGCGGCGATGCCGATGTGGATGAGGCCGGTGAGGATGCAGAGCCCGCCGATCAGCAGCGTTGCCGTCTCGGCCGCGAGCAGCTCGCTGGCCGCGGGTGGCTGCTCGGCGTGCAGGCTGCGCGCGCGAGGTGACGACGGGAACGAGCCCATCGACATCTATCGGATCGCGTCCGGGCGAACTTGACGGCGTGTGTTTGCCCGCCTCAAGCCGCCCCGGGCTGAGGCCGATGAAGCTCGCATGCCGGCTGAGCAGGCGACGGTCGCGATCGGGGGCCCGGGTGTCCTCTCGCGGCTGCGTAACCATCTTCCGCGGGGAGGCTCACTGCCGGTCGCCGAGTGGCGCCGCCGCCACGCGGGGATCATGGCGCTGTTGTGGCTGAACGTCGCGGCCGTGCCGCTGTATGGGCTGATCGCCGGGCATTCGAGCCTCGTCCACGAGTTCGACAGCGGCGCCGCGCTGGCCGTGCTCGCGACGCTCGGCGCGAGCACGCGGCTGTCGCGCAAACTGCGTACGGCGTTTGCGTCGCTCGGCCTGATGAGCGCCGCGGCGCTGCTGATCTCCGAGGCGGACGGCCTGATCGAGATGCACTTCTATTTCTTCGTGCTGATCGTCGTGCTCACGCTCTATGAGGACTGGATGCCGTTCCTGCTCGCCGTCGCATTCGTGCTGATCCACCACGGCGTGCTCGGCACGATCGACCCGCGCGCGGTGTTCGATCGCCCGCAGGAATGGGAGCACCCATGGCTGTGGGCGTCGATCCACGCGGCGTTCGTCGCCGCAGCGGGTGTCGCGGCGCTGAGCGCGTGGCGCCTGAATGAGGATGTTCGCGGCCAGATGCGCTCGGCGAACGACAGCCTTCGCCGCCTTGCGGCCGAGAACGAGGAACTGCTCGCGGCGAGCCGCAACGAGGCGAACACCGACGCGCTGACCGCTCTGCCGAATCGCCGCGCGCTGATGCACGACCTCGACGAGCAGATCGCGCAGTCGAGTGAGGAGCACCCGCTGATGCTCGCGCTGTACGACCTCAACGGCTTCAAGCACTACAACGACACCTTCGGGCATCCCGCCGGCGATGCGCTGCTGATCCGCGTCGGCGACCGCCTGCGGCGGGCGCTCGAGGGATCGGCGACCGCGTACCGCATGGGCGGCGACGAGTTCTGTGTGCTCGCCGGCGCCGACGCGACGCGCGGCGCGGCGATCGCGCGGCGGGCGGCGAGCGCGCTCAGCGAGAAAGGCGAGGCGTTCGCGATCGACTCCTCCTACGGCGTCGCGCATCTGCCGGCTGAGGCAAGCACGGCGTCGCAGGCGCTGCGGCTGGCCGACCGGCGCATGTACGAGTTGAAGGCGGGCAGAGTCTCGGCGGGGCGCGAGAGCACCGATGTGCTGATGCAGGTGCTGAGCGAGCGTAATCCGGGGGTGCACGAGCACATCACCGAGGTGGCTCTGCTCGCGAGCACGCTCGCGCGCCGCATCGGCCTCCCCGACACTGAGGTCAAACAGATCGCGCTGTCGGCGGAGCTGCACGACATCGGCAAGGTCGCGATCCCCGAAGCGATCCTCGACAAGCCCGGCCCGCTCGACGCCGAGGAGTGGGACTTCATGCGCCGCCACGCGGAGATCGGTGAGCGGATCGTGACGGCGGCGCCATCGCTCACGCACACGGCCAAACTGGTGCGCTCCCACCACGAGCGCTTCGACGGCAGCGGCTACCCGGACGGTCTCGCGGGCGAGCAGATCCCGATCGGGGCGCGCATCATCGCCGTCTGCGACGCGTTCGGCGCGATGACCAAACAGCGGCCCTACAGCGACGCGATCAGCGTCGCGGACGCGCTGGCCGAGGTGCGCCGCTGCGCCGGCTCGCACTTCGATCCGGTCATCGCAGGTGCGTTCTGCGAGGTGATCGAGCAGCCCGCGCAGCCGCCGCGCGCGAGCGAATTCACGACTCGCGGCGCCGCCGACGTCTCCGCGCGCTAGCCGCCGGCAGGGCTAGAAGCAGCGGTTCTGGGGATCACCTATCAGCACGGCCTCGGCCTCCTTGAACTGGCGGCTCATCGCGCGCGTCTCGAGGAACGTCATCAGCAGCCGCTCGCCAGGCGTGACCTGGCGCAGGATCGCCGCCGAGCGCGTGCTCGGCCCCCCCTGGAAGTGCGCGAGCGCGACCTCCGCTGAGAACGTCGCGGAGACGAACGAGCCGGCGGCGCGGGCCTCCAGCCGAGCGTCGGAGGACAGCGCCCGGTAGAGCGGCAGCCCGGCTGGAGCGGTCCGGCTCCAGAGCGCCGATGTGAACGCCAGCCGCATGATCAGGTGCTCGCCGCGGCGCTCTCTGCTCCACTCCCCGCTGAACACGTCCGCGCCGCGGGTCACCTTGCCGGCGTAGCTGCACAGGCCGAGCTCGGCGAGGACGATCGCGTGGCCCTTGACGAGATCCCCCGAGCGGGGGTTGCTGACGAACGCTCGCGCGAAGGCGTCGTCGATCCCGCCAAGCTCGCGCTCGGCGAGATAGGCGGCGAGCAGCCGCGCGCACTCCACGTCGCCCGTGCGCGTCTCGATCGGCCCCGTCAGCTCCACGCGTCCGAGGGCATGCGCATCGAGCCAGCGCGCGGCGGTGCTGCGGGCGGCCGCGAGCCGCGCGAGCGTCGCGCTGCGCGCGGCGGGGCGCGCGACGATCACCAGCTCGCGATCGAATCTGCGCACGGCCTGCTCGTAGGCCGTGACGAGCGCATCGCCGGCCGTCTGCGAGCCGCGCTCGAACTGATAGCGGCCGGCCTCCTCGAACGGCACCAGCCAGTGGGCGCCGCGGTCCTCGAAGTCGAGCAGCTCGACCTCGAAGGTGCCCTGCGCGGCGTGGATCTCGGTGATGCGCACGGGTGTGCGGCGAGCGTCGAGCAGGCGGCCGCGGTTGCCGGCGACGAGATGCCTGAGCTGGCCGGCTTCGAAGTCGCGGTCCGGCGCGCTGTCGCCGTCGCTGAGATAGACCGGGGTGGGGGGCGCGCTCACGCGCCAATACTGCGCGGCGAGCGCGGCGAAGTCAACGCGGATCGCGTCGCGGTGCGAGTATGTGCCGATGGCGGGAGCTCGCGCGACGCGGCGGCAGCGGTGAGGGCGGTCGTCTGTCATGACGCGGAGCTCGCGGTGCGCGAGCGTCCCGAGCCCGAGCCGCGACGCGGACAGGTTCGCATCGAGGTGCTGCGCTGCGGGATCTGCGGCTCTGACCTGCATGCGCGACACGGCGTCGACGTGTGGGCCGATCTCGCCTTGCGCGCCGGCTATCAGCGCTTCGCCCGCTCACAGCAGGAGATCGTCTTCGGCCACGAGTTCTGCGGCGAGGTCGCCGAGCACGGCCCCGGCTGCCGCAGGCAGCTGCCGGCGGGCACGCGTGTCGTCGCGCTGCCGCTGTTGCGCGGCAGCGGCGGCGTCGACCTCGTCGGGCTCTCGGCGGATGCGCCGGGTGCGTACGCCGAGCAGCTGCTCGTCGAGGAGGCGCTGATGATGCCGGTGCCCAACGGGCTCGGCCCGGACGTCGCGGCGCTGACCGAGCCGATGGCGGTCGCCTGGCACGCGGTGCGCCGCGGCGAGGTCGGCAAGCGCACGGTCGCCGTCGTCGTCGGCTGCGGCCCGATCGGGCTTGCCGTGATCCTGCTGCTGAAGGCGAACGGCGTGCGCACGGTCGTAGCCAGCGACTACTCGCCCGCACGCCGCGCGCTGGCGAGCGCGTGTGGCGCGGACGTCGTCCTCGACCCCGCGCAGGAGTCGCCGTTCACCGCGGTCGCCCGCCGCGGGCAGGTGGGGGACATTCCCGCCGCGCTCGAGCTCGCGGTCGGCACGCGTGAAAAACTCGGTCGGCTGCCGCTCGCGTGGTGGCACACGTGGCGGCTCGCGGAGATGCTCGGCGCCGCGCCGAAGCACCCCGTGATATTCGAGTGCGTCGGAATGCCCGGCGTGATCGACAGCGTGATCGACGGGGCGCCGCTGTTCTCGCGCGTCGTTGTCGTCGGCGTGTGCGTCGGCGTCGATCAGTTCACGCCGGCGATGGCGGTGAACAAGGAGATCGACCTGCGCTTCGTCATCGGCTACACGCCGCTCGAGTTTCGCGACACGCTGCAGATGCTCGCCGAGGGCAAGGTCGACCCGCGGCCGCTGATCACCGGCACGGTCGGCCTCGAGGGCGTCGAGCAGGCTTTCGCGGCGCTCGGCAGTCCCGAGCGGCACGCGAAGATCCTGATCGACCCGCGCAGCACCGCCGGCGCCGCGGTGAGCGCCGCGCCGGCCGCGTAGCTACAGCAGCGTCCCGCCCCAGGTGTCCGGAGCGACGTCGGCGAGCGTCTCGGAGAAGGTCCATTGGTGTCCGGCGGGGTCCTCGGCGGTGTACTGGCGCTCGCCGTATGGAAAGTCGGCCGGCGCGGCGACGATGCGCGCGCCGTGTGCCTTCGCGCGCTCGTGGTGGGAGTCGACGTGCTCGACGCGCACCATCACCGCGTGTGTGACCTCACCGGCGCGCGGCGGGCGGCGCTCGCGACGCATGTCGCCGACTATCACAGCTCCGTCGCCGAAGCTGAGCTGCGAGCGATGGTTCTCGCCGATGCGCAGCCGCTCGGCGCAGCCGAATGCAGCGCTCAGCCAGGCGACGGCCTCGCGCACGTCGGGGTAGATCAGGACCGGTATGACGGTCGCGGCAGGGACCGAGCTGTTGGCTTTCACGCTGCCCGAGGATAACCCCGCAGGAGGGGCCGGCCGCGCGCGGGCGCTCAGGCGGGCGTCGAGATCCGCGCGAGGACGCCGCGGACTGCGGGGCGCAGGAACACGAGTGCCCCCACGCAGCCGGCGGCGGCGAGCACGAACGGGATCGCGTCGCCGGTGGCGCCGGCGATCGTGCCGGCCGCCGCGGGGCCGATCATCGCCCCGGTCGCCCACGCGGCGTTCATCAGGCCGAAGGCCATGCCCTGCGCGAGGCCGGCGCTCTCGGCGCCTTCTGAGACGAGCGAGAAGGACGGCGTGAACAGAGCCCCATAGGACATTCCCGCGAGCACGACCAGCGGCGCGTAGAGGAGCGGGCTCGCGCCGAGCGCGAGCGCGAGCGAGACGGGGATGCTCGCGAGCAGCGCGAGGCGCGCGGGTGTCATCGCCCCGTGCCTGTCGCTCAGTCGCCCGATGAACGGTGACTCGGTCGCCTCGCAGGCGGCGCCGATCAGCCAGACCGCGCCGATCGCGCCGGCGCCCCAGCCGGCCGCGGCGAGATGCAGCGGCGCGAGCACGGAGAGCACGCCGAACAGCATCGAGGCGACCGCCAGCAGCACCAGGCCGTTGGTGAACTGACGCGACCTCAGCCCGCTGCGCAAAGTCACCGCGACGGACTCGACGCTCGACTCGGCGTCGATCTGCACGGTCATCACGGCGAGCACGACCGCGAGTCCGGCCAATGCCGAGAAGACGCTCGCGCGCCCGATCGCTCCCGCGGCGACGCCGAGCACGGGGCCGAGCAGCTCGCCGACGACGGCGGCACCCATCGCGCGCCCGATCAGCTCGCCGCGGCGCCCGGGCGGCGCGGCGCTCATCAGCCAGCTGAACGCACCCGCCCACGTGAACGCGCTGCCGGTGCCCTGGATCACGCGCGCGATCACGAGTGTCGTGTAGTCGCCGGCGAACGCGAAGCCGACGCTCGAGACGCCCATCAGCGTGAGCCCGACGAGCACGGCACGCCGTGGCCCGAGCCGGGCCGCCGCGCGCCCACCAGGCAGGCCGCCGATCAGCGCGCCGGCCGCATAGGCCGCGACGAGCACCCCGGCGCCCGCCTTGGAGAGGTGGAGCTCGCGGGCGAAATGCGGAAGCAGCGGCGTCAGCGCGGCGTACAGCATCGTGTCGACGAGGACGAGCACGGAGACGAGGATCAGCAGGCGGCGCATCAGTCCAAGCTAGCAACGCCCTCCGCGCCTGCGAGCAGCGTGCGGATCGACCTGCGCGCGCCCGCGACCCTGTGCCCGGCCTCGAGCTCGATCAGCGCCGCCTCGGAGGTCAGCGCGACCAGCAGGCGCGCGGAGATCCTTGCGGGAGTCATGCCGAGCGCGCGCACGCTCGGTTCCGCCAGTCGCGCGAACAGCGCCTCGCGATCCTGCATCGTCGTCGTCAGCGTTCCCTGCGTGCGCGTCTCGAATACCAGCGCCTTGACCGCGCGGTTGCGCAGGCAGACGTCGAGGTAGGCCTCGATCGCCGCGAGCAGCAGTTCGCGCCCGGGCGGGAACCCGGCGACGGCGAGCGCGACCGCTTCGCTGACCTGCGCGTAGAAGCGCTGATGGAGGGCGTCGATGAACGTCTCGCGGTCCTCGAAATAGAGATAGAAGGTGCCCTTGGCGACCCCTGCCTGCGTGGCGACCGCGGCGACGCTCAGGCCGGAGAGCCCGTCGAGCTCGGCGACCGTCTCGCCGGCCCGCAGCAGCGCATCGCGGGTGCGCCTGCCCTTCGGCGTCACCGGGTCGGCGCCGACGGCTGCGGATCGGGTCGTGTGCGCGGCCACCTCCCCGACTATAGGTGACCGGCAGGTCATAAACGGCGAGTGAACTGACGCTAACGTCATGAAAAGCTGACGCTACGGTCACAATTATGCTAGTGTCGCGACGGTGGCGCATCCGCGCAAGGGTCGATCCTCGAAAGGGGCCAGCATGAACACGCAGGTGATCGCCGTCTCACCGCAGCTGTGGCGCTCGCCGGCGCTGGGCGCGGAAGCGGAACTGTCACTGCCGCAGGGCCGCCTGCAGTACTTTCGCCGTGGCGACGGGCCGGTCGTCGTCTTCGCCCACGGCTGGCTCGCAAACGCGAACCTCTGGCGCAAGGTCGTCGCTCGCCTCGCCGATCGCTTCACGTGCATCTGCCTCGACCTCCCGCTCGGCGCCCACCGCGTCGCGATGGGCGCCGAGGCGGACCTCACGCCGGCCGGCTGCGGCGACCTGATCGCAGCCGCGCTGGCGGCGCTCGAGCTGGTCGACGTGACGCTCGTGGGCAACGACTCGGGCGGGGCGTATTCGCAGATCGCGCTCGCCTGCGACGCCAGCCGGGTCGCGCGGCTCGTGCTCAACTCGTGCGAGACGCCCTACAGCGACTTCCCACCCGCGCCGTTCGACGGGCTCCCGCTGGTGGCACGCGACGCCACGGCGCTGGGGCAGCTGCTCGAGTCCCTGCGCGACCGCGAGCTGCGCTCCGCGCCGGCTGCCTTCGGTCTGCTGATCAAGCATCCGATCGAGGATGCAGCGTCGGACTCCTATGCGTTGCCGTGCCTGAGCAGCAAGGATGTCCTGCGCGACACCGCCAAGGTGATGGCGAGCGCGAGAACGGCGCCGGTGCAGGAGGCGGGCCGGCGGCTGATTGCCGAGTTCAAGCGCCCCGTGCTGCTCGCGTGGAGCCCCGAGGACCGCGTGTTCGCGGCGGCCGACGCGCGTCGCTACGCTGCCGCGCTCAGCGACGGGCGCGTGGTCGAGATCGAGGACGCCTACAGCTTCACGCCCGAGGATCAGCCGCAGGCGCTCGCCGACGAGATCGCTCGATTCGCGGCGAGCGCATGACCACGCCCGCCCGCGCCATGCGGGCAGGGCAGGACCGCGTAGCAACGACGCAAGCAGAGGGGCGCTAGCGCATGCCGCAGCGAAGGCTCGACGAGGACGACGCGCTCGAGGACTTCGAGTCCCGCATGATCACCCTCGAGGGCGCGAGCAAGGTCGTGCGCGTCGCCGGCGCCGGGCCGGCGGTGATCGTGATGACGGAGATGCCCGGCATCAGCCCGCACGTCGCGCGCTTCAGCCGTTGGGTGCGCGATGCCGGCTTCACCGTGTACATGCCGTCGCTGTTCGGGCGCGACGGTGCCGTGGCAGCCGTCGAGGAGGGTACGGCGGTCTTCCAGCGGGCCTGCATGAGCGCCGAGTTCCGCGCGTTCGGGGCGAACTCCTCGAGCCCGGTCACGCAATGGCTGCGGGCACTGGCGAGGCTCGCGCACGACGAGTGCGCGGGTCCCGGCGTCGGTGCGATCGGGATGTGCTTCACGGGCAACTTCGCGCTGACGATGATGCTCGAGCCGGCGATGCTTGCGCCGGTCCTCTCGCAGCCGTCGCTGCCGCTGGATGAGCCGGCCGGCCTCGAGATCGCGCCCGAGGAGCTCGCGTCGGTTCGCGAGCGACTCGAGCGGGAGGACCTGACGGTGATGGCCTACCGCTTCAGGGGCGATCGCTTCTGCCGGGCCGAGCGCTTCGCGGCCTACGAGGCGGCCCTCGGTGAGCGCTTCCGCGCGCGTGTGCTCCCGGACAGCGCGGCGAACCCCGCGACGGCGCCGTTCTTCGCGGACGTCGTCGCGAGCCCGCACAGCGTTGTCACAGCGCACCTGATCGATGAGGCGGGGCAGCCGACGATCGCCGCGCGCGATGAGATCCTCGACTTCTTCAGCGAGCGCCTGCGCCGCTGAGCGCTACTTCGTCTTGAGTTTCCTGTCCTTGCCGACGCCCGGCCCGGACGCGCTGCTCGCGCGGATCCGGAAGTGGTAGACGGTCTTCGCGCTGAGCCCCGAGATCGACGCCGACACCGCGACAGCGGCCGTTCCCGAGCCGGGCAGCGACGTACACGGCCGGCTGTCACCGTAGGCCGTGCTCGCTCCGTATTCGAATGTGCAGCCGGTGATTGCTTCGCCGTTCGGATCCACGGTCGCGTTGAGCACCGCTTCGCTCGCGCCCACCGCTGTGGCCGACTCGGTCACCACTGTCGGCGGGTGCCCGGACGGCCCATCGAAGGCGCTGAGT
The DNA here is from genome assembly GCA_963822245.1 of uncultured Solirubrobacteraceae bacterium. GTDB lineage: Bacteria > Actinomycetota > Thermoleophilia > Solirubrobacterales > Solirubrobacteraceae > Palsa-744. The sequence continues at coordinate 381,482 of CAWGGR010000002.1, forward strand.
CCGAGCGGGGCGCCGACCCCGGACGGGCCGTCGAAGCCGGCGACGGCGTCGCATGCTGTCGTCCCCTGACAGTCGACGTCGCCGAGCAGTTCGTTGACTTCGGGCTCGCCGCACGGGCCGTTGGCCTCGCCGTCGCAATATCCGTTGCCGCCCGTGGTGACGTCGTACAGCGCCGCGCTCTGCCCGAGGTGTTCGTAGAGAGTGGCAGCTGGATAGGCCGCGCCGTGGGCTCCGCCTGCAAGCGCGAACAGCGCTGTGATCAACGGCGAGGAGAGCGACGTGCCACCGACGGTCAGCCAGCCCGGAGCGAAGCCTTCTCGGTAGACGTAGGTGTCGTAGATGTCAAAACCGGTGTACGGGTCGGCGACCGCCGCGACGTCGTTGTCGAGGCGACGGGTCCCGCACCCAGTGCCCGACCATCCCGCCAGGGCCTGTTGCCAGGACGGCGCCGTGAACAGTGTGCTGCAGCCCCCGCCGCTGCCGCTGAACTGTTTGAATTCGCTTTCCCGCGACGGCCGGCCGCTGTCGTTCCAGACGCTCTCGCTCTTTCGCGTGCCGTTGCTCGCGAGCTTCAGCGAGGTTCCGCCGACGGCGACGACCGACGGGAGCGAGGCGGGGGCGTCGGGCATTTCCGGCGTCGCGAACGTTTCCGCGAGACTGTCCCAGTCGAGGTAGCCGGAATCGCCGGCGGCGGCCGCGATGACGGTGCCGGGGTGCTGATATGCGCCCTGTTCGGCTGAGCCCATTTCGGCCTCCGGCGCGCCATAGGAATTCGATACCTCCCCGGCACCCAGGCTGACGGCCTGATCGACGGCGCTCGCGAGGTCTGCGAGGCTTTCCGAGCCGGCCTCGACGAGGAGGATCTTGCAGGCTGGGCAAACGCTGTGGACCGTCTCGACGTCGAGGGAGATCTCCACCGACCAGCCGACCGTGTCGGCGGCGGGCAGCGGCGCCGGCTTGCCCTCCTGGTTCACCTTCTCGAGACAGCCGTCGGCCGTCGTACACGCTGCGAGGCCGTAGTGCGCATTGAAGACGGCCAGGTCTTCTTCGAGGTCGGGGTCATCGAAGGCGTCGACGATCGCGACGGTCTGACCGCTCCCACCGAGCGTCGGCGTGAAGCCGTACGCGCTCGCGAGATCCGCCGGGGTCAGCCCACCGGCGGGGCCGCTGGCGAGCGACCCCGAGGCGGGCAGGTAGGCGCGTGCGCCGCTCGTCGCCGCGGTCGCGGGGACCAGTGCAAGGGCAAGGCAGGAGGCGTCGCCGTCGCGCGGTGCCGGGCAGATCCGGCGGACGGTCGCGTACCGGGTCGGTCCGGGTGTCAGGCCGGAAGCGCTCGCGCCCGCCGGCGGGGTCGCGACGGCGCCCGCTGCCAGCGAGCCCCCGAGCACCACGGCCGCGGCGATCGCCTTCGCCGCGTTCGACATCCGCCGCTGCCAATCGATCATGACGCGCCTCAGGCTACACCCGCTCGTCATTCGCGCAACCGCTGCTGGACATCTTGGCAGTCGGGCCGCCGCACGCGTATTCACTCGAGCTCGCCGCGCGCGCGGGCGCCCCGGCCGTCGCGTTGGCGACGTCCGGGGGCCCGAGCCCGGGCCAGCGCCTACTTCTTGGGTTCTTTGATCTTGACCGTGCCGCTCTTGGAGAGCGCGTTGAGCGTCAGCGTGTAGCCGTCGCCCTTGTGCACGGGGACGTAGTGTGTGTAGGCCGATCCGAAGTGGAAGACGACTTCCGTTTCGGTGTAGGTTTTGAAGATCAGGCCGATGCAGTCGCCCGGCCCTTCGCCGGAGTCCCAGCCCGCGGAGGTGTCAGAGAAGACGGCGGCCGTGCCGAAGTCGTTTCCGAGCCCTGAGGGTTCTTCTGCGAAGCAGTTCGGATCTTCTTCGGCCGATCCGGCCGGAAACGAGCCGAGCCCGATTCCCTTGACGACTATCAGCGGTTCGCTCGGCGTCCCGTCGAATTTAACCGATTTGATCGCAGGCGGTTTCGCTTTGGCTAGTGCGGGCCCGGCGGACAGCGCCATCCCCAGGACCGCGGCAGTGACCGCCAAGCCGATCCTCGCGGAGGTCTTCATCATCGAGGCTCCTTTCATCGTTCATCGGGTCCACATCGACCCGCCGACGGGCTCCGAGACACTACAGCCCAGCGACCTGTTTCGCCTGCGCGGGCAGGGGCCTGCGTGTCGCCGCCGCCTGACGGCGCTTGCGCGGCGTCCTGTGCGCGGATAGCTTGCGTGCAGGCAGAGAGAGACGTGCAAGCACGAGGGGGACGAACAGCATGGCCGTTGCGATCGATCGATTGACCGAGTCCTATTACCCGGCGGACCAGAGCGAGCAGGTGCTCGAGACCACCGTCGGGGGAATCCTGCGCGACGCCGCCGAGTCGGCCCCGGAGCAGCTCGCGCTCGTCGGCGGGCACCCCGATCCAGCCCAGCGCCGCCGCTGGGGCTACGGAGAGCTGCTGGAAGATGCCGAGCGCTGCGCGCGTGCGCTGCTCGAGCGCTTTGAGCCCGGCGAGCGAGTCGCGGTTTGGGCGCCGAACGTCCCGGAGTGGGAGGTTGTCGAGTTCGGCGCGGCGCTCGCCGGCGTGATCCTCGTGACCGTCAACCCGGCATACAGGCCCGGCGAGCTCGAGTACGTGCTGCAGCAGTCCGGCTCTGCCGGGATCTTTCTCCTGCCCGAATTTCGCGGCAATCCGATGGAGCAATCGCTGCGAGACGTTCGCGATCAGCTTCCGCTGTTGCGCGAGGCGATCTCGCTGGGCGACTTCGAGTCCTTCCTCGCGTCCGGCACGAGCACCGGGCGGCTTCCCGATGTCTCGCCGGCCGACCCGGTCCAGATCCAGTACACGTCCGGTACCACCGGCTTCCCCAAGGGGGCGCTGCTGCACCACCGCGGGCTCACGAACAACGCTCGCCTGACGATGGGCCGCTTCGATCTCGCGCCGGGCGAGGTCTACGTCAACCCGTTCCCGCTGTTCCACACCGCGGGCTGCGGCCTCGGAGCGCTCGGCTGCGTCTCACACAAGCTCACGCACATCCCCGTCCTCGCGTTCGAGCCGGGCCTGATGCTGGACCTCGTGGAGGGCGAGCGGGCATCGGCGCTCGCGGGCGTCGCGACGGTTCTGATCGCACTCACCGAGGACCCGAGCTTCGGAACGCGCGATCTGTCATCGGTGCGCGTGGCGGTCTCCGGCGGGGCGCTCGTCGCACCAGAGCTGGTGAAGCGCATTGAGGATCGGCTCGGCGCCCCCTTCTCGATCGTCTACGGCCAGACGGAGAGCTCGCCGGTGATCACCCAGGGCCGTCTCGACGACAGCTTCGAGGACCGCGCGACCACCATCGGCCGCCCGCTTCCGCAGACCGAGGTCAAGATCGTCGACCCCGCCGGCGGCGAGACGGTCGCGTGCGGCGAGGTCGGCGAGCTGTGCGCGCGGGGATACCTCGTCATGAACGGCTACTACGAGATGCCGGATGCAAGCGCCGCCGCGATCGATGAGGAGCGATGGCTGCACACGGGCGACCTCGCATCGATGGACGAGCGCGGCTACTGTCGCATCGAGGGCCGGCTGAAGGACATGATCATTCGCGGCGGCGAGAACATCTTCCCGCGCGAGATCGAGCAGCGGCTGTTCACGCACGAAGCCGTTGCCGACGTCGCCGTCGTCGGGATCCCGGACGAGAAGTGGGGCGAGCAGGTATGCGCGTTCCTCAGAGCCGCGCCGGGCTCAACGGCCGGGAAGGACGAGCTGGATGCGCACGTTCGCGCAGAGCTCGCCGCGTACAAGGCGCCCCGCATCTGGGTCTTCGTCGACGAGTTCCCAATGACTCCGTCGGGCAAGGTGCAGAAGTTCGTCCTGCGGGACCGCCTCGTGGCCGGCGAACTGCACCCCGCGTGAAGTCCTCAGCGTGCGGCGCCGGCGGGCCAGCTACTCCGGTTGCCCGACCGCAGCAAGCGCCTCGGCAACGAGGAGGTTGAAATCGATGTGCACGGCACGGCCGTCGTGCACGGTCCAGATGCTGCCGCGCCTGAGCATCTCCTCGGGTGCGTCCGCCCGGCGCCGCCCGTAGCCGCGGTCGATCACCACAAAGAGCTCCCCGCCGCCGATCACGTCCTCGATAACGACGCGGAAGCTCGCCCATTGCCTCAGCCAACCCTGCCAGAGATCGCGCAAGCCATCGAGCCCGAGGAAGGTCACCGGCATCATTCCAGGCAGCCTCACGGTGCCCTGAAAGGACGGCTCGACCCACGGCGTGGTTCCGTCGACCCACCGGCCGGCTGCCTCATCATCGCTGAGAAGGGCCGCCAGATCGACGTCGGGCCCGGGATAGATCGATCGGACAACGTCCGCGTTCTCAGCCGCCATCGCTACACCCGTCGCGACGTTCGCGGCGGTTCGCGCGTTCTGCCTGCAGCGAGCCGCGGCGGCGGTGTCGACGGTCTGGCCATGTCAGCTCAGCGGGGCGCAGTCCGTGAGCCCGTAGGGATGGGCGACTCTCGCGAAGTCGCCGAACACGTCGGTGGCAGCGAGCGGCGGGTCGCTCTTGAGCTTGTTTACGTCAGCCTCAACGAGCTTGAGCATGCTCGCAATCGTGGCCTCGCCGCCGGACGGCGTGCCGAGCGCTCTTATCCCGGCGATCAGGGCTTCAATCGACGGCACATACGTGCCGCTCACGACGGCCGCGAGCTGCGCCTCGGTGTGCAGGCTCGCCAGCTTTGCTGTCGCCTCGGCGAGGGCAGGGTCGGCCTTACCGCAGATCGCGTTGGCCTTCGCCACGAACTCGGCCTTCGTGATCGTGGCGGCCGGCGCCGATTTGGTTGCACCGCCGGTGCCCCCGCAACCCGCGACGCCCAGGCCGACGATCAGCATTCCGAGCGCCCCTGACGCCCGCAGCCTGCCGGGACGAATCGTCTTACTCGCAAACCCCGGCTCGGAACGAGACATTCTGATCATCAGGCTCTTCCAATCTTGTTGTGGACGTGCAACCTGCGCGGTGACCCTCATGCGAGTCATGCGCGCGCTCAACTCCTCTCGGGGCGCGGTGGGCACGGCTTGACCTCCGCACGAGCCGTTGCGTGGCCGGCGCCCAGAACCGCGAGCGTCGCGTGGATCCCACGCTCAGACGGCTCGTTGCCGGCTTCCTCGATCGATCGAGTCGCGCGGCCGCCGGCTGGCGACGCCACGGCGGCGCGATTGCCGCTCGCCAGCGTCCGGTCGCCCGGGGGCTGGTCATTCGTCGAAAAGACGCAGAACTTCGCCAGCAGCGCGGCTGCGAGCCCGATCTTCGGTGTGACGGCGAACGTGCATCCCGCAAGCCAACGGGAGACCGCGTCGAAACGAAGACGAGGTCGAGTGTCCGCAAGGGAAACCAACACCCTAGCCCCAGGCTATGCATACGACGCACGGTCGCGCTCGCGGAGGCGCATCGGCGGGCTGGGACGCATGGGGAAGCCGGCACAGTGGCGCAAGAGCGTGTCTGCGGGGATGGCGCTGCTCGTGCTCGCAGGGGTGCTCGCGTCGATGCTTGGCGCGCGTGCTGTAGCGCGCACGGATGCCGACAAAGCGCGTCAGGCGTTCCGCTTCTCCTCCGATGAGATCGCCTCGACCGTGAAGCTGGCGATTCAGCACGAGGAAGATCTCGTCGTCAGTGCGAGCGCATTCTTCACGGGCAACCCGCACGCCTCTCCGGCTGACTTCGACAGGTGGGCGGAATCCGTGCACGCGATGCAGCGATACCCCGAGCTGCAGAACATCGGCCTGGTGACGCTGGTGCCGGCCTCGCGCCGGGCCGCGTTCGAGGCGCGCCTGGCGGCCGACCCGGTGCGACCTCTCGGGCCGCAGTCGACATCACCGGCCGGCGCCTTCCAGGTCCTGCCCCCGGGCAGCCGTCCCTACTACTGCTTCGCGGTCGCCGGACTGGCGAGGAGTGCTGCGACCTACCTGCCCGCGGGCGTGGACTACTGCGCGCTTCTCCCGCAGCTCATGCCCGATCGCGAAGCTGGGGCGACCGGCTATGCGCCGGTGGTGAACGGGGTCGACACGCTGCTGGGAGTCGAGACACCGGTCTACCGCGGGGGACTCGTCCCTGCGACGGTCGCGGCCCGCGAGCGGACGTTCGTCGGATGGCTCGGCGACCTGCTGACGCCGGACGTCGTATTGCAGCAGGCGCGCGAGGGCCATCCGAACATCGCTGTGACACTCCGCTACTACTCACGCTTCTCGCACGTCGCGTTCACGAGCGGGCGGGCACCCGCCCACTCGCAGAGGGCGACGATCGGTCTCGTCCTCGGGCGGGCAGCGCTCGGTAATTCGCGCGAAGGGTGGATCGTGGATACGGCTGGGGCCGCGGCGGCGGGCGGGGTGCTGCAGAACTCAAACGCGCTTGTGCTGCTCGTCGGGGGAACCCTGCTGAGCCTTTTGCTGGGCATTCTCGGGCTGGTGCTGATAACCGGGCGCAAACGCGCGCTAGCGCTCGTGCATGAGAAGACCCGCGAGCTCTCCCATCAGGCCCAGTACGACGCGCTCACCGGCCTGCCCAACCGGACGCTCGTGCTCGATCGCGCCAAACAGATGCTCGCACGCGCGGCACGCGAGCCGGGGACGGTCGTCGGTGCTCTGTTCATCGACATCGACGGCTTCAAGCACGTCAACGACAACTTCGGGCACGCCTCGGGAGACCAGCTCCTGGAAGTCGTCGGGGCACGCCTCCAGAGCGCGCTGCGCGAGCAGGACACCGTCGGTCGGCTCGGTGGAGACGAGTTCGTCGTGCTGGTCGAGTCGACAGCCGACGAGGCGATGGTCGACCTGCTCGCGGATCGCCTGACCGAGTCGCTGCGCGAGCCGATCGAGTTCGATGACGGCCGGAAGATCTTCTCGGTCACCGCGAGCATCGGCGTGGCGGTTGGGCGATACGGCTCGCCGGATGAGCTGCTTCGCGACGCGGACCTTGCCCTGTATGCCGCCAAGGCAGCCGGCAAGGATCGCTATGCCCTGTTCGAGGGCGACATGTATGCCGGCGTGGAAGGCCGCCTGGAGCTCGAGCGCGATCTGAGCGCCGCGGTGGCGGAACAGCAGTTCTTCCTGCTCTACCAGCCGATCTTCGATCTGCCGAGTCGAGATGTGGTCAGCGTCGAGGCACTGATCCGCTGGCAGCATCCGCATCGGGGGGTCGTGTCCCCCGACAACTTCATCCCGCTGGCCGAGGAGAGCGGGATGATCGTGGCAATCGACCGCTGGGTGCTCGCCGAGGCCTGCCGGCAGGCTGCGGCGTGGGCTGGCGAGGGTCGCGGACTCGGTGTCGCCGTGAACGTCTCGGCCTATCAGCTCGGCCGCAGGGGATTCGCCGACGACGTTCGCCGCGCGCTTCACGAGTCCGGGATAGCGCCTGCCTCGCTGACCCTCGAGATCACCGAGACGACGCTGATGCGCAACGCGTCTGCAGTGAACGAGCATCTGGAAGCGATCAGAGCGCTGGGCGTCCGCGTCGCGCTCGATGACTTCGGCGCCGGCTACGCCTCGCTGTCACAGCTCCAGCGAGTGCCTGTCGACATCCTCAAGGTCGACAGGAGCTTTGTGGCCGCGCTGAACAGCGGCGGCCAGAGCCGCGAGTTGCTCGCCGCCATCCTGGGGCTCGGTCAAGCTCTCTCGCTGACCGTGGTCGCAGAGGGCGTCGAGGAGGAGAGCCAGATGACGGTGCTCGAAGAGATCGGCTTCCGGAGAGGCCAGGGCTTCCTCGTCGCGAGGCCGAGCACGCCGGAGGCCATCCAGAGCATGCTCGGTTCAGGCGCTGCCCATCGGGCCGCAATTTGACGGCTGTCGATCAGCTGCGGAGGGCCCCGTGCCGGTCGTCGTCGCTCAGGTTGCGAGCGCGGCAGCGGCCACTTCGTGGCCGGCGAAGACCATGAGCCACAGGTAGAGGACGTCGCTCTCGAGCTCCGGCAGCGAGGCGACGCGATCCTCGCGGATGTACTGGGTCGTCAGCTCGACCCCGGCGACCACCATCGCGCGCGCCACGAGACCCGGGACGGTCGGCAGCCCCGGCTGCTCGGTGGCGGCTCGCTCGGCGATGGCCTGAAAGAGGCGCGTGAAGCTCTCGAGCGTACGTTCGCGGTGGATGAGGGCATCCTCGCCGGCCGCGAGGATGTCGAGTGACCAGACACGGGCCGCGTCGGCGCGCTCGCTCCAGAACCGCAGGTAGGCGCGCACGCCGTCGCGTACGCCCTCGACGTAGCTCGGCTGGCTGGTTCCCGCGGCGACCATCTGGTCCAGCAGTTCGCGTGTTGTCGCGTCGTAAGCGGCGAGAAGGCACTGTTCCTTGTTCGCGAACTGCTCGTAGAAGGTGTCGCGCGAGACGCGTGCCCGACGGGTGATATCGCCGATCGTCGTCGATCGGTAGCCCTTCGTCCCGGCTGCGGCGATCATCGCGGCGATGATGCGCTCGCGCTGGTGGTTCTCGACCTGCTCGCGAGAGAGGCGGTGCGGTCCGCGGGGAAGCCGTTCGGTACCAGCTTGCACAGTGGTGGACACTCTGGTACATTACCAAAAAGTAAGGGACGGGCCAGTCCATCAATGCTTGATGCTGGTGGGGAATGAACCATGGAGAGAGAGGGAACCACACAAATGCGACGCCCAACGGGTACGGATTCCGCGCCTCGCGCGCACGACGACCGCTTCGAGTGGAGGCGGTTTGTGAGGGGCCGCTTTCTCGCCGCGCTCGCGGTGGTTGCAGCCGGGATGTGCCTCCCGTCTTCGGCCGCTGCGTCGTACAAAGTGTCACTCACCCGGACCACGGGCGGCGTCGCGAACATCTCGGGCGAGAACTTTGCCGACGTCGGATTCGGGATCGGCTACGCACAGGCGCAGGACGGGATCTGTGTGCTCGCCGAAACGTTCCTGACGGTCGAGGGCGAACGCTCCGCGTTCCTCGGCCCAGAAGGCATCTTCAAGAACGAATCCGAGGGAGGGGCGCAGTTCACGAACCTCAACTCGGATATCTACTGGACGTCGATCAGGCAGGGTCACACGATCCAGAACCTGCTGAAGCTGCCGTACCCGCAGGGACCCGCAACGGAAGGCCTCGAAGCGGTGAAGGGCTACGCCGCCGGCTATGACGCCTACCTCAAGCAGATCGGTGGAGCCAGCGGCGTCACGAACCCGGCCTGCAAAGGTGCGGCCTGGGTGAGGCCGATCAAGCCGCTCGACGTCTGGCTCCGCATCTACCAGATCGACGACCTCGCGGGCAACTCTGCCCTCGGTCCGGAGGCCGAGGCGAATGCATCGTTCGGTCCGCCCGCGCCGGCGGCCGTGAAGTCGGCCAAGTCGGCCAAGGGAGATGGCGCGCGGCCGGCCTCGATCGCGAGCATCGCGACCGGGTTGCTCGCGCCGACCGTGCACAGCAACGTGATGGGCTCCAACGGGCTCGCCGTCGGCAGCGAAGACACCGCCAACGGAGGCGGCGTCGTGCTCTCCAACCCGCACTTCCCGTGGCATGGCTCGGAACGCTTTTGGCAGATGAACGTCGAAATCCCCGGCCAGTACCACGCGATGGGTGTGGGAATCTGGGGGTTGCCGGGGATCAACATCGGTCACAACCAGGACGTCGCGTGGACGCACACCGTCTCGACGAACGCGACCGTGACACTCTGGTATCTGTCGACGAGCAAAGTGACCCACTACTACTACAAGGGCCACACGGTAGCGATGAAGAGGCGCAAGGTGACGGTCGAGGCTCTGGAACACGGCGAACTGGTGCCGCGCACCCGCACCCTCTACTACAGCGTCTACGGCCCGGTGATCTGGGAGAGCGGTCTACCAATCGCGATTCGTGACGCCAATGCCGACAACCTCCGGGGTGTCAACCAGTGGCTCGCGATCAGCAAAGCCGAAAACGCCTCCCAGGTGATCGAATCCGAGCGTGCGATCCAGGGCGTGCCGTGGGTGAACACGATCGGGGCCGACGACCAGGGCAACGCGTTCTACACGGAGATCGTCGTCGCCTCGAGCCTGACGAAGGCCTACCTTGACTCGTCGTGCAACCTCGAGCCGGGGTCGCTCACGGGCCCGTTCACCGGCAACGGTACCTGCGAAATGCCCGAAAGCCCGGGTGCGCTGGTGCCGGGCATCCTTGCGGGCAGCGACGAGCCGTCGCTGATCCGCAAAGACTATGTCGAGAACTCAAACAACTCGTTCTGGCTCGCAAACGCGAACAGCCCGCTCACCGGGTTCTCGCCTGCCCTCGGCGGCGAAGAAGAAAACCCGGGCATGCGCGCGCAGACCGGGATCGACATGGTCGCCCAGCGCATGGGGACATACAACAGCGGCGTACCGACCGATGGGCTGTCGCCGACGCCCGGATTCACCGCCGAAACGATGCAGGCATCGTGGACGAAGTTCCGCTCGCTCCCAGCTGAGCGCGCCCTCCCGGGTCTGCGCGAAATCTGCGAAAAAGCGGTGAGCGAAGACGGCGGCGTGATCAACGGCGTCGACGTCAGCGGCGCGTGCCCTGTCCTCAACGACTACGGCGCGACCGCGACGCTCGACGACAAGGGAGGCTGGCTGTTCCAGGAATGGTTCGAACACGCGCCCAACGGCCAGGCGGGCTTCTGGGTCCACCCCTGGACGGCGGCCGAACCGGTCGACACCCCCAACACGCTCAACACCTCCCTGCAGGCGAGCAAGGAAGCGCTCGCGACAGCGGTGAGCGCGATGGACGCGCGCGGGATCCCGCTCGACGCGAGCATCGGCGAAGTGCAGCGCGCACCGCAGGCCGGCGCGGCTCCGCTGCCCGGCTGCCTGGAGGGCGACGGCTGCTACGCGGCCATCGGATCGTCGTTCCCGACGCCCACCGCGAAACAGGCTGAAGTGACGGGCGGCACGAGCATCGTGATGTTCACGGAACTGCAGGCCGGCCACGAACCGGTGGCGAAAGGCCTGCTGGCGTACTCGCAGTCGGAAGACCCGACTTCTCCCTACTACGAAGACCAGACGCAGCGGTTCTCCAAAAACGAATGGATCACGCTGCCGTGGACGCCGGCATCGGTCGCCGAAGACGCGATCACTCCGACGCTTCACCTGAAGTAGAGGCAGACGGAGGGAGCGGCACGGCTGGGGACCGTGCCGCTCCCGCGCCGTGCCGCCGCGGCCTGCCGCGACCGCCGGCCTGACGGAGCCCGACTTGGCCACGTGAGTGCCAATTGGCCGTGGCCTGCGCCCGCGGCGGGGAGGGACGGGGGCGACGGTCGTGCCCAGGACGTCCTTGCGCCGCATGGTTGGACGGCGACGTCCAAACCCCGTCCGTGTGGCGTCCGCGATGATCTCCACGGTGAGGGAAGTCCAGCGCAAAGGTGGGCCGGCGGCTGGCTCGAAAACGCGGTCGGATATCGGGGTGCTGGCCGCCCTGAGCGTTGGGGTCGGTGCCATGATCGGCGCCGGGATTTTCTCCATTCTCGGGGTCGTGGCCCGTATCTCCGGCTCCGCCATCCCAGTTTCCTTCGCGATCGGAGGGGTCGTGGCCGGTTTCGCCGCGTATGGCTACGCCGCCCTCGGCAGGACGTTCCGAGCATCGGGGGCGCCGTCACGTTCCTGGTTCGCGGCTTCGGCGAGGGCGTACTCGCGGGTTCGCTCAACGTCTTTCAGTACTTCAGCTACATCATCACGATTGCGTTGTACGCGACGGCGTTTGCCGCCTATGCCGCAACCTTCATCGCTCTCCCATCGAAGGTTTGGGCGGTGGGAGTCGTGCTCGTCTTCACGGCCGTCAACTTTCTCGGCGCCCGAATCATGGGCAGAGCAGAGTCCGCGATCGTGATCGTCAAGGTGGCGATCCTGATCGTGTTCATCGTGGCGGCCTTCATTGCGCTGCCCAAAGGCGGGTTTGCTCGACTGTCCTCGGCCGGCTGGCCGGGTCCCGTATCGATCCTCACCGGCGCCGGGGTGCTGTTCGTCGGCTACGAGGGATTCGGACTGATAACGAACACGGCCGCAAATATGGCAAGGCCGAGACGCGACTTGCCGCGCGCGATCTATGGAAGCGTGGCGATGGTGACCGTGATCTACGTGCTCGTCGCGATCGGCGTCGTGACCAATGTGCCGCTGGAGGTCCTCAAAGGACTAGGAGACTCCGCCTTGGCCGTCGCCGCCAAGCCATCCCTGGGCCAGGTGGGCTTCAGACTGATCGCTATCGCGGCTCTGCTGTCGACCGCATCCGCCGTGAACGCCACTCTGTTCGGCTCAGCGAACATCGCGTACCAGATCGGCAAGAACGGCAGCCTGCCACCGGCATTTGACCGCGAGCTCTGGGGCCGCGACGTTGAGGGACTATTCATCACGGCCGCATTTGTGCTCCTGTTCGTCCTCATCTTTCCCCTGAGCTCGGTCGCGCAGATGGGGAGCGCCGGGTTCCTGCTGGTGTACGCCGCGGTGAGCATCGGCCATATGAGGATTCGACGGCAGACCGGCGCCAAGGCATGGCCGATCGCGACATCGACAATCACCTGCCTTGCGCTGTTCGCCGTCGTATTCCGCAACATGATCAACACCGCACCGACATCAGCGATCGCGCTCGCCGTCACACTCGCGGGCAGCGTCCTATTCGAGACCGCGTACCGCCGCACGACCGGGCGCACGTTCAAGGAACTCGTGGCACAGACCACTTCGCCGGGCTTACCCGCAGGCCGATCGGGTCCGCGGCGAGCCTGGCCGCGGAAGTTCCGTCGGCTCCGTTCTGACTCGACACGCAAACGGTGCTGACGTGCACGGCGACGGAGCTTGGTCGCGCGCCGAGGGTTCGCCGCATTGGTCTAGCTCGTGAGCTGGCCGATGAGCGCCTGGACGTCGACCTCATCCCAGCGCTCTGCCACCTTCTCGCCCTGGAAGCGAACTCGGGTGTGGATCAGCCACGTGGCGACGCGGTTGCTCGCCGGGACCCCCATCATCTCGCCCCGGTGGGTCCCGGTTGCCTGCAGGTCAGCGTCGACGAGATCGTTTCCTTCGAGCTCGAAGCGAATGAGTTCAGCTCGCTCGTCGGGAAATGCCGAGTTGATCATGCCGCGAAACGCCTTGAGCCCGGCGAGACCGGCAGGCATCCCCCTGGCCTCTAGGTCATGCAACCGGGCGTCCGCTTCGACGACCGCGTCGAGCGCCGTCGGGTCAGGCGAGAGCAGCGCTTCGGCGTAGCGTGAGAACGTCTGCAACATGGCGTAGGTGGGCGTGTCCTGATCCTCGAGCAGGGTGGCGACGGCGGGCGCGAGCGAGAACTGAGGTGCGACCTGGCTGTTCATGAAGCCTCCGATCTACCGCTCCGCGCCTCCAGCGAGAGCACGGAACGGGTTTCGTAAAGTGACTTGATGAACATACCAAGATCTCCGCATGTTGTAAAGTGGTTTTATCATGAGCTTGGAGAAGCGGCTCCCACACGAGGAGGCAAGCGGACCTCCAGGGATCGGGGCACTGATGCGGATCCCCGGGGAGGCCATGCACCGACGGCTCCTCGACGAACTACACGCCGCCGGCTTCCGCGACCTCGTCCCGGCGCACCTAAGCGTCCTGCGATACCCGGGCCCCGACGGAGAGCGCCCCTCCGAGCTAGCCCTCCAGACCGGCATGAGCAGACAAGCAATGAACTACCTGCTCGGCCAGCTCGAACAATCTGGATACCTCACCCGCGCGAGCAACACCGAGGACCAACGCTCAAGACAGGTGCACCTCACTAAGCGAGGTCACGCCGCCCTCCAAGCGATCAAGGAGACGGTGACCGCGATCGAGGCCGAGCTCGAGCAAGAGATAGGTCACACTCAGATGAGCCAGCTCCGGACACTCCTGCAAAGGCTCAACACCACCAACGTCGTCCAGCGGGCTCAGGCGACCCTGCAGGCCCCGCCGGCCTGACTACCGCGCTGACGCGCCAAGCCGCCGAGATCAACGCCAGCTCACCGCCCTGCGACTCGACCTCGCCGAGTCACAGCCGCAAATCGTCACCGACCTTGGTGGGCTCGGCGCTCCGCCGTGAGCGATCCGCCGGGCTGGCGGGTTTGAGTAAGGCGCCTCTGTCACGGCGCAATGCGCCCGAGTGGACTCGAACCACCACGGGGAAATCTCCCCACAAGGCCCTCAACCTTGCGCGTCTACCAATTCCGCCACGGGCGCAGAGTGGGCGAGTATAGCCCCGGGGCTCGCCCGTGCGCCGGGCGGCGGTCGCGGGACGCGTGCGCCTGCGGGCCGGAGTCGCCGCGCCGCCCTGGCGGCGGCGGCGCGTATGATCGGGCGCTCGAGGATGCCACGGGAAGGACACGCGGGAATGATCGCGACGATCGACGGGATGCCCCCGGGGACGGTCGGCCTGCGCGGCAGCGGAAAGCTGAGCCGCGATGACTATCGGGACGTGCTCGAGCCGGCGCTGCGCGAGGCGACCGATCGCGGTGACGTGCGGATCCTGTTCGTGCTCAGCGACTTCCACGGCCTCGAGCCGGGCGCGTGGATCGAGGATGTGAAGACCGGACTGCACGAGCTCGTCGGGCGCCGCTCGGAGTGGAAGCGGCTGGCGCTCGTGACCGATGTCGAGTGGATCCGGCGGGCGACGCGGACCTTTTCGTGGCTCGTGCCCGGCGAGCTGATGATTCGCGATCTCGACGGGCTCGAGGACGCACGCAGCTGGGTCGCCGACTGACCATGGCGAGCTGGTGCTCGCGTGCTCGCCGGCGCTGAGCCGGTGTCGCTCGCGTCCGCTGCGCCTGCGCAGGTTCGTGGGGCCTTGCGTCCGTCCACGGCCGGCGCTACAGTACGAACACATGTTCGTCATCGGGCACAGTCCAACGGAGCGGGGAGGTACACAGGCATGGATCTGACCAAGCGCCAGCAGGAGATCTTCGACTTCATCCGCAAGTACTCGGCGAAGTACGGCTATCCGCCGACGGTACGCGACATCGGCAAAGCCGTCGGGTTGGCTTCCTCATCCACCGTGCACGCGCATCTCGCGAACCTCGAGAAGCTCGGGCTGCTGCGCCGCGATCCCTCCAAGCCGCGCGCGATCGAGCTGCTCGACCGCGCGATGGGCAGCGCGATGGATAGCGTGCGCGGCATCGTCCGCGCCGAGGGCCTGCCGTTGCTCGGCTCGGTCGCCGCCGGGCAGCCGATGTTGGCCGAGGAGAACGTCGAGGAGTACGTGTCCGTTCCCGAGATCGCCGGTGGCGAGGATGGCGAGTATGTGCTGCGGATTCGCGGCGACTCGATGAAGGACGCGGGGATTCTCGAAGACGACTATGTGGTCGTGCGCCCGCAGGACACGGCGAGTGACGGCGACGTCGTCGTCGCGCTGCTCGGCGAGGAGGCGACGGTCAAGCGGTTCTTCCGCGAACCCGACCACATCAGGCTGCAACCTGAAAACGAGACGATGGAGCCGATTCGCAGCAAGGAGGTCAAGGTGCTGGGACGCGTCGTCGGCCTCCTCAGGCGCGTCTGAGGGCCGGCCGCTCGTCGGCCGCCTCGTGTTGTGCTTCGGGCGGCGGGGGAGCTGCTCGAGAGCACGGTCGCCCGGGCTGCGAGCCGCCGCTCTGGGCGGCGGCTCGAACCCGCATGGCCTATGCGCCGGGGGTGGTGGGTGCGCCCTGGCCGGGGGGCGCCATGCCCGGGCCTCCGCCACCGGGCCCGCCCGCGGGGTGGAACGAGGAGTCGGTCGCGAACACCGTCGTTCCATCCGAGGAGCTGCTCAGCGACAGCCGATCGCCGGTGGTGAGAGCGCCCAGCGAGCTCGTCTTACCGTCAAGCGTCACGGTCGCATCGCCGGGGACGCCGAGTGTCACCGTCCTGTAGGGCAGCGACTTGGTGCCCTCGACGAGCGTCACCGTCCCGGCACTCGTATCGACGCTTTCGATTGTGCCCTCGTCGGTCGTCTGCGTGATGAACCCGGTGCCGGCCTTGTCGAGGACGACGCTGACGGAGTGGACAGCATGGCCGCCGGGCATGCCTGCACCCGGGCCCTGCGGCGCACCCGTCGCCTGCGCGGCGCGGGCCGTTGATGAGGCGTGTTTGGTCGATGAGCCCTGCGCGATGCCAGCACCCGCCGCCGCGAGTGCGCAGGCGGCGAGCGTGGCGGCGATCAGCTTCCTTCTGTGCATGGGGGACCTCCTGGTCGAGCTTTGCGCCGGGTGACCTGAGCTGGCCCGGCCTTCGAGTTCATCCTCGATCGGCTCGCTAAGACGGTCGTGTGGCCTGCCTAAGAGCTTCGTCGGCATTCGCGCGCATGAGCCCGCGGCGCTAGCCTTGAGGAGCAGGTCAGGCAGCCGCGGAGGCCTTGTGCCTTCGAGGAAAGTCCGGACATCAAAGGGCAGGGTGGTCGAGAGACCCGGGGAAACCCGCGGGAAAGTGCCACAGAAACAAACCGCCTAAGTCCGCCGTCCCACGTGAACGGCGGACCGGCAAGGGTGAAATGGTGCGGTAAGAGCGCACCAGCGTCGCGGCGACGCGGCGGCTGGGCAAACCCCGCCCGATGCAAGGCCAAACGGGACCGTTTGCAGGTAGCCCGCCGAGGTCCAGGTAGGCCGCTCAGATGGATGGTTGCTCAACGACAGAATCCGGCTTATCGACCTGCTAAGGAAAAGCCCCGCTAATGCGGGGCTTTTCTATATGTGCAGTCGCTGGGTTCTCGTCATGCTAAGCATTGCAACCGAACGTCACGGGGCGATCTCTATGGAATCGCTCGACTCGGGCGCCCGGAGAAATACTCCGGCAGCGTTCCGTGCCGCACAGCGATTTCTAGCAGGCCTCCCGGACCGCCGCACGGCTCACTCGAAGGAGAGCTGGCCCGGATGGACACGCTCCCCTCGGCCGGTGCAGGCGCGCGGGGGTGGGGGAGACGCCGGCGGGCGCTTCTCGCCGGGGCCGTCGGCGATGCTCTGCGCCGCGGCGTGCAGCTCCTCGCTGGCAACGTGCGCGTAGCGGGCGACGGTCGAGAGGTCGGCGTGGCCGAGGTACTCGGCCACCAGGCGCGTGTCGCCGGTCGCCTGGCGCAGCCAGGTCGCGGCGGTGTGGCGCAGCGTGTGCGCGGTCACGTGCTTGGAGAGCCCGGCCCCGTCGCTGGCGCGGCGGATGATGCCCGCGAGGATCGTCGGCTGAAGGCGCCCGCCCGCAAGGCCGCAGAACACCGGGTCGCGGGGCGCAGGGTTGCGTGCTGTCCGTGAGCGCTCAAGGGCGCCGGCGAGCTCGGCAGGCAGCGGCTGGCGGCGAGGCCTCCCGCCCTTGCCGCGCCGCACCAGCAGCGACGGGCGCTCGCCCTCGAGCGTCACGTCGCTCCAGTCGAGCGCGATCAGCTCTGAGCGGCGCAGGCCGGTCATCGCCAGGGCCAGCAGCACGAGCCGGTCGCGCTCGGCGATGCCCGGATGTGCGCGCTTTGGGTTCGCGGCGGCGTTCAGCATCCGTGCGAACTCCTCGCGTGTCAGCCACTCGGCCTCCTGTCTGGGCTTCGGCGGTGCCTGCAGCTCGCTGAACGGGTCGGGCAGCCCGTTGCGCTGGCTCACCCACGCCATGAAGCGCCGCAGCAGCAGGAACCGGCGGTGGTAGGTGGCCGGCGCGGGCTCGCAGCGCGACCGGTAGTCATCCAGATAGTCGACGATCGTCTGCTCCTCGAACAGCTCGCCGGTGCGCTCCGTCTGCTCGGCCCAGCTGAGCAGGTCGTCGATCGCGTAGCGGTAGGCGCTGAGCGAGCTCGCGCTTCGCTCGGCGCTGCGCAGTCGCCTCAGCCAGGCATCGCGATCACGCGTGAGCAGACGCGCCGATCGCGTCGTGCTCCTCGCCCGCACTCCCATCTCAGCCAGCGAGCCCGCGAGGATCTCAAGCGCGGGGCGATCCTCACCGGTCTCCCGCGCAACCGCGAGCGCCGCCTGCATGGCGCCAAGCGCCACGCGATCCGCCGGGCTGGACGCCGCCACAGCCAGATCGGACTCAAACATGGCCAGCTCGACGACCGCGCGGGGCAAGCCGGGTGCGAGACGGGAGGTCTCCTGAGTCTGCGGCATCGGGGTTTATGACCCCGAACGGCTCAAACCGGCCATTGAAAGTCTCCCCGCACTCAACACGGGTCGGCGGTCCTTTCCCCCCGCGCTGCCAAACCAGAGACGGATCTGAGGTAACTGTGCGGGAACGGCGAGTGCTGCTCCGACAGCAGAGCATCGTCACCAGGGCATGTCGCGACAGTCCCAGTCGTCAGATCCCACCGATCTGACGACGATTGGTTCCCCAAATCTCCACACCGCGCGAGACGCCCTTCCTCGGCAGATCTCAAGCGTCTCCTCCCGACGCCTAAGTTCGGACCGCGTTCAGACTGGTTCGTGAAAGGAAAGGTCCGCCCGGCCACGTCTCATTACGCGCAATCCTCCCAGGTTCGCCGTCATAAACGAGGTCGAACGAGTGTGACGCACGCGTAGCGGCTGTCGTGGCCGGTCTTGTTCGGCGGCCGCCGGAGAGCGAAAAGCCCGGGCCGCCGTCGACTCAAGAGACCGCCGAGGGGAGCGCGTGGTAAACACTCAGTGAAGTCGATGGCACTACAGATGGTGAACGAGTAACACAAACGCGACGATCACGGTGCCAGCGATCACGACACCGCGCGGTGTTACCTGCGCCGGGCGCCCGAGCCACCGAATCCGCTCGCTCCGAGCTCCCGTGAACAGAAACACGATCACAGCGAGCGAAAACGCTATGTCGACGACCAGGCGCATGCGCTTACCACCTCTCCGTTAGGAGAACGGGTTGAGAGCATTGAAGGCTTCGCCAAGTTCATCGCCTATCGTGCTGACGACCGACGGCAAGTTGATGCTCAACGGCACGGTGTAGGTGGGTCCGGCCTGACCGAAGACGCCGATGCCGCCCGCTGGCCCGACCAGCCCTCCCGCAATCGTGTTTCCGCACGAATCACGACCGATAAAGCCGTTGGCGTAGCCTCCGAACAGAAGCGCGGCGGCGCCACCTCCCTCCGCGAACGGTCCGCCGAGCTGGGAAATGTGGTTCGCATTCGACAACTCAATACCGGGGCCAAGCGAGAGCCCGGGCGTGCCACCGCCGATTACGGGTCCACCCGTCAACGTGACGCCGATGTCCCCCGAGGAGCTGCCCTGGATACACGCGGAGCCCGTGACCCCGACGATCTCGCCGAAGATCGATGTGCCGGACACGCACAGACCAATCGTGAGCAGTCCACTCGGATCAGCACCGTTGACCGGGTTATCTCCAGCGTAGTCGTAGGGCACCCGGGTGTACGCATCGGCCGGATCGACGCTCAGGAACTGCGCCGTCGCTGGGTCGTATACCCGTGCCCGCATATAGATGAGCCCTGTGTCTGCGCTTGTGTATTGGGCGTCGTAGCGCATCGGCGTGCTCGCCGCCCCACTGATGCCAAACAGGTTGCCGTAGCCGTCATAGGCGTAGCGCGCCCCGACGAGCCCCGGAAGCTTCGGTGAGGATCCTGGTCGACCCCTGCTGATCGTGGTGCAGGTAAGAGCGTCGCGCCCGTGGTGTTGTTGATTTGCTCGACCGGCAGGCCGCGCGGGCCGTAGATGTAGGAGTTGGTTCCGTCGCCCAGGAGCAGGGGCAGGCTTTCGGCCACGTCCCAGGTCATGTAGGTCGTGGTTCCCGAGATCGTCTGCGAAGCCCGCAGCCCGTCGCCGTCGTAGCCGTAGCTGTCTTCGATTTTCGGGAAGGTCCCGCCTTCCGGGACGAGTGACCGAGGTTAGGTTGCCGACCTGGTCATTGCCGTAGGTGGTGGCGGGTTCGCCGCTGACGGGGCTGTGTTTCGTCCGCTGGCCGACTTCGTTGTAGGCGTAGGTTGCGGTCGTGACTTTTTTGGAGGTTTCGGCTTTTTCCAGCTGGCTCGCGGCGTCGTAGGAGTAGATTTCTGAGCCGATCGTCGTCGGGTTGTTGGCCGCGTCGTATTTGTAGGCGATGCCCGCGGCCTTTGGTCAGGCGGCTGTTTTCGTCGTAGCTGTAGGCCGGTTTTTCTTCGCCTCCCACGCCTTTGGCCGTTGTCTTTGGTGACCTGGCCGTCTTTGTTGCGCGTGTAGACGATCGATGCCGGGCAGTTCGACGCCTTTGGCCAGCGTCAGCTTCGCTCATCGTTGTCCGCTTCGTCGTAGGCGTAGATGTCTTCGTTGCCGGTAGCGGTCGGGAAGGTCGTCTTCTTGAGGTTCGAGTCCGCGTCGTAGGCGAATTTCGTAGTGCGTTCCGGTTCGGCCCAGTCGGTCACGCTGCTCAGGCGCCCGTCGTTGTCGTAGCCGCGCGTGATCGCTTTGCCCGAGGGGTAGGTGATCTTCGATCTGGCTCGTTGGCCAGGTTGTATTCGTAGGCCACGGAGTCGCCGTGGCCGTCTTTGGTTGCCGTGAGACGCTCGAGCTGGTCGTATTCGTAGGTGCCGATGCCGGTGCCGTCGATCATCTTGGTGCGCGTAGGAGTCTTTGTCGTATTCGTACTTGACGTTCGGGCGTTTTGCCGTCGGAGTAGACGATCTTGGTCAGCCGGTTGGCGGTGTCGTAGGTGTAGGTGGTGGTGCGAGCTTTCGCGTCGGTCACGGCTTTGAGGTTCCCGGCGGCGTCGTATTCCTTGGTCGTTTTGCGAGCGAGCGGGTCGATGACTTCGGTAGACCTCGCCGAGGACGTTGCGCTTGTATTCCGTCTTGTGTTTGTTGCCGTCAATCTGGGCTGATCACGCTGGCCGGCGCCGTCGTATTCGGTTTCTGAGACCGTCACCGCTCGGCGCTTCGACTTTCGTGAGCTGGTTGTCGGCGTCGTAGGTGTACTTGGTTTTGTTGCAGTTCGGGGTCGGTGACCGATTCGAGGTCGCCGTTGGCGTCGTAGGCGTATTTCGTTTCGTGTTTGAGGGGCGCCGGTGACGAGCGTTGCGCGGTTCTGTTCGTCTCGTGTGATGGTCGTCGTGAATTTGGATTCTTTCGCACCTTCGACGTGGCCATTGGGGCTGACCATCGAGGTCTCGAACGAGTCTTCGTTGTAGCCCCAGGTGCGCTTGTCTTTTTCGGGGTCGATTTCGGCGGTGCGATCGCCGTGGCTGTTGTATTCGTAGGTCGTTGTCCGTTCGCCGGGTTCGAGGAGTTCGGTGGCGAGTTCGAGTTCGCCGTGTGCCGTGTATTTGTATTTCGTGGCCTGCGTTTTGCTCGCCGGCGCGGGGCGGGAGACCTTCAGCGCGTTGCCGTGCGCGTCACGTTCGATGGTCGTCGTCTCGCCCTTGGGCGTGGTCGTCGAGACCACGAAGTGCGCAGCGTTGTATTCCCATTTGGTTTCGTCGCCTTCGGGGTCGGTTTCGCTCGTGCGATCGTTGGCGGCGTTGTAGCCGTATTTCGTCGTGTGGCCGTTGCCGTCGGTTTCGCTCGTGAGGTAGCCGCCCGCGTTGTAGGTGCGGAGGGTCGTCGTTGCGATGGCGGTGCCGTAGCCGTTCGTGGTGGACGCGGACTCGAAGTTGCTCGTGTAGCTCTCGCTGGTTTCAGAGCCCGTGCTTTCGTTCAGAACGCGGACGTTGAAGGGTGCGTACGTGAATTTCGTGACGTGTTTGAGCGGATCGGTCTGCTTGATGACCTGGTGGGCGGCGTTGTATTCGTTGACGAGGACCCCACCGCGCCCGTCGATCATTTCGGTCGCCTGATGGCTGCCGTCGTATTTGAAGCTCCAGCGTGCGGTTGCTTCCCCGGGCTCGGTCACCGTTGCGAGGTTTCCGCCTTCGTAGGTGTATTTGACCGTGTGGCCCATCGGGTCTTTCGCGGTTTCCACGAGACCTTCGGCGTTGTAGGCGAGCGTGAGTTTGCGCCCGACTGGGTCGGTGATCGTTTCCAGGCGGCCGGTTCCTCCATAGGCCAGCGTCGTCGCGTTGCCGTTTCGGTCGGTGATGCTTTCGAGACGCCCGCTGGTACCCGAGAACTTGTAGACGGTCTGATCGGGCGCAGTCAGCGTGTAGCCCGCTTCAGTCGATCCGGCGAGGCTGTAGCGGCTGGTCGCGGGCGGCGTGTAGGTACCTCCGCTTTCTTTGAAGGCGACCGTGCCTCCGCCGGCCCGGTAGAAGGTGGCGAGGTGGTGTTCTTTGTCGATCACGAGCTTCTCGGAGAAGCTGTTGCTCCATCCATAGCCAAAGGTA
Source organism: uncultured Solirubrobacteraceae bacterium (assembly GCA_963822245.1). GTDB lineage: Bacteria > Actinomycetota > Thermoleophilia > Solirubrobacterales > Solirubrobacteraceae > Palsa-744. Next base: position 403,598 of record CAWGGR010000002.1, read on the forward strand.
CCTTTGGCTCCTTCAGCAGCGGCTTGCGAGTTGTAGGTGCGCGTGAATTCCAGGCCGACGCCTCGCCCGCCGACGCTCAGATCACTCTGGCGCTCGAGGAAGTCGCCGGTGACGAGCACCGGCTCACCTGCGCACGAGCACGTCTGGCCGGGTTCGAGCGATTCCGCGCCGCCGTAGCTGGCCGAGAGTTCGCGCGTGAAGGGTTTGATGAATTCGAATTTGCCGGTGTGGGCTACGGGCGGGCTGCCAAATGCCTCAAACGGCGCCTCGACGATCGTGGTGCCCGTGCCTTCGGTCTTTTCGAAGGTCCCGACGTTGACGAACGCCGATTCGCCCGGGAGCGATTCTTTGTGTGGTTCCGATGGGACCGGTTCGGAGATGATCGCGTATTTCAGGCATGTCGACTCCGAGTTGGCACGGAAGACCCCCGTGTTTTCGAAAAGGGCGGCTTCCTGCATACGAAGCATCTCGCCCTTGAACGTCAGGGTCCCCGCGTTCTCGAAGGTCCGTTTGATGAGGAACGCCGTGCCGCACGAGGGCCCTTCGATAGCACCTGTCGCGCCGGAGCCCACGACTGTCTTCCCAGCTCCGGCCATCGTGCCCGATTCCCAGAGGAACGATTTCGCAACGACGAGCGTCCCGGCGCCTGCCAGTTCTCCCGAAATCAGCGAGAACGATTCGACGGTCGTCGAGGAGCCGGAGAGGAGCCACGTGCCGGTGGTCTGCACGACTGTCGCGGCCGTGCCGAGCAAGCCTTCGGTGCTCACCGTCGCACCCGGATTGGCTAGTTCGATCTGGCCTTTCCAGGTGCTGGCGGCCAGCGCAAACGCGCCTTCGGCAAACTGAAGGACTGCGCCAGTCGCGCCAATGAAGGTTCCGGAGGCGTTCGCATTGCCGCCACCGTGCAGCACTAGCTTCCCAGTTGCCGCTTCTACGGTCCCGTGGTTTTCGAGCGCAACGGCCTCGATCGTAGAGCCGCTGCCGCTGGTCTTCCGCAGAGTCCCGCTGTTGACGATCTTCGGCGCGACGGTGCCGCCTTCGTTGATGAACGCGTATTTCACGCAACTCGATTCGGAGTTCGCCGTGAAGGTGCCTTTGTTTTCGAGCACGGCTCCTTCGGACATGCGAATGTTGGTGCCGGTGAAGGTGGCGCTCCCTTCGTTGAGGAGCTTGCGTTCGACCAAGAACAATGAACTGCACGTCGTGCCTTCAAGAGTCGCGCTCGCACCCGAGGCGATGATGGTCTGGCCTTTGCCGGCGAGCGTCCCGGCTTCAGACCACACGAAGCTCGAGGAGACCGAGATGCTTGCGGCCCCGCCGAGCGTGCCGCCGCTCACGCGAAGCGACGCGATCGAGGACGCTTCAAGGGCGCTCACAACCGTGAGGGTTCCACCGGACACGCTTACTCCCCCGGCGCCCTGAACCACGGCGGCAGTGTTGCTTCCGGAGCTGACGACCGCGACCTTACCCGCGCCGATGCACGCGACGTCGCTGGAGCTCGGCGCGTGACCGGCCGACCAGTTCGTCACGGTCGACCAATTGCCTTCAGCCGCACCTGTCCAGGTGTCCGTGCAGAGCGGTTCCGCAGCAGCGGAGCTCGGCAGAGCAAAAGCAATTGCTGACAGCACAATCGCAAGGACCGCAAGCTGGGCGAACCGCACACGACCATAAGCACGCGACGACATCCGAAGCGACATGACGCCCTCCTTGGTGATCCGATTACCGCCTCCGCTGGCGACGTAGGTACCCGGCGGTCACTCTGCGGTGCGTGCGGCCTCCGAGATCTATGTATCACTCGCGGAGCCGCGATTCCACATGCTGGGCTCGTACCGGGCGCAAAGTGCATGACTTTTCGGAGCGCTCGCGGCAGGTGACCGGGGTCCGAGCGTTTCGCCGCGACCTCGGGAGCGAGACCGTGGCTCTTGACAGAATCTGCACCGCGGGCGCACAGTGGATGTCATGCCCACTGAACGACTAACCGCACATATGCTCGACGCCGCGCGCGAAGCCAAGGCAGCATTCAATTCCGCTCAGCGGCGCGACGGCTCCGAGTATCTCCGCCTCCGTGATGGCGCCCAAGCTTGGAGCGGGAGTCTCGTCTTCGGCGGCACGGTGACGGCGAGCTCCTTCCCGATGACTGGCGCTACCTCTTCGCACACAGCAGCCTCGGCCAGATCGCCGACGAGCCCGCCGGAACCGCGCGTGAAGACATCGCTTCGGCAATCGAGCCGGATATCTACACCAGCTCCCTCGTCGACTGGCTCGGCTCGCACACTCTGCGTCTTGGCTACTGCGATGAGGCCTTGAGCGACGCAGGCGCATCAGAATCGACCGTCACGCTTATTGCCGAAGGGCAGCTCCGAGAACGCCGTGAGGTCTTTGGCATCGTCTGGGGCGCCCTCAGCGACCACGTGGACGCCTAACCCTGGATCCACCGTTTGATGGGCAGGCTGTCGTGGTGATGGGCAAAATCGTCGCGTTCGGGAGCCGGCTGGCGGCCGTGGGCGAAGGGGCGGGTTCGGGCAGGCCGAGGCCGAGGTTCCTGCGTGGTCGTTCTCGTGAGCGCGTGCGTCGGGTTCAGGTGAGTGCTGGTATTGCGCGCAGGCGCTCGAGGGCTGTCGAGGAACATGGCTTCCCAGGTGCCAGCGTGCGGGCATCCGGAGTGTCACCGTGCGGGCGGTGCGGGTGATCCGGCCGGGGACGGTGAGCAGCCGGCGCAGCAGTGTTCGGGCGGTCGGGATGACCGTGTCGGGCAGCCCGAGCAGGGTGCTCCAGCGCAGCAGGTTGTGCGCAAGGGCCGCGATCACTGTCCAGGCGGCGTTCGCGAGGAACTTCCCGGACGGGAAGTGCGCGAGTGCCTGGTCTTTCAGGTCACGGATCGCGAGCTCCACGACGGCGTGCTGACGGTGCTCTGACTCGACGAGCTCGAGCGCGTCGGTGCGGTTGGTCAAGAACGCGAAGTGCCGCCAGTCGGGCCACAGCTCGGCCTGTGCGCCGAGCAGGCGGGTGAGGCGCACGACCAGCCGCCGCGTGCCGAGCATCGTCTGCGCGATCTGCGCCTCCCCGCCCTCGGGGTAGTCCTGCGAGCGGCTGCCAGTCCTGCTCAGGGATCTCGGCGATCGCGGCCTTGACGTGTTTCTGCTGGCGCACCCCGATCGAATAGCTCCAGCCAGCCTGCTCCAAGCGGCTCATGATCTTCTTGTTCCAGAACCCGGAGTCCGCGCGCAGCAGCTTCGGCCCGCTCGCGCCCGCCCGCTCGACACGGGGGATGAGCTCCTCGACGAACCGCAGCGCACCGCGGGAGGTGTTCGCCGAGCCGTTCCGTGCACGGATGTGAAGCACGTCGCCGGTCCCTGAGTGGGTTGCGAGGATCGGGTGATACCCAAGCTTGTGGGTGTATCCGTCGCCGGCGCCCTGCTTGTCATGGCCATAGACCTCGCCGACGAACGAATCGATATCCACAACGAGTCGTTCCTCGCCGGGCCCGCGCCGGCGGCCCACGCCCGCGACAGGCAGTCAGCGAGCACCTTGTCGAGCTGGCGGACATGCTCGAAGGTGAACGCGCGCAGGAACGTCCCGAGCGTCGACGGCGCGAGAACACGATGCCCGAGCACCGCTCGTGTCTGACCCGAGCGCAGCACCGAACAGCCATCGATGCAGTCCGCCCCGAGACACATCGCGGACACCAGGCTCATCACCTTGCGCCCCGCGTTCGCGGCGCCCGCTCGGTCGCCGAGATCAACCGTCCGGTCAATCACGGCCTCGATTCCCAGCCGCCGCGCGAGCACCGCGGGCAGCAGCACCCCCGCCGCGTTCGCGACCACCCGCTCATCGTCGAACACGACCCTCGCCCTGTCCGGCAGACCATTCACCATGCGGGTGACCCCCTGGCGCAGGACCCGCAGCCGCTGGCACGGCCCGTCTTGCCTGCATCAGGGGGTCATCTAAATCTCAGCCCCCGGACGACACCCCGCCAAAGAACGGTGGATCCAGGCTTAGTCAGGATGTGCGGGAGCCCAGCCCAGCGACGGTCGAGTAGACCGCCCGTGTCATCTGCGGACACGTACGGATCCGCGATGAAGCGGTAGGTGGGGACGCCTTCTTCTACCGAACGCTCAAAGCGGAGCTCTCTTGCCACCGCGCGAACCTTACGGAAACGGAACGTTGCTTTGAATCACGGACACGTCTTGCTCACGATTCGCACGAAGGCCTGTAAAGGCTGGTGTCATAACGCCGATAAACGTTCGTATGGAACAGCGATGGACTGCTCCCTTGAGCTCGCGACTCGGCGCCGTGCTCGCCGGCGGATCCTCGGCAGCTATCGGATGCGGGCTGATCATCACAGCCGTCGTTGTGGAGGGTCCTATTGTTGCTCGCGTCCTGATTGCCCTTGTGATGCTCCCTATTGCAGTTCTCAGCGCACGGGTCGTCCTCCGCGCCCCGCGAGCCGTTGTCTCGGTGAGCCCAAGGGGCATAGATATCGTCGGGCTGCTCCGCTCCCGGCACGTGTCGACTGCCGAAGTTGACAGGTTCATGGTGAGCACCTTCAGCACCTCGTGCGAGTTCCTCGTGCCGGTGCAAGATCGCCGGTTCCGTGGGGCCCGTCATCGCGCTTGCGCTGAGGCTGAACTTGCCGGTGTGGTAAGGACAAGGACCTCCGCGTCGCGCGGGTCGAGCTGTCGGGCCACCCGCCCGACGCGCTAGGCGACCGAGGGCGGAGCTGCCGGCCGCTCGACCGCACGCCCACCGACCCGTCTAGCTCGACCCGCTCCCCCTCGCCTCGGCCCGTACCCGCCGCGGCGGCCCGCAGCTCCGCCCCCTCGCTCCTCTCCCTCGCTTCCCTCGTCTCCGTACGACTCGGCGTCGCTTCGCTCCGCAACAGCAGTCCACACCTGATGCACGCCCTCCCGGTGCTGTGCAATTGCTTGGCCGGTTCGAGCGCCTTGGGGTCTTTACATCATGTGATGAGTGCATCCAGCATCGGTGCCGGACGGGGTGGCGGTTACGCCCGGTATCTGGAGGGCAAGACGATCGCCCCCGAGCAGGGCGACTACTACCTGACCCCCGACGGGGAGCTGACCGAGGCCCCCGGCCGCTGGCTGTCCGACCCCGAGACGCTTGCGCGGCTCGGGATTGATCCGGACGGGCCGGTGGACGGTGCGCAGTTCATCGCGCTGATGGAAGGACGCGACCCTGGCAGCGGCGCGTGGCTGCGCCCGGCGGGCGCCGACGGCTCCCGCGGCGGTGGGATCGACGTGACGTTCAGCGCCCCCAAGTCCGTGTCTGTGGTGTGGGCGCTCGGGGACCCGTGGCAGCGCGAACAGATAGAGGAAGCGCACGCCAAAGCTGTCGAGCGGTCGATGAGCTACCTGAAGGAGCGGGTGCCGGCGGTTCGCCGCCGCTACAGCGGGCAGGTGGTGGAAGAGCAGGCGAAGGACGTGATCGCGACCGCCTACCGCCACACGACCGCCAGGGGGGTGAGCGGCGCTGAGGCGCCGGACCCGCAGCTGCACACGCATGTTGTGATCAGCGGCGCGGTGCGAGAGGATGACCGGATCGTCGCGGTCGCCTCACGGCCGATCTTCCGCGGCCTGCGAGAGGTCGGGGCGTTCTACCGCTCCGCCCTCGCGCAGGAGCTGGCAGCGGAGGGCTACCCGATCGATCAGGGGACGGGCAAGGACGGCAAGTACTTCGAGATCGCCGGGGTGCCCGCCGAACTCCGCAACGCATTCTCAAAGCGCCACCTGGAGATCGCGCACGCCGCTGAGAGGTTCCGCGCGAAGCACGGCCGTGCCCCCGAACGCGGGGAGATCCGCGATATCGCGCTCGAGAACCGCAGGGCCAAGGACCTGACGACCCGCGGCGATCTGCAACGCGTGTGGGCACAGACAGGAGAGCGGCACGGGTTCGGGGCCGATGAGGCGGTGCATCTGATCGGTGCCCCTCAGCCGGAGGTCCACGGACCTGTCGATCGAGGAGCGCATCGAAGCGACCCTCACCGAGCGCACTGCAATGTTCGACGCGGGGTTGCTGCGCGCGGTCGCATTGGAGCAGTCAGCGGGGGAGCTTGGCCCCGAGGAGGCGATCGGGTTGACCCGCGCGATGGTCGGCGAGCGTCGCATCCTCACCCTGGAGGGCGGGAGGATGACGACGCTCGCCATCCGGGCCCAGGAGCAGGCGATCGAGCGCCGCGCCAACGAGCTCGCCGAGCCGGCGGGCCGAGACGTCGGCGAGCAGGCCAGGGCGCACGCGAGCAGGGAGGTCGCCGAGTGCATCGGCGCACCCCTGTCTGTCGAGCAGGAGCAGGCCCTGCGCGCCGTGACCGGCCCAGAGCGGATCGCCGTGCTCGTCGGTCCAGCGGGGACCGGGAAGGGTGTCGTGCTCGACGCGGCGGCACGCGCGGAGCAGATCGCGGGCCGCGAGGTGTTCGGCATCGCCGTGTCCGGGTCCACCGCGGAGCGGCTCGGGATCGGCAGCCCCTCCCTTGAGGGGCACACGCTGACGATGGATGCCCTGGTCGTGCGAGCGAACAGCGGTCGGCTGCAGGTCGGGCCCGAGACCACGGTGATCCTCGATGAGGCCGGGATGGTCGATCACAAGCGCTTGGACGCCCTGACCGAGCTGGTCGAGCGCTCGGGGGCGAAGCTGGTCGCCGTCGGTGACGGCAGGCAGCTGCCGTCGATCGGTCCGGGCGGCATGTTCGACCGGATCGCTCATCGCGTGCCCACCGCGGAGCTGGAGGAGGTGCGTCGCACCAGCGACCCGCAGGAGCGCAAAGCGTGGGCGGCCTTGCGCAATGGGGAACCGGAGCGGGCCATGGCGCACTACAAGTCCCGCAGCCAACTGTTCCTGACCGATACGCGCGAACAGGCGGGGGAGGCGGCGGTCAAACGCTGGGCCGAGCTGACCGGGACACGCGAGATCCGGGAGGTCGCGTTGATCACCGACGCCTCGAACGTCGAGGTCGACCGGCTCAACGCCCGTGCCCAGCACCTCCGGGCAGAACGAGGAGAACTCGGCCAGGCCGAGATTCAGCTCCCGCACAAGCACTACGGGCTGCGCGAGGGCGACCGCATCGTATTCACCAGCCAGCACCGCGAGCCGGGGCATCCGCGGGTCGAGAACGGCTCCCGTGGCCAGGTCACCAGCGTCGACCTTGACCGTGGCGTGACCGTCGCGCTCGACATCTCAGAGCGCCACGTCACGATCGCCGGTGAGGACCTTGAGAGTCCTGCGGCTGGGGTACGCCCAGCACATCCACGGCCAGCAGGGCGCAACCGTCGATCGCACCGTTGTCGTGACCGGGGGCTGGCAGACCAGCAGAGAAGGCTCCTACGTGGAGGCCAGCCGCGCCCGCCACGGCACGGAGTGGTTCGTGAACCGCGACGAGCTCGACCTTGCAGGACAGGACGAGAGGCTCGTCGAGAGGCTCTCGGAGAAGATGCGGACAAGCCGCGCGCAGACACCCTCTCTCGTGCATCGAGAGCAACCGGACCCCGGCTGGGTGCTCGGCCACGAACACACCCTTTACCGCGCCGGCCAGATCCTGCCGCACATCGCCCGGCTACTCGAGCCGAAACCCGACCGCGACCAGGCACGCGGTCCCGAACGATGAGCCGCAAGATCCAGATCGTGCTACCGGATCCGGCGGCGCTCCAGCTGCAATTGCTAGCCGACGGCCACGGTGAACCGCTCGCCACGTTCGCCCGCCACCTCGTGTGCGACGGCATCGCGCTCGCGGCCACGGAGGGCAGGGTCAGAGCGCCCGTGGCGGCGGCGGGCAATCCCGGCTCAAGGGGCGGCCGGCCGACGGTGGCTTGAGCCCTACGGCGGCGACGCTGCATGGCGGCAGGAGATGTGGGGAGCTGTAGTGGCGCTTCACGGCCGCTACCCTCGCCACCTCGAACACCTCCACACCGGTTGGTGGAACGACGAGTCACAGGCCGAGACGCTCTACGCTCTGGCCGTCTGGAGAGCCGATATTGACGCTGCCGGCCAGGACCCCCGCGAAGAGCTCGCATTCCACCATCAGCTCGACGCGTATGCCCAGAAGCTCCGCCAGCAGGGGGGCGGCGTAGAGAGGACCTGGCAGCCTGGCCCGCCACCGGCGGAGTGGTGAAGGCGCGAGTGGGCGCGCGGCCGACGTTGCTGCGGGCTCCGCCGCAGCTTTGCCGCTACCCGACGATGACCGAGGGCGCGTCCTCTGCCTCGGCCGCGGGGATGAGGTGGTATTGCACGACGAAGCCCAGGCTCTCCGCGTAGCGGTCCACGGTTGACATCTTCGCGTCGACGGCCGTGCTCTCAAGACGCGCGATGAAGGACTGCGATGTGTCCATCGCCGCGGCAATTGCGGTCTGCGTCCGCTGCTGCTCCTCGCGCTGGCCGGCAAGTGTGCGCAGTAGCTCGCGGCGCCGGCGAGCTGCATCAAGCAGCCGAGGGAACTCGGGGTTGCGCGCTGTGCGCTTGTCGATCATCTGCTCTAGGAAGTCTTGTGTGGGCATTGGCCTCGCCTGCTATCTTAGCTCGCGGATATCTTGCATGGTATCTCTAAACGGAGATAGTAGCAACGTGGTCGTCGGTCAGGAAGACCGACCGTGACGGGCGGCGCGCTTCTCATCTCCCCGCCTGCGCCAGTCGGCGAGGCGTCGCTTCGCCAGCGCGATCGTGGCCGGCGGGGTCTTCTGCGTCTTCTTGTTGAGCCCCTCAAGCGCAAGCAGGATCTGGCCACGGCTGCCTTCCGGCGCGAACAGGATGCGGTAGATCACCCGGTCGCCGTCGACCCTGACCTCCCAGATATCGCCGTCGAGATGGCGGGCGGCCAGTAGGCCCCGGTCGCGGACGTACTGCATCCCGGCGAACACGGCCGCCGCGTCGCCATCGGAGAGACCGTCGATGAACGCCTCGACGGGACGCCGACCCGCCGGGGTCTTGTAGTCACGCCAGCGTCGGCGAACCGGACGCGCCCCGCCTGCGCTCGTGGTCGGCCCGCCGGAGCGTTTAGGCGCCGTCATCAAGCGAGCCTACGCCGCGCCGGTGATCGCTCGGTCGGGCCCGCCTGATTGTCCGCCCGCGGAACCTGAACCCGTCGCTGCCTGCGCCCACGAGAGCCGCTTGATCGCACCGTGCAGCTGGTGCGCGTTCACACGCGTGTACCGCTGCGTCGAGTCCAGGTGCTTGTGTCCGAGCAGCTCCTGAATCTGGCGCAGGTTCGCGCCCGCGCTCAGCAGCTCCGTCGCGAACACGTGGCGCAGCGTGTGCGGCGTCACGTGCTTGCGCCGGGAGACACCCGCGGCGTCGGTGTAGCGACGGAACGTCATGGAGAGGATCGTGGGGGAGAGGCGCTTGCCGTGAACACCCACGAACAGCGCGGGGTCCCTGTCCGCTTGCGCGTCGCGGCGTACTCCACGAACAGCGACACGAGACCGGGGTGGATCGGCACAACGCGTTGCCGTCCGCCCTTGGCGTTGCGCACACGGATCAGCCGGCGCTCGAGGTCCACGTCGTCCCAGTCCAGGCCGAGCAGCTCCGAGCGGCGCAGCCCGCCGTACGCGAACAGTGCGAGCAGCAACCGGTCGCGCTGCACCTTGCCCTCATGGACTCGCGTCCAGACACCCTCGCGGGCCGGAACATCAAGCAGCCGCGAGAGCTCCTTGCGGTCGAGCACGTCCGGCAGAGCTTCGCGCTTCTTCGGGGTGCGCAGCACGTGCGCCGGGTCACGGTCCAGATAGCTCGCTCTCGACGCAGAAGCGAAAGAAGCACCGCAGCGCCGCGACCGTCCTCGCCTGGCTCGACGGGGCTGGTCTATGTGTCGCCTCCTCGGCCAGGAAGCGCCGCAGATCGGTGGTGCGAATCTCGACGAGCGCGCAGATGCCCTGCGTGCGAAGAAACTCCACGCAGGCGCGCACATCGCGCTCGTACGCCTTGCACGTCAGGTCGGCCAAACGGCGCTCCACACGGCAGTAGATGAGGAAGTCGGCAAGGGCATTGAGCATCGGGGCCACCGCTTTCGGGCAGGCCTCGCTGGTTCGGTGCTGCTTGGTATGACGACTCTCCGGCTTATCGACCTGCTAAGGAAAAGCCCCGCTCCGGCGGGGCTTTTCTATTCCGCAGGCCGCCGCCTCAGAGCGGCGGGAGGCGGCGCTCACGGCCTCCGTGGTCGTGAACCCGCTCGCGGCGAGTCCCGCTAGGCATCCTCGGGCAGCGGCTCGCCGAGCAGCGGGGGAGCGTGCAGGTGAGGAGCGTGGGCATGTGCCAGACGTTGCACGTCGCGCTTGGTCACGGTCGTGTAGGCGACGAGTGCGATGAACAGCACGAGCGCGATCGCGCTGACGGTGCCGTCGCCGAGGCCGAGACCGGGAGGCGGCTTGCTGAACCCGTCCGCGAAGGAGGCGCCGAGCGGCCGCGTGACGATGTACGCGAACCAGAATGCGACGATCGGGTTCATCTTGAAACGCCACCAGCCGATCGCCGGGATCGCGATGATCGCCGTGAACAGCAGGACCGAGTCGAAATAGCCGATGTTCAGCTGCAGCGCGGTGAGATCGCCGGCCGCGGTGCCGAGCGCGAACGTCGCGAGCACCGCCGCCCAGTAGAAGCCCTCGCGGCGGCGCGTCGTGATGCTATGGATCGAGAGCGTGCCCTCGCTGCGGTACCAGAAGAAGAAGATCGCGGCGACGATCGCTCCATACATCGGCGTCGTCACCGAGTACGGGATGCTCGCGCCGTCGTGCACGCCGTCGGCGGCCATCGTGCCGAAGATCGCGACCATCATCACCGCGAACCAGTACGCGGGCGCCTGGTAGGAGCGGGTGCGCATCTGCAGTCGCAGGGCAAACCACAGTCCGAAGAACCCGATCGCGGCGGCGAGTGGCACGTTCTGCTGGCCGAGGAAGTCCGACATCGCCTCGCCCATCCCGGTCGTGAGCAGCTTCAGGACCCAGAACAGCAGCGCGATCTCGGGCACCTTCGCCGCGAGTGGATGCATGCGGTCTCTCTCGCCCGAGCGGATCTGCGCCATGCCCTGGCAAGCTAGAAGTCGCCCGGTGGCTTCGCAACAGCCCAGAGGATGATCTTCGTGTACGTCTGAGGTAGGAGGTGGTGGGTTGCTGTCCGCCGCCGCTTTGCCCGATGGCGCGCGAGCGCGTACCGTGGTTGAGGATGGACGTGGGCGAGACGCGACCGGTCGGCGCAATCGAGAGATCGCGGGGAGCGGTCCCATGAGCGGCGCCGAGATCGGACTCGCGCTGTCGGTCTTCCTCGCCTGCACCGTCGAGGCGGTCGAGGCCCTCACGATCGTGCTCGCGGTCGGCAGCACGCGCGGCTGGCCGTCCGCGTTCGCGGGGGTCGTCGCGGCGACGTTGACGCTCGCGGTCCTGATCGCCGCGCTCGGCCCGGCGCTCACCTCGCTGCCGATCAACGTGCTGCGCGTGGTCGTCGGCGCGATGCTGCTGAACTTCGGGCTGCAGTGGCTGCGCAAGGCGATCCTGCGCGCCGCGGGGGTGAAGGCGAGCCACGACGAGCTCGCGATCTACGCAGCCGAGGCGCGCGCCGCCGAGGCCGCCGGCGCAGCGGACGGCGGATTCGACAGCTACGCCTTCGCGATCTCCTTCAAAGGCGTGCTGCTCGAGGGCCTCGAGGTCGCGTTCATCGTCGTGACCTTCGGCGCCAACCAGCACGATGTCGGTCTCGCGGCGGCTGCCGCGGGGCTGGCGCTGCTCAGCGTCGTGCTTGCCGGCATCGCGCTGCGTGCGCCGCTCGCGCGGGTGCCCGAGAACACGATCAAGTTCGCCGTCGGCGTGCTGCTGAGCTCCTTCGGGATGTTCTGGGCGGGGGAGGGAGCAGGCGCAGAATGGCCGGGCGGGGACCTCGCGCTCGTCGTGATCGTGCCGCTCATGCTCGTCGCCGCGATCGCCATCGTGCGGCTGATCGAGGCGACGCCGACGTCCGTCGCCGAGGGCGTCGAGCAGCAGAGGAGCGCGGCATGAGCGGCCTGCGCGGCTTCGCCGGGGGGGTCTGGGAGTTCCTGATCGGCGATGACTGGCGAATCGCCCTCGGCGTCGTCGCGGCGATTGCGCTGACCGCGCTGATCGCCGCGGCCGGCGCCGCCGCCTGGTGGGTGCTGCCACCCGCGGTGCTCGCGCTGCTGTGCCTCTCGATCCGCCGTGCGCTCAACGGCCGCAGGGGCCGCTGATGTCGCGCCGAGGCGCGAGAATGTGCCCATGAGCACGCCGACGATGTCATTGCGGGAGCCCACCGCCGGGCGCCCGCTTGCGCGCGTCACCTCTTGGCCGACGGCGATGATCCAACGACTCGCCGAGCGCTTCGAGCGAGTCATCGCCGCGCACCCGCAACTCAGCGATCTCGTGCTCGCATCGACGGTCGCGCTCGCTGCCGCCGCCGGGCTGTGGTCACAGGGGCGTCTGTCGCAGCGGCAACTCGCGTTCACGGCCGCGCTGTGCCTGATTCTGCTGCTGCGCCGCCGCCGTCCGCTGCTCGTGTTCGCGGCGCTCGCCGCGATCGCGGCGCTGCAGTGGCTCATCGCCGACCCGCAGCTGGGCGATGCGGCCCTGCTGATCGCGCTCTACGGCGTCGCGCTGCGCGGAAACGTCGTCGAACTGGTGCTCGCGGCCGTTGTGCTCGAGGCCGGCGCCGTGATCGCCGCCGCCAAGTGGGCTCCGTCGGACCCGGTCAAAATCTGGATCGGGCTGAGCGCGCTCGGCCTCGCCGCAGCGGTGCTCGGGATCAGCGTCCGGCAACGTCGTGCGCTGCTCGCCTCGCTGCACGATCGCGCGGCGCGCTTGGAATATGAGCGCGACCAGGAGGGACGCCTCGCGGCGGCCGCCGAGCGCAACCGGATCGCGCGCGAGATGCACGACATCATCGCCCACAATCTCAGCGTGATGATCGCGCTCGCCGACGGCGCCGGCTACGCGATCGACGCCTCACCGGTGCAGGCGAGCGCCGCAGCCGAGCAGATCTCGGCGACCGGGCGAGACGCGCTGATGGAGATGCGGCGCCTGCTCGGCATCCTCCGCGACGGGCCGCTCGAGCAGCCCCTGCGGCCGCAGCCGCGTGTCGCCGAGCTCGAGCTGCTCGCCGAGCGCGTGCGGACGGCCGGCATCCCGGTCGAGCTGGTGATCGACGGTGACCCGGCGCTGCTGCCCGAGGGCGTCCAGCTCGCGCTCTTCCGCGTTGCCCAGGAGGCGCTGACGAACACGCTCAAGCACGCCGCGCGGCCCGCCTCCGCACGCGTCGCGCTGCGCTGCAGCCGCGAGCAGGTCGAGCTCGACGCAACCGACACCGGTGCGTACACGCCGGGCGGGGTCGGCGCCGGGCGCGGAATCAGCGGCATGCGCGAGCGTGCGCTCGCCTACGGCGGCGAGCTGCAGGCGGGGCCGCGGCCCGAGGGAGGATGGCGTGTGCACATGCGGCTTCGCCCCGGCGGGGAGCGTCGATGAGCATCAGCATCGTGCTCGCCGACGACCAGGAGCTGATGCGCATGGGCTTTCGCATGGTGATCGACAGTCAGCCCGACCTCACGATCGTCGGCGAGGCGGTCAACGGGCACGAGGCGATCGCGGCCGTCGCGGAGCTGTCGCCGGACATCGTCCTGATGGACGTGCGTATGCCCGCGCTCGACGGTATCGAGGCGACCCGGCGGATCGTCGCGACAGATCCGCGCTCGCGAATCATCATCCTCACGACCTTCGACCTCGACGAGCACACCTATGCCGCGCTGCGCGCCGGTGCGAGCGGCTTCCTGCTCAAGGATGCGCCGCCGGCCGAGCTGCTTGCGGCGATTCGCGCAGTCGCGAGCGGCGACGCCGTGCTCGCGCCGAGCGTCACCCGCCGGCTGCTGTCCATGCTGCTCCCCCACCTGCCCGACCCGGCGGCGCCGGGGCGCGCCGGCGATGGCGCGCTCGCGCGGCTGACGCCGCGCGAGCGCGAGGTCCTGATCGAAGTCGCACGCAGCCACTCGAACGCCGAGATCGCCGAGCGGCTCGTCCTCTCCGAGGCGACCGTCAAGACGCATGTCGGGCGGATCCTCGCCAAGCTCTCGCTGCGCGACCGTGTGCAGATCGTCGTGTTCGCCTACGAGAACGGGTTGATCCAGCCCCAGCTCGGCGGCGCTGCCGCCGCCGGCGAGGACTCGGCGCGCTAGCTCGGAAAGGCGCGTTCGAGGGCATCGAGCGCGTCGCCGACGCTTGCGCGTACGCGGCGCTCGACGGTCGCGGGAGCGCGCTGCTCGAGCAGCGCGGCGCCGAACACCTCATGGCGCAGGCCGAGGACGGCGAGGAACATCGCCGCCCATGGGGCCGAGCCGGCCTCGCGCCCGAGCGGCCCCGCCCACGCCTGCGCGATCATCAGGCGCCGCGCGCTGAGCGCCGGCGAGGCACGTTCGCATGCGATGAACGCCCTGACCTGCTCGTAGAGCCCGGTGCGCAGATCCGACCAGTCGCAGTCGGCTAGCGGCAGCGGGCGATCGAGCAGCAGCGGGCGCATCGCCGCCGTTGCCGAAACGCGCGGGCCACGCTCGCGCAGCGCCCGCAGCAAGTCCGCGAGCAGCTCCTCCTCGCGATCGAAGAACAGCTCCTCCTTGCTGCCGAAGTAGTTGAAGACGGTCTTGACGGAGACTTCGGCGGCGGCGGCGATCTCGGCGACGGTCACCTGCTCGAAGCCGCGCTGCTGGAACAGGCGCGTCGCGACGTTCGAGATCGCCAGCCGTGTCGCCGCGCGCTTGCGCTCCCGTAGACCTTGCATCAACTGTAACTTTACACCACAGGTAAAGTTCTGCTCGACTTCTGTATCCTCGGACGATGCCCGCTTCTGAGAACGCGATCGAGGCCCACGGCCTGGTCAAGCGCTACGGCGAGAAGATGGCACTCGCGGGTGTCGACCTCGCGGTCCCGCGCGGAACCGTCTCGGCGCTGCTCGGCCCCAACGGCGCCGGCAAGACGACCGCCGTGCGCATCCTCACGACGCTGACCGAGCCCGACGAGGGCACCGCGGTCGTCGCCGGGCACGACGTGCGCAGCGACGCCGTCGGCGTGCGCCGCAACATCGGCCTCGCCGCTCAGGAAGCGACCGTCGACGGCCTGCTCAGCGGCAAGGAGAACCTGACGATGATCGGTGAACTACACCATCTCGGCCGGCGCGTCTCGAGGGCCAAAGCGGTGGAGCTGCTCGAGCGCTTCAGCCTGCTCGACGCCGCCGACAAGCTCGCCAAGGAGTACTCCGGCGGGATGCGCCGCCGGCTCGATCTCGCGGCGACGCTCGTCGCGACGCCCGACGTGCTGTTCCTCGATGAGCCCACGACCGGCCTCGACCCGCGCGCGCGCAACGAACTCTGGCAGGTGCTCGAGGACCTCACGCAGGGAGGCGCGACGATCCTGCTGACGACGCAGTATCTCGAGGAGGCCGACCGCCTCGCCGACGAGATCGTCGTCGTCGACCACGGGCGTGTGATTGCGCGCGGCGACGCGCGCTCGCTCAAGCGCCAGCTCGGCGGCGATCAGCTGCACGTGGTCTGCGTCCACGACGCCAACCTCGAGGCGGCCGCCGCGCTCGTCGCGCGGATCACAGACACCGTGCCGGCGATCGACAGCGGCGGTCGCAGCGTCAGCGCCCCGACAGACGGCGGCGCCAGCGCGATCGCCGCGCTCGGCGCTGCGCTCGAGGACGCCGGCATCGAAGTCGACGAGCTGAGCCTGCGCCAGCCGACCCTCGACGATGTCTTCCTGACACTCACCGGCAGCTCCGTCGCAGCCACCGACGATCAGGAGAAGGTCGCCGTATGACCTCGCCCAACACGCTCGTCTCAGACACCTGGGTGATCGCCCGCCGCGGCCTCACGCACATGAAGCGCGAGCCCGAGGTGCTGACCGACGCGACGATCCAGCCGGTGATGTTCGTGCTGCTGTTCGCGTTCGTCTTCGGCGGCGCGATCGCCGTCCCCGGCCACGGCAGCTACAAGGAATTCCTGATGGGCGGCATCTTCGCGCAGACGATCTTCTTCGGCTGCTTCGGCGTCGCGATGTCGCTCGCGAACGACCGCAACAACGGCGCGATCGACCGCTTCCACTCGCTTCCGATCGCGCGCTCGGCGGTGCTCGGGGGCCATGCGCTCGCGAGCCTCGTCAAGTCGCTGCTGCCGATCGTGCTGATGTCGCTCACCGGCCTCGTGGTCGGCTGGCGGGTCCACACCGACCCGCTGGAAGTGCTCGCCGCGTATGGGCTGATGATCGCCTTCTCATTTGCCGTGATCTGGATTGGCGTGATGCTCGGCAGCCTCGTGCCGACGCCCGAGGGTGTGCAGGGGCTTGCATTCGTGCTGATCTTCCCGCTGACGTTCGTAGCGAGCACGTTCGTGCCGACGAGCACGCTGCCGAGCGTGTTGCGGGTGGTCGCAGAATGGAACCCCGTGAGCGCGCTCGCGAACGCCCTGCGCAAGCTGTTCGGCAACCCGGGCGGCGTGCCGCTGCCGCACTCCGCCTGGCCGCTTGAGCATTCGATCCTCTACACGTCGATCTGGATCGTCGGCTTCATCGTGATCTGCGCGCCGCTCGCCGTAACCGCGTATCAGCGCTCGATCAAGAGCTGAGCCGGCGATCGCAGCGCGATCGGCCACATGCAACGGCCCAGGCCGCGCCCGCAGACTCGGTCGCGGCGCCCGTGCAGTCGTCGACCGCGGGCTTCCACCGGAGCACCCTGCCGAATCGGATCAGCTCGCCGTAGAGCTCGGGGCGGGCGCCGGGCTCGAGTGCGAGCGCGAGCAGCGCGGCCGCCGCCTCGGCGGGCGTCTGTGCGCCGCTCATGTCAAACCACGGTCGCGAGGCGCCCGTGTCGATCATGCCCGGGCAGACCGCAGCGACGAGCGTCCCCGCCGCCTCGTCTGACTCGCGCCGCTCGCGCGCGAGCACCCGCACGGCCGCCACTTGGCCGACCTTCGAGGGGATGTTGATGAAGGCCGGCCAGCCCGCAGCGCCAGCGCGACCGTCGATGACTTCGTCGCGCCAGCCGAGCATCGTCGCGTCGATGTCCTCGAGCGTCATCCCGCCGGTGTCGAAGAGCGGTTGCAGATGCGCCGGCAACTCCTCGATCAGGCCGAGCGTGCTCGCGACAACAAGCAGCCGTCCGCCGGGCCGGAGAATCGGGGCGAAGGCGCGCAACAGGCGCGTCGTGCCGAGGTTGTTGGTGTCGACGTATTCCTCGATCACATCCGCGGGAACGTCTTCAGGCAGCACGCGCGCGTAGTGGTTGGAGAACACGACATCCAAGCCGCCGTGCTCGGAGCGGATCTCAGCGGCGAGTGCGGTCAGCGCGGCGCGGTCGCGGACATCGAGGACCCGTGGGCGCAGCTCTGCGCGCGTCCCGCCGACGCGCTCGCACGCCGCGTCGACGCGACCACGGTCGCGCCCGGTGAGATACACGACATCCTCACGCTCGAGCTGTAGTGCGAGGCCGTTGGCGAGCGCGAAGCCCAGGCCCTGGTTGGCACCCGTCACGATCGCGACTCTGCCGGTGTGTGGTGCACGTAGCTCCGTGATGGTCATCTGCCGAGGATACGTGCGTATGCTCCATGCGAGAAGCGATAGTTATGCATCACTACTATGCGTACTAAGCATGACTGAGGTCTCGCTCAGCGGTTTGCGGGTACTCCGGGAGGTCGCCGCGCGCGGATCCTTCACGGCAGCCGCGAGCACACTCGGATATACGCAGTCGGCGATTTCGCGCCAGGTGTCCGCGCTCGAGCGGGCCGCTGGTGCGCAGCTGTTCGAGCGCCGCGCCCGCGGCGTGCGCCTGACGGGTTCCGGTAACGCGCTTCTGCGGCATGCCGTCAGCGTGCTCGACGAGCTCGACCGCGCGTCTCGCGAGCTGAGCGTGATGCGGGAGCTCGACGCCGGCCGTCTACGCGTCGGTGCCTTCCCGACCGCGGTCGCCGCGCTCGTGCCGCGGGCGCTCGCGGCGTTCCAGTGCCGTAACGCGGCCGTCAAGGTGTCGCTGCGCGAGGGCACCACGCCGACCCAGCTGCGTCGGCTCGACGCCGGCGCGCTCGAGCTCGCCGTGATCGCGATGCGCCCCGGCGAATCCGCCGCCGGGCGCTACGAGATCGAGCCGCTCCTCGAGGACGGGCTGCTGCTCGCCCTCGCGCGCACCCACCCGCTCGCCGGGCGTGACACGGTCGACCTCGAGGACCTCGTCAATGAGCCGTGGATCGCGGCAAGCAGCGGCGCCGACGACGCGCTGCTCGGTGTGTGGCCGGCGCTCGAGTGCAAGCCGCAGGTCGCGTTCATCGCCCGCGAGTGGACGGCGAAGCTCGGCCTCGTGGCCGCCGGCCTCGGCGTGACCGTCGTCCCAGGCCTGGCGGCCACGAGCATCCGTGAGGACGTCGCCGTCGTGCGCGTGCGCGGCGGCGACCCTGCGACACGGACGATCGCGATCGCGACGCGCAGCGGCCGGTCCCCGGCGCACGTCCGCGCGTACAGCGAGGCGTTGCACGAGGTCTCGGCCGAGCTGTCGCTCGAACTCCAGCGGCGGATCAGCGCGCGCTGAGGCGAACGCGCCCGAAGATCACGGCCGGCGCCTCGCCGCACCGCTGTGCGAGCTAGCCTGCCCGCGAGAGGTCGCGATCGCTGCCCACGGTCGGGATCGAGGAGTAGTGTTCGCCGCCTCGTGCTCCAGGCTCTGCTCTGCCTCCTGCCTGCGCTCGCGCTGGTGAGCTCGCTGCTCATGCGGCGCTACCCCGGCGAGCGTGTGCTGCGTGCGCTGCGCGAGGCGCAGCCGCCCCGGGCCCGTTGGCCGCGAGCACGCTCGCATCTGCGCTCGCGCCGCCGCGTCATGCTCGCGCTGGTGCGCGGCGGCAGCCTGATCGGGCACTCGCTGGCCGTCCGCCCGCCTCCCGGGCGCGTCGCCACGAGCTAGACCGTCGCCGCCCTCCCGGGCGCGGCCGCCGATGTTCCGCTGGGCCCGGCACACGCTCGCGCTTGTCGCTGAGGACTCCAGCGGCTGCTCTGCACACGTACGCACGCGAGGAGTCCCAGATGTCCCGTCGTCCCATCGTCGCCGCGCTCAGCGCGATCGTGTTCGCGCTGGCAGCGACCGCGCAGGCACAGAACACCACCTCCACCCAGGAGAGCGGCAGCCCGATCGCCGACCAGGGGAGCAACTACAACTATCGCTCCAACATCACCGGCATCAGTCCCACCGTGCCCGGGCTGAAACTCGAAGTGCTCGAGTTCGCCGACCGTCTGGTGCTCACCAACCACACCGGCAAAACGGTCACGATCGACGGCTACCAGGGCGAACCGTTCGCGCGCGTGCTCGCCGACGGCGCGGTCGAAGAGAACCTCCACTCGCCCGCCTACTACCTCAACCAGAACTTCTACGGCGACGTCAACGTCCCGGCTGACGCGTCAGCGAGCGCCACCCCCGACTGGACGGTCGTCGATCGCACCGGACAGCTGGAATGGCACGACCATCGCATCCACTGGATGTCGCCGGTGACGCCGCCGCAGGTCAAGGACAAGAGCAAGCGCACCAAGATCTTCAACTGGCAGGTGCCGATCCGCGTCGGAGCGACCGCAGGCGTCGTCAACGGCCAGCTGTTCTGGGTGCCCGAGGAAGGAACCAAGACCCCGACCGCAGCGATCGTCGCGCTGATCGTGATCGTGCTGCTGGCGATCGCGTTCGTGGTGTTCGTCCGCCGCCGCCGCGCGCGCACGCCGCCCGGCGGCGGGCCCTCGAAACCGGGCGCAGGGCCGACCCCGGCGACCCAGCCGGAAGCGTGGTGAAGCGATGGCCCCCCTGCAGCGCTCGATCTCGCCGCGGTCGCAGCGCCGGGCGCTGCTGATCCTTGCGTGCGTGCTGCTCGGCACGCTCATCAGCGCCCCCGCCGCGCTCGCGCACGCGCAGCTGCTGGGAACGTCGCCGGCATCGGGCTCGACCGTGCCCGTTCAGCCCAGCGAGGTGATCTTCGAGTTCAACCAGGACGTCGGCGGCACCCTCGGCGCCGTCCGCGTGTACGACGCGCAGGGCAACGAGGTCGACAACCTCGACGTCTCCCACCCCGACGGCAACGAGCACTGGATGGGGGTGGGCCTCAAGGCGCACCTGCCCGATGGCACCTACACCGGGACCTATCGCGTGATCTCGGCCGACACGCACATCGTCTACGGCGGGCTCGTGTTCAACATCGGGCACGCCGGCGCGCAGCCGAAGTTCACCGTCGCCGGGCTGATCGGCAGGAACAAGAGCGGCAAGGTGACCGAGGTCGCCTTCGGCGTCGTGCGCGGCCTCAACTACCTGACGCTCGCGCTGATGATCGGCGGGCTCGTGTTCCTGCTGTTCGCCTGGACTCCCGCCCTCGGCGGCGCCGCCGGCGGCGAGCCGCGCTGGTCGCTCGCCTCGCGAGCGTTCGCGTCGCGGCTGAGATGGATACTCGGGACCGCGATCGTGCTCGGCGTCCTCGTCAGTGTCCTCGGCGTGCTGCTGCAGGGAGCGAGCGCCGCCGGCGTGTCGCTGTGGAGCTCGCTGAAAGGGACGATCCTCGAAAGCACGCTCGAAAGCCGCTTCGGCGAGGTGTGGGGCGCGCGCGCGATCGACTGGCTGGCGCTGGGCGCGCTGTTGCTCGGCTCAGCGGCGCTCGGCCGCGACGTGATCCGCGTGATCGACGAGGACGCGCCCGGCGAGGGCGGCGGGGTGGTGCTGACGCCGCGCCCGCCGCGCCTGATCCTCGCGCTGCTCGCGATCGGCGCCGGCTATCTGGCGATCACGCCCGCGCTCGCCGGCCACGCGAGCATCGAGAGCCCGGTCGCAGTGTTCTTCCCCTCCGACGCGCTGCACGTCATCTCGGGCAGCATCTGGGTGGGCGGGATCGCCTGCCTGCTGTTCGCGCTGCCGGCCGGCACGCGTCAACTCGAGGGGGCCGAGCGAAGCCGGCTGCTGCTGGCGACGCTCGCGCGCTTCTCGCCGCTCGCGCTCGCCGCCGTCGTCGTCATAGCGATCACCGGCGTGATCCAGGCGTACATCGACGTGCGCACCTTCGAAGGGCTGCTGCACACCACCTACGGCAACCTGATCATCGTCAAGGTCCTGCTGCTGTGCGCGCTGATCGGCTTCGGCTGGGTCAATCGCGGGCGCGTGATCCCCGCCCTGCAGCGCCTTGTCGGCGACGGCCAGCCGCCGGGCGGGATCGGCGTGCTCGCGCGGCGCACGATGCGCGGCGAGTTCGCGCTGATGCTTTGCGTGTTCGGCGTGACCGCCGCGCTGATCAGCTACGCGCCGCCGATCGATGCCGCCAGCGGGCCGTTCTCGACGAACGTGCCGATCGGCTCCGCCGAGCTCGAGATGACCGTCGAACCGGCAAGCGTCGGCTTGAACACGGTGCACCTGTATCTGATCAACGCCAGGACCGGCGCGCCGTTCACCGGCACGAGGGAACTGACCGCGACCGCGAGGCTGCCCGCGAAGGGCATCGGGCCGCTGGTGCTGAAGCCGGTCGTCGCCGGCCCCGGACACTACGTCCTCAACTCGACCGTGCTCAGCCCCGGCGGCACCTGGGAATTCGAAATCACCGACCGCGTCTCCGAATTCGAACAGTCCAGCCGCAGGATCAAGGTGCCGATCCGGTGAGCGGCGCCGGCAGGGGTCACGGCGCGCACGTCGGCGTCGTCCTCGCGCTCGCGCTCGGGGCGGCTGTCTGGCTCGCGCTGTTCCCGGCGCTCGCGCTCGCGCTCGCCTATCTCGGCCCCGCGCTGCTGATCTTCGCGCTGCTGTGCGCCGGTCGCTACCCCGGCGAACGGCTGCTGCTCCGGCGCTCCGCGCGAGCAGCAGCGCGCCTGCGGCCGGCGCCGGCGCTCGGCGCTCGCCGCCGCAACCAGGCGGAGCTGCCGCGCGGCGGGCGCCTGATCGCGTGCTCGCTGGGGCGCCGCGCGCCGCCCTTCGGGCCGGCGACTTCAGCGCAGGCACTCCGCCGCGCGCCTCGTGATCTCGTGCCCGCGCGGGCCGTGACCGCCACGCGGCGCGCCCACCAAACCCGCTTCACTCCCAGGAGGAACACGACAACATGAAAGTCAGGAAGATCGCACTGCTGCTCGCGGCCGCCGCGCTGCTCGCCCCGGCGAGCGCCCAGGCCCATATCAGCCTGCACCCGAACACGATTCCCGCGGGGGCGTTCGCGACGCTCGACGTGCGCGTTCCCGGCGAGCAGGAAGGGGCCTACGTGACGCGCGTCGACGTGCTGTTCCCGCAGGGATTCACCGGTGTTGACTTCGAAAACGTCCCCGGCTGGCATACGAGCGTGATCGAAGCCAAGCTCGCCACGCCGATCAAGGAAGACGGCGAAACGATCAACACCGAGGTCTCACAGATCGTCTGGACCTGGGTCGGGCCGCTGGGCAAGGTCAACAACAACCAGTTCATCAACTTCCCGCTGTCGCTCGCGATCCCCGCGGACGCCGCCGGCAGATCGCTCGAATTCCGCACCGTGCAGAGCTACAGCAACGGCCAGGTCGTTCACTGGATCTCACCGTCGCTGACCGCCGAACACCCCTCGCCGCGGATCAACGTGACCGCCAAAGGCGGCGTGATCGAGGACATCGCCGGCGATGAGGCCGGGCCGCAGGCCGGCGAGACGGCTGGCAGCGAGCCGCTCGCAGCGACGAGCTCGGCGACGACGCCGAGCTCGGGCGCCAGCAAGGGCCTCGGCATCGCCGCGCTGATACTCGGCGCCCTCGGGCTGATCGCCGGTCTCACCGCGCTCGTGCTCGTTCGCCGCAGGCCGGCCGCATAGCCGGCGCCGGGACGGATCGCGATGCCCCCATCGGTTCAGGCGGGCGCGCGGGGCAGGGGAGCCCGCGCGCCGGCCTCGGTGCTGCTCGCCGCGGTCATGGCGATCGTGCTCGCGGGCTGCGGCGTCGCGAGCCACGCGAGCAGCACCGCGGGCTCGGAACCGAGCGCCGACCCGTACGTCGCAGAACCGTTCACACACCAGCAGAAGCTGGTCGCGCTCGGCGCCCAGCTGATCGTCTCGCAGGGCTGCTCGGCGTGCCATCTCATCGGCAGCGCGACCGCCCGCGCGCCGGGCTTCGCGACCTTCGCCGGGCACTACGTGACGCTCGCCGGCGGGCAGCGCGAGCTCGTCGATGAACGCTTCCTGCGCAACGGCCTGCTGCACCCTCAAAGCGTCAGGATCAAGGGCTACGACGCCGCGCCGATGATCCGCGCGCTAGCCGCGCTGCACCTCGCCGATCATCCCGCGCGGGTCGCCGCGCTGGCGGCGTTCATCGAGGAGATCGGCCCCGAACCCGGATAGGCCTGCGTGACCCGCCGTCGCGCTCATGCGCCGGGCGGGGTCAGGCGCACGGGCAGGGTCTTCAGCTGGTTTACGAACATCGCCTCGGCCGCGACCGGCTCGCCCTCGATCGCGATCTCGGGGTAGCGCCTGAGGGTCTCCTCGATCATGATCCGCAGCTCCAGGCGCGCCAGCGCGGTGCCGAGGCAGAAGTGCCTGCCGCCTGCGCCGAACGCCTGGTGCTCGGGTTTGCGGTGGATGTCGAAGTGGTCGGCGTCCTCGTACCTGGTCTCGTCGCGGTTGGAGGACACGTACCACATCAAGACCTTCTCGCCCTGCTTGATCTGCTGGCCGTGGAGCTCGGTGTCCTTTGTCGCGGTGCGGCGGAAATGGGCGAACGCGGGGAACATGCGCAGGCCCTCCTCGACGCCCATGGCAGGCCACACGTGAAAGGCGGTGGATGATGAGCGTGTTTCGCACCCCGGATGAGCGCTTCGAGAACCTCCCTGACTACCCCTACGACCCCAACTACGTCGATGTCGACGGCCTGCGCCTGCACCACATCGACGAGGGAGCAGGGCCGACCGTGCTGTGCTTCCACGGCGAGCCCGACTGGAGCTACCTCTACCGGCACATGGTCAAGGGCCTCGTCGAGGCCGGCCACCGCGTTGTCTGCCCCGACCTCGTCGGCTTCGGGCGCTCGGACAAGCCGACCGACAGCTCCTGGTACACCTACGAGCGTCACGTTGAGCACGTGACGCGGCATCTCGAGCAGATCAAGCTCGAGGACGTGACGGTCGTGGTCGCCGACTGGGGCGGGCCGATCGGGCTGCGCTGGGCAGTCGAGCACAGCGAGCAGGTGGGACGGCTCGTCGTGCTCAACACCGGCCTGTACAGCGGCCGGACGAGCAAGGGCTTCATGGCATGGCGCGAATACGTCGAACGCACGCCCGACCTGCCGATCGGGATGATCATGCAGGGTGGCACCTCGACCGAGCTCTCCGCCGAGGTGATCGCCGCATACGACGCCCCGTTCCCGAACGCCGAGAGCAAGGCGGGCGCGCAGCGCTTCCCGCTGCTCGTCCCGCTCACCGAGGAGGACCCCGGCGCGCACGAGCAGCTCGAGGTGCAGCGCGCGCTCGCACGCTGGCAGAAGCCGGCGCTCGTCGCATTCGGCGACAGCGACCAGATCTTCCCGTTCCCGGCCGCCGGCGAACGGTTCACGAGCCTGAGCCCGACCGCGGGCGAGCAGATCCGCATCGAGGGCGCCGCGCACTTCCTGCAGGAGGACCGCGGAGCACAGATCGTCGCGGCGATGCTGGCCGCGTTCGGTCCCGCAGCCGCTCACCACCAGGCCCCGACAGCAAGGAGCGATTGATGCCGATCCAGCCCACACGTCAGCAGATCGAGCAGCTCGCGTCATCGCCGTCACAGCAGCCGGTGGTGATGCTCAACCTGCTGAGGTTCAAAGATCGCGCAGAGGGCATCGACGAGGGCGTCTCCGGCCTCGAGGCCTACCAGCGCTACGCCGCCGCGGTGGCTCCGTTCCTCGAGCGCGTCGGCGGGCGCGTCTTGCTCTCGGTGCAGGCACAGGAGACCGTGATCGGGCCCGAGGCGCGCGAGTGGGACATGGTGCTGATGGTCGAATACCCATCGCGCAAGCGGTTCCTGGAGATGTCGATGGACCCCGACTATCTGAAGATCCACGAGCACCGCGCGGCCGGCCTGGCCGCGTCAAGGTTGATCGCATGCGAGGCACTGTCGCCGTCTCGGCGCGCTCCGCTCGCTGCCGGTCACGGCGTCTGACCGCGAGCCGGAGAAGCAGCGCGGCGCCCGGCCGCTCAGTCCGCCAGGTGCTCCGCGTCGGCCTCGCCGTCGACGCTTGCGATGTCCTCTTCGCTTGCCGCGTCGCGCATGATCCGCGCGGGCGAGTGCTCATCGCCATGCGAGCTGTGCTCGATCAGTTCCTGCTCGGCGAGCTCGAAGCCCTCCGACTGGCCGCCCCCTGCCTCCTCGACGGCGCGGCGCTCCTCGCGGCGGCGCTGCTCCAGCGCTTGCTCGTCCATGGCTGAAGACTAACGGCAGAGCGCGCTCGCGCGCTAGGCGCGCAGCTGCTCGCGCGCGCTGTCCACCAGCCTGCCGCCGAGCTTGAGCTCGGCGAGCGCCTCGAGCATCGGCTCGAGCTCGCAGTCGATCTTCGCCGGCCACGGCTTCTGCGGATGGTCATAGAGCGTCTTCAGGCCGTTCCCCGTGATCAGTGCGACGACCGTGTCGTCGGGCGCGAACGTGCCCGCCGCGGCGAGCTTCTCGAGCACCGCGATCGTCGTGCCGCCCGCCGGCTCGGTCAGCAGGCCCTCGGTCGCCGCGAGCAGATCGATGCCCGCAAAGATCTCCGGGTCGCTCGCGAACGCGCCGGTGCCGCCGCGTTTGAGCACCGCGTCGATCACCAGGTAGCCGTCGCCGGGCGCGCCGATCGCGAGCGAGTGCGCGGCCGTCTCCGGCGTCACCGGGTGCACCTCCGCCTCCTCGGCGATGATCGCCGAGGAGATCGGGTTGCAGCCGCTTGGCTGGGCGATGTGGAAGCGCGTGGAGTCAGTCTCGGAGAGCCCGAGCAGCTGCAGCTCGCCGAGACCCTTGTGCATCCGCGAGGACAGCGTGCCGCCGGCCGCCGGGCAGACGATGTGGTCGGGCGTGTGCCAGTCGAGCTGCTCGACGATCTCAAACGCCGCCGTCTTCGCGCCCTCCGCGTAGAACGGGCGCAGCGTGATGTTCGCGAAGTCCATGCCCGTGTTTTCGGCGACTTCGCGGCAGCGGCGGTTCGCTTCGTCGTAGTTGCCCTCGACCTGGCAGACCTTCGCCCCGAGCGCCATGCACGCGCGCGCCTTCATGTCCTCAAGCGCGTTCGGGTAGAAGATGTAGGCGTCGACGCCGGCCTTCGCCGCGAGCGACGCGACCGCCGTGCCGACGTTGCCCGTCGAGACGCAGCCGATCTCGCCCTTGCCGCGCTCGAGCAGGCGCGCGACCGACATCGAGACGACGCGGTCCTTGTATGACAGGCTCGGGCGGTTGCTCGAGTCGTCCTTCAGATACAGGTTGCTGAGGCCGAGCTCGGCGCCGAGGCGGTCGGCGCGGATCAGCGGCGTGTAGCCGGAGAACTGCCCGACCCGCGCCTGCGCCGTCGCGTCGACGATCGGCAGCAGCTCCTCGAAGTGCCAGATGTTGTGCGGGCGCTCGGAGCTCGGGACGTCCTTGAAGTGGCGAGCGGCGAGCTCGTAGTCGTAGACGACGTCCAGGCCCTTGCCGCAGTCGGGGCAGGCGAAGACCGTGTCAGCGAGCTCGTAGCGCTTGTCGCAGCGGTGGCACGCGAGTCCGGTCGCGCACGAGCGCGTCCGCTGTGTGGAGCCGGTCGGGCTCTGTGCGGTCAGTGTGCTCATGCGGGCACCTGCAACGATACGCCCGGCCACGGCGTCTGTGCGCCGTGCTCATCGTGACCGAACGCGATCCACAGCTCCTCGGCCAGATGCGGGGCGAGCGGGCCGAGCAGTTGCGCGAGCACGCTCAGCGCCTCGATCAGCGCGTCGTGGTTGGCCTGCTCGAGCGCCGGCTCGCGGGCGAGCACGCGTTTCTCGAAGTCCTTGATGCGGTCGAACAGGCGCATCACGTTGCGCACCGCGCTGTGGATCTCGAGCGCCTCCATGTCCTCCGTCGTGCGCTCGACCGCCGCGTCGCACCACTGCGAGAGTTTCAGCCGCAGATGCTCGGTCGTGTCGCGTGGCGCCTCCGCGGCGGCCTCGGGCGGGGCGCCGGCCGGCTCCTCGCCGCGCTCGGCTAGCTTGCGCTGCGAGTACTCCCAGACCTGCGTCAGGAACCTGTTGCAGCGCATCACCGCCGAGTCGTTCCAGTTCAGCGACTTCTGCGGGCGCGCCGCGTACAGCACCGCCAGGCGCACCGTGTCCGCGCCGTAGCGCGCGACGAGCTCGTCCGGGTCGACGACATTGCCGAGGTGCTTGCTCATCTTGCGCCCGTCCGCGGTCACCATCTCGTGGAACAGGCAGCCCGCGAACGGCTCGCCGTCCGCGAGGAACGCGAGCGGCCCGATGTCGCGCAGCGCCTTCGTGACGATCCGCTGGTCGAACACGAAGTTGCCGCTGTCCGAGCCCGCGACAAGCCGCTCGGAGGGCAGCCAGTGGCGCAGGTCGGGAAGCGCGAGGATCTCCTCGAGCGAGTCCGCGCGCGCCTCCACCGGCACGCATGCCGGCACCCACAGCCAGAGCGCGTCGAAGTGGCAGTCGAGCGTGTCCGTCTCGCGCCGCGCCGCGCCGCCGCAGCCGGGGCAGGTCGTGTTGACGAACTCGTCGAGCTCTGCCAGCGGGTTGCCCGCGCCCGTCGGGCGGATGTCGAGCGGCAGCAGCACCGGCAGATCGGCGAGCGGCACGGGCACCGCGCCGCAGTCCTCGCAGTAGACGATCGGGATCGGCGTGCCCCACGAGCGCTGGCGCGAGATCGCAAAGTCGAACGCGCGGTAGCGCACCGCCGCGCGGCTGCCCGGCGCGAGCTCCAAGGGCGCGTCCTGCGCGAGCGCCTCCTGATCGGGAGGAGAGATCTCACCACTGTCGCCCGCCGCCGCTTTCTCGGGCACCTCGATCCCCATCCGGCGCGCGATCACCTCGTCGGTGCGGTCGCGCGTCGGCGTGCCGAACACGACCGTCGGCCCGAAGCGCGAGTCGACGAGCGGGGAGAGGAACACCGGCAGCGGCGCTCCGTCGGCGCCGAGCACGACGCGGCCGCTGTCGATCACCGGGATCGTCTCCGCCTCGCGCGAGCTGCGCTCCCAGCCGCCCGTGCGCAGCTGCTCGAGCTGCTCGCCGACCGCCGCGTCCGCCGCCCACGCGTCCGCGTCCGGATGGCGCGCCGACATCAGCACGAAGCTCGCCTCCGCGAGCGCGTCGCCGTGCGGCGTGAACACCGTCAGGCTCTCGCCGCCAGGCGTGTGCAGGTCGACCTCGACGCCGTCGACGCGGCCGAGCACGATCTCCTGCGAGCTGAGCGCGACCTCATCCCAGGTGCCGCCCGCCGCGAGCTCGTGCAGGCGCCGGTCGTTCTCCTCGAGATACGCGCTGATGCGCAGATACCACTGCGGCAGCTCGATCAGGCGCACCGGGCCGTGGCAGCGCCAGCAGGTGCCGCCCGGCTCGACCTGGATCGAGGCGAGCGTCGTTTCACAGTTGTCGCACCAGTCGACGTTGCTCGTGCCGCGATAGATCAGCCCGGCCTCGAGCAACGTCAGGAACAGCCACTGCGACCAGCGGTACATGAGCGCGTCCGAGCTCAGGAACGCGCGCTCCCAGTCGAACGAGAAGCCGAGCCGCTCGAGCTGGCCCTGCATGTGCGCCGCGCAGCGGTTGACCCAGTCGCTCGGCGACTCGCCGCCCGCGATCGCGCCGAGCTCGGCCGGCAGCCCGAACGCGTCGAAGCCGAACGCGAACAGCACCGCGTCGCCGCGAGCGCGGCGGAAGCGCGCATAGGCGTCGCCGATCGAGTAGCTGCGGACGTGGCCGATGTGGATGTTGCCCGACGTGAACGGCGCGGAGGGCTTGATGTAGAGGTGCGGCTGCTCCTCCGCGAGCGGCGGCGTGCGGAATGCGTCGCGCTCGCGCCAGGCCGCCTGGCGGCGGGCCTCGAGCACGTGCGGCTGATAGCGGCTGTCGGTCGCGTCGCCCATGTCAATCGAGGATACCCAAGGGCCCTACGGCCGGTGTGACGATTGCTATGCTCAGAAGCACTTGGCTGCCGTCCCCGACAAGGCTCTCGCGGCCCTGCGCCGCACCCACTTCAGCCCCGCCGAGCGCGGGGTTTTCTCGTCCGCCGCGACTGTGAGGATATGACGATGGAGATTGAGATCGGACGCGGCAAGAAGGCCCGTCGCGCGTATGGCTTTGACGACATCGCGATCGTGCCCTCGCGGCGCACGCGCGACCCCGACGACATCGACATCTCCTGGAAGCTCGGCCCCTACAAGTTCGAGCTGCCGATGCTCGCCTCGGCGATGGACGGCGTCGTCTCGCCCGAGACAGCCGCGATCATCGGCAACCTCGGTGGCCTCGCCGTGCTCAACCTCGAGGGGATCTTCACGCGCTATGAGGACGCCGAGGAGCAGCTCGAGCGGATCGCGCTGCTGCCGAAGGATCTCGCCACGCGCGAGATGCAGGAGATCTACCGCGAGCCGGTCAAGCCGGAGCTGATCGCGCAGCGGATCCGTGAGATCAAGGAGCAGAAGGTCGTCGTCGCCGCCTCGCTGACACCACAGCGCGTACTCCAGTACCACGAGATCGCGATGGAGGCGGGGCTCGACGTGCTCGTTATCCAGGGAACGGTCGTCTCCGGCGAGCACGTCTCGACGGTCTCCGAGCCGCTCAACCTGAAGGAGTTCATCCCGACGCTCGACGTGCCGGTCGTCGTCGGCGGCTGCGCCTCCTACCACACCGGCCTGCACCTGATGCGCACCGGCGCGGCCGGCGTGCTCGTCGGCGTCGGTCCCGGCGCCGCCTGCACCACGCGCGGCGTGCTCGGCATCGGTGTGCCGCAGGCGACCGCGATCGCCGACGTCGCGCACGCGCGCTCGACGCACATGCTCGAGACCGGCGAGTACGCGCAGGTGATCGCCGACGGCGGCATGCGCAACGGCGGCGACGTCTCCAAGGCGATCGCGCTCGGCGCCGACGCCGTGATGATCGGCTCGCCGCTCGCACGCGCCTACGAGGCGCCCGGGCGCGGATTTCATTGGGGCATGGCGACGTTCCACCCGACGCTGCCGCGCGGCGCGCGCGTCGCGACCACGCAGAACGGCACGCTCGAGGAGATCCTCACCGGCCCCGCGCGCGAGAACGACGGCACGTTCAACCTGTTCGGCGGGCTGCGCACGTCGATGGCGACCTGTGGCCACAAGGATCTCGCCGAGTTCAACCGCGCGGAGGTCGTCGTCGCGCCCGCGCTCCAGACCGAGGGCAAGGCGCTGCAGCGCGATCAGGGGGTTGGCATGGGCGCCACCAACGGCAAGGTAGCCGCCCTCGTCAATGACTGAGACAGCCGCCACGGCGCTACAGCCGGCGACCGCGCAGCGCGAACGGATCTCCGCGCCCGCGGTCACGCAGGAGATCGTCGTGCTCGACTACGGCGGGCAGTACTCGCAGCTGATCGCCCGCCGCGTCCGCGACTGCGGCGTGTTCAGCGAGCTGCTGCCGCATCACGTCCCGCTGGAGGAGATCGCCAGGCGCAAGCCGCGCGGGATCATCCTCTCCGGCGGGCCCGCGTCGGTGTACGCCGACGGGGCGCCGCCGCTCGATCGTGGGCTGCTCGAGCTGGGCGTCCCCGTGCTCGGCATCTGCTACGGGATGCAGCTGCTCGTGCACACGCTCGGCGGACGCGTCGAGCAGGCCGAGGTCGGCGAGTTCGGGCGCTCGGAGCTGAGCGTCGCCGAGCCCGGAGTGCTGCTGAAGGGCATGCCGCGCGAGCAGACATGCTGGATGTCGCACCGCGACACCGTCTATGAGCCGCCGCCCGGCTTCACCGCACTCGCGTCATCGAGCAGCTCGCCGGTCGCCGCGGTCGAGGATCCCGAGCGCGGGATCTACGGGATCCAGTTTCACCCCGAGGTCGTGCACACGCCTTACGGCGAGCAGATCCTGACGCGCTTCCTGACCGAGGTGTGCGGCTGTGAGCCGACCTGGTCGGCCGCGTCGATCGTCGAGGAACAGGTGCGGCGCATCCGCGCGCAGGTCGGCGAGGGCAATGTCATCTGCGGGCTCTCCGGCGGCGTCGACTCCTCCGTCGCCGCGCTGCTCGTGCACCGCGCCGTCGGCGAGCAGCTGACGTGCGTGTTCGTCGATCACGGCCTGATGCGCAAGGACGAGGGCGAGCAGGTCGTCAAGACCTTCCGCGACACGTTCAAGGTGCCGCTCGTCGCCGTCGACGCGGAGACGCGCTTCCTCGAGAAGCTGCGCGGCGTCAGCGACCCCGAGGCCAAGCGCAAAGCGATCGGCGCCGAGTTCATCCGCGTGTTCGAGGAGGAGGCCGGCAAGCTCGCCGCGGCGAACGGCGGCAACGACGCCCGCTTCCTCGTGCAGGGCACGCTCTACTCCGACGTGATCGAGTCCGGCGGCGGCACCGGCGCGGCGACGATCAAGTCCCACCACAACGTCGGCGGCCTGCCCGACGACCTCAAGTTCGAGCTCGTCGAGCCGCTGCGCGCGCTGTTCAAGGACGAGGTGCGAGCCGTCGGCGCCGAGCTCGGCCTGCCCGAGCGACTCGTCTGGCGCCAGCCGTTCCCCGGGCCCGGCCTCGCGATCCGGATCGTCGGCGGCGAAGCGACCAAGGAGCGGCTCGACGTGCTGCGCGAGGCCGACCACGTGCTGCAGGAGGAGATCCGCAAGGCCGGCCTGTACCGCGAGCTGTGGCAGTCCTTCTGCGTGCTGCCCGACGTGCGCACCGTCGGCGTGCAGGGCGATGAGCGCACCTACGGCCACGTCGTCGTGATCCGCGCCGTCACGAGCGACGACGCGATGACCGCCGACTGGGCGAGGCTGCCGTACGACCTGCTCGAGACGATCGCCTCGCGGATGATCAACGAGCTGCGCGAGGTCAACCGGGTGGTGCTCGACATCACGTCGAAGCCGCCCGGCACGATCGAGTGGGAGTAGCTCAGGCGTCCTGCGCATCTGTGCCCCGCCTCGCGGTCACGCTCGAGGAGACCGCAGGCGCGGGGAGGCGACCGTGTCGTTGCGCGCTACCGAGGAATCCTCGGTAGCGCTCGGTGACACGAGTGGGGACAGCGGGCACGGCCGCCCGCGGCGGTTCGCTCGGCGGCTCGGCCGCGGACCCTCTATGATGTCCGCTCCGCCGCGCGACCGATCGTTTGATCGTCCAGCGTGGCCTTTTTGACGCCTATGGCCCCCTCGACCAAGACCTACGTAGCGAAGCCGACCGATCGCGAGCGCAACTGGCTGATCGTCGACGCCAACGGCAAGACGCTCGGCCGCCTCGCGACGCAGATCGCCGACGTGCTGCGCGGCAAGCGCAAGCCGGAGTACACGCCGCACATCGACACCGGCGACTTCGTCGTCGTCGTCAACGCCGAGAAGATCCACGTCAGCGGCAACAAGCGCGCCGACAAGCGCTACTACCGCCACTCCGGCTACCCCGGAGGGCTGCGCTCGCGGACCTTCGAGGAGATGCTCGCGCGTCGCCCCGAGGAGATCATCCGCCTGGCCGTGAAGGGCATGATGCCGCGCAACCGGCTCGCCCGCAAGCAGATAACGAAGCTCAAGATCTACGCCGGGCCCGAGCATCCGCACGTCGCCCAGAACCCGCAACCTTTGGAGATCGAGGCCTGATGGCCGACGAGGAGACCCCGGAGACCCCCGAGGAGCAGCCGGCCGCGAGCGCCGAGGACGCAGCACCGACCGAGGAGGCCGCGCAGAGCGCCGCTCCGGCCGACGCGACAGCGCCGCCCGAGACGCCCGAGGAGCCCGCGCAGGAGGCCCCGGCCGCCGAGCCCACAGCCGCCGAGCCGGCGCCGGTCGCCGAGCCGGCACCGGTGGCCGAGCAGGCGCCCGCCGCGCCCGCAGCCGAGGAGGACGAGGAGCAGGAGGCCGCACCGCGTGAGAAGCCGGCGGTGCCCGGCGCGCACCTCGAGGTCGACATCGTCCCCGAGGGCGTCGATCCGCTCGGGCGCAGCCAGGGCTACGGCGAGCAGTACGCCGAGGACCCGTACGCGAGCGAAGATGACACCGAGCCGGCGGCCGCGAGCGAGGAGGACGCCGAGGAGGCGCTCGCCGAGCCGATCTCGACCGCCGCGATCGACCTCGCCAAGGGCGCGCGCTACCGCGCGACGGGCAAGCGCAAGACGGCGATCGCACGCGTCACGCTGCGGCCCGGAAGCGGCACCTACCTGATCAACGGCAGGACGCTCGAGGAGCACTTCCCGCGCATCACGCTGCAGCGCAACATCCGCCAGCCGCTCGAGACGGTCGGCTTCCAGGAGCGCATGGACGTCGTCGCGCGGCTGCACGGCGGCGGCATCTCCGCGCAGGCGGGCGCGCTGCGCCACGGCGTCTCGCGGGCGCTGCTCGAGGCCGATCCGAACCTCCGCGGCGAGCTCAAGCGCCGGGGCTTCCTGACGCGGGACTCGCGCGCGAAGGAGCGCAAGAAGGCCGGCCTCAAGAAGGCGCGCAAGCGGCCGCAGTTCTCCAAGCGTTAGCACCGCGCGAACGAGAGCCCGCCCGCAAGCATGACCCGCAAGCTGTTCGGGACCGACGGCGTTCGCGGCGTCGCCGGTGAGTTCCTGTCCGCCGAGCTCGCGCTCGCGCTCGGCCGGGCGGCGACCGCAAGGATCGGCGTCGAGCGGCCGCAGGTGCTGATCATCCGCGACACGCGCGAGTCGGGCGACATGCTGCAGGCGGCGCTCGCGGCCGGCGTCAGCGCGGCCGGCGGCGACGTGCTGCTCGGCGGCGTGCTGCCGACCCCGGCCGCGCCGCTGCTGATCGGCCGCTACGGCTTCGACCTCGCCGTCGTGCTGTCGGCCTCGCACAACCCATACCGCGACAACGGCATCAAGTTCTTCGCCGGCGACGGCTACAAGCTCTCCGACGAGACCGAGCTCGAGATCGAGCGGGCGCTCGACGGCGGCGCGCGCCCGAGCGCGCGGATCGGGCGCATCCGCGAGCTGAGCGGCGCGGCCGAGGACTACCTGCGCGAGCTGCACAGCCGCTTCTCCGGGCTCGATCTCGACGGCGTCGACGTCCTGCTCGACTGCGCCAACGGCGCGACCTATCAGCGTCGCTCCGGAGATCTTCAGGCGGCTCGGCGCACACGTGTCCGTGATCGCCGACACGCCCGACGGGCAGCAACATCAACGCCGGCTGCGGCTCGACGCACCTCGACGCGCTCGCCGAGCGGGTGCGCGCGGGCGACCATGCGCTCGGCTTCGCCTTCGACGGCGACGGCGATCGCGTGCTCGCCGTCGACCGCAACGGCGCGGTCGTCGACGGCGACGAGCTGATGGCGCTCGCGACGCTTCACCTGCGCGAGCGCGGCCGCCTCAGCGGCAACGGCGTCGCGGTGACCGTGATGACCAACTACGGCTTCCACACGGCGATGGAGGACGCCGGCGTCGCGGTCGCGACGACCGACGTCGGCGACCGCTACGTGCTGGAGGAGCTCCGCTCGCGCGGCTGGGTGCTCGGCGGCGAGCAGTCCGGGCACATCATCGAGATGGGCTTCAATCGCACGGGCGACGGCATCGCCAGCGCGCTGCTGACGCTCGAGGCGCTCGCCGGCGCGGATCTCAGCGAGCGCCACGCGATGAGGAAGCTGCCGCAGCGCCTGGTCAACGTGCGCGTGCGCGATCGCGGCGCGCTCGCGCACGCCGCGGTCGTCGAGGAGGCGGTGGGCGCGGCCGAGCAGGAGCTGCTCGGGCGCGGACGCGTGCTCGTGCGCGCGAGCGGCACCGAGCCGCTCGTGCGCGTGATGGTCGAGGCGCCGAGCGACGAGGAGGCCGAGGAGGTCTGCGGCCGCCTCGTCGGGCTGGTCGAGCGCGAGCTCGGCTAGCGCCCTGCGCCCCGTCGGCGCCGGGTGGCGCTGATATCTTCGATCGCGTGTGCGGCATCGTTGGCTACGTCGGTAGGCGCCCCGTGCAGGAGCTGCTGCTCGCCGGGCTGAGCAAGCTCGAGTACCGCGGCTATGACTCCGCGGGGATCTCGGTGATCACCGACGATCGCATCGACGCGGTGCGCGCGGTCGGCAACCTCGGTGCGCTCGAAGCGAAGCTCGAGCGCGATCCGCAGGACGAATCGGCCGGAGCCGTCGCGCTCGCCGTGCGCGCCGCGACGACCGGCATCGGGCACACCCGCTGGGCGACGCACGGGCGCGTCAGCGAGGCGAACGCCCATCCGCACAGCGACAGCGGTGATCGCGTGCACGTGGTCGTCAACGGCATCGTCGAGAACTACATGGCGCTGAAGGAGCGCCTCAGCGCGCAGGGCAGCGTGTTCACCTCCGAGACCGACGCCGAGGTGATCGCGCACCTGATCGCCGAGCTCGACCGCGGCGACCTCGCCGAGGCTGTGCGCGCGGCATACGCCCAGCTCGAGGGCCACTACGCGTTCGTCGCGATCAGCCTCGAGGAGCCCGATCTGCTTGTCGGCGCGCGCAAGGAGTGCCCGCTGATCATCGGCCGCGGCGAGGGCGAGCAGTTCGTCGCCTCCGCCGTTCCCGCGTTCCTGTCGGAGACCCGCCAGGTGCAGTACCTCGACAACGGCGAGATCGTCGTGCTCGAACCCGACGGCGTGCGCATCATGAACGCCGCCGGCGAGCCGGTCGAGCGCGCGGTCGAGACGGTCGAGTGGGATCGAGGAGACCGCCGAGAAGGGCGGCTTTGAGACGTTCATGCTGAAGGAGATCCACGAACAGGCAGACGCGGTCGCCGACGCGATCGCCGACCGCACCGCACGTGGCGACGGCGTGGACCTCGACGAGCAGGGAGCGCTCGACGAGTCGCTGCTGCGCGACGTCAAGCGGATCGTGATCGTCGCCTGCGGAACCGCCTACCACGCCGGCCTGATCGGTCGCTACGCGATCGAGGAGTGGGCGCGACTGCCGGTCGAGATCGATATCGCCTCCGAGTACCGCTACCGCAACCCGGTCGTCGGCCCGGAGGATCTCGTGATCGGCATCTCGCAGTCCGGTGAGACCGCGGACACGCTCGCCGCGATGCGGCTCGCGCGCGAGCGTGGCGCGACGCGTGCTCGCCGTCACCAACACGATGGGCTGCCAGGCCACGCGCGAGGCTGACGGCGTCCTGTACACGCGCGCCGGGCTCGAGATCGGCGTCGCCGCGACGAAGACGTTCCTCTGCCAGGTCGCTGTGATCTATCTGCTCGCGCTGCGTCTCGCGGAGCTGCGCGGCGAGCTCGCGCCCGCTGCGCCTGGCGGAGCTGGTCGGCGAGATGAAGCGACTGCCGCACTGCATCGACGAAGTGCTCGCGGCCGCCGCCGGACAGGTCGAGCCGATCGTCGATCAGACCTGGGAGAGCGACTTCTTCCTCTACATCGGCCGCCACGTCGGCTTGCCGGTCGCGCTCGAGGGCGCGCTCAAGCTGAAGGAGATCTCCTACATCGCGACCGACGCGTATGCGGCCGGCGAGATGAAGCACGGGCCGATCGCGCTGCTCGACGAGTCCACGCCCGTGGTGTGTGTCGCGACCGACTCGCCGGTGCTCGAGAAGGTCGCCTCGAACATGCAGGAGGTGCGCGCCCGCGGCGCGCGCGTGATCGCGGTCACGACCGCCGGCAACGCCCAGATCGCCAAGCAGGCCGATGCGACGATCGAGGTGCCCGCGATCGACTGGATGCTGCAGCCGATACTCGCCGTGATCCCGCTGCAGCTGCTCGCCTACGGGATCGCGCGCCGGCGCGGGCTGAACGTCGATCAGCCGCGCAACCTCGCAAAGACGGTCACCGTCGAGTAGTCGCCCGCGCGCCGGCGTGCGCCGGGATCGCGATCGCGGACGCCATCGCGACCACTAGCATCGCGTCTATGAGCCCGCTGCCCGACTGGCTGATCGCGCTGCCCGACGCCGAGAAGATGCGCGCGATCGATCGCTGGGCGATCGAGCAGCAGGGGGTCGCGGGGCTTGAGCTGATGGAGCGGGCGGGCGCCGGCGTCGTACGGGCCGTCGAGCGCGCCGTCGCCGACGGGCCGGTCACGGTGATCTGTGGAAAGGGCAACAACGGTGGCGACGGCCTCGTCGTCGCGCGCCTGCTGCGCGAGGCCGGGCGCGCCGTCGCCGTCGTCTGCGCGCGCCCCCCCGACGACTACAGCGGCGACGCCCGTGTCAACCTCGAGCGTCTCCCCGGCGAGCAGCCGTTGCGCCTGGACGGCTCGCGCTGGGGCGCCGCCGAGGGCGCGAGGGGCGTCGGCGATGTGCTCGCTGGCAGCGCCGCGATCGTCGACGCGCTGCTCGGCACCGGCTTCTCGGGCGAGCCGCGCGGCGCCGTCGCCGAGGCGATCGATGCGATCAACGCGCGCGCGCGCGCCGGTCATCAGCATCGACGTGCCGAGCGGTGTCGATGCATCGAGCGGCGAGGTCTCCGGGGCGGCCGTCGAGGCGTCGCAGACGGTCAGCTTCCACGCCGGCAAGCCCGGGCTGTGGATCCGCCCCGGCAAGGCACACACGGGCACGCTCGAGGTGATCGAGATCGGCATCCCGCGCGGCGCCCCCGAAACCGCGACGGTCGGGCTGATCGCCGCCCGCGTGTGCGATCTGCTGCCGCGCCGAGGCGCCGCCTCGACGAAGTTCAGCTCGGGTCACGTGCTGATCGCGGGCGGCTCGCGCGGGCTCAGCGGCGCGCCGATGATGGCCGCGCACGCCAGCATGCGCACCGGCGCCGGCTACGTCACGGCATGCGTGCCGGTGTCGCTGCAGCCGATCCTCGCGGCGGCGGCGACGCCCGAGCTGATGAGCAGGGGCCTGCCCGAAGACGACGGCGCGCTGAGCGCAGAGGGCGTCGCGGCGGTGCTCGAGGCGGCCGCGCGCGGCGGCGCGCTCGTGCTCGGCCCGGGGCTCGGGCGCAGCGCGCCGGCCGGCGTGTTCGCGCGCACGCTCGCCGCCGAGGCGGGCGTCGCGCTCGTGCTCGACGCCGACGGCCTCAACGCCCATGCGGGCCGGCTCGGCGAGCTCGCGGGCAGATCGGCGCCGACGGTGCTCACGCCGCACGCCGGCGAGCTCGCGCGACTGCTCGAACTCGACAGCGCGGAGGTCGAGCGCACGCGGCTTCGCTGTGTCCGTCTCGCCGCCGAGCTCGCCATGGGGGTCGTCGTGCTGAAGGGCGATGACACGTTGATCGCAGACCCCGGCGGGACGGTCGCGGTCAGCGCCGGAGCGAGCCCGGCGCTTGCGAGCGCCGGCACCGGCGATGTGCTCTCCGGCGTTATCGCCGCGCTGCTCGCCCAGGGACTCGATCCGTTCACGGCTGCCGCGGCGGGGGTCTGGCTGCACGCCGAGGCCGGGCGCGAGGCCGCGCGCAGGCTCGGCGGCGCCGAGTCGGTGATCGCGACCGACGTGATCGCCGCGCTCGCCGCCGCGCGCTCCTCGGCGGCGACCGGGGGGTACGAGAGTAGGGTTCCTGACGGTGGCTGACCTGGTGGCGAGCGAGGCGGTGAGCATGGACCGAGAGGCCGCGCGCCGCGCGCAGGCGCGAGTCAACCTCGCGGCGATCGCGCGCAACTGCGCGCGCCTGCGCACCGAGCTGCGCGCAGGCGCGCAGCTGTGCGCCGTCGTCAAGGCCGACGGCTACGGGCACGGCGCGCTCGCGAGCGCGCGCGCGGCGCTCGCCGGCGGCGCGAGCTGGCTGGCGGTCGCCGGGGCGCACGAGCTGCGCGAACTGCGCGACGGCGGCCTGCACGACGTGCGCATACTCGTGATGGGCGCGCTCAGCGAGGTCGAACTCGAAGAGGCGCTCGCCGCGGACGGCGATGTCGTGGTCTGGAACGAGCGCTACCTCGAGGGGGTCATCGACGGCGGCGGCGGGCGCGTGCACGTCAAGTTCGACTCCGGCATGGGACGGCTCGGCACGCGCGACCCGGTGCAGGCGAGATCGGTCGCGCGCGCCGCGCGCGACGCGCCCGGCGTCGAGCTGGCGGGTGTGATGACGCACTTCGCAACCGCCGATGACCTCGGCGACGAGGGCTTCTTCGCCGAGCAGCTCGCAGCGTTCACCGACTGGGCCGCCGAGATCAAGGTCGAGCACCCGGAGATCCTCGTGCACGCCGCCAACAGCGCGGCGATGCTGCGCGACGGCCACGCGCAGTTCGACATGGTGCGCTGCGGGATCGCGATCTACGGGATGGATCCGTTCGGGAGGGACCCGGCCGCGCGGGCACTCGAGCCGGCGCTCGAGCTGAGCTCCTACGTCGCCGACGTCAAGCCGTGCGCGGCCGGCGAGAGCGCCGGCTACGGCAGGCAGTTCGTCGCCGAGCGCGACACCTGCATCGCCGTGCTTCCGATCGGCTATGGCGACGGCTGGCGGCGCGGCCTCTCCAACAACGCCGACGTGCTCATCCGCGGGCAGCGCCACCCACTCGTCGGCACCGTCAGCATGGACAGCGTGACGGTCGATCTCGGCATGCAGGAGGAGATCGAGGGCCTGATCGGCGAGCGCGCGATCCTGATCGGCCTGCAGGGCAGCGAGCGGATCACCGCGGAGGAGGTCGCGCGGCGTCTGGACACGATCAACTACGAGGTCACGTGCGCGCTGACGCCGCGCGTGCCGCGGATCTACCATCGCGACGGCGTGCCGCTCGCAGGGCATGCGACGCCGTGAACACCCGGACGGTGGACACGCACGCAACATGAGCGCGGGCGTCGAGCTCGCACGCGAGGCGCTCGCCGGCAGCAGGGCGTGGTTCGTCGGCGGCGTCGTGCGCGACCGGCTGCTCGGCCGCGCCACGCTCGACGTCGACCTCGTCATCGACGGCGATCCCGGTGAGGCCGCCCGCGCGGTCGCCCGCGCGGGCAAGCCGGCCGCGTGCTTCGTCCTCTCGCAGGACTTCGGCCTGTGGCGGGTCGTCGCCCGCGATCGCTCGTGGCAGGTCGACGTCGAGCCGATGCGCGGCGCCTCGCTCGAGGACGACCTCGCGCTGCGCGACTTCACCATCAATGCGATCGCCGAGCCGCTCGCCGGCGGGGCGCCGATCGACCCGCTCGGCGGCATCGCGGACCTGCGGGCCCGGCGCCTGCGGACCGCCGGCCCGGGGGCCTTCGCGCAGGACCCGCTGCGGGTGCTGCGGCTGGTCCGCATCGCCGCCGAGCTAGGGCTCGAGCCGGACGCCGAGACAATGCGCGACGCCCGCGCGCATGCCGCCGCACTGCGCGGCGTGGCCGCCGAGCGCGTGTTCATCGAGCTGCGGCGGATTCTCGCAACACCCGCACCACGGCAGGCGCTCGAGATGCTCAGCGAGCTGGGCGCCGGCGCCGTCGTGCTACCCGAGCTCGAGGCGCTGCGCGGAGTCGAGCAGAACCGCTTCCACCACCTCGACGTTCACGGCCACACCCTCGAGGTACTCGACCGCACGATCGAGCTCACCGCCGCCGCCGGCGTCGCAGACGGCCCGCTCGGAGAGATCCTCGAACCGCACCGCCGGCAGGTCGCGGCGCTGCTCGCCGAGCCGCTCGCCGACGAGCTGACGCGCGCCGAGGCCCTGCGCTGGGGGGCGCTGATGCACGACGCCGCCAAGCCGCTGACGCGCGGCGTTCGCGCGCACGACGGGCGTGTGACGTTCATCGGGCACGACGTGCGCGGCGCGGAGCTCGCGCGCGAGGTGCTGACCCGGCTGCGCGCGAGCGAGCGCCTGCGCGCGCACGTCGCGGGACTCGTCCGCCACCACCTGCGCCTCGGGTTCCTCGTCCACGAGCCGCAGCCGCTCGCGCGGCGGACCGTCTACACGTACCTGCGCACCTGTCAGCCGGTGGCGGCGGACGTCACGCTGCTGTCGATCGCGGACCGTCTCGCCACCCGCGGCGATCGCGCCGAGGAGGCGATCGCGGCGCACCTCGCGCTCGCGCGCGGACTGCTCGCCGACGCGCTCGCCTGGCATGCGAACGGCCCGCCGAAGCCGCTCGTGCGCGGCGACGAGCTCGCCGTCGAGCTGCGGATCGCGCCCGGCCCGCGGCTCGGCGAGCTGCTCGAGGAGCTGCTGCAGGCGCAGTACGCCGGTGAGATCAGCACACGCGAGGAGACGCTCGCGCTCGCGCGCATGCAGCTCGCGAGCTGAGCGCACCCGCGCCGCGCGCACCGCGGCCCGGGGCTCGGGGCCCGCTTGACGTAGGATCTGCGCCGGATGAGCAACCCAGCCTGCATCTTCTGCAAGATCGTCGCCGGTGAACTGCCGGCGACGATCGTCGACGAAGACGAGCGCACGATCGCGTTCATGGACATCGCGCCCGCCACGCGCGGGCATGCGCTCGTGATCCCGCGCGAGCATACGGAAGACCTGCTGAGCATCGACGATCAGGATCTGGTCGCGGTCGCGCTCGCCGCGAAGCGGCTCACGGTCGCCGCCAAGGAGCGCCTCGGCGCCGAGGGCGTCAACCTGCTCAACGCCTGCGGCGCCGCCGCCTGGCAGACGGTCTTCCACTTTCACGTCCACGTGATACCGCGCTACGACGACGATCCGCTGCGGCTGCCGTGGACGCCCTCGCCGGGCGATCAGCAGGAGATTGCCGAAGCCGCGCAGGAACTCGGTGGGGGAGAGCGAAATGACTAGACCGCTCCATTTGGCGTTCAGGCGTGTTGAATGGCACACATGAGACGGACACCCATTGCCCTCCTCGCGAGCGTCGCGCTCGCGCTCGCGCTTCCCGCCGCCGCCCCGGCGACGCTCACCGAAGTCGGCGTGATCGGCGCAACCACGCCGGCGACCGTGCCGAGCTGTCCCGGGACGCCATGCCTCGCGGTCAGCCGCACGACCGGCTTTCAGGTCAAGGTCGGCAGCACGCACAACGTCCTCAGCGCGCCGCGCACCGGCACGATCGTCGCCTGGACGATCTCGCTCGGCAAGCCCAACTCCACGCAGGTCAAGTTCTTCAACGCCAACGAGGGCGGCGAAGCGGAAGCCGCGATCGCGATCCTGCGCGCGCAGCCGAAACCGAACCTGACGTACAAGCTGATCGCGCAGAGCCCGCTCGTCAAGCTCGCCCCGTACTTCGGCAAGACCGCCCAGTTCCCGCTCGCCAGCACGATCAACGTCAAAAAGGGCGACGTCGTCGCCCTCACCGTGCCCTCATGGGCACCCGCGCTCGCGCTCGGCTTCGGCAATGACACGTCCTGGCGCGCCAGCCGCCCCAAGAGCCAGTGCACCAGCACGAGCTCCCAGACCGCGCACACGCAGGTCGGCACCGCCGTCCAGTACTACTGCCTGTACCAGACCGCGCGGCTGACCTACAGCGCCACGCTGATCTCCACGCCGTAGCGCTTCGCCGAGCGGCGCGAGGCGGCGTCCCCGGTCGCTCGCGCTAGGGCGCGGACGCGCCGCCGGTCGGGCTCGAGGCGCCCGTTTCGCTGCTCGGTTTTGATGGTGCGCCGCCGGCTTTCGGTTCTTCGGCGGCCGACGCGCCGCCGGAGGTGCCGGCTTCGCTGGTGCCGCCGCCGGGGGCGGCGGCACTGCCCTGGCCTTCGGAGCTTTCGGCGCCGCTGCCCGAGGACGCTTCGCCGCTGGTGCTCGTCGTTTTCGTCGCGGTCGTCGAGGTGGACGTCGTCTGGACGGAGGCGCGTTCGGCGCTCGTGTCGTTCGGCGGAATGATTTCAGGCGTGCTCTTGGGCACGGAGTCCGAAACGCTGCTGCCGCCGCAGGCGCTGAGGGTGAGCCCGCTGAAGAGCGCCACGCACGCGGCGAGCGCGACCCTGCTTCTCACAAGGGACCCATCCGCCGGCCGCATGTC
Source organism: uncultured Solirubrobacteraceae bacterium (assembly GCA_963822245.1). GTDB lineage: Bacteria > Actinomycetota > Thermoleophilia > Solirubrobacterales > Solirubrobacteraceae > Palsa-744. The sequence goes on from CAWGGR010000002.1 coordinate 446,381, forward strand.
GGGCACTCGTTCAGGTCCTTCTGGGAGTGCTGCTCGCACCACGGGCAGAAGCGGAGGTTCTCGACAGCCCACGGCAGTCGCGAGCTCGACGGCGCGAGCGGCAGGACCTTGCCGACGATCTCGAGCGGCGCGCCGGATTCGCGATCGAGGTAGATCTCATCCGGCTCGGCCGCGATCACGACCTCGCGGCCGGTGGCGGAGTTGCGGAGTCGGTAGCGCTGTCGACTGCTCATGTCCGGCACTTTACCTGAGCGGGTGGGCGGCTGAGCGCCCGCGTGCGGCCCCGATCGCGAGCCAACCGGGCAGCCCGCGCCGGGCTGCGCGCGGGGCGCGGGTAGGCTGGCGTTGCGTGCGCATCCTGATCTTCCACGGCTACCTGCTCGATGGGACGGGATCGAATGTCTACAACGCCCGCCTGGCGGACGCGCTCGCGGGCCTCGGTCACGACGTCCACCTGCTCTGCCAGGAGCACCATCCGGAGCAGCACCAGTTCGTGGACGCCGCCGGGGACTGGGATCGCGGCGCGCTGCACGTCAGCGAGCTGGGGCGCGCCGGGCGCCGCGGCGGGGGGCGCTGCGTCGTGTACCGGCCGAACATCGGCACGCTGCTGCCGGTGTACGTGGCCGACCGCTACGAGGGGATCCAGGCGCGCACGTTCGCGCAGTGCAGCGATGCGGAGATAGCGCGCTACATCGAGGCGAACGTCGCGGCCGTGCGCGAGGTGCTCGCGCTGGCGCGCCCGCAGCTCGCGCTCGCCAACCACCTCGTGATGGGGCCGGTGATCCTCGCGCGCGCGCTCGCCGGCACGGTGGGGTACGCGGTGAAGATCCACGGCAGTGCGCTGGAGTACACCGTCAAGCCGCAGCCGGAGCGCTTCCTCGGGCTTGCGCGAGAGGGCCTCGCGGGCGCGAGCGCGGTGCTCGTCGGCTCCCACCACACGGCGGCGAGCCTGTGGCGGGCGCTCGGCGAGGACGGGCTGCGCGAGCGCACGCGGCTCGGGCCGCCGGGGGTCGACGTGCAGCGCTTCGCGCCGCGTGAGGCGCCGGCCGCGGCCGCTGCTGTGCGGGCGCTCGCGGTCCGCCTGGGCGATGCGCTTCCGCCGGGCGGGCAGGCGCAGGCGAGCGCGTTCGCGCGCGACGACCGCGCGGCGGCTGCAGCGATCGCGCGGCTCGACCCGGACCGCGATCAGCTTGTCGCCTACGTCGGCAAGCTGATCGTCAGCAAGGGCGTCGACCTGCTGCTCGCGTGCTGGCCGCTGGTGCTCGCGCGCGCGCCGCGCGCGCGCCTGGTGATCGTCGGCTTCGGCGCATACCGCGACGGGCTCGAGCGCCTGCGCGGCGCGCTGGTCGCGGGCGACCTCGAGCAGGCACGCGCGATCGCCCGTGCCGGCAGGGCGCTCGAGCAGGAGTCCGCGGCCGCGCACCCCCTCAGGCATCTGCTCGCGTTCCTCGACAGCCTCGCCGGCGTCGAGCTCGAGCGCTACCGCGAGGCGGCGCGTGCGCTCGGCGAGCGCGTCGTGCTGAGCGGGCGACTCGATCACGAGGACCTCGCGCAGCTGCTCCCGGCGTGCGCCGCGCTGGTCGTCCCGAGCACGTTCCCGGAGGCGTTCGGGATGGTCGCCGCGGAGGCCGCCGCATGTGGTGTGCTGCCGGTCAGCGCGGCCCATTCGGGGCTCGCGGAGGTCAGCGACGTGCTCGCCGGCGCCGTGCCCGCGCAGGCCGCGCCGTGGCTGTCGTTCCCGGTCGACGACGGCGCCGTCAGGGCGCTCGCGGACCGGCTCGTCGGGTGGCTCGGCGCCGACGCCGCGCTGCGCTCGCAGACGCGCGCCGGCCTGGTCGCGACGGTGCGCGAGCACTGGTCGTGGGACGGTGTCGCCGCCGGCGTGATCGCCGCTGCCCGCGGCGAGCTGGCGAGCCTGCAGGAGCCGTGAGCGGGGCCGCCCGCCGCCGCGCGATCGGCCGCCGATGCACCCGCCCCTTCGGATAGTGTTCCGCGCGCTCATGAGCTTTGCGCAAACCAACCCCGTCTCGCGGCGCCCGCATGCGCGCGCGCTGTGCCGCGCGCGCTCGGCGAGCACGGTCGGCGCGCTCGCGCTCGCGCTCGCGGGCGCGCTGCTGCTGGCCGGCTGTGGCTCGGGCAAGGGGCCGCAGAACGCGAACCTGATCCTCGGCAAGCAGGAGTTCGTCGCGAAATGCGGCTCCTGTCACACGCTTGCGCGCGCCGACACCAAGGGGATCGTCGGGCCGAACCTCGATGACGCGTTCCGTGCCAGCATCGCCGAAGGGCTCGAGCGCCACGCGATCGTCGGCGTCGTCGAAGGCCAGATCGCGAACCCGAATCCCGAAGGCGCGATGCCGCAGCACCTCACCAGCGGGCAGACCGCGAGCGACATCGCGGCGTATGTCGCGCAGGTCGCCGCCAAGCCGGGCAAGGACACGGGACTGCTGGCAAGCGCCGTGGAAGCCCCCGGCGCGGGCAAGCCCGCGGTCGAGACGGCCGGGAAGCTGACGATCCCCGCCAACTCGAGCGGCCAGCTCGCGTACGCGACGGACAAGGCAACCGCGACCGCCGGCGCGGTGACGCTCGTGATGCCGAACATGTCGGGCGTCTCGCACAACATCGCGATCGAAGCCGGTGAAAGCGGCGCGACGGCGAAGGGCTCGCCGCTCGGCGCGAGCAAGTTCGTCAGCAACGGCACCGCGACGGTGACCGTGCAGCTCAAACCCGGCACCTACACCTTCTTCTGCGAGGCCCCCGGGCACCGCGCGGCCGGGATGTTCGGCACGCTCACCGTCAAGTCCTGACGGTCTGGACGCGGCGCGACGCGGCGTCCTCAGTCGCTTGCGTGCGAAGCACGCGACGCTCCTGCCTGTGCCCCGAAGTGGTGCGTCCTTGCCTCGCTTGGCCCGGACCGCGAGGACGGCGGCGTGTCAGCACGGGCGCGGCGCACCCCGTTGCGGCGCACCCTGTTGGGGCGCAGGCGGGCCAGGCGAGGTGGCGTCAGAGCAACGCGCGCAGGCCGACGATCAGCACGCCGATGACGATCAGCGTGCCGGCGACGTAGAGCAGCAGGCGAAACGCCTCGCCCTCGGAGTGCAGCGGGTTCAGCATCGGGCGCTGCTCGGCGTGTGGCTCGGCGGCACGCGCGGGCGCTGGACGGCCTAGAGGATGTAGACGGTGAAGTAGACGACGATCCACATCGCGTCGACGAAGTGCCAGTAGATCCCCGGCACCTCGACGCCGATGTGCTTCTCGGGGCTGTAGTGGCCGCGGAAGGCGCGCACGGTGACGGTCAGCAGCAGCAGCAGGCCGATGAACACGTGCGCGCCGTGCAGGCCGGTCAGCGAGTAGAAGATCGTCTGCTGCGCGGAATCCTGGGGGGCGAAGCCGACGTTCGCGTACTCGTTGATCTGAATGAACAGGAACGTGCAGCCGAGCAGGAAGGTCGTCAGGATCGCGGCCTTGAAGGCGAAGCGGTTGCCGCGCTTGATCGCCGTCTCGGCCCAGTGCAGCGTGAACGATGAGGACACGAGGATCGCCGTGTTGACCCCTGCGACGAGCGCGGGCAGCGTCGTGCCGGGCGCCGGCCACGGCTCTCCCTGGGCGATGCGGATGAAGAAGTAGGCGGTGAAGAACGCCCCAAAGACCATGATCTCGGAGATGATGAAAAGCATCATCCCGAGCAGCGGCGCCTCGACGCGTGAGCTGTGGTTGGCTGCCGGAGGGCCGTGATGCTCCCCCGCGTGCGCGATGCTGGCTGCCTCCATCGCGGCCCCGCTATCCGGCCTGCGCGGTCGTCGCGGCGGCCTGCGGATCGACGACGACGTGCTCGACGTGCGCGGCGGTCGCGTTGCGCACGCGCTCGATCAGGTCCGCACGCAGCCAGCCGGAGCGCTCGTTCGGGAGCGTCGAGATCACGATGTCATCGACGCGGAACAGCTCGAGCGCGTTGAGCACCGCGGTGTAGGGGTCGGGGTCGCCGATCATGCCCGAGCTGAGCAGGTCAGCCGAGCCGAGGCGGTCGAGCATGCTCGCGAGCCGCGCGCGCGCCTCTCTCGGAGCGCTGCCGCCGCCGTCGCTGAGCGGTACGACAGCGATGAACAGGCGCTGCTCTCCGGGCACGGTCTTGGACTTCAGGTGCTCGACCAGCTCGGCGCCGCTCGAGGTCTTGTTGGCGAGCACGAGCGTCACCTTGAAGGGCAGCCCCTCGTGCTCGAGGTCGATGACGATGTGCTCGACCGGCAGGCCGGTCGCGTTTTCGATCCGCTCGATCAGGTCGCGCCGCAGCCAGCCCGACTGTGTCGCCGGGTGTGTGGAGATGATGATCTCATCCGGCCGCCGCGCGGCGACGGCGTCGAGCGTCGCCGAGAACGGGTCGGGGTCGCCGACTTCGCCGGTCGCCTCGATGCCCTCGGCGGCAACCGCGGAGAGCGCGAGGTCGACGCGCACCTGCGCCGATTCGCGGACCGCTTCGTCGTAGATCACGAGACCGTCGGAGGGGTTGCTGCGAGGCACCACGAGGCGAAAGCGGACGGCATCGCCCTCGTTCGCGCGCGCGCGCACGGCCTCGAGCAGCTTTGCGCCGCCGAGCGTGCGGTTGGCAACGACAAGGACTTCCTTCACGGCTTCTCCCTCCCGCTCATTGGCTCGGTGCCCGCACGACGCCCGCGCCCGCCGTCGCGGTCGCAGGGGGCGCGAACATGCCGTGGATCGCGCCCGGGACGCCGTACTCGTAGGGGCCCCCGACGACGGTCGGCAGGCGGTCGAAGTTGAACACCGGCGGCGGCGATGAGACCTGCCACTCGAGCGTCATGCCGCGCCATGGATTCGAGGCCGCCTTCGGCCCTCCGCGCCAGCTCGTGACCATGTTGTAGACGAAGATCAGCGTGCTCAGGCCGAGCCCGAAGCTCATGATCGAGATGAACAGGTTGAGGTCGGCGAACTTGGCGGCGTAGGTGGCGACCCGCCTCGGCATGCCCTGCAGGCCGAGGATGTGCATCGGCCCGAACGTCAGGTTGAAGAACACGAACGTCGTCCAGAAATGCCATTTGCCGAGACGCTCGTCGTACATCCGCCCGGTCATCTTCGGGAACCAGTAGTAGACGCCGGCGTAGATCGTCATCAGCGAGCCGCCGAACAGCACGTAGTGGATGTGCGCGACGATGAAGTACGTCGCGCTGACGTGGATGTCGAACGGGATCATCGCGAGCATCACGCCGCTGATCCCGCCGAGCGTGAACGTCGTCAGGAAGCCGAGCGCGAACAGCATCGAGGTGTCGAGGTGCAGCACGCCGCGCCACAGCGTCGCCAGCCACGAGAAGATCTTGATGCCGGTCGGCACGGCGATGATGCACGTCGTGACGGCCATCGGGATACGGATCCATGCGGCCATCCCGGACGTGAACATGTGGTGCGCCCAGACGGTGAACCCGAGCCCGACGATCGCGAGCAGCGAGAACGCCATCATGCGGTACCCGAAGATCGGCTTGCGCGACTTCACGGCGATGATTTCGCTGATGATCCCGAAGCCGGGCAACATCATGATGTAGACGGCCGGGTGCGAGTAGAACCAGAAGACGTGCTGGTACATCAGCACGTCTCCGCCCTTGGCCGCGTTGAAGAAGTTGAAGCCGAGCGCGCGGTCGAGCAGGATGAAGAACTGCGACGCGGCGATGAACGGGGTGGCGATCACGACCAGCAGCGAGGTCGCGAAGTTCGCCCACACGAGCAGCGGCATGCGGAAGAAGCTCATTCCGGGCGCGCGCATCGTGATGATCGTGACGAGGAAGTTGAGGGCGGTCATGATCGAGGAGGCGCCCGCGAACTGCACGCCCATCGAGAAGAACGTCTGCCCGATCGGCGCGTTGATCGACAGCGGCGCATACGCGGTCCAGCCGTCGGCGAAGGCGCCACCGGGGGCGAGGAAGCTCGAGAGCATCATCACGCCGGCGACCGGCAGCAGCCAGAAGGACAGCGCGTTCAGACGCGGGAAGGCCATGTCCGGCGCGCCGATCATCAGCGGGATGACGAAATTGCCGAGGCCGGCGAACACCGGGATGATGAACAGGAAGATCAGCAGCGTCGCGTGAACCGAGAACAGGCCGTTGTAGGTGTTCGCGTCGACGAACTGCGAGCCGGGCTGCGCGAGCTGGGCGCGCATCATCATCCCGATCAGGCCGCCGATCAGCAGGAACACGAACGAGTTGATCGTGTACTGGACGCCGATCACCTTGTGGTCGGTGTTGATGCGGAAGTAGTCCTTCCACGAGTACGCGCCGTGGCCCGAGTGATCCTCGGGCCGCGTCGGACGGCCGCTGGCCCAGTAGAACCAGTAGTCGAAGCCGCCGATCCCGACGAGGAACGCGAGCGGCACGACGATCAGCGAGACCGTCGTGATCGCGTCGCCGGAGAGGTAGTGCGCAAACGTCTGGTGCCCCGTCGCCATGCGCACGAGCCATGTCAGGGCGGCCGCGAAGCCGACCGCGGCGACCATCAGCCAGCTTGCGCGGTAGAAGCCCGGTGCGCGGAATTTCGCGGCCATCAGCGTGTTGCTCCCCTTGGACCGGTCATCGCGTGCCGCACATTATCCCCCAGAGCCGTCGGCTGTGGAGCCACCGCCGGTGGTGCTCGTGCTGGCGCTCTCCTGGCTCCTGATCCACGCTTTGAACTGCGCTTCCGGCACCACGTGCGCGGTCGAGCGCATCAGCGAGTGCCCGAGGCCGCAGAGCAGGTTGCAGACGACCGGATAGGAGCCGATCCGGTCGGGCGTCGCGCGCCAGTGCGTGACGATCCCCGGCACGACGTCCTCCTGGATGCGGAAGGCGGGGATCCAGAACGCGTGGATGACGTCCTTGGAGCGCAGGTTGAACTCGACCGACTCGTTGTCGGGCAGGTACAGCTGGTCGCTCTCCAGCGGCGCTCCGCCGGTCACCGACGGCGGGTACTGGTAGGTCCAGGCGAACTGCTGCCCGGTGACTCCCACCTGGATCTCGCGGGCCGGCTTCTTTTCGTTTTCTTTGAGCACGACGAACGAGTACGCGACCATGCTGAGCAGCAGCACCGTCGGGATCGCCGTCCAGAAGACCTCGAGGCGCGTGTTGCCGTGGATCGGCGGGCCGTCCTTGAGCTCCTCGCCGGGTTTCATGTGGAACTGCCAGACCGAGTACAGGATCACGGCGACGACGAGCACGAAGATCGGGATCGTCGAGAGCACGAGCACGTGGTAGAAGCGGTCGGTGTTCTTGGCCTGCGTCGAGGCCTGCACCGGGAACCAGTGGATCTTGTAGCTGAGGACGACGCCGATCGCGACCGCGATCACGGAGAGCGTGGCGGCGAGCGCGAGCGAGCGCTGCCTGCTCATCGGCGGGCTGTCCTGGCGGAGTTTGCGGCGAGGGTGCTGTGCATCGGGCCGTGATCCTAATGCCTGCGTCCCCGGACCGCTCGGCCCTTGACGTCGACACCCTCACGCACTAGATTGAGGCAATAGTTGCAAGTGCGTTGAAGGGCTTGTTTTCGAGGCGAAAGCGTGGGTGGCGCGACGGTGATGACTATCCGGCGGGAGTCTGAGCGGGAAGGCCAGGCGAGCGATGCACGTAGATGAAGGAATGACCCACAGGGTCCTGACGGTCGGGCCCGGCCACAGCCTGCGCGAGGTCGCGCGGCTGATGTCCGAGCGCAACGTCGGCGCGGCGGTCGTGATGGACCCCGACGGGAACGGGCCCGGGATCATCACCGAGCGCGACATCCTGCTCGCGATCGGCGGCGGGCAGGATCCCGATTTCGAGATGGTCGCCGAGCACCTCACTCGCGACGTCGTCTTCGCGGCGCCGGACTGGTCGCTGGAGGAGGCCGCGGCGACGATGGTGCGCGGCGCCTTCCGACACCTGATCGTGCTGCACGAGGGCGAGACGGTCGGGATCCTGTCGGTTCGCGACATCGTCCGCTGCTGGACCGACGACGGCGCGATCTGCCCGGTTCCAGGGCGGGTGGCGGTCGGCTGAGGGGCGCATGTCCGCGCCGGGCGGGCATGCGCGGGTGCGTGCGGCGATCGGCGCGGCCTGGGGTACCGCGCCCGTCGTCGTTCCAGTGTCGGGCGGCCCGCCGCGCTCAGCGGTCGCTGTGCGCTTCGAGCGGTAGCTCGTTGACTTCGCGGCGCGTGTCTTTGATCCAGCGGATGACGCAGACGAGCGTCAGGAGCAGGCCGATCACTGTCAGCTCGATGAACGTTGTGACGCCGACGAGCGCAAGCGTGATCCCGAGCGCGGTCAGCACCGGCAGCACACTCGGGCCGGGGAGATGGATCTCCTCGCCCGAAGGCGGGACCTCGGGGTCGACGGCGCTCATGAGATGTAGACGGCGGCGACGACGAACGTGATGCCGAACATGAACATGCTGATCGCGCACACGATCAGGCCGGTGCGGATGTTCTTGCGGGCCAGGCGGCGGGTCATCATGGCGAGAGAAGATACCTCCTGCATGCGCTGAGGCGCCGCGCGGGTGCCGGCCTAGAGGTGGACATCGGCGACCATCGCGCAGAACAGCAGCGCCAGATAGGCGAGCGAGAACAGATACAGCTGCAGCGCCGAGCGGCGGTCGGCGCGGCGGTACAGGCGGACGGCGCCGGCGATGAAGCCGAGGCCGAGCAGCAGCGAGGCGGCGAGGTAGATCGAGCCGAGCCCGCCGGCACAGAACGGCAGCTGGGTGACCGCGTAGAGCAGCACCGCATACAGCAGGATCTGCCTCCGTGTCTCCTGCTCGCCGCGGACGACCGGGAGCATCGGCACGCCGACCTTGCGGTACTCGTCCTTCATCAGCAGCGACAGCGCCCAGAAATGCGGGGGCGTCCAGAAGAACACGATGAAGAACAGGATCACCGCGAGGCCGCTGACCGAGCCGGTGACCGCCGCCCAGCCGACGAGCGGCGGGACCGCGCCGGCGGCGCCGCCGATGACGATGTTCTGCGGCGTGCGCCGCTTCAGCCAGATCGTGTAGATGAAGACGTAGCCGAGGAAGCCGGAGAACGACAGCGCGGCCGCGAGCGGATTGACGAGCAGCGACAGCTCGAGCAGCGACAGCAGCGCGAGCGTGCAGCCGAACGTGAGCGCGGCGCGCGGTGAGATCCGCCCGGCGGGGATCGGCCGCGTCGCGGTGCGCGCCATGCGCGCATCGATGTCCCGGTCGAACCAGTGGTTGACGGCGCCGGCGCCGCCCGCCGAGAGGTATCCGCCGAGGCAGGTCAGCGCGACCAGCAGCGCGGAGGGATCGCCGGCGACGTACATCGTCGCGATCGTCGTCAGCAGCAGCAGCGACTGCACCTTCGGCTTGGTCAGCTCGAGGTAGTCGGCGAGCAGCCGGCGCGTGCGCGGCGCGATCCCGACAGCGGCCGCGTCGATCCGCGGAACGAGACCGGTGGCGGGCGTGAGGCTCACTACACGCCTACCTGCCTGGCGCCCGCGGGGACGGTCGCCGGCGAGCCCGCGTCGGCGCTCCGATGCTCGATCTCGCGGCGGATGTCCTTCATCGGTTCGGTCGAGCGGACCAGCGGCAGGGTGTCAAAGTTGTTGGCCGGGGGCGGGGAGGGGGTGAACCACTCGAGCGTGTTCGCCTTCCACGGGTCCGGTCCGGCGATGACGCCGACTTTGAGGCTGCGGTAGACGTTGATCACCGTCGCGAGCACGCCGGCGCCGAGGATGAACGAGCCGATCGTCGAGATCAGGTTGTAAAGCGCGAGATGGCCCACGTCCGGGTACTCGTACACGCGCCGCGGCATGCCGTCAAGTCCGATCACGTGCTGGATCATGAACGTCACGAGGATGCCGAGGAACATCATGTAGAAGCTGAGCTTGCCAAGTCCTTCGCCGAGCATGCGCCCGGTGATCTTCGGGAACCAGTAGTAGATCGCGCCGAAGATCGGCAGCACGGCGCCGCCCAGCAGGACGAAGTGCAGGTGGGCGACCACGAAGTAGGTTTCGTTGACCTGCCAGTCGATCGGGAAGGTCGCCAGGAACACACCCGAGATGCCGCCGATCAGGAAGATCGCGATCGCACCAACGCAGAACAGGAGCGGTGTCTTGAATTCGATCGTGCCACGCCACAGCGTCGCGACCCAGTTGAGGATCTTGACGCCGGTGGGCACCGCGATCAGGTAGGAGCTGAGCATCACGAACACGAGGATCGCCTCTGGAATCGGGGCGGTGAACATGTGGTGAGCCCATGTCAGGAAGCCGAGGAACGCGATCGCGACGGTCGAGGCGGCGATCGCCTTGTAGCCGAAGATCGGCTTGCGCGCGAACACCGGCAGGATCTCCGAGATCACGCCGAAGCCGGGGAGCACCATGATGTACACCTCGGGGTGCCCGAAGAACCAGAACAGGTGCTGCCAGAGGATCGGCGAGCCGCCCTGGGCGGCGTCGAAGAAGTGGGTTCCGAAATGCCGTTCGGTGAGCAGCATCGTGACCGCCGCGGCGACCACCGGCAGCGCGAGGATCAGCAGCACCGAGTACGTCAGCATCGTCCACACGAACAGCGGCAGCCTTCCCCAGCTCATCCCGCGCGCGCGCATGTTGGCGACCGTTGCGTAGAAGTTGACGGCGCCGATCAGCGAAGAGAGCCCGGTCAGGTGGATCAGGTAGATCCATGCGTCCTCGCCGCCGCTCGGTGAGTAGGTCGCGTTCGCGAGCGGCACGAAGCTGACCCAGCCCGCTTCCGGCGGGTGCCAGAAGACGGACGAGTAGAAGACGATGCCGCCGGCGAGCAGCAGCCAGAACGACAGCGCGTTGAGGCGCGGGAAGGCCATGTCGCGCGCGCCGATCATCAGCGGCAGGAAGTAGTTGCCCAGGCCGGCCATCATCGGCACGACGAACAGGAAGACCATCGTCGTGCCGTGCATCGTGAACAGCTGGTTGTAGATTTCGGGCGTGACGAGCGTGTTGTCCGGCGCGCCGAGTTGCAGGCGGATCATCAGCGCCTCGACGCCGCCGAGGCAGAAGAACACGAACGTCGTGACCATGTACATGATCCCGATCCGCTTGTGGTCGGTCGTCGTAAGCCAACTCGTCCAGCCGCTCGCCTCGCGCTCTGCGCTGTGGGTGCTGATCTGCGGGATGGGGGCTACGTAGGTGGCCATGGCGTGCGCTGGTCTCCTGGGTTCCTAGGGGTTTTCGACCTGTCCGGCGCCGGTCTGCGCGTTCAGTTTCGAGCGGGCGACCTTGGCCGCGGCGTTGGCTTCGGCGATCAGCTTCTTCTGGTAGGAGAGCCACGCTTCGAATTGGGCTGGCGGCACGGCCTTGACGCTCGCGATCATGCGCGCATGGCCGCGTCCGCAGAGGATCGCGCACTGCCCGCGGTAGACGCCGGGCTTGGAGACCTTCATCCAGGTGTAGTTGTGGTAGCCGGGGACGGCCTGGAACTTGCCGCCGAGTTCGGGGATCCACCAGGAGTGCACGACGTCCGAGGAGACGATGTCGAGCGTGACGGTCGTGTTCGTCGGGATCACCATCTGCTCATAGGAATAGGGCGCGCCGAGGCCGTCCGGTTCGCTCGCGCCGGGGTAGACGAACTGCCAGATGTACTGGCGCCCGATCACCTGGATGTTCAGCGATTTGCCGTTCGGCGGCAGCTTGCGCTCGGTGCTCGCGTACAGCAGGCCGCTCTGCCCGACCTGCGCGAGCCCGTCCGGGCTCGAGTTCGGCGGGTCCTGAATCCCGCCGAGCTTCGCGAACGTCAGCACGGCGAGTGCGACGAGGATCACGGCGGCACCGGCGGTCCAGCCCAACTCGAGCCGCGTGTTGCCGCGGATCTGCGCCGGCACGGCGCCCTTACGTGCGCGGAACTTGACGAGCGCGTAGATCAGCGCGCCCTCGACGGCGATGAAGATCACGAGCGCGATCGCGAGCGTGATCTTGTAGAGGTCGTTGCTGTTTACCGCGTTCGGCGAATGGCCGGGCAGCGGCGTGAAGAACGCGAGCGTGGAAGAGAGCAGATGGCCCAAGGCGGCGGGGATTCTATTCAGGCCGCGACCGGACGCGCTTGATGACGTTTGCCACGAGGCCTTCAGCTCCCGGAGAAGCGCGCCGCGCGCTTCTCGACGAATGCCGTCGCGCCCTCGACGAAATCGTCGCTGCCGGCCATTTCCTGCTGGATCTGAGCCTCGAGCTCGAGCTGCTCGGACATGCGCGCGTACAGCCAGTTGTTGAGCTGGCGCTTGGCCCCGGCGTAGGAGCGGGTCGGGCCGGCCGCAAGCCGCGCGGCGAGCGACGCGGTCTCGCGCTCGAGCTCGGAGTCGGCGACGACACGGTTGATCAGGCCCCAGTCGAGCGCCTTCGCGGCGGGCAGCTTCTCGCCGAGCATCGCGAGCTCGGTCGCGCGCGCCATGCCGATGCGGGTCGGCACGAACAGCGAGGAGCCGCCGTCGGGCGCGAGCCCGATGTTGACGAAGGCGAGCAGGAAGTACGCGCTCTCGGCGGCGATGATCAGATCGCAGCAGAGCGCGAGCGAGCAGCCGATGCCGACGGCCGGGCCGTTGACCGCGGCGAGCACCGGCTTGCCCATCTCGCGGATCGTCTCCATGATCGGGTGGTAGCGCTCGGTCAACGTCCTATAGACGTCCGGGCGCCCGTCGGGCGTGGTCTGCCCGCCGCTCATGTCCTTGAGGTCCGCGCCGGAGGAGAAGGCGCGCCCTGCGCCGGTGACGATCACCGCGCGCACGGCGTCATCGGCGGCGGCCTGCCCGAGGGCGGCGAGCAGGTCGGCGCCGAGCTGGGCGTTCCAGGCGTTCAGCGCCTGCGGGCGGTTCAGCTCGATCGTCGCGGCGCCGTCATCGAAGCGCATGTTCACGCTCTCAAGCTGGAGGTCGAGCTCGCTCATGGGTCTCCTCTCGTCGTGCAGGTCGGTGCGCGGGCGGGTGCAGTCGTGCTCGCAGGCGCGTTGATCCTATGGTGTCGAGGATGCGACGTCCTGTGATCGGCATCTGCACCGCGCTCGAGCGGGCGAGCTGGAGCGTCTGGGAGCAGCCGGCGGCGCTGCTTCCGAGCAACTACATCGAAGCGATCCAGCGCGCGGGAGGGCTTGCGTTGATGCTGCCGCCCGACGAGCGCTCCGAGCGCGAGCCCGAGCAGCTGCTCGGGCTGCTCGACGGGCTCGTGCTGGCCGGCGGCGCCGACATCGATGCGGCCTCCTACGGCGAGGCGGCGCAGCCGGAGACCATCGACACGGTGCCGGCGCGCGACGCCTTCGAAGTGGCGCTCGTGCGCGCGGCGATCGAGCGCGACCTGCCGCTCCTCGGCATCTGCCGGGGGATGCAGCTGATCAACGTCGCGCGCGGAGGCACGCTGATCCAGCACCTGCCCGGTCACGTCGGCCACGAGGAGCACCGGCGCGTGCTCGGCAGCTTCGACGGCGCCGAGCACGACGTCACGCTGCTCGAGGGCACGCTCGCCGCGCGTGCCGCCGGCGAGAGCGTGCACACGACGAGATCCCATCACCATCAGGGCGTCGCCCGGCTCGGCGACGGGCTCCTCGTGAGCGGCGTCTCCGAGCTCGACGACGTGCCCGAGGCGATCGAGCTGCCCGGACGGCGCTTCGTGCTCGGCGTGCAGTGGCATCCGGAGGCGGATGAGGGCAGCGCGGTGATTGCTGCGCTGGTGGCGGCGGCGGCGCCGGCTGCTGCGCTGCTCGGCGGCGACTAGCGCCCGCGGCCCGCGGATGAGCCGTGCGGGCGGCTCATATACTCCCTGCCCAGTGCGGCTGCCTAAGGCGATCAGAGCAACCGCCTGGGGGGTCGTGGCGGCGGGCGCGATCGCGCCGCTGGCGCGCAAGCGCGTCAGCGCGCCACCGCTCGTCGTCCAGGCCGTCGCGTACGCGGCGCCGCTCGGGCTGTGCGTCGCCGTCCGGCGCTCGCGCACGCGCGATGTCGCTGCCTGCACGCTGCAGATGTGGGCCTATCTGGCGGCCTACAAGACGCCGCATGACGATCCTGATGCGCAGCGGCGGCGCGTGCATCTGAGGTATCCGATCGTGCTCGACCGGATGCTCGGCGCGGGCGAGCTGCCGACGGTGCGCCTGCAGCGGGCGCTCGCGCGCACGCGCGAAGAGCAGCCCGAGTGGCGAGCGCGCGATCGCGTGCTCGTATGGGCGCACTGGAGCTGGTTCGCGGTCCCGCACGGGTCGGTGCTGTACATCCTCGCGCGCCGGCCCGAGCGCTTCACGCGGGCCGCGGTGATGACCTACGCGGTCTTCAACATCGGCGCGGGCATCTACTGGCTGGCGCCGACCGCGCCGCCGTGGTATCCGGCGGCGCAGGAGCTCGACGACAGCCCGCCGGTCAGACGGATGATGGTCGAGTACGGCGAGGTGTTCTGGAAGGACGGCTGGGGCTCGCTCTACAGTGTGTTCGGAGGCAACCCTCTGGCTGCGATGCCCTCTCTGCACTTCGCCACATCCGTGATGGCCGCGCTGTTGCTCGCTGAGGTGGGCCCGGTGGCAGGAGCGCTCGGCTTCACCTACGCGGCGACGCTGGGCTTCGCGCTGGTGTATCTGGGAGAGCACTACCTCATCGACCTGCTGGCCGGGGCGGCGCTGAGCGGCGCGGTGCATCACTGGGGGCCGCGGGCGCAACCGGTGCTCGCCGGCATCGGCCGTGCGGTCGCTGCCCTCGAGGAGATGGCGCACGAGGCGATCTGAAGGAAAGGGGGTGAGCGCACACAAGATGGCCGGCGGGGAGGCGGCTCACGCGGAGCTCGCGGAGGATGCACGGCTTGCGCGCGGGCACGCTGCGGGCGCGCCCGACGAGGAGATGCCGCGTGTCCTGCTGACGCGGCGGCAGATCGTGACGTTCGCCCTGTTCGTCGTCTCGGGGCTCGCGTTCCTGTACCTAGTGCTGCCGAAGCTCGCCGGCGCTGGGACGACGGTCGACCGCCTGGAGCGTGGCGACAGCTGGTGGGTGGCCGCCGGGATCGTGCTCGAGCTGCTCTCGTTCGCCGGCTACATCGTGCTGTTCCGCGCGGTGTTCGTGAGCCGCGACGGTGGCGGGAACGATCGGATCGACTGGCGCGCGAGCTATGAGATCACGATGGCCGGGCTGGCCGCGACGCGCCTGTTCGCTACGGCGGGCGCCGGTGGCGTCGCATTGACCGCCTGGGCGGTGCGCCGCTCGGGGATGGAGCCGCGGATGGTCGCCTCGCGGATGGTCGCGTTCCTCGTGCTGCTGTATGTGATCTACGCGGGCGCCGTGATCGTCTGCGGGATCGGCCTGGCGGTCGGCCTGTTCCCGGGCGGCGGCTCGGTTGCGATCACCCTCGTGCCGGCGCTGGTCGCGCTCGTGTTGCTGACGGGCGCGGGCGCGATGGCGCTGCTTCCCGGCGATCTCGAGCGGCGCCTGCAACGCTCGGCGTCGGGCTCGGGGCGCTCCGCGCACTTCATCGCGCGCGCGGTGACCGCGCCGGCGCTCGCCGCCAGCGGCGTTCGCGCCGCGCTCGAGCTGATCCGCGAGCGCGACATCGGCCTGCTCGGCGCGGTCGCGTGGTGGGGCTTTGACATCTCGGTGCTGTGGGCGATGTTCCACGCGTTTGGCTCGCCGCCGCCGTTCGCGGTGATCGTGATGTCCTACTTCCTGGGCATGCTCGGCAACCTGCTGCCGCTTCCCGGCGGCTTCGGCGGCGTCGAGGGTGGGATGATCGGCGCCTTCGCGGCATTCGGCGTGAACGTCGAACTCGCTGTGCTGGCGGTGCTCTCCTATCGCGCGATCTCGTTCTGGCTGCCGACGCTGCCGGGGGCGATCGCGTACTTCCAGCTGCGCAAAACAGTTGCACGCTGGCGCGAGCCGGTCGGCGCCGAGCGCGACGGCGCGGGCGCCCCGGAGGCTGCGCTGCACGGGTCCTGAGCGTGCGAAGATCCAGCGACGCGATGCTATACTTCATAAAGTAAAGTGACCCAAGGAGATGAGATGAGCGACATCGAGAACGTGATCGTCATCGGCAGCGGGCCGGCCGGGTACACGACCGCGCTCTACACCGCGCGCGCGAATCTCAAGCCGCTCGTGATCGAGGGTTTCGCCTGGGGCGGCCTGCTCCAGCAGACAACCGACGTCGAGAACTACCCGGGCTTCCCCGAGGGCGTGATGGGCCCGGAGATGATGAGCAAGTTCCGCGAGCAGGCCGAGCGCTTCGGCGCGCGGCTGGTGACCGAGCAGGCCGATCGCGTCGAGCTAGCAGGCGAGCCCGGCGGCGTTCATCGTGTCTGGGTGGGCGATGTCGAGCATCGCGCACACACGGTCGTGCTCGCGATGGGCGCCGAGCACAAGAAACTCGGCGTCGTCGGCGAGGAGGAGCTCGCGGGCCGCGGCGTCAGCTACTGCGCGACCTGCGACGCTGCGTTCTTCAGGGACAAGCCGACCGTCATAGTCGGCGGCGGCGACTCGGCGATGGAGGAGGCGATCTTCCTCTCCAAGTTCGCCTCGAAGGTCACGATCATCCACCGTCGCGAGGAGTTCCGCGCTTCGAAGATCATGCTCGAGCGCGCGCGCTCGCAGCCGAACATCGAGTTCCTGACGCCGTACAAGGTCAAGGAGTTCGTGTGCGGCGAGAACGGCACGCTGGGCACCGCCGACCTGATCAACACGGAGACGGGCGAGGAGTTGACGATCCCGGTCTCCGGGACGTTCATCGCGGTCGGCCACGAGCCGCAGTCGGCGATCGTCGCCGAGCAGATCGACACCGACGACGAGGGCTACGTGATCACGCAGGGCCGCTCGACGCGCACGAATCGTCCCGGCGTGTTCGCCGCGGGCGACCTCGTCGACCACACCTACCGCCAGGCGATCACCGCCGCCGCATCCGGATGCCAGGCGGCCCTGGATGCCGAGTGGTATCTGCGCGACACGCCCAACCTCGCGACCCCCAAGGGGATGCCCGAGGGCGACCTCGCCGAGGCGCAGTGGGCGCCGTCAACGAGTAGCTAGCCGGCGCTCGCGCGCGGGAGCGCACAGGCGTGCCTACCGCGCCGGTAGAGCGCCAGCGCAGCGCGCGTCACGTCGCTGCGGATGGTCGCTTCGAGCGTGCCCGCCGGCGCCCCGGGCGGTCCGCCGGGCAGAGGTGCCGGCGCTTCACCGGGGGGCGCTCCGCCCATGTCCACGAGCGCAAAGCAGCGACCGGTCGAGAACATCACGCCGGCGGCAAAGACTTCACGTACCTCGCCCTTTTCACCCGGCTTGAGGATCTCTTCGATCGCGCTCGCGCCGGGGATCGCGTGGACCGCGAAGCGGACGTGCCGCCGCGGCGTCGTTAGGCGCGCGAGTTCGCGCCCGAGCAGCCAGCGGGCGCCGCGTCGCGAGCCGAATACAGCGGCGTTCGAGGCGACGACGCCGTCCTCGCCGCCGAACAGCTCGGTGACCGCAAAGCTGAAGCGGAAGCGCTCCAGTGCAGCGACCGGCTGGCCGCTTTCTTCGCCGAACCGGCGGACCGAGCGCTCGACGTGACGCGCCACCTTCGCACCGGCGTAGCCGGGCAGGTCGGTGGGGTGCACGCTCAGCGCGATCGGCGTTAGCCGGATGGCCTGTGCCGGCGAGGGGAACACGGCGACGGCACAGCAGAGGGCCGCGAGTTGACCCAGCCTCGTACGCACGAGGCTCCTATCGACGCGCGCAAGCGCGCGCTTGAGGGCGCCGCTCAGCCGGCGGGGTAGTCGAAGAAGCCGGCGCCGCTGGCGCGCCCGCGGCGTCCGGAGGCGAGCAGCTTACGCAGCGCCGGCGCGGTGCGGTAGCGCTCCTCGCCATACTCGCGGCAGAGCGCCTCGAGCACCGCCGTCACGTGATCGAGGCCGATCGTGTCGGCCCACTCGAGCGGGCCATGCGGATGGCTCAGACCGAGGAGCATGCCAAGGTCGATGTCGCGCGCCTCGCCGACGCCTTCGCCGAGCGCGAACGCCGACTCGTTGATCACTTGGCAGACGATCCGCCCGAGCACGAGGCCCGGTGCGTCGCCGACCCACACGACATGCTTGCCGAGCGTGTTGAAGAAGCGCTCGCTGCGCTCGCCGACGAGCGGCGAGGAGGTGTCGCAGCGGGTCAGCTCGACGAGGCCCGCGTCGCCGAATGGCGGCAGCACGTGGAAGCCGATCGCGCTGCCGCCGGGGTCGAGCGCGGACAGCGAGCCGTGCGCGCAGAGCAGCAGCCGCGCCCCCCGGTCAGCTGCGGCGCCCTCGCCCGCGAGTCCCGTGTGCGCGAGCCCGGGCCTGCAGTCGCAGTCGATCACGAGCGCCGGCAGCGCCTCCTCGCTCGGCGCGTCGGGACTGCGCACCTCATAGCCGGCCGCGGCCGCGGACGCACGCAGCTCGTCCGCGATCACACCGGCGCCGGCGATCACGACGACGCCCTCGCCGGCCGCGCCGCCGGCGATCGGCGCAGGGTCATCCGGGCGGTGCCCCGTGCCACCGGCGAGCGGGTCGGAGTAGTTGTAGTAGCCGCGGCCGCTCTTGCGCCCGTGCAGGCCGGCGGCGACGTAGCGCGCGGCGATCAGCGAGGGCTGCCAGCGCGGCTCGCCGAAGCCCTGCTCGTAGAAGCTCTTCGAGATCTCAAAGCCGGTGTCGACGCCGACCAGGTCCATCAGCTCGAACGGGCCCATCCTGAACCCGCCCTCCATCCGGCAGATGCGGTCGATCGTCTCGACGTCTGCGATCTGCTCCTGCAGCATTCGCAGCGACTCGAGGCCGAACGGGCGGTTGCAGCGGTTGACGATGAAGCCCGGCCCGTCCTTGGCGCGAATGACCGTCTTGCCCATCGCCTCACCGGTCGCGACCGCCAGCGCGAGCGCGCGCTCGGCGGACTCCACGCCGGCGACGACCTCGAGCAGCTTCATCACCGGCGCGGGGTTGAAGAAGTGCATTCCGACGACGCGCTCGGGCAGCGTCGCCGTGGCGGCGATCGCGGTCACGAGCAGCGAGGAGGTGTTGCTCGCAAGCACGCAGTCCTCGCCGACGATCTCGCACAGGCGGCTGTAGATCTCGTGCTTGAGCTCGATCCGCTCGGGCACCGCCTCGATGATCAGCTCGCACGGCGCGAGCGCGGTCATGTCCGCGGCGACCTCCAGCCGCGCGACGCCGGCCGCGGCCTCGGCCGCCGTCAGACGGCCGCGCGCGGCGTCTTTCTCGAAGCCGTCCTTGAGCTTCTCGACGCCGCGCGCGAGCGCGTCTGGGATCGGGTCGAAGAGGATCGTGCGCGCGCCCGACCTGCACGCAAGCTGCGCGATGCCGGCGCCCATCGTGCCGGCGCCGAGCACGCCGATGATCTGCGCGGCGCGCGCGCCGCCGCCGGCGGAGCCGGCCTGCGGGTCTTCGTTTGTCATCGCGGCCGCTGGCATCGAGCTCGTCCCGACGCGGCGCTCAGGAGGGAACGAGCGCGTTGATGCCCGTCATCGCGCGGCCGATCAGCATCTGCTGCACCTGTGACGTGCCCTCATAGATCGTCGTCACGCGCGCGTCGCGGAAGTAGCGCTCGACCGGGTGATCGTCGACGTAGCCGGCGCCGCCGTGGATCTGGATCGCGAGGTTCGCGCATTCGAGCGACGCTTCGGTCGCGTGCAGCTTGGCGATCGATGTCTCCAGCGAGTTCGGCCGTTTCTGATCCTTGAGGAACCCGGCGCGCCAGGCGAGCATCCGCGAGGCATCCGTTTTGAGCACCATTTCGGCGATCATCGCCTGCACCAGCTGGAAGCTCGCGATCGGTTTGCCGAACTGCTCGCGCTCCTTGGCGTACCTGACCGACTCCTCGACACAGCCCTGGCAGATGCCGACCGCGCCGCAGGCAACCGAGTAGCGCCCGGACTCGAGGTTCGAGAGCGCGACTTTGAAGCCGTCACCGACGTTGCCGAGCATCTGGTCGTCTGTGACCTCGACGTCTTCGAGTGAGATCGATGCGGTGTCGGAGGCGTGCAGGCCCATCTTGTGCTCGATCACCTGCGTCGTGAAGCCGGGGTGCTCGGTGTCGACGAGGAAGCACGCGATCCCCTTGTAGCCGAGCGCGGGGTCGGTCTGCGCGAAGATCAGCGCGACCTTCGCGTGGCTCGCCATCGAGATCCACATCTTCGCGCCGTTGATCACCCAGCCGGAGTCCGTCCTGGTCGCGCGCGTCTTCTGGTTGGCGGCGTCGGAGCCGGTGTCGGGCTCGGTCAGGCCGAAGCAGCCGAGCCACTCCCCGGAGCACAGCATCGGCAGGTACTTGTGCTTCTGCTCCTCACTGCCGTAGCGCAGGATGCCCGAGCAGACAAGCGAGGTCTGCACGGAGATGACCGTCCTGATCGAGGAGTCCGCGCGCCCGATCTCCTCGACGACGAGCCCGTAGCTGAGGTAGTCGAGGCCGGCGCCGCCGTACTCCTCGGGGACGACCGCGCCGAGGTAGCCCTGGTCGGCGACCTTCTTGACCATCTCCAGGTCGAAGTGGTGGTTGCGGGCGTTTTCGCGCGACTGCACGACGATCTCTTTGTCGGCGAATTCGCGCGCGGTGTCCTTGATCAGGCGCTGCTCGTCAGTCAGGTCGAAGTCCATCTGCTCCTCTTCTACTTGGGTGTCTTCCAGGGCGCGTTGATGCGCCGCTCGATCTCGTCGGCGATGCCCTCGATCGGCAGGCGCTCCTGCTCCAGCGAGTCGCGATCGCGCAAAGTCAATGTGTAGTCCTCCGTGCTCTGATGGTCGATGGTAAGGCACAGTGGCGTACCGATCTCATCCTGGCGCCGGTAGCGCTTGCCGATAGCCCCGCCGGCGTCGTACTCCGATTGCACGCGGCCGCGCAGCTGATCGTGGACCTTCTGCGCGAGCTCAGGCTGGCCGTCCTTGCCGACGAGCGGCAGCACCGCCGCCTTGACCGGCGCGAGCCGCGGGTGCAGACGCAGCACCGTGCGCGTCTCGCCCGCGCCCGCGCCCTCGCGCTCGACGAGTTCCTCGTCGTAGGAGTCGACGAGGAAGGCGAGCGTCGCGCGGTCGGCGCCGGCGGCCGGCTCGATCACGTGCGGCACGTAGCGCTCGCCGCTGGACTGGTCGAAGTACTCGAGCTTCTCGCCCGAGAACTTCGCGTGCTGGGTGAGGTCGAAGTCGCCGCGGTTGGCGATCCCCTCGAGCTCCGACCAGCCGATCGGGAACAGGTATTCGACGTCGCTCGTGCCCGAGGAGTAGTGCGAGAGCTCATCCGGCTCGTGCGCGCGCAGGCGCAGATGATCGGCGCGAATGCCGAGCTCGGTGTACCAGCGCTCGCGCTCTGCGAGCCAATGCTCGAACCACCGCTGCGCCTCGGCCGGGGGCACGAAGAACTCCATCTCCATCTGCTCGAACTCACGGGTGCGGAATATGAAGTTGCCCGGGGTGATCTCGTTGCGGAACGACTTGCCGACCTGGGCGATCCCGAACGGCGGCTTCTTGCGGGAGAACTGCAGCACGTTCTTGAAGTTGATGAAGATCCCCTGCGCGGTCTCCGGGCGCAGGTAGGCGATTGAACCGGACTCCTTGACGGGGCCGACGGTCGTCTCGAACATCAGGTTGAAGTCGCGCGCCTCGGTCAGCTCGCACTCATCCGTCTCACCCGGGTGCTTGGACGGTTTGCGTCCGCAGGCGAGGTCCTCGAGATGATCGGCGCGGTAGCGCTTGCCGCACGTCTTGCAGTCGACGAGCGGATCGGTGAAGCCGGCGAGGTGGCCGGAGGCCTCCCACACACGCGGGTGCTGGAGGATCGCCGAGTCGATCGCGACGATGTCGTCGCGTTGCTGGAGCATCGCGCGCCACCACTCGCTCTTGACGTTGCTCTTGAGCAGCACGCCGTAGTGGCCGTAGTCGTAGGTCGAGCCGACGCCGCCGTAGATCTCCGATGAGGGGAAGACGAAGCCGCGGCGCTTGCACAGCGCGACGATCTTGTCCATCGTGACGATGTCACCTGATTGCGTCGGAGCGTCGGCCATGATCGGCGGCCGATCATAGGGGAGGGGAAGGTGCGGGGGCGCTCGTGGCGGGCACCCGTAAGATTCGTGGCCGTGGCCCGTGTGCTGATCGTCGGAGGGGGCTGCAGGGGCCGAGGTCTAGCCGGGGCGATGGTTGCGGACGGGCACGCGGTGCGGATCACGACGCGCAGCGAGGCGGGACGGGCGGCGATCGAGGCGGCGGGCGCCGAGTGCTGGGTCGGCACGCCCGATCGCCTGGCGACGCTGCGCGGCGCACTCGACAGCGTGACGATCGCGTGCTGGCTGCTCGGCGCGGCGAGCGGCCCGCCGCACGAGCTGGGTGCACTGCACGGGACGCGCCTCGAGTTGTTCCTGACGCAGGCGATCGACACGACGGTGCGCGGCCTGATCTATGAGGCGCGCGGGACGACCACGCCGGCCGAGGATCTGCGCGCGGGCGAGCGGACCGTCCGCGCGATCACCTCACGCAACGAGATACCGGCCGTGTATCTGCACGCAGATCCGGGCGATCGCGCAGCCTGGCTCACGGCAGCGGCCGGCGCGGTCGAGTCGCTGCTCGCGCGCGCCTGATCGTCCGCCGCGATCAAGTATCCGTTCGCACTAACCGATGGTGTTCGGGAGATGACCGGCGATCGCTCCCGATATGGCCTGCTGGTGTCGGCGCTCGGCGCCGTGCTGCTCGCGGTGTCGGTGTTCCTGCCGTGGTACGGGGTCAGCTTCACGCCCGCCGGGATCGCTGCGGTCGAGCAGGCGGGAAGCCAGTTCGCGTCGCAGTACGGCGACGCGGCGCTGCAGTCCGCGGTGAACACCGAGGACGCCAATCTGGGAGGGCTCGCGGGGCGGCAGTTCGTCACGCTCAGCGCGCACCAGGCGCTGCACGATCTGAACGTCATCCTGCTGGTGCTCGCCGGGCTGGCGCTCCTCGACGCGCTGTTCCCGCTGGCGCGCGGTGTCCCGACGATTCCCGACGGTGCCGGCGGGTCGGTCGTGCTGCTGGGAGGGGTCGCCGCCGCCTGCATCGCCTTCCGCATGGTCGTGCGGCCGGCTCCGGGTGGCGAACTGATCGCGCTGTCGCTGCGCGAGGGCGCCTGGCTCGCGCTGCTCGGCGCGCTGGCGATGATCGCCGGCGGGCTCTGGCCCAGACAGACCTCGGCCGCTGCGATCGAGTCGCAGACCGAGGCCGCCTGGTCGGGGCTCTCCGGCTGGTCGCCCGGCGCCTGAGCGTCCCAGCCGCTACGGCGTCGCGGCACGTGGGCGCGGCACGCTCGCGCTATCCTTGACGCGAGGGTGAATCACCCTAAAGCCGATCGGGTTTTATACGAAGGCGACGGCAACTCCTCTTCGCGACGCGCGACGGCTGACGGCCGAGAAAGGAACACAAATGACTCTGCAACTTGGCGACGTGGCACCGGACTTCGAGGCCGACACGACCGAGGGACGCATCAAATTCCACGACTGGATCGGAGACTCCTGGGCAGTGCTGTTCTCGCACCCGAAGGACTTCACGCCGGTATGCACGACCGAGCTCGGCTACATGGCCAATGCGAAGCCCGAGTTCGACGCACGCAACACGAAGATCATCGGCCTGTCGGTCGACGCGCTCGACAACCACGAGGCGTGGGCGAAGGACATCGAGGAGACGCAGGGCGCGGCGCCCAACTACCCGATCATCAGTGATGCCGACTACAACGTCTCAAAGCTCTACGGGATGCTCCCGGCGGACACCTCGGGCGAGGCGACGTCGCGCACCCCGGCGGACAACCAGACGGTTCGCAACGTGTTCGTGATCGGGCCCGACAAGAAGGTCAAGCTGATCTTCGTCTACCCGATGACGACCGGGCGCAACTTCGACGAGGTGCTGCGGGTGATCGACTCGTTGCAGCTGACCGCCAAGCACAAGGTCGCCACGCCGGTCAACTGGAAGAAAGGCGAGAAGGTCATCATCGCCGGTTCGGTCTCCAACGACGAGGCCAAGGAGACCTACCCGGACGGGTGGGAGGAGCCGCGCCCCTACATCCGCCTCGTTCCCGAGCCGAGCTAGGCGCGTCCGGCTCTCACCGCCTCAGGTGCCCGGGCGGTGAGAGCCGGTGCGCAGCGACTCGAGCTCCCGGTCGCTGTCGATCCGCTCGAGCAGGTTCTCGATGATCCGTGCGGTGGCGCCCCAGATCAGGTTGTCCTCGACCACGTAGGTATCGGTCTCGAAGGTGATGCCGCGGCGCTCCATACGTGTGCGCGTGCGGCCCGCGCGCACCGACGCGAGCGGCAGCTCGAGCACGGAGTCGACCTCCGCCGGCGACAGCGTCCATGCGACCCCGGCGGGAACCAGCCCGACAAACGGGTGGATCAGGTAGTTCGTCACGAACGTCGAGGTCGGCGGCAGCATCGCGAGCATGCGCACCGCTGCGCGTTCGAGGCCGATCTCCTCCTCGGCCTCGCGCAGCGCTGTTGCCGTCAGGTCGCTGTCCGCGGCGTCGCTGCGACCGCCCGGAAAGGAGATCTCACCGGCGTGACTGCGCAGATCGGCACGCCGTCTGGTCAGGACCAGATGCGGCTCGCCGCTCGCGCCCGCGAAAAACAGCGGGACGAGCACGGCCGCCACCACCGGCGCGGCGGGCTCTGCGGGGAGAGCAGCGTCGGGGGCGCCGCCGCTCGCGGCGTCAGGCCGCGAGGTGAACGCGCTCAATGCGCTCCTGGAACATGACCTCGCCATCCAGCACACGGTGCACGGGGCACTTCGCGGCGATCACGCGCAGGCGCTCGACCTGATCCTCCGGGAGATCGTCGGGCAGGCGCATCACGAGCTGGAACTTGGTCGGGCAGCCGCGCTCGGCGGGCGTGTACTCGACCGCCACCTCGACATGGCCGATGTCCCAGCCCTTGCGCGAGGCGTACATCTCCATCGTGATCGCCGTACACGACGCGAGGCTCACGGCGAGCAGCTCCTGCGGGTCGGGCCCGGTGTCGTCGCCGCCGAGTTCGAGCGGCTCATCGACCGTCAGCTGGTGCTCGCGCACCTGCACGGTGTGCCTGAACGTCGTGCCATCGCGTCGTGCGGTGGCGTGCATCCGCGTCAGCCCGTGGGTCTCGCTCATCTCGGTCCCTTCATCGCGCCATCGTCCTTATCCATCGATGATACCTCCCGGTGAGGCTAGGAAAGCGGGTTGAACAGCAGCCCCGTCAGCAACTTGGGGAAGAAATAGGTCGACTTCGGCGGCATGTTCTCGCCCGCGGCGGCGACCTCGCTGACCTGCTCGACGGGGGTCGGGCGCATCAGGAACGCAGCGTCGTACTCGCCGGAGCGCACCATCGCGAGCGCCTCGGCGGTGTCGCGCGCGTAGTACATGCCGTTGAAATGCGAGATGTCATCGTCGCTCAGGCCGAGCGCGTTCTTCAGCAGCAGCGTCTCGAGCACGCCGGTGTCGAGTTCCCGGTACGCCTGCGAGTGCCCGGGGAGCGCCGCGTCGGCGATCGACTGGTCCTTGAGCCTCAGGCGCCGGGCGCGCGTGCCGTCGAAGTAGCCCAGCTCGAGCGGCCCCCGTCCCGGCTCAGGCGTGATCTGCCCGAGCGGCACGTCGCCGATCTCGAAGTCGCGCTCGAGCGCGCGCTCGAGCGCCTCGCGGCGCGCATCGTCGAGCCCGCCCACGAGGCGGTGGGTGGGGAACACGGTGAGCCCGGGGTCCTCGAGCGCGACGAGGCACATGAGGATGTAGCGGTGCTCGCCGGCCCCGCCGATCTCCTCGGCGTAGGCCTGCATCGTCTCGTAGCGGTGGTGACCGTCGGCGATCAGCAGCTCCGCGTCGCGCGTGGCCGCCTGCACCGTCGCGATCGCCTGCGCGTCGGACACGCGCCAGATGCGGTGCACGGTGCCGTCGGCGTCGGTGACCTCGCCCCACGGCGCCCGCTGCGTCGCGGGCGCGAGCGCCGACCATGCGGCGTCGCTCGGGTCGGAGTACAGCGAGAAGATCGGCGAGATGTTCGCGCGGGTCGCCCGCGTCAGGCGCAGCCGGTCCTCCTTCGGGCCCGGGTGGGTGCGCTCGTGCGGGCGCACACGCCCGGTGCCGTACTCCTCGATGCGCACGCGGCAGAAGAACCCGCGCCGGGTGCGCGCAATCCCGTCCGGGCCGGAGTAGTCCTGGGTGTGCGCCCAGACGGCCGGCTCGCCGTCGCGGACGAGCGCTCCCTGCAGCTGCCAGCTCTCGAACAGCTCGCGCGCGGTCGCGTACGGGTCGGGCTCGCCCTGGGGAAGATCGACGCCGGCGACGTTGAACGGCGAGCGCGCGATCAGCGCAGCGCGCTGGCTCGAGTCGATCACGTCATACGGCGGCGCGACGACATCGGCGAGCGGGCCGACGACGGCGGGGTCGTAGTGCAGTGCGCGCAGCGGTTGGACGTCGGCCATGGCGGGGGCTGAGGCTAGCAGCGGCCGCTGGCGGCCGTCTCGCGCGTTTCATCCCAGGTGCGCAGGAACATCCGTTCGATGGCCCACGCCGACCATATCCGCGAGAAGGCCCGCGCGAGGCGCATCGAGCGCAAGCTGCTGCGCGCGGAAGTCGAGGCCTGGATGGATCGGCTGCGCTCCTAGTGGCAGTAGACTCGGTGACCGCCTCGGGACGTGGCGCAGCCTGGTAGCGCACCTGCTTTGGGAGCAGGGGGTCGCTGGTTCGAATCCGGCCGTCCCGATAGTCCAGTCTCGGAGATCCGCATTGGAATGCGGGGTTGACGCGTTCGTGCGCGCTCCGCATGCCCAGGCCAGCAGCGCACTCGGGTCCAACATTCGTCCAGGTCGGCGTGTCGCCACTGAAGCCCCGGGGTAGCTAAGGCGTCGATGCGCCGCTCCCTCGCGTTGCTCGTGATCATCGGCGCGCTTGTCGGTGGCGCGGACGTGCCCGCGCGAGCCGAAGCGCAGGAGTGCGTGGGGTTGGGCACGGCGGCGCCCTATGACGTCTTCACGCGCGGCAACTACACAGTTGCGAACACGCAGATCCAAGGGAGGGTGGCGGCCGGGGGCGACGTCTCGGTCGCGAGCTACGGCATCGGCACGCTCCTCTCGCCGGACCCAGCCCGGGCGGACCTGATCGCGGGCGGGTCGCTGACGGCATCAAACGCCCAGGCGGCGAACGGCAGCGTCACGTTCGCGACGACGCTGAGCGGCACGATCTCGACCCCGCACGGGACGCTGACACGAGCGCCGGCGCCGTTCTCCTTCGACGAAGCGTTCTCGAATCTCGCGCTGCTGTCGGCGCAACTGGCGGAACTGCCGCCGAACGGGACGATCAGCGGCCCGACCTACGGGGCATTGCAGCTGACGGGCGGCGATGCAGCGCGCAACGTGTTCTCGATCACCGCGGCGCAGCTGCAGAGCGCGCAGCAGATCCAGATCCGCGTGCCGTTCGGCTCGACGACGATCGTCAACGTCAGCGGCGCGACGTACAGCACGGCGACGCTGCCGACGACGAGCATCTCCTTCTGGAACGGGAGCTCCTATGTGCAGCTGGGTGAAACCGCTCCATCGCCCCAGCTCGAAGCGCTGCGCCGGGCGCTGCTGTGGAACTTCCCGCTCGCAACTCGCGTCCAGATCGGGCCGAACCTCGCGTGGCAGGGCTCGCTGCTCGCGCCGGGCCCCGCGCTCGCGTTCCAGGGCAGCACCCAGCTGGTCGGCCAGATCATCGCGGCGTCGCTCGCGGGCGACGGCACGGACATCAGCCGCAGCTTTGAAGGATGCCTGCCGCCGGCGCCGACACACAACCTCTCGCTCGTGGCGCTGTGCCGCGACCCGGTCACGAACCGCACGAGCCTGCGCCTGCGCAACACCGGCACGGATGCGGTCGCGGTCACCTGGGGCGATGCGGACAGCGCGCAGACGGGAGCGTTTCGCGCGGGCGCGGGTGACGATCGGTTCTTCAGCGTCGCCGACGGCGAGCAACCGCACCGCATCACGGTCGTCGCAGCGGGCGAGTCGGTCTCCGCGGCGACGTCCTCGACGCCGTGTGGCGGCACGGTCCTCATCAGCAAGGTGACGAGCGGCTCCGGGACGCCACCTCCCGGTCCGTGGCGGATCGAGATCGACGGCAGCAGCGGCTTCAGCGGCGAAGCAGAGCTGCTCGCGGGGCAATCGCAGAGCTTCGCGGTTCCCGGGACCTATCAGGACGGCTCGGCGCCGATCGGCGGCGTGGTCGGCGGCTACACGTACACGGTCAGCGAGCCCGATCCGCTCGGCGCGGTGGCAACGGTCAGCCACCTGCCGGTGACCATCACCGACGGGCAGAGCGAAGCGGTGGTCGTCGGCAACGCCTACAGCGCAGATGGCGGAGGCGCTCAGCCCGGCGAAGAAGGCGGAGGCGAGGACCTGATTCCCGAACTGCCGGAGCCCGGTGAGCCGGTCGTGACGCCGCCGCAACCGGAAGTGCTGCCGGGCGCTCCCGGACCGTTGCCCGGACCGAACCTGCACGCCTCGCATTCCGCCGCTGCAGGCGCCGACCTCGCGGTGAGCGAGACGATCAGCCCGACGCGAACGACCGTGGGAGGCGTCGTCACGGCGTCGGTGACCGTGCGCAACCAGGGCAACCAGCCGGCGCCGGGCGTGGTCGTGCGCGAACTGCCCCAGCGCGACCCGGCGAACCCGAGCCGGGTTGTGCAGATCGTCTCGGTCGACAGCGGCATGTTCCGCTGCACACGCACGCGGCCGGTGCAGTGCGAACTCGGCACGCTCGCGGCGGGCGAGCAGGTCACGATCCGCGGGCGCGGCCGGCTGCTCGTATCGGGCCTGCTCAAGAGCGTCGTGCTCGCGACGACGACGGCGCCTGAGACGAACACGACGAACAACTTCGGCACGGCGGCGGTCCTCTCGCAGGCGGCGATCCAGCCGCTGTATGTCTCTGTCCGGGTGCCCTCGCCGCTCAGTGCGGGTGAACCAACCCATTACAGGGTGAGTGTCGCGGCGGGACGCTCAGGGGTTTCGGCGGTGAGGCTCTGTCAGAGCCCGAGCCCAGGCCTGCTCGTCGATTCGGCGCCTGGGACTCTGCGCGACGGCGGGAAGCTGTGCATCGACATCGATCGGCTGCGCCCACATCAAAGCCGCGGCTTCACCGTCAACGCCGTCGCTGTGGCTGCGTTCGCGGGTCACACGGTCGTCCTGCCCGCGAGCGCGGACAGTCCCGGGCGCTCCGCGCCGGTGCGCGGAGGGGCCGCGACGAGGATTCTCGCGGCGGCGCTCCACGGGCTCGGCTGACCGCAGCTCCGGCGAGCTCCGCGCACATCCTCGATCGGCGAAGCATCCGGGCTGTCACCAGAACGGCCGGGCCCGGCGCCGCAGGCCTACTGCCTACTTGCCAACGTAGGTTACGTAGCCACTGTCGTTGTGGATCGTGACGACAAACGCCGTCTTGATCGTCTTGTGAGGTGCCTTCGCGGCGACGGTGGTCGCGATACATGGGAAGGTGCCGGGCTTTTGCACCACCTTCGCCGGACACACGACCCTGGCCGTGAGGTGTCGCTCGCTGAGGATGCTCCGCTGAATCGCTGCAGCCACGTGGGCGGTGTTCAGATAGGTCGTCGTGGTCGCCGTCTGCGAGCCGCATGCGCCGAGCAGCCCGGTGCACGCCAGCACGACAGCTATCGCGCACCAAGCGCGCGTCGTCCCGGAAACCGCCGACCCGCCTGTTCGAACACTCATCGCCGGGATGCTAACCAACCGCGGCGACGAGCTGCGCGGTCGCGTACGACGCGACGGCGCGAAGCCTTCACCGCGGCACACGGCGGGAACCCGCAGAAGGGTGGGCTGGTTCACCGGGACCCGCGTGGGGCCGGGGCTCGCCGGCGTCCGGCCGTCGCGACCATACGTTCGGCCCGCGAGCCATGAGACACAGGAATACATCTGAGCTTTTATCCGGGAAGAACAAATCCCAACACGGCGTAGTACATCTGTGCTACCTTGCGCACCGCGGTTTGCTCCTGGAGCCGTCCGGCGTCCTAGAAGGCAAGCCCAGCAGTTGGGGTCAAAAAAGCGCTACGACACGGAGGGAAAGAATGCGCAAGCACCGGGGGACCGACCGGGGGTCGGGGTCCGCAGAGAGCACGAACGCCAAGGGACCGACGGGGAGGATCAGCTTTCTCGTCGCAGCGATTAGCGCCCTTGTCTTCATCGGCAGCGCTCAGGCTGCCTCGGCATCGACGTTCGAAGTGACCAAAGTGTCACCGACGTCGGGCTGCCCTGGAACGGTGATCACGATCACCGGCAAACACTTCGAGCCGGGCGGCTTCCGGTACCCGGGCAAGTCCGAGGCCGCCTGGACGGATGGGGCACTCGGGACAGAATACGGTGAACTTAACGTGACCAGCGAAACGCAGGCCACAGCGGTCGTGCCGATGGTCCTGCAGATGGGCTCCAACGGTCCCGGCAAGATGACGATCGCCGGATGGGACGGAAGCGTCTGGCAGCCCAGCTTCACCTTCATCAACCTGACGGTGTGCCTCGAAGGCAAAGAAGGCAAAGCGGGCGCCGAAGGCAAAGAAGGCAAAGCGGGCGCCGAAGGCAAAGAAGGCAAAGCGGGCGCCGAAGGCAAAGAAGGCAAAGCGGGCGCCGAAGGCAAAGAAGGCAAAGCGGGCGCCGAAGGCAAAGAAGGCAAAGCGGGCGCCGAAGGCAAAGAAGGTGCCGAAGGCAAAGAAGGCAAAGAAGGCGCCGAAGGCAAAGAAGGTGCGGAAGGAAAAGAAGGTAAAGAAGGCGCTGAAGGCGGTGAAGGGGCCGAAGGCAAAGAAGGCAAAGAAGGAAAAGAAGGCAAAGAAGGCAAAGAAGGCAAAGAAGGCAAAGAAGGCAAAGAAGGCGCGACGGGCGTAAGCGGCGCGACTGGAGCTGCAGGTAACGAAGGCAAAGAAGGAAAAGAAGGCAAAGAAGGAAAAGAAGGCAAAGAAGGCAAAGAAGGAGACCAGGGAGCAACGGGGGCCGTAGGCGCCACGGGCGCAGAAGGCAAAGAAGGCAAAGAAGGCAAAGAAGGCAAAGAAGGGAAAGAAGGGAAAGAAGGGTCCGCCGGAGTGACCGGAGCCACCGGCACGGAAGGCAAAGAAGGCAAAGCCGGCGCCAACGGGACCGATGGCAAAGAAGGGTCCGCCGGGGCGGAAGGTAAAGAAGGCAAGGAAGGCACCGCCGGTACGGCTGGGGCGGAAGGCAAAGAAGGGAAAGAAGGAAAGCAGGGTCCCGCCGGGGCAGAAGGCAAAGAAGGCAAAGAAGGCCCGGCTGGAGCCGAAGGAAAACAGGGTCCGGCCGGCGCCGAAGGCAAACAGGGTCCGGCAGGGGCAGAAGGCAAAGAAGGGCGGTCGTTCTCGGTAGGCGCATATGGCCCGAGGACGGAACGCGCGGTGGGAACGATGTACGAACCGTCCGCGACCGAAGCGACCGAGGTCATCGTCGAAGCGAGAACCGCCAAAACGAAAGAAACTACGATCGACATTCAGGTGGGCGGCGGACCTGGCTCTGAAATCATCAACGTGTTCAAAGCCAACGTTGCGAAAGAAGGATCGGTATACACGTTCATCGTCCCGGCAGGCAAAAAGTGGGGCGTGGCGGCGAACGCGGAAATCGAAGGTCTGTACACGCTCTATCTACCGCTCGGGTGAGGGAGTGACGGAGAAGGCATAGACGTTCGCGCCGTGGCCGTCGGCCGATGACGCGAGCAGGAAACGAGGGGGCCCCGCCGGGGCCCCCTCGTCGGTGCCGGGAAGAGACACGAGCCGGTCGATCCAGTCCGGAGGGAAAGGAGCAGTGACGAGGATGAGACGCTTGCAGATCGTGGGGCTCTGTGCGGTTGTGGCGTTGGCGTTGTGCGCGGCGCTTGCGACAAGCGCGACGGCCGCCCCCCCGACGTGGTTCGAATGCGCGAAAGCAGCGAAGGTGGGCAGGAAGCCGACCGGTGACTACAACGACAAACTGTGCACGTCGCCGAACTCCGAAGGCACCGGTAAATATGTGCTGCGGGAAGGCGTTGGCAGGGTCAAGACGAGCAAGGGGAAGAGCGAAGACGTGGTTCTCAACGTCCAGACCTATCTTGGCGACTCGACCGTCGAATGCGGCAAAGGCCTGGTTCGCGTGACGCCGAAACTGCCGAACCTCGTGGTCAGCGTGGAACTGCTGCTGAAGAAGTGCGTGACTCACGTCGGCGGCGGTACAAAACGCTGCAGCTCGGCGCTCAGGAAGCGAGGCGAAATCAAGCTGCATGCGCTGAGCGGTGAACTGGGCTACATCAGCGAATCGCCGGTCATCGTCGGGATGAAGCTGGGTCTGGAATCAGAACCGGGCGGCGTGATCGCGAACTTCGACTGCGAAGGCCTCGAAGTGACGGTCGCCGGCGAGATCATCGGCGTGCAGCAGAAAGACGTCAACGCGGTCAGCAAAGAATCGGAAACGGTGTTCGCGGCCGGCGAATATCTCGGCGAACTCGAATTCGAAGGGCACAAATTCGCGCCGCTGGTAAACCTGCTGGGCTTCGAAGACGAACTTGAAGCGATCAGCAAACTGGAAGCGCCGCCGAATGTTCTCGGAGCGACGATCTGCGGCCCGTTCATCGAGGCCGTGCTCGGCAAACCGTGTACTCCCGAGACGTATGCCGGCCAGGACCAGACGGTCGTCTCGAAGGGCGAAGCGCTGATGATCAAAGCGTAGTCGCGACGTAGCGACCGGGAGCCCGCGACCGAAAGGACAAGGGCAGCAGAGGGCGGCGCGCGGGTCTGGCCCGCGCGCCGCGCCGGGTCGCGGAGCGTCGCGGCGACCCTTGGACGAGCGCGGGCGCGGCGCGAACGGATCGCTGCGGGCTTGTGCTGGACCGAGCAAGCTCGTTGGTCGCGGGGCGCGAGGAATGCCCGGTGCTCGCGCGAGCGAGGAGAGCTCCGGGGGTCGCGGCCGGAGGAGAGCCCGGTGGTCGCGCCGACCGAGGAAAGCGCTGTGGTCGCGGGTCGATCGCTAACGTCCGCGCCTTGGACCGCGTCAACATCGAGCCGACCGACGCCGACATCGGCGGCTTCTACAAGCTGCTGACCGCGGTCGTCGTGCCCCGGCCGATTGCGTGGGTGTCGACGCGCTCAGCCGACGGAGTCGACAACCTCGCGCCGCATTCGTTCTTCACGGTCGCCGCGATCAACCCGCCGGTCGTGCAGTTCACCTCGGTCGGACGCAAGGACTCGCTCAACAACGTCGAGGCGACCGGCGAGTTCGTCGTCAATCTCACACCGCGGTGGCTGTTCGAGCAGGTCAACGCGACCGGCACTGCGTTCCCGCCGGGCACGAGCGAGTTCGAGGCCGTCGGCGTGAAGAGCGAGCCGAGTCTGCGCGTGGCGCCGCTGCGCGTGGCGCGTTCGCCGGTTGCGCTCGAGTGCGTGTTGCACGCGACCTCGACGATCGGCGTCTCGACGGTCGTGCTCGGGCGCGTGCTCAACGCGGCGATCGACGCGGCGGTGATAGAGGACGGCCACCCGCTGATCGAGCGCCTCGCGCCGCTCGCGCGCCTCGGGCGCGATCAGTGGAGCGAGCTCGGAGCGCTGCTGGACATCTCGCGCATTCCCTTCGACGACTGGCCCGGGCACTACGCGCCGGGCTCCGACAGACAGGCATAGAGGGCGCTGATCAGGGCGCGATTGCGCGGGTTCTGCCAGCGCGGGCCGCGTACCTGGTTTGCGACGTAGCCGAACGCGAGGCGCTCGTCGGGGTCGGCGAAGCCGAGCGAGCCGCCCGCGCCGAAGTGGCCGAAGCTCCGCGGATTGGGCCCGAGCGGGCGCTCGGGCTGGGTCAGCTGGAAGCCGAGGCCGAACCGCGACGGGCGGTCGAGCACGAGGTCGTGACCGCCGGAGACCTCCCTGCCCGCGAGCGCAACCGTCTCGGGCGCGAGCACGCGAACCCCGTCGACGGCGCCCTCGCAGGCGAGCGCGCTGTAGATCCTCGCGACCGCGCGGGCGGTCGCATGGCCGTTGCTCGAGGGCATCTCGGCGGCACGCCAGGCGGGCGAGTTGACCGTACCGAGGCCGGAGAAGCCGGGCGGATTCATGTACGCGCGGCTGACCATCGTCGGCGTCTGGGCGGCGGAGAAAACCGGGGTGGGGTCGGCGAACACGAAGTCCGCCACGCGGCCTTCCTCGGCGGCGTCGAGGCCGAAGTGGAAGTCGGCGTCGAGCGGGGCGGCGACCGTGCGTGTGAAGAACGCGCCGAACGCCTCGCCGCTTACGCGCCGGATCAGCTCGCCGATCAGGAACCCGAATGTGTTGACGTGGTAGCCGTGCGCGCTGCCGGGCTGCCACCAGGGCGTCTCGGCCGCGAGCGTCGATGTCATCAGCTCCCAGTCGTACATCGCCAGGTCGGGCAGCGGCTCACGCAGCGCGGGCAGCGCGGCGCGGTGGGCGAGCAGCATCCGTACGGTGATCTCGCCCTTGCCGGCGGCGGCGAACTCGGGCCAGTAGGCGGCGGCCGGCCGGTCGAGTTCGACCTCGTCGTTCTCGATCAGCACGAGCAGGCACAGGGCGGCCATCGCCTTGCCGACCGAATAGACGTTGACGAGCGTGTCTGTCCGCCACTGCTGTGTTCGCTCCTCGTCCGCCCATCCGGCCCACAGATCGACGAGGAGGCGACCGTCGATCGTCACGGCAAGCCCCGCGCCGAGCTCGTCGTGCAGCTCGAAGTTGGACGCGAACGCTTCGCGCAGCCGCGCGAAGCGCTGCTCGCAGGATCCTTCGATCGCGGGCACGGTCGACATTTCGCGGTGGATCATGTCAGCGCCGAGTTGTCCGCCCGCCTGCGGGGTCCGGGACGGAACATAGGCTTGTTGGGTGAATTCGCTGCAACGGCTGCGTGAGCGGATGGCCGAGCTTGCCGATCTGGCGTCGATCGAGATGCTGCTCGGCTGGGATCAGCTCGTGATGATGCCCGCGGACGGCGCTGAGGCGCGCGCGCAGCAGCTCGCGGCGATCGCGCGCCTGACGCACGAGCGCGCGACCGCCGTCGAGTTGGGCGAGTGGCTGAGCGAGCTAACCGAGGCGACGCTCGACGGCGTCGACGCTGACATCGTGCGCATCGCCCGCCGTGACTGGGAGCGGGCGCGCCGCGTTCCCAAAGAGCTCGCGATCGACCGCGCACGTGCGAGCACGGAGGGCCAGCAGAGCTGGCAGCGGGCACGGGCGACGGACGACTTCCAGGCGTTCGTGCCGGCGCTCGAGCGCAATGTCGAGCTAGCGCGGGCCTATGGCGGATGTGTCGCCGAGGACGGGCAGGGCGTCTATGACGGCCTGCTTGGAGACTACGACTTCGGGCTGCGCACCGACGAGCTGCGTCGTATCTTCGGCGCGCTCGCCGAGGCGCTCGCGCCGCTCGTCGCCGAGGCCGAGGTCCGCTCGCCGCCGCGTGCGCTCGAGGTGCCGCTCGCCGCCCAGCAGATCGCGGTCGCGGGCACGCTCAGCCGCCTGGGCGTCAACGAGCAGAGCTGGCGTGTCGATGTGTCGGCGCATCCGTTCACCGCATGGGTGGGGCAGAGTGACACCCGCGTTACGACGCGCTACCGCGACGGCGACGTGGAGTCGCTGCTCAGCTCGCTGCACGAGTATGGCCACGCGCTGTACGAGCGCCAGATCGACCCGGCGCTCGCGCGCACCAACCTCGGTACCGGCACGTCGATGTCGATCCACGAGTCCCAGAGCAAGCTGTGGGAGAACCACGTTGCGCGCAGTCCCGCGTTCGCGCACGTGCTCGCGGCGGAGCTGGCCGCGGGCGGCTTCGCGGTCGCTGCGGACGAGCTGCACGGAGCGCTCGTCGGCGTCGAGCGCTCCGCGATCCGCGTCTCGGCCGACCCGCTGACATATCCCCTGCACATCATCCTGCGCTTCGAGCTCGAGCTCGCGCTGCTCGAGGGCGACCTCGCGGTCGCGGATCTGCCGGCGGCATGGCGCGACGGGATGCGACGCCTGCTCGGCATCGAGGTCACATCGGACGCGCGCGGCTGCCTGCAGGACGTGCACTGGGGCGGCGGCGACTTCGGGTACTTCCCGAGTTATGCGCTCGGCTGTCTGATCGCGGCACAGCTCTGGGAGGCGATGGAGGCGGACATCGGCTCATTCGATGAGGACCTCCGCGCGGCCGAGGTCGCGCCGATCCAGCGCTGGCTGGCCGAGCACGTGCATGTCCACGGACGGCGGCTCGACACGCTGCCGCTCATCGCGAGCGCGACAGGCCGCGGCCTCGAGATCGAGCCGTTCCTGCGCTACGTAGCGCCGCTCGCGCAAGCGTGACGGGTGATATCGTGCGCGCCGCCACGTAGCCGAGGGAACCCGGTGGGAATCCGGGACTGACGCGCAACGGTATGGGCACAGGTCGCAGTGACCTGACGGAGCCCGAGTCCGAGTACTCGCTTCCTGGCACCCGACATACGGACCCTGCTCTCGCGATAGGGCGGTCGGTCGTGACCTCTCTGCTTCTGGCGTGGACGGTGACACCACCGCCCCCTAACAGAAGGAGATCCACCCAATGAGACTCAAGATCGGCTGGCTGGCGCCGCTCGCGGTTGCTGCCTGCGCCCTGCTGCTGCTGCCGGCGGCAGCCGCCGCGAAGGCGAACAAGAAGAAGTCAAAGAAGTCGGCCGCGGCCGCCGTCGCCTACCTGGAGGGCCAGCAGACGGGCAACGGCGGCTTCGCAACGGACTGGGTGATCAACTCGCTCGCCGCCGACGGCGTCGCCGCAGCGAACGTGAAGTCCCCGAGCAGCTCAACCGACGCGCGCAGCTGGTACGTGTCGGAAGTCGGCAACCCGAGCTGGCCGGTCGGCAAGATCGACCCGTCGGTCACGGAATTCGAGCGTGCGACGCTGAACGCGTACGCGGCCGGGATCGACCCGGCGCGGGTGTCGCCGGGGCAGAACCTGATCGCGCGGATCGCCGCGCAGTACCAGCCGGCGAACCCCGGCTACTACGGCACGCCGACGAACTTCAACGGCACGATCTTCGCCCTGCTGGCGCTGGCGGAGGCGAAGACGACGAGCAACAAGGTGCGTGTGCCGCGGGCGCTGCTCGACCAGTCGGTGACGGTCGTCGAGGACAACCAGCACAGCGATGGTGGTTGGACGTTCGAACGCGCCGAAGGCGAACCGGAAGCACTCGCCGCGCCGGCGGAACCGGACGAGTCCGGCGCGGCGCTCGCCGCGCTCTGCTCGGCGGGTGTGCCGACGACGAATGCGACGGTCAGGGCGGGGATCTCCTATCTCGAGGCGGACCTCACCTCGAGCGGCGCCTTCGAAGCGGAATTCGGCGTGAACACCGACTCCAACGCGTGGGCGATCCAGGGCCTCGACGCCTGCGGCATCGATCCGCAGGGCGCCGAATTCACGAGCGGCGCGGGTCACACGCCCGTCGAATTCCTGATCTCCGATCAGCTCGCGGACGGCGGCTTCGTGTTCTCACCCGAAGAAACAGAAGCGAACGAATACTCGACACAGGACGCGTTGCGTGCGCTGGCCGGGGCGGGCTTCACGGCGGCGCCGCCGAAGCCGACGGGCGGCGCGCCGCGCTTCCTCGCGGAAAGGTCGTTCCACGTCGGGACGCCGAGCCCGCTGGCGCTGATCATCGACAACGGCACGGCGACGCTCGAGGTGTGCTCGGTGACGTTCTCGCCGACCGCGGCGAGCGCGACGCTCGGTCAGGTGCTGGAAGCGGCGAAGGCGAGCTCGACGCCGTCGGGGTGCGTCACCGGCTTCTCGCCGGCGACCGGCAAGGGCGCGCTGACACAGCTGAACGGCAGCCCGGCGCCGCCGGAAGCAAGGTGGGATATCAGCATCGACGGGAGCAAAGAAAAGGAAGCGAAGCTGGCGAGCAAGATCGAAATCGGAGACACGATCTCGCTGCAGCTGCACTAGCCGCCTGAGAATCATCCGGGCCGAGTCCGCCCCGCGCCGAGCGCTCGGGGCGGACTCCCCGGGTAGCACCGGAAAGGTCACACACATGCGAACAGCGATCGCAGCGTTCATCCTCACCGCACTGCTTGCGGCGCCGGCGGCGGCGCAGGCGGCGCCGAAGA
This sequence comes from uncultured Solirubrobacteraceae bacterium, assembly GCA_963822245.1. GTDB lineage: Bacteria > Actinomycetota > Thermoleophilia > Solirubrobacterales > Solirubrobacteraceae > Palsa-744. The sequence continues at coordinate 484,342 of CAWGGR010000002.1, forward strand.
CCGTCAACGTGCGCATCGAGGGCGCGACGGAGACGCTGTTCGAGGGGCCGGTGCGCACGGAAGGGCACGAAATCGAGCCGACCTCCGAAATCGTCGCGCGCGCGTGCGACGGGACCAACGGCGGCAAACACGCCACTCCCGGCGCGACACCGACGGCGGCCGCGGTTGATGCGATGAGCCTCGTCGGTGAGAGCTTCAGCGGCACGTGGTTCTCGGGTTTCGACGACTACCTGATCGAACGCTGGGGGCCCGAAACGAGCGCGCACTGGGGGCTCGTCGTGGATGAAACGTTCACCTCGGTCGGCGGCTGTCAGATCGAGCTCGAAGAAGGCGACCGCGTGCTCTGGGCGTACGACGGGACGAAGGCGAACGTCCACTATCTGACGCTCGCAGCGGGAAGCGCCGCGCCGAGCGCAGCCGTCGCGACGGCGACCGTCGCGATCGGCGAGCCGCTGACGGTGACGGTCGACAGCTATGCCGGCGAAGAAGGCATGCATACGACGCCGCAGCCGGTCGACGGCGCCAAAGTCTCGCCCGTCGACACGGAAGAACATACGGATTTTCAGACGGTTGACACCGCCAGTGCCGAAACGGTCGAAACCGAAGCGGCCGGCAAGACGCAGGTGAAATTCGCCGCGCCCGGCTGGCATCGTCTGAAGGCGACGGCGAGCGGAGCGCTCGTCTCCAATCGCCTCGATGTCTGCGTGCCCGCGTCCGGTGCGAGCAGTTGCGGAGCGCTTCCGGACGATGATCAGGTGCGCGCAGCGTTGCCGGAAACCACCCAGGAGCCGGCGAGCGTTCAGGTCGTGGAAGGCGCGGCCGCGACGTTCGAAGCCGCCGCCGCGGGAGTTCCCGCCCCGTCGGTGCAGTGGGAAGAGTCCCTCGACGGCGGCGCGTTCAGCGTGCTCTCCGGTGCGACGTCCGATGTCCTGAAGATCATCGGCACGAAGGTCGATGAATCGGGCGACGCGTACCGGGCCACCTTCACGAACGCCGCGGGAAAATCGCAGAGCACTGCTGCCCTGCTGACGGTTACGCCGGAGCCGGCGCCGCCCGTGGTGATCAGACAGCCGGCAGATGTGACCGTGCCGGAAGGCACGGAAGCGGTGTTCGAAGCGGAGGCCTCGGGCACCCCGGAGCCCACCGTTCAGTGGGAAGAGGCGAGCGAAGGAGGACCCTTTGAGCCGGTCGCCGGCGCGACAGCGGACACAATCCGGGTCCGGCTCGCCACGTTGTCTGAATCCGGCGATGAATATCGAGCGACGTTTGCGAACCCTCTCGACAGTGTGCTCACGCGCGCCGCGAAGTTGACGGTCACCCACGAAGCGAGCTCGGAACCCGGTGGGGAACCTCTCCCGGTGCCGCAGAGCCCACTGACCGCAGCTCCGAGTCCCGCCGCGGTCGGCGTGCTCGGGAGCACCTCCGGCGTGACGGGCACCCCACGGTCGCCCGCCGGCTCGCTGCGGCTCGACGGGCTGTTGCTCAGCCCGTTCGATGATCGCGCGACCGCGATCCATTACCACGGCCATTGGCGCAAGCTGGGCGAAGGGGAGGCGTGGCAGGGAACCGTGACGATCGGCGGCGCCGGCGCGAGCCTGAGCGTGCGCCTCGCGGCCGGACGGCCGGTGCTGATCGTGCGCGATGTGCACAGGCGCGCACGCATCGCCGTGATCGCCGGTACACGCCGCGAAACGTTCACGCTCGCGGCAAGCTCTGCGACGGTGTCACGGACGGTGATCGCGGCCCGGCGCAAGACGGCGGGCACCGTTCAGGTGCGAGTCCTCAGCGGCACGATCGGCATCGATGGCGTGGCCGTCACGTCCTAGGCGGCTGCGCGCCGCACGTCCCGCCCGCGCAGCGAGGCCGCTGTTCGTCGCGGTGTGCGCGACGCTCGCGCTCGGCGTGGCGCCGGCGGCGGCCTCGGCGCCCGGTGCCGAAGGCCACGCAAGTCTCGAAAGCACGGTGCGCTACATGCAGGAATTGCAGGACAGCGACGGCGGCTTCGGTGAACACGGTGAATCGAGCCTCGACTTCAGCGCGTGGGTCGCGCTCGCGCTCGCTGCGGTCGGAATCAACCCCCAGGATCAGGCGAGGCCCGGTGGCGTCAGCGTGTACACGTACCTGAGCGAGCACGCGGGCGAACCTTCTGCTGAAGCGGAACGCACGACGACGCTCGAGCGCGAGCTGCTCGTCGTCGACGCCGCGGGAACCTCGCCGCACAACCTCGGCGGTGTCGACCTCGTGCGGCAGATCCTCGAACGCAAACGCCCGGACGGCTCGTTCGCACACGAAGCCGGCGGTGCCGGGACGATCAACGACACGATCTTCGCGATTCTGTCGCTGAGCCTGGTGCCCGAACCGGCGGCTGGAGAAGCGGTGCAGCAGGCGGCCGGCTGGCTCATCGCCCAACAGGAACCCGACCACGGCTGGCCGCTTGCCTGCCCGCGCTCCCAGCCTGCGTGTGAACCGGAAAGCAACGTCGAAATGACAGGAGCGGCACTCGAGGCGCTGCGCGCGGCCGGCGATCACGGCACACCGGCCCAGCGGGCGGCGCTCGAACCGGCGCGCAGCTCGGCGCTCGAATACCTCAAAGAAGCGCAGGACGCGGACGGCGGCTTTGCCGAACTGCCGGGCGCGGCGGAATCGAATGTCGACTCGACCGCGTGGGTCGTGCAGGGCATCTGGGCGGCCGGGCAGAACCCCAAAACGTGGACGCGGGAGGGCACGAGCCCGAATCCGCTCGCCTACATGGAATCGCTGCAGCAGCCGAACGGCAGCATCCGCTGGAAGGCGAGCAAGGACTCCTATCCACTGTTCAACACCGCCTACGTGACGCCGGCGCTCGCCGGCCGCTGGCTGCCGATCCTGCCGGTCCCGCGCTCGCCGACGGCGCCGGTGACCCAGGGCGACGGTGAAGCCGGGAGCGGCGGCGAGTCGCCGCAGGCGGGCAGCGGCGTGATCGCGGGCGGAGGAGGGGCGGGCGCGACGCTGTTCAGCCGCCCGCAGCCGCAGAGCCGGGGGCACAAGCGCGGCGGCGTGCGCGTGCTGGGGAGCAAGACCAGTCACGCGCCCGCCGCGAGCGCCACGGCAGCGGCCGGGGCCGACGCGTCCGCGCCCTCCCCGGTGGGCGCTGCGGCCCCGGCGCTGCGTCACGTCCCGGCGCCGAAGCGGAGCGCGCGCGCCGGCGGCTCGGGCCCGGGTGCTGGATCGGGCGCGGCCGGCGAGCCGGAGGTCAGCGGCCTGCTGCTCGCGGCCTCACGCACACCGGCAGGGGCCGACACGACGGTGCGCGCTGCCCCCGGCCTGCACGGCGCGGGCGCGGGCGATGAAGGCGAGTCGTGGCCCGCGCTCGTGATCGCGATCCTGATCGTGCTGCTCGTCGCGGCAGGTGCGCAGCTCGAGCGCCGGCGCCCGCAGGTGGTGCTGTGAGGCTGCTGGCGTCATCGGGCGATCTCGGCGAAGCGCTCGCGCACATCGCGCAGGCGTTGCGAGTGCCCGTGCTGGTGCTCGCGCTGTTCGTGCTGCTCGTCTGTGCGATCGAGCTCGGGCGCTTCTGCACGGAGCTGTGGTGGCGCTACCGCAGCGGTCGCGGCGGCCTGTTGAAGATCGCGCGCCAGGCGGTCATGGACCCCGGCCGTGCGGCCGCACTGTCACGGGGCGCGCCGAGCGCGTTCGCGGCGCGGGCGGTCGTGGAGATCGCGCGCGCATCGACCGCGGGCCCGGCCGCGGGCGACGAGGTCGAGTACGCGCTCGCCGACTACGAGCTCGCGGTACAGAGACGCCTGGACCGCACGCGGATCCTCGTGCGCGCCGGCCCGGCGCTCGGGCTGATGGGCACGCTGATCCCGCTCGCACCGGGGCTCGCGGCGCTCGGGCACGGTGAAGTCTCGACGCTCGCGACCGACCTCCGCACGGCGTTCGCGGCGACCGTCGTCGGCCTGCTCGTCGGCACGGTCGCGTTCGCGCTGACGTTGACGCGGACACGCATGTACAGCGAAGACCTCGCCGCGCTCGAGCGTGCCGCAGCGCCGCTGGTGGGCGCCGCGATGACCGCGGCCGGGAGGGCCGGCTAGTGGCGCGCACGGGCCTCGGCCGCCACGGCAACATCGAGGACGCGGTCGGCGACCCGCTCGACGGCCTCGTCAACCTGTTCGACATCGGCATCGTGCTGGCGGTCGCGTTCCTGATCGTCGGGCTCGGCCTGACGCTGAACACGCACACGCGCAGCCTGCAGCCGCGCGCTGCCGAATCAGGGCAGGCGCTGCCCTCGCCGAGCAACGCGCCGCGCGTCAGCGGCCGCGGCCAGCCGGTCGGCACCGTCTACCGCCTCAGCGATGGCAGCCTCGTGCTCGTCAAGCCCGGCGAACAGCCGCCGCACGCGCGCGTCAGTCGCTGAGCGAGAACAGCGGCCAGCGCCCGGGGACGCCCTTGAGCTCGTGGAAGCCGCGGTCCTCGAAGCCGAACGGACCGCCGACGACGGTCCCGTAGACGGTGCCCGAGACGAGCACCTCGCCGGGCTCCGCGAGGCCGCTGACTCGTGAGGCGATGTGCACGGCCATGCCGCCGACGTCATCGCCGATCAGCTCGCACTCGCCGGTGTGCACGCCGATGCGCACCTCGACTCCGAGGGTGCGCGCGGCGCCGTTGATCGCGAGCGCACAACGCAGGGCGCGCGAGGGCGGGCCGTCGAACGTCGCGAGGAAGCCGTCGCCGACGGTCTTCACCGCGCGCCCGCCGAAGCGCACGAGCTCGGCGCGCACGGCGGCATCGTGCTGTGCCAGCAGGTCGCGCCAGCGCCCGTCGCCGAGCGTGGCCGCGAGCGCTGTCGCGTCGACGATGTCGGTGAACATCACGGTCAGCAGCGCGCGCGCGAGCTCGCCGCCGCTGCGCCCGCCGGTGAGGAACTCCTCGATCTCTTCGACGATCGCGTCGCTGTCGCCGAGGAACGGGAACGAGTCGACACCGTCGAGCTCGGTGTAGCGCGCGCCCGGGATGTGCTCGGCGAGGTACTTGGAGTGGCGCACGTCCCACACCTGCTCGCGAGGGCGATGCATGACAAGCGTCGGCACACGGATTTCCGGAAGCAGATGGCGGACGTCGAGCTCGGCGGTGGCGTCGGCGATCGTGCGCGCCTCGCGCGGGCTCGCCGCGAGGCGCTGGGTGCGCGCGAGCCAGGTGGCCAACGACGGGTCGCCGATGCTCGACGGGGCCAGGCGCTGGACGAGCACGTTGTCCAGTTCCCCCCACGTGGCGGTGTTCGTGCTCGCCGCCGCGGCGCGCTCCTCGCGGCTCAGCGCCCAGTCGTAGTCGGGCGCCCAGGATGTGCGCGCCAGCGACGCATACATGATCAGCGCGCCCACGCGCTGCGGGTGCTCGGCCGCGAGTGTCGCCCCGACGAGGCCGCCGGCGGCGTAGGTGAAGAGCGCCGTGCGTTCGCTGTGCGCGGCGTCGAGCACCGCGATCGCGTCGAGCGCCTCACGCTCGAGCGTGTAGGCCTCGAGCACACGCTCGGACAGCCCTGTGCCGCGGCTGTCGAACAGGATCAGCCGTCCGAAGCTCGTCAGGCGCTCGAGGAAGCGACGCACGGCCGGCGCCTCCCACAGCTGCTCGATCTGGGATATCCAGCCGGGCAGGAACAGCACGTCGAGCGGGCCGTCGCCGACGACCTGGTAGGCGATGCTGGCGCCGTCGCTGTCGGCGTAGCGGGTGAGCGGGACGTTCATGCGTCTTCGATCAGCGCGCGGAACGGGGCTGCCGGCTCGACCGTCGCGCCGGCGGCGTAGGCGCGATCGCCGAGCCAGTGGTCGGAGGTCACGACGCGGATCGCCCCCGGCTCGGCGTCGGCGAGCAGCAGGCGGATGATCTCATCGTCGGCCGAGTCGCGGCGCGGCCGCGGTGCGTGTGCGACGACGATCACCGTTGAATGGATCGGCGGCGAGGGGGGCTGCTCGAATACGACCGTCACGTCATCGCCGCTCGCTGCGGCCCAGCGCTCGAGCATGTCGACCAGTCGCATCATCGCCGCGCGGCGATCCTTCCACCAGGCATCCGGGCGCGTCCCGATCACGTTCATGCCGTCGATCAGCCATCGCATGCGCGCAGCGTAGCCCGGTCTGCTCGCGCTCCCGGCTCGCGCATGCCGCGATTGGCGGCTCTCGCCCCGGCCGACGGCTCACCCCGCGAACCTCAGAAGAAGATCGCGTGGAAGCGCTCATCGTGTTCAGCGCCGCTTTTCGGTTCCGAGAACGTCGTGATCACAGCCTGCGCACCCGGGCAGCCGATGTCTTCGACCTCCGTGGGGTCCGTCGAGAGGTAGGCGAGAGGGAATTTGCTCGCCCCTGAGTCGATCGAAACGGCACCGCCGCTCGGCTGGAACGGCAGGAAAATGCAGTATTGACCCGTCGAAGCGTGCTGAACCGTGACCCCTTCGCAACTCGAGATCTTGACGCCCGCGCCGCTTTCGGCGCCGCCGCTGATCGAGCAGAGCGTCTCGGCCCCGATGTCGCTGTGCGTGACAGCTGCGGGGGCGAGTGTCGGGTCGGGATAGCTGCCGGAGAGGTCTCCGCCCGCGGGACCGGTCGCGGGACCGGCCGGGCCGGTCTTCCCGGTCGTGCCTTCCGTTCCCCGCGGTCCTTCCCTGCCCGGCGAACCGGCGCTTCCCGGGGCACCCTCGGCGCCCGGGAGCCCGCGCGGGCCGGTCTTGCCTCTGAGCTTCTTGAGCACCTTCGGGTTGATCTGGTGCGTCGAGTTGATCAGGTAATGGCTCGCCGCCAACGCGCTGCCGCTCATCGCGAAGACGAGCGCGAGCGTCGCGACGACGTTGGCGTAGCTGAAGTGCGTGCGGATTGAGTGCATGTCTCGAACGTCCTCCCGTGCGTTGGACGGACCGGAGCGCCGCCCGCGAGCGCGAAGTCAACCAGCCCGCACCAGCTCTCGCCCGGCGCAGCGCGCCCGCGCCGATCCTGCTGGAGTGGGGGGATGCGGCTGGAGGGCATCCAAACGGGCGACATCGTCGAGGTCGATCACAAGGGCAGGCGCTTTCACGCGGTCGTCACCGGACCCGCGCCGGGCGGGCTCGCGCTCGCGCCGACCGACAGGCGCATCAACCACTACACCTGTCGCAGCCGCGAGGTCGTCGGGCACTGGGCCAAGCGCGGGCGCCCCCGCGAGACGAGCGAGCCGCTGCGCCCCTCGCCGCGCCAGCTCGAGATCGATCTCTCGCCCGCGCAGGAGCCGCCGGCGCAGTGAGAGCGCGGCGCCCCGCGCGATCAGGTTCGCCGCGACGGCGGCGAGACGCGTCTATCTGCCCGCCCGCGCCGGTCGCGTCGAGGATGCTCGTGACGGGGCGCTCGCGCGCGGGCAGATAGGGTCTCTCGGATCAGCGACCGCGTGCTCATCCTCTCCTGGGAGTACCCGCCCGTGATCGAGGGCGGGCTGGCGCGCCACGTACGCAAGCTGTCCGAGGCGCTTGTCCGCCAGGGCGTCACCGTGGACGTGCTCACCCGCGGGCGCGGTGTCGTCGGGGGAGACGACGGCTCGGGCTTTGAGGAGCGCGGCGGCGTCAACATCCACCGTGTGCGCGAGCCCAGCTGGCCGCGCGACCTCGATCGCTTTGTCGCTTGGGTCGAGCGGATGAACGAGGACATGCTCGCCGCGGGCGAGGCACTCGCGCAGGAGCACTCCTACGACCTGATCCACGGCCACGACTGGCTGGTCGCGCAGGCCTCCGCGGGGCTTGCCGAGCGGCTCAAGGTGCCCTATCTGACGACCGTTCATGCGACCGAGCACGGCCGCCATCAGGGTTGGGTGGCGAACCCGCCGCAATCACACATCCACTCGGTCGAGCGCTGGATGGCGCATCGGGCCGACGCGGTGATCGTCTGCTCGTACTACATGCGTGGCCACGTGGCCGACATCTTCGACATCGACGAGGGCCGCGTCGCGGTGATCCCCAACGGCGTCGATCCAAGCGAACTGCAGCCGACAGGAGATCTGGGGGCGCTGCGAGCGGAGTTCGCCGCACCGCACGAGCAGCTCGTGCTCCTGGTCGGCCGGCTCGTCTACGAGAAGGGCTTCCAGCTCGCGCTCGATGCGCTCCCGGATGTGATCGCCCGCGTCGGCGACGTGCGCTTCCTCGTCGCCGGCAGCGGCACCCACGAGGCCGAGCTGAGGGCCCAGGCTCACCGTCTCGGCCTCGACGAGCACGGCACGTTCGTCGGCTGGATCGGCGATGACGTGCTGCACTCGCTCTACCGCATCGCGGACCTGTGCGTCGTGCCCTCGATCTACGAGCCATTCGGTCTCGTCGCGCTCGAGGCGATGGCGTCGGGCTGCCCCTGCATCGTCGCCGACACCGGTGGTCTGCGCGAGGTCGTTCCCGGCGGTGAGCGCGTCGGGTTGCGCTTCAACGGTGGCGACGCGGAGCACCTGGGTGTGATGATCGAGCGGCTGCTCGTCGACGATGACCTGCGCGACCGGATGGTCACCGAGGCCTCCGAGCACGTGCTCAGCTTCGATTGGGATGACATCGCCCTGCGCACGCGCGAGATCTACGATGGATTCGGTCAAGTGACGACACGTGAGGGAGCCAGAAGGGGATGACGGAGATGCTTGAAGGCCTGATGCAGAACGACTTTGAGCTGACGCTCAACCACATCCGCGGCCGGCTGGCCTCGTGCAATGCGGGCAGCGAGGTCGTATCGCTGAGGACCGCCGAGGGCGAGGTCGAGCGCGCAAGCCACGCCGAGCTGAGCGGGCGGATCGACACACTCGCGCGCGTGCTCGCGAGGCTCGGCATCGAGCAGGGCGAGCGCGTCGGCACATTCGCATGGAACAACCTGCGCCATCTCGAGCTGTACTTCGCGGTCCCGTGCACCGGCGCGGTGCTGCACACGCTGAACATCCGCCTGTTCGAGGAGCAGCTGACATACATCGTCAACCATGCCGAGGACCGGGTGATCTTCGTCGACGACTCGCTCGTCCCGATCCTCGAGAAACTGGCGCCGAGCTTCAACTCGGTCGAGCACTACGTGCTGATGGGCGAGGGCGATGGGGGCTCGCTCCCGAACGTGCTGCGCTATGAGGAGCTGATGGCGGAGGCCGGCGCCGGCCCGTTCGACTATCCGGACCTGAACGAGCGCCAGGCCGCGGCGCTGTGCTACACGAGCGGCACAACCGGCAACCCCAAGGGCGTGCTCTACTCGCACCGCTCGATCAGCATGCACTCGTCGGCGACATTGATGACCGACGCGAACGGTCTCTCGCGCGCCGACAGCGTGCTCGCGGTCGTGCCGATGTTCCACGCGAACGCCTGGGGCCTTCCCTACGGCGCCGCGCTCGCCGGCGCCGACCTGATCCTCCCCGACCGCTTCCTCGGCGCCGAGCCGCTCGCGAAGCTGATCGCCGCCGAGCGTCCGACGCAGGTCGGCTGCGTGCCGACGATCTTCTCCGATCTGCTGCGCTACGCCGACGAGCACCCGGAGGTCGACCTCAGCTCGGTGACGAATGCCGCGTGCGGCGGCTCGGCCGTGCCGCGCCAGCTGATGAAGGATTTCGAGGAGCGCCACGGCGTGCGCATCTTCCAGGCTTGGGGGATGACCGAGACGAGCCCGGTGGCGACCTACTCGCGGCCGCGTGAGGGCGAGCACGACGACGCCTATTGGGAGGAGCGCGCCAAGCAGGGTCGGCCGTTGCCGTGGGTCGAGCTGCGTCTCGTCGACGACGACGGCGCGGAGGTCCGATGGGACGGGGACTCGACCGGCGAGATCGAGGTCCGCGGGCCGTGGATCGCGTCGAACTACTTCAGGGACGCCTCCGGCGAAGACAAGTTCGACGCCGGCTGGCTGCGCACGGGCGACATCGCGGCGGTAGACGACACCGGCTTCGTGCAGATCACCGATCGCTCCAAGGACGTGATCAAGTCCGGCGGCGAGTGGATCTCCTCGGTCGAGCTCGAGAACGAGCTGATGGCGCACCCGGACGTCGTCGAGGCGGCCGTGATCGCCAAGCCGGATGAGCGCTGGGCCGAGCGGCCGCTGTGCTGCGTCGTGCTGCGCGATCAGGCCGACGCGAGCGCCGAGGATCTCGTTGAGCACCTGCGCGGGAGGGTTGCCAAGTGGTGGCTCCCGGACGAGTTCGCGTTCATCGCCGAGGTGCCCAAGACCAGCGTCGGCAAGTTCGACAAGAAGGTGCTCCGCGGACAGCTCGCCGAAGGAGCGCTCGAGGGGCGTGTTCAAGTATCGTGAGCGCTCTTGAGCGGCTCTCCAGAGCCGAAGGGGCCGCCGGGGGCACGATTGGCCGACCGACGCAGGTGCTAGACCTTCGGCTCACAGGCAGGCGAGTCCGTGCGAACGGCGAACCAAGGACGATGTATTGCCCCAGAGACAGATCGCGACAAGGATTGACGGAGGCTCTCAGCGAGAGCCGAAGCGCTCACAACACCACAAATGGGAGGTTGGCATGACTCGGACCGATGTCATGGCCTCGAGCAGGCCACAGACAGCAGCGGCAGCGTCGATTGGGAGAGGACCCTCCGGCGTCGCACGCCGGCTCATCGTTCTCCCCGTGTTGATGCTGCTGGCACTGGCGATCGCAGGCCCGGGCACGGCGCTTGCGGCTGAAGAAGCACCGACGTACACGACGCCGGCGACGACGCCGAAAGAAACCCCGCCGACGTATACGACGCCTGCGACCACGCCCAAAGAAACTCCTAAAGAAGAAACGAAAACGACCCCCACCTCGGGCACCTCGCCGTCGAAAGAATCGACTTCGCCGTCGACGCCCGCTGCGAATGAAACGTCCCCGGCGAAAGAAACCAGCCCGACGACGAAAGCGTCGACGCTCCCGTTCACCGGCTTTGACCTCCGCTGGAGCCTTGCCATCGGCCTGCTGCTGATGGGCGCGGGTGTTTTGATCGTCGTGGTCCAGCGTCGCCAGCGCCGCGGTTCCGGTCGCTGAGCGCGCTTCACAGCCTGACAGCAGCGCCACGGTGGCCGCCTGAGAGACTCAGGCGGCCACCGCTGTTTGCGGGCTTGCAGCCGGCCACGGGCGGGCGCGGCGTACGGCGCTCATGGCCACGCTCGGCGGCCCGGCGGCCGGCGATGCGGAAAGCCGCTCAGAGGTGGAATCGGTAGAGCGTGCCGGGGACGCCGCGGACCGCCCAGCCATCGCCGTTGGCGGCGACCTCGACCCCGGTGTATTCCCAGAAGTTGGCGGCGTTGTGGACAGGCAGGCTTCCGAGCTTCTCGAGGATCTTCCCGCTGAGCGACAGCTTTGCGATGAACGTGGTGCCCCTGCCCCCGTGCGTGAGCACGACGCCCGCGTAGATCGACTTCCCGTCGGCGCTGAAGGAGCCGCCCTTGACTTCGGGCTTCGGCGTGAACACGGTGAACTGCGTCAGCGCGGCACCCTGCGGCGAGATCACGCCCTCGGCGCCAATGCCCTCGGGGGTCGCCCAGCTGCCGAGTATGTCTCCGGCTGAGTTGGCAGCGAGCACGCCGACGTCGCCGGTGTGCGGGAACGTCGGCTGGATGTAGCCGCTGTACGCCCCGCTCGCGGCGAACGTCTCGATCGGGTGGATCGATTCGATCGACTCGGGGTCGCTCGCTTCGGGGATCCCGATTTCCCCGCCGGACTCATAGATCGTCCCGCCCGCGCCGACGGCGACGCCGTGGGGGAAGCCGATGTTGCCGGGAAAGCCTTCGTTCTGGGCGCCCACTTCGCTGACGGTCGCGCCGCTCGCGGGGCTGACGCCGTAGAGGTGTTCGGCCATCTCGCGGCCGACGTACAGCTGGCCGTTGCCATACGCCTCGAGCTGGGTTTCGGCGGGGATTGTGAGCTTTCGCAGCAGCGTGCCCGCGGCGCTGTAGACGAACACGTCGGGATACAGCAGCTCCTTGCTGAGGCTCTCGCCCTGGACGTAGACGGTGCCGTCGGGTTCGACCGCGATGTATGCGGCGGTCATCCCGTGCGGCATGTGCGTGTTGACGGAGACGACGCGCGGGGCGGCGACCGCGACCGCGGCCGTTAGCGCGTACACGCCCAATGCCAGCGCGAGCCCGGAGATCCCCTTCTTCACGGGCGCTGATCCTACCGGTCCGCCGGGCGCTATTTGACGATCAGGATCTGCGGGTGGGTGGCGAGCAGGGTCTGGGTGAAGACGTAGTTGAACGCGCCGATGCCGAGGAACGCGATCACGACGGCTTCGTTGACGGCGCGGCCGACGCCCTCGGCGCCGCCGGAGGCGGTCATGCCCTTGTAGCAGCAGACGATCGCGATGATCGCGCCGAACACCGTCGTCTTCAGCACCGAGCCCCACAGGTCGGTGACCGACGCGTTCGCGAACAGCGTGTTCCAGAAGGGCCCCACCGCCCCGTGGCTGACGAGCTCGGCGGTCAGACCGCCGAACAGGCCGAACAGGACCGCGTAGATGTCGAACAGGCCGGTCACGATCATCAGCGCGAGGAAGCGCGGGACGACGAGGTTCTTGACGGGGTCGACGCCGAGCACCTGCAGCGCGTCGAGCTCCTCGCGGACCTTGCGTGCGCCGAGGTCGGCGGTGATCGCGGTGCCGGCGACGCCGGCGACGACGATCGCGGTGATGAACGGCCCGATTTCGCGGATCGCGGCGAGCACGAAGAAGCCGCCGAGACGATCGACGGCTCCGATCAGCACGAGGAAGTTCGCCGCCTGGATCCCCGGGGCGCCGTAGGAGATCGTGACGATCGAGATCAGCAGCGGCAGCCAGACGAGCTGCAACGTGAACAGGAACTGGGAGACGAGCTCGCCGCCATACGGATACGGCGGGCGCAGGGCGGAGGCGAGTGTGCGCGCGGTCAGGATCATCATTTCGCCGAACTCCTCGAGCAGGTCGCTGACCGGCCGAAACGGCGCGGACAGAGCTGCGAGACGGCGACTGCGGCTCATTGAGCCACTGTACTAGATGACTAGATCACCATGCCATTGTCAGGCGCTCAGCGTGCGACTACAGTTGGAGACGTGGGCAGCGGGCCAGAAGCGGCGGCATTGCCGGACCTGGACATCGCGATCGATCGCGATGCGGAGATCCCGATCGGCGTTCAGCTCGCGTGGATCCTGCGCACACGGATCCGCGACGGCCAGCTCGCCCCCAACGAGCGGCTCCCCGGCCTGCGCGAGCTGGCGGCGGCGACGGGCGTGAACGTCAATACCGTGCGCGCGGTCTACCAGCGCCTCGAGCACGAGGGCCTGATCAACAGCCAGCAGGGCAGCGGCACGTTCGTCGGCCCGGCTCCGCGGCGGGCGTCCTCGGTGACGACGATCGCGGCCGATGCCGCCCGCGTGGCGATGCAGACCGGGGTCGACCCGCGCGAGGTGGCCGCCGCGCTGTACATCTCGCCGGGCACGAGCATCGCGGCAGTTGACGATGGCGGCGAACGACGTCGCGCGTTGCGCGACCAGATCGCCGGGCTCGAGCGGACGTTGATCGAGCTCGAAGCGAACCATCCGGGCCTCGCGCACACGGCTGCGCCGACGCACGCCGCGCCCGCTCCGGCGCTGCTCGACGCGGGCGCGCTCGAGCGCGTGCGCACGCAGCTCGTACGGCGGCTGTCCGCCGTTCAGGCGGATATAGATCGCCTGGGAGCGCGCGACGGCGCCTCGCCCGATGAGCCGGCGGCGGCGCCGGAGCCTTCCCCAGCGGGCCGGCGTAGGCTCCCCGCACACTCCCCGATGCGCCCCGCGGCGGAGGGTGCGTAGCCTGATGACACAGATCTACTTCCTGGCGATGACGATCGGGTTTCCACTGCTCGTGATCGTCCTTGCGATCCTCTCCGGCCACCTCTACCGCGGCGGCAACGCCGACCTGCTCGACTGGAAGCCGACTCGCTCGCCGGAGCTCGAAGCGGAACTGCACGCCAGCGACATCGACCAGATGCTCGCCGCACAGAACCGCTACCGGCGCCTGCGCGGCGCGCCCGAGCGCTCGCTCGAGGAAGCGACCGAGCATGCGTGGGCGAGCCTGCATCGCGCCTCCGACCCGCTCGGGCCGCGGGACGAGCACGACTGAGCGGAGCCCTGCGGCCGCGGCAGCCGGGCGTGGTGTGAACCTCCCCGTGCACGCTCGGCGCGTTGGCCATAGGATCGCTGCGTTGTGAGCGAGACGCTGATCCGGACACGCGCAGAAGTCAGCTCCGTGTGGCTCGCGGCGGCGCTCGGGCAGCCCGGCCTCGAGCTGCGCTCGCTCGAGCAGATCGGCACGGGTCAGATGAGCCAGAGCTACCGTGCGAGCTTCGCCGCGGCCGACGGCTCGCCGGGCACGGTCGTGGTGAAGCTCGCGGCGGAGGACCCGATGAGCCGGGCGACCGGCGTGGGCATGGGCGCATATCTGCGCGAGATCTCTTTCTACAAGCACCTCGCCGGGCGCATCGGCGGGCCGCTGCCGGCCTGCCACATGGCCGAGTACGACGCGGCCGAGGGCTGGTTCACGCTCGTCCTCGGCGACATCGCCGGCGCCACCCAGGGCGATCAGATCGCGGGCTGCAGCGTCGCTGACGCCCGTCTCGCAATGAGCGCGCTGGCGCGCGTGCACGCCCCCGTCCTCGGCGACCTCGCGCTCAGCGCGACCGACTGGCTGAACCAGCCCAACCCGCTCAACCAGGCGCTGTTGACGGCGCTGCTCCCGGGATTCCTCGAGCGCTACGGCGAGCGCATCTCGCCCGAGCACGCGGCGGTCTGCGAGCGCTTCGTCGAAAGCATCGACGGCTGGGCGCAGGACCGGCGCGCACCGCTCGGGCTCGTCCACGGCGACTACCGGCTCGACAACCTGCTCTTCGACACCGACGGCTGCACGGTCGTCGACTGGCAGACCGTCGGCTGGGGGCCGGCGATGGTCGACGCGGCGTACTTCATCGGCGGCGGCTTGACGGTCGCCGGCCGGCGTGCGCACGAGCAGGAGCTGGTGCGCGTCTACCACGACGAGCTGCTGCGCCACGGTGTCAAGGGCTTCGCCTGGGAGCACTGCTGGGAGGAGTACCGGCGCCAGAGCCTGGCCGGGATCCTGATGACGATCGCGGCGCCGATGGTCGTCGTGCGCACCGAGCGCGGCGATGACATGTTCATGAGCTGGCTCGAGCGCAACGCCCAGCAGGTGCTCGACCTCGAAGCGCTGTCGCTGCTGCCCGAGCCGGGCGCGGCGCGCCCGCCGGCGCTGCGCCCTGAGCCCGCCGACGAGGGCCGCCACGAGCCGGGGCCGGAGCTGCTGTGGAATGAGAGCTGGTACTTCGACGCGATCAGCGACGCCGGCGATCTGGGCCTGTACGTGCGCATCGGGCGCGTCCCCAACGAAGGGCTGTGCCTGTACACGGCGTGCGTCTGCGGTCCCGGCCGCCCCTCGATCATGCTGACCGACGCCGCCGCGCCGCTGCCGCCGGCGGATGACGATGCACAGGCGATCGACACGGCGGACATGCACGCCGCGCATCACTGCGTGCAGCCGTTGCAGCGCTTCCGCGTCACCGTCGCGGGGATCGCGCAGGCCTACGCCGACCCCTCAGCGCCGCTGCGGGCCGAGCGCGGCGAGCCGATCGAGATCGCGCTCGACCTCGAGTGGGACACCGACGGGATCCCGTACGCATGGCGGCAGTCGACGCGCTATGAGATCCCGTGCCGCGTCAGCGGCAGCGTGCGCGTGGGTGAGGAGGAGATCGCGTTCACGGGCCCCGGGCAGCGCGATCACTCCTGGGGCGCGCGTGATTGGTGGGCGGTCGACTGGATGTGGAGCGCACTGCATCTCGACGACGGCACGAGGACACACGCGGTCGGCGTGCCGCAGATGCAGGGCTACGGCGTCGGCTACATCCAGCGCGACGGCGAGCTGAGCGAGATCGAGTCCGTCACAGCCGGCGAGAAGGTCGCCGACGACCAGCTGATCACGAGCGCGCGCATCGTCTGCGGGCCGCCGGAGCTCGCGCTCGACATCGAGCCGCTCGCCTACGGCGCGATTCGCCTGGATGCGCCCGACGGGCGGCTCTCCTACTTTCCGCGCGCGATGTGCAAGGTGCGAGCCGAGGACGGGCGCACCGGCGTCGGCTGGGTCGAGTGGAACCGCGTCCAGCACGGCGGCGGTGAGGGCGCCGGCGGCTGATCGGCGAACGGCTGGCTCGTTCGAGCGCCGACTACGCTTCTCGTCAAAACCACCGACGGGAGCTGCCAGATGCACGCTGACGCTGACGGACGATCGACCCCAACCCTCAGCCGTGAGGGCGACGTGTTCCTGCTCGACATCGGCGACGGCGAGAACCGCTTCAACGACCGCTTCATCGAGGCCGTCGAAGGCCACCTCGACGAGGTCCAGGCGGCGGCGGCGCCGCGTGCGCTCGTCACGACCGCGACCGGCAAGTTCTGGTCCAACGGCCTGGATCTCGAATGGATGGCCGCAAACCAGGAGCTGATCGCGGGCTTCGTGCCGAAGGTGCAGGGCATGCTCGCGCGCTTCCTCGGACTTGACGTGCCGACGGTCGCCGCTCTGCAGGGCCACACGTTCGCGGCCGGGGCGATGCTCGCGCTCGCGCACGACCAGCGTGTCATGCGCGCCGACCGCGGCTTCTTCTGCCTGCCCGAGGTTGACATCGGGATTCCGTTCAGTCCCGGCATGAACGACCTGATCGCGGCTCGGCTGTCGCCGCGCGTGGCGCACGAGGCGATGACCACCGGGCGACGCTACGGCGGTGGGGACGCGACAGCAGCGGAGATCGTCGAGGAGGCGGTCGAGGAGGCTCGAGTCGTGCCGGCGGCGGTGGAGCGCGCCGCCGCGCTCGCGGGCAAGGGCGCGGCGACGCTCGGTGTGATCAAGCAGCGGCTGTATGCGCCGGTGATCGCCGCGCTGCTCGATCCGGACACGGGGTTCGACCCCGGCTGAGCCGCGGCGTGACTACTTCAGGCTGCCGAGCACGTTGCTGTAGTCGTCGGTCCACAGCCGCGTGCCGTTGTCGGCGTCGAGGACTTCGCCACGGCCCGCGCGGGCGAGCGTCGCGGCGAGCCGGCGATCACCGGTGAGGAGAATCCACTCGGCCCGCTTGATCGTCACTTCTCCCGGTTCGCCGGGGCTTTCGATCAGCACGGCCTGCTTGCCGAGCGCGCCCGCGGCGCGAGCGACGACGGGTGCGAGGTTGAGGAAGCGGTTGGACACGTGCACGGCGAGCACGCCATCGGCGGCGAGATGGCTGAAGTAGAGCTCGAACGCCTGCACGGTGAGCAGGTGAATCGGGATCGAGTCGCCGGTGAAGGCGTCGACGGCGAGCACGTTGAACAGCCGGCCGCGTTCGCGTTCGAGCGATAGGCGACCGTCGCCGGGCACGACCTCGACGTGTGCCCGGGATTCGCGCAGGAAGCTGAACTGCGTGCTCGCGACCGAGATGTCCAGCGGGTCGATCTCATAGAAGCGGTAGCTGTCGCCCGCCCGCCCATACGTCGCGATCGTGCCCACGCCGAGGCCGATGATGCCGACCTGCAGCGGCGCCGGAGCCCGGTTGTCTTCGCGCAGGAGCACGCCGATGCCGGAGGCCGGCCCGTAGTAGCTGGTCGCGTCGCGCGAGCGCCCGGGTGCGAGCAGCTGCTCGCCGTGAACGATCGTTCCCGAGTACAACGTCCGCGTCGCCTGGGTGCCGGAGCCTCCATCGCGCACGCTCAGCACGCCGTAGAAGTTGCGCGCGACCATGCGCGCACCGCGGTCGTACGCACGGACCTTGCCGTCCACATAGACGCCGAGCAGCACGGTTGCGGCGGCCGCGAGAAGTGCGAGTAGCCGTCGCGCCCAGAGCGCGCGGGAGCTGCGCTCGAGCAGGTCGCCGGCCACCGCGAAGAGGACGACGACCGCGCACAGGACGACGCCGAATGCCAGTTCGAAATAGTCCGAGAACACCTGCGGCGCGAGGACGGCGACGAACAGGCCGCCGATCGCCCCGCCGACGGCGACCATCAGATAGAACGCAGTCAGGTGCTCGGGAGCCGGCTTCAGACGTGCGAGCTCGCCGTGGCAGACCATGCAGCAGACGAGCAGCGCGGCGCTGAAGAAGGCGATCTGGCCGATGATCCCGACGGACAGTTCCCCGGGGAACAGGTTCAGCGCGAGCAGGCCGAGCACGACCGGGAGCAAGGGCAAAAACAGGCCGCGGCGGTACCCCTGGCCGCCCTCGAAGCAGATGATCAGGCTGAGCAGGTAGATGCCCAGCGGCAGCACCCACAGCAGCGGGATCGGGGCGACGTTCTGCGTCAGATGATTGGTGACCGCGAGAAACAGCAGCGAGGGAGTCGCGGCGAGCGCGAGCCAGCGCAGGCGCTCGACCAGGCTCGGTCCAGGTGAGCTCGCCGCGACCGCGGCCGGCGCCGGCTCCGCGGCGAGACCGGCGCGGACGGTGATCGAGATCGCCAGCCCGATGAACAGCGCGTACGCGAGCGACCACGCGTCCGCTTGCGCGTGCGTGCCGAGTCGCGGTTCGACCAGCAGCGGATAGCACAGCAGGCCGAGCAGCGAGGCGCCGTTGGACAGCGAGAAGAGGCGATACGGGCGCCCCTCGCCGCGGGCGTACCATGCCTGCAGCAGCGGCCCGCAGGTGGAGAGCACGAAGAACGGTGCCCCGACGGTCACCGTCAACAGCCCGAGGATCCTCAGGGTGGGGTCATGCGCGCCGAGCGGCTTCCAGCTCGCGGCCGGGAGGATCGGCAGCACCAGCAGGCTCGCGAGCAGCACCGGGACGTGCACGTACATCTGCGCGCGCGAGCGCACGTGGCGCACGAGCAGGTGCGCGTAGAGATACCCGAGCACGAGGACGATCTGGAAGAACATCACCGTGACCGTCCACACCGCGGCGGAGCCGCCGAACCACGGGAGGATCAGCCTGCCCATGATCGGCTCGACCTGAAACAGCAGGAACGCGGCGAGGAAGACCGCGCCGCCGTACAGCAGCGCCGTGCCGCGAGGCCTGACCGCGACTGTGCGGCGCGCGCCGATCCGCTCGCCCGGCGACCGGGGCGTCGCACGGCCGGCATGCTCCCACGAGGACATCCTTGCCGCTGCATCGACGCAACCGCGTCGAAACTTGACCGGGACGAGGAGCCCGCTCGAGCGTCACCCGGCGCCTGCGAGCGAGACGGTCGCCCGCTGCGCCCGGCAAGTCGCGGTTCGCGCCGGCCCTACTCTGCGCGCTCGTCGGTCGCGACGATCAGCACGTGACACCTGGCCTGATGGGAGACCTTGTTCGGCACGCTCCCGAGTATCCGTTTCGCGCCGTGCATGCCGCGATTGCCGACCACGATCAGGTCTGCCTGCTCGCGCTCTGCGACCGCGAGCAGGGCATCGGCGGCGTCACCCTTCGCCGTGTGCACCGTCACCTCGACGCCGCTCAGCCGGGCCGCCGCCGCGGTCTCTTCCACGACCGACTGCACAGCGGCATCCGGCTTGATCTCGACACCCTCGACGGCGCCCCGCGACGTACCGCCGATCCGCGTCCCGCGCACCGGCTCGAACGCGGACACGAGATGGAGCTCGCTGCCCAGCGCCTTCGCGAGCGCACACGCTTCCGTGACCGCGCGCCCGGCAGTCTCCGACCCGTCCGACCCGACGACGATCAACTCATACATGCAATCCACCTCCCGTTGGGGCGCAGACTAGCCGACGCGGGCGGCGACTGTCCGGACGGCGCGGGCGCCGCTCGTGCTCTGCAGGCGGACCGATCGAACGGCTGCTTCGCGGAGGCCGCTCCGGGGCGGCGATCTGCGTCGCGATTGCGCGCGTTCCCGGTTCGTATGACGCGAACTTGAGGTACCCTCGGCAGAGCAGAACTATCGACCTGGGCAGGGGGGAAAGGGGCATGGCAGCGAGTGCCGCGGCGCTTTGCGGACGACGGGAGACGCTCGGCGGACGGCTCGCCCGGCACGATCGCCGCGCTCACGTTGCGTACCTCTCCGCGCTCTCTCTTGGCCTCGCGCTGCTGCTGGCGGGTTTGCTCGCACCATCCTCCGCGCACCGGCAGGCGGGCCGGCCGTCGCCGGCGCTCGCCAGGCTGCCCACCGGCCTTCAGGCGGTCGCATCGGGGGCGATCGGGGCGGCGAGCAGGGCATACGCCGCGAGACCCGCGCGAGCGGGCTTTGTCGCCGGGAATCCCGGGCAGGGCCTGCGGCTGCGATTCACTCCCCACGGCGTCGAGGTCCACTCGGCCCGCGCGACGATCGGCCTGACGCTCGAGGCGATCGGCGAGGGCACCTCGCTGGAAGCCGTCGGTGCGGTCGCGCCCAGTTCGCGCGCCAACCGGGTCACCTACCGGCATCCCGGGTTCACCGAGTGGTTCGCGAACGGGCCGCTCGGACTCGAGCAGGGATTCTCGATCCAGCGGGCGCGATCAGGCCGCGGCGGCGGTCCGCTCACGCTCATGATGGGCCTGTCGGGCGGTCTGCGGGCGTCGGTTCTCGAGGGCCGGCGGACGCTCGCGCTCGCCGGCGCCGGCGGCGCGTCGCTCCGTTACGGCGGGCTGGCGGCGACGGATGCGCGCGGCCATGGGCTCGGGGCGTGGCTTGAACTGCGCGACCATCGGCTGATGCTGCGGGTCGACACGCGGCGCGCGCGCTACCCGATCAGGATCGACCCGTTTGTACAGCAGGGAAGCTCGCTCACCGGCGGCGGCGAGTGGGCCGGCGGCGACTTCGGCACGAGCGTCGCCCTGTCCGCCGACGGCAGCACCGCCCTGATCGGCGCCCCGAGCGACGATTTCCGTGTCGGCGCGGCATGGGTGTTCACACGCTCCGGCTCAACGTGGTCGCAGCAGGGCGACAAGCTCACCGGTGGTGGAGAGCGGGGTGAAGGCCAGTTCGGCACGGCAGTGGCGCTGTCCGCGGACGGGAACACTGCGTTGATCGGAGGGATCGGCGACGACAAAGACACGGGCGCCGCGTGGGTGTTCACGCGCTCTGGGTCGACGTGGTCCCAGCAGGGCGAAAAGCTCGTCGGCAGCTCGCCGGAGCTGGAAGGGCGCTTCGGCGAGAGCGTCGCGCTGTCGGGCGACGGCACGAGCGCCCTTGTCGGCTGCGGCCCGTTCTACGGGCACGGCGGCGGCGCCTGGTTCTTCGCGCGGGCGGGCGCTGTGTGGTCCCAGGTGGGCGCGCGGGTCAACCCGAGCGGTGAGGTCGGCGAAGGGGACTTCGGGACAAGCGTCGCGCTGTCATCCGATGGGAGCACGGCGCTGATAGGAGCGCCATCGGACGAAAGCGACGCCGGGGCAGCCTGGGTGTTCACGCGCTCAGGCGAAGAATGGGAACAGCAGGGCAACAAGCTGACCGGAGCCGAAGAGAGCGGAAGCGATGGGTTCGGCGAGGGCGCCTTCGGTTCCAGCGTGGCGCTTTCAGCCGAAGGCAGCACGGCCCTGATCGGAGGGCCGGCAGATACCAACGAGTCAGGAGCGGTCTGGGCTTTCACCCGCTCCGCGTCGACGTGGGCACAGCAGGGGCCCAAGCTGACCACGGGGGAAGGCGTGTCGGGCTACTACGCGGGCTTTGGCCGCAGCGTCGCGCTTTCCGGCTCCGGCAACATCGCGCTGATCGGCGGCCGCGGCGCCGTCTTCACGCGCTCCGGCTCGACCTGGGCGGAGCAGCAGCCAGGGCTCTTCTCGGGAGAAGGCGCCGAACACGAATTCGGCGAAGCGGTCGCGCTCTCCGCCGACGGCGCCACGGCTCTCATCGGCAGCCCGGGCGCCACGGTCGGAAACACCTCCAGCGCCGGACGGGTCTATGCCTACACGTCCCTGCCTCAGGCTCCCAGGGTCCTCCCGGCTCCGGTCTCGGCGATCAAGGTGAGCTCGGCGACCCTCAACGCGAAGGTCAACCCGAACGGCCACAAGGTCACCAAGTGCGACTTTGAATATGGGACCTCGCTCGCCTACGAACACTCGGTGCCGTGCGGATCGCTTCCCGGCTCAGGGGAAGCGCTCGTCGCGGTCTCGGCTCCCGTCTCGGGCCTGATCGAAGAATCGACCTACCACTTCCGGGTCGTGGCGACCAACTCGATCGGTACCAGCGACAGCGTCGATGAAACCTTCAACACGCGTCCGCTCGTCCCCTCCTTCACCTGGTCCGGAGAATCTGCGGCCGTCTCGGAAAGCTCCTTCGGCTGGTCGCTCGGGGCGAACTGGCTGGGAGAAGAAGCGCCCACTCCCGGTGAGACAGTCCGCACGCTGACGTTCCCCAAGCTCGGCTCCGCCTGCGAAGTCGAACGACCGGCCGAGGCGTGCTACGGCAGCGAAAACGACGTGAGCGGCCTCAGCGCCGGAGCGCTGCGCCTCGACAACACAAACGACTACGTGCTGGCCGGGGAGCCGATCTCGATCGGGGGTGGGGGCCTGACGGCGACACCCGCCAGCGGCCCGGTGGGTCCCGCGGGGGATGTCATCGCGGCCCCGCTGCAACTGAGCGCCCCACAGACCTGGGACATCGCCGGGCGTGGATCCCTGAGCGAAGAAGCCGGACTCCTGCTGGCTGGAGATGTCGACGGCGCCGGCAGGGCGCTTGAAGTAGGGCTGAGCGATGAGCCCGTCGTGTATCTGGCGGAAGACAACGTTGAGGTCGGCCCGCTATCGGTCAGCGGAGCCGACGCGGCGACGTTCGGAGTGCTCAATGGGATCGTTGAGCTTCTGCAGGGCAAGCTGAACGCCTCCGACGGGCAGCCCGTCGATCTCAGCCACGTGTTCCTGGTGGGCAGCGGTGTCGTCGGCAACCTGACCACAGACGGCGCAGAACTCGACGTCGGCGATCCTGCGAGCGGGGTCGAAGCGGCGAGTGCGACTCTTGACCCCGCGAGTCGCCTCGAATTCAACGTCGTCGGCTCCGGAGCGAGCGCGAAAACCGAATACTCCCAACTCGTCTCCCCCGGGGCGGTGGCGCTCGCCGGCGCCGAACTCGGGGTGGTTGTACGGCCGCCGAAGGCGGGCGCAGCGTGCCCGACCCTCGTCCGTGGCCGCACCTACACCTTCGTCTCGACAACGGGCGCGCTCTCGGGCACCTTCTCCAACGCGCCCGTCGGTGGGCCTGAAGTGCCGGTCAGGTTCGCGCAGGCCTGTCCCGCGAAGTCGCAGACGATGCGGATCGGCTACCACGAGAGCGGCGCGGTGCAGACGGTCACCGGGACCGTGGAAGAAGACGCGCTCACAGCTGAAGAAGAAGCGGCGGCGAAATGGCGGGCCGAAGGAGAAGCCGCGAGACACAGGGCCCTCGAAGAGCTGTTTGTCCTCGGCCGGGCCGAAGAAGCGCTCACGGTGACCGCAGCGATGGCGGGCACGAGCCCGGCGGTCGCCGGGTTCACCACGTCCGCTGATGCCGAGGCACCCGCTGTACGGCTTCTCGCGACGCACCTGCGCGCGGACCGGGCAGGACACGTGAGCGTCAGGGTGCGCTGCCCTGTCGGCGAGGCGAGCTGCGCGGGCTCGCTGATCCTGCGCACCGCCGCCGGCGCCGGCGGACGGTCGAGCGCCGCCGTCACAGGCAGGGCGCCGGTGATGCTCGCGACCGGACGGTTCAGTCTGCAGGGAGGGCACACGGCCACCGTCGTGCTGCGTCTCGGCGCTCGAGCGCGTCTGCTGCTGGGTCACACCGATCCGTTGCCAGCGACGGTCACGATCCTCGCGCACGGCCGAGCCGGCCGTTGGCGCACGAGCTACACGTCCGTGACGGTTCGCGCCGAGGGGCGGCGATAGTGCGACCATGCGAGATGCGCGCTCGCCGAGCCGGGCGCCGGGAGCCTCCGCTGGCCGCGCTCGTCCTGCTGCTCGCGCTGCTCGCGTTCGCCCCGCCGGCGTTCGCTGCGGCTCCGCAGATCACCGGTACGGTGACCGACACCGTCACGAAAGCGCCGCTCACGGGCGCCGAAGCGTGCGAGTACCCCGACGAAGGCGGTGCGGGGGCGCTCTGTGCCCCAACGGACTCCAAAGGGCGCTACACCCTCGATGTCGGGCGGGCGGGCACGTTTGTGATCCGCTTCGACACCAAAGCCGAAGGCCTCATCCCCCAGACGTTTTACAAGGGCGTCTTCCTCAGCCGGGAAGCGACGCCCGTCAAGGTCACCGAAGGCGCGACCGTGTCGGGGATCGATGAAGCGATCGAGCAAGGCGGGAGCATCAGCGGCCGCGTTCTCGACGGCAGCACGAAAGCCCCCGTCCAAGGCGTCGAAGCGTGTGCCGAACTGCCGGATGTCGACCAATCCGGGGTGGAACCGCACCGCACGTGCGCCGCGACCAACGCCGCGGGCGAATACGAGATCCAGGACCTCACACCCGGCGAAGGCGAGCCCGAAGGGGGCTATGAAGTCGAATTCACAGGCGCGCCGGACTACATCCGCCAGTTCTACGACGACAAGCTCGAACGCTATTCCGGCGAGCGGATCCCGATCGACGCCGGCAAGACCGTTGCCGATGTCGATGCCGAACTGGAAGAAGGCGGCGAGATCAGCGGTCGCGTGAGCAGCCAGGCAAGCGGCGAACCGATCGACGGGGCGAACGTGTGCGCCGGCGGGGTCGCGACTCCGTCCTACTGCGCGAAAACGAACGCCGCCGGCGAATACACGATCGCCCATCTGCCGAGTCACGAATACACGGTCTCCTTCAGCGGCCCGGGCGGTCTCCAGAGCGAATACCTCAGTCAGGACTACAAGGAAGAGGAATGGCCCGAAGTCGAACCGGTGGCTATCACAGCGCCGCAGAAGGTCAGCGGGATCGACGCATCGCTGAAGTCCTACGGCCGCATCACCGGAACCGTGGTCGACAAGGAGACCAGGCGACCGCTGCAGGGAGTGAGGGTGTGCCTCGTCTCCGGCCCCTGTGAAGAAACGAACGACGCCGGCGAATACTCGTTCTCGAAACTGCTCGCCGGCACCTACGCGCTCGACTTCTACGCCGGCCGCCTCAACGAAGAAACCGGCGATAACTACCTGAGCCAGTATGAATCCTACGAATACATCGTTCAGGAAGAGCTGAAGGCCCGCAACCCGCTGGCGGCGCACGTCGCGGTCACGATGAGCGGGACGACGGTGATCGACGACGAACTCGAAGAGGGCGGACGCATCTCGGGCACGGTGCGAGAAGCCGGAACGGGCCTGCCCACCTCCCTGTGGCCCTGCGCCGAAGACCTGTCGACCGGCCATCCCGCCCAGGCGACGGTCTGCCCGATCTCTGAGTCTGCCGGCGCCTACACGATCTCCGGGCTGCCGCCCGGGCGCTATCGCCTCGTCTTCGGGAACAGTCTGCCCGCCTACTACTTCACCCAGTACTACGACGACAAGGACCTCCAGAGCGAAGCCCAGGAAGTGCCCGTCGCAAGCGGCCAGAACGTCGAACACGTCGATGCCGAGGCGATCCACAACCCCGACCCGTGGGAAGGCGCGATCGCGGGGACGATCACCGACTCATCGAGCAAGGCGGCGATCCCGGGGATCGAAGTGTGTCCAGTCCACGCCGGAACGACAAGCGCCTCGGGCAACTGCACGACCACGGCCGCGGACGGCGAATACCTGCTCACCGGGCTGCCGAGCGGCGGATATGACATCGAATTCCGCTCGCCGCCGAGTGGAAGCCTCGATTATGTTCCCCAGCAATACGAAGCCGGCAAGCCGGTGACGGTCGTGTGGGGGAGCATCACACCGGGCATCGACGCGCAGCTGAAGCAGGGCGGCGCGATCTCGGGCGCCGCACGCGATGCCGACACCGGGGAGCCCGCGGGTGGCGTGTCTGTGTGCGCATACAGCCCACTCGGCGAAAGCGAGGCCTGCGCCGAGACCGGCGGGAGCGGCTCCTACCGCATCTCCGGGCTTGCGCCCGGCAGCTACACGGTTGGGTTCGAAACGACGAACGCCGCCGGCGGATACTTCCCCGAGTACTTCGACGAAGCCTCCGCCGCCTCCGGAGCGCTCAGCGTCTCCGTCGAAGTCGGACGCACCACCACCGCGATCGACGCTTCGCTGTTCGCCCATCATCCCGGCGATGGCGCGATCGCGGGTGTCGTCGCAGACGCCTCGACCAGCGCTCCGCTCGCCGGGATCGAAGTGTGCGCCTATGACCCCGGCTCCGAAGGGCTGTTCGGGGAATGCACGCTCTCCGTCGCGGGCGGGCGCTACCTGCTCGACGGCCTCGCCCCCGGCGAATATGAACTCGAATTCAGCTCGCCGCAGAACGGCGACATCAGCTATCTGAGCGCCCTCGGCGAAGAAGGCCGGCCCGTGACGGTCGCCGCGAACAGCCTCACCGCCGGGCGCGACGCTCGGCTCGTGCGCGGGGCGATCGTCGCTGGCACCGTCACCAGCGCCTCGACGGGCCGCCCGGTGCAGGGGGATGGCGCATGCGCGTCCGACGAAGAACAGGAAGTCGTGGCGTGCGCCCCCTCCACCGCCGACGGCAGCTACGCGATCACAGGGCTGCCCGCAGGCCGCTACACGGTCGCGTTCTACGGCGCCGGAATCGGCCTCGCCAACCAGTACTACGACGAAGCGGACACTCCGGCGACGGCTGCGACGATCACGCTCGCCGCAGGCGAGACGATCGGCAGTATCGATGCGCGGCCGCAGCTCAGCGGCTCGATCAGCGGCCTCGTCACCAGCGCCGTGACAGGCAGGCCGCTCGCGGCCGTGCTCGTCTGCGCGCTAAGCGCCGGGGAAGCTGTGGTCGAATGCGCCTTCTCGGAAGCCGACGGCGAATACACGATCGCCGGGATCCCCCCGGGTGAATGGCGCGTCGCGTTCGACCCGGGGCCCGGCTACCAGTTCCAGTTCTACAGAGGGGTCAGCGAATTCACCGCCGCCAGCGCCGTGACTGTCGCCGCCGGCGGGGCTGTCAAGGGGATCGACGCGGCGATGCTCGCCCACTCCTCGGAACCCCCTCCGCCGCACGTGCTGCCGGTGCGACCGCCGCAGGAACCCGTCCCGTCCCCCTCGTCGACCGTGGCGGGGCCGACGGTCACGTCGGGCGTCCTCGGCTCGAGCAGCGCAAAGGCGCTCCCCTCGATATCGCTCGCGAGCTCGACACTCGCACGGGCCGGGCATTCGGTCAGGATCCAGCTCGTCTGCGCCTCGGGCCCCTGCAGCGGTTCTGTCGTGCTGAGTGTGCGGGTCACCGTCGCTGGGCGCTCCCGTGGCAAGCACCACGAAGATGCTGAGACGATCGTGCTCGGCCGCGGTTCCTTCGCGCTCGCATCAGGCGCCCGAGGCCGAGTGGTGATCGAGCTCACGCCGGCCGGCGAGCGCACGCTGGCGCGCGCCCACGGATATCCCCAGGCGGCGAAGCTCTCACTGGCGGTGCATGGCGGCTCGACGCTGACGCGTTCGGTGAGGATCAGGCTCGCCCGGTAACCCGCCCGATGCGCGGCGAGCCCTGTGCTCAGGGTAATGCATATACTTCATCTTAGTATGACCAAGATGAAAAAGTCAAGGGCCCCGAGCAAGGGACGCAGCTATCGGATGACCGCCCGGGCCGATGCGGCCGCGGCGACGGGCGAGCGGCTGCTCGCCGCGGCGTGGAAGCACTTCGGCACCCGGCCCTATGAGGAGGTTCGCCTGCGCGAGATTGCTCGCGACGCGCGTGTCACCGAACAGACGCTCCTCGCGCGCTTTCATTCCAAGGACGAGTTGCTAACTGCGGCATACAGATGGTGGGCGATGAGCGAGAAATCACGCCGCGACGCGGCTCCCGCGGGCCGCTTCCCCGAGGCCGTCGCCAACGTGTTCGACCACTACGAGGCGCATGGAACGGCGATTCTGCGCATGCTCGCCCAGGAGGACCGCATCGCCGCGGTCCGCACCCTGACCGACAGGGGCAGGGACTTCCACCGTGAATGGGCGAGCCGGGTCTTCCAGCCGCTGCTCGCCGGGACGCGGCGCGCACACAGGGAGCGCCGGCTCGCGGCCGTCATCATCGCGACGGATGTGCTGGTGTGGAAGCTCCTGCGACTCGACATGCGGCTCAGCCGCCCCCAGGCCGAACAGACCGTCCTCGAGATGATCGAGTGCTACGCCCGGTGATCGAGCTTGAGAGATCAACCGGAGTCGGGGTGATTCGCCTCGGCGCCGTCGGGCGAGAGCTCACGCTCGACGAGCCCGGTCTCGTAGGCGAGCACGACCGCCTGGACACGGTCGCGCAGCCCCAGCTTGGAGAAGATGCGACCGACGTGGGTCTTGATGGTGTTCTCGCTGAGAACCAGCTCGTCAGCGATCTCAGCGTTGGAGAGTCCTCGGGCGACCAGCCGCAGGACGTCGAGCTCGCGGCCGGACAGCTCGGCGAGAGCGGGCGGCGTGCCGCTGCCGGGGGGTCTTGCGGCGCGGGTGAACTGGGCGATCAAGCGTCGTGTGATCGACGGCGCGATCAGGGCGTCACCAGCGGCGGCTACGCGCACGGCGTCCAGCAGCCGGTCTGCCGGCGTGTCCTTGAGCAGAAAGCCGCTCACGCCGATCCGCAGTGCCTCGTAGATGTACTCACTAACGTCGAACGTCGTGAGCATCACGACAGCGGTCGGCAGATTGTCCTCGGCGAGGATCCTGCGGGCGGCCGCGAGGCCGTCCAGTTCGGGCATGCGGATGTCCATCAGCGCGACGTCCGGACGGCGCCGCTTGACGATGTCGACGGCGGCGCGACCGTCATCGGCCTCACCAACGACTTCGATGTCGGGCTCGGCCTCGAGGATCACGCGAAAGCCGGTGCGCAGCAGGCGCTGGTCGTCGGCGATGACCACCGTGATGGGCCGCGCCGGCGCTTCGGGCTCGCCGGTCGCCGCCCGCTGCTCTTCGTCATCTCGCCACTCCACGATCGCCACCGACACGGGCTCGGAGAGCCCCTTGAAGCGCATCGCGCCCGCCGGGCGCATGAGAGCGCTGACACGCGACCCGGCCACCCGGCGGACCACCTCGCTCACGAGCACCTCGCCGCCGCCGGCGGCGTCACACAGGCGGCTCGCGACAATCACCGGCGTGCCGTGCAGATCGTCGTCTTCCGCGAGCGGCTCGCCCGCGTCGAGCCCGATCCGCAGAGGCAATCCGTCCGTGGCCCCGGTCGTCGCGCGCTGCATGTCGATCGCGCATCGCACAGCGTCGACGGCGCTCGTGAAGGCGACCATCAGCCCGTCGCCCGCGGACTTGATCTCGCGGCCGCCGTGCTCGACGACGGCCATGCGCAGGCTCGCGAAGTGCTCCCGGCGCAGCGCATCGGCGGCCTCGTCCCCGTGGCGGTCGAACAGAGCCGTCGAGCCGACGAGGTCCGTAAACAGGATCGTGAGGAACGAGGTCTCCGTCATGATCGACACGATCATCGCCGATCGCGGCTCGCCCCGTGGAATGATCTCGGCGGGGAGAAATCACTCGGCCGGATGACGACGCTGCAGCGGTCGGCGGCGATGATCGCGGCGATCCTTCCATACGAGTGAGAGGAAAGCCATCATGAGTTCAATGATCCAAACCGGAGAGCCGATCGGCCGGCGCGATATAGCGATCGCCGCCGTGCTGAGCCTGCTCGGACTGCTCCTGATCTACAGCGACGCGGTCGAACCCAAGATGGACGCCAGCTATCTGGCGATCCCGGCCTTCCTCGCGGTAACCGTGCCGCTCGTGTGGCGTCGCTCGGCGCCGCTGCTCGCATTGGGCGCGGCGTTGATCGCCCTCACCGGGCACGTCGTGCTGTTCGGGGAAATGACGCGCTGCGGAATCGTGTTCCCCCTGACCTGGATACTGGTGTTCGCGGCGGCCGCGCGCCTGCAGCGAGGTCCTGCGCTGGCCGGTCTCCTGCTCGGCATCTGCTGCATCGTCGTGATGGGCAGCGCGGACAGCCAGGTGCCGTTCGGCGAAATCCCGCCGTTCCTCGTGCTGACCATCCTCGTGTGGGGCGCGGGAAGGCTCGTGCGCTCGCGCACGCGCGTGGCCGCCGAGCTGCGCAAGAGCACCGAGCAGCTGCGGGCGCTTCGCGACGAGCGCGCTCGCCTCGAGGTCACGACCGACCGGGAGCGACTCTCGGGGGAGCTCGACGAGCTGCTGCAGCGGCGCCTCGGAGAGCTGGCGCGGCTCGCCGACACCGGCGCCGCTACGACCGACGCTGCAGCCGCGACCGCGACGCTCGTGACAATCGAGGCGGAGAGCCGCCAGACGCTGCAGGAGATGCGCGAGCTCGTCGGAGTGCTGCGGAACGGCGACGAGTCAGCCGGTCCGCTCGCTCCGCAGCCGACGCTCACCGCTCTGGAGGCGATGATCGTCCAGGCCAAGGGCGCCGACGCTCACCTGGTCGTCGAGGGCAGCCCGCGGGCCCTGCCGGCGGGGATCGAGCTGTCGGCCTATCGGATCGTCGAACACCTGCTGGGCGCTCTGGACGACGCCGCCGCCGTCGATGTTCGGGTGCGCTTCGGCGACAGCGCCCTCGAGGTGGGAGTAGCCGGTCCTGCGACCCGGCGCCGCGACATCGGTGCCGCGATCGATCGGGCGCGCGAGCGGGCACAGCTGCACCAGGGCACGCTCGAAGCGAAGATCGATGGCGGACGGGCGCGCGCGGTCGCCCAGCTGCCGCTGGCCGTGGCCTGAGGTGTTCGAGCGCCGCCTCGACCTGGCGGCTGGGCTCGCCGGTGCGACCCTCGCGGCAGCAGGCAGCGTCGCTCTCGGCACAGACCTGCGCGCGGCGCTTGCGGCGGCAACCTGTGGAGGATCGCTCGGCCTCTGCCGCTCCCGCCCGACGGCCGCCTGGATGATCGCGGCAGGCGCCACCGCGGTCGCCGCGCCCGAGGGTGGCGTGCAGCTGCTGCCGTTCCCGCTGGTGACCCTCAGCGCGTTTGGAGCCGGACGCTGGGCCGCGCGTAGCTCGGCGATCGCCGGCGGGCTCGTGCTGGTGGCCGTTTCGCTCGCCGCCGCAGTCGTGAGCGGCGAATCGTGGGTGCCGTACGTGCTGGCGTCGGGTGTCGGCTGGATCGTCGGCCAGGCCGTGCGCGAGCGCCAGCTCGTCACCGAGAAGCTGGCCGAACGCGCCCGCGAGCTGGCCCAGGAACAGGACGCCTACGCCGAGCTGTCGGTCCGCTACGAGCGCGCACGGATCGCGGCCGAGCTGCACGACATCGTCGCGCACGCGATCAGCGTGATGGTCGTCCAGGCGAGCGCCGGACAGCGGCTTGTCGGGACGAGCCCGCAGATGACGGCCGACACGTTCGACGCGATCTCCGACGCCGCACGGCAGGCCGAGGCGGACATGGGCCGACTCGTGGCGCTGCTGGCCGACGAGAACGCGATCGGCGAGGCGCCCGACCTCGAGCTGGTCGAGGAGCTGGTCGCCCGCGCGGCCGGCACCGGCCTCGACGTGACCCTGCGACTGGAGGGGACGCGCGAAGGACTCCCCACGCAGGTCGTCCAGGCGACCACGCGCATCGTTCGCGAGGGTCTGACCAACGCCTTGCGCTACGCGACCGGAGCCCCCGTACGAGTTCTCCTGCGCGGCGGACGCGACGCGATGATCGTGGAGGTGGCCAACGATGCGGCGCCCCATGCGTCCGCGCTCGCCGGGCATGGCACCGGCAACGGCCTACGCGGCCTGCGCGAACACCTCGACGCCCTCGGGGGGCAGCTCGAAGCCGGTCCGACCGACGACGGCGGCTGGTGTATCCGCGCGCGAATCCCCATCCATCTCGCGGTGGACGCCGCACACGTCTAGGCATCGTCCCCGGCCTGCCATGGGGAGGAGTGGGTGACGATCCCACCCAGGGATGAGGCGACGCGCCAAGGATCACCCGCGAGCCCGATGTCAAGGCTCAGCAGAGCGCCTAGGTTCACATGAGTCAGCTGTAACTACAGAAAGGACTGCACCATGGCTGCCATCAACATCCGCAGAAATCTCACGTGTGTCCTCGTCGGCGCTGCCGCCTGCCTGGCAACCACCGCGACTAGCGCGTCGGCGCTCAACCCGCAGCCCGTGCCACCCGGCCATGCGATCGGCATCGTGACCCCGCCCGACCCGTGCCACGCGGCATGCTGAGCGGTTTGTAGATCGCCGGCCCGTTGCTTGAGGCCGGCGCGGCGGTCGCGTCGTCGTCCAGGCGGACGAACGACGCGATCACGCCGCCGACGATCAGGGAGTGCCGCTTGCCGACGGCCTCGATCAGCTTGTCGTTGACGGTATCCAGGAAGCCGGCCCGGCCCACGGCCGCGCACGGGCCTTTCGGGTACTCGGGCTCCCGCCGACGCCTGCCCTTCCGTTGCGAGGGCTAGGCCGAAATCCTGGTCGCCCAGTGACCCCCTCCCGATACCACCGACCCGTCAACCTTCGCATCGACACACTAACCGGTCCCGTCAACTGCGGCGACAGTTCGGGCGGTCAGCCGGCGAGTGATCCGCTGCAGCTGGCCTGGGTAGTCGCGCTTGCGTGAATCACGAGATTCCAGCGCAGCCGGTTGATCAGTCGCGTGCGCTCGGCGACGAGGGAGGTGCAGCGAATCCTCACGGCCAAGAACATCGCTGGCGAGAAGACCGAGAGCATCGCCGCTACCTCAAGGGCAGCATCTACTGCTCAAGAGCGAGCAAGGCCGGCTGACCCGGGAGATCGCCAACGCTGAAGACCGCCTCGCCGAAGTCGAGGCCGACTTCAAGACGGCCGGAGCCAACCTCGCCAGAGCCCTCGTCCGGGCAAGCGACTCCCATGCCGCCTACGAGGCTGCCAGCGGCCAGCTGCGGCGCCAGTTCAACCCGGCGTTCTTCAAGCGGCTCATGCTCAGCGACGAAGGCGAACTCGAAGCTGGGCTCGCGCCGCCCTTCGACCTGATTCTCGGCGAGGAGCTCCGCCGAGCTGCCTTGGCCAGAGCCGAGACCGAGCAGCAAGACGCGATCGACGAGATCCTGAGCAAGCACGCCGCCGCCAAACAAAACCAGCGCCCACAAGAGCCCGAATCGGCTCTCGTGGGCGCTCGACCTCCAGTCCTTGCCGGGCGTGGAGGTTTTAGTCCGACGATGATGATGCGGATGAGAGGACTCGAACCTCCACCCGGTTTCCCGGACACGGACCTGAACCGTGCGCGTCTACCAATTCCGCCACATCCGCGTGCTGGTGGGGAGGGGCGAAGATAGCGCAACGGCCGACGCGGGGCCGAAGGACGCGGCCGCACACGTCCAGTCGGGGGGTCGCTCTCCCCCGCAGCGTTCGCGGGCAGTTTGCTAGCCTCGGGTCGTCTCGCTGCGCGCCGCTATCGTCCAGGGGACTAGGACGCCGCCCTCTCATGGCGGAAACCCGGGTTCGAATCCCGGTAGCGGTACTACCGAAAGCCCTGCAAATCGCAGGGTTTTCGTCGTTTCGGAGGGGGTGCGCGCCAGTATGCGCGCCAGTCGCACAGAATCGACTCGGAATGTGCGCTCCGCGACCGGCGCGGCCGCGAGTCGTCCACGGACCTTGCCGGACCGTTCGGGGCGGTCTAGCCTTCGAGCAGTCATGGACGATCTTCTAGCTCTCCCTGGGCGCGGCTTGCCCGCTGAGCCACGATTGCAGCGGTGGATGAGCATCCTGTTCAGCGTCGCGCTGCTCGTTAGCGGTCCCGTCGGCTTCTGGATCTGCGCGCTGGTCCTGCGGATTCCGCTATTTCCCCTGGCGCTGGCCGCTGCACATCTCTCGCTGTTCGGTGAATATCTCTTTGACCTGGCGATGGCAGTTGCCTCGCTTGCGGCTGTGGTCACATGGGGGTGGATAGCACGCCTCGCGTTGCTTGAGATCGGCGTACGCAAGCGGTTTGTCCTGCCGCTCGTGGTTTTCGCTGTGGCCTGGGCCGTGTTGCCCGTGCTCTTGTTGAGCCTCGCTGCGGACTGAGCGCCAGTAGCTCTGCGACCGGCGCTCATGCGAGCCTTGAGGCATGGACGCGCTGGCCATCCCTCCCGAGCTTGCCGCCGCCGCCGACCTGCTCGATGAGAGCCCCGGTGATGCAGCTTGGCGCTCCGAAGCTAGGCCCGAGCAGCTACCCCCCGAGGGTGATTGGTTTGTCTGGCTGATCGTCGCGGGACGTGGCTGGGGGGAGACGCGCAGCGGCGCTGAAACGCTCGCCTCGTGGGCGCTCGCCACACCCGGCGACTGGGCCGTGGTGGCGCGCTCGACGCAGGATCTCCGCGAGACTTGCTTGGAGGGATCGAGCGGCCTGCTGCAGGCGCTTGGGCTCCGCTTCGACAGCCCCGAGTACAACCGGCAGACCGGCCTGATCCGCCTGCCCAACGGCTCCCGGATCTACAACTACTCAGCGGAGAGCCCGGAGCGACTGCGCGGCCCGAACCTCAGCGGCGCGTGGTGCGATGAGTTCGCGACGTGGCGCTACGAGTCGATGTGGACCGAAGGCTTGATGCCAGCGCTGCGCATCGGCAACCCGCGCATCGTGGTCACGACGACGCCCAGGCCGATCCCGCTGCTCCGCCAGCTGCTCACACGCGACGACGGATCCGTGGTCGTCACGCGCGGCTCGACGTTCGACAACGCCGCCAACCTCTCGCCCCAGGCGCTCGCCGAACTGCAGCGCCGATACGACGGCACGCGCATCGGACGACCGGAGTTGCTCGGCGAGATGATTGACGACGTAGAGGGCGCACTCTGGAGCCGCGCGCTGATCGACCCGCACCGCGTCAAGCGCGTTGACCCCGGCTCGCTCGTGCGCATCGTCGTCGCGATCGACCCAGCGGTCACAAGCGGCGAGAAGGCCGACGACACCGGGATCGTCGTCGCTGGGATCGACGCGCAGGGCGACGCCTACGTGCTCGATGACTTGACGCTGAGCGCATCGCCGGATACCTGGGCGCGGCAGGCGGTCCACGCTCTCGAGAAGTGGGGAGCGGATCGTGTGGTCGCCGAGGCCAACAACGGCGGCGCGTTGGTCGAGACAGTCCTGCGGACGGTCGATCGCACGCTGCCCTACACGGCCGTTCATGCCAGTCGCGGGAAGCTCACGCGAGCCGAGCCCTGCGCGGCCTATACGAGCAAGGTCGCGTCCACCACGTCGGGGAACTCGCCGAGCTTGAGGATCAGATGTGTACCTGGGTGCCGGGGATCGGCGACTCGCCTGATCGTGTTGACGCTCTCGTGTGGGCTCTGACCGAGCTTGATCTCGGCAGGGCGAAAGTCTCCGGGCCGATCCTGCTCGCCAAGCCGAACGGCTCACGTTGGGCAGCCGTGGGGCAGCGCGCAGGCGGGTTCTAGGAGAGCTGACGAAACCGCCCGTGTCGATCACTCGTGCCCCGTGCTCGACCAGCCTATGACCACGGTCGAAACCGTCAAGCCGAGCGACCTTTAGTCCACGGCCAACTGGGGTCGTAGGAGTGCAGGGGTGGCCCATGCCGCAGGCACAGGCCACCCCTGACCTTTCGGTTCGCGCTCGTGCTTAGCGCGGCTACAGCTCGACGGTTGAGCCCCGTACCTGCGACGCTCTGTACCGATCTCTCTGTCCCCTCAGGCCGATCCGGTAATGGAGGCAGGTGTACCAGCTAACTTCTTCCCCAATTGCTGGAATACCTAGCCCAAATGTCGAGGCAGCAATAACGAGGCCGGTGGTGTGGATTTCTTCGTCGCCGTTGGCGTAACGGCCTATCTGTGGTGGGTTCGGCGCGGGGCACCTGCCTCGACCCAGGCGCGTTTCTGTCAAGGTCCCCATCGTCGTAGTGGCTCCACCAGGGAGCCAAGTGAAGACTTCGTTGTTTTCTTCCCCAATTCCGTACCCATAGCTGAAAACAAGTTCCGCGTACCCGGCACCAGCCGATGGCGTGCAGTGGCTGATGATCCTGTTGCACGTGATACTCGCCGACGCGCCGTTCGCAGACACTCCTGCGACCGCCAGCACGGCGACGAGCGCCAGTCCCATGATCTTGATCCTTCGCATCCCTGCTACCTCCTGTAGTCGCCTGAATGGTCTCATACGCGCAGGGTGGCCCGCACCATAGGCACAGGCCACCCACTAGTCCGTACCACTACAACTCGATGCGGGTGCCCTTCACGAGTCCCGACTTCACGCTGACCACCGAGCCCCTGACATTGTTGATGTAACGCACGCAGTAGGCCCAGCCGACTTCTTCCCCGATAGCCGGGATACCGAGGCCAAATGTGGACGCGGCAACCACGATGCCGGACACGACAACTTCGCTGTCCGACTTACCGTACCACGGCTTCCGCGCGGGGTTTTGCGCGGGGCACCGACCTTGACCCTCGTACGTTTCTGTCACCTTCATCGTCATAGTGGCTCCGCCGGGACTCCAACTCCAGACGTCTTCACAGCTCGTGGGATTGCATTCGCCATATTCTTCGTTGAGAGTGGTGTACCCGGCGCCTGCCGACGGAGTACAGTCGCTGATCGTGTGCTCGTCTGTGAGCTTGCGGCAGGTGATACTCGCCGACGCCCCGCTCGCGGACACTCCCATGATCGCCAGCACGGCGACAAGCGCCAGCAACGTGATCTTGATCCTTCGCATCCCTGCTACCCCCCTAGTCGGACGAAAATATCGCCGGATCATAGCCAGTAACCCGACGCCGAGCGGGACCGCAGCGCAGATATAACGGCCGCGTATGGCGGTGTGATCTTTGCTTATGCGGGCGTCCGAGCCGCGCACCCATGACGGGGCGGGTCAGCGTGGCTCGCCAGCAGCGTCGAGATCGTGAAGTGCCTGCTTGCCGGTCTACGCGAGCAGCCGATAGTCGGATCGCGCCGTCCGCGTCGATCGGGTGCCCTGAGGTCTTGAGCGCCGCTCGTACGAGGCCGTGCTCAAGCCGCTCGACCATCAGGGCGCAATGGTGCTCGGCGGCGCGCTCGGCTAGGGCCGCTTCTACGGTCGCATCGTCCACGCGGCGGACGGTAGCTCGCGGCAGGGATCGAACGGCGCGCCTCACATGGGTATACCGGGATACAACGGGCTTCGCCGCGTCGCCCGATGGATCCCCAGGGATAGGCGTCCAGGGCCTTAGAAGCCCGTAGACGGGCCGCACCGATCCCTAGACTGCTCCCGGTGGACGTGACCTTCCAAACGTCAGACGGAACGCTTTATCCGCTCGGCGGACAGGCCACGCTGGTCGCCGAGAACCTGCGGCTGTTCGCTGCAGGCAAGTTCCCCGACGATGCAGCCCTTGTCGAGCGCGAGCAACCTGCAACTCGATCGCGCGAGCGCCACGTGGGGGGATTGTTGGGCGTGCTCAGTGTGTGCTCCAACGCGCCCGTGCGCGTC
Source organism: uncultured Solirubrobacteraceae bacterium (assembly GCA_963822245.1). Taxonomy (GTDB): domain Bacteria; phylum Actinomycetota; class Thermoleophilia; order Solirubrobacterales; family Solirubrobacteraceae; genus Palsa-744. The sequence goes on from CAWGGR010000002.1 coordinate 521,522, forward strand.
GCCATGGCGTAGATGGTTTGCAAATCGCGACTACTTGGAGGATGCCGATGCCGGACACCACGTGCCACATGTCGATCTCGCTCGACGGCTTCGTCGCCGGGCCCGACCAGAGCCGGGAGAGTCCGCTGGGGAAGCGCGGCAGGGAGGTTCATAGCTGGCACCTCGGCGACGAGCGCGCGAACGACACGGACAGGAATGCAGAGGACTGGCTCATGCGACCGCGCGGTGCCTACGTCATGGGCCGCAACATGTTCGGGCCGATCCGCGGCGATTGGGATGAGGACTGGGATGGATGGTGGGGCTCCGAGCCCCCCTACCACGCGCCGGTATTCGTGCTCACCCACCACCCCCGCGAGCCGATCGAGATGGAGGGCGGCACGAGCTTCCACTTCGTCACCCAGGGCTTCGAGGCCGCCTTCGCGCAGGCGCGTGAGACGGCCGGCGAGGATGGCATCGACATCGCGGGCGGCGCCTCGACCGTCCGGCAGGCGCTCGCCGCCGGAGTGATCGACGAACTCACGCTCGACGTGGTCCCCGTGCTGCTGGGGTCCGGCGAGCGGCTGTTCGACGGAGTCGAGTCCTTCGGGTTCGAGCCGGTCGAGGTGCTCCACTCTCCGCTCGCCACCCACATCCGCTACCGGCGGGCGGGGTGAGCGGCGGGCATCATGACGTCGGCAAAGTCAATCCGGAGCCGCAGTTTGGTTGTCGGAGCGTTGCGCGGAGCGCAGGGCTGAGATGCTGCGCCAGACAGGGGCTTCGTCGGCCCGTTAGGCGTATTTCCTCTGCACCCCTGAACGCTGGGCGCTGTTCGTTTCGCTGCGAGCGCACGGCCAGGGGTGCTGGGTCGGCGTGGAGTCTCGTGGCCTGCTTGACCGAGAGCTCAATGCGGGCGCATACTCGAGCTCATGACCGAAACACGGCGCGATGAGACGCATCACAAAGAAGTCCTGAGGTCTCAGGCCGAGCTGAGGAACCGCGTTGCTGAATTTGTCGGCTTTTCCGTTCCTTCGGTCTCTCCGGATCTTGAAGTTATTGAGATCAGGCAGCGGGCGGGATATCGCGAGCAGCCCTCCTGTTGCCCGAAGGCGACGGACCCTTTCCGGCGGTGGTTGCGTATCACCAGCGGGGGCTGTTTCGATCGTTGGCCCGTTAGGCGTACTCGATTCGCCCTGTGTTTACGGAGCGTCTCGCGTTTCAGGGGCGCGGCGCGCGACAGTTATCGCCGAGCCGAGTGCACGCGATCCGCCCGCCGCAGTGACGATCACCATGGAGCGTCTCGTCCGTGGGCGATAACTCCGACGGTCCGCGTCATTCCGGCGCGGCGTCGTGCGTGACGAACCGCGCGCGGCCAGCATTGCGCCGACCTCAGAGTAGGCTCCGGCGATGACTTCTCCAAGGAAGCACCTCGCTTCAACCAGAACGGGACGAACAACAACACGGAATGGTTACATCTCATCGTTCCGTAGGCCATGACCCGGCGCGGGGATCACGATGAACAGCCACGACACCGAGTCGCTCAGGCCGATAGCCTGCGCGGCACACCTAAGTTGGAGGGAGAACGAAAATGGGGAAGCTGAGGCTGCTAGTGATGGGCGTGCTCGCGCTGCTCGTGTTGGGAGCGACGACGGCCGGTGCCGCATCGGCCAAGCAGGTGGGGTTGTTTGAAGCCCAGACCGGCACGCAGGTGTCGTCCAGCCAGGAGCTCGGCACCGTCGTGAACCTCGAATTGGAAGGTGGCAGAGTCGAGTGCCAGGCGGCGTGGGTCGGGGATCTCGAACGATGGTTGCCGCAGTTTGAAGCACCCCCGCTGAAGACGACCATCTACTACGCCGGCACTCGGCAGTCCGGAGAGTGCTCCTCGGAGGTGGCCGGGGAAACCATCGAGCTGGGCGGGGGAGGCCTGATCAAGATCGAACTCCCCGGCCTGACGAAGGCCACGGTGACCGCGCCCCTGCGGGTGCACGAGTATCAGCCGGGCGGGCTCTATTGCAGCTATGCGTCCCCCTACAAGTCGCATCTCGCCTCTCAGTCAGACGATGACAGGACTGAGTGGGTGGGCACGGTCATCCTCAAGCGAGTTCGCCTTGAAAGCGACGACGAATGCGCCGAAACCGTGTCGGGCGACATCACGGTTGGCGTCAGCGGTGAGGAACTCTGGGACGGCGAAGCGCTGGAAACGAAGCGGGTCAGCTGAGCAGACCGAAGTGACCGGCGGGCCGCGGCCGGGTAGGCCGCGGCCCAGCCGACGACACGATTCACCGCTGTTGGCGCGCGGTGACCCCACGCGCCATCAGCCGAACCGTCACGCCCAGCGCGATCGTCCTGCTTGCGGGCGAGGCCTTCGTGTTGCCAGGACGCGTCGCCTACTTCGCCGTCGCTACCGCGTCGCGTGCCTCACGCATCGACGCGAAGGCGCGGATACGCATGACCTTGGCGTCTCGGATCGTCCACACTCCGGCAAGCCGCTGCTCGACCGCGATGCCCGTTGACCTCCCCCTGGCGCGCAACTCCATCGCAACCACGACCGACGCGCCGGCGTCATCGAGCCGCTCGAGATGAATCTGGATCTCCTCCATCGCATCGTCGAACGACTCCCAGTAGCGGCGCATCCCGTCGTGGCCGCGGTAGGTGTCCGGCTCGGTTGACAGGCCCGGGGGTATTTCGAGCTCAAAGTCGGGGTGGGTGAGAGCGAGAATCGTCTCGATGTCACCGTGGTTGAACACTTCGACGACGCGCCGCACGACATCGAGGCTCTCGCGCGACATCGCCTATGCGCGTGTCTCGCCGAGGCGCTCGGCGGCGGCTCGGGCCTGGTCGACTTCGAGATACGCGGTCATCTGCTCGATCGGCGTGTCTGCGTTGACCGCGACCGGGCTCCCGTCTGTGCGCCCCCACCGCGCGAGCAGGTCGGGATGGTGGACTGCTCGGCCATGGCGGACAGTATCCCTCAGGCGGGTTTGTGGTCGAGCCTGGGCTCAGCGTCGACTACGCTGTCGCGATCGGCCCTCTTGGAGACACCACCGACGCCATCGCCCGCCGCGCGCCGGGACTCGTCCGCGCAGGCGACCCGCCGGCGGCGGGCCGAGCATCCGCGCGGGAAGTGAGACGGCCATGAGGCATCTGGGCGACGGGCCGTTTCACAAGGGCGAGCCGATCTGGGTCACCGAGGCAGACGGCTCCCGGCGCGCAGCCGAGTTCGTCGGCGACCGCGAGGCGGGCACCTGGTTCGGAGGCCCTGCGAGCGTGTTCGTCCTGTACCTCGACACGGGGTCCACCGGTGCCGTCGAGCTCGACCGCGTCCTCGCGCGCGAGGCGTAGCTGCAGAGCCGGCGGCGGGCGCGCCTAGGGCGTGATGAGGTGCTCCAGCTCGAAGACGCGGATCTCGGCATCCGTCGGGGCGCCGACCGCCTCCAGCAGCGGCGCGAGATTCTCGTCGAACAGCGCGGCATACCAGCTCGACTCCCAGATCTGTGCGACCTGCATCGTTCCGTCGACCTCGCTTACGCCATGCATGATCAGCCCGAGCGGGTGGTTGTGGTCGATGTCCAGCGCCTTGCGCAGCGCTTCGTACATCTCCCGGTCCATGTTCCGGTTGACGATCCTGAGGATGGTCATTGGCACTCCCGTCGGCGGTTTGGCTTCGCGTTGCGAGCCTACCCGGGATCGCCCGTCTTCCGCAAGCAGACGGCGGTCACGATGTCTGCGCGCCTGTCGCGCGGACGGTAGGGTTGCACCTCATCGGCGCTGCGGGTCCCAGGCGGGGTGCTGTGCCGGTCCGTGTTCAACCGCTATCGCGAAAGTTGGAGAGATCATGGATACCGATCGTCTGAAGACCATTCCGCTGTTCTCGTCGCTGTCCGACAAGGCTCTCGACACGGTGACGGTGTTCGCGAGTGAGACATCGGTGTCAGCCGGCAAGCGGCTCGTGCACGAAGGCGACTACTCCTACGACCTGATCGTGATCGAGAGTGGAACCGCCGACGTGATCAAGGGTGGCGAGGTGATCGGGTCACTCGGTCCGGGCGACGTGTTCGGGGAGATCGGCATGCTCTCCGGCAGCAAGCGCACCGCCGACGTCGTCGCGACCTCCTCGATGCGTCTGATCACCCTCAGCAAATGGGATCTCAAGCGCATCTCCACCGAGATCAGCGACCAGCTGCAGGCACTCGTCAAGGAACGCCAACAGCTCGACGAGGAGCACGCGCAGTCGTCGTAGCCCGGGGCCTCGGAGAGATGCATGCAGCAGCGGCGATCAAGCGGTCGCCGACGATCGCCGTCGTGCACTTCCCGTCCGGCGGGCATATCCGCCCCCTTCTGCCGCTGGTGGCCGCGCTCGAGCAGCACGGACTGCGCACCGTCCAATGGGCGCCCGCGGAGTGGGAGCAGGCCTGCCGATCGGTGGGCGGCGAGTTCCGTGCGCTTCCCGATCTTCGCGATCTCGCCTGGCCGCCGCCCGTGCCGGTTGTGATCGCCGAGTTCATCGCGGGCCTCAGCGAGCGGCTCGCCCCGTGGATGATCGAGCAGGTGAAGGACGTGGGGGGAGATGTTGTGCTGCGCGACACCTTCGCTCAGTACGGGCGCTACGCGGCGGCGGTGAACGGCGTCGGCGAGATCACCGTGCCGGCGATGATGGCGTTTCACAGGGGGATGTGGCCGGACGACGACGGGGACCGCCGGGGTCTCAGGAGCCGTGCGGTGCGCGCATCCCGGGCGGCGAGCTGGGGCAGACGCTCGCGGCGGCTCGGCCGGCGCTACGGCCTGGCTCTGGGGGACCCGCTCGACGTGTTCGCGGGCCGCCATGGTGCGACGACGCTCGTGTTCACGGTCCCGTCGCTGCAGATGGACCCCGACGCGCTCCGCGGTGAGGACATCCGCTTCGTGGGGCCGCTGCGTGCCGTGGGCGCCCCCGAAGCCGCCGCCGAGCCCGCGCTGGAAGGCGTCGAGGCGGCAGACCGGGTGATCTACGTCTCACTCGGCACGGTCTTCGAGCAGCGCCCGTCCTTCTTCCAGGACGCCGCCCGTGCGCTGGCTGCTCCGGGCCGGCGCGTGATCCTCTCGACGGGGCGGCTGCCGACGGAGGCGATCGGGCCGCTGCCCGCGGGGGTCAGCGCCCACGCGCATGTCGATCAGCTCTCGGTCCTGCGCCGCGCCGATCTGTTCGTCGCCCACGGCGGCTTCAACGGAGTGCAGGAGGGGCTGGCGGCAGGGGTGCCCATGCTCCTCGCTCCGCAGATGTTCGAGCAGGCGCTGAACGCCGATGTCGTTGTCCGCCAGGGGGCTGGACTGCGCCTCGCGAGCGAGCGCGAGGACCAGATTCGCGCGGGTGGCGAGACGCTGCTGAATGACTCCTCATACAGCCTCGCGGCCCAACGGCTCGCGCGTGAGCTGCGGTCGGGCACGCGGATCGAGGAGGCCGTCGAAGCGGTCGCGGGCGCCGCGCGCCTGCACGAAGCGTAGTCGGGGCAGCCAGGCTACACCCGCCGCCGCCATCGCGACCACTCGCTGATCACGATCAGGCCGACTCCGAAGACGAGTCCGAACCGGCTCTGCGCGAGAATGGCTGCGATGGTCGACCCCCCCGTCCAATACTTCAGCGGTCGCGATGGAGCCGAGCTCGCCTACCGCGAAGTCGGAGAGGGCCGCCCGCTGATCCTGATCCACGGCTTCCTCGCGAGCAGCGAACATTGGCTGCGCTTCGGTCACGCCGCGAGGCTGACCGCGCTCGGCTACCGCGTCGTGATGCCCGACGTCCGCGCACACGGCGACAGCGACACGTCCCACGACCCGCATGCGTACCCGCCGGATGTCCTCGCCGAAGATGGCTTTGCGCTTGTCGAGCACCTCAGCCTCGGCGTCGGCGACTACGACCTCGGCGGCTATTCGCTCGGGGGGCGTACGACGATCCGCATGCTCGCGCGCGGCGCGACCCCGGGCCGGGCGATCGTCGCCGGCATGGGCCTCGAGGGGATCGTGCACACGGCGGGCCGCGGCGGACAGTTCCGCCACCTGCTGACGAACCTCGGCACGTTCGAGTTCGGCTCGCCGGACTGGAAGGCGGAGGCATACCTCAGGAAGATCGGCGCCGATCCCGTCGCGCTGCTGCTCGCGCTCGGTACGACCGTCGACACATCGCCCGAGGAGCTCGCTGCGATCGACGCGCCGACGCTGATCGTCGTCGGTGCCGAGGACGAGCGCCACAACTCGGCCGCGGCGCTCGCCGCGGCGCTCGCACATGGGCGATATGCCGCCGTCCCGGGCGACCACGAGAGCGCGATCCGCACGCCCGAGTTCGGAGCCGCGATCACGGACTTTCTCGGCGCGGCCACGCCAGGGGCGTCGGTCGCCGGCTGACGCGTCGTCACGGACCCCCGCCGGGGAGCACCACCCTCACGAAGCGGTGGCGGGGCGCCGGTCCGGCTGGCGCCCACGCGGCCCGGCGACGCTCACCGGCAAGTTTTCGTGCAGCGGATTTCGCGCTCGGCGGATCTCGCCGCGAAGCCGCCGATCGGCTCTGTAGAACCGTTTCGGTGCCGCCGGGGGCAAAGTCATTGTTCCAATGAGCGGAAAAAATCGGAGACACACCTCGACTTATTCGCCCATACCCATATTCTCCCGGATGCGTTCGGGCGGGCTCCGTGCTCACTCGGATACCGAGTTCGCCCGGCGTGGCGGCTGGATCGAACCGGGACGCGGTTGGCGACTGGCGAAACGATCAGGCGGAAGAGAGATGGCTTCTATGCACGACGCGCGCACAGCGAGTCCCCGGAATCGGCGGCTGACTCCGGGTCCCGGCGGATTGCCACGTGGCCAGGTCACGGAGATCCAGCGCAGCCGCATGCTCGCGGCTGCCTCGGAGGCCGTCGCCGAAGTCGGCTACGCGCGGATGACGATCGCACAGATCATCGGGCGGGCCCGGGTCTCGCGGAAGACCTTCTACGACGTGTTCGTCGACCGTGAGGACTGCTTTCTGGCCGCATTTGAGCAGACGATCTCGCGCGCGAGACGCGTGGCGAACGAGGCATACGAGCGGGAGTCGAGCTGGCGCGACGGGATCCGCGCGGCCCTGGCCGCGCTGCTGACCTTCATGGACGACCATCCCGACCTCGCGCGGCTATGCCTCGTCGAGGCGCTCGCCGCCGGCGACGCCGTGCTCGAGCGCCGCGCGCAGGTCCTCGACGAACTCGCCGACATCGTCGATCGCGGACGCTTTGAGCGCAACGCCGCTCGCGACCCCGCGCCGTTGACCGCCGAGGGCGTTGTCGGCGGGATCATCGCCGTGCTTCATGCCCGCCTGATCGAGGATGGCAGCGAGCCGCTGAGCGACCTGCTCGGTGCGCTGATGGGGATGATCGTGCTCCCGTACCTCGGCGCGCGCGCCGCAAGCGGCGAGCTGAGCAGGCCGTTGCCCGAGCGTCGGCGCGTGCGGCGAACACGCAAATCGGACAGGAGCAAGGATCCGCTCGACGATCTCAATATGCGCCTCACGTATCGAACCGTGCGCGTGCTCAGCGTGATCGGTGAGCAACCCGGCGCTAGCAACCGTCAGATCGCCGAAGACTCGGGGATCGTCGACCAGGGCCAGATCTCGAAGCTGCTCAATCGGCTGGCGCGCCTCACCCTCGTCGAAAATCTCGGGGAGGGCCAGGAGCGCGGAGCGGCGAACGCGTGGCATCTGACGCCTCGCGGAGCGCAGGTCGAACGAGCCACGCACCCACGCTGATCTGAACGTGCCGGCCGGCCGCCGCGTCCCCTCCACGCGCTGTCCGTCGGAGTGCGCGAGGAGTTGCTGCGCTTTCTTCTGTGGCGGATGTTGGGCTTGCTCGCCGCGCTCGTCGGCCTCGCGCTGATCGGGTGGTTCCTCGACGGCGGTCCGGGAACGGTGCTGCGAGCGCAAAACGCGCCGGCGGGGCCGACCAGCGTGGGCGCGCTCGCAGGAGGTGCTGAGCAACAGGCCGGCGCGCTCTGGAGCTTGATTCACCCGACGGTTCTCGGCCCGGCGGAGCTGATCGCGAGCGGTTTGCTGGCGACCGCGATCTGCCTGTTGATCGTGCGCGGCCGCGCCCGGCGCCGGCGTAGCTACGTGCGGCTGCAGGTCGACGCCTACCGGATGGACTCGGCTGGCTCGGAGGCGGTCGCGAGGATGTTCGCGGCTCTACACAGGCGCCTCTCGCGCCGCTGGCCGCGGCGACTGCTGAGCGGCCAGCCGTCGGTCGGGCTCGAGGCGCATTTCGAGGCCGGCGGCGCCGGTCGGTACGCGTGGCTGGCCGTCACCTGCCCACGTGGCCTCGAGGGGATGGTTGAGGCGGCATTGAAGGGCGCCTATCCCAACTGCCGCCTCCGTCACAACGCGCTGACGGTTCCTGCGGCGCTCTGCGTGGTGCGTCTGAAGAAGCATGCTCCGTTCATCAGGCGTGGCAAGGCGCTCGACCGCTACGAGCAGCAGCGTGAGCCGCCCATGAATCGGCTGTTGACGGTGATGGGGGCGTGCGGCGAGCCAGCATTCGTACAGCTGGCGATGACCCCCGCTCCCGCCGCCTTCGAGGCGTTCGCGAGACACGCTTTCAGGCGCCACGAGGTGAGCCTCGCGCGCGACCGCTCGATGATCGATGACGCCGAGCTGCGCGGCGGCCTCGAGGTGCAGCACAGCCCGCTGTTCTTCGTCGAGCTGCGCGTGATCGCGGTCGAGCGGCGGGTCTGCGAGCGGATCGCGTCGGAGCTCCGCGTCGACGGCGCGGAGAACAGGCTCGTCGAACGCGGGACCGAAGTCCGCCACGGCCTGCTTGGTCTCTACGACACTCGCGTGCGGCGTGGCGAGGGCAACCCGCTGCCGTCGTTCCGCAAGGGCGTATTCGCGCCAACCGAGCTCGCGGCCGTCTGGCAACTGCCGTCGATCGACTACGTCGCCGTGCCGTTTGCGCGCACGGCGCTGCCGCTGGCGCCCGCGCCACCTCGGGTCTGGCGCCCTCAGCACGGTCCCGGCACGCTGCGCGATGCCTGCGGAGCGGTCTCGATTCACCCTGAGCTGCGCAGGCAGAACACCGCCGTGCCCGGGACCGTCGAGCAGGGCAAGTCGAGCTATCTCGTCGCGACCGTTGCCGAGGACCTTCAGCGCGAGCGTTGCGCGGTGATCGTGCTCGACCCGAAGGGAGACGCGGCCGAGGCTGCGATCAGCCTCATCCCGGCGCAACGGACGTGCACGCTGCTCGACTTCACACACCCCACGTGCGGCTTCAACCCGCTGGCCGTCGACGCGCCCGCGGACGTGATCGCCGACTACGTCGTGGCAGCGCTCAAGAACCTGTTCACCGACGCCGACATCCGCGCTTCCTCGGACCGCTACCTGCGCAACGCGATCATCGCCGTGCTCGCCTACGATCGCGACTCGACCCTCTGGGACGCCGCGCGCCTGCTGTCGGTCGGCGAGGAGGGCTATTCCTATCGGCGCAGCGTCGGTGCGCGCGTGCGGACGCTCCCCGCGTTCAAGGAGCGCCCCAACTACTTCGACGTCAGCATCTACGGCGGCGGCGCCGACAGCGTCAGCCGGTACATGCACCGTGGCAGCCGCGTGGGCGTGGACGGACGGCTGGAGTGGCGTGAGTGGGAAACCGCGGAGGAGAGCAAGCGCCAGGCGGTCAGCATCGTCGCCGACACGGTTCAGTTCCTTGATGGCCCGGGCGATCGCTCGGGCGACGGGCGCGCGACGGAGCCCGACGCGGAGGCGGGCGAGCTCGTCGCCGCCGGGGTGGAGGGCGCCGAGGAGGATCTCGCCTTCTAGAGGACGACGGGCGGCGCGGGCGGTGGCGCTCCGTGGCGGCGGACAGCGCCGGGGGCGCCATGCGGAGCGCGCCCTCGCCGCTTTGGCCGTCGGCTGTTTTGCGCGTTGGAGCTGCGCGACGGTCACCGACGATGCCGCGGCCGCGGGGCTGCGCGTAAACTGGCGCGCCGCGAGCACCTCACAAACAGCGAGCTCTCAAGGAGCCAAGCGGATGCCAGTCAACACGCAGGCGATCGGCAAGACCTACGCGCCCGTCGTTTACGCGGTCGGTCGCGAGAAGATCAGGGAGTTCGCCCGCGCGGTGGGCGAGACGAACCCGCTCCACCTCGACCTCGACGCCGCCCGCGCGGCCGGCTATGCAGACCTCGTCGCGCCGCCGATGTTCTCGGTCGTCTACGCCAGCCAGGCGGTCGGCCCGGCGCTGTTCGACCCGGAGATCGAACTCAACTTCGCGATGATGGTGCACGGCGCCCAGGAGTTCGTGTGGGGCCCTCCGGCCGTCGCCGGCGATGAGATCACGACTACGGCGAGCGTCAAGGACATAGCCGACCGCGCAGGCCTCGGCTACTACGTGTTCGAGTCGCTCTCGAGCAATCAGCGCGGCGAGCAGGTCTGCCGCGGCACCTGGACGAACATCGTGCGAGGAGTGTGACCGATGGCAGATCTCGACCCCGGCAGCCAGATCCCGACGCTGAGCGTCACGCCCGACAAGTTCCTGACGGTCCGCTACGCGGGCGCGTCGGGCGATTTCAACCCGATCCACATCGACGAGGAGTTCGCCAAAGCGGTCGGGCTGCCCGGCAGGATCCTGCACGGCCTGTGGACGATGGCGCAGGTCGCGCGCGCGCAGACCGAGGCGGCCGGGGGCCCCGAGCACCTCAAGCGCCTGTCGGTGCAGTTCCGCGGCATGGGCGTACCCGAGCAGGAGGTCGTAGTCAGCGGCACCGTCCGCGAGCGCGACGGCGCACGCGTGCTCATCGACACGGTCGCCGAGCAGGCGGGCAAGCAGATCATCCGCAATGCCGAGGCCGAGCTGGAGATCTAGCGGCAGCGCGAGGCCTGAGCGGGCGCCAGCCCGGCGCCTACAATCACATTCATGCTCACCTCCCGCCAGGAGCGGATTCTGTGCAAGGTCGTCGATGACTACCTGCTGACGGCCCAGCCGGTCGCGTCACGATCGATCGCCGCGGACCCGGATCTCGACTGCGGCCCCTCGACGGTGCGCAACGAACTCGCGCTGCTCGAGGAGTACGGGCTGCTGGCGCACCCGCACGTGTCCGCCGGGCGCGTGCCGACCGATGCGGGGCAGCGCTACGTCGTCGACCGGCTGCTCAGCTCCGCGCACGCGCTGCCGGCACCGAAGACCGGGCTCGAACTGTCGCTGATCCGTCGTGAGGTGGACGAGGCGATGCGTGCGACCAGCGAGACGCTCTCGCAGATGACGAACCTGCTCGCGGTCGTCTCAGCGCCGTCGATCAACACGGCGAGCATCAGGCACGTCGAGGTGCTCGCTCTGCAGCCCGAGCTCGTGCTCGTCGTGATCATCACCTCGAGCGGCAGCGTCTCGAAGATGCTCGCGACGTTCGAGCGCGCAGTCGATCCAGGCCTGATCTCGTGGGCTGCCGAGTATCTGAACGAGCGGCTCGTCGGTCTCGGCCTCGGCGCACGCATGCTCCAGCAGCGCCTCGTCGCGCCCGAGCTGTCGGCCCGTGAGCTCGACTTCCTCGGACGCTTCGCGCCGGCCTTCGCCGGCCTCGCGGCCGAGAGCGAGGACGCGCTGTACGTCGAGGGGACCGCGCGGCTGTTCCAGGCCGGGCAGATCGATGACACGAACCAGGTCAACGAGTTGATCGGGCTGCTCGAGCGGCGCGTCGCGCTGCTCAGCGTGCTGCGCGCCGCACTCGGGGAGGCCGGCGTGTACGTGCGCATCGGCCGCGAGAACGAGCTGCCCGCGATGCACTCACTGGCGGTCGTCGCGATCGGCTACGGCATGGCGCGCCGCAAGCTCGGCACGGTGTCGGTGATCGGCCCCGTGCGGATGGACTACGCCGGCGCGATCGCGACGGTGCGCGAGGCCGCCCACGAGCTCTCTCGCTTCGTCGAGGACACCTACGCCGAGAACTGATCAGAGCGCCATGCCACGCGACCCCTACGAGGTGCTCGGCGTCAGCCGCGACGCCTCCGAGCAGCAGATCAAGAAGTCCTTCCGCCAGCTCGCGCGCGAGCTGCACCCGGACGTCAACGCCCACGACCCCGACGCCGAGGAGAAGTTCAAGGAGGCGGCGGAGGCGTACGAGATCCTCTCCGACGCAGAGCGCCGGGCGACATACGACCGCTACGGCCACGACGGGCTCCGCTCGGGCGGCTACGCCCCGAACTTCGACGGCTTCGGCTCGATCAGCGACCTCTTCAACGCGTTCTTCGGCGGTCAGGCGGGCGGGCGGGGCGGACCGGAACCGGGTGGCGACGTGGCCGTCAGGATCGAGGTCGATCTGCTCGATGCGGCGAACGGCGCGAAGGTCGAGGTCACCTATGAGGCGATTGACCGCTGTGAGCGCTGCCGCGGCAACGGAGCCGAGCCGGGCACCCCGATCGAGACGTGCGAGCGCTGCGGCGGCGCCGGCCAGCTGCAGGGAGTGACGCGCACCCCGTTCGGGCAGATGGTGCGGACCGTCGCCTGCGACGTCTGCCACGGCGACGGGCGCGTCGCCGAGGAGCCGTGCCGCGAGTGCCGCGGCCGTGGCCGGCTCGCCAACCGGCGCGAGCTCGAGGTCGACGTTCCCGCGGGCATCTCAGACGGTCAGCGGATCAGGCTGAGCGGGCATGGCCACGCCGGCGAAGCCGGCGCGCCGGCCGGCGACCTCTACGTGCTCGTCAGCGTGCGCGAGGACCGCCGCTTCGTGCGTGAGGGCGACGACCTGATCACCGCGATCGACGTCGCCGCGCCGCTCGCAGCGCTCGGAGCGACGCTCGACATCCCGACGCTCGAGGGCACCTCCACGGTCGAGCTGCCCGGCGGCACACAGCCCGGCGACGTGCTGACCGTGCGCGGGCAGGGAATGCCCGCCCTGCGCCACGGCCGCCGCGGCGACCTGCGTGTCGTCGTCAACGTGATCATCCCGCGCCGTCTCAGCGCCGAGCAGCGCGAGCTGATCGAACAGCTCAACGCGAGCCTGACCGAGGAGAACCTGCGCACGCAGGAGTCGATGTTCGCCAAGCTTCGGCGCGCACTCGGCAGCCAGGCCGCGTGATCCGCCTCGCTGTCCGCGTCAGGCGCGAGCAGGCCGAGCTCGTGCTCGCCGAGCTGCTCGAGTTGACGCCCGAGGGAGTCGAGGAGGTGCAGCTCGACGCCGACACGGTCGAGTACGCCGTCTACGGGCCCCCCGGTGAGATTCCCGGGCTGCACGACCTCGACGCCGTCGTCGGCGACGCGCTCGTCGAGATCTCCACGAGCGAGATCGCCGACGACTGGCTGGAGCGCTGGAAGCAGTTCCATCGCCCCGTGCTGATCGCGGCGCCGCGCAGCCGCGACCACACCGCGCCGCTGCCCGCGCTGCACGTGCGGCCACCATGGGAGGCGCCGAGCGCGCACAGCGAGGGCCCCGTCCGCGAGATCGTGATCGACCCCGGGCAGGCATTCGGGACCGGCGCGCATGCGAGCACGCGGCTGTGTCTCGAGCTGCTGCTCGAGCTGGCCGTCGCGCAGCCGCCGCCGGCGCCGCTGATCGACATCGGCACCGGCTCGGGGGTGCTTGCGATCGCAGCCGCCGCGCTCGGCTTCGCGCCGGTGCTCGGGCTCGACCACGAGCTCGAGAGCGTCGACGCGGCCGCGGCGAACGCCACCGTCAACGGCGTCGCGATCGAAGTCCGCCGCTTTGACCTGCGCCGCGACGCGCTGCCCGCGCTCGACGCGCCGCAGCTGGTCGTGCTCGCGAACCTGCTGCGCCCTCTGCTGCTCGAGCTGGCCGGCACGATCGCGGGCGCGCCGGCGCAATTGATCGCCGCGGGGCTGCTCACGCACGAGGTCGATGAGGTCGCCGCGGCCTTCGCCCAGCGCCTCGGCATGCGCGAGCGGGAGCGGCGCGAGAGCGGCGAGTGGGCGGCGCTGTGGATGAGCCGTGAGGCGGGCTAGCGCGAGCGCGCCCCAGCGCCAGCGCGGCGCCTTCAGGCGCGGTCCGGGATCTCGGTCGCCGCGAGCACGATCGAGCGGTAGACGAGGTCGATCGCGCCGCGCACGCCGTCCTCGCCCTGGAGCAGCGTCGCGGCCGCGCTGAGAGCCCCCGCGATCGTCTCGAGCGCCGCGCCGACGCCGTCCGGCTCGGGATCGCGGCAGGCGGCGATCGCCATCTCGAGCATCGCGCGCGCCTGCTCGATCGCGCCGCCGAACAGGGCAGGGCCCACAAGGCTCGCGTAGCCGTAGACGCGCACGAGCCGGCCGGAGAGCGTGATCGTCGGCCCGCGCCGCGGCGCGCGCACCGCGGGCAGCTCGCCGCCGTCCAGCAGCGCGGCCATCGTGCCGCCGAGCATGTTGCGCACGGCCGCCTCCTCGAGTCCCGCGTGCGCGGCGACCCGCAGCGCCATGTACAGGGTTGTCGCCGGCAGCCCGTATGGCGGATCGGAGGCGAACACGATCCGCTCGGCGGGCGCGCGCGCGAACAACTCGATCACGTCGAGCGGGAAGAAGCAGGAGATGTCGTAGAGCACCGCCGGATGGTCGGCGAGGCGGGTCGTCAGGATCCCCTGGTCGCAGATCGCGCCGTGGGCGAGGATCAGCGCGGCGCCGGGGTGAGCGAGAGCGAGGTCGGCGAGACCGTCGGCGAGCGGCGGCAGGCCGCGCCCCGCATGGATCAGGATCGGCACGTGTGCTTCTTCGGCGAGCTTGAAGACCTCGGCCATCTCCGGTCCGTCGAAGTGAAAGCCCTGCGCCCGCGGGTGCAGCTTGATGCCGAGGGCGCCCGCGGCGAGGCATCGCTCGGCCTCGACGAGCGGGCCTTCCGCCGGGTCGAGGCGGGCGAACGGGACGAGCCGTCCGCCGCTTTCGCCCGCCCAGCCGAGCACACGGTCGTTGGGGACGCTGTATGACGGCTTGCGCTCGGGGTCGTGAAGCGGGAACACGCACGCGCGGCGCGCCTGCGCGCGGTCGAGCGCCTCGAGCAGCTGCGCAAGCGTCAGCGAGCGCCCATCCTCGTCGAGGCCGAGGTGAGTGTGCGCGTCGATCACTTCCGCGTCCGCCGGGCGCAGGCGCTCGACGTCGGCGAGGAACGGCGCGAGCGCGCCGGCGTAGACGGAGTCGGTCACGGACGGGAACCCTATTGTGTCGCGGCCGCCCGGCAGGTCGTGATCCCCCTCGGCCGCGAGCGCCGCTGCCTCGCGCCATCGTCCCAGCGGCGTATCCTGATCTGTGGATGGCGATCGCCGAGCAGATAAAAACGGACGTGCAGGGCGCGATGCGCGCCGGCGAAAAGGACAAGGTGAGCGCGCTGCGGCTCGTGCTCTCGGAGCTGCAGAAGGCCGCCAAGGAGGGTGGTGACGACGAGCTCGCGGTGCTCAAACGCGAGCGTAAGCGTCGCCTCGAGGCCGCCAGCGCCTATCGCGAGGCGGGACGCGATGATCTCGCCGGCGGCGAGGAGGCCGAGGGTGCGCTGATCGGCTCCTATCTCCCGGCTGAGCTCGCCGACGAGGAGCTCGCGGCGATCGTCGCGCAGGCGGTCAGCGACAGCGGCGCCGCCTCGGCGGCGGACATGGGCAAGGCGATGAAGCAGGCGATGGCCGCGGTCGACGGCCGCGCCGACGGCAAGAGGGTGTCGGGGCTCGTGCGGGCCGCGCTGCAAGGATGAGGACGCAGATCGAACTCTCGAACGCCGTCGCCGCCGAGCTCGCGGGCAGCCAGGATGTCGTTCTTCGCGCGCTCGAGGCGCATCTCGACTGCAAGGTCTACCTGCGCGGCAACCTGCTGACCTTCGACGGCGAGGAGAGCGAGACGCACGCCGGCGAGCGCGTCGTCCATGAGCTCTCCGAGCTGATCGCGCGCGGGCACCAGATCGGCCCGGGGACGATCAGCGCGGTCACCGGCGCGCTCGATGCCGATGAGTCTCCCGCGCGCGTGCTCGAGGATGTCGTCTGGCATCACCGCGGGCTGCGCGTGGCCCCCAAGACCGTCAACCAGAAGCGCTACGTCGACTCGCTGCGGACGAACACGATCACGTTCGGGGTCGGCCCGGCGGGTACCGGCAAGACCTTCCTCGCGGTCGCGATGGCCGCCGCGGCGCTCGCCCGCCATGAGGTGAACCGCATCATCCTCACACGGCCCGCGGTCGAGGCCGGCGAGCGGCTCGGCTTCCTCCCCGGCGACCTGATGGCCAAGGTCGACCCATACCTGCGGCCGCTGTTCGACGCGCTGCACGACATGCTCGACCCGGAGAAGGTCTCGCAGCACATCGAGCGCGGCGTGATCGAGATCGCGCCGCTCGCGTTCATGCGCGGTCGCACGCTGAACGACTCGTTCGTGATCCTCGACGAGGCGCAGAACACGACGCCTGAGCAGATGAAGATGTTCCTCACCCGGCTCGGCTTCGGCTCGCGCATGGTCGTCACCGGTGACGTCACGCAGGTTGATCTCCCGCGTGAGCAGGTGTCCGGGCTGATCGTCGTCGGTGACGTGCTCGAGCAGATCGACGGGATCGAGTTCATTCGCTTCGGCGGCGAGGACGTCGTCCGCCACAAGCTCGTGCAGCGGATCGTCGAGGCGTACGAGACGCACACCGGGCGCGGCGCCGCCGAGCGCGCGGAGATCGGGACGATCGCCGGCGAAGGCGGCGGCCGTCCGGCGATCCGCAGTGCGTGAGCCGCGATGATCGAGGTCGAGGTACTCGGCGCGGAGCTCGCGCCGGGCGCGCCGCCGCAGGCGGAGATCGAGCTGCTCTGCGCCGACGCCGCAGCGAGCGCCGGGGTCGAGGACGGGCATGTCGCGATCGAGTTCGTCGACGCGCCGCGGATCGCCGCGCTCAACGGCGAGCACCGCGGCCGGACGGGCCCGACCGACGTCCTGTCGTTCCCGATCGACGGCGCCGGGCCGCTCGCCCACGGCGCCGGCGCGGCCGATGCGGGCGCGGCGGCGAGCGCGCCGGTGCCCCGCGAGCTCGGTGACATCGTCATCTGCGCTGCGCACACCGTCGAGCTGCGTGAGGCGATCGTCCACGGGATGCTGCATCTGCTCGGCATGGACCATGAGACCGACGGCGGCGAGATGCTCGCACTCCAGGACCGGCTGCTCGCCCGGCCGCGACGATGACGCGCAGCGGCTTCGTAGCGCTCGCCGGCAGGCCCAACGTCGGCAAGTCGACGCTCGTCAACGCCGTCGTCGGCGAGAAGGTCGCGATCGTCTCCGACCGGCCGCAGACGACACGCCGGGCGATCCGCGGCATCCATCTCAGCGGCGAGGCGCAGATCGTGCTCGTCGACCTCCCCGGCGTGCAGCGCCCGCGCGACGCGCTGACATCGCGCATGGCGCGGCGGGTGCAGCACGAGCTCGAGGACTCAGACGCGGCGCTGCTGGTGCTCAACGGCGAGCAGGGCGTCGGCCCGGGTGACCGCTTCATCGCGGGCGCGCTCGCCCGCGCCGGCACGCCGGTCGTGATCGCGGTCAACAAGGTCGACCGTCTTGCCAGGGGCGCGCTCGTGGCTGTGCTCAGCGAGGCCGCCGAGCTCGAGCTCGGCGCGGAGGTGTTCCCGATCTCGGCGCGCAAGGGGACGGGCCTCGCCGAGCTCGTCGCTCACCTCGCCGAGCTGATGCCCGAGGGGCAGTTCATGTTCGCCGCCGAGGCGAGGTCCGATCAGTCGCGCGAACTGCTGCTCGCGGAGCTGATCCGCGAGGCGGTCATCCGGCGCACCTTCCAGGAGGTGCCGCACGCCGTCGAGGTCTTCGTCGAGGCGGTCGAACGCCCGCGCCCCGGGCTGACCCGCGTGCGCGCGCTGATCTGGACCGAGAGCGAGTCACAGAAGGCGATCCTGGTCGGCGCGCAGGGCAGGATGGTCAAGGCGATCGGGATCGCGGCACGGCGCGAGCTGCAGCGCGAGCTCGACTGTCAGGTGCACCTCGACCTGTCGGTGCGCGTCAAGCGCGACTGGCGGGCGGATGAGGACCTGCTCGACCGGCTCGGGATCGACTAGCTCAAAGCTTGCGCCCGAGCCGCTCGGCGATCTCCCTGACGGAGGCGAGGTCGAGCTCGGCGCCCCACACGAACGGGACGGCGAGCACATCGAAGTGGCGGCGGCGAAGACGCGTCACCTGGTTGTGCTGGAAGCGCGCACGCTCGTGCACGGCGTGCGCGGCCCGCGCGGCCGCGACGCCGACCGCGTGCAGCTCGGCCTCGGACGCTGCCATCGGCCGGCCGTTGTCGGAGAGCGTGTCGATGCGCTCGAGCTCGGCCGGGGTGAAGCGGCGCGGCAGCAGTCCGTTGACGATCACCGCGTCGAGGCTGCGCTCGAGTTGCTGCGAGAGTCCGTCCTCGAGCTCGAGCGTCTCCGTCACCGCCATCTCCGTCGCCAGCGCGACCGCCACATACGCGGTTCGCGCAGGGTCGGTGAGCAGGTCGTGCACCTGCCGGGTCTGTTTTGCGATCGGCCCGACGCGTGCGATCGCGCCGAATGTCTGCGGCGAGCCGAGCAGGCCGAGGGCGTGACCGGTGGCCGGCGCGTCGATCACAACGAGGTCGTGCCCGCCGCCGCGGCGCCTGCCCCGTTGCCCGCGCGTCAGCTGCCAGATCTTGACCATGCTCACGAGCTCCTTCGCGCCGGGTGCGGCCGCTGCGAAGTACTGAAACGTGCCGCTCGAGGCGAGCACCCGTCCGGACAGGCGCCCGGCGAGCGATTGCAGCCACTCCAGCAGCGCCTGGTCGGGGTCGATCGAGATGCTCGACAGGCCCGGCTCGAGCTCGACCTCGGCGCCGGCGGGCCCCGCGGCAAGCCCGAACAGCGCCGGCATCTGTGTCTGCTCGCCGACCTCCACGACGATCGTGCGGCGGCCTTCACTCGCCGCCAGCAGTGCGACCGCGGCGGCCATCGTCGTCTTGCCCACGCCACCCTTGCCGGTGATCACGAGCAACTCGCGGTCGAGGACTGATCGCATCGTCATGGCAGTGTGTCTCAAACCGCAAGTGACCGGCGGTACCTACAATCGTCGCGATGAACGCAACGGCAGGCGATCAGCTCGACGAGCAGGTGCGATACGACCGCGACGGTCTCGTCCCGTGCGTGGTCCAGGATTGGGCCAGCGGCGAGGTGCTGACGCTCGCCTACATGAACGCCGAGGCGCTCCGGCGCACGCGCGCTAGCGGCGAGCTGCACCTGTGGAGCCGCTCGCGTGCCGAGCAGTGGCACAAGGGCGCGACGAGCGGCAATGTGCAGACGTTGCGCGCGCTTCGCCTGGACTGCGACGGTGACACGCTGCTCGCGCTCGTCGAGCCGGCCGGGCCGGCCTGCCACACCGGCGAGCGCACCTGTTTTCACCGCGGCGAGCTCGACGCGGGCGCGCCGTATGAGACGCTCCCGGCGCTAGAGCGTACGTTGATCTCTCGCGCGCGCGAGCGCCCGGCGGGCTCCTACACGGTCGAGCTGCTCGACGATCCCGCGAGGATCGGCGAGAAGGTGATGGAGGAGGCCGAGGAGGTGGCGCGGGCCGCCCGCGAGGAGAGCGACGCGCGCGTCGATGAAGAGGCGGCCGACGTCCTCTACCACCTGTTGGTGCTGCTGCGCAGCCGCGGGCGCTCGCTCGCCGATGCAGGGCGGGTGCTCGATGGCCGTCGCTCCTAGCGCCCCCGGCGCGCCGCTCGAGGAGCGCACCGGCGTGAGCATCGAGCCGAGCCTCGAGCAGGCCCACGCGCTCGCCGCCTCGTACAACCTGATCCCGTTGCGCTACCGCTTCATCGAGGACTGCGAGACGCCGGTGTCGGCGTTCCTGAAGCTGCGCGCGCTCGCACCCGGCGAGCCCGCGTTTCTGCTCGAGTCCGCCGATCAGGGCCAGCGCGTCGGGCGCTGGTCGTTCATCGGCTTTCGCCCTCGCGCCGTGGTCCGCTGGTCGCTCGGCGACGGCGGTGACCCGTATGCGCTTGCCGCGGAGCGTGTCGCGCGCTTCGAGCAGGCACCGATCGACGACGGCCCGCCGTTCACCGGCGGCGCCGTCGGTTTCTTCGGCTATGACCTCGTGCGCACGGTCGAGCCGCTCGGCGAGCCCGGGCCCGACCCGCTCGGCCTGCCGGACATGGCGCTGATGCTCTCCGACGCGCTCGTCGTCTTCGACCATCTCAAGCACACCGTCAGCATCCTCGCGAATGCCGATCTCGAGGCCGAGCCTGACGTCGCGCGCGCATACGCGGCGGCCGCGCAGACGATCGACGAGGTCCGCCGCGCGCTCGCCGGCCCCGTTCCCCGCGCCGAGCCGAGCGGATCTCCGGCGGCCGCGCGCGTGTCGCCGCAGTTCACCGCGAACATGCCGCGTGAGCAGTTCGAAGCGATGGTGACGCGGATCGTCGAGTACATCTATGCCGGCGACGCCTTTCAGGTCGTGCCCTCGCAGCGCTTCTCCGCGCCCGTGCCCGTCGAGGCGTTCTCGATCTATCGCGGCCTGCGCGCGGTCAACCCGAGCCCGTACATGTACTTCCTCGACTTCGGTGATTTCCAGATCGCCGGCGCGAGCCCCGAGCCGCTGCTCACGGTCAACGGGCGGCGCGTCGCGACCAAGCCGATCGCCGGGACGCGGCCGCGTGGCGCGACACCGGAGGAGGACCGCCGCATCGAGCGCGAGCTGCTGGCCGATGAGAAGGAGCGCGCCGAGCACGTGATGCTCGTCGACCTCGGCCGCAACGACCTCGGCCGGGTTTGCGAGTACGGCAGCGTCAAAGTCGACGAGCTGATGGAGATCGAGTCCTACAGCCACGTCGTGCACATCGTCTCCTCGGTCTCGGGGACACTGCGCGAGGGTGTCGGCGCGATGGACGCGCTGCGCTCGGTGCTGCCCCCGGGGACGCTCTCGGGCGCGCCGAAGGTGCGCGCGATGCAGATCATCGACGAGCTCGAGCCCGTCAAGCGCGGCGGCTACGGCGGCGCGATCGGCTACCTCAGCTACGCCGGCGACCTCGACACCGCGATCCACATCCGCACGGTCGTCGTCAAGGACGGCGTCGCCCACGTCCAGGCCGGCGGCGGCACGGTCGCCGACGCGAAGCCCGACTACGAGTACGAGGAGTCGCTCGCCAAGTCTCAGGCGGCGCTGCGTGCGGTCGCGCTCGCGTGCGAGCAGCCGGGTTGGCCATGAGAGTCCTCGTGATCGACAACTACGACTCGTTCACCTACAACCTCGTCCAGTATCTCGGCGAGCTGGGCGCCGAGGTCGACGCCGTGCGCAACGACCGCGCCTCGGTCGCAGAGCTGCTCGAGGGCGGCTACGAGCGCTGCGTCGTCTCACCGGGGCCGTGCACGCCGAACGAGGCCGGCATCAGCCTCGAAGTGGTGAGGCGCCTGCCCGAGGCGGGGATTCCGACGCTCGGCGTGTGCCTCGGCCATCAGGCGCTCGCGCAGGCGTTCGGCGCGACGGTCAGGCTCAACCCGCCCGTACACGGCAAGGCGACCGTGATCGAGCACGACGGGCGCACCATCTTCCGCGAGCTGCACTCGCCGCTGACGGTCGGGCGCTACCACTCGCTGATCGTCGACAGCGAGCTGCCGGACTGCCTCGAGGAGTCCGCGCGCGGCGGCGGCGTGCTGATGGGACTGCGCCATCGCGAGCTCCCCGCCGAGGGAGTGCAGTTTCATCCCGAGTCGGTGCTCACCGAAGGGGGCCGCGAGCTGCTCGGGAACTTCCTCGAAGGGGACGGGCGATGAGCGCTCGCGGGGAGGAGGTGGGCGGGTGCCGAACGCGATCCTGACGCGCGCGATCGATGCGCTCGCATCGCGCAGCGACCTGAGCGCCGACCAGGCCGCCGAGGTGCTCGCCGAGATCATGCATGGCGATGTCTCAGAGACGCAGATCGCGGGCTTCCTGATCGCGCTGCGCACGAAGGGTGAGACCGTCGATGAGCTCGCCGGTCTCGCACGCACGATGCGCGCGCTCGCCGCGCACGTGCCGCTGGAGCGCGAGGACCTGCTCGACACCGCCGGGACGGGCGGCGGCAAGAGCTCGTTCAACGTCTCGACGACCGCGGCGCTGATCGCCGCCGGCGCGGGCTGCGCGGTCGCCAAGCACGGCAACCGCTCGGCGACCAGCAAATCCGGCTCCGCCGACCTGCTTGAGGCGCTCGGAGCGCGGATCGACCTCACGCCGGACGGCGTCGCGGCCTGTATCGAAGAGGCCGGGTTCGGCTTCATGTTCGCCCCCGCGCACCATCAGGCGACGCGATTCGTGGTCCCCGTGCGCCGCGAGCTCGCGGTGCGCACGATCTTCAATCTGCTCGGCCCGCTCACCAACCCCGCCGGCGCGACCCGGCAGCTGATCGGGGTCTCCGATCGGCATTTCCTCGAGCGGATGGCCGGGGCGCTCGCACAGCTCGGCGTCGAGCGCGCGCTGCTCGTCTCCGCCGAGGACGGCCTCGACGAGGTCTCCGCGAGCGCGCCGACGCGGGTGCTCGAGGTCAACGGCGAGGAGATCCGCGAGTACCTGCTCGATCCGCGCGACGTCGGCGTGATGGCAGAGCGGAGCCTCGCCGTCGACGGCGGCACGCCCGCGCAGAACGCCGCGGTCACACGCGCGATTCTCGGCGTCGAAGCCGATCGCGGGCAACGGCCGCCGGGCGAGGAGCTCGCCGCGATCAACGCCGGCGCCGCGATCTACGCGGCCGGGCGTGCGGACACGATCGCCGAGGGCGTCGAGGCCGCGCGCGCGGCGCTCGCCGACGGCAGCGCCGCGGACGCGCTGACCCGCTACGTCGATGCGAGCCTGCGCCACGCGCCGGCCGCTGCCGCGCGGTGAGCGCTCCGGGCGCCACGGTGCTGGACCGCATCCTCGCCGAAACGCGCGAGGAGCTCGCGCGGCGCAAGCGTGAGCACCCGCTGGGGCAGGCAGGCCCCGAGCAGGCGTCCGCGCCGCCCCCGCGAGCCGGGCGGCTGCGCGCTGCGCTGAGCGAGCCGGGCATCGGCGTGATCGCCGAGTTCAAGCGCCGCTCGCCCTCGGCCGGGGCCCTGCACGCGGCGCCCGACCTCGCCGCGATCATCTCGGCCTATCAGCGCGGCGGCGCCGTCGCCGTCTCGATCCTGACCGAGGGGCCGAACTTCGGCGGCTCGCTCGAGGATCTGCGCGCGGCGCGCGAGGCATGCTCGCTGCCGCTCCTGCGCAAGGACTTCATCGTCGACGCCTACCAGCTGCACGAGGCCCGTGCGGCGGGGGCCGACGCGGTCCTGCTGATCGTCGCCGCGCTGTCCGCGGGCGCGCTCGAGGCGCTCCATGCGGATGCCGGGTCGCTCGGCCTGGACGTGCTCGTAGAGGTTCACGACCGCGATGAGCTCGACGTCGCACTCGCGCTCGGAGCGGAGATCATCGGCATCAACAACCGCGACCTCAGGGACTTCAGCGTCGATCTCGAGCGCACCGCCAGACTGATGGAGCACGTCCCGCCCGGGGTGAGCGTGATCTCGGAGTCCGGCATCGGGAGCGCCGCGCAGCTGCGCGCGCTGCACGCCCGCGGAGTTCAGGGGGTGCTTGTGGGCGAGTCGCTGATGCGCGCGGCCGATCCGGCCAGCGCCCTCCGGGAGCTCACGACCTTTTAGCTAGGGTGACCCGGGCCTTTATAAAGGCTTCACACCGGCCGAGCATCCTGCAGTGAAATGAAAAGAACATTCTTCATCCCATTCCTCTCGGCGCTGATCGGCGGAGCTGTCGTCGTCGCGCTCGTCGCCGCTTTCGGCGGCCTCAACAGCAAGCAGACGACCGTCACCGACGTGCAGGCCGCTCCCGCGACCCCGACCAACGCTGCACAGAAGACCCTCGGTCTGACCCCGCACGAAGTCTACGTCCGCAACGCGCCGGGCGTCGCGTTTGTCACCTCGACGATCGTGCAGAAGTCCGAATCGCCGTTCAATCTGTTCGGCGGCGAAACCCAGCGCCAGGGCGAGGCGACCGGCTCGGGCATCGTGATCGACAGCAACGGCACGATCCTGACCAATTACCACGTCATCGAGAACGCCGTGAAGGTCACCGTCAGCTTTGAAAAAGGCAAGGCCGTCGAAGCGCAGGTCGTCGGCAAGGACCCCTCGAACGATCTCGCGATACTGAAGATCTCAACCGACGGGCTGACGCTGCACCCGCTCACGCTCGGCGACTCGAGCGCCACACAGGTCGGCGATCCGGTGTACGCGATCGGCAACCCGTTCGACCTCGAACGCACGCTGACGACGGGCGTCATCTCGGCGCTGCAGCGCCAGATCACGGCCCCGAACGGCTTCACGATCGACAATGTCCTGCAGACCGACGCACCGATCAACCCCGGCAACTCGGGGGGCCCGCTGCTCAACGCGGCCGGCCAGGTGATCGGCATCAACTCGCAGATCGAGACCGGCGGCAGCGGCAGCGACGGCAGCGTCGGCATCGGCTTCGCCGTCCCGATCAACACCGCCAAGGCGGAGATCTCCGAGCTCGAGAAAGGCGGCACCGTGCGCGGCGCCTACCTCGGCCTGAGCACGCTCACGATCGATGGCTCGCTGTCGGCGCTCAACCTGCCGGTGACGAGCGGCGCGCTCGTGCAGAGCGTGCAGAAGGGAACCCCGGCGGCCAAGGCCGGCATCCGCGGCGGGACGATCAGCACGACCACCGAAAACGGGCAGGTCGCGGTCGGCGGTGACATCATCGTCTCGATCGACGGCAAACCGGTGACCAGCTCCGAAGACGTCGCCAATTACGTCGAGGCGAAGAAGCCGGGAGACACGATCACGATCGGCCTGGAACGCGGGACGGGCAACGGCAAGTACGAACACAAGACCGTCACCGTGACGCTCGGCAGCCGGCCGAACTCGATTCCCAACCCGAACACGCCGCAGGGCTAGCGCCTGCGGGCGCGAGCCTCGGGCGAGCGACCGCTACCGTTGGGGCATGTCAGAGACGCCCCAACGGTCAGCGTTCGCGGCGCACGCGGGCGGGTCTTCGCCACGGGTGAAGATCTGCGGGATCACGAACCTCGCCGACGCCGAGCTCGCAGCCTCGCTCGGGGCGTGGACGCTCGGCATGATCTTCTACGAGGGCAGCCCGCGCGCGTGCTCGCTGGCGGAGGCCGAGGGCATCGCCGCCGCGCTGCGCCGCCGCGTCGAGCTGTGCGGGGTGTTCGTCAACGCGCCGCTGCAGGAGATCGTCGGCGTCGCCGAGCAGCTCGCGCTGAGCATCGTCCAGCTGCACGGCGATGAGGGCCCGTCCTTCTGCGCCGAGGTCGCGCGCAGGACCGGCGCGCGCGTGATCAAGGCGGCACAGGTGTCGGTGCCCGGCGACGTTCGCGACCTGGAGCGCTTCCACGTCGACTTCCACCTGCTTGATGCGCGCTCGCGGGCGATCGCGCGCCAGGGGATGCGCGGCGGCACCGGCGAGACCTTCGACTGGGCGCTCGTCGGCGAGCGGCGCTCGAAGGTGCCGCTGATCCTCAGCGGCGGGCTGAGCGCCGGCAACGTCGCCGCAGCGATCGCGACCGTCGGCCCGTACGCGCTCGACACGGCGAGCGGCACCGAGGCCGCCCCCGGCCACAAGGACCCCGAGCGGCTGCGCGCGTTCTTCGACGCCGTTCGCGACAGCGAGCCGCAGCCGGCCGCGATCGGTCAGCCGGCGTGAGCGCGAGCGCAAGCGAGAGGGCGGTCGAGCACCGCTTCGGGCCCTACGGCGGCCAGTTCGTCCCCGAGACGCTGATGCCGGCGCTCGCCGAGCTCGAGCGCGCATGGCTGCAGGCCCGCGGGGATGAGTCCTACCGGGCGCAGCTGGATGCGTTGCTGCGCGACTTCGGTGGCCGCCCGACACCGCTGTATCGCGCCGAGCGGCTGTCCGCGCACGTTGGCCGGTCGGTGTATCTCAAGCGCGAGGACCTCAACCACACCGGCTCGCACAAGCTCAACAACGCGCTCGGACAGGTCCTGCTCGCGCGGCGGATGGGCAAGACGCGGGTGATCGCCGAGACCGGCGCCGGCCAGCACGGGGTCGCGACGGCCACCGTCTGCGCGCTGTTCGGGCTCGACTGCGTGATCTACATGGGCGTCGAGGACACGCGCCGGCAGCGGCCGAACGTGCAGCGGATGGAACTGCTCGGCGCGAGCGTGCAGGCGGTCGACGCCGGCGCGAGGACGCTCAAGGAGGCAACTTCGGCGGCGATCCGCGACTGGGTCACGAACGTCGAGAGCACGCACTACGTGATCGGCTCGGTCGTCGGGCCCGCGCCCTACCCGGCGCTCGTGCGCGATCTGCAGCGCGTGATCGGCGACGAGGCGCGCGCGCAGATCCTCGAGCGCGAGGGCCGGCTGCCCGAGCGCGTGGTCGCGTGTGTCGGCGGCGGCTCGAACGCGATCGGGACGTTCGCCGCCTTCATCGCCGATGCGGGCGTCGAGCTGATCGGCGTCGAGGCGGGCGGCGACGGAATCGAGACGAGCAGGCACGGCGCGCCGCTGACGGTCGGCGGGCGAGCGGGGATCCTGCACGGCGCGCGCTCGGCGGTGATGCAGGACGAGGAGGGCCAGATCATCGAGGCGCATTCGATCTCCGCGGGGCTCGACTACCCGGGAACCGGGCCGCAGCACGCTCACCTGCGCGACAGCGGCCGCGCGCGCTATGTCGCGGTCACCGACCGCGAAGCGCTTGCCGCGTTTCGTGAGCTCGCGCGCCTGGAGGGCATAATTCCGGCGCTCGAGACCGCGCACGCGCTCGCCTGGGTGCTCGCGCAGCCGGACGGTGCGCTCGATCTCGTCTGCCTCTCCGGCCGCGGCGACAAGGACCTCGCCGAGGTGCTCGCCGCCGGAGCGCCGTCGTGAGTGCGGTCGCGGCGACCGGCGAGCAGCGCATCGCCGATGCGTTCGCACGCAGCGGCAAGCGCGCGGCGCTGATGCCCTACCTGATGGCGGGCTTCCCGACGCTCGCCGAGTCGCGGCTGATCGGCGAAGCCTGCATCGACAGCGGCGCCGATGTGATCGAGCTCGGCGTGCCCTACTCCGACCCGCTCGCAGACGGTCCCGTGATCCATGCGGCCGGGACCGCCGCGCTTGCCGCCGGCGCGAACCTCGCGGGCGTGCTCGAGGTTGCACGGGCGCTCGCCGCGCGCGTGCCCGTGGTCGTCATGTGCTACGCGAACATGGTCTTCGCCCCCGGGGTGGAGGCGTTCGTCGAGCGCCTCGCGCGTGCCGGCGCGTGCGGGCTGATCGTCCCCGACCTCCCCTACGGTGAGGCTCCGGAGGTGCGCGCGGCATGCTCGCAGCACGGTCTCGCGCTCGTCGCGCTGGTCGCGCCGACGACGACGCCCGAGCGCCTCGCGGAGATCGGCGCGAGCGCGCAGGGGTTTCTCTACACGGTCTCGCTCGTCGGCACCACCGGGGAGCGAAGCGCGCTTGGCACGCGCTTCGCGCAGGTCGTCGCGCAGGCCAAGGCCGCTACGCAGGTTCCGGTTGCGCTCGGCTTCGGCATCAGCACGCCCGAGCAGGCCGCCGCGGCCGCCGACGCGGGCGCGGACGGCGTGATCGTCGGCACCCGCCTGGTGCGCGCGGCGCAGGAGGCGCGGGACGATCCGGCGGGGGCTGTCGGCGCGCTCGTCGGCGAACTCGCCGCGAGCCTCGCTCAGGCTCGCTAGGATTCCGCGCGAATGGGCTTGATCCTCACCATCACCGGCGGCCTCGTCGTCTGGATCGTGCTTTGGGCGCTCGACGTCAAGAGCTTCGACGCATTCCTGCTGTCTGCGGCGATCATCCTGACCGGGGCGGCCGTGCGAATCCTTTCGGGCTACCTACCCGGTCGCCGCAGCTAGCGCGACGTGCTCGCGCGCTGGCTGAGCCTGGCCGCGCTCGCCCTCGGCGTGCTCGCTGCCGGCGGCTGCGGCGGCGTCGCCTCGGGCGCGAGCGAAGCGACCGGCAGCCAGCTCGCGATCTACTCGAGCCTGCCGCTGCAGGGCCCGGCCGCGGCGGCCTCGCAGCAGCTCGTCAACGGCGAGAAGCTCGCGCTGTCGCAGGCGAAGGCGCGCGCGGGTGCGTTCACGATCGGCTACGTGTCGCTTGACGACGCCGAAACGGCCAGCGGCCTGCGCAGCCCCGGCGCTGCCGAAACGAACGCCAAGACCGCCGCCCAGGACACCAGCACGATCGCCTATCTCGGTGACTACGGCTCCGCCGCGACGGCCGTCTCGCTGCCGCTGACGAACGCCGCGGGGATTCTGCAGGTCAGCCCGTCGAGCCCGTACGTCGGGCTGACGTCGTCGCTCGACGCCGGGCAGGACGAGCCCGAACGCTTCTACCCGACCGGGCATCGGACGTTCGCGCGTCTGCAGCCGGGCGACATCGTCGAGGCCGCCGCGCAGGCGCTGCTCGCGAAGTCGCTCGGCGTGCACAAGCTGTACGTGCTCGACAACCAGGAACCGTTCCAGATGCCGCTCGCGGCGATCGTCGCTAGCGATGCCGAACAGGCCGGTATCACGCTCGCCGCCCACGACAGCATCGCGACGCTGTCGGGCTCGGTCTTCACCGGCGAGGTCGAACGGATCGTCGCCAGCGGAGCGCAGGCGGTGTTCCTCGCCGGCGATGACGGCAGCGGCACGATCAAGCTGTGGCGCAAGCTGCACGCCGCCGATCCGCAGCTGCTGCTGCTGGGCGCGAGCTCGATGTTGAGCGAAACCTTCACCTCCCAGATCGGCGCCGCGGGGGCACAGACGTATCTGACGACGCCGGTGCTGCCGCTGGCGCTCTATCCGCGCTCGGCGCAGCGTGTGCTGAGCGCCTACCGCAGGACGTTCAGCGGCGAAGCCGGCCCGTGGGTGCTCTACGGCTATGAGGCGATGAGTGCGGTGCTCGATGCGATCCGCAGCGCGGGTGTGCACGGCAACGATCGCAGGGCGGTCGTCGAACGCTTCTTCGCGACCCGCGAGCGCAACTCGGTGATCGGGCGCTACTCGATCGAACCGAGCGGCGAATCGACGCTCTCGACCTACGGCGTCGATCGCGTCCAGGATGGACGCGCGGTGTTCTTCCGCGCGATCACCGTGCCGCCGAGCGCGGAGGCGTCGGGCCGCTAGCGATCAGCCGCCGGGCGCCTGCAGGCCGAGCACGAGTCGGAAGCGTGCGATTTCGGAGTCGAGTTCGTGCCCGCCGCCGACGAGCGACGTCGCGCTGCGCAGGTAGGGGACGAACTTCGCGATCGTCGGTTCTTCCAGCAGGCCGACGCCCTCGAGCAGGCTGAGGAGGGTCGGGAGGTCGACGATCAGGCGCGGGCGTGCGCCTTCGCCGAGGCTCGTCTCGGCTGCGGCGTATGCGGGTGAGCCGGCGAGCGTCCCCGGTGGATGCAGCGCGCCCTCGACCGAAGCTTCGCCGAGGCCGAGCACGAACTTCGCCTGGCCGTCCGAGGCGCGCCCGGCGGCGATGTTCAGGACGAGCGGCAGGCCGGGCAGCCTTGCGCCGATCGCGGCTTCGGTGCCGGGGATGTCCGCCGGCGCGACCGCAACACCCGAGCGGCTTAGTTCCTTGCCGAGCTGCGCGACCGCGGCGCGCGAGCGTGCCGCGTCGTTTGAGGCGATCACGACGCCGGCCTGAAGTTCGAGCAGGCCGCTGCCGCTCGCGAAGATTCCGCCCGGCCCCATCCAGCTCGTGTAGTCGCGGTGCGCCTGGGGGGTGTCCGCGCCGAGCTTGCTGAGCGGCGTGGTCAGCGCCGCGAGCAGCGACTGCAGGCCGAAGCTGCTGCTCGCCGCGCCCGCGGAGCTCGAGCCGGTCAGCGAGGCGAGCCCGCCGAGGTCCTTGACGTCGCCGGAGAGCGTGCTCGCGAGATCGCCGAGCCCGATCGCCAGCCACGAGTCGCTGCGCAGTTCGCCGAGTCCCTGAACCGCTTCCGCGTCGGTGCTGAGCAGCCCGCCGGCCGCGCCGCCGGCGCCGGTCGTGAGCGTGTCGGCGTCGAGCGCGAGCGAGCTCGCCGACGGCACGAGCGAGATGTTCGCGGCGTGGCCTCCGGCGAGCAGGGACAGCACGCCCGAGAGCCCTTCCTGCGCGCCCGGCGCGAGCCTGGCGGCGGCGCTCGAGTACACGTGCGCGAGCGTTTCGGCCGGGGCCTTCGCGAGCAGCTTCGAGTATTCGCTCGCGCCGGCGAGCGGCGCTCCGCCGCGCGCCGTGTCGACGACGCTGCGGAAGCCCGAGTCACTGCCGATCACCGCGACGTGGTCGACGAGGCCGAAGGACACGCCCGCGGTCGTCGTGCGGTAGACGATGCCGCGGTAGCTTGCGGCGTGGGCGCCGGCCAGCTTCGCCTGCGCGTTCAGGAACGAGCGAGCCTTGTTGCTGTCGCTCGTGTCGAGCACCAGCGCGCCCTGGGCGCCGTTAGCGCTGAACGGGAACGCGCCGGCGTTCGTGCCGGCGCCGAGCAGCCCCTGCTCGAGCAGCGACAGCAGCGAGCCGGAGGAGCTCAGCGAGGTCAGGAAGATCCCCGCGTGCGGCCCCAGCCAGGGGTCGACGTCGCGTGCGAAGTCGAGCGGTTTGGAGCCGGGCGTCTGCAGCGCGGCGAGCAGGCGGACGTAGGGGTCGGTCTGGTGGGTGAGCGCGGCGCCGGCGGCGAGCGCAGCCGTCTTCTCGGCGCCGTCGGGGCGGACGTTCGCGCCGGCGTACAGCGGCGCGGAGGCCGGCACCAGGGTGGCGGGGTCGGCGCTCGAGCCGGGCGCGCTCGATGAGCCGCAGCCGGCGATCGCGCCGAGGGCCACCGTGAGCAGCGTCGCGGCGCCCAGCGTGCGCGCGCGGGAGGCGAGCGCACGGGCGCGGAGGGCGGAGCGGGTGGCGGTGCTGCTCATCGACGGCAACGGGCGGTCCTTTCTGCGGCCCTGGTGGGCCGACGTGAGCGACGATCGTATGCGGCGCACCTGACCGCACGCAAGCGGCCGGTGATCTGCAAGCACCTTTGCAGGCTGGGCTCATGCACGCCTAAATGCATTTTTGGCACTCGCGGCGTGGAGCCCCGCCGGTGCGAAAAGCCCAGCGGCGGCGGGCGATCTCTCCGCGATGACACCGTTGGAGCGACCGGGTGGGAGAAAATGTGCAGTTTGGGTTGCATTGTGGGAGAGAGTGGGGTATGTTCGCGCACAGCGAGCCGGGGTGGAGGGGCTCCTCCCACTCCTCCACCTCGGCTCGGTAATCAACTTGGAGCTTCAACGTGGTTCCCTTTCGTGGCACCTTCGACCATACGCTCGACGCGAAGAACCGCCTCACGGTGCCCGCGCGCTACCGCGCCGCGCTCGCCGAGGGGGTCGTGCTCGCGATGCCGATCGACCTCAAGGCGTGCGTCGGCGTCTGGCGCCCCGATGAGTACGAGGCCTATACGCGGCGCGCGCTCGCCGAGCTGCCGCCGCTGTCGCCGCGGCTGGCCGAGCTCGAGCGCTTCTTCTACGGCAGCTCCCACGACGCCGACCTCGACGCGGCCGGGCGGGTGATGATCCCGGGCTTTCTCGGCGAGCACGCGGGGCTCGCAAAGGACGTCGTCGTCGTCGGCGTCGGCGACCGCCTCGAGTTGTGGGACAGGACCGCCTGGAGCGAGCATCGATCGACGCTGCTTAGCGGCGTCGCGGAGGTGACCGCACGTGTCGACGACGCTGCTTGAAGCGCGCGCTCCGGAGTCGGCGCGGCGCCGCCGCGGCGGCGGTGACGGCGCGCGCCCGTCCGCCGGGCTCGGGACGCAGGCGCTCGCACAGCCAGACTGTGTCGGGATGTCCTCGTCCGCCTCGCATATCCCGGTGCTTGCCGATGAGCTGATCGAGCAGCTCGCGCCGGAGCCGGGACAGACGGCGATCGACTGCACGTTCGGCGACGGCGGGCACGCACGCCTGCTCGCCGAGCGGCTCGGCTCCACGGGGACGCTCGTGGCGATCGACCGCGACCCGCTCGCCGAGCAGCGCTTCATCGCGCTCGCGGGCGAGACGACGTGCACGCTGCGCTTCATCCGCTCGGGATACGCGGAGGCGCTCGAACTGCTCGCACAGGAGGGAATGCGCGCCGACATGGCGTACTTCGACCTCGGTATGTCCTCGATGCAGGTCGACACGCGCGAGCGCGGCTTCTCCTACTCCTATGACGCGCCGCTCGACATGCGCATGGATCCCGAGCAGGAGTTGAGCGCGCGCGCGATCGTCGCCGAGTGGGATGAGCGCCGGCTCGCGCACGCGCTGCGCGACTACGGTGAGGAGCGTCACGCGAACGCGATCGCCCGGGCGATCGTGCGTCGCCGCGCGCAGGCGCCGATCGAGACGACACTCGAACTCGTCGACACGATCAACTCGACGATCCCCGCGCCGGCGCGCTTCGCGGGCGGACATCCGGCCAAGCGCTCATTCCAGGCGCTGCGGATCGCGGTCAACGACGAGCTCGGACAGCTCGATCGCGCGCTGCCGCTCGCCTGGGGGCTGCTGCGCGAGGGCGGCGTGCTCGCCGGAATCTCCTTCCATTCGCTTGAGGATCGGCGCGTCAAGCGCTTCCTCGTCGAGCGCGCGCGCGGCTGCATCTGCCCGCCGGAGATGCCCGTCTGCGGCTGCGGTCGCGAGCCGCAGGGCGCGCTGCTGACACGCCGCTCGATCGTGCCGACGGCCGGCGAGCTCGCACGCAACCCGCGCGCCGCCTCCGCACGCCTGCGCGCCGCCAGGAAGCTGAGCGACGGGCAGGTGCGCGAGTGACTCCACCCGCAGCGGCCGCCGCGACGGCGCCCGTCCGGCGCGCGCGCAGCGCGACGCCGACACGGCCGCGCAGCGCGCCGCGCGCGACACCGCCGCGCCCGCGCCGTGTCTCGGGCCCGGCGCGCACGGCCAGGCCGCCGGCGCCGAGTGCGCAGGCGCCCGCCGGGCAGGGTGGAATCGCCCTCGGCGCGCTCGCGCTGCTCGGACGGATCGGGCGTCACCGGCTGCTGGATCGCCTGATCGCCGGGCGCTCGTGGATCGCGTTGGTCGCCTTCGCGCTGATCGGAATCGTCACGCTGCAGCTGCTGCTGCTGACGCTCAACGGCGACATCGGCCGCGCGCTCGAGCGCGCGGCGCTGCTCCAGCGCGAGAACGCCGCGATGAGCATCGAAGACTCGGAACTCGCGGCCGGCGAACGTGTCGAGGCGCAGGCTGCGCATCTCGGCATGCAGCTCGTGCCGGCGGGAGCGTTGCGGTTCCTCGGCGCGACTCCTTCCGGCGTGCTCGGACGGGCGGCCGCGGCCCTGAACGCGCCACTGCAGAGCACGAGCACGACGCCCTCGGAAGCCGGCGCGAGCACCCAATCGGGCGCCGGCGAACCGACCGCGACGGCGGCCGAAGCGCCGGCCTCGGCGCCCGCGACGACGGCGACGGAAGCCGCGGCGGGCACCGGCTCAGGCGCGCAGGCGCCCGCACAGCCGAGCGCGCCGGCCGGCGGCGAAGCGAGCGCCGCCGCCCAGGCGCCCGCGACGACGCCGCAGCCGGGCGCAACGGAACAGCCTTCGGCCTCGAGCGCGGGCGCGGCGACGCCCGCGGGCGGCACGCAGGCGGGCCCGGCGGGGTAGCCGGTGGCAGTCGTCCAGCGCCGCATCGGCTCGATCTTCGCGCTCTTCTTCCTGCTGCTCGTGCTCGCCGCCGGGCGCACCGTGTATCTCGGTGTGCTCCGCGGCGCGCCGCTGCGCAAGGCCGCAAGCGACCAGCAGCTGACCTATGAAACGGTCACCGCCCCGCGCGGCACGATCACGGACCGCAACGGCGTCGACCTCGCGGTGTCCGAGCCGGCGCGCGACCTGATCGCCGACCCGTATCTGATCACCGCCCCGCTGTCGGACTCCGCGCAGCTCGCGCGGCTGCTCGGCCAGACGCAGGCGAGCGTCCTGAGCAAGCTCTCCGAGCACACCGGCTTCGTCTACCTCGCGCGTGCGCTGCCGGTCAAGCAGGCCGAGCAGATCCTCGCGCTGAAGGTCCCCGGCGTGACGAGCGTGCCGGTGATGCGGCGGGTCTACCCGCGCGGACCGCTCGCTGCGCAGGTGCTCGGCGTCGTCGGCACCGAAGGCAAGGGGCTCGCGGGCCTGGAGTACTCACGCGACGCGCTCCTGCGCGGGCGCTCGGGGAAGCGGCGCGTCGTCAGCGACGCGATCGGACAGCCGGTGTCGATCACCGAACCCCGCCCGGAGGTGCCCGGCGAGGCGCTGTCGCTGACGCTGGACGCGAACATCCAGCAGCGCAGCGAAGAGGTGCTCGGCGCGGTCGCGCGCGTGTTCGAGCCGAAAGACGCGACGGCGATCGTGATGGATCCGCGCAGCGGCGCGATCCTCGCGCTCGCCAACTGGCCGCAGGTGAACGCGAACGATCTCGGCGACGCCTCGCCGGAAGCGCTCGAGGACCGCGCGGTCAGCTTCGACTACGAACCCGGCTCGACCTTCAAGGCGGTGACGGTCTCCGGCGCGCTGCAACAGGGGCTGATCACCCCGGCCACGCCGTTCAACATCCCCGACCAGATCCAGGTCGCCGACCGCACGATCCACGACGACACCGAACACCCCGAAGAAACGCTGACGACAGCGCAGATCCTCGCGCGCTCGAGCAACGTCGGCGCGATCAAGATCGGCATGCTCGAGGGCCCGGAACACTTCAACGCGTGGGTGCACCGCTTCGGCTTCGGCGTGCCCGCCGGGGCCGGCCTGCCGGGCGAAGAAGCGGGCGTGACGCTGCCGCTCGAACACTACTCGGGCTCCTCGATGGGCAACCTGCCGATCGGCCAGGGCGAGCTCGTGACGCCGATGCAGATGGCGAGCGCGTATGCGGCGATCGCCAACGGCGGGATCCTGCGCGCGCCGCAGATCGTCGCCTCGATCGGCGGGCGCCGTCAACCCGTGCCGGCCGGGCACCGGATCATCTCGAGCGCCACCGCGGGCGCGCTGCGCGACATGCTCGAGGGTGTGCTCGCGCCCGGAGGGACGGCTTCGGAGGTGTCGATCCCCGGCTACCAGCTGGCGGGCAAGACGGGCACGGCGAGCAAGGTCGACCCGGCCACCGGGGAATACTCCAAAAGTGCGTATGTCGCCTCGTTCATCGGCTTCGCGCCGGCGAGCGATCCGAAGCTGCTGTGCGCGGTGATCGTCGATGAACCACAGGCCGGATCGATCTTCGGCGGCTCGGTCGCGGCGCCGGCGTTCGGGCAGATCATGAGCTTCGCGCTGCCGTATCTGGGCATCGGCCCCAGCTAGCTCGGCTCCAGCGGGGGCGGAAACTAGACTGGGCGCCATGCCCGCACGGGGGATCGACCGATGAGGCTCGACGAGCTGATCAGCGCGATCGCCGTGGGGGAGGAGGCCGTCCTCGGCGCCGACGGCGCAGCCGTCGAGATCACCGGCCTGGCGTATGACAGCCGCACGGTCGCCGCCGGCGACCTGTTCTTCTGCGTCAGCGGCTTTCGCAGCGACGGTCACGAGTTCGCGCGCGCGGCGCTCGAACGGGGCGCGGTCGCGCTGGTCGTCGAGCGCGAGCTCGGGCTCGCGGTCCCCGAAGTGCTGACCTCGAGCGCGCGCGGGGCGATGGCGCCGCTCGCGGCGCGCTTCTACGGCGAGCCCTCGCGCGAGCTGAGCGTGCTCGGCGTGACGGGCACGAACGGCAAGACCACGACCGCCTACCTGCTGCGCGCGCTGCTCGAAGCGGGCGGCGCGCAGTGCGGGCTGCTCGGAACGGTCACGTCGGTGATCGGCGGCGAGGAGCGGGCGGTCACGCGCACGACGCCCGAGGCGATCGACCTGCAGGGCGAGCTGCGCGCGATGCTCGACGGCGGCGACCGCGCATGTGCGATCGAGGTCTCATCGCACGCGCTCGAGCTCGGGCGCGCCGACGCGATCGAGTTCGCGGCGGCCGTGTTCACGAACCTGACGCAGGACCACCTCGACTTCCACGATTCGATGGAGGACTACTTCCTCGCCAAGCGGCGCCTGTTCCTCGGCTGTGCCGCGCCGCCGCCGCGCGTCAGCGTCGTCAACGTCGATGACCCCTACGGCGCGCGTCTGGCGGCGGAGCTCGACGGCGTGCGCACGTTCGCGATCGACGCGCCGGCCGACTACCGCGCCGGCGATCTGCGCTGCGGCTTCGACGGCTGCCGCTTCACGCTGCGAACCCCGGCGGGCGAGCGGGCGGTGTCGCTGCCGATGCCCGGGCGCTTCAACGTCGCCAACGCGCTCGGCGCGCTCGCCGCGGCGCACAGCCTCGGCGGGGATCTCGACGTGCTCGTCGCAGCGCTCGAGCGCGGCGTTCGCGTCCCCGGCCGCTTCGAGCCGGTCGATCAGGGCCAGGATTTCGCGGTGCTCGTTGATTACGCGCACACGCCGGACTCGCTCGAGAACGTGCTCGCGGCGGCGGGCGAGCTGAGCGCGCCGGCGGGCCGCGTGCTGTGCGTGTTCGGCGCGGGCGGCGACCGCGACCGCGGCAAGCGGCCGCTGATGGGGGCGATCGCCGCGCGGATGGCCGATCTCGTGTTCGTCACCTCCGACAACCCCCGCTCGGAGGACCCCGAGCGGATCATCGCCGAGATCATGGCCGGCGTCGCGGGCGCCGAGCGCGAAGGGGCGCAGCGGGCCGCGCGGGTGCTGGCGCTGAGCGATCGGCGGCTCGCGATCGAGCGGGCGATCGCGGCGGGCGCGGCGGGCGATGTGATCGTGATCGCGGGCAAGGGGCACGAGCAGGGCCAGGAGTTCGCCGACGCGCGCAAGCTGCCGTTTGACGATGCGACCGTCGCGCGCGAGGCGCTCGGGGCGCGCGACGCGGCGGTCGTGAGGACCGGCGGCGGATGAGGGAGTGGAGCGCCGAGCGCGTGGCGGCGGGCGCCTGCGCGAGCCTACTCGGCGCGCCGCACGCCGGCCCGGGGCCCGCGCGCGCGGGCGTCGACTCGCGCCGCAGCGGCGCGGGCGAGCTGTTCGTCGGCCTGCGCGGCGAGAACGTCGACGGCGGCAGCCACGCAGCGCACGCGCTCGAGCAGGGGGCGTGGGGGGTGCTCGTCGCTCCGGAGCACGCCGAGGGCGCCGTCGCGGCGGCGCGCGGGCGCGTCGTGCTCGCCCATCCGGACCCGCTCGCAGGGCTGCAGTCGCTGGCGCGCTCGTGGCGCGCGGAGCTGCAGGAACGCGGCGCGAAGATCGTCGCGATCACCGGCTCGGCCGGCAAGACCTCGACCAAGGACATCCTCGCCGCGCTGCTCGCGACGCGGCTGCGGACGGCGGCCAGCCCGGAGAACTTCAACACCGAGATCGGGCTGCCGCTCGCGCTGCTCGCGGCGGCGGGCGACAGCGAGGCGGTCGTGCTCGAGCTGGCGATGCGCGGAGCCGGCCAGATCGCGGAGCTGACCGCGATCGCCGACCCGGACGTGGGCGTGATCGTGAACGTCGGCGAGGCCCATCTCGAGCTGCTCGGCTCGCGCGAGGCGATCGCTGCGGCGAAGGCCGAGCTGATCGCCGGCCTGCGCGCGCACGCGAGCGTCGTGCTGCCGGCGCGCGAGCCGCTGCTCGAGGCGCACCTGCGCGCCGAGCTCGACTCGATCACGTTCGGCGACGGCGGCGATGTGACGCTGCGCGAGCGCCGCGAGGACGGCGGCGTCGTGATCGACGATCGCGGCACGCGGATCGAGCTGTGGCCGTCGTTCTCGCAGGCGCACAACCTGCGCAACCTGCTCGCCGCGGTGGCCGCCGCGCGGGCGCTGGGACTGACGCCGTCGGGGCGCCTTGAGGTCTCGTTCTCGGCGCTTCGCGGGCAGCGGCTCGCGCTGCCCGGCGGCGTCGTCGTGATCGACGACTGCTACAACGCCAACCCGATGTCCATGCGCGCGGCGATCGACGACCTGGCCGAAAGCGCCCCGGCGCGGCGCGTCGCGGTGCTCGGAGACATGCTCGAGCTCGGCGCGGAGGCGCCGCGACTGCATCGCGAGATCGGCGCCCACGCGGAGGCCCGCGGCATCGAGGTGCTGCTGACCGTGGGGCCGCTCGCGGCGGAGATGATCGCCGCGTTCGCCGGCGAGGCGCACGTGCTCGCCGACGCGCGCGGCGCGGCGGAGCTGCTCGGCGGCGGCCTGCTGCGCGAGCGCGACACCGTGCTCGTCAAGGGCTCGCGCGGGGTCGGGCTCGAGCGGGTCGCAGCGACGCTCGCCGCGCCGTTCCGGGGGCCGGCCGGCGCCGAT
Source organism: uncultured Solirubrobacteraceae bacterium (assembly GCA_963822245.1). Classification (GTDB taxonomy): domain Bacteria; phylum Actinomycetota; class Thermoleophilia; order Solirubrobacterales; family Solirubrobacteraceae; genus Palsa-744. The sequence goes on from CAWGGR010000002.1 coordinate 559,605, forward strand.
CGCGACGCGGCCGCGATGTTGGCGCCGGGCGCCGGGCCGGGGCAGCGCTGAATGGGGCGGATTCTCTTCGGGGGCATGGCCGCGCTGCTGATCTGCATCTTCCTCAGCCCGAAGTTCATCGAGTTCCTGCGCAAGCGCGAGTTCGGCCAGCAGATCCGCGAGGACGGCCCGGAGGGCCACCACGTGAAGGCGGGCACGCCGACGATGGGCGGGGTCGTGATCTTCCTCGCGGTGGCCGTCTCGTTCCTGATCCTGACGAACTTCGAATGGCGCTCGGTGGGCGTCTTCGCGGCGGCGATCGCGTGCGCGCTGCTGGGCTTCGCCGACGACTACATAAAGCTGGTCAGGCGCCGCTCGCTCGGCCTGCGCGCGCGCACGAAGCTCGGCGTGACGATCGCGATCTCGCTCGGGCTGTGGTACATCGCGCGCTACCAGGCGCATCTGCCGCCGACGCTGATGCTGCGCGTCGTCGACTACCACATCGACCTCGGGCCGCTGTATCCGCTGCTGATCTACCTCGTCGTCGCCGGCACGACCAGCGCGGTAAACCTCACCGACGGGCTCGACGGGCTCGCGGCCGGCTGCGCAGCGATCGTGCTGCTCGCGTACATCGGCATCACGTTCCTCGCCGGCGACGCCGACATGGCGATGCTCTCCGGCGCGCTCGTCGGCGCGTGCATCGGGTTTCTGTGGTTCAACGCGTTTCCAGCGACCGTGTTCATGGGCGACACCGGCTCGCTCGGTCTCGGCGGTGCGATCGCGGGGCTCGCGGTGATGACGAAGACCGAGGTGCTGCTGATCCTGCTCGGCGGCATCTTCGTGATCGAGGCGCTGTCGGTCGTGATCCAGGTCTTCTCCTTCCAGGCGACGCGCAAGCGCGTGTTCCTGATGGCGCCGATCCACCACCATTTCGAGCTGAAGGCGTGGTCGGAGACGAAGATCATCCTGCGCTTCTGGATCGTCGCGTCGATCTTCTCGGCGATCGGCTTCACGATCTACCGGCAGAGCCTCGGCGTTTAGCGCCGCCGGCACTCGCGCGAGGGTTCGCGCGAGTCCTTGGAGGCTTCGACGCGCGCGCGTCGAAGTGAGGGGGGATGCCAGCAGCCGCAGCACGGCGCGCCCGCTCGAGCGCGGGTCGCAAACCGCGCGGCGACGGCCAGCGCGGACCGCGAAGCACGGCCCTCCCGGGCCGTCAGTCGCTCGAGCATCGCATCCTGCTGACGGCGACGATGTGCCTGCTGGCGTTCGGCGCGGTGATGGTCTACAGCGCCTCCTCGGCGACGACGCTGCTGCAGGGGCAGGGCTACGGCAGCGGCTACCTGATCAAGTTCGTGCTCTACGGCGCGATCGGCCTGGTCGTGATGCGCGTGCTCGCGCGCGACGGCGTCGCGAAAGTGCAGAGCATCACCGCGCCGCTGCTGGCGGCGTCGTTCGTGCTCGTGCTCGCGGTGCACATCCCGCACGTCGGCGTCAGCGTCAACGGCGCGCGGCGCTGGATCGGCCCGGGCCCGCTGCAGTTCCAGCCCTCCGAGCTGATGAAGATCGCGCTCGTGCTGTATTCCGCGACGCTGCTCGCCTCGCGCCCGCAGCGCGTCTTTGACCTGCGCGAGCTGACCAAGCCGCTGCTGCTCGTCGTCGGCGGGGCGTGCCTGCTGGTGTTCACCCAGCCGGACCTCGGCACGGCGATGGTGATCGCGTTCACGGTCGCTGCGATGCTCGTCGCGGCCGGCATCCCGCTGGGCAAGCTCGCGCTGATCGCCGTCGCGGTGCTCGTGCCGGTGCTGCTGTACGCGCTCGTCAAACCGTACACGCGCGCACGGCTGACGTCGTTCATCGACCCCTGGGCGCACGCCTCATCGAGCGGCTTTCAGGCCGTCCAGGGCCAGATCGCGATCGGCTCGGGCGGCCTGTTCGGCGTCGGCCCGGGCCAGTCGGTGCAGAAGATCTTCTATCTGCCCGAGGCGCCGACCGACTTCATCCTCGCGGTGATCGCGGAAGAGCTGGGCGTGATCGGCGTGTTCGCGCTGCTGTTCCTGTACGGGCTGATCGCCTACGCGGGCCTGCGTGCGGCGAAGGCGGCGCGCAGCCTCTACAGCGCGCTGATCGCGGTCGGCGTGACGACGCTGATCGTCTCCCAGGCGATTCTCAACGCGTTCGCGGTGCTCGGCCTGGCACCGCTCACGGGCGTGCCGCTGCCGTTCGTCTCCTACGGCTCGAGCAGCCTGATCGTGATGCTCGCGGCGATGGGCCTGCTGCTGAACGTCGCCGCCGGTGCGACCGGCCACGTGCGCGCGGTCGCGCCCTCGCGCCGGCGCAGCGGAGGGTCCGGCGACGCGCGGGCGCGCGAATCGGCACGATGGGGCGGTGACCGAAGCGCCGAGGAGGATCGTGATCGCCGCAGGCGGGACCGCGGGGCACGTGGTGCCGGCGCTGGCGGTCGCGGACGCGCTGCGGGCTGAGGGCGCGCAGGTCACGTTCATCGGCGGCACTCGCGCGGAGTCGCAGCTCGTGCCCGCGGCCGGCTATCCGCTGCGCGAGATCAGCGTCGAGGGCCTGAGCCGCCGCAACCCGCTGCGCGCGCTGCGCGCGCTCGCGCTCGCCGCGGCCGCGGTGCCGCGCGCGCGCTCGCTGCTCAAGGAGCTCGCTCCCGAAGCGGTGATGGGCGGCGGCGGCTACGTCGCCGGGCCGGTGGGCGCGGCGGCGCTGACGCTGCGCATCCCGCTCGTGCTGACCGAGGCGGACAGCCACCTCGGCCTCACCAACCGGCTGCTCGCCCGCTTCGCGCGACGCGTCTGCCTGGCGTTCGCGCTGCCGGGCCGCGATGGACGCCGCTATCGCGTCACGGGCCGCCCGATCCCGCCGCCGGCGGTCGACCGTGCGGGCGCGCGGGAGCGCTTCGGGATCGAGCCGGAGGCGACCTGCGTGCTCGTCTTCGGCGGCTCGCTCGGCGCGCGCTCGGTCAACCTCGCGGCCGTCGAGGCGTTTGCCGGCGCGCCGTTCCACGTCCTGCACGTCAGCGGCCGGCGCGACCATCCTGAGCTGGCAGCGCGCGAGCTTCCGGCCGACTACGACCTGCGCGAGTACCTCGGCCTGGGCGAGTTCGCGGACGCGCTCGCGGCTGCCGACCTCGTCGTCGCGCGCTCCGGCGGCTCGGTGTTCGAGATCGCCGCCCACGGCCTGCCGGCGATCCTCGTGCCCTACCCGCATGCGGCCGGCGACCACCAGAGCGCGAACGCGCGCTGGATGTCCGATGCGGGCGCCGCGCTCGTGATCGCCGACGACGAGCTCAGCGGCGCGCGCCTCGGCGGCGAGGTCGCCGATCTGCTCGCAGACCGCCGCCGGCTCGCGGCGATGGCGAGCGCATCGCGCGCGCTCGCGCGCCCGCAGGCCGCACACGAGGTCGCCGAGGAGCTGCTCGAGGCGGCACGCGGATGAGCGCCGGGCAGGCGCCGTGGCGCGGGCGGCGCATGCACTTCGTCGGCGTCGGCGGCGCGGGCATGAGCGGCTACGCGCGCGCCGCCGTCGCGCTCGGCGCCGAGGTCTCGGGCTCCGACGGGGCGAGCAGCGTGTATTCCGAGCGGCTGCGCGCTGACGGCGTGCTGACGGCGGCGATCGGGCATCGCGCCGAGAACATCCCGCGCGGGGCGGGCGTCGAGTTGATCTACTCGACGGCGATCCCCGCGGACAACCCCGAGCGCGTCGGCGCGCGCGAGCGCGGCATCGCCGAGCGCCCGCGCGCGGCGCTGCTGGCGGAGTTGAGCGCGCTGCGACGGACGATCGCGGTGGCGGGCACGCACGGCAAGACGACAACCGCGTCGATGCTCGTCCACGCGCTGCGCGGCGCCGGCCTGGAGCCGGGATGGCTCGTCGGCGGCACGGTCGGCGGCGGGCTCGCGAACGCGCACTGGAGCGGCGGCGAGTGGCTGATCGTCGAGGCCGATGAGTCCGACCGCTCGATGCTCAGCCTGGACGTCGAGATCGCGGTGCTGACGAACGCCGAGCTCGACCACCACGCGGCCTACGCGTCGCTGCAGGAGCTGCGCGAGGCGTTTCGCGAGTTCCTCGCGGGCCCGCGCGCGGCCGTGATCTGGGATCGCGCGGAGCTGCTCGAGCTGCGCGCCGGCGAGCTCGTCGCGTACGAGGTGCAGGAGCTCGAGCTCGGCGAAGGCGGCTCGCGCTTTCGGTGGCGTGGCCGCGAGGTCGCCCTGTCGGTCCCGGGTGCGCACAACGCGCGCAACGCGGTCGCGGCGCTCGAGGCCGCGCGCATCGCGGGCGCCGCGCCGGACGGGGCGATCGCCGGCCTCGCCGCCTTCGACGGCGCCGGCCGGCGTTTTCAGAAGCTCGGCGCGAGCGCGGCGGGGGCGCTCATCTACGACGACTATGCGCACCATCCGACGGAGGTCGCGGCGACGATCGCCGGGGCGCGCACGCTTGCGCACCGGCGGCTGATCGCGGTCTTCCAGCCGCACCTCTACTCGCGCACGGCGTCGCTCGCACGCGAGTTCGGGATCGCCCTCGCAGCCGCCGATGAGGCGGTGATCCTCGATGTCTATGCGGCGCGCGAGCGCGCCGCGGATCATCCCGGCGTCAGCGGACTGCTCGTCGCGGAGGCGACGGCCGACGCTGCGCACGGCCGGCCGGTGTACTGGCTGCCGAGCTTCGCCGACGCGCAGCCGCTGCTGCGGGCGATGCTCGGCGCGGGCGATCTGTGCGTGGTGATGGGCGCCGGCGACGTCGAGCGGCTGGCCCGCGGATTGGTCGGCGATGGGCGCGCCTGAGGCGCTCGAGCGCGACTTCCCGCTGGCTCGCCTGACGACCGTCAGGACGGGCGGCCGCGGCGAGTTCTTCGCGCGCGCCGGCGACTCCGAGCGGCTGCTCGAGCTGCTCGCGTGGGCGGGCGCCGAGGGTGTCGCGGTCGCGGTCGTCGGCTCGGGCTCGAACCTGTTGATCGCCGATGACGGCGTTGCGGGCCTGACGATCAAGCTCGACCGCCAGCTCGCCGCGATCTCCGTCGAGGGACAGCGGATCCGCTGCGGCGGCGGCGCGCGCCTGCCGGCGGTCGCGGCGAGCGCGGCGCGCGCCGGCCTGTCGGGCATCGAGTTCGGCGTCAACATCCCCGGCACGGTCGGAGGCGCGGTGAGGATGAACGCGAACGCCTACGGCGGCGAGCTCGCGACCGTGCTCGAGTGGGTCGAGATCGCGACCGCGGCCGGCCTCGAGCGGCGTGCGCCGGAGCAGCTCGGCCTCGAATACCGCCGCTCGAATCTCGCCGCCGGCGAGGTCGTCGCGGGCGCCTCGCTGCAGCTCGCAACGGCCGATGTCGAGGTCGTCAAGGCGACGCTCGGCGAGATGCGCCGTCGCCGCCACGAGGCGCAGCCACACGGGATCAGGACGTTCGGCTCGACGTTCAAGAACCCCGATGACCCGCGCGCGGAGGGCCGCAGCGCGGGCCTGCTGCTGGCCGAGGCGGGCTGCGCGGGCCTCGAGGTCGGCGGCGCGCGCTTCGCGCCGAAGCACGCGAACTTCATCGAGAACACCGGCTCGGCGAGCACCGCGGACGTGCTCGCGGTGATGGCCGCGGGCCGGCGGCGCGTGCACGAGCGCTTCGGCGTCGAGCTCGAGCCGGAGGTGCAGGTGCTCGGTGACGTTCGCTTTCCGTGGCGGTGAGCCGGTAGGGGTTGGCGGCGCGAGGTCGAAGAGACTGTGATGGACCGCTCGCTCGCCGCTCGCTCGCTGGTCGGTCGCGCTGGAGTGACGCTGCCGCGGCGCGGCGCACGGCGCCGGCGAGCGGCCCGCACGATCGGGCTGCCGGGCGCGCACGCCATCAGACGCGCGGGGAGCGCGGCGCTCTCGTTCGTCGCGGCGCACCGGCGGCTGCGGGTGCTGCTGATCGGTGTGCTCGTCGCGATCCCCCTGCTGCTCGGCGGCTGGCTGCTGCTGCGCCACTCGCCGCTCGTGTCCGTGCACGAGGTGCGCGTCAGCGGCGTTCACGGCCCTCAGGCCGCCGAGATCGACGCGGCGCTGACGGCCGCTGCGATGGGCATGAGCACGCTCGACGTGCACCCGGCGGCGCTGCGCGCCGCGGTCGAGCGCTTCCACGTGGTCAGCGCAGTGAAGGCGATCGCGAGCTTCCCGCACGGACTGCACATCGAGGTCAGCGAGCAGCCGGCGGTTGCCGCGCTGCTCGTCGCCGGCGCGCGCACGGCGGTTGCGGCGAACGGCGTCGCCCTCGGCGGCGACCTCGTCACGAGCGCGCTGCCGACGGTCGCCGGCTACACGCTGCCCGAGCCGGGCCACAGGGTCGACGGCCCGAACGTGCTCGCCGCGCTCGCGATCCTCGGCGCGGCGCCCGCGCCGCTCGCGCACCACGTCACGCGCGCATACGCGGGGCCGGAGGGCATCACGGTCGTGATGGGCGATGGGCTGCTCGTGTACTTCGGCAATGCCTCGCGCCCGCACGCGAAGTGGCTGTCGCTGGCACGCGTGCTCGCCGACCCGAGCTCGGCGGGCGCGTCCTACATCGACGTGCGGCTGCCGGCGCGCCCGGCGGCCGGCTTCCCGGCCGGCGTCAGCCCGCCGGGAGCGACGACGACGGGCGGCGAAACATCCTCGGCGGAACTGTCCGGCAACTCCGAATCGACGATCGCGGCGCTCGCGGCGGGCCTGAGCGCGGGCACCGGCAGCAGCGGCGCCGCGGCTGCCACGAGCGCGGCTCCGGCGGAAGCGGCGAGCGCGCCCGCGAGCGAACCGCCGGCGCAGGCGGGCGGCGGCGCGGGCGAACCGGCGGCCGCGGAAGCGCAGGCGACGGGCGCGGAAACGCAGGGGGGAGGCACGACCGCCGGGGGCTGACGACAGTAAACCTCAGGTATAGGTTGAGGCTGCGGCCGCGCGGATCCTCAGGCGGCGATCGAGAGTCAGGCGATCTGCAACTAATCGTGCGAGACTGGGCATAGTCGTTGACAGGGCGAAGTTCCCTGCATAACGTGCACATCCCGGCGGTGCGGCGATCAGTATGCTGCGAACCCTAATTTTCTACTGAAGGCTTCGGACAGAACAATCATGGACAGCAGCGGAAGCTATCTCGCGGTTATCAAGGTTGTAGGGGTCGGCGGCGGTGGCACGAACGCCGTCAGCCGGATGGTCGACGCGGGGCTTCGCGGCGTCGAGTTCATCGCGGCGAACACCGACGCGCAGGCGCTCGCGATGTGCGACGCGGACATCAAGCTGAACATCGGCCACGACTCGACGAAGGGTCTCGGCGCGGGCGCCAACCCGGACGTCGGGCTCGCCTCGGCGTCGGAGTCGCGCGACGACATCAAGGAGGCGCTGAAGGGCGCCGACATGGTGTTCGTGACGGCCGGCGAGGGCGGCGGCACAGGCACGGGCGCGGCGCCGGTGATCGCGGAGATCGCGAAGAACGAGATCGGCGCGCTGACGGTGGGCGTCGTCACGCGGCCGTTCGACTTCGAGGGCTCACAGCGCGGCCGCCAGGCGACCGAGGGCATCGAGCGTCTGCGCGAGGTCGTCGACACGCTGATCGTGATCCCGAACGAGAAGCTGCTGACCGTCGTCGAGCGGCGCACGACGATGCTCGACGCGTTCCGCGAAGCGGACAACGTGCTGCGCCAGGGCGTCCAGGGCATCACCGACCTGATCACGATCCCCGGCCTGATCAACCTCGACTTCGCGGACGTGCGCACGATCATGGAGGACGCGGGCTCGGCGCTGATGGGCATCGGCACGGCTGCCGGCGAGAGCCGTTGCGGCGACGCGGCGAAGGCCGCGATCTCATCGCCGCTGCTGGAAGAGAACGTCGAGGGAGCGACGGGCATCCTGCTGAACATCACCGGCGGGCGCGACCTCGGCCTGTTCGAGGTCAACGATGCGGCCGAGATCATCCAGAACGCGGCCGACGCGAACGCGAACATCATCTTCGGCGCGGTGATCGACGAGTCGATGTCCGACGAGGTGCGCGTGACGGTGATCGGCACCGGCTTCGACCACCGCCCGGGACGCAGCTCGCGCCGCGAGGGCGCGGGCAAAGGCCGCCCCGACCGCAACCCGCGCATCTCTGTCCGCCAGCGCTCGTCGCTCGAGATCTCAGACGACGACATCGACGTTCCGCCGTTCCTGCGCTAGCAGCGGGCTCGCGAGAACTCGCCTTCGCGATCGAGGAAGGAAACGCCGCATGCGGCGTTTCCCGGGAGCGCACATGTGCGCTCCCGCCCGCCGGCGCATGCGCCGGCGGGAACAACATCTTCGGCTGGAGGGTTCGGTGAGACGGTCTGCGTCGATCCGCAGCGCCTCGGGCGCGGCTAGTGCCCGAACGGGTTGGGGGTCGCGCCGAAGCGCTCGCGGCGAGCGCCATGGCCCGTGCGCGAATCTGCGCCAGCTGTCGACATGGGCCGCGAAGGCCCTTCGCTAGCCTGGGGCGCGTGTCCGCCGGCCCGCCGCCCACGCTCAAGCGCACGAGCCTGTTCGAGCAGCATCGTGCAGCCGGCGCAAAGCTCGTCGACTTCGCCGGCTGGGAGATGCCGGTGCAATACCAGGGCGTGCGCGAGGAGCACATGGCGGTGCGCGAAGCGTGCGGGATCTTCGACGTCTCGCACATGGGCGAGATCGAAACGCGCGGGCCGGGCGCACGCGAGCTGCTGCAGCTGCTGCTCTCGAACGACATCGCCAAGGTCGCGGTCGGGGGCGCGCAGTACAGCGTGCTCTGCCGCGAGGACGGCGGCGTGCTCGATGACCTGTTCACTTACCGGCTCGACGTCGATCGCTATCTGACTGTCACCAACGCCGCCAACCACCTGCGTGACCTCGCGTGGTTCAGCGCGCGCACACTCGATGTCGCCGACGCCGAAGTGATCGACCGGATCGACGACTGGGCGATGCTGGCCGTGCAGGGGCCGCTCGCGCGCGAGATCGTGCAGGCGATCTCCGACGCGCCGCTGCCCGAGCGGATGAGCGCCGACTCGCGGCGCGTCGCCGGCCGCGAGGTGCTCGTCTGCGGCACCGGCTACACCGGCGAGGATGGGGTCGAGCTGCTGTGCGCGCCAGAGCACGCGCCGGCGCTGTGGGATGAGATCCTCCGGCGCGGCGCCGTGCCGGCCGGCCTCGGCGCGCGCGACACGCTGCGCCTGGAGGCCTGCTTCCACCTCTACGGCAACGACCTCAGCGCCGAGCGCGGCCCGATCGAAGCGGGCCTTGGATGGTGCTGCAAGGAGGACACCGGCTTCATCGGCGCGGAGGCGGTGCGCGCCGTGCGCGAAGCCGGCCCGGCGGAGACGCTTGTCGCGTTCGCGCTCGACGGGCCGGGCATCGCGCGCCAGGGAAACGCGGTGATCGGCGGGGGACAGGTGACGAGCGGCACGCTGTCGCCGTCGCTCGGCGTCGGCATCGGCCTCGCGTACGTGCCGAGCGAGCGCGCGAGCGCGGGCACCCGGCTCGAGATAGATGTTCGTGGCAAGATGCGCACGGCCGTAGTCAAGGACAAGCCGCTCTACAGAAAGGGCTCGTGAATGGCCCAGGCCAGCTACCCAGAGGACCTGCTCTACCACCCCGACCACGACTGGGCGCGCATCGACGGCGAGCAGGCGACGCTCGGGATCACCTGGTACGCGCAGGACTCGCTCGGCGAGGTCGTGTTCTTCGATCCGCCCGCCGTCGGCACGACGCTCGCCAAGGACGCCTCCTACGCGGAGGTCGAGTCGGTCAAGGCGGTGTCCGATGTGATCGCGCCGCTGTCCGGCGAGATCATCGAGGTCAACGAGGCGCTCAGCGAGAACCCGGCGATGATCAACGAGGACTCCTACGGCGAGGGCTGGCTGGTGAAGGTGCGCCTGTCCGATCCCGCCGAGCGCGACAGCCTGCTCGACGCCGCCTCCTACAAGGCCCTCCTGGGTGGCTAGGCTGCTCTGTAGTTGAGTCGCTACACCGCGATCACCCCGCAGGACCTCGACGCGATGCTCGCGGCGATCGGTGTCGCCTCGCTGCAGGAGCTCTTCGACCGCCAGATCCCCGAGGCGGTGCGCCTCGGCCGTGCGCTCGAGCTCCCCGACGGCCTGCCCGAGCAGGACGTCTATGAGCATCTGCGCGCGCTCGCCGCACGCAACACGAGCTGTGAGGACGAGCTCAGCTTCCTCGGCGCGGGCATGTATGACCACTACGTCCCGGCGCTGATCGACATGCTGATGGAGCGCTCGGAGTTCCTCACCCCGTACACGCCGTATCAGCCGGAGATCTCCCAGGGCGGGCTGCAGGTGATGTTCGAGTATCAGACCGCGATCTCCGAGCTGACCGCGCTGCCGGTCTCCAACGCCTCGGTCTACGAGGGCCCCTCGGGCGTCGCCGCGGCCGGCTATCTGGCCAAGCTCCACAACGGCGGCAGCCGCTTCGTCGTCAGCGCCGGCCTGCACCCGCATACGATCGCGACGCTGCGCACGAACGCCCACGGCTACGGCATCGAGGTGATCGAGGTTCCGCTGCGCGAGGGCGTCACCGACGCCGACGCATGGGCGCGCGCGATCGACGCCGACACCAGCGCGGCGATCTTCGCGCAGCCGAACTTCTACGGCGCCGTCGAGGACGCCGCCGCGCTGAGCGCGGCGGCCAAGGCGAGCGGCACGCCGGTCGTCATCGCGCAGGTCGACCCGATCACGCTCGGCGTGCTCAAGGCGCCCGGCGAATGCGGCGTCGACGTCGCCGTCGGCGAGGGCCAGCCGCTCGGCAACCGGCTCGACTTCGGCGGCCCGTCGTTCGGCTTCTTCGCCGCGCGCGAGGAGTATCTCCGCCGGATGCCCGGGCGGATCGCCGGCGAGACGGTCGACGTCGACGGCCGCCGCGGCTTCGTGCTCACGCTGCAGACACGCGAGCAGCACATCCGCCGCGAGAAGGCGACCTCGAACATCTGCACCGCGCAGGCGCTGAACGCGCTCGGCGGCGTCGTCTACCTGACCTGGCTCGGCCGCCGCGGGATCATCGAGCTCGGCGAGCTGCTGCTCGCCCGCACCCACTACGCGCGCGAGCAGCTCGCGGGCCTCGACGGCATCGAGCGGGAGCACGAGCAGCCGGTGATCCGCGAGTTCGCGCTGCGCCTAGACGCCGACGTCGCGGCCGTGCGCCGGCGCTGCGCCGAGCGGGGCGTCAACCCGGGCGTGGATGTGCAGGCGCTCAGCGGCCGCGCCGAGGACCACGGCCTGCTGCTCGTCGCGATCACCGAGCGGCGCACGCGCGCCGACATCGACCGCCTCGCCGATGTCCTCGGCGCGGCCGTCGCCGCCGAGCGTCAGGCGAACGTGCCCGCCTACCCGATCGCGGCGCCCGCCCCCGTTGGGGGCGCAGGCAGGTGAGCCCGATCGACGAAAACCACCTGCACGCCGACCCGGGCATCGAATCGCATCATCCGGGCGCGGACGCTTCGCGGCCGGTGGCGGCGGGCGCCGGGGCGACGCCGCTGCAGCTGCAGGCCGCGACGACGATCTTCCAGAAGGGCGCGCCCGGGCGCCGCGCGTTCCTCTGCCCGCAGCCCGACGTGCCGGAGGTCGACATCGGCGAGCTGCTGCCTGAGCGCTTCCGGCGCAGCGCCGGGCCGCGACTGCCGGAGGTCTCAGAGCCCGAGATCGTGCGCCATTACGTCGGCATCTCCAAGCGCAACTTCGACCTCGACTCCGGCTTCTACCCGCTCGGCTCGTGCACGATGAAGCACAACCCGCGCCTGCACGAGCGCGTCGCCGCGCTCCCCGGCCACGCGCGCCTGCACCCGCTGCAGGACCCCGGGCGCGCGCAGGGAGCGCTCGAGCTGATGTGGAGGCTGCAGGGCGCGCTCGCGGAGGTCTCGGGCCTGCCGAATGTCTCGCTGCAGCCGTCAGCAGGCTCGCACGGTGAGCTCGCGGGCGTGCTGCTGACACGCGCCTACCACGAGGATCGCGGCGAGACGCGCCACAAGGTGCTGACGCCGGATACCGCCCACGGCACGAACCCGGCGACGGTCACGATGGCCGGCTTCGACGTCGTCAAGGTCGCGACCAACGCCGACGGCGGCGTCGACGTTGAGGATCTGCGCGCCAAGGCCGACGGCGACGTCGCCTGCCTGATGCTGACGAACCCGAACACGCTCGGGCTGTTCGACCCGAACATCGCCGAGATCGCTGAGATCGTGCACGGCGTCGGCGCGACGCTGTACTACGACGGCGCCAACCTCAACGCCGTTATGGGGCTGTCGCGGCCGGGCGACATGGGCTTCGACATCGTCCACTTCAACCTGCACAAGTCCTTCACCCAGCCGCACGGGGGCGGCGGGCCGGGCTCCGGCCCGATCGCCGTGTCCGAGCGGATCGCGCCGTTCCTGCCGGTTCCCGTCGTCGTCGCGCGCGATGACGGCACGTTCGACCTCGACCACGAGCGGGCGAAGTCGATCGGGCGCCTGCGCGGCTTCCACGGCAACTACGGCTGCTTCGTGCGCTCCTACGCCTACATCTGCTCGCTCGGCGGCGACGGCCTCAAGGACGCCTCGGAAACGGCGGTGCTGAACGCCAACTACCTGCTCGCGCGGCTGCGCGAGCAGGGCGTCGCCGAGTACCTGCCGCTCGCCTACGGCGATCTCTGCATGCACGAGTTCGTGCTCTCCGGCGGGCCGATGAAGCGCGAGCTGCAGATCAAGACGCTCGACCTCGCCAAGCGGCTGCTCGACTTCGGCTTTCACCCGCCGACGGTCTACTTCCCGCTGCTCGTCGATGAGGCGCTGATGGTCGAGCCGACCGAGACCGAGACGAAGGAGACGCTCGACGCGTTCGCCGCCGCGATCGCCGCGATCCTGCGCGAGGCCGCCGCGGATCCGACGCTCGCCCAGGGCGCGCCGTACAGCACGCCGGTGCGCCGCCTCGACGAGGTCGCGGCGGCGAAGAGCCCCGTGATCAGAGAGGTCCTGGCCTAGATGGCGATCGAGCAGCGCAAACTCGGCAGCACCGGCGTCAGCGTCAGCCCGCTGTGCCTCGGCGCGATGATGTTCGGCGCGTGGGGCAACACCGACCACGACGACTCGATCCGCATCATCCACCGCGCGCTCGACGCGGGCATCAACTTCATCGACACCGCCGACGTCTACTCGCGCGGCGAGTCCGAGGAGATCGTCGGCAAGGCGCTCGCGGGCGGCCGGCGCGACTCGGTCGTGCTCGCGACGAAGGTCCACGGCAGGATGCACGACGACGACGCGAACCGGTTCGGCAACTCGCGCCGCTGGATCATCGAGGAGGTCGAGAACAGCCTCAGGCGGCTGAAAACCGACCACATCGACCTCTACCAGATTCACCGCCCGGAGCCCGACACGGACATCGACGAGACGCTCGGCGCGCTGTCGGACCTCGTGCACGCCGGCAAGGTCCGCTACATCGGCAGCTCGACGTTCCCCGCCGACCGGATCGTCGAGGCGCAGTGGGTCGCCGAGCGGCGCGGGCGCGAGCGCTTCGTCTGCGAGCAGCCGCCCTACTCGATGCTGATCCGCCGCATCGAGGCCGACGTGCTGCCGGTCTGCGAGCGCTACGGCATCGGCGTGATCCCGTGGAGCCCGCTCGCCGGCGGCTGGCTGTCGGGTAAGTACCGCGAGGGCGGCGCCTCGCCCGGCGAGAGCCGCCGCGCGCAGATGCTGCCGCAGCGCTATGACATGTCGCTGCCGGGCAACCAGGCGAAGCTCGAGGCCGCGGACGCGCTCGGCGCGCTCGCCGACGAGTCGGGCATGTCGCTGATCGAGATGGCGCTCGCGTTCGTGACGACGCATCCGGCGGTCACCGCGGCGATCATCGGCCCGCGCACGATGGAGCAGCTCGAGAGCCAGCTTCCAGCGCTCGAGCGCACGCTCGGCGCGGACGTGCTCGACCGCATCGACGAGATCGTCCCGCCCGGGACGACGGTCAACGCGAACGACACCGGCTGGGACCCGCCGTGGCTCGCCGACAGCGCCACGCGGCGCCGCCGGCGCTGAGCACCGTGCGCATCTTCTCCGGCATCCAGCCCACCGGGCGCAAGCACCTCGGCAACTACATCGGCGCGATCGCGCAGTACGTCACGAGCCAGGAGCGCGGCGAGGGCATCTTCTGCATCGTCGACCTGCACGCTTTGACCGTGGCCTACGACCCGGCCGAGCTGCGCGAGCGCCTCTACGACACGATCGCGATTCTGCTCGCGGCGGGCCTCGACCCGGCACGCTCCATCCTCTTTCGCCAGAGCGATGTGCGCGAGCACACCGAGCTGACATGGCTGCTTTCGAGCGTCACCGAACTCGGGCGGCTCGAACGCATGCACCAGTTCCGCGACAAGTCCGAGGCGCAGCGCCAGATGGTCCGCGCCGGGCTGCTCTTCTATCCGGTGCTGATGGCGGCGGACGTGCTCGCCTACCGCGCGCACGAGGTGCCCGTCGGGGAGGACCAGCGCGAGCACGTGGAGCTGATGCGCGACGTGGCCGAGAACTTCAACCGGCGCTTCGGCGACGGCGAGCAGGTGCTCGTCGTGCCCGAGCTCCGCCTGCCCGCGGTGGGCGCACGGATCATGGACCTGCAGGAGCCCTCGCGCAAGATGTCGACGACCGGCGGCTCCGATCAGGGGACCGTGTATGTGCTCGACGAGCCGAACGCGATCGAGAAGAAGCTCAAGGGCGCGGTCACCGACTCCGGCAGCGAGGTCCGCCGCGACGCGGCTAAGCCCGGCGTGAGCAACCTCATCGACATCCTCGCGGCGGTCCGCGGCGTCGATCAGGCGACGATCGAAACGGAGCTCGCGACAGCGCGCTACGGCGAGCTCAAGGCGGCGGTCGCGACCGCGGTGATCGACTATCTCGCGCCGGTGCGCGAGCGCTACGCCGAGCTCCGCGCGGACGAGCTCGCACTCGAGGCGATTCTCGCCGCCGGTGCGACGCGCGCACGCGCGATCGCCGCCGAGACGCTCGGCGAGGTGCGCGAGCTGATGGGCGTCGGCGCGCCACGTTCTGAGCCGTGACGACACCGCGTCGGCGCGGCTCGATACGGTGAGCGGGTGAGCGCTCAGCAGATCAGCCGTGTCGGGGCGATCAGGTGAGCCTGGCCGCGCTCGAGCTCGACCTGGACCTCTTCAGCGGCCCGTTCGACCTGCTTCTCACGCTCGTGCTGCGCGAAGAGGTCGACCTGCTCGAGCTGCAGCTCGCGGAAGTCGTGCTCGCCTATCTCGACCACCTCGAGGCGCGCGGCGAGCTCGACCTCGAGACGGCGACCGAGTTCATCGTGCTGATCGCCGCGCTGCTCGAGCTGAAGTCCAAGCTGATGCTCAGCGAAGACGAGGAGCTGCTCGACATCGAGCCCGAGCAGGCCGCCGAGGAGCTGCTCGCACGGATGCTCGACGCGCGCCGCTATCGCTCCGCCTCCCGGCATCTCGCGGAGCTGCTCGAGAGCGAGCACGGCGTGCGCTTCCGCGAGGCGCCGCCGCCGCCACACCTGCGCCGCACGATCCTCACGCCCGCCGACGGCTCACAGGACGCGGCCGTCCTCGGCGCCGCGATCGGGCGGCTGCTGGCGATGCCGCCGAGCATCAACGTGCGCCACATCGCCGTGCCCCGTGTGAGCGTCGCGGCGCGCCTGGAGTACCTGCGCCGGCTGCTGCGCGGCGGCGCCGCGTTCAGCTTCGATGAGGCCGTCCGCGGGGCCGACCGTGTGACCGTTGCGGTGACGCTGTTCGCGCTGCTCGAGTTGTACAAACGCGGCGAGGCGGGCTGGGTTCAGCAGGACAACTTCGGCGAGATCGAGGTCAGCGCGCTGAGCGTCGCGCCGCCCGCGCCGCCGCTCGTCCTCGCCGCGAGCGCGAACGGAGGCACGTCGCGGTGAACGAGCACGCGACGCTCGCGCAGGCACCCGCCGCCGCCGAGGACGCGGAGCTGCCGTCGCTGGCGCGCACGGTCGAGGCGCTGCTGTTCCTGTCCGCCGATCCGCTCAGCGCGGAAGAGCTCGCCGACGCGACCGAGGTGGGCGAGGCGGCGATCCAGGCGGCGCTCGCGCTGCTCGCCGAGGAGTACACCGCGGCGCGCCGCGGCATCGTGCTGCGCGAGCTCGGCGGCGGCTGGACGCTGAGCAGCGACCCCGCGAGCGAGGACGCGGCGCGGCGCCTGTTCAGCCGCCCGCGCCTGTCGACGCTGACCCCGGCGCAGGCCGAGACGCTCGCGATCGTCGCCTACCTGCAGCCGATCTCGAGGCCGGAGATCACGCGCATCCGCGGCGTCAGCGCCGACTCGGCGACCGCGACGCTGCTCGAGCGCGGCCTGATCGAGGAGGCCGGCAACTCGCAGTTCGGCGCGATCCTCTACCGCACGAGCAACCAGTTCCTGAAGCTGTTCGGGCTGCGCACGCTCGAAGATCTGCCCGACATCGCGCGCTGGGATCCGACGCCCGAGGAGCAGGCCGAGCTGCGCGAACGGCTGCTGCGCGCCGGCGAGGCGCGGGCGGGCGGCTAGCCCGCCTGCGCCGCCAGCTGCCCGCAGGCGGCGGCGATGTCGCGCCCGCGCGTGAGGCGGACGGTGACCGGCACGCCGCGCGACTCGAGCGCGGCGCGGAAGGCGGCGATCGACTCTCGGCTGGAACCCGCGAACGGCGGGCCGGCGCCGGTGTCGGTGGGGTTGTAGGGGATCAGGTTGACCTTGAAGATCGGCTGCTCGCCCACGCGTGCGCCGTTCAGCAGGCGCGCGAGCGCGAGCGCCTGCTCGTAGCGGTCGTTGACGCCGGCGAGCATCACGTACTCGATGAACACGCGGCGGCGCCTGCGCGCATAGAACGCCCGGCACGCTTCGATCACCTCGGCGAGCGGGTAGCGCTCGTTGACGGGCATCAGCTCCGAGCGCAGCGCTTCATCGGCGGCGTGCAGTGACAGCGCGAGTCGCAGTGGCAGCGGCTGCTCGGTGAGCAGCTCGATCCCGGGGATCCAGCCGACCGTCGAGATCGTGATGCGGCGGTGCGTGATGCCGATGTCGGGCAGCCGCTCACACGCGGCGAGCACATTGTCGAGGTTCATCATCGGCTCGCCCATGCCCATGAACACGCAGTGGTCGATCGCTTCGATGCGGCGGAAGTGCAGCGCCTGCTCGACGATCTCCGAGGCGCTGAGGTTGCGCGCGAACTTCATCGTCCCGGTCGCGCAGAACTTGCACGTCAGCGGGCAGCCCGACTGCGAGGAGACGCAGATCGAGCGGCGGCCGCGGGTGCCGCGGGGGGTGTCGCGAAAGCGCATCAGCACCGCCTCGAGCGCCCGCCCGTCGCCGGTCGCGAACAGCGCCTTGACGGTCCCGTCGCTCGAGATCGCCTGATCGCGCAGCTGCAGGCTCGAGAACGGCAGCTCCCGTGCGAGCGCCTCGCGCAGCGAGGCCGGCAGGTCGGTCATCTGCTCATAGCCGTCCACGCCGCGCGCCGCCCACGCCCACACCTGGCGGGCGCGGAAGCGCGGCTCGCCGCGGTCGGCGAGCGTCTTGTCGAGCAGTGCGAGATCCATGAGCGAGGCGGGCGCGGCGGCGCGCCCGCCTCCTATGGTTGCAGCAGATGAGCCTCGCCACCGGGCAACGACGATGCGCCTAGCGAAGTACCTGGCCCACGCTGGCGTCGCCTCCAGGCGCGGTTCCGAGCTGCTGATCGCCGCCGGGCGGGTGACGGTCGCGGGCGAAGTCATCACCGATCCCGCCCGCGATGTCGACGCCGACAGCGCCGTCGCGCTCGACGGGCAGCCGCTGGCGGGAGTCGAGCCGCGTGTGGTCTACGCGCTCAACAAGCCGCTCGGCGTGCTCTCCACGGCGCGCGACACGCACGGCCGCCAGACCGTCCTCGACCTCGTGCCGACGCGCGGGCTGCGCCTCTACCCGGTCGGCCGCCTCGACGCCGACAGCAGCGGCCTGATCCTGTTGAGCAACGACGGCGAGCTCGCCAACCGGCTCACGCACCCGCGCTTCGAGGTGCCGAAGACCTACCGTGCGCGGCTCGCCGGCAAGGCGATCGGCGCGGGCGCGATCGCGGCGCTGCGCGCCGGCGTCGAGCTCGACGACGGCCCGACCGCGCCGGCGGGCGTGCGGCGTGTGAGCGCCAACGTGATCGAGCTGACGATCCACGAGGGCCGCAACCGCCAGGTGCGGCGGATGTGCGCGGCGGTCGGCTATCCGGTGCGCGAGCTGGTGCGCACGAGCTTCGGCCCGCTGCAGCTCGCGGGCCTGAAGACGGGGGCCCACCGGCGCCTGAGCGCCGCGGAGGTCGCGAGACTGCGCGAGCTCTTGCCGTGACAGAATCGCGCCCGATGCGACTGTTCGCCCTTCGCGGCGCCGTCAGCGTGAACCGCAACGACGCCCAGGACATCCTCGACGCGACGACCGAGCTGATGCGGGAGGTGATGCAGCGAAACGCGCTCGTGCCGAGGGCCGTCGTCAGCTGCATCTTCACCGCGACGAGGGACCTCAACGCCGAGTTCCCCGCCGTCGCCGCCCGCGCGCTCGGCTTCGAGCAGGTGCCGCTGCTGTGTGCGCAGGAGATCCCCGTGCCGCGCGCGATGCCGCGCGTGATCCGCGTGCTGATCACCTACTACGGCGAGGACGACCACGAGCCCGCGCACGTCTATCTCGGCGATGCGAAGGCGCTGCGCGCGGACCTCAGCGCCGCGCAGTAGCGCGCCCGCGCGGCCGGCCCGCCCGGCGCCCGCGCGCGGCGCCCGTAACAATGTCCGGATGGCGATCGAGTTCTCCGAGCGCATCCGGCGCATCCCCAGCTATCCCGTCGCCGGCGGCTACGCGCAGAGCGAGCCGCTGGTCCGGCTCGCCAGCAACGAGTCGCCGTACGCGCCGCTGGCGGCCGTGCGCGAGGCGATCGAGCGCGAGCTCGCAACGCTCAACCGCTACCCCGACCCGGCGAGCTCGCTGCTGCGCAGCCGCCTGAGCGAGCGCTACGACCTTGCGCCGTCGCGGATCGCGATCGGCAACGGCTCGTGCGACATCCTGCTCGCCGCCGGCGAGGCGCTGCTCGAGCCGGGCGCCGAGATCGTCTACGCGTGGCCGTCGTTCTCGGTCTACCCCCACCTCGCGGCCGCGTCGGGCGCGCGCGCGTTGACCGTCGCACTCGACGGTGAGCAGTCTCACGACCTCGATGCGATGCTGCGCGAGATCACCGTCGCGACGCGGCTCGTGATCGTCTGCAACCCGAACAACCCGACGAGCACGGCGATCCCGCTCGCGGACATCGCGGCGTTCATCGACAGGGTCCCGCCGCACGCCTGCGTGATCGTCGATGAGGCTTACTGCGAGTTCAACCTGCTCGAGGATCCGGACGCGTCGATCGATCTGCTCGACTCGCACCCGAACCTGATGCTGCTGCGGACCTTCTCGAAGGTCCACGGCCTGTGCGGGCTGCGCGTCGGCTTCGGCCTGTGCGGCTCGGACGAGCTGCCGCGGGCATTCGACCAGGTGCGCCAGCCGTTCTACGCGAACGCGCTCGCGCAGGCCGCCGCCGTCGAGGCGCTCGCCCACCAGGACGCGGTGATCGAGCGCGTCACGCGGACGGTCGCCGAGCGGATCTCCGTCGATGAGCGCCTGCGCGCGCTCGGGCTCACCCCGGCCGCGTCACAGGCGAACTTCTGCTGGGTGGAACTCGGCGAGGATCGCGACGAGGTGCAGGTGATGAGCGGGCTGCAGGAGCGCGGCGTGCTCGTGCGCGCCGGCGGCGCGCTCGGCAGCGACGTGCCGGCGCTGCGCGTCACGTACGGCCTTCCCGAGGAGAACGAGCGGTTCCTCGACGCGCTCGCGCAGGTCCTGTAGCCGCCGCCGCGCGCGGCGATCCGCGATTCACCCCTCGACGGCGAGACGATTCTCTGCTACAAAGTCTGGACGATGGTCACGGCCACGCACATCAGCCCTTCCGCTTCGCGCGCCTGCGCGCAAGCCGCGTGGTCGCTCTCCTGCGCCTATTCCGCCTGGCGATTTAGCTAGGCGCTCCGGCCCCGCCCGTCCGTGAACGGGCGCCGGCCGCACCGGGTCCCGCCGCCGGGACCGAGCGCCGCTCACGCGGGTGCCACAGCGCCCCTTTCACGGAACCGCCGGCAGGGCCCCGATCCGGGAGTCCGCTCACCGGCAGAGGACCGCAACTACCATGTCTAGGCGTCAGTGAAAGGATGAGTCGATGATGATTGTCATGAAGGAGACCGCAAGCGACGAGGAGGTCGAGGCGGTCGTCGAGAAGATCGAGCGCGCCGGCGCGCTCGCCCATCGCAGCCGGGGCGCGCGCGTGACGGTGATCGGCGCGATCGGCGATGTCGAGCAGGACGTCACGGTCGAGGGCCTCGGCCTCGAAGGCCAGCCGGGGGTGGACCGGGTCGTGCCGATCCTGAAGCCCTACAAGCTCGCCTCGGCGCAGTTCAACCATGGCGAGCGCAGTGTGCTCGACATCGGCGGGCGCAAGGTCGGCGGCGAGCATTTCGCGATGATCGCCGGTCCTTGCACGGTCGAGTCGCGCGATCAGATGATGGAGACCGCGCGCGTCGTTCGCGACGCCGGTGCGACGCTGCTGCGCGGCGGGGCGTACAAGCCGCGCACATCTCCCTACGCCTTCCAGGGGCTCGGCCAGGAGGGGCTACGGCTGCTCGCGGAGGCGAAGGCCGAGACCGGCCTGCCGATCGTCACCGAGCTGATGGACATCAGCGATCTCGACGCCGTGCTCGAGGTCGCCGACGTGATCCAGATCGGCGCGCGCAACATGCAGAACTACCCGCTGCTCGCGGAGATCGGGCGCTCCGGCTGTCCGGCGCTGCTCAAGCGTGGCCTGTCGGCGACGCTCGATGAGCTGCTGATGGCCGCCGAGTACATCCTCAAGGAAGGCAACCCCAACGTGATGCTCTGCGAGCGAGGGATCCGCACGTTCGAGACCGCCTACCGCTTCACGCTCGACCTGATGGCGGTGCCGGTGCTGAAGGAGCTGACGCACCTGCCGGTGATCGTCGACCCGAGTCACGCCGCCGGCCGGCGCGACCTCGTCACGCCGCTGTCGCTCGCCGCGGCCGCCGTCGGCGCGGACGGCATCATCGTCGAGGTGCACCCGAACCCGGATGAGGCGATCTGCGACGGCCCGCAGCAGCTCAGGGCGGACGAGTTCGCAGCGTTCTCACGGGCGGTCGAGCAGGCCGCGGCGCTCGCCGGAAAGGCGCTCAGCGCCGTCTGATGGGCCGCGCCGCGGTGCTCGCCGCCGACAGATGAAGATGCGCTTCGAGCCCGCGCGCGGACTCACCGGTGAGCTGACCGCGCCGGCTGACAAGTCGATCTCGCACCGCGCCGCGCTGCTCGGCGCGATGGCCTCCGAGCCGGTGCGGATCGAGCGCTATCTGCATGCGGCCGACACCGACTCGACGCTCGCGGCGGTGCGCGCGCTCGGCTCGCTGGTCGAGGTCAACGGCGATCATGTCGTCGTGCGCGGCACCGGGCTGCGCGAGGCGCGCGAGCCCGAGGGGCCGATCGACGTCGGCAATGCCGGCACGCTGCTGCGGCTGCTGCCCGGCTGGCTCGCCGCCCAAGAGGGCCGCTCCTTCTCGCTCGACGGCGACGCCTCGATCCGCCGCCGGCCGGTCGAGCGGATCGTCGTGCCGCTGCGCCAGATGGGGGCCGAGATCGAGGCGCGCGACGGGCGCTTCGCGCCGCTTCGCGTCCGCGGCGCGCGCCTGCGCGCGATCTCCTACGAGATCGACGTCGCGAGCGCGCAGGTGAAGTCCTGCGTGCTGCTCGCCGCGCTCGCCGCCGACGGCGCGACGACGGTCGGCGAGCCCGCGCGCAGCCGCGACCACACCGAGCGGATGCTGCTGCGCGCCGGCGTCACGATCCACCGCAACGGCCTGCACGTGACCGTCACCAACGCCGACGAGCTGCTGCTCGAGCGCGTCACCGTCCCCGGCGACCTGAGCTCGGCGGCGTTCATGATCGCCGCCGGCGTGCTCGTGCCCGGCTCACGGCTGCTGATCGGCGATGTCGGTGTCAACTGGACGCGCACCGGCTTCCTGCGGATCCTGCGGCGGATGCGCGGCATCGTTCTCGGCGACCTCGAGGACGAGACCGGCGAGCTCAGCCCGGAGGAGCCGATCAGCGATCTCGATGTCGCGCATGGCGCGCTCGAGGGCACCGTGGTCGAGCCCGACGAGGTGCCGCTGGCGATCGACGAGCTGCCGCTCGTCGCGCTGCTCGGCTGTTTCGCCGAGGGCGAGACGATCGTCCAGGGCGCGCACGAGCTGCGCGTCAAGGAGTCCGACAGGATCGCCGGCGTCGTCGACGGCCTGCGCGGGCTGGGCGCCGACATCGAGGCGAGCGACGACGGCTTCCTCGTACGCGGCAGCGGCGGCCTGCGCGGCGGCACGATCGACGCTCACGGCGACCATCGCATGGCGATGCTCGGCGCCGTCGCCGGCCTCGCCTCGCGGGAGGGCGTCGAGGTGGTCGGGATCGAGTCGGCGGCTGTGTCCTACCCGTCCTTCGTCGCGGATCTGGCGCGCCTGTGCTCATAGCGATCGACGGCCCCGCCGGGGCGGGCAAGTCGACGATCGCCCGCCGGCTCGCGCAGCTGCTCGGCTTCACCTACCTCGACAGCGGCGCGATGTATCGCTGCGTCGGGCTGCTCGCGCTCGCGCACCCCGACCGCGACCCGGCCGAGCTCGCACGCGCCGCCGCGATCGAGCTCGCGGGCGACGGCCCGGCGGGCGCCGCGGTGGTCAGCGTCGACGGGCGCGACGTGAGCGCGGAGATCCGCACCCCCGAGGTCTCCGAGGCGGCGTCGCGCGTCGCCGCCGAGGCGCCCGTGCGCGAAGCGCTGATCGCCAGGCAGCGACAGCTGATCGCCAGCGGCGACTGGGTCGCCGAGGGGCGCGACATCGGCACGGTGCTCGCCCCGGATGCGGCCGTGAAGGTGTTCCTGACCGCCGATGCGGCTGAGCGTGCGCGCCGGCGCGCCGCCGAGATCGGGGCCGACGTCGCGACGGTGCTCGCCGAGCAGACGATGCGCGACGAGCGCGACATCGCGCGCGCACACAGCCCGCTGCGCGCCGCGCCCGACGCCGTGCAGCTCGACACGACCGGCCTCACGATCGAGCAGGCGGTCGAGCGCATCGCCGCGCTCGCCCGGCAGGCCGCGTCGCCGCACTGAGCCCGGAGCGGGCCCCAGGGCCAGTCATACTCAGCTGATGAAGGTTGCGATCGTCGGCTATCCAAACGTCGGGAAGTCCTCGCTGATCAACCGCCTCACGGGCACCCGCGAGGCGGTCGTGCACGAGCGCCCGGGGATCACGCGCGACCGCAAGGAGCTCGAGTGCGAGTGGAACGGGCGCCTGTTCACGCTGATCGACACCGGCGGCGTCGACTTCGAGGATGAGGACCCGCTCGCCGGCTCGATCCGCGACCAGGCCCGTGCGGGGCTGGCTGAAGCGGAGGTCGCCGTGCTCGTCGTCGACGCCCGCGCCGGCGTGCGCCCGGGCGATCAGGAGATGGCCGATCTGCTGCGCCGCTCGCCGCTGCCGACGATCGTCGCGGCGAACAAGTGCGACGGCGTCGGCGAGATGCCGCTCGCCGCCGACTTCCATCGCCTCGGCCTGGGCGAGCCGCTGCCCGTCTCCGCCGCCCAGGGGCTCGGCTCGGGCGACCTGCTCGACCGCATCGTCGAGCTGCTGCCCGAGGGCGAGGCCGAGCCCGCCGACGACACGGTTCGCCTCGCGATCATCGGCCGCCCGAACGTCGGCAAGTCCTCGCTCGTCAACCGTTTCCTCGGCGAAGAGCGCGTGATCGTCTCCGACGTCGCCGGTACGACGCGGGACGCGATCGACATGCCCCTGCTCGTCGGCGAGCGCAAGCTCGTGCTGGTCGACACCGCGGGCATGCGCCGGCAGTCGAAGGTCGCCGACTCGGTCGAGTACTACACCGCGCTGCGCTCCCAGCGCGCCGCCGAGCGGGCGGACGTCGCGTTCGTCGTCTGCGATGCCGCCGACGGGGTCACCGCGCAGGATCTGCGGATCGCCGAGCTTGCGATGAAGGCCGGCTGCGCGACCGCAGTCGTGCTCAACAAGTGGGACGTGCAGGAGCCGGCCGAGAGCGACACCGGGGGCCACCTCGACCTCGAGCACGAGCGCGCGCTCGTCGCCAAAAAGCTGCGCCTGCGACCGCGCGTGCTGACCGTCAGCGCGAAGACCGGCCGTCATGTCGCGCGTCTGCTCGGCGAAGCGGTCACGCTCGGCGATCGCATGTCCGGGCGGATCCCGACGCCCGAGCTCAACCGCTTCCTCGCCGAGGCCGTGCAGGCGCGCCAGCCGCCTGTCGGCACCCGCCGCGGCTCGAGCCAGCATCGCCTGAAGCTGATCTACATGGCGCAGATCGGCGAGCGCCCGCCGCGCTTCGCGATCCAGGTCAACTCCCGCGCGCGCGTCACCCGCGACTACGCCTACTTCATCGAGAACCGCCTGCGCGCCCGCTACGGCATGGACGGCGTGCCGCTGATCATCGACTTCGTCGAGCGCGGGCAGCGTGGAGGAGCCCGCGCCGCATAGACTTCTGCGACTTTGCCGCCGGCGCGCGCGCCGCAGCCCTTCCCGTCCGCCCCTGAGACCCTGGAGTCACCCACTTAGCCATGACTGAGCCATCCGAGAACGAGTTCCTGTTCACATCCGAGTCCGTCACCGAGGGCCACCCCGACAAGATCGCCGACCAGATCTCCGACGGCGTCCTCGACGCGGTCCTGACCGACGACCCCTACGGCCGCGTCGCCTGCGAGACGCTCGTCAACACCGGGCTGATCGTCGTCTCCGGCGAGATCTCGACCGACACCTACGTCGACATCCAGGAAGTCGCCCGCGAGACGGTGCGCGCGATCGGCTACACCGACGCCGACCTCGGCTTCTCGGCCGACTCCTGCGCGGTGCTCAACGCGATCGACAAGCAGTCGCCGGACATCGCCCAGGGAGTCGACAAGGCGTATGAGGCGCGCACCGACGCGAGCGACGAGGACGAGCTCGACGTCGCCGGCGCGGGCGACCAGGGAATGATGTTCGGCTACGCGACCAACGAGACGGACACGCTGATGCCGCTGCCGATCTCGCTCGCGCATCGTCTCGCCGAGCGCCTTGCGGCGGTCCGCAAGGACGGCACGCTCGAGTACCTGCGCCCCGACGGCAAGACGCAGGTCAGCGTCCGCTACCGCGACGGCAAGCCGGTCGAGATCGAGAAGCTGCTGATCTCGACCCAGCACGGCGAGGGCTCGGAGTCGCGGATCCCAGATGACCTCTGGCAGCACGTCGTCGAGCCGATCCTCCCGGCCGAGCTCTACGACGCCGTGAGGCTGCGCAGGAACTTCCTCGTCAACCCGACCGGCCGCTTCGTGATCGGCGGGCCCGTCGGCGACGCCGGCCTGACCGGGCGCAAGATCATCGTCGACACCTACGGCGGCATGGCCCGCCACGGCGGCGGCGCGTTCTCCGGCAAGGATCCCTCGAAGGTCGACCGCTCGGCGGCGTATGCGGCACGCTGGGTCGCCAAGAACATCGTCGCCGCCGGCCTCGCCGAACGCGCCGAAGTCCAGGTCGCATACGCGATCGGCGTCGCGCACCCGGTCTCGGTGATGGTCGAGACGTTCGGAACCGAGCAGGAGGGCCGCAGCCGCGCGCAGATCGCGCGCGCGGTCGACGAGGTCTTCGACCTGCGCCCAGGCTCCTTCCGGGAGGAGCTCAACCTGCACCGCCCGATCTACCAGAAGACCGCCGCCTACGGCCACTTCGGGCGCGACGACGCCGACTTCACCTGGGAGCGCACGGACAAGGCCGATGCGCTGCGCGCGGCCGCCGGCCTCTGACCGGGGCGCCCACTAGGGTCAGGGCGGTGTCCGCGATCGCCCGGGTAGAGCCGATGACGACGGCTCGCGCCCTGCGCGGGCCATTCGACTACCGCCTGCCCGATGAGCTCCGCGGCGGCGTCGATGTCGGCTCGATGCTCGTCGTGCCGTTCGGCCGGCGCGAGGTGCTCGGGGTGGTCGTCGGCCTCGCCGACAGCAGCGAGATCGCCGAGGAGAAGCTGCTCGCGCCGCTGCGCGCACTCGAGCTCGGCGTGCCCGAGGAGCTCGTCGCGCTCGCCGAATGGATCGCGGCGGAGTACTGCTCGACGATCGCGCGCTCGCTCGCGCTCGTGCTCCCGCCCGGTGCCGCGCGCCGCCTGAGCGGGCGCAAACGGCGCGCGGTCGCGCGCCCGCGGCACCTCGCGGTCGGCGCGCGCAGCCCCGCCGCCCCCGAGCTGACCGCCGAGCAGGAGGCGGTGCTCAGGCCGCTGCTCGCCGCCCTCCACGCCCGCCGCGCCGAGCAGCGGCTGCTGCACGGCGTGACCGGGTCGGGCAAGACCGAGGTCTACCTGCGCGCGGCCGCCGCCGCGCTCGATCAGGGTCGCGGCGCGATCGTGCTCGTCCCGGAGATCGCGCTGACCCCGCAGATCGTCGGTCGCTTCATCGAACGCTTCGGTGAGACGGTCGCGGTGCTGCACTCACGGCTGCGCCCGGCCGAGCGCTACGCCGAGTGGCGCCGGCTGCGCGAGGGCGAGGCGAGGGTCTGCGTGGGGCCGCGCTCGGCCGTGTTCGCGCCGGTCCGCGAGCTTGGCCTGATCGTCGTCGATGAGGAGCACGACTCCTCCTACAAGCACGAGGGCGATCCGCGCTACGACGCACGCGATGTCGCCGCCGAGCGCGCACGGCGCAGCGGAGCGCTGCTGCTGCTCGGCAGCGCGACGCCGCGCCCGGAGAGCGTCGAGC
Source organism: uncultured Solirubrobacteraceae bacterium (assembly GCA_963822245.1). GTDB lineage: Bacteria > Actinomycetota > Thermoleophilia > Solirubrobacterales > Solirubrobacteraceae > Palsa-744. Next base: position 586,382 of record CAWGGR010000002.1, read on the forward strand.
GGGTGCCCGTGTCGGTGATGGCGCAGAGGGTCGACGGCCGGCCGCTGCCGCGCGTGCGGGTGCTCGACATGCGCGGCGGCGGAGCGGAGATCGCCCAGCACGGGCTGCACCCTGTGACCGCGGCGGCGCTTGCCGACGTGCGCGCGACGCGCGGCAAGGCGATCGTGCTGCTCAACCGTCGCGGCTGGTCGAACTTCCTCTCCTGCGGCTCCTGCGGGCGCGTGTGGAGCTGCCCCGACTGCGACGTCGCGCTCGTGCTGCACCGCGCCGGGGGCTACGTCGCCTGTCACCACTGCGGCCACCGCGAGCGCGCGCCGGCGCGATGCGGCGACTGCAACTCGACGTCCGTGGCGCGCCACGGCGCCGGCACCGAACGCGTCCAGCACGAGCTTGCGAGCGTCTTCGACGACGGCGCCTTTCCGGTCTTTCGCCTCGACGCCGACGCGCTCGGCGCCGGCGCCACCCATCCCGCCGGGGAGGTCGCGGCCTCCGCGGCGCTGCCGGGCGGCGCCGAGGACGATGAGAACGGCGTCGGCGCGCTGCTGCGCCGCTTCGAGGCAGCCGACTGCGGCGTGCTGATCGGCACGCAGATGGTCGCCAAGGGCCACGACTTCCCCGACGTGACGCTCGGCGTCGTGCTCGACGCCGATGCGACGCTGCGCTTCCCCGACTTCCGTGCCGAGGAGCGGACGTTCGCGCTGATCGCGCAGCTCGCCGGGCGCGTCGGTCGCGGCGCCCGCGGCAACCGGGTTGGCGCCGCCGAGGTGCTCGTGCAGACGATCGCGCCGGAGGCGCGGGCGATCGTGCACGCCGCGGGGCATGACAGCGACGGCTTCCTCGCCGGCGAGCTGGAACGCCGCCGCGCGCTCAGCTACCCGCCGTTCTCGCACCTGATCAGGATCGTCTGCTCAGCCGCGCAGTCACACGCCGCTTTCACCGCCGCGAGCGCCGTGCGCGAAGCGCTCACCACGCTGCTCGACGATCGCGCGACGAGCCCCGCTGAGGGCACGCTCGGCGGCGGCGCGGTCGGCGGCGCCAACCCGGTTGCCAGCGGCGGCCCGGTCGTGCTCGGCCCCGCTTCACTGTTTCGCCTCCGTGGCCGCGAGCGCCAGGTGCTGGTGGTGAAGGCGCTCGAGCGGCGCGCGGCCGTCGAGGCCGTCGGCGCGGCCGTGCGGCGTGTCGCCGGCAGCCGCGCGCACGCCGGTGTGCACTTCAGCGTGGATGTCGATCCGCAGTAGCAAGCGCTGGTCAGACTCACTGCCAGTCCCTACACTCTGGCGATGCGTCGGAGGGGTCCGTTTGCGGGTGTGGTGCTCGCGCTGTGCCTGCTCGTCGTCCCGGCGGCCGGGGCGAGCGTCTCGCTGCCCGCCGCGAAGACGCGCTATGCGAAGGTGGCGCCCGTCTGCGCTCCGCCCGCGCCCGGCGACGCCGCGTGCGCCGCGTTCGTGCGCGAAGCCGTGCCCGCCAGCGAGGCGGGCAGTCCCGGCGTCACCCCGTATGCGCTCAACGACGGCGCCGACACGTCCGGGCCGGCGGGAGGCCTCACGCCGAAACAGCTCGAAACCGCCTACGGCTATGACTCGCTCAGCGGCGGCTCCGCGCAGACGGTCGCGATCGTCGACGCATACAACGATCCGGGGATCGAACACGACCTCGGCGAATTCGACGCCAACTACGGCCTGTCCCCGTGCACCAGGGCCAACGGATGTTTCACCGAGGTCTCCCAGACCGGCACAGCATCGCTGCCGACGACCGACTCGGCCACCTGGGCGCTCGAGATGTCACTCGACGTCGAGATGGTGCACTCGGCGTGCGCGAACTGCAAGATTCTGCTCGTCGAGGCGAACAGTGCAAGCTTCAGCGATCTTTCAACCGCGGTCAACACCGCGGTCAGCCTCGGCGCAACGGAGGTTTCCAATTCCTACGGAGGTCCCGAGGGAGAACTCTCACCCGCCGAACTCGACGCCTTCAGTCATCCCGGGGTCGTGATCGCGGCCGCCACAGGCGATTCGGGCTACGACGACTGGACCTACTACAACGAAGGCGAATTCCCTCCCGAACGCCCGAACGTCCCCGCTGCGCTGCCCTCAGTCGTGTCCGTCGGCGGCACCACGCTCGGCCTCGACGGATCCGGCAAACGCGCGAGTGAGACGGTGTGGAACGGCAACGGCCCGGACAACGACAGCGTGCTGATCGAAGGTGCGACCGGCGGCGGCTGCAGCCTGCTGTTCTCCGCGCCGCCGTGGCAGCCCGACACCCCGGGATACGGCGCTGCCGGCTGCGGCGGCACGCGCCTGGCTGCCGACATCTCGGCCGACGCCGACCCGATCAGCGGCGTAGCCGTCTACGACAGCTTCAGCTGCGGCGCGTGCAAAAACGGCAAGGCCTGGATCGTGGTCGGCGGCACTTCGCTGGCGACGCCGCTGATCAGTGCAATGTATGCGCTCGCCGGCGGCGCGAACGGCGCGAGCGACCCAGCGGTCGCGCCGTACGGTCACCTCGGTGACTCCGCGGACCTGTTCGACGTGACCGAAGGCGGTAACGGCTGGTGCGATGCGGCGCCCGAATCCTCGTGCGGGCACCCCGACGCGTTCGACGCGCTCGTCCCAGGCTTCGCGCTGCACGTCGACTGCGAATACACGACCGCGTGTGACGCCGCGCCCGGCTACGACGGTCCCTCCGGGGTCGGCACACCCAACGGGCTCGGCGCGTTCAAGCCGCTGCTGCCGACCGCGGCGATCACACCGCCGAGCTCCGCCACAGCCGGCCTCGTGGCCGGCTTCAGCGGCACCGGTTCGAGCGACCCGTATCGTGGCGGCTCGGTCGCGAGCTACCGCTGGAGCTGGGGTGACGGCACGACCGGCAGCGGCGCGACCCCAACCCATGTCTACGCCGAAGCCGGCGATTACACGGTCGGGCTGACCGTCACCGACGCGTTCGGTGTCACCGGCAGCACGGTTGAGCAGGCCGTCAAAGTCGCGCCGCGCAGCGCCGAAGAAGTCGAAGACGAAAAGAAAGCCAAGGAAGAGGAAAAAGAAAAGGAAAAAGAAAAGGAACCTGCGCCGACGAAACCCACGGAACCGCACGAAGTGCCGAGCCCGACACCGGCACCGGCAGCCGGCCAGGCGCCCGCGACTGCGGGCGTGCAGCAGGTCAGCGCGTTTCAGACCACGCTCGCGCCGGCGATCCCCGACGCGCAGCTCGCGGGCGAGCAGCTGCAGGTGGGCACGGGTGGAGCGGTGACGCTGAAGATCAGCTGTCCGGCGGGCGAGAGCAGCTGCTCGGGAAGCATCACGCTGCGCTCGCTCGAGGCGGTCAGCTCACGCAGTGGCAGGGCGCCGCTGACGCTCGCATCCGGCTCCTTCACGGTCCCCGGCGGACAGGTACGCGCCGTGACCCTGCACCTCTCGGCGAAGGCGCGCGTCCTGCTCGCGCGCTCGCGCACGCTGCGCGCGCGCACGACGCTGCTCGCGCATGACCCGCAAGGCGCGCATCACACGACGGTGACGCTCGTGACGCTGCGCGCGCCGCGCGCGCACGCCGGCAAGGGCTGAGGCGTGAACTCTCGCGGCGCCTCATAAACTCAAGCGATGGGCGCGGCGGACGGCACGACAGACGATCACGAGCCACGCGAGCTGGCCGCGACGGGGGCCGCGGACGCGGACGTGGAGGTCGAGCGCGAGCAGGACGCGCCGGAGCCGGCCGAGCTCGATCCCGAGACGCGCGAACGCCGTGACGCGGCGCTGCGCCACGTACGCCGGCTCGGAGACCCGGTGCTCCGCAGCACGGCGCTACCGGTCGAGCGCTTCGATGACGATCTCAGGGCGGAGATCGAGCGGATGGGCGAGCTGATGCATGACGCGCTCGGCATCGGCCTGGCGGCGACGCAGCTCGGTGTCCTGCATCGCGTGCTCGTCTACCGCGCCTACATCGACGATCCGCTGAGAGCGCTCGTCAACCCCGAGCTCGTGTGGTCGAGCGATGAGCTCGAGAGCGCCGAAGAGGGGTGCCTGAGCCTGCCCGGGGTGCACGTCGAGGTCGAACGCCCGGCGCGTGTCCGCGTGCGCGCGCAGGACCCGAACGGCGATCCGATCGAGATCGAGGCGGAGGAGCTCGAGGCGCGCGTGATCCAGCACGAGATCGACCACCTCGACGGCATCCTGATCCTCGACCGCATCTCGCGCGAGGCGCGCAAGGAGGCGATGCGCGCGATGCGCGAAGCGCAGGAGCCGGCCGCCGAGCGACCGGCAAGCGCCGCCTAGCGCGTCGCGGGCGGCGGGACTTGGGCACGATCTTCCTCGGCACCTCGGACTTCGCCGCGGCGATACTCGAGCGCCTGGCCGCCAGCGCCGCGCAGCGTCCGGCGCTGGTGATCACGCGTCCCGACCGCCCGAGCGGCCGCGGCCGCCGGCTGACATCGCCGCCGGTCGCCGAGCGGGCACGTGAGCTGGGGCTCGCACTCGAGCAGCCGCAGAGCGTCAACGATCCCGAGGCGCGCGCGCTGATCGCCGGCGCCGCCGGCGCCGGCGAGGATCGGCGCACGCTGATCGTCTGCGCGTTCGGCGCGCTGATCAAGGAGCCGCTGCTCTCAGAGCACGAGCTGCTGAACGTGCATCCGTCGCTGCTTCCGCGCTGGCGCGGCGCGGCGCCGATCGAGCGCGCGCTGATCGCCGGCGATGAGCAGACCGGCGTCTCGATCATGCGGCTGACAGCGGGCCTCGACAGCGGGCCTGTCTGCCTCAGCGGCGTCGAGCCGATCGCTGCGCTGGACAGCTACGGCTCGCTCGCCGGGCGCCTGCAGGAGCTCGGCGCGGAGCTGCTGCTGCGTGCGCTGCGAGACGAGCCGCCGTTTCGCGAGCAGCCGCAGGACGGCGTCACCTACGCCGAGAAGATCGGCCCGCAGGACCGTCTGCTCGACCCGCGGCGACCGGCGCTCGAGCTGGAGCGCGTGGTGCGCGCACTGCACCCTCACATCGGCGCCCGCGTCGCGCTCGCGGACGGCGAGCTGCTCGGCGTGCACCGGGCGGCGCTGCTCGCGGACACCGATACGCAGGCGCTGCCCTGGCCGGCCGGCGCGGAGCCGGGCGTGCACGTCCACGACTCCCGCGTTCTGCTCGCCTGCAGCGCCGGTGTGCTCGAGCTGCTCGAGGTTCAGCCCGCGGGCGGGCGCGCGATGGACGCAGCCGCCTACGCGCGCGGTCGCGGCGCGCCCGGGCGGCGGTAGCCGCTGACATAGCCCGGCATCGCGATCCCCGCGCGCAGCCGCGCGTCCGGCTCGGGAGCGCCCGGGGTGCTGGCCAGGGGGATGACGCCGGCCCAGCCGGACAGCTCGTAGTCGTCCTCGTCGTCGAGCACGCCGCCCGAGCGAACCTTCGCGGAGGCCTCCTCGATCGGCAGCGCGAGCACGGCGGTCGCCTTGAGCTCGTTCTCGCTCGGCCAGCGCACGTCGGCCCAGCGGCCGGGGACGATGTGTTCGACGACGGCCTCGAGCGCAGCGAGCTTCTCGAGCGGGTCCTCGACGCTGCGCGCCTGCCCGACGAGCATCGCCGAGCGGTAGTTCGCCGAGTGGTGCAGTGCCGAGCGCGCGAGCACGAGGCCGTCGATCAGCGAAACGGTCAGGCACAGCGGCGCCGCGGTTGCAAGCGCGCGCAGCGTGCGGCTCGCGACCGCGCCATGGCAGTAGACGAGATCGCCGCGGCGCGCGTGCAATGTCGGGATCACGAACGGCTGCCCGTCCTCGCCGACGATGCCGACGTGCGCGATCAGGCCCTCGTCGAGGATCGCGTCGATCGTCTCGCGGTCATAGCGGCCGCGGTCGCGCTTGCGGCGTATGCGCACACGGTCGGATGCGGGCTTGGCCGCGTGCTCCTGGTGCTCGGCGCTCACAACTACCTCCTATCTGTAATAGTACAGATTGATGTCTGATCTGACACAGTATCGGAAGCCGGCCGCGAGTGCGGCGCAGCTCGTGCGCGATATCGAGACGGCGCTCGCCGGGGGCGAGCTCACGCCCGGCCAGCGGCTGCCGTCGGTGCGCACGCTCGCCGCCGACGTCGGGCTCAGCGCGGCGACGGTCTCGGCCGCGCTCGCGGAGCTGCGCAGGCGCGGCGTTGTGATCACCGAGCAGCGGCGCGGGACGCGCATCGGCGCGGGGCCGCCGATCGGTTCCTGGCGGCCCGCGCTGCCCGTCCCGGACGGCGCGCGAGACCTCTCCAAGGGCAACCCCGACCCGGCGCTGCTGCCCGACCTCGAGCACGCGCTCGGGCGGCTGAACCTGCCCGTCCGTGCCTATGGCGAGAGCTCCGTGCTGCCCGGGCTGACGCAGCTCGCGCGCGAGCAGCTGCGCGCGGACGGTCTCCCCGGCGAGGCGCTGTGCGTGGTCAGCGGCGCACTCGACGGGATCGAGCGCGTCGTGCAGGCCCACCTGCGCCCGGGTGAGACGGTCGCCGTCGAGAACCCGGGCTACGCCGCGCTGTATGACCTGCTGCGCGCGCACGGCCTCGTGCTCGAGCCGGTCGAGGTCGACGACCGCGGCATGCTCCCGCGCGCGCTCGAGACGGCGCTCGGGCGCGGCGCGAGCGCCGTCGTGATCACCCCGCGCGGGCAGAACCCGACCGGCGCGGCGCTCGATCGTGAGCGCGCGGCGCAGCTCCGCGAGGTGCTCGCAGCGGCCCCGCACGCGCTGCTGATCGAGGACGACCACCTCGGTCAGATCGCCGGCTGCGATCTGCACACGACGATCGCCGCGCGGCAGCGCTGGGCGGCGACGCGGTCCGTCTCAAAGGCGATGGGGCCGGACCTGCGTCTCGCGGTGCTCACCGGCGACGCCCACACGATCGCGCGCGTGCAGGGACTGCAGCAGTGCGGGCCGGGATGGGTCAGCCACATCCTGCAGGCACTCGTGCTCGCGCTGTGGCAGGACGACGGCGTCGCCGCGCAGGTCGACGGCGCCTGCGCGACCTACGTTCAGCGGCGCCTCGGCCTGTGCGAAGCGCTGGCCGCGCGCGGCATCCGCTGCCACGGGGCCTCCGGCCTGAACGTATGGGTGCCCGTGCCCGACGAGGCGGGAGTCGTCGGGGCGCTGCTGCAGCGCGGCTGGGTCGTCGGCCCCGGCGCGCCGTACCGGCTACCCGCCAGCGCGCCCGCCATCCGCGTCACGACCGCGACACTCGAGCCGGCGGAGGCGCAGCGCCTGGCGGCCGATCTGGCCGAGATCCTCGATCCGCGCGGAGCCAGCCGCAGCGGATAGCCGATGATGGGCTGAGTGCCGAGCCCGAGGACCGCGTCGATCGCACCCGCCCGCAGCTGTGCCTACACGGTGCTGCGGCGCGTCTTCGAGCAGGGCGCGTACGCCGAGAAGGCGCTGAACGCCGAGTCCAAGCAGCTCGACCCGCGCGACCGGGCGCTCGCGATGCGCCTCGCCTACGGCGCGGTCCAGCGCCGCGGCACGCTCGACCACCTGATCGAAGCGCTCGCCGAGCGCGCGCTCACACGCCTCGATCCCGCCGTGATCGCCGCGTTGCGGCTCGGGCTGTACGAGCTGCTGTATCTCAGCGGCTCCCCGGACTATGCGGTCGTCGCCGACGCGGTCGAGCTCGCGAAGGCGAGCGGCGGCTCCGGTCACGGCCTCGTCAACGCCGTCCTGCGCCGCGCCGCGCGTGAGGCGCCGGGCGCGCTGCTGGGCACGCTCAGCGACGACACCCCCGAGCGGGCGGCGATCAAGCACTCCCATCCCGAGTGGATCGCGCGGTTGTGGTGGCAGGAGCTCGGCGCCGAGGATGCACGCGCGCTGATGGCGCACGACAACGAGCCCGGTGAGGTCGCGCTGCGCACCAACACGCTGCTCGCCGACACGTCGACGCTGGCGCGCGAACTGCCCGTGCGAACCCACGCCGACGCCGGCATACCCGAGGCGCTCGTGCTCGAGGAGCCCTTCGACGTCCACGGCTCGCCGCTGTGGAAAGCGGGCGCGTTCCTGGCCCAGTCACGCGCGGCGATGCTCGTCTCGCGGACGCTCGATCCGCAGGTCGGCGAGCGCGTGCTCGACCTGTGCGCCGCGCCGGGCGGCAAGAGCACACATCTCGCCGCACTGCTCAACGGCAGCGGCGAGGTCGTCGCCGTCGAGCGCAACGCGCGCCGCGCCGGCGCGCTCAGCCGCACCGCGCAGCGGCTGCACGCGCACAACGTGCGCGTCGAGGTGGGCGACGCCGCGACGCGGCGGGGCGAGGACGCCGGCATGTTCGATCGCGTCCTCGTCGACCCGCCGTGCTCGGGGCTCGGAACGCTCGGGGCGCGGCCCGACCTGCGCTGGCGGGTGACCCCGCAGGCGATCGAGGAGATGTCCGCGACACAGGCCCTGATCCTCGCCGCCGGCGCCCGCGCCCTCCGTCCGGGCGGCGTGCTTGTCTACTCTACTTGCACAATCTCCCCGACTGAGAATGAGCGCGTGATCGCCGCCTTCCTGGACTCCCACCCCGACTTCGGCCCCGACGATCGCGCGTGCGAGCACCCGCGCCTCGGCCGTCCCGTCGCCGAGCTCGCGATGGCCGGGGCCGGCGCGAGCGCGCGTCCGGCGCCGCACGGGCTGCTGACGCTGCCCCACCGCGACCACACGGCGGGGTTCTTCATCGCCCGGCTGCGGCGGAGCTGAGCGATGGACGGCGAGCAGGAGGTCTCGGCCAAGGCGCCGATCGACCTCGGACCGCAATGCCCCAACTGCGGCGAGCCGTGGCTGCGCCCGACGAACCTTCCCGGCCGCTACCGCTGCGTGTACTGCCTGCATCGCTTCGAGCTGACGTCGGTATGCCCCAACTGCGGCGAGCACTCGACGATCGTGAGGATGTCCTCGACCGCGATCCTGAAGTGCAACAACTGCGGCGACTCGATGCTCCAGGCCGTATGAGCGGTGAGTCTCCGCGCGAGCTGCTGGGCGGGCTGCGCGTCGCACCCTCGATCCTCTCGGCCGACTTCGGCAGCCTGCGCGAGCAGGTCAAGGAGGTGCTGGCGGCGGGCGCCCGGGTGATCCACGTGGACGTGATGGACGGGCATTTCGTGCCGCCGATCACGCTCGGGCCGATCGTCGTGGCGGCGCTCGCGGAGACGGTCGGCGAAGCGGGCGCGATGCTCGACGTGCACCTGATGATCGAGCGCCCGGAGCGGCAGGTGGGCGAGTTCGTCAGGGCGGGTGCGCACTCGCTGACGGTCCATGCGGAGTCGACGCCGCACCTCGCATACGCCGTCAACCTGGTACGCGAGGGCGGCGCGTGCGTCGGCGTGGCCGTCAACCCGGGCACGCCCGCGGCGGCGATCTCCGAGGTCGCGCACGAGCTCGACCTCGCGCTGTGCATGAGCGTCAGCCCGGGCTGGGGCGGCCAGCCGTTCATCGCGCACTCGCTCGAGAAGATTCCTCGGTTGCGCGCGCTCGTCGGTGGGGATGTCGCGGTCGAGGTCGACGGCGGCATCGACGCGGCGACGGCGCCGGCGTGCCATGCTGCGGGCGCAAGCCTGTTCGTCGCCGGCTCGGCGATCTTCACCGCGGCCGACCCCGCCGAGGCCTACCGGGCGATCGTGGTCGCGCTCGGCGCCGAGGACTGAGGCGCGGCGAGCGCGGCCGAACCTGATCCCTGGCGGTATAGGGTCCACAGCATCAACGCGAGCAGCGCGGTCGCACCCGCATAGCCGACCTCGGTGCGGGTGAGTTCGTTGGCGATCGTCGGCGTGAACATCCACACCAGGAAGGCCGCCGCGGCGGTACCCCAGCAGAGCGCGGCGGCGCGGGCACGGTCGCGCGCGAGCGCGGCCTGGTTGAGCGCGCCGGAGACGAGGTGCAGGCCCATGCCGACGCCGACGATCGCGAGCCCGACGCGGCTGTAGGTGTAGTGCTGCCCGAACAGGTGGCCCATCACGAATGGCCCGATCGCGAGCAGGCCGAGCGCGACCGCGGCGGCGAACGCGACGATCGCGAGGATCGTGATGCGAATCGCGCGCGCGAACGCGTCGTGCCCGTCGGTCGTCTCGAGACCGGTCAGGTGGGGGAGCAGCGAGGTCTGGATCGCCTGGAAGAGCTGCAGCGGCGCGCGCGCGATCAGCAGCACGTCGAAGACGATCCCGGCGAGCGCTTTGTCACTCGACGTCGCCGCGACGGTCAGCACGGCGGCGTTCAGCAGCGTCTGCTCGGAGAGCATGATGCCGGAGACCCAGCCGGCGAAGCCGGAGCCGCGGCGCAGCGACAGCTCATCGTGCGCGGCCGCCTCCTGCACGCCCTCGGTGCCGGGCCCGGCGAACGCCGCGTCGACCTCATCGGCGGTGACCGGGCCGGCGAGCGCGGCGTCAGCGTCGTGCACCGGCGCGGGGGGATGGCCGAGCGCCTCCTCGCGGCGCTCCGCGCCGCGCCTGGCGAACGCGGCGGGCACGACGCACAGCGAGACGAGCGGCGCCGCGACGATTCCGAGCGCGAGCGCCGTCTGCCCGCTCGTGATGCCGATCACGACGGCGAGCGCGAAGCACAGGCGCGACAGCGACTCCATCAGCACGAGCCCTCCGTACAGCGCGAAGTATTCGTGCCCGGCGAGCCAGCCGCGAGCAAAGTAGCTGCCCGCGTAGGCGAGCGTCGCGCCGACGAGAATGAAGTACAGCGCTTCCTCGTGGTCGAACAGTTTGTCGATGATCGCTTCGTTGAACGCGAGCACGATCACGAGGAAGGCGAGCGCGAACGACGCCTGGATGGCGATCGGCACACGCAGCGGGTGATCGGAGTGCCCGCGCGCGCGGCGTTCGGCGATCGAACGCGACAGCAGCTGTTCGGTCGGCCGGTAGATCACCGAGATGATCACGAACATCACCGACCACAACAGCGCCACCTCGGCGGCCGCTTCTTCGCTCAGGACGTGGCTCGAAATCGAGAAGTAGGCGAGCGTCAGCACGCCCGTCGAGGCGATCCCGATCGAGAGGATCCGCGCGCCGCTGCCGTATGAGCGCTTCGGCGTCGCCGGAGAGGTCTTAGAGGCGGACAAGCAACATCGTCCAGGGGAACGGCGAGCGAACCTCGGCGACCTGGCCGTGGCGCGAGAGCAGCTCGATGAACGACCTGCGCGACCAGTGGTTGAGATGGCCGGGGGTGTTGCCGAGCTCGCGCCAGTAGGCGCCGCGGGCCATGTTCACGACCCGCCACAGCGGCTCGCGCGGGACCGACACGAGCAGGTGGCGCTCGGCGCAGCGCGCCATCTCACTGACCGTGTGCTCGGGGTCAGGGACGTGCTCGAGCACCTCGATCGCGCTGGCGAGCTCGAACTCGTTCGCCGCGAACGGCAGGTTCTCGGCCTCCATCACGCGGTATTCGAGGTTCGCCGCCTGGCGCTCGGCCCAGCCTGCCTGGATCGACTCCTCTTCGAGGTCGATGCCGACCACGCGGCCGTCGCCGAGGCGTTTGGCCCAGGCCTCGACGAGCACTCCCTCGCCGCAGCCGACGTCGAGCAGCGAGCGCGGCGCGGCGAGCTCGAAGAGCTCATCGAGACTGCTCTCAAAGCCGCTCATCAGCCGGCGCACGACCGGATTGCTCGAGCCGTACTTGTCGTAGGTGTTGCCGGTGACGACGCCGTCCTTGGAGACGGTCACGCCGCTCACAGCCGCACCGTCTCGCTCGGCCTCGGTGCGTCCGGGGGCCCACCCAGGACCCGCGGGCCCTCCGGCGGCGGGCTCGTCGGCTTCGCCTCGCCGCCCGGTTCGTAGTGCGAGGGGGCGATGTCGAGCTGCAGCTCGATCCGCCGCACGCGCTCGTAGGTCCGTTGCGTCATCACCCGCTGCGCCGCGAGCAGATCGCCGATCACGCCGAGCGCCCACAGCACGACCGCGGCGATGAACAGCACGGCGCCGAGCAGCAGCGACTGCACGTGGCCCTTGCCGTTGCCGTCGATGTATGCGACAGCGAAGCGCACCCACACGGCGAACGCGACGAAGCCGATCAGCAGCGCGAGGCTCCAGAACACGCGCAGCGGCTCGTACTGGGCGTAGATGCGGAAGATCGAGACGGCGTTGCGCCGCACGTAGGCGCCCATCGACGGGAACAGCCGCGACTCGCGTGTCTTCGGGTTGGTGCGGATCGCGACGTGGTCGATCGCGACGAGCTGCTTGCCGGCCTGGATGATCGTCTCGAGCGTGTACGTGAAGCGCGAAACGACCATCATCTGGATCGCCGCCTCGCGGTTGTACGCGCGAAAGCCCGAGGTCGTGTCTGGCACCGAGGTCGAGGAGGCCTGGCGCACGACCCACGAGCCGAGGCGCTGCAGGCTCTTCTTCAGCGGCGAGAAGTGCTCGATCCCGCCGACCTCGCGGTCGCCGACGACCATGTCCGCGCGGCCTTCGATGATCGGCCGCACCAGCTTGACGATGTCCGGGCCGTAGTACTGGTTGTCGGCGTCGGTGTTGACGACGACGTCGGCGCCGAGCTTGAGCGCCGTGTCGATTCCCGCCTGGAAGCCGGCCGCGAGGCCCTTGTTGTTGGTCAGCCGGACGAGGTGATCGACGCCGTGTGCGCGCGCGACCGCGATCGTCTCATCGGTCGAGCCGTCGTCGATGACGAGCCACTCGACCACGTCGAAGCCCTCCACCTCGCGGGGAAGGTCCGCGAGCGTCTGCGGGAGCTGGTCTGCCTCGTTGAAGCAGGGGATCTGGATGATGAGCTTCATTGCCGTCAATTGCCTAGACTTCGCTCCCCGCAGTATCCCAAAGCGCAGGTCACGGTCTTGGCGCCAAGCGCACCGGCGGCGCCAGACGGCCAGCTAGATGGAAAGCGCGACACTTACCCGGCAGCAGCCGGGCCCGATCTGGCTGGCGCGGCTGCGTGCCGTGCCCGCCGGGACGTGGGCCCGCGCGGGCTTCGTGCTGATGTGCCTCGGCGCGCTGATCGGCTACTTCGCGTTTCCGACCTACCCGACCTACGACTCGTTCTACGCGCTGCTGTGGGGGCGCGACCTGCTGCACCTGCACCTGCCCGACTTCCGCGTCTATCGCGGCCCGACCGAGCATCCGCTGGCAATCGCGTTCGGGATGCTGAGCTCGATCTTCGGTCAGGGTGGGGCACGGCTGATGGTGCTCGGCTCGATCGCCTCGTTCGTCGCAGCCGTCGCGGGCATCTACCGGCTCGGGCGCCTGTGCTTCGGCCCGGTCGTCGGTCTGATCGCCGCGCTGCTGCTGCTCAGCCGCTTCTTCGTCGAGAGCCTCGCGACGCAGGGCTACCTCGACATCTCCTACGTCGCGCTGATCATCTGGGCGATCGTGCTCGAGGTCGAACGGCCGCGGCGCGGCACGCCCGTGTTCCTGGTGCTCGCCGCGGCCGGGCTGCTGCGCCCGGACGCGTGGGTGCTGAGCGGTGTCTACTGGCTGTGGTGCTCGTGGCGGGCGGACAACCGCACGCGGCTGAAGTACCTCGCGCTGGCCGCGATCGCGCCGCTCGTGTGGGTCGCGCTCGACGCGATCGTGACCGGCAACCCGCTGTACTCGCTGACCGCGACTGCCGGCCTCGCAGAAGAACTGGAACGCTCGCATGGCCTCTCCAGCGTGCTCTCGTCGCTGTGGCCGAACGCCGAACGGATCGACAAGGTGCCGGTGCTGCTCGGCGCGATCGTCGGGCTGCCGCTCGCGATCTGGATGGCGCCGCGGCGTGTGCTCGTGCCGCTCGCGGCGATGGTGCTCCTGTTCGGCGTGTACGTCGCCGAGGGCGCAGCTGGCGCGTCGGTGATCGACCGCTACCTGCTCGGCGCGGCCACCGTCGCGCTGCTGTTCTGCGCGGTCACCGTCGGCGGCTGGTCGATGCTCGAGCCCGGTTCGTGGCTGCGGCGCTGGTGGATCGCGGGCGCCGCGCTGCTCGTCCTCTACGGCGCGTTCTCGGTCGCGAGCACGCTGAGCCTGTCGAGCCTGCGCACGACGCTCGCCCAGCACGAGGAATTCCACAAGGGCCTCGCGCTCGCGCTTGAGAGCCCGCCGGTCAGCGCCGAACTGAAGCGCTGCCCGCTGCTGTCGCTGCCGAACAACAAGCTGATCCCGGATGCGCGCTGGATCCTCGACAGCGTCGGCCAGCACGACATCGTCGCGCGCAGCGAGGCGCGCGCCGACGCCGAGAAGGGCGAGCACTCACTCGAGCAGCGGATCCGCGCGGGCAGCGTCGCGGTCTATCCGCTCGGGGAAGCGGTGTTCGTCGATGCGATCGTCGATGTCGGCGACGATGCCCGCGACCAGCTTCCGCTGAAAGGCTTCCGGCGGATCTACACGAGCCGCTACTACGCGGTGTATGCCAACTGCTGAGACAGCGGGCGCCGCGCGGCGCGCGGGGCACCCACCGCAGGCGGCCCGGCGGTGGGTTTGGCCCGGTCTCGCGGTCGTGCTGCTCGGCGGTCTCGGCCTGCGCCTGTGGGGCGTCGCGCAGGGGCTGCCCTACGTCTACAACAGCGATGAGGGTGACCACTTCGTGCCGCGCGCGGTGGCGATGTTCGGGCACGATCTCAACCCCCACTACTTCGCCAATCCGCCGGCCTTCACGTATCTGCTGCACTACCTGTTCGCGATCGCCTACGGCGGCAAGACGGGCGTCCGCCTCGCATACGCGCTGAACCCGCAGGAGGTCTACACGCTTGCGCGCGTCGCCGCCGCGCTGCTCGGCACGCTCGCGCTGTGGTTGTTGTACGCGACCGGCGCGCGCCTGTTCGGCCGCGCCGTCGGGCTGCTCGCGGCGGCGATCGAGGCGGTCGCGTTCCTGCCCGTGTTCTACGCCCACCTCGCGCTAAACGACGTGCCGACGCTCGCGCCGGTGACGCTGTCGCTGCTCGGCAGCGCCGGCGTGCTGCGCAAAGGCCGCAAGCGCGACTACCTGCTCGCCGGCGCCGGGCTGGGCCTGGCCTGTGCGAGCAAGTACACCGCCGGGATCGTAATCCTGCCCCTCGCCGCGGCGATCGCTGCGCGCTATCTCGACGCCGGTTCGCGGGCCGGCCGCGAGGCGCTGCTCGGGATCGCGCTCGCGGGCGCGCTCGCGCTGCTCGCCTTCCTGATCGCCAATCCGTATGCGCTGCTCGACTTCAAGGCGTTCCACGCCGAACTGGTCCACCAGTCGACGCTGTCGGCCGAATCGCAGGGCAAGCTCGGCGCGCCCAAAGAGAGCGGGCTGCGCTACTACCTGTGGTCGTTCACGTGGGGCCTCGGCTGGCTGCCCGCGCTGGCGGCGCTCGGCGGCGCGATCACGATCTGGCGCTCCGAGCGGCGCCTCGGCTGGCTGCTCGTCCCCGCGCCGCTGCTGTTCCTCGCGTTCATGGGCCTGCAGGGGCGCTACTTCGGCCGCTGGATCCTGCCGATCTTCCCGATCGTGTGCCTGCTCGCGGCGTACTTCATCGCGCATCTCGCCGCCGCCGCCGTGCGCCTCGCCGAGCGCGCGCGTCCTCGCCGCGCGAGCGCCGGCGAGGACCGGCAAGGGGATGGCGCCGAGACACGGGCAGGGGGCGCGCGCGCACTTCAGCTCGCGATCGGCTCGCTGCTCGTCGCGGCTGTGCTCGCGCAGGGGCTGATCTACAGCGTCCACGCGGGCCTCGTGCTCTCGCGCGTCGACACGCGCACGCTGACGCGCAACTGGATGCTCGCGCACATCCCCGCGCACGCGCCGATCGTCGTCGAGCCGGTCTCGCCGAACGAATGGGCGCGCGAAAGCACGCCCGGGATCGCGACCTCGCAGCAGTCGTTTCGCTGGAACAAGTACCCGGATCTGCTCGCGCGGATCGCGCCGGACGGGAGCATCGAAGCGACTACCCGCGAAGTCGGCCTGGAGGACTACGTGACGACGCTCGCGCCGGCGCTGATCGGCTTCTACGAGCGCCACGGCTTCTGCTGGGTGATCAGCGGCTCGACGCAATCCGATCGCGCGTTCGCGGATCCGCGCGCGGCGCCGCGCGCGACCGCCTACTACCGCGCGCTCGCGCGCCAGGGCGAAGTCGTCTACCGGGCCTCGCCGTATGGCCGCGCGAACAGCCCGGTCGCGTTCAACTTCGACTGGAGCTTTGACTACTACCCGCTCGCATACGAGCGCCCGGGCCCGCAGATGACGATCTACCGGCTGCACGGCGGGCGCTGTCGCGCGCACGGCGGCCTGGGCTAGCAGCCGCGGCCCGGCACGCCCCCGCGCGGGGCCGCGGCGCCCGGCAGGGTTATCCTGGCTGGGAGATGCCCAGCTGCACCGACACCGACAAGCTGCACCTCGCGCGCGCGATCGAGCTCGCGCGCAACGGCAGCGGCGCGGTCAAGCCCAACCCGGTCGTCGGCGCGGTCGTCGTGCGCGACGGCGAGGTGCTCGGCGAGGGCTGGCACGAGCAGTACGGCGGAGCGCATGCGGAGGTGAACGCGATCGAGGCGTGCGGCCTCGAGGAGCTCGGCACCGCGACCCTGTACGTGTCGCTGGAGCCGTGCTGCCACGAGGGCAAGACGCCGCCGTGCACCGACGCGATCATCGCCGCGGGCATCAAGCGCGTGGTCGTCGCCTCCGACGATCCGACCGAGAAGGCGGCCGGCCGCGGCCTCGGCATCCTCCGCGACGAGGGCGTCGAGGTGATCGTCGCGGACGGCGAGCTCGCCGCGAGCGCGCGGCTGCTCAACCAGGCGTTTCGCAAGCACGCGCGGATCGGGCGGCCATGGGTGCTGTTCAAGTCGGCGATGACGCTCGACGGAAAGGTCGCGACGCGCACCGGTGACTCGAAGTGGATCAGCGGCGAGGACAGCCGCGGCATGGCTCACCGTTGGCGCGCGTCGGTCGACGCGATCGTCGTCGGCATCGGCACGGCCCTCGCCGACGACCCGCAGCTGACCGCGCGCCCGGACGGTCTGCCGGCGGAGCCCGGCGCGCAGCCTCGGCGGGTCGTTTTCGACTCGCTCGCGCGCCTTTCGCCGGGCTCACAGCTCGTCGCCGCCGCGGCCGAGATACCGCTGACGATCGTCGTCTCGCGGGCGGCCGCGCGCGCCGACACCGACGCGCTCGAAGCGGCCGGCGTACAGGTGCTCGTCGCGACCGGCGAAAACGAGCCGGCGCGGGTTCGCTCGGCGCTCGACCAGCTCGGCACGCTGGGGGTCACCTCGGTGCTGCTCGAGGGCGGCCCGCACCTTGCGGGAGCGTTCCTCGACGCGGGCGAGATCGACGAACTGCGGCTGTTCCTCGCGCCGCTGCTGCTCGGCGGCAGCGCCGCCCGCGACCCACTGGAGGGGGAAGGGGTCGAGCACATCTCCGAGGCGTTGCGCGCGCTGACATTCACCTGCGAGAGCGTCGGCGAGGACCTCTTGATCTCGGCTCGGCTGCGCGAGTGGTGAGCGCGCGGGCGCGGCGCACGCGGGCGGGCGGATGTTCACCGGGCTGATCGCCGACCTCGGCTCGATCACCGCGCTCGAGCGCGACGGCGAGGGCGCGAGCCTGCGGATCTCGAGCCCGCTCGCGGCCGAGCTCGGCGACGGCGACTCGGTCGCCGTCAACGGCGTCTGCCTGACCGCGATCGACGTCGGCGAGCACGACTTCGCGGCCGAGGCGATCAACGAGACGCTCGCACGCTCCTCGCTCGGCGGGCTGCGAGCCGGCTCGAAGGTCAACCTCGAGCTCGCGCTGCGCGCCGGCGATCGCCTCGGCGGGCACGTTGTGCAGGGCCATGTCGACGGCACCGGGCGCGTCAGCGCGATCCGCGAGGAGGGCTTCTCGAGGGTCCTCGAGATCGAGCTCGAGCAGCGCCTCTCGCGCTATCTGGTGGAGAAGGGATCGGTTGCGCTCGACGGCGTCAGCCTCACCGTCAGCGCCCTGACGGAGCAGGGTTTTGCGGTCTCGCTGATCCCTGAGACGCTCGCGCGCACCAACCTCGGCTCGCTCGAGCAGGGTGCGAGCGTCAACATCGAGGTGGACATCCTCGCCAAGCACGTCGAGCGGCTGCTGGCGGCGCGCACGTGACGATCGCCCCTCGCGCCTCATACTGGGGGCAACGCGATCCGGAGGTCTCGATATGAGCGCAAGCCGAACAACAACCCCGTTCGCCACGATCGAGCAGGCGATCGAGGACATCCGCGACGGCAAGATGGTCGTCGTCTGCGACGACGAGGACCGCGAGAACGAGGGCGACCTGACGATGGCCGCGCAGTTCGCGACGCCGGACGCGGTCAACTTCATGGCCAAGGAGGGGCGCGGGCTGATCTGCCTGTCGCTCACCTCCGAGCGCTGCGAGGAGCTCGGCCTGGACCTGATGGCGGCCAAGAACGAGTCCTCCTTCGAAACCCCGTTCACGGTCTCCGTCGAGGCCCGCGAAGGCGTCACGACGGGCATCTCCGCGCACGACCGAGCGCACACGATCCAGGTCGCGATCGACCCTGAGAGCCGGCCCCGCGATCTCGTACAGCCGGGCCATGTGTTCCCGCTCAAGAGCCGTGGCGGCGGTGTCCTCGAGCGCGCCGGGCAGACCGAGGCGGCGGTCGATCTCGCGCGCCTGGCCGGGCTCAACCCGGCGGGTGTGATCTGCGAGGTGATGAACGACGACGGCACGATGGCGCGCGTCCCCGACCTGATCGACTACTGCGCCCGGCACGGGCTGAGCATGATCACGGTCGCCGACCTGATCGCCTACCGCCGGCGCCACGACAAGCTCGTCGAACGCGTCGTCGCGACGCGCCTGCCGACCACGTTCGGCGATTTCGAGGCCGTCGGCTACCGCTCGCTGGTCGACGACAAGCACCATGTGGCGCTCGTCAAGGGCGATGTCGCCGGGCAGTCCGACGTGCTCGTGCGCGTGCACTCGGAGTGCCTCACCGGCGATGTCTTCCACTCACTGCGCTGCGACTGCGGCGAGCAGCTCGAATCGGCGCTGGCGATGATCGAGCGCGAGGGCCGCGGCGTGCTCCTGTATCTGTCCCAGGAGGGACGCGGGATCGGCCTGTTGAACAAGCTGCGCGCATACCGCCTGCAGGAGGACGGGCTGGACACGGTTGAAGCGAACGAGCGCCTCGGCCTGCCGGCGGATCTGCGCGACTACGGCATCGGCGCACAGATCCTCGTCGACCTCGGCCTCGGATCGATCAGGATCCTCACGAACAACCCCAAGAAGATCAAGGGCCTCGAGGGCTATGGCCTGTCGGTCAGCGGGCAGATCCCGATCGAGCACGCGCCGAACGAGCACAACGAGGGGTACCTGCGCACGAAGGCACAGCGGATGGGCCACACACTGCACCACCAGGGCCTGAACCTCGACGAGGAGCTGCTGCGCGGCGAGCGGGGGCGGGCCGCTGACGCCGAGGCCGGCGACGAGCAGCGACGCGAGCGATGAGCGACACGTTCGCGATCGCCGTCGCGCGCTTCTATGAGGATCTCGCCGAGCGGCTCGTCGCGGGCGCGCGCGCGGCGTTCGGCGAGCATGCCGGCGCGGAGGTCGAGGTGTTCGACGTCCCGGGCGCGTTCGAGCTGCCGCTCGCCGCGCGCTATGCCGCGCAATCCGGTCGCTTTGCCGGGGTCGCGTGCCTGGGAGCGGTGATCCGCGGCGAGACCGACCACTACGACTTCGTCTGCTCGGAGGCCGCGCAGGGGGTGATGCGCGTCCAGCTCGACACCGGTGTCCCGTGCGCGTTCGGCGTGCTCACCTGCGAGACGATGGAGCAGGCGCTCGCGCGCGCCGGCGGCGACAAGCGCGACCAGGGCCGCCACGCGGCCGACGCGGTGCTGAGAATGGCGTCGCTGCGGAGAGAGCTTTCGAGCGGCTAGACTGCGGCGGATGGCAAAGGTGTGTCACAGCTGCGGGAAGGGTCCGGCGTTCGGTCAGAGCCGCAGCCACTCGATGGTCGCGACCAAGCGGCGCTTTGATCCGAACCTGCAGAAGGTCAGGATCTTCGTCGGCAAGGCTCCGAGGCGCGTCTACGTCTGCACCCGTTGTCTGAAAGCCGGCAAGGTCACCAAGGCTCTGTAGGCACGATCGGCCGCGCCCGGCGGCGTCCCCGGTCGTTCGCAGGCCGCCCCGCACGCGGATCCGAGTGTCGGCGCGTCCGTGCCTGACTCGCCGTTCGCGTTGCACAGAGGATTCCTCGGGTGGGGCGGTCGGGTCATTGGTGTCGTTCCGTGGCGTTGTACAGAGGATTCCTCGGGTGGAGCGGTCGGGTCATTGGTGTCGTTCCGTTGGTGTTGTTCAGAGGATTCCTCGGGTGGAGCGGTCGGGTCATTGGTGTCGTTCCGTTGGTGTTGTTCAGAGGATTCCTCGGGTGGAGCGGTCGGGTCATTGGTGTCGTTCCGTTGGTGTTGTTCAGAGGATTCCTCGGGTGGAGCGGTCGGGTCATTGGTGTCGTTCCGTTGGTGTTGTACAGAGGATTCCTCGGGTGGAGCGGTCGGGTCATTGCGACGCCGTCCGCGTCACGCAGAGGATTGCCCGGGTGGAGCGGAGCGGACATCGCGGGACGATCAGATCTGGAGCGAATCGCGCGGATCATGCGCGGAGTGAGCGGAAGGTGATAGAGCTGTGGCTGTGACCGACACAAATCTGGTTCGCTTTCGCGCGGCGGTCGCGGGCGCGCTCGCCCACCTGGAATCACGTCGCCAGGAGGTCAACGACCTGAACGTGTTCCCGGTCGCAGACGGCGACACGGGCGACAACATGGCGCTGACGCTGCACGCGGTGCTGGCCGAGCTCGACCGTCTGCAGGGGAGCGACGAGCACCGCACGATCGACGAGATCGGCCGTGATGAGATCGTCCAGTCGGTCGCGCGCGCGGCGCTGCTGGGCGCGCGCGGCAATTCCGGCGTGATCCTCTCACAGCTGATCCGCGGCGCGGCCGAGGAGCTCGTCTCGCGGCCGGGACAGCTGATCGACGCGACGCTGATCGGCGCGGCGCTCGCGAACGCGGCCGATCGCGCGTATTCCTCGGTGCGCGAACCGGCCGAGGGCACGATCCTCACGGTCGCGCGCGAGATGGCGCACAAGATCGTCACCGATGTCGCGCACAGCCCGGAGAACCCGCGCATGGCGCCCGCGACGGAGGCGCCGGAGCAGGACCGCGCGATCGCGAGCGCGCTCGAGCGCGCGGTACATGCGGGGGAGGACTCGGTCAAGCGCGGTCCCGAGCTGCTCGCGGCGCTGCGTGAAGCGGGTGTCGTCGATGCGGGCGGCTACGGCTTGACGATCATCTTCGCGGGCGTCGTCGCGGCGCTACGCGGCGAGGATCCACCGGAGCTCGACCACTACGCGCCGGCGCGCATCAGCCACCCGCAGCACACCTCCGGGACCTACCGCTTCTGCACGAACTTCGCGGTGATCGGCAGCGGCCTGAGCGCGGGCCGCTTCATCGAGCCGCTCGAGGCGCTCGGCGACTCGGTTCTCGTGGTCGGCGACTCGAGCACGCTGAAGGTTCACCTGCACACCGACGAGCCGGAGCTCGCGACGGCGGTCTTCGACGACGCCGGCGAGGTGTCCCACCTCGACGTCGCCGACATGCGCGAGCAGGTCGCCGAGCGCGACGGCCGTCTGAGCGCGGGCGCAGGCGGGGAGACACTCGGCGCGATTGCAGGCGAGCCCGTGACGGCGGAGCCGCCCGGGGAGCGCGTCGCGGAGATGCGCTGCGGCGCTGTCGCGGTCGTCAGCGGCGACGGGCTGCGCGAGATGTTCCGCGACCTCGGTGCGCTGACGATCGACGGCGGGCCGACGCTGAACCCGTCGACGTATGACCTGCTCGCGGGGATCCACGCCGTCGCCGCCGAGGAGGTCGTGCTGCTGCCGAACAGCGCGAACGTGTTCATGGCCGCCGAGCACGCCGCGCGCCTGTCCGACAAGCAGGTGCTGGTCGCGCGCACGACCAGCCAGCAGGCCGGGCTCGCGGCCGCCGTCGCGCTGTCGTTCGACCGCTCGCTCGAGGAGAACGCGCAGGCGCTCAGCGAGGCGCTCTCGCGGGTCCGCACCGGTGCGGTCGCCGAGGCCGCGCGCGATGACGCGAGCGGGCGCTTCAAGCGCGGCGACGCGGTCGGCTTCGTCGAGGACGAGGTGCGCGCGTGGGGCGACGCGCGCAACACGCTGCAGGCGATAATCGCGGAGCTCGCCGACGGCGCCGACGGCGCCGAGGCGCCGGAGCTGATCAGCGTGCTCGCGGGCGAGGACGCGCCGTTCGGCCTCGGCGATGTCGAGGGCATGGTCAACGGCGGCATCGAGCTCGAGCTGCGCCGCGGCGGTCAGGCCGCCTACTGGTGGCTGCTGGCGGCCGAGTGAGGTCTCGCAGTTGCTGCGCGACACCAGCGCGGGCTCGGCGACGAACGCCGGCGCGTGATCCCACTCGACGCGGAAGCGGATCTCCCCGCGCCCGAAGTCGAGCACCGCGACGATCGTGCCGCAGTCCTGCCGGCGGGCGTTGCCGGCTATGGGGTCTCCAGGCCTCCCGCTGGCTGCAGGGCTACCTCAGCGAGCTCGTGTGGCGCAGGAACGCGCGTCTTGAGCCGAACGCAATGTTCGAGCAACTACTTCGCCGTGCGGCGAGCGTCCAGACGTAGTCGCAAGAACCGGACGCCGAACAGAACCCCGAGCAGCAGCGGCAGTAGGCCGATCCACGTCCCGGCGATCACTAGAATCACGCCAAGCCCTACCAACGCGGCAGCGAACAAGGACTGCTGCCATGGCTTCGCGTAGCGCATCTGCTGGAGCGCTTGCCGCACGGGAATCATTCCGCCGCCGCCGTGCAAGAGATCTAGTCCGTCGGCTGTGGGCGGTCGGGGTCTGGCGTATGCGCGACCCTCTCTAGGAAATCGAGCACGTCGCCCTGCTTGGGCACCGGGATCGCAAGCGGCTCGCCCTTCTCGCGGCGCGTCTGCCGGGTAGGCGCCGGTTCGTGATCCTCAGCCATCCCAGACGAGGGTAGCGCCGCCCGGAGCCGCTGCCTCGCCTGGAAGCTGCATCTTCAAATGCGGGAGCGAACAACCGCTCGACCTGGAGCACAGCGTCGGGCAACAGATCGCCGAGGCGATGCGCAAACTCAAGCGGCTCGTTTTTATGTGACGGGCGTAGCCGTCAGCTATTCCGGGCCGGTTCCCGACAGAGGTCCGGGCCGCTTCGTCGCCAGCGGAGCGCTAGCCCGTGCGACAATCAGACCCCGATGAACTCGCCTTGGGCGATTCCACAATGCGTCGCTGGCGCTTTGACGGCGTACGCGCTCGTCGATCTCATGCTCCATGAAGCGTTTACGCTGCGCCAGGCAATTGCTTGCGTGGTGGTGGGCGTTGGGATCGTCCTCTTGAGTCGCAGGTCGCGAACGAGCCGTCGGTAGAGCCAGTTGCCCTTGCACGGACGCCGCTTACGACCGCCGTCGCGATCATGATGGTCAGCTCGATGGGAACGACCGTGCCAGACGGCCCCGAGGCGGCGATCTCGATGGGCTTTGAGCGGATCGCTCCGAGCGGCTGCGCGTTCGCGTCCTCGCGGCCGCTGAGCCGCGACGAGCTGATCGGCGCGCCGGTGCGCTGGCCACGGCCCTCGCGCCTGCTCGAGCCGCTCGAGATTCCGGGCAAGAAGATGGCGGCGGGCATGCGCACACTCGGGCTGCACACGGTCGGCGATCTGCTCGAGCACCTGCCGAGCGACAGCCGCGAGGCGCGCACGGTTGCGACGCTGCGCGCGGGCGAGCAGGCGACGGTCGCGGTCCAGGTGCGCAGCATCGCCGCGCGTGCTGTCCGCCGCCGCGGGATGCGCCCGCTGGTCGAGGCGAAAGTGTTCGACGCAAGCGGAACGATGCGTGCGACGTTCTTCAATCAGCCGTGGCTGCTCGAGCGCTACCCCGAGGGCACGCGCCTGCTGCTGCACGGCAAGGCCGACGCTCGCGGCGGTTTCAGGGTCTCCCACCATGCGCTCGCGGCCGACGCCACCGGTGAGCTGCCCGCCACGGGCGCAGACAGCGACGCGGTCGCGCACTACCCGGCGACCGACGGCGTGACCTCGACGCAGCTGCTGACGCTCGTGCAGGCCGCGAAGGGCGCGCTCGCAGACGTTCCCGAGGCGCTGTCCGCCTCGACGCGCATCCGCGAGCGCCTGCCCGACCGCGCGAGCGCGTTGGCTGCGATGCACTTCCCGCGTGCGCCCGAGGATCTCGAGGCGGGCCGGCGCAGGCTGGCCTTCGACGAGCTGTTGCTGACCCAGCTGCTGTTCCTGCGCCGCCGAGCAACCCGCACCGCCCAGCGCGGCGCGAGCGTGCTCGCCGATGAGCCGACGCTCAGCTCACGCTGGCTCGAGGACGGCCTGCCGTTCCGGGCGACCGGAGACCAGCGGCGCGCGATCGAGGCGATCGATCAGGATCTAGCGCGCGCGAACCCGATGCAGCGGCTGCTGATGGGCGAGGTTGGCAGCGGCAAGACGGTCGTCGCGCTGTACGCGATGCTGCGTGCCGTCGAGCACGGCCGCCAGGCGGCGCTGCTGGCGCCGACCGAGACGCTCGCCGAGCAGCACTTCGCGACCGTTCAGCGGCTGCTCGGCGCCGAGCCCGTCGCCGCCGCGCTGCTGACCGGCTCGACGCCTGCACGCCGCCGGCGCGACATCCTCGCGAAGCTCGCGAGCGGCGAGCTGTCGCTGATCGTCGGCACGCACGCGCTGATCGAGCCGGATGTCGAGTTCCGCACGCTCGCAGTCGCCGTGATCGACGAGCAGCACCGCTTCGGCGTGCGCCAGCGCGCGGCGCTCGGTGAGCGCCAGGGCGAGCATCCGCCCCACACGCTGCACATGACCGCGACGCCGATCCCGCGCACGCTCGCGCTTGCCCGCTACCCGGACCTCGACACCAGCCAGCTGCGCGAGCTGCCCGTCGGACGCCAGCCGATCGAGACGCGGCTGATCAGCGGCGAGGGGGAGCGCAGCCGGGCGTATGAGCTCGTGCGCTCCGAGCTGGCGGCCGGCCGCCAGGCGTACGTCGTCTGTCCGTTGATCGAGGAGGCCGAGGTCGACCCCGCGGACACCGCCGCGCTCGCCGGCGGCGGTGCGTCGCAGCTCGATATGCGCGCGGCGACCGCCGAGCTCGCCCGTCTGTCCGGCGGTGAGCTGAAGGGCTACCGGCTCGCGCTCCTGCACGGTGGCATGCGCGCAGCCGAGAAGCAGCAGGCGATGGCCGCCTTCGCGGCCGGCGACGTCGACGTGCTCGTCGCGACGACCGTGATCGAGGTCGGGATCGACGTGCCGAACGCGACCGTGATGCTGATCGAGAACGCCGACCGCTTCGGGATCTCGCAGCTACATCAGCTGCGCGGGCGGGTTGGACGCGGCGAGCACCGCTCGAGCTGCCTGCTCGTCGGTTCACCCGCCTCCGGCGGAGGTGCCAGGTTGCGCGCGCTCGTCAAGCACTCCGACGGCTTCCGCCTCGCGGAGATCGACCTGGAACTGCGCAACGAGGGCGAGCTGACCGGCGTCCGCCAGTCGGGGTTCGGCCACTTTCGGATCGCATCGCTGCCCGATGACGCCGCGCTGCTCGAGCTCGCACGGGCGCGTGCCGAGCAGATCGTCGCCGGCGACCCCGAGCTGCTCGCGCCAGAGCACGCGCTGCTCGGCCTCGAGCTCGCGCGCACGCTCGGGCCCGACGCGCTCGCGCCGATCGCCGTCTAGAGCCGCGCCCGCGCGCTACCGCGTTACCGTCCAGGGATGCGCGTGATCGCGGGGCATCTCGGCGGACGGCGGCTGAAGGCGCCCAAGGGCCGGGTCACCCGCCCGACCTCCGAGCGCGTCAGGGAGGCGCTGTTCGCGATGCTCGGCGAGCTGCCGCGCGAGAGCAGCGTGCTCGACCTGTTCGCGGGCACCGGCGCGCTCGGCATCGAGGCCCTCTCGCGCGGCGCCGGTCGCGCCGTGTTCGTCGAGCGCGACGTGCAGGTGGTGCGGGTCCTCAATGACAATCTCAGCTCGCTCGGGATCGAATCGCAGGCCGCGGAGGTGCGCTGCGCCGACGCGCTCGTGGCGCTGCGGGGTGCACGCGGGCGCAAAGAGACATACGATCTCGTCTTCATCGACCCTCCGTACAGGCGGGCAGGCTCATCGATCGGCGATCGCTGGGGCCGCGAGCTCTCGGCGATCCTGCCGTCCGTGCTCGGGCGCGGGGCGCGTATCGTCGTCGAGAGCGACCGCCGCGCACCGCTTCAGCTCGACATGGAGGTCGAGCGGCAAAGGCGCTACGGCGACAGTTCGATCACAATCCACCGGCATCCATGAACCGACCTGAGAACGTCATCGCGGTGTGCCCCGGCACCTACGACCCGATCACCAACGGGCATCTCGACGTGATTCGCCGCGCCGCCGGCCTGTACGACGAGGTCGTCGTCGCGGTCGTCAATCGCTCGGTTCGCAAGAGCGGTGCTCTGTTTGCGATCGAGGAGCGCGTCGCGTTCATCGACCGTGCGCTCGCCGATGTCGAGAACGCCCGCGTCGAGCCGTTTTCGACGCTCGTCGTCGACTTCGCACGGAGCCTCGGGGCGAAAGCGATCGTCAAGGGGCTGCGCGCGATCTCCGACTTCGAGTACGAGCTCGAGATGAATCAGCTCAACCGCCGCCAGGCGCCCGAGATCGAGTCCGTCTACTTGATGGCCAGCCCGCAGTACAGTTTCCTGTCATCAAGTGGCGTCAAGGAGCTGGCGACGTTCGGCGGGCGGATCGACGATCTCGTCCCCGACGAGGTGGCCCGGCGCTTGCAGGAAGAGCTGACGCGCTGACGAAAATGAGAATGCGAGAGAAAATGTCGAACCCGATCGGCGGACCGCGTGGCCGGACTGCATGCGGAGGTGGCCACTAGATGGACGTCCTGGTACTCATAGACAAGCTCGACGACCTGGTGCACAACGCCAAGGCCGTGCTGATGACCGACCAGGTGCGCGTCGACAAGGAGGAGATCTACGACATCCTCGACCAGATGCGCGCGACGATCCCCGAGGAGATCAAGCAGGCGCGCTGGATCGTCAAGGAGCGCCAGGAGATGCTCGCCGAGGCCAAGAAGGAGGCCGAGCGGATCATCAAAGACGCGCGCGAGCGCCAGGAGAACCTCGTCGGCGAGGAGGAGGTCACCAAGCAGGCCGAGCGCGCCGCCGAGGACATCGTCGAGGACGCCCGTGCGCGTGAGCGCGAGATCAGGCTCGGCGCCGAGGACTACGCCGATGAGATCCTCAACACGCTCGAGGTCAACCTGTCGAAGTTCATCGCCGCGGTCCAGCGCGGGCGCGAGCGCCTGCAGGGCAAGGACGAGCCGGCCGAAGTCAGCTAGCAGGCAGGCGAGCGGCGCAGCAGCGGGCGGGCTCGGTTCCCTGATTTTGCAGAGGGGTAGGGTCCAGCACGTGAACGCCGAGGGTGCCAAGTACAAGCTGCACGTCGTCAAGACGCTGATGGAGAGCGGCATGGTCGCGCCGACGCGCCCGGACAAGGCGCTGCGCTGGCTCGGCACGCTGCGGCGCTGGGGGCCGACGCCCGCGGCTGCCTATGCGGGCGCGGCGATCCGCTACCCCGAGCGCATCGCGATCGTCGACGAGCGCGGCACGCTGACGTTCAGGGAGGTGCAGCTGCGCACGAACGCGCTCGCGCACGAGCTGCGCGCGGCCGGGGTCGGCGAGGAGGACGGCGTCGCGATCATGTGCCGCAACCACCGCGGGTTCATCGATGCGACGATCGCCTGCGCGAAGCTGGGCGCGAGCGCGCTGTATCTCAACACCGCCTTCGCCGGGCCGCAGATCGCCGATGTGCTCGCGCACGAGGAGCCGGTCGCGGTCATCTACGACGAGGAGTTCACCGAGCTCGTGCGCGCCGGCGCAACGGACCGCAAACGCTTCATCGCCTGGCGCGACGCCGGCGCCGAGGGGCCGGGCGCGGAGCCGCTGCTCGACGAGCTGATCGCGCGCGGCGATCGCAACGACTTGCAACCGCCGCTCGAGCGCGGCCGCGTCGTGATCCTCACCTCGGGAACGACCGGCAGCCCCAAGGGGGCCAGGCGCAAACAGGCAGATTCGCTCGATCCGCTCGCTGCGCTGTTCTCGAAGATCCCGCTGCGCGCGCGCCAGACGACGGTGATCGCCGCGCCGATGTTCCACTCGTGGGGCTACGCGCACTTCACGCTCGGCCTGTCGCTGAGCTCGACGCTGGTGCTGCGCCGGCGCTTCGACCCCGAGGACACGCTCAAGGCGATCGCGCAGCACCGCGCGAGCGCGCTCGTGGTCGTGCCGGTGATGCTGCAGCGCATCCTCGACCTCGACGCGGCGACGATCGCCCGCTATGACGTCAGCTGCCTGCGCGTGATCGCGCTCAGCGGCTCGGCGCTGCCCGGCGAACTGGCGACGCGCGCGATGGACACGTTCGGCGATGTCCTCTACAACCTCTACGGCTCGACCGAGGTCGCGTGGGCGACGATCGCGACGCCCGCCGAACTGCGCGCGGCCCCGGGGACGGCGGGCACGCCGCCGCTCGGCACGGTGGTGAAGCTGCTCGACGTCGACGGCAAGGAGGTGCCGCGCGGTGAGGGCGGGCGCATCTTCGTGGCCAACGAGCTGATGTTCGACGGCTACACCGGCGGCGGCAACAAGGAGATCATCAGCGGCCTGATGAGCACAGGCGATGTCGGCCATTTCGATGACGGTGGCCGCCTGTTCGTCGACGGACGCGACGACGAAATGATCGTCAGCGGCGGCGAGAACGTGTTCCCGCGCGAGGTCGAGGATCTGCTCGCCGACCACGAGCAGATCGAGGAGGCGGCCGTCGTCGGCGTCGATGATGCCGAGTTCGGCCAGCGCCTGCGCGCGTTCGTCGTGCTGCGCGCCGGCGCCGAGCTGAGCGAGGAGGAGATCCAGGCCTACGTCAAGCAGAACCTCGCGCGCTACAAGGTTCCGCGCGAGGTGATCTTCGTCGATGAGCTGCCGCGCAACGCGACCGGCAAGATCCTCAAGCGCGAGCTGCGCGCAGCTTCCTAGCAGGCGCGCGCGGGACCGGCGAGGCCCCACGCGCGCCGCCTCGATACGCCGAGCGCTTCAGACGACCGAGTTCGCCTCGATCGGTTCTTCGCTCGTCTGGCTGGTCTCGAGCGACAGCGCCGCCGGTTCCCAGGTGATCCCGCCGTCGAAGCTCGCTTCAAGGGGTTCTGGCGGCCCTTCGGCGAATTTTTCCCAGTACTGCCGGCCGTGCGTCTGTTGCGAGCGCAGCGCCGTCACCGCGGTCATGCGGTTGCCCGCGATTGTGAAGAACCACCAGCCACGCAGGCACCATTCGACCGGCGCTCCGTAGCCCGCCCAGTTCATCCACATGAACGCCGATTCTTCTGCGCAGGTCATGCCGAGCCGGTCCTGCTTCGGGGTTGCGCCCTTGAGCAGGACGCCGAGTTCGCATTCTGTCGGGCTGCTCACCACTTCGCCCGTCGCCGCGCCGGCCGAGCTGACCGCGAGGCCGCGCGTGCTGCAGCCCGTGAACCTGAAGACGACATGTTCCTCGAGTTTCGGGCTCGTGTATTCGCCGCTGCTCGTTTGGCCTTCGCACGTCACCCGGACGTCGTTGACACCTTCGAAGAACACCTTCTTGCCCGGCTTGCTCGTGGTCGTGAACCTGGCTTTCGCAGCTGCCGGGAACCATTCGAACCTGCCGGTTTTCGTGGCGCTCGCGGTCGTGCACGAGCCGTTGCTGTAGCCGCCGTGACCGGCCTGTTCGCCGCTCGGCGCCAGGCACCTCCCGAATTCCGGTGCTTCCGCCTGCGCCACCGCCGGCACGCCCGCAAACGCGATCGTGACGAGCAGCGGTGCCAGCCTGACAACGAACTTGCTCTCCATCGTCCATCTCCTCGCTGTGCGCAAGCCGCGGCACGCAGGCCGGCGGCCCAGTTGATCGTGGCGCCGGCCATCTGCGACGAACCCGCTCTCTCGGCGCGCCCGCCTCGATGACCGGCGGCCCTTCAGCTTCGACTGTGTAGGACTCCGTCGCGCAGCGATCCTTCCCCGCGGTCAAGGCTGGCGCGTTGGGCGCCGAGCACCGGGCGCGTACGCGTCCTCGCCGGCCTCGGACCGCGCCACCACGGGCGTGGTCCTGCGTCGCTAGCCTGGAATGCGATGGCGGCGAAGACCGATGAGCTGGATCTCGCGAGCCTGCGGCTGAGCGCCGGAGAGGGGCGGCGCCTGGCGCTCGAGGTCGCGATCGAGCCGCTCGAGCTCGGCAGCGAGACGTACGCCGCCGAGCCGGCGCTGGTCGCGCTGGAGCTGAGCGTGTCGCGCATGAGCGGCGGCGGCTACGCGTTGCGCATCGCCTTCTCGACAGGGGTCGCCGGCCCCTGCATGCGCTGCCTGAAGCCGGCCTGCCCGCTCGTCGAGGTCGAGGCGCGCGAGGTCGACCGCCCGGGCGGCGGCGAGGAGCTCGACAGCCCCTATGTCGTCGATGAGAAGCTCGACCTGGCGGCGTGGGCGCGCGACGCGTTCGCGCTCGCGCTGCCCGTCCAGGTGCTCTGCCGGGACGACTGCGCGGGGCTCTGCCCCGTCTGCGCCGCGGACCTCAACGACGTCGGCCCCGAGCACCGCCACGAGTCGCCGCCGGACTCGCGCTGGGCGAAGCTGAGCGAGCTCAAGCTCGAGTAGGAGCACGCCGGGCTGGTAGCCTGTCACGCCGATGGCAGTCCCCAAGAAAAAGCAATCGCACAGCCGCACAGCCAAGCGGCGTGCGAACCACAAGATCGGCACGCCGGCGCTGAACGCGTGCCCGCAGTGCCACAGCCCGCGCAGGCCGCACCGCGTGTGCCCGGTCTGCGGCACGTATGCGGGCCGCGAGATCGTCACGCCGGGAGCGCACGATCACGATCACGATCACGATCACGACGCCTAGCGGGCAGTGAGCCCAGGGGCGCCGTCCTCCCCTTCAGCGGCTGCGATGGAGGGCTCAGAGCCGCCGGTGATAGCCGTCGACTGCAACGGCTCGGACCTCGGCCCGGCCGAGGTCGCCGCGGGCGCCGCGATCGCCGCGGAGCAGGGCGCGCGCGTGATCCTGTTCGGGCCGGCCGCCGAGCTCGGCTCGCAGCCGCGAGGTGTCGAGGTCGTCGATGCGCCGCTGTCGATTGCGAAGGCGCCCGACCCGGTGCAGGCCGCGCGCACGACGCCCGAGGCGTCGATCGTGAAGGCCGCGCAGGCGGTCGCGCAGGGGCGCGCGCAGGCGCTCGTGTGCGCCGGCGGCACCGGTGCGGCGCTCGCGGCCGGGACGTTCAACATCAAGCGCGCGCGCGGCATCTACAGGCCCGCGCTCGCGATCCCGCTGCCCGTGCCGCACTATCCGGTGACGCTGCTCGACGTCGGCGCCAACGCGGAGGCGCGGCGCGAGCATCTCGTGCAGTTCGCGTTCATGGGCGCCGCGCTCGCGCGGACGGTGCTCGGGGTGCGCCGGCCGCGTGTCGGGCTGCTGTCCAACGGCGAGGAGGCCGCGCGCGGCAGCGAGCTCGTGGTCGCGAGCAACGAAGAGCTCGCCCAGCGCGTCGACGCGGGCGGCGATGAGTTCGAGTTCGTCGGCAACGTCGAGGGCGGCGACGTCGTCTCCGGCCGCGCCGATGTGATCGTCACCGACGGCTTCACCGGCAACATCGCGCTGAAGCTGATGGAGGGGGTCTCACAGACGATGCTCGGCGCGATCCGCGAGGCGGCGATGTCCTCGACGCGCGCCAAGCTCGGCGGCGCGCTGCTGCGCGGCTCGCTCTCGAGCTTCCGCGAGGAGATCGATCCGGAAGCCAACGGCGGCGCGTATCTGCTCGGTCTCAGGCGCCTCGGCGTCGTCCCACACGGGCGCTTCACGCGCGCCGGATTCGCGCAGGCGATCATGCGCGCGCAGCTCGGCGCGCGCGAGGATCTCGTCGGTGAGACCCACCGCGCGCTCGAGCGTGCGGGCGCGCTGAAGCGCTCGCCGGTGTCCGCCGCGGCCGCTAGCCTGCGCGAAACATGACGAGCCACGACCGCGAGCAGGTGTTTGCCCTGATCCAGGCTCACCTGGCCGATGAGCTGGACGTCGATCCGGATGCGATCGTCGAGGGAACGCGCTTCAAGGAGGACCTCGAGGCGGACTCGCTCGACCTGTACACGCTCGTCCAGGAGCTCGAGGACACCTACGGCGTACAGATGTCCGACGAGCAGGCCGCGCAGGTCCTGACGGTCGGGCAGGCGGTGGCGTTCGTGCTCGCGCATGACGGGACCACCGATGCGGAGCGATGATGCTGCTCGGCGAGCTGCTGGACGCGTTGCCCGAGGATCTCGCGCGGCAGGTGTTCACGCATGCATCGTGGAGCGAGCGGCGCAGCGACTCCTACACGCGGCTCGCCTTCCTCGGCGACAGCGTGCTCGCGCTGGCGGTGACATCGCATCTGTATCCGCGCCTGGAGGCCGAGCGCTTCGGCGAGGGCAGGCTCACGAAGATTCGCGCGCAGGCAGTCTCGGGGGTCTCCTGCCGCGCGGTCGCCGAGCGCCTCGATCTGCCCGAGCGCCTGCGCGCGGCGGCGCCGGCGGGCGTGCGCGAGAGCACCGCGGCGCTCGTCGAGACCGAGCGCGTGCTCGCATCGGTGATCGAGGCGGTGATCGGCGCGTGCTACCTGCAGGCCGGCTACGAGCGCACGGCGGAGGCGGTCGTCGAGGCGTTCGGCCCGGAGATCGAGGGGGCGCTCGAGCATCCCGTCGACTTCAAGTCCGCGCTGCAGGAGCTGCTCGCGCGCCGCGGCGCGGAGGTCAGCTACGAGATCGCCGGCGAGCAGGGTCCTCCGCACCAGCGCATCTACACGGTGCTCGCGCGCGTCGACGGCAAGCAGCTCGGCAGCGGCAGCGGCAGGAGCAAGAAGCACGCCGAGCAGGAGGCCGCGCGCGTGGCCGTCGAGGCGCTCACAGGCGAGTGACGGGGATCGGACCGGGTTCGCGATGCGCCTGAAGTCACTCACGCTGAACGGCTTCAAGTCGTTCCCCGATCGCACCTGCCTGGACTTCGGCCCGGGCGTCAGCGTCGTCGTCGGGCCCAACGGGTCGGGCAAGTCGAACGTCACCGACGCCGTGCTGTGGGCGATGGGCGAGCAGTCGCCGCTCGCGGTGCGCGGGCAGTCGATGCAGGACGTGATCTTCGGCGGCGGCCGCGGCGTGCAGCCGCGCAGCGCCGCCGAGGTCGAGATCGTGCTCGACAACTCAGACGGCACGGTCGACCTGCCGTTCAGCGAGATCTCGATCGTGCGCCACCTCGACCGCAACGGCGAGAGCGGCTACCGCCTCAACGGCGCGCGCTGCCGCCTGACGGATGTGATCGACGTGCTCTCCGACACCGGGCTCGGCAAGGAGACCCATTCGGTCATCTCACAGGGGCGCGTCGACGCGATCGTGACCTCGAAGGCGCGCGAGCGGCGGCTGCTGATCGAGGAGGCGGCGGGCCTCGGCAAGCACCGCAAGCGCAGGCGGCGCGCGCAGCTGAAGCTCGAGCGCACGCAGGAGAATCTCGACCGCGCGCTCGACATCGAGCGTGAGGCGCGCACGCGGCTGCGGCCGCTCAAGCGCCAGGCCGAAGCATCCGAGCTGCACGAGCGCCTCGAGCTGCAGATCCTGCAGGCACGCCTGGAGCTCGCCCGCGACAGCGCAGCCGCGAGGGGCGCCGAGCTCGCCGGCGCCGAGGAGCGCGTCGCCGAGGCGCGGCGTCGGCGCAGCGAGATCGACGCGCAGCTGCAGGAGACGGTCGACGGCAGAGGCCGGGCCGAGCGCGCGCTCGCCGAGCGTGGTGAGCGCCACGATGCGCTCGCACGCAGCGTCTATGAGGCGCGCTCGGCGCACGAGCGGCTCGGCCTGCGCGCCGAGCAGGTCGCGGTGGGGGCGCAGACGCTGAGCAGGCGGATCGAGCGCGTCGCACGCGAGCTGCAGGCGCTGAGCGCGCCCGCGGAGCCGGGCGACAGCGCGATCGAGCTGGCGGGCTCCGATCGCATCGCCGCGCTCGAGGCGGAGCTCGCGGAGATCGACGCCGGCCGCGAGCAGCAGATCGCGGCCGAGCTGATCGCGCTGCAGGCGGAGCTCGACGGTCAGCGGACGCTGCTCGGCGCGCTCGAGGCGGAGCTCGAAGGCGCGCGTGCGCGGCGCGCACTCGCCGACCAGGAGGCAGAGGCCGCGCGCGAGGCGCTGACCGCGGCCGAGCGCATCGCGCAGGACGCCCGCCAGGAGGCCGCGCGCGTCGGCGCCGAGCTCGCCGCCGCGAACCAGTTCCTGCGCGGTCACGCGGGCGTCGGCGGCGCGCAGCCGGGGGCGCCGAAGGCGCTCAGTGAGGAGCTTCGAGTCGAGGATGGATATGAGCTGGCGCTCGCGGCCGCGCTCGGCGGTCGCCTCGATGCGGCGCTCGTCAGCGACGTGCCGGGGGCCGAGGCGCTGCTCGACCGGGTAGGCCCAGACGGGGGCACGGCCCTGCTCGCCGGCCCCGGCGCCCGCGCGGACTCCCTGCCGCACGGCGAGAGCGCGCCGGTCAGCGGCGCGCGCAGGCTGCTCGAGCTGTTGAGTGGCCCGCCCGAGGTGCTCGCGCTGGCGGCGCGGCTGCTCGCAAACGCCTGGGTCGTCGAGCGTCTGGAGGATCTGCCGCGCGACTTCGCCGGCATCGCCGCGACACGGCAGGGACGCGTGTGGTTCGCCGCCGCCGGCGAGGTTCGCCAGCTCGGCGAGGGCGGCACCGAGCGCGTGCTCGCGCGGCGCAATGAACGCGACCGGCTCGTCGCCGGCGCCGATCTCGCGGCGCAGGCAGAGCACGCGGCTCGGCTCGCCTGCGCACAGGCGCTCGCGGAGGTGCGCGCCGCCGAAGCAGCCGGTGGTGCGGCCGACGGCGCGCTGCGCGAGCTCGAACGCCGCCGCGCCGAGGCGGCTGAGGCGCAGCGCCGCAGCGAATGGCTGATCGAGCAGCGCCGGGGAGCGCCCGCGGACGGTCCCCTGGCGGTGCGGCGGGCCGAGCTCGAGGGTGAGCTGGCGTCCGAGCGCAGACAGCTCGAGCGCATCGAGCGCGAGCGCGCCGAGCGCGCCGGGCGGCTCGAGCGCCTGCGCGCCCAGCATCGGTCCGACAGCGCCGGCGCGCCGCTCGCGCAGCGTCTCGCGGGTGCGCTTGAGAGCGCCGGCGAGGCCGTGCAGGCGCGCGTCGGCGAGCTCGAGCAGGAGCTCGCCGCAGACCGTCTCACGGGTGAGGCGATGACCGGCGAGCTGCGCGAGTTCGCGGCGCGCGAGGCCGAGATCCAGACGCTGTTGCGCGCCGCCGGCGAGACGGTGACCGAGGCTGAGGTCGCGGCGCAGCGCCTGCGCGATCGCGCAGGCGAGGCCGAGCTCGAGCTGCAGAGCGTGACCGAGCGACTCGGCCTGCCCGCGCAGGACGTCGCCGAGGAGGGCGAGCCGCCGGCGCGGCTCGACGACGAGGCGATCGACGCGCTCGAGGCTCGCGTGCAGCGCCTGAACCGGCGCCGCGAGCAGCTCGGGCCGGTGAATCCGCTCGCCCAGGAGGAGTACAGCGAGGCGCTCGCCCACGTCGAGGAGCTCGAGCGCCAGCGCACCGACCTGGAGACCGCGCTGCGCGAGTTGCGAGCGGTGATCCGCGAAGCTGATCGCCAGATCCAGGAGCGCTTCCAGGAGACCTTCGACGCCGCCGCACGGAACTTCGAAGAGCTCGTCGGCGACGTGTTCCCCGGCGGCTCAGGGCGGCTGCGGCTCGTCGATGACGAGCAGACGCCGCGCCCCGTGCTCGGCGGTCAGCCGATGCCGCAGGGAGAGCGCGACGAGGACGCGATCGAGGCGGCGGCCGAGGCCGAGAGCGAAGCGCAGGAGCACAGCGGCGGCGAGGAGAAGATGCTCGGGGTGGAGATCGAGATCACCCCTGCCGGCAAGTCGACCAAGCGCCTGTCGCTGCTCTCCGGCGGTGAGAAGTCGATGACCGCGCTCGCGTTCCTGTTCGCCGTGTTCCTCGCGCGGCCGTGCCCGTTCTACATCCTCGATGAGGTCGAGGCCGCACTCGACGATCTCAACCTCGACCGCTTCCTCGCGCTGCTGCGCCGCTACGCCGGCCGGGCGCAGTTCATCGTGATCACCCACCAGAAGCGCACGATGGAGGCCGCTGACTACCTGTACGGCGTCTCGATGGGCGGCGACGGCGTCTCGAAGGTGCTCTCGCGGCGGCTGCCGGTCGAAGATGCGCCTGCCGTCGAGGCGGCGGCCGTCGCCTGACAGCGCACCCGACGCGAGCCGAGCGTGCCGGCTGGGCGTGCTTGACCAGATGCGCCATGGCCCCCGCTGACAAGCGCTGTCCGCTGCTATGGTCGCGCTCCCCGTGCCCCGCGAATGGACCGACCTGTTCATCACTGCCGCGGGCAGCGGCGACGGCGGCGCTCCCGATCGGGCGGACCCGGAGGAATCAGGCAAGCGCGGCGGCTTCTTCCGCCGCCTGCGCGAGTCGATGTCGAAGACCCGCCAGGCGCTCGGCTCGGAGATCTCCTCGACGTTGTTCGGGGTGCTCGATGAGAGCACCTGGGAGCGTCTTGAGGAGGCGCTGATCATGGCTGACGTCGGCGCGGGCACGACCGCCGCGGTCGTCGCGACGCTCGAGGCGGAAGTGAACGCCGGCGAGCTCGAGGGCGGCGAGCAGCTGAGCGAGCGCCTGATCGCCCTGCTCGCCGAGACCGCCCGGGTCGGCGACGGGCGCATCGACCTGCGCGCCAAGCCGACCGTGATGATCGCGGTGGGTGTCAACGGCACCGGCAAGACGACGACGATCGGCAAGCTCGCCTGGCATCTGCGCAACGAGCTCGGCTACAGCGTCCTGCTCGGCGCCGCCGACACGTTCCGGGCGGCCGCGGGCGAGCAGCTCGAGGGCTGGGCGCAACGGGCCGGCTGTGAGATCGTCGTCGGGGCGGAGGGCTCAGACCCGGGGGCCGTCGCGTTCGAGGCGATCGCCAAGGCTCGCAGCAACGACATCGACGTCGTGATCATCGACACCGCCGGGCGCCTGCACACCCAGGATGACCTGATGGGCGAGCTCGGCAAGGTGCGCAGGGTGATCTCCCGCCAGCTCGACGGCGCCCCGCACGAGACGCTGCTGACGATCGACGCGACGACCGGGCAGAACGGCCTGCGCCAGGCGAAGCTGTTCGCCGAGACCGCCGATGTCAGCGGCGTCGTGCTGACGAAGCTCGACGGGACCGCGCGCGGCGGGATCGCGCTGGCGATCGCGCGCGAGCTCCAGCTGCCCGTCAAGCTGATCGGCATCGGCGAGTCGGTCGAGGATCTGCGCCCGTTCGATGCCGGTGAATTTGCGCGCGCTTTGCTCGCGGACAGCTAATCTGCATACATGGACGGCTGGGTTCTATGGCTGTTGCTCGGCGCGATCCTGGGCATCGGCGAGATGCACCAGGGCGGGTTCTACCTGCTCCCGTTCGCGCTCGCCGCGGCGCTCGCGGCGGTCGTCAGCCTGCTCGGCGTGAGCGCGCTGCTGACGATCCTGGTGTTCGTCCTAGCCTCGACGATCGTCGTCGGCGCGCTGCGCCCGGTCGCTCGGCGTCACCGGCGGCTGCCGCCCGCGATCCGCACCGGGTCGGCCGCGCTCGTCGGACGCCGCGCGATGGTGCTCGAGCGGATCGCAAACGACGAGGGCGTCGGCTGCGTGCGCATCGACGGCGGCGAGGTGTGGACCGCGCGCTCCTACGACGAGGATGAGGTGATCGAGGTCGGCGACCGCGTCGAGGTGGTGGAGATCAAGGGCGCGACAGCGCTCGTCATGCACTGATTGCGCGTACTCTCCTGATCCGCCGAATTTCGGCTGAGGATTCAAGAAAGGAACCGTCCCAATGGCCCCGCTGATCGTTGTCGTCGTCCTGTTCCTGTTTGCGCTGTTCGCCGCCGCCCGCTCGATCCGCGTGATCCCGCAGGCCCGCGCCGGCGTCGTCGAGCGCCTCGGCCGCTACAGTCGCACGCTCGAACCGGGGCTGACGATCGTCACGCCGTTCGTCGACCGCGTCAAGCCGCTGGTCGACCTGCGCGAGCAGGTCGTGAACTTCTCACCGCAGTCGGTGATCACCGAAGACAACGTCGTCGTCGCGATCGAGACCGTCCTGTACTTCACGATCACCGACCCCAAGTCGGCGACCTATGAAGTCGCCAATCCGCTGCAGGCGATCGAGCAGCTGACCGTGACGACACTGCGCAACGTGATCGGCGGGCTGACGCTCGAGGCGACGCTGACGGCGCGCGAGAGCGTCAACACCGAGCTGCGCGTGGTGCTCGACGAGGCGACCGGCAAGTGGGGGATCAGGATCAACCGCGTCGAGATCAAGTCGGTCGACCCGCCGCAGGACATCCGCGCGGCGATGGAGAAGCAGATGCGCGCCGAGCGCGACCGCCGCGCCGCGATCCTCACCGCTGAAGGCGAGAAGCAGGCGCAGATCCTGACCGCAGAGGGCGCCAAGCAGGCCTCGGTGCTGAGCGCCGAAGGCGCCCAGCAGGCGGCCGTGCTCGACGCCGAGGGCGCGCGCCAGTCGGCGATCCTGCGCGCGGAGGGTGAAGCGAAGGCGATCGACACGGTCTTCAAAGCGATCCACGAGGGCAAACCGAACCGCGAGCTGCTCAGCTACGAATACCTGCAGATGCTCCCGCAGCTGGCCGAAGGCGACTCGAACAAGGTGTTCGTCGTGCCCTCCGAGTTCGCGTCGGCGTTCGGCGGCATCGGCGAGGCGCTCGCCCGCGGCGCGGCCGCCGCCGAGCCGGCGCCCAAGCCGCCGCGGGTGCCGCCGGCGCACGAGCGCCCACAGGTTCCGCCGCCGGCCTGAGGGCTGATTCGCAGAGCCCGGCCGGGCCGCGCGCGGCTGCTGCGAGAATCAAGCGATGTTCGACTCCCTCGCCGAGAAGCTGCAGGCAACGCTCGCTGACATCCGCCAGCGCGGCAGCCTGACCGAGCAGGACATCGACAGCGCGATGCGCGAGATCCGCCTCGCGCTGCTCGAGGCGGACGTCAACTTCAAGGTCGTCCGCCAGTTCACCGCGCAGCTCAAGCAGCGCTGCCTGGAGGCCGACCTGATCGGCAAGCTCAATCCCGGCCAACAGGTCATCAAAATCGTCTCCGAAGAGCTGACCGCGCTGATGGGCGGTGGGCCGGGCGAGGACGCGCCCGCCCTGAGCTTCTCCGGGCGCCCGCCGACGGTGATCCTGATGGCCGGGCTGCAGGGCTCGGGCAAGACCACCGCGACCGCCAAGCTGGCCCGCTACCTGCGCGAGGAGCACTCCTCCTCGGTTGCGCTCGCCGCCTGCGACGTGTATCGCCCGGCGGCCGTCGAGCAGCTCGTCAAGGTCGGTGCGCAGGCGGGCGCCGAGGTCTATTTCCGGGAGGCCGACCACCCCGAGCGCGACCCCGTCGAGATCGCCGCCTGGGCGCTCGAGCGCGCGCGCAGCGAGGGCAAGGACGTGCTGATCGTCGACACCAGCGGGCGCCTGCACGTCGACGAGGAGCTGATGGCCGAGCTGGTGCGGATTCGCGACGCGGTCAAACCGCACGACATCCTGCTGGTCGTCGATGCGATGACCGGACAGGACGCGGTCAACGTCGCCGAGAGCTTCGCCGAGGCCGTGCAGTTCGACGGCGTGGTGATGAGCAAGCTCGACGGCGATGCGCGCGGCGGCGCCGCGCTGTCGGTCAAGGCGGTCACCGGCAAGCCGATCCTGTTCGCCTCGACCGGCGAGAAGCTCGACCAGTTCGAACGCTTCCACCCGGACCGCATGTCCCAGCGGATCCTCGGGATGGGCGACGTGATGAGCCTGATCGAGAAGGCCGAGCAGCAGTTCGACGAAGCCGACGCGCTCGCCTTCGAACGCAAGCTGCGCCGCAACGAGTTCGGGCTCGACGACTTTCTGGACCAGCTGAAGATGGTGCGCAAAATGGGGCCGCTGACGAGCGTCCTCGGGATGATCCCGGGATTCGGCGGCCAGCAGCTGAAGAACATGAAGGTCGATGAGCGCGAGCTCGACCGGATCCAGGCGATCATCCTCTCGATGACCCCCGAGGAGCGGCGCCGCCCCGAGCTGATCAAGGGCTCGCGCCGGCTGCGGATCGCGCGCGGCTCCGGCACGAACGTGCAGCAGGTCAACAAACTGGTCAAGCAGTTCGCGCAGATGCGCAAGGTGATGCGCCAGGTCGGGCGCGGCAAGATGCCCGACATCGGCGCGCTGATGCGCAATGCGCGCTGAGCCGCGGCGACAGGCCGGCGCCGCAGGCGGCCTATTTCAGTTTGGCCGTGAACGGCTCGGTGTCTGTGCAGGTCGGCAGGCTCGTGATGGCCTCCCTGTCGCTGACCTCACCCGTCGCTTTGCCGTTGCTGATGGTGGCGCTGATGTGCACCGCGTTGGAGACCGACGTGCCGGACCCCCTCGAGGTCGAGCCGCTGAACTTGTCGTGCTCGATCTTCGCCTCGCCGAAGCGATACGTCGGTGCGATGTCACCGGCCCCCGGCTGGCAGGTCGCCTCGATCGACACGTCGAGGTTCTTGACGACCGTGCCGTTCGCCTCGACCCGGAAGCTGATCGGATAGCCCGGTCCGACGAAGCCGCTGTACTCCCCATCCCGGGCGGTGCTCGAGGCCAGCGCCAGCGACGAGCTGCCCGCGACGGCGAAGACGGTGAGAACGAGTGCTGGGAGGCGGGTCGGCTTCATCGCTCGTGCGCGCAAGAGCATAGTGCGCCGTGCACAGTATCGGTCGGCCACCAACCCCGGCCGCCTCGGCGCAGCGCACCGTCTAAGCTCTGCCGGTAGGACATCGTCCAAATCGCATTCAGCACCAGAGAGGAAAACGTGGCAGTCAGGCTAAGGCTCACCCGTGTGGGTGGCAAGAAGGACCCGATCTGGCGCGTCGTCGTCGCCGACCAGCGCTCGCCGCGCGACGGTCGCGTGATCGAGACGATCGGCCAGTACAACGCGCAGACCGACCCCTCGACGATCGTGATCGACGAGGAGCGAGCGCGAAGCTGGCTGGCGCGTGGAGCGCAGCCCTCGGACACCGTGCGCAAGCTGCTGCGCATTCAGGGCATCGAGACCCGGACGGGCTAGGAGCCCGCCGGGCTCCGCGCAGATGCCGAGCGAGAGCCCCAAGCGACTGCTCGAGTACCTCGCCGAAGGGCTCGTCGACGAGCCCGACGCGGTCTCTGTCGAGCAGTTCGAGGAGGACGGCGGCACCGTCGTGCTCGAGTTGTGCGTCGCCGCCGGGGATTACGGCCGCGTGATCGGTCGCGGCGGGCGGACCGCCCATGCGCTGCGCACCGTCGTGAAAGCAGCGGCCGCCGGCGAGGGGTCGCGCGTGCTGGTCGACATCGTCGATTGACCGCGGCGCCCGGCGAGCGGACGTGAGCGCTGAGGACAGCAGTATGCCGGTGGGCCTGACGGTCGGCCGCGTCGGCCGCCCGCACGGCCTCGACGGCAGCTTCTACGTGACCCGCCCGAAGCCGCGCCTGCTGAGCATCGGCGCGGCGCTCAGCGTCGGCGAGGTGAGCGCGGCGGTCGTGCGCCTGGCGGGCACCGAGCAGCGTCCGATCGTGCGGCTCGAGGGGATCACCAGCCGCGAGGGCGCGGAGGCGCTGCGCGGGCTCGACCTGATCGTCGACAGCCGCGACGCGCCGAGCCTCGCCGCGGGCGAATGGTGGTCGCATGAACTCGAGGGCTGCGCGGTGCTCGATGGCGAGCGGCTGATCGGCACGGTCGCGCGCATGATCGAGCTGCCCTCGTGCGAGGCGCTCGAGGTGCTGCCCGCCGGAGGCGGGGCGCCGCTGCTCGTGCCGATGGTCAAAGACGCGGTTCGCAGCGTCGATCCGGCTGCCCGGCGGATCGATGTGGACGGCGAGTTCCTGGATCTCGGCGGCGCGCCGCCACGGCCGCCCGCGGGCGCCGGTGAGCGCGGGGGAGAGCTGTGAACATCGACGTCTTCACGCTGTTCCCGCAGTGGTTCGATTGGTTCTCCTCACAGCGCCACGTCGCCAACGCGCTCGCCGGCGGCAGCACGCTCGAGTACGTCAACTTCCGCGAGCACACGCAGCTCAGCGGCGGACAGGTCGACGACACGCCGTTCGGCGGCGGCGCCGGGATGGTGCTGCGGGTCGACGTGCTCGACGGCGCCCTGCGCGCGCACTACGGCGTCGACCCGCTGGAGCTCCGCAGGCAGCGCCGCGTGATCGCGCTCGCCCCCGGCGGCCGTCTGCTCGATGACCCGCTCGTCGACGAGCTCGCCGCGGAGCCGGCGCTGACGCTCCTGTGCGGGCGCTACGAGGGCTTTGACGAGCGCATCCTCGAGCATCTCGCGAGCGATGTCGTCTCGATCGGGCGCTACGTGCTCAGCGGCGGCGAGCTCGCCGCGATGGTGCTCTGCGACGCGCTCCTGCGCAAGCTCCCGGGCGCACTCGGCCACGAGCAGTCGGTCGTCGAGGAGTCCTACAGCGTCGCCCTGGACGGCCAGCCGGAGTACCCGCACTACACGCGCCCGGCGGAGTACCGTGGCTGGGAGGTCCCGGAGGTGCTGCTCTCCGGGCACCACGAGCGGATCGAGCGCTGGCGGCGCGAGCGCAGCCGCGAACGCGGCGGCGACCCGCACGCACGCGGGGGCGAGCGCTGAACAGGGCGGCTGGTGAGGCGAGCCGGGGCGGCGGTTCGCTACCATTGCTGCGCGCGCTGACCGAGGGTTCCGTCTCGAGCCCTGCCCCGGTCGATCAAGGCGCGCCCTTCCCACCTCATGAGCAGCGTCATCGCAACCATCGAGCGCGCGCAGCTGCGCCGCGTTCCCAACTTTTCCCCGGGCGACCGCGTGAAGGTTCACTTCCAGGTCATCGAGGGCGCGCGCAGCCGTGTCCAGGTCTTCGAGGGTGTCGTCATCAAGCGCCAGGGGCACGGCGCCCGCGAGACGTTCACCGTCCGCAAGCAGTCCTTCGGTGTGGGTGTCGAGCGCATGTTCCCGGTGCATTCGCCGAAGATCGAGCGCATCGAGCTGGCCTCGCGGGGCGATGTGCGCCGCGCGAAGCTCTACTACCTGCGCGACCGCGTCGGCAAGCGCGCCCGCGTCCGCGAGCGCCGCTACACGGGACCTGAGGAGATCGTGCAGCCCGGGTTGCTGCACGAGCACACCGAGCCCACCGATGCCGACGGCGCGACCGCGGAGGAGACCGTCGCCGAGGTACTCGTCGAGGAGGCGGTTGCCGATCAGGAGACGACGCAGACAGATGCGCAGCAGGACGGGGGGCCCACGGAGGGTGACGCCGCAGCCGAGGCTGAGGCAGCACCCGAGTCGTCCGCCCCGGCGGCGGACGCATCCGATCCCGCCCCCGATGCCGGCGAGGCCGATGAAGGCGCTCCCGCCGGCGACCAGCCCGCGTGAGCACAGCCACCAAGCCCGGCAAGAAGCCCGCCAAATCGCTGGCTGCCTCGATTGTCGAGCTCGTCGTGATCGTCGCCGTCGCGCTCGGCCTCGCGCTTGCGATCCAGGCCATCATCATCAAGCCGTACCGCATCCCCAGCGGTTCAATGGAACCGACGCTCGCGGTCGGCCAGCGTGTGCTCGTGAACCGCATCGGCACCGACTTCAGCAACCCCCACGTCGGCGAGATCGCCGTCTTTCATCCGCCCGAAGGGGCCGAGCAGGAGCAGTGCGGACCGGAACCGCACACGGTCAAACTGGGTGTCGAAGCATGCTCGCAGCCGGTGCCCAAGCAGGACTCGAGCGTCAACTTCATCAAGCGCGTCGTCGCCGGCCCCGGCGATGAAATCTACATCAGCGGCGGGCACGTCTTCCGCAAGGCGGCAGGCACGACGCAGTTCGTCGCGGAGAAGGACTCCTACATCAAAGCGTGCGGCTCGAGTCCCGAGTGCAGCTTCCCCAAGCCGATCAAGATTCCC
Source organism: uncultured Solirubrobacteraceae bacterium (assembly GCA_963822245.1). Taxonomy (GTDB): domain Bacteria; phylum Actinomycetota; class Thermoleophilia; order Solirubrobacterales; family Solirubrobacteraceae; genus Palsa-744. Next base: position 630,232 of record CAWGGR010000002.1, read on the forward strand.
GCCGGTCACTGGTTCATGATGGGCGACAACCGTGGCGAATCCGACGACAGCAGGTTCTGGGGACCGGTCCCGACCGGATGGATCATCGGGCCGGCCGTCGCCACATACTGGCCGCCCGACCGCATCGGCATCCTCTAGCCCCGAGGCGGCCTCCGTGGGCGCAGCACACGCGATCGCCGCCCGCGGCCCCGCCTCGACCGCGCGCACCCGGCGCCGGCGCCGGCGCGCGGGCAGCGGGCAGCGCCTGTTCGCCTTCGACCGCCGCCTCGGCGTGCGCTTTGTCGCAGGCGCCGACGAGGCCGGGCGCGGCTGCCTGGCCGGGCCGCTGGTCGCGGCCGGCGTGCTGTTCGACTACGACGCGCTGACGACGCGCGAGCTGCGCTCGCTGAGCGCGCTCAATGACTCCAAGCAGCACGCCGCGGAGGCCCGCGAGGAGCTCTATCCGCTCGTGCTGGCGAGCGCCGCCCGTGTGGTCGTCGTCTCCCGCTGTGTCCGCGGGATCGACGCGCGCGGCCTGCACAAGACCAACCTCGCGGCGCTCCGCGACGCCCTCCGCGGCGTCAGCGACGGCGTCCGCGGTGAGCTGATCTGCCTAAGCGACGGCTTTCCCGTCGCCGATTTCGGGCGCCCGCAGCGCGCGATCGTCGAGGGTGACGCGACCAGCGCCGCGATCGCGGCGGCGTCGATCGTCGCGAAGGTGACCCGCGACCGCTTCATGCACCACGCCGATCTGCAGCATCCCGGCTGGCGCTTCGCCGAGCACGTCGGCTACTCGACGCCGTCGCACCGTGCGGCGATCCTCGCAAACGGCGTCTCGCCGTTGCACAGGATGTCCTTCCAGTCGCTCGCCTACCAGCAGCTCGCGCTCTGAACCGCTGCGGCTCGGCTGCGAGCGCCGCTGCGATCGGGCGCCGGAGCGGTCCCGGGGACCGTTCTGATCGGCCCAGCCGTGGTGGAGTTCGGGCGTAGCATCGGCTAGGGTCGGCGAAATGACACGTTCTGAGGACACCGCGAGCGCTGCGCTCAGCGAGCAGGCCGGCGGCTATGACTGCGGCCCTGTCGAGGCCCGCTGGCAGGCCGCGTGGGCGCAGCAGCGCGCGTTCGCGGCGCCGCCGGCGGAGGACGAGCGCCAGCCGGCGTACGTGTGCGTTCCCTGCCTGCAGACATCGGGCGAGGCTCACATGGGCCACGTCCGCAGCTACACGATCGCCGACGCGCATGCCCGCTTCATGCGCGCAAGCGGGCGGGGAACGTTGTTCTCGCTCGGCTTCCAGTCGCTCGGACTGCCGTCGGAGCTCGAGGCGCGGCGCCGCGGGCTCTCGCCAAGCGAGTGGGTCGAGCAGTGCGGCCAGAGCATGCGCGCGCTGTTCGAGCGCCTCGGCTGCTCGTGTGATTGGGAGCGCACGTTCATGTCCTCCGACCCGGAGCAGTACCGCTGGACGCAATGGCTGTTTCTCGCGCTGTACGAGCGGGAGCTCATCTACCACGACGACGATGCGCGCGTCGCGTGGTGTGAGTCATGCGCGACCGTCGTGTCGATCCTGCAGCAGGACGACGGCACCTGCTGGCGCTGCCACGGCGAGGTCCGCTTCGTCCGCCGCCCGCAATGGTTCATGCGCACGAGCGCCTACTTCGAGGAGAACGAGCGCGCCCTGCAGCAGCTGGCGGGCTGGAGCGAGGCTGCGATCGAGTCCCAGCGCGCGGCTCTCGGCCGCATCGACGGGATCGAGCTCGACGCCGCCACCTTCGATGGCGCTTCCTTCACCGTGTTCAGCCCCCACCCGGACGCGATCGCAAAGGCCGCGTTCATCGCGATCTCTCCAGCTCACCCCGACATCGAGCGGTTCACCGAGGACCCGGAGGTCTCGGCATCGCTTGCCGACCTGCGCACGTGGCGGCCCGCCGATGGCGGGGCCGAGGAGATCCCGCTGCTGCAGACCGGCGTGCTCGCGAGCGTGCCCGGTGTCGCCGGCACACTGCCGGTGATCGTGCTGCCGCTCGTCGATGCTCTGCTCGGGCCGAGCGCCGTGCTCGGCATCCCGCCGATGAACCCGATCGACCGCTCGATCGCCGAGCGGCTGCCCGGCTCCTCCGGCGGGGCGTGGAAGGCCGGCAAGTCCGGTGTCAAGCCGCGGCCGTCCTCGCGCCAGCGCCTGCGCGACCCGGCGATCTCGCGCGAGCGCGCATGGGGCGCGCCGATTCCGCTGGTTCACTGCGCGGCGTGCGGGATCGTGCCGGTCCCCGCCGAGGAGCTGCCCGTGCGGCTTCCTGACGATCTTCAGTTCGGCGGCGAGGGCGCCAACCCACTCGCCGGCCGGCCGGACTTCTACGAATGCGCCTGCCCGCGCTGCGGTGCCGCGGCGCGGCGGGAGACCGAGACGATCGACTGCCACGTCGATGAGATGTGGATGTGGATGCCGATCTGCGTGCCGCCCGAGAACCGCTCGAGCGCGATGTTCAGCGACCGTGAATACGCGCGCTGGCTGCCCGCCGAGCGCCTGGTCTGCGGCGTCGACGCGGCGGGCACCGTCTTCGACCAGCGCATCCTCGCGAAGATGCTCGAGGATCTCGGCGAGCTCGGGGAGCTGCCGGGCCGCGAGCCGTTCGCGAACGCGCTCGTGCACGAGCTACTGCGCGACGAGGGACGCAAGCTGAGCACGCATCTTCGCAACGGCGCCGACCCCGGCGAGCTGCTCGATGCGTTCGGCTCTGACGCCGTGCGCCTGGCCGTCCTCCATGCCGCCGCGCCGGAGGGCGTCTCCAACTGGAACGAGCAGTCCCTGCGCCACTGCCAGCGCTTTCTCGCGCGGCTCCATGCCTATGCCGAGGTGCGCCTGCGCGAGTGGGCGCCCGAGATCGGCGGGGAGGCGAGCATCGACACGTCGGAGAAGCTGCGCCGGCGCCTGGCCCACTGGTGCAGCGTCGCGCGCGAGAAGGTCACCGCGGACTTCGAGCGCCTCGCGATGCAACGGGCCGTCCACAACGCGATGCGGCTGCTCGCCCGCGTCGAGGACTTCGAGCTGCGAAGCCTCGAGCGCGACGGCGCGGGGCTGCAGGACGCCGACCGCGAGGCGATCGTCGCGGCGCTGCTGCTGCTCGTTCAGATGCTCGCTCCGCTCGCCCCTCATATCGCCGAGGAGCTGTGGTCGGTGGCCGGACGCGATGCGCTGCTCAGCAGCGCTCCGTGGCCCGAGCAGACGGCGCACGCCCTGAATCGCGATGTGCCGACGCGCGCGTTGCGCGAGGCTTGACAGCACGCTAAACTGCCGAGCTTCACGCGTCCGTAGCTCAATGGGTAACGGCGACAGTGAGTAGCTGAGAAGTGAGAGTGCCGTGGAGCCAACCAACCGGAGGCCATGCGCCGAGCCGGTGACTTTTCGCCGCGTCAGCGGTCACGACCTCGAAGCGACCGGCCAAAGCTACGCTTAAGAGCATCGGCCTTAAGAGCCGTGTATGCGGGTTCAAGTCCCGCCGGACGCATCACATCGCAAGCGCGGTCTCCGGTCTCGGTCCCCGGCCGCGCGTGGTGCTACGGCTACGGTTGCGGTGACGTCCCGCCACCGGCGCCGAGCCGGTAGGCGACCAGCGCGGGTTCCTGGCCCGCCTGCGCCGGCAGGCCCGCCGGCGCGAGCAGCGTATCGCCGCTGACGGTCACGCCGGTGTTGGTGCCGGCAGGCAGCTGGGCTTCCCAGGCGACATCGCCGGTGTCCGCCGCGAGCGCATACACCTTGCCGGCCGCGGTTGTCGTGAAGACGAGGTCGTTGACCGCAGTCGCGGCGCCGAACGCCGGTTCGGCAAACTTGTGCGTCCACTTGACCGCGCCGGTGGCCGCGTCGAGCGCGACCAGTTCGGCGCCTTTGATCGCTTCCTGATCGGCGGTCTGTGATGTGTATGTCACTTCCGAGTTGACGACCGGCACGAACACCGTCGAGCCGTTTGTCGCCATTGGCGCGATCACCCCGCCGAGCAGCCCCGGGATGACGGTCTCCGGGAGGTGCAGCTTGGAGTATTCGTGTTTCATCGCATACAGCGAATCGTTGTCGTGGCCGTTGTGGATACCGACCGAGCGCTGCCAGAGGAGCTTTCCGCTCTGAGCGTCGACCGCGATCACGATCCCTCCCTTGCCGGCCGCGACAGCGATCTGCTGGCCGTTCGCATCGATCAGGATCGGAGGGTCCTGCAGGTCGTGGTCATAAAGGTCGTGCGGCGTGAGCTGGTGGTACCACTGCATCGCGCCGGTGGTGGCGTTGAGCTTGACGAGCGAATCGGTGTACAGGTTGGGGCCCGGCCTGCTGGATCCCCACGGGAACTGGGCCGTGCCCGGGAACGGCGCGGGGTTGCCGACACCGACGTACATGAATCCCTGCTGGTCGAACGCCGGCGTGTACCAGAGCCCGCCGCCCGAGTTGATGTCAGCGTTGGCCTGCCACTGTGCGTCTGTCAGCACCGTCTGGAAATGCCACAGCTTCTTGCCGGTCTCGGCGTCGAGCGCCCACAGGATCCCGAGCCCGCCGCCACCGTAGAACTTGCTGTTGTTGCCCGGGACCGTCGAGACGTACACGATGCCGTTGTGGTAACCGGGGGCCATGTCGATTCCCTCGTTGGCGTTGCGCAGCAGCGGCACCGACCACAGCTGCTTGCCGCTCTGCGCGTCGAGCGCAAATGCGGCGCTCGCTGTCGCGCCGTAGATGCGCCCACCGCCGAGGACGAGGCCGTTCGGCCCCTGATCGGGCGATTCGTAGGAGTGCGTCCAGATCACCTTGCCCGTCTTCAGGTCGATCGCCTGCACGTTCGAGCTGAGGTCCTGGGAGTAGACGACGCCGTCGCTTACGAGCGGACTGGAGGAGTAGCTGCCGTACTCGCTGCTCGTCGTGATCGGGAGGGTCCAGGCGACGCCGAGCTGTGAAACGGAGCTCTGATCGATCGGGCCGCCCGTGTAGCGGGTGTTGGAGAGGTCGAGGTTCGGATAGCTCGTCGCGCTGGCCGGCGGCGTGCTGTTGGAGCTGGAGCCGCAGCCGCTCACCAGCAGCGCGATGCCGAGGACCATCAGCGCAAGCAGCGCGCGCGAGCGTACGTTTGCGTCGCTCACGCACCGCCCCGTCACGAACCGCCCCGCGTGCGCCGCGCGCGACTGTGCGGGGCGTCGGCCGGTGAGACGGCTGCGCTCATGCACGCGCTGGGCTCGGCTCAAGTGAGAACAGCCACGGGTTGTGCTGTCCGATCAGCTCGCCGTTGAAGCGCTTGCGCCCGCCGTACACGACCCAGGTGGTGTCGACGGCCCCATAGCACTCCTCGACGCGCAGGACATCCGGATGTTCGTGTGCGTAGTGAAGATGTGTCAGGCCCGCGTCGTAGTCGCCGGCGAGAAGGTGCCTGGCGACGACCGGCTTGGACGGCTCGTCGATCAGCGTCTCCCACCGTGTCAGGTCGGTGTAGCCGCGTGTCGCCGAGACGATTCCCATGCTCCGCGGCTCGCTGACGTCGGTGCGGATGAGCAGCGCGAGCTCCTTCGTGGGATAGAGGAACGTATCGATCACGAACACCTCACCGTAGTAGCGCTCGGTGACGAGGTGGACCTGCAGGTGTGCGCTGCATTGCACGAGAAACGTGTGTGGCTGATCGCGGACCTGCTCGACGGCCTCCAGCAGATCCTCGACGAGCACGATCTCGAATGAGGTAAGTCCCTGGAAATCGAGGTAGTGACGCAGCGCGTTCTCGTGACAGGTGCCGGTCGGCCCGAGCGTGATGAAGGTCGGAGCCGTCATGTGTCGCCGCCTGTCGCCGCCGGTCGCTCGACGTGGTCCTCGCTGACGACCTGGCCTTCGGCGATGATCTCGTCCTCCATCGTGCAGGTCGCGCCTATCAGCAACTCGAACATATCGGCCGTGAAGCCCGGAGGCAGACCAACCTCCTCGCCGCGGGCGAGATGGTGCGCTCGCACCTCGGCGACGCGATCGGGCTGCATCATGGCTATGCCGTGGGCACGCTTGTAACGGGCGACTTCCCGACAGGTCTCAAAGCGCTCGCCGAGCAGTCGCGCGATCTCCTCGTCGAGGCGATCGATGCGGCGGCGGAATGGGTCGAGGTCGTTCATGTGCTGTCTCCGTCGAGGAGGCCGGTTGCGAAAGCGTAACTCGAGCTGGAGAGCGTCTGCAGATGATAGCCGCCCTCCTGGATGACACAGGCCGGCAGGCCTGACGCGGCGACGAGACTCCCGATGCGGGCGAAGCTCGCCGGCGAGAAGCTCCAGCCTCCGTGCGGGTCACCGATCACCGTGTCGTATCCGAGCGAGAGGACGAGCACGGTCGCGACTTGCGCGAGCGCGTCCAGGGACGCAGCGAGCGCATCGAGATAGCTGGCGATCGTCGGATCGCCGCGGAAATCGACGACCCGCTCACGCGGTGACTGAGGGTGCGCCGACTGCGACGGCGAGTTTGCCACCGGCCACGCGTGCAGGGAGTGCAGGCTGATGTCCTGCATCGGCGCAACGATCGCCGACGTGCCGTTCGGGTAGTGCAGGTCGAGATCGAGGATCCCGATCGAGCGCACCCCGCCGGCGCGCAGCACCTGCGCGGCCGCAGCCGCGTTGTTCAGGTAACAGAGGCCGCCGAACCACCCCGGGCCGGCATGATGGCCCGGGGGGTGGCAGAGCGCATATGCATAGCGATCTCCGGCGAGGATCCGCTGTGCCGCGGTGATCGCCGTGCGCACCCCCTCGCGTGCGGAGGCGACGAGTTCGGGGCACACGGGGGTATCCGGTGCGAGGCCGGGCGCGGCGAAGTCCGGCATCAGCACCGGCTCGCGCGAACGGATCTGCCGGAGCGCATCCAGGTACGCCGGCTCGTGCAGCGTCTCGAGTGTCCGATCGACGGTCTCCTCGCGCGCGTCCGCGGCGAGCGCCTGCACGCGCGTGTGGCGCACCAGGCCCTTGCGCATCTCCTCCAGCCGGAGATCGTGGTCGCAGCCCGGCAGCCGATGTCCGTGCCGATCGAGGACCCACGGCGCCGCGCTCCGTGCCCCCGCTCGCTGCTCGACGATGGTCAGCCGGCTCACGACAGGATGAGGCGCATGCGTGGCCCGAGCGCCTCGAAGCCGCTGCGCAGGTAGAACGCCTCGGTGGCGCGGATCTGCGCAAAGCTCTCGCGTGGCAACCCGACCTCGATGCGCACGAGCCCGGCGTCGCGCGCGAGCTCGCACAGCGACGCGATCAGCGCGCCGCCGATTCCCTCGCTGCGCCAGGACCGATCGACCCAGAGATCCTGGATCAGCAGGTAGCGCCCGGGCACGTGCATGGCGTGCTGCACGCTCGCGCCGAGCACGCCGACGATCGTGCCCTCGGCGTCCGCCACGAGCAGCGCTCCGGCCTCGCGCTCGTCGATCAGCGCTCGTGCGGCGGCGTCGAGCGCCGGAATCGGGGGCGGCGTGCCGCCGAGCTCGAGCAGCAGCTCGTGTACAGCCGCGGCGACCTTCGCGACGTCCTCGGCGGTTGCCGTCCGCACCAGCGTGGATGCGGTCCCCGGCACTCGCGGGCCGATCGGGGCGGGGGTGCTCATCTGCTCATGCCCCAGCGCTCGCGGCGGCGGACGGCTCGAGCTCGACCCTCCAGGCGCCGGGCTCCGCGCTGCCGGTGAAGGCGCGTGCGATCGCGGCCATCGGCGCGCGCGCCTTGAGCAGGATCTCATCGAACTCCTCCTCGGGATCGGACTGCATCACGATCGCCCCGCCCGCGCCGATCGTGGCGCCGTCCGGCCGGAGCACGATCGTGCGGATCACGATGCTCAGATCGACGCTGCCGTCGAGGCCGAAGTAGCCGAGTGCGCCGGAGTAGACGCCGCGCGCAACCCGCTCGATGTCATCGATGATCCCCATCGTGCGCAGCTTCGGCGCGCCGGTCATCGAGCCGCCGGGGAAGCACGCGCGAACGCACTCCACCGGCGTGCGCTCAGGCTCGAGCACTCCGGTGATCGTCGATGTGAGCTGGTGCACGGTCGCGTACGGCTCGACCGCCATCAGCTCCGGAACGCGAACGCTGTCGAGCATGCAGACGCGCCCGAGGTCGTTGCGCAGGAGGTCGACGATCATGAGGTGCTCGGCGAATGTCTTCTCGTCGTTGAGGAGCTCGGCGCCGAGCTCCTGGTCGCGCGCGGGATCGCTCGAGCGCGGCGTCGTCCCCTTGATCGGGCGGGCCTGCACGCGACGGTCGCGGTCGACCGACAGGAAGCGCTCCGGTGAGGAGCTCAGCACCGCAAGCTCGCCGAGCTTGAGATACGCGGCGAACGGCGCCGGGTTGCTCTGCCGCAACAGGCGGTAGAGCGTGAACGGCTCCGGACTCGCGGTGGTCGAGAACTGGTCGGTTAGACAGACCTCGTAGGACTCGCCGGCGGCGAGCGCCGCCTGGCAGCGCGCGATGTCTGCGAGGTACTGCTCGCGTCCGCGCCCGCAGCCGAATATCACCGGCTCGGCCGATGACCCCTCAGCGGCGCGCGAGCGCGGCGCAGCGGGGGGCGGCACGGGGGCGTCAAGCAGCTCTCGTACGACCGCCTCTGCCTCGTCCAGCCACGGCTCGAGCTCCGGCGCGCCGCCGCTGCCGAGCGCGAGCAGATGCGTGCGGTGGCGGACGTGGTCGACGGCGACGATGCGGTTGGCCAGCATCAGATAGGCGTCGGGGACCTCCGAGCGGTGAACGTTCGGAGAGCCGCAGTCGGCCTTGCACTCGTAGCCGATATAGCCGACGAACCCGCCGACGAGTCCCCCCGCCAGCCCCGCCGGCGGCTCGATCGCGCTGGCTGCGAGCTCGCGCTCGAGGACGTCGAAGATCGATCCGTGCTCGACCGCATGCGCCTCCGCGCGGTGCACGCTCACCGCCCTCGCCTCGACGTCGTACTCGAGCAGGCAACGGTCCGGACCGCTGCTCGTCCCGAGGTAGGAGCACTGCCCGAGCCGGGTCGGCGCTTCCGCGCTGTCGAGCCAGAACGCGTGCTCGGCCGCGCCGAAGAGACGTTCGAAGATCGCCTCGGTGGACGGCTCGCCCTCGATCGAGCGCACGCTCAGCTCGAGCTTGCGATCAGGTTGCGGGGATGCGCGCGGTGCTCGCGGCGCAGTGCTCGCGCCGGTAGGCGGGGCGACCCTGCGCGCGCGGCTCGAGCGCGGCGGGCGGTGGCGGCGCGCGAGCTCATAGAAGTTCTCGATCAGCTTGTGCCCATGCTCGGTCGCCACTGACTCGGGGTGGAACTGCACCCCCCAGAGCGGGCGGCTTCGGTGCTCCAGCCCCATCACCACGCCGTCGTCGGTCCAGGCCGTCACCCGGCCTTCGGGGCCGAGCGCTCCGCTGACCGCGAGCGAGTGATAGCGGACCACCGAGAAGTCCTGCGGGATGCCGGCGAACAGGTCGCTGCCGAGGTGCTGGACCTGGCTGAGGCGTCCGTGCATCGCGATCGGCGCGGTCGCGACCATGCCGCTGAGCACCTGGCCGAGGCCCTGGTGTCCGAGGCAGACGCCGAGCACGGGGATCTCGCTGAAGCGCAGGATGTCCGAGCACACGCCGAAGTCGTGCCATCGCTGCGGCCGGCCGGGGCCCGGCGAGAGCACGATCGCATCGAAGTCCCAGCGCGACAGCGCCGTCCAGGACACCATGTCGTTGTGAACCACGATCGGCTCCTCGCCGGAGACGGATGCGAGCAGGTGAAAGACGTTGTACGTGTAGGAGTCGTAGTTGTCGATCAGCAGCGTGCTCACGGTTGGCTCTCCAGGCCGAGGCTGCGGGCACTGTCGCCAAGCACCTTCTGCACGATCTCCTCGACACGCGGCCCGTGGTCCGCCTCGAGATACCAGTGCGCGAGGTGTTTCAGGTAGCGAGCGAGCGGGCCGACGTCGAGGCGATCGACCGCGAGGCGCAGGTTGCGCCTGTGCAGCTCCGACTGGACGACCGCGAAGCGATAGGCGGGATCTGCGGACGGCCTGCCGGCGGGCGCCTCGACGCCGGTGTGCCGAGCGCGAGCGCGGGCGAGGTCCCAGCCGAGGCTGTCGTTCGGCTGCAGGAGCTTGGCGGTGTCGAAGTCGACGCTCGGTGCGACCGGGTACGGCAGGAAATATCCGAGCGCGATCTGCGCGGCGATGCGCTCCGGCTCGGGATGCTGGCGGCGCACCTCGAGCCGCGCGGGATCGCCGTCGATCTCCGCGTCGAGCCAATCGGTGAGCTCGTCGATCAGAAGCGCGCCCTCACTCGAGGTGACCGCGCGCTTCTGCCTCGAGACCATGCCGTTGAAGATGTCATGGGTTGGGTGAATGTCACGTTCTCCCGGAGTCAGCTCGTGCATCAGCTTGCGCCGGCAGGTGACGTGTGAAACCCACTCGGTGCCGCAAACCTGCATCGACGTCATGCCGTCGAGCTCGGGCGCGGCCAGCCAGTAGACGAGCGAGCGCATGTGCTGGGTGGGCACTCCGTCGGCGCGCACGAGCGGGAACTCCTCGAAATCCTCGAGCCCTGTCGCGTAAACGACCACACCGTCCTCACGTCGCTTGAGTCTGCCCTCGCTGAGGCCCGAGGCTGTGAGCTCGGCGGCGTCGGCGAGGAAGTCCGACTCGAAGAAGACCCGGTCGAAGGAGATGCCCAGTCGTGCGAGCGTCTTGCGCTGACCCGCGATCACCCACGCGCGCGTCTTGTACCACAGCTCCACCGCCTCGCTCTCGCCCGCAAGGAACGCCTTCAGAAGTTCGTCCGCGGTGTCCTGGCGCATCGTCAGCTCGCGTGTCATCGAGTCTTCGGGGTGCTCGATCTCGGCTCCGGTGAACGACCCCGAGGCGGCGACGTACTCGGCGTAGCAGAGGCCGACGAAGTGGTCGCTCTTTTCATTTCCGTCCGGCCAGGAGTGCTCGTGCTGGCGGCTGTTCAAGACCCCTGCCATCGCCTCTCCCATGCTGCGGCCGATGTCGGAGATCAGACTGCGGCGCTCGACTTCGGCTCCCGCCTGTGCGAACGACGCGGCCAGCGCGTTGCCGATCGCGAGATTGCGCAGGTGGCCGACGTGGAGCGCCTTCGTCGCATTCGCATCCCAGAACTGAACCGAGAAGCGGCGTCCGCTCGCCAGGTCGGCGAGCGGCGCGTCGCCGGCCGTGAGGGATTCGCCCGTCGCCTCGATCCAGTCGTCGTCGAGGCGCAACGAGGCACCCTTGCTGCTGCGCGCGACCTTGTTCACCCAGGGCTCCGATTCGATCTGCTCGAGCGCGGCGAGCGAATCGGGGTCCTCGCGCCAGGCGTCCGAGCGTGGCACGAGCTTCACGTCGAAGCGAGGGTTGGGGGTCCGCGGCGCCCACGCGGCCCAGCGGACCGGCTCGCCGGCCCGTAGCGGCACCTCTTCGAAATAGTCAAACAGGTTGATCGCGCCCACCCCGCGCCCTCCCCTAGGCGTCCGTCGAGTTCAAGCGTGTTGCCCGGGACCTATCGAGTATCATGACTGCCCGTTCAGAGCCGAGAAATGCTGCCCAATATCGGGACGAAAGCGGCGCGGCGGTGACGATCGCAGGGCGATGATGAGCGGCACATGACCACGCTAACCCTATCAAGCATGATGACCGCAGCCCCCGGGAGATCCGGCGCCGCAGCACTCTGGCGCGCCGTGAACCGCGGCGATCGCAGCGCGAGGACTCGCTGCACATGACCGGCACCCGCGCGACGCCCGCCGGCAGCGCTCTGCCGCCCGGGCCGCGGATGCCGAGGGCGCTGCAGGCCGTCGGCTGGGCGCGCCGTCCGCTGCCCCTGCTGGAGTCCGCGCGCCGCCGTCACGGCGACATCTTCACGCTGCACATTCGCCGCGGCAGCCCATGGGTGCTCCTCAGCGATCCGGAGGACGTCAGGCGCCTGTTCACCGCGGGAGCCGAGTCGCAGAGCTCCGGTGCGCGCGAGACGAACCCGATGCTCGCCCCGCTGCTCGGTCCGAGCTCGATGATGCTGCTGGACGAGCCCGATCACATGGCCCATCGGAAGTTCATGCTGCCCTCGTTTCATGGCGAGCGGATGCAGGGCTACGGCGAGACGATGGTGGCGGTCACGCTCAGGGAGATCGCCACGTGGCCCGTCGGCGAGCCGTTCGCGCTATGGCCGCGAATGCAGGCGGTGAGCATGGAGATAATCATGCGCGCCGTGTTCGGCGACGCCGACACCGAGCATCTCGATCGCCTGCGCGCGCGCCTGAGCGGCCTGACCAAGTGGCTCAACAACCCGCGGCGGGTCGCGCTGATGAGCGCTTTCGGGCCGCGCTGGCTGTCGCGCGACGCCGGATTTCGGGCCGTGATGGAGCCGGTTGAGGAAGCGCTGCTGGAAGAGGTGCGCCGTCGGCGCGCCCGAGGCGAAGCACACGAACGCGACGACATCCTTTCGATGCTCGAGCGGGCCTACGACGAAGACGGCTCGCCGATGAGCGAGCGCGAAATGCGCGACGAACTGATCACACTGCTCTCGGACGGACCGACCGCGACCTCGCTGGCGTGGTCGTTCGAGCGGCTGCTGCGCCACCCCGACAAGCTGGCCCGACTGCGTGAGGAGGCGCTCGACGGCGCAGATGACAGCTACACCGACGCGGTGGTCAAAGAGACACTGCGCCTATGTCCGGCTGCGCCGCTGGTGATGCGCCGGCTGGATCAGCCGATGGAGCTTGGCGGCTACACGATTCCGCCCGGCCTGATCGTGGCGCCTTGCGTTTACCTGATTCACCTGCGCGAGGATCTGTACCCGCAGCCCCGCAGATTCCTGCCCGAGCGCTTCCTCGACAATCCCCCCGGCACCTACACGTGGATACCGTTCGGCGGCGGGGTGCGCCGCTGCGTGGCCGCGAGCTTTGCCCAGATGCAGATGAGGATCGTGATCAGGACAGTCCTGAGCACGGTCGAGCTGCAGGCCGTGTCGTCTCGCTCCGAGCAGGCGACCAGAAGTGCGATCGCGTTCATGCCGAGCCAGGAAGGGCGCGTGACCGTCACCCGCCGCCGGTCTGCTCCGGGCGACGCGCCCAGGCTCCGCGGCGAGGCGCAGACGGCCTGATGGCGCAGGCCAACCTGATCATCGTCGGCGCCGGAGCCAAGGCCGCCGCGATCGCCGCGAAGGTGCACGTGCTGAACAGTCTCGGGCTTGGACCGGTTTCGCTCACGATCATCGAGGGCAATCGGCCGGCCGCCTCGTGGCTCGGCCTCAACGGCGCGACCTCCGGCGAGGAGCCGCTGGCGATCCCCGCGATCAAGGATGTCGGCTTCCCGTATCAGAGCTACGACGTCTTCGGCGAGCGCGGAGCGGACGTCGACCATGCGATGCTGTCGTTCTCCTGGCAGCAGTACCTGATCAGCGGCCGCGGCTACGCCCGCTGGGTCAACGCCGGGTCGCCTCAGGTGCTGCACCGCGACTACGGTCACTACCTCGCGTGGGTGCTTGCACGTGCGACGGCCGGTGTGACGCTCATCGCCGGCCGTGCGACGCGTGTATCGCTGCAGGGCGACGATCAGCGGTGGGTAGTCGACGTGGCCGACTCCTCGGCCGAGCCGCAGTATCGCGGCGACGCGCTCGTGCTGACGGGCCCGGGCGTCCACCGTCTGCTGCCGCACGACGCCGATGCCGTTCCGAGGATGTTCCACTGCGACAGCGCCCGCAGCGACTTCGAGCGGATCCCCGCCGGTGAGAGCGCCGACGTCGCGATCGTCGGCGGTGGCGAGAGCGCGCTCAGCTGCCTGGTGTTCCTGCGCGCGCTCAGACCCGAGGCGCACCTGACGGTCTACACGCCGATGCTCCCGCTCAGCCGCGGGCAGAGCTTCCTCGAGAACCGCATCTACTCCAACCCCGACGACGTCGGCTGGGAGTCGCTGGACGAGCAGACGCGGCGCGACTTCATCAAGCACAGCGACCGGGGCGTGTTCGACCCCGACACGCTGTCGACGATCGCCAGCGACGAGCACTGCCGGTTCGTGACCGGCCGCGTTGTGCACGTCGCTAGCGCCGGGGACGGCGGGGGGGTGCGCGTCGCTTGCGATTCCACCACCGGCAGCGGTGAGGAGCGCCACGACTATCTGGTGAACTGCACCGGCTTCGACGTACTGACACAGCTGCGCGAGCTGTTCGAGCCGGCAGACCGCGCCGAGATCGAGCGTCGCACCGGTGGCTTCTGGGAGAGGCCGGCGGGCGTCGACGTGGCGATCGGGCGCGCGCTCGAAGTCGACGGGCTGCAGCCCCGTCTGCACATACCGGCGCTGGCCGCCTTCAGCCAGGGCCCGGGTTTCGCCAACCTCGGATGCCTCGGGCTCGTCGCCAACCGGGTGCTCGAGCCGCTCGTGCGCGAAAGCGGTGAGCGCGCGGACTCACCGGCGGACATGGCCGCGGTCGCCTTCGCCGATCTGGACGCCGAGGAGAGCAGGGCTGAGCCGGGCAAGGTGTGACCGGCGCCGCGCGCGAACCGCTCGCGTGCGTGGCGCTGCGCCGAGATCCCGGGGTCGCGCCTCACCACGCGCTCTCGATGTGATCCAGGCGCAGCAGCCTGTCGTCCTCGTCGAGGATCACGCCGACGGCGTCGAAGCGGATCGCGCGCACCGTCGGGCGCGTGCTCCGGTCCGCCGCGAGCCACGCCCCCGCGAGCCGGCGCAGGCGCCGTCGCTGGCGCTGGCGCAGCCACGCGAGCGGTTGTTGCCCGGCCGGCACTCGGTTCGCGCCGGCGGGCAGCCGGCGCGCCTTGACCTCGACGAACACGAGTGTGCAGCGGTCGCACGCGATCAGGTCGATCTCACCCGCGCGGGTGCGAACGTTGCGGGCGAGCACGGCGAAGCCGAGTCGCTGGAAGTGCTCTGCAGCGAACTGCTCGCCGCGCGCGCCGAGCGTGCGACGCGGATCCCGTCCTCGCCGGGGCTGTCCGTGGGGGTGGATCGAGCCGATCTGCCAAGCCTGCACTCGGCTTGGGACGGGACGCGCGCACGGCGGCGTCCGGTCGCGTGCGCGGAGGGGCCGGCCGCGCTCAAGCACCCGCTCCGCGGCGCGGCCGCAGCCGCCTCACGCCGCGCGGCGCCGCCCATGCGTCGCGTGCGCGCCCGCCAGCGCGCGCGTTTCGAGCTCGACGTCCTCGGCGTCGCTGATCGCCCACGCGAGGCGCTCGATCAGCTGCGATGCGGAGTGGTCGCTGTTCAGGTGCACGGAGTGGATGCGCTCATCGAGCAGCGCGCGCGCACCGCCGGCCGGCTGGGGCGCGTCGGTGGTGATGATGATCCTGGGCATGGGCTTCCTTTCGGGCTGGGTCGTCGCCGGCGCCTGGCCGGCGCCGAGGGGGAGGAGGTGCTCGAGAACGGGCGTCCGGGGAGGGCGCGTGCCCTCCCCGGACGGGAGGTGGTGCGGAACGTCAGATACGACGTGAACATCGCCCGCCTGCGCTGACCGGCGCCGCGGTGGCGCACCTCGACCGGCACCTCAGGGGGATGGGGCCGGCCATCACGGAAAGCTCGAGCTGGGACATTCACCACATAATATATCGAGATTATCGGTAATGTCAAGAGGGGTGCAACGGACGATGTCGCCGAGCACGACCGCGCGGGCTCGCGTAGCCTCTGCGCGCGTGGTCGAAGATCCCGCACCAGCCGACGCAGGCGAGCCCACGGGCGCATCCGCCGCCGGCCCGCCGGCCAAGCCCGGCGGCCCGCGCTCGCTCGACGGCATCACCACCTTCATCGGCATGCGCTGGGAGGACGCGGAGACGATTCGCCTCGAGATCCGCCCCGAGCTGATCAACCGCGGCGGCCTGCTCTCGGGCGTCGTCACGTACGCGCTCGTCGACTACTGCATGGGCTCGACGCTGTGGGCGCAGACGAGCCGCGAGGAGCGGATCGCGACGATCAGCATCTCGATCAACTACATCCAGACCGCGACCGAGGGCGAGATCGTCTGCAAGACCGTGCTCGATCGCCGCAACCGCTCGGTCGGGATCCTCAAATCCGAGGTTCGCCACGAGGACGGCCGGCTGCTCGTGACGGCCGTCGGCAGCTATTCGATCCGCGTGCCGCGCGAGCTGCGGGCGACCCCCTCAGAGCCCTGACGCCGACCGCCCTCAGCATCGCCGGCTCGGACTCCGGCGGCGGCGCCGGGATCCAGGCGGACCTCAAGGCGTTCGCGCGCTGCGGCGTGCACGGGACGAGCGCGATCACCGCGATCACGGCGCAGAACACGGTTGCGGTCACGTCCGTGCATCCGCTGCCCGGCGTCCTCGTCGCCGCGCAGGCTCGCGCCGTCCTCGCCGACATCCGCATCGACGCCGTCAAGGTCGGCATGCTCGGCAGCGCCGAGGTCACGCTCGCGGTCGCCGGCGTGCTCGACGAGCTGCCGCCGGGCACGCCGGTCGTCGTCGATCCGGTGATGGTCGCCGAGTCGGGCGCGCGCCTGCTCGCGCCCGACGCCGAGGCGGCGCTGCGCGAGCAGATCCTGCCGCGCGCGAGCGTGTTGACGCCGAACGTGCCCGAGGCGCGGGTGCTCGCCGGCGCGCCTGCCCAGCCGCTCGATGACGACGAGGAGGGCGAGGCACGGGCGCTCGCCGCGGCCGTGCTCGCGCTCGGGCCACGCGCGGTCGTGCTGACCGGCGGGCACCGCCGGCGCGCCAGCGACCTGTTCCTCGAGGCAGGCCGCCAGCTCGTGGAGATCGACGGCGAGCGCCATCCCGACGGCGCCGCCCATGGCTCCGGCTGCACGCACTCCTCGGTGCTCGCCGCGCAGCTCGCGCTCGGGCGCACGCCGCTCGAGGCCACGCGGATCGCGCGCGCGCTCGCCGGCGAAGCGGTCGCGCGCGGCCTGCGCGACGTCGGCGCCGGCGCCGGCCCCGTCGACGTGCTCGACCTGGCCGCAATGCGCCGGCGCTGAGCGATCCGCCGGCCGCGGCGTCCACACGGCGAATCGCGCCCGCCGGTTTGCCATAATCGGTTGACGATGAAGCTCCTGCGCATGAAGCCCGGTCACGGTGAGATCGTGCTCGCCGAGGGCGACGTTGAGGTGCCCGAGGAGGAGCAGGAGCTGATCGAGGCGTTCCGCCGCGAGCTCGATGCCGGGATGTGGGCCGCCGTGCCGACGGGCGTCCCGGGCGGCCGTCGCGAGGCCGAGCTCGTCAAGAGCTTCGCCGAGGTTCCACGCGACGCCGAGCGCGTGATCTTCTTCCCGCGCGCCGCCGGCGGCGCACCCGGCGCGACTGCCTAGCGCTGATGGCGCTCGCCCTGGGCACGGCCGCGGTCGTTCTCGTCGTGCTCGTCTGGGAGCTGCTGCGCCCGACGCTCAAACAGGCCGCCGTTCGGGGCCGTCGGCTGTGGAGCGAGCGCGGCAGCGCCTCGATGCTGAGCGGCTATGACCCCGGTCGCGAACGTCGCGCCGAGCAGCGCGCACGCGCACTGCTGCGCTCGTGTGTCGCCGAGCAGGACTGGGCGATGTATCGCGATCTCGGCTTCCTGCGCGTGTGGGGCGCGCTCGCCGAGCCCGGCAGCGCCGCGGACCCCGCCTACGCCTACCTGATCTACCCGCACAAGCCGATCGTCGCCTACATGCCCGCGACCGGCGAACTGCTCAACGAGTACTGCGTCGCGTTTCCCGACAACAGCAAGCCCTACGGCAGCACCAAACTCCCGCACTCCGACGACGTGCTCGCGAAGTGGATGGCGCTGACCGCCGATGAGCGACGCCTGATCGGCGAGGCGAACATGCACCTCCCGGGCCGTCAGATCGACCCCGACCGCGTCCGCCGCGACCTCGTGCGCCTGTCGCGCTGGGAGCAGAAGCATGCCGGCCGCGCGGCCATCTCCCGGCGGCGCGGTAGTGTGGGCGCCGCGTGAGCACCCCCGCAGCCTTCGATGTCAAGCACAGGAGCCGCGCCCTCACCGAGGGGCCCGAGCGCGCCGCCGCGCGCGCCTATCTGCACGGCATCGGCTACTCCGCCGAGGATCTCGCCAAGCCGATCGTCGGCGTCGCCCACTCGTGGATCGAGACGATGCCGTGCAACTTCAACAACCGCGTCCTCGCGGCCAAGGTCAAGGAGGGGATCCGCGCGGCGGGCGGCACGCCGATGGAGCTCAACACGATCGCGATCTCCGACGGGATCACGATGGGCACCGCCGGGATGCGCGCCTCGCTGGTCTCACGCGAGCTGATCGCGGACTCGATCGAGCTCGTCGCAAGCGCCCACCACTTCGATGCGCTCGTCACGATCAGCGGCTGCGACAAGACGATTCCCGGCACCGTGATGGCGCTTGCGCGCCTGAACATCCCCGGCCTGATGCTGTACGGCGGCTCGATCCGCCCTGGCCACTACAAGGGTGCGGAGGTGACGATTCAGCAGGTCTTCGAGGCCGTCGGCGAGTACGCCGCGGGCAAGATCAGCGAGGCGGAACTGCACGAGCTGGAGGAGGCCGCCTCGCCGGGCGCGGGCGCGTGCGGCGGGCAGTTCACCGCGAACACGATGGCGATGGCGTTCGAGGCGCTCGGCATCTCCGCTGCGGGCTCGGCGATGGTGCCGGCCGAGGACGGGCGCAAGCTCGATGTCGCCGTCGAGACCGGCGAACTCGTGATGGACGTGTTGCGCCGTGGGCAGCGCCCGAGCGACATCATCACCAAGGCCGCGCTCGAGAACGCCGTCGCCTCGGTCGCCACCAGCGGCGGCTCGACCAACGGCGTCCTGCATCTGCTCGCGGTCGCCCGCGAAGTCGGCGTGCCGCTCGCGATCGACGAGTTCGACCGCATCTCCGAGCGCACGCCGCTGCTCTGCGACCTGCAGCCCGGCGGGCAGTTCGTCGCCACCGACCTCTACGAAGCGGGCGGCGTGCCGCTCGTGCTCAAGCGCCTGCTCGACGCCGGCATCCTGCATGGCGATGCGCCGACGGTCACCGGGCGCACGATCGGCGAGCATGCGCGCGAAGCGATCGAGAGCGAGGGTCAGCGCGTCGTTCGCGGGCTCGAGGAGCCGCTCAAGCCCAGTGGTGGCTTTGCGATCCTGCGCGGCAACATCGCCCCGGATGGTTGCGTCGTGAAGCTCGCCGGGCACGAGCGGCGCCGGCACACCGGCCCGGCTCGAGTGTTCGACGGCGAGGAGCCCGCGATGGCCGCCGTGCTCGCCAAACAGATCAAGGACGATGACGTCGTCGTGATCCGCAACGAGGGCCCGGCCGGCGGCCCCGGCATGCGCGAGATGCTCGCCGTCACCGCCGCGATCGTCGGCGAGGGCCTCGGCGAGACGGTCGCGCTGATCACCGACGGGCGCTTCTCCGGCGCAAGCCACGGGTTCATGGCGGCCCACGTCGCGCCCGAGGCCGCGCGTGGCGGGCCGATCGGCGCGATCGCCGACGGCGATCAGATCACGATCGACGTCGACGCCCGCCGCCTCGACGTCGCGCTCTCCGACGAGCAGATCAGCGAGCGCGTCAAGGCCTATGTGCCCGCGCCCCGCGCCGACGAACACATCGATGTGGCGATCCAGAAGTACGCGAAGCTCGTCGGCAGCGCCGCCGAAGGCGCCGTCGCGCGCTGACGCACTACTCGCGCAGGAAGCCGTCGAGCAGCGCGTTGAAGGGGACCGGGCGCTCCAGCATCGCGACGTGGCCGGTGTCCGCGAAGACGACCTTGCGCGAGTTCGGGATCAGCCCCGCGAAGACATCCGCGTCGCGGACGTTGATCAGGCGGTCGCGCTCGCCCCAGACGATCAGCGTCGGGCAGGCGATCTGCCCGAGACGCTCGCGCACGTCATAGTCGAGGATCGCGCCGAGCGCTCCCATGAAGCCGGGCTTGCCCGCGCCGCGCAGCTGCTCGGCCGCGAGCGGCGCCGGCAGCAGCGAGGGGTGGGCCGCGACGACGCTCATCGTCGCCTGGCGCAGCCGCGGACGCCGTGCGACGGCGTCTGAGCGTGACGCCATCCACGCAGCGCTCGCCGCCAGCAGCCGCTCGGCGCGCTGCACGCGCGGCAGGGCCCGCTCGGTGCGCGCGTTGCCGCGCGTGGAGATGCCCGCCGCGGAGACGAGCACGAGCCGCTCGACCCGCTGCGGGCAGGAGATCGCGAGCTCGGTCGCGATGAAGCCGCCCATCGAGTTGCCGACGACAGCCGCCGCGTCGATCCCGAGCTCGGCGAGCAGCCCGTCGAGCAGCCGCGCATAGCCGGGCATCGAGATCGGCTCGGCTGCGATCGGCGAATATCCGAAGCCGGGCAGGTCGAGCGCGACGACGCGATGCTCGCCCGCGAACCGCGGCAGCTGCTCGAGCCAGTTCATCCAGCATCCCGACAGGCCGTGCACGAACACGATCGCCTGGCGCGAGTCGGCGTTCTCGCCGCCGAGCTCGATCACGTTCAGCGGCGCTCCCGCGACCGTCACCCAGCGCTGGTGCGTGCGCCAGTCGATGTCGAGCCAGGGCGAGCGCCCGAGCGGCCCATAGGGGACGCGTGCGCCCGTGTCGAGCGCGTCCGCCGTGTGGCCGGCCGCGGAGCCGCTGGGTTGGGGGACGCTCATCGCCATCGATCTACCCGCGGACACGATAATGCAGCCGGTGTCCGCCGCACGCGACAGCCGGGCGTCCTCAGCCGCAGGCAGGCGGAGCACGGCTGACGGCGAATTACGGCTGGCGATGGCAACCTCGACCGCAACCGCCGAGCAGCAGCCGCCGCTCGGCGCCGTCTGGGATCAGGCGCTGACGCGACTCGACGAGGACCTGATCCGGCGCGACAGCGCCGAGCGCACTCGCCGCGCCTACCGCGTCGACGTGCGCCAGTTCGCGCGCTGGTGCGCCGAGCAGGGGCTCGAGCCCGGCGACGTCGGACCGAAGGACGTCCGCCGCTACATCGCCAGGCTGTCGGAGCAGAGCGCCGCGCCGAGCACCTCCGCGCGGAAGCTCGCGGCGCTGCGCGCGCTGTTCTCCAGCCAGCGCGAGCACGGTGCGATCGCGCAGAATCCGGCCGACCTGGTCTCCACGCCCCGCCGCGGCACGCACCTGCCACGCGTCCTCAGCGCGCGCGATGCCGGGCGCCTGCTCGACGGCATTCCCGACGGGATGCCCGCCCGCCCGCTCGAGCTGCGCGACCGCGCGATCTTCGAGCTCGCCTACTCGTGCGGCCTGCGCGCCGAGGAGATCGTGTCGCTGACGATGCGCGACGTCGACCACGACGGCGAGCAGCTGCGGGTCGAGGGCAAGGGCCGCAAGACGCGCTTCGTGCCCGTCGGCGAGCCGGCGATGATGGCCGTCAGGGCCTACCTGGAGCGCGCACGGGGCGCGCTCGTAGCCCCCGCGCACACGAGCGGCGCCGACACGCTCGCGTCCGCGCGCAGGCGCGCCGGCGGGCAGCCGGCCGACGCGCTGTTCCTGAGCAGGACCGGCCGCGCGCTCGGGACGAGCGACGTGCGGCGCCGGCTGCGAACATGGTCGGCACGCATCGGCGTCGGCGCGGGAAGCTCGCCGCACGCTCTGCGCCACAGCTTCGCGACGCATCTGCTCGACGGCGGCGCCGACCTGCGCAGCATCCAGGAGCTGCTCGGCCACGCGAGCGTGTCGAGCACCCAGATTTACACTCGGGTAGAGTCCGCCAGGCTTAGAAGCGCCTATGCGCGCAGTCACCCTCGGGCCTGAACAGGGGGGATATAGCCCTGGAGACGAACGTCAAACCGATCGAGCTGCGCGAACTCTGGCGGCGCTATAAGAATGATGGTGACAGCCGCGTACGCGAGCGGCTGGTCGTCGCCTACTCGCCACTCGTGAAGTATGTGGCCGGGCGCACCGCCGCCGGGCTGCCGCCGCACGTCGAGGAGGCAGACCTGATCTCCTACGGCCTGGTGGGCCTGATCTCGGCCATCGAGCGCTTCGACCTGTCCCGCGACATCAAGTTCGAGACGTACGCGATCATGCGCATCAAGGGCGCGATCATCGACGAGCTGCGCTCGCTCGACTGGGTGCCGCGCAGCGTGCGTGCCCGTGCCCGCGAGGTCGAGCGCGCCAACGCGAAGCTCGAGCATCTCCTCCAGCGCGCTCCGACCGACAAGGAGATCGCCGCGGAGATGGGGATCAGCGTCGACGAACTCAACGAATCGCTGCTCGCGATCTCGCATTCCTCGATCGTCGCGCTCGACGAGCTGTGGAGCGTGTCGGACTCGAGCGGCGATCAGGTGTCGCTGATGGACACGATCGAGGACCCCGGAGCGCCGGACCCCGCGCGGGCACTCGACGTCGGCGATCTGAAGGACAGGATCGCGGACTCGATCGCGAAGCTGCCCGAGCGCGAGAAGCTCGTGATCGCGCTCTACTACTACGAGAACCTGACCCTGCGCGAGATCGGCGAGGTGCTCGGGGTGACCGAGTCACGCGTCTCGCAGATGCATACGAAGGCCGTTCTGCGCCTGCGCTCGCGCATGCAGGAGGAGTCCTTCGACGCCTGAGCGCGCGCAGCCCGCCGGCACACCGCACAGCGCTTTCGCCCGCGCCCGGCTACCCTCCTGAGCCGTGGCCACCCGCACGATCGTCACCTCACAGCCCGATATCGCGTGCGACGTGTGCGAGCGGCGCCTGCTGCGCGGCGAGCAGCCCGACATCTTCCTTGCGGCCGGGCGGCGCCGGATCGTCTGTGAGCTGTGCGCTCCGCGCGCGGCCCACGAGGGCTGGCAGCGCGAGAGCCAGAGCCAGTCGCTTGCGCTGCCGCCGCTGCGGCCGCGACGCGGCCGCAGCCTGTTCGACAAGCTCCGCCAGGTCGCCCGACCGGCGCCCGCCGAGGATGCGCTGGCGGCGCCCGACGCCGCCGCGACCGCCGACGTGCCGCTCGGCGAGCGCGAGCAGCCGTATGACTTCCTCGACGGCTACGGGCCCGTGAGCGTCGATCCCGGCGCGGCCCCGCTCGAGGCCGAGACAGCCGAGCCGCCTGCCGCCCCGGGCGAGCCGCCGCTCGAGCCCGAGGATCCGTTCTCCTTCGGCGAGCCGAGCTTCCGGCGCGGGGCAGCTGCCGCCGACGCCGATTTCGAGCTAGCGCTCGAGATCTTCAACGCCAGCGAGTTCCCGCGCCGCGTCGCCGGGGTCGCACGCTCGCTCGGCGCCCCCGCCGTCAACATCCGCTCCTCCGAGCATGTCGACGGCGCCGTCGCGATCGTCGTCGCCTGGGAGCTGTGCTGGTACCGCTACGAGGTCAACCTCCTCGATGATTCGGCTCCCGCGCAGGTGATCGCGCAGGGAACCGAGCTGAGCGAACTCGCCGCCGCCGAGCAGATCGCCAATGCCGGCGCAGACGACTTCGGCGCGCTCGCGCTCGCCGGCGCGTAGCCTCCGTTGCAGCACTTGCTTATTCGCGCGCGGCGGGTAACATCAGCGGAGCGATGATCTACTGCGTTGTGCCAAAGCCGCTCGCCGAGGAGCTCCTTCCGAAGCTGACCGAGCACTACAAGGGCGACGAGAACGTCTCGGTGATCGTCGATCGCCGCGAGTTCGACCGCCGGGCGCGCTACGGCAGCCCAGACGCCGACATCGTGCAGCGGCGGATCGTCCGTGATCGCCGTCGGGCACGCGTCGCCGGCGATCAGCTGCCGCTCGCAAACGCCGCCTCCTAGGCCGCTGCAGGGCCCTGCCGCGTCCCCGCCAGCGGGCATAATCACGTCGCGATGAAGGTGATCGTGCATATCGACGGGGGCGCACGCGGCAACCCGGGCCCGTCGGCCGCAGCCGCGGTGGTCTCATCACCCACGGGTGAGCTGCTCGACGAGCAGGCGCGGCTGCTCGGCACGGCGACGAACAACGTCGCCGAGTATCGCGCGCTGCTGCTCGGTCTCGAGCGCGCGCTCGCGCTCGGTGCCAGCGAGGTCGAGCTCATCGGCGACTCCGAGTTGATCGCCAAGCAGGTCAGCGGCATCTACAAGGTCAAGCATCCCGCGATGCGCCCGCTGCACGCCGAGGCGATGCAGGCGCTGCGCGGCTTCGAGCGCTGGTCGATCCGCACCGTTCCGCGCGCGCAGAACGCGGACGCGGACGCGCTCGTCAACGCCGCGCTCGACCAGGCCGCAGCGGCGGCACGCTAGCGGCTCGCGCCGGCCGCCCGTGCGGCGCTCAGCGCAGGCCCTGGGCCGAGCGCGCGATCGCCAGCATCTGCGCGTTTGAGAGTTCCTCGAGCAGCGTGTTCGTCAGCCAGTACAGGACTTTGCCCTGCTGCCAGCCGAC
Organism: uncultured Solirubrobacteraceae bacterium; assembly: GCA_963822245.1. Lineage (GTDB taxonomy): Bacteria > Actinomycetota > Thermoleophilia > Solirubrobacterales > Solirubrobacteraceae > Palsa-744. Next base: position 654,383 of record CAWGGR010000002.1, read on the forward strand.
GACATGGATGTGCGCGCCGTCGTCGACCAGTTTGTAGTCGCGACCGCCGATCATCGCGCTGCGGCTGTGCGCGAACAGCGGCGGGTTGAGCCAGTCGGTGCCCTCGAAGTCGTAGTAGCCGCCGAGCTCGTTCTGCTGCCAGACGACGACGTACGCATGATGGATTTTGCCGTGCTCGTCGGGCAGCGCGTAGGGGCGCACCATCTGCTGGTTCGCCGGGCCCGTCTCGAGTGTCGGGTAGAGCACGTGGAAGGGCACCTCGAGCCCCGCCTTGACGGCTTCGGCCTCGTTGCTCGAGGACGTCGGCACGAGGTCAAGCGCAGCGGGCGACGGGCTGCCCCCGCCATGGTGGCCGTGGCTCGACCTGCTGCTGTGCCCGCTCGGCCTGGCCGCCGGCAGGCTCAGCTGTTCGTCGCCGTCGAGGAAGTTCGCAAGCGTCTTTTTCTCGAGTTCCGGCGTCGAGGTGACGTACGAGCCGCCGTTGTAGATCTCATCGACGTTGTTCGTCAGGAACTTGACCTGGCGCAGCGGCTTCGTCTGCGAGAAGGCGATCAGCTTGGAGAGTTCGATCAGCTCGCTCGCCGACGCGCGGAAGTTCGAGCGGATCGCGTGGCCGACCGCCTTCGCGACCGTTTCGATTTGGCCGAGCTCGTTCGAGGGGTCGATCTGCTCGCGCAGGTCGCGCAGGAAGTCCTGCTGGCGCGCGACGCGCACGAAGTCCGAGTCGGTGTGCCGGTAGCGCACATAGTCGAGCGCGTTTTCGTAGCACAGCTTCTGGTAGCCGGGCTGCAGGTTGATGCTCGTGTAGTCGGTTTCGCTCGAGCCGACGTTCTCGTTGTAGTAGCGGTGATCGACGTTCACGAACGCACAGCCGAGCGTGTCGACGACTTTGATGAAGCCCGCGAAGTTGATGTCGACGATGCCGTTGAGCTGCAGTTCCGGGAAGACTTCGCGTTTGATCGTTTCCGCCGCGAGCACGCTCGCGCCGCTCGCGCCGCCCAGTTTCGAGCCGATCGTGTACGCCGCGTTGATCTTTTCTTTCGTGTAGACGCCGTTGCGGGTGTCGATGTTGACCATCAGATCACGCGGGATCGACAGCACCGAGGTCTGGTGCTGGTTGGGGTCGAAGCGCACCAGCAGGATCGTGTCGCTGTGCGGCGCTGCGTCGCGTTCTTCGCTGTTGTGCGCGCCCGAGCGGCGGTCTGAACCGAGCACCAGGAACGTCTGCGGGCCGCCGTTGTAGGCGATCAGGCCCGGCGGCGTGAAGATGTGTTCTTTGAAGACCTTGTCCGCGAGGCTGCTGACCGTGTTCAGCGTGACCGTCGCGGTCGCCGCGCCGCTGAGCGCGACGATCAGCACGCCGGCGAGCAGGAACCGCTTCCACATGCCCCACCACAGCCGCGGCGGGCGCTCGTCATCCATGGGGTTTAGGCACCGGGCGGGTCATAGCAGCAGAACCGGTCGCACCGTCCCCCCGGCGACGCGATCGGCCTCTAGGGTAGCGAGCAGATCGGCGCGCACGCGCCGGGTCGGTGGGTACGCTCGATCTGTGATCAGTGCGCGCAACCGGGAGCTGCTCGGCCTAGTGCCCTCGGCGCTGCTCGTGATCGCCGGGTTCACCGCGATCTTCATCCAGTCCCACAACGACACGCCCGGCGCATCGACGAACCTGACGCTCAACGCCGCCTCGAGCGCGTCGCTCGCCTACGGCGCGCTGTTCCTCGGGCTGTGCCTCGCCGCGCACCTCGTGATCCGCGTCTCGCTGCCGCACGCCGACCCGTACCTGTTCCCGCTCGTCGCGGTGCTCGCGAGCGTCGGCATCGTGATGGTCTACCGCATCGACCCTGTGCTCGCGCGCCAACAGGCGCAGTGGATGGTGATCGGCCTGGTGCTGTTCGCCGCCACGATCATCGGCCTGCGCAAGCGCGGCGTAGGGGTGCTGGAGCGCTACCGCTACACGATCGCCGCGGTCGGCATCGGTCTGACGGTGCTGCCGCGGCTGCCCGGGATCGGTGAGCAGGTCAACGGCGCCTATCTCGATATTCGCATCGGCAGCGTCTCCTTCCAGCCCGCCGAGCTCGCCAAGGTCGCGATCGTGATCTTCCTCGCGAGCTACCTGCGCGACAACCGCCAGATCCTCGTCACCGCCGGACGGCGCGTGCTCGGTGTGACGATCCCGCCGATGAAGCAGTTCGGGCCGATGCTGATCGTCTGGGGAGCCGCGATGGCGACGCTGCTGCTGACACGCGAGCTCGGCACCTCGCTGATGTTCTACGGCGCGTTCCTCGCGCTGCTGTATGTCGCCACCGGGCGACTTTCCTTCCCGCTGATCGGGCTCGCGCTGTTCGCCCTCGGCGCCTGGTTCCTCGCCGGCCACGTCAGCCACGTGCACGCGCGCGTGCTCGCCTGGGAACACCCGTTTGACAAAGCGCTCTATGAACGCCAGGTCGGGGGCAGCTACCAGCTCGCACAGTCGCTGTTCGCGCAGGCCGACGGCGGGCTGCTCGGCAGCGGCTTCGACCGTTCGCTGCTACGCGGCGCCAACCATGGCCCGTCGATCCTGCCGGTCCCCGAAAGCGACATGATCTACGCGGTGATCGTCAACGAGCTCGGGCTCGTCGGCGCCGTCGCGCTGCTGCTCGTGTATCTGCTGCTCGTGGCGCGCGGCCTGAAGACCGCGGTGCTGGCGCGCGACTCGTTCTCCAAGCTGCTCGCGACCGGGCTCTCGTTCGTGATCGCGATGCAGGTGTTCGTGATCGTCGGCGGCGTCACGCGCGTGATCCCGCTGACCGGCGTGACGCTGCCGTTCGTCGCCTACGGCGGCTCCTCGGTGGTGATGAACTTCGTGCTCGTCGCGCTGCTGCTGGTCATCTCCGATCGCGCGCGACGACCGTACGAGGCGCCGCTGCGGGCCTGAGCCGCCGCGCGCCATCGCCGCGCCGGCCGACTGGGCGACCGCGCTCGCCCGCAGGTGACCGCGCCGGACCGTCGAAGTCCTCCGCGGAGATGGCTTCCTCGACGACCACGCTGAACACCCCGCGCCTGCTGATGCGCACACCGGTCGCGCCCAGGAGCGGACGTTTTCGCGGGCTCGTCGACCCGCGCGCGGTCGCGCAGGGCTTCTGCTCGCCGGCCGGACTGCATCGGCGCCCATGGCTCGCGCGGCTGCGCCGTGCGCTCTCCGAGGACCGGTTCGTGCTCCACTTCCAGCCGATCGTCTCGCTGTCCGACGGCAGCATCTCCCACCACGAGGCGCTGCTGCGGCTCGCCGACGAAGCCGACGGCAGCCTGATCGCGCCCGGCAGCTTCCTGCCGGCGGCCGAGCGCTACGGCCTGATCCGCGAGATCGACACGATGGTGATCGACAAGGTCGCCGCGCTGCTCGGCGGCAACGCCGGACGAGCCGGCGCGCGGATCGCGCTCAACGTCTCCGCCGTATCGGTCAGCGATCCGACGATGCTCGGCCACCTCGCGCGCTCGCTCGAGCGCCACCGGGTCGACCCGTCGCTGCTCGTCGTCGAGGTCACCGAGACGGCTGCGATCTCCGACATGGACACCGCGAAGGCGTTCTGCGCCGGCGTGCTCGCGCTCGGCTGCGCGGTCGCGCTCGATGACTTCGGCGCCGGCTTCGGCTCCTTCCAGTACCTCAAGCACCTGCCGTTCAGCTATCTGAAGATCGACGGCGACTTCATCCGCCGCCTGCCCGCCTCGCGCACCGACCAGCTCGTCGTCGAAGCGCTCGCCCGGCTCGTGCGCGGCATGGGCGCGCAGACGATCGCGGAGTTCGTCGGCGACCAGCCGACGATCAGCATGCTGCGCCTGTTCGGCGTCGACTACGCGCAGGGCTTCGAGGTCGGGCGGCCCAGCCCGGCGCTCGCGTTGTAGCTGCCCCGCGGGGAGCTACTGCGGCTGCGGGAACTGTTTGCGCATCGATGCGTCCCACGCACGATCGCTGAGCAGTTTGCGCGTCGTGATCAGCATCTTCGCCGACGGCGTGACCGTGATCCGCGCCGGCGGGCGGCGGCGGGTGATCGCCCGCTCGATCACCTTCGCGACGCGGTCCGGGCCTCCGCCGAGATGGCGCATCGGGCCGTCGTAGGCCCCCTTCGTGACCGCTCCCACGGTCGCGTTGAACTCGGCGTAGGGGTCGTCCTCGGAGCTCTCGAGCTCGCTCATGCTCGTCGTCGCCGCCTCGCCGAAGTCGGTCGTGATCAGTCCCGGCTCGAGCAGCACGACATCGATGCCGAACCCGCGCAGCTCGAAGCGCAGCGCGTCCGAGATCGCCTCGAGGGCGTACTTCGTCGCGTGGTAGTGCCCGCCGCCCGGGAATGACAGGCGACCGCCCATCGAGCCGACGTTGACGATCTTGCCCCAGCGCTGGGCGCGCATCTTCGGCAGCACGAGCTGGGTCAGGCGCACGAGGCCGAACACGTTCGTCTCGAACTGCCTGCGCGCAGCCTCGATCGGGACGGTCTCGATCGCCCCGCTCTGGCTGTAGCCGGCGTTGTTGATGAGCACGCCGACCGCGCCGTGCGCGCTCTCGATCTCAGCGACGGCCGAAACCATCGACTGCTCGTCGGTGACGTCGAGCGCGAGCGTGCGGCAGCCGGCATCGGCGAGCTCGGACAGCGTCTCCGGACGCCGCGCCGTGGCGTAGACGCGCCAGCCGGCCCGACTCAGCCGCAGCGCGCTCGCGCGGCCGATCCCGGAGGAGCAACCTGTGATCAGGACGGCCTTTGAGGGCTCGGGCATCGGCCCAGCATATGCCCTATCGAGGTAGGCTCCACGCATGGCGACAATCCCGGCAGACACACTCCCAGACGCACTCGGCGCGCCCGCCCGTGAGTTCATCGCGAAACCCCACCGTCTGCTGATCGGCGCAGAGCGCCTCGACGCGGCCGACGGGCGCACCTTCACGACGCTCGACCCGGCCAGCGGCCGCGAGATCGCCGAGGTCGCGCTCGCCGGCGGTGAGGACGTCGCACGCGCCGTCGCGGCCGCGCGCGCGGCGCTCAGCGACGGCCCGTGGGCATCGATGCCCGCCGCCGGGCGCGAGCGCCTGATACACGCCCTCGCCGACGCGATCGAGGAGCGCGCCGAGGAGATCGCGCAGATCGAGTCGCTCGACAACGGCAAGCCGGTCGGGCTCGCGCAGTACGTCGACGTCAACGGCGCGGTCGGCCACCTGCGCTACTTCGCCGGCTGGCCGACCAAGATCGAGGGCGGCGTGCTGCCGGTGAGCGCGCGGAACATGCACTGCTATACCCGCCGCGAGCCCGTCGGCGTGTGTGCGCAGATCATCCCCTGGAACTTCCCACTGCTGATGGCCGCATGGAAGCTCGGACCGGCGCTCGCGGCGGGCTGCACGGTCGTGCTCAAGCCCGCCGAGCAGACACCGCTGAGCGCGCTGCGCATCGGTGAGCTCGCGCTCGAGGTCGGCTTCCCGCCGGGGGTGCTCAACGTCCTCAGCGGCGATGGCCCCACCGGCGCCGCGCTCGTCGATCATCCCGACGTCGACAAGATCGCGTTCACCGGCTCGACCGTCGTCGGCCGCGAGATAGGCGCGAAGGCCGGCAAGGCGCTCAAGCGCGTCACGCTCGAGCTCGGCGGCAAGTCGCCCAACGTGATCCTGCCCGACGCCGACATCGACGCGGCGGTCAAGGGCTCCTACCAGGCGATCTACTTCAACTCCGGGCAGGCCTGCAACGCGGGCTCGCGCCTGTTCGTCCCGGCCGAGCGCTTCGACGAGGTGATGAGCGCGCTCGCCGCGGCAGCCGGAGCCGCGCAGCTCGGGGCCGGGCTCGACCCGGGCACGGAGCTCGGGCCGCTCGTCTCCGCCGAGCAGCATGAGCGCGTGCTTGCCTACATCGACGCCGGCCGCGCCGAAGGAGCCGAGGTGCTCGCCGGCGGCGAGGCCGCGCTCGCTGACAGCGGCGGCTACTTCGTCGCGCCGACGCTGTTCGCCACCACCTCCGACGATCTGCGCATCTCGCGCGAGGAGATCTTCGGGCCGGTGCTCGTGGCCTCGCCGTATGACTCGATCGAGGAGGTCGCGTCGCGCGCCAACGACGGCGAGTACGGGCTGGCTGCCGGCGTGTGGACGCGCGACGTCTCGAACGCGCACCGCCTCGCGGCGATGCTGCACGCGGGCATGATCTTCATCAACACCTGGGGGGCTGTCGACCCGGCGGCGCCGTTTGGCGGCTTCAAGGCTTCGGGGATCGGGCGCGAGCACGGCCACGACGGCCTCGACGCGTACCTGGAGACCAAGACGGTGTGGACGGCTTTGTGAGACCTTTCGCTCCGTGAGCGCCGTCGCGCAGAGCGAACGCGGCGTGCTGCGCGTCCGCTCTGAGTGGTGGGTGACGGCCCTCGCGAGCCTGCTCGCGGTGCTGCTCGTCGCCGCGACCGCCGAGATCGTGCTCGACGGCGCAGCCGGTGTCTCGGCGCTGATCCCGAAATCCCCTGCAATCGCCGGCTGGCTGGCAGGCATCGGCGTGCGCCTCGGCTACCGCACGTTCCTGATCGCGCTGCTCGTGTTCACCGCCGCTTACGCGGGTTTGCTGCTGATCGTCGCGCGCGCCGGCGCCGTGCATATCTCCAAACGCTGGGTGCTCGTCCTGGTCGGCGTGCTTCACGCGATCGTGTTCGTCGGGCCGATCCTGATCTCGACAGATGTCTTCAGCTACATCGCCTACGCGCGCATGGGGGTCGAGCATGGCCTCAACCCGTATCTGCACGGCCCCGAGGCGATCACCGCCGACCCGGTCTTCCAGTACGTCGGCCACGACTGGCGCAACGTCGCGACCGCCTACGGACCGCTGTACACGCTGCTCTCCTATCCACTCGCGCCGCTCGGCGTCGAGGGTGCGCTGTGGGCGATGAAACTCGAGGCGCTGCTCGCGAGCCTCGGCACGCTCGCGCTCACCTGGCGCTGCGCGCGCGTGCGTGGCTTCGACCCGGTGCTCGCGATCCTGATCGTCGGCGCCAATCCGCTGTATGTGATCTACGGCCTCGGCGGCGCGCACAACGACCTGATCATGATGCTCGCGATGATGGGCGCGGTCAGCCTCACGATCGTGGGGCCGCGCTCGCGCGGCAAGGAAGCGGGCGCCGCCGCGCTCGTCGTTGCCGGGGCGCTCGTCAAGGCGACCGTCGCGGTGCTGCTGCCGTTCATGATCGTCTCGCGCCGGCGGCTCGCGCCGATCGCCGGCGCGCTCGGCGCGCTCGCGCTCGGGGCGGTGATCGGGTACGCCGCGTTCGGCGTGCACGGCATCGACGTCGTCGCCACGCTCAACCGCGACGCGTCGTTCGTGTCCTCTGACGGGTTCGCGACCGAGATCGCCCATCTGTTCGGCAAGCCCGGGGTGTTCCCGGTCGACCATCGCCTGCTCAAGGTCACGCTCCTGCTGGTCCTCGCTTATCTGCTCTGGCGAACCTGGCGCGGCTACGACTGGATCGCCGCGTCCGGCTGGGCGTTGCTCGCGATTCCCGTCACGAGCACCTGGCTGCTCGCCTGGTACATCCTCTGGCCGCTGCCGCTCGCGGTCATCAGCCGCGACCGGCGCCTGCTCTACGCCACGCTCGCGGTGCAGGGGCTGTTCGTCATCCATCAGATCTCGCCGCTGCTGGCGCCCGTGCAATGAGCGCGCCGTCGCCCCCCGCCGAGGCAACGCCGTGGCAGCGCCTGCCACCGCGCCTGCGCCCGCGCGAGACGGAGCCTCCCGGGAGGGGTGACAGATGGCTGATCGAGACGACGCTGCTGGTGCTCGTCGGCCTGTTCCTGCTGATCGCGACGGTCAGCGATGTAGCCCGCGAGACGCACGTCAACGATCGCCTGATCGCCGACCTGAAGACCTGGCGCCACTACACCGGCCACGACTACCACAACCTCACGATCAGCCAGGAACTGCTCGGCGCCGCCGGCAGCGAACGCGAGGTCGTCTGCGGCAACACGAGCCCGGGCGCGCCGAAAACCAAGACGCAGCTGTGCCTGGCGATCTGGGGCCCGGTGAGCGACGGGCGGCGCACGATTCACGGCGGCTGGTATCTGCGCGCGAACGTCCAGGACGACGTGCGCAGCGAGCGCTACGGCTGCTTCGGCGCCGCGTCCGAGGGGCGCTGTCCGCAGTGAGCGCGACGGTCAGCTCGCCGGCCCGGGGCTCCGCCGCGAGCGCCGCGCGGAACCTGCCCGAATGGTGGCCGCTGGCGGCGCTCATCGCGCTCGCCGCGCTGTTGCGCTTCGCGACGCTCGACCTGCAGAGCTTCTGGTATGACGAGGCGTTCACCCCGGCGCACGTCCTGCACCCGAGCCTCTCGGCGACGCTGCGCTCAGTCGTCCACACCGAGAACTCGCCGCCGCTGTGGTACCTGCTCGCGTGGGCCGACTCGCGCGTGCTCGGCACCGGCGAGATCGCGCTGCGCCTGCCCTCCGCGCTCGCCGGACTCGCGACCGTTCCGGTCGCATGGGCGATCGGGCGCGAGCTCGCCGGGCGGCGCACCGCGCTCGCGTGTGCGGCGCTTGTCGCGGTCAACCCGCTGCTCGTGTGGTACTCGCAGGAGGCGCGCGTCTACGCCCTGTTCGTCCTCACGGCCGCCCTCGCGATGCTGTGCTTCCTGCGCGCCGAGCGCGAGCCGACGCGTGGGCGCATGGCGCTGTTCGCGCTGACCGGCGCGCTCGCGCTGCTCAGCCACTACTTCGCCGTGTTCCTGTTGATTCCGATGGTTCTGTGGCTCGCGTTCGCGCCCGGGCCGCGGCGCGCGGCGACGCGGCGCGCGGCGCTGCCCGCGATCGCCGCGCTCACCGTCGTCGGCCTCGCGCTGCTGCCGCTGATCTCCGCGCAGGGCGGGCACGGCACACAGTGGATCGGCGAATGGGCGCTGTCCGCCCGCCTGCAGGCGATTCCGCAGTACTACCTCACCGGCTACTCCGGCGAGCCGCTCGGGCGCGGGATCGAGCTGCTCGTCGCGCTGCCGATCCTCGTCGGCGTCGGCGTCGGGCTGTGGTGCATGCTCGCCGCGCCGGCAGGCGCCGCGCCCAAGCAGGCGGAGGACGGGGAGGACGGGCTGGACGGCGACGAGGGCGACGAGGTCGCGCGCGGCCCGCGCGGCGCCCTGATCGCGCTCTCGGTCGCCGCCGTCGGCGTGCTCGCGCCGATCCTGTTCGTCGCATTCGGCGCCGACTACCTGGCGCCGCGCAACCTCGTCGCCGCGATGATCCCGGTGACGGCGCTGATCGCCGTGCTGCTCGCCTCGCCGCGCTCGCGCGAGCGCAGCTCGAGTGCCGCCGGCGTCCTGCTCGCGTCGTGCCTCGTGTTGACGTTCCTCGCGTTCCTCGCGATCTCGCTCGATGTCGATCGCAGCCCGCGCCTGCAGCGCGGCAACTGGCGCGGCGTCGCCGCGGCGCTGCGCGGCGGCGGCCGCGCGCGCGCGATCACGACCGTCGAGCTCGGCTCCGCTCCGCTCGAGTACTACATGCCGGGGCTGCACAACCTGCCTCCCGGCCGCTCCGTGCTCGTCAGCGAAATCGACGAGACGGGCTACTCGCCGCTGCGGGCATCCGCCGGCGAGCCGCCCGCCCCCGGCTTTCAGCTGCGCGCACGGCTGAACATCGACGGCCTGATCGTCTACCGCTTCGTCTCGGCGAGGCCACGCCTGGTGGACGAGGCGACGCTGCGCCGGCACGTGATCACGCTCGCGCACCCGGAGGTGCTCGTCCCGGGTCGAGCGACGCCGGACTCATAAGGTGTGCGCGTGAGGCAACAGCGGCGATGCTGATCGTGGATGCTCCCGGCGGAACCCCGGCGGTCGACGCGGTCATGGCCCGCGCGGAGAGCGAGAACTTTCCCGTCGCCAGCCGTGTGCTGCCGGCGCGCGTGCGAGCCGACCTGCTCGCGATCTACGGCTTCGCGCGGCTCGCCGACGAGCTCGGCGACGCCGTCGAGGGCGACCGGCCGGCGGCCCTCGACTGGCTCGAAGCGGAACTCGACAACGCGTTTCGCGGCGCCGCTCGGCACCCGCTGCTCGTGCGCCTGCAGCCGACGCTGCGTGCGCACGCGCTGGCGCGCGAGCCGTTCGCGCGCCTGATCGAGGCGAACCGCGTCGATCAGCGCGTCAGCAGCTACGCGACCTGGGAGCAGCTGCGCGGCTACTGTGCGCTCTCCGCCGACCCGGTCGGCGAGCTCGTGCTCGGCGTGTTCGACGCGGCGACACCCGCGCGGGTCGAGCTCTCGGATGCGATCTGCACGGCGCTGCAGCTGATCGAGCACTGCCAGGACATCGCCGAGGACTTCGCGGCCGGCCGCGTGTACATGCCGATCGAGGATCTCGAGCGCTTCGGCTGCACGCACGCGGAGCTCGCCGCCGAGCGCGTCAGCGGGCCGTTGCGCGCGGTCCTCGCGTTCGAGCTCGCGCGTGCCCGCGCGCTGCTCGATCGGGGCGCGCCGCTGATCGATCAGCTGCACGGGCGCGAGCGCATCGCGCTCGCCGCGTTCGTCGCGGGCGGCCGCGCCGCCGCGGCCGCGATCGAGCGGGCCGACTACGAAGTCCTCGCCGGCCCGCCGCCCGTCGGCACGCTGCGGCGTGCGTGCGCGCTCGCCGCGACGTTGCACGCGCGCAGAAGGCGAGCGCGGTGAACGTCGCCGCCGCCTCCGCCGCCGGCGCGTACGCCCACTGCGAAGCGATCACGCGCGCGCAGGCGGCGAACTTCTTCTACGGCATCCGCCTGCTCGATCGCGAACGCCGCCAGGCGATGTGCGCGGCCTACGCTTTCGCGCGCCGCGTCGATGACATCGGCGACGGCCCGCTCGCGCACGCGGAGAAGCTGCGGCTGCTCGACGGCGAGTCGCAGGCGCTGGCCGCGGTCGACGCCGGCGCGCCGCCGCCGGGCGACCTCGTGATCGTCGCGCTCGCCGATGCTCACGCCCGCTTCTCGCTCCCGCAGGGCGCGCTCGCCGCGCTGATCGAGGGCGTGCGCATGGACGTCGAAGGCACGAGCTATGAGAGCTTCGAGGAGCTCGTGCTGTACTGCCGCAGGGTCGCCGGCGCGATCGGCCGCGTGTGCCTGGCGATCTTCGGCCTGCGCGATCGCGCCGGTGGCGAGGCCGCGGCAGCGGCCACGCTCGCCGATGATCTCGGTGTCGCGCTGCAGCTGACGAACATCCTCCGCGACGTGCGCGAGGATGCCGAGAACGGCCGGGTCTACCTGCCCGGCGAGGATCTGCGGCGCTTCGGCGTCTTCACCGCCGAAGGGCGCGGCGACGCAGCCGAGCTGCGTAGGGCGCTGACGGCGGCGCTCGCAGTCGCGCCGGAGGGGGAGGCGACAGAGCTGGCACAGCTGTCGGAGCTCGTGCGCTTCGAGGCCGCCCGGGCGCGCGAATGGTTCGAGCGCGGGATCGCGCTCGCGCCGTTGCTCGACCGCCGCAGCGCCTCGTGCGTGCTCGCGATGGCCGGCATCTACCGCCGCCTGCTCGAGCGCATCGAGCGTGATCCCGCCGCGGCACTCGGCACGCGTATGTCGCTGCCGGCGCGGGAGAAGGCGTGGGTGGCGGCCCGGGTCATGCTCGGCGGCGGCGGTTGAGCAGCGGGCGCAGGGTGCTCGTGATCGGCGGTGGCCTCGCCGGCATCACCGCGGCGCTCGACTGCGCCGCGGCGGGCGCCGACGTGACGCTCGTCGAGGTGCGCCGCAGGCTCGGCGGCGCCGCCTACTCGTTCGAACGAGACGGGCTCGAGATGGACAACGGGCAGCACGTCTTCCTGCGCTGCTGCCACGCCTACCGGGCGCTGCTGTGCCGGCTCGGCAGCGAGCATCTCGTGAGCGTCCAGCCGCGGCTGGAGATACCCGTGCTCAAGCCCGGGGCCGCGCCGTTCGTGCTGCGCCGCAGCTCGCTGCCCGCGCCGTTGCACCTCGCGGCGGCGCTCGCGCGCTACCCGCATCTGACGCTCGCGCAGCGCCTCAGCGCGGGGCGCGCCGCGCTCGCGCTGATGCGCCTGACGCGATCGCGCCGAGGCGAGCGGGCGCTGCAGCTCGATCGTGTGACGTTCGCCGCGTGGCTCGCCCGTCACGGACAGGGCCGGCAGGCGGTCGACGCGCTGTGGGACCTGATCGCGCTGCCGACGCTAAACCTGCCCGCCGAGCAGGCCTCGCTCGCGCTGAGCGCATTCGTGTTCGCCAACGGGCTGTTCGCGGGCGCGGACGCAGGCGACATCGGCTTTCACACCGCGACGCTGAGCGAGACGATCGGCGAGCCGGCGCGGCGGGCGCTCGCGCAGGCCGGGGTCGAGGTGCATCTCGGCTGGCGCGCCGAGCGCCTGCTGCAGGCGCGCGGCGCCGGCTTCGAGCTGCACGGCCGCGGGCCGCGCCCGCCCGCCGCCGACGGGCGCGAGAGCAGGGACGGCGGGGCCGGGCCGGCGCGCCTCGATGCGGACGCGGCGGTCGTCGCCGTCGGGCACACGCGCGCCGCGGCGATCCTCGAGCCGCTGCTCGGCGAGCGCACGCGAGCGTTCGCCGCGCTGGCGAGCTCACCGATCGTCAACCTGCACGTCGTCTATGACCGCGAGGTGTTCGAGCGCCCGTTCGCGGCCGGGGTCGGAACGCCCGTGCAGTATCTGTTCGACCGCACCGCCGCGGCCGGCGCGCCCGCCGGCTGTCAGTATCTGGCCGTGTCGCTGTCGGGGGCGGAGCGAGAGATGCAGATGAGCGTGGGGGCGCTGCGCGAGCGCTACCTCCCGGCCCTGCGTGAGCTGCTGCCGCGCGCGCGGCGGGCGAACGTCGAGAGCTTCCTCGTGACGCGCGAGCATGCGGCCACATTCCGCCCGACCCCCGGGGTCGGCGCGCTGCGGCCGGCGACGCAAACGGCTGTCGACGGGCTGCTGCTCGCCGGCGCGTGGACCGCGACCGGCTGGCCGGCGACGCTCGAGGGCGCGGTGCTGAGCGGCCACGCGGCCGCTCGCGGCGCGCTCACGGCGCTGCGGATCGGAGCCCCGTGAGCGATCTGCTGCTGGCCGCGCCGCTGCGCGTCGAGGCGCTGCTGATCTCCTCGGCCGCGCGTCGTGCGGCCGTGCGCAAGACCGGGATGGGGCCGGCCCGCGCCAAGGCCGCGGCCGGCGGCCTGATCGGTCACGGCGCGAAGGCGATGCTCGTGCTCGGTTTCGGCGGCGGCCTCGATGACTCGTCGATTCCCGGCGAAGTGATCGTCGCCGAGGACGTCTACGCCGCCAGCGATGAAGGTCACGCCGAGGAGCGCATCAGCTGCGAGCTCACGCACGAGCTCGTCGCGGCCCTGACCGGGCGTGGCATGAAGGTGCGCACCGGCGATGTCGTGTGCGTCTCGAAGCTCGCGCTCGGCGAGCGCCGCGCCGAGCTACACGCCGGCGGTGCGATCGCGGTCGACATGGAGTCGGTGTGGCTCGCCGGCGGCGCCGGCGGGCGCCCGTTCGGGGTCGTGCGCGTCGTCCTCGACAGCCCCTCGCACGAGCTGATGCGCCCGCAGGCGCTCGCGGGCGCGCTGCGCGCCGCGCGGGCGCTGCGGCGTGTCGCCGCCGCGCTGAACGAGTTCTCGCCGGCGCAGGAGGATCGCTGACCCGGTTCGACTGCGCCGGCGGGTATCCTGACGCGCGCAGCGATGAGGCCCGCTCCATAACCGCGGCTGGGGCCGCCGATGGCTTCTACGTGACCGTCACTCGAACGTCAGTGAGGGAGCATCGTGGAGCGTGAAAATGCCAAACATCGCAGGACCGGGGGAATCGACAGGCGCCTGCGCTCGCCACCGATCGACCGCCAGGAGCTGGCGGCGATCTTCCTCGGCGGCTGCATCGGCGCGCTCGCCCGCGCCGCACTCGAGCAGAGCGTCCCCGCTCACGCCGACCGCTGGCCCTGGGCCACGTTCGCGGTCAACATGCTCGCGGCGCTCCTGCTCGGCTATCTGATCACGCGCCTGCAGGAGCGCCTGCCGCCGACGAGATACCGTCGCTCGCTGCTCGGCACGGGGCTGTGCGGCGCGCTCAGCACGTTCTCGACGGTGATGGTCGAGCTGCTGCACATGATCGACGGGGCGCATTGGACGCTCGCGGCCGGCTACGCGGGGACGAGCATCCTCGGCGGCCTCGCCGCGGTCTTCCTCGCCACCAAGCTGGTCCGTCGCGCGAGGCTCTCGACGTGAGCTTCCTCACGCTCTGGCTTGCAGTCGGCGTACTCGGAGGGCTCGGCTCGCTGGCGCGCTTCATGATCGACGCGCTCGTCTCGGCGGGCAGCGGCGCGCGCTTCCCGCTGGGCACGCTCGCAATCAACCTGAGCGGCAGCGCCGTGCTCGGCCTGCTCGTCGGCATCGGGCTCAGCGGCGACGGCTACCTGCTCGCCGGCACGGCCGTGATCGGCTCCTACACCACGTTCTCGACATGGATGCTCGAGTCCCATCGCCTCGCCGAGGATCAGCGTCGTGCCGCGGTCGCCGCGAACATCGTGCTGAGCGTTGCGCTCGGCCTCGGCGCAGCCGCGCTCGGACGAGCGATCGGGGCCGGTTGATGGCCGACGACGCGCTCAAGCTGAGTATCTACCTCGGCGAGCGCGAGCACGTCGGCGGGCGCCTGCTCGCCGACCTGCTGATCGAGATCTTCGCCCGTCACGGCGTCGAGACAAGCCTGCTGCTGCGCGGGATCGAGGGCTTCGGGATCAAGCACAGGCTGCAGAGCGAGCGCCTGCTGACGCTCTCGGAAGACCTCCCGATCCTCGCCCTCGCCGTCGACCGCCCGGAGCGGATCGAGGCGGCGCTCAGCGACGTGCGCGAGGTCAGCGGGCACGGCCTGACAACGCTCGAGCGTGCCCGTCGAGTCGACGCGGCCGAGCGCGAGCCACGCTCGCCGTCCGGCGCCGACGCGGTCAAGCTGACCCTGTTCGTCGGCCGCCAGGAGCGAGCCGGCGGGCAGCCCGCGCACGTCGCCGCCGTCGCGTGCCTGCATCGCCACGGACTCGGCGGCGCGAGCGTGCTGCTCGGTCTCGACGGGACGCTTCACGGCGCACGCCGCCGCGCACGCTTCCTCGCCCCCAACGGCCAGGTGCCGATGATGATCATCAGCGTCGGCGAGGAGCGCGCGCTCGCCCGGGCACTGCCCGAGTTGCGGACGCTGCTCGAGCGTCCGTCGATGGTGCTCGAGCGCGTCCGCGTATGCAAGCGCGACGGTGTCCTGCTCGCCGAGCCGCATCAGCCGCCGATCGAGGGCGGCCCCGGCCTCGCGTACTGGCAGAAGCTGGTCGTCTACACCAGCGAGGATGTGCGCCACGACGGACGGCCGCTCTACAGCGAGCTGGTTCGCCGGCTGCGCCGCGCCGGCGCCGCGGGCGCGACCGCCCTGCGCGGCTGCTGGGGTTACCACGGCGATCACGCGCCGCACGGCGAACGCTTCTGGTCGCTGCAGCGGCACGTGCCGGTGCTCACGGTCCTGCTCGACACGCCCGCGAACATGCGACGCTGGTTCGCGATCGTCGATGAGATGACCACCGCGACGGGGCTCGTGACGAGCGAGCTGGTGCCCGCGCTGCGCGCCGTCGGTCCCGAGATCGAGCACGGCGGGCTCGCGCTGGCAGAGCCGCGTGGGCGGTGACGCGCGCGTCTTCCGCGCTGCGCGCGCTCAGCGCGAGGCCGCCGGCTGATGCGCCGAGCCGCGCAGCCGCCAGAGCAGATACGCGACGACGAGCAGGTTGACGATCAGCGCGCCGGCCTTGATCAGCGTCGCGCCTTTCGTCAGCTCCCAGATCTCGGGGATCAGCAGCAGCGACGTGGCGAAGACGGTCAGCCACTCGGCCCAGCGGCGCTGCATCCACAGCCCGTAGGCCTCGACGCCCTCGAGCGCGCCGTAGGCGAGCGCGAGGACGCCGAACAGGACGTCTCTGTCGCTGCCGATCGTGCGCACGCGTTCGAGGAGTTTGCGGATCCAGTTGCTGTTCGGGTCGAGCCCCAGTTTCTGAGCGAAGCGGGTGATTTCCGCGGCCCAGTCAGCGTGCGGATGGGTCACGAGCGTGAGCCCGACGGCGATCAGCACGATCGCCCTGAAGGCGCGCTCGGCGGCGATCCACGGCAGCAGCCGGTCGCGCTTGACGGCGGGTCGGGCGGTGCCCTGCATATTGCAGATCCTTGCGTCCGGCGCGGCGGCGTGCGCCCAGCCCGAACGTGTCAGCGGCGCCGCGCGCGCCCGGCGCTGATCGCGAGCGCGGCGAGCGTCTCCAGATGCCAAGTAGACTTCGGCGCGGAGCAACGCGACGGGACGGAGGCAGCGGTCGATGCGCGGTGGCGGCAGGCGGGTTCGCAGGGGGCAGCGGATCGGCGCTCGCGGGCCTGTGATCGTACTGCTGAGCGCGCTCGCGCTCGCGATTCTGGGCGGCGGACCGGCGCAGGCGGCGCGGCGCGGCGCGGCCGCCGAGCACCTGCAGGTGGGCAGCCAGACGCTCAGCCTGTGCGGCGAGGCGCCGCTGTCCTACTGCGGCACGCTGTCGGTGCCGCTCGACTATCGCGCGCCCGCCGGCCCGCAGATCTCGATCGCCTACGAGTGGTATCCGGCGACGGCGCCGCTCGGCGGGCAGACGCCGGGGACGGTCGTCCCGGTCGAGGGCGGCCCCGGCTACCCGTCGATCGAATCGGTGTCGTTCAAGTCCGACGGCGCGAGCTCCGGCTACAGCGCGATGTACGGGGCGCTGCTCGAACATTCGAACATGCTCGCGGTCGACAATCGCGGCACCGGCAAATCGACGCCGCTGAACTGCCCGGCGCTGCAGAGGTTCGCCGGCCCGACCGGCACCGAAGCGTTCCAGCAGACGGCCGCGGAATGCGCGGAAAAGCTGAACCACCGCTGGAAGTACAGCGACGGCACGTGGGTGCACGCCTCGGACCTGTTCACCTCGACGCCGGCCGCCGATGACCTCGCGGCCGTGATCAACGCGCTCGGGCTCGGCAAGGTCGACCTGTACGGCGACTCCTACGGATCGTTCTTCGCACAGGTGTTCGCCGATCACTTTCCGAAGCTGCTGCGCAGCGTCGTGCTCGACTCGACGTATGAGACGGTCAACCTCGACCCGTGGTACCGCAGCAGCATCGACTCGATGCCGGCGGACTTCGCCGCGGCCTGCAGCCGCTCGGCGGCCTGCGCGGCCGCGGCGCCGGCGAGCGGCGCCTGGGCACGCATCGGCGAACTCGCCGAACGGCTGCGCGTCGCGCCGATCTCGGGCGTCGTGCCGGGGCCGCACGGCGCGATGGAAAAGGTCAGCATGGACGTCGTCGGGCTCGTCAACCTGATCAGCGACTCGGCCGAGGACCAGCACATCTACCGCGGCCTCGACGCCGCGGCGCGCGCGCTGCTCGAGCAGAACGATGCCGCGCCGCTGCTGCGCCTGTACGCGCAGCGCCTGTTCGAAGACGAGTCCTACTTCAACCTCCCGGTGAGCGAATACTCGGTCGAGCTGTACGTCGCGGTCTCCTGTCTCGACTACCCGCAGCTGTTCAACATGGGCTCCGATCGCAGCGTGCGCGAGGCCGAACTGGCGGCCGCCGAGGCGGCGCTGGGGGCCGCGACGTTCAGCCCGTTCGGGACCGCAGAATGGATCGCCCAGAACCAGAACACCGAGGCCTACACCGTCTGCCTCGGCTGGCCGAGCCCGACGGTCGCAGAACCGCCGACGACGGGCAAGCTGCCGCTGTTTCCGCCGTCGCTGCCGGTGCTCGTGCTCGGCGGCGAACTCGACACCTGGACGCCGCCGGTCGACAGCCCCAAGGTGCTCGCCGAGATCGGCGGACACGCGCGCTTCATCGAGCTCGCCAACTCGACGCACGTGGTCGGCGAGGGCGATACCGAATGCGGCGGCTCGCTCGTGCAGCGCTTCGTCGCCGATCCCGGGGCGATCGATTCACTCGACGCGTCCTGCGCGGCCGCGGTCCCGCCGATCCACACCGTCGGCGTGTATCCCTCGACGCTCGCCGAACAGCCGCCGCTGCAGGCGAGCGGGGGCAGCGGCGCAGCGGCGAGCGCGCTGCAGCTCGCGGCCGCGGGCGTGGCGACCGCCGGCGATGCGATCTCGCGCTACTCGGGGATCGAAGCGACGCTCGACAGCGGCCTTCACGGCGGCTCGGTCAAGGCCAGCCACGGCGGCGCGGTCCTCAGGCTGAGTCGCGACCGGCTGATTCCCGGCGTCGCAGTAAGCGGCACGCTGAAACTGACCCCTGCACCCGATCCCATCGACGCGGATACGGTGCTCGCGACGCTCACCGTCAAGGCGCCCGGCCTGCGCGCCGGCAGCTTCACGGCGACGTGGACGACGGCCGGGGCGGCGGCGCTGGCAGCGGTGATCGGCAGCGTCGGCTCAGAACCGGTGTCGGGCAGCATGCCCGCCCCGTGACGCCTCGCCGCGCGATGAGCGGCGGGACGGGCTGCTGCCCGGCCGGCGCCCGTCAGCCCGCGCTCGCGGCGAGCGCCTCGGGGAAAGGGGTCGCCCAGTCCTCGAGCTGCACGGCCGCGCCGTTGCAGACGTAGCCGATCACGTGGTACCAGCCGGCCGTCACGATCAGCTCGAGCAGCTGACGCTCGTCGAAGCGCCCGCCCAGCTCGCGCCAGAGATCCGCGGAGATCGTGCTCGTCCGGTGCAGCTGCTCGGCGAGCTCGAAGACGCTCGCCTGCTCGGCGTCCCAGCAGTCGTCGCCGGCGGAGCCGTGGACCGTCGAGTAGAGCTGTGCGTCGCTGAATCCGACCGCGCGGCCGAACGCGGCCGCGTGCACCCCCCACTCATAGCGGGCGCCCGTCAGCGCGCACGTGCGGTGGATGACGATCTCGCGCAGCCGCGGCGGCACGGTCGCGGAGGAACCGAGGATGCCCGCGCCGAGCGGTCGCATCCGGCTTGCGAGCTCGGCGTGGACGTTGAGTGTGCGGAACAGGCGCAGCGGCTCGGCCTCGGCGCCCGGGGGCATCCACTTGGCAAGCGCAGCGGCGACGTCCGGCTGATACGGCGGCTCGAGCGGTGCGATGCGCGGGTGTTCCTGTGGGATTGGCATTAGACTCCGATCGATCGTGCTTCTATTTTCACAGCACCAAGCGTACCGCTTCTCTTTCCGAAGCGCGGCCAGATGAGCCCGCCGCCGGCCGGCCGGACGCGTGCGGGGGCCGCCCGCGTCGCAGCTCCGGGGCTGCCCGTTCGCGGCTCGCACAGCGGCCGGCCGGTGATGGCGCTGCTGGATCTGCTCGGCCGCCGCTGGACGCTGCGGGTGATCTGGGAGCTGCGCTCTGAGCCGCTGCTGTTTCGCGCGCTGCAGGAGCGTTGCGAGGGAATGTCCTCCAGCGTGCTCAACGAGCGCCTGCGCGAGCTGCGCGCGGCCGACGTGGTCGAGCTCGGCGACGGCGGCTACCGGCTGAGCGCCGAGGGCCGGCGCCTGCTCGAGGTGTTCCCGCCGCTGTACGCGTGGGCCGAGCGCTGGGCCGAACGCTCGGCTCAGGTCTCGAGCAACAGCGTGACCGGCCCATCGTTGACGAGCGCGACCGCCATGTCGGCGCCGAAGACGCCGCGCCTGGCCGCGGCGCGCTCGCAGAAGCGCTCGTAGAGCGCCTCGGCCCGCTCCGGCCGGGCCGCGCCCATGAAGCTCGGCCGATTCCCGCGCCGCGCGTCGCCGTAGAGGGTGAACTGGCTGACGCAGAGGATCTCGCGATCGCCGAGCGCCTCGTTCATGTGGCCGTCGGCGTCGGCGAAGACGCGTAGCGCGCGCACCTTCGCCGCGAGGCGATCGGCATCCTCGACGGCGTCGTCGTGGCCGACGCCGAGCAGCACGAGCAGCCCTGGGCCGATCTCGGCGACCAGCCGGCCCTCGACGCGCACCGCGGCGCTGCTGACTCTCTGCACGAGCGCGCGCATCGCCGCCGAGTATGCCACACTTAAGTGGATGCTTAAGCATTACGAGCCTGTCGACCTCGTCTTCCAGGCGCTCGCAGATCCCTCCAGGCGCTCGATGGTCGACCGTCTCAGCGAAGGCCCGGCGTCGGTCAGCGAGCTCGCGCGGCCGCTCGCGATGTCGCTGCCGGCTGTCGTCCAGCACCTCCACGTGCTCGAGGCGAGCGGCCTGGTGCGCAGCGTGAAGGTCGGGCGGGTGCGCACCTGCAGCATCGAGCCGGCGGCGCTCACGCGCGCCGAGCAATGGGTGGCCGAGCGACGCCGCGCGTGGGAGGGCCGCCTCGACCGCCTCGGCGACTACCTCGCAGAAGAAGCCGACGACAACACCGAACAAGGAGCAGAAAAGTGAGTGATCGATCGACCGAGCACGCGACGTTTGTGATCGAGCGAACCTACGACGCCCTGCCCGCTCGGGTCTTCCGAGCGTGGGCCGACCCGGCGGCGAAGGCGCGCTGGTTCGGGCCGCCGAGCGGCGAGGAGCGCGGGCTCGACTTCCGGGTCGGCGGGCGCGAGCACTTCAAGGCCGCCGCGCCGTCCGGCGACGTATACGTCTACGACGCCGTCTACCAGGACATCGTGCAGGATCAGCGGATCGTCTATTCGTATGACATGCATCTCAACGAGGATCGCATCTCCGTGTCGGTGACGACCGTCGAGTTCGCCGCCGCCGGCGAGGGCACGCGCCTGACGTTCACCGAGCAGGGCGTCTTCCTCGACGGGCACGACACGCCCGCCCAGCGCGAGCAGGGCACGGCCGGAATCCTGACCGCGCTCGGCGAGGTGCTGTGAGCGGCCCGGCAGTCGTCGTCGGCTCCGGCTCCGAGCGTGGCGGCGAGAGCCGCGCGCGCTGGGTCGCGCTGTACGTCCTGTGCGTCGGGATGCTGATGATCGTGCTCGACGTGACGATCGTCAACGTCGCGCTGCCGTCAATCCAGGAAGACCTTCACTTCACGAGCACGAGCCTCGCCTGGGTCGTCAACGCCTATCTGATCGCCTTCGGCGGGCTGCTGCTGCTGGCCGGCCGCTTCGGCGATCTGATCGGGCGCCGGCGCGTGTTCCTCACGGGCGTGTGCGTGTTCACGGCGGCGTCGCTGGTGTGCGGGCTCGCGCAGAGCCAGGCGCTGCTCGTCGGCGCGCGCTTCGTGCAGGGCGTCGGCGGCGCGATGACCTCGGCGGTGATCCTCGGGATGATCGTGACGATGTTCCCCGAGCCACGCGAGCAGGCGAAGGCGATCGGCGTGTACGCGTTCGTCGCATCGGCCGGCGGGGCGGTCGGCCTGGTCGCCGGCGGCGTGATCACGCAGTCGATCAGCTGGCACTGGATCTTCTTCGTGAACATCCCGATCGGGCTCGTCACGGTGCTGCTGGCGGCGCGCCTGCTCGAGCGCGACCGCCCCATCGGCCTCGGCGGCGGCGCGGACGTGCCGGGCGCGATCCTGATCACCTCGGCGCTGATGCTCGGCGTCTACACGATCGTCAAGCCGGCGGCCGAGCGCGGCTGGGGCGCGACGGGCACGCTCGAGTTGGCTGGCCTGTGCATCGTGCTGCTCGCCGGCTTCGTCGTGCGCGAGGCGAGCGCGCGCAGCCCGCTGGTGCCGCTGCGGATCTTGCGCTCGCGCAGCCTCGTCTCGGCAAATGTGATCCAGGTGCTGTCGGTCGCGGGGATGTTCGGGATGTTCTTCCTCGGCGCGCTGTACCTGCGCCGCGTGCTCGGCTACGACGCGTTGCAGATCGGCCTCGCGTTCCTGCCGGTGACGATCGCGATGGGCACGCTCTCGATCCGCTACTCCGAGCGGCTCGTGACGCGCTACGGCGCACGCGCGCTGCTCGTCCCGGGACTGCTGCTGATCATGGCCGGGCTGATCGTGATCGCGCGCGCGCCGGTGCACGGCAGCTATCTGACGAGCGTGATGCCGGCGATGGCGCTGCTCGGCATCGGCGCGGGCGTGTGCTTTCCGGCGCTGATGAACGTCGCGATGTCCGGCGTCGCGACGCGCGACGCGGGGCTCGCCTCGGGGCTTGTGAACACGACGGCCCAGGTCGGCGGCGCGCTTGGACTGGCGCTGCTGGCGACGCTCGCAGCGGCCCACAGCAGGCGCCTGATCGAGCACGGACAGGCGACGCCCGTCGCGCTGACGAGCGGCTATCACCTCGCGTTCTGGATCGCCGCGGCGCTCGTCGCGGCGGCGATCGCCGTCGCCGGCACGGTTCCCGCGACCTCGCGTGCGGCCGCGGAGGTCGACGAGCCGCTCGCCGAGATCACCGCGCGGGACGCCGCCGAGTCGCGTGTGGCGTAGCGCGCAGCGTCCGTTTGTGGCTCTGCTGCTACAGATTTGGGGTGAGTTGGCCGAAATGATCAGATGCGACGCCGCGCCACGCACTGGAGGCCGAGCGCACATCTGAGTCTCACGCGCCAGGTCGCGCTGCTCAGCCTCGTGCCGATGGTCGCGCTCGGCTTCGTGCTGGCGCGCGTGCTGCAGTCGCAGGTCGTCTCGCGCACGCTCGCAGATGCAACCGAGTCCGCCCGGATCATCGCCCACATCGGCATCCAGCCGCGCCTGACCCCGCAGGATCTACGGCTCGGCATGAGCGCGGCCGGCGTCCGCGATCTCGACAACCAGCTGAGCGCCCGCTCGGTCACCGAGGACCTCGCGCGGATCAAGATCTGGAACGCGAACGACACCGTCGTCTACTCCGATGACCACAGCCTGATCGGGCGTACGCTGACGCCCAGCGATGACCTGCGCGCGGCGCTCGCGGGCAAACCGCAGGAGGCCGAGGTGATCACGCCATCGCGCTACTCCGAGACCGCCAGCGAGGTCGGGCTCGGCAAGCTCGTCGAGGTCTACGTGCCGCTGCGCTTCAGCTCGGCCGGGCCGCCGGCCGGCGCGTTTGAGATCTATCTCAGCTACGCGCCGATCGCGACCGCGCTCGCACGCGACAAGCGCACGATCGCGCTGCTCGTCGCGATCGGGTTGGCGCTGTTGTGGGTGATCCTCTACCGGATCGTCGCGCGCGCCTCACGCAGGCTGCGCCACCAGGCGCAGGAGAACTATCGGCTCGCCCACTACGACCGCCTCACGGGGCTGCCCAATCGCACGCTGCTGCTCGAGCGCGCCGCCGCGGCGCTCTCCGAGGAGGGCATCCGGCCGCAATCGGTCGCCGTGCTGCTGATCGACGTCGATCGCTTCAAGGAGATAAACAACACGCTCGGCCACGCCAACGGCGACCGTGTGCTGTGGGAGATCGCGCGCCGGCTCGAGGGCGCGCTCGGCGAGGGGGAACTGCTCACGCGACCGGGCGCCGATGAGTATGCGGCGCTGATCACCGCCAGCGACGGCGTCGCCGGCTCGCTCGGCACGGCCGCGCGCATCCAGGCGAGCCTCGAGGCGCCGGTCGCGCTCGACGGCGTCGCCCTCAACATCGAGGCAAGCATCGGCATCGCCCTCAACGAGGTCCCGACCGAAACGGCGCAGCTGCTCCTCCAGCGGGCCGACGCGGCGCTCGGCTACGCACGCGCGCATTCGAGCAGGATCCACGTCCATTCGCCCGAGTGCGAGCAGTTCGACGCCGCGCGGCTGATCCTCCTCGGACAGGTGCGCCGCGCGCTCGAACGCGGCGAGTTCGTGCTCCACTACCAGCCGCAGGTCGACCTGAAGACGCGCCGCGTCACCGGCGTCGAGGCGCTCGTGCGCTGGCAGCACCCCGAGCACGGCCTGATGGCGCCGCCGAGCTTCATTCCGCTGATCGAGCCGACTGCGCTCGTCGGCCCGTTCACGTTGCAGCTGATCGACGCCGCCCTCAGGCAGATGGCGGCCTGGCGCACACGCAGCATCTACCCGCAGATGTCGGTCAACCTGTCCGCGCGCAACCTTCTCGACGCGGAGCTCCCCGCGAAGGTCGGCGAATTGCTGCAGCTGCATGCGATTCCCGCCAAGCGGCTGACGCTCGAGGTCACCGAGAGCGCCGCCCTGGTCGACCCCGAGCGCGCGGTCGCAGTACTTGCGGCACTGCGCGAACGGGGGATCGAGGTGTCCGTCGACGATTTCGGCACCGGCAACGCCTCGATCGAGTACCTCTCGACGCTGCCGGCGAGCGAGATCAAGATCGACCGCTCGTTCATCACCGGCATTCTCGAGGACCCGCGCGCGGACGCGATCGTGCGCTCGACACTCGACCTCGCGCGCAACCTCGGCCTGACGGTCGTCGCCGAGGGCATCGAGACGGAGGCCGAGATGGAGCACCTGACCGCGCTCGGCTGCGAGACCGGCCAGGGTTACTTCTTCTCGCGGCCGATGCCGGCCGCGGAGCTGGCCGCGCAGCTCGGCGCGACGTTCGAGGCCGGCGCGCGCGAACGTCAGGGCGCGAGCCGCGCGCCCGCTGCCGCGCCGGCGCGCTGATCGCCGCCGGTCGTCGCGCGCGGCGGCTCGAAGACGAGATGTGAGCCGTCATCGAGCACGATCACGCCGCCGTCCGGGAGCCACCCGCCGGCAGCGCCGGGACCGCTCAGCAGCGCCGCCTTCGCGCGGATCTCGGCAACCAGTGCGCTCGGCGCCAGCGCCGTCGCCTGCACGACGCCGGTGAAGGCCGGGGCGCCGGTGGCGGGGTCGAGCAGATGATGCGACGGGCGGCCGCCGTCGCCGCGCCAGCTGCGCCGGCCGATGCCGCTGGTGGCCACGCCGGTGTGCGTGAGATTGAACGTGTGCAGGGTGCCCTCGTCGAACGGGCCGGCGACGTGGATCGGGCGCATCACCGCGTCCGTGCCGCCGATCGCGAGGTCGCCGGCGCAGTTGACCGCGAAGCCCGCGTGGCTCGCCAGCGTCTCCGCGAGCGCGTCCGCGAACAGGCCCTTCGCGAGCCCTCCGCTGTCGAGCTCGACGCCCGGCGGCCGCGAGATCGTGAGCGCCGCGAAGTCCACCTCGATGCGCTCCCAGTCGCGCGCCGCCGATGGCGCGGCGGGGCTGCGCAAGGGCGCGCGAACCAGCGCCTCGCTGAGCTCCGGTGCGCGCTCGAGCTCGCCGCGATAGCCCGCGCGTTCGAGCGCGCCGAGCAGCGTCCCGTCGACGAGGCCGCCGCTGCTCGCGCCGGCGATGCCCACGGCGGCGGCGAGGCGCGCCATCAACGGCGTGCTCGGCACCACCTCGCGCGGGTCGCGGTTCAGCCGCGACAGCTCGCTCTCCGGCTCAAAGCGCGAGAAGCGAGCGTGCCAGGAGAGCAGTTCGCGCCTGACGCGCGCGACCGCCTCGCCGGCCGATTCCTCCGAACCGGCGCCGAGCACGTGCACGCCGCAGGACGCGCCGAAGCAGTCGAAGGTGTCACTCGCCTCGGGTTCGCGGCTCACGACCGTCACGACTGCGACGTGGTCACCGCCGAGGCGGCGCCGCTTTCGCTCGAGGAGCTCGACGACCCGGCGGTGCCGGAGCTGCCCGAGCTCGCTTCCGAGCCTTGTTCGGTTCCGCTCGAGGAGCCGGATGTGCCGGATGTGCCTGTGCTCGCGCCCGAGCTTTCCTCGGTTTCGCCAGAGGAGCTCGACGACCCGGAGGAGTCCGAGGAGCCGGAGCTGCTCGCACCCGAGCTTGGTTCGGTCGCGCTCGCCGCTTTGTCGGTCTGCACGCTCGTGCTCGCGAGGCGCCTGGACGCGGCGGCGAGCGCCGGGTCGTGTCCTGAGGCGAGCTGGACGTAGATCGCGAGGAAGGCCGCGCTGAAGAGTGCGAGCGCGAGCACGCTCACCGATCGCCGGATGCGGCGCGCGCGGCGGCGCAGCTCGCAGCGGCGGTCGCGCGCGAGCGCCCGTGCCTGCTGCGGCGACACGCCGCCGTGTGCGCCGGGCGCGCTCATCGTGCGCCTCTCAGCTGTGCCGCCGGGATACGCGCGAGCCACCGTTGTGCGAGCAGCACGAGGGCCGGGGCGATGACGATCGCGACCATCAGCAGAAACCAGCGCTCGCCGGAGTCGGTGCCCTCGCCGAGGGCGTGGATCAGCCCGAGCGCCCAGGCGAGCGCGGCGAAGCGGTGCAGCTTGCGCCAGCGCTGCGCGCCGATGCGGCCGCGTGCGTAGTAGGAGAGGCCGAGCAGCGCCAACGCCCAGAAGGCGACGATGCCGATGCTCGTCCACAGCGTCTCATAGCCGCTGACGAGCGGGATCGCGAGATCGGCGAGGCTCGGGTGCAGATAGCCGTCGCCGAGCAGCGTCAGGCCGTGCACGACGAGCGCGACGAGCGTTGCGAGCGACAGCGCCTCGTGGGTGACGCGCATCTCGGCGCGGTGCGAGCGCCCGACACGGCCGCCCATCAGCACGCCGACGCAGACAGACATGCTGGCGAGCAGCAGCGCGGCGATGCCCGCCGCGCGACTGGCTATCCAGTACAGGTGCGGGCTGGTCGCGACCGCGAGCAGATTCGCCTGGGCGAGCGTCACAGTGGCATCCGGTCGAGCATGCGAGACACTCTCGCCGACGCCGGTGAAGGGGCATTAACCGGTCGCTAAGACCGCGCTAAGAGGAGCACGGCACCTGGGCCGGACCGCGCGATCAAACAAAAGGACGCGATCCCGAGCCGTTTGAGGAACCCTGGCCGCCGAGCCCGAGGGCCCTCCGGTTGGGTGGCGCGGCCTCACACCTCAGTGGCCTCGCTCTTGACGGCTCCGAACCGCGTCTGTGGCCAACCTAGACGGACGCCGCGCGCAACGCAAGGGGGCACGCGCAACGACCCCGCAGCTTGCGGAAAAATCCCGCGGCGCGCCGATCGCCGTGGTCCGTGCCGGCTTGGGAGAGCACGCCGGGGCGCGCCCCCCGCCGGGCGGCGCGGTTAACGAAAGCGACGCGGTCCCGAGCCGTTTGAGGAACCCGCGCCGTCGGGCCCGAGGGCCCTCTGGTTGGGTGGCGCGGCCTCACACCTCAGTGGCCTCGCTCTTGACGGCTCCGAACCGCGTCTGGCAACAACCTAGGGACGTCCGGATCGCATTGCAAGAGCCCGCGCGCGTCGATCCCGCAGCTTCCGGAAAAATCCGCTCAGCGCATGCCCGCGAGCTCGGCCATCTGTTCGAACGCGGCCAGCGGGTTCAGCGGCTCGGTCTCGCCGGAGAGCTCGTGGAAGATGTTCGCGACGTTGACGACGAGGCGCTCTGACTCGCCCCAGTCGGCCCAGCGGTCGAGCGACAGCGAGCGCGCCGCCTGCACCGCGCTCATGCCCTCGGCGTGGCGCACGCGTGCTTCGCGGTAGAGATATTCGAAGTACGCCTGCAGCTCGCGCACCGCGGCGAGCTCGGCGAGCGGGCCGTGGCCGGGGACGATCACGTCGATGTCCATCGCGAGGATTCGCTCGCAGGCGGCTATCCAGTTGGACACCGGCCCCGCCCAGGCGATCGGGTGCGCCTCCGAGAAGAGGATGTCGCCGCTGAACAGCACGCGCTCGGCCGGCACATGGATCAGGGTGTCGCCGCGCGTGTGCGCCGGGCCGACCTCGATCAGCTCGAGCCGGCGCGAGCCGACGTGCAGGGTCAGCTCGCCGTTGAAGGTCTGATCGGGCAGCGTCAGCTCGATGTCGCTGAAGTCGAACCCGCCGAAACAGGCAAGGAAGAACTCGCCGAGCTGACCCATCTTCGGCGCCTGCTCGATCAGGGCGGCCATCGCGGCGGGCGGCAGCTCGGCCATCACGTCGGCGGCCTGCTCGGAGGAGATGATGCGCGCCCCCATGACGAGCTGATTGCCGAAGCAGTGATCGCCGTTGCCGTGCGTGTTGACGAGCGTCCCGATCTGGGCGGCCGCTGGGACCGCGTCGCGCATCGCGCGCAGCATCTGCTCGGTCAGTTCGAGGTCGTACAGTGTGTCGACGAGCAGCGTGCTCTCGCCGTCGACAATCAGCCCGGCGTTGCTCCAGCCCCAGCTGCCGTCCGGCTGCAGGTAGGCGTAGAGGCCGTCCCCGACCTCGTGCAGGCCCTTCACGTAGCTCATCTCAGGAAGGTATCGGCGAGCGCGGCTCGCGTGCAGCCTCGCCGCTCGGCGCGACGAGCGGCACGACCGCGGTGCGCAGGCTGCGCACGCCGTGCCAGCTCCGGGCGATGAAGCCGGCGAACAGCGCCACGTAGAGCCCGCCCCAGTAGGCGAACGGGATCAGCAGCATCGGCTGCGGCAGGGTGCCGTTGCGCAGCGCGAACACGAGCGTGAACAGCACCATCAGCAGCGCTGTCGTCTGCGGCAGCGTGTGGCCCCAGTGCCAGCGGGGGTCATCGTGCTTGCGTGTGACCTTGTAGACGGGCTTGCGGCTGGGCCCGCCGAGGATCGCCTGGATCGAGGCCTTCATGAACACCGGCGCCATTCCGCTCCAGATGATGCGCACGCGCCACAGCTCGCGGATCGGCGCGCGCTGGCGACCGCGACGGTCGTTGTAGGGGCGGTTGATCGCGAGCAGCCAGGCCTCGGTGGCGAGCACGATCGGGAGCATGTGCACGATGAAGCTCGCGCCACTGGCGGTGAACGGCAGATAGCCGAGCAGTGCGCCGACGATGCTCGGCACGTAGATCAGCACGGTGAATGAGTGCAGGTAGTAGAGCAGCAGCTCGTAGAACTGCGCGCGCTGGCGCAGGTCGAGACCCTTGAGCTCGCCCCACAGCATCAGCCGGACCGTGTCGATCGCCCACGTGCCGCGCTGCTTGTAGACGTTCGGCACATCCTCCGGTGAGTGCTGCCCGACGGCGCCGACGATCGGCAGATACATGCCCTGCCAGCCGCGCCGGAGCGCCTCGACGCCGGACTGCAGGTCCTCGACCAGATTCCACGTCGGAAACAGGCCGATGTCCTCGAGCGCGGCTCGCCGCCAGAGCAGGCCCGAACCGCACGGGAAGGTCGCATTGGCGGCATTGCGCGAGAGCATCTGCCCGCGGTAGAACATCGCCTCGCGATTGTTGAACGGGTCACCGGCGCTGACCTGGGATTCCTTGATCGTCTGCACGTAGGCGAGGCGCTCGTCGTGCTCGAGCTGGCCCATGGCCTGGCGCAGGAAGCCGGCCGAGCCGACCTCGTCGTCGCAGTCGCGTGTCTCGATGTAGCGCAGGTCGTCGTGCTCGGCGAGCAGCATCGCGACCGCCGAATTGAGGTTGCCGGCCTTGGCGGCTCCGTCGCGCCCGGGCGCGAAGCGCGGGGGAGGGGAGTGGTAGATGACCGGCAGCGAGCTGACCGCCGCGGCGAGCTCACGGTCGTGGCCGTCATCGCTGATGACGATCAGCATCCGCTCGCGCGGCCAGTCCTGCTCGAGCACCGACTGGATCGTGCGCAGGATCATCGGGACGGGCTCGCCGCAGCAGGGAATGATTATGCCGACGGTCCGCTCGGCGCCGTGCGCCAGCGGCCGCGGCTCGGGCACGACGCGCCACCAGTGGTTGAAGACGCTCAGCAGGCTCGTCGCGATCGTCAGCAGGTTCGCGGCGAGGAACGGCCAGGCGAGCCACGGCAGTTCGCGGTTGAGCGAGGAGAACAGCCACGGCAGGTAGATCGCGGCCGCGATCAGGTAGGCGAGGCCGGCACAGCGCACGAGCCAGTGCTGGCGCAACGGCGGATAGTCATCGCCGAATGCGCGCGCGGCGATCGCGATCGGGCTCGAGGGCGCGATCGGCGGCGGCGCCGGTCGGGCCGGCGCGGTGGCGAGGAGCTCTCGCTCGGGTGCGTTCGAGGTGCTCAACACCAGTTCGTCATCGACATGCGGCGACTGCGAACTTGAGCGCGCAGCTCGCGACCGCCGTGAGCGCGCGCGGGTCCGCGCGAGGGCTCCCGCTAGCGGGGGTTGCGTGGCGATGCGAGCAGTCGTGTGCGGCTTGGCGGGCGCGTCTCGGCGGTCGCGGCGCTGGCGCCGAGAAAGGCGTCCATCGCGCTCACGTCCAGCGGCCGCGAGAGCAGGAAGCCCTGACCGTGGTCGCATTGCTCGCGCTGCAGGCTCTGCAGCTGGGCCTGCTCCTCGATGCCCTCGGCGAGCGTCTCGAGCTCGAGCGTGCGGCCGAGTTGCACGAGCGTCTGGATCAGCGCTGCGGCCTGGGTGGAGGAGGCGATGCCGCTGATCAGCGAGCGATCGAGCTTGAGCGCATCGGCGGGCATCCGGCGCAGATGCGCGAGCGAGCTGTACTCGGTGCCGAAGTCGTCGATCGCGATGCGCACACCGAGCTGCTTGAGCCTGCCGAGCCGCTCGGCGGCGGCGTCGGGATCGCTCATCAGCGCCGCCTCGGGGATCTCGAGCGTCAGCGCGCCGGCGTCCAGGGAGCTCGCCTGCAGAGCGTCGCGGACGTCCTCGATCAGCTCCGAGTCGTCGAGCTGATCGGCCGAGATGTTCACCGAGATTCCGAGCCGGTGGCCCTGCGCGTGCCAGACGGCGAGCTGTGCACACGCCTCGCGCAGCACCCAGCGGCCGATCGGTGCGATCAGCGCGCTCGCCTCGGCGATCGGGATGAACTCCGCGGGCGGCAGCGTCCCGCGCGTCGGATGGCGCCAGCGGATCAGCGCCTCGACGCCGATGATGCGCTCGGACTCCAGATCGAACGTCGGCTGATAGAGCAGGAACAGCTCCTCGCGCTCGAGCGCGCCGGCAAGGTCGAGCTGGATCGCCATCCGATCCTGGATGGCCGTCTGCATCGCGTCGCGGAAGAGCATGTAGCGATCCCGGCCCGCCGCCTTGGCTTCATACAGGGCGATGTCGGCATCGCGCAGCAGCTGCTCGGCGGAGTCACGCACGCCGAACGCGATGCCGATGCTCGCGGTCAGCGCGAGCTCGCGGCCGATCTCCGCGCGCATGTCGTAGGGCTGGCGCAGCACATCGAGCAGGCGCTCGGCGACGAGCTCGGGCCCGGCGTCGAGCGTCGAGCCGTCGACGAGCACGACGAACTCATCCCCGGCGAGCCGCGCGGCGGTGTCGCCTTCGCGGATCTCGCGCTCGAGCCTCGCGGCGACGAGGCGCAACAGCTCATCACCGGCGGCGTGGCCGAAAGTGTCGTTGACTTCCTTGAAGCCGTCGATGTCGAGATACAGCGCGGCTACCGGCAGCTGCAGACGGCGCGCGCGCGCGAGCATCTGCTCGGCGCGGTCGAGTGCGAGCACGCGGTTCGGCAGCCCGGTGAGCGCATCGTGCAGCGCCTGGTGGCGGAGCTGCACCGTCTTCTCTCTGACCATCTCGAGCGCGCGCTCGCGCGAGCGGGCGAGCACGAGCACAAGCGCTGACAGCAACAGCGTGCCGATCATGCCGATCAGGAACAGGACCAGCGCCTGCACGTTCGCCGAGGGCCCGCTCGCGATCGGAGCGCCGACAACCGCGACGGTCCACGTGCCGTCGACTCCCAGCGTCGAGCGGTGTGTGAGCGGATCCGTGCCGGTGGCTGCGCCGGTGCGCCCGATGAATTCCAGCTGGCGCCGGCCGGGGTCCTGGTGGTAGAGCGTGACCGCGAGGCCGTGCTCGCCGCGCAGCGAGGAACGCAGCAACGTGCCGATGTCGAACGAGCCGAGCACCCAGCCGCGCACGTCCTTGCGGCGCTCCGCGGCGTTCGTGAGCGGAACGCCCTGCTCGTAGACGGCCGATTCGAGGATCAGCGTGGTGACTCCGGCGGTCGCCGCGGAGTAGGCCGCGAACTGACCGCTTTCGGTGATCTCCCGCGTGAACTGCGCGCGCGTCGTGCCGTCTTGGCGGTAGCCGCCGATCAGCGATGCCGGATTACACCAGTCGCCCTCGAGCGTCAGCGCCACCTCGCTGCTCTGTCCGATCGGGGCGCTGCCACCGGAGAGCAGGCAGTAGTGCGCGCGCCCGCTCGCCGCCACCGTCTCGACGTGGTCGCCGACGAGCGCGCGAAACGCGGGGTCGCGGTCGCGCTGGGTCTGAAAGCTGGCGAGCTGCGAGGCGGGCACGGAGCGCACGAGCAGCGCGCCGAGGCTGCCGAGCTGGGCCTGGTGGTCTTCGAGCTGTGTCGCCCAGCGCTTGAACGCGCTGGCGCTGAGGTGCGGCTCGAGTGTCATCACCGCGCGCACCGAGCGCACGAAATCGGTGTCGCGGCGGATCAGCGTGTCGAGCGTCCCGCTGACGTTCGCGGCGCCCGTCTGAAAGCTCTGGGCGTTGCGCGCGTTCACACTCGCGCGCCACATCAGCGCCGCGGTGAGCGAGGCGCCGAGTCCGATCACGATCACGGCGCAGGCGAGGATCAGCCAGCGCCGGCTGATCCGCTCGGGCTGCTCGTCGCTCCTCGGCCGTGCGACGTGCTCCCCGGCCGCGCCGTCGTCGGCGCGCGCGGGCACGGCTAGCCCTTCACGAGCGGCCCGCGAGCGGGCAGGGACGTCTGCAAGTTGGCGATCTCGCGCACGTCTGACTTATCGGCGGAGGCCGCGAGCAGCTTGATCTGGCAGTGCTACCTTGGGCTTCCGGGCGCTGCCGGCGCCTGCGACCTGCTCGCGCGGGTCAGGCAGCGCACAGGCGACGTGGAGAGGTGAGGCGCGGGTGAGCCAGGGGACCGATGCGGTCAGGTCGCGCGGCCGACGGGCCACGTGTGTCGCGGCCCTCGCTGCGAGCGTGCTCGGCGCGCCGGCGGCGCGCGCGCAGCCGCTGAGCGCGGCGGCGTATGACAGGAGCGGCATGACGCACGACATTCAGTGCATCGCCACGGCGGGCGGCCGGCCCGTGGCTGTCCGCGACGTCGAGGGCGACCCCTTGCGGGCGGTCGTCGGCGGGCGCTCGGTGCGGCTCGCAGACCCGCCGCTGCACCGGCTCGCCGAACCCGGCAGCAGGCGCTGTATCCGCATTCAGGCGCTCGAGGCGCTCGACGCCTCCGGCCTGCGTATGTACTACACCTGGCCGCTTGAACCGGACGAAGTCGCCCTCGGCTCGGCCCCTCAGTACCCGGGTCTCGTGGCGGCATCGGAACTCGCCGAAGCACCCGCTCTCGACCCGGCGCCGGCGCGCGTTTACGGGCGCCCGGCGCCGGCCGCTCCGGGCGAACCGGCGTACGTGGTCACGCCGGCCGACATGAACGCGCCCGAGCAGCTCTATCGCGGTCCGAGCAGCGGGCGGCTGTATTCGTATTCGCCGTACGGCAAGGACGTCGGCGGCGCCGAGTTCGCGCTGCTGACGTGGACATGGATCGACGCCGACGGCGGCGGCATCGCCCGCGCGGCCGTCGCCGAAGGTGCGCGCTTCTACCCGTCCGATGTCGAACCGATCGAGCAGAGCAGCGTGGCCGGCGACGGACGCACCGTCAACGGCGAGGTGATCGCGCGCTACGGCTACGTCGCACGCGGGAGCGCACGCACATACGGCTGGATGGTCACGAGCCACGTCGTGCTCCTTGCCGGTGAAGCGCGCTGCGTCGATCAGATGCGCTACGCCGGCGGCGGCCCGGCGCTCGCGGGCACGCTGTGCCCGGAAGAGCCCGCCGCGCTCTCGCCGTGGGCGCCGAGCTTGAGCGGCTCCAGCGCGATCACCGCACTGCTCGCGGAGAGCTCGTGAGGCACGCAAGCTCATCCCGGGCGTGTGATGCCCGCTCACCCTTGCCGCGAGGAATATCGAGCGATCGAGCAGTCGATCATGAGCAGGCGCGAGCAGGATGGGTGGGCGGGGCTGTTCACGGCTGCCTTCCGGGAATCGCGCAACCCGATGGTGCTGCTCGACAGCGAGCGCACCCAGATCGATGCCAACGGCGCATATCTGAAGCTGCTCGGCTTCCCGCGCGATCAGCTGCTCGGCCACCCGATCTATGAGTTCAACTCGGGCGCGCGGGTCTCGGCGGCGGACTGGCAGGAGATGCTCAGGAGCGGCCATGCAACGGGCGAGGCGACGATGAGCACGGCCGAGGGCGGCGGTGTCGCGGTGCAGTGGGCGGCGAGCGCGGAGACGGTCACGGGCATGCGCCTGGTGCTGCTCGTCGCGCTCAGCACCTCACGCTGGGGACGGCGCTTTCGCCGCGCGCCCGCGACCGACGCGCAGCCCGGCCGGCTGTCTGAGCGCGAGCGCACTGTCGTGCGCCTGGTCGCGCTCGGCAACACGGGACCGGAGATCGCCGAGGAGCTGGGCATCGCCCACGACACGGTTCGCACGCACGTGCGCAACGCGATGACGAAGGTCGATGCGCGCTCGCGCGCGCACCTCGTCGCGAAGGCACTCGGCGACGGGCATGTGCTCGGTGACAGCGCGCCGTGAGGGCCGGGCCGTGGGAGCATCGATCGGGCGCAGCTGCGCCGGTAGCAGGCCGGCGCCGGTGATCGGGCCGCAGACGCGTCGGGCGGGCTGAGATGGGCTGTCTGTTCGCGCTCGTCGCCGGGTTCTTCCCACGCCTTGCACTGGTGCTCGTGTGGATCTTCACGAACCTCGTCGACCGCGCGTTCGACGGGCTGATCCTTCCCTTCCTCGGTCTCATCTTCCTGCCGTTCACGACGCTCGTCTACGTGCTCGCGTGGTCGCCGGCGGTGGAACTGGGGCAGGGCCGCTGGCTGTGGGTCGCGCTCGCGTTCCTTTTCGAGCTCGCAGCCTACGGAGGCTCGGCGCGGGGAAATCGCCGCCGCCGCCGCTGAGGCAGCGGGGCGCTTTCAGCGGGCTTTGCGCAGGACGAAAGCGCCGGCGCACTCCAGCAGCCCGCGCACCAGCAGCACGATGCCGAGCAGGATCGCCAGCGAGTTGACGCCGAACTGCGGCCAGGCGACGAGCACGATGCCGATCGCAATATCGAGCAGTGCGCTCAACAGCAGCCAGCCCCGCCCGCTGTCCGCGGCGGTCACCGCGACGAGCTTCAACACGCCCGTGATCACGAGCACGATGCCGATCGCGAGCGCGATCACGAGCGTGGTGTCGCCTGGATGCCTGACGACGATCAGCCCGGCGACGCCGGCGAGGGCGCCCCGCAGCAGCGCTCCGGCGCGCGAGTCCGAGGGCTCCGCGAAGGCCAGGCCGATCTGGATGCAGCCGCCGATCAGCAGGTAGATCCCGACGATCAGCGCCACCGTCGCAAGCGTCTCACTCGGCCACACGAGCAGCAGTACGGCGACGATCAGCGAGACGAGCCCGCCGAGCAGCAGCAGCCACCACAGGCGCGCCTCTTCCTCGAGCTGGCGCGCGGGCGACTGGAGTGGGGTGTCCGTCGAGCTCATCTGCATCGCAGCCTATTCCGCGGGCGCTTTGGTTGTGGTCGTGGTCGTGGTTTTCGCGGGCGTCGTCGGCTGCGTGACGGTTGTCGTCGCCGTGGTCGCCGGGACGGTCACGGTCGTCGTCGGCTGCGTGACCGTCGTCGTCGGCGTTTTGACGTTGATGTTCGTGGTCGTCGTCGCTGTCGTCGGCACGGTCGTGCTGAGCGGTTTGGTCGCGACCGAGTGCGTGCTCGAACTGCTGCTCGAGCCACCCGAGGCGAGCAGCGCGACAACGACCCCGGCGAGCGCCACGACCACGACGGCGAGCACCGCGAGCCACACTTTGGAGGAGCTCGAGCGCAGCTGTGCGCCGCACGTCGGGCATGCGGTTGCGCTGTCAGCGACGGCGCCACCGCAGTTGGGGCAGAACCCTCCGCCACCGCTGCCTTGCTGGGACATGGTCTGCGCCTCCTCCGATCGCGCTGCGAAACCCGACGTGGACCCGAGCGTAGAGGTGTCGGGAGCTAGAGCGTCTCACCCGGTGCGGATGAACCCACCATCGGCGCCCACCCGGTCGCGTCGGTGACCCTGCTCGTGATCGACGCGCCCGCGATCCGGGCGGCGACGGTCCCATCGACGACCCTGCCGACTAGCTAGACTCGCGCCGACAGGTGGCTACGCTCCCATGGCCGCGCCCCGGCGGGTGATTGCCCGGAACGGCTCGGGGGCAGATGGGTGAGACGGTTTGCCGCGGGTGCCTTCCGACGGACAGCAGCGGACGTCGAGCAGCGGCTCATCCGCGCGGTTCACGAGCAGCGGGCAGCCGTCCGCCTCCGCTGCGACGCTCGAGCCGACGGCGATCCCGACGGTGGCAACGAAGCTGCTCATCCCGGCGGCCGCGCCGCACCTGATCGAGCGCCGGCGCCTGCTCGAGATCCTCGACGGCGCGATCGGCGAGCGGATCGTCCTGCTCTCCGCGCCGGCGGGCGCCGGCAAGACCGCGCTGCTGTCCTCATGGGTCGCAGCGGGCGAGCTGCCGGGCCCTGTCTGCTGGCTGTCGCTGGACGCCGACGACAACGACCCGTTGCGGCTCGCGGCCGACATACTCAGCGCGCTGCGTCGCTGCCCGGCGTTCAAGCGCGCGAGCGAGCGCGAGCGACTGATGCCGCCGGCCGGGGGGCGCATCGACTACTTCCTGCCGACGCTCGTCAATGCGCTCGGCGGGCTGCGCGCTCCGCTCGTGCTCGTACTCGACGATGTCCACGAGCTGAGCAGCCCGCGCGCCAGCGCGGTGATCGAGTTCCTCGTGCGTCACGCGCCGGCGCAGTGTCGGCTCGTGCTCTCCGGGCGCGCGGACCCGGCGTTCTCGATCGAGCGTCTGCGCATGCGCGGCGAGCTCGCCGAGCTGCGGATTCGCGACCTCGCGTTCGACCGCGAGGAGACGGCGCAGCTGTGCGCGCGCCTGGAGCTCGTGCTCGCCGAGGATGACGTCGATTCGCTGTGGGCGCGCACCGAGGGCTGGGCCGCGGCGTTGCGGCTCGCCGCGGTGTCGCTGCGCGGGCACCCGCAGCCGGCGCGCTTCCTCGCCGACTTCTCCGGCAACGATCGCGCGGTCGCCGACTACCTTGTCGCGGAGGTGCTCGCGCGCGTCGGCTCCGAGCAGCGCGAGTTCCTGTTGCGCAGCAGCGTCGTAGAGACGATCAGCCCGCCGCTTGCCGACGCGCTCACCGGGCGCGAGGGCCACAGCGGCGCGCTGCTGTCGGCGCTCGAGGGCGCGGGCGTGCCGATGGAGCCGATCGTCGACGGGGACGGTCATCGCTATGACAGCTACCGCTACCACCCGCTGCTGCGCGAGCTGTTGGCGGCGAACCTCCGCCACGCCCACCCGCGGGAGGTGCCGGCGCTGCATCGCCGCGCCGCGCGCTGGTACGGAGGGCAGGGCGAGACCATGGCCGCGATCCGCCACGCGCTGCTCGGCGCCGACTGGGAGCAGGCGGGCACGCTGATAGCCGGCAACTGGCTCGACCTGTTCCTCGGCGGCCGCTCGGCGGCGATGCGCGCGGCGATTTCGCGTCTCCCCGCCGAGGTGATCGCAGCCGACGCCGGGTCGGCGGCGGCGTTCGCGGGCAGCCGCCTCGAGGACGGCGACCTGCGCGACGGTGAACGGCAGCTCGCGCTCGCGCGGCGTGGGCGTGGCACGGTTGCGGGTCCGACGCGCGAGCAGCTCGAGCTGACGCTCGCGGCGGTCGCGCTCCACGGCGCACGGCTGCGTATCAATGTGCGCGACGCGGAGCGCCACGCACGCAGACTGATGCGCCTCGCGCGGGCGCAGCCCGAGCCACGCCGCAGCACACTGCGCTGCTTCGCGTTGTGCGGCCTCGGCGCGGCCCGCCTGTGGAGCGGCGAGATCGACGGAGCCGAGCAGAGCCTGTACGAGGCGCTCGCCCTCGCGAGCGAGCGCGCCCTCGCGCATCTCGCGCTCGACTGCCGCGGACAGCTCGCGCTGATAGCGCTGCTGCGCGGCGAGCTGACGCGCGCCGAGGAGCTCAGCGCGGCGGCAGCACGCGAGGCCGCCGAGTGCGGCTGGTGTGACGGCCCGGCCGTCGCCGGCGCGTATCTGGCGGCCGGTGCCGGCGCGTATCTGCGCGGCGAATTCGATCGCGCGGAGGGCGCCTCGAGCCAGGCTGCGAGCGCCGCGGAGACCGCCGAGGCTCCGCTGCGGGTCGCGGTCGGCGCGCTCCAGGCGCTCGCGCTTGCGGCCGCCGGGTCGGGCTCGGCGGCACGCGGCGCGCTGAAGCTGCGCGCGCTGCGCTCCGTTATCGACGAGCACGCGGCGATGCCCGCGCCGGTCGTGCTCGCATGCGAGCTCGTCGAGCTGCGGGTGCTGCTCGCCGCGGGCGAGCGGGAACAGGCGCGCACCGTGCTGCAGGCGGCGGCCGCGCGAGTGCCACGGAGCGCCGAGCTGAGCGTGCGCCGCGCGAGCATCGAGCTGAGCGAGAACGACGCGGCCGGCGTTGCGGTGACGCTCGCGGCTGTGCTCGAACGTGGCGGCTCGCCCGACTCGGTGCCGCATCCGGCGACGCTCGTCGAGGCGTGGCTGCTAAGCGCGCTCGCCGAGCACGAGCGCGGCCGGCATCGGGCCGCGGCGGCGGCGCTCGAGCAGGCGCTCGCGATCGCCGAGCGCGAGCCGTTCCTCGAGGCCTTCCTGCTCAACGGCGCCGCCGTGCGCGAGCTGCTCGAGCTTCAGGCGGCGAGCGGCACGGCGCACCCGGCGCTGCTCGAGATGCTGCTCGACGGTCTCGGGCAGCGGCGGGCGGACGGCGAGCGGCTTGCCGAACCGCTGACAGCGCGCGAGCTGAAGATCCTGCGCTATCTGCCGACGATGCTCTCGAACGCCGAGATCGGCGCCGAGATCTTCGTCTCGCTGAACACCGTCAAGACGCACCTGCGCAGCATCTATCGCAAGCTTGACGCGAGCGGTCGCGCCGACGCGGTCGAGCGCGCGCGGCGCGTGGGGCTGCTGCCGTCCGGGATCAAGCGCCCGCGCGTCGTGCGCCGAGGCTGAGCCACGCGGCTCGCGCGGGCCGGCTCCCGGCACGCGCTATCCGGCCGGCACGCGCCTGACCTCGACAAGCTCGAGCCCGAGCGCCTGGACGCGGTCGAGCAGGCCGTGCAGCGCCGCCTGGTCGAGTACCGGCCCGCGCAGCACGGTCTCGACCGACTGCACGCTCGCATCCATCCCGTCGAACGTCGAGAGCAGTTGCTCGCTGACCCGTCCCTTGACGCGGATCTCGTAGTCTGCCGTGCTCAACGCGCATCGCTCCCAGCGGCGGTTGCCTTGGTGCGACCCGGCCTGCCCGGTCGCCAATGAGGACGCTACGGCGGGCGAGGATGAGCAGTCGTCACCCAGTGAGGATGAGCGCCGCCGCTGAGCTGGAGGCGCTCTCCCGGCCCGCCCCGCTCATCCGCTGCTCGCCTGCTTCTCGGCGTCGCTTGCGTGACGCTCGAGCTCCTCGCTCTCAGCGTCGAGTTCCTTTTCGAGCTGGCGCGTCGCGTGCGT
The DNA here is from genome assembly GCA_963822245.1 of uncultured Solirubrobacteraceae bacterium. GTDB lineage: Bacteria > Actinomycetota > Thermoleophilia > Solirubrobacterales > Solirubrobacteraceae > Palsa-744. The sequence continues at coordinate 693,430 of CAWGGR010000002.1, forward strand.
GATCACCTGCGCGACTTTCTCCTCGATCTTCGACGTGCCGACGATCACGAGCCCCGCCTCGCCGTCGTCGAGCAGCTCGCCGAGCTCCTTGACGTCCGAGCGCGACATGCCCCGCCAGAGGTGCCCCACGAGCCCGCCGGCGCCGGCGCCGACGATGCCGGCGGCGATGATCGAGGGCGGGAACAGGATGCCGACGACCGCGCCGACGGCGAGGCCTGACCACGCGCCGTGCTGGGTCGGCTTCTCGTGCTTGTGCACGTGCACCTTGCCGTCTGCCCTGACGACGATCGCGGCGTCGTAGGTCCCGACCAGTCCGGCCGCATGCAGATCCTTGAGGGCCTCGTAGTCGGCGCGCGCGTCCGCTTCGGAGGAGTATGCGGCGATGTACAGGAAGACGGGGTTCTCGGCCATGGTCACTCCAGACGATTGATCGTGGCTGCTCGGATTTCGACAGGCTCGCGCGGGCCGGGGTGAGCTGCCTTCGCCCGGCGGGAGTGAGGGCCGTGCGGCCGGCGTCTCGTGCCGCTGCTAGGCGGCGTCGGCGGCGGCGAGCAGGCCGACTTCGACGAGGTCGCGCGGGTGCAGCCAGGTGTCGAGGACGGGGAAGCCGCCGGCGGCCGTGATCGCTTCGCGCAACGGGATCGCCCAGCGATGCTCGAGCAGCGCGATCGCCACCGCCGTGTCGTTGGGGATCTCCTCGAGCACGTCAACGACATCCGCCTCGGTCAGGCCGTCCTCGTCGGACCACAGCCCGGCGGCTCCCTCGCCGTCGGCCGCCGCGGCGAGACCGACGAGCGCTTCGAGTACCTCGCCGAGGTCGGCGATCTCCTCATCGGAGAGCCCGGTGACCTGCGCGGTCTCGACGACGCCCTCGGCGTCCTTCACGACGAGCAGGATGTCGATCACACGCACGATGTCGTGCTCTTTGAGGCTCTGCAGCTGCGCAAGCACCTCTCCCTGGAAGTCAGGTTTGTCAAAGCCGACTACGAGCATCTGTACGGGACCGATCATCGTGCTCACCTATCGCTAACTCGCGAGCAGCTTCTGCTTCTCGCGCTCGAACTCCTCGGCGGTCAGGACGCCCTTGTCACGCAGCTCGCCGAGCTGGGCGAGCTGTTCGATCATGCTGGGGCCGGCGGCAGCGGGCGCGGCCGGGGCCGGAGCCGGGGCCGGGGCGGGTTGGCTTTCCAGCGCGGCGAGCCGCTGCTCCTGTCCCTGCTCCTGCGCCGCGCGGTTGGCGCCAGCCTTGCCGGCCATGTAGCCGGCGCCGCCGACCATCGCGCCGCGCAGCAGTGGTCTCCTTCGTCTCATCATCATGGAGCGGAGTATGCCAGCGTCGCGGGTGAGCCGACGTCACCTTGGCCGGGTGAGTTTCGCGCCGGGCGAGATCGGTGCTGTGCGGGTCGCGAAGCCCGCGGTCACCCTCGCTGCGTGAGCGATCGGCACGACGGTGCACTGTTGCCTGCACGCCATCCGACGGGACGCGTAGCGTGCGAACAGATGTTCGATGACGTCAGCGAATGCCCGTGGCTCGAGGGCCTGAACGCCGAGCAGCTCGCAGCGGCGACGTACGCGGGCGGGCCGCTGTTGATCCTCGCCGGCGCCGGCACGGGCAAGACGACGACCCTGTGCGCCCGTGTCGCGTGGCTGCTCGCGAACGGCGTCGCCGCCGAGCGGATCCTGCTGCTGACGTTCACGCGCCGCGCCGCGCGCGGGATGATCGAGCGCACGCGGGCGCTCGCGCAGCAGGTGGCGCCGCATGCGGGCAACGTGCTCGGCGGGACGTTTCACTCGGTCGCGCACCGTATGGTCCGCCTGCACGCGTCCTCGCTCGGCCTCGACCCGGGCTTCGGCGTGCTCGATGCGGGCGACGCGGCCGACCTGCTCGACTTCGTGCGCCAGGAGCACGGGCAGGCCGCGAGCCGACGGCGCTTCCCGCGTGCGCCGACGATGCTCGACATCTACTCGCGCACGGTCAACGCGCAGGCGCCGTTGGCCGAGGTGCTCGCCGAGGCGTTCCCGTGGTGTGCCGAGCACCGCGAGGCGCTCGCGGGGATCTTTCGCGCCTACGGCGCGCGCAAGCGCTCGCTCGGCGTCATCGACCTCGACGATCTGCTGCTGTACTGGCGTGCGCTCGCGCTCGACGACGTCGTCGGCCCACGCATCGCCGGCGGTTTCGAGCATGTGCTCGTCGACGAGTATCAGGACGTCAACGGCCTCCAGGTCGAGATCGTGCGCGCCCTGCGCGCCGGGCGTCCCGGTGTGACGGTCGTCGGCGACGACTTCCAGGCGATCTACGGCTTCCGCGCGGCGAGCGCCCGCCACATCCTCGACTTCCCGGCGCAGTTTCCCGGCGTGCACATCGCGAAGCTCGAGCGCAACTACCGCTCGACGGCCCCGATCCTGGCGGTCGCGAACGCCGTCTCCGCGCAGGATGGCGCGGGCTTCGCAAAGGTCCTCTGGACCGAGCGCGACGGCGGTCGCCGGCCCGAGCTCGCGTTCCCGCGCGATGAAGGAGCGCAGGCGGTCGAGGTCTGTGATCGCGTGCTCGCGGCGCGGGAGGAGGGTATGGACTTGCGCGCGCAGGCGGTGCTGTTTCGCACGGGCCATGACTCCGACCTGCTGGAGCTCGAACTGACACGGCGGGGGATACCGTTCGTGAAGTACGGCGGTCTGCGCTACCTCGACGCCGCGCACGTCAAGGACCTGATCGCCCTGCTGCGGCTGGCGGACAATCCCGCTGATGAGGTGAGCTGGTTCCGGGTGCTGCAGCTGCTCGACGGCGTCGGCCCCGTGCGTGCGCGTCGCGTGCTCGACGCGCTGCGCACGTGCCCCGATGGCCCGCCGGAGCTCGGCCGCTGGCCGCAGGCGGCGGCGCACGTCCCCGAGGGCGCGCTCGAGCATGCAACGGCTGTGATCGGGGCGCTCGCCGCAACCGGCGCGGGCTCGAGCGACAGCGCGGGCGCGCAGGTCGAGTGCCTCGGCGCGGCGCTCGCGCCGCTGATCAGGCTGCGCTACCCCGACGGCATCGCCCGCGTTGCGGACCTCGAGCAGCTCGTCGTCGCGGCGCGCGGCGCGGAGGACGTTCGTCACTTCGTCTCAGAGCTCGTTCTCGACCCGCCTGCATCGAGCGCCGACCTCGCCGGGCCGCCGCATCTCGACGAGGACTTTCTCGTCCTCAGCACGGTGCACTCGGCGAAGGGCCTCGAGTGGGACGCGGTGCATCTGATCGCCGCGTACGACGGCAACTTCCCGGCCGACATGAGCACCGCGAGCGAGGAGGGGATCGCCGAGGAGCGGCGCCTGTTCTATGTCGCGCTGACGCGGGCCCGGCGGCGCCTGCACGTGTACGTGCCGTTTCGCTACTACCACCGCCCGCGCGGCCAGGACGACGCTCACGGCTACGGGCAAGCCTCGCGCTTCCTATCCGCGCAGGTGCAGGCGCTGTTCTCGACCACGCGCTCGGCCGAGTCGCCGGCGGGCGCGTCCGAGCTCGCGGTGGAGCGCAGGATCGAGGTGTCGGTGGACGCGTTGTTCGCCTGAGTCACCAGGCGTTCAGGCCGCGCGGGCGCGATGAACTATCGTCAGCAGTGGGGCTCGGGACTCAGCGCTCGCGACAGGCGCGAACGAGCTTGCAAGGCACTGGGTCGAGGCGGATGTGGACCACGAGAGGGAGACAGCGATGCGCAGAATCTTGACTTGTCTTGCAGTTCTCGGCGTGGCCTTCGCGGCGCTCGTCGGTGCTGCCGCGGCGGCGCCGACCGTCAAGCTGAAGGCGGTGGCGGTTGCGATCAAGAAATACAAGGACACCGGCAACATCGCCGGCGCCGGCGCGGCGCTGAGGGCCGAATACACGATCTCGGGCACCGAATACGGTGGCTTCCCGCCGCCGATCATCGGCATCAACTTCTACCTGCCGCGGGAATCGAAGATCACGTCGAAGGGCTTCAAGACCTGTCCTGAAGCGACGATCTTCGAAAAAAAGGAACCAGAAGCGTGCCCGAAGGGCTCCAACGCGAGCCCGCTGACGTCCTCGGGCCACGCGGAAGGGGTCGCCGACGGGGTCGTCTCGTTCGGCAAAACCCGCGTCCCCGAGTCCGCGGAATTGTTTGCGTTCTTCAAACCGGGTGGTGGCCTCGAGTTCTTCACGTTCGGGCACTCGCCGACGACGCTGGAAATCCCGTCGACCGGGACCTACACCAACCTCGCGGGCAGCGGCGCGTTCGGCCCGAAGTTCATCGGCAAGGTGCCGCTCGTCGAAACCGTGCCGGGAGCGCCGTTCGCGTCGGTCGAAAAGATCAAGATCGTCGTCGGCGCCGCGATCGGTCCGCCGAACAACCCGAAGAAGGACACCTACTACGGCACCGTGCCGAAGAAGTGCCCGAAAGGTCATCTGGAAATGAAGACCGAAGTGATCTTCGCCGAAAACGGCGAAGAATCAAAACCGGAGATCGTCACGGCGAAATACAACGCGCCGTGCCCCCGCGGCGCAAAGAAGTAGCGCCATCGCGGCGCCGGGCGGCGCGCGGCGCGGCATAGCTGACAAAGACAGCGGCGGGCGGTCGCGGCGAGGGGCCGCCCGCTGCTAGGTTGCGCGAGCTATGGAGGCGGAGCGATGACGAGCGTCCTCTACCGTGTCGCGCGCTTTTGCACGCGCCACCACGCCGCGGTGGTCGCGGTGTGGCTGCTGGTGACGGTTGCGCTGGTTCTCGTCTCCCATCGCCTCGGCGACGAGACGAACGACAACCTCTCGCTCCCCGGGACCGACAGCCAGCGCGCCGCCGACACGCTCGCGCGCTCGTTTCCGGAGCAGGCGAACGGCACGAGCCCGATCGTGCTGCACGCGCACAGCGGCAAGCTCAGCGAAGCGAAGTATGCGACCGCCGTCAACGAAGCGGCGGCCGGCGTCGCCAGGGAGCCGCACGTCGCGTCGGTCGTCAACCCGCTGACGCCACAGGGAGCGTCGGCGCTGAGCAAGGACCAGGCGACGGGATATCTGTCGGTGACGCTGTCGGAGAGCCCGGGCGAACTGTCGGTCGAAGAAGCACAGCAGATCGTCGACGGCGCGAACCCGGCGAAGGCGGTCGGCCTGCAGGTGGAGACCGGCGGACAGCTGGGGCAGAAGCTCTCGAAAGCGTCAACCGAGTCGAGCGAGCTGATCGGCATCGTCGCCGCGATCGTGATCCTGACACTCACCTTCGGCACGCTCGTCGCGGCGCTGCTGCCGATCCTCAACGCGGTCGTGGCGCTGCTGCTGACGCTCGCGATCGTGCGGCTGCTCGGGCATGTCACAACCGTGCCGACGGTCGCGCCGACGCTTGCGACGATGATCGGGCTGGGGGTCGGCATCGACTACGCGCTGTTCATCGTGACCCGTCATTTCCGCGGTCTCGGCGAAGGGCTCGACCTCGACGAGTCGATCGCGCGTGCGACGGCGACGGCCGGCGGAGCGGTGTTCTTCGCGGGCTGCACGGTCACGATCGCGCTCGTCTCGCTGCTCGTCGCGGGCATCCCGCTGGTGACGACGATGGGCCTGATGGCGGGCGTCGCGGTCGTCGTCGCGGTGCTCGCGGCGTTGACGCTGCTGCCGGCCGGCCTTGCGAGCGCGGGCGTGCACATCAACTCGCTGCGCGTGCGCCCGCAGCAGCCGGCGGCGGGGGATCCTGACGGGATGTGGTCGCGATGGGCGACGTTCATCGCCGGGCGCCCGTGGCTCGCCGGGCTCGCGGGGCTCGCGATCCTGCTGCCGTTGACGATCCCGCTGCTGTCGCTGAATCTCGGTCAGGCCGATATCGCGGCGCTTCCCACCTCGACGACGGCGCGGCGCGCGTACGACCTGCTGACCGACAACTTCGGTGCGGGCGTAAACGGGCCGCTGATCGTCGCCGTGACGCTCGGCTCGCCGGCCGAGGCCCCGTCCGCGGCAGGCTCGGCCGGCTCCGCGCAGGGCGATCCACGCACGGGCGATCCGCGCCTGCAGAAGCTCCAGAAGGACGTCGCGGCTACCGCCGGCGTGGCGGCCGTGACGCCGCTGCAGATCGATCAGGCGGGAACGGCGGCGTATTTCAACGCGATCGCGACGACCGGGCCGGCGGAGAAAGCGACCGAAGAACTCGTCGAGCGCCTGCGCGCGAGCGTGATCCCGGCGGCGGAGAAGGAAACGGACCTGCGCGCCGATATCGGTGGCAGCACCGCCGGCTATGTCGATCTAGCCGCGCGCATCTCCGAAAAGCTGCCGCTGCAGATCCTCGTGGTGATCGCGCTGAGCTTCGTGCTGCTGATCATCGCCTTCCGCACGGTCGTGGTTCCGGCGCAGGCGGCGGTCATGAACCTGCTCTCGATCGGCGCCGCCTACGGCGTGCTCACGGCGGTCTTCCAGTACGGCTGGCTCAGCGGCGTGATCGGCCTCGAAGGACCCGTCCCGGTCGTCTCCTACGTGCCGCTGTTCATGTTCGCGGTGCTGTTCGGGCTGTCGATGGACTACGAGGTGTTCCTCGTCAGCCAGATCGAGGAGCACGTCCACGCAGGCGAGGACAACCGCAGTTCGGTGATCTCGGGGCTGGTCAGCAGCGCGCGTGTGATCACGGCAGCTGCGCTGATCATGGTGTTCGTGTTCGGCAGCTTCGTGCTCAACGGCGATCCGACGATCAAGCAGTTCGGCGTCGGGCTGGCGGTCGCGGTCGCGCTCGACGCGACGGTCGTTCGCTGTCTGCTCGTGCCGGCTGCGATGTTGCTGATGGGCCGGCTCAACTGGTGGATGCCCCACTGGCTGGAACGGGTCGTGCCGCACATCAGCATCGAGGGCGCCGAGTTCTTCGAGGTGCTCGGCGCGGCGCCGGCGGTTGGGGGCGATCCCGGCGCTGCGCCTGAGCGGGCCTGAGCGCGGCGCTGGCTCCGAGCGGTGCAACGCGCGCTGCGCGCATTGACGTGTGCGTGCGCTCGCCGTAGTTTCGCCAATCCCCGGCCTCACTGCCCTCGTAAGCGCGCTCCACAGCAGGGCGCGGGAGCACGCGCGAGGACCCCAGGGGGTCGGGGTCTTGAGCTTGCTCAGCGCTTCGCGCCGTGCCGATGGCGCCGCGCGGGCTTGGCGCGGGTGACGGTGACGAGCGCCGCGCTGTCGGCTGGCAGTCCGAGCGCGACGGTGCCGCCGCGGACGGGGACCGTCTCAGGCCGCGCCGGCGGGCTCCAGACGCCGTCGGCGGCGACCGTGCGACCGCCGAGCAGGACGCCGCTCGAGGCATTCTGCGCGGGCGCGGTCAGGCGCAGGATCTGCGCGGTCCCGCTGGCGCTGCCCAGCTGCAGCTGCATCGCGAGAGGCTGTGCGCCGCGGGGTTCATCATCGACGAGCACGACTTTGAGCGAGTGTTCGGGCCCGAGGAACGATGCGGCGGCGAGGTTGGGCGGTGTGCTCGCTGTGATCGCGCTCGGCAGCGGGCGCGCGCCGACGAGCGAGCTCGTCAGCAGCAGGGCATACCACTCGGGCTCGGCGCTGAGCTGCCCGGAAGCGATCGCGGCGGGATCGGGGGTGCACAGCGGTGTGTAGCCCGGGCAGTTCCTCGGGTTGCCCTCGAGGTTGATGCCGGCGGTGCCGGCGGTCATCGCCTGCGTGATGTAGCCGGCCGCCCACAGCGCGGAGGCGAACGTGTTGCTGATCCCGGGGACGCCGCCGCAGGAGACGGTGTTCGTCTCATCGATGCGCACCGGGATGCCGTTCGCGCTCTGCAGCCCCATGTACGTCGCGAGCGAGCGCGCCTCGCGTGCGCGCGTGCCTTCGCTGAGCAGCAGTTCGATCGACGGCGGCGGCGTCTGCGCGCAGCCGAGCGGATAGTGATGCCCGGTCAGCAGCACGGGCTGCTGCGTGAGCGCCTCGGCTTCGCCCCAGTTGGAGAAGATGCCCGAGCCGGAGATGTCGGGGCCGGCGATCGGGACGCCCGGTGTCAGCGCGTCGATCGCCTGGCGGTAGCTGCTGACTTCTTCCTCGTAGGTCTGCGCCAGCCACGGGAGTTCACGCAGCCCGTGACTGCCGTAGGAGTCGGGCTCGTTGCCGATCTCGACGGCGGCGAGGTTCGCCCCGAGCGCGCGGTGCGCGGCGGCCACCTCGCGAGCCGCCGCCGCCGGTTCGTAGTGGGCGAGGCCGACCGTCAGCAGCACCTGCCAGCCGCTGCGGCGGGCGAGCACACCGAGCGCGTGCATCTGCGCGGGCCCGATGGTGCTGGATGCCCAGGCCGGACGTGGCGTCTGGGCATCGGCCCAGGCGACGTTCTCATCGGCCGTGATGCCGCCGAAGCGCAGCATCCCGGGCCCGAGCGAGCGCAGCAGCGCGACGAGGTTGCCGCGGTCGCCGTAGCGCGAGAGCTGGGTCAGCGCGGCGGCCTCGAAGGACAGCCCGAGGAAGCGCTGTGGCACCGCCGGCCCCGGGGCGAGCGGGTTGATCGCGACCGTCACCGGGAGCGCGCCCGCCACCGCCGCCGCGTGCGCCCGGGCGGTCGGCCGCGCAGTGTCGGGCGGGCCCGCTGTGGCATGGGCGGCGGCCGGCCAGAGCGCCAGCAGCGCGAGCGTGCACGCGAGCGCGGCCGCCGGCCCCGCCGGACGTCGAGCCCCCATGCGGCTGCGCCGATCGGCGGCGCGGGCGCGGCCGTGGCCGCGGGCGGGGAGGGACTGTGGCGCCATGCGCGTCAGTTAACACGCTCCGATGCACAGCGGAGCGCTCGCGCCCGAGAGGCCGCCGGGACGCGGGCGCATCGCAGGCGCCGCGGGCATCTGTCGAACGCGCTCACCGCGTCTGAGAGACTGCCGCGATGGCAATACTGCGGCCGCGGGTGCTGCTCGCGCCTGCAACAACGACGGCGCGCGCCCGCACGCACGGGCGGGGGCCCCAGCGATGATGTGGCCGCGGGCAGCCCGCGAGATGGCGTCCAGAACAGCGCCGGTTGCATTGCTGGCGGTCGCTGCAGCGGTCGCGGCGGGCTGCGGCGAAGCCCCCGTGGGCAGTGCTCTGAAGAGCAGGTCGGCGAGCGCGAGGGTCACGCCGAAACCCGCCGTGAAGCCGCCGCCGCGGCCCGCGCACACCGCCGCCGCCAGCGTGGTCGCGCGCATCGATGCCTCATCGGATGCGATCCTCGCCGAAGGCAAGGTCCACATCGCTTCGGGCGCGGCCTCCGAAGCGGAGGTCCGCCGCGAGATCAGGGCCGCGCGCAAGGCCGGGATCGTGCTCCCGTCCGGGGAAACGGCGGCGTCGTTTGAAAGCAGCCAGGCGAACGCCGGCGGGCCGGCCGTCGAAGCGGAGGTCCCGGAAACTGCCTGGAACCCCCGTTCGAAGGAGATCGCAGACTGGATCATCCCGGTCCTCGCATGGGCCGCCGCACACGGCTGGAGCGGCACCGTCACGAGCGGCTATCGGACGTTCTACGAACAGGCGCAGCTGAACGCGGCAGGCGCATTCAGCGCGCCGGCGGGACTGAGCAACCACGAGACGACCAAATATCCCGGCGGCGCGGTCGACGTCACCAACCCGTCGCAGTTGATCAGCGTGCTGCGCTCCTACCCCGGGCCCCTGAAGCTCATCGGCGGGGTCCTCGGGCCGGTCGACCCCGAGCACTTCTCGGCGACCGGCGACTAGCGCGAGGCGAGCTGCACTCACGGTCGGGGCCCGTCGAACGGACGGCCCCCGACCGGAGTTGACTCGCTACTTGCGTTTGAGGAACAGCGTGACCGGCTGGGTGGTCGCGATCGCGGCCTCACAGGGGTGGAAGATGCGGGTCGAGACCCACTTGCCTCCAGAGACGGCGGTGCCGATGATCTTCACGGTCACCGCTCCCTTGCTACGCCCGGCGAAGCTGATGTGCAGCTTGCGGGCGCTGCCGGAGAGATGCTTGTAGCTCTGGCCGTCGAGAGTCACCTCGACCGCGCTGAGCGGTCCGCTGAGGATCGTCGACCAGTGCACGGTGACAGCGCGCACGCTCATGCATTTCTTCGGCGGGGCGACCGTTTTCGTCGCCAGCACCGTCGCAACCGGAGCGGGCGGCGGAGGCGCGGGAGCCGGCGCGGGAGCCGGTTCGGTGGGCGGTGTCGTAAACCCGCCTTCGCCGATCGTGGCGTTGAGCGCTGCGATCGTCTCAGCCTTTCCTGCGTCGTCGTCCTCGAGCACGACGAGCGGTGACGGCGGGATTTCGAAGCTGTTGTGGGTTGCACAGCAGTTCGCCATCTCGGTCGTTACGCCCAGCGCTTCTCCTTCGGTTGTCACTGTGAACGGCGGCGACACCACGGTCGCCCCGACAGTGATCGGAACGAAGTTGTAGTAGGTCGCGTAGTTGCCCGCCCCGGCGAGCGCGAGGATGCCGCCGCCGTTGTTGAAGAAGGTCGCGAAGTCGGCGGCCCGCGCGTTGATGTTTTCCTCGCCTTCAGTGTTGTCGTCGCAGCCACCGCAGCTGCTGTCAGACGCGGTGATGATCGCCGAGTAGAGCGGGTGATCACTCGAGTCGACGAACGGCGTCGCGTCGAAGGTTGAGGTTTCCTTCGGGTTGACGGTCACGACTTCGCCGGCGCCGGTGAAGCCCGCGTCGGCGAGCGCGTTCGAAAGCTCGCTGCCCTGGTCGAGCGCGAGAATCGGCAGCGTAGAGCCGTTGCGCACCTTTTCGACGACGATCTTCAGGTATTCACACTCCGGCGTCGTTCCGGCGCTGCAGTGGTAGTCCATGTCGTGTCCGGTGGCGATGAAGTTAGCGCCCGTTGCAGCAAGGGAGCTGGCCGGTCCGACGACGACGAACGCGGCCATGGTCAGTGCGACGAGGCACGCGAGTCTAAGCGTTCTCATAGTTGTCTCATTTCCTTACGTCTCGTACCCCCCGACCGTCCCCAATGACGGTCGCTGTCAGCATCCTTGCCTACTCCTGGCGCTCGGAATGCTCCTGAAAGGTACAGCACGAACGCCGTTCCGCAAAATCGGCGAATCAATACTTGCAGCGACGGTCGCGCCGGGCCGCGCGGCGAGTGCGCCCGCGTCGCGGACGGACGTGTCGGCGGCGCAATACGCTGGCGCGGTGGCCGCCGACACTTATGCGGAGCCCTCTCTTGCGGAAATCGCGCGCGAGTGGGGGAGAGTCGGCTGCATCGGCTTCGGCGGCCCGCCCGCGCACATCACGCTGTTTCGCAGCCTGTGTGTAACGCGGCGGCGGTGGCTGAGCGAGGAGCAGTTCGAGCGGGCGATCGCCGCGACGAACCTGCTGCCCGGACCAGCCTCGACTCAGCTGGCGATCTACTGCGCATGGCGGCTGCGCGGCCCGGCCGGGGCGCTGATCGGCGGCCTTGGATTCATCCTGCCGGGCCTCGCGCTGATCATCGCGCTTTCCGTGCTGTTCCTCGGAGGGTCGCCGCCCGCGTGGATACAGGGCGCCGGCATGGGCGCCGGCGCGGCGGTCGCGGCGGTCGCGGTGAGAGCGGGGCTGGGCGTCGCTGCTCCGATCTGGCGGCGCGCAGCCCATCAGCGCTCACGCGTCCTCGTGTATGCGCTCGCCGGCGGTGTGGCGGCCGCCACCGCCGGGCCGTGGCTCGTGCTCGTGCTGTTGGCCTGCGGCGCGGCCGAGCTGCTGGCGAGGGGTTTGGCGCGTGACCGTGTGAGCCTGCACCTCTGGCCGTTGCTCGGCGCGGTCAGCGACCCGGGCGGGACGGGTGCGCTCGTGTGGACCGCGTTGAAGGTCGGGGCGCTCGCGTTCGGTGGCGGGTTCGTGATCGTCCCACTGATGCAGACGGACGCGGTCGGCACCTACCACTGGATGACCCACGCAGAATTCCTCAATGCGGTCGCGCTCGGACAGGTGACGCCGGGGCCGATCACCCAGACGGTTGCCGCCGTCGGCTACGCGGCCGGCGGGGTCCCGTCGGCGCTGCTCGCGGCCCTCGTCGCATTCGCGCCTTCGTTCTCGTTCATTCTGCTCGGAGCGGCGCGCTTCGAGCGGCTGCTGGAAAACGAGCGCATGATCGGGTTCCTCGCGGGGGCGGCACCGGCGGCGGCCGGGGCGATCATCGGCTCGGCGATTCCACTTGCAGCCGGCCTCGGCGAGCGCTGGCAGTATGCCGTGCTGGCCGCCGCGGCGATCGCGCTGCTCGTGCTGCGGCTCAGCATCCTCGCAACGCTCCTCGCCGCAGGTCTGGCCGGCGTTCTCGCGGCCCTGCTCGGCGCGCCGCTGCCGCACTGAGCAGGCGCGTCCCGGACATCGAACACAAGATCGCGGCGCGCAAATTGGCCGTCCGCCCATACGGAGTATCCGCAGCTGGGCCATGATTCGTGGTAGCACACGGCGGTGCTGGCGGAGCGCAGGGAAGACAGCTCCTGGGCCGCTCCCTCTGAACTCTCCTGGTGGCCCAGGGGCTGTCGCGCGCGGCCGTCGGCGGCTCACGCGGAGAGACGATCCCGTGCGTGAGCCGCGCTGCCGTCCGCCACAGCTGACATCTGTGAGCGACAGGTTCAGCGCCGCCGCCACCAAGGTGCGGATAATTGGGCGAGGACTGCCCGCAGTCGGCCGGGGCCCCTTCGGCGTAGGGCGTGATACCCGCGCCGGCGGTGCAGGAATCACCCTCGCGCCGCGGCCCGGTCAACGGGGCGCCGGTCTCCGGCGAGCCGAAGCGATCGCCGAGCATTCGACGACGCGCACGGTGCTCATCGACTAGAGCCGTCCGAGCACCAGCAACACCAGCAGGATCAGCGCGATCAGGCCGATGATCCCGCCGAGGAACGCAACTTTGACGAGGAACAGCACGACCGCGACGACAATCAGCAGACCAAGCAGACCTCTCAGCACCTGCGCCTCCTCTCCCGTGATCGAGTGCTGCGATCAGCTGTGTTTGTCCGGATATCCGCGTCGCTAAACAACGGCTCGAGCACCCGGTGGCACCCGAGGGCGATGACGCATCAGTACGTCAGCATCATGATCGTCAGGACCACGACGCCGAAGGCGGCCGGCACGGCGCCCAGTCTGACGACCCGCGCGGCGCGCACATGCGCTCGTATGACGCGATGCCGGAGGAGGGACTCGAACCCCCGACACGCGGATTATGATTCCGCTGCTCTAACCGACTGAGCTACTCCGGCCCGGAGAGCTGGAGTCTAGCCACCGGCTCGGCCCGAGCGGCGCTCGCGCCGGCAGGCGGCGGACGGCCCGCACAGGCTAGCCTCGTGCGATGGACCCGTCGCCGCTGCTCGCCGTGCCGAACGTCTCCGAGGGGCGTGACAGCGAGGCGATCGCCGCAATCGCCGCCGCGTTCACCGACAGCGGTCGCGCGCGGCTGCTCGACGTGCATTCAGATGCCGATCACCATCGCTCGGTGTTCTCGCTCGCCGCGTCTGCGGGCGCGCTTGCGGACGCCGTGCTCGCGGGGGCGCGCGCGTCGCTGGAGTGGATCGATGTGATCACGCGCGCGGGCGGCGCGGAGGCGGAGGTGGGCCAGCACCCGCATGTCGGCGCCCTCGACGTCGCGCCCGTCGTCTACCTCGACGCGCGTGATCGCGGTGCCGCGTGCGCGGAGGCGCTCGTGCTGGCTGAGATGATCGGCGAGCAGCTCGCGGTGCCCGTGTTTCTGTATGGCGAGCTGACCGGCGGCGAGGACACCGCGGCGCGAACGCGCGCCGAGCTGCGTCGCGGCGGCGTGCTCGGCCTCGCCGAGCGGATGTCCGCGAGCGCGCACCCGCTGCGGCCGGACTTCGGGCCGCCGCACATGCATCGCAGCGCCGGCGCCACCCTGATCGCCGCTCGCCCGCCGCTCGTCGCGTTCAACCTGCAGCTCGCCGCACCGGCGACGCTCGCGGACGCGAGGGGGATCGCCGCGCTGATCCGCGAGGGCGGCCCAGAGGGGCTGCCGGGTGTGCGCGCGATCGGCGTGTCGCTCGGCGGCGATGTCGCCCAGGTCTCGATGAACGTCGAGCGTCCGTTCGACGTGTCCCTGGCGATGGTGATCGAGGCCGTCGCTCGCCACGCGGCGATAGCCGGCGCCGAGCTCGTCGGGCTCGCCCCCGCCGCCGCGCTCGAGGGGTTTCCGCCGGAGATGCCGATTCCGGGCTTCGATCCCGCACGCCAGCTGATCGAGAACGCTCTAGGCTCTTAGCCGTGGCTCAGACCAGACGCAAGCGCCAGACCAAGCATCGCGGCAACGCCGCCGGCGTCGTCGAGTCGCGCGGCCGCACCGGGCGCAAGCCGACCGCGGCTGAGAAGAGCGGCGATCCCGTCGCGCGGGCGCGCGAGAAGGAGAAGCTGCTCGACAAGCGCGACCGCCCGCCGACATGGTCGGCGGCGTTCATCAAGGCGATGGGCGCGACGATCGTGCTGCTGTTCGCCGTCATCCTCCTGTTTCACCAGTCGACCAATGCGATCGGCCTGTTCCCGATCGTGCTCGTCTTCTACACCGTCGTGAGCTACTACACCGACAAGTGGATGTATGACCGCCGCCAGCGCAAAAAGCTCGCGCAGGGTGGTGGGAAGGCCACGTCGCGATGAGCGCACCCGACGTGCGCGGCTTCACCGTCGGGCCGGTGCAGGAGAACTCGTACGTCGTGCGCAGCGACGCGCAGGCGAAGCGGGCGGTGATCGTCGATCCCGGCGACGAGGCCGAGCGCCTGCTCGAGGCGATCTCCGCGCTCGAGGTCGAGCTCGAGGCGATCCTGATCACACACTGCCACTTCGATCACATCGGCGCCGTCGCGCCGCTCGCGCGCGCGACCGGTGCGCCCGTGTACTGCCCGCAGATCGAGCAGCCCGTGCTCGCCGACGTGATGAGCTGGGTGCCGTCGGGGTTCGGGCCGTTCGAGAGCTATGACGCCGAGCACACCGTCGCCGGCGGCGAGCGGCTGAGCCTCGCCGGGCTCGACTTCGACGTCCTCTTCACACCCGGCCACAGCCCCGGCCACGTCACCTACGCGACCAGCGGCGCGCTGCTCTCGGGCGACGTGCTGTTTCAGGGCTCAGTCGGCCGCGTCGATCTGCCCGGTGGCGACTGGGCGACGCTCGAGCGCTCGATCGAGGGCCTGCTGAGGGCCTACCCGCCGGAGACGATCGTGTTCCCCGGGCACATGGGCGTGACGACGCTCGGGCGCGAGCGCGACAGCAACCCGTTCCTAAGCGAGCTGCGCGTTCGTGTCCCGCGCGCGGGATCGGCAACGCTGGACGCCGCGGCCGGCAGTTGAGCGACTCGAAGATCAAAGCCCCGCGCGGGACCTACGACGTGCTCGCCGATCAGGCGGCGGCCCGTGCGACGCTCGAGGCTCGTTCACGCTCGATCCTCGAGGGCGCCGGATACGAGCGGATCGAGACGCCGACGTTCGAGGCGACCGAGCTGTTCGCGCGCGGTGTCGGCGAGTCCAGCGACATCGTGCGCAAGGAGATGTTCACGCTCACCGACGCCGGCGGGCGCTCGCTGACGCTGCGCCCGGAGGGCACCGCGCCGGTCTGCCGGGCGTATGTCGAGCACGGGATGCACAAGCGCCGCCAGCCGGTCAAGCTGTGGTACTTCTCGAGCTTCTTTCGCCATGAGCGCGCGCAGGCCGGGCGCTACCGGCAGTTCTGGCAGGTCGGTGCCGAGGCGCTCGGCTCCGAGGACCCGGCGCTCGACGCCGAGTCGATCGTGCTGTCAGCACGCGTTCTCGCCGAGATGGGCGTGCGCGATGTGCGCCTGCGCCTGTCCAGCCTCGGCAGCCACTCGAGCCGCGGCGAATATCGCGAGCGGCTGCAGCGCCACCTGCGCGAGCACGAAGGCAGCCTCTCCGAGGACGTGCGCTCGCGCATCGAGTCGAACCCGCTGCGCGCCTTCGACTCCGATCACGCTCCCACGCAGCACGTGATGGAGAGCGCGCCGCGGCTGCTCGATCAGCTTGGCGGCGAGGATCTCGAGCACTTCGCCGAGGTCCGGCGGCTGCTCGACGCGGCCAGCCTCGGCTACGAGGTCGACTCGACGCTCGTGCGCGGGCTCGACTACTACACGCGCACTGTGTTCGAGTTCACCTCCGATGCGCTCGGCGCGCAGAGCGGGGTCGGTGGCGGCGGGCGCTATGACGGTCTGATCGAGCAGCTCGGCGGGCCCGCCACGCCCGGGATCGGCTGGGCAGCCGGCGTCGAGCGGATCCTGCTCGCCGGCGATGCTCCGGCGACCGCACCGGTCCCCGTCGAGCTGTTCGTCGCGCTCGACAGCGAGCGCGACGGCGTTCGCGCGACGGCGTTCGGCCTGCTCTGCGCCGCGCGCTCGGCCGGCCTGTCCGCGCAGATGGATCTCGGTGGGCGCTCGCTGAAAGGCCAGCTCGGCCATGCCGCCGCCCTCGGCGCGCGCTTCGTCGCGATCCTCGGCGACGGGCCGGCGCTGCTCAAGGACATGCAGGGCGGGGGGCAGGCCGAGCTCGCAGCCGACGAGGTCGTCCACGCCGTGCTGCGCGGCCACCACGCGCTTTAGAGCCGCGCGCCCGAGCGGGCCGCCAAGAAGGGCCGTCTGCGCCGGCTCGGCAGAGCGGCGAGGCGCCATGAAACCGTCCACCGCTCGATCCGCCATTCAACTTTTTCGCCAGGATGCCGAAGTTGGTCCGGATGGCGCAACTGTCCCGTCCCTACCAGATCGGTCTCCTCGTCATCGCGGTCCTCGCCGCGGTGTGGGTTGTCGCACTACGGCCGCACAGCTCCGGCTCGAGCAGCTCGAGTGCATCTTCGGCCCCCGCGGTCACGACCGCGACGACGACGCCGGCCGCAAGCGGCGGCTCGACCGGCCAGGCCGGCGCCGCGACAAAGATCTACCACGGCTCGGCACCCGGGGTGCAGGGCCTGAGCAGCGCGATCGCCAAGGCGCACGGCGCCGTCGCCACCTCCGAACAGAACGCCGCAGCGCTCGAAGCGCACTCGGCGCAGGCCTCCAGCGCGGCCAATGCCCCGGCAGCCGCGACGCCCGCGGCGGCCGCGACGAGCGTCACCGTGGCAAAGAGCACGACCACGACCGCCCGGCATGGCGCGCCGACGACCTCCACGACGGTTGCGACCGCCACCGTGACCGGCAAGGCGCAGCCGACCAGGGCGCACAGCGGCGCCGCTCGCGTGCCCGCCCGCCAGGCGCTCGTCGAACGCGCGCTCAGGGAAGGCAAGCCGGCGGTCATCCTGATCTGGAACCCGAAAGGCGCCGACGATGTCGCCGTGCGCAATGAACTGCTGCTGCTCGAGGCCGTCCACCACCTGATCAAATCGCTCCCGCACAGCGCGCAGCTGCGCAAGGCGCTCGCCGCTTCGGGCCTCGAACTGCACAAGCAGTTCGCCGCCTTCATCGCTCTCCAGAGCCAGGTCTCCTCGTTCGGCTCGATCACCCGCGGCGTGCAGGTCTACGGCACGCCGACGATCCTGACCGTCGGTAAGAGCGGGCAGACCACGGTCAGCACCGGCCTGACGACCGCCTTCGCGATCGAACAGGCGATCGACGAAGCTCGCGACGCCTAGCCCTACACTCGCTCGGTGAGCCCGAGCGCAGAGGAGCTGGCCAGTCATCTCGAACGTCCCCGTGGGCGCGGTCACACCCCGGCCGACGCGTTCACCGCGGCCGCCGGCGGAGCCGCCTGCGGCGATCTGATCCGCATCTCACTCGCGATCGACCGGCACAGTCCCCTCGCGCGCATCACCGACGCCGGTTTCGACGCGAGCGGCTGCGGGGCCGTGATCGCGGCCGGCAGCGCCGTCGTGGCGCTCGTGCGCGGGCGTGAGCTGCTGGGCGCCGCGCGTGTCGGCGCGGCGGACATCGCCGCCGAGCTCGGTGGCCTCAGCGCAGGCAAGCGCCACGCGGCCGAGCTCGCAGCCGATGCCCTGCATCGCGCGCTCGGCGCCGCCGCGAGCCACGCCGCGATGCTCGCGCCGAGCAGCGAGCGCGCGCTCGTCGCGATGAGCGGCGGTGTCGACAGCGCCGTCGCCGCGCTGCTCGTCGCGCGTGACGGCGCGCAGGCCGTCGGCGTGACGCTCGAGCTGTGGTCCGATCCGGAGAACGACGGTGAGCTCAGCTGCTGCTCGGCGCAGGCGGTGCGCGGCGCTCGCGAGCTCGCCCACGGACTCGGCATGGCCCACCTCTCGATCGACCTGCGCGCCGAGTTTCGCGCAGGCGTCGTCGACGGCTGGCTCGCCGACCACGCCGCCGGGCTCACGCCGAACCCATGCGTGCGCTGCAACGGCCAGGTCCGGCTCGACGCGATGCTCGAGCTGGCCGACCGGCTCGGCGCGGACACGCTCGCCACCGGTCACTACGCGCGCGTGCGGCGCGAGCACCCCGTGCCGCTGCTGCAGACGGCCGTCGACGTTCCCAAGGATCAGAGCTATGTGCTCTCCGCGCTCGCCCCCGAGTCGCTCGCGCGGATGCGCTTCCCGCTCGGGGCGATGCACAAGCGCGAGGTCCGTGAAGTCGCCGAGCAGGCCGGCCTCGCGGTCGCCCGGCGCCGCGACTCCCAGGACCTCTGCTTCCTCGCGGGCACGCGCCAGAGCGACTTCCTCGCCCGCCACGGCGGCCTCGCGCCGCGGCCCGGCCCGATCGTCGATCTGCACGGCCGGCCGCTCGGCGAGCACGCGGGCGCGCACGTGTACACCGTCGGGCAGCGCCACGGCCTCGGCATCTCCGCGCCCGAGCCCCTGTACGTGCTCGCGACCGACACGGCGACGAACACCGTCAAGGTCGGACCGCGCGCCGAGCTGCTCGCCGCCGGGCTGATCGTCAGCGGGGTGACGCTCCACCGCGACGGCAGCTGCGTGGACGGCGTGCGCATGCGCGCCCACGGGCGCCGCTTCCCCTGCCGGCTCGCCGAGGATCTGCATGCGGGCGGGCACGCCCGTGTCAGCGTCGAGCTCGAGGATCCCGCCGAGCGCACCGCTCCCGGGCAGATCGCCTGCCTGTATGCGGGCGATCTCGTAGTCGGCTATGGCACGATCGCGGCGTAGCAGCCCAGCCGCGGCCTAAGATCGTCGTTCCATGACCTCAGACGAGATCCGCGAGCGCTACCTCAGCTTCTTCGAGGAGCGCGGCCACCGGCGCATCGCATCCGCTTCGCTCGTGCCCTCCGCGCACGATCCCTCGGCGCTGCTGACCGTCGCCGGGATGCACCCGCTGAAGCCGTACTTCCTCGCCCAGGAGCCGCCTCCCGCGTCACGCCTGACGAGCTGTCAGAAGGTCTTCCGGACGGTCGACATCGACAACGTCGGCAACACCGCGCGCCATCTGACGTTCTTTGAGATGCTCGGCAACTTCTCCTTCGGCGACTACTTCAAGCACGAGGCGATCGAGCTCGCGTGGCAGCTCTCGCGCGAGGTCTTCGGCTTCGCCGAGGAGGACATCTGGGTGACCGTCTTCGAAGGCGACGAGGGCCTCGGGCTCGGCCCCGACGTCGAGGCGATCGAGCGCTGGCTCGAAGTTGGCGTCAAGCGCGAGCGGATCGTGCAGTGCCCGCGCTCGGAGAACTTCTGGCAGGCCGGCCCGACCGGTCCGTGCGGGCCGTGCTCGGAGCTGTACTTCGACCGCGGCGTCGAGCACGGCGCGCCCGCCGATCTTCCCGGCCAGGAGAACGAGCGCTTCCTCGAGTACTGGAACCTCGTGTTCATGCAGTACGAGCAGCAGCAGGGTAACAACGGCGCGAGCTCGCAGCTGCGGCCGCTGCCGGCCAACAACATCGACACCGGCCTCGGGCTCAACCGCATGGCGGCGATCCTGCAGGACAAGCCCTCGGTGTTCGAGACCGACCAGTTCTGGCCGTTGATCGAGCTCGGCGAGGAGCTCTCCGGTCGCCGCTACGGCGAGGACTTCGCGTGCGACCGCGCGCTGCGCATCCTCGCCGACCATTCGCGCGCGATGACGTTCCTCACCGCCGACGGCGTCGTCCCCTCGAACGAGGATCGCGGCTACGTGCTGCGGCGCGTGATGAGGCGCGCGGTGCAGCAGGGACTGGGCCTCGGATTCGAGCCGGGCTTCCTCGTGCGCTACGCAGAGCGCGTGCGCGAGGTGATGGGCGCGGCGTACGCCGAACTCGGTGAGCAGGCGGAAGTCACCGACATGTGGCTGGCCGCCGAGGAGGAGGGCTTCGGGCGCACGCTCGCCCAGGGCATGAGCACGCTCCAGGGCCATATCGAGCAGGCGCTCGCGGCCGGTCGCGCGACCGTGCCCGCCGCGGAGGTCTTCCGCCTGCACGACACGTTCGGCTTTCCATCGGAGATGACGAGCGAGCTGCTCGGCGAGGCCGGCCTGTCGATCGAGGGTGACTACGAGGGGCTTATGGAGGAGCAGCGCGAACGCGGTCGCGCGGGCGTGCGCGCGGGGGTCGGCGGTGGCGGCTCCGATTCCCAGCGGGCGCGCGCCGTCGCCGGCTCGTTCGCCGGCGGAAGCGCGATCGCGACGCACTTCACCGGCTATGAGACCGAGGAGCAGCAGACGACGATCGCGGCCGTGCAGAGCCTCGCGCCGGACGGCGAGGGAGCGGCGGCGGGGGCGGAGCCCTCGCGCTACCTGCTGAAGCTCGCCGACTCGCCCTTCTACGCCGCTGGTGGTGGGCAGGTCTCAGACGCCGGGACGATCGAATGCGAGCACGGCGACTGCCGCGCGCGTGTCGAGGACGTGATCCGCCTCGGCGATGACCAGGCGCTCACGGTCGTGCTCGAGCAGGGCACGCTGCGCGCGGGCGAGCCGGTGCTCGCGCGCGTCGATCGCCGCGCGCGGCACGCAACCGAGTGCAACCACACCGCCACCCACCTGCTCCAGGCCGCGCTGCGCGAGCGGGTCGGAAGTCACGTGCGCCAGGCGGGCTCCTACGTCGGGCCGGACAAGCTCCGCTTCGACTTCAACCACGGCCAGGCGCTCACCGAGCAGGAGCTCGCCGACGTGGAGCAGCGCGTCAACGAGTGGATCTCGCGCAACGACCCGGTGCGTGCGATCACGACGACGCTGAGCGAGGCCAGGCGGCTCGGCGCGATGGCGCTGTTCGGAGAGAAGTACGGCGATGTCGTGCGCATGGTCCAGGTCGGCGAGGGCGACTACTCGCGCGAGCTGTGCGGCGGCACGCATGTCGGCGTGACCGGCGAGATCGGGCCGTTCCGGATTCTGAGCGAGACCTCGAGCGCCGCGAACGTCAGGCGGATCGAGGCGGTCACCGGGCCGGCGGCGGTGGAGCTGCTGCGCGCGCACGACGCCCTGCTCGCGGACATCGCCGCGCAACTGCGCACGCGCCCCGGCGACGCCGCCGAGGCGGTGCGCACGCTCGTGCAGGAGCGCAGGAGCCTCGAGAAGGCCGTCAAGGGGGGCGCAGCAGCGGCCGGCGCGGCGCAGCCCGATGTCGATCAGCTCGCAAGCGAGGCCGAAGAGATCGCGGGCGCGCGCGTGCTCGCGGCGAGCGTCGAGGTGGGCGACGCGAAGGCGCTGCTCGATCTCGCCGACCGGCTGAAGGGACGCATCGGCGAGGCGGCGATCCTGCTCGGCACGGCCGCGGACGGGCGCGTGCATCTGCTCGCGAGCGTCGCCCCCGAGCTCGTCGAGCGCGGCGTCAAGGCCGGTGCGATCGTCAAGGTCGCGGCCGCTGTCGCCGGCGGCGGCGGCGGCGGGCGCGACACGATGGCCCAGGCGGGCGGGCGCGACCCGGACAAGCTCGCCGAGGCGATCGCGGCCGGGCGCGAGGCGATCACGGCCGCGCTCGCCGGCTGATGCGCACGGCCTTCGCAGTGGCGATTCGCGAGCGGGCAGGGCGAACCTGACGGCCGAGCTTCCGATGCGCGTCCTCGCCCTCGACTACGGCAGCGCGCGCTGCGGCTGCGCGCTCAGCGACCCCTCCGGGACGATCGTGACGCCGATCGAGACGGTGCTGCGGCCGGCGAGCAAGCGCGGCCTCGCGCAGCTGCGCGAGCTCATCAGCGAGCGCGAGGTTCAGCGCGTCGTCGTCGGCCTGCCGCTGTCGCTGAGCGGCGCCGATACCGAGCAGACGCGCGAGACACGTGCGTTCGCCGCGCAACTCGAGCGGCGCCTCGGTGGACAGATCCCTGTGGAGATGCACGATGAGCGCTTCACCACGCTTCTCGCCCAGCGGATGGAGGCGCCCGCGGGTGCGTTTCAGAGCAGCGAGGACTCGCGCGCGGCTGCCCATCTGCTCGAGAGCTGGCTCGCGGCTCAATCGCGTTAGGGTCCTGGTTCTTGTCTCGCGGCGATCGATCAAGGCCAGCGCGCGAGCGCACCGCTGAGGAGCGCGAGCGCGACCGCGAAGAGCGCGAGCGCCGCCGCGCCGGCCGCTCGGCGGCTCCCGTCGAACCCGCCGCCGAACCCGCCGTCGAGCCCGCCGCCGCGGCGCCCGCGCGCGCCGGAGAGGCCGCATCACCGGCTGCGGACGCGCCCGCCGTCGAGCCCGACGGGGGTGGGGCGCCGGTGGAGCCTGCCGCGGCGCCCGCAAGCGAGGCGCCCGCGCCGATCCCGCCGCGCGAGCCCCCTGCAGCCGAGCAGGCGAAGGAGCCGCCGGTCGCGGCCGCGCACGTGCGCATGCGAAGCGACCCGCCGCTGCCACCGCCGCTGCCGCCGCCCCCACTGAGCGAGCCCGGCGCGATCCCGGCAGCTGGTGGAGCTGGCGCGCGTCGCGCAGGGCGCTCGGGGATCGCGCGCCTCGTCGCCGTCGTCGCGCTGCTCGCGGCGGTCGCGGTCGTGTTCCTGCTGTTCCGCTCGCTGTTCAGCTCCTCGCACGCCAAGGCGCCGCCGCCGGCGGCGGTCGTAAAGGTCGTGATCCCCGAGGGCAAGACGCGTGCGCAGATCGCGCAGATCGCCTCCGCGGCCGGACTGAGCGGCAGCTACATCACGGCGTCGCGGCGCTCGCCGCTGCTGAACCCCGTGCGCTATGGCGCTCCCGCGGGCACGCCCAACCTCGAAGGCTTCCTGTTCCCTGCGACCTACGATGAGAACCCCGGCGAGCCGGTCTCGCGGCTCGTCGAAGAGCAGCTCGATGCGTTTCAGGAAAACTTCGGCGTCGCCGAGGTCTCGCGCGCACGGGCGCTGCACGTGACGCCGTATCAGCTGCTGACGATCGCCTCGATGGTCGAGCGCGAGGCGCAGATCCCGGGTGATCGCGCGAAGATCGCAGCGGTGATCTACAACCGCCTCAAAGCCGGCATGCCGCTCGGGATCGACGCGACGATCTACTACGCGGTCGAGCTGCGCGACAAGATCGCGACCTACACCCACGAACTGACCGAAGCGCAGCTGAAAATCGAATCGCCGTACAACACGCGTACCCACACCGGTCTGCCGCCGACGCCGATCTCAAACCCCGGCGTCGCATCGATCGAGGCCGCCGCGCACCCCGCGCACGTCCCCTACCTGTACTACGTCGCCGGCGCCGACGGCTGCGGCGAGCAGGTCTTCTCGACGACGCTCGCGGCGTTCGAAGCGAACGCCGCGGCCTACCACGCGGCGGTCGCCGGCAACGGCGGCCGGCCGCCGAGCTGCAAGCACCGCTGATGCATCGCCTCGGCGTTCTCGGCTGGCCGGTCGCGCACAGCCGCTCGCCGGCCATGCACAACGCCGCGCTCGCCGCGCTCGGGATGGATGACTGGCACTACCAGCGCCTGCCGCTGCCGCCGCAGCTGTTCGGCGAGACGACGCGCGCGCTCGCCGCGGCCGGCTTCCACGGCGTCAACGTCACGATCCCGCATAAGCACGCCGCGCTCGCGCTCGCCGGTGAGGCGAGCGCGGCTGCCCGCGAGATCGGCGCGGCGAACACGCTGACGTTCAGCGGCGGCGAGATCCTCGCGGAGAACACCGACGCGCCCGGCCTGATCGCCGCGCTCGGCTTCTCCCCGCGCGGGATGCGCGCGCTCGTGCTCGGCGCGGGCGGCAGCGCGCGCGCGGCTGCATGGGCGCTGCGCGAGGCCGGCGCGAGCGAGGTATCCGTCTGGAACCGCACCGCAGAGCGCGCGGTCGCGCTCGCGAGCGACCTCGGCGTGCGCGCCGTCGCGACGCCCGAGCCGGCCGATTTGCTCGTCAACTGCACCGCTGTGGGCCTCGAGCGCGATCACGCCGGCATAGAACGCTCGGCCACTGAGGATTGTGCGCTCAACCAACTCGGTTTGACGTTCGATCAACTCGGTGAGTACGCGAATGTCGCCGACCTGGTCTACCGCTCAACACCCACCCCGTTGCTTGCCGCCGCCGGCTCGCAGGGAGCGCGCACGCTCGATGGGCTCGAGATCCTCATCGCCCAGGGCGCGCTCAGCTTCGAGCTGTGGACCGCGCGCAAGCCTCCGCTGGAGGTCATGCGCGCCGCCGCGCGCGCCGCGGACGCGGCCGCCTAGCGCAGCGTTGACAGGGGGCTCGCGATGAGCGACGCGCCCCAGCACCTCGACACCGATCTGCACGAGCTGTTCGACATCGACGGCGACGCCGCCGCCGAGGAGATGATCTCGCTCGAGCGAGGCGACGGCGACCTCGATGGCGACGCGCTTCCGGGGGCCGACCCGGCGCTCGACATCGCCCCGCTGGACAGCGACATCGACATCTCGATCGACGAGCCGTCGATCGACATCGAACGCGTTCTCGACGACGCGAAGGCGGGCGCCTCCAAGTCGGGCTCCTCGAAGTCGGGCGCATCCAAGTCGGGTGCCGCCAAGGGCACCGCGGCGGCCCGCGGCGGCCTCGACGTCGACGGCGAGGATTGGCCCGGCCTGACCCGGCCGTCGCGACGCGGACCGTCGCAGGGCTTCCTCACGGACGTGATCGTCACGCTCGGCCTTGCCTCCAAGAAGCAGGTCGAGGAGGCGCTCGCGAGCTCGCGCGTGTCGGGCACGACGCCCGAGCGCGTGCTGATCGACAACGGCGCGCTGACCCAGGACGGGCTCGCGCGCGCGCTCGCCGACCGCTACGGGCTCGACCACCTCGACCTCGGCGTGTTCACCGTCGACATGTCCGCCGCCAACCTCGTCAGCACGAACGTCGCCAAGCGCTACCAGGCGGTGCCGGTCGCGTTCTCGGACAAGCGCACGTTGCTCGTCGCGATGGCCGACCCCTCGAACGTGCTCGCCGTCGATGACATCGCGATCATGACCGGCTATGAGATCCGGGTTGCGGTCGCGCCGCCCGACGACATCGCCGGGCTGATCTCGCGCCTTGACCGTCTCGAAGACGTCGTCGACTCGACCTCCGAGGCGGTCGAGGAGGAGGATGAGACCGAGGTCGTCTCGCTGAATGAGACCTCAGACGACGCGCCGGTGATCAAGCTCGTCAACCAGCTCGTCGCGCAGGCGGTCGAGCGCGGTGCCTCCGACCTTCACCTCGCCCCCGACGGCAAAGAGGTGCGGGTCCGCTTCCGTGTCGACGGCGTCCTCCAGGACGTCACGAGCGTGCCGCGCAAGATGGCCGCGGGGGTCGTCTCGCGGATCAAGATCATGGCGGAGTTGAACATCGCCGAGAAACGCCTCCCCCAGGACGGGCGCGTCGGGCTCGTGATCGAAGGGCGCCACGTCGATCTACGTGTCGTGACGCTGCCGAGCGTGCACGGCGAGGGGATCGTGATGCGCATCCTCGACAAGGCGTCCGTCGTCGTCGAGCTCGACAAGCTCGGCATGGCGGAGCCCGAGCGCGAGCGTTTCGAACACGCCTGCCACGAGACGCACGGCGCGGTACTCGTCACCGGCCCGACCGGCTCGGGCAAGTCGACGACCCTGTATGCGGCGCTGCAGCTGCTGAACACGCCGGAGAAGAACATCATCACGGTCGAGGATCCCGTCGAGTACGAAATGGCCGGCCTCACCCAGGTGCAGGTCTCCGCCAAGGTCGGGCTGACGTTCGCGGCGGGACTGCGCGCGATGGTGCGCGCTGACCCAGACATCATCATGGTCGGCGAGATCCGCGACCGCGAGACCGCGCAGATCGCGATCGAGTCGGCGCTGACCGGGCACCTCGTCCTCTCGACGCTCCACACCAACGACGCGCCGTCGGCGATCAACAGGCTGATCGAGATGGGCATCGAGCCGTTCCTCGTCGCCTCCTCGATCGACTGCGTTGTCGCCCAGCGTCTGGCGCGCATGCTGTGCCCGAACTGCAAGAAGCGCACGATCATCCCCGCGGGCGTGCTGCAGGAAAGCGGCTACAACGCGCGCATGGAGCTGGAGGCGTATGAGCCGGTCGGCTGCCGCCGCTGCGGCGGCAGCGGCTACAAGGGCCGGCTCGGCCTGTATGAGGTGATGAAGATGTCGCCGGAGATCCAGACGATGGCGCTCGAACGCAAGCCCGCAGAGGCGATCCGCGACGTCGCGGTCAGCCAGGGGATGTCGCGCATGCGCGACGACGGACTGCTCAAGGTCCGGCTCGGGCGCACGTCGATCGCGGAGATCGCGCGTGTCATCGGCACGAACTGATCGCTCCAATATTCGGCCATCGGATATTCGGCACTACAGCGCTCGGCGCTAGCGGCCGATAGGTTCAACCATGGACATCGATTTCGCAGATCTACTGATGGAGGTCGTGCACCGCAAGGCGTCCGACCTGCACCTCAGCTCGGGTGCGCACCCGACCGTCCGCGTGCGCGGGCGACTCGCGCCGCTGGAGGAATACCCGGAGCTGTCCTCCACCGATACGCGCGAGATCATCTACTCGATCCTCACCGGCGACCAGCGCCAGCGGCTTGAGACCGACTGGCAGCTCGACTTCGCCTACTCGATCCCCGGCCACGCCCGCTTCCGCGTCAACGCCTACTACCAGCGCGGTGCGATCGGCGCCGCCTTCCGCCTGATCCCCTTCGGCCTGACGACGATCGACGAGCTCGGACTGCCGCCTGCCGTCCACGAGTTCACACGCAAGCCGCGCGGCTTCGTGCTCGTCACCGGCCCGACCGGCTCGGGCAAGTCGACGTCACTCGCGGCGATGATCGATGAGATCAACGCGACGCGTGAGGAGCACATCATGACGATCGAGGATCCGATCGAGTTCCTGCACGGGCACAAGAAGTGCATCGTCAACCAGCGCGAGCTCGGCTCCGACGCGCAGAGCTTCTCGCTCGCCCTGAAGGCCGCCCTGCGCCAGGACCCGGACGTGATCCTCGTCGGCGAGATGCGCGACCTCGACACGATCTCGACCGCGCTGACCGCCGCTGAGACCGGCCACCTGGTGTTCGCGACGCTGCACACCCAGGATTCTGCACAGACGATCGACCGCATCATCGACGTGTTCCCCGCCCACCAGCAGGGCCAGGTGCGCGTGCAGCTGTCGGTCGCGCTGCAGGGCATCATGACCCAGCAGCTGCTGCCCAACGCCGACGGCTCCGGACGCGTCGCTGCGTGTGAGGTGCTCGTGCCGAACCCCGCGATCCGCAACCTGATCCGCGAGGGCAAGACCCACCAGATCTACTCGGTGCTGCAGACCAGCTCCGCAGCGGGCATGCAGACGATGGACACCTCGCTGGCGACGCTCGTACGCCAGGGCAAGATCTCGCGGCAGCTCGCCGAAGCGCGCTCGTCGACTCCGGAGGAGCTGGGACGGCTCCTCGGGGCCACCTCGCTGGCGGCGGCGTAGGCGAGCGGTATGAGCACCTACGTCTTCAAGGCACTCGACGTCTCCGGCGGCAAGACCCGCGGCGAGGTCGAGGGCGACTCCAAGCAGGCGGTCTCCGACCAGCTCAAGAGCCGTGGGCTGATCGTCCTCGACATCGCCGACAAGCACTCCTCGCGCGAGATCGAGTTCTCCTTCATGAAGCGCGTCTCCGCGTCGGAGCTCGCGATCTTCTCGCGCCAGCTCTCGACGATGATCTCCTCCGGGATGAGCATTCTGCGCGCGCTGTACGTGCTCGAGGAGCAGACCGAGAGCAAATTCCTCAAAGAGACGATCGTCGCGGTCCGCAAGGACGTCGAGGCGGGGCTCTCGCTGAGCGACTCGATGGCGCGCCACCCGAAGGTCTTCAACCCCCTGTTCGTCGCGATGACACAGGCCGGAGAGGCCGGCGGTGTGCTCGAGGATGCGCTGATGCGCGTCGCCGACCAGCTGCAGAAGGACGCCGGCCTGCGCAAACAGATCAAATCGGCGATGGTCTACCCGGTCCTCGTGATCGTCTTCGCCGTCGGCGTGATGATGGCGCTCGTCGCGTTCCTCGTGCCGGTGTTCGTCGGCGTCTTCAAGCAGTTCGGCGGCGAACTCCCCGCGCTCACCCAGGTGTCGGTGTTCCTTTCACACATGGTCGTCGGCTACTGGTGGCTGATGTTCCTGTCGACCGGCGTGATCATCGCCGCGTTCATCAAGTGGAAGAAAACCACCTGGGGCCGCAAGCAGTGGGATCGTTTCCGTCTGCACGTGCCGATGAAGATCGGCAGCATCGTTCAGCAGATCGCGGTCGCGCGCTGGTCGCGGACGCTGTCATCGCTCACCGGCGCCGGCGTGCCGCTGCTGCAGGCCCTCGAGATCACCGGGCGCACCGGCGGAAACGTCGTGGTCGAGGAGGCGATGGCCGGCGTGATCGCCTCGGTCAAGCGGGGCGGCACGATCGCCGCGCCGCTCGCGCAGTCGCCGATCTTCCCGTCGATGGTCACACACATGGTCGGCGTCGGTGAGGAAACCGGCGCGCTCGACGCGATGCTCTCGCGCGTCGCGGAGTTCTACGAGGAACAGGTCGAAGCGTCGGTCAAGGCGCTCACCTCGATCCTCGAGCCGATCATGATCATCGTGATCGGCGGAATCGTCGGCTTCATCGTGATCTCGATGTACCTGCCGCTGTTCGAAGTCTACAACCACATCGAATAGCGACAGCGCGACGCGGCCCGCCTGCGCGGGCCCCGTCCCAGCCGATGCAGTGAACCGCGCTCTAGCTCACGCTGTCGACCTGGAGCGCATCGAGCATGCCGCGGTACGCTCCGATTTCTTCGAAAGTCACGCTCGCGTCGAGGTCGTAGCAGTACAAGCCGATCGTTGCGCTCGACGAGAGCGTCACAGCTGCCTGCGTCGAGAGCGTCGTCCGCATTTCGTATCTGCCGACGCCGGTTTCCAACAGAGGCACCAGCGTCTCCGCTGCGTTCACTTCGCTGCCTTCCACATCCAGTTCACACCCCAGCAGCACTTTGCCTTCCGTTTTGGCGCGCCCGAAGACCTGGGCGTTGGCAGAGATCAGGTAGTGACCAGCCGGGAGCTTCTTCCTGAGCACGTATTCGTCGATCGCGACGGTGCCTTCCTCGACGGCCGAGAATCCGGAGACGGCGCCGTTGGCACCTGCCTTACCTTCGCCGCCCGGCTTGCCTTCGAGCCCGTTGCTGCCGTTGCTGCCGTTCTTGCCGGCGGGGCCTTCGGTGGTCCAAGACAGCTTCTTTTCGCCGTGTTTGCACTTGCTGGACTTGGAAACGAGGCGCATGGCCCCGTCGCTCTTCTTGACGCACACATAGATCACCGCAGCTTCGGCCCTGGGGGCCGCGGCAAGCGCTGCGAGCAGCATCGCTCCGCCTGCGAGAAGCGCGGCGAGCGTACGCCGCGCGATCGGTGTAGACATGATCGGTCGATCCTCCAGTCTCGATTTGTCGCCGCCTCGTCTGCCGCACAGCGACCGCGGCCCTCAGAACCCCCGCGGCTGCGCGGAGTGGATCGTCGCAGTCCCGCCAGGAAAGCGTCAGGCGGAGTCGGCAGGTCGGACGCGGCTTGCGCGCGACGCGCAGCCAGTGGCGAGCAGCCGCCGGCACGGCGGCCGCCGGCGTAGGCTGCGCCGATGAACTTGCGACCTGCTGTCGAGAGAATCCGCTCTCTCATCGCCGACCCTGCGCCCGCCGGCGCAGCAGGTGCGACGGGAGGCGATGCGTGATGGCGACGATAGGGCGGCTGGTGGAACTGCTGCGCAAGGAGTCCTGGGCGGCGAAGGCCGCGGGCGAGCAGGTCAGCGGCGAACGGCTCTGGGAAATGGCCGAGGACCCGGGTGACATGAGCGCCGAGCAGGTCGCGTGGGTGGCGCAGGCGACCGACGACCAGCTCCGAGGGTTCGTTGCGGAGCTGCGCGCCGAACGGGGCGATGCGTGATCGCGCGCGCCACCACCAATCACGGCCTCGCCATAACCACATCGACAGAGTTTCCCGCGACATCGCCTATCGTCGTTCCGCGGCGAGGCGTTCGGCGGCGGCACGAGCCTCGTCGATGTCGATCGCGTCGGGCTCGCTATTCGGCGGGCACGACGGCGTCGACGGCCTCGGCGAACGAGGAGTAGCTGCGCACCTCGATGACCTTGCCGTCGCTGAAACTCCAGACCTGCGCGAGCCGCTGCACGACGGGAATTCCGGTCGTCCTGCCCTTCGCGGTGAGGCGCACGTCGACGACGACCGAGTCGCCTACCTCGAGGATCTCTTCCTGGTGGAAGCGGATGTCCTTCATCGCATCCTCGAACGAGGCGAGGTAGCGGCGCAGTCCGTCGTGGCCTCGATAGACGTCCGGCTCGGCGGAGAACTCGGGAGGTACTGAGGTTTCGAAGTCGGCATGCATCAGCGCAAGCGTGCGCTCGATGTCGCCGCTGTTGAACGCGGCGTTCACCCGACGTACGAGCTCGGTGTTCTCCGCGGACATCCTTGTGCCCTCTAGTCGTCGCCGTCGGCGTGTGTGATCTGCACGCGGCGGCCCTGGTTGGCCTTGATCACGGACAGCGAGATGCGCCCGTCGAGCAGTTCGAGCAGCTCGTTGCCGGCGAGCTCGCGCCGCCAGCCGCGCAGCGTGCGCACGTCGGCCTCCTCGCCGACGCGCGCGGCGGCGACGATCGCCTGCAGATCGGCGCGCGCCGCCAACAGCTCGTAGGCGAGTCCGGCTTCCCTGGCGCGAGCCCGCAGCAGCGCCTCGCCGAGCGCGATCAGCGGCGCCTCGCCGGGCTTCGGTGCGGGCGGGCGCTGGGAGGGCGGCGCCGGATCATCGGGACGCTCCCGGCCCCGCCTGACCGTGTCCAGGAGCTCATCCGCGCGGCGCGTGTTGCCGCCGCCGCCGAGGCCGCGGATCTTCTCGAGCTCGGCCCGCGAGGACGGCCCGCGCCTGGCGACCTCGACGAGCGTCGCGTCGCTGAGCACGCCCTGGATCGGGCGGTTCTGACGCGCGGCGGTGCGCTCGCGCCACTCGACGAGCTCACGCGCGATCGGGCGTGCGGTTGCGCTCAGGCCGGCGACGCGGGGGAGCCGCGAGAAGATCATCTCGGTGTCGCGCTCGTCGCTCGAGAGCGCGAGCGCCTCGCACTCCTCGCGCGCCCACGCCAGGCGCCCCAGCTCGCGCAGGCGCCGCTCGAGCTCCGCGGCGAGCTCGAGCAGGTGCACGACGTCCTCGCGCGCGTACGCGAGCTGCTCATCCGACAGCGGGCGCGCGTCCCAGCGCGTGAAGCTCGCGCTCTTCGCGACGCGCAGCCCGAGCACGTCGGCGAGCAGCGAGTCATAGCCCGCCTGTGCGCCGAGACCGGCGAAGCCGGCAGCGATCTGGGTGTCGAAGACGTTGCTCAGCGATGCGTTGAAGCGCCTGCGGATCAGCGCGATGTCCTGACGGCCGGCGTGCACCACCACCTGCACGGCCGGGTCGGCGAGCACACCGACGAGCGGCGAGGGGTCGAGGTGCTCCTCGAGCGGATCGATCAGCGCGATCGGGTCACCGGCGCTCTGCTCCGCGGGGACGGCGAGCTGGATCAGGCACAGCAGCGTGCGGTAGCGGCCCTCGCCCATGAACTCGGTATCGAGCGCGAGACGCCCGCCCGCGCGCGCGGACTCGGCCACTGCGAGCAGCCGCGCCGGGTCGCTATCAATGCTCATGGCCGCGCCCCGGGCAGCCGGTAGAGGAGCTTGTCGTGGCCGAGGCCGGCCGCGCGCGACACGTCGGTGGCGTGTTCGCGCACCCAAACCACCGGCGCCGAGCAGGCCGGGTTCGCGGATGCCGCGACATGTGTGCAGAAGGTTGTCAGGAAGGCGTAGCGGACCTTGCCTTCGGCGATCTCGTGCTTGAGCTTTGCGATCGATGTGAACACCCGTCCGTTGTATGTCGTCAGCACGAGCACCGGGCGGGCGTCCTGGACGATCAGCGAGCCGATCTGCGTCGCCGACTCCGCCGCTACCTCGTACTTCGCGCCGTCCTCGTGCGCGCGCAGATACGTGCTGATCAGGTGCTGCTCTTCGGTCGGCAGCGCGCCGACGTAGCCCGCGTCGGTGACGTGGTCGTGGATCGAGGTGATATCCGCCTTGACGGGCATCGCGAGCACGGACACGAGCGTCATCGCCGCGACGCCCGCTGCCGTGATCCACGCCCGTGTCGGGGAGGGCGAGCGCGGCAGCCTCGCGAGCACCGCGAAGGCGATCGCGGCGATCGCGGCGATCACGGTGATCCACCAGGTCCCCGGGCGCCCGTAGAGCAGCCGCTCGACGTAGTAGACGGTCACCGCGAGCGTGCCGATCAGCAGCGCCAGGCGGACATTGCTGCGCGAGGCCGCGACCCACGCGACGCCGATCCCGAGCATCGCCGCGACGACCGGCGTGAAGCCCTCGACGTAGCGCGGATGCAGGCGGATCATGTGGCTGAACAGCACGATGCCGGTGAACATCCAGATGATCAGCCCGGCTGCGACCGCACGGCGCATGCGCAGACCGGCGGCGGCGTCGGGGGCCGCCGGGCCGGCGGGCGCCGGTGGGCTCTCGGTGGCGGCCGCCGGCGCGCCCGCGGCAGCGGTCTGCGCCGGCGACGATGGTGCGCCGTCCTCCTGCGCTTCGAGGCCGGGCGCGCGCGCGGGGGCGTCGGCCTCGCGACGTGGATCGTTGCCGCGCCGTGCGCCCCACAGCAGCGCGGGGATGCCGAGCAGCAGCGCGATCAGCACCTCGAGCCCGAGGCGCTGGCCGGAGAGCGGCCCGTAGCGCGCGAGCAGGCGCGTGGGGGAGGGCGGGATGATCGGGATGTGATCGCGCTCTGATTGCGTGGCGGTCGGGTATTTGTGCCCCGGTTCATAGACCGTGCCCGATGGTTCCGGTGATTTCCCGCCGAGGCGTTCGGTGCCGTTGAACACGAATGCCGCATTCCAGGCGCTGCCGTTGGTCGAGCCGATCGCCCACGGACGGTCGCCGGCGGGTGCGATCAGCGTCGCGGTCAGCCACGACAGCGCAACCGCGACATACAGCAGCCCCGCAAGCGTCACCTGCAGCAGGCGCTTGCGACGGGATCCCGGCAGCCCGAGGTAGGCGATCACGGCGAGCCCCGGCAGCGCGACGAGCGACTCGAGCAGCTTGACGTTGAAAGCGAGGCCGAGCACGGCCGCGCCCGCGAACAGCCACGGCATGCGCCCGCCCTCGAGCGCGCGCACGATGAACAGCAGCGCGAGCACGATCAGCGCCATCATCACGCCGTCCATCGTGTCGCTGCGCGAGGTGATCACCTCGACCGGCAGCACCGCCAGGGCGAGCGCCGCGGCGAGCCCGGCCGCGGGATTCCACATGCGTCGCACGGCCACGAACAGCAACGGCACCGAGACGATGCCCGCGAACGCCTCCGGCAGCTTCAACGTCGTCGAGTTGAAGCCGAGCAGCTTCACGCTCGCCACCTGCAGCCACAGGTCGATCGGCGGCTTGTCGATCGACACGCTGCCACCGGGCTCGAACGCGCCGAAGAAGAAGTTGTGCAGCGACAGCGACATGCTGCGCACGGCCGCGTCGTAGAACGGGTCCGGCGAGACATGGCCGATGTCGATCAGGCGCAGGGCCGCCGCGAGAGCCGTGATCAGGGCCACCGCGACCCACTGCGCGCCTCGCCCGGGTCTTCTCATGCGCAGAACGCTAGTCTCATCGCGTCATGGCACGCGAGAGTTCCGACAGCGAGGATCAGGCCGAGGCGTCCCATGCGCCGCGGGAGTGTATGGCCTGCCGCGGAAGCGGACAGGTGATCTCGAACCTCGGCGGCTCGCCGAACACGGTCACGTGCCCGTGGTGCGACGGCAGCGGCGTGCGCACCGCCGACATCGATGCGCAGGCACGCTGGCCGGCCAACGAGCCTCCTCCCGCGCCCGCGGCGGAGACCGCGCCGGCCGCACCCGAGACCGCGGCCTAGCCTCCTTCAGCGGCTCTCACCAGCCGCCTCCGCCGGGCGGTCGCGCGGGGGGTGTA
Organism: uncultured Solirubrobacteraceae bacterium; assembly: GCA_963822245.1. Lineage (GTDB taxonomy): Bacteria > Actinomycetota > Thermoleophilia > Solirubrobacterales > Solirubrobacteraceae > Palsa-744. The sequence goes on from CAWGGR010000002.1 coordinate 727,486, forward strand.
TGACCATGTGTCCAACCATGTTTGCGCCTATAAAGGTTATTTGCGCGCCGGTCGATGCACCCGCTGACAAAGCCAGTACTGAGGTGCCAAGGCAGAGCATTCTGTGAAGAGTGCGTAGCAAAGCCGGCGGCTCTCGAGAGGGGGACGCATCGCCGCTTGAGGCGACTACCAAGGGCTGGCGCCCAAATCGGATCCTAGGAGGATCAAATGCTGTATCGACTGCGCCAGCGCTCCTCAGATGAGGGTGGTTTCACGCTCATCGAGCTTCTGGTCGTTATCCTGATCATCGGCATTCTTGCCGCGATCGCCATTCCGTCGTTCCTCAGCCAGAAAAGCAAGGCGACCGACGCTTCGGCGAAGGAGCTCGCACGTACGGCTCAGACGACTGAGGAGACCTACGCGACCGACCACGGTGGGGAATACACCGCGTCGACGGCGGAACTCCAGAAATACGAGCCGTCGATCCAGATCGCGGCCGGTAACAACAACGCGTACCTGAGCAGCGCGACGGTCCCGGCGGCCGGTGAATACACGGTCACCGCTACGGCTGTCGGTGGACACACCTTCACGATCACCAAAAGCGCAGCCGGTGTCGTGACGCGTACCTGCACCCCGACCGGTAAGACGGGCGCCGAAGGCGGCGGCTGTCAGAACGGTACCTGGTAGCAGCAGTTTCGCCCGCGCTTGACGCGCAGGCGCGGAGTAGCACGTGAGAGGCGGCCCCCGGGCCGCCTCTCAACGTTTTGGCCAGTGAATCGGAACGCGCTCAAGGCGATCCCGCCACGCGCCGATAGGCGCTGCATGAGGCAACGGGCTCAGCGGCTGACGACGGACGAACAGGGCTTCACCCTGATCGAGCTGCTGGTCGTGATCCTGATCATCGGCATCCTCGCGGCGATCGCGATCCCCTCGTTCCTCAGCCAGAAAGGCAAGGCGTATGACGCCTCGGCGAAGGAAGTCGCGCGGACCGCGGAGACGACCGAGGAGACCTACGCGACCGACCACGCCGGCCAGTACACGGGGTCGACGACCGAACTGCAGAAATACGAGGGCTCGCTTCAGATCGTCGCCGGCAACGGCAACGCTTGGCTCAGCGCGGCGTCGGCGCCGACCGGCAACGAATACAGCGTCACAGCGACGGCAGCCGGTCCCGGACACACCTTCACGATCGTCAAGAAAGAAAACGGCGTGATCGAACGGACCTGCACTCCGGTCGGCAAGACGGGCGCTGAAGGCGGCGGCTGTCAGAACGGCACCTGGTAGTAGCAGCCGTCGCGGGCGCTCAAGCGCCCCGCCGAATGTGACGATTAGCTGAACATGGAGGTCGCAACCTTCGCCGGTGTGCTCGGCGCGATCGTGGGCTCGTTCCTGAACGTCGTCGTCTACCGCCTGCCGCGGCACGAGTCGCTCGTAACCCCGGCCTCGCACTGCCCGCGCTGCGGGACCCCGGTGCGTCCCTACGACAACATCCCGATTCTCTCATGGCTGCTGCTGCGCGGCCGCTGCCGCAGCTGCGCCGAGCCGATCTCCCCGCGCTATCCGCTCGTCGAGGCGATGACCGCGGCGCTGTGCGTCGGCGCGGTGCTCGTCAGCGACACGCCGTCGACGATCGCGCTCAGCGTCGTGCTGATCCTGCTCGTCGTGCCCGCCGCGCTGATCGATCTCGAGCACCGCATCATCCCCAACCGCATCACGGGCCTCGGCGCGATCCTCGCGATCGCGATCGGCCTCGCGCTCGATCCGGCCGGCGAGCCCGAACGGCTGATCGCGGGCGCGGCCGCCGGTGGCTTCCTGCTGCTGGCCCTGCTCGCGTACCCGGGCGGGATGGGCATGGGCGACGTCAAGCTCGCGGCGATGATGGGCCTGTTCCTCGGCGCGGCGGTCGCGCCGGCGCTGCTGATCGCGCTGATCACGGGCGTGCTCGTGGGCGCCGTGATCATCGGCCGCAAGGGCGTCGAGGCTGGACGCAAGACCGCTGTTCCGTTCGGCCCGTTCCTCGCATTCGGCGCGCTTGTCGCGGTTTTCCTCGGGCAGCCCATCGTTGATGTCTACGTCAAACACTTCCTTCACTAAAGCGCCGGCGCATTGCCGCCGATACCCCACCTGCGGGCGATCCAGCCCCTCCTGAAGCGCCCCACACAAAGATGAAACTGCCCTCACGACTTCCTGCGATGAACTTCAAGCTCGGTCTGAACGTCGGCCACCGCTCGGGAGCGAGCGTCGTCGGCCTGGACATTCAGCCCGGCTTCATCGCCGCGGTGGACGCTCGTGTGAACGGCTCGATCGCCGCCGAGCATGCCGTCTCGCTGGCGCTGCCCGCCGACGCGGTGCGCGACGGCGAAGTGATGGACACCGACGCGCTGGCGGATGCGCTGCGCGAGATGTTCGACGCGAGCAAGCTGAGCAAGCACGTGCGCATCGGCGTCGCCAACCAGCGCACCGTGCTGCGCACGCTCGAGCTGCCCCCGGTGACCGACCAGAAGGAACTCGCCGCGGCGGTCACCTTCCAGGCGCAGGACCAGGTGCCGATGCCGCTCAACAACGCCGTGCTCGACTTTCACCCGCTCGGCGTGATCGACACGCCCGCCGGCCCTCGCCAGCGCGTCGTGCTCGTCGCCGCCCAGCGCGACATGGTCGAACGGCTGCTGACCGCCGTGCGCGACGCCGGGCTGAGCCCCGAGGGCGTCGACCTGTCGGCGTTCGCGCTGATCCGCTCGCTGTACCGCCCGGAAGCCGAGCAGACCGGCCGCGTGCTCTACCTGAACGTCGACGGCCTGACGAACCTCGCGATCGCCGAGGGCAAGATCTGCCGCTTCACGCGCGTTGTCGGAAGCGGCCTCGAGGGCATGGCCGCGGAGCTCGCCGAGCGGCGCAGCATCGCCCTGGTCGAGGCGCGGGCGCTGCTCGCAGCGGTGGACCTGGGCGCCGCCGCCGCACCGCCGGTGAGCGAGGAGCCCGCCGAGGAGCCGGTTGCAGAGGCATCGAGCGAGGAGGAGCACAGCGACGGCGAGCCGCAGGCTGAAGCGCAGGAGCAGTCAGCCGAGAGCGCGCCCGAGGTCAGCCTCGAGCAGAGCGAAGAGGCGATGAGCTATGAGGAGCTCGCGGCGCTGCCCGCCCCGCCCGAGCCCGCGCCGAGCGTCGCATCGGAGACAGACGTGATGATGGTGCTCGAGAACGGCATCCGCGAAATCTCCGGCGAGGTGCGCAACTCGCTCGACTTCCACCGCTCCCAGGACGGCGGCGGCGAGGTCTCCCACGTCGTCCTCAGCGGCGCCGCGCAGGACATCCCCGGTTTCGCCGAGGCCCTGCACACCGCCCTCGGTGTCGAGGTGCGCAGCGCCGAGGTCCACCTGACCGACGGCTTCTCCGAGGCGGTCTCGCCGCACCGGCTCGCGGTTGCGACCGGGCTGGCGGCGATGGAGGCTCCGCAATGAGAGCCGTAAACCTGATTCCGGTACAGCAGCGCGGCGGCGGCTCGGTCGGCGCCGGACGCTCAGAAGGCGGCGCCTACGCGGTGCTCGCGCTGCTCGCCGGTCTCGCCGCGCTCGCGTTCGTCTACGGCAGCGCGCACCACACGATCTCGAGCAAGAGCGGGGAAGCCGCTTCGATCTCCGCCGAGGCGCACCAGGCGCAGGCGGCAACCGAACAGCTGGCTCCGTACACGAGCTTCATCTCGATGCGCGAACAGCGCACGCAGGCGGTCGACCAGCTCGTCGAGTCGCGCTTTGACTGGGCACAGGTCTTCCACGAATTTGCGCGCGTGCTCCCGGGCGGCGTGCAGGTCTCCTCGCTCGACGGCTCTGTCGGCACGGTCGCGCCGACGGCCGCCACCGCGCCGGCAGCCGGCGCCACCGCAAGTGCTTCCACGGTCGCCTCGGCGACGCCTCCCGGCAGCGTGCCGACGTTCTCACTCGCCGGCTGTGCGCGGACCCAGCAGGAAGTCGCGAGGATGCTCACGCAGCTGCGCCTGATGGATGGTGTCAGCCACGTCAGCCTGCAGAGCTCGGTCAAGAGCACCGGCGGCGCGACGTCGAGCACGACGGGCGGCTGCCCCGCCTCGGCGCCGGTGTTCGCCGCGCAGATCAGCTTCCAGCCGCTGCCGACGCCGTCCCCGAAAGCTCCCCAGACCGCTACCGTCGCCGTCGTCTCGACGTCGGCCTCAGGAGGGTCCTCCCGATGACCGGCCGTGATCGAATGGTTGCGATCGCCGTCGCCGTGCTGGCGATTCTCGGTGCGACGTGGGTGCTGCTCGTCTCTCCCGAGCGCCAGAAGGCGACCAAGGTGACGGCGGAAGTCACGGCGGCGAAGGCGTCGCTGACGAGCGCCGAAAGCCAGCTGGCGAGCGCGCGCACCGCGCAGGCGGGCTATGCGACCGCGTACGCCGCGATCGTCAACCTCGGCAAAGCCGTGCCCGCGAGTGAAGAAATGCCGTCCCTGATCTACCAGCTCGCGCAGGCGACCGAACAGAAGCATGTCGAATTCGCCTCGATCACCGCCGGTGGGTCCGGCTCCCCGGGCGCGGCCGCTCCGAGCGCCGCGGCCGCGAGCGTCGCCTCGGCCGGTTTCTCGACGATGCCGTTCACGTTCATCTTCAACGGCGGCTTCTTCGAGCTCGAACACCTCTTCCAGCGCCTCGACGACTTCGCCAGGCGTACCGCCTCGGGCGGGCTGAGCGTCAGCGGCCGTCTGCTGACGGTGCAGAGCGTCAAGCTCGCGCCGGTCGCGAGCTCCGGGACCGGCGCCGCGAGCGGACAGCTCGCCGGCACGATCACGGCGAGCGCCTACCAGCTGCCGGCCTCACAGGGTCTCACCGGCTCGGCCACCGCGACCTCCCCGACGGGCGCCGCGACGCCGGCGTCGAGCACCGCCCCGGCCACCTCTGCAACAGCGCCCGCGACCGTGAAAGTGAACCCGTGAAAGCGATGAACGACTTCCTCAAGTCAGTCAAGGCGGATCTCAGCGACAGGCGCCTGCGCCCGGTCGTGATCGTCGTCGCGCTCGCGCTCGCCGGGGCGATCGCCTACGGCGTGCTCGGGGGCGGCTCGAGCTCATCGACGCACGTCGCGGTGATCGCGACGCCGGCGCCGGCCGGCGCGAGCATCACCACGAGCGAAGCGACCCCCAAGGACGCGGTCGCCGAGACGACCGAAGGCGAATCCGAACAGCGCCACGGCCCCGCGCACAACCCGTTCGACGCGCTTGAAGCAGCGAAGCCCGTGAAGTCGACGCCGGCCGCATCCGCGGCGAGCGCGTCGAGCACGAGCAGCTCGACGACGAGCTCCTCCTCGACGAGCACCAGCCAGGCGACGCCGACGAGCGAACCGGTGGCGAAGACGCCGCCGAAGCAGCACACCGTCTACCACGTCGCCGTGCTGTTCGGCCTCGCCTCGCCTCCGCCGCCCGCGCCGGCGGTCTCGCTCACCCCGTATGAGGACCTCAAGCTGCTCGCACCGCTGCCGTCGGCCAAGGCGCCGCTGATCGTCTTCCGCGGCGTCACCTCGGGCGGCAAGAGCGCGACCTTCACGATCGTCAGCGAAGCGATCCTGCACGGCGCCGGCGCATGCCTGCCGAACACGACGCAGTGCGAGGCGATCGATCTCAAGCCCGGGCAGATCGAGCAGCTCGAATACCTCGGCGCCGAAGGACAGGTCAAGGTGTATGAACTGACGGTCGTGAGCATCGTCTCGGCGAAGGCGTCAGCCGCGTCGGTCAAGAGCATGCTCGCCGGGAGCTCGAAGGCGGGCCACAAGCTGCTCAGCGACGCCGGCCTGCTCGCGATCCCGTACCTGCGCGCCTCCTCACAGGCAGGTGTGCTGGTGTTCGCCGGCCACCCCGCATTCGCGGCCCGGGCACACACCGCGCTGCGCCACGATCACCGGCGCTGACCCCCCAGCAAATAAGCTTGGGGCCGTGGCGCTCCGTCTCATAACCGCCGGCGAGTCGCACGGCCCTGGCCTGACGTGCATCGTCGAGGGCCTGCCCGCGGGCCTCGAGCTCTCGCCGGAGGACCTCAACGCCGACATGGCGCGGCGCCAGCTCGGGCACGGCCGCGGCGGTCGCATGAAGATCGAGCGCGACAGCGCCGAGGTGACAGGAGGGGTGCGCCACGGGCGCACGCTCGGTGGCGCGATCGCGTTGCAGGTCGCCAACCGCGACTACGCCAACTGGGAGGAGCGGATGAACCCGTGGCCGGTCGCCGAGGCGGTCGCGGAGGTTCACCTGCCGCGACCAGGGCACGCGGACCTCGTCGGCACGCAGAAGTACAAGCACAGCGACGTGCGCAACATCCTCGAGCGCGCCTCGGCCCGCGAGACCGCGGCCCGCGTCGCGGGCGGCGGGCTGTGCAAGGCGTTCCTGCGCGCGCTCGGCGTCGAGGTGTACTCGCATGTCGTGCAGATCGCCTCGGTGCACGCTCCGCAGCGCGAGACGGCGCTCACGGCGGGCGACTTCGCCGATGTCGATGACTCGCCGGTGCGCTGCCTCGACGGCGATGCGAGCAAGGCGATGGTGCGCGAGATCGACAAGCTGCGCAAGGCCAACGAGTCGCTCGGGGGCGTCTTCGAGGTGCAGGCATTCGGGCTGCTGCCCGGGCTCGGCTCGCACGTCTCCTGGGAGGAGCGCCTGGACGGGCGCCTGGCGATGGCGATCTGCTCGATCCAGGCGATGAAGGGCGTCTCGATCGGCGACGGCTTCGCCGTCGCCGGGCTGCCCGGCTCGCAGGCGCACGATGAGATCTTCTTCTCCGAGGAGCACGGCTACTTCCGCGAAACGAACCGCGCGGGCGGCCTCGAGGGGGGCATGACCAACGGCTCGCCGCTGATCGTGCGCGGTGCGATGAAGCCGCTGCCGACGCTCACCAAGCCGCTGCGCTCGGTCGACACCGAGACGCACGAGCCGGCGCAGGCGCTGCGGGAGCGCACCGACTCGTGCACGGTGCCCGCGGCGGGCGTCGTCGGCGAGGCGATGGTCGCGTTCGTGCTGGCCGATGCTTACCGCGGCAAGTTCGGCGGCGATCACATCGACGACGTCCTTCAGGCCATCAACGCCTATGAAGAGCGGATCGGGTGGCATTCGTCCTGATCGGCTTCATGGGCGCCGGCAAGTCGACGCTGGCGGCTGAGCTGGCGGGCGCGCTCGGCTCCGCTTCACTCGACAGCGACGCGCTGCTCGAACAGCGCTTCGGGCATGCGCTCGCGCAGGAGTTCGCCGAGCACGGCGAGGCGTCATTCCGCGCGGCCGAGGAGGAGCTCGTCTGCTCGCTGCTCGCCGCCGCCGAGCCCGACGCCGTGATCGCGCTGGGCGGCGGCAGCGTGCTCTCAGAGCGCGTGCGCGCGGCGCTCGCCGGCCACGTCACGGTGCTGCTCGAGGTCGACCCCGATATCGCCTGGGAGCGCGTGCAGGCAGCGCCGGGTGCGCCGCTGCGCCCGCTCGCCCGCGACCGCGAGCAGTTCTTCGGCCTGCACGCGGCGCGGCGCGAGCGCTACCGGCAGCTCGCCGACGCGGTGCTCGTCGACGTGCCCGGCGGCGCCGCGCCGGGCGTCGCGGCGGCGTTGCGCGCGCTCGCCCGCGCGCCGGCCGGGGCCCAGCTGCTGTGGGCGCGCTCGAGCTCGGGCGAATATCCGGTGCTGGTCGCGCACGGGCTGCTCGCGGCGGGCGCCCCGCTCGGCGAGATCTGGCCGCTCGATCGCGGCGCCTCGCGCCCGTTCTGCATCAGCGACGAGAGCGTCCAAGCGCTCTACGGCGATCACCTCGGCGAGCTCCTCGGCACGGTCGCGATCGCGCCGGGCGAGGGGCAGAAGACGCTCGCGAGCGCAGAGCTCGTCTGGGATCGGCTCGTCGGCGCCGGCGTGACGCGCGCCGATCACCTCGTCGCGCTCGGCGGCGGCGTCGTCGGCGACCTCGCCGGCTTCTGTGCGGCGACATATCAACGCGGCATCCCGGTCGTGCAGATCCCGACGACGCTCGTCGCGCAGGTCGACTCGGCCTATGGAGGCAAGACCGGCGTCGATCTCCCCGCCGCGAAGAACTATGTCGGCGTGTATCACCAGCCGGCGGGCGTGCTCGTGGACCCCGACACGCTCGCGACGCTGCCCGCGGCGGAGCTCGCGGCGGGCTGGGTCGAGGTGCTCAAGACCGCGCTGATCGCCGGCGGCGCGCTGTGGGAGAGCGTCTCCGGCGGAGCGGGCCCGGATCAGGAGACGATCGTCGCCTGCGCGCTCACGAAGCTCGCGGTCGTCGCCGCCGATGAGCGCGACGGCGGCCGCCGCCAGGTGCTGAACCTCGGGCACACGATCGCGCACGCGATCGAGACGGTCACCGGCTACGCGCGCTACCGCCACGGCGAGGCGGTCGGCCTCGGCCTGCTGGCCGCGCTGCGGCTCTCCGGCCAGGATCAGCTGCGTGCGCAGGTGCGCGAGCTTCTGCTCGCCCACGATCTGCCGGTGAGCTACACCGCGACGTCCGCCGACGCGGTGATCGAGGCGAGCACGCGCGACAAGAAGCGTGTAGGTGCGAAAGTGCCGTTCGTGCTCGTCGATGCCCCCGGAGCGGTTCGCTACGGCTGCGAGGTCGCCGAGGAGGACGTGCGCGCGGCCGTCGTGGAGCTGGCCGCATGAGCGCCCCGGGCCATCGTGTCGCGGTCGTCCACGGGGTCAACCTCGACCAGCTGGGCAATCGCGACCCGGCCCTCTACGGGACCTTGACGTTGCCCGAGCTCGAGCGCGAGATAGCGACACGGGCGAGCGCGCTCGGGCTCGAGACGAGCTTCTTCCAGAGCAACCACGAAGGTGAGCTGATCGAGCACCTGCACACGCTCAAAGCTCGCGCGGACGGGATCGTGCTCAACCCGGGGGCATGGACGCACTACGCCTGGGCGATCCGCGACGCGCTCGAGATCGCCGCGCTGCCGACGGTCGAGATCCACCTCTCCGATGTCGAGCATCGCGAGCCGTGGCGGCGCGTCTCGGTCGTCCGCGAGCTTTGCTTCGCGACCGTCTCAGGGCGCGGGCCGGACGGCTATGGCGATGCGCTCGAGCAGCTCCGCGCCGAGCTCGATCGGGGTGGGGCGTGAGCGCGGCGCGCGCCGAGCGCCTCGCTGCCGAGCTGGGCGGGCACGAGCTGGACGCGCTGCTCGTCGACCGCCTGGTCGATGTGCGCTACCTGACCGGCTTCACCGGCAGCGCCGCGCTGGCACTGGTGTTCGCAGCCGACCGCCAGGGACGCCCCGGGCAGCGCTTCTTCAGCGACTTTCGCTACGAAGCGCAGTCGGCGGCGCAGGTGCCCGACGCGTTCGCGCGCGAGATCGTCGCGGGGGAGCTGCTCGATGCTCTCGCCGCGAGCCTCCCCGCGCCCGGCGGGCGCCTCGGCTTCGATGAGGCGAGCGTCACCGTCAAGCAGCACCGGCGCCTCGTCGAACAGCTCGCGGACGGCTGGCAGGCGGTCCCCTGCAGCGGCCTCGTCGGCGCGCTGCGCGCGGTCAAGGACGCCGGCGAGATCGCGCGCGTCCGCGCCGCGAGCGAACTCGCCGACGAGGCGCTGCGCGGGACTCTCGAAGCGGGCCTCGCGGGCCGCAGCGAGCGCGAGGTCGCGCTCGAGCTCGAGTCGCGCATGCGCTCCCTCGGCGCGGAAGGGCCGAGCTTCAGCTCGATCGTCGCCTCGGGCGCGCACGGCGCGCTGCCGCACGCGGAACCGCGCGATCGAGCGATCGCGCGCGATGTGCTCGTCACGATCGACTGGGGCGCCCTGCATGAGGGCTACTGCTCGGACTGCACGCGCACGTATGCGACCGGCGAGAACATCTCAGAGCTCGCGCGCGCGACCTACGCGCTCGTGCTCGACGCGCAGGAGCAGGGCCTCGCCGCGGTCACCGCGGGGGTCAGCGGCAAGGACGTCGACGCGGTCGCACGCGCCGTGATCGACGCGGGCGGCCAGGGCGAGCGCTTCGGGCACGGGCTCGGCCACGGCGTCGGCATGGAGATCCACGAGCCGCCGCGACTGTCGCGCACCGCCGGCGATGATCCGCTGCTCGCCGGCAATGTCGTGACGGTCGAGCCCGGCGTCTACCTGCCGGGCGAGCTCGGCGTGCGCATCGAGGACCTGGTCGTCGTCGAGGAGGGCGGCCGCGACGTGCTCACCGGGCTGGGCAAGGAGCTTACGGTCATCGCCTGAGCCGGCTGCGCCCGGCCCGGCTCAGAGGTTGCGCGCCGGTTTGATCGTGACCGGGTGCGCCGCGACGCCACCGCCGCGCAGCCGGATCTCGCGCATGAGGCCGTCGCCGATACGCTTGCCTCGCTGCTCGAGCCAGGTCGATGCGAACAGGCTCAAGCCGAGCCACAGCGCAAGCGGCAGCGACCAGGCGAGGAACAGGGCGGCCTGCGCGTCGGCGCTGACATGCGCCGGGAGCCACTGGAAGCTGAGCCAGACGAGCACCGTCGCGGCGAGTGCGAGCACCGGCGGGCGCCGGCCCGCGCGGGCGACCTCCCAGCTGAGCAGGGCGAGCACGAACGGGAGCGAGTAGTAGGCGGCGTCCCAGGTGTCGAGCAGGCAGCGCAGCAGGAACACGAACGCGAGCGCGAGCAGCGCGTCGCGTTCGGACAGCGAGTCTCCGCGGCAGCGCAGCCACAGCGCGAGCGCGAGCGCCGCGCCGACGAGCAGGATCAGCGGATGGCTGATCGTCCCGGCCCATTCCGGCCCGACGCGGTAGCCGGGCTTGGGCGAGCCGAACATGCCGTGCACGAGCGCGCCGTGGTGACCGAAGAACCACCACACCTGCCAGGGCTGGAAGATCGCGCTCGGCGCCGATGCGACGGCACGCGTGCTCGCCGTGAAGCCGCCCGCGGCGGTGAGCGCCAGCGGCGCGAGGATCGCCGCTGCGACGACGGCAGCGGCACCCGCGCACGGCCACCTGCGCCGTGCGGGAAGCGCGAGCAGCACCGGGCCCGCGGCGAGCAGCGCCCACTCCTTGTTGGCGATCGCGAGGCCGAGCGCAATGCCGGCGAGCAGCGCCCGCGCGCGAGCAGCGCCGGAGCCGGCCGCGAGCAGCACCGCGGCGACGCACAGGCACGCGCCGAGCAGGTCCTCGGGATGCCCGACTTCGAGCGCGAGCAGCGTGATCGGGTTGGCGACGCAGATCCCGAGCGTGACGGCGCGCGCAAGCGTGGAGGAGCCCTGCGCGCGCATCCGCGCGACGAGGAACACGCCGAGCATCGCCGAGGCGAGCAGGCAGGGTGCGGCGACGCTGCGATAGAGCGCGAGCGGGCCGCCGCCCCACAGCCCGGGCAGCAGCGCGAACGGCGCGCGCTCGACGAGCGAGCCGCCGTAGGCGGGCGCGAGTCGCAGGAACGCCTCGAGATGGCCGTGGGCGAGCGCTTCGAAGGCCGGTCGCGCCTCGACTTCGTAGTCGCTCCAGGCGAAGCCGTAGAGGCCGAGCCACGCGATCGTCGCGCAGCCCGCCACCGCCATCAACGCGCACAGGGCGTTCTCGCGCAGGCGTCGCCGCATAGGTTCGCATCGGCCTCCCAGCGTGCCGGCTTGAGCCCTTCAAAGGAGTATCGTCGTCGCTCGCAGGCCTGCCCAAAACCCGCCGATGACGAGGAGGTCTCGGTTCACAATGCCCTCGCTGCTTGATCTCACGAGCCAGGGAGATGTCGGCACCATCTCCGACGAGTCGAAGCTGTCGTCCGTGACGCTGATGACGCCCCAGCAGCTGTATGAGCTGTGGGAGCGCCAGAACTGGCAGTCGCACACAATCGACTTCGCGCAGGACCAGCGCGACTGGGGGGCGATGACCCCCGAGCTGCGGCGCAAACTCGCCTGGAACCTGTCGTCGTTCTTCATCGGCGAGGAGCGCGTGACCACCCAGTTCTCGGGCCTCGTGGTGGCATATGAGAGCCAGTCCGAAGAGGCGTTCCTGACCACGCAGCAGGTCGACGAGGCGCGCCACGCCCAGCACTTCAACCGCTTCTACGAGCAGGTGCTCGGCATCGACGGGACGTTCGAGGATCGCCTTGCACAGGCGCGCGAGGACCTCAACCCGGCCTTCATCGAGATGTTCGACGGCGTGCTCGTCGAGTGGGGGCAGCGGCTGATCGAGAACCCCGGCGACATCGAGGCGAAGGTCGACTTCGTGACGCTCTACCACATGATCATCGAGGGCACGCTCGCGCTCACCGGGCAGTGGTTCCTGACCGACTTCATGGAGCGCAAGGGCATCCTGCCGGGCTGGGTCGAAGGGTTCAAGCTGATCTCCCAGGACGAGCATCGCCATGTCGCCTACGGCACCTGGTTCCTGCGCGAGAAGGCGGCCGACCCGGCGCTCAAGCAGCGCATCGTCGAGCGCCTCGCCGAGCTGATCCCGCTCGCCTCGGCGGTGCTCGTGCCACCGGGGGCGGACCCGGAGAACTACTCGATCCTCGACGACTACTCGATGGAGGACACGAACACGTTCGCGTTCAACGCCCTGAGCCGGCGGCTGAAGGTGATCGGCGTCGATCTCGCGAGCCTCGCGGCCACCGCATAGCGTCGCTCGCGGCGACTGCGGCTACGCCAGCGCAGCGCGGACCTGGGCGACCGCACTCGCGCCGGCCGCCTCCAGCGGCTCGGTGCTGCGCAGCGAGCGGCAGAACAGGAACGCGCCCTCGAGCAGCGACAGGATCGAGAACGCGAGCGCGCGGGCGCGCCCGCGCGCGATCCCCGCGGCGAGCAGATACTCGCTGAGGGCGTCGAGCCAGCTGTCGAACACGGCGGCGGTCGCGACGCGCAGCGGCTCGTTGGCGCTCGCGACCTCGAGCGCGAGCGTCGCGATCGGGCAGGCGTCGGCGTAGTCGGTCTCGCGCAACGTCTGCGCGGCGCCGCTGAAGAAGTCGGCGATCGCGCCGGGGGCGTCGGGCGCCTCGCGCGCGATCGTCACGAACAGCTGCAGGTACAGCGCGCCGGAGGAGCGGATGACGTGCTCGCCGAGCTCGGACTTGCCGCCGGGGAAGAAGTGGTAGAGCGAGCCGAACGGCGCGTTGGCGGCGGCGACGATCTGTTTGACGCCGGTGCCGTTGTAGCCCTGCCGGCGGAACAGCTCGGCGCTCGTGTCGATGATCCGATCCCTCGTGCCCGCTGCCATACGCCACCTCGCTGTCGCCGCTCGCGTGCCGATGATACGCTCCGATCTTACTAGAGCGATCTATCAAATCGGGTGTCATCCGGAGGTGCGATATGCCCAGCGTGGAGCTCTCTGCGGGAGCGATCGAGTACGAGGACACGGGCGCCGGCGGGCCGGTGATCGTCTTCGCGCACGGCCTGATGATGGACGGCTCGCTGTGGCGCGAGGTCGTCGCGGAGCTGCGCGGCGACTACCGCTGCGTGCTGCCGACGCTGCCGCTCGGCGCTCACAGGCAGGCGATGCACCCCGACGCGGACCTGTCGATGGCGGGCATCGCGGCGCTTCTCGGCGAGTTCATCGCGACGCTCGGCCTCGAGGACGTGACGCTCGCGATGAGCGACTGGGGCGGCCCGCAGCTGCTTCTCGGCGGGCCCCACGAGGCACGCATCGCACGGCTGCTCGTATGCGCGTGCGAGGCGTTTGACAACGTGCCCCCGCAGGGCGCCGCGCGGGCGCTGCCGCAGCTCGCGCGAATCCCGGGCGGGCTCGAGCTTGCGCTGCTGCCGTTTCGCGTAGACGCGCTGCGCAGGCTGGGAATGACCTACGGGCCGCTGAGCAAGCGCCCGGTGCCGCGCGCGGTGATGGATCGGTGGTTCGCACCCATCCGGCGCCGGGAGATTCGCCGTGACCTGCGCAAGTACGTGCGCAGCTCCGCGCAGGGCCGCCGCGATCTGCTCGCGGCCGCAGGCACGCTCGCAGGCTTCACGCGTCCCGCGCTGATCGTGTGGGCGCGCGAGGACAAACTGATGCCGATCGAGCACGCACGCCGCCTCGCCGAGCTGCTGCCGCAGGCCCGGCTCGTCGAAATCGATGACAGCTACACGTTGATCTCCGAGGATCAGCCGGCCGAGCTGGTGGTGCTGATCCGCGAGCTGATGGGACGATGATGGCTCGCATCGGACGCGATCGCGCGGGGCTGCTCGGCGCGGCCGCCCTGACGCTTGCGGCGCGGGCCGTGCTCGCGCGCCTGCTGCTAGTCAAGTTCCGCCGCGAGGTGCGGGCGCTGAACGCAGGCGATCCGGCGCCGCTGCTGGCCAACTTTCGCGCCGACGCCGTGCTCGCGTTCAACGACGGCTCGCACCGCTGGGCAGGTGAGCATCGCGGCAAGCCCGCGATCGAGCGATTCCTGCGCAGCTTCATCGCGGCCGGCCTGCAGGGCGAGATCCGCGAGCTCGCGTTCTCCGGCCCGCCGTGGAGGATGACCGTGCTCGCGCGCTTCGACGACCGCGCGCTCGATAGCGATGGCGCCGAGGTCTATCGCAACCGCACCGTGCTGCTCGTGCGCACGCGCTGGCGGAAGGTGGTCCACCAGGAGGATTTCTACGAGGACACCGCGCGGATCGACGCCTTCGACGCACACCTGGCCGCTCGAGGGATCTGAGCCGGGAGCCCGAGCGGCGATCGCCTCAGCCGATGTCGTCGGCCGCGAGCCACTGCATCCACTCGCAATGGGGGTGCGCGCGGGCGAGCACGGTGTCCGCTCGGCGACCGTCGCGGAAGGTCGTCAGCGTGAGCATGCTCGCGAACGGCAGCGCGGGATCCGGCGGCGGCTCGCGCAGCCCGGGGATCGCTCCCGGAGGCTCCGCCGAGACCCACGCGAGGTCGCGGCCGCTGCCCGCGCTCGCGAGCTCCGTGGCCAGCATCTCACGCTCGTCGGCGCTCAGATAGAGGATCGTCCAGGTGTGCACGACGCACGGCGCGAGCGTCGGCGGGGTCTCGGCGAGCAGCCGCGGCAGCTCCTCGAGCAGGTCGCCACGACGGACGTCCGGAGGGCTCTCGCGCGCGATCGCGAGCGCGCCGTCGAGTCGCTCCAGGCGCGCGCTGACATCGGCGTAGATGCAGGCGCGCAGCCAGCCTGAGGCGGCCTCGTCGCGCGGGTCGATCGGCTCGAGGTCGACCCCGACGGCGCTTGCGATCGGCAGCGGCTCGTCGGGCAGCGGCGCCGCGATCGGGCCACGCAGGCGGCAGCGGATCGACACGCGCGAGCTCTGCTCGCCGCGGATCCGCCCATCGCCGTAGTCATAGGCGTAGCGCGGAAGATTGAGGTTGAGCCCGGCGCTCGCGCCGAGCTCGATCACCGCGAGCGGGCGAGCGAGCTCGCGCGCTGCCAGCGCGAACGCCGGCAGCAGCGCCGCGCAGCGCGCGACCTCGTTGGTCTGCGTGCTGCGCGTGCGCAGCATCGCCCGCAGCGAATGCTCGTGCGCAGCGCACGCGCCGAGCAGCGCGGCGGTTGGATCCGTGCCCGGCACCGCCTCGCCGGTGACGCTCGGATACCAACGGGCGAGCGGCTCGTCGGGGTGATCGAGCACGA
Source organism: uncultured Solirubrobacteraceae bacterium (assembly GCA_963822245.1). Taxonomy (GTDB): domain Bacteria; phylum Actinomycetota; class Thermoleophilia; order Solirubrobacterales; family Solirubrobacteraceae; genus Palsa-744. The sequence continues at coordinate 742,947 of CAWGGR010000002.1, forward strand.
CGCGGTGCAGCGCGGCGAACAGCAGCGTCGGGAGCCGCTGCTTGGGCGGCGCCTCCTCCATCAGCGCGAGGATCGCCGGCTGCTCGGCGATGATCCCCGCGAGCCGCTCATACAGCGGGTGGCGGCCGCTCGCCTCCAGCCGCGCGAAGCCGCGAAACATCTCCGCCCAGCCCGCCAGCTCGGCGGCGTTCATCGGCGCGCCCCCGCGTCACCCGCGTTCGCCCTGCCGATTGCGGCGAACGCCGTCCCGTTGGCCTGCTCGACAGTCACGACACGGCCCCCCGAGGGTTCTTCGACAGCGCCAGATTAGCCGCGACTGCGATCGGGGAGCGTGTCGACCGGGCCACGACGATGGAGTCGGGCGGGACTGACCCCGGCGCTGAGCGCGGCTTGGGCACGGCGACGTCTACGCTGTCGTTCGAGCCGAAAGGGATAGTAAGTGGCGATAAGCACAAATCAGTTCAAGAACGGCAATCACATCGAGGTCGAGGGCACGATCTTCAAGATCCTCGAGTTCCAGCACGTCAAGCCGGGCAAGGGCGGTGCGTTCGTGCGCACGAAACTGCGCCGCACCTCCGACGGCAACGTGATCGACAGGACGTTCAGGGCCGGCGAGAAGTTTCGCCCGGTCCACGCGGAGGCGCGCAAGATGCAGTACCTCTACGCGGACGGCAGCGATGCGCACTTCATGGACAGCGAGTCCTTCGAGCAGATCGCGGTCGCAGAAGCAACGGTCGCGGAGGCGCTGCGCTGGATCGTTCCGAGCACCGAGGTCGACGTGCTGTTCATCGACGGCGACCCCGGTGACCTGCAGCTGCCCAGCTCGGTTGACCTGACGGTCGCCGAGACCGACCCGGGACTGCGCGGCGACTCGGTCTCGGGCGGCGGCACCAAGCCGGCGACGCTCGAGACCGGCGCCGTGATCAACGTGCCGTTGTTCGTCGAGCCGGGCCAGCGCATCCGCGTCGACACGCGCACCGGTGACTACATGGCGCGCGCCTGAATGCGGCGCTCCGATCAGCGCAGGGCGGCCGTGGTCGCGCTCTACCAGCACGATCTCACCGGCCAGCCGCTGGTCGAGGCGCTCGGGCCGAACGCGTCGCTGTTCTCGCGCGCGCTCGCACACGCGGCGGTCGACCGCGCGGCCGAGCTCGATGAGATCATCGATCGCCATTCGCACGGCTGGTCGGTGCAGCGAATCCAACCGCTCGAGCGCAGCATCATGCGTGTCGCGCTGATCGAGATGCTCCACCCGGACGCGGCGCCGGCGGAGGAGCCGATCCCGCCGGAAGGGGCGATCGAGGAGGCCGTTGAAACCGCGAAGACGTTCTGCGGCGCCGACGCGCCGGGCTTCGTCAACGGCGTGCTCGCAGCAGTGCTGCGCGAGGTGCGCGAGAATGTGCAGATCCCATGAGCAGCGCTGAGCATCTCGATGACCTGATCACGCGCCTGGAGCGCGCCGCCGAGCAGCTGCGCTCGGGCGAGCTCTCCTCCGACGCGGCCGCGACGATGGTCGAGGACTGCGCGTCGCTGGCCACGCAGGCGGCCGCCGAGCTCGAGCAGCTGACACGCGCCGAGGTCTCGGCCCCGGCGCCCGGCCAGGACTCGCTTCTATAGGACCCCCGTCGGCGAGCGCGCGTGTGGTTCCGGCGGACTCCAGCTATCCGGAGCACCTGCGCGAGGAGGTCGAGCGCTACCTCGAGGGGATGCGCTTCGCCGATGAGCCGATCACGGCGGGGCTCGACGAGGCGATGCGCTACTCGCTGCTCGCCGGCGGCAAGCGGATCCGGCCGGTGCTCGCGCTCGCGACCGCGCGCGCAGTCGGCATCGAGCAGCGCGAGGTGCTGCCGCTCGCCGGTGCGATCGAGCTGATCCACACGTACTCGTTGATTCACGACGACCTGCCGGCGATGGACGACGACGAGCTCCGTCGCGGAGCTCCGACCTGCCATGTGAAGTTCGGTGAGGACGTCGCGATCCTCGCCGGCGACGGGCTCTATGCGGAGGCGTTTCGGCATCTACTGACCCATCAGCGCTCGGCGCCCGAGCGCGTGCTCGGCGCCGCCGCCGAGCTCGCCGCGGCGACCGGCGTCAACGGCATGGTCGGCGGGCAGTATGCGGACGTCAACCCGCACACGCCGCCCGGGCCGGCGGCGCTGCGGCGATTGCACGAGCTGAAGACCGGCCGTCTGATCGGCGCGTCGGTGCTCTGCGTACTACTGTTGACAGGGATCGACGACGGACCTGAGACCGCATCCTTCCGGCGCTTCGCGGCCGAGCTCGGCGTGCTGTTCCAGATCGTCGACGACATACTCGATGTGACCGGAACCGATGATGCACTTGGAAAGCCACGAGGTAGCGATGAGCGTCACGGGAAGCGCACGTACGTGAGCGAGTTCGGCATCGATCGCGCAAGGGAGCTCGCGGGCGAGTCCCACCGGATGGCTCGCGTGGCGCTCGCGGAGGTCGCAGCACGCGCATCACGCGCCGGCGCGACCGCCGAGCTCGAGGACATCGCAGACTTCATCTTCACGAGGACATCATGAGCCTGCTCGAGCAGATCGATGGACCGGCGGACCTGCACAAGCTCTCAGAGCAGGAGCTCACGCAGCTCGCCGAGGAGGTGCGCGAGCACATCATCGACACCGTCGGTGAGATCGGCGGTCACTTCGGCGCCAATCTCGGCACCTGCGAGCTGGCCGTCGCCCTGCACTCGGTGCTCGACTCCCCGCGCGACAAGATCCTCTGGGACGTCGGGCACCAGGCGTATCCGCACAAGATCCTCACCGGCCGTCGCGATCAGCTCGCGACGATCCGCAAGTACGGCGGCCTCGCGCCGTTCTGCTCGATCGAGGAGTCGCCGCACGACATCATGGGCGCAGGACACGCCTCGACGTCGATCGGCTATGCCGTCGGCATCAAGGAGGGGATGCGCCACATCGGCGAGGCCGACGGCAAGGTCGTCGCGGTGATCGGCGACGGTGCGATGACCGGCGGCGTCGCGTTCGAGGCGATCAGCCAGGCCGGCGGCCTCGGCACGCCGATCGTCGTCGTGCTCAACGACAACGGGATGTCGATCGCGCCGAACGTCGGCTCGCTCTCGCGCTACTTCAACCGCGTGCGCCTGAACCCGAAGCTGTGGCACGCGCGCGCGGGCGTCGAGGGCGGCCTGACCCGCCTGCCGGGCGGCATCGGCGCTGCGTTCGAGCGCCTCGGGCCGCATCTGAAGGAGTCGATCAAGGCGTTCTGGGCGCCGGGCCTGTGGTGGGAGGAGCTCGACTGGGCGTACATGGGCGTCGTCAACGGCCACGACGTGCGCGCGTTGCGCGCTGCGCTGCGCGAGGCGCTCGCCGCCGAACGGCCGGTCGTCGTGCACATCGCCACGGTCAAGGGCAAGGGCTTCGCGCCCGCCGAGGACGGCGGCCTCGAGGGCATGGAGAAGTGGCACGCGGCCAAGCCCAACTCGATCGTCAACGGCTCTCCGACGCACAGCGCTCCGGTCTCGGCGCGGGGCGGAAGGTCAAAGCGGATCATCCCGCCGCAGTACACCGAGGTCTTCGGCCACGCGCTCGTGAGCGAATGCGAGCGCGATCCGCGCGTGATCGGCATCACCGCGGCGATGAACTCCGGCACGGGGCTGAGCATCCTGCAGAAGGCGATGCCCGAGCGCTACTTCGATGTCGGCATCGCCGAGCAGCAGGCGATCCTGTTCGCCGCCGGACTCGCGCTCGAGGGCGCCAAGCCGGTCGCCGCGATCTACTCGACGTTCCTGCAGCGCGCGTACGACCAGATCGTCCACGACGTCTGCCTGCAGAAGCTCAACGTCGTCTTCGCGATGGACCGCGCGGGCCTCGTGGGCGACGACGGTCCGACCCACCACGGCGTGTTCGACATCGCCTACATGCGCTGTCTGCCGAACATCGTGTTGATGGCTCCGCGCGACGAGGCGATGCTCGTGCGCATGCTGCGCACCGCGATCAACTACGACGACGGGCCGATCGCGCTGCGCTACCCGCGCGGTGAGGGTACCGGCGCGCCGCTGCCGGACCCGGCGAAGCCGATCTCGATCGGCACCGGGGAGATCCTCCTCGAGGCCGAGGCCGCGCGGGCGACCGGCGGCCCGAGGGTCGCGCTGATCGGCTACGGCAGCGGCGTCGGCAAGGCGCTCGAGGCGGCCGAGGAGCTGAAGGGGGGCGAGATCGCCGTGACGGTCGCCGATGCGCGCTTCGCCAAGCCGATCGACGCCGGGCTGATGGCCCAGCTCGCCGCCGAGCACGACCTGCTCGTCACGATCGAGGAGGGCGTGCTCGCCGGTGGGTTCGGCTCGGCGGTGCTGGAGACGCTCAACGAGACCGGCGCGATCGCCGCCGGCGGCATCAGGATCATTCGCGTCGGGCTGCCCGACCGTTACGTCACCCATGGCAAGCCGGCGCTGCTGCACGAGGAGGTCGGCTACACCGGCGAGCGGATCGCGGCGCGGGTGCTGGCGGCGATCTCCGACCGCGCACCCACGCGCACGATCCAGGGCACGGGGCCCGGAAGCACCGGCTCCGCGATCGTCACATCCTGAGCGACGACGCAGCGCCCGTGCCAACGCCGCGCCGACTCGAGTCCCTGCGTCCGCCTCCACATCCACGTCCTGGACGCCCGCCGGGCGAGCCGGCGCCCGCGCGGAGCGCGGCTTAAATGAAACGACCCGCCGGGGAAAGCGGGTCGTTTCGGGGAGGAGGGATTCAGGAGAGAAGATGCTGCAATCTCAACCGATGTCAATGATGCCTGCGCGCGCAACCCCTGTGTGTGACATCGATCACAGAGGATGCGCTCGTGCGGCGCGCGCCGTCGCCGCCTGTCTGTATGGTCAATCCGGTCCCGGCGTTTCCCGGACGGTCGATGCCGTTTTCGAGCTGGGGGACGCCTGGCTGCTCCCCCCTCGCAGATGCGCCCGCTGCAACGGGCGCATCTGTGTGTAAGGGTTCGCGAGGATGGAGAGGCGCCGACTCGACACCCTCCTTGCCGAGCGCGGACTGTTCAGCTCGCGTACCCGTGCGGCGGCGTCGGTGATGGCAGGGGAGGTGCGGATCGGTCGCGGCGAACGCCGTGCGGCCAAGCCGGGCGAACTCGTCGACGTCGAGGAGCTCGTCACGGTCGCCGCAAGAGCCGCGTTCGTCTCGCGCGGCGGGATCAAGCTGGCGAACGCGCTCGACGCCTGCGGACTCGCCGTCGAGGGACGGCGCGCGCTCGACATCGGCGCCTCGACGGGCGGCTTCAGCGACTGCCTGCTGCAGCGCGGCGCCCGCGAGGTGATCGCCGTAGATGTCGGCTACGGGACACTCGACTATCGGCTGCGGACCGACCCGCGGGTGGCGGTGCTCGAGCGCACGAATGCCCGCGCGCTCAGCCCCGAGATGCTGCCGGCGGCGCTCAGCGGGCCCGATCGGCCGCCCGACCTCGCCACGATCGACGTCTCGTTCATCTCGCTCGCCAAGGTGCTCGGCGCCGTGATCGGCTGTCTCGCGGAGCGTTACGACGTGATGGCGATGGTCAAGCCGCAGTTCGAGGTCGGCCGCGGCAAGGTCGGCAAGGGCGGCGTCGTACGCGCCGCCGAGGACCGGCGCGAAGTGCTCCTGCGAGTCGGCGAAACAGCGCTCGCGCTCGGTGCGGCCGTGCTCGGCTACTACTCCTCCGGGCTCCCCGGGCCGAAGGGCAACCGCGAGACGTTCATCTGGATCGCCGATCGCTCGCGCGTGCAGACGACCTGTGGCGCGGGCGAGCTCGGAGCGATGATCCTCGAGGTTGAGCCGTGAGACAGGCAGGCGGCGCACGCGAGATGACGGTGTTCACGCACCGCCGCGCGGATGACACGAGCGCGACGCTGCGGCGCCTGATCGAGCTCGCCGCCGACGCTGGTGTGACGCTGCGCTTCGACCCCGAGGAGACCGCCAGGCACGCGCTCGAGGCCCAGCCGGGCGTCGCGCCGGACGCGCCCGTCGAGGCCGCGGTCGAGCTCTGCATCGTGCTCGGCGGCGACGGCACGATCCTGCGGGCGCTCGGGCACTACGCCGGCACCGGCGTGCCCGTGTTCGCGATCAACTTCGGCGAGATCGGGTTCCTCGCGACGACTGAGCCCGAGGATGTAGATGACGGGATCGGGCGCGCGCTGAGCGGCGACTTCGAGCTGCTGCGCCTGCCCGCGATCGTGCTCGAGCTCGCCGGCGGCAGACAGGCGGCGATCAACGACGTCGCGATCCACCGCAAGGTCGGCGAGCGCGTCGCCGAGCTGGCGTATGCGCTCGGCGGCGAGGAGGCCGGCAGTGTGCGCTGCGATGGCCTCGTCGTCTCGACGCCCGCCGGCTCGACCGGCTACAACCTCGCCAACGGCGGCCCTGTGATGGCGTGGGGAGTCGAAGGCTTCGTCGTCTCGTTCATCGCACCGCACTCGATGTCCGCACGCGCCCTCGTCGTCGCGCCCGACGACAGGCTGACGATCTTCAATCGCTCGCGCGAGCCGCTCGATCTGGCCGTCGATGGGCGCCCGGTTGGCGAGATCGCTCCCGGCGAGACGATTGAGGCGCATTTCGTCAGCGACGTCGGCACGCTCGCGCAGCTGCCCGGATCCTCGTTCTACCGGCGCCTGCGCGAGAAGTTCGGGCGCCTCGCCAGCTGAGGGCGGCGGCTCTGCTCAGGCGACGTGGGCGTCCGGCGAGCCGCTCGCCGCCGGGTTGCCGTTGTGTCCGTCGTGCTCCATCGAGCTGACGAAAGCATCGAGCTGCGCGCGTGAGAAGCGCCGCTGGCCCCCCGGGGTGCGGTAGCAGCTGACGTGGCCGGCGTCCGTCCAGCGACGCACTGTCGCCAGCGAGACCCCGAGATAGCGCGCGGCTTGAGAGCTCGTGAACACGAGGCGGTCGTTACGGGACATGGTGGCGCTTGTGGGCATGGTTGGCCTCGTCGGTCGCGGGTTGTGGTGCTCTCGCAGCGGGCGTTGAGCAACTCGAGGCCCGCGCTACTCATGTTTCGTCGGATCGCCGCGAAAACTTGAGCGGGGCGGAGGTTTGTGGACGTTTTGCGTGCGCGCGAACGACGGCCGGCCGGAAATTCCTTGCTCGCGCCGGTGCTGCAACGGATCCTGCACAAACCTCCGCAAACTGGACATTCTGTCCATTCCTGCTGTACGCTGTGCAAACCTACTCAAAGGGGGAGTTGTCCTGCGGATGGAGACCGTGCAGGGCGAGTCCGGCATCAGCAAAGGAGACGCTTGTGGAAACTTACCGCCACTAGGCACTCGCAGCACAGTTTCAATGAGCTAACTTGAGGGCGTCCTGCACCGGCATCGTGCCGAGTGTTGCGACGCTCTCAACGTTTTAGGGCGCGGCTCAAGTAGCCGCTTCGGCGCTTGGCGGGCGATGAGACGCCCCCGTCCGGCTGCGCCATTTTGCGCGCCTGTTGCTCGAAGGCGAACTCGGCGTGGTAGTCGGTGTCCGCCGCAGAGACGAGCGGTCCATCACGCTCGAGCAGGGCCACGAATCGCTCGACCAGCTCGGCGTCGAGCTGGCGGCCAGCGACGTTCCGCAGCTCGGCAATAGCGTCTACCGGAGCGAGCGGCGGCCCGTAGGTCGTGCTCACGGTCATCGTGTCGTAGATCGAGCAGATCGCGACGATCCTGGAAGCGATCGGAATCTCGTTGCCGATCAGGCCGGCGGGATAGCCGCCTCCGTCGACCCGCTCGTGGTGATAGAGGATCGCGTCGGCGACCGGGCCGTACCCGTCGAGCTTGCCCACGAGCGCTGCTCCGTCCTGTGGGTGGCGCCGGATCACCGCCCAGTCCTCCTCGGTCAACGTGTCGGGATGCAGGATCCGGTCCGACCAGGCGAACTTGCCGATGTCGTGCAGCAGTCCGGCCGTGTGGATGACCTCTTGCTCTGCCTCATCGCAGCCCAGGTCGACCGCGAGCGCCTTCGCGTATCGAGCGACAGCTGTGGCGTGCCGACTCGTCGTCGCGTCGCGCAGCGCGAGCGCGTCCATGAGCATGCTGAGTACACCCAGCTGGAGGTTGGCAAGGTGAATGGAGCGAGCTTCGAGCTGGTCGGCGCGATCCTCCGAGCGCAGCAACGCGGTCGTCAGGTAGTGGAAGATGAGCAGGACCAGAATCGACGCGAACAGGACCGCCAGCCCGAGGTTCGTGTAGGCGACGGCGAGAAGCGCCGCGAGAGTCGCCGTAGCGAGGTGGCCCGGAAGCAGGGGGATGAAGGCCTCGTTGATCTGAGCCCGGATGGAGCGTTCCTCGTGAATCTTGATGTCGAGAGCGACGAGCGCGAAGCTGAGCGCGATCGTCACGAGGAACACCGCGAACACGATCCAGCCGAACGTGACGCTCTGCGACAGGTGCTTGTCCACCGGCTCGCTGATGTTCCCTGCCAGCGAGCGCGCCATCAGAGCGCCGACGAGAGGGCTCACCGACGAGCTCACGAGATTGTTCAGCCACTGCCATGCCGGCAGTCGTCTCGGCGCGGACGACAGGATCGCCGCGGACACGCCGAATACAACTGCAGGCGTTGGGCCGAGCAGACACATCGCCAGCACGAGGGCCACATGCGATGAGGTCAGTTCGGTGCCGCTGATCGTCACACTCAGGCGATCCCCGATCAGCGCGAGGGCCAGCAGCACGCCGACGAGGGGAAGCGGTTGCCAGTCGCTTGGGGACGACAGTCGGACGGCGGCGACGATCGTGACGCCGAGGAGCGCCAGCTCGGCGAGCCAAAACAGAACGAGCGTTACTTTTCGTAGGCGCATGGTGAGTCTCTGTCGTCCTTAACGGCCAATTCCGGGGGGTCCTAAAGGGGCAATCGCGCGCGAGGACGCACGCGTGCTGCGTCCGAGCTACGCTCGCCAGGGGTTCGCAGCGGTGTGTCGTTCGCGTCAGGTCGTGCTGGCGGGCTGCTCGAGCGGCACGTCCGATGCCTCGACGGTCGTGTCCGACGAGGGAGGTCGCGTGGCGACGCTCTGGTTGATCGGAATCCGCACGAACCCGACCGTCGTCAATGCGGCGCCGACCCCCACCACGAGGAACGCCGTTCGTGGCGAGGTGAGCACCACGAGCGCGCCGCCCAGCGCCAGTCCCAGCGCAGGCGCCAAAGCACCGATCGATTCCAGCGCGCCCATCACTCGCCCGTGGAGATGCGGCGGTGTGAGCAGTTGCACGGCGCTGATAAGCGGCGCCCATTGGATGCCGTTGCCGAAGCCGCCGACGACCGCAGCTCCACAGGCGACGAGCAGCGAGGGTGCCGCAGCGAAGCCGATATAGGCGAGGCCGACGGCGAACGTTCCGCCGCTGATCATCGTTCTGAGTTCGCGGTTCGGCGAGCGCGCGAACACGACACTTCCCACTGCCACGCCAACGCCCCACATCGCGACGAGCAGCCCGAATCCGCGGTCGCCGGCGTCCAGCGTGACCTTGGAGAAGGAGACCTGAATCGGCTCAGCCGACTCGAAGAACACGAGCGCCACGGCCTGGACGAGGAGGAGGGCCCGCAGTGCGGGGACATCGTTGACGAAGCTCCAGGCGGCTCGCAGGCGGCTGCGCACGGAGTCTCCGGCCGCCTCCTCGACATGCGGATGCAGATCGAGAACCAGGGCGCCGCAGATGAGAAACGACGCAGCGTCGAGCAACAGCGCGGTTGTGACGCCGGCTCCTGCCACGACCACGCCGCCGACGACCGGCCCGACAACGAACGCGGCTGAGAACGCGACGTTGAGGGCGGCGTTTGCCCTGCGTTCCGCGGCCTCTGCGTAGGCCTCGTGCTCCACGTCCGAATCCGTCGTGGTGTCCCGTTCGCCGGCCTCTGCGCGCGCTGTGCGGGCGACCTCGGCACGCAGAAGGGCGCTCGCAGCGAGCGCCGCGGTCCCGTCGAGCGCGACAAGCAGGAGCACGATCGGAAGCGAGAAGTGCGCCAAAAACACGGCGAGAAGCGCGGTCGCGGCGGCCTCGAAGACATACAGGCCGGTCAGCTCGCGGCGATGGTTGGAGGCCTCAACTCGGGCGACCACGGCGGGGACGGCGAACGCAGGGACGACGCGCCCGGCGGCCAGCGTCGCGGCGACCGCCAGTGCGCTGTGTGTCTGATCGAATACGCCGAGGGAGAGCGCGACGAGCCCGAACCAGGTGCCAACGCTGTTGATCGTGTAGGCGGCGATGATCCTGCGCATCCGCGTCGTGCTGAGCCGCGATACACCGCCTTGAAGCGCCGATGACACGTAGCCACGCTACCGTCTCGCTGGGGTCAGGGCGACATCTGTCCCTTATTTTGCAGTCGGTCCTCCGCAGTCGCTACGGTGTCCTCGATGGACGCTGGCACCCCAGGCGTGACCCGGCCGATCGAGGTCATCATCGCCGACGATCACACGGTCGTCCGCGACGGCATTCGCGCGGTGCTCCAGCGCGAGGCGGGCGAGTTCAAGGTCGTGGCCGAGGCCGCTGACATCCCGAGCATGATCCGCGAAGTCCGCGAGCACAAGCCGGATCTGCTTACGCTCGATCTGACGATGCCGGGCGGCTCGAGCCTCGGTGCGCTGCCCGCCTGCTTCATGGCGCGGCCGACGCTTGCGGTCGCGATCCTGACGATGCGCGAGGACCCCGAGTATGCGCGGCAGGCGCTGCGCGCGGGAGCGCGCAGCTATGTGCTCAAGGAGGCCGAGCCGGCGGAGCTCCTGCAGGCCTTCCGCCTGGCGGTCGCCGGCGGCAACTACCTGCACCCGCGCCTCGGCGCGCTGATGGCGACGGGCGACGACAGCGGCAACGACGGCGTCGCGCTGAGCGAGCGCGAGCGCGAGGTCGTGCGGCTGATCGCGAACGGCTACACGAACCCGGAGATCGCCGAACAGATGAACGTCGCCGAGCGCACCGTGAAGACCTATCGCGCCCGTGCGATCGAGAAGCTCGGGTTCTCCTCGCGTGCGGAGATCACCGCGTACGTACGGCGTATCGGCCTCTCGGAGTAGCGTCGCTCGACCGTCGGCGCGGAGCTTTCGCGCCGACGCACCGCCCGTGAGGCGCGCCCGCGGCGCTACGCTGCGCTGATGGCGTCCTCGGGCTCGGCGGTGCCGAGCGAGAGCTACAAGCTGAGCGGGATCTCGCCGCGCGCGTTTCAGCATCCCGCCGACCGTGCCGCGAGCGCAGCACTCGCCTCGATCCCGTATCTCGACCGCGTCGTTCGCAAGCTGATCGAGCTCGGCTACGAGCGCGCGCTGCGCCAGAGCTACCTCGGCTCCTCCGTGCGCCTCTCAGAGCAGCAGCTCGGAGACGTATGGCGCGAGCACACCAGCGCGTATGCCACGCTCGACATGGCCGGCGTACCCGATCTGTACCTCACGACATTCCCGCTCCCGAACGCGATGGCGATCGGCGCGAAGCAGCCGATCGTGGTCGTGCAGTCGGCGCTCGTCGCGCTGCTCGACGCCGAGCAGCGCCGCGCGGTGTTCGCGCATGAGGCCGCGCACATCCTCGCCGACCACCAGATGTACCGCACCGCGCTCGAGATTCTCGTGATGCTCACGCGCAGCGCGCGCCTGCCGCTGCCGTTGACGCCCGTGCGCACCGCGCTGTTGGAGTGGGGGCGCGCGACCGAGCTGAGCGCCGACCGCGCCGCGGCGATCGTCACGCGCGATCCGCTCGCGGTCTGCCGCACGCTGATGTCTGTCGCAGCCGGCGCGATGGTCAACGAGCTCGACCTCGACATGTTCATGCGTCAGGGCATGGACTACGTCGAGACCGGCGGCGGGCTCGAGCGGCTGACACGGCTGATGATCGATCTCGGCGTCACACATCCGATGCCCGTCAAGCGCACGCACGAGCTGATGGCGTGGGTGCGCTCCGGCGAGTTCGACCGGATCGTCGGCGGCGGCGAATATCCACATCGCGATGAGGCGGTCGACGTGCGCGCCGACGGCGGCGAGGCTGTCTCCTTCTACGCCGAGCGGATGCGTGACGCGTTCCGCGACGCCGGCGAGTCGGCCAACTCGATCGGCCAGCAGCTCGCCGGCTGGCTGCGCGGCGTGCGTGACGGCGGCGGTGAGGACGTCGGCGAGGTCGACGAGCCGGCGGGCGCGGCCGGGTAGCGGCTAGAGCTGCTCCGCGGGTGCCGGGCGCCCGGCGAGCGGCACGGTCAGGCGCACCATCGTCCCCGCGCCCGGCGCGGGCGCGAACTCGAGCTCGCCCCTGATCAGCTCGGCGCGCTCGCGCATCCCCGACATTCCGAAGCCGCCCTCGAGGCCGTCGCCGCGAGGACCGAGGCGCCCGGCGTCCGGCAGGCCCTTGCCGTCGTCGGTGACGGACGCCACGATCATCCCGTCGCGCTCGCTGACCCGCACGAGCGCCGAGGTCGCCTGCGCGTGACGGCTGACGTTCGTCAGGGCCTCCTGCACGATCCTGTAGATCGTGCTCTCGAGCTCCGCATCCAGGCGCCGCGAGTCACCGGTCGCCCCGTCCGCGCCGGGGTCCAGCTCGATCTCGGTCTTGACGTCGAGGCCGTCGATCGCCTGCGCGCGCCTGGCGAGCGCCTCGAGCGCGGCCGCGAGGCCGAGGTCGTCGAGTGCCGCGGGGCGCAGCTCGGTGATCAGGTGGCGCAGCCCGTCAACCTCGTTGGCGAGGCCGTCGAGGACGACATCGACGGCCGTGCTCAGCGCCTCCTGATCCCCGAGGTCGCGGGCGTTGGCCAGCTGCAGGCGCAGCGCGCCGATGCCCTGGATGCTCTCGTCGTGGATCTCCCTCGCCCAACGGGTGCGCTCGTGCTCGCGGGCCTCCATTCCGTAGCGCAGCCGTTCGATCTCGACCGATCGCTCCGCCGCGAGCCGCTGGGCGACGCTCGCCGCAAATGCGCTGAGCGCCTGTCGATCGGGGCCGCGGAAGCCGCTGTCCCTGCGCAGCGCGATCACGAGACCGCTTCCCTGCTCGTCCATGCTCAGCGGCTCGACGAGCACCGAGCGGGCTTCGAGGCCGAGTTCGTGCAGCCACGCCGCCTCCTGGCCGCGCGGGCGCTCGAGCGCGACGGCTTCGCGTTTGAGGAACAACGCCCCGAGCGCGCTCCCCTGGATCGGCATGATCCGCAGGCGTGGCGTGTCGGCGCCGCTCGCCGCCGCGACACGCAGCTCGCTGCGCTCCTCGATCACCATCAGCAGCGTGCTGGCGTCCAACAGCGCAAGCCCACGATCGGCCATCAGGCGCAGCAGCCACAACTCTGACCCGGAGAGCACTCCTGTGGATTATGAAGGGACCCCCGGTCCCGACGCCGCAGGTCGCGCGCGCGGTGGGAGTGGCGTCGTCTACTCGAGCGTCTCCGCGGCGGTCTGCCGAGGCGGGTCCTCGTCGGGTGCGGCCTCCTCGCCGTTGCCCGAGCGCGTCGCCGCTGCTCGCAGCCTGCTGAGCAGATCCGCGGCGTCGCCCTGCTCGCGCCAGACCGCGAGGCCGACCGACACGCGCAGCGGCTGGCGTTCTCCGTCGACTTCGACCTTGATCGTGCGCACCCGCTCGAGCACGCGCCGGGCGACGATCTCGCCGCGCGGCCCGTCCGCTCCGGGCAGCACGATCATCAGCTCGCGCTCGCTCGGGCGGCCGATGCGATCGAAGCGGCGCAGTTCGCGCGGAAGCGCCGCCGCGATGTACGCGAGCGTCTGCTCGCGCAGGTCGCCGCCGTGCTCGCGCGCGAGCTCATCGAGATTCTCGACGACGACCAACAGGCAGCTGAGCGCAGTGCCGTGGCGTTCGGCGCGGCCGATCTCCTCCTCGACGCGCTCGCGCAGCGCCGCGGCGGGCATGCACGTCACTCCCGGCCGGGCCGGATCGGTCTGCGGGTTGTGGTCGCTGGCAGCCATGCCGTGTAGCGGACGAGTGTACGGACGCTAGGTGTCCTTCCTGAACCTCGCTACAGGGTACGCCCTCGCGGCACAATCGCCGCAAGATCTCCACCCGCGCCGGGCGCCAGAGCGCTCTTGCGCCACGGCGCAGCGGCGATCTGCGCGCAGCGATCCGTCGGCGTCCGCTGCTACACCTGCTCGATGCTCCAAGAGCTCCGCGTCGAGAACCTGCTTCTGATCGAGCAGGCGCAGCTGCGCCTTGCACCGGGGCTGAACGTCCTCACCGGTGAGACCGGGGCCGGCAAGACGGTGCTCGCGCACGCGCTCGATCTGCTGCTCGGCGGCCGTGCGCGGGCGGGGATCGTCCGTCCGGGTGCCGGCGAGGCATATGTCGAGGGGGTCTTCGACCTGCCCGAGGGGCTGCGCGAGCAGCTCGCCGCGCGTGTCAGCGCCGACAGCGAGGAGATCGTGCTCGCTCGTCGCGTCGGCGCCGACGGGCGCACCCGCGCATATCTCAACGGCCGCGCCGTCGCCGTCGCCGAGCTGCGCGACATCGGCGGCGTGCTGCTCGCGTTCTACGGACAGCACGAGCACCGCAAGCTGACGCTCGCCGCAGCGCAGCTGCAGATCCTCGACGGCCTCTGCGGGACCGAGCACGCCGAGCGGCTGCGCGCATGCGCCGAGACGTTCGCGCGTGTGCGCGAGCTCTGCCGGGAGCAGGAGTCGCTGCGCGAGCTCGCCGCGCAGCGCGAGCGCGAGCTCGACCTGCTCGAGTTCGAGCTCGCGGAGATCGACTCGCTGGCACCCGATCCGCTCGAGCACGAGCAGCTGCGCCTGACACGCGAGCGGCTGCGCAAGCTCGACTCGCTGCTCTCCGCCGCAGCGGCCGGCGCCGAGGCGCTCGCCCCCGACGGCGACGGAGGCGCGCGGCCACAAGCGGGCGCCGCGCAGCTGATCGCAGATGCGGCCGCGCAGCTGGATGCGCTCGGCGGCGTCGACCCCGCTATCGACGCGCTCGCCGAGCGAGCGCGCGCGCTCATGATCGAGGCCGACGACCTCGCGGCGGAGCTGCGCGACTACTGCGAGCGTGCGAGCGCCGACGGCGCCGACGGCGCCGTCACGCTCGAGGGCGTCGAAGAGCGCCTCGCGGCGATCGAGCACCTGATGCGCAAGCACGGCGGCAGCATCGAGTCGGTGCTCGAGCACGGGGTCGAGGCACGTGCCCGTCGCGAGCAGCTGGCCGGGGCGGAGGTGGCGCTCGCGGCGAGCGGCGCCGAGCTGCTTGCCGCTCGGGCGGCGCTCGATGAGCATGTGCTCTCGCTGCGGGCCGCGCGTCACGCCGCCGCGACGGGCTTCGCCGGCGCCGTGCGCGAGCAGCTGGCGACGCTCGCGATGGGTGATGCCGAGTTCGAGGTGCTGCTCGGCGAGCGCGAGGCCGGTCCCGCGGGCGGCGATTCGGTCGAGTTCGTGATCGCGCCCAACCCCGGCGTGCCCGCGGGGCCGTTGCGAGAGATCGCCTCCGGGGGCGAGCTCTCGCGCGTGATGCTCGCGATCATGAGCGTCGCGAACGCCTCCGCGGGCGACGCGACACTCGTCTTCGACGAGGTCGATGCCGGCATCGGTGGTCACACCGCACGTGCGGTCGGGGCGCGTCTGCGCGAGCTTGGCGAGCGCCGCCAGGTGCTGTGCATCACCCATCTGCCACAGATCGCCTCGCTCGGCGCGCGTCATTTCTCGATCGCCAAGGACACCTCAGCCGAGCCGACGCTGACGACCGTCGTGCAACTCGCCGAGGGCGAGGTGCTGAGCGAGCTCGTGCGCATGCTCGGCGCCGACAGCGACGATACGACCGCGCGCAAGCACGCGCGCGATCTGCGCCGCGCCGCCTGAGCGCCCGCAAGGGGGTGCGCTGGGAGCCTGCGAGCGTTACTCTCGCAAGCGATGGCAGCTACCCGATCAGGCGATCGCGGCTACTCGCCGCCGGCGGGCGCGCCCGGCGCCGGCGAGGAGATCACGCCCGCGCGAACGGTCAGCGGCCCGGTGCGCCCGGGGCGGCGCACGAAGCTGCTCGTCAAGCATCTGCTGCGCGGCGACATCGCGCTGATCGACCATCTCGACATCGATCGTGTCTCCGCCGAGGAGCTGATCATGGCCGACACCGCCGCGGTGCTCAACTGCAGGCAGTCCTCCGGCGGCACCTATCCGAACCTCGGCCCGCAGCTGCTGGTCGAAGCCGGGATCCTGCTCGTCGACCTTCCCGATGACCGGCTGTTCGGGGTGCTCTCCGACGGCGACCCCCTGGTGCTGCGCGCGGGCCAGACCGCCGACGGGCGGGCCGGCGCCGAGGTGTACCGCAAGGGCGAGCTGCTCGCGCGCGGCGACGTCCTCGACCTCGAGCGCGTCTGCGCCGAGACCGAGGCCCGGCGACTCGAGGTCGGGGAGGCGCTCGAGCGCTTCGCGCACAACACGATCGAGCACATGCGCGAGGAGCGCGAGCTGCTTGCCGGGAGGATCGCGCTGCCGCGCTTCGCGACCGACTTCCGCGACCGCTCGACGCTCGTCGTCGTCCGCGGCGTCGGGCACCAGCGCGACCTGCGTGCGCTGCGGCCGTTCATCCGCGGCGAGCGCCCGGTGATCGTCGCCGTTGACGGCGGCGCGGATGCGCTGCTCGAGGAAGGACTCACGCCGAGCATGATCGTCGGCGACATGGACTCCGCGGGCGAGGCCGCGCTGCGCTGCGGCGCGGAGCTCGTCGTGCACTCCTACCCCGACGGCCGCGCGCCCGGGCGCCATCGCCTGGAGGAGCTCGGCCTCCCGTTCAAGCTTGTGCCCGCGCCCGGTACGAGCCAGGATGTCGCGATGCTGATCGCCGCCGAGAAGGGCGCTCGCCTGATCGTCTCGGTGGGTTCGCAGTTCAACCTCGTCGACTTCCTCGACCGTAACCGCAAAGGCATGTCCTCGACGTTCCTCACGCGGCTGCGCATCGGCGAGATCCTCGTCGATGCCAAGGGCGTCAGCCGCCTCTATCAGCCACGCCCCGGGCTGACGCCGCTGCTCGTCGTGATCGCCGCGGGCATGATCGCGCTGATCGCGGTCGTCTGGCTCACGCCCGCGCTGCGCGACGTCGCGGAACTGCTGTGGCTGCGGCTGCAGGTCCTGGCCGAGGTCCACGCGGCCGGCGCAGGCGGCTGAGCGACCTCGCGACACTCCTCCGATGTTCGACTATCGCTACCACGCGCTCTCTCTCGCGGCCGTCCTGTTCGCGCTCACACTCGGCGTCCTGATCGGCGTCGCGATCGGCGACTCGAACCTCGTCTCATCGGCCAAGAACGGAATCGTCCACAACCTCAACTCCGAAGTCAGCGAAGCGCGCCACCAGGTCAGCACGCTGCAGGAGCGACTCAGCGACGAGGAAGAATTCTCGACCGGGCTGTATCCGCTCGCGGTGCACGAACTGCTGAGCGGGCGCAACATCGGGCTGGTGTTCCTCGGTGGCAGCTCAGATCAGGTCAACGGCCTCGTACACACCGCCGTGACCGAGGCCGGCGGCAACGTTGCGACGGTCGTCGCGGTGCGCGAGCCGCTCGATCTGAGCGGGATCGACGGCGAGGCCGCCGGCACGCACTACGCCCAGCTCGCCGGCTCACCGGAAGCGATCAACCGCTTCGGGCAACTCGTCGGACGCCAGCTCGTGAGCGGCGGGCAGCTCGTCGATCGCGAGCTGCTGAGCCGCGTGCGTGCGAGCCTGTTGAGCGCATTCGACGGACAGCTGATGCGCCTGGAAGGGCTGATCGTGCTGCGCAGCGAGCCGACCGGAATGAGCGCCGAACAGGCCGAAGCCGCTGCCGCGTTCGAGACAGGCCTGCTCAGCGGGGTAGCCGCGGCCGGCGTGCCGACCGTCGGCGTTGAGCTGACCGGCACAGAACCGTCTCAGATCACGTGGTACAAGGGCAACAACATCTCGAGCGTCGACAATCTCGACCAGCTCGCCGGACAGGCCGCGTTGATCTACGCGTTGGCCGGCAGCCACGGGACCTTCGGCGTCAAGACGACCGCCGACTCGCTGCTGCCGACGGTCGCCGGCGCCGCCTCCCAGCCCTGAGCCCGTCCGCCTTCGGCGCTAGTTTCCACCCGTGCACGCCCTGCCATTCGTGATCGCATTGCTGAGCGCGGTCGCTCTCGCGCCGCCGCTGCTGCGTGCGCTCGGCGACGGCGGCCACACCCGCGCCAACTACCGCGATCACGAGCTGCCGTTCCCATTCGGCGTGCTCACGCTCGCCGCCGCGCTGTTCGCGCTCGTCCCGCTGCTGCTGCTGCAGCGGCTCGGCTCCACGCGCGTGTTCTACCCGGAGATACTCCCGATCGCCGTGTACGCGCTCGGCGTGATCGCGCTCGGCCTCGTCGACGACACGCTCGCCGGCGAGCCGCCCGGCGCGCAGGCGCGCCGCCCGCAGCGCGGCTGGAGGGGTCATGGCGCGGCGGCGCTGCGCGGCGAGCTCTCAACCGGCGTTCTCAAGGCCGTCGGCTCGCTTGGGCTCGCGCTGCTCGCGATGAGCTACAGCGGCGCGAGCCTCTCCGACGGGCGCTGGCTGCTTGCCGCCGCCGTGCTCGTGCTCGCGACCAACGCCTTCAACCTGCTCGATCTCCGCCCCGGTCGCTCGACGAAGGCGTTCGTGCTGCTCGGCGCGGGGCTCGCGCTCGGCTCGGTCGATCTGCGCCCGCTGTGGGCGCTCGGACTGTTCGTCGCGCCGGCGCTCGTCGCCGGCGTCTATGACCTGCGCGAGCGGGCGATGCTCGGGGACACCGGCGCGAACCTGCTCGGCGCGCTCGCGGGCCTCTGGCTGGTGCTGACGCTGTCCGGCACCGGACAGCTCGTGGCCCTCGGATTGCTTGTCGTGATCACGATCTACGGCGAGCTGCGCTCGATCTCGAAGCTCGTCGAAACGACGCCGGGGCTGCGCGAACTAGACTCTTGGGGCAGGCCCTCATGACCTCGCATCATTCAGACCGCCACGCGCAGGCGCCAACCAAGACCCGGTTCATCTTCGTGACCGGCGGTGTCGTCTCCTCGCTCGGCAAGGGAATCGCCGCGGCCTCGATCGGGCGGCTGCTCGTATCGCGCGGCCTGAGCGTCGGTCTGCAGAAGTTCGATCCGTACATCAACGTCGATCCGGGGACGATGTCGCCCTACCAGCACGGTGAGGTGTTCGTCACCGAGGACGGCGCCGAGACCGACCTCGACCTCGGCCACTACGAGCGCTTCACCGACGCGAACACGAGTCGCGCCTCGAACGTGACGGCGGGGGGGATCTACGACACCGTGATCCGGCGCGAGCGCCGCGGCGACTACCTCGGCGGCACCGTCCAGGTCGTGCCGCACATCACCGATGAGATCAAGCAGCGGATCGCGCTGATCGCCGAGTCCAGCGACGTCGACTTCGTGATCACCGAGATCGGCGGCACGGTCGGCGACATCGAGTCGCTGCCGTTCCTCGAGGCGATCCGCCAGTTCCCCGTCGATGTCGGCCGCCGGCGCTGCCTGTTCATCCATCTCACGCTCGTCCCCTACATCGGACACGCGGGCGAGCTGAAGACGAAGCCGACGCAGCACTCGGTCAACGAGCTGCGCCGAATCGGGATCGCGCCGGACATGCTGATGTGCCGCTCGGAGAGCTCACTGTCGTATGAGATCCGCAAGAAGATCGCGCTGTTCGCGAGCCTGCCGTCAGAGGCGATCGTCTCAGCGTGCGACGTCGACAACATCTACAAGGTGCCGCTGACCTTCAACGACCAGGGCGTCGATGACTTCATCCTCGAGCACTTCGGTGTCGAGGCGCCGCCCGCAGACCTGTCCGCCTGGACCGAGCCGATCGAGCGCTCGGCACGGGCGACGCGGACCGTGCGGATCGCCCTCGTCGGCAAGTACGTACAGCTGGAGGACGCCTACCTGTCGGTCTCTGAAGCACTCCGCCACGCCGGGTCGCTGCAGGACACGACCGTGGAGATCGAGTGGATCGACTCCGAGCAGCTCGAGGCCACCGGCGGCCACGAGGGCGTCGCCGTCGCGGACACCGACGCCGCGGCGTTTGCGCGTGTCGCCGCGAGCGACAGCGGCGAGCAGCCCGAGGACGCGGCTGCCGACCCCTACGAGGTGCTCGCCCGCGCCGACGGAATCCTGATCCCGGGCGGCTTCGGCGGGCGCGGCATCGAGGGCAAGATCGCAGCCGCACGCGTCGCTCGCGAGCGCCGCATCCCGTATCTCGGCATCTGCCTCGGGATGCAGGTCGCGGTAGCCGAGTTCGCCCGCCACGTCGCCGGGATGGACGGCGCGAACTCGACCGAGTTCGACATCGAGACGCCCTACCCGGTGATCGACCTGCTGCCCGAGCAGAAGGAAGTCGCCGACCTCGGCGGCACGATGCGTCTCGGCGCCGACCCGATCAAGCTCCACGACGGGACGCGCGCGCGAGAGATGTACGGCGAGGCTGTCGTCTACGAGCGCCACCGCCACCGCTATGAGGTCAACAACCTGCTGCGCAAGCGCCTGCAGAGCGCCGGCCTGACCGTCTCGGGTACGTCTCCCGACGAGCGCCTCGTCGAGGTCATCGAGCTCGAGGAGCACCCGTTCTTCGTCGCCTCGCAGTTCCATCCCGAGTTCAAGTCCCGCCCAGAGCGCCCCGCGCCCCTGTTCCGCGGCTTCATCGCCGCGGCGCTCGCGCATTCCTCCGGCGGCGTCGGCGAGGACGACCTCGACGATGAGCCCGCGGAAGAGGGCGATGTCCGGGTGCAGGACGTGCGTGCGGCGGCCGGCCGGGCTTCCGGCCGCGACGCCAGCCTGTCGTGACGGTCTCTCAGGCCACCTCCGGCGTCGGCGAGCTCGAGCGGCGATACCTCAACGGCACATTCGCCGAGCTATGCCGGATCGCCAGTCCGTCCGGGCACGAGCGCGCGTGTGCGCAACGGGTCATCGCGGAGTTGCGCACGCTCGGCGTGAGCGTCGTCGAGGACGGCGCCGGTGAGCTGATCGGCTCAGACTGCGGGAACCTGCTCGCGCGGATCCCCCGCGAGGGCCGAGGCGGGAGCGCCGGCGAGCCGCCCGGCGCCGCCCGCTCGGTGCTGCTGTGCGCCCATCTCGACACCGTGCCGTTGGCCGCTCCGGTCGAGCCCGTGCTGCTCGACGGCGGCTGGGAGAACGCGAACGAGGGCATCCTCGGCGCGGACAACAAGGCGGCCGTCGCCGTGCTGCTCGCTCTCGCCCGGCACATCTCGAGAGAGCGAGCGCCGGTCGACGTCGAGCTGCTGTTCACCGTCGGCGAGGAGACCTCTCTGGCGGGCGCCCGCGTGTTCGATGCCTCGCTGCTGCGCAGCGAGTTCGGCTACGTCTTCGACCACGCGTCGCCGATCGGCGAGGTGATCACCGGCTCGCCCACGCACTTCCGCGTGCAGGCCGAGCTGACCGGCGCGGCCGCGCACGCGGGCATCCGTCCCGAGGACGGGCGCAGCGCGATCCTCGCCGCCGCACGTGCGATCGCCGCGATGCGGCTGGGGCGCCTCGACGAGCAGACGACGGTCAACGTCGGCACGATCTCCGGCGGCAGCGCGCTCAACGTCGTGCCCGAACACTGCTCGCTGCTGGCCGAGGTACGCAGCCTCGATGACGCGCTCGCGGAGAAGCTCGCCGCGGAGATCGTAGACCGCGTGCACGAGGCCGCCAACATGCCCGACTGCGACTGCGATGTCGATATCAGTCTCGAGCGCACGTTCGTCGGCTACCGTCAGGCGCATGGCAGCATCGCGGTCGAGGTCGCCGAGCGCGCGCTGCGCGCATGTGGGCACGAGCCGAGCCAGGTCGCAAGTGGCGGCGGCTCAGACGTCAACGCGCTGCTCGCGATGGGATTTCCCGCCGTCAACCTCGCCAACGGCACCGAGCGCAATCACGAGCCCGGTGAGCGCGTCAGCGTGGCGGCGCTCGAGGGCATGCTCGACGTCGCGCTCGCGCTGCTCGAGAACGCCGCAGCCCGCCCGCCCGACGCGGCCCTGTAGCTTCCAGCGCCAATGTTGAAGCTGCGGCCCGCAATCGTCATCGAGACAGACGACGCCCGCGCAGCCGGCGACGAGCGTGCGCCCGGCGCGGGCCGCGAGCAGCACCTCGTGATCGAGCTCGCCGGTGAGCGTCGCGAGGCGATCGCCGACGTCGCGCTCACCGGCGCAGCCGAGGTCGGCGATCGCGTGATCGTCAACGTCGAGGCCCGCGATCTGTCGCTCGGCTCGGGCGGCTTTGACATCGTCCACGTGAACCTCAGCCGCGGCCTCGAGGGCGACGGCGTCGAGGGCGCACACGTGATGAAGCTCAACTACACGAGCCTGCAGCACACCGTCGCGCCGATCGACGACGCGAAGCTCCAGCTGCCCGTCGGGCGCCCGGTCGCGGTGCTTGCGCTGCACGGCCAGCTCGCCGCGCTCGCGTGGGCGTTCGCGCAGGGCTCGCCGGCGAGGCGCCTCGGCTACGTGCAGACGAGCGGCGGCGCGCTCCCCGGCGGGCACTCCCGGACGGTGCGTGCGCTGCGCGAGCGCGGCCTGCTCGCCGGGCACGTGACCGCCGGCGCGGCCTTCGGCGGCGAGGGCGAGGCGATCACGACGGCCGGAGCGCTGCATCACGGGCTGCGGACGCTCGGCTGGGATGCCGCGGTCTGCGGGCCCGGGCCCGGGATCGTCGGCTCGAGCTCGCCGCTCGGGCACGGCGGCATGGTCGCGCTCGACTCCGCGCACGTCGCGCTCGCGCTCGGCTGCCCGACGCTGCTCGTCGCGCGGATGTCCTCGAGCGATCAGCGCGAGCGCCATCGCGGCATCTCACACCACACGCTCACCGTGCTCGATCTGCTGCTCGAGCCGGTCACCGTCGCACTGCCCGCAGGCATGCGCTCACCCGTCGGCTCGGACCTGCGCGCCGGGCTCGGCGCGGTGTTCGGCGGCGCGATGCCGAGCCGCCCTGCGCTCGCGCTCGATGTCGAGCGCCCGGTTCGGATCACCCGCCACGACTGGCGCCGCGCGTCCGTTGATCTTCCCGCCTACGCGTCCAGCGGCCTGCCGAGCGAGACGATGGGGCGGGGGATCGCCCAGGACCCGCTGTTCTTCGGTGCTGCGCTCGCCGGCGGCACGGCGCTCGCGGAGCTCGCCGCGCGCGCCGGCGGCGGTCGCGACGCCGGGACCGACGCGGGAGACCGCGAGGGCACCGCCACGGACTCGGACGGTGGCGTCGAGGCCGCGTGAGCGGCTGAATGGCCGGTTGCAGCGCCAAGGAGCAGCTTCGCCGGGCGCGAAGCTGAACAGATGACATCCGCCGAGATCGCCCCGCCGCGACGGGCGAGCGCGATCGAGCCGCTGATGCGCGATTTCCTCGCCTACCTGGAGCTCGAGCGCGGCCTCTCGCGCAACACGCTCAAGGCCTATCACTCCGACCTGCTCCAGTTCGGCGAGTTTGTCGATCGGCGCGGCGTGACGGTGCTGGAGTGCACTCATCGCGACCTCGCCGCGTTCCTCTCCGAGCTCGCCGCCGGCTCAGAGCAGCGGGCGCCGGTCGCCGCGAGCACACTCGCACGCAAGGTCGCGTGCCTGCGCTCCTTCTACCGCCACCTCCGCCGAGAGGGGATCCTCGAGCGCGACCCGACTTCCGAGCTGCGCGGCCCCGGCAAGCCGCAGCAGCTCCCGCGTGTGCTTTCGCGCGAGGAGGTCAACCAGCTGCTGCGCCAGCCCCAGGGCTCCGCGCCCCTCGCCGTGCGCGACCGCGCGATGCTCGAGCTGATGTACGCGTGCGGCCTGCGCGCCTCCGAGGCCGTCGGGCTCGAGCTCGCCGACGTGGACCTCGAGGAGGGCCTGCTGTGCGCGCGCGGCAAGGGCTCCAAGGAGCGGCTCGTGCCGATCGGCCGCCAGGCGCTCGCCGCCGTGCGCGGCTACTGCCGCAGCGCCCGGCCCGAGCTGCTCGGCAACCGCGTCCAGCGGCAGCTGTTCCTCAACCGCCGCGGCGGCTCGTTGACGCGCCAGGGCCTCTACAAGATCGTCCAGGGCCACGCCCGCCGCGCCGGCCTCGCCGAGAAGATGAGCCCACACACCCTGCGCCACACGTTCGCCACGCACCTGCTCGCCGGCGGCTGCGATCTACGCTCCCTGCAGGAGATGCTCGGCCATGCCGATCTCGCCACCACGCAGGTCTACACGCACCTCTCAGCCGAGCGCCTGAAGGACGTCTACTTCGGCGCGCATCCGCGGGCAACGCGCTGAGGGCCCGCGCCCTGTAGACATCCGGCGATGAGCGAGATCGAGCGGCGGCGGGCGATCGTGCTCGTGATCGATGCGTGCGGCGCCGGTGCGCTGCCCGACGCCGAGCGCTATGGCGACGGCGGCACGAACACGCTCGTCCACCTCGCCGACGCTGTCGGCGGCCTCGATCTGCCGACGCTCGGCGCGCTCGGCCTCGGCTCGATCATGCCTGTGCGCGGCGTACCCGCGAGCGCCGACCCGGCGATCTTCGGCCGCCTCCACCCGCTCGGGCCGGGCAAGGACTCCGTCAGCGGCCATCGTGAGCTGATGGGCATCGTGCTCGAGCGCCCGCCGCCGGCCTATCCCGCCGGGTTTCCGCCGGAGGTGATCGAGAAACTGCGCCTTGCGACCGGCTATGAGCTGATCTGCAACCGCCCCGACAACGGCATCGCCGCGATCGAGCAGTTCGGCGCCGAGCAGCTGCGCACAGGCGCGTTGATCCTCTACACCTCCCAGGATTCCGTGCTGCAGCTCGCTGCACACGTCGAGCGCGTGCCCCTCGAGCAGCTCTACCGCGCGTGCGAAGGCGCGCGCGCCGTGATGAGCGGCGAGCACGCCGTCGGGCGCGTGATCGCGCGGCCCTTCACCGGAGAGGACGGCGCGTTCACGCGGCTCGCCGCCCGCCGCGACTTCGCGCTTCCCCCCGCTGGCCGAAGCTATCTGCAGGAGCTCGAGCAGGCCGGTGTCGAGGTCCACGGCGTCGGCAAGATCGAGGACCTGTTCGCGGGCGTCGGCGTGAGCAGCTCGCATCCCGGCGCGAGCAACGCCGAGGCGCTCGCCGGCGTCGATCTGCTGCTCGCGCAGCTCGACGCAGGTCTCGTGTTCGTGAACCTGATCGAGACCGACCAGGTGTACGGCCACCGCAAGGACGTCCGCGGCTTCGCGCGCGCGCTCGCCGAGATCGACCGCTATCTCGCCGGGCTGCTCGGACGGCTGCGCGACGGCGACCTGCTGATCGTGACCGCCGACCACGGCGTCGACCCCGCACATCCGGGGACCGACCATACGCGCGAGTACTCGCCGCTGCTCGCGCTCACCGGCTCGATGGCGCGCACGCGTGCGCATGGCGGGCGCAGCGGCGGCACGCGCCACGACGGCCCGCTCGCCGACGTCGGCGCGAGCGCGCTGCGCTGGCTCACCGGCCGCGACGCCGACGCGCTGCCGGGAGACAGCTTCATAAGCTGAGGCGCATGCCCGAGCTGCCCGAGGTCGAGACGATCAGACGCCAGCTTGCGCCGCTCGTGCAGGGGCGCAAGCTGGAGCAGATCGAGATCCTCGATGCGCGCTGGACGCGGCCGCTCGCGCCGGCCGAGCTCGAGGTGCTGCTGAGCGGGCGGCGCATCGAGCGGCTGGGCAGGCGCGGCAAGTACCTGATCTGGAGCTTCAGCGGCGACATCCACCTCGCCCAGCACCTGCGCATGACCGGCGCCGTGCTCGCCGACCCCGACCCCGAGCCCGCGCACGTGCGCGTGCGCATCTCGCTCGGGCCGCCGCGCGGCGCCCGCCGCGGCAGACGGCGGCTCGTGATCGTCGACCCGCGCCGTTTCGGAACCGGCGAGCCGCTGATCGGCGCCGACGCGCTCGCCGCGTTCCTCGCCGCGCGGCTCGGGCCCGAGCCGTTCGATGACGCCTTCAACGAGCAGTACCTGCGCGAGCTGATGAAGGGACGCACCGCGCCGATCAAGGCACTGCTGCTCGATCAACACAAGATCGCCGGCGTCGGCAACATCTATGCCGATGAGGCGCTGTTCCGCGCCCGCATCCACCCGCGGCGCCCCGCCGGGCGCCTGAGCGCCGTCCAGCGCGCGCGCCTGCGCGAGACCGTGATCGAGGCGCTGAGTGCCGGAATCGACGCGCGCGGCGCGACGATCGACGACTTTCGCCACGTCGACGGCGTCAGCGGCTCCTTCCAGCACCAGTTCCTCGTGCACCTGCGCGAGGGCGAGCCCTGCGGGGTATGCGGCGCGACGATCGTCAAGATGGTCGTCGCCGGCCGCGGCACGTACGTCTGCGAGAGCTGTCAGGCGCGGCCACGGGCCGCTCGCCGCCCACTCACGCCGCGAGCAGCTCGTCGAGGCGGCCGCTCTCAGCAGCCGCCTGCACCTCGTTGAAGCCGCCGAGCAGCTGTCCGTCGATGATCACCTGCGGGAACGTCATCATGCCCGTGCGCTGAGCGAGCTCGACGCGGCCGTCCGGGTCGCGCGCCAGGTTGATCTCCGTGAACTCGATGCCGCGGGCCTGCAGCAGCGCCTTCGCGCGCGCGCAGTACGCGCACGGATCCGTTGAATAGACCGTTACCTCGCTCATTACTTCATAAAGTATAGCAGGGGTTGGAGGTGGCGTTTCAGTTTGGATTGCCGGTGGTGCCTGAGTCTCGCGCATTCCGTTCGCAGCATGGTTCCCCGGAGAGCCGCGCCGGGCGCGAGTTCGACGTCATAGCCGCCAATGGCGGTTTCTCGACATCTGGGGCACCGTCGAACCGTGGCCGTCGCGCCCATGCGATGACACGAGCGGAGCGGCAACGTCGGGCGCCTAGATCACTATTCGCTTCTCATGTCCAGCCGAGCAGTCAAGACCGAAGCGGTGGTGCTGCGCTCGATGCGCTACGGCGAGGCCGATCGCATTCTGCACCTGTACACGCCCGCCCGCGGCCGCGTGAGCGCGATCGCGAAGGGCGTGCGGCGCGCGCGCAGCCGCTTCGGCGGGCGCCTGGAGCCGTTCTTCCGCCTGCACATCGAGCTGCACGAAGGGCGCAGCGAGCTGCTGACCGTGACCGGCGCCGAGACGATCGACGGGCATGCGCGGCTGCGCGGAGACGCGCGCGCGCTCGACGCCGCCGCGCGCGCATGCGACGCGGTCGGGCGCCTGTTTGAGACGACCGAGCCGCACCCCGGCGTCTTCAACCTCCTCTGCCGCCAGCTGCAGCTGCTCGACCAGCGCGCCGGCGGAGACGCCGCCGCCGGCAGGGGCCGCGCGGCCGCGCTCGCATTTCGCCTGAAGCTGCTGCTCGTCGCAGGCCTCGCGCCGCAGCTCGGGGCATGTGCGAACTGCGGCGAGCACGAGCATCTCGTCGGCTTCTCCGGCGCTGCAGGCGGCGTCGTCTGCGCCGCCTGCGAGGCGGGGTCGTTCGCTCTCAGCGAAGACGCCTACGTGTTCATGACCGACGCGCTCGGGCGCTCGCTGAGCGATGTGCCGGAGGCGCCCCAGCCGGCGCTCGGTCAGGTCGAGCGCGCGATCGCCGCGACCCTCGAGCATCACGCGCACCTGCGGCTGATGCCCGCGGCGGGCTCGCTCGGCTGACCCGCCGGCCGGCGCCGCGTGTCGCTGTATCGTGGCGGGCATGGATGAGGGATTCCCCGTCGCCTACCAGGTCCTCGAGAGCGGCATTCCGGTGCTGTGCTCGGGCGGCGAGCAGATCGGCACCGTCCACCACGTCGTCGCGGCGCCCGAGAAGGACATCTTCCACGGCCTCGTGATCGCGACGCCCGGCAACGGCAAGCGCTTCGTCGAGGCCGCCGACGTCGCGAGCCTGCACGAACGCGGCGTCGACCTGCGCATCGACGCGGCCGCTGCGCAGAGCCTGCCCGAGCCAGGTGGCGGCGCTCCGGTGTTCGATGAGGACCCCGGCGAGATGAAGGGCTGGCACCACTGGGTGCACAAGGCGGGCGGGCGCGGCGACTGGAAAGCCGAGCGCTGAGCGTGCTCGCCGCGCGCCCGGCGCACTCCTAGCGCTCGCGCCCACTGCGCTGTCGCTGTCCTGCGCTGTGCTGTGCGTGAAGCCGCAGAGCGGCCGCAGCCGCTGCGACAATCGCATCATGAGCATCGCCCGCCCCGAGGACGCCGTTGCGGCCGCATTCGCCGCGCGACGGCGCGAGGATGAGGAGCAGCTGCTCTCACCACTCGCAGCGCGCTCATACCCTGCCCTGCGCGCGCACGCCGAGGATGACTGCGCGCTGCGCACGCCGTTTCAGCGCGACCGCGACCGGATCGTCCACAGCAAGGCGTTTCGCCGCCTGACCCACAAGACACAGGTGTTCGTCGCGCCGCGCGGCGACCACTACCGGACACGGCTGACGCACACGCTCGAGGTGACCACGATCTCGCGTACGGTCGCGCGCGCGCTGCGCCTCAACGAGGACCTCGTCGAGGCGATCGGCCTCGGCCACGACCTCGGGCACCCGCCGTTCGGGCACATCGGCGAGGAGGTGCTCGACGGCTGCCTGAAAGAGCGCTTCGGCAGGGACTTCCGCCACTACGAGCACTCGCTGCGGATCGCCGATCGCCTCGAGCGCGACGGCGCCGGGCTGAACCTCACCGAGCAGGTGCGCGACGGGATCGCCCGCCACTCCTCACGCGCGCCGCTGCCGGAGACGCTCGAGGGTCGGATCGTGCGCGTGATCGACCGCGTCGCCTACATCAACCACGACATCGACGACGCCGTGCGCGCGGGGCTGCTGCGCGAGGAGGAGCTGCCGGTCGAGCCGATCGCCGTGCTCGGCTCCTCGGGCTCGGCGCGGATCGATGCGCTCGTGCACGACATGGTCGAGCAGTCAGAGCGCGCCGGCGAGATCGTCCAGGGCCCGTGCGCGGGACCGGCGATGAGCGAGCTGCGCGACTTCATGTTCGAGCGCGTGTATCTCGGCCCGGCCGTGCGCGCCGAGCACGCGAAGATCACCGCTGTCGTACAGCGCCTGTTCGAGCACTACGTCGAGCACCCCGAGCTGCTGCCGCCGAGCCCCGGCGCCGACGGCGGCGGCGCCGAGGACGAGCTCGCGGGAAGGGTCACCGACTACCTCGCAGGGATGACCGACCGCTACTGCATTCGTGCCTACACCGAGCTGCAGGTGCCGCAGGCGTTCGCCCGCTAGCGTTGCCGGCGTGGCGCTATACACAAGCGACTCCAAGGATCGCGTCCGCGACGCCGTCGACTTCGTCGAGCTTGTCTCCGCACGCACCGAGCTGCGCCGCGCCGGCCCCGCGCGCTATGAGGGGCTGTGCCCGTTCCACGACGAGCGCACGCCGTCGTTCGGGATCGATCCCGTGCAGAAGGTCTACTACTGCTTCGGCTGCCAGGCCTCCGGCGACGTGTTCACGTTCGTGCAGGAGACAGAGGGGGTGGACTTCAAGGGTGCGCTCGAGCTGCTCGCCGACCGCTACTCGGTCGAACTGCAACGCGAGGAGGAGGACCCGCGCGAGGCCGAGCGGCGCAAGCGCCGAGAGCGTCTGCTCGAGCTGCTCCGCCGCACGGCCGCCTACTACGAGCGGTGCCTGTGGGAGTCCGAGGAGGCGGCCAAGGCGCGCGAGTATCTCGCGGGCCGGGGGCTGGGGGAGGAGATCCTGCGCGAGTTCCGTGTCGGCTACGCGCCGAGCGCATGGGACCGCGTACTGCTCGCCTCGCGCCGCGGCGGCTTCTCAGAGCAGGAGCTCTATGAGACAGGGCTCGCGCAGCGCTCGAAGGAGAACGGGCGCCCGTATGACCGCTTCCGCTCGCGCATCATGTTCCCGCTCGCCGACATCCGCGGACGCGTGCTCGGCTTCGGCGCGCGTGCGATGCGCGAGGAGCAGCGCCCGAAGTACCTGAACACCTCCGACAACGACCTCTACCACAAGGGCCAGCACCTCTATGGCGCAGATCTCGCGCGCGTGCACGCCACACGCGCCGGGCAGGTGATCCTCGTCGAGGGCTACACCGACGTGATCGCGCTGCACCAGGCCGGCATGCGCAACGCGGTCGCACAGATGGGCACCGCGCTGACCGCCGAGCAGGTCGGCGAGCTGTCGCGGATGGCGCAGACGGTGCTGCTCGCGCTCGACGCCGACAGCGCCGGGCAGGAGGCGATGCTGAAGACGTTCAGGCTGGCTAGCAAACGCAAGCTCGAGCTTCGCGTCGCCTCGATGCCCGACGGCAGCGATCCCGCCGACCTCGTCCAGAGTGGCGGCGGGGCGGCGATGGAGGCCGCCGTCAGCGCCGCGGTGCCGTTCGTCCGCTTTCGCGCCGAGCACATCCTCGCGAGCGGGGATCCCACCGATGCCGAGGAGCAGGATCGGATGCTCGCCGAGCTGCGCCCGATCTTCGCCGAGCTGCCCCCGAGCGCGGTGCGCATGGAGCTCACGCAGATCGTCTCCAGCCGCTTCGCGCTGCGCGGCGACGACGCAGCCGAGAAGCTGCTCGCCGCCGGCGCCCGCACGGGATCCGTTCGCGCACCCGCCGGCGACGCCGCCACCGCGCGTGTTTCCGGCAGCGCTCCGAGGCGCGCGCCCGGCGCCGGCGGGGTCTCCCGCCGCGAGGACACCGAGCGGGCGTTTCTCGCGCTGTGCATCGCCTCGCCCGATGAGGGCGCGCTCGCGCTCGCCGGGCTCGACGTCGAGCAGCACTTCTCCTCCGGGCTGCTGCGACGCGTCGCAATACGGCTCCGCGAGGGCGACCTGCGCGCGCCGATGGCCGATGTCGCCGGTGACGAGGAGCTCGATCAGGACCCCGAGTTGAAGGGGTTGCTGGCCGAGCTCGTCGTCGAGGCCGGTCGCGAGCAATCCGATCCCGCGATGCTCGAGGTGCAGCGCCTGCAGCTCGAGCTGGCGCGCGTCGATCGCCAGATCCAGCGCGCGCGCGGACAGGACGGCGGCGACATCAACGACCTCGCAAAACACAAGGCCGCGGTCAAACTCGAGTTCGACCGCGCCTACGGCAGGGTGCTCGAGGAGACCGGCGAGCGGAGCTGAGCTCAGCGCCTGAAGCTGCGCGAGAAGCGCTTCACGATGGCCTGCCGCGGGGTGTCGCGCTCACTCGAGCAGGCACGTGCCGAGGCGCGGAAGTGCGTCCTGCTCCGCGGCAACTCCCGCGCCGAGGTGGCGGCCGGAATTGCGCCGGTGGCGTGGCGCGATGAGGCGGAATACAATGGCGTCGGTGCCCCGGCCTATTCTCCGGGGTAGCGTGATCCGGGGTAGCTCAATGGCAGAGTAATCGGCTGTTAACCGATAGGTTGTGGGTTCGAGTCCCACCCCCGGAGTAGAAGCCGAGAGACGCGGAGGGGCGCCGAGCGAGGCAGCCTCGCAGCCGTAGCCGCGTAGCACCCCTCGCCTTTCGGCAGGCGAGGTGGGACACTGCGCGCATGATGGCGGAGGAGTCCAACCCGACGCCTGAGCAGATCGATCCCACGCCCGAGGCGATCCTGGAGGCGATCCGCGCGGGCCACCTCGTGGAGGCAACCCGCGCGAACTCGAAGGTCTTCAACTCGCGTTCCGTTTCGGGGGAGGCCTTTGACCCCGAAGAGCTGTTCGCCTTTCATCCCGAAGTCGAGTGGACCACGCGCACCGACCTGCCGGACTCGCGGACCTATCGCGGACGAGAGGAGCTCGCGAGTCTGATCGCCGAGTGGAGCGACGTGTTCGACGATTTGCTCGTGGAGCCCCTCGAGATCTTCGAGACGGATGGGAAAGTCGTGGCGGTATTGCGGCTCAGCGGGCATATCAAGGGCAGCGACCAGCAGGTCGCGATGGAAGAGGTCCACGTGATGAGCCTCCGCGACGGGATGTTCAGCGAGGTACGCGAGTACCCCACAAAGCGTGAGGCGCTGATGGCGTTGGGGCTGTCCGAGTCGATGACCTTCGCCAATCGCTTCGTCAGGCCCTCCTAGGCTGCCAGCGCATATTCGTGCGTCAGGACGGTCGTGGGGACTTCCGGCGCGGGCCCCCGAGTCGGTGCCCCTCCTCCGAGGGTTTGGCGAAACTCGTCAGGACTGCTCTCGCGACTCGGCGAGGCGTTCGGCGACGACACGAGCCTCGTCGATGTCGGTGTAGTTCGTGATTCGCACAATCCTGCCGTCCTCCCACACGCTCACGGTTGCGTAGCGCAGCTGAACCTCGCCGCTGCTGCCGACAGGACGGCCCTTCTGGCTGAGCACGCGAAAGCCGACTCCATTACCGAGGTCGAGCGTCTCCTCAGCCACGAACTCGGACTCCTCGTAGGACGTCCACCAGTCCTCAATGAAGCCACGCGCCGCCGCCTGCCCCTCGAAGACGCCCATACCCACAGCCGACATGTCATACACGGCATCTGGCGCGTAGAAGGCCACGACCGCATCGACATCGCCGCGATTGGTAGCCGCGGTGAGCCGCTTCTGCAACTCCAACAGATCGTGGGTCGCGGACTCCTCGGACATGTCATGGAGTATTCCGCACGGCGACCGGCGCGAATTTCGCCGAGCACCCCAGCCGTGGCCGTAGACGCCCTCGATCCTCGGCTCGCGAGGTGGGACACTGTGCGCATGATGCCGGCGGAGTCCAACCGGGTCGAGGAGATCGATCCCACGCCCGAGGCGATCCTGGAGGCGATCCGCGCAGGCAACCTCGTGGCGGCAGCCCGCGCGAACTGGAAGGCCTTCAACTCCCGTGCTGTCACGGGCAAGGGTTTCGATCCCGAAGAGCTGTTCGCCTTTCATCCCGAAGTCGAGTGGACCACGCGCGCCGAGCTGCCGGACTCGCGGACCTATCGCGGACGAGGGGAGATCGCGCGCCTGATCGCGGACTGGATAGGCGCGTTCGATGGGTTCCTCGCGGAGCCGGTCGAGATCTTCGAGGCAGACGGGAAAGTCGTGGCGGTGATGCAGCTCAGCGGGCACATCAAGGGCAGCGACCAGCAGGTGGCGATGGAAGAGGCCCACGTGATGAGCGTCCGCGACGGGCTGTTCAGCGAGGTGCGCGAGTACGCCACGAGGAGCGAGGCGCTCACAGCGTTGGGGCTGTCCGAGTCGATAACTTTTGCCAATCGCTTCGTCAAGCCCTCCTAGCCTGACAGCGGTACTCGCGCACCGGGGCGATTCTCGGCAGGTCAGAGGCGAACGCCGACAGGGACCCGTATCGTTGCCGGATGGTCGAGCACCTGTTCGCCAGCATTCCCGTGGTCGATCGGGACGCGGCGGCCGGCTGGTATGAGCGCTTGCTCGGCCGCCCGGCGGATCTCATCCCGAACGAGATCGAGGCGGCGTGGCGGCTGACGCGCACGGCGTGGATCTATCTGATCGAGGAACCCGCGCGCGCGGGGTCCTCGCTGCACACGGTGCTGGTCGACGATCTCGACGCGATGCTGAGCGACATGGCGGCACGCGGGATCGAAGCGGGGCCGGTTGAGCGGATCGGCGCGGGCGGGCGCTTCGTGCTCGTCACCGATCCGGACGGCAACCGCCTGAAGGTCGCTCGGCCGGAGCAGCAGGCTCGTTCGTCGGCTCGCCCGTGAGGCTGCCGCGGCCGGGGCGGCTACGCAGCCAGCTGCTCGACGAGCCGGGCGGCGAGAACGCCGGCGTCGTGGTGCTGTGCCCAGGCGGCGATGTCGCATGCGCGCGCTCCGATGTTCGTGTCGTCGAGCACTCGCTCGACCGCCAGCTCGATCGAGCGCGGTGAGACGAAGCGCCGCGGCAGCCGCACGCCGGCGCCGGCCCAATCCACGCGCGCGGCGTTCTCGTTCATGTCACCGACGGCCGGGCAGGCGATGACCGAACAGCCGCTCGCGAGCGCGCGCACGAGCGTCCCGTGCCCCGCGTGGCAGACGACGATGTCGGCCTCGGCCATCGTGCGCGAATAGGAGACCCAGTCGACGATCCGGGCATTCTCGGGGACCGGCAGAGGGCGGGGAGGCAGGCGCCGGTTCCAGGTGGCGAGGACGCGCACGGGAGCGTCGGCGAGTCCTTTCAGCGCGGCCCGCAGCAGTCGTTGCTCGGGATCCTGGGCGGTAGACGGCGCGACGAGCACGAGCGGCCCATCGCCGGGCGGCAGCTCGACCTCCTCGCTCGGCGGCTCCCACATCAAGGGGCCGACGACGTGCACATGCTCGGGCCAGCTGCGGGGATACTCGAGCTGGGGGAACGTCGCCACGAGCGCGAGCTTGCGGCTGATGCCACTGTGGACGTAGTCGAGTGGCGGCAGGCCGAGCTCGCCACGTGTGCGGTTGAGCTCGACTCGGCCCTGCTCGAGGCCGCGCCTGACCGGACGGTGCGCCTGGCGCCAGAGCGCTCGCCCGAGCGCGGTGCGCGGCATGCGCGCGCCCAGTGAGTAGACCGGGAAGTCGCTCGGGCCGTGCGGGTATACGTGCGGGATCAATGTCGCGCACGGCACGCCCTGCATCTCCGCCGCAAGCGCGGGCGCGAGTGTGAGGATGTCGGCGACCGCGACGTCGGGCTTGAAGTCGCGGATCTGCGGGAGCGTGTCGTTGGCTGCGCGCACGACCGACTGGTAGAAGTTCAGCGGCTCCGGCCCGGACGGGAAGACCCGGTATTCAGGCGCCGGCGCGAAGCCGAGACCCTCCGCCTCGACCTCGTCCTGCCATCGCGTCCACGTCTGTAGCGTGACCGCGTGCCCGCGCGCGGCGAGCGCGCGGCCGAGGGCGATCATGGGGAACGCGTGGCCGGGGTCCCCGAAGGCGCCCAGCAGGACCCTCACCGCGTTCTCCTAGCCGGCGAGCTCTGCCAGCAGCCGCAGCTGCTCGAGGCGCTCCGGCGCCGTGAACGCTGTCGGCGTGATGCCGAGCGTGCCGACGCCCGCGTCGCGGTAGACCGCGAGGCGCTCGCGCACGACCTCCTTCGGCCCGCACAGGGAGACGGTGTCGATCAGCTCGTCCGGGATCGCGGCCATCGCCTCCTCGCGCTTGCCTTCGAGATACAGATCCTGGATCGTCTGTGCCTCCGCCTCGTAGCCGTAGCGCCGTACGAGCTGGTTGTAGAAGTTCTGCTTGCGCGAGCCCATGCCGCCGACATACAGGGCGATGAACGGCCGCATCGTGTTGCGTGCGCCCTCGAGGTCGTCGGTGATGCAGAGGCTGACCGTCGGCGCGATGTCGAAGTCCTCGAGCGATTTGCCTGAGCGATCGGCGCCTTCCTGAAGCAGCGGGCGCAGCTCGGAGACGTGCTCGGGCGAGAACAGCGTCGGGATCCAGCCGTCGGCGATCTCGCCGGCCAGCGCGGTGTTCTTCGGGCCGATCGCCGCGAGGTAGATCGGGATCCGCTCCTGCACCGGCGCGATCGTCAGCTTCAGCGCCTTGCCGGGGCCGTCGGGCAGGGGCAGCTCGAGCGTCTCGCCCTTGAACTCGACGCGTTCGCGCGCGAGCGCCATGCGGATCACGGCGACGTACTCGCGCGTGCGCTGCAGCTGCTGACCAAAGCGCTGCCCGTGCCAGCCCTCGGCAACCTGCGGACCGGAGGAGCCGATCCCGCAGATCATGCGCCCGTTTGAGAGCTGGTCGATGGTCGCCGCGGTCATCGCCGTCATCGTCGCCGAGCGCGCGGGCATCTGGAAGATGCCCGAGCCGAGGCGGATCTTGCTCGTCTGCCCGGCGAGCCAGCCGAGCACGGTGGCCGTGTCAGAGCCGTAAGCCTCCGCCGCCCAGACCGAGTCATAGCCGAGTCGCTCGGCCTCCTGCACGATGGTCAACTGGTCCTCTGAGCTGAGGCCAAGACCCCAATAACCGATGTGCACGCCGAGCTTCATGTGCAAGTTTCCTTTCAGCAGGAGGGAAATCGTTGCCAGCGCGGGGCGCGTTCCCTAGGGTTGGCCGCGCACCCGGCCGCAGGCGAGCAGCGCCGCCGGAGGCGCACAGACTATGCGAAACACTCGCCGCCAGAACAGCAGCCCCGTTGAGCGCCTGCGCGTCGCGATCGACTGTCTCCCGGTGGCAACCCGCGAAGCGATGCTCGTGGGCGTGCGCAGCAACGAGCGGATCATCGTCGGCGCGTACGTCGACCGCGACGGCGGCGTCTGCCCGATGCTTGCGGCGCACCGGCAAGGTGGGCGCACGGACTTCCTCACGTTCGCCCGCTCCTGGGACCGCTTCACGCGCGCCGCTGGCAGCTCGCGCGCCGCGACCGAGCGCGAGGTACGGATCCTGATCGCGCAGCTCGAGGACAGCCTCGTGAGCTCGAGCGGACTCGAGTTCGATGCCGCGATCAGGGAGCACCGGGAACTGAAGAGCAGGCGCATTCGCGCTCGGCGGCGGCTGCTCGACGGCGCCGATCCGCGCGGCGAGATCATCGCGCGCCGCCTGCGCCGGCCGTCCGCGCCGCGCCTCGGCCGCGATCGCTCTGCGCGCGCGGGCGAGCGCCGGCTCGTTCTCACCCACGCCTGAGACCCCGTGCTCCCGACAGCGGCGTGTGCCGGGAGCGGCGAGGTGCGCTACAGCTCGTCGCCGGGGCGGATGAACATGATCTCCGGGACGACACACGCGGGCGTGGTCCTGAGCAGGAAGCGCACCGACTCGGCGATGTCCTCCGGGCGGATCATGTCCTCCGCGGCGACCTGTCCCTTCGCAAAGTCGGTCATCGGCGTGTCGACGAACGCCGGGCAGAGAGCCGTCGAGCGGATGCCGTCGGTCGCAAGCTCGCGATTCATCGAATCGCTCCAGCCGACGACCGCGTGCTTGGTCGCCGAGTAGACCGACAGCCACGCCTGACCGTGCTTGCCCGCGATCGAAGCGGTGTTGACGACGATCGCGCGTTTGTGCTCGGCGCCCGCGGCCTTCAGCATCGGCAGGCATTCGCGGTAGAACAGAATGATCGAGCGGATGTTGATGTCGAGCTGCATGTCCAGGCGCTTGGTCACGATCTCGCCGACCGCCGCACCCACCCCGACGCCCGCGTTGTTGACGAGCATGTCCAGGCGCCCGTAGCGCTCGCTGTGAGCGTCGACGACCTTCTTGATCTCCGCCTCATCCGAGACGTTCGCCGCAACGGCGTGAACGTCGAACCCGTCGGCCGCGAGGCCCGCGACGGCGCCGTCGAGCTTGTCGGGACGCCTGGCCGCCATCGTCACGCCGAAGCCCTCCTCGCCGAGCACCCTCGCTATCGCCAGCCCGATACCGCTGGATGCGCCCGTGACGATCGCTGCACGCTCTACTGACATCTGCCGTCCCTCCCTTGTATGCGGAATCGAAGCGCGCGTCTGAGAACAAAACGGCGCGCGCGGGAGCATTCCACATCTCCTCCGCGCATCCCGCTGGTAGCGTCTGGCGCAGCGCGCCCCGCCGTCGGCTTGAGCGCGCCGGAGGGCCCGTAGCTCAGTTGGTTAGAGCTGCCGACTCATAATCGGTAGGTCCCTGGTTCGAGTCCAGGCGGGCCCATGGGTGGGGAGGTTGACACGAGGCCGGTTTTCGGATAGGCCTGCGCGTGCGGCGCGTGCCGCTTCATGGACAGAGGGCTGGGGAGCATGCGCTCGGCGTCGACGATACGTTCGCGACCTACGGGGGAACCATGCCTGGACCGGCCGGCCGTTTGGAGACAGCACCGAGTGTGTCGGTGGATCATGGGCCGGGCAGAGCTGCGCCTCCGCGGCTTGCAGTGGTGGGAACTGCGTTGCTGTTGTTGGCCGTCGGGGTCGGTCTGTACGCGGGCTCGCAAGGCGGGCGCGCGTCTGTCGTGCCCGCGGCTGTGCGCTCTTATGACTTCTCGGGCAAGGGTCTATCGAGTCTCCCGTTGGCAGCGCGGGGGTCGGTCTCCGCTGCGCTCGGCGCCGATGGCACCGCCTACCGTCTCAGCCCCGGCAAGGGCGCCTTCAGCGCGTCAAGCCCAGCGCAGCATCTGGCCATGAGCTTTGCCAGCTCCGGTGTCTCCTTGAGCTCGGGCGCGACGCACGTGGGGCTCAGGCTGCGTGGTATCGGCTACGGGGACTCGCTCACAGCACTCGGCGAGGTTGCACCCCGAGCCCATGCGAACCGCGTGCTCTATGCGCGTCCGGGTCTCAGCGAGTGGTATGCGAACGGGCCACTCGGCTTGGAGCAGGGCTTCACGGTCGCACGGGCGCCAGCCCGGCATCCGGCCGGTCCGCTGACGCTCTCGATGACGCTCTCCGGCAACGTGCACGCCTCGCTCCTCAACGGTGGGCAGAGCATCACGCTGAGCCGGGCCGGCAGGGCCGTGTTGCGCTACACGGGCCTGTCCGCGACCGACGCCCGCGGGCGGCGACTTCCCAGCTGGCTTCAGCTCGACGGCGGACGGCTTTTCCTCCGCGTTGACGCGAAGGGCGCGCGCTACCCGCTGCGGATCGACCCCTTCATCCTCCAGGGCGCCAAGCTCGCCGGCAGCGGCGAGATCGGAGCTGGCGAATTCGGCAACAGCGTGGCGCTTTCTGCCGACGGCAACACGGCGCTGGTTGGCGGCCCCGTAGACAATGGCGATGTCGGCGCGGTGTGGGTGTTCACGCGCACAGGGGTGACCTGGACCCTGCAGGAAAAGCTCACGGCTCCCACGAGCGGGGGAGAAGAAGAGGTGGGACCCGGCAACTTCGGCGCGAGCGTCGCACTCTCCTCCGACGGCGACAGGGCCCTGATCGGCGGCCCGCAGGACAGCGGAGGCACCGGGGCGGCGTGGTACTTCGTTCGCTCCGGCTTCGGGGGGAGCTACATCCTGAAAGAGAAGGTCCTCGGCGGCGGCGAACCTCTCTTCGGCTTCAGCGTGGCGCTGTCGTCGGACGGTGCCACAGCGCTCATCGGCGCGGGCCAGATCGGACTTGTGGGCGCAGCGAGGGTGTACGCGCTCTCCAACTATGGGTATTTCCTACCGCAAGCCGCTCTGCCGGCCACCGGCGAGGTCAACAATGGCGGGTTCGGCTACAGTGTGGCGCTGTCGTCAGACGGCAACACCGCCATCGTCGGCGGCTGCTGCGACGAACAAACCGGCTACTTGGGAGGGGCAGCTTGGGTGTTCACGCGATCGGGCAGCGCGTGGACCTTTCAAGAAAAGCTCACCGACGGCGTCCCGGAAGGCCTGTTCGGGGACGCCGTGGCGCTTTCGTCGGATGGCAACACCGCGCTGATCGGCAGCTACGCCGAAGACAACGAAGTCGGGGCCGCTCGCGTGTACACGCGCACCGGCTTCCAGCAGCCCTACGGCCTGCAAGAAAAACTCGTCGGCGCCGGCGAGGTCGACCACGGCGTCTTCGGCGTGAGCGTCGCGCTGTCCTCCGACGGCAACACCGCGCTGATCGGCGGATCCGGGTATCACGACATCCGCTACGGCGAAGCGTGGGTGTTCGAACGCCCCGTATTCAATCAGCCCTACGTTCTCCAGCAGGCGCTCACCGGGGACGACGAGATCGGGGAAGGCCGGTTCGGTATCAGCGCGGCGCTAGAGTGCGAAACCGCCCTGATCGGCGGCGAGGAAGACAACAGCGGCGTCGGGGCCGCCTGGCCGTTTGTGAACGGGTCCGGCCCGTGTCCGCCGCACTGGTACAGCAATGGTCTACAAATCGTACCGGGCGAAAAAGTGGCCGTCGAAACGAGTGGCACACTGACGTTCACGAAGGTCGTTGGTGGAGAAACTGAAGTGACGTGCGAGTTGAGAGACCACGACACGATCGAAAATCCCGTGGGCAACGGCGCCGGTACGGACAAGCTAGGCCAATTCGCGCTCGAGAACTGCTTCATACCAGCAGAAGATCCACAAGTCTGCGGCGCTGGGACTCCAGAATTCAAAGAGTCCGGCCTATCGTGGCCAACGCAGCTGATCCTAGGCCCAATGGACGAAATCACGGGCATCGAGTTGGAACTGAGGTGCAGTGGGGGCCTCTTCCTCGAGGATCTCACGGGAAGCCTCACGCCGACCATCAGCAACGGTGTTCTCACTTTCGACGCGGGATCTGGCGCATTGGCCCAGAGCGGCTACCCAGGGACGACATCGGTGATCGGTACGGACATCCTCACGGGCCCCGTCGGAGACGAACACATCACGGTGGAAGAGCTCTCGCGGCGGGTGCCGGAACCGCCGGAATTCGGAAGATGCGTCACGGGGCCATCGAAGAAAGAAGGGAAAAAGACAGTGTATCTCGGCGGATTTACCGCCGCCACGTGCCTGGTGGCGAGCGGAACCCACACCGGCAAGTATGAATGGGAACCGGGAGTGCTGAAGGCCCCCTTCAGAACAACCCTCGCGTCAGGTTCCGTCACGCTCGAATCGGCGGCAAAAGCCTCGAAGGTGACGTGCAAAGGCGAGATGGGGCGTGGCGAATACACTGGCCGGAAGACCGTCGGCGCGGTGACGCTCACACTCACGGGGTGTGAACTTGTCGCTTCGAAAGCTGAGTGCAGAAGCGCGGGCGCCGCAGTAGGCGAGATCGTCACAAACCCGCTGGTCGGCGAACTGGGTATCGAAAAACTCGGGGGCACGAGCGCCAGCAACAAGATCGGCGTCGATCTGTACCGCTTCGGAAAAACCGGGCCGCTCATGGAATTCAACTGTGGTGCCACGACCGTCGTCGTGCAAGGCTCGGTCATCGTTCCCGTCAAGGCAAACAAGATGTCGGCGACGCAGGCTCTGAAGTTCAAGGCTTCCAAAGGCAAACAGAAACCGGAAGCCTTCGCCGGTGAAGCACCTGACGTTCTCGAAGAGTCTTTCAACGGCGGTCCCCTCGAACAGACGGGCCTGACCGCAAGCCTCACCCTCACAGGCGAAGAAGCGAGCGAGGTCAACTCGGTGGTGTAGGCCGATCCACGGAGGCTTCGCAGGCCCGCGGGCGGCGGGGACCCCGTCCGGCGGGCCGCTCGTGCTTGTTCGCGCTGCAACTCGACCTCGGCGCTGCTGGGCGTACCCGGCGCAGGGCGGCGAACTGGCGTCTGGCATCGCTGAGAGCATCGCCCGTCGTAGGCGCGCGGAGCTGCCGGTGTGCCGCTGCGCGGAGTTCGGCGAACCGAAGCACGTCGTCGCCCCATTCGCGTTCCCAGGGGGCCTCACGCGCAGAGCGGCCGTCCGCCAGCGGCGCCAAACCCCTTGCCGGCTGCCCCGAGGCCCGGCGTCGTGCCCGTGGAAGAACGGACGATCAAACCGGCAGCCGGAAAAGGCAGCAGTCCCGATCCGCTGCCTTTTCGCTGCCCTATCGCCCGCGATTCCTAGTGCCGGGCCGGTCAGAACCCTAGAAACAATGGGGTGGGATGCCGGTCGATCGGGCGGGGCGGTGTCCTC
>CAWGGR010000003.1:0-237927 GCA_963822245.1 uncultured Solirubrobacteraceae bacterium
TCCCGCCACTTAGAAGCGAGCAAGTGTACGCACATTCCCCGCACAATGGCCGCTGCCGGGCATCCCCTCGAAGTCTCCACCGTTGCCGCCCCCTGAACGGGCACGCCGCGCTTCAGCCGATCTCACGCCCGCGACGTTGATTCCTGCTACCTCGGTGCTACCACGGCAGCGCCCGAATCTGCTCATTTGCAGGCACTTCTCTAGTGGGCGATACTGGGCTCGAACCAGTGACCTCCGCCTTGTCGAGGCGGCGCTCTCCCAGCTGAGCTAATCGCCCTGGGATCGGGGCATCGTATCAGCGGCGATCGAGGCGCCGGAGCGGGCGGCACTGCCTCCGCGCGCGCGATCCAGCTTCCCGGCCACGGCCAAACGCGCCGGGGCCTCCCGCCCCCGGGCGCGCCCGGCCTGGTGCCGCTAGGGCACGATTGTGACGCGGCCTTCGCGTTCGCCGCCGGCGGCGCTTTCGCCGGCGGCGGCGGTTTCTTCAGAGCCACCGCCGGAGGTGACTTCGCTGCCGGCTTCGGCGCCTGCGCCGGTGGCTTCGCTGCCCCGTTCTTCACCGCCGGCGCCGCTTTGCGCTTCAGCTTCGGTTCCCTGCGTGCCATACGGCGATTGCGCGCCGCCGGCACTCTGCGATTCGGTCCTGCTCTGCTCGGTTGCGGTCGAGGCGACGCCGTTTCCGGCCTCGATCGTCTTGATCGCCTGCGCGACGGTGTTCGAGTTGATCGCGAAGCCGACGCCGGTGCTGCCTGGCTGGGAGCCGGCGACGCTTGCGGCGTCGCTCGCGATCTGCGAGTTGACGCCGATCACTTCGCCCTGTTCGTTGAGCAGCGGACCACCGGAGTTGCCGGGATTGAGCGCGGCGTCGGTCTGGATCACGCCGGTGATCTTCGAGCCGTCCGGAGCGGAGATTTCGCGCCCGAGCGCCGAGACGATCCCGCGTGTCAGGGTCTCTTCGAGGCCGTAGGGATTGCCGATCGCGTAGACCGCATCTCCGACCTGCACGGAGCTCGAGCTGACGAGTTTGAGCGGCTTCAGGCCGAGGCCCGACGGGTTGACGTGGACGAGGGCAAGATCCTCGTTGGCTTCCTCACCGACGAGCGTCGCGGTGTGGGCATCGCTTGCTGTCCCGTGCGAGCTGACGCTCAGGCTCCTCGCTCCCGCGACGACGTGGTCGTTCGTCAGGATCAGACCCTGTTCGTTGAGCACGATCCCCGTCCCGCTGTCCTCGCCGTCGGCGGTCACGGCCTTGATCGAGACGACGCCGGGCGAGTCCTGCTGGTAGACCTGGGTCGCGGTCGGCGCGCTCGTCGCGACGTCGCGACGGCTACCCGAGGCGGAGCGCGCCAGCGCGGCCGATGTGGCAGCGGCAGTCTTCGTCGCGCCGCCTGTGCCGCGAAGCGAAAGCACGACGACGCTGGCCAGTGCGGCGCCGAGGAGGGCGGCGATCAGGATCGGGGCAAATAGGCGTTTCACGGACATCTCCACTCGTCGGGTACACAGTCATCGTGGGTCCGCTCGCTGTGCCTCTCCTAACAATGTCCGAAAGGCCGCCTAACGAATTGCGCAAGCAGCGATAATCGGCGTGCGAGGGGCTCGTAAGACGCGCATGCCGGTCCGCGCCCGCTCCCCGCGTGGCTCCCGGCGCGCCGATCGTGGAACGAAGCGCTCCGGCTCGATACCCTAGGAGTCTCCTGGCGACGTGGCGGAGTGGCTACGCAGCGGCCTGCAAAGCCGTCTACACCGGTTCGACTCCGGTCGTCGCCTTACGGGCCGTATG
Source organism: uncultured Solirubrobacteraceae bacterium (assembly GCA_963822245.1). Classification (GTDB taxonomy): domain Bacteria; phylum Actinomycetota; class Thermoleophilia; order Solirubrobacterales; family Solirubrobacteraceae; genus Palsa-744. Next base: position 1,781 of record CAWGGR010000003.1, read on the forward strand.
GGCCAGTTCCGCTACCCCTAGAACATTCGTTCGTACTCCGTACCCTGCATCCTTTACGGCAGCCGCGAGGTCATCGAGCCTCGGCAGGCCCAGGTAGGCGTCCGTTGTCCCCAGATTCGCGTGGCCGAGAAGGTGCTGTGCGTACCGCGCCCCCGCCTTGCGCGCGATGTGCTCGGCGTAAGCGTGGCGCATGTCGTGCGGGCTCACCGCTATTGACACACCCGCCCTCGCAGCGACCCGAATAACCAGCTCCCGCAGTGCCTGACTCGACGATGGTCGGAATCGCAGCTCGAGCCGCTCGGTGTTCTTCGGCGGGTCACGGAAGCGCTGCGCCGGCAGCACGTACTCGTCGACCGCAACGTTTGCGCGGATCTCATCGACAATCGCCACGAGGTCGGGGATGACCGGGATAGACCGTTCACGGCCACCCTTGCCAATGTCAGGCGACACCCAGACGAATCCGTCCCGAGCGAGGTGTCGCCCCTGAAGTCCGCGAAGCTCCGCGTTGCGTAGACCCGCGCAGAGCCCCAAGAAGATCGCGCGACGCTCGCGCCTCCCTTCGGCCGCATCCAAGACCGCGACGACCTCAGCTTCGGTTAGGCGCGCCTTACGAACCGGGCGGCGCTTCGGGCGGCGGGTCTGCTCGGCGGGGTTGTCCTTGCGAATCCCCTCCTCCATCGTCCAGCGATAAAAGGCGACCAGCTTCGAGCGGTTGGTGCCCTGGGTGTTCGCATGTTTCCAGCGCCGCAGGGTTTGCTTGACATCCTCGCGGCCGACGTAGGCAGGATCACGATTGGCGATGTCCTCGCAGTGAGCGACGAGGGTCGAGCGGTAGCCGACGACCGACGAGCGCGAGTTCAGCACGCCCTGGGACTGCATATCCGCGATATACAGATCGATGGCTTCGTCGAATCTCATTTGCCTACTGTAGGACTATCGTCGGACGCCTGTCAAGTCCTCTCGCAACCCGGCCTCCGCCTGCTTGCGGTCGTACTCCGGAAACGGGCGCCCGACTTCGTCGGCGTAGCGCGCCAGATCGATCACGGGGATGTACGTCCACTTGACGCCCGCCTCCCCCAGTCGATCCTTCTCTTTGCTGTGGTACACACGAATACGACCGCGCTGCCCTAGCGTGTAGATCGTCTTACGCGACAGGCCAAGGAGCGCCGCTGCACCTCCCGGCGAGACCAGCTGCGCGCTGAACCGCTCGAAGAGCTCATGAAGCTCAGGGTCGCCACCCTCCCGCTCAGCCTTAGGCATCCCGTAAGACTAGCGTCCGACGCCTCGCTGTCCTCGCGACGGCACACCAGCGGATGCCAGTAACGACGACTTGGCCGCTTGTGGCTCAGGATTTCTGCCGAGCTAGTCGATACAGCCGCATGCACCAAAAGGCTTCTTTGTCGTCGAATCCCTCCCACGAAGTGGACCGAGTCGAACTCAGGAGGCCACGTAGACATGGGCTGGCTGTGGCGTGATCCGCCACTACTGCCGGGCGAGCGGGTGCTCTGGCAGAAGAAGGTCTCAATGGGCCCGAGCTCGGGCGCACCCGATCTCCGCACAGCTATCGCGGCGGTCCTATATGTAACGTCAATGGACCGCGTCTTGCTCGTGCCAAATCGCGGCAACCGGCGAAAGTACCGTGAGGCCCGCACGTGGAAGTTGGGCGACGTGGCCTCAGCCGGTGTGCAGGCGCGCGACTTCACGGCGTATACGGGCGGTTTGCAACAGCGCCTCTGTCTCACTATGAACGACGCGACCGAACTCCTATTCGTTTGCACGAGTCGTGAGGAGGCTCTCGCCGACTGGCAAGCGATGATTGCAGGTGGCGCGTAGCGGGCTGGCGATGGTCCGGCAGTGGGGACACTCCCGACCACCGGCGCAAGTCACAACCCCTTCGCTGGACGCCTCCCATGCATCAGGCGGCGCAGGCGGGTCATTTGGAATCGTGGTGACGACGCCTAGCGTCTTCGCGCTCAGCGATTTCATGCGGTCGCCACGGCGGTAGATGTAGCAGGCGCCCTATGCGGGCCGTGCCGGGATAGGCGAACATGGCGAAGAGGAGGCCAAGGATCGGCGCCCACAGCCAACTCCGGTGCTGCAATACGATCACGCTCAGCCACAAGAGGCAGATTGCCCACGTCAACCCGCTCACCAGCCTCCTGCGCGCCAACCCATCAGGTTTTGTCATCGCGTCCTCATCGGCCCTTGCGACTCGCAGCTTGACAGCGCCGCCATCGCGTCAGGCGCCATTTCGCTCGACGCTCAGCCTAGGATCGGCCGAACTGCGCGTGCCTCGAGTAGGGCCGAGCAAGGCCCGCTGCGCGCGGGAGTCGTCGGCCACGCGTGCCTGCGCACGCTTCCCCCCCGGCCGGCTCGAACGCACTCCGCCCCCAGCCCTATGCACGGGAATCCGATACTCAGCCCCGGCGGGAGATAACGGCGTGCCATACGGAATCGAGTCAGGCTGACGTGACCGTCGTGTGCGCCAGGCGATCCCCGAGCCGCTGTCGGCGGTCTCCCCATCCGATCGCGACCAGTCCAACGAGGTACAGGAACGGCAGCACATCGATCAGCCGCCCGAGGGTCCGGCGCAAGACTGCGCCCTTCGTTAGGGGAGCGCCGCCGACGTCGACCACTCGGAGACCCAAAGCGCGCTTCCCGATCGTCTGCCCCGAACGCGACTCGAGGACAAAGTAGTAGGCCAGACAGAGCACGACGAACAGCGCGAACGGACCCGCGGTGAGCGAAAGCGAATCGTTCGTCTGATGAAAGCCAGGGTTCGACACGTTGCTCACCGTCCCGGTGTGCACGCCTCCGAAGACGATGCTCATCACGACGAACAGCACCGCGAGTACGGCGAGATCGAGAAACCCGGCGAGCACTCGCCTACCAAGAACCTCATTGGCGAGATCCGTCGCCGCGCGCCCTGGCGTGAGGTTCTGCCCTCGACCCGTCGAATCAACGGCCATACCCGATGAATCGGCACCAACAAGGCAGGGCTTTAGTCAGCTCGACAGCTCGCCACGGCGCTGCGCATCGATGTCGCGTGGGTACGCGGTAGCGGCGGTACGGGCGTTCGTCCGGTCGGGGCGCTTGCGCGGCCCGTCCGGCCGTCCGTCCGCCCTCCCGCCGCCGTGCATCCATGCCCACCCCACGGGCGACCCTCCCTACGGCAGTCCGCGGTCCAATCCCCTGATCATCGCCTGCGCCCACGCTTGGAAGCCGTGCTCATCGATGATCCTCAGCTCCACGCCTGGCAGGCTCACGTTCCAGATGACCCACACATACCGGCCCAGCCGTAGCAACCTCATCGTGCAGCCAGTCTCCTGCGTCAACCTGACAGACACATGGACGATAGAACGCGGCATCGCCGCCGATCGCACCGACTCCCACAGTGTCGCCTTGCCGCGCCGGCCCTTCACGAAATAGGCCGACAGATACGCCGCCGCGTTGACCGCCGCCTGCGGCTTGACCTTGCGCTCAACGAAGCCGAACCCGTACTGCGGCGCCAGCTCAGCGAGTCGCCCGATGTAGCACCTCGCCCCCGCTCGCTGCCTCGCCGTGACCAACGACAGCACCGGATGAACGTGCAGCACGCCCCGCATCTGCATCTCCCACACGCGGGCGACCATCCAGACCGAGTCTTTTCCGCATCGCTTGACCGTGTCCTGGTAAGCACGTCGATGCAGCCGCCGCCACCGGCCCGGCGCAGTCTTATTCCACTCCTCCGCCGCCGCAGGATCGATGCGGCACCCGAGCCGGCCCGAGTGCCGGTGAGCGCCGAGACCACGGCAGTTCTGCACATCCCAAGGCAGCTCGCCCGCACCCGGAGCCGTCACAGCGCTCAGGACAATCTCCCCCCGCACCGCCTCAAGGTTGCGAAACAGCTTCTGCCGCTGATCCCCGGCCCAAATCAGCCCGTACTCGGGACAGCGCCGCGCGCGGCACAGCCGCCCCGGCCCATAGAGCCGCCGTCCGCAACCGGGACAGCGACGAACGCCGGCCCCGACTCGACCAGCGCTCGTAATTGCCGCGGCGACCGCCGAAGTGTGCCGCTGCTCGGCCGCGCACGTGTGTTCGCCTCCGACTAGATCCGCGACATCGGCAGACACGGCAACCCCAGAAAGTGGGGTCGCAGAATCGGCTCTACAGGCCGACTAGGCGACAGCACCGGTTCGACTCCGGTCGTCGCCTTGCGAGGAGCCCGATCAGCCGTCTGGGCCCCCCACGGCGTCGGTTCGAGCGCCCCAGCGTGCGTCCCTGGACAGGCCGCGACGCGTATCGGACCTCGGACTGCCCCGCAAACGCGGGCTTGCGCTCGTGAGCCGCGTCGCCGCTCTGAATGGCTGAGAGACGGGTTAACGCGGACAGTCGTATCCAGCAACCAAGGGAGGCGTGGGGGATGTCGAGGTCTTTGCAGCACCTCAGATACGCGAATGTGATGTCGACGGTGGCCGTGTTCGTCGCGCTCGGCGGTGGTGCGTGGGCGGCAAGCGGGTCGCTTGTCTCTGCGGCTGGCGCTGTGCGCGGATGCGTGCCGCGAGGTGGAGGGGCGCTCAGGGTCGTGCCCACCGCGGCGCGATGCAAGCATGGCCAGGAGGCGGTCGCGCTCGCGCACTTCGGTACTCCGACCGGTCCCGCCGGTCCCGCTGGTCCGGCGGGCCCTGCCGGGCCCGGCGCTGTGGCTTTCTCGATGGGCCCCACCTCCGATGAACCCACCCAGAGCCTGACCGCGGCCTTCGGCGAGAATCAGATGAGGCTTGCTTGCGGCGGGGGAACCTGTGCCGCGCAGATCGCGGTGAGCGGTGTCGGGCGAGTCTTGGGCACTGACGAGCGAGGCTCCGAAAATGCCAAGGTCACGGCCGTCACAATGACAGCTGCAGAAACGCCGGGGATAGTGACACTCACTGCCGCGTCGGGCCCGCATTCGCAAAGTGAGGGCAGCGCGACCGTCATCACAAACGAAAGCTGGCATGTTGACGTCGACCTTCTGACCGATGCGAACGGAAACGTGCGCCTGATCGGCACGGCGGTGCCGACGGACAGCACGGCAGCGGCACACTGCACCGGCGGCGGCATGTGTCCATACCCGTGACGTCGCGGCGCGCCCTGCCGTGCCCGAAAGTCATCCAGGCGGGACGCGGATTCGCCCGCGTCCCGCCTGGAGCATCTGCCCATCGCGTTATTCGATGATCGGTTCGACCTGCGTGACCGTGTACGTGCTGCTCCCGTTCACGACTTCCGTCGGCGGGTAGCCGCCGAGGCTGGTTTTTGTGAGCGTGAAGTTGCCCGGGTGGTCGCCGGGCGCGTTGTCGGAGTCGACTTTGACGGACGCTTCGCTGTCATCGGTGATCTTGTCGGAGGTCGCTGTCGAGTTCGGCGCGTACGCCTGGGCTTCGTACTGGAAGATCAGAATCCCGATGTGCGAGGACCCGGCGAGCAGGTCGTTTTCGATCGCCGCATCGCCCTGGTCGAGGACGATGCCCTCGTAGTCGGCGCCCATCCTGTCCTTGGATATCGTCACTTCCGGCGAGCTCGGCTGGGTGGGGCTCTGCGAGTCGAAGTACACGTTGACGTCGTTCTCGAAGAGTTTCGACCTCGTCACGCTCGATCCGCTCGCAGCCCCCAGGAACAGCACGCCGGTCGCCTGCGTTTCAGACCATGCGTCCGGTCCGCAGCTGGCCGCGCGGCACTGGTTGCCTTCGATGCTCGAGGCCTTGATGCTCGCCGCCGCGCCGTTGCTGACCTGGATGCCGTTCTGCGCGATTTGCGTCGTCGCGAAGGCGCCCGTCACCTTGGCTTTCGTGATCTTCGCGCTCGAGCCCGCGCCGTCGACCGTGATGCCGTTCTTCTGGTATTCGCTGATCGTGTCCCCGGCCAGGGTCGCGTGCCCGACCTGCACGGGCGAGGTCCACGCCATCCCGACCTGGATGCCCACGCCGCCCTGGCAGCCGTTGATCGGGCTCGCGCCGGCGCCCGCGAGCGTCACGTCGCTCGCTTTCAGAGTCGCTCCGCCGCCGACCAGGATCCCGTACAGGTTTTCGTTGCACGTGCCCCCGGGCCACTTTGCATCGATCGAGAGGTCACTGAGCGAGACCTTCCCGCTGGTGCAGATCGAGATCTCATCCTGGGGCGTGCCGTATACGGTCCTGCCCGCCGCTTCGTCGCATGGCGTCGAGGAGTCCGCGGGCAAGGCCGGGAGCGCGATCGTCGCGGTGCCGGCCCCGCCGGCGGCCACGAGGTTCACGGGCGTGGTGATGCTCAGCTGTTCGCTGTAGGTGCCCGCGCAGATCTCGATCGTGTCGCCCTTCGCGGCGGCGTCGATCGCCGCCTGGACGCTCGCGTAGCCGGCGTCGGCACAGCTGGCACCCGGACCCGGGCCGGCGGCCCCGGGCGCGACCCACAGCGTGCTCTTGGTCGCCGCCTGGGCGACCACCGGCATGCAGAGCAGCGCCATCACCGCGACGATGATGCCTACCGACGAATACCTGGATGACTTTGACAACACGATTCGCTCCCTTGCCTAGATGCGAGGGCCATTCCTCGCTTGCGCCAGTACCGGGGCGGCGCCTCGCCATGCGCGCGCAGCCTCGTTCTATCCGGTGGAATCCGTTCCAGAGCCGGTACTCGCTGTCTCGCGATCATCGGGTCTAAAGCACCGAACCCCTCCAGGGCTCCCTCTGCGCCCGATACTAGACACCGGCCGCACCACAGTCAACCCGTCCGGCCACGCGGCCGGCTCGACCGGCGGACGCTCGCTCGCAGCGCGCCGTCCGAGCGGCGCGAGTCGCCTCAACGGCAGGCTGGCTGTGGAGTGCCCCGCTGAGCGGGGCACTCCACTATCAACGGGCGCCGGAACTACGCGCCTGACTGATGCTCAGGGAAACGGGTAGATGGCGATGATCTTGAATGCCGTGCCCTTGGCGTTCACGGTGTATTCGAAGTTCGCCGTCGTGATTGCGTTGTCGTCCCAGTCGGAGCCCCAAAGTGGGTCGCCCTCGATCGGCGGTCCGACTTTGTGTTCGCCTGCCGCCATCCCGACAAGGGGTTTGCCGGTGGTGCTCTTGCATTTCTCGATGTCCTTGCCGCCCGTGCCTCCCGGGCCCGCTATGCCGGGATACCCCTTCTTTTCATTGGTCAGGTGGTTCCCGACACAGTGAACCGGGCCGTAGAAGACTTCTTCGGTCAGGTTGAATTCGTAGTGTTCCTTCGTCGCCGGCGCAAATTTCATTCCCGCCGGAGAAGCCGCACCCGACGCGCCGCCAACCGCCGGCGATGCGCTGGCCGTTCCAGCTGCGACGGCGAACACGGCACTCGCCGCGAGCAATCCGGCAGCCAGCTTCGCGACCCTGTTTGGAATCATTCCAATCATGTCTCTCTCCATTCGCTCAATGGCCCTGACGGCGGTCGCGTCCGGTATGTCACATTCTCCGATGCTCCAGGCACGCGACGCCGAGGGTTGACTTCAACGCAGCGAAACTATCACGTCGTGACAGTGCGATGTTGATCGCCGCGCCACTGCCGCCATATGTATTTCGCCGTTACGCATGCGCGCCGCTTATGGCAGTGGCGGGCAAGACGGTGCTCTCACCGTGACGAACCTACCGGCCGGCGCGGCGCTCACACGGCGAGCGTCGCCCACACGACCTTGCCGCGGGCGGTCGCGGCAACGCCCCAGTCGCTCGAGATCGCGTCGATCACGCCGATCCCGTGCAGCGGCTGCGGGCAGATCCCTGCGCCGGGCGGTGCGGCGACGAGCTCGCGGGAGTCCTCGACGGCGAGACGTAGCGTCTCACCGTCGAGCCGCGCGGAGATCGTGAACGGCGAGGCTGCGTGGCGCACGGCGTTGCTTGCGAGCTCGCTGACGATCAGCGCGGCGTCGTCGATCGTGTCCTCGGACAGGCCCCAGCGCCGCAGCCCGGCGACGACGAGCCGCCGCGCGCGGCCCGGCGCGCAAGGCTCCCGGGGGAAATCGGCATCGAGCCTGGGCCGCGGCTCGCGATCAGCCCAAGCGCTGCGATGCGGCCGGCCGAGGACGACGGAGTGCTGGTGGCAGATGTGGTGCAGCGCCTCGGCGTGCTCGCTGCCGCTGACGGTGTCGGAGCGATAGGAGCAGAACAGCGAGAAGGTGAGCTCGCGTGCGAGCTCGTTCCACAGTCGCTCGAGCTCGATCGCACCGAGCACGTCGCCGGCGCCCCACAGCAGCGCGACCATCTCGCCGTATGCGCGCACCGGCCTGCCGGAGCGCAGCGCAGCGCGCACGAGCCCGCCGATCTCCCTCCGGAAGGCGGTCTCGTCGATGGCGCCGGCGTGATCGACGATCCCGGCGAGTGTCTCGGCGGCGTCGCATGAGAGCAGCTGTCCGGCGGCCTGCGCGTGTGCGAGGTCGATCCCCTCGCGGGCGAGCGCGGACGCGAACGCGCGACGGTGCGCGTCGGTGGCGATGATGATCGCCGCGCCGCCGCTGCGCGCGGCGGCGGCGAGATACGGGGCGACGCCGGCAACAAGCTCGGCGTCGTCGCCGTAGAACTGAACGACGTGGTCCTCGCTTGAAATCTCGACGTCGCGCGTTCTGAGCGGCACTCACACCTCCGCCGGGGCCCGGGATCAGATCGTAGTTACCCGTCCAGCCGGGAATTAGACACGACCGCGTAGATGTCTAGTTCGCGAGCGTTGCGAGCGCGTCGGCGACGATCAGCGCGTGGTCGAACGCGAGCTCGGGCAGCCGGCCGGCGTCGAACCAGCGGGCATCGCTCGCGTCGTCGGCGCCGGCGACGCGGGAGCTCTGCTCGAGTCGCGCGAGATACACGACGGACACGCTCCAGCCGCGCGGATCGCGCCCGGGGGTGTCATAGACGCCGAGCAGCTCGAGCTGCGAGACCCGCAATCCGGTCTCCTCGGCGAGCTCGCGAGCCGCGGCCTCGCGGACCTGCTCGCTCTCCTCGACGAAGCCGCCGGGCAGCGCCCAGCCGCCGGCGAACGGCGGCTTTGCCCGCTCGACCAGGAGGATCTGCTGCGGTGTGTCGGCGACCGTGCAGGCGACGACGTCGACGGTCAGCATCGGGCGTGGATCGGGGGTGCCCTCTTGCATGCCTCTCAGCGGCCGGCGCCAGGCTGTGCGCAGTGCCCGCAGGAGCGTCGCGAGCTGCGGACGTTCCGCGCAGGAGCTCCTAGCGCGTGCCGATCACGTCGATCGACACCGAGTTGACGGTGATGTGCGCGCCGGGCGCGCCTGCTTCGCCGCAGTGGTCGAAGGCCTCGATCGCGAGTTTGTGCGGCGTCGGTTTGCCGGGCTCGAAGATCGGCTCGTCGAACGTTTCGCCCGACAAGCGTGTGGCTCCTGTGCGCCACTCGATCCAGCGCGTCTGCGTCGTCCCGGTCGCGACTTCGTCCGCCTCGCTCGTGGGCGCGACGGACGCGGACGTCAGCCTGCCGTCGAGGAACAGATCGATTGCCGGCCGCAGCGCACAGCCGGCGGGCTGCGTGTAGCTCACCTCACCGCCGATCTCATCGACTTCTTCAGCCGCCTGCGTCCAGCCAGAGCCGTTCAGCGGGATCCAGGCGAGCTCGGGTGCGGCGACGGTCGTGACCGGCGTGACGCTGCGCACCCGCGCGACCACCTGCGCGCCGCCGAGCGCGCGCAGCACGCCGGGCTTGATCTGGCTGGGACTGGTGATCACGTAGCGGCTGGCGGCCACCGCTGTTCCCCCGAGCGCGAAGATCAGCGCGAGCACGGCGATGACCGTCGTCGGTGATGGTTTTGCTCGGTGCATCGCGTCCCCCCTCCCCTGGCCTGAGGAAAACGATAGCGCTCGCGCACGCGAGCGGAGCCGGCTGCGATGCGCCTGGCGCGGCGAGGTCAGCTGCGTTCGATGCGGCTCATCGCGGCCCGCAGTGAGCGTTCGTCCTGAGGCCCGACGAGCGCCGCACGGATGCGTCCGCGGCGGTCGAGGACGAACGTCGTCGGCAGCCCTCTCAGACCGTAGGCGTTGCCGATCGTGCCTTCCGCGTCGCGCAGGTTGGCAAAGCTCCATCGGTAGCGGCGGATGAATGAGCGCGCGCCGGAGAGCCCGTCGCTCCAGTCGACGCCGAGGATCCTCCCGCGCCCGTAGGCGCTCTGCGAGAACTGCTCGAGCGCCGGCGCCTCGTGCCTGCACGGCGGGCACCAGCTGGCCCAGAACACGACGGCGACCGGGCGGCCATGGGCGCCGGCGAGCAGGCTCGCGAGCGTCGTCGAGGTGCCGACGAGCTGTTCATGCGGCAGCGGGGGCGCGGCGCGGCCGCTGCCGGCGGAGCGACTCGACGCAAGCCCGAACACGACCAGCAGCGCGATCGCGACGAGCGCCGCGAGCGTCCAGCCGAGCGCCTTCCGGTGCGCCATCGCGGCCACGTTCAGCGCGCGGCTAGCAGCGGCACGTCGTGCGCTATTTCGCCCGGCTTGAACGTCGCGTCATAGACGGTGATGCGCTTGCCCGAGCCGGTGATCCCGTAGACGAGTCCTGAGTGGTTGATGAACTGGGGCTGCTGTGCGTCGCGTTCGGAGCCGACACCCCAGGCCTGCCAGACGCGGCTGAGTTCCGCCGCCGAGCCGATCAGATACTGCATCCGTCCGGTCAGCTCGTGACGCGCGAGGAATGAGGCGACGGCCTTCGGCGTGTCGCCGCGCGGATCGACCGACACCGCGATCAGCTGCACTTTCGAGGATCCGGCGGGGCCGAGCAGGTTCTCGGCGACGCGCAGGTTCGAGGCGATCAGCGGGCAGACGTCGGGGCAGTTCGTGTACAGGAAAGTGACGAGCACCGCCTTGCCTCTGTAGGAGTCGATGTTGACGGGCTGCCCGAGGTAGTTGTGCAGCGCGAGCGGCGGCGCGGCCCGGACCGGCGAGAGGAACGCGGCGGCGTCGAAGTTGGCCTGTTGGGCCTGCTGGCGAGCGGCGCTCGAGTTCGACGAGCCGCCGATCGTGAGCAGCGCGACGCCACCGGCGATCACGACGAGCACGAGCAGCGCCAACAGCGCGCGGAGGTCGAGGCCGTTCTTTCGCATCGGCAGCGAACTTATCACCGCGCGTGCGCGCTCGTAGCCGCTTGGCGTCGGCGGCGAGAGGTGCGCTCCTCCCTCTGGAATGCATCTTGCAGCGAGATGTGTTAGCTTGCCGCCCGTTCGTGCCGAGTCCTCGACCCCAAGGGGTGGAGGAGCGGGGGACCCATTGCAGCCGAGAGGCTGCGGGGGCGAATCGCCACAACGTGTGGCGTAGCGTAGATGTTTACGCGAGCCCGACAGCTAACCCCGTAGGCGCCTGGAAATGGATGAGAAAGGACGCCGCGCATGTCGGGATTCCCGCGTGATCTTGCAGTTGTCGACCACTGGGCGGATTCGCTCGAGCGCTCACATGCACGCCGTGCTCGGGCCGGCCGGGGTCGTACCGGCCACACCCGCCAGAGCGGCGCTTCGCTGGCCGCGCTGCTCGACGCCCGCTCGGGCGCATGCCGGGTGCGCGACCTCGCCGACGATCAGACGTGGGAGCTCTCACTCGGTCGTTCGCGCGCACGCCGGCGCGCTGCAGCGCTGCGCTTCGTCCCGGCCGGCTCGCGTGCGAAACGCGTCTCGCTCGGCGCGCTCGTGGCGTTGACGGTCGGCCCGACAGCGAGCATCGCAAGCGGCCAGGGCTCGGTCAACGCGACCGCCGGCACGGGCCCGGCGACGACTACGGAACACCTGATCGTGCTCAGCGCAGGAGATGAAGGCCGTCAGGTGACGCTGCTCCAGAAGGCGCTTGGCTCGATCAAAGTCGACGGCATTTTCGGGCCGGAAACCGAAGCTGCGGTGCGCAGCTTCCAGGCCAGCCACGGCCTGACGGTCGACGGCATCGTCGGCCCGGCGACGAGCTCGGCGCTGCGCGGCGGCGCGCAGACGGCGTTCACGGACGACTTCACGCCGAGCACACCCGGTGAAAGCTCGACCGCGACGCAGGCGGCGGTGACGCAGGCGCCCGCGCAGCACGCGCCGAACGAAGGCACGCCGGCCGGCGCGGTGCAGCAGCTGCAGAGCGCGCTGCACCTGCGCGTCGACGGCGACTTCGGCCCGGCGACCGAGGCGGCGATCAGGCGCCTGCAGGCGCGTCACGGCCTGACGGTCGACGGCATCGTCGGCCCGGCCACATGGAGCGTGATCGGTGTGCGCGGGCAGGAAACGCTGACACCGCCGCCGTCGGCGCTGCCGACGCACGCGGCGACCCACGCCGCCACACCCGCCGGCGGCGCGGAAGCGGCCGGCGAAGAAGACAGCTCGAGCGCGGTCGCGCGGCTGCAGAAAGCACTCAAGATCACGCCCGACGGCGAATTCGGCCCCGCCACCGAGGCGGCGGTCGAGCGCCTGCAGACACGCCACGGGCTCAGCCCCGACGGCGTCGTCGGCCCGGCGACCTGGGGACTGCTCGGGATCAGGACCGAGGGCACGCTGACACCGCCCGCGTCCGCGCGGGCGGCGGCCGCTGAAACGCCCGGCGCGGGCGGCGAAGCGGGCGGCGGCGAAGACAGCTCGAGTGCCGTGGCGAGACTGCAGAAAGCACTCAAGATCACGCCCGACGGCGAATTCGGCCCCGCCACCGAGGCGGCGGTCGAGCGCCTGCAGACACGCCACGGGCTCAGCCCCGACGGCGTCGTCGGCCCGGCGACCTGGGGACTGCTCGGGATCAGGACCGAGGGCACGCTGACACCGCCCGCGTCGGCTCGGGTCAGCGCGGGCGAATCGACGAGCAGCACCGGTGAAAGCTCGGGCGTCGTCGGGCGCGTGATCGCCGCTGCCGACGAAATCGCGACACGCCCGTACGTCTGGGGCGGCGGGCACGGCTCGTTCATCTCCGACGGCTATGACTGCTCGGGCTCGGTCTCCTATGCGCTCCACGGCGGCGGCCTGCTGAGCTCGCCCGAGGATTCCTCGGGCCTTGAGTCATACGGCGAACCCGGCCCGGGTAGGTACATAACGATCTACGCGAACGCCGAACACGCCTACATGGTCATCGACGGCAGGCGCTTCGACACGGTCGCGCTCGCGGAAACCGGCAGCCGCTGGTCGAGCTCGGCAGGCGATGACGGCGGCGACTTCGTCGAGCGCCACCCGGACGGGCTCTGAGCGCCGTAGCTGCCCACACGCTCGATGCGCTCGGCCGGCCGCCGCACACGATCCTGCCGAGCGCCTCGGAGACCGTCGTGGACGCGGCCGCCCGCGATGCGCTCGAGCCCGTGACGATCCTCAGCGAGCGACCAAAGCGGTGACGGTCGCAACGAGCAGACCGCCGGCGGCGCCAACCGCCGCGTAGAACACGATCGGGTTGACCTTCTCGCGGAAGCGCTCGGGGTTCGCGCGGTACGCGCTCTGCATGTTCGCGAAGTAGCCGACGAGTCCGGCGAGCGACAGCACGGTCGCGCCGGCCCTGATCGAGCCGGACGCGAGCAGCGCGAAGCCGGCGACGGTTGCGACACCGACGGCGCAGCGGAGCGGCGCCACGCGGACCGCGCCGGGGAGGCGCGACTCAGAGCGCATCCCGAATGCCCGCTCGGCAGATGACCGCTGATCCGGGTCTATCACGCGTCGGCTCACACATACCTATCGACGCATCCCGTCGACCCCTGGACCGCCGCCCGCTATCAAGTGCGCGGCCGCCGCCGGCGCGAGGTCGGGTCGAGCGTCCCGTCCCAAGCGCCCCCTAGCGTGCCGGGCCCTCCGCCGAGCGGCCACAGGAGCCTTAATGCTTGCGCACACCCACACCTTCACGATCGACGGACTGGCGACTGAGCATGTGACTGTCGAGGTCGACGTGCGCGCGGGGCTTCCCGCGTTCACGATCGTGGGGCTCGCCGATGCGGCCGTGCGCGAGGCGCGCGAGCGGATCGCGACGGCGATCCGCAATTCAGGCTTTGAATTTCCGGCGCGGCGGATCACGGCGAATCTGGCGCCTGGCGACGTCCCCAAGGCGGGCGCCGGCCTCGACCTGGCACTCGCGTGCGCGCTGCTGGCGGCGAGCGGGCAGGTGCCGAGCGTGCGCCTGGAGAGCGTCGCGCTGTTCGGCGAGCTCGGGCTCGACGGCGCGGTCAGGCCGACGCGCGGGACGCTGGCGGTCGCGCAGGCGACTCGCCGGGCGGGATTGCGGGCACTCGCGCTGGCCGGGGCCGGGGCGCGCGAGGGCCGGCTGGTCGAGGGACTGGAGGTGATCGTCGTTGAAACGCTCGCGAGCGCGGTGCGGGTGCTCGCCGGCGGGAGCGCGGATCCGTTGCCGCGCGTGAGCCGCCGCGCCGCCGCGCCGGTGGCGGCGCGCGCTCTGAGCTTGGACCTGAGCGACGTGCGCGGCCAGCACCATGCGGTGCGAGCGCTCGTGATCGCGGCGGCGGGCGGGCACAACTGCCTGCTGAGCGGGGCTCCTGGGAGCGGCAAGACGATGCTCGCACAGCGCCTCGCGCCGATCCTGCCACCGCTCAGCCGCAGTGAGGCGATCGAGGTGGCGCGCATCCGCAGTCTCTACGGCGCGCCGATCGAGCGCCTGGCACGCGACAGGCCGTTGCGCGCGCCGCACCACTCGATCACGGCGGCCGGGCTGATCGGCGGCGCGCAGCGCGGCTGGCTTGGGGAGGCGGTGCTCGCGCACAACGGCGTGCTGTTCCTCGATGAGCTCGCCGAGTTCGCGCGCGCGACGCTCGATGCGCTGCGCCAGCCGCTCGAGGAGGGTCGTGTGGTGATCGCCCGCGCGCGCCATCGCGCGGTCTACCCGGCGCGCTTCATGCTGATCGCGGCGAGCAACCCGTGTGCGTGCGGATACGCGGGGACGGTCGATCGCTGCAGGTGCAGCGAAAGCGAGCTCGCGCGCCACCGCCGGCGCCTCAGCGGGCCGTTGCTCGATCGCATCGACATGCTCGTCGAGCTCCCAGGCGAGCAAGGCTCGACGCTCGCGGGCAAGCCCCTGTTGAGCTCGACGCAGGCGCGCGAGCAGGTTCTCGCGGCACGCGCGCGCCAGGCGCGGCGGCTGTCGGCAGAGCGGGTGACGCTCAACGCGCAGATGGACGTGCGGATGCTGCGCGAGCATGTTTCACTCGGCGCGCGCGAGCTGCAGCTGCTCGAGACGGCGCGCAGGCGCGGGCTGTTGAGCGCTCGTGGCGAGCAGCGCGTCCTGCGCGTGGCGCGCACGATCGCGGATCTCGGCGGGAGCAACGGCGTACGCGCAGGTGACATCGGCGCCGCGCTGGCATTGCGTGCGCGCAGCAGCGAGAACGGCGAGCGGATCGCGGCGGCGTGAAGCCGAACATGGCCGACGCGCCCGTCGCGGGCCCGTGCACGGAGTGTCAGCGCCGCAGCTGGCTGCTCGCCGAGCTGGGGGCGGTGCTTGAGCGCTTTGCGCGCGACCGGGCACGATTCTTCGAGCTGTTGGCGCTCGACGACGAGGCGCTGATCGACGCCGTCGCGGGCCGCCGCGGCGATGAGGTGCGCGAGCGCCACGGCTCGTTCGATCCAGGCCCCGACCGTGCGGGGCGCGGCGAGACGGCGATCTGCCGTCACGATGCTCGCTACCCGCAGAGCCTGCCCGGCTGTGGGGGACCGGCGCTGCTGCACGTGGCCCCGGCGGCCGCGCGCCTCGCGGACCGGCTGCCGGCGCCGGCGGTCGCGATCGCGGGCAGCACGCGCGCGAGCGACTACGGCCTCGAGGTCGCGCGGGGGCTCGCGCGCGGGCTGGCGGCCAGCGGGGTCACGGTGATCGCGCTCCTCGCCGATGGGATCGCGCTCGCGGCTCATGCCGGCGCGCTCGAAGCGGGCGGCGGGTCGATCGCGGTCCTCGGCGGCGGGCTCGCGGTCTCGATCCCGGCGCGGCGGCGGCGGGTGTACGGGCGTTTGACGCGCAGCGGCTGTGCCGTGTCAGAGCTGCCACCGGACTGTCACGGGAGACGCTGGGGAGCGCTCGCGAGCGAGCGGATTATGGCGGGCCTGGCAGGCGTCACGGTGCTGGTGGAGGCCGCGGGAACACCCGGCGAGCTGATCGCGGCGCGGCTGGCGAGCACGCTCGGGCGCACCGTCGCGGCGGTCCCCGGGCGCGTCAGCTCGCGGCTGTCAGATGGCTGCCACGCGCTGCTGATGGACGGCGCGGAGCTCGTGCGCGGCCCACACGACCTGCTCGAGCTGCTTGCGCGCGAGAACGATGGCTGCCAGCTCGCCGCGGGCGGCGCTGCGCAGCAGGCGAGCCGCCGCGCGGCGCGCCTGCCGCCGCGCCTGCGACAGACGTTCGAGCTGGTGGGCGCCGGGCGCGACACGCCCGATCGGCTCGAGCGCGCGGGCGGACACGCCGGCGATCTGCTGCTGTCGCTGAGCGAACTCGAGCTGATGGGACTGCTCGTGCGCGGCGACGGTGGCCGCTATGTGCCGAGCGGGCGCTTCAGCGACCACCCATAAGCGAGCGTTATGGCGAGAGCCAGATCGTCTATGTGAGACCCCGATCCTCAAGGCTGAAGCGGCCTTCGCCGACGCCTTTGTCGAGATGATGGATCAGCTCAAGTCCTAGGAGGGTGAGGCAAATGCCGGGCACTGGCCGCCCCATGCGGGCGCGTTCTGAGCAGGAGCTGCGACGCCTCGGCGAGGCGCTGCAGGGCCGGGCCGAAGACGTCCTCGCGGACACGTTCAGGCGCACCGATGCGGCGGCGCCGGAGCTCGACCCGCAGGTGCGCGAGAGCTTCGCCCGGGTGGGCACGATGGCAACGCTCGCGGTCGCCCAGTGGATGGCGGGCGGCGAGCCGGAGGCGGGGCTCGCAGCCGGCCGCGAGGCCTGGGATGTTTTCGGCCAGCTGGCGGCGCAGGGAACGGTGCCGCTGAACGAGGTGACGAAGCGCTGTCTGCGCTGGCGCGACGCGCTCAACAACGTGCTTCGCGACGCCTCTGCCGAGCTCGGACTGTCGGCGGAGACCCTGACACTGGCGCAGTCGATGTCGCAGATGACCCTCGATGTGACGCTCGTGCGCATGTGCGAGGCGTTCGAGAGTGAACGCTCACGAACCGAAGAGGAGCTCTCGCGCCGCCAGGAGGAGCTGGCGTTCATGGCGACCCACGACCAGCTGACCGGTCTTCCCAACCGCACCCTGATCCTCGATCGCGCCGAGCAGATGCTCGGCCGCGCGCGGCGCCGCCACACGCCGGTCGCCGCGCTGTACATCAACCTCGACGGCTTCACGAGCATCAACGACACCTTCGGACACGCTGTCGGCGACGAGCTCCTGCGGGCGATCGCCGCCCGACTCGACGGCGTCGTGCGCGACACTGACGCGCTCGGGCGTCTCGGCGGCGACGAGTTCATCGTGCTCGCCGAGGACGTGTCGCTGGCGGCGGGCGCCGAGATGATCGCCGCGCGCATGCAGGAAGCGCTGGCGACGCCGTTCGACGTCGCCGGCACCGAGCCGGGTCAGCTGACGATGACGGCGAGCATCGGCATCGCCACGGGCGTTCGCTCGAACGCCGAGGAACTGTTGCGCGACGCCGACATCGCGATGCACCGCGCGCGCTGGGAGGGCAAGAACCGCTACATCGTGTTCGAGTCGGGTATGCAGGACGTGATCCAGAACCGCACAGAACTCGACATGGACCTGCGCAGCGCGCTCGCCCAGGAGGAGTTCTTCCTCGTCTACCAGCCGACGTTCGATCTGCGCGGGATGCTGCCGACGGGAGCCGAGGCGCTGATCCGCTGGCAGCGCCCGGGACGCGGGATCGTGGCGCCGAACGACTTCATCCCGCTGCTCGAGGAGACCGGCCTGATCATCCCGGTCGGCAAGTGGGTGCTCGAACAGGCCTGCCTCCAGGGCGCGGCGTGGCACCGCGCCGGGCACCCGATCGGTATCGCCGTCAACGTCTCCGGCCGCCAGCTCGACAACGACCAGTTCGTCGCGGATGTGCAACGCGCGCTCGAGCAGAGCGGGCTCGACCCGAAGGCGCTGACGCTCGAGATCACCGAGACGACGCTGATGCGCGACGCGGATGACACCGCGCGACGTCTGCACGCGATCAAGGAGCTCGGGCCGCGCATCGCGATCGACGACTTCGGCACCGGCTACTCCTCCTTGGCCCACCTGCAGCGCTTCCCCGTCGACGCCCTCAAGATCGACCGCTCGTTTATCTGCCAGCTGACCGACAACCCCGAAGGCGAGACGCTCATCCGCACGCTCGTGCAGCTCGGCAAGGCGCTCTCGATCGAGACGCTCGCCGAGGGCATCGAGGCTCACAACGAGCTCTCGCTGCTGCTCGAGGAGAACTGCGACAGCGGCCAGGGCTACCTGTTCGCCCGCCCGCTGTCGATCGATGACACGAGCGCGTTTCTCGACAACTGGCGCACCAACGGTCCGGCGCTCGCCGCGGGCGTGCGCAGCCCCGGCTGAGCACGCCTCGCCCCGCTGGCCCGGTGGGCGCCGATGGCGAGGGTGCCGGCGCGACGTGCCCCCGGATACGCCGCGCGGCCGCGCCGGCGCCCACGGATATCGTTGGCCGCGCCACGGCGACGCCTGGTTCGCCAGCGACCGAACTGGAGGGACGATCGAGATGTCAACGCCAGCCCGCCCACGGATCGCGATCGCGCTGATCGCCGCCGGAGCTCTGCTCCTGTCACTGCTCGCAGCCGCGCCGGGAGCCGGCGCGGCGATCATCTACGCGTGCGTCAAGAAACACTCGGGCGCCGCGCGCATCGTCACGAAGTCCACCAGGTGCCACAAGGGCGAACCACGGATCTACTGGAACAGCTACGGCGTGCAGGGACCGCGGGGCGCGACGGGGCCGAAAGGCGCGACCGGGGCCAAGGGCAGCAAGGGCGAAACGGGGCTCAAGGGCGAACCCGGCCTGCCCGCGACGGCGCTGTGGGCGGTCGTCGAAGAAAAAGGCATGCTCGAGCGCGGTGCCAGCGGCACGATCTCGGCCGCAGTGCTCGCCTCGAGCCCGAGCAAAGCCCGCTATGAAGTGATCTTCGATCGCAACATCAGCGGGTGCGCCTACAGCGCGACGATCGGCTTCACCGGAGGGCAGGCGGCTGAGATCGCTGTAGCCGCCAGCCAGACGAACCCGGACGCGGTGCTCGTCGAGACGTTTCGCGAAGCAATCGAAACACCGGAGCCGTTCGACGTGGAGGTGTTCTGCTAGCCGGCGAGCGTCGCACGACACTTTCTGGAATCTTCTGCGCCGATCGATCCTCACGCTGCCTGTGGCGAGCGGCGCCGCGCTGGCGCCGAGCACGCTCACAAGACACCGCTCACGCACCTTCACACTCGCGGCGGACCGGCTCGAGGCGTTCGAGCTGCGATTTCGCGACATCGACGGAGACCAGATCGCGGCGACGGTCATGCTCTTCACCTCAGGTGGGACTCGATCATCTCGAGGACGGTCTGTTCGGCCTGGGGGCGGCTGAGCCGCATGTCGAGTCGCAGGAGCTTCCACACCAGCACATCCGTCGCGATGATGACGGCCGCGAGCCGGCGCTCCCTGTGTGCGCGCCGCGTCCCGGCGAGCAGCGGCTGGAAGACCCGGCTCGCCCATTCACGGTGGAAGTCCCTGCCCCTGTCGGTCAGGTTGCGGACCGCGGCGATGCGGTCCTCCTGGGCGAGCATGCGCAGAATCGCCGTTCCATGCGCCTCGTAGTGGTCGAACACGTTGGCGACGGCCTCGGGGAAGCGGCCCGCGGGAGCCGCGTCGCGGCGTGATTTCTCGCTCATCGCCCACCATCTGTATGCCGCAGTTAGCAACTCGTCCTTGGAATGAAAGCGCGCGAGGAGCGTCTGTTCGGTGACACGCGCGTCGCGAGCAATCTCGCGCAGGCGAACCTCCTCATAGGGCCGGGTGCCGAAGTGCTTCCACGCCGCGGCGAGCAGCCGCTCGCCCGTCGCCGCGGCCGCATCGGCCCGGGCGGTCATCCGATAGCTGCGTCCCTTGCTCGGGGCCCTTGACTTTTTCATCTTGGTCATACTAAGATGAAGTATATGCGCATCTTCCAGACGCTCCTCGCGTTCAGCGGCAACGCCCCACCGCAGCTCGCGCTCACGCGTGAGCTCGTCGGCCGCGGTCACGAGGTGCGGGTCCTCGCCCACCGCGCCGCGCGCGAGCGGATCGAGGGCACCGGCGCGGAGTTCGTCGAGTACCGCCGCGCGATGCCCGACCTCGACCTGACGCGCGCGGAGACCGACCCTGTGCGCGACTGGGAGGCGCGCACGCAGCTCGGCGCGGCCAAGCGACTGCGCGACGGCGCGACCGCGCCGATGCCCGATGGGACTCGCGATGTGATCGAGGCGCTCGAGGGCTGGAGCGCCGAAGTGGTCGTATTCGACTGGCTGATACCCGCTGCCGCGATCGCCGCCGAGCTCGCGGATCTGCCGGCTGCCGCGCTCGTTCACTGCCCGTATCCACTACCGGCTCGCGGCGCGCCCCCGCTGTTCAGTGGCCTG
Organism: uncultured Solirubrobacteraceae bacterium; assembly: GCA_963822245.1. Lineage (GTDB taxonomy): Bacteria > Actinomycetota > Thermoleophilia > Solirubrobacterales > Solirubrobacteraceae > Palsa-744. Next base: position 22,225 of record CAWGGR010000003.1, read on the forward strand.
TCGCCGATGGCTGGTCCGCTGGGTGCCGTGCGCGATCGGCTGTTCGATCGCATGACCCGCCGCTTCTGGGCGCCGGCACTGCCCGTGCTGAACCGTGTCCGCGGCGAACATGGGCTGGCGCCGCTGAAGGACTACGGCGACCAGGTTCTCGGCGCGCAGGCCATCTATGTGATGACCGCGCCAGAGCTCGACTTCTCGAGCAAAGCCGAGCTCCCCGCGAACGTCCACTACGTGGGCCCCGCCTTCGAGCCCTTCCGCAACGACTGGCACTCGCCGTGGCCGGAGGAGAACAGCGACCCGCTCGTACTGCTCAGCTTCAGCACCAGCTACATGGATCAGGACGCACTCGCCCAGCGGGTGCTTGACGCCGTCGCAGGGCTGCCGGTCCGGGCGCTGCTGACAGCGGGCCCCGCGCTCGACGCCAGCCACCTGCGCCTGCCCGCGAACGCGCGTAGCGTGGCGTTCGTGCCACATCGAACCGTGCTCCCACACGCGTCGCTCATGATCACCCATGCGGGATGGCAGACGGTCAACGCTGCGCTCGCCGACGGCGTTCCGCTCGTCTGCATCCCCGACGCGCGCGACCAGCCCGACAACGCCGCCCGCGTCGTGTTCGTGAACGCCGGCGTGAGGGTGAGCAAGAAGAGCTCACCCGGCAAGCTGCGCAGCGTGATCGCCGGCGCCCTGGAGGACCGCTCGATCAAACAGGGCGCCCGCGCGATGGCCGACGCCCTCGCCCGCTGCGACGGCGCCACCGTCATGGCCGACGCGCTGGAGCGCCTGCCTGAACGCGACGCCGTCACGGCAACCACACCCCACCGAACGCACGCGGCAGGCTGAGAAACCGCTCCGCCGCGGGCCCGTGCTCCGCCCCGGACCGCGGCGGTGCTCAGCCTTTGTGCGTGGAGCGACCGAGATCGCCGAAAGGCTCGTCGCGCTCGCGCACCGCCTCCTTGAATCCCTCCCGCGCCGCCTTCTGCTGGAAGGCATAGCCCTCGGCCGTGTGCCGGGTGATGCCGTCGAACACCGTGCCGAGCACCTGGGTGGCGTGCAGGCCCTGCGCGTAGAGCGTCTGGTTGACGAGCAGCTTCATCAGCATCAACTGGTTCACCGGCAGCCGCGCGATTCGCTCGAGCAGGATCTCTGTGCGCTCGAGCAGCGAGTCTGCCGGCGGTGCCTCGATCGCGAGCCCCCACTCGAGCGCTTCGCGTCCCGACAGCGAGTCGCCCGTGAACAGCAGGCGCTTCGCTCGCTGCGCGCCGATGCGATGAGCCCACAGCGCCGTCGTCGGCGAGCCCCATACCCGCGCCGGCGGGTAGCCGATCTTCGCGTCCTCCGCGATCAGCAGCAGGTCCGAGCAGAGCGCCATGTCGGTGCCGCCCGCCACGCAGAAGCCATGGACGCGGCACACCACCGGCTTGCCACTGTGAAACAGGCTCATGAAGCCGCGGACGTTGCGGCTCATCATCGCGTAGTCGAGCATCGGATCCCACACGCCGTTCGGGTCGTGATTCGCCGCCATCACACGAGGATCGATCGCGGACCCCGCCGCGACCGCCCCGTCCGAACTCAGCTCCATATCTCCCATCCCCTGCGCGCTCTCGACGAGGTCATACCCCCCGCAGAAGCCCGGCCCGTTGCCGGACAGCACGAGCACATGCACCGCGGGGTCAAGATCGGCCTGCTCGACGCAGGCCGCCAGTTCGCCGACGAGCTCGCCGGTAATGCCGTTCCCCCGCTCCGGGCGGTTCAACGTCAGCCGCGCGATGCGCCCATCGCGCTCGTAGATCACGGGCCGTTCGCTCATGGTGGCACTCTACCCACCGCCACTCGCTATCTGCCGGCGCCGAGCGCGCCTGCCCGAGGAGCACGATGAGAGCGGCTATCCGACGTAGCCGAGCTGGCTCAGCACCTGCATTTCCGCCGCGCGAAGCACGGCGAGGATGCGCAGCAGGTCGCCCTCGGTATCGAGCCTGACCCGAATGTCGCGCGCGCGCTGCTCGCCGTCCTCTTTGACGATCTCGACGATGCTGATCGCGCTGTAGAGCTCTGCGTTGGTGTCCTCCGGGTAGTCCGCGTCAAGCGCCTCCAACTGCTCCGACGTGACGGCCCCAATCCTCGTTTTGTCGAGTGCCATTCCTGTCTCCTCGTGATCGGAGTGTCGTTGAACTGTCCGCATCCTCGGCGGCTCGAGGCAGCCGGCTCGAGCCGCCGCCACAGAGACAATCATGAGGACGCGCTTGATGGGGCGTCAAGCGCCGCGGGCGTCGGCGCCTGGGAGCGACGCTTGGCCGCGTGGGCCACCTCGGCCGGTGCCTGCTCGAGATCCGCCTGGCACGAGCACTCGGCCCGCGTTTGGCGCCCCGGGGCGCCCATCCGGAGCCGCGCGTAGCATGCCGCGCCTCCCCGGAAAGCAGAAAGCCCCGCGATTTGCAGGGCTTTCGTGCTAAGCGGATGAAGGGATTCGAACCCTCGACCTTCGCCATGGCAAACTCCAGCACGGTCGCCGGGCCGCGGAAGTACGGGCGAAACGGTCAGGCCGAAAAGATCAATGTTGATGCGGGTTTCGGTCGCTTGCTATCCATTTCGCTACCCATACCGGCGAACTGCCCAATAGTCATGGGTAGCGATGGGTAGCACATCATACGCTCGGCGGTGTGGCTCCGCCCACCCACTGTCTGACGATCCGTGACCACCGCGCGAAGCCCTTCTATGAGGCCTACTGGCCTTCCAGACGGCGGGCGAGCAGCTGGCTCCCACAACCTCGAGGTAGGAGGCTCACGGCTCATCCAGCAGCAGCGCCTCGATCCTTGGGCGCAGGAACAGGCGGCGACGCCCAACCTTGCGTGACGGTAGCTGTCCGAGGCGGGCCAGATGTTCCACCGTGCTGGTCGGCATGCGCAGCAGCTCGGCGACCTCTGCGGCGGTCATCACGTCCTCCGCTCTGAGGGGTGCAAGAGGACGAGAGGGAGTAGTCCGCGCCGCAAGCGAACACGCGCCTGCTGTCGGTCGAAGGCGAGCGTGTCGGCCCGTCGATTACCCGGAGGGACCAGGCGGGGACGGTGACGGCAGTTGGGTCGTGTGCCGTCGCTGTGCCTCAAGCAGGGGCGCACCGCAGGGTGCCTCGCGGCTCGCCTCCTACAAACAGCGCTCTTTGCGGCAATTTTCGCGCCGGCGGCGCTTGCCGACCTCGGAACTTGGGGGTACTTTCTACGTGGGACCGTCATCGGTTGCTTCTGGTCGAATCTCTTGCGGCAGGCTCCTCGGGGCGCCACCTTCCGCCGACCTCACGGGCTGTTTCGTCAGTAGCGACAGAAACGCCGTCTAGCCAGCAGGGCTCGTCCCGACTACGGGGGTCTTGCGCTTACAGACAGATCCTCCCATCCCGGCTGCGTTACGGGTCCAGTTGACGCCTTCCCCCCTCACCAAAGCAAAGGAGCACAGGCAATGAGCACGATCGCTACTCAACGGGATGCAGCACAGCAGACGAGCAGCGACCCAACCGCGGTTCGTCCGTTTCGGGTGAGCTTTCCCGAGGCCGAGCTCAGCGAGTTGCGCAGGCGCGTACTCGCCACGCGGTGGCCCGAGCGGGAGACGGTTACCGACGATTCGCAGGGTGTGCCTCTCGCGACGATTCAGGAGCTTGCGCGCTACTGGGGCACCGACTACGACTGGTCCAAGTGCGAGGCCAAGCTGAACGCCCTCCCGCACTTCGTCACGGAGATCGATGGCCTGGACATCCATTTCATCCATGTTCGCTCAAAGCACGAGAACGCGTTGCCGCTGATCGTCACCCACGGGTGGCCCGGCTCGATCATCGAGCAGCTGAAGATCATCGATCGGCTTACCGACCCCACCACACGTGGCGGTAGCGCATCGGACGCGTTCGATGTGGTGATCCCCTCTCTGCCGGGCTACGGGTTCTCCGGTAAGCCCACCTCTAGCGGGTGGGGTCCGCCGCGCACGGCACGCGCATGGGTAGCGCTGATGAAGCGGCTTGGATACGCACGGTTTGTCGCGCAGGGCGGCGACTGGGGCGCGGCCGTCACGCAAGCGATGGGAGAACAGGCAGCTCCGGAGTTGCTCGGCATTCACTCCAACATGCCTGGCACCGCTCCGCTCGAGCTTGTAGACGGGTTCCTGCACGGCGCCCGGGCGCCGTCCGGTCTCTCGGCAGATGAGGGACGCGCGTATGAGCAGTTGAGCACCTTCTACGCGAAGCACGTCGCCTACGCGCTGATCATGACGACGCGCCCGCAAACGCTGTACGGGCTGGCGGATTCGCCCATCGACCTGGCTTCGTTCATTCTTGACCACGGTGACGGTGAGGGACAGCCCGGGCTCGTGGAACAGGTCGTTCAGGGCAACCCCGCGGGCGACGTGACCCTAGATGACCTCCTCGACAACATCACGCTGTACTGGCTGACGAACACGGGCGTGTCTTCAGCCCGTCTGTACTGGGAGAACAAGGCAGGCTTCTTCGAAGCCAAGAGCGTCTCGATCCCGTTTGCCATAAGCGTCTTTCCCGACGAGCTCTATCAGGCGCCTCGGAGTTGGGCGGAACGGGCCTATCCCAACAACCTGATCTATTTCAACGAACTCGACCGGGGCGGACACTTCGCGGCCTGGGAACAGCCGCAGCTCTTCGCGGACGAGATGCGAGCGGCGTTCAGGTCGCTGCGCTAACGGACACCGCCGCGCCTCCCTGGCCTTGAGAGGCGTGACGTGGACAGCCCAGGCCCGAGGGGCGTAGGACACCGCTATGGACTCAAGTCACGAAGGGGGTCAGCATGAGCACCACCGACCACGAACTGGTCTTGACTCACTTCATCGTCTCCGATGATGTCGAGCGTTCCCGCCGCTTCTATACCGAAGTGCTCGGCGGCAAGGTGATCTTCTCCGGCCCGGGCGGGCTGACCTATGTCGCCCTAGCCAACAGCTGGGTCATCATCAACGTCGGCGGAGGCCCGACCGACGACAAGCCCACAGTCACCCTGGAGGCGCCACGGGACCTCGACCGGGTCAGCAGCTTCCTCAATGTCCGAGTCAAGGACATCGATGCCGTGTATGCCGAATGGAGCGCCCGCGGCGCTCAATTCCTGACGCCGCCAAAGCAGCACGCCTACGAGACCCGCTGCTACATCCGCGACCCCGACGGTCATCTGATCGAGGTGGGGCAGACCACCGACCCAGACGGAGACTGGACGCCTCCTTACTGGCAGTCGAGCACCTCCGCCGGCCGCCCCGTGGAGATGGTCTTGACTCACTTCATCGTCTCTGACGACGTCGAGCGCTCTCGGCGCTTCTACAGCGAGGTGCTCGGCGGCAAGGTGGTCTTCTCCCCAGAGCCCACCAACGTCGCGCTAGCCAACAGCTGGATCGTCATGAATACGGGCGGAGGGCCTACCGACGACAAGCCCTCCGTCACCCTGGAGACGCCGCGCAACCTCGACCAGGTCAGCAGCTTCGTCAACATCCGGGTGAAGGACATCGCGTCGGTGTATGCCGAATGGAGCGCCCGCGGCGCTCAATTCCTGACGCCGCCCAAGCAGCACCAGTACGAGATCCGTTGCTACATCCGCGACCCCGACGGCTATCTGATCGAGGTGGGGCAAACCACGGACCCAGAGGGGGACTGGTCGCGCCCCGAGTGGCTGACGAGGACGCCCGCCGAGGAGTCCGAGTGATTGTCGCGATCACCGGCGAATCCTACGCGCCCACGGCGCCAGCACCCACTGGTCTACCACCGGTGACTTCCGGCGAGGCCAGCAAAGAATGGTGCATTCCTGTGCGGTCTGCGCTGAGATCAGCGGGGGTCGACCCCAGCTATCCGTTGCCAGACCAGGTCAGTACCGTTCGCGTGCGGGCACTTTGGTAATGACGACGGCGATCATCGGCACTGGCGTGCTCGGGTCGGTCATCGGGCGCCTGCTCGCCTCAGGCGGCGAGACCGTGCGGCTGTCGGGCGCCGACCAGGAGTCGACACGAAAGCTGGCTGGGGACATCGGTCCAGCTGCGGTGGTCGCGGTCGACAACGGCGACGCCGTGGAGGGCGCGGATGCCGTCGTCCTCGCGCTTCGGTTTGCCGTGTTGCGGAGCGTCGTTGAAGAGCTCACCCAACCCTTGGTCGACAGGCTCGTGGTCGTCCCAAGCAACCCGCTCGGTACCGACGCGCAAGGTCACGTCTCGCGGCTTCTGCCGGAGGGACAATCCTCCGGCGAGACTGTGGCCAGGTGGATGCCGGCGGGGGCGCGCCTGGCGATGGCCTTCGGAACCCTTTCGGCCGACGTCCTCAAGTCCTCCAGCGAGCGCTCACCGGAGCCGGCGGTCCTCTTCTACGTGACCGACGACCGCAATGCCGGCGAGGAAGCTGAGCGGCTTATCCGAACAGCCGGCTTCGTGCCGGTGAACGCGGGCAAACTCGATCACTCGGGGCGTCTCGAGGTGGGCGGGGACCTTCACGATCTCGTTGTCGGCTCCGCAGAAGCACGGTCATTGACCGGCGGATCGTGATCGCTTCACGGCAGCGCGGTTTCCTTGCGAGGATCTGGCGACTCTCCCTGAACAGCCGGGCTTTCGCCTCCGGTCCTTCCGGTTCCTACATACGGGCAATCTGCGCGGCGATTGGCGTAGCCGGTGCCGGCATGTCTGCGATAGCCATACGGAGCTTCGTCAGCGCCGCGTTGTAGACGCCCGAGAAGCTCGGGAAGGGCTGGATCGTGTCTCGGAGCACGTCGAGCGGCACCTGCGCGCGGATCGCGAGCGTGGCCTGCTGCAGCCACTCGCCGCCCTCGGGCCCCAGCGCGTAGGCGCCGGTCAGACGCTCGCCGTCGCTCAGCAGCGTCAAGAACCCGCTCGACTCGGCGTACTCGTGCGTGTAGGTGGCGGTCTTCGGCTCCTCCGATAGGAACGCCGTCGCGCTGTAGGGTGCTTCGATCGCGCCCACGGCCGCGGCCTGCGGATCTGTGTAGGTGACACGCGGGACAGCTTCGTAGTTCGCTGGGCGTCGATCGCCCCCGATGTTGTCCGCAACGACGTCGCCCTCGTACTCGCCGACGTGGGTCAGTGGCCAGACGCCGGTGACGTCGCCGATCGCCCACAGGCGCTCGCCCGCTCGCATGTACTTGTCGACCGGGATGCCGTGGGGGTTGGCATCGACACCAACCGTCTCGAGGCCGATACCTTGGACGCGCGGACGCCGGCCGGTCGCGACGAGCAGGTGGTCACCCAGCAGCTCCCCGCTGCCGCCGAGCTCGAGGACACATTCGTCGCCCTCGCGGCGCGCGGCGCTCGCATGTGTCCCAAGCACCAGTTCGATCCCGTCCCGTCGTAGCGTTTCGCCGAGCGCCTGGCCCAGCGGCGCGGCCTCGCGCGGAAGCACTCGGTCGGCCCCCTCGATGATCACAGCCTCGCCACCAAGTCTGCGCACGACCTGTGCAAGCTCGACTCCTGCGGGCCCGCCTCCCAGCACCAATAGCCGCCTGGGGACCGATTTCATGCTCGTCGCCTCGCGCGTTCCCCAGACGCCGTCAAGCTCACGCAGTCCCGGGACCGGAGGCAGGTTCGGATCTGCACCTGTCGCCACGACGACGTGTTCCGCGGTGTGTCGTTCGCCATCGACCTCAACCACTCCCGTGCCGGCCAGCCGCCCCGTTCCGCGCAGGAGGTCGATGCCCCGGCTCGCCAGCCAGCGCTCCTGGCCAGCGTCGGAGTAGCCCGAGACCATGAAGTCGCGCCACGCCAGTGCCGCCTCCACGTCCACATCGGCGGTTGCCGCCGCCTCGCGCGCGCTTTTCACCGCCTCCCCCGGGCGCAGCAACGACTTGGACGGGATGCAGGCAAAGTACGAGCACTCGCCGCCAACCAGCTCCCGCTCGACGATCGCGACGCGCAACCCACGCGCGGCAAGCGCGGCGGCGCAATGCTCGCCCGGCGCTCCGCCACCGAGCACGATCGCGTCGTAGTCATACGTTGGGACCATCGTTCACCTCCGTCGCGCGGTTTCAGGCTCTCGTCAGAAGAGTGCCTGAAGTCGACGCGAGCCGCGAGCGCCGTCCGAGTCGCGTAGCCTGGGAACGTGACCGAGACAGCCGCTGTCTACACAACCCATCTTGTCGCATGAGCCCGCATGAGCCGCAGAAGGTAGCCATCGTCACCGGCGCCTCGCAGGGCATCGGGGCGGGGCTGGTCGAAGCCTTTCGCGCCGCCGGTTACGCCGTGGTGGGTACGGCGCGCTCGGTGCCGCGATCGAACGAGAGCGATTACGCCACCGTCGCCGGGGACATCGCCGAACCGGCCGCTTCCGAGCGCGTGGTCCAGGAAGCTCTCGCCCGCTTCGGTCGCATCGACACGCTGATCAACAACGCCGGGATCTACATCGGCAAGCCGTTCACCGACTACAGCCCTGAGGAGTACGACGCGATCACCGCCGTCAACCTCGGTGGATTCTTCCACATCACGCAGCGCGCGATCCGGCAGATGGTCGACCAGGGCACCGGTCACATCGTCAACATCAGCACCAGCCTCGTCGACCATGCCGACAGCAGTCGACCCAGCGCGCTCACGGCCCTCACGAAGGGTGGCCTCGTGGCCGTGGCAAAGTCGCTGGCGATCGAGTACGCCGCGCGCGGAGTGCGCGTGAACGCGGTCTCGCTCGGCGTGATCAGGACGCCGGCCCACGACGATGACTCATATGCAGGAATGGCGGCGCTGCATCCGCTCGGGCGGCTTGGAGAGCTGAGCGATGTCGTCGACGGGATCCTCTACCTCGAGCGCGCCACATTCGTCACCGGGGAGATCCTGCACATCGACGGCGGCCAATCCGCGGGAGACTGACGCTCGAGGCGAACCAGCCGTCGCGGCCGGCGGTCGGCTCATGCAGGACGAGCCGAGGCGTCGGCGTCGCCGTAGATGCAGGCCGCGGCGAGCTTGCCGCCCTGACCGCGCATGTAGACCGACATCCCGGCCGCCGGCGGCAGCTCCGCCTTGCCCCACCGCACGAGGTTGTACTCGAGCGCGCACGACCGCCCGTCGTCGACCGCGGCACAGTGCTCGAGCGGGATGCCGCCGTTCGAGAACAAGAGCTCCTAGAACGAGCGCAAGCTGTCATGACCCCTGTGCACGCGGCCGGCCCCCGCCGGCTCGCGCGTGTAGCCGTCAGCTTCGAAGGCCGCCACCACCGCGCCGACGTCGCCCGCCGCCAGTGCCCGCTGATACTCGCCTACGACATCCGACTCGCGCAAATCCGCATCGGGCTGCAGGAGCGGTGGACGGCGGACGCGCCGACCGTCGAGCGGCCAGCTGCTGAAGTAGATTCGTAGCTCTTCGACATGCCCGTCGGACCGTCGGTCGGCCACGATCGCCACGGGAAGCTCGGCCCTGCCGTTCTGACCGTGGAAGTGGAGAACGACCTCCTCGAAGCCGCGTCGCTCCATGATGGCGCGCTCGACATCCTCGACCGAGACGTTCTTCTGTGACAGCCCACGAGGTCATCTTGGAGGCGAACACCCCGGGAGGCGCGCGTAGCCCTCAAGCGGCCCCCAAATGGGGTCGTGCAGCTCGGGTACGCCGGCGAAGGACTTGACCAGCGCGTCAGACTCCCCTGCCATCAGGCCATCGAAGAAGGGGACGGCCACGAGTTCACGCTCCCGCTTCTCCTCCTCGATCCGAGCGAGGGTCGGTGCGGAGAACAACTCGGGCACGAGCGGCACTCGAAGACCCTCTCACATCGTGCTAGGTGTTGTAAGACGTCGGCATCGACTGCGGGGAGCGCTTGTTCCATCCGTGAAACGGCGAGAAGTCGCCCGCGGCCCACGCCTCGCGTAGCCCGGGCTTGCTGAGGTCCCAGTCAGGGCGGACCTCGCTGCTGGCCGCACGCAGGTCGCGCCAGAGGTCGACGAACGAGGGACGCCCCCAGAACCAGTAGCCGTCGTAGATGGTGTGAATGACCAGCCCGGGCTTGAGCACGATCGTATGGGGGATCATCGGGTCGTGTTCTGGGTCGGTGTACTCCTTGATCTCGAGATCCTTCTGGACCGTCCGCTCGGGGTCGGAGAGGAAGGGCCATTGGGCGCCGGTCGACGCGCGGAACTCCTGGCTGGTGTGATGGGTGTCGGTTGAGATCGTGGCGAGTTGCGTGTAGGCGACGGTGATCTTCGGGTAGTTGGCCGCGAGTTCGAGGTGCTGCTGGTGCTCCTTGGGGCAGTAGTGCCCGCGCGCGAGCGTGAGGACCAGGGGGTCCTCCCCCTGGATCTCGCTGAGCTTTCGAGCACGGTTCTCGTGATCGGGCAATTCGTAGTCTGGAAAGGTGCCGCCTGGGACGATGTCGCTGCGCATGAGCTCTCCCTTCTTCGGATAGGAGGAGGACCGCAATCCGGTCCACTCACGCCGGCTCCACAAGTCCTGATCGCCGTTCCGCGGCGTGGATGCGGACCAGTAGTAACCTGCGCCATGGGAGCATGTCCGGTCCGCCTTGAGCGTAGTCGACTGGTGCCGCGGGCGCCAGAAAGGGGCTGTCTCGATGAGTGCCCACACGCCGGTCTGCGAGCTGCTGGGGATCGAGCACCCGATCATATGCGCGCCGTTGGCCGCAGATCCGCGGCTGCCCGCCGCGGTCTCGAATGCCGGCGCGCTCGGGACCATAGAGCTGTGGTGGATGGACGACGCCGGAGCTGTGGTCCGTGAAACGGCAGCGCTGACCGATCGTCCGTTTGGCGGCAACTTCGCTTTGAACTCGGACCAACACCGTCGCGTCGATCAGGCTCTTTCAGCGGGCCTGCGGATCGTCTCCCTGTTCGAGGGCGATCCACAAGGCTACGTCGAGGTGGTGCACGACGCCGGAGGGCTCGTCATGCACACGGTCAGCAGCGCCGAGGAGGCACGGCGCGCAGCCGGATGTGGCGTCGATGTGATCGTCGCGCAGGGCTGGGAGGCGGGCGGACACGTCCCGGGGCGCGTCGCAACGCTCCCGTTGGTGCCAGCCGTGGTCGACGCCGTCGCACCGGTGCCGGTGATCGCGGCCGGCGGGATCGGCGACGCTCGAGGCGTCGTGGCCGTGCTCGCCCTCGGCGCGCAGGCCGCTTGGCTCGGCACGCGGTTCCTAATGGCCAGCGAGATGCCGATCCACGAGGAATACCGGCGCCTTCTGATAGACGCCGCCGAGACCGACGCAGAGTGGTACGCCGATCTCTATGAGGTGGGATGGCCGGACTCTCCCCACCGCGCCCTGCACAACTCCACGGCGGAGAGATGGGAGCAGGCAGGCCGGCCGCCACCTGGTGGCCGACCGGGAGAAGGGGAGGTGGTCGCGCGCTTCGCTTCGGGGGATCCGATCGTTCGCTATTCCCCCGCCGCACCGCTCGCCGGCACGACCGGAGAGGTCGAGGCACTGTCGTTGTGGGCGGGACAGAGCGTTGCGCTAGCCCGGCGGTGGCAACCAGCAGCGGAGATCGTGGCCGAACTCGTCTCGCGCTTGTAGCTCACGCAATGCCTCTCGGAACAGGACGTTGTGCGCGGTGGGGCCTGATCTCTTCACGCCCTGGCCGTGGCACCTCGTTCGGTCGGTGCTTGACAACGATCGCGAGCGGAGGTCAATGCATAACTTGGACCTCGGCTGGAATCGGGATCGTCGCGGCGGTGCTCACACACATTGCTCGCGACGGCCGGCCACACCGCTACTCAACGCTTCACTCCTACCGAAGTCCCCTCGGTGTAGCGAATCGCCTCCCCTTCGATGGGACTCACGAGAAACTGCTCGCGCTCGCCGCAATCCCAGGCCTCGCGCAACCCCGGTGCGCCCAGATCGAAGTCGGGGCGCAGGTTGCGCATGACCTCGCGCAGGTCGCGGTGCAGCTCTTCTACCGTTGGACGTCCCCAGTACCAGTAGCCGTTGTAGAGCGCCGAGATCTCGAGTCCGGGGGCGAGCACGAACGTGTGCGGGACCATGGGGTCGTGGACGGGATCCGTGAACTCGACGATGTCGAGATCCTTCTGCAGCGTCCGGTCCGGGTCGGAGAGAAACGGGAACTGCGCACCGACGCTGTCGCGGAACTCATTGATCTCGAGCTGGTTGTCGGTCGAGATGACGACGACCCGCGTGTAGCCGACCCGGAAGTCGAGGGTCGCGTCCACCAGGCGGTGGAGGAAGCAGTGCTCCTTCGGGTCGAAGCCCCCGCGCGAGAGGTGAAGCACCATTGGGTTCGAGCCCTGCAGGTCCGACAAACGCCGCTGGGCACCATCCTGGTCCGGCAGTTCATAGTCGGGAAACGTGCGCCCAACTTCGATGTCGCTGCGCATCTGGGGCCTCCTGTTGGATTCAGTTGGACATTGACCATACGGATCCACGAGGCTCTCAAGCCTGCGCGGCCGGTGGGCGCCAGACAGCACACCCCAGGTGCTTTCTCGAGCCCGGCCGGTGCTTCGCAAACCATCTTGACTTCCAGCTGCAGCTCGATGCGTGATTCGAGAAAGCCAACGCGCGAGCGCACAGGATGCTCAGGGCCCGGCCGATCGACCGGCTTATCGAGGAGCGCGAGGTGATGCGCCCCTTGCCCGAGCAAGGTCCCGACGTCGACCCTCGCTGGGTGATGAGGATCGCGCCGAAGGAGCGGTCAGCCGGCGATGGCCCGGCGTAGTCGCTGGTCGTCCGCAGCGAGCGTCAGCATCGTCAACGACGCACACTTGGACCACCGGTGCCAGGACCGTCGTCGCTCGTGGTGGGCTACCAGCCCTCGGTGACCTGGATGATCGTCTTCCCGGATGCATGCGGGGCGTTGGGGCCGAACGCGGCGGGCGCTTCGGCCAAGGGTCGCACGATCCCGACATTCGGAGTCAGTCGCCCGTCGCGCAGCCGCTCGGCGAGCGAGCGCGGTCAGCTGGGAGCGACCGCCCGTTCTCGGGCTGGATCGGGGGCGGTTCGATCGTGGTGACGAGCGTGCCACCGGCGCGTACGAGCGCGGTCGAACGCTTGAGGATGTCACCGCCGCCGTAGAGCCCTCTGCGTTTCGGGGCGCCTGCCTCCGGAGCGAGAGATCGGACCGCGAGCCGACGTCGGGGCTCGCACGCGCGGGCGGTCTCACGATACCCCCAAGGCCACAATTTGTCGGGTGCACGGCCACCGCGGACCTTGCGGTATCCGCTACCACCCGGACCGCGTTTGCTAGCCACGAGTGCTACCCACGACCGCTGCACTGCCGGACGCCCATGGTCTAGCGACAAAAAAACCCCGTGATTAGCAGGGATTTTCTTGGAAGCGGATGAAGGGATTCGAACCCTCGACCTTCGCCATGGCAAGGCGACGCTCTAGCCAGCTGAGCTACATCCGCGAGGTCCGCGCATTCTAGCCCCCGCGGTGGGCCTGCGTCCAGTCGCGCAGCAGGTCGATCGCGCGGACATGCTCTAGCCTCAGCCTCATGCGAATTTTTGGCCGTGACAACACAGCGATGGTTGAGCCTGTGGCTGCCCTTCCGGGCCGCCCGCAGGAGATGCGAGTTCCCGAGCGCCACGAGGTGCTCGGCACGCCGCTGAAGGGGCCCTTTCCCGACGGCGTCGAGACGGCCGTCTTCGGCCTCGGCTGCTTCTGGGGAGCCGAGCGGATCTTCTGGGAAGCGGACGGCGTGTACACGACCGCCGTCGGATACGCAGGCGGGATCACGCCGAACCCGACCTACGAGGAAGTCTGCAGCGGCAGGACCGGCCACTCCGAGGTCGTGCTCGTCGCCTTCGACACCGCCAGGACCAGCTATGACGCGATGCTGAGGCTGTTCTGGGAGGGCCACGACCCGACCCAGGGTATGCGCCAGGGCAACGATGTCGGCACGCAGTATCGCTCGCTGCTGATGTGGAGCGGCGAGGCCCAGCGCCGCGCCGCCGAGGCCTCGCGCGAGACCTACCAGCAGATGTTGAGCGCGGCCGGGCACGGCACGATCACGACCGAGTTCGCCGAGCTCGACGCCGCGCATCCGTTCTACTACGCCGAGGACTACCACCAGCAGTACCTCGCGAAGAACCCTGGCGGCTACTGCGGCCTCGGCGGCACCGGCGTCTCCTGCCCGATCGGCATCGCCCGCTAGCGAGCCCGCGGTCTGCGTCGCCCCCGGGCGCAACGCAGACGATCGCCTAACGACAGTGGCCCCGCCGAAGCGGGGCCACTGAGCAGACTCTCGCGCCGAGCCGCGGGGGCGTCCTGGTGTTGGACGCCCCCGTGCCCGGTTTGATTGCGCGTCCTAGGCGCCTGCCCCGGCGGGCACCGCACCGCCGCCTGGCTGCCAGGCGGGTGCGTGCGGGCCGCCGAGCGTCGGCACGTCCGACGGGTAGACCTCGTTCCCGTGGATCGCGTGATCGCCGACCTCGAGCTCCTCGTCGGTGAGGCGCAGCGGCACGAAGATGCCCACGAGCTTCAACAGGATGAACGTCATCACCCCGCTGAACACGATCACCCACAGACCGGCCTCGGCCTGCCAGCGCAGCAGCGTCCAGCTGCCATGCAGAACGCCGGCTTTGCCGGGCAGGTTGCTTGCGCCGCCGCGGCCGATGTACTCGACCACGCCGGGGTCCGCGAACACCCCTACCAGCAGGCCCCCGCAGAGACCGGCGATTCCATGTGTATAGATCACCCCCAGCGTGTCGTCCACGCTCCGGAATATCGGCGCTCGACTGAGGAAGCGGATCGAGAACCACACGATCGTCGAGGCGATCACACCGATCCCGATCGCCCCCCAACCCGTCACGAACCCGGCCGCCGGCGTGATGCCGACCAGCCCCGTGATCATGCCGTTGACCGAGCCGATCAGCGACGGCTTGTCGCGGAAGGCGTAGTCCCAACCGATCCACACGAGCATCGCGACCGCCGTGCAGAGGTTCGTGTTGAGAACCGCCGCCGAGGCGTCTGCGCCCGCGTAGTAGGAGTCTCCACCGTTGAAGCCGTTCCAGCCGAGCCACAGCAGACCGGCGCCGGCGGCGACCATCAACAGGTTGTTCGGAGCGTCGATCTCCCGATCTCGCTGTAGTCGTGGACCGATCACCGCCGCCGCCACGAAGCCCGAGATGCCGGCCGCGAGATGGATGACGTAACCACCGGAATAGTCCAGCGCGCCATGGAAGGCGAAGTAGCCGCCGCCCCAGAGCAGGAACGCGTTGACCGTGTACACGAACGTGATCCACAGCAGCACGAACGGGATCCACGCCTTGAAGCTGATCCGCCCGAGAACCGAGCCGAGCATCAGGATCGGCGTGATCGCGGCGAACACGAACTGGAAGTAGACGAGCGAGGACTCCGGGAAGTGGAACGGCGGACCTTCCGTGATCGACGGAATGATCGCCTGCCCCTCCTCGGCGCCGGATGACAGAACGGTTCCGGACTTGCCCCACATACTCGCGAGGAAGCCGTGACCGCTGCCGATCGGCGTGCCGAAGCCCATCTTGAACGCCCAGCATGACCAGGCGACCATCACGAGCGCGAACGCGACGAACGTGAGCATCATGCTGTTCACGGACCAGCGCTTCTGCATGACGCCGCCATACAGGACCGCGAGACCCGGCAGGCTCATCAGCCCGACGAAGGTCGCAGCACTCATCTGCCACGCGTTATCACCTGCGTTAAGCCAACTTGGATATGCCAGCCAGGACATGGGCCTCCCGTTTCCTACGTTGTGGATTTGGCGAACACGCTCGCGCCCGATTCAGGCGGTCGCCGCGCACCAATGACAGTTCGGGTATGAAATCCGCCAGCCGCCGGTGCCGGTAGGGCCATCCTGGCCAACTCTTGCCCGGCGGCTTTCGACATCTGTCGATACGCGCCGAAAGAGGGCTCTAGGACGGCTCTTTGAACGGGAACCCCGCGCGCAGGCAGGCCGCACGGAGCTCCTCGGTGATGTTGTGGAAGTCGCCTGACGCGCAGATCCGCCGGGCCTGCACGCCGCATCCGTGCAGGTCCGCGCCGCCGAGTGTGCTCGCGAACGTGACCCTGACGCAGTCGGCCGGTTCGGGAGTGCTCCCACGCAGCGCGGACACGCCGAGGCCGACCACCGCGAGTGCGACGCAGCTGAGGACCATCGCGACGATCCACTTCTCGCGCCGTCCCCAGTGCAGCGGCTCTGACAGGCGCCGTGCCTGCTGATACATGACCATGGCCAGAAAAGGCTACCTGGGAGGCGACGGCTCGGCGAACGGCGGCGCGGGCCGCGTCAGCTCGAGGGCGCGTCCTCGGGCTTGAACGCGAGCGCCGCCGAGTTGATGCAGTAGCGCTGGCCGTCCGGGCCCGGTCCGTCATCGAAGACGTGGCCGAGGTGGCCGCCGCAGTTGCGGCAGATCACCTCCGTGCGGCGCATGAACAGGCTGTTGTCCGGACGCAGCTCGACGGCCTCGGCGACCGCCGGCTCGGTGAAGCTCGGCCAGCCGGTGCCCGAGTCGAACTTCGTCTCGCCGCTGAACAGCATCGCGTCGCACGCCGCACAGCGGTAGTCGCCGGACTCCTTGTTGTAGACGTACTCGCCCGTGAACGGCGCCTCTGTGCCGGCCTTGCGCAGCACGTCGTACTGCTCCGGCGTCAGCTGCTCACGCCATTCCTGATCGGACTTGACGACGTGCGGCTCACTCGATGACATCGAACACTGTTTTAGCAGCGATCCCGCCGCGCCGCCCGCCGCGCCGGCGGAGGCATCGGCGGCGCAGCGCGCGAGCGTGGGTTTTGAGCTTGCGGGAGCGGGCGTCGCCGCGCCCAGCCCTTGGCCGGGAGCGCCCTGCTACTATGATCCTTACGTTCACGTCAGTTTTGCGAGACAGCGTCAGGAGTGCTTGAGATTGACCGTCACAGCCGGCCGAGCAGCGCGATCTGAGAGCAGGCAGCGCCGCTTCGGCGTCGCCGCCGGCCACGAGAACTACAAGTGGTGGGCGCTCTCCTGCACGAGCCTCGGGATGCTGCTCGCGGCGACCAACTCGGGCACGCTGATCATCGCGCTGCCCGACCTCGAGCGCTCGCTGCACGCGAGCCTGCTCGAGCTCGTGTGGGTGATCCTCGCCTACCTGATCGCGGCCACCGTGCTCGTGCTCACCGCCGGTCGCCTGAGCGATCTGTTCGGGCGAAAGCGCGCCTACGTCGGCGGCTTCGTCGTGTTCGCGCTCGCCTCCCTCGGAGCCGGCTTCTCCCCCGATGCGACCGTGCTGATCGGCTGGCGGGTCCTGCAGGGCATCGGCTCGGCGTTCCTGTTCGCGAACGCCGCCGCGCTCGTGACCGACGCGTTCCCCAGGGAGGAACTCGGCCTCGCGATGGGCGCCAACACGATGGTCGCCGCGATCGGCCTCGTGCTCGGGCCGGTGCTCGGCGGCGCACTCGTCGCGATCTCCTGGCACTGGGTGTTCTGGTTCAACGTGCCGTTCGCGCTCGCCGGCGCCGCCTGGGGCGCGCTCGTGCTGCGCGAGCTCGCCAAACCGGACTCGATCCGCGGCTACGACGTGCTCGGCACGAGCACGTTCGTGGTCGGCCTCACGGGGCTCGTGCTCGGCGTGTCCAAGGGAGGCCTGACCGGCTGGAACGACCCGGTCGTGATCGCGGGCATCGCCGCTGCGATCGTGCTGCTGCCGTTGTGGGTGCTGATCGAGCGCCGCTCGCGCGCGCCGATGCTCGACCTGCGGATCTTCCGCAACCGCCTGTTCGCCGCGGCCAGCGCTGCCGCGTTCATCAACGGGCTCGCACGCTTCGCGCTGATGTTCCTGTTCGTCTTCTACTACCAGGGCGCGCAGGGCAACACGCCGATCATCGCCGGCATCAAGCTGATCCCGCTCGCGCTCGGGATGCTGATCGCCTCTCCCCTCGCGGGGATATATGCCGACCGCCACGGCTCGCGCACGCTCGCCGCGATCGGCATGCTCGTCAGCGCCTGCGGGCTTGCGGGGATGACCACCCTCGGCGTCCACAGCTCCTATGCGCAGAGCGCGCTGTGGCTCGCGATGGTCGGCGCCGGCTCGGGGATGTTCAACAGCCCCAACACCGCCGCGATGATGGGAGTCGTGCCGGCCGACCGCCGCGGCGTAGCCGCCGGCGCGCGGACGCTGCTGCAGAACACCGGCGCGGTCCTGTCGATCGCGTTCGTGATGGCGATAGTCACCTCCGCGATCCCGAAAGCGACGCTGTTCGCGATCTTCTCCGGCGTCTCCAACGGCCTGTCCGCGGAGAAGCTCGCACCGTTCATCGCCAACATGCACACCGCCCTGTGGGTGCTAGCCGGCGTGTCGTTCATCGGCATGTTCGTCTGCCTGCTGCGCCCGAGCCACGAAAGCGTCGAGGAGGATGCGCCCGCGCCGCCCGCGCCGCCCGTCCCGCTCGAGGCGATCGCCGAGCTCGGCGTCGGCGCGATCGAGCCCGAGCTCGAGGACCAGCGCGCCGCCACCGCGCACGCCCCCTCCCCCGCTCCGCTCCACGCGAGCACGCGATGAGCAGGCCGCTCGACAGCGCGGCCGCGAGCGCTCCCGGGCAGAGCGGTGAGAGCCTGCGGATCGGCGACGTCGCGCGCCTCGTCGGCACGACGCCGCGGACGATCCGCTACTACGAGGAGATCGGGCTGCTGCCCGAGGCGCCCGCGAGGCCTTCCGGGCGCCACCGCCTCTACACCCACGAGGAGGTCGAGCGCCTGCGCGAGGTGATGCGCCTGAAGGACCTGCTCGGCGTCTCCCTCGATGAGCTCAAGACGCTGCTGACCGCCGAGGAGGCGCGCGCGGAGGTGCGCGCGCAGCTGCGCGCGGAGGATGTCGATCCGGCGCGCCGGCGCGAGCTGCTGAGCGAGGCGCAGGGGCACATCGATCGTCAGCTCGAGCTCGTCCGCCATCGCGTGCTCGAGCTCGGCAAGCTCGAGCACGAGCTGTGCGAGACGCGCAAGCGTGTCAGGCGCAGGATCCGCGAGCTCGACGCGCACGCCGCCGGCGAGTTCGCCCCGCCGCCGCTCGAGACAACCGGCGAGCCGCGCACGTGAGCATCGCCGGCGAGCAACCGGCGCTGCTCGTCGATGACCTCGTCGTGCGCTTCGATGAGCTCGAAGCGGTCGGCGGGGTGTCCTTTGCGGTCGCGCGCGGCGAGGTCTTCGGCCTGCTCGGCCCCAACGGCGCCGGCAAGACGACGACTGTGCGCGTGCTCACGACGCTGCTCGCGCCGAGCGCCGGCCGGGCGCTCGTCGCCGGCTTTGACGTCAGCCAGGATCCGCTCGCGGTGCGTGCGAGCATCGGCTACATCCCCCAGGCGATCTCCGTCGACGGCGCGCTCACTGCGTATGAGAACCTCGACTTCTACGGGCGCGTGACCGGCGTCCCCCGTCGCGAGCGGCGCGAGCGCATCAGCGAGGTGATCGACGCGATGGAGCTCGCGCCGATGCTCGAGCGCCTCGCGCGAACGCTCTCCGGCGGGATGCTCAGGCGTCTGGAGATCGCTAGCGCGCTGCTGAATCGCCCGCAGGTGCTGTTCCTCGACGAGCCGACGGTCGGGCTCGACCCGACCGCCAGGCGGATGGTCTGGGAGCGCCTCGAGGCGCTCTGCGCACAGGAGGGCACGACGATCCTCGTGACCACGCATCTGATGGAGGAGGCCGAGCGCCAGTGCGACCGCCTCGGCGTGATCGACCGCGGGCGCCTCGTCGAGCAGGGCTCGCCATCGGAGCTGATGGAGCGCCACGGCACCGACAGCCTGGAAGAGGTGTTCGCGGCGGTGACCGGCCGCGCGATCGTCGACGACGGCAACGAGGATGAAGGGAGGCTCGCCGATGTCCGCGCCCAGCGCCGCGTCGCCCGCCGCCTCGGCTGAGCGGCTCCCGCAGGCGCTCTCGATCGGCCCGCTCGCGCGGATGATCGAGGGCACCCTGGCGATGGCGCAGGCGGAGCTGCGCAAGTTGCGCCACGACCACCTCGACATCGTCACGCGCTCGGTGCAGCCGCTGCTGTGGCTGTTCATCTTCGGCACCGCGCTCAGCCACAACCGCACGCTCGCGCCCGGAGACCTCGACTACCGCGCCTACATCGCGCCCGGCGTAATGGCGCAGGCGGCGATGTTCATCGCGATCTTCTACGGCCTCTCGGTGATCTGGGAACGCGATGTCGGGCAGCTTCAACGGCTGCTCGCGACACCGCTGTCGCGCACCTCGATCGTGCTCGGCAAGGCCGCCGGCGCGTGCGTGCGCGCGCTCGTGCAGGCGCTGCTGCTGCTGGTCGTGCTCGCGGTCGCGCAGATCGGCGTGCGCTGGAGCGTGCCCGGGGTGCTCGGCACGCTCGCGATGCTGATGCTCGGCACGGCCGCGTTCGCGTGCATGTCGATGCTGCTCGCCGCCGTCGTCAAGGAGCGCGAGCGCTTCATGGGCATCGGACAGCTGATCATGATGCCGCTGTTCTTCGCCTCGAGCGCGCTCTACCCGCTCGCGATCATGCCCGTCTGGCTGCGCGCGATCGCGCGCGTGAACCCGCTCACCTACGAGGTCCAGGGCCTGCGCCAGATGCTCGTCGGCGTCGGCGGCGCAGGCGTGCTGTGGCTCGACTTCCTCGTCGTCGCGAGCTTCTTCGCGGTGATGCTCGCCGCCGCGACGCGTGCCTACCCGAACGCAATCCTGTGACCTGAAAGGAAGCCCGCACACGATGACCAGCCGCCCAGTCGCACCGAGCCCCGAGGGCGTCCCCGGCGCGCTCACCGACCCCTCGCGCGTGAGCGCCGAGGAGCTGACGTTCGCCGGCGCCGACGGCGCCGCCGTCAACGGCTACCTCGCCGTCCCCGCCGGGCACGAGCCCGCGCAGCGGCGGCCGGCGATGATCGTGATCCACGAGGCGATGGGCCTGAACGCGCACATCCGCGACATCGCCAACCGCCTCGCGAACCTCGGCTACACGGCGCTCGCCGTCGACCTCTACACGCGCGAAGGCGGCCCGCCGCCGCTCGACGATCGCGAGGCGATGATGGCGCGCCTGTTCTCGATATCCGACGCGCGCGTGCTCGGCGACCTCGAAGGCGCAGTCGAGCTGCTGCACGCGCGCACCGACGTCGGCAAGGTCGGCTGCATCGGCTTCTGCATGGGCGGGCGCTACACGCTGCTGCTCGCCTGCTCGAGCAGGCGGCTCGGCGCAGCCGTCGACTGCTGGGGCGGCTTCATCGACCGCGCGGCGCCCGAGCAGCACTCGACGCCCGAGCGCCCGACACCGCCGCTCGAGCTCGCGGGACAGCTCGGCTGTCCGCTGCTCGTGGCCGTCGGCGGCGAAGACCAGAACCCCTCGCCGGAGCTCGCCGCGCAGCTGCGCGAGCGCGCAACGGCGAGCGGCGAGCCGGTCAAAGTCGACGTCTACGAGGGCGCCGGGCACGCGTTTCTCGCGGACTACCGCCCGAGCTATCGGCCCGAGCCGGCGGCGCGGCTGTGGGATGAGATCGTGCCGTTCCTCGCCGAGCACCTCGGCGGCTCCTGATGCGGCGCAGATCTGCCCGCCGCCGCAGAGCGTCAATTACGCCTTCGTATAGTGCGTGACGTGAAACGCGGGCGCAGGTAAGGAGGCGGCATTGGAGCGCAAGTGGTGGACGCTGATTGCGGTCGCGGTGGCGATCTTCATGCTGCTGCTGGACATCACCGTCGTCAACGTCGCGCTGCCCGACATCCAGCGCTCGCTGCATTCCTCCTTCGCCGATCTGCAGTGGGTCGTCAACGCCTACGCGCTGACGCTCGCCGCCTTCCTGCTCACCTCCGGGTCGATCGCCGACCTGATCGGCCGCAAGCGCGTGTTCGCCGCCGGGCTGGTCGTGTTCACCGGCGCCTCCGCCCTCTGCGGCCTGTCGGACAGCCCGTTGATGCTCAACCTTGCGCGCGCCGTGCAGGGTGTCGGCGGGGCGATGATGTTCGCGACCTCGCTCGCGCTGATCGCGAACGCATTCCACGGCAAGGAGCGAGGCACCGCCTTCGGCGTGTTCGGAGCCGCGACCGGCGCCGCGGTCGCCGTCGGCCCGGTCGTCGGCGGCGTGATCACCTCGGCGATCGGCTGGGAGTGGATCTTCTTCATCAACGTCCCGATCGGCATCGCCGCCGTGTTCATCACCGTCACCCAGGTCGCCGACTCGCGCGACCCCGACGCGACCGGCGTCGACTGGGTCGGCCTTGTGACGTTCTCGGGGTCGCTGTTCATGCTCGTCTACGCGCTCGTGCAGGGCAACGAAAAGGGCTGGGGATCGACCGAGATCGTCACGCTGCTGCTCGGCGCGGCCGTGCTGCTCGGCGCGTTCCTGATCGCCGAGGTGATCCAGCGCCGCCCGATGCTCGACCTGACGCTGTTCCGGCGTCCGGCGTTCACCGGCGCGAACATCGTCGCGTTCTCGATCTCGGCGTCGTTCTTCGCGATGTTCCTGTACCTCACGCTCTACATCCAGGACGTGCTCGGCTTCAGCCCGGTGCAAGCCGGCCTGCGCTTCCTGCCCGTCACGCTGCTGTCGTTCATCGTCGCCCCGTTCGCCGGCAAGCTCAGCGTGCGCGTGCCCGTGCGCCTGCTGCTCGGGTCAGGGCTCGCGCTCGCCGGCCTCGGGCTGCTCGCGATGACCGGCATCGACGCGGCCTCGACCTGGACTGCCCTGATCCCCGGCTTCATCCTCGGCGGCGCCGGTATCGGCCTGATCAACCCGCCGCTCGCCTCGACCGCGATCGGCGTCGTGCCGCAGGAGCGCAGCGGCATGGCCTCGGGCATCAACTCGACCTTCCGCCAGGTCGGGATCGCGACCGGCATCGCCGGGCTCGGCGCGGTCTTCCAGCACAGCGTCACGCACAGCACCGCGGCGGCGCTCGCGATCAGCGGACGCGTGCACGAGATCACCGTCGCAGCGCACGGCCAGCTCGGAACGCTGCTCGAGTCCGGCGAAGTCACGCAGATCGCCCGCCGGCTCTCTCCGGCGGCGCGGACCGCGCTCGATCACGCCTACAAGGTCGGCTTCACCGACGCGTTCACGACGATCGCGCTGATCGCCGCCGCGATCGCGCTGATCGGCTCGGTGCTCGCGTTCGTGCTCGTCCGCAGCAAGGATTTCGTCAGCTCGGGACACGAGGCCGGCGCGCAGGAGCGCGAGCCGGTCGCCGCCGCGGCTTGAGGCGCACGCCGCACGCCGACGCGACGCCCGCGGCGGCTCGCCGACGACACGTCCGCCGGCCGCGCCACGCGCTCACGGCAATTCTCACTGCTCGCGCTGCTCGTGCCCGGGGCAGGCGAGCACCGGCAGCCGCGGGTAGCGCGGATAAGCTGGATCCTGGCGCGAGCGCAGGCACAGCGAAAACGTCGAGCCGCGCGTGGTGTGCACCTGCTGCTGGTGAGCGCACGTATCGCACAGCCCCGCGCGCGCGCCGCCGGCCGGCACCTGATTCGGCGGATCTGCCATCGGGGCAAGCGTAGAGGCGCGGCGGCCGCGCTGCCTCTGCTCCCCATGCGATAATCGTTGACTGCACAACTATGACCACGTTCTACAGACTTCTCGGCTTCCTGCGCCCGTACAAGCGGGGACTTGCGATCTCCTGGCTGCTCGCAAGCCTCGCGATGGTGATGAAGGTGCTGCTGCCGTATCTCACCGGTCTCGCCGTCGAGGCGATCAAGCACGGCACGACCCACACGCGCCTGCACGAGTACACGCTGCGCGCGCACGACCGCCACGAACTGCTCGTGATCGCGCTCGTGATCGTCGCCGCCGTGCTGATCGGCTGGGTGCTCACGTACTGGCGGCGGATGATCGCCGGGCGGATCTCGCTGGCGATCGAATTCGACCTGCGCGAGCGCCTCTACGCGCACCTGCAGCGACTCGAGCTGAGCTTCTTCGACCGTCAGCAGACCGGACAGCTGATGTCGCGCGCGACCGTCGATCTGTCGGCCGTGCGCTTCTTCCTCGGCTACGGGCTCGTGTTCATCCTGCAGTCCGTGCTGACGCTCGTGCTCGCCGGCGTCGCGATGATCATCATCAACCCGAAACTCGGCGTGATCGCGATGGCACCGGTGCCGTTCGTCGTGTGGATCTCCCAGCGCTACGGGCGCACCGCGCGACCGGCGATCCAGGAGGTCCAGCAGCGGATCGCCGAGCTCACAGCCGACGCCGAGGAGAACATCTCGGGCGTTCGCGTCGTGAAGTCCTTCGCGCGCGAGCCACGCCAGCTCGAGCGCTTCCGCCACAGCGTCGCGCGCGTGTTCGACCAGTCGATGATCGCGACGCGCCTGGAGGCCAAGTTCAACCCCGCGATCGGCTTCCTGCCCCAGCTCGGGCTCGCCGCCGTACTGCTGATCGGCGGACAGGCCGTGATCGACGCACACCTCACGATCGGGCAGTTCACCGCCTTCTACCTGTACCTGAACATGCTGATCAGCCCGATGCGCTCGCTCGGCGTGACGCTCGGCCTGGCCCAGCGCGCGACCGCCTCCGGACAGCGCATCTTCGAGGTCCTCGACCGCGAGCCGCGCATCACCGACGCTCCCGACGCGCGGCCACTGCCGAGCGGCAACGGGCACGTGCAGATGCGCGGCGTGACGCTGCGCTACGACGAACACGACGACTTCGGCGCCGTCTACACCGGCGAGCGCGCCGAGGCCCAGGAGGTTGCGGGGTTCACGCAGCCCGCGCGCGCGGTTCTCAGCGACATCAACCTCGACATCGCCGCCGGCAGCACCGTCGCGCTCGTCGGCGCCACCGGCGCGGGCAAGACGAGCCTCGTCGCGCTGATCTCGAGGCTGTATGAAGCGAGCAGCGGGCAGATCCTGCTCGACGGCGCCGACATCCGCGGGGTCGAGCTGCGCTCGCTGCGCCAGGCGGTCGCGGTCGTCAGCGACGACCCCTTCCTGTTCTCCGCGAGCGTCGCCGAGAACATCGCCTACGGGCGCCGATCGGCGAGCGCCGCGGAGATCGAGGACGCGGCGCGGCGCGCGCAGGCGTATGACTTCGTGATGCGCCTGCCGCACGGGTTCGAAACGCGCGTCGGCGAGCGCGGCCTGTCGCTGTCGGGAGGGCAGCGTCAGCGGATCGCGATCGCCCGCGCGCTCGTCGCCGACCCGCGCGTGCTGATCCTCGACGACGCGACCTCAGCGGTCGACGCCTCGACCGAGCAGAGCATCAAGCTCGCGCTCGATGAGGCGATGGCCGGGCGCACCACGTTCGTGATCGCCCACCGCCTCTCGACGATCTCGCTTGCCGATGAGATCGTCGTGCTCGACCACGGGCGGATCGTCGCGCACGGCGATCACGACGAACTGCTCGTCGCCTCCGATCTCTACCGCGAGATCGTCGAGAAGGGCCTGCCGGACCAGGTCTTTCTCACGCAGAAGCCGCTCGAGCGGGAGGTCAGCGGCCTGTGAGCCCCGTCGTCAGCCGCGGCGGTGGCGGTGGCGGGCGCGGCCCCGGCGGCCCGCAGTGGGACGGCGAGCGCGCCAGCAAGGGCACGCGCGGGCGCAACCTGCGCGGCCTGCTCGCCCTGATCAGACCGTACCGCGCACGTGCTGTGATGACGGTGCTCGCGCTGATCATCGGCACCGGCGCGACGCTCGCGCCGCCGCTGCTCGCACGCGCGGCGATCGACGAAGGGATCGAACAGCACGACACGCGCAAACTCGTGATCGTCGTGGTCGCGTTCCTGATCTCGGCGCTGCTCGTGTGGCTGATGACCTACGTGCAGACCTACCTCGTCGGATGGGTCGGGCAGCGGGCGCTCGCCGACCTGCGCATCCGCATCTTCACGCACCTGCAGACGCTGCCGATCGGCTTCTATGAGAGCCGCCCGGCGGGCGTCCTGATCTCGCGCATGACCAACGACGTCGAGGCGCTCGACAGCCTCGTCACCGACTCCGTCGTCACACTGTTCCAATCGGGGCTGACGCTGCTCGGGACGATCGGCATCCTGCTCTACCTCGACGTCAAGCTCGCGCTGATCACGTTCCTCGTGCTGCCCCTGCTGCTCGCCGGCTCGCTGTGGTTTCGGATCGTCTCCGCGGGCGCCTTCCGGCGCACGCGCGAAACGATCGGCGCGATCACCGCCTCGCTGCAGGAGACGCTGTCGGGCGTCCGCGTCGTGCGCAGCTTCGCCCAGGAGCCCGAGCACAAGGCGAGCTTCACGCTGCTCAACGACGACAACCGCGACGCCAACATGGTCACCGTGCGGCTCAACGCCGCCTACTTCCCGAGCGTCGAAATGCTCTCCGGCCTCGCCGTCGCGGCGATCGTCCTGTATGGCGGGCTGCAGGCGATCAACGGGCACATCACGACCGGCACGATCGTCGCCTTCGTCGCCGCGCTGTCGAACCTGTTTGAACCGATCCAGCAGCTCTCACAGCTGTATGCGACCTACCAGTCGGGGATGGCCGCGCTCGAGAAAATCTTCCAGCTGCTCGACGTGCGCCCGAGCCTCGAGGACCGGCCCGGCGCACTCGAGCTCGGGCGGATCGACGGCGAGGTCAGCTTCGAGCACGTCTCCTTCTCCTACACCCGCCGAGGCCCCAAGGGCGGCTCGAGCGACGGCGCGGCGGCGCCGAGCGAGGTGCTCGCGCTCGACGACGTGAGCCTGCTGATCGCGCCGGGCACGACCGTCGCGCTCGTCGGCGCGACCGGCGCGGGCAAGTCGACGATGGCAAAGCTCGTCGCGCGCTTCTATGACCCGACCGCCGGGCGCATCCTCGTCGACGGTCACGACCTGCGCGAGGTCTCCAGCAGCTCGCTGCGCTCACAGATGGGAATCGTCCCACAGGAGGCGTTCCTGTTCTCCGGCACCGTCGGCGAAAACATCGCCTTCGGCAGGCCGAACGCCGACGACGCGCAGATCCGGGCCGCCGCGGCCGCGGTCGGCGCCGAGGAGTTCATCTCGGAGCTGCCACACGGCTATGACACCGAAATCGGCGAGCGCGGAGCGCAGCTGTCCGCCGGCCAGCGCCAGTTGATCGCGTTCGCGCGCGCGCTGATCGCCGACCCGCGGATCCTCGTCCTCGACGAGGCGACCTCGAACGTCGACCTGCACTCCGAGGCGCGGATCGAGCAAGGGCTGCGGCGGCTGCTGATGGGCCGCACCTCGATCGTCATCGCGCACCGCCTCTCGACGATCCGCCAGGCCGGGCGCATCGTCGTGCTCGAGCACGGCCGCATCGCCGAGCAGGGCACGCACGACGAGCTGATCGCCGCCGAGGGCCGCTACTACCAGCTGTATCGCGACTGGGCGACACAGGCCGCCGCGTGATGCGCGCAGCAGCCGCTCAGCCGCTCACCGTCGCGCAGATCGCATAGGCCTGCAGCCCGTAGCCCGCGAGGTCCGGTGAGAGCAGTAGCACCTTCCAGCCGCCGGAGCCGGACGGGAGGTCTTCGATCGCGAACGGTTTCGCGGCTTCGGCGTCATCCGTCGTGAAGCCGCCGCCGAGCACACTCTTGCCGGCCGGACACGACGCGCTCGCGAACGCCGCGTTGTCGCCTGTTTTGAGACTCTGGACTTCGCTGCCGGTGACGATTTCATAACCGCTGATGCCGGCGCTCCCCGGCAGGCCTTTCGGCCCTTCGATGCTCGTCCCCGTCAGCCCGCGCGGGCCCTGTGGTCCCTGCGGACCCTGCGCTCCCGCCACACCCGCCGCGCCCGGCTTGGCGCTCGCGCGGAGCTTCGCCAGCACGCTCGGCTTGATCTGGCTGGTGGAGGTGATCAGGTAGTGCTTCGCGGCAATCGCGCTGCCGCTCATCGCGAACACGAGCGCGAGCGTGGCCGCGACGTTCGCATACGTTAGGTGCCTGCGTGTCGAGTTCATGCGCGGACCCTAGCGGCGCATACCGAGCCCGGAGCTCCGCTCGGCGAGGGACCGTCGGGCCGGGCGCGAGCAGGTGCTCTAGGCTCGCGTGATGAAGAAACTCTTCGAACTGCTGCTCTGCATCCTGCATCCGATCGCCGTGTTCCTGATCTGGATCAACCTCCTTTTCTATCGCCGCGACCTCGGCTTCATCGCGCGGCTCACGTGGGGCATCGCCGTGATCGTCCCGTTCGTGCCGTTTCTGTACACGCTCACCGGCAACGACTTCATCTAGGCGCAGCGACGCACACGGGCGGCGCGCCCGGCCGACGGTTTCAGGCGCGGGGGCGTACGCTCGGGCGAGAGCTCAACCAGGCGACCCAGGGAGTCATGATGGCATTCATCCGCATAGCCGCACCGCCACAGCTGACAGCACCGATCTACGACGCTGTCAACGACAAGGCGGGCGTCGAGAGCGATCCGCCCGCCGGGCTCGTGATGCACTGCGCCGGCGAGATCGACGGGGTCTTTCAGGTCATCGACGTGTGGGAGTCCGAGGCAGACGCCGAGCGCTTCGACAGCGAGCGCCTCGGTCCGGCGATCAACGCGGTGGTGTTCGCGGGCGACCCCACGCAGATGCCCGACCCGGCCGCGGCGGCGCCGCCCGGACTGCACGAGCTGCACAGCCTGATGCTGCCCTGACACACCTCCGGGATCGGTGTGCGATGGCTGCGTGAGAGCAGGCTCACGCACGGCTCGCGCAGTCATCGTCACGCTCGCCCTCGCGTCGGCAACGGCGGCGCTCGGCGTCTCCGCACCGGCCGCCGGCGCGGAGAACTGCCCCTACATCGGCGTCTCGGCGATCGCGAGCGCATTCCACCTCAAGAACGCGACCGCGTTCCTCGTGCAGGGGCCCGAACAGCCCGAATACGCGGCCTACCGCTTCTCGCTGTGCCGCGCCGTCGCGTGGAGCGGAGCGACGCCCAAGAACGAAGCGCAGGCGCAGGCCAAGATCCACAACGGCGAAGCGGCCGGCGTGGTGATCAAACCGAGGAGGAAGTCGGCGGCACGCCGGAAGAGATCGAATCCTGGCACAAGCAGTACGAACAGCAGACCGCGGGCTTCCACCTCGCAGGCATGACGCTCGCGAAGGAGTTCCACGGCGACCTCTTCATTCCGCCCGCGGACAAGGCGCCGTATTCATTCGCCTACGAAGCCGTGCAGAACAAGCAGCGCGGCATCGCCGCAATCTGGGAATCGGACAGCCAGCACACCTACATCACGATCGCAACCACGCAGGGCGCGGGCAACGGCAAGCGAAAATTCAAAGGCAACTCGGCGCGCAAGGCGCTCGACGGCATCGCGGCGATCGCCGTCGTCGGCTTCGGCGTCTAGCTGCGGCCCTGCGAGCCGCCGCGCGACGGGCACGACGGCCGCCGAGCGGCGCTCGCGCCGTGAGGATGCCCTGCGCAGGCTCTCGGAGTACGATCGGTCACAGCCCGGATTTTCTGTTTGCTCGGGTCCATCACCGACCAGAGGAGAGCAACATGCCGCTCGCACGCTGTCGCCCGTTGGCGCGGAACGCCGCAACCGGGGCCCAGCTCCACGCCGGGGGAGCGCTCACCGACGAGGAGTTCGCGACCGCCGAGGCAGAGGCATTGGGGATCTGAAATGCGCAAATCGAAGCGGTTCGACCGCCAGATCGACGATCTTCTGCTCACCACCGCGACCACGCTCGGCATGATCTACGCCCGCCGGCGCGTTCGCCGTGCGGCCCCGAAGGTGCTGCTCGGAACCGGCGTCATCGCTGCGGCAGGCACGGTCGCCGCCGCGACCGCGATCGGGATCGGGACGCTCGGCCTCGGCGGCGCGGTGGCCGTCTGGTATCGCCGCCGCTCGAGCGCCGCGACCGCGGCGAACGGCTGGCAGGCGCCACCACCGGCTGCGCCGCGAACGAGCTTCGTCGACTCGCGACCAGAGGAGACGGCGCCGGCCGCCACCGAGTAGATCCCCGCAGGCGCTCCACGCGCCAGCTGCATCGTGTCAGCGCTGCGCCGGCGTTGCGCGATACTTGCCCTGTGAGGACCCACGAGCAGGCGACCGTCAGCGCGATCGATCTCACGCGCAGCGCGTTCGCTTCGGCCAACAGCGGCAATTACGACGCGATGATGCGCTTCTACGGTCCCGATTCGGTCTGGGACGTGTCGCCGTGGGGCCTCGGCACGCACACAGGGCCCACCGCGATCCGCCAGTTCTTCACGGACTGGATCGGCGGTTTCGATGAGTATTCCGTCACGGTCGAGCAACTGCACGACCTCGGCAGCGGTGTCGTCTACGCGATCGCCGTCCAGCATTGCCGCACGGCCGGTCGCAACGCCGCTCTGCGCCTGCGCTACGCACCTGTGTTCGTCTGGGATCGCGATATCGCGATCCGCGTCACGCACTACCGCGACATCGAACAGGGACGCGCCGCCGGCGAGCGGCTCGCGGCCACACGCGAACCGGACGCAGACAGTGCAGCAGCGCGCCGGGGCGCTCGCGCCGCGCCCTGAGCCGCGCCCTCCCGCCGGCGATGATGAGGCGATCGGAGGATCAATGCGCGCGGCCTGACGGCCGCGGCCGAGACTTCGGGACAGGGGCTCGAGCCGCTAGATGCCCCTCGGACGTTACGGCAACACAGCGAAAACCCTCTGTTCCGATTCGCCGCCTGGTTTGCCTTCAGTGTGCAGGTGCACGCCATACGCTTCCGTCTTCAATTCGAGACCCTTCCATCGGCTCGCCGTGAAGCACGTGTCTCCACCGATCGGGTCCTGCTGGTCTTCGCCTTCAGTGGTTTCGAACGTCATTTGCACCGGTTCTTCGGGTGGTTCGGCGGTGTGTGTCGTGTTGGCGCCCTTGCTCATCGTAATTTCTCCCGGGCCTTCCTTCGGCACGTTCAGCGCTTCGATCTTCGTGCGGTCATCGAATGCACCCCTGTGGGACAGCTCCATCCCCACTTTGAGCAGGCCTAGTTCTCCGGTCGCTTCCTTGATCACCGGGCTTCCCTTTTCCGTGGTGCCCGTCACTGTGACTTCGAGCATCGCCGTCAACGGTGAGAAGTTCAGCCTTTCACCGCCTCCTATTTCCTGCCAGCAAGTCGTGAAGGTCGGGCCTGACGCTTCTTCTTTTGTCGTGACCGTCACCAGCGGCTGCGGTCTCGTCCCCGTCACCAGCGCATAGACCGAATGATAGCCGGCAGCAAACCGCCGCACGTGCTCGAGCGGTTCATGTTTACCCGATCGTTCGAGCACCGGCTCGGGCTTCGCCCTGCATTCCTTGCCTTCCGTCGCACATTCGCCTCCTTCTTCTTCTTCTTCTCCCCCCACCGTGCCTTCGTTCACCGGTTCACCGTTGCCCAGCTGGCCAGCCGAGTTGCTACCCCACGAGTACACCTCACCACCCTTCAGCGCATACCCGTTGAAGCCTCCCGCATCGATCTCTTCGACGCCGCTTTCCAGGCCGACCAGCTCCTGCGCGGCTATCACGCAGGCATCTTTCGCACATTTGTGTTCATGTTCGTCGATTTCTCCGAGCTCGCCCTTGTTGGCGTCTCCCCAGCCCCACACGGCTCCTTTGATCAGCGCCAGCACGTGTTTTTCGCTCGCCGCAAGTTGGCTGACTTCGCTCAGCGCTTCACCTTTGAAGTTCACGACTTCGGTTGGCCGCGTGTCCTGCGAATGGTTCCACTGTTCGTTGTTGGCGCCGATCTGGCCCTTGGAGTTGGATCCCCAGGAGAGCACATGACCGTTTTCCAGCAGTGCATAGGCGCTTTCGGAGCCTGCCGCGACCAGCACTACGTGCTGTCCTGGCTTCTCGCCAATCGGTTCGCCGCTCGCAAACACCACGGGCTTCGGTCGCGTGACGCATGGCAGGCCCTCTTCGTTTTTCTTCTCAAATTCCGTTTGATGACACGCTTCCACAGGTTCCGCCACGCCCAGCTGACCATCGTCGTCGAAGCCCCATGCGTAAACCTCACCACTCTTCAGTACCGCGAAGTCGGCGCCGCCGCCCGACGCGACCTGTGTCGCCGCTTCCGGTAGTTCCGGCGTTTTCGCCGTGTTCGTCGGGCAGCCGCGTGCTTCCATCACCGCATCGGAATTGGCCGGTTTGCACTCGACTTCGTGTTCTGCGTTGCCCTGCCAGATGCCGAACTGCCCATATTGGTCGCCGCCCCATGTACGCACTTCGCCGTTGTCGAGCACCGCGAGCCTGTACCCTCCTCCCCCGGCGGAGACCTGCTTTACGTTCGTGAGTGCGACCTGCTTTTCGTTCTTGACTTCCACGACTTCGGAGTACCCGCCGGGCCGTTCCCAAGAGGACCGGTATTCGCTGTCGCCGTTGCCGAGCGCGCCGTCCTTGTCGAGCCCCCACGTCACCACGGTTCCCTGGGGCGTGACGCCAGCGTCGTGTTGGACTTGCACCAGCGGCGGCAGTTCAGCCGAGACTGGGTTCGGTTCGCCCCCGTTGCGGTAGATCGTGCCGAGGTCGCCGCGGTAGTTTTCCCCCCAGCTGACGACGTCGTAGCCGCTTCCCACTTCCGCGCTCTGATTGGACGTCGCTTCGCCAGGCGGTTCGACGTAGCCCTTGGCCTTGACGATCGCCTGCAGACTCGCGCCGACGTCTTCGGCGACGAGCTGATACGACGGCGATGTGGCCCCCGCGATGTTCGCGCATGTGCCGGCCTTGCACAGCTGCCACTGGTATGTGTAGCTGAGCGGTTCAGCTCCTTCCTGTTCGGTCCCTTCCCAGGTGCCGGAGCTAACGGTGAGCGGCTGGCCCTCTTCGGCCAACCCAGTGAGGATCGGTGCGACCTTCACCACGGGCGAGCTACCGGCAATCGGCCCGACCGAACTCGAGGCGACGCTGGTGGACCCTATTGAGTTTTTGGCAGTGACGGTCACCATCAGCTTGTCGCCGGCTCTCACTTCGAAGCCCGTCGGTGTATACGTGGTGCTGTTGGTGCCGACCGGGGTGCAGCCGCTGATCGCGTTGCAAGCAGCCCAGTGATATTCGAACGAGTTGACGGGCTGAGTACCGGCCCACGTGCCGTGGTTGGCTGTGAGTCGGTGTCCTTCACGGGCTTCGCCTTCGATCGTCGGAGCTTCCACGTTCGCAGGTGGACCCGCTTTGACCGCCTGAGTGGCGGCCGAGGTGGCGGACTTGCTGCCCGCGACGTTTTCGTCTGTGACGGTCACCGTCACCGTCGCTTTTTCCGCGACAACGATCGCTTCGGAGGGAACGCGATAGCTCGATTCTGCGTGAGTTGTGGTTTCCCTTGAGACAAACGAGCACTTTTTTTTCGGACAGGTCGTTTCCCAGACGTAGGTGTAGCTTCGCGCAGGCGTCCCTTGCCATTTGCCCGCGTTCGCGGAGATCAACTCGCCTTCCTCCGGTTCCCCTTGTTCGATCTTTGGCGGCGTTTCGTTTTTGGGCGACACCCCCGCTACCTTTTCGGTCTGGGTGGAGGCCTTTTCCACTTTCCCGGCGTTGTTTTCGGCGAGCACCGTCACCTGGATCCTGTCGCCGACGTCCGCGGCCTGGAGGACATAGCTCGATTCGGTGGCACCGCCGATTCGTTCACACGAAGAGCCTTCGGGACAGCGTTCCCACCACAGCACCTTGACTTTGATCGGCGATTCCCCGGTCCACTTTCCTTCTTTGAGTTTCAGTGATTTGCCTTCTGTGGGCGTTCCGCCAATCGAAGGCAGTTCGGTGTTCACGGGAGGCCCAGAGCCGCCGCCGGCAACAGCTGTCGTTGCTAGAAGAAGCGCTCCGACAAGCGCGAGGAGCAAGATCCCTGTGGGTCGGGAGAGGGACGGGACCGCCATAGCTCGGAGCGCCCTGCGCTTCCGTCGACTCGTTGCCTTCGTCTCCAGGTCCGAATCCATCGGTCTCCCCCCCAGTCTGGCTCAGTAGATTTGAGGCGATGGTGCGGTGCGAGACAATCACATCTGCGCGCGCAAGTCAACTGAATTGTTCCGTCAGTTTGACTGGCTGGCCAGCAAGTGAAGCAGGAGATGTGCTTCCGCCCGCTACTATCGCGCCGCTCCGGTGACCGAGACCGGCGCCCGGAACTCGGCGACTAGGCTGCCGCAGACTGCCCGCAGCGGCTTCGCGGGTATCGCTTCCGAGTCCCGTTCCTTCCGCTTCCGAGTCCCGTTCCTTCCGGCGTACGGCGCGCGGGCGAGCCTCGCAATGCTCTCGGTCGAACCCGAGGCGATCACGACGATCCAACGGGCACTCTGAGGTCTGCGGGATACTGGCCGGGTGATGGCTGAGGAGTCCACGACCCCCGACTTGGTGGAGTTCGCACGCCGCGCGCTTACGGCTATGCTCGAGCGCGACTTCGACGCGCTCGAAGCCTTCTACGCGGCGGACGCCATCTTTGGAGGAGCTGAGATCGGCATGTTCAAGGGGGCTGCGACGATCCGTGGCCTCTACGAAGATCTGTTGAGTCCATACGAGGAGTTCGAGGGCGAGATCGAGGAGATCGTCGATCTCGGCACCGGAGTCGCGTTTGCCGCGGTCACCTTCACTGGCCGTCCTGACGGCAGCAGCGGGGTCGTCCAAACCCGTCTTGGAACCGTAGCCGTGTGGACCGACGGTGTGCTTGAGCAGCAGACGAACTATCTGAATATCGACGCGGCCCGTGCTGCCGCCGAACGCCTCGCCGAGGAACGGGGGTAGGCGATGTCGGACGCCAACGTCGAGAATCTTCAGGCGATGCTGGCGGTGTATTCGGGCCAGACGGTACAGGCAGTCTTGGCGGCATGGAGACGGGGCGAGGCGGACCGACCTCCCCTCGATCGGGAGGTCACCTACGAGGACTACGATCTGCCTGATCACGCTGGCGATGTTTTCCACGGCCCCCAGAGTGCGATGGAAGCTATAGAGAGCTGGGCTGAACCCTATGAGGAGATGACGAGCGAACTCCAGCGAACCGTGGGCTCGGGCGACTGCCTGGTGACGATCCACCGCTTTCGCGCGAGAGCGCGCCACACGGGGATCGAGTTCGACCAGCCCAGCGCTTATATCTATACCTTCCGGGACGGGAAGATCATCCGCATACAGGGATTTTGGGATCCAGCAGAGGCTCTCGCAACGGCGGGGCTGAAGGAGTAGGCGATGTCGCAGGAGAACGTGGACCTCGTGCGTTCGATCTACGCCGAATGGGAACGGGGTGAGTTCAGAGCGAAGCCGGAATGGGCCGATCCGGGCATGGAGTTCGTGGTCCCCGACGGTCCGGAGCCGAGCACGCGAACGGGGATCGCAGCAGCGCCGGGAGTCGAAGCCTTCGTCGATCTGTGGGAGACACTTTGCTTTGACGCAGAGGAATACCGCGAGCTTGATGATGGGTCCGTGCTCGTCTTGAGTCGGATGAGAGGTCGCGGGGCGGGCAGCGGCGTGGAGGTGGACCAGCGCAGGGCCAGCGTGTTCCATGTCCGCGACGGCAAGGTCACTCGGCTGGCGCTGTACTGGGATCGCGACCGCGCGCTCGCCGACCTCGGCCTCGCCGAGTAGCTCACTCACGGGAACAGGCTGGGGCCGTCCGGCGGCCAGCCGACGCCGAGGCGCAGGAGCCGCCGGCCCAACCTCCGGCGTGACGTCAGCACCGACGCCGAGCGGCGCTCCGGCGGCGTGGGATTCCTGGGCGCGCCGCGGTCGCGGCCACCGCTGCCGGGTCCCGACCTATGGTCGCCATCGTGCTGTTCCTGCTGGTGATGTTGGCGAAAAACTGAGCCCGCCCGGTGGTCGCGGCTCCAACCGCATGACACGGCCATCGCTACCGAATCGGTGAGGAAGGATGGCATGGATCGCGTGCCGCTCACGGCGTAGCCGCCACCTCGGCCTGCGAGATACTCTCAGAGTGCGACGAGGGCAGGTGATCGCAGCGGTGATCGCGGCGGCGGGGCTACTGGGATGTGGCACGAGCAAGCAGCTTCCCTACCAGCAGCGGATCGACTTCATCGAAGCGACCTACGCCCGTTGCGGAAACGAACCGAGCAACCGCGGCTACGAGCTCTGCATGAGGCGCAACGAAGGCACGATCAGGTCGTATCTGGAGCACCTTTGTCCGCATCCAGGCGGCTACATGTTTGAGGGCGCTCATGAGCCCTGCCCGCCAGCGTCGTAAGCCTCGCCGCCGCGTCGGCGTAGCGAGTTTCGCCAGACCTCCTCGCGAGCGGCCCCTAGAACGCGAAACGCCCCGTGTTTACGGGGCGTCGGCGTACTCCGGGACAAGGACTCGAACCGTAGGCAGCCCTACGCTGCGATCCGTGCTGTACAGCCAAATATGGCTCCAGTGCAGGTAAAACGCCCTAACCCGTCAATCCGGTCTAGTCCGGTTGAATCCGGTTAGATTCGAGCACGAATGGCCCACGAGTGGCTCACCGCCGCTACTTGTCGCCGATGTAGCCCGCGTCGGCGATTGCTTCGTCGTCTGTGTTGATGAGCTTGTAGTCAGGGCTGGCGTTGCCTTCCTTGACTTCGATGTTCGCGGTGTCCAAGTTGCTGTTGTGGCCTGGTCTGCTGACGAGACGTCCCAGACGGACCCGTCGTCGAGAACGATCAGGCTTCCGTCATCGCTGATCGCTTCCTGGGTGTGTTCGCCTTCGTCGGGATAGGGGTTGGCGTCCGAGGTGTCCCCGACCTTCGTGGCGGACACGCTTTCGCCTCCGGTGGCGTCATACAGGGTGTCTTCGGATTCCCCGATGGTGATCTTGTCTCCGGTCGCCGAGCTCTCACTCGACTCCAGTGACCACAAGGTGCCATCGCATCCATGCGGCCCATGCCTCGTCGTTCCGGTGAAGCTGGACCAGGTCAACGTTGCCAGCTGGCTGCACGCTCAGGATCAGGTCGACGTTCTCCTGCGACATCGCCTACTCCGCCGGGCCTGCGGCTTCGAATGCCTGTTTGGAGTCGGCGTACGCAACCTGGCACCAGAACTCGCCTTCGCGCCATGTCGCCAGGTGCGCGAGACGGGTGTCAAGCGCGATGCCACTTCCTCTGGCTGTCCCCGTCAGACGAAACAGCAGGACGGCCTGTTCGTCGCCCGCTTCGCGGCACTCCAACAACTCGATGTGGAAGCCGTCGAAGGCGGAGTCGACGCTTTCGGCCCAAGCGCGCAACCCCTGAACCCCAACGTAGACCTCACCCTCGACCGAGCCGATGGCCGACCGGAACTCGTACTCCGGGTGGAAAGGCATCACGGCGAGGGCCTGCCAGTCGCGAGCGTTGAGCGCATCCAGAACCGCTTGGCTCTGCTCTCGCTTGCTCAGGATGCTCGACTCGGACATCGCCTACCCCCGTTCCTGGGCGAGGCGTTCGGCAGCAGCACGGGCCTCGTCGACCTCGGAGGTCATGAGGCGTGCGATCGAGCCTCCCACCCAGAGGTAGACCCATCCCTCGCGCTGTCGAACACGGCCGTCGCTGCCAACCAGACGCCCGTTCTGAATCGCCACTGCAAACACAACCCCACCGCCGAGGTGACTGACCTCCTCAAGCTCGTAGTCCAATTCCTCGTAGGCCCCGAACCACTCGTCAAGGAAGCCACGTATCGCCGCTCGACCCTCCACGAGGTCCACCCGCCCGTCCAAGACCCCGTCTTCGGCAACGCTGCTCATCACCCCGTCGAGATCACGGCGATTCAAAGCCTCAAACTGGCTGCGGACAAGCTCCACCAGCTCGGGGGTCGTGGACTCCTCAGACATCGCGCGGCAAGTATCCCGCAGAGCTCCTCCGTGCCGATCCACGAACCGGGACGCTCAACGATCGCGGGGCTATCCGGCACCACGTGTCTCCTCGAGATCCATCCCAGGCCGCATTATCGCCCGGACCACAGTCTCAGCATAGCTACGGGGCACCTGGGCGTGACGTCGTTGTGCCGCCAGGCGTTGAGCCCCTTAGAGGTCCGCGGGACACGGCTGGCCCAAATGCCGGCCCGAAGCGCCCCCGAAACGACGAAAGCGCCCTGTCTACGGGCGCTCTCGGTACTCCGGGACAGGGACTCGAACCCCAATCTCCCGGACCAGAACCGGGCGTCACTGCCAATTGGACTATCCCGGACAGTGTGCGCTAGAGAATAGCCACTTCGGGAGACGCCTCGCCGAACGGCGCGTTGATCTAGTCGCTGCGTCCGACGAGCACGACGACCTGCGCGAGCGCTCCGAACATTTTGCGTTCACCGGCGCCGAGCGGGTCGGGCGCGGGCGCACGCAAAGCATGCGCGACGTGCCTCGCGAGCGTGCTCGCGCCTGGGGCGTAGAGCACGCTGTCGTGTGCGCGCTGCCCGGCGACGGCGTCACCGAGGTCTAGTGCGCTGACGGAGGGGATGCTCGCCCTGATCCTCGCCGCGACGCTCGCGAGGCGCGGCCTGCTGGCCGAGAACGAGCTGACGAGCCCCGTCTGGTCCACGAGCAGGACCGGCGCCGGGGTGCGCGCCACCACAGCGGGCAGGTCCGTGGTGCTGAGGGCCCTGCCCATGTGCGCGTTCACGCTCCCGCCGTAGATGCCGCCGACCGCGGGGAACGTCGCGCTGCCGTTCTGGAGGTGCACTTCGACCGACCCGGTGCCCGGCGGGGCAAACCCTGACAGCAGCCTGTTCCCCCCGCGCTCGACTTCGACGGGCGGAGCGGAGGCCGACAGTTCGAGTTTGTTCTCGCAGGTCGAGCTGTCTATCGACAGGCTGACGTAGACGAGGATGCACACTTCCGCCGGGTAGTCCGCATATGGCGCGCCGGCCTGAGCGCTGCCGTACGGCGGTTGTCCTTCACCCTTGTCGTAACATGCGGCGCCCGACACGACCCACCATGCCGCTGTGCTTGACGTGCCCCACAGCCGCGCGTAGCGGTACCACGCGTACGCCAGCGCAGACGTCCACGGCGTCGAGGCTTGTTCGATTTCCCACGACGGCAACACCTCCTTCGACCAGCGCGGGCTGGCGAGAAACGGGAGGAGGCCGTCGACTCGTGATTCAGGTGCGCCGGACGCTTCGTAGGGGTCGCCACCGGTGCACACATCGGCCGATGCGCGCGACGTCCCGGCGAAGCCGAGGGCGAGCATGACGAGCACCGCGATCGTGGCAGAGCGTGAGCAGCGCAGCAACAGGCCGCCGACTGTACAGCACAGCTATGTCGTACCCGCGAGGACCGGCCGGGGCGCGCGATCGGCGGCGCTCAGAACGCGGCAGGGTGCCCGTTCGGCGCGAAGAACGCGGTGATCGCCTCCTCGAGGCCGGGGTCGAGCACGAGCAGGACCTCATCGCCGGCTTCGATCACCGTGTCGGGCTTCGGCACGAAGCCGGCTTTGCCGCGCAGCACGGAGATGATCAGGCTGCCCTCCGGCAGGTCGATGTCGGTGACCTTTTCGCCGACCGTCGGCGCGTCCGCGGTGACCTCGAGCTCGATGATCTCGAGGCGCTCCTCTTCGAGCGCGAGCAGGTGCACGAGCCCGTAGCGCGGGACCTCGTGCTCGATCAGGCGCAGGATCAGGTCGGTCGCGGAGACCGCCGGCTGGATGCCGAGAAAGCGGAAGTGATCGTGGTTGCGCGGGTTGTTGACGCGCGCGATGATGCGGTCGCAGAGGTACTTCTCCTTGGCGACCTGGCAGACGAGGATGTTGTCCTCGTCATCGCCGGTGACCGCGATCACGAGGTCGGCGCGCTGGATGCCGGCGCGCTCGAGCACCCACAGCTCGGTCGCGTCGCCGTACTGGACGGCGTGCTCGAACTCGTCCTCGTTGGCGAGATAGCTCGAGCGCGAGGACTCGATCAGCGTGACCTCGTGGTCCTTGCTGATCAGCTCCCTTGCGAGGTTGCGCCCGACCTTGCCGGCGCCGGCGATGATCGCGTACATGGCGCGCTACACCGTCGCCGGCTCGAGCGCGCGCTGGAACATCTCGATCGCGTGCTTGGTCGGGGAGATCGTCTGCAGACCCTGCTCGCCGTACCAGTCGGCCCGCGCGGGGTCCATCACGCGGACGATCGACTTCTCGACGCCGAAGCGCTTCTGCGCGATCTGCGCGATCACGAGGTTCGTGTTGTCGCCGGCGGTCGACGCGATGAAGACATCCGCGCGCTCGATCCCGGCCTGGATCAGCGCGTCGGTCTCGAGCGCGGTGCCGACCGTGAACTGGCCGCCGGAGTCCTCCCACGTCTTGCTCTGCCCCGCGTCGAGGCGCTCGTGCGAGAGCGGGTCGGCGTCGAGCACCGAGACCTCGTGGCCGGCCGCGAGCGCGGACTTGGCGACCGCCGAGCCGACGCGGCCGGCGCCGACGATCAGGACGAACATTGGATGGACGAGTAGACCATAAGGCGCAGGTTAGACGATGGAGGCATCGTCCCGATGCGCCCGCCTGGCGAGCTCGACGGGCGAGTCGCGCGCGCCGGGAGCGGTGACGATCACGCGGCAGCCGGCCTTGCGCACGACGTACTTGGTCACGTCGCCGACAAATCCCTCGAGTGGGCCGCCGTGGCCGCCGAGGCGCCCGCCGCCGCGAATCAGCGACGGTTCCTCGGCGCCGAGCACGATCGCCTCGACGCCGCGCCGCCGCGCCTCGTCGACGATCGCGTAGCCCGCTCGCCGCGCGCGCACGGTCGCGGTCGCGACCTGGACGCCCGTGTACTCCTCCCCGACCGCCTTCGCCCGCGCGAGCCGCTCGCGCGCGTGCTTGATCTGCGCTTCCGGCAGGCCGGCATCGAGCGGCAGCGACATCGGGATCACGAACAGCCACAGCGCCTCGATCGTCGCCGCGTCGATCGCCGCCTCGTCGGTCTGCTCGCCGGAGACGAGCAGCGCGGCGGTCTGCACGATGTCGTCGTCGAGGTCGGTGCCGAACAGCGGCACGAGCACCGAGCCGTAGTCGCGTTCGCTCGGCGGCTCCGCGCTGAGGATCTTCGGCGAGACGGTCACGCGCCTCAGCAGCGAGGTTTCATCGGCACGGCGGTAGATCACATACATCGCGATCCCCGCGGCCATCCAGCCGAGCCCGACATAGCGGGCCGGTTCGTGCACGACGAGGACGGCGACCGCGCCGGCGGCCGAGACGAGCGCGCCGAACAGCGCCGGCAGCGGCAGCTCGCCGCCGCGGAAGTTGATCGACAGCGGGATCTTGTACGGGCGGTCGCGCGCCGGCTCGGTGTAGCGCAGCCGGCAGATCGACAGATGCGCGATCGTGAACGCGACCATCGCGCCGAACGCGTAGATGCCGATCAGGAAGTCGAGGTTCTCGGGCGCGACGAGCGCGGCTGCGATCAGGCCGGCGAAGATGATCAGCACATACGGCGTCGAGCGCACCGGATGCAGGCGGCCGAGGCCGCTCGGGATCTGGCGGTTGGTCGAGAGCGAGTACGCGAGCCTGGAGAGGCCGAGCATCGCCGAGTTCGCGGCCGCGACGAGCGTGACCGCGGCGAGGGCCGCGACGACGTACATCAGCGTCTGCGCCAGCCAGTGCGGATGCACCTGCTTGACGATGCCGATCATCGGATCGTCGAGATAGCGCGTCGCGAGTTCGGTCTGCCCGTTGCTCACAGGCAGCGCGCTGACGGCGACGAGGCCGATGCCGACGTACAGGAACATCACGGTCGCGGTCGTGCTCGCGACGAAGCGCTTCAGCCCCGCACGGCTGATCCGCACCTCCCCGGCGAGCCCGGACGCGGACTCGAGGCTCGTGAACGAGATCACCGCGATCGTCAGCGCGAAGATCAGGTTCGACCAGGTCGGCGAGCTGCCGAGGTGGATCGAGTCGGCGAGCGCGTGCGGGCTGAAGAACAGCGCGAGGCCGAGCACGACGATGAAGCCCTGCAGCGCGAGGTCGCCGGCGAGCAGCCGCCCGACGCGCCGCGTGCGCCGCCCGCTGAAGCCGCGGATGTTGCCGAGCACGACGATCGCGATGAACGCGAGCGCCAGGCCGAGGGCCTCGCCGCGGTTGCCGAGCGGGCTCCAGAACGTCTTCAGGTACTGCGTCGCCGAGTAGCACGTGACCGCGATCAGGATCACGTAGTCGAGCAGGATCGCCCAGCCGGCGATGAAGCTGACGAGCTCGTTGAACGCGTAGCGCGCGAACACCGTCGAGCCGCCGCGATCCTGGTGCAGCGAGGCGCCCTCGACGTACGTCATCGTCGTCAGCGCGAACAGCCCCGCGGCGATCAGGAAGACCAGCGGCGTGAGGCCGAGCGCATGCCCGGCGATGACCCCGAGCGAGAAGTAGATCGCGCTCGCGAGCGACGAGTAGACGATCGTGAACAGGATCGGCGAGCCGATGCTGCGGCGCGCGATCACGCGCGAGCGGACCGCCAGCTCGGACTGGCTCTCGCCGTCAGGGCCCCGCTCGGCGCTCACGCCCTGCGACCGCGCCTGAACTCGATATAGCCCCGGCCGCAGCCCGCCGCGAGAAACAGCAGGCCGAGCAGCAGGCGCGGCGAGAACACGCCTCCGTCCCCGTCGAGCGCCTGCACGACCAACGCGAAGCCGATCGCGACCATCGCCAGCGACAGCACCAACGTGCTGATCCGGTGCAGCTGTCGGCCGTTCATCTCATCCTGAGCTTATTCCCGTGCTGGCGGAGTCGTTCCGGGGGGCGCATGCGCCCCCCCGGCCGGACAGTGCATGCACTGTCCGGTGAAGCCGCACATGTGCGGCTTCTCACATCAGGTGATCAGCGGAATGATCAGGATCGCGACGATGTTCGCGACCTTGATCATCGGGTTGATCGCCGGGCCGGCGGTGTCCTTGAAGGGGTCGCCGACCGTGTCGCCGGTCACCGACGCGGCGTGCGCTTCAGAGCCCTTGCCGCCGAACGCACCGTCCTCGATCAGCTTCTTCGCGTTGTCCCACGCGCCACCGCCCGCGGTCATCATCACCGCGAAGAAGTAGCCGACGACGATCACGCCGATCAGCAGGCCGCCGAGCGCCTGCTCGTCGATCAGCCCGACGACGAGCGTCAGCAGGATCGGCAGCAGCGACGGCAGGATCATCTCGCGCTGCGCCGTCTTCGTGACGATGTCCACGCAGGTCGCGTAGTCGGGCTCTTCGCTGTAGTCCATGATGCCGGGGTGCTCGCGGAACTGGCGGCGCACCTCCTCGACGACCGCGCCGCCGGCACGGCCGACCGCCTCGATCGACAGCGACGCGAACAGGCAGACCATCATGCCGCCCAGGATCAGGCCGATCAGGACAGGCGGTTCGTTGATGCCGAAGTTGATCAGGTGCCCGGCCTTCAGCTCGAGTTCTTTCTCGAAGCCCGCGAACAGCACGATCGCCGCGAGCACCGCCGAGCCGATCGCGTAGCCCTTCGTGACCGCCTTGGTCGTGTTGCCGACCGCGTCGAGGCGGTCGGTGACCTTGCGCACCTCCTCCGGCAGGTCCGCCATCTCGGCGATCCCGCCGGCGTTGTCGGTGATCGGGCCGAACGCGTCGAGCGCGACGATCAGTCCGGTCAGCGACAGCAGCCCGACGGCCGCCACGCCGATCCCGTAGATCCCCGTGATGCCGCCGCCCGCGAGCTTCCACGAGCCGAGGATCCCGAGCACGATCACGATCGCCGGCAGCGCCGTCGCCTGCAGCCCCGAGGAGAAGCCCTGGATGATGTTCGTCGCGTGCCCAGTGATCGACGCTTTCGCGGTCTTCTTGACCGGCGAAAAGCGGGTCGAGGTGTAGTATTCGGTCAGCCCGAACAGCAGCGCGGTGACCGCGATGCCGATCAGCGAGCACAGGTACAGGCGGCCCCAGCTCGGCGTGTTGACCGAGCTGCCGACGACCCTGAAGGTGATGTTGCGCATCAGCCAGTAGGTGATCGGCGCGAACGCCGCGGCAGCGAGCACGCCGGAGACGAGCAGGCCCTGCAGCAGCGCGCGCTCGACGTTGTCGGTTTTCGTGCGCACCGCGAACGTGCCGATGATCGAGGCGATGATCGCGGCGCCGCCGATCACGAGCGGGTACAGCACGACGCGCGTCGACTCGTGGAAGGTGAGCACGCCGAGCAGCATCACCGCGATCGCCGTGACCGCGTAGGTCTCGAACAGGTCCGCCGCCATCCCCGCGCAGTCGCCGACGTTGTCGCCGACGTTGTCCGCGATCGTCGCCGGGTTGCGCGGGTCATCCTCGGGGATCCCCGCCTCGACCTTGCCGACGAGGTCCGCACCGACATCCGCGGCCTTCGTGAAGATGCCGCCGCCGAGCCTCGCGAACACCGAGATCAGCGAGCCGCCGAAGCCGAGGCCGATCAGCGCGTCGACCGCCGTCTTCGGGCTGTCGTTGAAGAACGATGTCAGCGCGCCGTAGTAGCCGGATACGCCGATCAGCGCGAGCCCGACGACGAGCAGGCCGGTGATCGCGCCGCCACGGAAGGCGACCTGCAGAGCCGGCGAGACGCCGCCGCGCGCCGCCTCCGCGACGCGCGCGTTCGCGCGCACCGACACGTTCATGCCGATGTAGCCCGTCGAGCCCGACAGCACGCCGCCGATCAGGAATCCACACGCGACCGCGATGTTCTGGATGAAGATCAGCGCGATGAACAGGAACACGCCGACGATCGCGATCGTCGCGTACTGACGGTTCAGATAGGCGCGAGCCCCCTGCTGAACGGCCAGCGAGATGTTCTGCATCTTCTCGTTGCCCGGCGAGAGGGCAAGCAGGGAACGCGTCGTCACGAGGCCGTACACGACTGCACATACGGCACATACGAGGGCGACGACGACCCCATGGTTCGTCAGAAAGCTGCTCAACAGAAATCCTCCGCGGTCTTGGTTGCGTGCCGCGCGAGGATCTGTCGCGCGCACATTTGTCCGCCGGAGCGCTCCGAGCGAGCGCCTATCCGGTACAAACGCGGGCGGAGTCTATCGTGCCGGCCGTCGAG
Source organism: uncultured Solirubrobacteraceae bacterium (assembly GCA_963822245.1). Lineage (GTDB taxonomy): Bacteria > Actinomycetota > Thermoleophilia > Solirubrobacterales > Solirubrobacteraceae > Palsa-744. The sequence continues at coordinate 66,826 of CAWGGR010000003.1, forward strand.
GTGACTCCCAGCGGCGCCCGCCGCGCTCAGCCGCGCCCGCGCGCGCTCATCGGCCCGGCACCCACAACCTGCCGCTCGCCTCCGCCGGGCCCGGGCCATCCCCCGGCGGCGGCTGCTCCGCCGCGGGAGCGCCCGGCGCCGGCGCCGGCGCCTCGCCGGCCGCTGTCGGCGGCACCTCCGCGGCGCCCGGCCCGACCTCGCGCGCATACGCCATCTGCAGCCGCGAGAGCGCATCGCGCAGCGGCGCTAGCTCCTGTGGGATCGTGCGCTCGAGGATCGCGACGAGCGCCCGCGCGGCATCGATCGCGTCGCGCACCTGCTCGAGATCGCGCGGCTGCGCCTGCTCACCCTGCGCCTCGCCGCCGAGCCCGAGCCGGCGCGCGCCGACGTTCAGCAGCGAGACGACCGTCTGGGCGATGATGTCGGCGGTGCTCACGCGGCTCAGTTCCGCCTCATACGCCGCGCGCAGCTCCTCTTCGCTCGGCTGCCCCGCGGCGCCGGGCGCGCCCGCGGGTCGATCTGTCGGGTCCGTGCTCATACCTTGATCTCCTCCGAATACGTCTCTCGTGTCTCTGCGACCGACATCGCGAAGACCTCCTCGCGTGTCGCCCCGCCGTCGATCATGCGCCGCTGGCGCTGCGCGCCGTTGAGCTCCGGGAAGACCAGGTCGATCCCGAGCTCAGCGCGGACCGGCGCGGTCCACTCGCCGAGCCGCTCGATCGCCGCGCGCGCCGGGTACTCCTGCGCGCGCTGCAGGTCGATCAGCTTGCCGTCGAGGCCGAAGCGGATCGCGCGCCACATGTTCTCCTCGATCAGCCGCGGCGCGGGATCGTCGAACGGGACGCCCTCATCGACGTCGCGCGTCGCCTGCGCGATGCACGCGACCATCAGCGCGGCCAGCGCGTCTGACTCCTGCGCGGTCGCCTGCACATCGCAGATCCGCACCTCGACCGTGCCGAAGCTGAAGTGCGGCCTGACCGACCACCACACCTGCGTGAACTCAACGATCGAGTTCGTCCGCTGCAGGAACTCGATGTACTCCCGGTAGGCGCGCCAGCCGCCGAACGCGTCCGGGATCCCGCAGCGCGGGAAGCTCTTCGTGAAGCTCTGCGTGCGCGCCGAGTGCAGGCCGCTGTCGCAACCGTCGATGTACGGCGAGTTCGCCGACACCGCGAGCAGCAGCGGCAGCACGCCGCGCAGGCGGTCGCAGACGCGCACCGCGCGGTCGAGGTCGCGCACGCCGAGGTGCACGTGCAGGCTGAACGTGTTGTTGCGCTTGGCGACATAGCGCAGCCCGTCCTCGACGCGGCGGTAGTGCTCGGTGTCGATGATCGGCTGCTCGCGATAGTCGGCCCACGGGTGCGTCCCGGTCGCTCCCAGCGCAGCGCCGTGCGCGCGCGCGAGCGCGAACAGGCTCCTGCGCCGCTCGCGCTGTTTGCGAAGCGCATCGCCCAGGTCGCTCGCGCGGCCCGAGATGATCTCGATCTCCGAGGAGATCAGCTCGCCGGTGATGCCGTCGGAGAGGACGCTGTCGCGCTCGGCGACCGCACGCAGCTCCTCGAAGCGCGGTGCCAGATCGAGCGTCTCCGGGTCGAGGATCGCGAACTCCTCCTCGACGCCGACCGTGAAGTCCGATGACTCGGCGAAGGTCTCCGCTGCTCGGTCTAGATCCAGGCTCATCATCTCGTGCGGTTGCCTCTGTCGAGTGTGACGCGCGCGCGGCTCCTCGGGGCCTTCAGGTCAGATAGAAGTACAGGGCGTAGAGCAGATCGACCGCGGGGCTCGAGGTGTGAACGGTCACCTCCGGCGGCACGTCGAGCAGCGACTCGGAGTAGTTGAAGATGATCTTCACGCCCGACTCGACGAGCTCGTTCGCGAGTCCCTGCGCGGCGTGATTGGGCACCGCGAGCACGCCCACGACGATCTCCTCCTCTTCGACCACGTGGCGCAGCTCGTCGATGTGACGGACGACCTGGTTGCCGACCTTCGTGCCGACCTTCGTGTCGTCGTTGTCGACGATCGCGACGACGCGAAAGCCGTGATCGGCGAAGATTTCCGAGGACGCGATCGCCTTGCCGAGATGCCCCGCGCCGATCAGCGCGATGTTGTGCTGGCCGGCCGTGCGCAGGATCTTGCGGATCTGCGAGACGAGCGCCTCGACGTTGTAGCCGACGCCGCGCTTGCCGAACTTGCCGAAGCCCGACAGATCGCGCCGAATCTGCGTCGAGTTGACGTGCGTGTAGTCGGAGAGCTCCTGTGAGGAGATCGTCTCCTTGCCCATCTTCTTCGCCTGCGTGAGAACCTGCAGGTAACGCGACAGGCGCGCGGCGACCCCCAGCGAGAGCCGCTCCGTCGCGATCGCACCCGCGCCGCGGTCGGCCTCGACGGCGCCCGTCACCGATTCTCCGTAGCTCATCGTCGTGACTCTAGACGCTCGCGCACGAGCGACTCCTGCACGATGTATTCACATAGCTCCTCGCCGTCGATCGCGACGACCGGGATTCGGTCGAAGTACGCGCGATGGAGCGCATCCTCGGTGGTGATGTCGAGCTCGCGCAGATCGAACACGAAGTCGCTCTGGATCCGGCGCAGCGTCAGGATCGCTTCGTCGCAGAGATGGCAGTCGGGCTTGGAGTAGACGGTGACGACAGGCGGCTGGGAGAGATCGGGCATGGCGGCAGTTTCCCTGCTCACGCCCGCGCTTCGCCGCTCGCATACGCGTCGAGCGCGAGGTAGCGCGGGTAGTCCAGGCGCTCGCAGTAGCGCGCCGCGCTCGCGATCATCGCCGCGTTGTCCGTGCACAGCGCGCGCGTCGGCACATGCAGCGCGACATCGAGCTCGCCGAGGCGGCGCCGCAGCGCGCCGTTGGCCGCGACACCGCCGCCGAGCGCGAGGCGGCCGATCCCTGTGCGCTCCAGTGCGCGCTCCGCGCGCCCCGCCAGGTTCTCGACGATCGCCGCCTGGTAGGACGCCGCGAGGTCGGCCGCGCGCGCCGCGACATCCGCCTCGGAGAGCTCGCGCAGCGTGTACAGCAGCGCCGTCTTGACGCCCGCGAAGGAGAAGTCGAGCCCTTCCGCGAACGCCGCGCGCTGCGCGCCGCGCCCGCCGCGCGCACGCTCGCCCTTGGAGCCCGGCAGCAGGAACGCCTCGGGATCGCCGTCGGCCGCGAGGCGCTCGAGCGCCGCGCCGCCCGGATAGCCGAGCCCGAGCATGCGCGCGCCCTTGTCGAACGCCTCACCCGCCGCATCGTCGAGCGTGCGCCCGAGCACCTCGAAGCCGTCGTGCTCGGTGACGTGCGCGAGCAGCGTGTGCCCGCCGCTCGCGATCAGGCAAAGGAACGGCGGCTCGAACGCACCGTCGCCGTTGTCATCGCCGCCGAGCAGGAAGTTCGCCGCGACATGGCCCTGGAGGTGATCGACCGCCGCGAACGGCAGCTCGCGCGCGGCCGCGAGCGCCTTCGCCGTCGCGAGCCCGACGAGCAGCGCCCCGATCAGGCCCGGGCCCTGCGTCGCTGCCACCAGCTCGACCTGCTCGAGGCCGACGCCCGCGTCGCCCAGCGCGCGCTCGACGATCGCGTTGATCAGCTCGAGATGGTGTCGCGCGGCGATCTCCGGCACGACGCCGCCGAAGCGCCCATGCGCCTCCTGTGAGGAGATCACGTTCGAGCGGATCGACCCGTCCCAGTCGATCACCGCCGCGCACGTGTCGTCGCAGCTCGTCTCGAGCGCGAGGACCGTCATACCGGCCCGGGGTTCGGCACGTCCTCCAGCGAGCCCTGCAGGGTCGCCGGCGTGCGCCACATCACGAGCGCGTCCTCGCCGTTGTCCTGGTAGTAGCGGCGGCGCATGCCCGCCGCCCGGAAGCCCTCGCGCTCGTACAGGTGGATTGCGACGCTGTTGGAGCGGCGAACCTCGAGCGTGAATCGCGCCTCCAGGTCATCGACGAGCGCATACAGCTCAGCCAGCAGCGCCGAAGCAAGGCCGCCGCGCTGGTGCTCGAGGTCGACCGCGACGTTCATCACGTGCCAGACCGTGTCATAGCGCGAGCAGATCAGGTACGCGAGCAGGCGCTCCTCGCCGGCCGCGCCGCCGCGGTCGGTCGCCGCCAGGCAGATGCCCGAGGGCTTGGACAGCTCGAGCACGAACATCGCCAGCGACCACGGCGTCGGGAACACGCGCCGCTCGATCTCGATCACCTGCGGCAGGTCCGGATAGCTCAGGCGGCGGATCTCGAATGCCGGCGCCGCCTCGACGCTGCGCTGCGCGCTCATCGCTTCACCGCGCCGCGCGCCGCGCCGGCCTCGAGCGCCAGTTCCGCATCGGGCCGGCGGCGATAGTCGGGCACGACCTGTCCGCCGCCCTGCTCCTCCGCCACGAGCGCGCCGAGCCCGCAGATCGCGGCCGCGCTCACGCGATGCAAGCGCGACTCCTCGCCCACCATCTCGACACCCGGCAAGGCGAGCTCATCGCGGAAGCGTAGCGCGCCGTCGCCGAGCGCCAGCCACTGCGGCGCCGTCCGGCCGTCCGCCTCTTCGGCTCGCGCGAGCAGGCTCCCCAGCTGCGCCGGCGCGAGCGCGAGCGCCGGCACGAGCTCATGTGCGAGGCCGCCCTCGCCGCGCGTATACGCCGCCGCGAAGACCTCGCCGCGGCGCGCGTCGATGACCGCCAGCAGCAGCTCCGCGGCGCGCCCGTCCGCGCCGCGGACATCCGCGCGATAGGCCGCCTGGGCGAGCGCGCGCAGGCTCGAGACGCCGACGACGGGAATCTCGAGCGACTGCGCGAGCGCACGCGCGCTCGCGATGCCGACGCGCAGGCCCGTGAACGTCCCCGGGCCGACGCCGACCGCGATGCGCGCCAGCGCGCTCCAACCGATGCCGGCCTCGAGCAGCAGCTCGCGTGCCAGCTCGAGCAGCCGCGTCGCGTGGCCCGGGTGCGCGCCCGGCGCCGGGTCATCGCGCGCTTCGCTCGTGACGCCACCGTCGAGGCGCAGCGCGGCGGCGCTCGCGGTCGTCGCCGTGTCGAAGCCGAGCACGATCACCGCGGCTGCCCCGCGGCCCGGGCCGGCGCGAGCTCGTCGACTTCGACGCGGCGGCGATCGCCGCCCTCGTGGCTGAGCGTCACGTGCAGGCGCGCGCCGGCGAGCTCGGCGACGCCGTCCTGCGGCCACTCGACGAACGCGATCCGCCCCGCACCGAGATAGTCGCCGAGCAGATCCGGGTCCTCCTGCTCGAGGCCGGCCAGGCGGTAGAGGTCGAGGTGCGAGACCGTCACCCCGCCCGTGCGGTAGCGATGGGCGATGCTGAACGTCGGGCTCGTGACCGGGTCGCTGACGCCGAGCGCGCGTGCGGCGCCGCGCACGAGCGTCGTCTTGCCCGAGCCGAGCTCGCCGCTCAACAGCACGACGTCGCCGTCCGTGAGCAGACCCGCCAACTCACCACCGAGCGCTTCCGTCTCTGCCGGACCGGATGTTTCGACGCTGCGAACGATCACCCGGAGAGCCTAGAGCCTGCCTGGGCCGATTCGCCACCCGTGGCTGACCCGTTAAATTGACCGACCCGCGGGAGAATGGGGCGCGGGCCGGTCGTTACTCCTGGAGGGATGGAGACAGGATCTTCATCGGCAGTTCTCACGACCGACTTGAGACCCTGTGGAGTAATTTTCGTTCTTTTGGAGTATATCCCTGTTTTGCTGGGAATGTCGTGCTGGACATGTGTCTAGAACAATCCGAGCTGATCGCGCTCGGATTGAGTCTCTGAGGGCTCCACCGGCGCCTGGCGCGGCGGCGCCGGCGCGGGGTCCGGCTGCGGCTCGGGCTCGGGCATCGCCGGACTATCCGGCGCCGCCGGCTGCGAGGGCGCGCCGAGCGCGAGCAGCGACGGCAGGCGCGCAAAGTCCTCGCGCAGCGTCTCGAGCATGCGCGGCGTGTACAGCGCGGCCGCCGGATGGAAGATCGGGTACAGGCGCACGGCGCGCGCGCCGAGCACGAGCACCTCCTCCTGCCCGTGCAGGCGCGTGATCCCCGTCGGATCTCCGCGCAGCAGCTTCGTCGAGAAGTTGCCGAGTGTGCAGATCACCGTCGGCTGGATCAGCTCGACCTTGCGCAGGAGATACTCCTGGCAGTTCTCGAGCTCGCCCGGCAGGGGGTCGCGATTGCCCGGCGGTCTGCACATCAACGTGTTCGCAATGAACACGTCGGTACGCGATAGCCCAATCTCGTCGAGCAGCGTCTCGAGCAGTTTCCCCGCGCGCCCCACGAACGGCACGCCCTGCTCGTCCTCGCTCGCTCCCGGCGCCTCCCCGATGAACATCAGCTCCGCGTCCGCGTTGCCCGCGCCGAACACGACCGTCTTGCGCGTTCCCGCCAGCTCCGGGCAGCGCTCGCACGATCGCGCTCGCGCGAGCACCTCCTTGAGCAGCTCGCGCCGCTCGGCAGCCGTCTGCTGATGCGCTCGCGAGGACATCCGCCGGATGGTAATTGCTTCTCGAGGACCCCCGCAGATGCCACCGAGGAAAGCTCCGTCATCGCAACGCCGCACGCTGCGGTGCGACAACACCAACACGCCACTACCGAGGAAACCTCGGTCACAGCACAGCCCAACACACGGCGCGACACCACCAACACGCCACTACCGAGGAAACCTCGGTCACAGCACAGCCCAACACACGGCGCGACACCACCAACACGCCACTACCGAGGAAACCTCGGTCACAGCACAGCCCAACACACGGCGCGACACCACCAACACGCCACTACCGAGGAAACCTCGGTCACAGCACAGCCCAACACACGGCGCGACACCACCAACACGCCACTACCGAGGAAACCTCGGTCACAGCACAGCCCGATGCGCGGCGAGCCGCTCGCGGGCGCGGTCAGCGATGATCCGTCGATGGCCTCATCGGCAGAGCACTCGCTCACAGCCCCCTTCACCGCTGTCGTCGTCGCACTCCCGCAACCGCCGGACGCGCACGTCGCGGCCGGCACGCCGCTCGTCGTACTCGAGGCGATGAAGATGGAGCACGAGGTGCTCGCCGAGGCCGACGTCGTCGTGCGCGCGCTCGCGGTCGCGGTCGGAGACGCGGTCGAGGAGGGCCAGCTGCTGCTCACGCTCGAGCCCCGCGACGCTCCGCGCGCCGGGCGGGCGGAGCCCGCCGAGCAGCGCGAGTCCGGTGAGCGCGCCGACGTGCGCGCGGTGCGCGAGCGTCACGAGATCGGCCTCGACGCAGCGCGCGCTGACGCGGTCGCGCGCCGCCACGACGGCGGCCGGCGGACCGCGCGCGAGAACCTCGCGGATCTCGTCGACGACGGCACGTTCGTCGAGTACGGGCCACTGCTGTTCGCCGCGCAGGAGCGCCGGCGCTCGCGCGAGGAGCTGATCGCACGCACCCCCGCAGACGGGCTCGTCGGCGGGATCGGTGAGATCGACGGCGAGCGCTGCGTGATCATGTCCTACGACTACATGGTCCTCGCTGGCACCCAGGGCTGGCGCAACCACGCCAAGAAGGACCGGCTGTTCGAGATCGCCGCGCGACGGCGACTGCCGGTCGTGCTGTTCGCCGAGGGCGGCGGCGGACGGCCCGGCGATGTCGACATGCCGGTCGTCGCCGGCCTCGACTGCCGGGCGTTCGCCCTGTTCGCGGAGCTCAGCGGGCTCGTCCCGCTGATCGGCATCGCCAGCGGCTACTGCTTCGCGGGCAACGCCGCGCTGCTCGGCTGCTGCGACGTTGTGATCGCGACCGAGGACTCGAGCATCGGCATGGGTGGGCCGGCGATGATCGAGGGCGGCGGACTCGGCGTGCACGAGCCCGGCGACGTCGGGCCGATCGACGTCCAGCACGCAAACGGCGTCGTCGACCTGCGCGCCGCCGACGAGCGCGAAGCGGTCGCGCTGGCCAAGCGCTACCTGTCCTACTTCAACGGCCTGTCGGAGCCTGCCGCCGTGCCGGATCAGACCCTGCTGCGCGATCTGATCCCCGAGCAGCGCAAGCGCATCTACAAGGTGCGCAGCGTCCTCGAGACGCTGTTCGACGAGGGCTCGGTGCTCGAGCTGCGCGACGGCTTCGGCGCGGGAATGGTCAGCGCCCTCGCCCGCCTCGACGGGCGCCCGCTCGGCGTGCTCGCCAACGATCCGACACACCTCGGCGGCGCGATCGACGCCGACGACGCCGACAAGGCAGCGCGCTTCCTGCAGCTGTGCGACGCGTTCGAGCTGCCCGTGCTGTTCCTCTGCGACACGCCCGGCTTCATGGTCGGTCCCGACGCCGAGCGGACCGCGACAGTGCGCCACTTCTCGCGCCTGTTCCTCGCCGGCGCGAATGTGACGGTCGCGACCGGGACGATCGTGCTGCGCAAGGGCTACGGCCTCGGCGCCCAGGCGATGGCCGGCGGCGGCTTCAAGGTGCCATTGTTCACGGTCGCCTGGCCGACATCCGAGTTCGGCGGCATGGGCCTCGAGGGCGCAGTGCGCCTGGGCATGCGCCGTGAGCTCGACGCGGTCGAGGACGCCGACGAGCGCGAGCGCCTGTTCGAGCAGCTGCTCGCCGCCGCGTATCGGCGCGGCGAAGGCGTCAACATGGCCGCCTACGGCGAGATCGACGACGTCATCGACCCCGCCGACTCGCGCCGCTGGATCGCGACGCTGTTCGACGACTCGAGCCCCAGCTGGCGGCAACGCGCCGGCAAGAAGCGCCCGAACGTCGACGCCTGGTAGGGCGCCCAGCGCGCCCGCCTTGACAGCGGCGCGACCGCGCGTAGGGTTCCAGCCATGGGAATCCCCGTGCGGCGCACCCTGCTGATCGCCGTCCTCGTCGTGCTGCTGCTGATCGATGCGTCGCTGATCCCGATGGCCGTCATGCTGGTGCTGCTCGGCGGCCTGTTCACGTTCACCGTGCACGGCCTGCACGCCGGCTCCTGGCTCCCGATGATCCTGCTCTCGCTCGCGCTCGTCGGCGGCCTCGTCTGGCTGACCATCGTCGTCGCGCGCGCCGCGCTGCTCAGGCCACGCAGCGCAGATCAGAGCTAGTGGGCCCTGGAACCCGCGCGGGCGACCTACCTAGCGGGAATTAGCCACCTACCAGACGTTTTCGCGGCTGCGCCTGAACCAACGGCCCAAGTTGATGTACCCGGCCGCTTCCGCGAGAGTCCTCCACAGCAGCTCGTCCCAGCCCCACATGTCAGTCGCGCCTCCGTTTCCGAGCGCGGAGCAGCGCTAGGTCACCGAGCGCCATCGCGATGAGGACTACCAGAAGAACGGCTGCGATGACCATGCCCGCATTGTCCCACAGGAGCTATCCGATGGAGGGATATGTGTGACCCTGGACACACATCGCGCCTACCCCTTCCCCACCCGCCGGCGCGGCTGTATCATCGGTGCCAGGCCGTCATCGAGCTCGCTCGGGATGGACCTTACGAGTTGACCGTCTCAACACCCCAAGTCGCGCCGGTATCCGCAGGGAACTGGACCGAAACCGATGAGCAACACAACCCGACCCTCGCTCTGCGCATGAGGACCGTGCGCACCGTCGCCGAACTGCGCTCGGCGCTCGCAGCGGCACGGCGCGGGGATCTCCACATCGGCCTCGTGCCGACAATGGGAGCGCTCCACGACGGCCATCTGTCGCTGATCGGCCATGCGCGCGAGCAATGTGACCTGGTCGTCGTCTCGCTGTTTGTCAACCCCGCGCAGTTCAACGAGCGCTCAGACCTCGAGCGCTACCCGCGCGACGAGCACCTCGACGCCGAGCTCGCCGCCGGCGCCGGCGCGGACGTGATGTTCGCACCGTCGGTCGAGGAGGTCTATCCGGCGGGCTTCGCGACGAGCGTCGAGGTCCTCGGCGTCAGCGAGCGGCTCGAGGGCGAGACGCGCGGCGCCGAGCACTTCCGCGGCGTCGCCACCGTCGTCACGAAGCTGCTCTGCATGGCGCTGCCCGATGTCGCGTACTTCGGCGCGAAGGATGCACAGCAGGTCGTCGTGATCCGCCGCCTCGTCAGCGACCTCAACCTCCCGATCGACGTCGTCGCGCTGCCGACCGTGCGCGAGCGCGATGGACTGGCGATGTCCAGCCGCAACGCGCTGCTCGACGCCGATCAGCGCGCGCGTGCGCTCGCCCTGCCGGCCGCGCTCGAGCGCGCACGCCTGCTCGTCGCCGACGGTGAGCGCTCGGGCGCAGCCCTGCTCGATGGCGCACGCGCGGCGATGCGGCCGTTCGAGGTCGAGCCCGAGTACCTCGCGCTCGTGCATCCAGCGACACTCGAGCCGCTGCAGCGGCTCGACGGCGAGGCACTGCTCGTGATCGCCGCGCGAGTCGGCGCGGTCAGGCTGATCGACAACACGACGCTTTCTCCGCAGCTCGCGGCAGCGTCCGTGCAACTAGTCCCGGGAGGGGTGACCGCCACATGCAGCGTGTGATGCTCAAGTCGAAGATCCACCGTGCGACGGTCACCGACTGCGACCTGCACTACGTCGGCTCGATCACGATCGACCCGGATCTGCTCGACGGGGCCGACATGCTCGAGCACGAGCAGGTGCACGTCGTCGACGTCGACAACGGCGCGCGCTTTGAGACCTACACGATCGCCGGCGAGCGCGGATCGGGAACGATCCGCGTCAACGGCGCCGCCGCCCGCCTCGTACACCGCGGCGACACGATCATCGTCATCTCCTACGCCTCCTACGACGAGGCCGACCTGCAGAGCTACGAGCCTCGCGTCGTGCACGTCGAGGCGAAGACCAATCGCATCATCACGATCGACGACGCGGTGGCGACCCTGCTCTCCTGAGCGGGCGTCAACCGGGCGTCAGAGAGGAAGCACAATGTCCAGCCGTCCCAGCATCCAAGCCCCATCCGACCCAGGCCGGCTGCCGATGACGCTGCCGCTGCTCCTCGAAAAGAAGCGCCTCGCCGAACCGATCGTGATGGTCACCGCGTATGACTATCCGAGCGCCCGCGCGGCCGAGGCCGCCGGCGTCGACCTCGTGCTCGTCGGCGACTCCGCCGCGACGACCGTGCTCGGGCACAACGCGACGACGCCCGTCGACCTCGAGGACATGCTCGTGCTCACGCGCGCCGCGCGCCGCGGGCTCGCGACGCCGCTGCTGATCGGCGATCTGCCGTTCGGCTCCTACGAGGTCTCCGACGAACAGGCGATCACTACGGCTATGCGGATGGTCAAGGAGGCCGGCTGCGACGCCGTCAAGCTCGAGGGCGGCGGCGAGTCCTCCGTCAGCCGCGCCCGCGCGATCGTCGGCGCGGGCATCCCCGTGATGGGCCACGTCGGCCTGACACCCCAGACCTCGACCGCGCTCGGCGGCTGGAAGGCGCAGGGGCGCACCGCGAGCGCCGCCGTGCGCATCGCCGCCGAGGCGCTCGCGCTGCAGCAGGCCGGCTGTTTCGCGCTCGTCTTCGAGGCGATCCCGAGCGCGGTCAGCGAGGAGCTGATGGGCCTGCTCGAGATCCCCGTGATCGGTATCGGCGCCGGTCCCGCGACCGACGGCCAGGTGCTCGTCTTCCACGACCTGCTCGGGATTCGCGACGGGCTCGGCGCGCGCTTCGTCAAGCGCTACGCAAACCTCCAGCAGGAGATGAACGACGGCGTCAGCGCCTACGCCGAGGACGTGCGCATGCGCCGCTACCCGGGTCCCGAGCACACCTACTCGATCGACGCGGACGAGCTCGCCGAGCTTCGCGTACAACTCTCATAGCCGCCGAGCAGCCCCTCGCGCGCTCAACGTTCGCGCGCCGCGTGCCGATCGTTGGAACATGTGGAAACTTGCATGCTCGGTGGCCGCGCTCGCGCTGAGCGCGCTCCTCGGCGCACCTATGGCACTCGCGCAGGGAACGTCCCGGGGTGGGGCCTCGCGCGTTTCAGCGCACGTCAAACCGTGTCGCGCGCCGAAGCATCACAAGGTGCTCGCCGACACCCGCGACCTTGTGATGTGGAGCGTTGAACGCCACGGCAGCGAAATCGAATTCGAACAGACGGTGTTCGCGTGCATGCCGCCGCGCGGGAGGACCGTCGTCGTCGGCCGGGCCGTGCAGTCCACGCCCCAGGGGGGGACTGGCATCAGCGTCGAGAGCGCCGGGTCGTTTATCGCCGTCGAGACATCCTCCGGCGACGCGGGCGCATCCAGCGAGGAGCTGACGCTCGACAACGTGCGCGACGGCCGAAGCACTGAAATCGTCTACTTCTACGGCAACAACACCTCGGCGCCGCCCGGCCCGACACCCGAACCGCTGGATGCGCTCGGCCCCCCGTTCGGGTTCGGCATCGACGAATTCGCGGTCGACGCGAACGGCGATGTCGCCTGGGTCGGCTCCAGCGAACCGGCTGCGGGCAAGCCCGGTCTGCAGGTGCTCTATGTCGATGACGCGAGGGGCATCCACCGTGTCGCCGCCACGACCACGCTCGAACTGCTCGGCTTTCGCCGAGGCCAGGTGCGGTGGACGGAGTCAGCCCGGGCTTAGCCCGGCTTCACTCGTTCAGCGGCTCGCCGTAGCGCTCGGAGAAGGCGAACTCGGCGACGTCCTTGCGCGTCAGCGCCCGCGGCCACGGATCGGCGCGCCGCCCTACGCCGATGTGGGCCGCGAGGGCAACCTCCTCGGGTATCGCGAGCAGCTCCCTGACGCGGGCCTCGGCGGGCACCAGCAGCGTCGTCATCGCCGCGCCCAGCCCCTCGGCGCGCATCCCCAGCAGGAGGTTCTGCACGAACGGGTAGATCGAGGCGCCGCCGACGATGCTCTGGCGCGGCAGCTCCGCGTCAGTGACGGCGAGATCCTCGAGGCGCACACCGACCACGAGGTGCAGCGGAATCCGCCCGAGGCTGTGGGCGTATTCGTCGGCGCGGCGGATCATGCGCACGCGCGCGGCGTCGAACGCGTCCGGTTCGGCGAGCATCCGCGCGCCGCCCGTGAGCTCCAGGTACGCGCGCCAGCGCGGCAGGTAGAGCTCCGCGAGCGCGGCGCGCCGCACGGCATCCTCGACCACGACGACGCTCCAGCCCTGGCGGTTTCCCCCGCTCGGCGCGAAGCGGGCGCCATCGAGCACTCGTATCAGCGCTTCTCGCGGCACCGCCTCAGCGGAGAACGCGCGCGTCGTCGGTGCGCAGCGCATCGCCTCATACAGCTCCATGCGCAGACGCTAGCCGCTTTTGTATTCGACCGGCCGCAGCACCTTCGCGGGCGCGCCTGCGGCGATCGAGAACGGCTCGATGTCGCGTGTCACGACGCTGTTGGCGCCGATCACGCAGCGCTCGCCGATGCTCACGCCGCTCGTCACGACCACGTTCGCGCCGAGCCAGCAGTTCTCGCCGATCCGCGTCGGGCCCTTGCTCTCGAACCCCTGCCAGGTGATCGGCTTGACCCGGTCGTCGTAGCGGTGGCTCGCGTCGGTCACGAAGCAGCCGTTCGCGAGCATGCAGTGCTCGCCGATCTCGACGAGCTCCTGCGCGGCGATCATCACGCCCTGGTTGAGGAAGCTGCCGGCGCCGATGCGCACCCGCGCGCTTCCCGGCGCTGTGATCCACACGTTCGGCTCGAGCAGCACGCCCGCACCGATCTCCAGGCGCCCCTCGCGCAGCGCCTCGAGCGCGTTGCCGTTGAGCGGCCAACGCACGAACGCCTCGCGGCGCATGAACTGCCAGTGCAGCGACGCGCGGTTCCACGGCAGCGAAGAGCGCTCATACCAGCGCCACTTCTGCGACCACAGCCGCGCCTTCCGGGCGAGATCGCTCATCGTGGGAGAGCTTCGCAGGTGCGGCGCCCCATGCCGCTACGCGGCGAGCTTCGCCCGCTTGCGCGCCGCCGGTTTGCCTCCCCGCGCGGCCGGCCGCTCGGCCGGCGTGAGCAGTCGCGCGAGGAACTGGCCGGTGTGCGAAGCCGGCTCCGCGGCGACCTCCTCGGGCGTGCCTGCCGCGATCGCCATCCCGCCCTCCTCCCCACCCTCCGGGCCCATGTCGATCAGGCGATCGGCCGACTTGATCACGTCGAGGTTGTGCTCGATGACGACGACGCTGTTGCCGGCGTCGACCAGCCGCTGCAGCACCTCGAGCAGGCGCTGCACGTCGGCGAAGTGAAGCCCCGTCGTCGGCTCATCGAGGATGTACAGGGTCGTGCCCGTCGCGATCTTCGACAGCTCGGTAGCGAGCTTGACCCGCTGGGCCTCGCCGCCGGAGAGCGTCGTCGCCGGCTGGCCGAGGCGCACATACCCGAGCCCGACCGCGTTCAGCGTCTCCAGGCGCCGGCGCACCTTGGGGATGTGCTCGAAGAACGACAGCGCCTCCTCGACCGGCATGTCGAGCACGTCCGCGATGCTCCTGCCCTTGAAGCGCACCTCGAGCGTCTCGCGGTTGTAGCGCTTGCCGTGGCACTGCTCGCAGGGCACGTAGACGTCCGGCAGGAAGTGCATCTCGATCTTGATCTGCCCGTCGCCGCGGCAGACCTCGCAGCGCCCGCCCTTGACGTTGAAGCTGAAGCGTCCCGGCTTGTAGCCCCGCGCGCGCGCCTCCTGGGTCTTGGAGAAGAGGTCGCGGATGACATCGAACAGGCCCGTGTACGTCGCCGGGTTCGAGCGCGGCGTGCGCCCGATCGGCGACTGGTCGACCGCGATGATCTTGTCGAGCTGCTCGAGCCCATGGATTGCACGGTGCGCTCCCGGCCGCTTGCGCGCACGATGCAGGCGGCTCGAGACGGCCTTGAACAGGACGTCGTTGACGAGCGTCGACTTGCCCGAGCCCGACACCCCGGTGACGCACGTCAGCACGCCGAGCGGGATGTGCACGTCGATGTCCCTGAGGTTGTGCTGGCTCGCTCCGAGGATCTCCACGTAGCCGCTCGGCGTGCGCCGCCGCGCCGGCAGCCCGACCGTGCGCGCGCCGGAGAGGAACTGGCCGGTCAGCGACTCGGCGACCGCTTCGACCTCGGTCGCCGTGCCCTCCGCGACGATCCTCCCGCCGTGTTCGCCCGCGCCCGGGCCCATGTCGATGAGGTGGTCCGCCGCGCGCATCGTCTGCTCGTCGTGCTCGACGACGATCACCGTATTGCCGAGGTCGCGCAGCCGCTCGAGCGTCCCGATCAGCTTCGTGTTGTCGCGCTGGTGCAGACCGATCGAGGGCTCATCGAGGATGTACAGGACGCCGACGAGCGATGAGCCGATCTGCGTCGCCAGGCGGATCCGCTGCGCCTCGCCGCCCGACAGCGTCGCCGCGGCGCGCTCCATCGAGAGGTAGCCGATGCCGACGTTCTCGAGGAACTGCAGTCGCTCTGAGATCTCCCTCAGGATCAGCCGCGCGACATGCCTGTCGGTCTCCGACAGCTCGACCTGCTCGAGCCACTCGAGCGCCCTGCGCGCCGACAGCGCGCAGAAGTCCTCGATGCGCGTACCGCCGACGAGCACCGCGCGCGACTCCGGGCGCAGCCGCGCGCCGCCGCACACCGGGCACGCGCGCAGCGACATGAACTCCTCGATCTTCTCGCGTGTCCACTCCGAGTCCGTCTCGCGGTAGCGGCGCTCGAGGTTCCTGACGATCCCCTCAAAGCGCGTCGCGTAGGAGCGCTGGCGGCCGTAGCGGTTGCGGTAGGTGACCTGCACCGGCTCGCCGTCGGTGCCATACAGGAACACGTCGCGCTGCTCGTCTGAGAGCTCCTCCCACGGCGCCTCGAGGTCGACGTCATAGCGCTCGGCGATCGCGTCGGTCACCTGCTCGTAGTAGTTCGACGTGCTGCCCGCCCATGGCGCAAGCGCCCCTTCGCCGATCGACAGCGACGGGTTCGGAACGACCAGTTCGGGGTCGATCTCCATCTGCGAGCCGAGGCCCGTGCAGCGGTCGCACGCGCCGTGCGGCGAGTTGAACGAGAAGATCCGCGGCTCGAGCTCGACCAGCGAGGGCCCGTGCTCGGGGCAAGCGAAGCGCTCGGAGAACGTGAACAGCGTGCCCGCCGCCGGTATCGCGCCGGGGACGATCTGCCCGCCGGCCGCGCGCGTGCCCTTCGTGCCCTTCGCGCCCTTCGCCTCACTCGCCTGAGCCTGCTCCGCGCGCTCCCTGCCCGCGCCGACGATCTCGACCTCGATCAGGCCATCCGCGAGCGCGACCGCCGTCTCGATCGAGTCCGCCAGTCGCTTGCGCACGTCGTGGCGCATCACGAGACGGTCGACGACGACCGAGATGTCGTGCTTGTAGCGCTTGTCGAGCACGATCGACTCCTCGAGCATACGCACGCGATCGTCGATCTTCACGCGCGCGAAGCCGTCCGCACGCAGCTCGTCGAGCAGCTTGCCGTACTCGCCCTTGCGCCCACGCACGACCGGCGCGAGCACCATGAAGCGCGTGCCCTCGCCGAGCTCCATCACCTGGTCGATGATCTGCTCGGCCGACTGCCCGACGATCGGGCGCCCGCAGATCGGGCAGTGCGGCTTGCCCACGCGCGACCACAGCAGGCGCAGGTAGTCATAGATCTCGGTCACCGTGCCGACCGTCGAGCGCGGGTTGCGCGAGGTCGTCTTCTGGTCGATCGAGATCGCCGGCGAGAGGCCTTCGATCGAGTCGACGTCCGGCTTGTCCATCTGCCCGAGGAACTGGCGCGCGTATGCCGACAGCGACTCGACGTAGCGGCGCTGCCCCTCCGCGTAGATCGTGTCGAACGCGAGGCTCGACTTGCCCGATCCCGACAGCCCGGTGATCACCACCAGCGCGTCGCGCGGCAACGTCAGCGAGATGTCCTTGAGGTTGTGCTCCCGTGCCCCCGAGACCACTATCTGGTTGCTCTGCGCCATCTCCCTACCATGATACGGGGGCGAACAGATGTTCGCCCCCGTCGCCGCCGCTAGACCACGGTGTTGATCTCAACACCTTCTTCGTTGGTCTGGGCGAGCTTCACGGTCACGCCGGCGTTTTCCGCCGCGTCGGCGTCGACCTGCAGCGCCAGCGACGCTTCGGCGTGTCCCGCGAGCGCGTGCTGTTCCTGGATGCCCTTCTTGGCCTTCGTCTTCAGCGACATCGAGGTGGTCGTGACATTTTCCTTGCCGTACAGACCCACGAATGCACCGCTGAGCGTCACGCTGTGGCTGCCGCAGGCGAATTCCGCCAGGACTTGACCGCTCGCGGGTCCCACCTGCAGCCCGCCGAGGCCCGATCTGGCTTTCTTGGAGGTCAAGCCGAGCTGGCCGGCCAGCGGGTTCATCACGACTTCGCCTGCGGCGGCGGCCGCGCTCTTGCAGCTGCCGAGCGTGGGCGAGCTGCATCCAGTCAGCACGAGGCTCGAGATCGACGTCGCTTTGCCCGCCGTGAACTGACCCGCGCCGTGGGTAGCCGGGCAACTCACCTTGACGCCGCCGACGGATTCGAGCGTGAGTGTCGCGCTGGAGAGCGTGAACCCTGTCTTTTTCAGCGGCTGGCCGCCACCGAACGCCGGGTGCCATTCGTAGTTCAGTTTGACTTCGCCTTCGAAGTTGCAGCTCTTCGTCGAGTAGTCGCCGCCCCCGCCGACACAGCGGCCGAATTCGGGCGCTTCTTCGTAGGTGAAATGGTCGGCCGGCGTGGCTTCGCTCGTCCCAGACGGGTTCGTCACCGTCACGTCGACGGTTCCCACAGGCCCCGGCGGCGCGGTGGTCGTCAGCGTATGGTCGTTGACGATCGTGAACGACGCGGCAGCCGTCGCGCCGAAGCGGACGGCCGTGACGTTGCCGAGGTTGGTGCCATCGACCGTGACCACCGTCCCGGCGCCGTGACGACCGCCGAAACCGGCGTCGACCGCCGTCACGGACGGTTTCGCCGTGTAGGTGAACGAGTCGGCATGTGAGGGCTCGCTCGCGGCATGCGCCGTAACCACCTTGACATCGACGGTTTCGCTGCCGGCCGGTGCAGTCGCCGTGATTTCGCTCGGAGAGTCCACCACCACCGATGTCGCCGGCACCGAGCCGAACAGCACTTCGGACACTTCGGCGAAGCCGCTGCCCGTGATCGTGACTTCGCTGCCGCCCGCGGGCGGGCCTTCAGAGGGGGCGACGCCGCTGACAACCGGGCACACCGCCTGCGGTGCTCCCCACGCGTAGCCGTCGGAGACTCCGGCCGCGATCCCTTCGAGGCCGCTCAGGCCGCATGCCAGCGCGACCGGGCGGTCGGAGAAGAAGCCGACCGGGCCCGCGCCGAGTTCGCCGGTTTCGTTGTCGCCCCACGCCTCGCCCGTGCCGCCTGTGAGCAGGGCGAAGCTGTCGAAGCCTCCCGCTGACACCGAGGAAACGCCGCTGAGTCCGCTGACCGCTACCGGTACGTCGCTGAGTCCCCCTTTGCTGCCGTTGCCGAGCTGGCCTTCGTTGTCATCGCCCCATGCCATCACATGGCCGTTGGCGAGCAGCGCGAGCGCATGAGCTTTGCCCGCGGAGACGGCGTCGACTCCGGCGAGGCCGGCGACCGTGACCGGCGTGTCGCTGTTGGTCGTGGACCCGTTGCCGAGCTGGCCGTCGACGTTCCTGCCCCAGGCTCGCACTTCGCCATCCGCAAGCAGTGCCAAGCTGAATTCGCCGCCTGCGGCGATCGCGACCGCTTCGGTGATGCCCGCGACGGCAACAGGGGCGTCTTTCTCGGTCGTTGTGCCATCGCCCACCTGGCCGTCGGTGTTCCTGCCCCAGCTCTCGATCGTGCCGTCTTCGAGCAGCGCCAGCGCGTGGTCGCCGCCGGCTGCGACGGCGCGCACGCCGCTGAGCCCAGGCACGCCCACGGGTGAGCGGCTGCACGCGGCGGTGCACGTTTCCGGGCCAGTGTGAGACCCCTGCCCGAGCTCCCCTTCTCCGTTGGCTCCCCACGCCTCAACCGTGCCGGATTCCAGCAGCGCGAGACTGAAGACACTCCCGCTCGCGGTCTCGCGGACTTCAGCCAGGCCGGGCACCGCCACCGGGACGTCGCTCGCCACTGTCGAGCCGATCCCGAGCTGACCGTGGCCGTTTGCTCCCCATGCCACGACGCTGCCATGAGAGATCCTTGCGAGGGCATCAGATTCACCGGCAGAGACCTGCGTCACCGCGCCCACGCCGGAGATCGAGAGCGGAGTGTCGAATGCCGTGTTCCCCGAAGATCCCTGCCCCAGCGCACCGAAGGCGTTGCTGCCCCAGCCGAATGAGCCGGTTTCAGCCTGCGAGGCCGCCGGGGCGATCGCTGTCAGCACTACCACTGCCGCCGCGCAAAGCGCCGCCTGCGCCGTTCCCCTGGTCCCCATCGTCGGGCCTCCTCTTCTCGATCCGCGAGATCGACCGCAACGCGATCATAAATCAGCGCCGCGCGCAGATCAACCCGGTGCACAGCTTGCTCGCCAGCGACCGCCCGCGCACTCCACCGTCGCTGAGGCGCCTGCACAGCCGACGAGCGTCGGCCGGCGTCCGCGCGCGTCTACCCCTCGATCGCCGCGTACACCTCGTCGATCAGCTGCAGCCGGTCGGGCAGCTGGAAGTTCTCGGCGAGATAGCGCTCGGTGTCCGCGCGCGACTCGCCGTTGAGCGCCATGTTCAGCGCGATCAGGCGCGCGCCGTCGAGGTCGCCGGCGGCAGCGTCCGCTGGCGCCGGCGCGGGCGCTGGCTGCTCCTGGAGCGGCGGCGGCGCGGGCTGCGGCGGCGCGATCGGCGCAGGTGCCGCGATCGCCTCGTCGAGCTCGGTGTCGAAGGACACGGCCGCCGGTTCGGGCTCCTGCGCGGCGGCACGCCCGGACGCGGCGTCATAGAGCTCGGCCATGCCCGCCTCGACCGCGGAGAGATCGCCGGCGAGGCGGCCGGCGCCGGCGCGCAGGCTCTCGACGAGCGCGTTGACCTCGCCGTCCATCGAACCGACGCGCTCGAGCAGGCTCGCGGCCACCTGCGCGACCCCGGCGACGTGCGCGCGGGCTTTCAGGACCGCCTGCTCGCGCGTGCGTTCGGCGTCGCTGTCGGCGGCCTCGCGGACCTGGCGGGCGCTTTCGAGCGCGTGACGCTCGATTTCCGCGGCGGCCGTCTCGGCCGCCTCGAGGATGCTCTGCACCTGGCTGCCGGCAGTCGAGGCGAGCGAGATGTCGGCGCCGCCGGTGACCGCCGCGCGCTGAAGTTCCTCGAACTCGGCCGCGAGCGCTCGCAGGTGCGCATCGACGGCATTGGGGTCATATCCCCTGCGACCGATCGGGAAATCCTTGCGTTCGACTGCCTGTCGGTCGAGGTCCACGGCTGGCATCCTAGGCGATGTCGCTCCTCGGGGCGTCCCTAGCCGAAGTTCGGCTGTCTGGAGCCTCTTCCGAGCGAATCTCCTGGAGGTCGCGCCGCAGCTCGCGCAGCTCATCGCGCAGCTGCGCGGCGTACTCGAAGCGCAGATCGTCGGCCGCCGCGATCATCTCCTCCTCGAGCTCGACGAGCATCCGCTCGAGCTCGTGGCGCGGCATCTCCTTGCCGGCGCCGCGCTTGGCCGTGCGCCGTTTGCGCCCGCGCGGCACCTTCGACTCGGCCTGCAGGAACTCGGCGATGTCGGAGATGCCCTTGACGATCGTCGCCGCGGTGATCCCGTGCTCCTCGTTGTAGGCGAGCTGGATCTCGCGCCGGCGGTCGGTCTCAGAGATCGCCGCGCGCATCGCGCGCGTCTCCTTGTCGGCATACATCAGGACGGTGCCGTCGACGTTGCGCGCGGCACGGCCGATCGTCTGGATCAGCGAGGTCTCACCGCGCAGGAAGCCCTCCTTGTCGGCGTCGAGGATCGCGACGAGCGAGACCTCCGGCAGATCGAGACCCTCGCGCAGCAGGTTGACGCCGACGAGCACGTCGTACTCGCCGAGCCGCAGGTCGCGGATGATCTGGATCCGTTCGAGCGTGTCGATCTCCGAGTGCAGGTAACGCGTCTTGAAGCCCATCTCGAGGAGGTACTGGGAGAGGTCCTCGCTCATCTTCTTCGTCAGCGTCGTCACGAGCACGCGCTCGTTGCGCTCGACGCGCACGCGCACCTCGTTCATCAGGTCATCGATCTGGTTCTTCGTCTCGCGCACCTCGACGGCCGGGTCGACGATCCCCGTCGGGCGGACGATCTGCTCGACGATCTGCGTCGACTGCGTGCGCTCGTATTCACCCGGCGTGGCCGAGACGAACAGCAGCTGCGGGGTGATCGAGAGGAACTCGGCGAACGTCTGCGGGCGGTTGTCCATCGCGCTCGGCAGGCGAAAGCCGTAGTCGACGAGCGTGCGCTTGCGCGAGCGGTCGCCCTCGAACATGCCGCCGATCTGCGGGACGGTCTGGTGAGACTCGTCGATCAGGCAGATGAAGTCCTTCGGGAAGTAGTCGATCAGGCAGTACGGCCGGTCGCCCGGCTTACGCCCGTCGAGGATCCGCGAGTAGTTCTCGATGCCCGAACAGAAGCCGACCTCGCGCAACATCTCCATGTCGTACTGCGTGCGCTGGCGCAGGCGGTGGGACTCCAGCTGCTTGCCTTCGCGCTCGAGCTCCGCGCAGCGCTCGTTCAGCTCGCGGCCGATCTCTTCGACGCCCGTCTCGATCGTGCCCTCCTTGACGTTGTAGTGCGTCGCGGGCCAGATCGCGACGTGCTCGAGGTCGTCGGCGATCAGCTCACCGGTGAGCGGGTCGAAGTGCTGCAGGCGTTCGATTTCATCGCCGAACATCGTCGCGCGGAACGCGCTCTCGGCGTACGCGGGGAACACCTCGAGCGTCTCGCCGCGCACGCGGAAGGTGCCCCTCGAGAGCACCGAATCGTTGCGCGTGTACTGGATCGAGACGAGTTTGCGCAGCAGCTGGTCGCGGTCGACCTCCTCGCCGCGCTTGAGGATCTGCATGTTCATCTCATACGTCTGCGGCGAGCCGAGACCGTAGATGCACGACACCGAGGCGACGACGATCACATCCCGGCGCGCGAACACCGCCGCGGTCGCCGCGTGGCGCAGGCGATCGACCTCCTGGTTGATCGCCGAGTCCTTCTCGATGTACAGGTCGCGGCTCGGGACGTACGCCTCCGGCTGGTAGTAGTCGTAGTAGGAGACGAAGTACTCGACCGCGTTGTCCGGGAAGAATGTGCGGAACTCGTTGCACAGCTGCGCGGCGAGCGTCTTGTTGTGCGCGATCACGAGCGCAGGGCGCTGCACCGCCTCGATCACCCCCGCCATCGCCATCGTCTTGCCGGTGCCCGTCGCCCCGAGCAGCGTCTGGAACCGCTCGCCCGCGCGCAGGCCCTCAGACAGCGCGTCGATCGCGTGCGGCTGGTCGGCGGTCGGCGTGAAGACGGAATCGAGCTTGAAGTCGGGCATGCGCGGTAGCTCGCCCCAGCCTAGCCGCTCGCTCAGCCCGCTCCGCTCAGCTGAGCAGCACCGGCAGCCGCAGGCTTCACCGCAGCCTCCTAGCCGAGCCCGAGTTCGTGCCCGTATGTAGCGCGGTATTCGCGCTGGGCCTGCAGCACCCGCTGGACGTATTCGCGCGTCTCAGGGAACGGGATCTCGGCGATCGTCAGCCCGTGGCCATCGGCTTCGGCGTGTTCCTGCCAGCGATCGACGTTGGCGAGGCCGCCGTTGTACGCGGCGACCGCGAGCATCTCATCGCCGTGGTAGTGATCGAGCAGGTAGCGCAGGTAGTAGCTGCCGTAGGCGACGTTGATCTGCGGGGTCGCGAGATCGCCGGCGGTGAACGTGTGCCCGCCCGACAGCTTCGCGAGGTAGTACGCGGTCGCGGGCAGGATCTGCATCAATCCCTCCGCCCCCGCCACCGACGGCCGTGGTTCGAATTTGCTCTCCGCGTAGATCACCGCCGCGATCAGCGCTGGGTCGAGGTGCTT
This sequence comes from uncultured Solirubrobacteraceae bacterium, assembly GCA_963822245.1. GTDB lineage: Bacteria > Actinomycetota > Thermoleophilia > Solirubrobacterales > Solirubrobacteraceae > Palsa-744. The sequence continues at coordinate 89,594 of CAWGGR010000003.1, forward strand.
CGCGGCGGCCTGTTCGCGGATGATGCCCGTGTCCTGGAGCGGCAGCGCGACGTTGTCTTCGGCGTGATGCAGTGAGGAGATGACGACCGCGCCGCCGACGAGCGCGACGGCGACGACGACGAACACGACGAGATTCGGCCGGCTCATCTCCCTAGCTTGCCAAGCACGACCGACAGTGCGCGTTCGAGCTCCTCGACGCTGCCGTCATTGCTGACGACGTACGTCGCCCGCTCCGCCTTCTCCTGCTGTGAGAGCTGGCGCGCGGCACGCTCGTCGACGAGCTCGTGGCCACGCTCGGCGGCGCGCTGCGCGCGCACGTCCTCCGCGGAGACAACCGCGATCGTCGCGTCATACAGCTCGCCGAGGCCCGCCTCGAAAAGCAGCGGCACCTCGACGACGGCCGCTCGCGGGGCCGGGCTCTCGGCGCGCACGCGCTCGAGCCAGGCGGCGACGTGCGCGCCGACGAGCGGCCAGATCGTCGCCTCCAGCCACGCGCGGTCCTCGGCGCTCGCGAATGCACGGCGCGCGACGGCGGAGCGATCGACGACTCCCGCCGGCGCAACCTCGGAGCCGAAGCGCTCGACGACCGCGGCGCGCAGCTCGGCGCCCTCATACAGCTGATGTACGACCGCGTCGCTCGAGATCACCTCGGCGCCGAGGCGTCCGAGCGCGGCGAGCGCCGTTGACTTTCCCGCTCCGAGACCGCCGGTCAGGCCGACGAACGGCACCGTCGCGCGCACAGCGATTGCCCGCTCGGGGCCCGTCAGGCCTGCGGCGCGGGGTCGGCGGGAGCCTCGGGCCCGGCCGACTCGTCGCTCGCGGCGACGTCCGCCTCGGCGGCGGGCTGCTCCTCCGCGGCCGCCGCCGGTGTGTCCTCGGCGGCCGTCGCGGCCGGCGTCTCGACTATCGCCTCGGGCGACTCGACGATCGCCTCGGGCGCCTCCTGCTCAGCGGCGGGCGCCGCTGCCGCCTCGGGAGCGTCCGTGTCCGCGACCGCGCCCTCAGCATCGACGGCGTCGGCAGCAGCCGCGACGCCGCCCTCCGGCTCACCGGGACGCGAAACGGGAAGAATCTGGTCCTCGACGCGCTTGGCCGACAGCGACAGGCGTCGGCGCTCGGAGTCGATCTCGAGGATCTTGACGCGGATCTCATCGCCCGGATGGACGATCTCGCGCGGACTCTCGACGTGATGGGGAGCGAGCTCGGAGATGTGCACGAGGCCCTCGACGCCGTCGAGGATCTCGACGAACGCGCCGAACGTGACGACCTTCGTGACCTTGCCCTCGAGCTCATCGGCGACGTTGTAGGTGTCGACGATCCGCTGCCACGGGTCCTCCTGGGTCTGCTTGAGACCGAGCGAGATGCGCTGGCGGTCGCGGTCGATGTCGAGCACCTTGACCTTGACGGTGTCGCCGATGTTGAGGATCTCGCTGGGGTGGTTGACGTGCGACCACGACAGCTCGGAGATGTGAATCAGCCCGTCGATGCCGTCGAGGTCGACGAACGCGCCGAAGTCGACGATGTTGGAGATCTGCCCCTCGACGACGAGGCCCGGCTGCAGGCGGTCGAGGATCTGCTGGCGCACCTCCTTGCGCTCCTCCTCGATCACCGCGCGGCGGGAGAGGACGACGTTGTTGCGCGAGCGGTTGAGCTCGATCACCTTGGTCTCGATCTTCGTGCCCATGTATTCGTCGAGATTGGGCACGCGGCGGATGTCGACGAGCGACGCGGGCAGGAAGCCGCGCACGCCGAGGTCGATGATCAGGCCGCCCTTGACGACCTCGATCACGGTTCCCTCGACGGGCTCACCGGACTCGGCTGCCGTTTCGATGCGTCGCCAGGCCTTCTCGAAGCGAGCGCGCTTCTTGGACATGATCAGGCGTCCGTCCTGATCCTCCTTGGTCATGACGATCGCGTCGACCTCCTCGCCGAGGTGGACCTCCTCGTTCGGATCGACCGACTTGCGGATCGACAGCTCGTTCGCCGGGATGACCCCCTCGGACTTGTAGCCGATGTCTACGAGCACCTCGTCCTTGTCGATGCGGACGACGTGGCCGGTGACGACCTCGCCCTCCTCGATCGGCCGGAAGGTCGCGTCGTAGTTGGGCACGATCTGCCCGTCAATTTCAAGCAGCAGGCCATTTGACCCGTCAACGACTCGGGCCTGAGGGTTCTCCATCACGGTTTGCACGAGGGCGAAGCGTAGCGCAGCCGTATCATTGGACGTCAGATGCCTGTCCGAGCGACGAAGCGGGGCGCGCAGCGAACCCCATTGAATCGCGACTGCGACGTGCTCATCTGCGGCGCGAGCTTCGCCGGCCTTGCGGTCGCGCGCGAGCTCGCCGGCAGCGGGGCACGGGTGCTCGTCGTCGATCGCTATGAGATCGGCGAGCGCCAGACGTCGGCCTGCGCGATGCCGAGGAACTGGCTGGAGGCGCTCGATCTGATGAGCTCGGCGCGCCAGCACTTCGACGAGCTGCTCGTGCACACGCGCTGGCGCGACTCGCGCTGGAAGCTGCCGTGGGTGTTCTCGACATTCGACTACCGCGAGCTGTGCGCGCTGCTGTGGGCGCAGGCGCAGTCCCCCGAGCTCGAGTTCGAGACCGCGACCATCACCGGCCGCAGCGGGCTGACCGTGCAAAGCGACCGCGGCGAGCTGCGCGCGCCGTTGATCGTCGACGCGCTCGGCTGGCGACGGGTGCTCTCCGGCGCGACGCCGATCCAGCCGCCGAACGCACGGCTCTCGCGCGGCCTCGAGGTGCATCCGCCGGGGAGCGGCAAGCAGATGGAGCTGTGGATCGACGCGCGCATCGTGCGCGCCGGCTACGGCTGGAGCTTCCCGGCCGGCGACGAGGTCCGTGTCGGCGTCGGCTCGTTCTGGCCGGAGCACCACGTCAAGGAGCCAACCGTGCGCCTAGCCGCCGAGCTCGATGTCGCGCCCCGCGGCTATCAGGGCAACTGGATCCCGCACAAGCTGCGCAGCGCGGTCGAGGACAGCGTGTTCTTCGCGGGCGATTCCGCCGGGCACTGCCTGCCGCTGACCGCCGAGGGCATTCGCACGGCGCTGTACTTCGGCCTCGCCTGCGGGCGCGAGCTGCGGGCGGTGCTCGACGGCGACTGCACCCGCGAGCAGGCGCTCGCCGCGTACGGCGGCTTCTCCGCAGCCCACGCGCGCAAATTTCGCTGGCTGCTGAACGCCCAGCGGATTCTCGGGCGGATCACGCCGAGCAGGGCGATGACCGCGGTCGTCTCGAGCCTGGAGAGCAGGCGCCTGTCGGATTGGATCTTCAGGCACTACCTCGCGATTGCGCCGCCATCGTTCGTCGGCGCCGGCACGCCGGCGCGACCGCCGACGCGGCCACCGGCGGCGCCCGCGGGCATCGCCGCCTGAGGCGTCCTACGTCCAGTCGCCGGGCTTGATCTCGAGGTAGCACATGTCGATGCGCATCAAGTCCATCGCGCGCTCGAAGACGGCGCGTCCGAGCCCGTAGCGCGCTGCGAGCGCCTGCTCGGCGACCGGCTCGCCGGCCGCGCCGAGCACCCTCGCGCGCGCCTCGAGCGGCGAGCCGAGCGGCTTGCCGCGCACGGTGCACGGCGCGATCAGCAGGCGTGCGTCGTTGCGCAGACGTTTGACCTTGCCGGAGCCGCGCTCGGAGCGCACGTACAGCATGCCGTGCGCACGCGCGGCCCACACCGGCGTCCCCACCGGCGTGCCGTCGCGGCGATAGGTGACGAGCAGGGTGCGCTTGCTCGCGCCGATCTGCTCGAGCGATCCGCCGCGTGGCTGTGCGGCGATCTCGCCGAGCCCGGGCGGCGCCGCGCGTGCTGCCAGACGCGCCATCGGCAGCGCCGCGGGCAGGCGCCGGCCGGCAACCGCGCGCACGCCGCGGCGGGCGGCGGCCTGTCGGATGTCAGCGTCCATCCGTGGCGTCCGGGTAGAGCTCGTCGAGGATCCGCGCGAGGCGGCGGACGCCCTCCTCGATCGCCGGCGCGGCGAGGTTGGCATAACCGAGCACCAGCGCGCCGGTCTCGGCGGGCCGCTCGATCAGGTGCGCGCTCAGCGGATAGACGCCCACCGACGCACGCGTGGCGGCACGCAGAAGGGCGACCGCGTCGACGGGCCGCGGCAGGTGGACGAGCGCGTGCAGCCCCGCCGAGATGCCGCTCACGCGCGCACCGGGGAGCTGCTCGGCGACCGTCGCGACGAGCGCGTCGCGACGGTCGCGGTTGCGACGCCTGGCCTTGCGCAGGTGGCGATCGTAGGCGGAGCTGTCGAGCAGCCGCGCAAGCGCGAGCTGCTCGATCGTCGAATTGCCGAAGCCGTCGAGCATCTTCGCCTCGAGCACCGCGTCGGTCAGAGCGGCCGGCAGCACCAGCCAGCCGAGGCGCAGGCCGGGCGCGAGCGTCTTCGAGGCGGTGCCGAGATACACGACGCGGTCTGGCGCGAGACCCTGCAGGGCACCGAGCGGCGCGCGGTCATAGCGGAACTCGGCGTCGTAGTCATCCTCGATCACGAGCCCGCCGTCGCGCGCCCACGCGATCAGCTCGCCGCGGCGGGCAGGCGCGAGTGCAACGCCCGTCGGGCACTGGTGTGCCGGCGTCGTCAACACGACCGGCGCGCTGATCGCGGCCACCTCGACGCCGTCCCCATCGACCGGCGCGCCCTGCACGTCGAGGCCCGCGTAGGCGAACACCGCGCGGTGCGGCGGCAGGCCCGGGTCCTCGACGGCGATCGTCCTCGTACCGGCGTGCACGAGCGCGCGCGCGAGCAGCGCGAGGCCGTGCGTGGCGCCGGCGCAGATGACGATCGAGTCAGGCTCGACGACGACGCCGCGCACGCGCCGCAGATATGCGCTCAGCGCCGCGCGCAGCTCGAGCGCGCCACGCGCGTCGGGATAGGCGAACGCGCTCGCGGGCGCCGTGCGCAGGACGTCGCGCAGCGCCCCCGACCACAGCGCTCGCGGGAACGACGCAAGGTCGGGGACGCCGGGGAAGAAGTCGAACCGCAGCGGCCGCGACGGCGGCTGGGCGGCGACGCCGTCGGCGACGGCGGCGGTCGAGGCGACGAACGTGCCGGCGCCGCGGTGGGACACAAGGTAGCCCTCGGCGAGCAGCTGCCCGTACGCATCGACAACGAGACGGCGCGAGACGTCGAGGTCGTCGGCGAGCGCGCGCGAGGACGGCAGGCGCGCGCCGGCGGGCAGCGTGCCGGTGCGGACGATCTCGCGCAGGCGATCCTCGAGCTGCGCGCGGCGACGGCCGCCGCGCAGCGCGATCAGCAGCTCAGGGCCATAACTGGTACCCGATTTTGTATCCGAATTGGTCACTATTTGGGAACCACCATTGGGCTAGAGTAACGGCCATGTCAACCGTTCGTGCAGGGCTGATCGTGTTCGCCGTGTTCAACCTCACGATCGCAGCGCTGATGGTTTTCGCGCCGCACCTGTTCTTCACCGACATCGGCCCGTTCGGGACGCAGAACGACCACTACCTGCGCGACGTCGCGACGTTCTACGCGGCGACCGGCGTCGCGCTCGTGATCGCGGAGCGCAAGCTCTCCTGGCGCACGCCGATCCTGTTCCTCGCGGCGCTCCAGTCGGGCCTGCACTCGCTCAACCATCTCGCCGACATCGGCGCAGCCCACCCGCGCTGGCTCGGCCCGGCCGACTTCATCTCGCTCACGCTCGCGACCGTCGCACTGGTGTGGCTGACGCGCGAGTCCCAACGACCCCTGGAGGCCCAGCGATGACCCGTATCGACGAAGTGACCGCAGACACGACGAGGAACCCGTTCGTGCGCCTCGCCTTCCGGCTCTCGCGGCGCGAGCTCGGGCGTGATGTCGCCCCGCTCGGCGTCTACGCGCACGCACCGCGCCTGCTGTTCGGCTACGGCATGTTCGAGCAGGCGACCGCGAAGCAGCACGAGGTCGACGAGCGGCTGAAGGTGCTCGCCGAGACGAAGGCGGCGGCGATCGTCAACTGCGAGTTCTGCTGTGACATCGCCTCCTCGATCGCCCGTGACGCGGGCGTCACCGGGGCGCAGCTGCTCGCGCTGGCCGAATACCGCGACAGCGACGAGTTCACCGCGCTCGAGCGGCTCGTGCTCGACTACGCGAGCGCGCTCAGCCGCACGCCGACAACCGTCACCGACGAGCTGTTCGCGGCGATGCGCGAGCACTTCGGCGAGCGCCAGCTGGTCGAGCTGACGAACGTGATCGCGCTCGAGAACATGCGCGCCCGCTTCAACAGCGCGTTCGACATGACCCCCGCGGGCTTCAGCGAGGGCATGGTCTGCGTTCGGCCCGAGCCCGGCGGCGCGGCGACCGACGTGGTCGCCGAGCCGGCATGAGGGTCTTCCTCGCCGGCGCGACTGGTGTGATCGGGCGCCCGCTCGTGCCGCAACTGCTCGCGGCCGGTCATCACGTGACCGGCATGACACGCTCAGCCGGGCGCGCCGACGCGCTGCGCGCGCTCGGCGCCGACGCCGTCATCGCCGACGCGCTCGACGCGGATGCGGTCAGCGAGGCCGTACTGGCGGCCGAGCCCGACGCGGTGATCCATCAGCTGACCTCGCTGCCGTCGAGGATCAACCCGCGCACGATCGAGCGCGACTTCGCGGCCAACGACCGCCTGCGCTCAGAGGGCACGCGCATCCTCGTCGATGCCGCACAGGCGGCCGGGGCAAGGCGGATCCTCGCGCAGAGCGTCGCGTTCTTCTACGCGCCGGGCCCGCCCGGGACGGTGCACCGCGAGCAGGACCCGCGCCTGAGCGACCCCCCGGGGCCATCGCGGCGCACGGCGCGGGCGCTGCAGGAGCTCGAGCGGACGGTGCTCGCGGCCGACGGCGTGGTGCTGCGCTACGGCTACTTCTACGGCGGCAGCAGCGCCGTCTCGCCGACCGGCGCGATCGGGCAGGACATCGCCCGCCGGCGGCTGCCGATCATCGGCGACGGCGCGGGCGTGTGGTCCTTCATCCACGTCGAGGACGCGGCGCGGGCGACAGTCGCAGCGCTCACGCGCGGTTCAAGCGGCGCGTACAACGTCGTCGATGACGAGCCCGCGCCGGCCGCGCAGTGGCTGCCCGCGCTCGCCGACGCGCTCGGCGCGAAGCCACCGAGGCGGGTCCCGGTGTGGCTCGCGCGCCCGCTCGCCGGCAGCTTCGGCGTCGCGTCGATGACGACGGCCCAGGGCGCCTCCAACGAGCTCGCCAGGCGCGAGCTCGGCTGGGAGCCGAGGTTCAGCAGTTGGCGCAGCGGCTTCCGCGAGGCGCTTGGCGGCTAGGGCGCCCGCTCACTTCGCCTCGAGCCAGTTGCGCCCGTCGCCGATGTCGACCGCCATGCGCGGCGCACGCCCGCCCCAGACGCCGACCATCTCGCGCTCGATCAGCTCGCGGGCGCCGCCGAGCTCACCGGGCGGGCCTTCGAACAACAGCTCGTCGTGGATCGTCAGCAGCAGCCGCGTCTGCAGCTCGGAGTCCGCGAGCGCACGGTGGCAGCGGACCATCGCGAGCTTGATGATGTCGGCGGCGGTGCCCTGGATCACGGTGTTGACGGCGAGGCGCTCGCCGAGCGTGCGCACCTGGTAGTTGCGGGCGCGCAGCTCGGGGATCTGCCGGCGCCGGCCCCACAGCGTCTTGACGTAGCCGTCCTCCTTGGCCTGCTCGATCGTCGCGGCCATGAACTCGGCGACCTTGGGGAACCGCTCGAGGTAGGCGTCGATGAAGTCCTTGGCCTCCTCGCGCGGGATGTTGAGGCGGTCGGCGAGGCCGTAGTCGGAGAGCCCGTAGACGATGCCGTAGTTGATCATCTTCGCCTTCGAGCGCATCCCCGGGTCGATCTCGTCGGCTTGCACGCCGAAGACCCGCGAGGCGGTCGCCGTGTGCACATCCTCGCCGCGCTCGAAGATCTCCATCAGCGCGTCCTCCTCGGCGGCGTGGGCAAGCACCCGCAGCTCGATCTGGGAGTAGTCGGAGGAGATCAGGATCTTTCCCTCCTCGGCCTCGAAGCAGCCGCGGATCTCGCGCCCGAGCGGCGTCCGGATCGGCACGTTCTGCATGTTCGGGTTGGTGCTCGACAGGCGCCCGGTCTGCGCGACGGCCTGCAGGAACGTGGTGTGGATCCGCGAGCGCTCGTCGACGAGCGCGGGGAGCACGTCGAGGTAGGTCTTGATCAGCGTCGAGAGCTCTCGCCAGCGCTCGATCTTGGGGATGATCTCGTGCTCTGAGCGGATCGCCTGCAATACCCGCGCGTCGGTCGAGTAGCCGGTCTTGCCACGGCGCTTGCGCGAGAGCCCGAGCTTCTCGAACAGGATCTCGCCGAGCTGTTGCGGCGAGGCGATCAGGAACTCATCGCCGGCGAGCGTGAAGATCTCGCGTTCGAGCGCGCCGATCTCCTCCCGCACGCGCTCGGTGATCTCAGCGAGGCGCGCGAGGTCGAGGCGCACGCCGAGCAGCTCGATCTCGCGCAGCACGGCGACGAGCGGCAGCTCGATCTCGCTCATCACCGCCGCGAGGCCGCGCTCGGCGATCTGCTCTCGCTGCCAGTCGGCGAGCGCTCCCAGCAGAACCGCCTCGGCCGCGACCGGGTCCTCGATGTCGGTTGCGATCCCGCGCTCCTCACACAACTCCGCGAACGGGTAGCCGCGGCGGGCCGGCTCGAGCAGGTAGGCGCCGAGCAGCGTGTCATGCGCGAGCCCGGGGGCGACGAGGCCGAGCGCCTTCGCGTCGTGCGCCACGACCGCGCGATCGGCGCAGGCCGCGACGACCTGCTCGGGTGAGTCGCAGTCGCCGGCGAGCACCTCGCCGTCGGCCGCAACCGCGAAGCGCCACGCGGCGCCATCGGCGAACAGCTCGCCCTCCGGCGCCTCGCTGGCGTGCGCTGCGACATGCAACTCGGTGCCGGCGCCGCCGAGGTGGGCGATGTCGGCGGCCGCTCCTGAGCGAACCCGCGCCGTCAGCATCAGCGATGCATCGCTCGCCGGCGCGGCGACATCGGGGTCGCCGAGCGCCTCCTCGAGGCGACGCAGCGGATCGCGCAGCTCGTACTCGCGAAAGACCTCGCGGACGCGCGAGCGGTCCGGCTCGCGCGCGGCCTCGCGGGCGATGTCGAAGTCGACGTCGAGGTTGCGCTGCACCGTCGCCAGCCGCATCGACACGCGCGCGTTCTCGGCGTGCTCGAGCAGGTTCTGTTTGCGCTTAGGGCCGCTGACCTGATCGATCCCCGCGAGCACGCCCTCGAGTGAGCCGAAGCGCTGGATCAGCTCGCTGGCGGTCTTGTCGCCGATCCCGGGCACGCCGGGGATGTTGTCGGAGGTATCGCCCTTGAGGCCGTAGAAGTCGGGGATCAGCTCCGGTGCGATGCCATAGCGGTCGATCACCGCCTGGCGGTCATAGATCTTCGTCTCGGTGATCCCGCGCGCGGTCGCCATCACCTTGACGAGGCCCTGCGGGTCGATCAGCTGGAAGACATCGCGATCGCCGGTGACGATCATCACCGGCACCGGCGGCTCGGCCTGCAACGCGCGCTCGGCGAGCGAGGCGATCACGTCGTCGGCCTCGTAGCCGTCGATGCGCACGTTGCGATAGCCGAACGCCTCGACCAGCGGTTCCATCACCGGCCACTGCTGCTTGAGCAGATCGGGGCGCGAGCGGCGCTGGGCCTTGTAGTCGGCGAACAGCTCGTTGCGCCCGGAGGTCCCGGCGTCCCACGCGACGACCGTCGGGCAGACGCCGTACTCGGTGACGATCTTGACGAGCATCGAGGCGAAGCCGAAGATCGCGTTCGTCGGCACGCCGGTCGACGTCGCGATCGACTCGGGCAGCGCGAAGAACGCGCGATAGACGAGGCTCGGCCCATCGATCAGGAACAGGCGCCGCTCGCTCGCTCTCGTGTTTGCCGCCATCGCCCGCGCACTCTACGAGGAGGCGCGCGGCGCCGCACGCCCGAGCGCGCGACGGCGCCGCGCGCGGCGAGCCGTCGACGCGTGCACGTATCGCCGCGGCATACCTCCTAACATCCCGTGCCGCCAAACGACTAGGAGCACTACCCGTGAGCGCCACCCCAAGCGCGCAGTATCGCCTCACCATCCGCGTCAAGCTCGATGACTCCCAGGGCATCCTCGGGCAGGTCACGAGCGCGATCGGCGACGCCGGAGGCATCGTTGCGGCGGTGGACCACGTCGAGTCCGCGGGCAGCCACAGCCTGCGCGACGTCGTCGTCGACGCCTCCGGGCGCAAGCACTGGGAGCAGATCATCGGCGCTATCAACGCACTCGCGGGCGCCGAGGTGATCGACACCACCGACCGCACGTTCATGCTCCACGTCGGCGGCAAGATCGAGCAGCACAACAAGAACCCGCTGCACACGCGCGATGACCTCTCGATGGTCTACACGCCGGGCGTCGCGCGCGTCTGCCAGGCGATCGCCGACGACCGCGAGAAGGCCTTCCAGTACACGATCAAGCGCAACACCGTGGCGGTCGTCTCCGACGGCACGGCGGTGCTCGGCATGGGCGACATCGGCCCGCATGCCGCGATGCCCGTGATGGAGGGCAAGTGCTGCCTGTTCAAGGAGTTCGCGGGCGTCGACGCGTTCCCGATCTGCCTGGAAACGACCGACCCCGACGAGATCGTGCGCACGGTCAAGCTGCTCGCGCCGACGTTCGGCGGCATCAACCTCGAGGACATCTCCGCGCCGCGCTGCTTTGAGATCGAGGAGCAGCTGCAGGAACAGCTCGACATCCCGGTGTTCCACGACGACCAGCACGGCACCGCGGTCGTCGTGATGGCGGCACTGCTGAACGCGGTCAAGCTGACCGGCCGCAACCTCTCCGAAATGAACGTGCTCGTGATCGGCCTCGGCGCGGCCGGGATCGCGGTCACGAAGATCCTGCTGGCGGCCGGCGTCAGCAAAATCATCGGCGCGGACTCGCGCGGCGTCCTGCACGTCCAGCGCGACGACTACCAGTACGGGACGATGAACGCGGTCAAGCGCTGGTTCGCCGAGGTCACCAACCCCGACTGCCGCGCGGGCTCACCGGCTGACGTGATCGACGGCATGGATCTGCTGATCGGCGTCTCCGGCGCACGCGTGATGCCCGCCGAGGCGCTCGCGCGGATGAACGCCGACGCGATGGTCTTCGCGATGGCCAACCCGAACCCCGAGGTGAACCCCGAGGAGGCCGCACCGTACGTGCGAATCATGGCGACCGGGCGCTCGGACTACCCGAACCAGATCAACAACGTACTCTGCTTCCCCGGCATCTTCCGCGGCGCGCTCGACGTGCGCGCGCCGGCGATCACCGAGGAGATGAAGATGGCGGCCGCGCACGCGATCGCGGCGATCGTCGATGAGAGCGAGCTGCGCGAGGACTACATCATCCCCTCGGTCTTCAACCGCGACGTCGCCCCGGCGGTCGCGGCCGCGGTCGCCGAGCAGGCACGCACCGCCGGAACCGCGCGCGCCGGGCAGAAGGTCGGCTTCGCCTCCGGCGACACGAAGACGGGGAGCTCCGACGCGCGCGCATGAGACGCTGACCCCATGAGCGCCCAGCGCGTGACGCTCACCGGAGCGACCGGCCTGATCGGCCCGTCGCTCGTGCGCGCGCTGAGGAAGCAGGGCAGCGAGGTGACGGTGCTGAGCCGCGACCCCGAGCGCGCCCGCGCAAAGCTCGGCGATGTCGAGGTGCTCGGCTGGGAGCTCGAGCGCGAACCCGCGCCCGCCGCGGCGATCGCCGGACGCGAGGCGATCTTCCACCTTGCCGGCGCGCCCGTCGCACAGCGCTGGAGCGCGAGCGCCAAGCGCGCGATCCGCAACAGCCGCGTACTCGGCACGCGCAACCTGATCGACGGGATCGCAGCGGTCGCGGACGCCGGGCAGCGCCCGCACACGCTGATCAGCTCCTCGGCGATCGGCTACTACGGAGCGCACGGCGAGGAGCCGCTCGACGAGGACGCTCCCCCGGGGCGCGACTTCCTCGCGCGCGTGTGTGTCGACTGGGAGGCCGAGGCGGCGCGCGCGGGCGAGCTCGGCGTGCGCGTGGTGCAGGTGCGAACCGGCGTCGTGCTCGACGCGGCCGGCGGCGCGCTCGCGAAGATGCTGCCGCCGTTCCGGCTCGGCCTCGGCGGCCCGGTCGCCGGTGGCGCCCAGTACATCTCGTGGCTGCACCTCGATGACCTGCTCGGGCTGATGCTCGCCGCGCTCGCCGATCGGCGCTGGAGCGGCGCGGTCAACGCGACGGCGCCCGCGCCGGTCAGCAACCGCGAGTTCTCAAAGCTGCTCGGCTCGGTGCTGTCCCGCCCGGCGCTGCTGCCGGTCCCGGGCCTTGCGCTGCGGCTGCTGTACGGGGAGATGGCCGAGATCGTCACCAGCGGCGCCCGCGTCGTGCCCGCGAAGGCGCTCGTGCTCGGCTACGAGTTCCGCCGCCCGCAGCTCGAGCAGGCGCTGCGCGCCGCGCTCGCCGGCTGAGCAGACAGGGCCGGCGCGCTGCTCACGCGGGCGCGCCGGCGCCGGCGCGCACGTCGGCGGGGCGGTTGTCGGTCTCGATGATCACTCGGCAGGGACGCTTGCTCAGCAGGTAGGCCGCGGTCGGCCCGATCCGCTGCTCGCCCGCGGGCGCATGAATCGTCGACCAGTAGATCGCATCCGAACCGACCCGCTCGGCTTCCTCGACGAGCGCAGAGCCGGGGTTGCGCGTGCGGATCAGACCGGTGCGGATCTTGATTCCGCCGCGCCGCGCCTGGATACGCGCGCTCTCGAGCACCGAGCGCCCGTGCGCCTCCTCCTCCTCGAGGCCGGACTCGAGTGACAGCTGGCTCGGGACCGGCAAAACGAACACCGCGTAGACGATCCCATCCTCGCCGATCAGCCGCGCGGCGCTGCGCAGCGCGGAGGCGCTGACGTCATCGCCGAAGATCGGCACGAGCGCGGTGCGGTACTCGAGCTCCTCGAAGTCTGCCGGGCGCTCCGGCCGCGGCAGCCGGTAGGACTTGCGCGGATCGAGGCCGAGACGATGGCGGTAGTAGAAGTAGCCGGCCATCCCGATAACCATCCAGGGAATCCCGACGTAGCGGGCCTCGGTGTGCAGCACCGTCACGGCGACCCACGCGCCGGCTGTGCCGATGCCGCCGATCACGGCGGCCATCGGGATCACCGAGCCTTTGATCCGCACCCCCCAGGGGCTGCGATACGGGCGCTCGCGGTCCGGGTCGCTGACGCGCAGCTTGACGATCGCGGCGTGCGCGGTCGTGAACGAGAGCATCGCGCCGAACGAGTACAGGTTGCCGAGCACTTCGGTGTTGCCGTAGATGATCAGCGTGCTCGCCAGCATCGAGAAGAAGATCAGCGTGAACCACGGGGTGCGGTATCTGGAGTGCAGCTGTGAGAACAGCTGCGGCAGCTGGCGGTGCTCGGACAGCGACCACGACAGCCGCGAGATCCCGATCATGCCTGCATTGGTCGCGATGAACAGGATCGTCGCGGCGAGGAGGCCGAGGTAGTAGCGCGACAGTTTCAGGACGGTGCCGTGCAGGCCGAGGTGTTCGACAACGCCGAGCATCGGATCGTTTTCGAAGAAGCCGCCGAGCGCGGTGGCGTAGCCGGGTGAGGAGAACGATTGTTTGAGAGCGGGGCTGTAGCCGACGCCGTGGTGCAGCACCGGCAGCGCCGACAGCGCGACGACGGAGATGCCGGCATAGACGCCGAGGACGGCGAGCACGACGAGGTTGACCGCCTTCGGCACCTGCTTGCCGGGGTCCTTGGACTCCTCGGCCATGTTCGCGACGGTCTCGATGCCGGTGTATGCGAGCATCGCGAGCGACAACGCGAAGATCAGTTCTTTCCAGGTCGGCACAGAGCCGAGCTGGACCTGGTGGATCAGCAGGTGCGGGTCGAGAACGAGCACGAAGCCGACGCACGCGAGCAGGATCTGCGTCGAGAGGTCGAGCAGCGCGAGGACGATGTTCAGCTTTGCCGACTCGCCCAGGCCGCGGATGTTCAGCCACGCGAGCAGCCCGACGACGATCAGCCCGCCGAAGATGTCGTCGGGGTTGTGCTTGAGCGCGCCCAGACCGGGGAAGGCGCTGAGGTAGTGCGGCACGAAGAACGCCGAGATCGCGATCGTGAGGATGTAGTCGAGGCTCAGCGCCCAGCCGGCGAAGAACGACACGACGTCGTCGAACGCGTGGCGTGCGAAGGAGGAGGATCCGCCCGCTTCGGGGAACATCGAGGCGCCCTCGGCGTAGGTTTTGGCGGTCAGCGCGAACAGCCCGCCGGCGAACAGGAAGACAAGCGGCGTCAACCCGAGCGCGTGGGCGGCGACGAGCCCGAGGGCGTAGTAGATCGAGGAGCCGACGTTGCCGTAGGCCGTCGCGAACATCCCGGACGTGCCGACGGACTTGCGCAGGCCGCGCTCTGAGAGTCTTGCCATCGGCCGAGAGGCTACATGGGCCTAGGGGATCGGGGTGATGCAAAATCCCATGCACCAGAGGCGCGATTGCAGGAACGCGACGTATGATCCCGACGAGCCGGAGCAAGCCATCCGGCATCCACCATGGAAACGGCGCGACGCGAAAACTACGACTCGGGTGAGCACTTCGTCCTCGAATACGGCGAGCTGCGCTTCACGTTCAACGAGATCGACTTCTCCGAGCGCTGCGAGCAGGCGGCGCTGAAGCTCGGCTTCGTCGGCGGCCCGCTCGGTGAGGAGGAGCTAGAAGACCTCGTCAACCTCGCCGTCAACGGCGAGATCCTCGAGCCGGCCTCCGGCCTCGGCGAACACGTCAACGACTGCTGGCCCGAGTTGATCGGCCCGGCCGAGCGCTCGCTCGTGCACTGGCTGCGACGCCTGGTCTTCCGCGGCGCATGGCTCGACCAGCGCGTCAAGGAGGGCGAGCTCGGCGTGAGCTTCGACGAGAGCAGCGGCGGCTTCACCTACGTGCAGCCCGCCGATCCGCGCTCCGCGAGCAGCGGCGAGCCGATCGAACTCGCGCCCGAGCCCTCGTGGGGCCGGGTCGCCTACCGCCGCTAGCCCGCCGCCGCGAGCGCCTCGGCGCGCGCCTTGGCGATCGCCTTCGCGCCGTCCTCGCCGACGAGCAGCTCGGCCCGCAGCGTCGAGCTTGCGAGCAGGTCGAGGATCGGCTGCGGCCCGGCCGCGGCGAGCGCCGCGTCGAGCGCGATCACGGTCGTCTCACCGCCGAGCGGGCTCCTCGCGGTGGCGATCACCGTCAGCGAGCCGCCCTCGCGCAGGTTGCGCGCCGCGGCGAGCGCTTTGCGGGCGGCGTGCGGGTGCAAGCCGTCGAGGCTGTCGATCAGCACGAGCGCGTGCCCGCCGCGTGCGGCGACGCGCTTGGCGGCGTCAAGCGCCCGCTCCACCGCCTGGCCCTGTGAGTCGGCGGAGGCGGCGAAGCTCAACGCGGCCGTAGGTGCGACCGATCCGTCCTGCCACTCCGCGATCTCCTCCGGCCGCGCGCCCGCGAGCACGAGGCTGACCTCGAGGTCCTTGACGTCAGCGAGCGCATCGCGCAGGCGACGCAGGGTCTCGGTCTTGCCGGCATGGCGCGCTCCCACGATCACCGCGCGCGAGCCGCGACCGAGCGGCGTGATCCACTCGATCGCCTCGAGCGTCGGGTCCTTGGAGCCGAGCGCGAGACGCTCGCTTGGCCAGGCGACGGGGAGATCGTCGTAGCGGACACCGTCGGCGACCGTGTCCGCGGAGGCGCCGTTGATCGTGTCGACACGCACCAGCGACGGATAGCGCTCAGAGCGCCGCGGCGTGCGCACCGGTCCGGCGACGCGATCGCCGCTGACGAGCTCGCAGCGCCGAACCTGCGCGGCGGAGATGTAGACATCGTCGTCAGACGGCTCCGGCGGGGCGACCCGCAGGAACGCCGAGCCGTTGCCGAGCACCTCGACGACGCCCTCGGCGATGCGCGCGCCGTCGGCGTCCGCGTCGGCGCCGTCGCTGCGCTCACGCGCCCGCGGCGAATACTCGCCGTTGCCGTTGCCGTTGCCGTTGCCGTTGCCGTTGCCGTTGCCCGCGCGGGAGCTGCGACCGCGACCGCGGCGGGAGCCGCCCTCGGCGCTCGGCGAGCTTGCGCGCTCGGGCTCCTCGGCGGCCTCATCCTGCTCCTCCCTGGCGGCCCCGCCGCCGCGCCGGGTCCGTGACGGACGGCGCCTGCGTGGCCGCGAGCGCTCATCCTCCTCATCGCCGCCGCCACGGCCGGCGTCGGCCTCCTTCGCGGGGCTCTCCTCGCCGAGGATCGCGTCGATCAACTCGGCCTTGCGGAGCCTCCTGAAGCCGTCAAGTCCGACCTGGGTCGCGATCGCGTGCAGGTCGGCGAGAGGACTTGCCTCCAGCTCGGGGCGCTCGAGTACTGCCATGTGATGTTCCTTCTTTCGTGTTGGAGGGGCGGTTGGCGTCCCGTCGCGTTGGACAGCGGCGGGCACCCGTGAGACGGCCTTCAGCGTAGCGGCTCGCCAGGCGGCGCCGGCGCCGCACTGTCAGCGCCGTTGCTCGCGGAGGACCGCGCGTAGCGCATTTCCTCGCCGAGCGCCAGATCCGTGCTCGGCGTGATCGCCCCCGAGAGCGCGGCGCGCACCGAGAGGAAGTCGGTCGCGGCGGCGACGTCGTGGACGCGGAAGATGTGCGCGCCGTGCTCGACTCCATGCGCGAGCGCCGCGAGCGTGCCGGCGAGGCGCTCGCGCGGCGCGCGCCCGGTCAGCGCGCCGATGAAGTCCTTGCGCGAGATCGCCATCAGCAGCGGCCGCCGCAGCTCGTGCAGGCGCTCGACGTCGGCGAGCAGCGCGACCGTCTGCGCGGGCGTCTTTGCGAAGTCCGGGCCGGGGTCGATGATCAGCTGCTCCTCGGCGACGCCGCGCGAGCGCGCCGCCGCGACACGATCGCGCAGGAACGCGAGCACCTCGACGCCGATGTCGCCATACAGCTCGGGGTCCTGCAGGCGTTCGCGCGGTGCCGCGCGCGTGTGCATCAGGACCAGCGCGGCACCGCTGTGCGCGCACACATCGGCGAGCTCCGGATCGCGCAGGCCGCTCACGTCGTTGACGATCCTGGCCCCGGCGGCGATCGCCGCACGCGCGACCGCGGGCTTGTAGGTGTCGACCGAGACGATCGCGCCAAGCTCGCCGGCGACGCGCTCGATCAGCGGCACGACGCGCGCGATCTCCTCACGCACCGCGACCGGCGGGCGGTTCGTCGATGCGGACTCGCCGCCGATGTCGAGGATGTCGGCGCCCGCGGCGAGCAGCTCGGCCGCGAGCTGCAGCTGCGCGTCGAGGTCGCTGTAGCGCCCGCCGTCGCTGAAGGAGTCCGGCGAGGCGTTGACGATTCCCATCAGCCACGGCCGTGCACCCAGCTCGAGGCGCAGCTCGCCCGCGCGCAGCGTGTACGCGGGCGCGTTCACGGCATCGCGGCCGGCGGGCGCACGTCGCCGCCCTCGGCCAGCACGGTCTCGGCGAGAATGCCCTCCGCGTGCGCCTCCTCGGCGAAGCGCCCGAGCTCCATCTCGAGCCGCTCGGGGCTCCAGCCGAGCTCACGTGCGAGCACGTCGCCGACGCGCCGAACCGGGCTCGACTCCGCGGCGGTCAGCTCGTGCGCGGCGAGCAGACCGAGACGGGTGCGCCTGAGCAGCACGTCACCGATGCTGCGCGCCTGCTCGCTGCGCGCGGCAAGCGCGACCTCGGCGAGCAGGTCGGGCAGTGGCGCGACGATCGGCTGCGCGAGCTCGCCGCGGTCGGCGGCGAGCGCGAGCACGTCGCGGGCGGCGTGCCCGTAGCGGGCAGCGAGCGCCGCGTAGGACTCCTCCGGCACACCCTCCACGCGGGGCAGCTGATCGACCGCGACAGCCTGGCCAAGCGGGATCTCGTGCGTTCGGCAGGGCGCGTCGCGGGCGTCGCGCTCGACGATCCGGTCGACGGTCATCTTCGCCATCCGCCGCCAGGTGGTGAGCTTGCCGCCGGTGATCGTGATCATGCCCGAGGACGTCTCGTACAGCTCGGCCTTGCGCGAGATGTCGACCGACTTCTTCGGATCGCCGGTGGAGATCAGCGGGCGCACGCCTGCGAACGCGCCGGTCAGTTGAGCGGGCTCGATCGCGGTCCCGAAGAAGGCGTTGGTCGCATCGAGCAGGTAGTCGATGTCCTCGCTCGCCGGGCGGATGTGCGCGAGCTCGCCCTCGTAGTCGTTGTCGGTCGTCCCGACGAGCGTGTGCCCGAGCCACGGCAGCGCGAAGATCGAGCGCCCCGAGCCGGCGGGCACGATCGCGCCGGCGACGAGCGGCAGATCCTCGTTACGCAGCGTGATGTGCGTGCCGCGGCTCGGGCGGATGCGCGGTAGCCCGGCCTCCTCGTGCAGCTCCTGCGGGCGCAGCTGGTCCGCCCACACGCCGGTCGCGTTGACCACGTTGGCGGCGCGGACCTCGAATTCGCTGGCGCTCTCCCGGTCGCGGACGCGCACACCTTCGGCGTGACCGCGCGGCTCGAGCAGCCCGGTGACGTCGAGGCGGTTGGCGCAGACCGCGCCGAAGCGCTCGGCCTCGCCGAGCACGGTCAGGACGAGCCGTACGTCGTCGGTCTGGCAGTCGTAGAACAGGTAGCCGCTGGTCGGCTCGCGCGCGCTCAGCGCGGGCAGCAGCTCGAGCACTTCCTCGCCGGAGATCACGCGGTGGCGCTCAGGACTCCAGGACTCCCCCGCCTCGGGCTCTGCGTGCGCGCGTTTGCCGCGGCGCGAGCGCAGCCGGTCGCGGTCGACGGCCATCACGTCGTAGAGGTTCAGGCCGACGCCCGTCAGGCGGTCGGGACGGGCGCCGTCGAAGGCCGCGACGATGAGCGGCAGCGGATGCACGAGATGGGGCGCGAGCGCGACCATCAGCCGGCGCTCGAGCAGCGCCTCGCGCACGAGGCCGAGGTCGAAGTTCTGCAGGTAGCGCAGCCCTCCGTGGACGAGCTTGCTCGAGCGGCTGGAGGTACCGGAGGCATAGTCGGCGCGCTCCAGCAGCGCGACGCTGTAGCCGCGCGTCGCCGCGTCGAGCGCGACGCCCGCGCCGGTGATGCCGCCGCCGACGACGACGACGTCGAATTCGTCCTGCGACAGCGCTGCGAGAGCCTGGCTGCGCTCGATCACGAGGGCAGTCTCGCAGAGGCGCGAGCGGAGTCCGGTTAGGAGATCTGCGCGAGCTCCGCGGTGATCTCGGCGACGGCGGTCTTCGCGTCGCCGAACAGCATCGCGGTCTTCGGGTCGTAGTAGAGCTCGTTTTCGATGCCGGCGAAGCCCGGGTTCATCGAGCGCTTGATGACGATCACCGAATGGCTGTCCGCGACCTCGAGGATCGGCATGCCGTAGATCGGCGAGGACGGCGTGTTCTTCGCGGCCGGGTTGGTGACGTCGTTGGCGCCGATCACGAGCGACACGTCGGTGCGCTGGAACTCGGGGTTGGCGTCGTCCATCTCCTTGAGCTGGTCATACGGCACGTCGGCCTCGGCGAGCAGCACGTTCATGTGGCCGGGCATGCGGCCCGCGACCGGGTGGATCGCGTAGCTGACCTCGACCTGGCGGTCCTCGAGCTCCTTGGTCAGCTCGCGCACCGCGTGCTGGGCCTGTGCGACCGCCATCCCGTAGCCGGGCACGATCACCACGCGGTTGGCGTAGGCGAGCTGGATCGCCGCGTCGGCCGCGCTCGTCGAGCGCACCGTGCCGGCGTGCTCCCCGGCGCCGCTCGCGCCCTCGACGGCGCCGCCGCCGCCGAAGCCGCCGGCGATGATCGAGGGAATCGAGCGGTTCATCGCAACCGCCATCAGGTTCGTCAGGATCGAGCCGGAGGCACCGACGATCATCCCGGCGACGATCAGCGCGGTGTTGTTCAGCGCGACCCCGGTCGCCGCCGCGGAGAGACCGGTGAAGGCGTTCAGGAGGCTGATCACGACGGGCATGTCGGCGCCGCCGATCGGCAGCACGACAGCGTTTCCGAGCAGCGCCGCACAGATCAGCATGCCGATGAAGATCGCTTCGGAGTGCGCTCCGGCGACGAGGTCGATGCCGGCGGCGAGCGCGAGGATCAGCAGCACGAGGTTGACGATCTGCTGGCCCGCGCCGAAGGAGATCGGCCTGCCGGGAATGATTTCCTGGAGCTTGCCGAAGGCGATGTTCGAGCCCCAGAACGAAACCGAGCCGACGATCGCGGCGAACACCGAGAAGATCGCGATGTACGTCGCGACGGCGCCGCCGGTGACGGTGAAGGCGCCGATGTGAACGGTGTGCGCGCCGTAGGTCGAACCGTGGCGGCGGAACTCGGCCCACGCGATCAGGAACACCGCGCCGCCGCCGACGCCGTTGAACAGCGCGACCATCTGCGGCATCGCGGTCATCTTCACCTGACGCGCCGCCGGCACGCCGACGGCCGTTCCCAGCGCGACACCGAGCACGATCAGGCCCCAGTTGCCCGCGCTCGGCTGCAGCAGCGTCGCGATCACGGCGATCGCCATGCCGACCGCGGCGATGCGGTTGCCGCGCACGGCGGTCGTCGGGCCGGAGAGCCCCCTCAGCCCCTGGATGAACAGCGCGAAGGCGACGATGTAGAGAACGTCGAGGAAGCTCTCCTTCTGCAGGAAGGAGGTGGCGAGCGGAAGGCTGCTCACGACGCCTTGCCCTTCGGCCCGTCGCCGTCGCCCGACGGCGCCTTCGGCTTGGACTTGAACATCTCGAGCATGCGGTCGGTGACGAGGAAGCCGCCGACGACGTTGATCGTGCCGAACGCGATCGCGATCACGAGGATGATCTTGTTGAACGTGTCGTTGCCGGCGAGCCCGATGACGAGCAGGCCGCCGAGCACGACGATCCCGTGGATCGCGTTGGTGCCGGACATCAGCGGCGTGTGCAGCGTGTTCGGCACCTTCGAGATCACGACGAAGCCGATGAACCCGGCGAGCACGAGGATCGCGAGGTTGGTGGTGAGCACGCTCGCGAGGATCATGACGCGGCCTCCAATGCTGCCTTGGCTCCAGGGTTGACGACCTCGCCGTCGCGCACGACGCAGGCGCCCTTGACGATCTCATCCTCGAAGTCGAGGTTCAGCGCGCCGTCCTCGCCGACGAACAGCTCGAGCAGTGCGAGCACGTTGCGCGCAAACAGCTGCGAGGAGTGCTCGGCCATGCTCGCGGGCAGGTTCAGCGGCGAGACGATCTTGACGTCGTGGCGCACGACCGTCTCCCCCGGCACGGTCAGCTCGCAGTTGCCGCCCGCCTCGCCGGCGAGGTCGACGACGACAGAGCCCGGCTTCATGCCTTCGACCGCCTCCGCGGTCACGAGCTTCGGCGCCGGTCGCCCGGGCACGAGCGCCGTCGTGATGACCACGTCAAAGCCCTTGATCGCGTCGGTCAGCGCCTGCTGCTGGCGGGCGCGCTCCTCGTCGGTGAGCTCGCGTGCGTAGCCGCCCTCGCCGCTCGCCTCGAGGCCGAGGTCGAGCCACTGCGCGCCGAGCGATTCGACCTGCTCGGCGACCTCCGGCCGCACGTCGTAGCCGGTCGTGCGCGCGCCGAGGCGCTTGGCGGTCGCAAGCGCCTGCAGGCCGGCGACGCCGACGCCGAGCACGAGCACCTTCGCCGGCGGGATCGTCCCCGCCGCGGTCATCAGCATCGGGAAGAAGCGGCCCATCTCCTGTGCGCCGACGAGCACCGACAGATAGCCGGCGACGTTGCTCTGCGACGACAGCGCGTCCATCGACTGCGCGCGTGAGATCCGCGGGATCGCCTCCATCGCGAACGCCGTCGCCTTCGCGTCGGCAAGCGCGCGCGTCGTCGACGGGCTCGTCAGCGGCGCGAGGAAGCCGATCAGGATCGAGCCGGAGCCGAGGCCGCGTATCGCCTCAGGGTCCGGGGGGGCGATCGTCACGACGACGTCCGCGCTCCACACCGATGCGGCGTCGCCGGAGATCTCCGCGCCGGCGTCCTCATACGCCGCGTCGCTCAGCAGCGCGTCCTCGCCCGCGCCGCTCTGCACGACGACGTCCAGGCCCTTGGCCTTGAGCTTGCTCACGACCTCGGGAACGAGCGCAACACGGTGCTCGCCCGCCGCGGTCTCCTTCGGAACACCAATCCGCATACGAGGTGCGAGAACGTATCCGATCCCACGGATGCGCGTCGCGGCGGTGTGCGAGACTCGATTTGCGATGACCGTCAACCTGACCCGCATCTACACGAGGCTCGGCGACAGCGGCGAGACCCATCTGGGCGACATGAGCAGGGTCTC
The DNA here is from genome assembly GCA_963822245.1 of uncultured Solirubrobacteraceae bacterium. Classification (GTDB taxonomy): domain Bacteria; phylum Actinomycetota; class Thermoleophilia; order Solirubrobacterales; family Solirubrobacteraceae; genus Palsa-744. The sequence continues at coordinate 111,847 of CAWGGR010000003.1, forward strand.
CAAGCTGCATCCGCGCGTCGAGGCGTACGGGACGATCGACGAGCTCAACGCCGTGATCGGCGTCGCGCTGCTCGCGCCCGGCCTCGAGGAGAGGTTCGCCACGTGGCTGCGCCGCGTGCAGAACGACCTGCTCGACGTCGGCGCCGACCTGTCCGTGCCGGCGGCCGACGACGATGCCCAGGCGGCGAAGGCGCACGCGCGCCTTCGCGTGAGCGCCGACTACACCGCGTGGCTCGAGCAGGCCTGCGACGAGGTCAACGCGACGCTCGAGCCGCTGCGCTCGTTCGTGATCCCGGGCGGCACGCCCGCGGCGGCACAGCTGCACATCTGCCGGACCGTCTGCAGGCGCGCGGAGCGGCGGACGATCGCCGTCGGCGCCGAGGTCAACCCTGAGGCCGTGCGCTACCTGAACCGGCTCTCGGACCTGCTGTTCATCCTCAGCCGCGCCGCCAACGCGGACACGGGTGAGCGTTCGGAGCCGCTGTGGGACCCGGGTGCACACGGCGCGGGCGCCGAGCCGTCCTCCGCCTGAGTGGGGCTCGCGACGCTAGCGCGGCGCCGGCGTGCCCGGCGGACGCGTCGGCCAGCGCCGCTCGCCGGCTCGCAGCGCGGCTACCGCGAGCGCCATCCAGAACGTGGCGAGCAGAATCCCGCCGAGCACGTCACTCGGCATATGCCAGTCGAGGATCAGCAGTGTGCAGCCAGCCGCGGTGGCGAACAGCGCGCCGAGCGCCGCCACGGGCGGACGCAGGCGGCTGGGCGCGACCAGCACCGCGCACAGCGCGAGCGTGACCGCCGCGGTCATGTGCCCGCTCGGCCACGACGCGGGGCCGATGTGAGGCTGGCCTAGGCGCGGGTGCGCGAGCGCGAGCAGCGGCTTGAGCGTCTCGGCGGTGTACGGCGCGAGCACCATCACGGCGATCACCGCGAACGCGATCCGCGGGCGTCCGCGGCCGAGCGCGTAGATCACGAGTGCGACGCCCCAGATGATGAACTCGAGCGGGTCGAGGAGGTGCAGCAGCAGGCTGCCGTAGCGTTCGATGTGCGGGCCGTTGAGCAGCGTGAAGTCGCGCAGCAGCACCCAGTCCTTGACCTGCACGACGCGCACATGCCCCGCGACCGCCCATGTCAGGCCGAGCGCGAGCAGGCACAGCGCCGCGACCGCAAGCGCGGCGGCGGGGCTCGAGCGCAGCTCGAGCCCGTCGACGCTGCGCGGGCGAGCAGCGCGATAGGGGTAGGCGTGTTCGGCCATGCTGAGAAGAGTAGAGCGGCTGTTTAAGGGCGCCTGAAATCGCCGCCCGGCGCAGGCGCCCAGGTGACGTCCATGCGCACTCGCGTCCTCGCCAGCACGCGCGCGAGCTCGGGGCCGAACGCGAGCGCGAACAGGAGCGTCGCGAGCACATCGGTGACGTCGTACATGAGGCCCTGCCCGGCGACCGCGAGGAACGCCGCCGGGGTGTGGCTCGCCCCGAGCGTCCACGTGTAGAGGTTCATCACCTCCTTCGCCGCGAGCGCGGCAAGCGCGCATCCGAGGGCGAGCGGGATCCGCGCGACGCGCCGCCGGCTGAGCCGGCCGAGCAGCGCGCCGGCGAGCCCGACCATCCCCCAGGCCGCCATCTCCCACGGCGTGTACGGGCCCTGGCCGAGCGCGAAGTTGGAGACGAGCATCCCGAGGGCGCCGACCGTGAAGCCCGGCAGCGGCCCGAGCGCATAGCCGACGACGAACGTCATCGCGGTGATCGGCTTGACGTCGGGAAGCGCCACGAACGCGTCGCGCCCGAGCGCCGCCATCGCCGCCATCACCGCGACGACCGCGGCGATGCGCGCGGACGGCGCGCGGCGCTCGTACGCGAGCCAGCCGGCGGCGAGCACGATCCCGACGAGCAGGAACGACGCGAGCGGCCAGCTCATCGCGCCCCGCCTCCCGCGGCGACGCCGCGGGCGCGCTCTACGTGCTGCTTGCCGGGCGCAGCCGCACCGCCGCACGGGGACGCCGGCTGTTGCCCGCCGCCGAGCAGCAGCTCGGCGCCCTGCTCGGCGAGCAGCGCGCCGCCGGCGCCGCCGAGGATGCGAGCTGTCTCAGTCGCGAAGTACCAGCCGCCGGCGAGCAGCTCTTCGGCGCCGCCGTCGGCGATCACGCGGCCTTCCGCCATCAGGATCGCACGCGTCGCACAGGCGGCCGCGAACTCGGGGTCGTGGGTCGCGACGATCACCGCCTGACCACGCTCGCAGCGCGCTCGCAGCGCGCGCACCAGCACGTCCTTTGCCGCACGGTCCATGCCGCGCGTGGGCTCATCGAGCGCGAGCACGGCCGGCTCCTCGCCCGCGCCGGTGACGATCGCGAGCGCCAGCCGCTGTCGCTCGCCACCGGAGAGGTCACGTGGATTGCGCTCGGCCATCGCGGACAGGCCGGCCGCGGCGAGCGCCGCCGGCGGGGCCTCTTCGGCGACGCGTTCGTGAATGAAATAGTCGCCCGGGTTCTGCAGCAGCAGTGCAACCCTGCCGGCGCTCTCGATCCTGCCGCGGGTCGGCTCGAGCAGCCCGGCGGCGTGACGAAGGAGCGTCGACTTGCCCGCTCCGTTGCGGCCCATCAGCGCGACGCTTTCGCCGGCCTGCACGCGCAGCGTGACACCGCGCAGGATCGCCGGCCCGTCCCGCAGCTCATGCCAGAGGCCGTTGCACTGCAGTGCCGCCGGCGCCTTCGCGCGGAAGGAGCGCAGCCTCGAGCTGGCCGCGGCGGGCGTCGCGGAGGAGCCCACGAGCGCGCCCGGATCGGCCGCCTCGGGCAGCATCGAACGGGCGCGCAGGCCGGCGCGCGCCTGGCGCACGCCGATCGGCGCGGGCGCAAGCCCCGATAGCGCGAACAGCTTGGCTGCGGGGGTCTGCAGCGCCGGTGAGCGCTCGGCGGCCCAGGCGAGAAACGCCGCGGGATCGCCGTCGCAGCCGACGCGGCCGTTCTCGAGCGCGATCACGCGGTCGACCGACGTCAGGCAGCGCTCGATCCGGTGCTCGGCAAGCACGATCGTCGTCTCCCACTCCTGGTTGAGCCTGCGCAGCAGCCCGATCAGCTCGTCGCCGGCAACGGGGTCCAGCTGCGAGGTCGGCTCGTCGAGCAGCACCAGCCGCGGGCGGCCGGCGAGCGCCGCGCCGAGCGCGACACGCTGCTTCTCACCGCCCGAGAGATCGTGGGTCGAGCGATCCAGCAGCGAATCGATGCCGAGCGCGAGCGCGACCTCCTCGACGCCGCGGGCGACCGCGGCGTCGCCGTGGCCGCGGCTCTCCAGCGCGAGCGCGAGCTCGGCGCGAACCGTGCTCATCACCAGCTGTGTCTCGGGGTCCTGGAAGAGCATGCCCGTGAACGCCCCGAGCCGCGCGGGCCCGTGCTCCCGGGTGTCGAGGCCGGCGAGCGTCACGCGACCGGCGAAGTGCCCGCCGTGAAAGTGCGGCACGAGGCCACAGGCGGCCCGCAGCAGCGTCGACTTGCCGTGGCCGGACAGACCCGCGAGGAGGCAGAACTCACCTGGCTCGATCTCGATGCTGACGTCATCGAGCGCCGGCGCGGCGACGTCCGGATAGGCGTAGCCGACATGCTCGAAGCACAGCAGCGGCGCGCTCATCGCTCGATTCCACGGCGGTCGGCGAACGGCAGCAGCACGGCCAGCACGAGCCCCACGCACAGCGCGACGGTAGCGGCGGGGAGCGGTGCGCGAACTTCCGGGTAGGCCGAAAAGCTCGCGGCCGAGGTGAGCCGCCCGAGCGTCGCGAGCGCGATGATCGCAAGCGCGGAGGCGAGGAAGGCAAGGTCGTGGCGCGACCACGGGCGCCGGCTGCGCGGCGCGCGGCGCGCACTCGCGAAGCCGCGCACCTCGAGCGTCGCGGCGACGTCCATCGCCCGGTCGAGCGAGCCGCCGATCACCGCTCGCAAAAGTGCGACGCGGCCGCGGGCACCGGGCACGACGCCCTCTGGGCGCGTCCGCTGCGCCTCGGCGAGACGTTGGGCATCGGCGGCCAGCAGGGGAATCATGCGTGCGGCCAGCGAGGCGGTCAACGCCGAGCGGAACGACAGCCGTCGCAGGATCCGCAGCAGCTCATCGGGGTCGACGGTCAGGCTCGCTAGCGTCGTGATCAGCATCAGCAGCATCACCTTCAGCGCGATCACCGCGCCGTAGACGAGCGCCTCGACGGTGAGGTCTCCCTGCCCGAACGGGCCGAGGTCGCCGAGCCGCGCGAACACCGTGACACCGTCGCGCGAGACGAGCACGTTGATGAGCACGATCGGCACCCACACGATCGCGCCGACGCGCATCGACTGACCGAGCAGCCGGCCGACGCCCGCGCCGGCACCGGCGCAGAGGACCGCGAGGAGCAGCGCGAGCAGCACGAGCGGGTGGAACAGCATCAGCGCGGCGAGCGACAGCGCGGCCACCCACAGCGCGCCGACGCCCGCGCGCACCGCGTGCAGAGGGCTCGCCTGACGCCGGTAGAAGAGCTGCGTTGCCTTCATCGCGCCGGGCCGTCGTCCGGCAGCGCGACCGCGCCGGCCGGAGTCAGCGCGACCGCGAAGCGGTTTTCGAGCGTCGCGCGGTTGAACGCGCGCGCGGCCAGTTCGACGCCGTGCGCGTCGGTGCCGGTTACGAGCCAGGTCGGAGCTTCCCTCGCGTGGCGAGTCGCCGCGATCAGGCCCGCGCCCGCGCCGAGCGTCTGCACCTCACGGCCGTCCTGATCGAGCGTGGTGAGCGTCTGCCCGTCGGTGGCGATGCGGGCGAACACGCCGCTCGTGCGCGGCCCCTGCTCGAGCTCTTCGACCTGGTTGCCTTCGAGGCTCAGAAACGGTGCGACGAGCACGCGTAGCGATTCGGGCGCGCCGCCGCTGCCGATCGCGGCGATCGCCGCAGGAACGCCGAGCGCGCGGAGACGTTCTGTCACCGTGCGGCACGCGTAGGCCCCGACCGCCGAGCATTCGACCCGCACGGGCAGGCGCTTGCCTTCGATGCCGTTGAGGAATGGCTCGGGGAAGGAGCCGACGACGGCCGGGATCGTCTCCGTCTGGCTCCAGTCGTGCCTGTCCCACCAGATGTGGTCCCCCGGATGAACGGTCGTCGCGGCCGCGCCGCTGGTCGCTTCGACGCCGTTGACGAAGTAGAACCAGTCGACCGGCCTGCCCGATTCCTGGCCGCCGGCGAGCCCGTCGACGCTCTGCAGGAAGCCGCCGCCGTCGGTCGCAACGACGTGGTAGTTGCGCATCAGCAGGCTCATCGCGGTCTCCTGCCCGCGGACCTTCAGCGCACCGTCGCGGCTGAGCGTCTGCGCCCCGAAGTCGCGTGTGACGACGAGCGTGACCGCCGTCGGCGCGGGGCCGGCGCCGAGCCCGCAGCCGGAGAGCACGATCCCGCTCAGCGCAGCCGCCATCGCGGCCGACAGCCGCCGTGAGAGCGTGAGCGTGCGCGCGGCCACGGGCGATGAGGGCGGGACAAGGGCGCTGCGCATACAGCCGACCCCTTTCCACGAGGGGTAGTGGGCTTCGGTCGGAGGCAGGTCTCCTGACTCCCGGGCCTACCGCTCCGTGCCTTCCCAGCCCGCTTCGAGCGGGCCAGTGGCCGCACGCCTGGGCGTGCCACGGTCGGCATCCCCGGTCACAGTGGCGGGTCCGCGCCGGAATCGCACCGGCTTCCCTTGACCACCGACCGTCTGGACGCGATCAATCCTACTCCGGGCGGGCCCGCAGCGGCCGCCGGGGAGCCAATTCAGCGAGGGGTTGATCAGGTCAGTCCGCGCGCTCGACCGCCCGCTTGAGGCGCGCCAGGCGCCGATCCCAGTCGGCCTCGGCGACGCGCAGCCACTCACTCGCGGGCGCCAGCGCGCGCGGGCGCAGCCGGTAGTGGACCTCGCGCCCGGCGGCCGGCGCCCGCTCGATCAGGCCGGCGTCGTCGAGCGTCGAGAGGTGCTTGGCGACCGCCTGTCGGGTGATCGGCAGATCGGCGGTCAACTCGGGCACGGTCTTCGTCCCTTCGCGCAGCAGCGCCTCGAGCATCCATCGCCTGGTCGGGTCGGCGAGCGCGGCGAAGACGTTGTCGACCGCGTCGCTCAAGCTGGCACCAGCGAGAAGTGCTCGGCGAGCATCGAGATCGGGAACGCCGGAGCGCTCTCGGTGACGACCACCCGACTCCCCGGCGGCGTCGCGACGATCCGGAATTCGACCCGCGTCGGCGGCTGATCGTCGCGCGCCCACCACCAGACGAGGCGGTTGGGCGCCTCGCGCAGCTCTACATCGATCTCGCGGTTGGGCTCGCCGAGCCAGCGCTCGCGTCCCTCCTCGCTGTCGAGTGCCTCCCAGACGTCCTCGGGCGGAGCCTCGACCGTCACTTCGCGCGTCGCCGCCATTGCGACCTCCTTTGACAACCATATGGTTGCTATTGTCTTGACAACCGTCCAGTTGTCGAAAGGATAGCGTCATGCCCCTGATTCCGATGGTCGTCGAGCAGAGCGCGCGCGGCGAGCGCTCGTTCGACATCTACTCGCGGCTGCTCAACGAGCGGATCGTGTTCATCGGCACACCCGTCGACGATCAGGTCGCGAACCTCGTCGTCGCCCAGCTGCTGCACCTCGAGAGCGAGGACACCGAGAAGGACATCTCGATCTACATCAACTCGCCGGGTGGAGTCGTCTACTCCGGCCTCGCGATCTACGACACGATGCAGTTCATCAAGCCGGATGTGCAGACGATCTGCTTCGGCGTCGCGATGAGCATGGGCTCGCTGCTGCTCGCCGGCGGCGCGCCCGGCAAGCGCATGGCGCTGCCGAGCAGCCGCATCCTCATCCACCAGCCCTCCGGCGGCTTCGAGGGCCAGTCCGCGGACATCGAGATCCACGCGCGCGAGATCCTGCACCTGCGCGCACAGATCGACGAGATCTACGCCCGCCACAGCGGGCAGTCCGCGGAGCAGGTCCATCAGAACATGGATCGCGACCGCTTCTTCACCGCAGCGCAGGCGCGAGACTACGGCCTGATCGACCGCGTGATCTCTGCGCATGAGATGAGCCGGCTGCCGACCGGCTTCGCTGCGCGGACCGGCGGCGGCGACGACAGCTAGGCGGCGCGGCGGCGACTCACGCCCCGACCGCCGCGAGGTCGGCACCCGCGTCACCGAGGGCTGCCTGTTGGGACTGGTCGAGCGTGGTGCCGGCGGCGATCAGGCGGCTCGCCTGCTCGAGGTCGTCCGCGCGCCCGTACGTGAGCGCCGCCTTGACGACGTCGTCCTGCAGGTACCAGTTGGTGAACGAACCGTCGGCGAGCGAGCCGCGGATGATCTCGCGGTTCCATTTGTAGGCCGGCCCGACGTATTCGAGCTCGCCCCAGTCGGCGAGCACCGAATAGAAGTACGGCACGACCGTGTGTGGCACGTCTCCGCCGAGCATGTTCAGCGCTGCTGTCTTGCCGTGGTTGAAGGCGACGTCCCAGTGCTCGATCCGCACATGCCCGCCGTGCATCGGCGAGTCGTATTCGGCGATGTCGCCGGCAGCGTAGATGCCCTGCTCAGAGCACTCCAGACGCGAGGAGCAGCGCACGCCGCCGCGCTCGCCGATCTCGAGGCCGGCGCGCTGCGCGAGCTGGATGTCGGGGGTCACGCCGGCGCCGATCACCACCGCATCGGCCGCCAGCTCGAGACCGCCGCGAGTGATCACCCGGGAGACGCGCCCGCCTGTGCCCGTCCGGGTATCGCCCTCGAAGCGCTCGAGCTCATCGCCGCCGTGCACCGTCACACCGTGCGCTTCCAGCAGGTCTTGAAAGAAGAGCCCCGCGCTCGCACCGAAGCCGCGTTCGAGCGTCGCCTGCTCCTGCATCACGATCGTGCAGTGTTTGCCGAGCTTGGTCAGCGACGCTGCGACCTCGCAGCCGATGTAGGAGCCGCCGATCAGCACGATCTCCTCGGCGTCCTTGACCCCTTCGCGGATGTGGTCGGAGTTGCCGAGCGTGCGCAGGTAGTGGATCTGCTCGAGATCGCAGCCCTCGACGTTCAGCCGCCGCACGTTCGCGCCGGTCGCGATCAGCGCCTTGCCGAACCCGATCTCCTGCTTGCTCGAGAGCTTTGCGGTGCGCGCCGCGAGATCGAGGCCGGTGACGCTGGTGCGCTTCAGCAGCTCGATGTTCTGCTCGTCCCACCACGCGTCCGGCCGGAAGAACGCGTCTTCGCGCGGCTCCTCGCCACGCAGGTAGCCCTTTGAGCACTCGGGGCGGTTGTACGGCGGGTCGGGCTCGCGGCCGACGAGCAGCACCTCACCGTCTGCTCCCTGCTCGCGCAGCCAGCGCGCACAGTTCGCCGACGCGAGACCTCCGCCGATCAGCAGGTAGTCGACCTTGCGGTCAGCCATACGCGCACCTTACACCGGGCGGGCACGCTCGCCGCGCTCAACGCGGCGGCACCGGGGACCGCGTGCGCTCACAGGCCCGGCGGGTGGCGAACCGACCAGTCCGCCCACGTCGGGATGTGGTCGAGAATCCGCCAGCGCGGCCCGTCTTCGTCGCGGTTGGGACCCACGTCGGTGCCGTTGTGACTCGTGTCCAGGCGTAGGCCGGCCACGACGATGAACACGTGCGGAGTGGGCGCCGCGGTCGCATAGATCGTCACCCACCTCCCCGGCCCGGGCGCACCCCAGCGCACATAGTCCTGCGCGAGCGGGTTCTCCGCGATCACTTCCGAAATCGGGCGCACACCGGACCGGTAGAGGACGTAGTTGACTGTGCTCGAGCAATCCTCCTCGCTGACACCGCGCGGGTCGGGGTGCCCGGCCGGACCGTACGCGAGGTCCTGCAGCTCGTTGCCCGCGACGAGCATCGCCTGAACCACCGCCGGCACGCTTGCAGGAATCAACGCGAGATGACCGTCGCCGGGCGACAGCACGGCCCGTTCGCCGCGAATGAAGCGCACGGGCGTGCCCGTTTCGACGGCGAGACGCAGATCAGGGCCTCCGCCCCCTTCCACACCAGGCCCCTGGACCTGCCCGGACCGCGGCCCGCGGTACCTGGCTGCCCACGCCTCGACGTCCGCGACGTACCACTGGGCGTGGTTGTACGCAAGGATCGCTTTCTCGTAGTCGCCCGGAGCGCCCGACGCCCGCAGATAGTTGGCGGCTGAGTAGATCGCGTCGGCCGGGTCCCACCTGTCGGCGCGGCCGTCGCCGTCGCCGTCCACTCCGTACCTCTGCCACGTCGCTGCGATGAATTGCATCGGGCCGCCCGCGCCCGCCGGGTTGACAGCGCCCTCCTGCGTACACGAGGGATCTGGATCGCGCCCGTGGTCGCACTCGACCCGGCCGATACCCGCAAGGATCGCCCAATCCAACCCATAGCGCTGGGCCGCCTGCTCATACAGGCGTAGATATACGGCCGGGATTTCACGGCGAGCGAGCGCAGACACGGCGTCGCCGCCCCCCGCAACGTTCCCGTCGATCGCGCTCAACGACACACCGCTAAGTGCGACAAGCCCGATCAGCAGCACCGCGGCGCACGCGAGCAGCGCCGCCGCGAGCGGCCAGCCGAGCCGAACGGCGCCACGCGCGAGGACAGGGCCGGTGCTCGCCAAGCCGCCACCGCCGCGCCGCGACGCGGCCCGGGCGCCCCCGCCGGCCGGCAGATCGGCGATCACGAGCGATCGCGGCCCAGCTGGCGTTTGCGCCCCGCGGCCACCTCGCGGGCGTCTTGCATCACGCTTGAGCGGTCGGGCGGCGGCATGCGCCGAGGCCGCACCGTCCGCGGCGCGCCGGGCCGCTCGACGCTCGGATGATCGCGGCGCTCGCCCGGTCGCCCGGACGACGGCATCGCGAGGTTTCGCGAGCGCGACATCCGCTCCCTGTGGGACGCAAGTTCGCGGTCGATCTGCAGCCGTGCCGCGCGCTGGCCACGCGAGTCGAGGCGCTCGTACTCGGAGCGTCCGTAGCCTGCCAGGCCGGCCAGCCGGCGATAGTCGCGACGCTCGCCGGCCGGCCGCGCCTGCACGGCCGGCGGCAGAGCAGCCTGCGCGTCGAGGAAGCCGGCGCGCGCCCCGAGGCTCGCGCCCGTGGTGCCGCCGGCGGCAATTTCGGCCGCGGCAACGCTTCGTGCGTGCTCGAGCTCCTGCTGGTCGCGCGCGAGCCGGTGAGTAATTCGTACTCCCCGCTGGGCCAGTTCGGCGCTGCGTCTCGCGTCGCCGTCGGCGAGCGCAGCCCGATGCGCGTGCTGCACACGGGCGAGCTGGGCTCGCCGAGCACTCTGGCGCTGCTCGACCTCAGGCGCCGCGTCGAGCTGCGCGCGAGCATCGCGACGCTCATGCTCGAGGCTGCGCCGTGCGAGCTCGAGCGCGTCGCTCCCACCCGCCGCGCCGAGCGCGGGCCGCGAGACGTCTCCGCGGCCTGGGCTTCGCTGCGCGACCGCCGGCGCCGCACGGGAGCGCTTCGCCCTCGCCGATCGCGCCAGCGCCAGCCCGCGGCGCAGCGCAAGCGGGTTGCCGATCCGCCTAGCCGCCGAGCGCCGCTCGATCCGCTCTCTCCGGAGAGCGCCCTCGGCAACACCGAGCGCCTCGTGGCGACGAAGATAGGCACCCCACCAGAAAGCGGACATCAACAGCCACTGCGTCCACCAGCCGAGAGCGTCGAGATCCGTGAGGATCGCCAGCACGGCGAGGATCACACCGAGCAGAAACGACAGCAGCAGCTTTGCGACGACGGCGCCGAGGAGCTGCGTCGCCCAGCGTCGAAACAGCGCCCGTCCGCCTTCCCCGAGCGCCGGCGCGAGCACCATCGCGGGAGCCAGCAGCAGATACAGCAGGCTGAATACCGCGGCCGCCAGCAGCCGCAGCGCGATCGACCCCAGTAGCAGCATCATCCCGAGCGCGCCCGCGACGATCAACAGCAGCCCTCCGACCCGCGACATCGTCTGCGCGCCGGTCCGAAACTCGGCCTCTGCGGCAGTCGGGCCGCGGCAGTTGGTGGCTTCGCTGCTTGCGCACAGGACGCGCAGCAGCGAGCCCTGTTCGTTGATTGAGTTGCGCGCCGGCCCGTTCGCGGGAAGCGCGAGAAACAACGCACCGTTGCTGTGCGCTTCGCGCAGCAGCTGGGCACTGTGTTCGAGAGCTCTCGCCGCGCCGGTGCCGGGCGCGACGCACGGCAGTGTCGAGGCGAGTTCAGAGTGACAGCCGATCGTCGCCAGCTCTTGCGCCGCGATTCGCAGGCCGGCGGCGCGCAAGTCCGGGTCCAGGCGCGCCGGCTCGCGACACCACTCGACATCGCCGAACTCCAAGTAGCACCACGGCGCTTCCACGACCGCGGCGAAGACCCCGCTCATGCTCTGTGCGAGCACCCCGGCCGGGCCCGACGGCGTGCCGCGCGCCGCCACCGCAAGCGTCCCGAGGCTCGCACGGTTCGCCCATGCAGCGAGCGCACCGACCGTGCCGGTCGGGTTGGCGATCACCCACAGCCCGCCCACGATCATCACTCCCATCAGCGCGCTCTGGCCGAGCGTCTCGGCGACGCGGCGACGGATCAGGCCGTTGTAGATAGCTGACACGGAGGCGATCGCGAGAACCGTCGCGAGCCACGGTTCGGTGAATGCAGCCTGCGCCTGGCGGAGACCGCGGCCGACGCCGGCCGCGGCGGCGCTGTCGAGCAGGTCGACCGTGAAGCACCACTCGAGCATCACGACGAGCGCGTGCACGGTCCACACCACCGCCATCCACAGCGGGGTCACGAACAGGTCCTGCACAGCGCTGAGCAGCCCGCCCGAGCTGATGCCCAGCACCCCCGTGTCGATGTGCACGTCGATTCCGTAGTCGCCGGTCGGCGCTGCTGCGGCGACAAATCCCGATGTGACGCAATCGCGGCTCTCGGCCGCCGACAGTTCACCGGCTCCGAGCGTGCCCCTGCAGAGCGGGCTGCCGAGGCCATTGCTCACCAGCGGGTCGGTTTCCGCCGCGGGCGAGCCGGCTTGAGCTTCCGCCGCTTCAGCGCCGACGGTCGAGCCAGTACCGGTGCCGAGCGGCGGATCGCTCGGTGCGACACTCATCCTCGGGGCCGGCCGCGTGCGGCCGGGCAGCGAGGCCGCTGCACGTGACAGTCGCGCGTCGACTCCCGCGACCGCCGCCGGCTCGAGCGCGCCGGCGACGCTGAGCAGCGTGAGGAGCGTTGCGACCGCTGCGCGGCGTCCACGTCGCGCTGGCACTCAGCCGAGCGGGGTCGTCGAGAACGCGCGCAGCAGCGACGGCACGACGACGTCGACCTGAATTGCCTCCACGCGCCCGGAGTGGTCTCGGAACAGGCAGCGCCCGGCATCGAGCTCGAGCAGGCTCTCGCGCATCCTGCGATCGTCGGCGTCGAGACCCAGCAGCCTCAGCCCGCGCTCCGCCTCCGCCTCCGAGCGCATCCCGAACACGAACGTCGCGCCGAGCAGATTGTCCAGTGACTCCTGTTCGGTCGCGAGCGCGTCGCTGACGAGCTGCGTGCTGATGATCGGCACGGCCAGCTCAGAGCGGCCCATCCGCTGTAGCGAGTTGAGCAGCGCCCGGCCTACCGGATCACCGAGCAGTCGCCATCCCTCATCGAAGGAGAACAGCTTCAGCCGGTCGCGCTCGGCGCCCATCAGGTGCATCGCGAACATCGCGATCAGTCGGACGATCTGCTCGCCGACCCGCTCAGCCTGCGAGTACTCGGCGCGACGCGTGCCCGGCTGCGGAGACGGCAGGTCGCGGATCGGCAGGTAGGTCACCTGCCGTGCCCCGACGGGCGGAAGCTTCACCGCAGGATCGGCAAATCCCAGCTGCGTGAGACCCGACCGGGCATAGACCTCGAGCGCCCTGCCGACCCGCCCTTCAATCTCGTCGCCGTCGATCAGCGCTCGCACCACCTCCGAGCACGTCGGCTCGCGTGCGCGCCGTATCACCCGATCGACCGCCGCGACCACGGCCGTCTCCCAGTCGGGCTCAGCGCGGCCCGGCAGCAGATCGCGCAGGAACGAGACTGTGGCGTCCTGGGCAAGATGGCTCGGCGCCACACGCAGCGGATCCAGCATGCCGCGCAACGTCCGATCCGGCCGCAGCGTGACGCACTCGACGTGCGGCGCGACCTCGGCGAGCAGGTGAAAGCGATGGTCACCCTTGGGGTCGCAATCGATCACCCTGGCGCCCTGCAGGAAGCCCTCGTACTTGAGCTTCTGGGCGAGCGTCGTCTTGCCCGAGCCAAGCGCGCCGACACTGAGGATCGTCGTATTGCGGTCGTTGTCTGAACCCTCGCGCAGGTTGAACCGCACCGGCTGTCGAGAGACCGACAGCGTGTGCCCGAGGTAGAACCCGCGGCGCGAGCCCGCGGCGTGCGTCGCCGTGGGCATCATCGCCGCCACCTGCTCAGCGGTCAGCGTGTCGTCGTAGCCGGCCACCTGCGTGCGCTGCGCGGGCAGGTGCTGGTTGAACAGCGCCAGCTGGTCGCCGAGCGGACGGTGCAGGCGGATCTCACCAAACGCTCGCCTGCACATCTCGACGCGCTGCTCGAGTTGCTCCTCGTCGGTCGCCGCGACAGCGATCACGATCGTCGCGCGCAGCAGCGGCGGTTTGCCCGATGCCTGCAGGTAGGAGAGCAGGTCGCGCGCCTCCTGGGTACGCTCGTATCCAAGGTCTGAAACGCCCTGCTCGCCATCGGACTCGGCGCGAACGATCTGATCTGCATCCTGGATTCGCCTGCGCGCGATCCGCAGCGCGAGCTCGTTCGGCAGGAAACGCGCGTTCAGCGACATGTCGATCCCGAATGGCAGGCTTTCGCACGGCGCGAACATCAACTCGGCGCGCTCGCCCGGAAACTGCACCCGCTCGGGGAGCGCTCCCATCACGAGCTGTGCCTGCCAGCTCGTGCCCATCTCGGAATCGACGCAAAGCAGGTTCCCGCGGTGTTCGATGTGGCTGTCCGCCCAGCGCATCACATCGCCCTCGAGCGGAGCCAGCACCGCCTTTCCGTTGCGCTCGAACGCTAGTGCGCGCGGCTCGTGCAGGCCGTCGACGACTGGCTCGCCGACGCCGCGGCAGAACGCCCTTCGAATCAGCCATTGCAGCTCGACTCCTCGCGCGGCACGTACCGGCAGGAACTCGGCGAGACGCGCGTGGGCCTGGTCGGCGCGCACGCGTATCCGCTCGAGATCAGCGCTGTTGAGCACACGCCGGTCGCGGATCGCCCATGCGCGCCGACACCAGCCCCACCACTCCCTCGGGTGCTGGGCTGCGGCGGCGGAGACGTAAGACGCCACGTCCCGCCCCGGATCGCGCAGGTTCACGAGTAGAAACAAGCTGGGCTGCGCGACCCCGATGCCGGTAAGGCGCGAGCGGTGCTCCGCGATATAGCGCCGCTGAGCGCGCTCATGCCCCGCAGATGCCTCACGACCGTGCCCGTCGCGTTCCATGCCCTCGACGTAACGGCTCACCTGCCAGCTGCTGCAGACGCGGAGAATCTGAATGTCCGCTGCGATCCCCTCCACCGCACCCATGAGCGCGAGCTGCCGCGAGCGCTTGGCCTGGGCGCTCAGCCACGCGTAGGTCGACGTTTCCACCGCAAACGCCGCCCACGCGTCGTCGAGACCATGCGCGAACACGCAGTTCCCGTACACGAAGACGATCGGCGCTTTCACCTGTCAGGTCCGGTCGGGCGGGTCGGGCGAACGAGGAGCGTCGCGCCTCGCCTCAGTGACATCACCTCGCCGCGCGCGAGCGATCGGGCCCCCGGAAGTTCGCGCAACACGACATCGGCCCGCGCGCCGCGACGTGCGACGCCCGACTCGCCACACTCGGGCGCGGGCCCGCTGAGTCGATACTCGCGTGCGATCAGCACCGCGCCGGGACCTGTAAAGCGCATTCGGCGCATGCGACTGTCGGAGCCGTCGGGAAGCATCACCACCTCCCCCACCCAGCGCTGTCGTCCGAGCCTTGAGCGACGGTGTGAACCTGCGAGCCGCCGCGGCCTCAGTCGATAGCGAACCACCGCCGCGAACGCGAGGTGAAAACTTCGGCCCTCGATGCGGATGACGCTCAGAGCCGCCGCGACAAGGACCGGCAACACGAGCTCGCGCAGATACCACGGCAGCACCGTCACAATCACCCCGAGGTGTGGCACCTCGCCGACAAGCAGGACGAGCGCCAGGATCACGATCAAATAGACGACGCCGCGGACCGGAATGCCCCCGGGGTTCAACGGCAACCGATCGACGCTGTAGACGCGACGCTCGAGATCGAACACCCGGCGATACGAGCGGATCTCGATCATTGCGCTCCGAACAACGATGCGACCGTGGCACGCAGCAGGTTGACCCCGGCCGGTGTCGCAAGCAGAACGGACACGATTCCGACCGCGAACACGCCCGCCGCCTCCTTGAAGTCACGGCGGAACGCCAGTACCGTGCCCGCCACCGCGAAGGCGAGACCGATCAGGCTCATTGCGACCGCGCGGCCGGTGTTCCCGGCCTTCGCCGCCGCCGCTTCGAGCGAGCCTCCACCCTGTTCGGAGACGGCGGCCGACGGCGCGCTCGCGGTGTCAGGCGCGACAACCACCGCGTGCGCCGGCATCGGCGCGATCGCCCCACCGGCGTAGAGTGCGATCGCAATCGTCGTCGCAAACAGGCGGCACGTCTTCATCGCGGGCTCCTTCGATTTGGATGTCTAGGTGTCGGGGTCCATCTGCACGGCCGCTATCTCCCAGCGACCCTGGTCTCTGAGAACGTCGAGTTCGTAGCCCAGCGTGTAGTGGAGCCCGCGTCCGTCATGGGCCTGGACGATCACCAGGACAGAGCTACCGGGTGTCGACCAACTGAGGCGCTGAACCGAATCGAGATCAAGCGGCATCCCCGGAAGCGACACGCGGGCGTCGCTCGAGAGGTCTGCTGCGAGCTCGCTCGAGGATCCGGCGAGGTAGTTGCGAAGCGCCCGCGCCACGACCGTCGCAAGCTCCGGTTCGGCGACTTCGTCGTCGCGCGTTGCGATCCTCGCGGCCGCACTCGCCGGTGCGCCGACGAACGCCGGGTAGCCCGTGATGGCGAGGCTGCCTTCGGCGGTGCGCGTTACGCCAACCGTCAGATACAGCAGGCCGGCGGTATCCGTCTGCGCCGCGACGGTGTAGACGTGTTCGCCGCGCGCGGGTTCACGAGCCTGGACGACTTCGGCCCACTGCACCTGCTGCTCGCCGCTGGGCGGCAGCACGCGACCCGCATCAGGTTCCATCCCGGCTCCGAGAAATGGTTCCAGCGCCTGCATGCTTGCCTGCGGTTCGGCGGTGTTCCAAGTGAGGTAGCGCCGAGCGAACAGCACCGCGTAGGCGGCCGCGGCGGGGTCCGCGGGTGCGGTTGCGCGCACAGTTGTCACCGGCGCCTCGGGAGTCGGCGGCGCGATCGCGAATCGCGCGCTGGCCGCCAGGCCTGCGAGCGACAACGCGTACAGAAGGTAACGGGGTGCTTCGTGCGTCACACGAATCAGCCAAATCGGCCGACGGGCGACCGTCACGCGCGGCGCGCGGGGAACGTCCTCTGACACCTTGCTGGTCAATGCTCGAACCCGAACTCTGGACCCGCCGCCCCGGCCATGGCGCGGGAGGCGTCGGCAGCGACCGGTGCGCCGAGAGCTGGCGAAGCGCCACGCAGCGATCCACGTGCCGGGCTCGTCTCAGCGGCCACTGTCGCTAGCCTCCGAGCACGACCGCTCCTCGAATGAGCCCGGCGTTTGTCGACACGCGCACGCGGCAAGGTGGCGTGCACGCGCGCACGCTGCGGGCCGCGCAGAGCGGCGGCCGACAACCGGGACGCTGAGATCACCGCGCCCAAGCGCGATGCGCTCGCCGGCCGGCGTCGGCGCGCGGGCCCAGCGTGCCCGCCGCTCAGCACGATCAGAGTGCCGATCGTGCTGAGGACGCCGAGGAGCGCCACTGCACCGGCGGCTCGCGCGATCCGGCTGCCGCTCGCAACCTCTCCGCCCTCCATGTGGTCCAGCTCACCCGCGGCCCCCGCCAGGAAGGCATCCTCGTCGTACATGCGGTAGACCTCGCGCGGCGCCGCGCGTAGCAGCGTCATCGCGCCGCCACCGGGCGCTGCACGCGGGCGGCCGGGAGCCGGGGCGGGGATGTATCCGGACCCCGGCCGCTTGCGCGCGGATGGGCTTCGCCGAGCCGTCGTCTAGGCAACCGACGACCGGCGCGCCTGCAGAACGGACCTATGAGTGGGGGGAGAAGTTTCATAGGCCGGTTCACCCGCTGTTCCGACCGGATCGCTCGGCCGTGACACCGCCTTCGTCGATCACCATCAGTTCCCGCAGTCGCGCGCGGGCACGCTGGGCGACCTTGCGGTACTTCTCTGCACTCCAGTCGAAACGGGTGCAAAAGGTGACCCGGTCCATCTGCAGCCCGACCTGACACGCGAGCAGAAGTCGTTGGTCGGGGCTGAGGCGCGCTGCGAGCTCGCGCACTCGACGAAGTTCGTGTCTGCGGAGCACGAGCGTCTCGAGATCGGCGCGCTCGTCGACAACGTCCAACGACCGCTCAGCTGCAGCGTCAAGTGAAAGGGCGCCCTCGAGCATCGCCTGCTTCGGGCTGCGCCCGGCGAGCGCACGGCGGCGATCGTGCACACGCGATATGAAGCGCTGCTCGAGAACATGGGCCAGGTGGGTCGAACTCGCAAAGACACCGCCGCGACGAGCGTGCACGATGAGCTCGATAGTCGCTTGGCTGTAACAGTCTTCGAGGTCCTCCCGTCGCAACCGGTAGGAATGCACCCTCAACAGGAGATCGCGGCGCGCGAGCGCCACGCGCGCGACAGCCTCAGCCGGGTCCGAGCGGCGCCCGCACAACGCGGGCGCCGACCAGATCTGCGACGTGGCCGGCAAGTCGGATCGGGTTGACACACACGTATGTCGCGCCGAGCCGCCTGTAGACCCCCCTCCCAATTCTCTGGACGCGCCCGCCGCGCGTATCGGGTAGACAGACAGGTGTGACGAGATACAGCGGGAAGATCACCCCATGAACATCAGCGAGCGTCTGCGCGCACTCGACCGCCGCCAGCAGCAGAGCCGACGCGTCGGCTTCGTCGCGGCGGTCATCAAGAAGTTCGGCGACGACCAGGCGGGCCAACTGGCTGCGCTGATCTCCTACTACGCGTTCGTCTCGCTGTTCCCGTTGCTGCTCGTGTTCGTGACGATCCTCGGCTTCGCGCTTCAGGGCGATCCCGACGAGCAGCACAAGATCCTCGACGGCACGCTCGGGCAGGTTCCGATCATCCGCGATCAGCTCAAGCTGCACTCGCTGACCGGGAGCACGGTGGCGCTTGTGATCGGGATCGTGCTCGCCCTACTCGCCGGCATGGGCATCACGAACACGACCCAGAACGCGTTCAACCGCATCTGGAGCGTGCCCTTCAAGCACCGACCCGATTTCCTCCGCTCGCGGCTGCGCAGCCTCGGCATGCTCGGCCTGCTCGGCACGCTCGCGATCGTCTCCGCGGTCGTCGCCGGCTTCGTCAGCTCCTCCAGCCATCCCGCGCTGACGCTCGTCGGCGGCATCGTCGTCGCCTTCGCGTTCAACCTCGCGCTGTTCATGATCGCGTTCAAACTGCTCACCGCCGAAGACCTCTACTGGCGCGAGCTGCTCCCCGGCGTGATCACCGCGTCGGTGTTCTGGCAGCTGCTTCAGCATCTCGGCGGCTACTACGTCGACCACACGCTGAAACGGCTGACGCCGCTGTATGGCGTGTTTGGGCTGGTGCTCGGGCTGCTCGCCTGGCTGTACCTCGGCGCCCAGCTGACGATCTTCGCCGCCGAGATCAACGTCGTCCGCCAGCGCAAGCTGTGGCCGCGGAGCTTCTTCACGCCGCCGCTGCTCGAGGCCGACAAGCGCGCCCTGCGATCCGCCGCCGAGGCGCAGGAGCGCGTCGATGAGCAGAGCGTCGAAGTCTCCTTCGAGGACGCGGAGTCGTGATCGCGACGGACGCGCGCAAAAACCGAGGATTCCTCGGCAGCGCACAAACCGAGACACCCCACAGCCCAGCCCACCATCACCTCCCGCACCAAACCGAGGATTCCTCGGCAGCGCACAAACCGAGACACCCCACAGCCCAGCCCACCATCACCTCCCGCACCAAACCGAGGATTCCTCGGTAGCGCACAAACGGACACATCTCCAGCCAGACCAGGCCAGCGCGCCGGCACGAGGCGTGAGGACGACAGATTTGGCTCTCCAATGGCGCATTTTCGCCCCAAACCAAAGTCCTTGCGTACACAACTACGGCGCGCTATACTAACTAAACTTTCGTAAGCTCATATGGAGCGATCACTTATGCCATCACCTTCATCCCCCGCAGACAAGCCCACCATCGACCCCTCCCAGCAGAAGCCGCGGATGCGCCTGATCCCGCTCGACGAGACGGTCGTGTTCCCCAACATGGGCATCACGCTGACGATCGACGTCGGCGATGACAAGCGCGTCGTGCTCGTCCCCCGCCACGAGAACGAGTTCCTCGAGGTCGGCACGATTGCGGAGGTCTCGGAGGACATCCGCCT
Organism: uncultured Solirubrobacteraceae bacterium; assembly: GCA_963822245.1. GTDB lineage: Bacteria > Actinomycetota > Thermoleophilia > Solirubrobacterales > Solirubrobacteraceae > Palsa-744. The sequence goes on from CAWGGR010000003.1 coordinate 131,382, forward strand.
GCCCGGCGGCGGCCGCGCGGTCGCGATCTCCGGCGAGCACCGCGCGCTGATCGGCGCCGCGCAGACCGGGCCCGACGGCGAGCTGCGCGTCGAGGTCGACGAGCGCCCCGATGAGGTTCCCACCGACAAACGCACCCGTGAGCTCGAGCGCGAGTACCGCGCGACGGTCGAGGAGATCCTCGAGCTGCGCGGCGACGACGGGCGCATCTCCGCGTTCCTGCGCGCGATCGCCGACCCGGGCGCGCTCGCCGACTCGGCCGGCTACTCCCCCAGCCTCAGCTACGAGCAGAAGGTCGAGCTGCTGCGCACCCTCAACGTGACCGACCGCCTCGAGCTGGCGGTCAAGCTCCAGCGCGAGAGCCTCGCTGAGCTGCAGATCCGCAAACGCATCCGCGAGGACGTCCAGGAGGGCGCCGAGAAGCAGCAGCGCGAGTACTTCCTGCGCAAGCAGATGGACTCGATCCGCAAGGAGCTCGGCGACGACGACGCGTCGGTCGCCGAGGAGTACCGCGCGAAGATCGAGGACGCCGACATGCCCGAGGAGGTCAAGCAACAGGCGCTCAAGGAGCTCGCGCGCCTCGAGCGAATGGGCGAGCAGACCGGCGAGTCGAGCATGATCCGCACCTATCTCGACTGGCTGATCGCGGTGCCGTGGGGCAAGCGCTCAGAGGAGCACCTCGACCCGGTCGCCGCGCGCGCGGTGCTCGACGCCGACCACGCCGGACTCGAGGACGTCAAGGACCGCATCACCGAGTACCTCGCCGTGCGCAAGCTGCGCCAGGACCGCGGCATCGAGGCCGACCCCAAGTCCGGGGCGATCCTCACGCTGATCGGCCCGCCCGGCACAGGCAAGACCTCGATCGGCGAGTCGATCGCCCGTGCGACCGGACGCGAGTTCGTGCGCATGTCGCTCGGCGGCGTCCGTGACGAGGCCGAGATCCGCGGCCACCGCCGCACCTACATCGGCGCCCTTCCCGGACGCCTGGTGAGGGCGCTCAGGGATGCCGGCACGATGAACCCGGTGATCCTGCTCGACGAGGTCGACAAGGTCGGCGCGGACTGGCGCGGAGACCCTTCCGCGGCGCTCCTCGAGGTGCTCGATCCCGCGCAGAACCACTCCTTCCGCGACCACTACCTCGACGTCGAGCTGGACCTCAGCCAGGTCATGTTCATCGCCACCGCCAACGTCGCCGACACGATCCCCGGGCCGCTGCTCGACCGCATGGAGGTGATCCGCTTCGACGGCTATACCTCCGAGGAGAAGCTCGCGATCGCCAAGGGCTACCTGTGGCCGCGCCAGCGCGACCGCAACGGCCTGCGCGAGGACGAGGTCGAGATCTCAGACGACGTGCTGAGGACGATCATCGGCGAGTACACCCGCGAGGCGGGCGTGCGCACGCTCGAGCGCCAGTTCGGGACGGTGCTGCGCAAGACCGCAACGAAGATCGCCTCGAGCCAGCCCGAGGCCAACGACACCGACGAGGACAAAGACAACGACAAGGCGATCGTCGCGAAGGGCACAGCCAAGGCCGAGAAGAAGGCGAAGCCGAAGGCCAAGGCGAAAACCCCGAAGGCCAAGCCCGTGAAGATCGACCTGGAGGCCGTGCGCGACGCGCTCGGGCGCCAGAAGTTCTTCCAGGAGTCGGCCGCGAGGACGGCCACGCCAGGTGTCGCGACGGGTCTCGCTGTGACCGGAACCGGCGGCGACGTGCTGTTCATCGAGGCAACCGCGATGAAGGGCGGCAGCTCGGGCGGCAACAGCCTCGTGCTGACCGGCCAGCTCGGCGACGTGATGAAGGAGTCGGCGAAGATCGCCCTCTCCTACGTCCGTGGCCACGCCGAGGAGCTCGGCATCGACGAGTCCGCGTTCGAGAACCGCGAGTTCCACGTCCACGTCCCCGCCGGCGCGATCCCCAAGGATGGCCCGAGCGCAGGCGTGACGATGGTCACCGCGCTCGCCTCGCTGCTGTCCGGGCGACCGGTCAAGCACACCGTCGGGATGACCGGTGAGGTCACGCTGCAGGGTCGAGTGCTGCCGATCGGCGGCTTCAAGCAGAAGGCGCTCGCCGCGAACGCCGCGGGCCTGACCGATGTGATCCTGCCCGAGCGCAACCGCGGCGACCTCGACGACATCCCCGAGGAGGTCCGCGAGCAGATGACCTTCCACCCGGTGATGACCGTCCAAGAGGTCCTCGACCGCGCACTGGAGCCGGCTCGCGATGTCGCGCATCTCTCGTAGATGTGAGCCCGTCCCCCAGGAGGTCCGTCAGATGGCGGATCTCCTGGAGCGGCGCTGGCAGCTCTCGATCATCTACGCCGCCCTCACCGGCGCGCTGCGCTTCAACGAGTTCGCCGATGCCGTCGCGGGCATCTCGCCGCGCATGCTCGCCGAGCGCCTGCGCGACCTCGAGGCCGCCGGCCTCGTCGATCGCACCGTGATCCCATCCTCGCCACCGACCGTCGAGTATCGCCTGACAGAGCGCGGGCGCAGGCTCGGCCCGATTGTCGAGGCGATGCGGATCTACGCGAGCGAGCCCGTCTGAGCGGGTATGGCGGCCGCTGCGACCGAGCAGGCGCAGGCTCGGGAGCCGCTCGCGGAGGCGACGCACAGGTGCGCGGGCGAGCCCGTCCGAGCGCGATCTGAGGCGTCCGGCGGTTGGTAGGATCAGCGCTCCTGTTGGGATTCCACGGCGGCGGGCGAATGCTGATGCAAGGCACACCGAACAACAGCTCCGGTCGGGTTCCCGACTTCTATCTCGTCGGCCACGGCAAGAGCGGCACGACCGCGCTCTACACGATGTTGAAGAAACACCCGCAGGTGTTCGTCGGCCGCAAGGAGCCCCGCTACTTCGCCACCGAGATGTACGAGCGCGACATCCCCCGGCCCGGGGGGACGCCGATGACGCTCGAGGCGTACAAGGCGTGGTTCAGCGACGCGACGCCCGAGCAGATCGTCGGCGACATCTCGCCCTGGTACCTGTGGTCGCACGAGGCGGCGCACCTGATCGCCGAGGTGCGGCCGGACGCCCGCATCATCGCGATCCTGCGCGAGCCGGCGAGCTTCCTGCACTCGCTGCACCGCCAGTGGCTGCAGCTGTACGTGGAGAGCGAGACCGACTTCCGCAAGGCGATCGAACTCGAGGAGCCGCGCAGCCGGGGCCGCGACATGCCGCAGAACACGTACTGGCCGAGGGCCCTGCTCTACTCCGAGCACGTCCGCTACGTCGATCAGCTGCGCCGCTACGAGGCGCTGTTCCCACCCGAGCAGACGCTCGTGCTGATCTACGACGACTACCGGCGCGACAACGACGCGGCGCTGCGCAGCATCCTGCGGTTTCTCGACGTCGACGACACCGTCGCGATCCCACACCGCCAGCTGAACGCGAGCGTTCAGGTGGCCTCGCCCCGCCTCAACGCGCTCCTGCGTACATTCTCCGTCGCCGAGAATCCTGCTGCGCGCACCGTCAAGCGCACGGTGACGACCCTGACGCCGATGCGCCTGCGCCAGCGGGCTCTGAAAGCGACCCGCAACCGCGTCGTCTTCGGCGAGCCGGAGAAGCCGGACGAGCGGTTCCTGGCTGAGCTTCGCAGCCGCTTCAAGGGCGAGGTCGTCGCGCTCAGCGAGCATCTCGGCCGCGACCTCGTCACGCTCTGGGGCTACGACAAGGTCGACTGACGCCGCGCGGTAGGCGGCGCGGCGACCGACGCGGACGCCGGGCCTAGGCCGAGGATATATGCGGGCTGCTGACGCCGACCAGCTGCCCGCCGGCGCATTCGGCCGCGTGCACGCTCGAGGGACGCTCGTTGCGAATCCCGACGACGCCGACGACGCCGCCGAGCGCAACGAGTCCCGCCGCGATCGCCATCCCGAGGTGAAAGCTGTGCAGCGAGGCCTGTTCGGCCGCCGCGCTCAGCGCGCGGGCCTGGAGCGGCGGCAGACCGTCGACGTCGGGGCGCCCGAGCGGCAGCCGGTTGGCCTCGACGACAGCGGCGCGGGCGGCGCTCCCGAGCGCTGTGCCCGACAGGCGGCGTTCGAGATCCGAGGCGAACGAGCCGGCGATCGCCGCGCCGACCGCCGCGGTGCCCAACAGCCCGGCGACACGCGCGATCGCGTTGTTGACACCCGAGGCGATCCCTGCCTGTGACGTCTCCGCCCCGGCGAGCACGGCGGCGGTCAACGGCGCGACGGTCATCGACAGCCCGACCCCGAAAACGAGGAGCCCGGGGAGCAGGTCGCTGAGGTAGTCGACGTGGACGCCGACGCGCTGGAACAGGAGCAGTCCGCACGCCGCGACGAGCGGCCCCGCGCCCATGAACAGGCGCGGGCCAAACCGGTCGGCGAGCGCGCCGAAGCGGCGTGAGAAAACGAACATCACAAGCGTCACCGGCAGCGTCGTCAGACCGCTCTCGATCGGCGAGAAGCCGGCGATCTGCTGCAGGAACAGCACGAGGAAGAAGAACAGGATCGCGAGCCCGGCATACATCGCGAAGGTCTCGATGTTGCCCGCCGAGAAGTTGCGCCTGCGGAACAGGCCGAGCGGCAGCATCGGATCGTCGGTGCGTGACTCCCACACCAGGAATGCGATGAAGAAGGCCACGCCTGCGACCAGCGGGACGATCACCGCCGGGCTCGACCATCCGAGCCGTGGCTGCTCGATCAACGCGAACACCGGCCCGCCGAGACCGAGCGCGCAGAGCAGAGCGCCGGTCAGGTCGAGCCGGCGCGCGTCGGCCGCGCGCGCGCCCGGGCGCGGGAGCACGATCAGGATCAGCCACAGGCAGGCAATCACGAACGGAACGTTGACGAGGAAGATCCACCGCCATGAGGCGATCGCGAGCAGCTCCCCGCCGAGCAGTGGTCCGACCACGCCCGAGATCGCGCCCCACGCCGTCCACGTCCCAATCGCGCCACCGCGCTCGGACTCGGGGAACGTGTTGACGATCACCGCGAGCGAGCTCGGCACGAGCAGCGCCCCGGCGACACCCTGCAGCGCCCGCGCGATCACGAGCACGGTGATGTTCGGCGAGAGCGCGCACAGCAACGACGCCGCGCCGAAGCCGCCGACGCCGAGCGCGAAGATCCGCCGCTCGCCGAACAGGTCGCCGAGCGAGCCGCCGATCAGGATCAGCGAGCTGAGCGTCAGCAGGTAGCTGTTGATCATCCACTGCTGCGCCGCGAGACCGCCGCCGAGCGCGCGCTGGATCGTCGGCAGCGCGACGTTGACGACGCTGCCGTCGAGCAGCACGATGCCCGAGCCCATCACACACGCGATCAGCGTGAGGCGCTTCGCCGACGCCTCGCTCCGGGTCGCCATCAGCCCACCGTAGCCGCTGGCTGCGACTCCGCTCAGTCCGCCCGGCGCAGTGCCGCGCGCTCGATCTGCGCGACGCTCGTGTAGCCGCTGAGCGCGACCGTCAGGTCGAGCTCGGCGAGCAGGCAGCGCAGCACGTGCTCGACACCCGCCTGGCCGTCGAGGCCGAGGCCCCACACGAACGGGCGCCCGAGGCAGACCGCGTCGGCACCGAGCGCGAGCGCCTTGAAGATGTCCGCGCCGGTGCGGATGCCGCTGTCGAACAGCACGGTGAAGTCCGCCCCGACCGCCTCGCGCACCGCGGGCAGCGCATCGAGCGCTGCGATCGCGCCGTCGACCTGGCGGCCACCGTGGTTTGAGACGATCACGCCGTCGACACCGGCGTCGAGCGCGCGACGCGCATCGTCGTCGTGGAGGATGCCCTTCAGCACGATCGGCAGGTCGGTCTGGCCGCGCAGCCACTCGAGGTCCGCCCACGTCACCGCCGGGTTGGAGAACTGCTGCGCCCACAGGCCGATCGCCGGCCCCGGATCCTCCTCGGGCGGGCGCTCGAGCGCGGCGCGGAAGACCGGGTCGCTGAAGTAGTTGGCGACGCCCTCGCCTTTCAGGAACGGCAGGTAGGCGCTCTGCAGGTCGCGCGGGCGCCAGCCGAGCATCCACGTGTCGAGCGTCACCACGATCGCTTCATAGCCGGCGGCGCCGGCGCGCGCGACGAAGCTCGCGGCGAGCTCGCGATCCTTCGGCCAGTAGAGCTGATACCAGCGGCTCGCCGCGCCGACCGCCGCGGCGACATCCTCGATCGTGGTCGAGGCCGCGGTGCTGAGGATGAAGGGCAGTTCCGTGGCGGCCGCCGCGCGCCCGACGGCGAGCTCGGCCTCGGGGTGGACGATCGACTGAACGCCGACGGGCGCGAGCAGCAGCGGCGCGGGCATGCTCGTGCCGAGCACCGTCGTCGCCAGATCGCGCGCGGAGACATCGCGCAGCATGCGCGGCACGATCTCCCAGCGCTCGAACGCGCGCAGGTTCGCGCTCATCGTCAGCTCCGAGCCGGCGCCGCCGGCGACGTAGCCGTATGCCTCGGGCGTGAGCCGCTCCCAGGCGAGCTCTTCGAGCGAGGCGAACCGGATCGGCAGCTTCGGGCTTTCGCCGCCGAGCCCGCGGGCGTAGATCTCGTTCTGGAAGTTTCCGTAGAGCTGCTCGCGCAGCAGCTCCTCACCGTCGGCCATCGCTAGACCCTACCGCCGTACCAGCGGCGCCTCAGCCGAGGACGAGCTCGGCGGCGGTGCGCAGCGTCGCGGCGTCGCCGGAGATCAGCATCGTCGTGACGACCGACTCCCGCCACTGCTCGAGGTCGTCGCGGATCTTCTCGCGCGGGCCGATCAGCGACAGCGCTTCAATCAGCGCCGTCGGGATCTTCGCCCCGGCCTCGTCCTTCTTGCCGCTCAGGTAGAGGTCCTGGATTTCCTCGACCTCGCGCTCGTAGCCCATCCGGATCGGCACGTTCGCGTGGAAGTTCGCGCCCTTCGCGCCCATCCCGCCGAAGTACAGCGAGTAGAACGGCCGCAGCGAGTCTGCCGCAGCCTCGATGTCGTCGGTGACGATCAGCGGCACCGTCGCGCAGACCTCGAAGTCGGCGGCGCCGCGGCGCGCGCCCGCGCGCGCCCAGCCCTCCTCGAGCGACGGGCGGTACAGCTCGTCGTACACGCTCGGCGAGAACAGCATCGCCAGCCAGCCGTCGCACAGCTCGGCGCAGAGCGCGATGTTCTTCGGGCCCTCCGCGCCGAGATAGATCGGGATCTCCTCGCGCAGCGGATGGATCGAGGACTTCAGCGGCTTGGCCAGGCCGGTGCCCCCGGGGAGCGGCAGCGGGTAGAACGGCCCGGGCGCTTCCAGGCGTCCCTTGCGGGCCCAGATGTCGCGCAGGATCGAGATGTACTCGCGCGTGCGCGCGAGCGGCTTGGCGAACGGCATCCCGTACCAGCCCTCGACGACCTGTGGTCCGGAGACGCCGAGGCCGAGGATGAAGCGACCGCCGGAGAGGTGGTCCATCGTCATCGCCGCCATCGCCGTCGCGGCCGGCTGGCGCGCGGACATCTGCACGATCGCCGTGCCCAGCTTCAGGCGCTCGGTCGATGCGCCCCACCAGGCGAGCGGCGTCAGGCAGTCCGAGCCGTACGCCTCGGCCGTCCAGATCGAATCGAAGCCGAGCCGCTCTGCCTCCGCGACCGCCTCGACCGCGCCGGGCGGCGGCCCGGCGGCCCAGTAGCCGGTGTTCAGGCCGAGCTTCAGATCGCGCGCCACAGCGGCGAGACTACAGGCCTGCGACGGCCGGCGCGGCGAAGTTGGCCAGGCGGACAACCCACCTCCACAGGCGGCGTCGGGTATGCGATATTTGTGATTCCCGAGCGAGGAGGGATCATGGCTGTATTCGTAGGGGTGCTCAGCGATACGCGGCGCCGCACACTCGAGGCCGTCTGCGACACGTTCGCGCCGTCGCTGCAGGTCGATGACGAGCGCGAGGTGATGCGCGAGTTCCTTGCCCGCTCCGCCTCGGACCTGGGCGTGCCCGCACAGCTCGAGGGGCTGCTCGCCGTGTCACTGCTGCCCGAGGAGATCGAGGCGCTCGGGCAGCTGCTCGACGCTTTCACCGGCGCCGATTTCGCCGAGCAGCCGCTCGAGGCGCGCACCGCGCTCGTGCACGCGATCGCCGCGTCGAGCCCCGAGGCCAAGCTCGGCGTGCGCCAGCTGCGCGCGCTCACGCTGTTCTTCTTCTACGGCCTGCCGGACGAGGCCGGCCACAACGACAACTGGGATGCGATCGGATTTCCCGGGCCGGTGTCGGCGCCGCCATCGCCGGAGCAGGCTCCGAAGACGATCGCCGTCGAGCAGCTCAGCGGCGAGTCCGCAACGCTGACGGCGGACGCCTGCGTGATCGGCTCCGGCGCCGGCGGCGCGGTGATCGCCGCTGAGCTCGCCGCGGCCGGGCGCTCGGTGGTCGTGCTCGAGATGGGCCAGTACCGAAACGAGTCAGACTTCAAACAGCTCGAGCTGCCCGGATTCCTCGAGCTGTATCTCGGCGGCGGGCTGACGAGTTCCGAGGACGGCTCGATGTCGATCCTCGCCGGCTCGACGCTCGGCGGGGGCACCGTGGTCAACTACATGAACTGCATCCGCACGCCGCAGCCGATCCGCGAGGAGTGGGCGGCGATGGGCATCGAGGGCATCGATCAGCCCGGCTATGAGCGTCACATCGACAGCGTCTGGGAGCGGCTGTCCGTCAACGAGGAGGCGACCGCCCAAAACGCCACGCACCAGAAACTGATCGAGGCCTGCGAGACGCTCGGCTACCCGCACCGGCCGCTGACACGCAACGCCGATGTCGCCTGTGAGGACCCGTCGGTCTGCGGCTACTGCTTCGCGGGCTGCCAGAAGGGCGCGAAGAAGTCGACGATGAAGACATTCCTGCAGGATGCCTCCGATGCGGGCGCGCGCTTCGTCGTCGGCTGTCGCGCCGATCGCATCCTCGTCGAGGACGGCCGCGCGGTTGGCGTGGAGGCGACGATCACCCACGAGGATGGCTCGACGACGGCGCTGAGGGTCGACGCGCCGAGCGTGACCGTCGCCTGCGGCGCGATCGAGTCACCCGCGCTGCTGCTGCGCTCCGGCATCGGCGGGCCGGCCGCCGGCAGGCACCTGCGCCTGCATCCCGCCGCCGTCACGATCGGCGTCTACGATCAGCCGGTCGAAGGCTGGGTCGGGCAGATCCAGTCGGCCCTGTCTGACGAGTTCAAGCACTGCGAGGGCGACTTCGGCTTCCTGATCGAGGCGGCGAACGTCGCCCCGGCGCTCGAGGCGATGGCGTTTCCCTGGGTCGACGGCGCACAGCACAAGCAGCTGATGGCGCGCGTGCTCAGGTACGCCGCGCCGTTCATCTCGGTCGCCCGCGACCACGGCGAGGGCCGCGTCGTGATCGACGATCACGGTCGCTCGGTCACGCAGTGGTCGTTCAACGACGACCTCGACGCGCGGCTGTTCCGCAAGGCGATCGTCGAGCTTTCGAGACTGCACAGGGCCGCCGGGGCGAAGGAGATCCTGACGACATTCCAGGAGCCGATCGCGTGGCGCGAGGGCGAGGACTTCGACGCGTTTCTCGCGACGATCGAAGGTGGCTCGCTGGCCGCGAACGACTGCGCGGCGTTCAGCGCGCATCAGATGGGCTCGTGCCGCATGGGCGCGGACCCCGCAGCCTCGGTAGCCGACGGCCGCGGCGAGCTGCACGACACGAAGGGCGTGTGGATCGGCGACGGCTCGGCGTTCCCGACGGCGCCGGGCGTCAACCCGATGATCTCCATCATGTCGCTCGCGCACCGCACCGCCGAGAACATGCTGGCCGACGGGTAGGCGCCGGGCAGCGACGCTAGGCGGGACCGACGAGCACCAGCGTGAAGCCGTCGTAGCCCTTGCTGCCGACGGTCTGCAGCGTGGTCGCGCTGAGCCGCCGCGCGCCGGCGCGATCGGCGGCGAGCAGCTCGTGGAAGCGGCGCATGCCGAGCACCGACGGGTCGCTGCTGGCGGCGTCGATCAGCTCCCCGTCGCGGATCACGTTGTCGACGAGCACGATGCCGCCGGCGCGGCAGAGCTTCAGCGCGCGCTCGAAATATTCGGGCGTGCTGCGCTTGTCGGCGTCGATGAACACGAGGTCGAAGCGCTCGCCGTCCCCGGCGATCAGGGCGTCGAGGCTGCCCAGCGCGGGCCCGACCCGCAGCTCGACCAGCTCGAGCAGCCCGGCGCGCTCGATGTTCGCGGCGGCGACCGCCGCATAGTGCGCCTCGAGCTCGAGCGTCACGAGCGCGCCGTCCGCCGGCAGCGCGCGCGCGAAGCAGATCGTGCTGTAGCCGCCGAGCGTGCCCAGCTCGAGGATCCGTCGTGCGCCGTGGATGCGCGCGAGCAGGTTCAGCATCTCGCCCTGCGCCGGGGAGACCGCGATCGCGGGCAGGCCCGCCGTCGCGCTGTCGTCGATCGCGGCCTCGAGCACGGGATCGCGCCCCAGCAGCTGCTGCTCGATGTACTCATCGACAGCGCTCCACAGCTGCTCGCTCACGAGCCCACCGCGTCACGCTCGTCGCGACTCATCAGCGCAAGCGGCACCGCGAGGCCGGCCGAGCGCCGCACCGTCGCGATCCTCCGTCCCGGCTGCACGGCCGCTCGCACGGTGCCGACATGCGGCGCCATCGCCGCGACGGCATGGTCGAGGTCCTCGACGAGCACGGCGAGGCCCCAGAAGCGCGCCGGGCGCTCGCGGCCGCCGGCGCGCTCGACCACGTCGTCGGGCTCCTGAACCAGCTCGAGGATCTCGTTCCCGACGCGGAAGAACGCCTGCCGCGGCGCTCCGGCGGGCGTCGGCTCCTCGCGCACGCGGCGCAGGTCGAGCCCGGCGGCGCGCAGCGCGTCGACGCTGCGCTCGAATGCGGGCGACATCGCGACGATGTGGTCGATCGCGATCACGCCGTTGGCGTGCGCCGAGTCCGCGCTCGCGGGCGCGCGCTCGGAGACGGCGGTTGGCAGCCCGTCGAGCTCCGTGCTGAGCAGGTCGCGCAGCGCCCAGCCGACGATCCCGCGCTGCTCGCCGGCGTCGCTGAAGCGCACCTCGACGCCGCCGAGGCGGCAGCTGTCCGTCTCGACGGTGAAGCCGAGCGCGGCCCATCGCCCGGGCTCGTCGGCGAGCTCGAGCTCGGCAAGCGTGGGCGTTCCCATCGGCACTCCCTTCGTTGCGGCGGTCAGCGGTCGGCCACACGCTAGCGCGTCCGCCGAGCCCGCCCGATGCGTCGCAGTTGTGACAACTGCGCATCGGTGCAGCCAAGGGTTTCTCCAGGAGTCGAAGGTCATGAGCGGCCGATCCCGGGAAGCTTGTATCTGATGTCACGGCTCCCGACGACCGCGACCGACGCGGATACGACGACGCCCGAGGTCGATCGCTACCGCACGCTGGCGCCCTTCCTCGATGAGCTGTTCGACCACGACGGCACGCCGCGCGCGACCGCCGCGGCACTCGTCGCCGAGCTGCGGCGGCTCGGCGCGGACGGCCTGCTCGAGGCGGGGCGCCGGCGCGACGCGATCTTCATGCAGCAGGGGATCACGTTCGAGACCAGCGGCGGCGGCGACGGCGGCCACGAACGGCCGTTTCCGCTGGACCTCGTGCCGCGCGTCCTCAGCGGGCGGGAATGGCGCGACATCAAGCGCGGCCTCGCACAGCGGATCCGCGCGCTCAACCACTTCGTCGACGATGTCTACCACGCGCGCGAGATCGTCCGCGAGGGCCTCGTCCCGTGGCGCCTCGTCGCCTCCTGCCCGCACTTCGCGCGCGCAGTGCACGGCATCCGCCCGCCCGGCGGTGTCTACACGCACGTCGCCGGCTGTGACCTCGTACGCCACAGCGACGGCAGCTGGAAGGTGATCGAGGACAACGTGCGCATTCCCTCCGGCATCTCCTACGTGCTCGAGAACCGCGCGGCGATGGCGCGGCTCGTACCCGAGCTGTTCGCCTCCTACCGCGTGCGCCCGGTCGATCACTATCCACAGCTGCTGCTGCACGCCCTGCGCTCGGTTGCGCCGTCGGCCGAGAGCGAGGCGACGGTCGTCGTCTGGACCCCCGGTCCGGCCAACCCCGCCTACTTCGAGCATGCCTTCCTCGCGCGACAGATGGGCGTCGAGCTGGTCGAGGCCTCGGACCTGGTGGTGCGCGACGACGTCCTCTACATGCGCACCACACGTGGGCTCGAGCGCGCGCATGCCGTCTACCGCCGTCTCGACGACGACTTCGTCGATCCGCTCGAGTTCCGCGGTGACTCGCTGCTGGGGGTGCCCGGCCTCGTGCGCGCATACCGCGCCGGCAGCGTCGCGATCGCCAACGCGTTCGGCACCGGCGTCGCCGACGACAAGGCGATCTACTGCTTCGTGCCGGAGATGATCCGCTTCTACCTGAACGAGGAGCCGATCCTCGAGAACGTGCGCACATATCTGCTGTCAGACCCTGAAATGCTCGAGGACGTGCTCCCCCGCCTCGGCGAGCTGGTCGTCAAGCCGACGGGCGAGTCGGGCGGGCGCGGCGTGATGATCGGCCCCCATGCCGATGAGGCGGAAATCGAGCGTATGCGCGCGGTCCTGCGCGCTCACCCCGAACGCTGGATCGCACAGGACGTCGTGCGCCTCTCGACCGTGCCGACGGTCGGCGCCGGCGGTGCGCTGCAACCCCGCCACGTCGATCTGCGCCCGTTCGCGGTGTTCGGCGAGCGCATCGACATCGTCCCCGGCGGGCTCACACGGGTCGCGCTCGAGGAGGGCTCGCTGATCGTCAACTCCTCGCGCGGCGGAGGCTCCAAGGACACGTGGGTGCTCGAGGACGGCGACGACGCCGACCGCGCCGGGCCACCAATCGCCGACACCCAGCCACCCGCGCTTCCCGACCTGCGCTACGGCGCCTGGACGGGCCAGCAGCAACAGCAGCAGCAGCAGGAACACCAGCAACAGCAGAACCACGGCAGATCACCCGAGCAGCCCTCCTGATGCTCGCCCGGATCGCGCACGAGCTGTACTGGCTGGGCCGCAACCTCGCGCGCGCCGAGTTCACCGCGCGCGCCGTCGAGGCCGTCTTCCAGGCCGAGATCCAGGGCACCTCCGACGCCAGGCCGGGAGTCAGCTTCGGCTCGGGCGGGTTGCTCGCGATGTTCGGCGACGTCGAGGAAAGCCAGCGCTCGAGCCATGCGCTCGGCCAGCTGACGCTCGACGCCGAGCGCCCCGGCTCGATGCTCGCGAGCATCGAGCGCGCGCGCGAAGGGGCGCGCACGGTCCGCGATGTGATCAGCGCGGAGATGTGGGAGGCGATCAACACGACCGCGCTCGGCCTGCGCGGCGGCGGGCAGCCGGGCTGGGCGGCGCCCGCGGGCCCATATCTCGCGTCGCAGTACGTCAAGGAGCGCACGGCGCTGATCTGGGGCGTCGCCAACCGCTCGATGCTGCGCGACGAGGCGAAGTGCTTCCTCGATGCCGGCGGCCTGATCGAGATCTCAGACATGGTGCTGCGGATGCTGCGGGTGGCGATGCCGACCCCCGCCTCCGGCGGCGGTGCCCGTGGCTCGGCGCCGCCAGACGGAACGGCGCTGATCCTGTTGCAGGCCGTCGGCGGCTTTCACGCGTATCTGCGCGCGGTGACCGCGCCGCCGAACGCGCACCCGGTCGCGCGCTTCCTGCTGTTCGAGCGTGCCTACCCGGACAGCGTGGCCGCCTGCGTCGACTCGCTGCACGAGGTGTTCACGAGCGCCGACGCGGGCCCCCGCAACTCCAAGCCGGTGTTGCGCGTGAGCCGACTGGCGGCAGACCTAGACTTCCAGCGCCGCGCGCTGCCCGACGGCGCCGAGCTGACCGAGATATGCGAACAGACCCAACAGGAGCTGGCACGTATCGACCAGGACGTCGCCGAGCGCTACTTCGCGGGTGCGGGGTCGGCGGGGCTGAGGAGGTGAGCCGCGCGTGCATTTCTCGATTCGCTTCCTGACCGAATACCACTACGACATCCCGGTGACCGACAACCTCAACGCCCTGCGCGTGCGGCCCGCAACCACCTCCACGCAGCGCTGCGATGAGTTCCACACGCGCATCGAGCCCGAGGCGCGCGTCAGCCGCCATCTCGACTACTTCGGCACCGAGGTGCTCGAGTTCGGCATCCCCACCAGCCACGAGCAGCTCACGATCGACGTGCGTGCACGCGTTGTCACCTCGCCTCCGCCCGACCCGCCGGACGGGTCGTGGGACAGCCTGCAGAGCCCGTCCTACATAGACGCCGCGGGCGAGTTCGCGCTGCCGTGGCAGGACCAGCCACCGATCAGCGGGCTGCAGATCATGCACGACGAATTGGATTGCGACACCCCGCTGGAGACGCTCGAACTGCTGTGCGAGATGGTGCCCAACCGCTTCGAATACCGGCCGGGAGCGACGTATGTCGGCTCGACGGTGAGCGACCTGCTGGAAGCGAGCGCGGGCGTCTGCCAGGACTTCGTGCACCTGTCGCTGATCCTGCTGCGCCGCCGCGGGATCGCCGCCCGCTACGTCTCCGGCTACCTGTGGTCGGCGCCGGAGGACGACGGCACCGATTCGGTCGAGGTCGAAACACACGCGTGGCTCGAGGCGCTGCTGCCGGGCACGGACGGCCACGGCGAGCCGGTCTGGGTCAGCGCCGACCCGACCAACCGCCGCCTCGCGGGCGAGACGCACGTCAAGATCGGCCATGGGCGCTTCTACGCCGACGTGCCCCCGGTCAAGGGGCTCTACATGGGCGGCGCAACGTCGGAGCTGAACGCGGCGGTGACGATGTCGCGGCTCGACCCGCAGGCGAGCGCGCGCGCCTGAGCGCTCTCGCCGGCGGCCGGCTCCGGCGTGCGTGGCTCAGCCGTGGTACTCGGCCACGACATCGGTGAAGGCAAACGGCGACTGGCTGATTTCGCTGCATTCTTCTTCGGGCGCAGCGCCCGTGCGGCACGGCCGGTCGCGGTTGACCGCCCAGAAGGTGAAGCGCGCGAGGTGGTTCTGCTGCGCGAACGCGAGCATCGTTTCAAAGTTTTCGAGGCTCACGATCTCCGAGGATTCATCGGTATGGCCGTTCATCGAGGAGACGCCCTCGTGCTGGTATGCGGTGGCCGCCGAGATGCCGTACGCGCTGACGAGGTCGCGGTTGAGCCCTTCCAGCGCCCTGATCGAGGCATGCCCCATGTCGGTCAGCGGGCGCCCGAAGTCGAACGGCATGATCGTCCACGCGTTCGGCTGGAAGCCGATCGCGGCGGCGTCCGCGATCAGGCTCGTGCCGTCCTGTTCCGGCCCTGTTTCGGCGGTGCCGAACGTGATCGAGATCTCGACTTCGGGGCTCTCGCCGCGGACGATCTGGAGCGCTTCGATCACGCGCCGGCGCGTCTTCGCATTGGTGAACTCGCCGTGCTCGATGTCGATGTCGATCGCTTTCAGCGAGTACACGCCGATCACCTTCTCGTATGCCGCCGCGAGCGCCGCCGGGGTTTTGCACGCCGTCCCGAGCTTCTTGCCACTCCAGCCTCCGAAAGACACGTCGACGTCTCCCCCGGCGGCGCGGATGCTTTCGATCGCCGCCTGATCGGGGCCGCCGGTGAGCGGGCGTTCGCCGTCCCACTCGGGGTCGCACTTGCCGTGGGAGAGCATGAACGCCATCGTCAGGTCCTGCACACCGGTCGTCGTGATCACGCTCGCCGGCGGCTGCGGATCACCCCAGCCGAGGTACTCATACGGCGCGGCCAGCTCGACCGGCTGCGCGGCGTGCGCGGATGACGCCGAGAGCAGCAGCGCCAGCAGCAGAACGCCGGCGCCGAGCAGCAGCGTGTGCAGCACGCCGCCGATGCCCCGCTGGCTGCCCGCCGCGACCATCGGGCCAGGATACACCGCCGCTGTGAGCGTGTCACAGCGCCCGCGCGAGCGTGCGGGCGGCTCGCCGAGAGGCGGCGCCCTCACGCTCGCCCGACCGCGATCGTGTACTGCAGCCAGGGCTCGCGCACGCCGCCGACGCGATCGTAGACGGCCTGGGCGCGGAGGTTCTCGGGGCCGGTCTGCCACTCCAGGCGGGTTGCGCCGCGCAGCGAGCACTGCTGCGAGCACGCGGCGATCAGGCGGTCGGCGAGGCCGCTGCCGCGCGCGTCCGGGGCGACATACAGGTCGTTCATGATCCCGATGCGCGTCGCCTCGGTCGTGTCCCAGCTCCAGAACACGGTCGCGAAGCCAGCCGGCGCGCCGCCGCCGGCGCGCGCGATCAGCTGCACGCCCTCGTGCGCGGGATCCGCGATCAGCGTGCGCGAGAGCGCGAGCAGCGCCTCATCTGCGGGCGCGGTCTCATAGAAACCGCAGTAGGCGCGCACCAGGCCGAGCAGCTCGGCGAGATCTCCCTCGACGACCGGCGAGATCGTGTGCCTCGCGGGCGTCCCCGCGCTCATCGCGCACGGCTGCGCTTGCGCGCGCTCGGGCGGTCTGCGAGCGGGCCGGGCATCGGCTAGAGCTGCATCGTGTCCGTCGGGAGGCCGAGCAGCAGGCGGCCGGCCAGCTCCCAGCTCGGCGGCGCGATCATCATGTGCTGGGTCGCGACGTGGACGTCGCGGAAACGCCGCTGCAGCGGGCTCGAGTCATAGATCGAGCTGCCGCCGGCGGCGTGATACATCGCGGTCACGACTGCCGCGGAGCTCTCGGTCGCGTGGCTCGCCGCGAGGCGCAGGCCGACACGCTGCTCGACCGGGATCTCCTGCCCGGCGGTCGCCGACGCCCACGCCGAGCGCGCCTGCTCGAGCATCAGCGCGCGCGCCGCGCGCAGGCTCGCCTCGGCGTGCGCGACCTGTGACTGGAGCACCGGGCGCTGGGCGAGCACTTTGGCGCTGCCCGCCGGTGTCTTGCCGCCGGCGAGCGCGACCAGATCCTCGATCGCGCCGCGCGCGATCCCCAGTGCGACGGCTGCGATCCCGATCGACAGCAGGCCGAACAGCGGGAAGCAGTAGAGCGCGCCCGGATGCCGCGGCGATTCGCTGAGCACCGAGGCCGTCCGTGTCGCCGGGACGAGTTCCTCGCTGACGCTGACGTCGTGACTGCCGGTGCCGCGCAGCCCGGACACGGACCACGTGTCGATCACCTCCACGCGCGCGGTCGGCAGCAGCACGAGGCGGACGTCGGGGCTGCCGTTCTCGAGCAGCTCGGGCTGATCGCCGTCGTAGACGACGCAGCCCCCTAGCATCCAGTCGCTGTGGCCGACGCCGCTCATGAATGACCAGCGCCCACTGACCACGTAGCCGTCGTCGCGGCGCTCGGCGCGACCGCGCGGCGCGAACACGCCGCAGCAGACGCCGCGGCCGCGCGCATAGATCTCCGTCGCCTCCAGCTCGCCGAGATACGCCCCGAGCAGGCTGCTCGTGGAGGCGATCATCGCGCACCACGAGCTCGCTCCGTCGGCGCGCGCGAGCTCCTCGAGCGCGAGCACCATCTCGGCGGGCTCGGTCTCGCGCCCGCCGAGTGCGCGCGGCAGGCACATCGCGAACAGCCCCGCGCCGACCAGCTCGCTGACAAGCGCCGGCGGCAGCGCGCGCTCGCGCTCGATCTGCTCGGCCAGCTCGCCCGCCCGCGGCGCGATTCGCCGCGCCGCCTGCAGCGGCGACTCCGCGGCTGCGCTGTCGGGCTCGCGCGTCATCGGGTCAGGCGCCGCACGAGCGCACCGATCGCGTCGCGCCGGAGGGCAACTCAGCCCTCCCCGGCGATGAACTCGTCGAGGCCCGCGCGGGCGCGGCGCCTGACCGCCGAGCGCAGCGGCGGCGTCCAGCCGAACAGCAGGCCGGATGTTCCGAGCGCCTGGCGCGCCCAGCGGTGAAAATCGAAGTCGTCGACATGGTCGGCGATCAGGCCGCCGGCGAAGCGAAACGAGGCGTTGACGTCGTTGACGACCGCGCGACCGGTCTGCGCGAACGTGTACTGCGCGCGCCAGCTCGCCGAGCCGCGATCGCCGCGCGCCTCGTGCTCGAGCAGCTCGACGCGAAGGTCCTCTGCGCGGCCGGTCAACATCCGCCACATCGCGCCGGGCTCGCCGCCGTGGAGATCGGTGAACACCGGGTCTGAGAAGCTCGCCTGCGGCGCGTAGCAGGCAGCCATCGCGGCACCGTCGCGCGCGGCGAAGGCGCTGTAGAAGCGCTCGATCACGCCGTCGTTGGAGTCCTCCCCCGCCACCGGCGTCAGCTTACAGCGACGGCTCAATCGAGCTGAAACTCGCCGTCGCGGTAGATCACGCGCTCGCCGCCGCCGCGCAGCTGCGCCGTCACGCGTCGATCGGTCGTCGAGACGATGTCGGTGTGCACGCTCGAGCTGTTGAAGCCGAGCTCCTCCCAGCGCTCCTTGGCGACGTCGCTGGGGTCGCCCGCGTAGGCGTCCTGGTAGGAGCGCCCGACGGCGATGTGGGTGTTGCCGAACTCGCCGCCGACGTTCTCGTCATACAGCGTCTGCGCCATGAACCGCGTGATCCTCGAGAAGCGCCTGTCGGTCAGCGAGAACTCGCCGACGCGGTCGGCGCCGTCGGTCGCGATCATCTCCGTGAGCACGCGCTCGTTCTCCTCCGCGCTCGCCTCGACGACGCGTCCCTGCTCGAACCTCAGGCGGATGCCCTTGACGAGGTTGCCGTAGCGGTATAGCGGCTGGTTGCAGTAGATCCAGCCCTCGGTGCCGCGCCAGTCCGGGCTCGTGAAGATCTCAAAGCTGGGAATGTTGCGCCCGCGCCCGCCGAGCCAGCGGCGCTGCTCGCCGACGCTGATGAACAGGTCCACATCGTCGCCCTCGATGTGGACCCGCTCGATCTCCAGCGCGTCGAGGCGTGCCCGCGTCTGATCGAGGCGCTCGCCGACCTCACGCCAGCGTGCGAGCGGATCCTCCTCGTCGAGGAAGCACGCGTGCACGATCTGCTCCCAGTACTCCTCGGCCGACATGCCCGCCTCGGCCGCCATCGCCGCCGTGCCGTACAGGCCGAGCGTCCACGTGAAGCGCCCCGCGTTCTCCTTCTCACCGCGCCAGTCGAGCACCGGGCGCATGCTCTCGCCGCGGCGCATGATCTTCGCCGGGTCGACCGAGTCGAGCGCGTGCGGGTCGTTGCTCGCGATCACCGAGACCTGGTGGTCCATCTGATCGACCAGGCCGCGCATGTAGCCGGCCGGGAAGAAGTCCAGCTGCGCCTCGCCGGCCAGCTCGTAGAAGTCGCGTGAGATGTTGATCGCCTCGTCATCGTCCGGCTGATAGCCGCCGATCACGTGCCCGCCGGCTCGCCAGACGGCCCTCTGCAGCTCGGCATAGAGCGGCTTGGAGCTCTCGGGGGCGACGACGCGGACGACGTCGCCCGGGTTGATCCCGGAACCGCCACCGAGGGCGAAGTTGATGAGGACGGCGGCGTAGCGCTCGAGTATCTGCTGCGGCGGTGTGTAGGTCATGGCGAGGACCCTAGTGGGCGGCGCGCGCACAGGCCGGCCGAGGGTGCGGACGGGCGCCTCGGCGTCGCGTGAGGCGGGCGCGCCGTGTCGTCCCAAAAGGACGACACGGCGTTGTCCGAAAGGGTCGACATTGCGTCCAATTGACGCGGTGCCTCTCAAGAGCGGCCGTGCCGACGCCGAGCTTGCGGACATAGGCACCAAGTCGCCCAGGGCAAACCCGCCGCGAGGCGGGGACGCAAAGCCAGGGATCTCTCCGAGACCGCCCGGTTGCCGACCTCACGCCTCGCGCTTGCGCGAACCACCAAGGAGGTCCTGAGATGGGGAACATCGGCTTCAATCACGACAGCCCGGCGTTCGCAATGCACGCCCGGCAGGCGGACAGGACGCCTGGATGAGCGGAGCCGAGCTCGAGAACGCTCGCTCGCGCGGCCAGGTGGAGCGGCCGCTCGAGGACTCGTGGAAGTCCCGCTCGCGCCCTCTCAGCCGGCGCGAGGCGCTCGCCGAACTGCTCGCGAGCACGCTGCTCCTCGTCTGCGCGATCGCCCTCGCGCGCCTCAGCCCCGCCGCTCGCCCGCTCGACCCGGTGCTCGCCGCCGGGCTCGTGTGCCTGTACGCGCTCGCGGCCGGGCTGATCAGGTTCCCGATCGGCGCCGGCCACGCCGTGCCGTCATACCTCGTGCTCGTGCCGATGCTGCTGCTGCTGCCGCCGCAGCTCGTGCCGCTGCTGGCCGCCGCCGGGCTGCTGCTCGGCACGCTGCTGCAGGTGCTCGCGCGCCGCGCCGCGCCCGAGCGGCTGCTGTGCTCGATCCCCGACGCCTGGTATGCGCTCGGCCCGGCGCTCGTGCTCGTGCTCGTCGGTTCCGTCCATGGCGCGCTCGACCTCGCGCTCGTCTTCCTCGCCGCGTTCTCCGCCGGCTGCCTCGTCGACCTGATCTCCGCCACGTTGCGCGAGGCGGCCGCGGCGGGCGCCGCCTCATGGGTGCAGGTGCGCGCGATCGCGCATGTCTGGATCATCGATGCGTGCATCGCGCCGGTGGGGCTGCTGGTCGCGCACGCGGCGCGCGAAACGAAGGCGGAGGTGCTGTTGATCCTGCCGCTGTTCGCCGTGCTGATGCTGCTCTCGCGCGACCGCAGCGCGCGTATCACGCAGGCGCAGCGGCGCCTGGACCTCGCCGCGCATCAGCGCACCCGCCTGCAGCAGGCCGTTCGCCGCCTCGGCGACGCGTTCGGCGCGAAGCTCGATCTCGAGGCGCTGACCGACATCGTCCTGCGCGGCTCGATCGAGGCGCTCGACGCTGATGCCGGGCGCGTCGCGATCAACGGGCCGTTCGATCCGCGGATACTCGAGCTCGCGAGCGGCGAGCGGTTCGCGCCGGCGCTGCGTGCCGCCGCCGATGCGGCGGCCGTGAGCGAGGAACCGTGCCAGCTGCTCAGCGACGGCGTGTGGGCGCTCGCGCTGCCGTTCGGCTTCGCGAGCGACGCCGGGCAGGCACATGGCGCGCTCGCGGTCGCCCGCGCCGATCGCGCGTTCGGCGAGGACGAGGAGGCGGTGATGGCGAGTCTCGTCGAGCCCGCCCGCCAGGCTGCCGCCGAGATCATCGCCCACCAGCTGCTGCGCGAGCTCGCGCTCAGCGACGCTCTGACGAAGCTCGGCAACCGCCGCAAGCTCGCCGCCGACGTCGACGCGCAGCTCGCGCAGGCCACGGCCGCCGCGCCGCTCGTGCTCGTGATGTTCGACCTCGACGGCTTCAAGAGCTACAACGACACTTTCGGCCATCTCGCCGGCGACGCGGTGCTCGCGCGCCTCGCCGACAAGCTCGCGCAGGCGATCGCCACCTACGGCACCGCCTACAGACTCGGCGGCGACGAGTTCTGCGTGCTCGCCAGCGCGCCGCCGGAGGAGCTGCAGAGCGTGCTCTCGCTCGCCGCCGACGCGCTCGCCGAGCGCGGTGAGAACTTCGCGGTCAGCGCCTCCTACGGCGCTGTCCTGCTCCCCTTCGAGGCCGACCGGCTCGACTACGCGCTGCAGCTCGCCGACGAGCGCATGTACGCACGCAAGAAGGGGCGGCCGTCGCTCGCCAGCGACCAGACCCGCGACGTGCTGCGCCACATCATGCACGCCAAGCAGCCCGGGCTCGAGGATCACTCGAGCGCGGTCGCCGAGCTGTGCATGCGCGTCGGGCGCCGACTGGGCATGGTCGCGGAGGAGCTCGACGAGCTCGCGCGCGCGGCCGAGCTGCACGACGTCGGCAAGGTCGGCATCCCCGACGCGATCCTCGAGAAGCCGGCCGCGCTCAACGACGCCGAGTGGGAGTTCATGCACCAGCACACCGTGCTCGGCGAGCGCATCCTCAGCGCGGCGCCGGCGCTGCGCCCGGTCGCGGTGATCGTGCGCGCGACACACGAGCACTGGGACGGCGCGGGCTATCCCGACGGGCTCGCCGGCGAGGCGATCCCGCTCGGCGCGCGCATCATCGGCGCGTGCGACGCCTACAGCGCGATGCGCAGCGAGCGCATCTACCGCGCCGGCATCGACCACGACAGCGCCTGCGCGGAGCTGCGGCGCGAGGCCGGGCGCCAGTTCGACCCGCGCGTCGTCGCGGCGCTGCTGCTCGAGCTGCAGCGCGAGGAGCCCGGCGCGCCCGAGCTGCGCGCGCCGGACGCGGAGCCGCAGACGGCCGAGGTCGTCGCCACGCACCTGCGCGAGGTGCTCGCGCGCCACGCCGGCGATCAGCGCTGAGCGCAGCAACCAATGTCCCGTTGTGGGGTTAGTAGGGCATGCCCCACCGCCTGCTGCCCGGCGCCCTTTGCTGCCTGCTCGCGTCGGCGGCGCTTGCCGCGCCGGGCGCCCGCGCCGCTGCACCCTCCTGCCAGATGCCGCGGGTGCTCGGCGATGGGCCCCATCTCGCCGCCCGCGAAATCCGCGAAGCCGGCTGCGCCGTCGCCGCGATCCACCGGCCGCGCGGCAACCGCTCGAACCAGCTGATCATCGTCGCGCAGTCGGTGCGCCCGGGCGCCGTCGTCGCGCTCGGGACGCGCGTGCGCCTGACGCTCGGCCCGCGCCCGCCCGCCCCGCGGAACTGCCGCGCGCCGCGCTTCAGCACCGTGCTCGTCTCATCCCGTGAAGTGATCGCGTGGGTGAACCCGCTGGAAGAAGCGGACAACGAGAACAGCTTCGGCGAAGGCTCACGGGAATACGTCGCGTGCACCCCGCCGGCGGGCAGGAAGTGGGAGTTCTTCACCTCCGAAGTCTCGCTCTCGGCTGACGCCAGCCTCGAAACGCTGCACGCCGCCGGTCACCTGCTCGCTTTCACCTCGAGCTCGGCCGACCACTACAACAGCGGCAACGACACGCTCACCGTGCTCGACATCGAGCACCGCCACACGACCTTCCGCGCGGAATACCACTTCGAAGAAGACCAGCCGGGCTATACGACGTTCGGCGAATTCGCGATCGACGAACACGGCACGCTCGCGTGGCTCAGGGAGACCGCACTCGCCGGGAGCAGCCCGATCTACACGCTTGAACTGCACGACCCGGCCGGCAACAGCACACTCGAAACGGGGCCCAGCGTCAGCGACCCGACGATCGCGGACGGCGTCCTCAGCTGGGTCGGCGCGGGCGGCGCCGGCCACTCCCAGCCGCTCCCCGCCGGCAGCTGAGAAGCGGCGCGCCGGACGCGCGGTGGGCCGGCGACACCGGCGCTGAGTGGGCCGCTACAGTTGCACGAGCGCACCCGCCGGCGCGTTGCTCCAACGCGACAGCGGCCCCGCCGGCCCCGCAAAACGACGAGACGAGGAGAGTCATCATGGCGACCGCAACCGACCAGGTGTTGCACGTGTACGACAAGATCTACATCGGCGGCGAGTGGGTCAGCTCCAGCGGCAGCGGTGTGCTCGAGGTGATCAACGCGAGCACCGAGCAGGTGATGGGCTCGGTCCCCGAGGGAACCGTCGAGGACGTCGATGCGGCCGTCGCCGCCGCGCGCGCGGCGTTCGAGAGCTGGTCGCAGACGCCGATGCAGGAGCGCTCGGACTGGATGGCGAAGATCGCCGCCGCGCTCGGCGCGCGGATGGATGAGATCGCCGCGCTGATCGCCCAGGAGGTCGGGATGCCGCTGAAGCTCTCGAGCATGATCCAGGCCGGCCTGCCGACGACGACGTTCGCCTCGATGCCGCAGCTGCTCGCCGAGACCGAGTGGGAGGAGGAGGTCGGCAACTCGCTGATCGTGCGCGAGCCCGTCGGCGTCGTCGCCGCGATCACCCCCTGGAACTACCCCCTGCACCAGATCGCTGCGAAGGTCGCGCCGGCGATGGCCGCCGGCTGCACGGTCGTGCTGAAGCCCTCGCAGGTCGCGCCGCTGAACGCCGCGCTGCTCGCCGAAGTGATCGACGAGGTCGGACTCCCGGCCGGGGTGTTCAACCTCGTCACCGGCCGCGGCTCGGTGATCGGCGAGGCGCTCGCGCTGCACCCCGATGTCGACGCGATCTCATTCACCGGCTCGACCGCCGCCGGCCGGCAGGTCAGCGAAGCGGCTGCCGGCACGATCAAGCGCGTCGCGCTCGAGCTCGGCGGCAAGTCGCCGAACATCATCCTCGAGGACGCAGAGCTCGAGCCGGCGATCAAGGACGGCGTCGCCAAGTGCTTCCTCAACTCCGGGCAGACGTGCAGCGCGCTGACGCGCATGCTCGTCCCGCGCGCGCGTCTCGCCGAGGCCGAGCAGATCGCCGCGGCGGTCGCCGAGTTCTTCAAGCCCGGCGACCCGTTCGCCGACGGCACGATGCTCGGCCCGCTCGTCTCCGAGCACCAGCGCAAGCTCGTGCGCGAGTACATCGAGAAGGGCAGCGATGAGGGAGCAAAGCTCGTCACCGGCGGCGTCGAGCCGCCCGAGGGCCTCGAGCATGGCTACTTCGTCGCGCCGACCGTGTTCTCGGAGGTCACCTCGGAGATGACGATCGCCCAGGAGGAGATCTTCGGGCCGGTGCTGGTGCTGATGCCCTACGACGACGAGGAGGACGCCGTGCGGATCGCCAACGACTCGATCTACGGCCTCGCCGGCGGCGTCTGGTCGGGAGACCAGGAGCACGCCAAGCGTGTCGCTCGGCGCATCCGCACAGGCCAGGTCGAGATCAACGGCGGCGCGTTCAACCCGCTCGCGCCGTTCGGCGGCTACAAGCAATCCGGCTACGGCCGCGAGCTCGGCCGCTACGGGCTCGAGGAGTTCCTGCAGATCAAGGCGCTGCAGCTGTAGGCGGCAGCAGCGGAGGGCGCGCGCCGGCGCCACGTCGGCGCTGGCCGCGCCGCGGCCTACAGCGGCAGGTAGGAGTGACCGGGCAGTTTCGTGTGGCACGTGTGGTACACGCGCTTGCCGGTCAGGGTGTGGCCGCCGCGCGTGCGCGCGGTGATCTCGACGGTGAACGTGCCTTTCGGCAGCCCGCGCAGGTCGATCGCCGTCGTCAGGTGCTTGCCGCGCACGGTGCGCGTCGAGTGGCCGTCGATCGAGATGACCGCCGAGACGATGCCGAACTGCTTGACGTTCTGAATGTGGATCCTGATGTCGCGCAGGCTCGAGCAGGCCTTCGGCACGCTGATCGTGAACGGCAGCACGGCGCCCGCGGCCGGCTGTGGCGCGATGATCGGCGCGGGCGTTTCCGGCGTCGTCACGACCGGGAGCTGGTACTCGTACGCGCCCACATCGCAGGCGTCGCCGGGGATGCCGGGGCGCAGGACGCCGCGCTGGTCGACGCCGTTGGGGCCGTCGCCCGCTTCGTGGCAGTCGCCGGCGATCGGCACCACGTTGATCGCGTGGCTGCTCGCCGCGAGCGCGATTGTCTGCGTCGGGCCGCCGTTGTTGGCGAGTTCGCCCGTTTCGAAGCCCGGTTCGACACCCGGCTGATCATTTTCAGCGGTGCTCATGCCGCAGGTGTCGGTCGCGCCTCCACTGGGCGTGGAGGGGAAGTCGAGGTTGTAGTTGTTGCCGTCCTCGACGCCACCGATCCTGCCCTCGCAGTTCGGCAGTCCGCTCGTCGGCTCGGCGACGATCGTGTTGCGCAGGTCGATCGTCGAATCGTCCTCGACCTCGCCCGTGCCGAGGTTGTTGCCGACTTCGCCCTCCTCGAACGCCGGCCTGACGCCGGTCCGCGTCTCGATTTCAACGGGTTCTTCGACGGTGTTGTCGTAGACCGTGTCGCTGATCAGTTCGGCGTGATCATCACCGTGCGCGTACACGCCGCCGCCGTCGTCCTCGGCGAAGTTGCCCGCGATCGTCGAGTTCACGACCGGGTCCAGCGGCACGTCCTCGTAGATCCCGCCGCCGTCGCCTTCGGCGCTGTTGTCCGCGATCGCCGACTGCTCGACGGTCAGCCCGGCTTCGCGCCCCGCCGCCGCGACCGCGGGGCGCGCTGAGCGTGCCGCGGCGTGCGCGGATGCGTCCGTGCGAACCACCGGCTGCTCACACTCTTCTTCGAAGACCACAGCCACGCCACCGCCGTTGCCTTCGCTCTCGTCGCCGATGTCGGCGGTGTTGCCGGCGATCGTCGACTGCTCGATCGTGACGCCGCCGAACAGGCCGGAGTCGGGCTCGGCGGCGCCCTTGGCGCGTGCCGCGCCGCTCGCGTGTGCCGTGTCGCAGACCGTCGCCGGGCGCGCGGTGTCTGCGAGGAGCCGTTCGATGTCGCCGCCGAAGATGCCGCCGCCATCCCCTTCTTCGGCGGTGTTGTCCGTCACGCTCGAGCGTGCGACCGTGACCGTCGCGCCGGGTTCACCGAAGATGCCGCCACCGTAGCCCCCGGCGCTGTTTTCGGTGATCGTCGAGTCTTCGACGGTGACAGACGCTTCCGATTCCCCGTCGATGCCGCCACCGAGGCGCGCTTCGTTGTGGGAGATCGTCGAGCCCTTGACCGTGATCGAGGAGCTGAATTCCCCGTAGATGCCGCCGCCTTCATCGTTGGCTACGTTTTCGGTGATCGTCGAGTCTTCCACCGTCGCCGACGTTTCTTCGCCCGCGTAGATGCCGCCGCCTTCATCGGTGTCGCCGCCGTGCTCGACCGTCAGCTTCTCAAGCGTCAGCGATGAGCCTGCTTCGTCGACGCTGAAGACGGTGTCGTCCGAGGCACCGTCGATCACTGTTTTGCCTGCGCCGGCGCCGATGATCGTGACGTCCGCACCGCCGTCGATCGCATAGGTACCGAGGAACGTTCCGGCGGGCACGTTGATCGTCGCCCCGCCGACTTCGTCGGCGAGTTCAATCGCCGCGCGCAGCGTGCAGTTTTCAGGGCCGGGGTCGGTGCTGTGACATTCGGTCGCGCTCGCTTCGAGCGGCGCGCTCGACGTGTCGTTCACCGTGAACGCCGTTTCAGCACACGCCGTCGCCGGCAGCAGCGCGAACAGCGCGATCGCCGCCGTGACCCCCAACCGTCCCTTCCCCCAAAGCTCCATCGCGGAAACGGTACGCGCCGAAACTACGATTGTCAAGAAATTCGCATCTTGCGCTCTGCCGAGCCGCTGCGACGGCGCCGACGGGCGGAGTGAGACGTGCGATCATCACCGCGATGACCACAACCGAGACGCTCTCACGCAAGCACTACGAGCGCGAGCTGCTGCGTCTGCAGACCGAGCTCGTGCACATGCAGGAGTGGGTCGTCAAGAAGCACCGGCGCCTGGTCGTGCTGTTCGAGGGTCGCGACACGGCCGGCAAGGGCGGTGTCATCAACCGCGTCAGCGAGTACCTCAACCCGCGCACATGCCGGATCGTCGCGGTCCCGACGCCGGGCGATCGCGAGCGCTCGCAATGGTACTTCCAGCGCTACATCCCGCATCTGCCTGCCGCCGGGGAAATCGTGCTGTTCGACCGCAGCTGGTACAACCGCGCCGGCGTCGAGCACGTGATGGGCTACTGCAGCGAGGAGCAGTATCGGGAGTTCCTGCGCTTCTGCCCACAGTTCGAGCAGACGCTCATCAACGACGGGATCATGCTGGTGAAGTACTGGCTGTCGGTCAGCGACGAGGAGCAGGAGCGCCGCTTTGAGAAGCGCCTCAGCGACCCGCGCAAGCGCTGGAAGTTCAGCCCGACCGACGTGCAGGCGCGCTCACGCTGGGTCGACTACGCCGAAGCCAAGGACGCGATGTTCGCGCGCACCGACAGCGAGCAGAGCCCGTGGTACGTCGTCGACGCCGACGACAAGCGCAGCGCCCGCCTGAACCTGATCAGCCACCTGCTCTCGATCATCCCCTACGAGCACCTCGCGGACAGCTCACACACGAAGCTGCCGCCGCGCCAGCGCCGCCGCTACAGACGCCCGCCGCAGGACGGCGAGCGCCTCGTCCCGGCGCGCTACCGCGTCAGGGGCGACTAGCGGCGGCGCCTCACTACCCGTGAGCGCCATCCTTGGCGGCGCGGATCACGACGACCGTGTTCGTCGTCGCGGTGGCGCCACCCGGATCGTGCGCGAGGATCGTGGCGCGCGCCCGGAGCAGATGCCTGCGCGCGAGCAGTTCGCGTCCCGCGTGCGTCAGCCGCAGCTTCACCCGTGTCACCCGTCCGGCCGCCGCTGAGAACGAACCGCTCGCGAGCGTCACGATCGCCGGCCTGTGCCCGCCGGCGGAGAGCGCGTTGAGCGTGCGCAGCGTCACAGTTCCGGTGCACCTGACGGTCCCCGCGGGACAGCGGACGATCACGCTGATCGTCCCCGTGGCGGTAGCCGTCAGCGCGACCGCCGCGAGCTCCGCGTCGGGGCGATGCGGCGCGAGCATCTGCTGCGTCGCGAGGATGCCGAGGCCGCCGAGCAGCTGCGGCAAAAGTGCCCCTCCCGGGGCAATGCCGACGCCGCTGAAGGTGACGTTGTGCAGACCGGTCGTGTCGGTTCCGTTGATCGGCCAGACGGCGGTCGCTTCGCCTGCTTCGGTGGGCGTGAAGGTGACAGTTTCGGTGACGCTCGCGCCGGGCTTGATCGTCGTTCCCTCGGGCAGCGGTTCCTCCGCGACCGCGGCGAACCTGCCTCCGATCGGTGGCTTGGACTTGGTGATCGTGACGCTCGTCCCGCCGATGTTCGTGATCGTGAAGCTCCTGCTCGCGCTCGAGCCGATCGGCACTGGGCCGTATTCGTTTGCTTCGCTGCTGATGCTGAGGGCGCCGGGCAGGCCGGCGCTGCCGGTCAGCGCGACGGCGTCATCCCCGCCGGAGGTGTCGAAGTCGATCTGGCCGATGAACGAGCCGACTTCGGTCGGTTCGAAGGAGACGGGCACGATCAGCGAGCCACCGGGCTGGATCACCTTGCCCGCTATGCCCGACGCGCTCGCGCTGAACGGCGGCGCTGGCGCCGTCACCGATTCGACCGTCAGCGGGAGCGCGCCGACGTCTTTGAGTTCGATGTCACCGTCGAGCACTTCGCCGACGCTCGTGCCGCCGAGAGTGACGACGGGCGGCGTCGTTTCGAGCAGCGCCGTCGCCGCCTGCCCGCTGCCGGACAGCGAGAACTGCACCGTGTTGCCGTCGCTCAGCGTCGCGGTGACGGTCGCGCCGAGCGGACCCGTGCCCGTCGGTGTGAACGTGATCGGCAGTTCGATCGTTTCGTCGGTGTTCGCCAGTTCCGCCGGCAGCGAGCGCGACGGCGTGCCGAGGACGAACTGCGATGAGCTCGAGCTGAGTTTCGTGATCGTCACCTTCGCGGTTGCCGTGAGCGTCAGCTTCGCTTCCGAGGAGCTGCCGACGGTCGTCGTCGGAAACGAGGTCGGCGGACCGCTCAGCAGTGGCGTGACGGGCGAGCCGAAAGCGATCACGTGGCCGTCGCGCGTGCCGACGTAGAGGCGCCCGGCGCCGACGCCCGGGAGCGCGAACTTCGCGGAGGTGCCGACGGGCGCGCTCCAGACCAGTTCCGGCTTGCCGTCGACGGGCACGGGGTTGTACGCCCGCAGCTGCGCGCCGACGCCGCTGCCGTTGGGCGCCCACACGATCCACATGAGCGCCGAGTGTTCCAGCGTGCCGTCGGAGGTGATCACGGGCGCGCTCGAGGAGAAGCCGAATGCTTCTGAGGAGACGCCGACCTTCGCCAGCTGCGGCACGCCTTCCGCGGTGACGCCGTACTTGTACATGTACAGGTTCCCGGCCGATCCGGCGGGGCTTTCGCCGCCCGAGGCCGTTGGAATGTAGACCCAGCCGCCTTCGCCGGGCCAGATGCCGGGGCGCGACCAGACGCCCCCGTAGGGCCCGATCCGCTGCACGACTTCATCTGAGCCGGACGGGCCCTCGCCGATGCCGCCGAGGTCGTCGCGGTTGAGCAGATAGACGTAGCCGTCCTTGCCGACGGCGACCGCGAGACGGGGAATCGCCGATGTTCCGAAATATTCTTCGGGCAGTCCCGTGACGCCGCCGGAGGCGAAGTCGGCGTCCCAGGTGTCGAGCGACTGGGCGTCGAACGGCGCGAAGAAGTCGACGGCCTTGAGCGTGCCGTTGGGCTGGACGTCGAGGCGCACGATCGACTCGCCGAGGTCGGCCGGCGGCGTGTCGCCGGGGATCGGTCCGCTCGGTGCCCCGCCGTTGCCGGTGCTGAGCAGGATGCTGCCGGGGCGGTCAGAGGTGAGGCCGGCGCCGGACTGCCAGATGCCGGCGCCGCTGCCGAGCTCATCGGCGACCCAGCGTGCCGTGACCTCCCCTTCGGTGGAGACGCCGAAGACCCACCCCTGCCACGGCGTCGTGTCACAGTCCGAGCCGAAGGCGGCGTAGACGACGCCGTTCATCAGCAGCAGGCCGGGGCGTTGCAGCTGAGTCTGGGCGTGGAATTCCTGCGCTTTGCCGCCTTCGATCACGTTCTGGGCCTTGCCGCCGAGTTCAACCGGAAAGCCCGCGCGCTCATCACCGTTGGCGAGGTTGATCGCATCCATGTACCAGCGGGATTCTCCGGAGTCGCCGGAGACGTAGCTCTTGTGCGTCAGGTAGGCGGTGTCGGTGGCTTCGTCGATAACGGGGGTTGCGGTGATGCCGATCTGCGGCGCGAGGTCCGCGCAGCTGATTTCAGCCGCGTTGAACGGCGTGCCGAGCGACTCTTTCCATTTCTGCGCGCCGGTCGCAGGGTTGAGGCTGTAGATGTCGTCGTTCTCGGTCGCGACGAACAGCGAGCCGTTGGCGAGCAGCGGCTGTGCGTAGACCTGGCCTTCGACCTTCGCTGACCACAGTTCGCCAAAGGTGCCGCCGGTGACGAGCCCCGGCGAGATCGAGGATTCGCCCGGGTACCAGCCCGTGCGCAGGTTTTCGCCCGAGTCCGTCACTTCGGCCGCGAACGCGCGTCCGCCCGCAGTCAGCAACAGCAGCGCGCAGAGCACCAGGACGGCGCGTATCCGGTGCACGGAACTCCTTTCCCCTGCGGCGCTGCCGGTCAGGCGAGTTGTACTGGAACGACGCCAAGAGTAGCTCTCGGGCGCGGCAACCGGTAGAGCTGCAGGGCTTGTTGTCTCAGCCGGTCAGCGGCGGCTCGGCCGCCTCGCGCGCCGCTCCGATCGAGGCGGCCATCACGAGCGCGATCCCGAGCAGCGCCCGCGCGCCGAGCTGCTGCCCGAGCACGATGAAGCCGGCGAGCGCGGCGACGGCCGGCTCGAGGCTCATCAGCACGCCGAACGCCGGCGCGGCGATGCGGCGCAGCGCCTCGACCTCGAACGAGTACGGGATCGCGCTCGAGAGCAGGCCGACCGCCGCGCCGAGCGCGAGCGAGGACGGTTCGAGCAGATGCCCGCCGCCGGCGAGGATGCCGACCGGCGCGACCGCGAGCGTGCCGACGCAGAGCGCGAACGTGAGCCCGGTCGAGCCCTCGAAGACCTGCCCGAGGCGCGCGTTGAGCACGATGTACGTGCCCCACATGGCGCCTGCGAGCAGCGCGAGCGCGACGCCGAGCTCGTCGAGCCCGTTGACGCTCCCGCGCGTCAGCGCGAGGATGCCGGCGAGCGCGAGCGCGACCCAAAGCAGGTCGAGCCGGCGGCGCGAGCCCGCGACCGCGACACTCAGCGGTCCGAGGAACTCGATCGCGACTGCGATTCCGAGCGGAATCCTGTCGAGAGCCTCGTAGAAGCTGAGGTTCATCGCGGCGAGCACCAGCCCGAAGACGACCGCGAGCCGCAGCTCCGCCCGCGTCCTGCCGCGCAGCCGCGGCCGCCACAGCAGCGCCAGCATCAGCGATGCCGAGCCGAGGCGCAGGAGCACCGTGCCGGCCGGGCCGAGCCGCTGGAACATCGTCGTCGCGAGCGACGCGCCGAACTGGACCGAGGTGATCGCGCCGATCACGAGAGCCGCGGATGGAGCGCGCGCGAGCGGCCCGGAGGCGCTCGAGCCCCTCTCGCGGTCGCCCATGCACGCGATGCTAACGCGCACGCGAGGCGCCTGAACGTGGCGCGGGTCGGGCATCATGCAGCGATGAGCAGTCTGCGGGAGCGCGATGTGCGTGCCGTGCTCGACCTCGTCGGCGAGGCCCACGATGCTCAGGACGTCGAGGAGTTCCGCTCCGTCGTGCTGCCGTCGGTGCGGCGCATCGTGCAGTGCGACTTCAGCTCCTACAACGAGGTCGCCGACGGCCGCCACGTCGTCGCGGTGATGATGGACCCGGAGGCCGAATCGTGGGCGTATGAGGCGTGGGCGCGCCATGCCGGTGAGAACCCGCTGCTGCAGCGCTACCGGCGAACGCGCGATGGGCGCAGCTACCGCTTCTCGGATGTGATCTCAACGAAGGCGCTGCACGCGCTGCCGCTGTACCGCAACCTGTTCGTGCCGCTCGGCCTGTCCCATCAGATCGCCGTCGGGCTGCCGTCACCGAGCTCGCTGACGATCGGCATCGCCCTCAGCCGCGGCGGCGAGGACTTCACCGAGCACGATCGCCGCCTGCTCGACCTCGCGCGACCGCATCTCGCGCAGGCCTACCGCAACGCGAAGCTCAGAGAGCGCACGGCCGGCACGGTCGGCGCGCTGCGGCGTGGCCTGGATGACTCCGGGGACGGGCTGATCGTGCTCGACGAGCTCGGCGATGTCGCGTTCGCGAGCACGATCGCGCGCACGCTCGTCGCGGCGGCCACGGGAGCGGATCTGCGCGAGGGCAGCCCGCTGCCGGCAGCGCTGCGGCGCTGGGTCGAGCGCCAGCAGAGCGGGCGCCTGATCTCGCCGCTCGTGCTCGAGGGACGCGCGCCGGTGATCGCGCGCTTCATCCCGCCGCGCACCGGCGAGCTCGCGGTGATCGTGCTTGCGCGACGCGGGCGCACGGTCGGGCTGGCGACTCTCGAAGCGATGGGACTGACGCGACGCGAGGCGCAGGTGCTCGATGCGTTCGTGCGGGGCTGCTCGACCGAGGATGTCGCCGTGCAGCTCAGCATCAGCCCGCGAACCGTGCACAAGCACGCGCAGTCGATCCATGCGAAGCTCGGTGTCAGCGGCCGCTCAGAGGCGATCGCGGCGGCGTGGGCGACCTCCGGCGGATAGCCGTTGGCCCCACCCCCACGGCGACCCTGCCCCAACGGCTGCTCGAGCAGCGGCAGCGAACAGCCCCGGCGGCTGCGGATCGCTCGTGAAATCGATCATTCAGCGCACGACGAGGAAGCGCAGCAGCACGGGCGATGAGCGACCGCCGGCGTTGCTCGCGCTCAGCGACGCCTGATAGGTGCGCGGGCTGAGCGCGCGCCGCCCGATGCGCCCGCTGAACGCGATCGTGTGCGCGCCCGCGGACAGGTTCGCGCGGGTGAGCACGCCGATCGTCAGCGTGCGCGTGCAGCGCTTGGCATGCGCGTGGCGCAGCTTGTGCGTCGGCGCCACACAGCCGCGCCCGCGCCGCAACCCGGCGAGCGAGCGCGTGATCGCGATCCGCAGCGATGCGGCCGCTGTGAGCTTGAACTTGAACGCGGTCCCGACCGGTGCGCGGCGCGCGACGATCGCGGTGCTCCCGGCGCCGACGCGAAAGCGCGTGTTCGTGAGCTTGGCCGCGAGCAGCGTCGGCCTGGCCGGCTTGGGGGGCGCTGTAGCAGCCGGGGTCCTGAGCACGGCGTCGCCGCCGACGACGGTCCCGGCGGCGTTGCTGGCGAGCACGCGGTAGTGATAGGCCGTCTGCGGCTGCAGCCCGCCGAGTGCCGCGGCGACGGCCTGTGCGACGCCACCGCTGCCCGCGGACGCGCTGGCGCTCGCGGCCCCGTAGGCGGTCGTCGTGCCGAACTCGACGTGATAGGTGGTTTCGCTGAAGTTCGGGTTGACGGCGGCCACGACGGTGGCCGATTCGGGGCCGACGCTCGCGACCGCGCCGGTGGCGACGGCGGGCGGCGCGACCTCGACGGCGCCGATGTCGCAGCCGGCGCCCTGCGGGCGTGAGACGCCGCGCTGATCGGTTGCCGGGCAGGTCGCCGGGTCGGCGGCGTCGAGCGCGGGGCTGCCGGCGAGCGGCATCAGCGTCTCGCCCGGCCCGCCGTGTTCGCCGAGCGGCCCGAGCAGCGCACCCACTCCCGATTTGTCGCCCGCGCCGGTGAAGCCGCAGGAGCCGTCGTCGTCGATGTTGTGCCCGGATGAGGTGATCGGGCCGAGGCAGTTGCCGCCGGGGTTGGCCGCGATGATCGAGCTGCCGACGGTGACCGAGGCCACGTCGAGGCCGCCGCCGAATGATTCGCCGCCCGCGCTGTTGCCGGCGATCGTGGCGTAGGACAGCGAGGCGCTGCTCGTGCTCCCCGTTCCCCCGGTTGCCACCTCGATGCCTCCGCCGAAGCCGTCCGCGAGAAAGCCGTTGCCGCCGGCCGTGTTCGCGGCGATCGTCGTGTTGCTCACGCTCAGCGTCTGTGCGTCGTGTTCGCCGGTCGCGTCGAGGGCGATGCCGCCGCCGAAGCCGTCGCTTTTGAGGCCTTCGCCGCCGGCGACGTTGGCGGTGACCGCCGAGTTGGCGAGCGACAGCGAATACGTGTCTTTCCTGCCCGCTTCTTTGAAGCCCGGGCCGCCGACCTCGATCCCGCCGCCGACGCCACCGCCGCCGACGCCGGCGAGGTTGCCGGCGACGACGCTTTCCTCGAGCGAGACGGTGACCGTGCCGTCTTCCAGTTCGCCGCTGCTCGCGTTGATCCCCGCCCCGCGACCGTTCGCTTCGGAGCCGCCGCCGGCGACGTTGCCGCTGACCGTGCTGCCGCTGAGCGTGAGCGTGAACGACAGGCCGTTGCCGGTCGGCTCGTAGTAGATGCCCGCGCCGCGGCCGTCGCCGCCTTCGCCGCCGCCGCCGGCGGTGTTGTCGCTGACGGTGCTGTCGATCAGCGTGAGCGAGCCGTGCGCCGACTCGATGCCGCCGCCGAACCCGGGGTTTTTGAATCCGCCGCCGGCGCGGTTTCCTGTGACGAGGACTTCCCGCAGCGTGAGATTGCCGGTCGCGTCGATGCCGCCGCCTTCGGCGTTCTCGACGCCGCCGGTGATCTCCAGCCGCTGCAGCGTTACGGTCGGTTCGGCGGCGATCGTGAACACGCGCGAGGAGCCGCCGCCGCTGATCACGCTCGCACCCGCGCCGGCGCCGAGGATCGTGAGGTTCTCTTTCACTTCCAGCGGGGAGGCGAGCGTGATCTCCCCGGGGGGCACCGTGATCGTGTCGCCCGGGCTCGCGTCTTTGATCGCTTCACGCAGCGACCCCGGGCCGCTGTCGTTGAGGTTCGCGACCGCGATCGTGCTCGCGGACGCACCCGCTGCGAAGCCGAGCGCGAGCAGCGCGCAGGCGAGGAGCGCGAGGGCGCCGAGCCGCCGCCGGATGCGCGAGCTGCCTCTCAGAGGTCGCCTGCCCCCATCGCCAGGCAATCTAGCACCGCCGCGCGCTCGTTCTCTGCTCAGCCGCCGGCGTCCGGCGCGAGGATCGCGCACAGCACCTCGAGCGCGCGGGCGCGGTGCGCGTCGAGCTCGGCGACGAGCCGGTCGGCGTCGCCGGCGCGGATCGCGGCGAGGATCCGGTCGTGCGCCTCGATCGAGTTGCGCCGCTCGGCGGGCGAGTTGTAGTACATCGCGCGGTAGGCCTCGGTGGACTCCCACAGCAGCCTGATCAGTCGCATCGTCTGCGGTTGATCGGGCGAGGCGAGGATCGCGAAGTGGAAGCGGCGGTTGGCCTCGAGCTCGGCGATCACGTCGTCGGCGGCGGCGGCGTCGTAGCAGTCCCTCGCGGCGAGCGAGATCCGCTCGAAGGCATCGTCGTCGAGGCTCGGCAGCGTGTGGCGGGCGGCGCGCTCCTCGAGCAGCGCCCGCAGCTCATAGATCTCCTGCAGGTCCTCGGCGCGCAGCTCGGTGACGAAGTAGCCGCGCCGCGGCCTGTAGGTGACCTGTCCCTCCTGCTCGAGCACGCGCAGCGCCTCGCGCAGCGGCGCGACGCTGAGGCCGACGAGCTCGGCGACGTGGTCCTGATTGACGCGCTGCCCCGGTCGCAGCTCGCCGGCGACGATCATCGCGCGCAGCGACTCGACCGCGTGCTGCTGGGCGGTCGCAGGGATCCCGCCGGTGCGCGCCTGGATGCTCACCGGAAAGCCTGGATGCCCGTCAGCGCGCCGCCGACGACGAGCGCGTGCACGTCGGCGGTGCCCTCGTAGGTGACGATCGACTCGAGGTTGTTCATGTGGCGGATCACCGGGTACTCGAGCGTGATGCCGTTCGCGCCGAGCATCTGCCGCGCGGCGCGCGCGACGGCGAGCGCGTCGTTGACGTTGCCGAGCTTGCCGAGGCTGACATGCTCGGGGAGCAGGCGGCCCTCGTCCTTCATACGGCCGAGGTGCAGCGCGAGCAGCGTCGAGCGATTGACCTCGAGCGCCATCTGCGCGAGCTTGTACTGCTGGATCTGCGTCGCGGCGATCGGGCGGCCGAACGCGATCCGCTCCTTGCTGTACTCGAGCGCCGTTTCGAGGCACGCGCGCGCGGCGCCGGCGGCGCCCCAGACGATTCCGTAGCGGGCCTCGTTCAGGCACGACAGCGGCCCGCGCAGCGAGGACACCTCGGGCAGCATCGCGGCCTCGGGCAGGCGGACGTCGTCGAGCAGCAGCTCGGAGGTGACCGACGCGCGCAGCGAGAGCTTGCGGTGGATGTCCTGGGTGCTGAAGCCCGCGGTGCCCTTCGGCACGAGGAAGCCGCGCATGCCCTCCTCGGTCGCCGCCCAGACGACCGCGACGTCGGCGATCGAGCCGTTCGTGATCCACATCTTCTGCCCGTGCAGGATCCAATCGGAGCCATCGCGGCGTGCGCGCGTGCGCATCGAGCCGGGGTCCGAGCCGGCGTCGGGCTCGGTCAGGCCGAA
Source organism: uncultured Solirubrobacteraceae bacterium (assembly GCA_963822245.1). Classification (GTDB taxonomy): domain Bacteria; phylum Actinomycetota; class Thermoleophilia; order Solirubrobacterales; family Solirubrobacteraceae; genus Palsa-744. The sequence continues at coordinate 167,956 of CAWGGR010000003.1, forward strand.
ACAGCCGATCGCCTCGCCGGCGGCCATCCGCGGCAGCCAGTCCTGCTTCTGCTCCTCGCTGCCCCAGCGCCGGATCGCGTACATCGCGAGCGACCCCTGGACGGAGACGAGCGAGCGCAGGCCGCTGTCGCCGGCCTCGAGCTCCATGCACGCAAGGCCATATGCGGTCGCGCTCGCGCCGGCGCAGCCGTAGCCCTGCAGGTGCATCCCGAGCACGCCGAGCTTGCCCAGCTGCGGCGCGAGCTCGGCGGTCGGGAACGACGCCCGCTCGAACCAGTCGCCGACGTTCGGCACGACGCGATCGCGCACGAACGCGCGCACCGTGTCGCGGATGTCGCGCTCCTCATCGGAGAGCAGATGGTCGATGCCGAGGTAATCGCTCGGGTTGATCGCCTTTGGCGCGGCCTGCGGTGCTCGCCATGTCCTGTCTCCACTCCTATGCTCGTAGATTATCGAGGATCTAATATATAGATGGATGGCGTGCGCGCTCGAAGACCTCCGGATCGTCGACTTCTCGCGCGTGCTCGCGGGACCGCTGGCGACGATGGTGCTCGCGCGACCTCGGCGCGGAGGTCATCAAGGTCGAGCGCCCGCACGGCGGCGATGACACGCGCGGCTGGGGCCCGCCGTATGACGAGACGGGCATGGCGACGTACTTCCAGTCGGTCAACCGCAACAAGACGAGCGTCGTGCTCGACCTGCGCGCGGCGGCAGACCTCGAGCGTGCACGCGAGCTCGTCGCGGGCGCGGACGTCGTCGTCGAGAACTTCCGCCCCGGCGTGATGGACGGCCTCGGCCTCGGCTACGAGCATCTGCGCGCGGGCGACCCCGCGCTGATCTACTGCTCGATCACCGGCTTCGGCGCGGGCGCCGGCGCGGCGCTACCCGGCTATGACCTGCTGGTCCAGGCGGTCGGCGGGCTGATGAGCATCACCGGCACCGCCCGGCGGCGAGCCGCAGAAGGTCGGCGTGGCGCTCGTCGACGTGATCTGCGGGCTGTTCGCGAGCATCGGCATCCTCGCGGCGCTGCGCCACCGCGAGCGCACGCGGCGAGGGCCAGCGTGTCGAGGTCGACCTGCTCTCCTCGCTGCTCGCCGCGCTCGTCAACCAGGCCTCCGCGTACACGCTCGCGGGCGAGGTCGGACAGCGCGATGGGCAACGCGCACCCGAGCGTCGCGCCGTATGATCTGTTCCACGCGGCCGACGGCGAGCTCGTGATCGCGGTCGGCACCGACGCGCAGTTCACGGCGCTGTGCACGGTGCTCGGCTGCCCCGCGCTGGCGGAGGATGCGCGCTTTGCGAGCAACGCGCTGCGCGCCGCCGCGCGCGAGGCGCTCACCGCCGAGCTCGAGACACGGCTGATGGAACGCCCGGCTTCCGCGTGGGTGAGCGCGCTGTCGGAGGTCGGCGTGCCGGCGGGCCAGGTCAACGACATCGCCGGCGCGTTCGCGCTCGCCGAGCGCCTCGGTCTCGAGCCGACGGTCGCGGTGCCGCGCGCGGACGGCGGCACGGCGCGGCTGCCGCGCAACCCGATCGGGCTGTCGGCGACGCCTGCCAGCTATCGCCTCGCGCCGCCGAGCCTGCCCTCCGCGTAGCCGCCTTGGAGGCCGACGGCCCGCGCGGCCGGGCGCGGGGCGCGGCCGGCGCCGTTCTAGTGTGAACGGCAGTGAGCGCGTCTCCCTCTCCGGCAACGCAGGCGCCGCTCGGGCGCGGCCTCGTCCTGCTGATGGCGATCGCGTGCGGCGCTGCGGTGGCGAACATCTACTACGCGCAGCCGCTGCTGAGCACGATCGCGCAGGACTTCTCGGTCTCCGACGGCACCGCCGGGCTGCTCGTGACGGCCTCGCAGATCGGCTACGCCGCCGGGCTCGTGCTGCTCGTGCCGCTCGGCGATCTGCTCGAGCGCCGCGGTCTGATCACGCGCATCCTGCTCGTCACGGCGCTTGCGCTGAGCGCGACGGCGGCCGCGCCGACGTTCAGCGTGCTCGCGGCCGCGCTGCTGGTCGTCGGGCTGACGTCGGTCGTCGCGCAGATCCTGATTCCGCTGGCGAGCACGCTCGCCGCCGATGAGGAACGCGGCCGGGTCGTCGGCAACATCATGAGCGGCCTGCTCGTCGGCATCCTTGTCGCGCGCACGGCCAGCGGGCTGATCGCCGAGGCCGGCGGCTGGCGCCTCGTGTTCGCGGCGTCGGCCGCGCTGATGCTGATCCTCTCGGCGGTCCTGCGCGCGGCGCTGCCCGAGGTCCGCCCGGCGACGTCGCTGCCCTACGCCGGCCTGCTGCGCTCGGTGCTCAAGCTCGTCGCATCCGAGCCGAAGCTGCGCATGCGGATGCTCTACGGCGTGTACGGGATGGGCCAGTTCAGCGTGCTGTGGACGACGATCGCGTTTCTGCTCGCCGGCTCGCCCTACGGCTATGGCGACGCGACGATCGGCCTGTTCGGCCTCGTCGGCCTCGTCGGCGCGCTCGCGGCGCAGCTCGCCGGGCGACTCGCCGACCGCGGCCATCAACACCTTCAGACCGGAGTCTTCTTCGTGCTGACGCTGCTCTCGTGGGCCCTGATCGCGGCGGGGAGCACATCGCTGGCCGCGTTGATCCTCGGCATCGCCGTGATGGACCTCGGCGTGCAGGGCGCGCAGATCACCAACCAGAGCATCATCTACACACTCGCGCCCGAGGCGCGCAGCCGCGTGACGACTGCGTTCATGACCGCCGTGTTCGCCTCCGCGGCGATCTCATCGGCGCTCGCCTCGGCGCTCTATGACGCGGGCGGCTGGGAAGCGGTGTCGGCGCTCGGCGGCGCGCTCGCCGGCGCAGCCGTGCTCACGTGGCTGATCGAGTCGGTGTTTCGTGCTCGCCGTCGCGCGGGCGCATGCGTGAGCTCGGGGATGCTCGATGAGGCGGCATAGACAGGCCGGCGCGACGCGCGTGATCGGGCGCCTTACGGTTCCCGGCAGCTAGCGCCGCGCGCGCCGCTCAGAGCTTCGCGGTCACCTCGCCGAGCAGCGCGAGCGCACCCGCGGGGCTGGCTTCGACGTTGCCGGGCGTACCGAAGATCGTGAACTGCGCGACGACGTTGTGGACGCGCACGGCCGCGCTGGCCGCGTATTCGGTGCCGTCGGCGTTCGGCGTGCTCGAGGTGAACAGGTCGGCTTCTTCGCCGACGTCGGGATGCGAGATCAGGAATCTCGGGAACGGCGGGATCCTTTTGAAGCCTTCAGTCGCCGAGGCGATCGAGGGATATCGCTGCACCGACACCGACGCCGCGATCACGCCCTGGAACACCGATTCGCCTTCGGAGTTGGTCGTCTCGATGCCCTTCGCGAGGAACAGGCACATCGACACCGAGGAGTCCCCGTGCGTGATTTCCGCGCTTGGCGCCTGCCCGATCACGGTCTTGATCCCCTGTGGCACGGGGACGTCGAAGCCCGGCAGCAGGCCTTCGCAGGAGCGGCCCGGCAACAGCACTTCGCACGGCTTGCGCGGTGTGATTTCGACCTCGCCGCCGCCGACACCGGCGGTGATTGCGAGATCGCCCGTCTTGAACTGCTGGAAGTCCGAGTCGTGGCCGGGGCAGCTGCAGCCTTTCGAGTCGGTGCAGAGCAGCACCTGCGGCTCGTCGAGCGCGTTGACGTGCTTGCCGTCGGTTGAGCGCAGGCGCATGTTGCCTTTCACCAGCACGACTTCCGCAACCGGCGTCGATGCCGGCATCGCCGCGAGCGACAGCGTATAGACGCCGTCGGCGTAGGGCTTGACGAGCAGCTTCGGGTGCACCTTCGCGGTCACGCTCACAACGGGGACCTTGAGAGCGACCTCCTTCGCGCCGGGGACGTTTTTGCCGGTCGCGTTCCAGTCATCGCCCCACGCCGTTTCCCGGAAGAACACGGACGCTTCGTTGTCGAGGAAGGTTTTGCTGACGTGCGCCGCTTCGTAGGACGCGGGGTCGCCGTGCGCCTCGAACATCGCCTTGAAGCGCCCCCACGGGCTGATTCCGCTCGACTCCATGTGACCGAAGAAGCCGACGGCTTCTTCAACGCGGCTGAACAGGGGCGTCGCGGGTGAGCGCAGATACAGCTCCCAGTTGACGCTCGCGCCGTCGTCGTCTTCGACGAGATCGGACTCGACCCACGTCGCGGCGCCCTCGATCAGCCAGCCGCCGTGGGCGAAGAATTCGGCGCGGCCGTGCGACATCCGCGCCTCGAACACGTGGAAGACCTCGTGCGCGATCGTCCCGCGCAGGAAGTGGTTGCTTTCGCGATGCGCCGCGCGATAGATCGTGATCAGACAGCTCGTCGCTTCACTTTCGACGCTGTTGTAGCTGCAGTCGGTGTTCGCCGCGGCGGCGTAGCTGCGTCCGTACACGTGCACGGTCAGCGAGTATTTGGAGGAGTCGACGACCGTAATGAACTTTTCCGGGCCGCCGGGAAGCACTTCGGCGAGATGTGCGCCCTCGACGGCCGCGTACTCGTCGACGAGGTCGCGGTCGGAGGGCAGCTTGGGGGGCGCCTTCGCGAGCACCGGCGCGGCCGCGAGCGTGAGCGACGCGCCGAGCGCGAGCAGTGTGACCGCCGCGACGACGAGCACGCTGGCGCATCGTCGCGGCGGGGTCGGGCGCGGCGGCGGGGAGAGCCGCGCACCCAACGGGGGTATGGGCGAGTCGCTGATCATCTGTACAGTTCCAACGTACCAGACGGCCGTACTGTACAGCGGCGTCTAGACTGGGTCGTCGCATGCCGGCAAGCCACCGCGATCAGATCCTCGAGGGTGCGATCGAGTGCGTGCAGACGCGCGGCGTCGCCGCGACGACGACGCGCGACATCGCCGCCGCGGCCAACGCGAGCCTCGCTTCGATCCCCTACCACTTCGGCTCCAAGGACGCGCTCATGGACCAGGCGCTGCTCGAGGCGATCCGCCGCTACAGCGGCCACGTCCAAAGCCAGGCGTTCGCCGGCGACGCGCCGCCGCTGCAGGCGCTCGCCAAATCGCTGATCGCGACGGTCGATTCCTTCGCCGACGCCGGCCCGCTGCTGATCTCGTTGATGGAGGCCCACGTCAAGGCGATCCATTCCGAGCAGCTGCGCGAGCGCGTCGCCGGCAACCGCCGCGCGGCCGTCGAGCGGATCGCGCTGAGCGTCCAGGACGGGCTGCAGCTGGGGAGCCGGCTCAGCGATGAGCAGGCGCGCGCCGTCTCGGTGCTGATCCTCGCGCTGGTCGACGGGCTGATGCTCGGCTGGCTGGTCGACCGCGACGCGATCCCGAGCGGTCAGGAGCTGCTCGACTCCGTGATCGCCGCGGCCGGGCCGCTCGTCGAACGTCCCTGAGCGCTCACGCTCGAGCGCGCGGCAGCTGCTGGGTGATGCAGTGGATGTTGCCGCCGCCGAGCAGGATCTCGCGCGCGGGTACACCGACGATCTCGCGCTCGGGGAAGCAGGCCGCGAGCACCGCCGCCGCGTCCTCGTCGCTGCGCTCATCGAGCAGGGGAAACACGACGCGGCTGTTGGCGATCAGGAAGTTGACGTAGGAGGCCGCCATCCGCTCGCCCGCGACGCGCGGGATCGTTCCCGCGCGCGACTGCACGCCCGCGGCCTCCTGCGCGCTGATCACGAGCGGCGCGGGCGCGGGCATGCGAATCACCTCGAGCGGGCGCCCGCGCGCATCGGTCGCCTGCTGCAGGCGCGCGAGCGCATCCTCGGAGATCGCGCGCTGCGGGTCCTCGCGGTCCTCGGGCCAGCTCAACAGGACGGCGCCCGGGCGAACGAAGCAGGCGAGGTTGTCGACGTGGCCGTCCGTCTCATCGCCCCACACACCCTCGCCGAGCCAGATCACCTTCTCCGCCCCGAGGTACTCGAGCAGCGTCGCCTCGATCTGATCGCGCGTCAGCCCGGGGTTGCGGTTGCGGTTGAGCAGGCACTGTTCGGTGCTCAGCACGGTGCCCTCGCCGTCGACATGGATCGCGCCCCCCTCGAGCACGATCGGGGCGCGGTAGCGCTCGGCGCGCTCGATCTCGAGCACCTTCGCGGCGACGCGGTCGTCGCGATCCCACGGCGCATACAGGCCGCCGTCGAGGCCACCCCAGGCGTTGAAGCGCCAGTCGACGCCGCGCAGCCCGCCGCGGCCGTCGAGCAGGAAGCTCGGCCCGATGTCGCGCATCCACGCGTCGTCGGTCGAGATCTCGACGACGCGGACCGTCGGCGGCAGCAGCGAGCGGCAGTGCTCGAACTGGCCGTCGGAGACGGCCATCGTGACCGGCTCGACGGCGGCGATCGCGGCGGCCACCGCGGCGTATGCGTGCTGCGCGGGCGCGGCCGCCTCGCGCCAGTTGTCCGGGCGCTCGGGCCAGGCCATCCAGCAGCCGGCGTGCGGCTCGAACTCGGCGGGCATGCGAAAGCCGTCGGCCGCCGGCGTCGAGCTGAGCGTCGCGCTCATTCGCCCGTGGCTGCGGGCGTCGCGGCGAGCCGCGCGTAGGCGTCCGGGCGGCGGGTGTCGAGGAACGGGAACAGCTCGAGCCAGTCGCGGCGCTGATCGAGATCCAGGTCGGCGACGAGCACCGCGGCGCTGTCGCGCGGCGCCTGCAGCAGCACCCGCCCGTATGGATCGCAGATGAACGACGAGCCGTAGAAGCGCAGCGGCGGCTCCTCGCCGAAGCGGTTGACCGCGACCATGAAGATGCCGTTGGCGATCGCGTTGCCGCGGATCACCTGCTCCCACAGCGGCTGCGTGTCGAACTGCGGATGGTCGGGCTCGGAGCCGATCGCGGTCGGGTACACGAGCACGTCGGCGTCGCCGAGGCTGTATGCGCGCGCGAGCTCCGGGAACCATTGATCCCAGCACGTCGGCAGACCCAGCCTGGCCTCGCCGAGCGCGATCACCGGAAACGCGTCGCCGTCGGCCGGCCCCGGGCGGAAGTAGCGATCCTCGTGGTAGCCGGCGGTGACGGGAATGTGCAGCTTGCGCGTCCTCGCGAGCAACTCACCGCCGGGGCCGACGATGATCGCGGTATTGAAGCCGAGCCCGTCGGGGCCCTCAGCGCGCTCGTACAGCGAGGCATGGACGTGGACGCCGTTGGCCGCGGCCGTGCGCGCGGCGAAGCGGTAGGTCGGCCCGCCCTCGAGCTCCTCCGGCTCGGCGCCGCCCGCGTGCGGCCCGGCCGGGTCGACCGCGAAGTAGCGGCTGAGCGTCAGCTCCTGCAGGCAGACCAGCCGCGCGCCCTGCGCGGCGGCGAGCGCGACCGCGACCTCGAGCTTGCCCTCGTGCTCATGCGGATCGGGGTGCCAGCGCTCCTGCACCGCGGCGATCCGGAACAGCGCGCGGCGCGGCGCGCGCGTCCGTGCCGGGGAATCGGGCGCGCCGAAGGCGGTCAGAAGGGCGAGGTCGCTCATTGCGTGGCTGGGTCGTGCGCGGCGCGCCCAACACTAGCGCCCGCCGCTCGACCGCCGGCCACGATCAGACGGGCGCCGCGCCGCCATCCGCCGCGGCATCCGCATGCGCCGCGGCGCGGGCGCGGCGGTACTCGTTGACGACGATGTCCGTCAGCTCCTCGACCGAGGTCTCGGCGGTCGGCTTGTCGAGCGCGATCGCGCCGTCCTGGATCATGCTCACGCGATCGCACGCCTCGAGCACGTGGACGTAGTTGTGCAGGATCATGATGATCGAGACGCGCCCCTCGGCCTTCAGGCGCGCGACGAGGTCGAGGATCATCGCGCCCTCCTTCGCGCCCATCGCCGCGAGCGGCTCATCGAGCAGGATGATGTCCGAGTCGGAGTTGACGGTGCGCGCGACCGCGATCGCCTGGCGCTGCCCGCCGGACAGGCGCGCGACGGCGACGTCGATGCGCGGGATGTTGATCCCGATCTCATCGAGCGCCTTGCGCGCCTCGAGCTTCATCTCGCGGTTTGCGAGGAACGGCAAGGGCCTGTGAACCTTCTCGCGGCGCAGGAACAGGTTGTGGAAGACCGACAGTTCGTCGATCAGCGCGAGGTCCTGATAGACGGTGTCGATGCCTTTCGCGCGGGCATCGTCGACGCTTTTCGGCTGGTAGGGCTGCCCGTGCAGGAACATCTCCCCCGCATCCTGCTTCTGAAAGCCGCTGATGATCTTGATCAGCGTCGACTTGCCGGCGCCGTTGTCGCCGAGCAGGCCGAGCACCTCGCCCTTGCGCAGGTGCAGGTTGACGTCGCGCAGCGCCGTCACCGGGCCGAAGCGCTTGGAGATGTGCTCGACGCGGAGGACGTCGTCGGGAGCCGAGGCGGGCCCGACGACCGGCTCGATTTCCACGGGCTGATCAGCCAATTCGGGACCCCCTGCGCACCCGCTGCACGTACACGTTGATCGTCATCGCGAAGATGATCGCAAGGCCCAGGTAGAAGAGCTGGTAGTCGGCGTTGACGCCCTTCAGGATCAGCCCCTCGTGCAGGACGCCGAGGAACAACGCCCCGATCAGCGCGCCGACGACCGTCCCTGATCCGCCGGCCAGCAGCGTGCCGCCGATCACCGCCGCGGCGATCGCCTGGAAGAGGATTTCGTTCGCCCCGGCGACATCGGGCTCGACCGCCGAGGCCCGCACCGCCTCGAGGATCCCGACGAAGCCGCCGGCGACGCTGCAGAGCATGAAGTTGCGGATCATCACCAGGCGCACACGCACGCCGGCCTCGGAGGCGCCGAGCTTGTTCGAGCCGACCGACACCGTGTACAGGCCCCAGCGGGTGAACGTCAGCACGACCTGCCCGACGGCGACGATCACGATCGCCCAGATCAGCTCGGAGTAGGTGCCCTCGCCGAGCACTTTCGCAAACGTCGAGACGTGCGTGACCGTTTCGGTGAGCACGATGTGCGCCCCGTTGATCACGCGGTGGACAGCCACCTGGCTGCTCGTGATTTCCGCACCGGGCATCCCCACCGGCTCGGCATGCGAGATGATCAGCGTCAGCCCCTCCAGCGTGAACAGCATGCCGAGCGTCGTCACGAACGAGCTGATGCCGACGATCGCCGTGAAGAAGCCGTTGATGAAGCCGACGGCCATGCAGCCGACCAGCGCGATCAGCACGCACGGGACGTGCGGCACCCCGGCGACCGCGAGCTTGTAGTACAGGAACGGCGCGAACAGGTACGTCGCCCCGATCGACAGGTCGATCTCGCCGAGGATCATCACGAACACCTCGCCGGCGCCGAGGATCGCGAACGGGGCGAAGAACGGCAGCAGCGTTTCGAAGCTCGCGCTGGTGAGGAACGTGCTGGTCGTCAGCGAGAAGTAGATCGCCACGAGCAGCGTGACGATGATGATGCTGCCCTCGCGCAGGGACAGCACGCGTTCGAGCATGACGCTGCGGCTCGGCAGTGCGACCCGGCGCGGTGGCGCCGGGTCGCCAGCCGGTAGCGTCCCGGGCGACGACGCCGGGGTCCCTGCCGCCTGTGCCATCGCCTACGCCGGCGTGCCAGCCGGGATCGGCACCACTTTCGCTTCGGATGAGGTGCCCTCGAAGCGGCTCTTGGAGCTGACGTACGGGGTGACGCTTTCCTTGTCGATGAATTTGAGGCCCGTGTCAACTTCCGCCGGACCCGTCAGCGACCCCGACACCTGCCACAGGAACAGCTGCACGATCGGCATGAACCCCTGCAGGTAGGGCTGCTGATCGATCGTGAAGTCGATGAAGCCTTCGTGGAGCAGTTTCTGAGTTTTTTCGGTCAGGTCGAAACCGCCGGCCCTGACGCCTTTGGAGGTGAGGCCGAGCTTCTGCATGACACCCGCGAGTTCCGCGGTGTCGCCGCCGTCGACCGCATACATCCCCTTCGTCGTCGGATGACCGGTCCAATAGGCTTCGATAGCCGTTTTCTCGCCTGATTCGAGCGAGCCGGTCACGATCGTCTTCAGTTTGATCGGCGCGCCCGATTCCCTGATCGCTTTTTCAGCCCCTTCGAGGCGGGGCTGCAGGTTCGCCGAGCCCGCACTCGCAGTGAAGATGACGACTTCGCCCGACCCCACGTCGGCGACGATCCGCTTGCCCATCAGTTCGCCGGCCAGTTTCAGGTCCTGGCCGATGTAGGCCAGGCGCTTGTTGGGGGGCGAGGGCGCATCGGCGTTGTAGGCGACGACCGGGATGCCCGCCTTGAGCGCGTTTTCGATCGGCACGTTGAACGCGGTCTTGCTGATCAGCGACACCGCGATCCCGTTGGCGCCGGAGGAGACGGCGGTGTTGATGGCGTTGACCATCTGGTTGATGTTTTCGCTTTCCGATCCCGTCCACTCGTAGCTGCAGCCGAGCAGTTTGCAGGCGTCCGCCGCGCCGTACTGCGTGGGCACGAAGAACGAGTTCGTCGTGACGTGGTTGACGAACACGAATTTGTATTCCGGATGCGAGCCGAACACGCTCGCCGAGCCGCTGCTGCCGCCACTGCTGCTCGAGGCGCTCGAGCCGCAGGCCGCGAGCAGCGTGCTGACCCCGGCGACGCCCGCGCCCGTGATCGCGGTCCGCTGCAGGAATGCCCTGCGGTCGAAGCCCCGATTCTCGACCAGCCCTCCCCCGGCATCCGCGAACTGCTCCGTTGCTTCGGTCACCTCGGTGGTATCCGACATCTGCGCCTCCTCTGCTCGAACGAGCTCCAATTGGCGAAGCGGCGTCCTGCCCGGTGCGGCCTCCTTGCCCTACCTTCTCCGCTGAGCGGTCTTTCGTCAACCCCAGTTCCAACGCGAACTCCGGATGCCTGTCAGCACCGTCTGCATTCGAGCCAGCGGCATCGCGCGATCCACGCATGGGTATACCCTCGCGCGATGCCCGGCAAACCGCCCGAGCCCTCCGCGCCCGAGCCCTCCGCGCCGCAGCCGGGCGGCGGCGGCACCGCGGACGGCGGCAGGCGCGAGGAGGAGCGCCTCGGCCCGATCGTGCTCGCGCGCCACCGCAAAGACGACGGGCGCGCGCTGATCCTCTACCGCCGCCCGGACGCCGAGACGCGATGAGCGCGCGACGCTTCTCGGAGCTGCGCGGCGAGGACGTCGTCTACGCGATCCAGCGCCAGGAGCGCACGTTCCTGCCGGCGCGCGACCACTGCCCGCTCGACGCGACGAAGCCCGGCGCGCCGGCCACCGAGATCCCCTTTCCGGCATTCGAGATCGCCGTCTTCGACAACCGCTTCCCGTCGTTCGAGGCGCCCGCGGGAGCAGCCGAGGTGGTCGTCTACAGCGACGATCACGACGCCTCCTTCGGCACGCTCAGCGCCGCTCGCGTGGAGGCGCTGATGTGGGTCTGGCGCCACCGCTACGGCGAGCTCGGCGCGCGCGCCGACATCGACTACGTGTTCATCTTCGAGAACCGCGGCGTCGAGGTCGGCGTCACGCTGCACCATCCACACGGGCAGATCTACGGCTACCCGTTTGTGCCCCCGGTCGCGCTGGCGGAGCTCGCCGCCGACGAGCGCCGCGGCGGCTGCGCTCCGTGCGCGCTGCTCGCGAGCGAGCTCGAGGCGGGACAGCGGATCGTCCATCAGAACGACGCAGCCGTTGTGTACGTGCCCTACGCCGCGCGCTGGGCATACGAAGCGCACGTCGTGATGCGCGCGCACCGGCCGAGCCTGCTCGACTGCGCACCCGCCGAGCTGAGCGCGCTGGCCAGCGCGCTGCAGCGCCTCGTGCGCGGCTACGACGCGCTGTTCGAGCGCCCGTTCCCGTACGTGATGGCCGTCCACCAGGCGCCGACGACGGGCGCCCGCAGCGGACACCTGCACGTCGAGTTCTATCCGCCGCTGCGCACCGCCGAGAAGCTCAAGTACCTGGCCGGCTCCGAGCAGGGCGCCGGCACCTTCATCTCCGACACGCTGCCCGAGGAGTCCGCCGCCAAGCTGCGCGAGGCGATCGTCCGTGGCGCTTGAGCCGAGCCACGCGTTCGCGCCCGGGCGCGTCAATCTGATCGGCGAGCACACCGACTACAACGACGGCCTCGCGCTGCCGTTCGCGATCGCGGCCGGCATCACCGTGTCGGCCGCCCCGCAGGGCGCCCGCGCGGCGGCCGCGGCGGAGGTCGAGGTGTTCGCGCGCGACCTCGGCGAGCACGATCGCTTCGAGCTCGCGGCGCCGCCGCCGGTCAGCGGATGGCGGGCGTTCGCGCGTGGCATCGTCGCCGAGCTCGCGGCCGCCGGATTCCCGCTTGTCGCCGCCGAGATCGAGATCGGCGGCGAGCTGCCGCGCGGCGCCGGGCTGTCCTCCTCGGCGGCGCTCGAGGTCGCGCTGTGCCTCGCGATGATCGACCTCGGCGCGCCGGCGCACGCGCGCATCGACACGCTCGATCGCATCGCGCTCGCGCGCCTGTGCGCGCGCGTCGAGAACGACTGGGTCGGCGCGCAGACCGGGCTGCTCGACCAGCTGGCCTGCCTGTGCGGGGCCAAGGAGACGGCGCTGTGCATCGACTTCAGCACGCTCGCCGTCGATCCCGTGCCGCTGAGGCTCGGCGACTGGCGGCTCGTCCTGCTCGACTCCGGCGAGCGCCACGAGCTCGCAAGCTCTGGCTACAACGAGCGTCGCAGCGAGTGCGCACGCGCCTGTCAGCTGCTTGGCATCGGGTCGCTGCGCACGGCCGGCGTGCAGGAGCTGGAGCGCCTCCCCGAGCCACTGCGCTCGCGCGCCCGGCACGTGCTCGGCGAGAACGAGCGCGTGCGCGCCGCCGTCGCCGCCTTGCGCGCGGAGGACCTGCGGAGCATCGGCGGCCTGCTCGATGCGTCGCACAGCAGCCTGCGCGACAACTACGACGTCTCGACCCCCGCCGTCGAGCGCACCGTCGAGCGGCTCAAGCGCGCGGGCGCGCGCGGCGCGCGCCTCGTCGGCGGCGGCTTCGGAGGCAGCGTGCTCGGGCTGTTCGCGCCTGGATCGCAGCCGCCCGAAGGCGCCTACGAGGTGCGGCCGTGCGCCGGCGCGCACCTGGTCGCGCCCTGATCAGCGCACCGCGCCGGCGCCGTCGAGGATCCGCTCGTAGGCCGAGATCAGCGACGGCTCGAGCTCCGCGAGCGCGTCGATGTGCCGATACGCCCACGCGATCGCGACACCCGGCTGCAGCCCGCGCCCCACCGCCGCCGGCTCGAGCACGACGCTGCGGGGCGGAGCGCTCCCGTCGTCTGCGCCCGCGTGCCCGGCACCCCGCTCGGGCCGCGGCGGCGGCGTGCCGTGCGCGATCGCCGTGCCGAGTGAGCGGTACCAGCCGCTGCGCGCGTGGCGCTCGCGATCGAACGCATCGCGCGCCTGCAACAGCCGCGGCAGATCCTCATCGACCGGCGCCAGGTGCACGAGCGCGTCGGGGTTCTCGAGCACCGCGGCGACACGCCGCATCCTTACCGCGCCGCTGCTCAGCACCGTCAGGTCGTGCAGGCGCCCGCTCCCGGTGCTGCGGTTCGCGAGGTAGTCGCGCACCGCCGCGTCAAGCAGCTGCGCGCTCGCGAGCGCTTCGCGCGCGGCCGTGTCGCGCTGCGCGCTCTCGGCCTCACCGAGCAGCGCCGCGATCGCCGCGTCGAGGTAGTGCGACGCGCTCACATACGCCGCACCGATCGTCCTGCGCATGATCGCCGACGCGCCGCGGGGCCAGATCATCACGCCGACCAGCAGGCTCACCGCGGCGCCGATCGCGACGTCCTCCAAGCGCACGATCCCGACGCGCCAGCCGGCCGGCGCGAGCAGGTTGAAGATCACGAGCACGACCACGCTGAAGGCCGCCTGGCCGGCCGCGAAGGAGATCGCCTGGCCGGCGTAGGACGCAAGCAGCACCGCCAGCGGCAGCACCGCCCACAGCACGGCCTGCTCGCTGCCGACCGCCAGCACGATCAGACCGCCGATGAAGATCCCGGCGAACGTGCCGAGCAGCGCTGAGGCGATCGACGCGGTCGTCGAGAGCGCGCTCGAACGCAGCACCGACAGCGTCCCCAGCACAATCCAGAACGCGTGCTGCAGGTCGGTCAGCTGCCCGACGAGCACCGCCAGCGCGAGGCCGACCGCGCCGCGGATGCTGTTGCGCAGCCACACCGAGTCGGTGCTCGCGTGCGTCAACGCGAGTCGCGTGCCCGCACCGATGCGCATCCGCCGCGACTCCCGCGAGACCGCATGCGCGTCTTCGGCGGATGCCAGCAGCGCGTCCTCGCAGGCCGTCAGCGTGCCGTAGGACAGCTGCCGCAGCCGATACGCCTCCTCGACTTCCACCGCCGCCTCGACCTCCTCGCGGTCGGATTGCAGGCTCTCGAAATACGCGAGCTGCGCGCGGCCGAAGGCATCGTGGGCGCGCCGCATGCGCTCCAGATCGACCGGCAGGCGCGAGGATCCGCCCTCGAGCCGCGCGGCGAGGTCACGCAGCAGCACCGGCGCCGCCAGCACCAGCTCGGCGCGCTCGGTGTGACAGGGGGCGCCCTGCTCGGCGAGCAGGGGAATGCGGTCGGCGCTGCGGCGCAGCGCGGCGAGGTCCTCGATCATCCGCGCGAGCGCCGCGGTCGGCCCCGCGGTCCCGCTCGGGCGCTGGCCGACCGCGACGAAGCGCTCGCGCAGCGCGGCGGCTTCCTTCGCCGCGTCGTGCGCCGCCGCCTCCGCCGCCTCGTGCTCGCCATGCGAGCGCGCTTCCACCAGCTGCGCGAGCGAGCGCGCGAGCGCCGCCGCGCGCAGCAGCAGCGCCCCGCGCGGACGCTCCGGCCACAACAGCAGCGCCGCCGCGATGCACAGCGCGCCCGCCACCCCCCAGCCGGCGAGCCGAGTCGGGATCGCGCCGGCGCCCGCGGGCACCATCACCGGCAGCACGAATGTCAGCATCGCTGCGGTGCGCGCCGCGGCGATGTAGTCGTCGAGCACGCCCGCGAACAGGATCGCGAACCCCATCAGCGCCATCGCGATGCTCGCCAGCGCTGTCGAGCGCGAGCACAGCGTGCCGACCACGATCAGCAGCGCCCCGGCGAGCAGCAGAGCGAGATATGCACGCAGCCGCGCGCGCTGTGAGCCGCCGAAGTCGACGAACACGAGCATCGCCATCGCGCCGAACGCGGCGAACAGCGCAACCTGCTTGTCGACGCTGAGCAGCAGCCCGAGTGCAAAAGCGAGCGGCACCACGATCGCCGCTCGCACCGCGCTCTTGAGTACGAACAGGCCGGGGTCGGCAGCGCGCACGAGAGCGATCATAGGCCGCGCATGCGTCGGCGACCGCCTGGGCGACGCCCGCGCCCGCTCCCGTCGTGAGCCCCGCGCTAGGGTTCGCGCGGTTGAGCGAGCCTGCCGATACACGAGCGATTCGCGCGATCATCACCGGCACAGTCCAGGGCGTCGGCTTTCGCGCGCAGACCGTCCGGCGCGCGCACGAGCTCGACGTCGAGGGCTGGGTGCGCAACGCTGAGGACGGCGCCGTCGCCGTGCACGCGGAGGGCGCCTCCGCAGCGGTCGCGGCGCTGCTCGAGTTCCTCCGCACTGGCCCCCGCGGCGCCGCCGTCGCGGACGTCGCCGTGCAGCCGGCCCGCGTCGAGGGACATGAGCAGTTCGCGATCCGCGGCATCAGCGCCGGCGCATTCGTCGTGCAGGAGCATCAGGCGAGCACGCACCACTTCGACCTGCGACTGGAGCTCGCCGGCGTGATGCGCTCGTGGGCGGTGCCGAAGGGCCCGTCGCTGGATCCCGCCGCCAAGCGCCTCGCCGTCGAGGTCGAGGACCACGAGATCGCGCACAACAGCTTCGAGGGCGCGACCGCGGCGGGAGGCGGCGTCGCGATCTGGGATCGCGGCAGCTACGAGCAGGGCGGGCGCGTCGCCTGGCCGCAGGCGCTCGAGCGCGGCCACGCGGTGTTCGTCCTGCATGGCGAGAAGCTTCGCGGCGGCTTCGCGCTGCAGCGCACCCGCCCCGGAGCGAAGCCGCAATGGCTGCTGATCAAGCGACGCGATGACGACGCGCGCGCGGGCTCGGACATCGTCGCCGAGGCGCCGCGGTCGGTGCTCAGCGGGCTGACGCTGCAGGAGATCGTGGGCCGCGGCGCCTGAGCCGTCGCGCCGGCCGCGCGCCGCGCCCGCCGGATGCGCGCGCGTATTGTCTCGGCGATGCTGCGCTTCGCGCCAGGCGAGCTGAACGCCGCCGAGCTCGCGCTCCAGGGCGAGGTCCGCAGGTTCCTCGCGGCCGAGCTGCCGCGCGGGAGCTTCGCCCCCGGGCTCGGCATGGCGGCCGGCCGCGACCAGGACTTCTCGCGCCGGCTCGCCGCGCACGGCTGGCTCGGGATGGCGCTGCCGCGCCGCTACGGCGGCGCCGAACGCGGCGTCGTTGAGCGCTTCATCGTCGTCGAGGAGATGCTGCGCTGGGGCGCGCCCGTCCGCTACCACTGGGTCGCCGACCGCCAGAGCGGGCCGTTGCTGCTGCGCTACGGCACCGAGGCCCAGTGCGCGCGCTTCCTGCCGGCGATCTGCCGCGGCGAGGTGTCGTTCTCGATCGGCATGAGCGAGCCGCAGGCCGGCAGCGACCTCGCCGCCGTGCAGACGCGTGCGACGCGCAGCGACGGCGGCTGGCTGCTGAGCGGGACCAAGCTGTGGACCGGCGGCGCGCACGAGAACGACTGGTGCGTCGTGCTGTGCCGCACGAGCGAGGAGGACGATCGCCATCGCGGCCTGACACAGCTGATCGTCGATCTGCGCGCCCCCGGGGTGAGCGTGCGGCCGATCGCCTACCTCGACGGCAGCGAGTTCTTCAACGAGGTCATCTTCGATCAGGTGTTCGTCGCCGAGGACCTCGTCGTCGGCGAGATCGGCGCGGGCTGGGCGCAGAACACCTCCGAGCTGTCGTTCGAGCGTGCCGGCCCCGAGCGCTGGCTCTCCACATACCTCGTCGCCGAGCAGTACCTGCGCGAGCACGGCGCAGCCGGCGAACGCGAGCGCTCCGCGCTCGGCGAAGCGGTCGCCGGCTGGTGGGGGATCCGCGCGCTGTCGCTGTCGGTTGCACGCCTGCTCGACGCCGGCGAGGCGCCTGCCGCAGAGGCGGCGCTGGTGAAGGAGCTCGGCACGCGCTTCGAGCAGGAGGTGCTCGACGCGATCTGGCGGCTCGTGCCGGACGCTCCCGATCCGGACGCGAGCTCTCTGTTCGAGCGCCTGCTCGCGGCGGCGATACTGGGCGCCCCGTCGTTCACGATCCGCGGCGGAACCAACGAGATCCTGCGCTCGGTCGCGGCGCGGGCGCTGCGCGCATGAGCGCCGATCCCGCACTGGCGCTGCTGCGCGAGCGCGGCCCCGACGAGGCCGCCGAGTCGGCGCTGCTCGGGGAGTGGCTGCTCGCACGGGCCGGACTCACGAGCGCGGGCGGCACGGTGACCGTCGCGCCCGGCGGCGACCGCGACAGCCTCGCGCTTCGCGATGGGCGCCTCAGCGGGAGCCTGCATCGCGTGCCGTGGGCGCGCGCGGCGCGCGAGATCGCCGTGCTCCTCGACGGCCGCACACTCGTTCTCGAGCGCGCGGCCGTGACGATCGAGCCGCACACGAACCTCGCCGGCGACGCGCGCGACACGGTCGTGCTCGCCGGTGCGCCCGCGCGCTCCGGGCCGGCGCCACACGCCGACGCACTGTTCCAGCGCGGCGCGCTGACACGAATCGCGCTGATCGCCGGCGCGCTCGAGCGGTTGTACGAGATCGCCGTCCGCCACGCCGGCGAGCGCCACCAGTTCGGGCGGCCGATCGGCTCCTTCCAGGCGGTCCAGCAGCACCTCGTCGTGATCGCCCAGCAGACCGCGCTCGCCGGAGTCGCCGCCGAGGCGAGCGCGCGGCGGCCGGCCGGGTTCGAGATCGCCGCCGGCAAGCTGCTCGCCAACCGCGCCGCGCTGAGCGCGGGACGCGCCGCACATCAGGTCCTCGGCGCGCGCGGGACGACGCTCGAACATCCGCTCGGTGAGCTCACACGGCGACTGTGGGCGTGGCGCTCGGAGTACGGTGACGAGCACCACTGGAGCACGCGGCTCGGCGCGGCCGCGGCGCGCGTCGGCGCCGACAACGTCTATCCGGCGATCACCGGCGGCTCGAGCGTGGTGAGCATGTGATGCCCGAAATCGCCTACACCCGCCACGGACAGCCGAGCGCGCGGCCGCCGATGCTGCTCAGCCACGGCTTCGGCGCAAGCCAGGCGATGTGGCGCACGAACCTCGAGGCGCTCGGCGCGCAGCGCGAGCTGGTCACCTGGGATCTGCCGGGGCACGGCGCGAGCGGAGCCGGCGGCGAGCTCTCCCAGGAGCGCTGCATCGCCGAGATGCTCGCGCTGCTCGATCTGCTCGACGCGCCGCGCGCGGTGATCTGCGGCATGTCGCTCGGCGGCTATCTCTCACTTCTGCTGTGCGTGCGCCATCCTGAGCGCGTGGCCGCGCTCGTGCTCGTCGACACCGGACCCGGCTTTCGCGATGACGCGGCACGCGAGCAGTGGAACTCGTGGGCCGGCGGACTCGCGGACGAACTCGACGAGCGCGGCCTCGGCGCGCTGCGCGAAGGTCCCGAGTCGCTCGGCGCCAAGCATCTCGCCGGCGCCCGCGGCCTCGCCGCGGCGGCGCGCGCGATCCTCAGCCAGCGCGACGGCGAGGTGCTCGCCGCGCTCGAGCGGATCAGCGCGCCGACGCTGATCGTCGTCGGCGCAGAGGACGAGCGGTTCCTGCCCGCCGCGCGCGTGATGGCCCGGCGCATTCCCGGTGCTCGCGAGGTGAGGCTCGAGAACGCCGGGCACGCCGCGAACATCGAGCAGGCGGCCGCGTTCGACCGTGCCGTCGGCGAGTTCCTGGAGGAGCTGTGAGCGACGGGATCACCGTCTCGATCGACGAGCCCCACGTCGCGACCGTCGAGTTCGCGAGCCCGCCGCACAACCACTTCGACATCGAGCTGATCGCCGCGATCGCCGATGCGTATGAGGCGCTCGACGATGACCCGGCGTGCCGCGCGATCGTGCTGTGCTCGAGCGGGCGGCACTTCTGCGCGGGCGCGAACTTCGCCGGCTCGGCCGACGCCGGCGGGCCCGCCCTGTATGCGCAGGCGGTGAGGCTGTTCGCGGCCGCGACGCCGGTCGTCGCGGCCGTCCAGGGCGCCGCGATCGGCGGCGGCCTCGGGCTGGCGCTGTCGGCGGACTTCCGCGTCGCGAGCCCGTCTTCGCGGTTCGCCGCCAACTTCGCGCGCCTCGGCATCCACCACGGCTTCGGCCTGAGCGTCACGCTGCCCGCCGCGATCGGCATGCAGGCGGCGCTCGAGCTGCTCTACACGGGCCGGCGCGTGAAGGGCGAGGAGGCGCACGCTCTCGGCCTCTGCGACCGTCTCGCCCCCGATGAGCAGCTGCGCGCGCAGGCGCAGCTGCTTGCGAGCGAGATCGCGGCCTCGGCGCCGCTGGCCGTCCGCTCGATCCGCACGACGATGCGCGGTGATCTCGCCGGGCGCGTGCGCGCGGCGACCGAGCGCGAGCACGCCGAGCAGTCGCTGCTGTTCGCGACCGAGGACTTCGCCGAGGGCGTCCGAGCGAGCGCCGAGCGGCGCCCGCCGCGCTTCAACGGCCGCTGAGCAGCGGCGCGGAGACGGCGCTCAGACGAGCACGCGGGCGCGCGCGACGTGGGAGCCGCGGCTCGGGCTGAGGCCGTCACTGCGCATCGCGCAGTAGCGCGTCGCGAGCTCCGTCGGGCCGAGATCCTCGACGAGCTCCAGCCGCGCGTCGCGCAGCTCAGCGGCGAGCAGGGCGGGATCGAACCCCGAGACCCACGGCTCGCCCACCGCCGCGACCTGTGCGCGCGCCTGCCCGATCGCGCCCTCGCCGTCATCGCCGTCGAGCAGGCGCTGATCGAGATAGCTGAAGACGATCTCACTGCCGGGCGGAGCGCATGCCGCGACCGCCGCGAGCGTCGCGACGTTGGCGGCGCGCGTGAGGTAGGTCGTGACCCCGAGCCATGAGAAGAACGCAGGGCGATCGCTGCGAAACGATGAGCCCGCAAGCGCCTCGTCGAGACCGGTCTCGACGAGGTCCGCCGCGATCAGATGCAGGCCTGGCCCGATCGCCGCCCCGCATGCTCGCACGCGCGCCGTCTTCAGCTCCTGCGTGCTCGGATGATCGACCTCGAAGATCTCGAGATCGTGGGCGAACGGCGGGCGGCGCAGCGCGAAGCTGTCCATCCCGGCGCCGATGATCACGTACTGCCCGACGCCGCGCGCGACCGCCGCCGCAAGCGCGTCCTCGGCGTAGCGGGCGCGCAGGATCACCGTGCCGTAGGACGGATGCGCGCGCAGCGAGCTGTCGAGGTCGGCGACGCCGCCGCGCGTCGCCATCGCCGCGCGCTCCTCGTCGAGCACGAGCCGATCGCCCCACGGGTCGTCGATCAGCACCGGCCGATCCAGCCGTGTGTGCGCCGAGCGCATCAGCGCGGTCGCGATCGCCGTGATGCTCGCCCGCCCGCCGTCCATCGCGCGATTCTCGCAGAGCGGGCTGCCGGACTTTCGCTCACGGGAGGTCAGCGGCGTCCGCTCAGCTCGAGGCTGAGCCGCCACAGCCGCTGCCGCGTCCCGGGCTCGCTCAGCCGGGCAGGATACGCGCCAGCAGCGACGGGACGTCGCTGATCGAGTCGACGATCGCCGTCGGCGTGACACGTGTTTTCAGCGCCTCCCGGCGGTACTTGCCGGTTCGCACGAGCACGCCCGCCAACCCCGCCGACATCGCGCCGCCGACGTCCGCCTCGACGTCGTCGCCGACCATCACACCGCGCTCGAGGCCGATGTCGGCCATCGCCGCCAGGAAGAACTCACGCGCGGGCTTGCCGACGGTGACGGCCTCGCGGCCGCTCGCGTACTCGAGCGCGGCCGCGTACGCGCCGACGTCGAGCGCGAGGCCGTCGGCGCGCCGCCAGTAGCGGTTGTGCTGCAGCGCGACGAGCTCCGCTCCGTCCATCAGCGCCCGGAAGATGGCGTTGAGAACGTCGGGCGTGAAGCCGTCGCCGAGATCGCCGAGCACGACGGCGTCGATGTGCCCATCGGGTCCCGCGCTGTCGAGCTTCGCGAGATCCTCGCGCAGACCGTCGCTGACGAGCACGCGCACCGCCCCGTACCCCTGCTCGTGGCAATGGCGCTCGGCCATCGCGGCCGGTGTGAGGATCTCCTCGAGGGCGACATCGAAGCCCATCCCGAGCAGGTGCTCGCGCACCGCCCGCCGCGATCGCGAGGTCGTGTTCGTCATCAGCCGGACGCCCGCGCTCAGCGCGCGCAGCTGCAGCAGCGCCTCGTGCGCGCCCTCGATCGGCTCATCGCCGACATAGAAGACACCATCGATGTCCAGCAGAACGCCGAATGCAGCAGGCCCGCCAGCGGTCATCGTGTGACTCTAGAGGGCATCGGAGCTCGCCGTCCGCAAACGCCGGGCCGCTTGCGCCCAAACGCGCCCTCGATCGGCGCCCGAGCCGGCCCTCCGGCCCGCGCGGCCTAGACCCCGACCGGAAGGCGGACGCCGGAGCGCGAGCCGTTCGCGGATCCCAGCGGACGGGACGGCGGCCGCGCGTGCCGCGCCGGGCGCGCGCGCTCGGCGGCCTCCGCGTCGCCGACGGCCCAGGCGAGGCGCTCGAGCAGCTGAGCTGCCGCATGGCCGGTGCTGAGATGCACCGAATGCACCTGCTCATCGAGCAGCAGCGGTGCGTCGGTGTCGAGGGCGGACGGCTCGATCGTGACGATGATTCTGGGCATCATGGCTCCTTGCAGGGGTTGGGCGTTGGGCGGTGCTCATGGGCGTACGCCGCTCCGAAGGCCTCTCCGGGCGCGACCGTGGCAACGATCCGGGCGCCCGCCGTCGGCATTTGGCATCGGTCCAAGCGCCGCACACTGATGATGCCGCGGTGCGGCCGCGCCGAGAATGGTCTGCGGGCCAAATATCGCCCCTCGGAATTGCCACATTTGCGAGCACGCACCGGGTGTCCGCGCGGGCATCCCCGTCGCTGTCCACGTCACGCCAACGCTGCGCCAATGTGCGGCGGCTACGTTTGCCCGCGTGAGCAGCCCCTCTCGCCCCAGCTTCCCCGCGCCCAGCGCGGGGATCGCGCTCGCACACTTCGTCGTCGCGGGCGATGTGGAGCGCTCACTGCGCTTCTACCGCGACGTGCTCGGCGGCGAGGTCGTGCGCGACGGTGCGCCCGCGGCTGTCGCGCTGGCGAACAGCTGGATCATCATCAACTCCGGCGGCGGCCCGACCGATGACAAGCCGACCGTGCTGCTCGAACCGCCCGCCGAGACCGACCGCGTCAGCAGCTTTCTGAACATCCGCGTGGCGGACATCCGGGCCGTGTATTCGGAGTGGAGCGCCCGCGGCGGCGAGTTCCTCACCGAGCCCAAGGATCATGGCCGCGAGATCCGCTGCTATCTGCGCGATCCGGACGGCCATCTGATCGAGGTCGGGCAGGCGACCGGCATGCTGACGCCGCCGTACGCGTTCACATGAGCGCGCGCGCGACAGCGGCGGCGGCGCAACGGTCGAGGACGCGGACGTTCGCCTGGGAGGACCCTGGCATCGCGGCCGCGTCCGCCCGCGAGCTGTCCGGGCTCGAGGCGATGCGGGCGATCATCTCCGGTGCGCTGCCGCCGCCGCCGATCGCGCGCCTGCTCGAAATCGAGCTGATCGAGGCCGACCCCGGACGTGTGACGTTCGCGATGAACCCGGCGGAGTGGATGTACAACGTGCTCGGCTCGGTTCACGGCGGGGTCGCGGCGACACTGTTGGACTCGTGCATGGGCTGCGCGGTGCAGACGACGCTGCCGGCCGGCGCCGGCTACACGACGGCCGATCTGCAGGTGCGCTACGCGCGGCCGATCGCCGCGTCGGCGGGGCGTGTGCTCGCAACCGGAACGGTGATCCACGGCGGATCTCGGATCGCCACGGCCGAGGGTCGCCTGCTGCTCGAGTCCGACGGCATGCTGCTCGCACACGGCTCGACGGCATGCGTGCTCCTGCGCTGATGTCAACCTCCTCCGCCCCCAGCGGCCTCGAGCAGATGCAGGCGATCGTCAGCGGCGCGGCGCCCGCAGCCCCGATCCAGGCGCTGCTCAGCTTCGAGCTGATCGACGCGGCGGAGGGTCGCGCGGTGTTCGCGTGCACGCCGACCGAGGCGATGCTCAACCCGATGGGCACGGTTCACGGCGGCATCGCGATGACCCTGCTCGACTCCGCCACCGGCGCGGCGGTTCACACGACGCTGAACGCGGGCGAGAGCTATGCGACGCTCGAGACGAAAGTGAATCTCCTGCGCCCGATCACGCCTGACGGCTGCGAGATCTTCGCCGAGGGCAGCCTCCTGCAGCGCGGACGGCGGGTCGCAAGCGCCGAGGGCCGGCTGCGCAATCAGGCGGGCATCCTGCTCGCCCACGCGACGTCGACGTGCATCATCAGCTCGCGCTGAGCATCCGCGCGTGCAGGGCCTGCAACTCGGGGCTCGGCACGACGCCGAGCTCATCCCTGAGCGTCACCCGCAACGCCTCGTAGGCGAGCACGGCCTCGGCGCGGTTGCCCTGCGCGCCGAGCGCCTCCATCAACCAGCGGTATCCGCTCTCGTGGAACGGCGCGAGTGAGATCAGCGCGCGGGCCGCGCGCACGGCGGTGTCGAGCTCTGGCCCGTCGAGGCGCACCGCGCACGCCGCGAGCGACTCGAGCGCACGCAGTTGCACGTCCTCGAGCGCGGCCCGCTGTTGCAACACCCACTCGCCGTCGAGACCCGGGAGGAACATCCGCTTGCTCACGTTCAGTGCGATGTGCGAGGCGATCCATGCCCTCACGTCCTGGCGCTGCGCGACCGCGGCCTGCGCATCATGCAGCGACTGGGCGGCCGCCTCGACATCGACCCAGGCTCCGATCGGCAGACGAATGCGGAGCATCTCACCGACCGGCATCACGTCCGGGCCGCCGCTGTTGAGCGCGCGCCGCAGCTTTGAGAGCAGCGCCCGCAGTGCGGTTCCCGGCTCGGGCGGAAGCGCCTCGCCCCACAGCACTCGCGAGAGCTCCGGCCGCGTCACCAGCCGCGTGCGATTGACGACCAGGTAGGCGAACGCGAGGCGCCCCTGCGCTCCCGGCAGCTCGCTCGCAGACTCGACGCCCGCGATGCGCGCGACGAACGATCCGCAGAGTTGAATTCGCGTCGGAGCCGAATCGGCCATCGAGATGCGACACTAGCCCTTCATGGAGCGACTCATCGTCTGTGAGTGCGGAACGATCGTGCGCGGAGAAACCGAGGAGGAGCTGCTGCTCAGCGCGCGCACACACATGCAGTCCAACCATCCCGCGATCGCCGCGCAGATCAGCGACGAGGAGCTGATCGCGCTCAGCGAGGAGGAGCCGGCCGGCGGGCGCGCGGACGCCTGAACCGGCCGCGGACGCCGACCGCCGCCCAGTCGCCTCGTTGATCTGCGCAGCGCCAACGCTGCGCCAATGCAGCCGGGCTAGCTTCCCCCGCATGGCAGCTCGCGCCGGCACGCCGCAGAGCACCGCAACCGTCGCCGGTGCGTACGACCGCCTCCCGATGCTCGCGCTCGGCCTGATGGTGCTCGCCCAGTTCCTCGTGATGGTCGACTTCTCGATCGTCAACGTCGCGTTGCCGACGATCGAGCGCGCGCTGCGCTTCTCCCCCGACGGCGCCGAGGGCGTGATCACCGCCTACGGCACCGCGTTCGCCGGTGCGCTGATCCTCGGCGGCCGCATGGCCGATCAGCTCGGCCGCCGCAAGGTCTTCGTCGCGGGGATGGCCGGCTTCGCGTTCACCTCGCTCGCCTGTGCGTTGGCCGACGCGCCGCTCGCCCTCGTGCTCGGCCGGGCCGCTCAGGGACTGAGCGCGGCGCTGCTCGCACCGGCGGCGTTGTCGTTGCTGGCGAACACCTTCGGCGAAGGTCCCGCACGCACACGCGCGCTGGGCATCTTCGGCGCGGCGACCGCGCTCGGGTTCCTCTGCGGGCAGGTGCTCGGCGGCGTCCTCACCGACGGAGTCGGATGGCGCAGCATCTTTTTGCTCAACGTGCCGGTCGCGCTCGGCGCGGCACTGCTGTCGAGGAGGGCGATTGCAGCGGACGAGCCGGGCGTCGCGCGGCGATCGCTCGACCTGCCGGGAGCGCTGCTGATCACCGGCGCGATGGCGCTGCTCGTGTGGGCGCCGGTGCGCGGCTCAGAGCACGGCTGGGGATCGGCCGCCTTCCTCGGTCCCGCCGTCGCCGGCCTCGCCCTCGCGATCCTGTTCGTGCTGCTGGAGAACCGCGTCGAGCAACCGCTCGTGCGAGTCTCGATGCTTCGAACGCGCTGGCTGGCCGGGACCCTCGCCGCGACGACCGTCACCGGAGCGCTGACCGGCGCGGTGATCCTGCTGATCACCCTCTATCTGCAGCAGGTGGCCGACTACAGCCCGTTGCAGGCCGGATTCGCGTTTGCGCCCGCCGGGCTGGCCGGCTATCTCGCGGCCACCCGATACGCCGCGCCGCTGATCACCCGACACGGTGCGCGCACGGTGTTGAGCGGCGCCCTTGTGATCTCCGCGGCGGCGATCGCTGCGCTCAGCCGCCTCCCCGGGGACGGCGAGTACCTTCCTCTGCTGCCGTTCCTGACGGCGATCGGCGTGAGCTTCACGACCGCCGCCGTCGCCACCACCGTGGCCGTGACGAGCGGGGTGCGCGGCGACGAGCAGGGCCTCGCCGCCGCACTCCGCCAGACGGCCTACCAGGTCGGCGTCGCGCTCGGGGTCGCGCTGATGGCCTCGATCGCCTCCAGCCATAGCAATGGCCTGCTGGCCTCCGCGCACCCCCCCTCGCGCGCCGACGCGCTCACATCGGGCTTCCGCCTGTCGCTGAGTCTGCTCGCCGCCGTCGCCGCGCTCGGCGCGGTGATCGCCGCGGTTGCGCTGCGCCGCGACGCCCGGCCGGTCCGCGCAAGGGCCACACTCGGGTTCAGGATCGGCCGCTAGCGCAGCCGCGAGCACCCTAGAACGGGAGCGAGAAGTCGGCGTCGACGCGAATCGTGCCGGCCCGCGTGGCGTCCAGCTCGGTCCAGTCGTCGGCGCCTTCGCTGGTCGTCCCCATCCCCGCCGCCACGCTCCAGTACGGCGTGTAGTGGATGCGAACGAGGAACTGCCCGGCGTGGCGAGCGAGGAGCGTGAACCCGTCGCCGCTGATACTGACCAGTTCGCCCGGGCCGCTCGCGAGCGGGCGCGCGTCGCGCACTTCATAGATGCGCCAGTTGGCCGAGCGAAACACGAGGTGCAGGAACGGCAGGCCGCCGGCGACGAGCGCGCCCTCCTGGACGCTCGAGAAGTCCAGTGGCGCGTCTGAAAGGACGACGAACCTCACGCCGTTATCGTCGAGCCAGCGCTCATACGTCGCGCTGGTCAGACCCGGTTCATAGAACAGCGAGTCGAAGCGCGTATCGATCTGGCGCTCCCAGCCCCGTGCCAGCGCGAAGTGGGTGCCGAGAATCGCCGCGTCCCAGTGTGAATCGGTGAACGGAACCTCGATGCGCATCGGCGCGCCGCCGCTGCGCCCGTCGAGGTAGCGGATCGCCGGCATGTAGAAGGCGTAGCTGCTCGACGCGCTCGCCGACGCGGTGACCGACTGCGCGAGCGGCCCGTTGACCTGCCACAGGACGAGCACGGCAGCGCTCGCCGCAAGCAGGAACGCCGAGGTGCGTGTGCCGCTCGTCGCGCCCGGCCGCTCGCTGCCACGGGCGTCGTTGTGCGCGAGGCGGTGCCGCACGCCGAGCACGCGCCGCTGCACGTCATCGGGTCTGACCAGCAGCACGAGCGTGGCCGGCGCGAACAGCACCCCGAAGCGCACCGCGTTGCTTCCCATCGGCGACTGGATGACGTAGGCGAGCAGCAGCGCAGCCAGATACAGCCCCGCCGTATAGCGTGCGAGCTTCTCGCCGCGCGGCACGAGCAGCAGGATCAGCGCGCACGCGCCGAGCGCGGCGAGCAGCGAACTGAACGCGAACGGCTCATATCCGCCTTCCGGGAACAGCGTCGAGATCACCGCCACGACCGCGAGCGCCGGCACGCCGAGGCAGGCCGCGCGCGCGGCCTGCCGGTGGGCGAGCAGCTCACCGCACGCGACGAGACCGAGAAAGGCCGCGGCCACGGGGCTGGCCGCGGCGCAGCCGACGGAGCAGGTCACGCACAGCACGCGCGATCCGCGCACGGCGGCGAGCGCACTGGCGAGCCCAAACGTCACGCCGAGCGCGAACGCGACGCGGCCGATGTACAGGTCGCCGGCCGCGCCCACGACGAACAGCGCCACCGACAGGCCGCGCCGGCGCGTGTCCTTCTCGCCGAGCAGCAGCCAGAACAGCACGCTCGAGGCGGTGACCGCGAGAACGCCCGCGACGCGCAGGCCGAGGAAGTCGGCGATCGCCGGGAAGATCAGGCTGTAGCTCAGCAGATAATGCCCGCCGTACCAGCCGTTGTCCCACAGCGCAAAGCCGTCCTTCGCGAACAGATCGATGCGATACGCCTGGGCCGCGAGGTCGGGGCTCTGCGGATACCACAGCACCCAGCACAGCAGCAGCGCGAACAGGAGCGCCCATGGTGCCCAGCGCGCTTGCGGGCCCGCCGTGTGCGGGGACCGATACGACGCATGCACATCGGTCATACGAGCAACCTAGTCGCGCGCCGCGATTCGTGCCATCAGCCCACGGGATGATCTTTGCGGCCGGGCGTACGACGAGCGAACGACGCGGGCGCACCGTGGCCATCGCTCGCGGTCGGCCGCGGCGTCTGCGCTGACGGCTGAAACCCGGGGAGCGTGAGCTCGATGCAGGCTCCGCCGAGGGCGCTCGCACGGGCGGAGACCTCGCCCCCGTGCGCGTCCGCGATCGCGCGCACGATCGCGAGCCCGAGGCCGGTCCCGCCGGCCGCGCTGGTTCGGGCGGCATCGATGCGATGGAAGCGCTCGAACACCAGCTCGCGCTGATCCTCGGGAATGCCGGCGCCGTCATCCTCGACGTTGAAGCTGAGCTCGCCGGGCCGCCTGGAGGTGACGGTCAGCCGCACCGTGCCGGTCAGCGGCGCGGTATGCGCGACAGCATTCGCGAGCAGGTTGCGCAGCGCCTGCAGCAGGCGGTCGGGGTCGGCGTGCAGCCTGCCTGCGGCGATCGCGCCGAGCTCGAAACGACGCTCGGAGCCCGCGGCCGCCGCCTGCCACAGATCCTCCACGAACGCCGTCAGCTCGATCTCCTGCGGCTGCTCGAGACTGCTCGCTTCCGAGCGCGCCAGCAGCAGCATGTCATCGACCAGGCGACTGATGCGACCGACCTCCGCCTGCACCATCGCCTCGACGCGGCGGACCTCCGCCGCGGGCGGATCCGTCTGGGCGGCGAGCACCTCGAGCTGCCCCCTGATCACCGTCAGGGGCGTGCGCAGCTCGTGCGAGGCGTCAGCAACGAACGCACGCTGACCGGCGAACGCGTCGGCGAGGCGGTCGAGCATGTGGTTGAAGGAGTCCGCGAGCACGCGAAGCTCGTCGCGACGCTCGCCGACGTCATGGATGCGGGGCTGCAGATCGCCCCCGTCCACGCGCGCGGCGACGGCCGCCATGCGGCGCAGCGGTCGCGACACGCGCGAGCCGACCAGATAGGAGGCGCCGAGCGCGAGCAGGAGCGTCAGCGCGCCGGCGAGCAGGAACGCGGAGGCGACCCCGGCCTGGGCGCGCGAGACCGGCCCCAGCGGCGCTCCGACCCCGAGCGTCACCGGGCTTGTCCCGATGAGGATCCGCCGCTTGAGCAGGCGCAGGCCGCCGACGTCCGGGAGCTCGAGCGTCGAGTACCCCTCGCCGACCGTCAGCAACCGCTGCGAGAGTGCGTTCTCGTGTTCCTGCTCAGCGGCCGACTCGCCGTTGTCGGGTCGCTCGGCGCCGAAGAACTCGGGCTGGTTGGTCGCCGGAGCGGCGCCCGGTACGAGCGCGAACTGCAGCGTCGAGCCGGCGCTGAACGGCTGGGCGCGAACATAGGCGCGCGCCGCGCGCGCGATCTGCTGCGGGGAGCGGGCGTCCAGCGCCGCCATGTGCGCGGCGAAGCCTGTCATCTGATCCGCCAGCGTGTGGTCGATCTGCTGGTTGAGCTCGTGACCGGTGCCGCGGTAGACCGCGAGGAAGATCACGGCGCCGCTGAGCAGCAGCACCGCCGCCACCCATGCGGTCAGCCGCCAGCGGATGCCGACGGGGGCCAGGCGGCTAACCGTCGTCTTCATCATCCAGGCGGTATCCGACGGAGCGGATCGTCGAGATCGGCGCGGGCCTGCCGGGCCTGCCCAGCTTGCGGCGCAGGTAGCCGATGTAGACGTCGACGACGTTCGTGCTCGGGTCGTGCTCGTAGTCCCACACGCTCGCAAGAATCGCCTCGCGTGTGAGCACGCGACCGCGATGTCGCAGCAGGTATGCCAGCAGCTGGAACTCGGTGCTCGACAGGTGCACCTGCTCAGCGCCGCGCCGCACCTGGCGGGTGAGCAGATCGAGTTCGATGTCGGCCCCTCGCAGCGTCGAGGCCGCCGGCGATTGACCGGCCAGGCGCAGCTGTGCGCGGATGCGAGCCGCGAGCTCGGCGAGCGCAAACGGCTTGACGAGATAGTCGACCGCACCGGCGTCGAGGCCGGCTACGCGGTCGTTGACCTCGCCGCGGGCCGTCAGCAGGATCACGGGCAGCAGCGGCTTGTGCTGGCGCAGCGACGCGAGGATCTCGAGGCCCCCGCGTCGCGGCAGCATCAGATCGAGGACGAGCAGGTCGAAGCTCTCATCGAGAGCCAGCTGTTCGCCGTCGAGCCCATCGCCCGCCGTGTCGATCGCGAATCCCTCCGCGCGCAGACCCCGTTCGAGGAAGTCGCGGATGCCGACCTCGTCCTCGATGATCAGCACGCGCGGCTGACCCTCCGGCCGGATCGCTCCGCTGCCATCACCGGCGCGCGCCATGTTCGAGCAGCATAGGCGCAGAACCATCGCTGCGGCGCGCTATCGGCGCGGATGTGAGCATTCTCATCGGGCGGTAAGCGCCTCGTTAGGAAACGTTCGCACACTGCGACGATGAAGTTCGAGAACCAGGTGCGCACGCCGGGCGCCGCTGCCCCCGCGCCGCCGCGGGGCCGCGGTGCGATGACGGGCGCCCGCGGGCGGGCAGGCGGCTCGCCGATCGCCCGCCTGACGGCGGGCGGAACCGACGGCAACGAGCGGCTGACCGCGGCCACCGGCGTCGTGCTGCTGGTGCTGCTCGCAGCCCTCGGTGTGACGATCCTGCGAATCCACCCGCTGCTGAGCGAGCACATGTTCCTCGGTGTGCTGCTGATCGGGCCGGTAGCGCTCAAGATGGGCAGCACCGGCTACCGCTTCATCCGCTACTACAGCGCCGAGCCCCGTTACACGCGCAAGGGACCGCCGCCCACCCTGCTGCGCCTGCTCGCGCCGCTGGTCGTGCTCAGCACGGTCGTCGTGTTCGCCAGCGGGGTCGCGCTGCTGCTGATCGGGCCGAGCTCGCGCCAGCCTCTCCTGATGGTTCACAAGGCGAGCTTCTTCGTGTGGCTCGCGGCGACGGCGGTGCACGTGCTCGGGCATCTCGCCGACCTGCCACGTGCGCTCGGCTCACACCCCTTCGAGGACTCCCCGCTTGCGGACACTCACCCGGGCGGCGGCGGGCGCGCGCTCGCGCTCGGCGGAATGCTGCTTGTGGGCGTCATCGCCGCGGTCCTCGTGATCCCCCAGTTCGGCGCATGGACGTCGCTGCACTTCTTCCACCATTAGATGCCGCTGCGAGCCCACAGCACACGCCATTCGAGCAGCGCGCGCGACGCGGCGCTGATGCAGCTGAGACGCGCGAATACCTGGCTGGTGGCGGGCAGCGCCGCGCTTACGGCGGTGCTTACAGCGGTCACGGCGAACGCATCGATAGGCGCCTCGCAGAGGACGGCCGCCGGATCGCGCGCGGCGCTCCGACGCCGCCCGGCGGGCCATCACTCGAGCCCGCACCACAATCCGGCTGCGCATCCGCTGAAGGCGCCGCGGCAGGCGCCGCAGCAGGCGAGCGAATCACCGCCGCCGGCGACGACGCCTGCCGAACCGACCAGCGCCGCGGCACCCGAAACCACGCCGCAGACGCCGTCGGAAGCGACGCCTGAAACGGTGCATGAATCCGCACCCGCGCCGGAACCGTCGGCGCCCGCAGAACCGACCCACGCGGCCGAAGCGCCCGCGCCGGAACCCGCGCCCGAACCGGCACCGGTCGTCTCCGGAGGCTCCTGAGGTGCCCGCGGTGATCGCCGCCGCGGAGCGGTCTACGTACGAGCTCACGTGGGCCGCGCTCGGCTCGAGCGTCGTCCTGCGCCTCAGCGACGGCGATGTCGCGACGCCGGCACGCGAGCTCGCCGCGCGCGAGCTCGCCGCGATCGACCGCGCCTGCAGCCGCTTTCGAGCCGACTCGGAGCTTTCGCGCGTGAACGCGCGCGCCGGGCGCTGGGTCGAGGTCGACGCGCTGCTGATCGAAGCGCTGCAGGTCGCGTTGCGGGCCGCCGAGATGACCGCCGGCGACGTCGACCCGACCGTCGGCAGCGCCCTGATACTCGCGGGCTATGACCGCGACTTCGGTCTGATCTCGGGCGCAGCCCCGGCGGTCCCGGCGCTGCGCGAGGGGCCGCCGCCGACGGTGCACGCCCGCGAGCTCAGCGACTGGCGCGCTGTCGAGCTGGACCCCAGGCGCGGCCTCGTGCGTGTCCCCCGCGGAATCCGCCTCGACCTCGGTGCAACCGCCAAATCGTGGGCCGCGGACCGCTGTGCGGCCGCTGTCCATGACGATCTCGGCTGCGGGGTGCTAGTCAGCCTCGGCGGCGACATCGCGACGGCCGGTCGCGCCCCCTCCGGTGGCTGGCGGATTCGCGTCACCGACGACCACCGGGCGGGCGCGGGCGCGCCGGGGCAGACCGTCTCGGTCCGCTCCGGCGGCCTGGCGACGTCGTCGATCACGACGCGGGCCTGGACACGCGCGGGCGCGGCGATGCACCACATCATCGACCCGCGCCGCGCGGCCCCCGCACGGGGCCCGTGGCGCACCGCGAGCGTCGCCGCCGCCGACTGCACGGACGCGAACATCGCGAGCACCGCCGCGCTCGTCCGCGGCGCGGGCGCGGAGCGCTGGCTGAACGGCCTCGGGCTGCCGGCGCGGCTCGTCGCCCACGACGGGACCGCGCACGCACTCGCCGGCTGGCCGAGGGCGGATGGGCCCAGCGGCGGAGCACAGACATCGTGATGTCGGCGACCGCGAGCACCGGCTCGATCGACTGGTACCTGACACGCTCGACCGGAGCGGTCGCGCTGGTGCTGCTGACGATCACGCTGGCGCTCGGAGTCGCCGACGTGCGGCGCCTCAGCAGCGCGCGCTGGCCGCGCTTCGTGATCGACTCGCTGCACCGCAACGTCGCGTTGCTGGCCGTGCTGTTCCTCGCGATCCACGTGCTCACCTCGATTCTCGACGGGTTCGCGAAGATCCAGCCGGTCGACGCCGTGGTTCCGTTCGTCGGCTCCTACCGTCCCCTGTGGCTCGGGCTCGGAGCGGTCGCGCTCGATCTGATGCTCGCGGTGACGCTCACGAGCGTGCTGCGCCGGCGGATGGGATACGCGACCTGGCGGACGACGCATTGGCTGGCATACGCCTGCTGGCCGATCGCGCTGCTTCACGGCCTCGGCACCGGCAGCGACGTGCAGTCCAGCTGGCTGCTGTACCTGAGCCTCGGCTGCCTCGCGCTGGTGCTTGTCGCCGTGCTCGCACGCCTCGCCTCCGGATGGCCCGAGGACCTGCGTGTGCGCGCCGGCGCGGCCGGCGCGGCGGCGGCATTCTCGTTCGGCCTCGCGTTGTGGCTGCCCGCCGGCCCGCTGGGGGCACACTGGGCCAGACGCGCCGGGACCCCCGCCGCGCTGCTCGGCGGCCACACGAAACCGGGGAGGAGCAGACGATGAGCCCTGACAGTTGGATCTCGCCGCTGCCGCGCGTGCTGAAGGGTGTGCCATCGCAGGGCGCGATGACCCTGCCCCAGCACCTCGCCGCCCATGGCGAGGCGCCGCTCGCGCGCGGGCGGCGCAAACGGCGCGGCTCACCGCAGCTGATCGACCTCCTCGAGCAGGCCGGGCTGCGCGGGCGCGGCGGCGCCGCCTTCCCGGTCGCGAGGAAGATGCGCGGCGTGCACGACGCGCGCGGCCGCGCGATCGTCGTCGTCAACGCAGCCGAGGGCGAGCCCGCAAGCGACAAGGACCGCACGCTGCTGCGGGTGCTCCCCCACCTCGTGCTCGACGGCGGCCTGCTCGCAGCGCAGGCGCTCGGCGCCGACGAGGTGATCGTCTGCGTCTGCGAGCTCGAGTCGGGCGCGATCGCAAGCCTGCAGCTCGCGCTCGCAGAACGCGGCCGGGCTTCCGGCGGTGCGCGCGTACGCATCGCGACCGTGCCCGCCGGCTACGTCTCCGGCCAGGAGTCCGCGCTCGTCAATCACCTCAACGGCGGCCCGGCCCTGCCGACCTTCACCCCGCCGCTGCCGTTCGAACGGGGCGTCGCGCAGCGCCCGACGCTCGTCAACAACGCCGAGACGCTGGCACACGTCGCGCTGATCGCCCGGCACGGGCCGAAGTGGTTCCGCGAGGTCGGCACCGCCGCTGAGCCCGGCTCGGCCCTGGTCACGCTGAGCGGTCCGGTCGTGTATCCCGGGGTATATGAGATCGAGCCGGGGGCCTCGCTGTCGTCGCTGATCGACGCCGCCGGGGGGATGACCGCACCGATCCGCGCAGCGCTCCTCGGCGGCTACGGCGGGAGCTGGGTCGCGGCCGATTCGCCGCAGCATCTCGCGCTGTCGAGCGACGGCCTCGCCGCGCACGGAGCATCGCTCGGAGCAGGCGTGGTCGCGCTGATCTCCGAGCAGGCGTGCGGTGTCGCCGAAACCACCCGGATCACCCGCTGGCTCGCCGGGCAGAGCGCGCGCCAGTGCGGGCCCTGCGTACACGGCCTCGAGGCGATCGCCGACACGCTAGAGGAGGTGGCCGCGGGGATCGCGGCGGCGAAGGCGCGCCAGCACATCGCCCGCTTCGCGACGCTCGCACGGGGCCGCGGGGCGTGCGCGCATCCCGACGGGGCGGTGCGCCTCGTCGTCAGCGCGCTGCAGCTGTTCGGCGAGGAGTTCACCGAACACGCAAGCTACGGGCACTGCGAGGGATGCACACGCGCGGAGCTGCCGCTCGCAGCGCACTCGCGCGCGCTCGTCGGGGCGGGCCGATGAGCGAGCAGCAGCTGCGCGTCAACCCGATCGCCTGCGAGGCGCACGGCATGTGCGCCGAGCTGCTGCCCGAGCGGATCGCGCTCGACGAGTGGGGCTACCCGATCATCGACCAGCAGCCGCTGCCGCCAGAGCTCGTCGAGCACGCCCGCCGCGCGGCGCAGGCATGCCCCACGTTCGCGTTGATCCTGCGGCGTCGCTGAGTCCGCCCCACTACGCGGCAGCTGCGGCCCGCTCGTTGGCGAGCAGCACACGCACGATCCCGACCGCGAGCTCGGTCTCGGGCTCGTCGCCGATCGCGATCGTCGACCACTGCAGCGCAGTGGCCATGCGCACGATCGCGTGAACCTGACTCTCGAGCGCCGCGGTCTGCTCCGGCGTGTGCGTGTCGGCGATCACGTCGAGCAGCGCCTGTGCGACCTCACCGTGGATCGCGCCGGAGGCGCCGACGAGCAGCCGCAGCGCGAGCTGGGGCTCGCGCTCGACGAACGTCCGCAGCGGCTGGAACTCCGCCGTCGAGTTCAACAGCCGGCGCGCGAAGTCGACGACGCGCTCATCTCCCTCTCCGCCGACCGCGACGCGAGCGGCATCGATGAACTCGCCGGCGAGCTGGAGCAGCATCTGCTCGAGCAGCTGCTCGCGCGAGCCGAACCAGCGGTAGAGCGTCACGCGCGAGATCGACAGCTGCGCCGCGATCACGCCGATCTCAACGCGGGTCTCTTCGAGAAACGCGGCGCGCGCGAGATCGAGCGCGTCCTGGCGGGTGGGTCGGCGAAAGACCGGCGCGGCATCAGCGGGCTTCGCCGTCGCCCCTGTCGCCGCCACTACAGGCTCCGGTGCGAGAGCGGCTCGGTCATCTGCGCAGCATAGCGACGCGCTCGCTCAGCAGCATCTTGTGATTGAAATCGTGCGTTTGCAGCGTCAGCGGTTTAGGTTATGAACGCAACGGACTTGACAGATGTTGCATGCGCCTGCTACGGTCGCGCTCCGATCAAGAAATCCCAACCGTTCACGGAGACCTAGGAGAGTGGGAATGCACCAACGCAGAACATCTCGAAGCGGCACCACGAGGAGTCATCGATCGCGCCAAGGGCTCTGGCTCGGTGCGCTCGCCCTCGTGCTCGCGATCGCAGCGCTGCCCTCGGCGGCCTTCGGCCAGGCGGCCACCGGCGCGGTCAAGCCCGGGACGATGGGCCAGGGGCCCGTCAACGCCTGTTTCTGGGGGCAGCCGTCCTCAAACGTCGGGCCGATCAACCAACTCAACT
Source organism: uncultured Solirubrobacteraceae bacterium (assembly GCA_963822245.1). GTDB lineage: Bacteria > Actinomycetota > Thermoleophilia > Solirubrobacterales > Solirubrobacteraceae > Palsa-744. The sequence goes on from CAWGGR010000003.1 coordinate 203,422, forward strand.
ACCCGGTGTCGGGCACGAACGTCCTGGCCGTCGACACCGACGTCGTCTATTACTACACGCGCTTCCAGCTGCCCGCCGGCGCGAACGTCACGCTGCACGGACAGTTCCCGCACTCGCGGTTCTTCTCGCTCACGACGTACGTGACGAAAGGCACCGAAAGTGGCCTGCCGTCAACCTCGATCTATGACTCGGAGATCAACCCCGACGCCGGCTCGGTCAATCCGTTCCGTGACGGAGAAGATCGCAAGGCCAAAAACCGCTCGTACACGGTGACGATCAGCGGTCAGCCGACGCCTGCCGAACCGGCGGCCAACACGCTGTACGCCGGCCAGGAAGGCAAAACCGGGGAAACCCAGCAGGTCGAGATGATCATGCGCATATACCGCCCCGACAAGAACCTCGAAGCGAACGCGGGCGTACCGCTGCCGTCACCCACCGTCAACCTCGAAAACGGCGAAAAATTCAGCGAAGAAGCTGCGTGCAGCGCCGTCTCCGACGCAAGCGGGATCACTGCGCTGCCGCTCAGCGTGATCCAAGCGCCGACGCCGGCGGCCTACGTGCACCTCCGCGAACTCGCTCCGGCGCCGCACCCGGCCGTCAACCCGGTCGACTGGGAACGGTTCCGCAACCTGCCCTACCTGGAGAAGCCGTTCTTCGCGGGTGCCGGTGAACCATATGAAAAACTCATCGGGACGCTGTCGACGGAAATCAGGAGCGGCCTCTATGCGACGCCCGCGAACGCGTACCTGATCGCGTACGCCGACCGCACGATCGGACCGAACGCCGAAGGACACAACATCCTGGTGATCCACGCCAAGATGCCGACGCACCCCGAAACGTATGACAACAACAAGATCGACGACCAGACCGCAGAAACACAGGTTCGCTACTGGTCGATCTGCACCGCCGGAGGGGTCGAGAAACCAGCAGATTTCGCGACGAACTCGGCATGCCTGTTCGACCAGGAGGTACCGACGAACAGCAACGGCGAATACACCGTTGTCGTCAGCCTTCCGCAGGACCGGCCGAAGAACGCCAAGAACGGCTGCGGTGTCGCGTGGCTGAACTGGGGAGCCGGCGGCGATGACATCGAAGGCGAATACGCGGTCGACAGCCGCCCGTCGCTGGACACGCTGGTGATGCGCAACCAGCTGTCCAACCCGACGTTCGCGAACAGCATCGAAAAGGTTGTAGCGCCTGGAACCGAGAGGGAAGTCATGGGGCCCTACTACCCGACCAGCACGTACATGACCAAGCAGGAATTCGAAAACCGCAAATGCTTCAGCGCCAGCGCCTAACGCTCGGCTGAACACGTAGATCGCACAGCAACGGTGGCGCGGATCGCAGATCGCGATCCGCGCCATCCGAGCGTCGCGAACTCGGGGGACCGCCGCCACACAACGCAGAAGCTCGAACTCCACCTTTCCAGAGGAGAGCAAGATGACCACCTTGACCGCACCCGCATCAGAGCTCGCGGAGCAGGACCTCGGCAATCTCGACCTCTGGCGGGACGGCCCGCCGCACGAGCTGTTCGCGCGGATGCGCGCGATGGACGGGCTGCACTGGAGCATGCTCGACGCGTTCCCCGAGGAGAGCGGCTTCTGGTCGGTCGTGCGCTTCGCCGACATCGCGACGGTCGGCCGCGACCACGCGACCTACTCCTCCAAGCGCAGCATCGTCGTCGTCGACAAACTCTCATGGGACGATCAGGCACCCGACCCGCTCGACCTCGTCGAGAGCATGCTGATCACGCAGGACCCGCCGCGCCACGACCGCCTGAAGGCGCTCGTGCAGCGGGCCTTCACCCCCAAGCGCGCGCTCGAGCACACCGAGCGGATGCGCGAAATCATCAACCTCGTCTACGACCGCGCGCTCGCCGCGAGCCCCGACGGTCACCTCGATCTCGTGCAGGACGTCGGCATCTACGTGCCCTCGATGGTGATCGGCGACATGCTCGGCGTCCCCCGCGAGGACGCGCCGAAACTCGTCGACTGGACGAACCGCACGAGCGCCTTTGAGGACCCGCGCCTCGTGCCCGACCTCGGCGACGTCTGGCGCGCGCTTGAAGAGTTCGTGCCCTACGTCAACGCGATGCTCGAGGAGCGCACCGCCCGCCCGACCGATGACCTCACGACAGCCGTCCTTCAGGCCGAAGTCGAAGGCGGGCGCCTTGCCCCCGAGGAGGTGCTGAGCTTCTTCTTCCTACTGATGATCGCCGGCAACGACTCGACGCGCGCGGTGTTCACGAGCGGCATCAAGAACCTGCTCGAGGACCCCGAGCAGATGCAGCTGGTGCGCTCCGGCGCGGTGCCGCTCGAGCAGGTCGTCGAGGAGTTCGTCCGCTACAACCCCGCATTCGCCTACATGCGCCGCACCGCCGCGCGCGACACCGAGCTCGCCGGTCAGCAGATCAAGGCGGGCGACAAGCTCGCGCTCTGGTATGTCGCGGGCAACCGCGACGAGTCCGCGTTCGAGGACCCGCAGCGCTTTGATGTGCGACGCGAGAGCGACCACCAGGGCTTCGGCGGCGGCGGCAGGCACTTCTGCCTCGGCGCCGGCCTCGCGCGCCTGGAGCTGAAGCTGTGGATCGAGGAAACACTGCGCCGCTTTCCCGACCTCACGCTCGACGGCGAGCCGACGCGCGTGAGCTCGACCTTCCTGAACCAGTACCGCACGATCCCCGTCGCGCTCGCAGGCTGAGCCGGAGAACCCGGCGCGGGCGAAGCCGCCGATGGGCTCGCCGCAGGCACGCCAGAGTAGTGTCCGGCCGGCCCCGCGGGGAACCGTTGCCCGGGAGGAGCCGAGCACGATGACCGATCAACCAGACGACCCAAAGCCCTCGATCGAGCGCGCGATCACCGAGCCGGTCCTGGTCGAGGACTCCGACGCGATCACGACCGAGGCGCGCTGGCCGATGGCCCTCGCGGTGCTGACGGTGATCGTGCTCACGATCCTCGTGCCGAAGGAGCTTCGCCCCGGCCCGGCCGGGCTCGCGCCGGGTCTCGAGGCGCTGCTTCTGCTCGGGATGATCATCCGCGACCCCGGGAGGATCTCCGAGCGCTCGCCGCTGCTGCGCGCGCTGTCGATCGGCCTCGTCGGGCTGCTCGTGATCGCCTCGCTGGTGTCAACCACCCTGCTCGTCGACGAACTGATCCACGGCGGCAAGCTGACGAACTCGGCCGATGAACTGCTCGCGGCCGGCGCATCGGTGTGGGTGGCGACGAACATCGCCTTCTCACTGCTCTACTGGGAGCTCGAGAGCGGCGGCTCGGCCGAGCGCCTGTTCAACCCCCGCCGCTACCCCGACATCGCCTTCCCTCAGGATCTGGCCCCAGAGATCGTTCGCGCCGGCTGGAAGCCGAGATATGTCGACTTCCTGTACCTCGGCTTCACGAACGCGACCGCGTTCAGCCCCACGGACGCAATGCCGCTGGCCCCCTGGGCGAAGCTGACGATGACCCTGCAATCGCTGATCTCACTCGTGATCCTCGGCCTCGTGATCGCCCGGGCCGTGAACGTCTTCTCCTGAGCGCGCATCAGTCGACGGTGATCGCGCCGGCGAGCCGCGCCGCCGATTCGGGGTCGTGCGAGGGCAGATAGACGGTCGGGTGCTGCGCGCAGTGCGCCGTGATCGTTTCAAGCGTCGCCACGTGCACCTTCGGATCCGGTGCGATCGCGTCGGCTCGCAGCGACCGCAGCTGCTCGAGCGTGTCGGTCGCGTCGCCGGCGAGCATCACGTGGCGGCCCTCGTCATCGACGCAGATCACCGACACGTGACCAGGAGTGTGCCCGGGCGTGCCGACCGCGACGATGCGCCCGTCGTCGCTGAGCCTGCGGCTGCGCTGGAACGCGCCGAAGGGGCCGTCATCGAGGGTGAACCCGTCCGGCGCGAACCCCGGCGGCAGGGGCTGGCGCAGGACGCGACGCATCACGCTCGGGAAGCGGGCGGCGACGTAGCCCAGCTCCTCCTCGTTGCTCAGCACGCGCGCGTGCACGTGCACGAGACCGTCGATGTGATCGCCGTGCGCGTGCGTCAAGACGATCTCGGAGACGTCCTCGAGGCGCAGGCCGGCCGCGGCCATCGCCGCCGGCAGCTCCTGCTCGGGTGCCACTTCCATGCGTGCGAACGGCACGTTGCGCGCCGCCGCCGTCTCGCCCGTATCGACCAGCCGCAGAGCGCCTTCGTGCTCGATCGCCCAGCAGAGGATCGGCAACGGGTCCGACCAGGCGCCGGGCATGAACAGATCGAGTTGCCGGCGAGCTCCGGGGCGCGGGAACAGGAAGCTGCGCTTGACGGTCACGGTCCCGGTCTGAATCGCATGGATCTTCATTTCGCTGAGTCCCTTCTGGTTGGAGGCCTGCCCTCGCCCGCGGCTGCCGGCGCGAAGCCGCGCATGATCAGCTCGACGACGTTCTCCGCAAGTCGCCCGTCGATCGGTCCGCCGGTTATCAGCAGGCGATAGAACAGCGGACCGCCGAGAACGTCGAGCGCGAGATCGAGATCGAGATCGAGCCGGAGATCGCCGCGCTTGACGCCGCGCTCGAACACGACGCGCAGCGCCGCGCGCCTGCCCCGCAGGAAGCGATCTCGAGCGATAAGCGCGAACTCCGCGTTGCGGCTCATCTCATCGACGACGGTCGGCAGCAGGCCGGCGGCGAGGGGATCGCTGTAGAGCTCAACCGCCTCGCGCATCAGCGCCAGCAGGTCATCGCGGGTGGATCCGCTGTCGGGGACGCGGATCTCGCTGACGAGCGCGCCGACGGCGTCGCTGACGAGCTGGCCCTTCGAGCGATGGCGCCGGTAGATCGTCGCCTTGCCGACCCCGGCGCGCGCCGCGACATCGCCCATCCGCAGCGCATGAACGCCGCGCTCGGCCAGCAGCTCGAGCGTCGCGTCGAGGATCGCGCGATCTGCCCTCGCCTCGCGCGGCCGGCCCACGCCGCGAGCGCTCTCCATCGCGCTCATCGGTGCTTCCTCGGCCGTGGCTGCATGGGCTCTCCTCGCGGCGAAGGGGATCGGGCGCCGTCGTCCCCGGGCTTTACGGAACCAGCCCGTCTCGTAACTGAAACCTAGCACGTTCCGTTGAAGACACGACCGGCGAGGCCCGCAAACCGGCGCGGGCGAGCGCTACCCGGGAGTACGATCGCCGCGATGCGAAGCGCGCGGACGACAGCGATTGGAGCTGCGCTGCTGGCGGCCCTCGCTGTCCTGCTGGGCGCGCCCGCGGGTGCGCTGGCAGAGCACGAACCCCTCCCGGGCACCGATCTCAGCCCGGTGCTCGGCTACAGCACCTGGAGCTCACTGCGGCTCAACGTCAGCAGCGAGACGGACGAGGCGGAGGCCTCCGCGCTCCATGACGACGGCCTGGAGCAGCTCGGCTATGACTACTTCGACCAGGATGACGGCTGGTATCAGTGCCCGGGGCCACAGGGGCCGAACGTCGACGCGGACGGACGATGGGTGACCGACGCACAGCTGTTCCCGCCCGGTCCGGATGGTGAAAACGGCATCAGCGCGCTCGCGAGCTACGTCCACGGGCTCGGCCTGAAGTTCGGGATCTATGTGACACCGGGCATCTCCAAGCAGGCTGTCGCCGCGAACACGCCGATCCTCGGCAGCGACGAAACGGCCGCCGAGATCGCGACCGGCAAGCGCGAGAACAACTACAACTGCGGCGGGATGGTCGGCCTCGACTACTCCCGGCCGGGCGCGCAGGCGTACGTCGAGTCGATCGTCAGCGAGTTCGCCGCGTGGGGCGTCGACTACATCAAGCTCGACGGCATCACCAACGCCAACGCGCCCGACATCGAGGCCTGGTCTGAGGCGATCAGGCAGGCCGGCCGGCCGATGCAGCTGGATGTCACAGAGGGGCATTTCACCGTCGCGCTCGCGCACACACTCGATGAATACGCGACGCAGTGGGAGGTCAGCCCGGACATCGAGTGCTACGAATGCGAGCCGGAAGGCAGCTCGTTTCCGCTGACCGACTACAAGAACGTCAGGCTGCGGTTCTCCACGCTGGCCAACTGGCACAAGTTCAGCGGCAGTCACTTCGACGCCTACGACGACCTCGACTCGGTCGAGGTCGGCAACTGCGAAGAGGACGGGCTGAGCGTCGCCGCGCGCGAAACGGTCCTGAGTCTGTGGTCGCTGGCCTCCTCCCCGCTGATCATCGGCGCCGACCTCACCGATCTCTGCCCGAGCGACCTGAAGATGCTCGAGAACACTGCGGTGCTCGCAGTCGACCAGGACGGGGTCGCCGCGTCGCCGATCTCACACGGCAAGGGCGAGCAGGTCATCGCCAAGACCGTCAAGGACGGGGACGTCGTGGTGGGCCTGTTCGACACCGGCGACACGACGCGCTCGCTCTCGACCAGGACGTCCGCGCTCGGCATGGCGAGTTGCCAGCGGGGCTATCTGGTCGAAAACCTGTGGACAGGGGCTCAGAGCACCGACAGCGATGGGCGCATCACCGCGAGCGTGCCGGCCGACGGCGTGAAGCTGCTCGACGTCAGCTCGCTGTGCGCGGGCTGAGGCTCGCAGCAGCCCCAACCCGGCGGCCGCCGGGATCCTGCGTCGTACGCGACCGATACATTGCCTCCGAGGACCATCTCGGGAGGCACTTGACAGCGACGTGCCACGCGCCGCCGCGAGCCGAAATCCGGGCGGCAAAATCGAAAGACGCTGGCTATCGGCTCCACCACAAGCAATCTGATGTCATCGGCACAATCCGGCAACCAATCCGTGGCTGGCGCTCGCTGTGCTTGGAACGCCCGGAGACGACAGCGAAGGTCGATAGGGAGATGCATACGGAGATCGGCGCAACGGGGTCCTAGGTCCTGTGTCAAGCGAACCTGAGCTCTCGCCGGAGCAGATCGACGCGACGATCGAAAGCAGGGCCTTCGTCGTGCTGCTCGCCATTGCGGCGATCGTCGGCGTCGTCGTCTCGCTGGCGGCGTGGTGCTTTCTCGAGCTCATCAACCAGATTCAGCGAGGCGTGTTCGTCCACCTGCCGAGCGACCTCGGCTACAACAACGGGCCGCCGCTGTGGTGGGCGCTCCCCGTTCTCGCGCTCGCCGCCCTGATCGTCGCTGTGGCGATCGAGCGCCTGCCCGGCCGCGGCGGGCACATCCCGGCCCATGGCCTTGTCACGACCGGCGGGCCGACACTGCCGGTTGAGCTGCCCGGAGTCCTGCTCGCCGCGACGGCGACGATCGGGCTCGGCCTCGTGCTCGGCCCCGAGGCTCCGCTGATCGCGCTCGGCTCAGGCCTCGGCGTCCTGACAATCAGGCTCGCACGCAAGGACGCTCCGCCGGCGCTGCTTACCGTGGTCGCGGCGGCCGGGAGCTTTGCCGCGGTGTCGTTCCTGTTCCAGTCGCCACTGCTCGCCGCGGTGATCATGATCGAGGCGATCGGGCTCGGCGGCCCGAAGCTCACGCTCGTCCTGCTCCCGGGTCTGCTGGCATCGGGGATCGGCACGCTAGTCTCGCTCGGGATGGGCTCCTGGACGGGGCTCAGCACCAGTGCCTATGCGCTCGGGCCCGTGGAAGGGCTGGCCAAGTTCGCCCGCCCCGACATCGCCGATTTCGGCTGGACGATCGCGCTCGCGGTGGCGGTCGCACTCGTCTGCACCCTGATCACCCGCGGCGGTCGCTACGCCGAGGACATCGTCACGCGGCGGCCGTTGCTGCTGCTGCCGGCGATCGGACTTATCGTCGCCGGGCTCGCGATCGGCTTCCAGCAGACCACCGGCAAGCCCTTCCAGGAAGTCCTCTTCTCCGGGCAGAGCTCGCTCCCCGGACTGCTCGGCAAAGCCGGCGCCTGGTCGATTGGGACACTCGCCCTGCTGATCATCTTCAAGGGACTCGCCTACAGCCTCTCACTCGGCAGCTTTCGCGGCGGCCCGACCTTTCCCGGGCTGTTCCTCGGGGCCGTCGCCGGGCTGATGGCCGGGCAGCTGCCCGGGTTCGCGACAACCCCGGCGGTCGCGGTCGGCATGGCCGCAGCGACCGCCTGCATGCTGCGCCTGCCGCTGTCGGCGATCGTCGTCGCGGCGGTGCTGACGATCGGCTCGGGGGCAGGCAGCGAGCCGCTCGTGATCGTCGGCGTCATCATCGCCTACCTGATCGCGCGGACCCTCGCCCCGCACGCCCCCGCCGACACCGCCAAAGCACCCACCGCGGCGCCGAAGCCGGCATGAGCGAGGCACCGGCGTCACCACAGCTGCCGGGAACTGGTGGCCTGATCGCCGGCGAGGCCGCCCTCTCCCAGGAGCGCGAGCGCAAACGCTGGCGGCGCACCGCGCGCCTGCTTGTGGAGGTGCGCGCCCACCTCTCGCGGCGGGCGCTGCGGCTGATCGGCTTCGTCGCCTTCGCTTACCTGCTCCTCAAGCTCATACCGGGACTCGAGAAGGCGCTCGAAGACCTGCAGAACGTCCGCCCGCAATGGGTGGTCGGGGCGATGGCCGTCGAGACGGTATCGGAGATCGGGTATGTGATCTCCTGGCGCGGGATCCTCGATCCCGACGACCTGCTGCGCGAGGACGGTCGCGGCAAGCACCTCGGCGCGCGCGTCGCCTGGGCGCAGCTCGGCGGTGGCATGATCGTGCCCGGCGGGACGATGGGCAGCATGGGGGTGGGCGCGTGGATGCTCCACCGCCTCGGGATGTCGATGGAGCGCGTCGGCGAGCGCCAGTTCACGCTGATGTTCCTCAACACCACCGTCGACGCGCTCGCGATCGTGTTCTTCGGACTGGGCCTCGCGGTCGGGCTGTTCGGCGGCGAGGAAACGCTCGCGCTGACGCTGCTGCCCGCCGCGCTCGTCGTGCTCGCGCTCGCGCTCGCGCTGTACGTAGCGCGTAGTGCCGAGCATCTGTCCGGCCGGGTCGAGGCGGCGCGCCCGAAGCTCGCGAACGCGATCCGCGCGCTCGCAAACGCGGTCGGCAACACGAAGCAGATGCTGCGCCACCGGGGCAGCACCAAGATCGTGCTCGGCGCCGTCGTCTACCTCGGGTTCGACATGGCCGTCCTGCAGGGCGCGTTCGTGGCGATCGATGCCCACCCTGTGCCGAGCTTCGCCGTCGTCGCGATGTGTTACCTGATCGGCGGGCTCGCCGGCTCGATTCCCCTGCCCGCGAACCTCGGCGCCGTGACCGGCATGGCCGGAATGCTGATCGTGTTCGGCGTCAACCGCAACGAGGCGATCGCCGCTGTCGTGCTCTACCAGGCGATCGGGTACCTCGTGCCGCTGATCGGCGGCGGCATCGCCTACCTGTTCCTGCGCAGGGAGTTCGCGGCGATCGATCCGCCCGTGGCCGACCTCGCCCCGCCCGCCGGGTAGGCGGCCTCAGCCGCCCGGCCGTGCAGGGCGCCGTGGCGCCGGGGGCCACCGGGATGCCTCTGCCAAGGTGCGGCTCCTGCGCACGTCACCCGGCGGGCGTGGCCGCTACGGGACGATCTGAATCAGCCGGTCGAGCGCGAACGAGGTCAGGCTCGCAGCGTCGGTCGCCTCGACCTGCACGTTTGCATACAGATGCCTGTGCCGTGCAAATGCGTGGTGGAGCGCCCGCAACGCGGCCCTGGGCACAAGCAGGCGGAGCGTCGCCGTCGCGCCGACTGTCCCGAGCCTCACCGTTCTGCCGACGAGCGTCACGGAGCGGTGCGAGCCGGGCAACGCGATGGTTGCGCGAACACGTACGGTCAGCGCCGTCGCGACCGACACCGTGAGCACGATGTAGCGTCGGCCGAGCACTGCCTGCGGGTGGTTGAAGACCACCTGGACCGTCGCGCTCTGTTCGCCGGGCGGGGACAGTTGCACCGGCGGCGCGGTGCCTTGCGACCCGGGCTTCGATTGCGACGGGGACGACGGGGACGACGGCGAGCCTGGTGAAGCCGGGGGCGGTGTGCCGGGCGGTTCCGGTATCACCGCGCAGTCGGGGATCAGGATGTCGTTGAAGTCCGGTTCGACCGTGTTCGCCGGGCACGTGTGGACCATGTCGATGAAGCCGTTCTTGCTGTCCAGAGCGCCGCCGCCGAGGCTGCCGTAGAGCACGTTGCCGCCGACCGGCCCGGCGGTGACGTTGCTCGTGCCCGCGTCGACGGTGGCCGAGCCGCCGCTCAGCGTCGCCGGCGTCGGCGCTGTGATCGTGACGCTCGAGTGGCGTGTGGGGTCCGCGATCGCGGCGTTGCCGGTGCGAACGTAGAGCCCGCTGATCCCGGCCGCAGGGCAGCGCACGCTGAGGTCTGTTTCGACAAGCGGCGTACACTGTCCCGGGAAGAACATGCCGGTGCTTTCGGGGTCTTCGATGACGTAGTAAGTCCCGGTTTCGTCGGTCTTCTCCGAGATCGTCACGTCGTTGTTGTAGTCGATCGAGATCCCGGGGAACTGCTGGTAGACGAGCGTCGAGTCCTGGATCAGGATCTGCGCGGTGTGAGCTCCGGCGCTGCCGGCGCCACACAGCGCAAGCACGACCACGGCGATACCCGTCCGAGCTGCGAGCTGGGCGCGATTCATGGCGAGAACAGGACGGTCCATTGACGTCCGCCGTCGGAGGACGTGAAGATGCGGCCGTCGGTGAGCGCGGCGTAAAGCTCGCCCCCGGCGGAGGTGATGAGCTTGCCCGCGGTTCCGGGGAGCTTCCCGACCTGAGTCCAGGTGTGTCCGCGGTCGGTCGAGCGCAGCACCACACCTTCGGCGTCCGCGCGGAACAGCCCATCCGCCGTCCACGTCAGGCGTGCTTCGCGGGCCGGCGTCAGCCGCCGCCAGCTGTTGGCCTGGTCGCTCGAGGCGAAGATCGCCTGCGGCGTGCTCGCGAGGATGTAGCGCGCGTCGTTCGGATCGACGGCCAGGTCGAGGACGGTGGGGCCTTCCGGCGCCGAGCGTTCGGCGAAGGTGCGGCCGCCGTCGGTGCTCACGACAACGCCCCCGTAGACGGTGTCGAAAGCGTAGATCGTGCCGTGCACGATGACCAGCACGTGATAGTCGGAGAAGCCGGCGTGCGACACCGAGCTCCAGGTGCGCCCGCCGTCGTGTGACTGCAGGAAGCCGAGGAACGGCGGCAGGTGGGTGAGCACCCGGTCGGGATGCCCGGAGCCGAGCAGGAGACTCGGGCCGTCCCACGCCAGCGAGGAGACTCGTTCGCCGTATGGACCCTGCGCGGTGCCGACGCTCACGTGAGACTGGACGGGGTGCATTTCGCGACCGTTCGCGGAGATCTGATAGAGGCCGGTGTTCGTCGCAAGCAGCAGCGACTCGTCTGAGGGGTTGATCGCCAGCGCGGTGATGTACGGCGGGCGCCCGGCTTCGACGAGTGGCGCTGCCGGCGATGTTCTCGACGCGCTGTGCGAGCCGGTGCCGCCACACGCGAGCAATGTCGCGGCGGCGAGCGCGCTCAGGCCTGCGCAGGCGAGGCGGCGGATGCTGTGCACGGCCCCTCTTCCCGTAGAATTGAGATCGGCGAATGATAGGCTTCGCTGAACGCGAATGGTGGATCGGCGGGTGGCTATGCGGCGTTGGATCTCTATGTTGACGGCCGTGGCAGCGGTCGCAGCGGGCCTTGAGACGATCGCCGCGACACCGGCCGAGGCGATCCCCGCCGTCAGCTGCGGAACGGTCACCGTCGGCCACTCCAAATATCCCGTGCGCGCACATGTGCTCAACTGCGACAGCGCAAGGCGGTGGACGGTCGCGTTCCTCGCGCACGGCTCAGTTCCTGCGGGCTACGACTGTGCGCGCTACAGCGCGAAGGTGACGCGCGTGCTGTTCCTCTGCGACGACCCGGCGACCGTCACCAACATCGACGGCCCGTACAGCTTCAGCGCGACCCGCTGACCTCTTTCGCCTCGCCGGCGGCATCGGCCCGCCGCCGCTCGCGCGCCTGCCTGTCCCTGAGCAACGCGAACATGCCGACGACGATGAGGAGCCCGACCGGGAGGGCGAACAGCGCGACAGGCGGTGGACCGCTGCCGCTCGCATTTGCCACAGGCACCGAGGGCTTGACCGTCCGCCCCGCTTCGTGCAGGAGCGCGACGACCGCCGCGATGGCCGAGCGCACAAGGCCATCGGTGCCGTGCCGCGCGTCGATCTTGATCGCAGCAAGGGACTTGGCCGGCCCCGCGTCCGCGACACCGAAGCCGTTCGACATGACGACCAGCACCGGCGGGTGGTCGTTGAAGGAGATCTCGCGCTCGAGGAACTGCGCATAGGGCTGCGGATGGCCGAAGAAGGTCGGGTCGAGGCCGAGGTCGCCTTCGGATCCGATCACCGCGACCTTCAGCGGCAGGCTCGAATGTTCGGCGGTGCCGAGCAGCTTGTTGAGCGTGGCTTCGAGGCCGGGAGAGACGGTCGGCTGGTACGGGTAGTAGGCATTCTGCGCGAGCAGCACGTCGCTGGCGGGATCGCCATCCGCGAGCGCCGCCACGGGTGTCATCACGCCGAGGAGAACAGCGGCCGAGACGAGCGCGCAGCACGCCAGCACGGTGACGTTCTCGCGCGGTCGACGACGGCGGGCGCGTGTGCTGAGCACGTGCATCGAGCCCAGCCTACGCGAGCCCGACGACCACACGCACGGCTATCGTGCCGCGGCCGCGGACCGCAGCGGCGGAAATGTGTAGCGGCCGCGGGGAGTCACGCGCGGGCCGACCTCGATCGTGATCTGCGCGCTCGGCGCGATCGGCGCCGACGACGGATCTCCACGCCAGCGCGAGCCGTCGATGAACACCGACACTTCGGCGCCCTTCGCAGCGGAGAACCCCACCACAGTCCGGTGACTGAGCGGCTCTCCCCACAGGTCGAACAGCCGGCCGAGCGTGAGCGGGCGCCCAGCCGCCATCAACAGGATCCCGGTCGGCGCGATCGTCCGCACCTGATAGCCACAGCGCTCGCCGTGAACGTAGGCGCCGCGGCGGCTGAGCGGAGGCGCGAAGCCGATCCCGGCCGGGATCACGACGACGTGGCCGGCGGCGAACACTTCGATGTGAGCCTCCGCGACCACTCGTCGCGGCGGTAGGCAGCGCATTCCGTCGACAGGCCTCGCACGGGCCGCGAGCGCGCCGGTGGGGCGCGGGCGAAAGCGCGGCCCGCGCCCGACGTCGCGCGCGCTCGCGAGGCCGGGCACCGACCGCGTGGTCTGCTCGAGTGACGAGCCTGCCTCGGTCGAGCAGCCGGCGCTGAGCAGGGCGAGGAAGACCAGCGGCGTGAGCATCTTCAACCGGGCAAGCCGGTTCAAGCTGCCATTGAGGCGCGGCAAGAAGAGCCTCACCGAGCCGGCTTCCGCCGAGGGCACGTCTGTGACCACGAAGGTCTATGGTCCGAGCTGATCCAGGCATCGGCCTGCCCCCGATGACGAGCGAGCGAAAGGGACGAGTCCATGTTGCGAAGGATGGCGGACATGCCGGGCGGCACGATCGGCTTCGAGGCGGTCGGCGACGTCGAGGATGACGACTGGGAGGAGACCGTCGAGCCGGTGCTGCGCCAGGAGATCGCGGAGGGACGCGATGTGCGTCTGCTCTACCTGATCGGCGCGGGGGCCCGGGAGGTCGAGGGCGACGCGATCAGCGCCGACGCAGGCTTTCGCGTGCGTCATGCGACCTCCTACGAGCGTGTGGCCGTGGTCAGTGACGAGGACTGGATGCGCCCCGCACTGCGCGCTCTTTCGGTCCTGCTTCCTGGCAAGGCCCGCGGCTTTCGCGTTCGCGACCTGGCAGCGGCGAAGGCCTGGCTCGCGGCAGACGCAGGCTAGCGCGCACGCGCGGCTTCACGCGGCCGAGTTCGAGCAGATCAGGCAGAGGGCGCCTGCTGACCAGCATCGCCGGGCGCGGCGGTCTTCGCGGAGCAGCCGACTGTCGCCGTGGTACAAGATTCCGCAGGCTCGCGTGGCGGCAAGTGTCTCGCGGAGACAAGATTTCACCCGTTTGCCCTGCACTTTCCTAAATTACGCCGTCCGCTCTTGACTCGCCGTATCAAACTCGACTAGGTTCGCGCGACAAGCGCTCGGCGGGGACGGTCCGCACAGACGTCATTGTCCTCGGGCGAGATGAGGCGAGGAACAGGAGAGAAAATGGGGAAACGAGCCCGCATCGTCGGTTTCGTTGCGCTGGTCGTCGCAGTGCTGGTGCCTGCGGCATCAGCCGTTGCTTCACCGCAGTACGTTGCGCTGGGGGACTCCTACTCATCCGGGGTCGGCTCACGCGTCTTTTACGAAGAATCGGGTGAATGCAAGCGCAGCCCGTACGCGTACGGTCCGCTGGTCGCGAAGGCCGACAGCTACACGCTGAGCTTTGAGGCCTGCGGCGGCGCGAAGACAAATGAAGTGGTCGAAAAACAGCTCGGCACGCTCAGCAGCACCACCTCGCTGGTGACGATCACGATCGGCGGCAACGACGCGGGCTTCGGCCACGTGATGGAAGAATGCGCCGTGTATTACTTCTGGTGCGGAGAAGCGATCGAAGAAGCAGACACATACATCAAGAACAGTCTGCCAAAAGCGCTCGAAACGACATACAAAGACATCCGCGCCAAGGCGACGACGGCCAAGGTGGTCGTGCTGGGGTACCCGAAGCTTTTCACCAAGGAAGGCGCGACCTGTGGCGTCAATACCCTCACCTCGGGTAACGAGAAGAAAATCAACGAAAGCGCGGAAAAACTCGACGCCGTGATCAAGGCACGAGCCGAAGCGTTGAAATTCACCTTCACCAACCCGACGAGCGCATTCGAATCGCACGAGATCTGCTCGTCCTCGGAATGGCTGAACGGTGAGTCCAATCCACTGGGCGAAAGCTACCACCCGAACACCAAAGGCCAGGAAGAGTTCGCCAAACTGGTGGAGGCGGCCATCTAGAGCGAGCGTCGCCCGTCGACAGCGGGTTCGATCGGCTGCTTACCACGGGGAGGGCTCGGCCACGGCCGGCTCTCCCCGTGTCGCGTTCGGGCACGGCCGCGCCGGCCCGCGCGAGCACGTCCGTGCTGTGCCCCTCCCTTGCGAGCGGTCCTGCGGCGCCCTTCCTGCGGGGAGGACCTCAGGTGAGCGTCGCGGGGGCAGGTCCTGTGCGTACCCGTTCCCGGCGAGCAAGTCTTGTACCCTCGCTGGGGCGCAAGTCGGCTCGACACCATCTGATCTTGTTCCCACCGGACAAAACAGGGCTTATGGAGCGGGATGCTCCTCCCGCGCAGCTTCGCGCGGCGCTCGTGCCGGCGATACCGATGATCGTCGATGCGGTGATCGCCGCGATCCGCGGTGAGGAGCGCCGTACGGGGCGCTCTGCGAGCGCCCTCGAGCGGAACCTCAGGCTCGGCCTCACCCACGCCGTTGAACGCTGGTTTGCCGCCGCATCCCCATCCGCAGATACAGACCTGCATTTCGCGCTCGGGAGGGCGCACGCACGCGCGGGCCGCAGCCTCGACGAGCTGATGGGCTTCTACCGCGTCGCCGGGCGCACCGCTTGGCAGCGCACGAGCGAAGTCGGTAGCGCCCAGGGGATCGAGCCCGAGTATCTCTACCGGCTCGCCGGCACCGGCTTCGGCTACGTCGATGAGCTTTCCACCCAAGCCGCAGCCGGCTACGCAGATGAGCAATCACACCGCTCCGGTGCGACACAGTCGCGGCGAACCGAGCTGCTGCGTCTGCTGCTACGCACACCACAGCCCGATCGCGACGTGCTCGACGCCGCCGCCCGGGCAGCCGGCACGCAACTGTCGCCCACGCTCGCGTTCTTCGCCGGCGCGGACGATCTCTACGACGCGTTCGTGCGCTCGAGCCACGAGCATTTCGTGCTGGAGCCGAGGGGCGGGCATTTCGTAGGGGCGATATTCGACCCGGACAGCCCGGGACGACTCGCACGCCTGCTTGCGGCGAGCGAACGCACGGGAGCACAGCTCGCGCTCGGCCCGGAGGTGGCCGTCTCGCAGGCGGCGCGCAGCCTCGAGCGGGCCACTGCGCTGCTGAGGCTGATACGTCGCGGCCTCGTCGAGAGCTCGCCGCTCGTTCGCGCCGCCGATCACGACCTCGCCCTGCTGCTGTCCGCGCAACCGCAGCTCGCAAGCGACCTGGTCAGACGCTGCCTCGCACCGCTCGAAGCGATCCCCGGCGTGAAGACGCGGCGGAACCTCGCCCTGACGCTGCGTGCGTGGCTGCGCAACCCGGGCCAGCGCAAGGCGATCGCCGACTCACTCGCCGTGCATCCGCAGACCGTGCGCTACCGGATGGCGCAGCTGCGCGAGCTGTTCGGCGACGCGCTCGACAACCCCGACGGGCGCTTCGAGCTCGAGCTCGCGTTGCGCCTGGCCCGGTACGCAACGCTGGGCGAGGCCGAGGACGCGCAGTCGCCACGCGGCTCCTCGCGCTCGTAGCCGCAGACTTCAGCGCCGAGAACCCGCCTTCGTCGGAGTCCAACGCGGTCGCTGCCAACTAAAGCTACCGTCAGGGCAGGCCGACAATTTTGTGTGTTGGCGCATCGTTTGAGAAAGGCACGGGTCGCCGGCCGTAGGGCCGCGGCGGCGTCAACCGGGCGCACAGCGGTATCCGTGGCACGGCAGCCGATCCTGGACCGAACCGGAGGGCTGCTCGGCTATGAGCTGCTGTTTCGCGAACCGAACACCGAGAGCGCGGGGGTCCTCGACGACCGGGCGGCGACTTCGACGGTGATTCTCGACGGGCTGTTCGACGTCGGCCTGTGCGATCTGGTCGGCGACAACATCGCCTATGTGAATGTCTCGCGGGACTTTCTGCTGAGCGTGCGCCCGCCGCCGCTGCCGCCGCGGCGCGTCGTGCTCGAGCTGCTCGAGGACCAGGTCGTCGACGACGCACTGCTCGGCGCGCTCGAGGACCTCGTGGCGGAAGGCTTCAAGATCGCACTCGACGACTTCCGCCTCACTCCCGAGACGGAGCGGCTGCTGAGATACGCGAGCATTGTCAAGCTCGACGTGCTCGAGCACACCGACCGGGCCCTTGACGGCCTCGTCTCGCACCTCAGGTCCACCCATCCCGGCCTCACCCTCCTCGCCGAGAAGGTCGAGACGCGCGCGGAATGGGTGCGCTGCAGCGTGCTCGGCTTCGACGCCTTCCAGGGCTACTTCTTTGCGCGGCCCTCGCGCATGCAGCGCTCGCGTGTACCGACACAGGGTCTCGCCTCGCTGAGCACGATGGTGGAGCTCAGCGCGACCGAGGACTTCGACGAGCTCAACCGCATCATCACGCGCGATGCGGGCCTGAGCATGCGCCTGCTGCGCTATGCGAACTCGGCACACGTCTCCCTGCCACGGCGCGTCGGCTCCGTTCAGGAAGGCCTCGCCTGGCTCGGCGCAGCGACGGTGCGCCGCTTTGCGATGATGGTCGCTCTCGCGAGCGTTCACGACGTCCCCAACGAGCTGCTCGTGACCGCGCTCGTGCGGGCCCGCATGTGCCAGCTGCTCTCCGGCGCGGGAGACAGCGCAGCCGGGGACTCGTATTTCACCGTCGGCCTGTTCTCGGTCGCGGACGCGCTTGCCGATGTACCGATGCAGCTGATCATCGAGCAGCTCCCGTTCCGCTATGACGTCGTCGACGCCTTGCTCTACGGCACCGGCGCCCTCGGCGAACTTCTCGGCGGCGTCACCTCCTATCAGCGCGGCGACTTCGCAGCCGCGAGCGAGCTGATCGCCGATCACCTCGATGTCGAGCAGGTCTACCGCGAGGCGATCATCTGGGCCGACCGCAGCATCTCCGAGCTCGCGTAGGAACGTCAACCTCGCTCGGCCATCTGCGCGAGCGCCGCGAGGGCTTGCTCGTGGGCCACTCCGTCTGCGGTCCAAGTCAGCTCGCCGGCGCCCAGCGCGACGTCGCCGAGACCGCCTTCGGCGACCTTGACGGCCGTCTTTGACCCCGCCATGACGATGTACAGCGCACGCCTCGACGACTGGTACTCCTGGATCCAAGCGATGTCACCTGAGGTGTCAAACGCGTAGCCGGCGAGGCCGATTGCGAATTCCTCACCAAACGGTTCGGGCGGCTGGGGACCCCCCTCCTCCACAACCTCTCTCAGAAGACAGTTCCGGTAGCCGACGATGAACGGCTCGCAGCCAGGGCCCGTCGAGCTGCGATCGAGGGCGAAGGCGACGAGTTCCTCGCGTGACCCTTCCTCTTCAACCTGGGTTTCGATGAACGCGAGCACGTGTCCTGCGGCGTGCAAGTCGTGGAGTTCGCGATCGTTGGCATCCGCTACGGTCACAATCGCTCCGGCGGGGGGTGCGCACGCCTCCAGCATGAACCCGCCTGCTCCCGGTTCGTGGGGGTCGCCCAGCACTTCCGTCCAGACATCGAGGCCAGCTGCGTGAACCTGTACGTGGAAGTGACGCGCCCCGCAGCCGCGCGGCCTCGGGCCGAAGCGAAGGTTCACTCGCAGCCCCACGTGTCCGTGTGTGCCCGGCGGGGGGCTCTCGCCGAGGACCACCGGGTTCCGTGACGCGCGTCGCGCAAGCGCGATCGTACCCGGCCGACAGTGGGATGCAGCGATGAGTTCTCGTGCGTACATGAGGACATAGCCGCGCACGTCCGGTACGTCGCAGCGCGCCGAGCGACCAGCGCCGGCCAACCGCTCTGTGGAGCGTTGCGCGAGCGCGGAGGCGTCCGCCCCGCGCACAGCGACGACGCCAAGGCAGGCGAGCGCGAGGAACGCGCTCCAGCGCCGCCGCCCGCCGCTAACTGACGCGGGCGCCGAGCGGCCCATGACGACCGTGGAAACACGCTCACGCGCCCTGTCCACCTCCAATTTATACCACCGAGGAGCCCCTCATGAAGTCTCGGGGCGTGCTGTATAACCGCCGGCTGAGATCTGAAACCACGAAGATCGGGGTTTACGAAATATGCGTGCGGTGATGTCGAGGTGTCGGATGGGAGTGCGGCCATGAGTGAGCATGCTGTGGTGATTGCAGGCGGCGGTCCGGCGGGGATGATGCTGGCGGCCGAGTTGGCACTGGCGGAGATCGACGTCGCGGTCGTCGAGCGGCGCCCCGATCACGTGCTCGTCGGCTCGCGCGCAGGGGGCTTTCACTCGCGCACGATCGAGGTACTCGATCAGCGCGGGGTCGCCGAGCGGTTCCTCGCCGAGGGACAGGTGGCTCAGGCCGCGAGGTTTGCGACGACTGTCTTGGACATGAGCGATTTCCCGACGCGCCATCCGTACTCGCTCGGGATCTGGCAGAACCAGATCGAGCGGATCATGGCCGCGTGGCTCGCCGAGCTGCCGGTGCGGCTCTACTACGAAACCGAGGTGACGGGCTTTGCGCAGGACGAGGCCGGCGTCGACGTTGCACTCTCGGACGGAGACTCACTGCGAGCCGAGTACCTCGTCGGGTGCGACGGAGGACGCAGCGTCACCCGCAGCGCGGCCGGCATCGAGTTCCCCGGGTGGGATCCGACGAGGAGCAACCTGATCGCGGAGGTCGAGATGAGCGAGGAGCCCGAGTTGGGCATTCGCCAGGATGCGCTCGGCGTCCACGGCATCGGCCGCCTCGAGTACGAGATCCGCGACGGCGAGGTCATCTACAGCGATCGAGGGCCGGTGCGCGTGACCGTGACCGAGAAGCAGATCGAGGCCGGCGGCGAGCCCACGCTGGGCGATCTGAGCGAGGCGCTCGTCACCGTCTACGGAACCGACTTCGGGGCGCACAGCCCAACGTGGATCTCGAGGTTCACCGATATGACGCGTCAGGCAGCCGCCTATCGGGCGGGACGAGTCCTGCTCGCCGGCGACTCCGCGCACGTGCACTACCCGGCGGGCGGGCAGGGCCTCAGCCTCGGCGTGCAAGATGCCGTCAATCTCGGATGGAAGCTGGCCCAGGTGCTCAAGGGGACCTCGCACGAGAGCCTCCTCGATACCTACCAGGACGAGCGCCATCCGGTCGCTGCCCGCGCGATCCGATACACGATGGCCAAAACCGCGCTGATGCGCGCGGACGAGCGCATCGAGCCGCTCGTCGATGTCGTCTCCGAGCTGGTACGCATGGACGAGCCTCGCAAGCGCCTCGCCGGGACGCTTTCCGGGCTGGACATCCACTACGACCTCGGCGAGGGCCACCTTCTGCTCGGTCGCCGGATGCCCGATCTGGACGTCGTGAGCGCCGCCGGCCCGCTCCGGGTCTACGAACTGCTGCGCGACGCCAAGCCTGTGCTGCTGAACCTCGCTGAGCCCGCCGGCTTTGACATCGCGCCATGGGCGGAGCGCGTCCAGCTGATCGACGCCGGCTACGATGGCCTCTGGGAGCTGCCGGTGCTCGGCGAGGTCACCGCTCCCACCGCCGTGTTGATCCGGCCGGACGGCTACGTCGCCTGGGTCGGCAACGGCACGGACACAGGATTGCCAGACGCGCTGACCCGCTGGTTCGGAGCACCGTGACTCGACGCTCCGCCGACCGTCGCGGAATGGGCATCTAGGACCTGATGATGAGGCGACTCACCCTTCTGGATGACGCGGATCGCGGACAGTTGGTCCTCTGGGATGATTGATCTCAAGCACGCTGCAGTTATCGTGACGCGGGTGATCGAGTCACGCGATCCGAGCCCGCGCGACGGGGCGCGGCTGTCCGCCACAGCCGCCTTCCTGTAGCCGGGGGAGGCTTCGGCAACGTGGAACCTGCGCACCAGCATCGCCGCTCTTCGCCGCGCCCGAACGGGCAGACCGCGCCGCGGGACGGCGAGCTTCCGCTGATTGGCCGCTTCCTTCCCGCGCCGGTCGCGGCGAAGGTCCCGGAGGTCATCTTCGTCTTCTGGGTGGTGAAGATCCTGACGACCGCCGGCGGGGAGGCGACATCGGATTACCTGAAGACGTACGGCAACTTCGGCGGCGGCGGCGCTGAGGTGCTCGTGATCGTCGTCGGGGTCGTGCTGCAGTTCAGCGCCCGTCGCTACGAGGCGTTTGCGTACTGGTCCCTTGCCTTCGCGATCGCGATCACCGGGACCGGCGTCTCGGATTTCCTGCATCTCGATGTCCATATCCCGTATGCCGGGACGACGCTGCTGTGGGCAGTGATCCTGGCCGCGATCTTCTGGGCGTGGCAGCGCAACGAGGGCACGCTGTCGATTCACAGCATCACGACCCAGCGGCGCGAGACGTACTACTGGGCGACGGTGTTCGCGACCTTCGCCCTCGGGACCGCACTCGGGGACTTCACCGCGACCTCACTGAACCTCGGCTACCTGGACTCGGGCATATTCTTCGCGATCCTCATCCTGATCCCCGCTCTGGCGCACTGGCAGTTTGGACTGAACGGCATCGCGGCGTTCTGGATGTCCTACGTGATCACGCGTCCGCTGGGCGCGTCCTTCGCCGACTACATCAGCAAGCCCAAGAGCATCGGCGGGCTCGACTTCGGCGACGGCCCGACGGCGATCGTGTTCGCGGTCGCGGTGTTCGTGCTCGTTTCCTACCTCGCACTCACCCGTCCGGACATCCAGCAGCCGCTCGCCGCGACGGCGCCGGCACGAGCGACGGCCGCGCTGCCCGATCTCCCCGACGCGGGCGAGGCCAGCGTCGAGCCGTGATTGCCGCTCTCAGCCGAGCCGCTCCGCGAGCTCGACGATGATCCCCGCCGGGCCGCGGACGTAGCAGAGCCGATAACTGTCCCTGTAGCGCTCCACCGCGCCGACAAGCTCCGCGCCGCGGGCCAGCAGGCCGGCGACGACGGCGTCGATGTCCTCGACCGCGAAGGCGACGTGGCGGATGCCCAGGGTGTTCGCAGGCGCGTGCCGCTCGCCGTCCCCGCCCGACGGGGCGTGGAACTGCACCAGCTCGAGCCGTCCGTGCCCGTCCGGAGTCTCCATCATGGCGATCTCCGCCCGAACGCCCTCGAGTCCCACCACGCGGTCCACCCAGGCGCCCTCCACCGGCCCCCCGCCGCGCAGCTCGAGTCCGAGCTCGGCGAAGAACGCGGTCGCGGCCGCGAGGTCCTCGACCACTATGCCAACGTGCTCCAAGTGTCGGATCGCCATGAGCGCGACGCTAGCAACGACGGGGGCCTCCACCCTCCGCTTGGTGGCGCGCAGGCGACCCAGGCCAACGATCCCGTCCCCAGTACCCCGGGACGAACCGGACGCGTGATCTGCAAATCGGGATACGCTGGCGGAGTCAGGCAGGCCAACGAGGAGAGGACCGGACGATGAGCGAACGCACTTTCGTTATCGGCGTGGGGATGACGAAGTTCGAGAAGCCCGGGCGCCGCGACTGGGACTACCCGGACATGGCGCGCGAGTCGGGCACGAAGGCGCTCGAGGACGCAGGCATCGCCTATGACCTCATCGAGCAGGCGTTCGTCGGCTACTGCTACGGCGACTCTACCTCCGGCCAGCGCGCACTGTATGAGCTCGGCCTGACCGGCCTTCCGGTCGTCAACGTGAACAACAACTGCTCGACCGGCTCGAGCGCGCTGTTCCTGGCGCGCCAGGCGGTGCGCGGCGGCCTGGTCGACTGCGCGATCGCGCTCGGCTTCGAGAAGATGGAGCGCGGCTCGCTCGCGGCGAAGTACACCGACCGCACCAACCCGATGGACCGCCACGATCAGGCGATGCACAAGGTCTATCCGCGGGCCGACGCGCCCCATGCCCCGCAGACGTTCGGCAATGCGGGCCGCGAGCACATGGAGCGCTACGGCTCCACGCCCGAGCACTTCGCGTGGATCGGCTACAAGAACCACAAGCACTCGGTCAACAACCCGTATGCCCAGTTCCAGCTGGAGTACACGCTCGAGGAGGTCATCTCGGCGCGCGAGATATACGCGCCGCTGACGCTGCTTCAGTGCTCACCGACATCGGACGGCTCGGCCTGTGCGATCGTCGCCTCGGAGCGCTTCGTCGACGAGCACGAGCTGTGGGATCGCGCGATCGAGATCGCCGGCCAGGCGATGGTCACCGACTTCCCGACGAGCTTCGAGTCCTCGCCGATCAGGATCGTCGGCGCCGACATGTCCACAGCGGCCGCGCGGCGGGCCTATGAGGAGGCACAGGTCGCGCCCGAGGACATCGACGTCTGCGAGCTGCACGACTGCTTCAGCACGAACGAGCTGATCACCTACGAGGCGCTCGGCTTCGCCGCGGAGGGCGAGGGCCACAAGCTCGTCGATGCGGCGGCGACGACCTACGGTGGCGCCGGTCCGGTGGTGAACCCCTCAGGCGGGCTGATCTCCAAGGGGCACCCGCTCGGCGCGACGGGTCTGGCGCAGTGCAGCGAGCTGACCTGGCAGCTGCGCGGCACCGCCGACGCCCGCCAGGTCGACGGCGCGAAGGTCGCGCTGCAGCACAACCTCGGCCTCGGTGGCGCCGCCGTCGTCACCGTCTACAAGCCCGTGAGCGCGTAGGAGGAGCGATGGCGACGACCGCCGACATCGGCCGAGAAATGGGCGAGGCGCAGTTCCTCCTGGAGCAGTGCAACATCATGAATCTCGCCGCGGCGCTGTTCGACGACGACCCCGTCTACCGCGACCCCGACGCGGCGCGAGCCGCGGGCTTCGGCGCCATTCCCGCACCTCTGACGGCGAGCACGCTGGCAGCCCATTGGGCCACAGCGGGCGCCGAGGGCACCGCGCTTGCGCTCGGCATCGACCTCGCGCGACTGCTGCACGGCGAGTCCTCCTGGGAGTACCTGCGCCCGCTGCACGCGGGCGACGCGCTGTCCGGGCACACGAAGGTTGCCGACGTGAGAACCCGCGAGGGCAAGCGCGGCGGGGCGATGACGCTCGTCGTTCTGGAGACGGAGTACCTCGACGCCGAGGGCGAGGTCGTCCTGCGCAAGCGCGACACGCTGATCGAGCGGGAGCGCTGATGAGCGCTCATCAGGTCGCGAACGGGGCGCGCGCCGCGCGCGCCGAGCTCGCGGCCGGCGACGAGATGCCGGCCGAGGTGATCGGCCCGATAACGCGCACGCACATCGTGCGCTACGCGGGCGCGGGCGGCGACCTCAACCCGATCCACCACGACGAGCCGCTCGCGCACAGCTTCGGGCTGCCGTCGGTCTTCTCGATGGGGATGCTCCAGGGCGGCGCGCTGGCGCAGCGCCTGGCCCGCTGGATCGGCCCGGCGAACGTGCTCACGCTGACGATGCGCTTCACCGGGCAGGTATGGCCCGGTGACGAGCTGTCGCTGACGGGCCGCGTCGCGTCCGTCGAGGCCGGCGTGGCAACGTTGGAGCTGGCGGCGACCCGCCAGAGCGGCGACGTCGTGATCGAGGCCACGGCGACCGCGCACGTCGCGTGAGGCTGCGCGCGGAGCGCCGCGCAGGCAGCCGCCATCGGGCTCGAAGTCAGCGCGTTGCGTGACCTGCTTCCGGCGGCTCGTCCGAGGCGTCCAGCGACCCTCCTCAGCGCTCCGGGGCGATCAGCACAGGGCGACCGGCGTGGGCGAGCACCACGTGCGAGACGCTGCCGAGCAGCGCCGAGGCGACCGCTCCGCGTCCGCGCCGGCCGCACACGATCAGGCGCGCGTCGAGCTCGTCGGCGACCTCGAGGATCCTGCGGCCCGCGCCCTCCGTGGCCTCCTCCACTCGAGCGCTCGCGTCATAGCCGTGCTCACGCGCGCGCGCCACCCCCTCCTCGGCGGCGTCAGCGGCCAACTGCGCCTGCTCCCCGTCGACCTTGTCCTCGTCGCTGAGGTAGCTGCCGCCAAAGCCCCCGGCCCGCGCCAGCAGTATCGCCGCGGGCTGCCAGACCGTCAGCACCACCGCGGGCGCCGGATGGACAACGAGCTCCGCCGCCGCGGCCATCGCCGCGCGCGACCCCGTCGACCCGTCGTAGCAGAACAGCACCGGTCCAGGCATACGGTCTCCTCATAACAGTCGGCTTACACGAACGTAGACTCCGCATCCTAGGCGCGAGGGCCGGGCGGCGCGCGTTTGCTCCTGCGCGAGAGCGCTCGCAGGGGCCGAGGCAGCCCGATCTCTGCGTCCCGGGCGAGAGGCCACCGCCTTGCCAGCAACAGTTGATCGGTATATACTGTCTCTATGAGGAAGCGTGCGATGCAGGAGGCGACGTTCCTGATCCTGACCGCGTTGGCCGGCGGCAGCCAGCACGGCTACGGGGTCATCACCGACGTCGAGCAGATCTCAGACGGCCGCGTCCTACTCCGCGCCGGGACCCTGTATTCGGCTCTCGAGCGTCTTCGCACGGACAGGCTGATCGAGGTCGAGCGCGAGGAGATCGTGGACAGTCGGTTGCGCCGCTACTACCGGCTTACGGGGACGGGGGAAGAGCGGCTCGCCGCCGAGGCAGCTCGCATGCAGGCGAACGCCCTCGTCGCGATGTCGCGGCTCGAGCCCTCCGGAGCGCTGCGATGAGCGACGACTCTGATCTCGAGCGCCGCTATCGGCGTCTGCTCGCGTGCTACCCCGCCGCGTTTCGCCGCGAGCATGAGCAGGAGATGCTCTCGGTGCTGATGACCGCCGCCGAGCAGGGCCAGCGGTGGCCGCGACCCGCGGAGCTCGCCGATCTGCTCAGAGGCGCGGGGTCGATGCGCCTGCGAAGCAGACTCCGACGGTCGTGGGCATGGGAGTACAGGCACCGGCGTGTGATGGTGCCCGTGCGCGTGCTCATCGGAATCTGGCTACTGGCTCTCACCGGCATCCTCTACGGATACGGCGTTGGCGGCTGGTGGGGGTTGCTCCTGGTCCCGGCCGCGGCGTTGCATTTCTACGTCGCCCACCGCAGCCGGAGCCACCCGGTCGAGAGCTAGCGCGCGCCGACTCGCGAGCGCGCTCGAGCGCGACAGCGCGGCGCTCCGCCCGCCCGCCCGGCGGCAAACGTTGGCCGCCGCGATCAGCTGGCCACTACGGCGCGTCGGGGGCCTGTGGCGCAGCCTCATAGATCGACTGCAGCTGCAGGTACGCGTCCAGGCCCTCCGGGCCCAGCTCGCGCCCGATCCCACTCGCCTTGACTCCGCCGAACGGCGCGGCGGGGTCCAGCGCGTAGTGGTTGATGCCGATGCTGCCCGTCTGCACGCGCCGCGCAACATCCTGCGCTCGCTCGGGATCGCGACTCCAGACGCTGCCGCCGAGGCCGAATTCGGAGTCGTTCGCGATCGCGACGGCGTCATCGACGCCGTCGTAGGGGATCACGGCGAGCACGGGGCCGAAGATCTCCTCGCGTGCGATCGTGTCGCTGTTGTTGACGTCGGCGAAGATCGTCGGCTGCACGAACCAGCCCCGCTCCTGCTCCGGCGGGCGACCACCCCCGGTGACGATCCGCCCGCCCTCCGCGCGGCCCTTCTCGATGTAGCCCTCCACGCGCTCGCGCTGGCGAGCGCTCGCGAGCGGACCGATCGTGGTTGCCGGGTCGAGCGAGTCGCCGACCACGAGCGCGTTCGCGAGGCCGCTGAAGACTTCGAGGACCTCGTCATAGCGCGCGCGCGGCGCGAGCACCCGGGTGCCGATGTTGCAGGTCTGGCCGTTGTTCGCCATCGTCGCGCCGAACAGGGCTTCTGTCGCACCGGCGAGGTCGGCGTCGTCGAGCACGATCGCAGCCGACTTGCCGCCGAGCTCCAACGTGACCGGGCGCAGCAGCTCGCCACAGCGCCGCGCGATGGTGCGACCGGACGCGCTCGACCCTGTGAACGTGACCTTGTCGACTCCTGGGTGTTCGACCAGGTACGCACCCACGTCGCGGCCGGCGGGCACGAGGTTGACCACACCGGGCGGCAGGCCGGCCTCGATGATCGCCTCCGCGAGCAGCAGGCCGTCGAGCACGGTCTCCGGGCTCGGCTTCATGACGACCGTGCAACCGGCAGCGAGCAGCGGCGCGAGCTTGAACATCGCGAGGGTCTGTGGATAGTTCCACGGCACGATCGCCCCGACGACACCGACGGGCTTGCGCAGCACGTGAATCGTGCCGCCGAGCAATCCCTGGCGATCTTCCTGAAGTGCGGTCTGACGAGCCAGTCCGGCGTAGTACTGCGCCAGCAGACCCGGAAAGACAGCTTCGACCTGCAGCGCGAATGAGATCGGCATGCCGTTCTGCAGTGAGACGCGATGCGCAATCTCCTCGCCGCGGGCAGCCAGCGCCGCGGCAAGGCGCTCAAGGGCCTGCGCGCGATCCTCACTGGACCATGACGACCAACCGCGCGGATCATCGAATGCGGCACGTGCCGCGCGCACGGCGGCGTCGATGTCGGCGTTCGTCCCGTCCGGGACCGACCCCACAGGCTCCTCCGTGCTCGCGGCGAGCACGGATATGCGACCCGGGCCCTGCGGCTCGATCCACTCACCCCCGATGAAGAGCTCGTCGCTGTCGATCGTCGTCTGCGTGCTCATCGGGTCCCCCTGTGATCGGTATGGGATCGGTCGAGATCGGACTTCATGCTCCAGCCTACTCCGCGTGCAGCTTACGCGAGAGACCGCCGTCATCGATGTTTCTTCGTGAGTCAGTAGAAACGGGCGGGCGCCCAGCGGGTTCGACCTGATGAGCCGGCGCGCGTCCGCGCATAACGTCGGGCCTAGGACAGCGTCCCGCAAAGGAGATCTGCATGGGCCATCGCACATCAATCGTTGTTGGGAGCCGGGTCTTCGGCGCCCTGGCGGTTGTGGCCGCGCTTGCGATCGGGGCGACGCCAGCGCTGGCCGGATGGTCTGAACCGTGGGCCGTGAGCCGCTCCGACGCGGGGGTTCGCTACATCGCGTTGGCGACCGATCCGCGCGGCGACGCGGCTTTGGCCTGGGCGAGCGAGAGCGACCTCGGGGCGATGCCGACGTGGGCTTCGGTGCACGTGGCATTTGTCGGCGCCGGCGATCGCCTGGTCGAGCGGACGCTGTGGCACAGCAGCGACGCGCTGGTCGGTGATGTCGCGGTCGCGCTCGACGCGCAGGGGGAACCAACGGTCGCTTGGATCGACGCGGCACGCGGGCGCGGGGGCGAAGCCCTCTACACGCACACCATCCGGGCGGCCTACCGCAGCCGTTCAGACAAGTGGTCGCCGCCCCAGATCGTCGGCCACAGCGGCCCGTTCCTCAGCGCCGACCTGCGGCTGGCGGCGTCGCCCGACGGCGAGGTACTCCTGGCCTGGGTGGCACACACCAAGAACGCTCCCGGCGTCGCGGCCGCATGGCGCGATCCAGGGCATCGCTTCGGCCCAGAAAGCGCCGTCAGCCGAGCCGGGAGCGCCATGGTGGACGAGCCTTCGTTGCTGTTCGACAGCGGCGGCGCCGCGCACATCTACGGCACGGTCAGTTGCGGACGCGCCATCCGCACCTGCGCGACGATGCTCAGCACCGCCCCGCACAGCCACCGCTTCGGTGCGCCGCTGCTGATCGCCCCCGCGCCGGCCGAGCTGCCGGTCGTCTCCTTCAGCGCACCGGGCCATGCGCTCATCGCCTGGGAGGCAGGCGACTACGAGGAGCTCGAACCCTACTTCGCAGCCCCCTACGCGCGGGTGATGACCGGCGGATCGCTCAGCGCGCCGGTAGCGCTACAGCCGGGCTCGGCAGATCTTGCGAGCCCCGTCAACGCGGTGGCCGCGAACGGAGGCGGCGGGACCGTGAGCTGGTCCACGATGCCACCGACCTATCCGAGCTCGCCACAGACGATGCTGACAGTCGGCGACAGCAGCGGCCACTTCTCAGCGCCAAGCGCGTCGCCCATCGGGCTGATGCCGATGCTCCGCGACGGAACGGGCGACATGCTGCTGAAGCTCGGAGGGAGCGACGGCCCCGCAGCAGTCCCGCCGAGCCCGGTTGCGATGCAGCCGGCCGGCGGCGGCGCGATACAGCCATCGCCGATGCCTCTGGCGCCTTTGGCATCGCTCGCCGGCATCGCGACCACTCAGCCGCTCGGCCCCGGAGCGATCGTGGCCTGGGTCGCCGGTGCAGAGCTCGAGATCTCGACCTGGCAGCCGTAGCGCCGAGGTTTCGGTGTTGGGGTCGCGGACAGCTTCGCGCAGCCTCAGCGACGGCTCAGACGCTCGAGGTACTCGTCGGCGACGCGCCTGGATTCCGGGTCGCCGAGCGCCGTGAGCAGGGCATCGGCGTCACTCCAGGCACCTGAGGTTGACGCAATCGCACGGCTGGTGGCATTGACGGCGAGCTTGGTCGCTGTGAGCGTGAGCGCGGACTTCTCGAGCAGCTGAGCTGCAAGCTCCTCGATGGTCGCGTCGAGCATCTCCTCGCCGACCACCCGGTTGAGGAAGCCGATGCCACGGGCTTCCTGCGCTGTGAAGGGACGGCAGGTCAGAACGAGCTCCTTGGTCAAAGCAGGCCCGATCTCGCGTACGAGTCGGGGAATGCCGCCCCAACCCAGCGGGATGCCGAGTTGGAGCTCGGGGATCGAGAAGCGGGTGGTCTCGGCGGCAACGCGCACGTCGCAGGCGGCGGCCAACAGGACCGCGCCGCCAACGCAGTGGCCATGGATGCGGGCGATCGTAATCGCTCGCATCGCCTCGATCGCCTCCGCCATCTGCCGGCCCGCATCAGCCGCTTCGCGCCGGGCGGCAATGCCCTGGTCCTCGCCTGAGAAGAGTGCGACGTCGGCTCCGGCGCTGAACGCGCGGCCGTTGCCGCTGACTATGACAACCTTGACCTCGGGCTGTTCGTCGAGCCAGTGCGCAGCATCGACGAGTGCGCCGAGGGTCTCGGTGCCGAGGGGGTTCAGCTTGTCGGGGCGGTTCAGGGTGATATGGCCGCGCGGGCCGACCGAACCGACGTCGATGTTGACAAAGGGCATTGTCAGGCCTGGGGTCAGTCTCCGTGGAGGGTGAAGTGCTTCGGCGGTTGTCGCGGCTCAGCTGGCGGGGCTCTGATTGGCGGCCCAGTCGACGATCGCGCTTGTCCCCTGCACGGTCGTGCCGTCGTCGAGCACGAGCACCGGCACATCCTGCTGGCCCGTGAGCGCAATGATCTCATCGCGCTTGCCACGGCGGCTCAGCGGGATCATTTTGAAGCCTCCCACGCTCTTCACCGCAAAGGTATGCCCCGCGCGGTCGAGCGCCTGCGCTGCGACTCCGCACGGGTGCGGGTACAAGGGCGCGCTCGCCCCGTGAGTTCGTGCGGGACAGGTATAGAGAACCATCCGTCAAGCATACGCCAGCCGCCACGCGACTTGCGCCCGGCGCCTGCAGTCCGCCTCGACCCCGGCGGGCGTGTGTGCGCTCTCGTCTGAGCGCCGGGCGACCGGCCCCCATCGCCCGTTTTGCAGGCCGTTCTTCGATCGGGTAGACAGGGTCCTTCGGCCGCGCGACAGGGGCGCGCGCCTCGCGTGCGCGGGATCGTCTGCGGCCACGAGTGACCGCGGCTAAAGTGACGCGCCGCTCCCAGCACGCCTTGTTGCGGGTAACTCCCCATCGTGCTCGCGCCCTTTGGCGGATGCCGGGCGCGCGCCCGGCGAGGATAGTGACCGGAGCACGCGAATCCGTGCCAACCCACGGAGACGTCGGCGCCGATCGCCGGCAACCAGCCCCTGGAAAGGAGATCACATGAGCGACAGACCCGTCTTCATCTACGCAGCGACCTACGCCGACGCCGTCGCGGCCGAGAGCGACTACGAGGTCCTCCTCGAATTGCACGCGGCCAAGCTTGTGGGCACCTATGACGTCGCGTTGGTCACGAAGGACGCGGACGGCAAGGTCCACGTCGAGAAGCACGAGAAGCCAACCCAGCATGGCGCCTGGGGAGGTATCGCCGTCGGAGCTGCGGTCGGGGTCCTGGCCGCGCCCGCGGTCGTCCCCGCGGCGTTGCTCGGCGGCATCATCGGTGGTCTCGGCGGGCACTTCAAAAAGGGCATCGCGAGAGACGACGCCAAGGAGATGGGCGACCTCATCGACGCGGGGCAGGCGACGCTGCTCATAATCGGCGAGTCGCGCCTTGAAGAGCAGCTCGACAAGGTGCTGACGCGCGCCGAAAAGTCGATCGAGAAGGAAATCGACGTCGACAGCAAGGAGTTCAAGCGCGAACTCGACGAGGCAGAGAAGGAGTACGCCGCGAGCTAGCTGGCCGGGCCGGCTGCGGCCGACATCGGCTGCGGCCGACATCGGCTGCAGCCGATAGATCCGGGACTCAGGTGCCCAAGCGTCGGCGCTTGGGCACGTGCGCCTCAGCTGATCTGCATGACGCTCTTGCCGTGCGCGGTGCGCTCTCTGAGTGCGGTGAGTGCGGCCGCGGCGTCCTGACGGGCATATGTCGCACCGACAATCGGGCGAAGCTTGCCATCGCGTGCGAGCTGGTTGAGCTGCTTGGCGGCGTCGCTGACGCCGCCGGGTGTGCTGGTGAGGATGCCCCAGGTACATCCGCGCACTGCGCGACTGGGGCGACGCGCACATGGCCGACGACGGCCCCCCTGTGCACTACCTCCACGCCGGTTGCGGCGGCGAGGCGCACGTACACCTCCAGTGCGACCGCTGCGGCGGGTCACTGACCGCGCGCGAGGTTCAGCCCGCACCCGGCCCCGGCGCGCTCACCCTCACGGCCCCATGACGCATTCATGCTCGAGCACACCCAACCGGACACCCGTCCATCGCGGCAGCTGGAAGCCTTGCTGAAAGGCGCACGCCCGATACGCGTCTTGAGCTCAGGGGGTGAACAATGGGGTCATGGAAAGCTGCAAGATCGCCGTGCGTCTCATCCCCCGCGATCGCGTCAATGAGATTTCTGGGGAGCGCGATGGTCTTCTGCTCGTGCGCGTGACCGCCCCGCCAGTTGATGGGCAGGCGAACGCGGCACTCTGTCGCCTGATCGCCAAGCGTGCTGGCGTCGGAGTGCGAAGTGTCTCGGTCGTGCGGGGTGCCGGTTCCCGCGACAAGCTGCTTCGGATTGATGGGATCGGCGCAGCGGAGCTGCAGCGCGCTCTGACATCGGACGCAAGGCGGGGATAAGCGGGACAGGCTGCATCTGCCCGTCGGGGTGCCTCCCGCAGCCTCAACCTGGGCGAGCGCCCACGGCCGGGACCCCGCGTTTCGTCTCCCAGAAAAACCGGGACGCCGTGCCCATGCCACAAACCCGCACTACAAAGCCAACTTCCAGTCGCGGAGGCAGGATCAGTCTGGCTCCACGGCCCGGTCGCGCTTTGCGTGTGCAGATTCGTGTGCGAGCTGGCGCCATCGGAGATGCCTGGCTCGATCGGCGCTGGCGGCGCAGGGGGCGGGTGTGAATCCGCGACCGAACCGTCGTTATGGCTGGCTCGGAGCAACGAACGTCGCGGCGATGCGCTGGTGGATGAAGGACACGACCATCGCGCCCTCGCCGACAGCCGTCGCACATCGCTTGACCGACCCGGAGCGCGCATCCCCCGCAGCGAACACCCCCGGGAGACTCGTCTCGAGCAGGTGCTCGCCGCCGACCTCCGGTCCGGTCAGAACGAACCCGTCCTCGTCGCGCTCGAGGACTCCGTCAAGCCAATCGGTGCAGGGTGAGGCTCCAAGAAACAGGAACAGGACGGAGAAGGCCATGCGCTCGCCGTCCTGCAGGGTCACCCCCTCGAGCTCGCCGTCCGTCCCATGCAGCTCGGTGATCTCGCTGCGGCCGCGAACCTCGACGCCGTAGCGCTCGAGGTCGATGATCAGGTACTCCGACATCGTCTCGCGGAGGTGCGCTCGCCGGTGCAGCAGGGTCACGAGAGCGCCACCGCGCGCCAGCCAGATCGCGGCCTGGGCGGCTGAGTTGCCACCGCCGACGACGGCCACCCGAGTCCCCCCGCAGCGCTGGGCCTCGGGCGGGCCGGCCGCGTAGAAGACGCTGATGCCCTCGTAGTCGTGGATGCCCTCGACAGGCAGTCGGCGGTATTCCGCGCCGGTTGCAAGCACCACCGCGCGGGCCGAGACCGAGCGATCTTCATCGAGCCGCACCACGTGGCGAGCGGCTCCCGGCTCGAGCGCGACCGCGCGGTAGGGGGTCGCGGTGCGCGCGCGGAACTTGCGCGCCTGGGACACCGCACGGCTCGTCAGTTCCGAGCCGGAGATGCCCGCGGGGAAGCCGAGATAGTTCTCGATGCGTCGCGAGGTCCCGGCCTGCCCGCCGAGCGCGGTGCCCTCGACGACGAGCGTGTCCAGGCCCTCCGAAGCCCCGTACACAGCCGCCCCGAGGCCGGCCGGGCCGCCACCGATCACGAGCAGATCGACCTCCTCCCGAGGGGCAAGCTCAAGTCCGATGCCAAGCGCCCGGGAGAGCTCCCCGACGCTCGGATTGTGGAGCTCCTGGCCGCCGGGAAGTCGCACGAGAGGCAGTTGCGAGTCATCGAGCGCCGCCAGCATCGCTTCCGCGTCCGGGTCCTCTGAGTGCTCGGGGTCGCGCCAGCTGAACGCGAGCCGGTTGCGCCGCGCGTAATCGGCGATCCGGCGCGTCGCCTCCGATGAGCTCGGGCCGACGACCTCGAGGCCGGAGTCCGCCAGCTGCAGCGCCTCGCGCCGGGCGACGAACGAGGAGAGCACGATGTCTCCGAGCGCCCCGTCGTCGAACAGCAGCGATCGGAGCTCATCGCGGTCAACCGCGATGTAGCGCATCGCCTCGGTCACGACGGCCGTCAGGTACACGGTCTGCCCCGAGAGCAGGTTGACCTCGCCGATGAAGCCAGAGGGCCCATGGCGAACTATCTCGTGCCCGCCGGCGTCAATGATCGCCACCTCTCCCTCGAGGATCACGATGAAGGGGTAGCGACGATCGCCGACCCGAAACAGAATGTCGCCGACGCCGGCCGTGCGCTCCTCGCCGCGCTCGCGCAGCGTCGCGATCTGCGAAGCCGACAAAACCGGACTCAGCGGACTCGCCATCACGTAAGCTTAATAGGGACCTAGTCTCGAGGCAGGATCCGTTTTGGCGGTAGCGCCTGGGCACGCGCCGACCTGTACGGCCGAGTCTGCCGGCTTTGACGCTGGCGAGGGGCGGCTGCGGAGGCTCGTTTCGCAAGAGCGAGCGCGACGCGCCTTCCCTTCTCCTGGCGAACGTTGCCCACGAAATGACGGACCGGCGGGCCTGCGGCCGTCTAGGCTCGACCGGTCGGGCAGCTACTCCCGCGCCTGTCTGCGGCGCCGACCCCAACGGATTCTCTCGCCGGTGAGCGCAAACAAGCTGCCCCACAGCACGGCACCCGACCACGGCACGTACCCGAGCCCGAGCAAACCCAAGAGCACGACTATCGCGAAGCCCGCTACGAAGAGCAGGGCCGGTCGGTAGAGCCTGCGTCGCATCGCCCTCCTGAGTATGGCTGGGTGACGATTCCGACTAGGCGGAAGTACCAAGCGGATCTCAGCCCTGCCGCAGTCGATCTAGTTCTGCCGCGAGCTGCTGCATCGGTCGTGCGGCACCGATCACGAACACGAACATATGTTCTCACCGCGATCAAGCGCTGCTAACGCTCGCATGCTCTCCGTGCAGCTTTGCTCGTTCCCATTCGGCCGCGTCCTGCCGGGACACGCATCGGGCCGTGCTCGACGGATGACGGCCTGCGCCGCCCAACGAGAGACCCAGATCGACCCAGATCATGAGTACCCGCCCGGCCCTGCATCGAACTTTCGTCGCGCGGGCTGCGGCCGATTGCCGCGCCGCAACTGGGTTACGTACCGAGGAACATGAGGACGGCGCGTA
>CAWGGR010000004.1:0-156068 GCA_963822245.1 uncultured Solirubrobacteraceae bacterium
CGAACACCGCGTCCTCGATCTGCTCGGGCGCCTCACGCTGGACGAAGACGCGGTCGAAGTGCTGCTCGGCGGCGGCGGCGGCGCGATCGGAGTGCAGCGCCGCGACGATCCCGCGCGCGAGCGCGCGCTTGGCGTCACGCGGGGACATCGCGTCGGGCGCTGGCGCCGCGGCTGCGCCGCTCGAGAGCGGCCCGAGCAGCAGCCTGCGGTACTCGCCGATCGCCTCGTCGGGGATCGCCATCGTCTTGCCGTACATCTCCTCGGGCGCGTCGGTGACGCCGATGTGATTGCCCAGCGACTTCGACATCTTGCGATGGCCGTCGGTGCCGACGAGGATCGGCATCGTCATGATCGCCTGCTCGGGCTGCCCGTACGCGCGCTGGATGTCGCGCCCGAGCAGCAGGTTGAACTTCTGATCGGTGCCGCCGAGCTCGACGTCGGCGGCGACGGCGACCGAGTCATAGCCCTGCAGCAGCGGGTACAGCAGCTCGAGCATCGACACGGGCTCGCGCGCGGACAGACGTCTGGCGAAGTCGTCGCGCTCGAGCATCTGCGCGACCGTGGTCGTGCGCAGCAGGCCGAGCAGCTCGATCATGCTCATGTCGAGCCACTCGCTGTTGCGCCTGACCTCGAGGCGTTCGGGATCGGCGTCGAGGATCTTCAGCGCCTGCTCCTGGAAGGTCGCCGCGTTGGCCTCGATCTGCTCCTCGGAGAGCATCGGGCGCAGGCTCGAGCGCCCGGAGGGATCGCCGACACGCGCGGTGTAGTCGCCGATGATCAGGACGACGCGATGGCCGGCGTCCTGGAACTGGCGGAGCTTGCCGAGCACGACCGCGTGGCCGAGGTGGATTTCCGGCGCGGTCGGATCGATGCCGAGCTTCACGCGCAGCGGGCGCTGCTCGCGCGCGGCGCTCTGCAAACGCGCGGCGAGGGCCCCCTCGGGGAGGCTGTCGACGGCGTTCTCGGACAGCTTCTGGGCGAGCACGGCAGCCTCCCGCTGATCCTCCTCTGGTGCGTTCGGCATCAGAGTCCAATGCTAGACTCTCGCCAGTTGGAGGGTCCCGCCGTGCCGCGCCGCCTTGTCGCTCACGCCGTCCGGGACAGGATCATCTCCCGGTGTCTCGGAGGGGTCCGCTCCACAGCTTTCTGATGCGCGATGACGATCGCCCGGACATAACGACCCCCGATCGCAGATCGGTCGCCAAGCCCCGTGTCAAGCGACTGCGGCTGCTGGCGATCATCTTCGCGGTCCTGCTGCTCGGGATGATCTCGTTCGTGTTCGGCGTGTTCGTGTCGATAGCCTCGGACCTGCCGTCGCTGACGCGCTTCTCGCAGCTGAAGAACGCGGAAAGCTCGGTGCTGGTCGACGATCTCGGCCGCCCGCTCGGCGTGCTCAGCCAGCAGAACCGCGTGATCGTCACGCCCGCGCAGATCCCGCGGATCGTCAAGGAGGCGGTGATCTCGATCGAGGACAAGCGCTTTCAGAGCAACAGCGGCATCGACATCCGCGGCATCGCACGCGCCTTCGTCGCCGACATCCGCCACGAGGGCGACGCCCAGGGCGCTTCGACGATCGAGGAGCAGTTCATCAAGAACGCGCTGCAGGCGCAGTCGCACCGCACGATCTTCGAGAAGCTCAGGGAGGCGGCACTCGCCTACCAGCTCTCACACAAGTGGTCGAAGGAAAAGATCCTCGCCGCCTACCTCAACACGATCTACTTCGGCAACGGCGCGTACGGGATCGAGGCCGCCGCGCAGACCTACTTCGGCCAGCAGGCCAACCATCTCGGCTGCGGCATGCCCGGTCATCAGCTGTGCGTGGTGCAGATGCAGCCGTCCGAGGCGGCGCTGCTCGCCGGCATCATCCAGTCGCCGACCGAGTATGACCCGGCGAACCATCCGCAGGCCGCGCGGGAACGACGCGACGTCGTCCTGCGCCAGATGCTCGAGCAGGGCTATCTGACGCGAGCGGTCTATGAAGAAAGCCTGCGCCAGCCGATCCCGACGGCGCAGCAGGTGCAGGCGCCGCAGGAGCAGACGGTCGAAGGGCTCGACGCGGGCTACTTCACGAGCTGGGTGCAGCAGCAGGTGATCGAACGCTACGGCGCTCCGCGCGCGTTCGACGGCGGCCTGCACATCAAGACGACGCTCGACATCGAACTGCAGCGCGCCGCCGAACAGGCGGTCAACGGGTATCTCGCATACCCGGGCGGGCCGACCGCGTCGCTTGTCGCGATCGAAAACTCGACCGGTGAGGTGCGCGCGATGGTCGGCGGGCGCGACTACGACGAAAGCCCGTTCAACCTGGCGACCGAGGGCGAGCGCCAGCCGGGCTCGTCCTTCAAGGCCTTCGACCTCGCGGCCGCACTCGAAGACGGCATCTCGCCCGAATCGGTGTGGACCTCCAAGGAGAAGGAATTCATCGTCCCGAACACGCACGGGCAGGAACGCTTCGTCGTGCACAACGACGAAGGCAACTACACCGGCTCGAACACGCTGACCGCGGCGACGGCGTTCTCGGACAACTCGATCTACGCCGAAGTCGGGCTCAAGGTCGGCACCAGAAACATCGCGCTGCTGGCGCACAAGATGGGGATCACGACGCCGCTGTCGATCAACCCGGCGATGACGATCGGCGGGCTCACGACCGGTGTCACGCCGCTCGACATGGCGCACGCGTATGAGACGATCGCCCACGGCGGCAGGCGCGTCAGCGGCTCGATGGCCGAAGCGGGGGCGCCGGTCGGCATCCAGGAAGTCTCCGCCGGCAGCCGCCGCCTCCCCGACGGAGCACACGTGGACCGCAACCGCGTCGAGACGAGGCGCGTGCTGTCGCCGCAGACGGCCGCGACGGAGACCTCGATGCTCGAGACGGTGCTCGAGTACGGCACCGGCCGGGCGGCCGCGATCGGGCAGTTCGCGGCCGGCAAGACCGGTACCACCTCCAACTACGGCGACGCCTGGTTCGTCGGCTGGGACTCGAAGTTCACGGTCGCGGTGTGGGTCGGCTACCCGAACAAGCTGATCCCGATGACGACCGACTTCAACGGCACCCCGGTGCTCGGAGGGACCTTCCCGGCGCTGATCTGGCACGACTTCATGATGTCCGCGCTGGCGATCGAAAAGGACCGCGCCGAACATCACGCGAGTTCGGGCGCGTCGAGTACGAGCGGCGAATCGCCGAGCTCGGGCGGCGAAGAAGGCGCGCACCAGGCGGGCGAAGGCGCACCGTCCCAGGGCACGACCCCGAGCGGCCCGGCGAAGAGCGGCGCCAAGAGCTCGGCGCCCGGCGCCGCGGGCGGCGAAGCCGCCGGCGGCGCCGGATCGGCGGTCCCCGAACACGCGGCCGCGCCGGCGACCCCGGCGCCGGCCCACGAAGCGCCGAGCGCGCCGACGCCGGCACCGGCGACTCCGGCGGTGCCGGCAACGCCCTCGCAGACCGGCGGCGTCAGCCCAGGCGGGTAGCTGCGCGCCCGCGCCCGCGCCCGCGCGGCGGCCGGCGGCCCGGGCTGCTCATGGTCGCGGCCGTGAGACGTGCGGGTTGCCGGCGAGACAGAAGCGCCAGGGCAGCTCGACGGCGCGCGAGATGCCGATTCGCGCGCCCGTGCGGATCGCCGGCTCGCGCCAGTCGGCGCTGCGCGCATGGATGCGCACGGGCCCGCTGCTGAGCGATGTGCGGTTCTCGCCGAGCCCGACCGCGAGTGCCTGCGTGAGCCTGCCCGGCCCCGAGCACAGCTCGCCGTCGGAGGGAACCCTGCCCCGCGGCCCGGTGCGCCGGGCGCGCATCCGCTCGAGGCCGGTGAGCGGCTGCAACGCGCGGATCAGCACCGCCGCGCCGATCCCCGGCGGCTCGCAGACTGCGTTCAGCAGCGCGTGGATGCCATAGGAGCGGTAGACGTATGCGCGCCCGGGCGCGCCGAACAGCGGCTCGGTGCGCGGCGTCACGCCGACGAACGCGTGACACGCCGGCTCGCTGTCGTGATAGGCCTCGGTCTCGACGATCACGCCGCCGACGCCTTCGTGGGAGACGCTACAGCCGATCAGCTCGCGCGCGACCTCGAGCACCGGGCGCGCGTAGAAGTCAGGCGGAAGGGGCCTCATCGAGCACGCGGCGAGCGAGCGCGAGCTGCTCGCTGATGCGGGGCGAGGAGGTGCCCCCCTCGGACACCTTCGACTCCAGCCAGGAGCTCTGCGCGAGCACCTGCTCGAAGTCGGCGCGGTGGACGCTCAGCAGCTCGCTCTGCGCGGCGAGCTCCGCATCGCTCAGCTCCGACAGCTGCTTGCCGGCGTCGAGCGCGCTGCGGACTAGTCCCGCGACGACCCCGTGCGCCTCGCGAAACGGCATCCCCAGGCGTACCAGCAGGTCCGCGATGTCGGTCGCGGCGAGCATCTCATCGGCGGCGGCCTCGCGCAGACGCTCGCGCGCGAAGCTGACGCCGGCGAGCATCCCGGCGGCCGCCGCGAGCGCCAGCTCGAGCGTGTCGACGGTGTCGAACAGGTGCTCCTTGTCCTCCTGCAGGTCCTTGTTGTATGTCAGCGGCAGCGAGTGCATGACGCCGTGGACGGCGGCGAGATGCGCGACCACACGCGGCGCCTTCCCGCGCAGCAGCTCGGCGGCGTCGGGGTTCTTCTTCTGCGGCATGATCGAGGAGCCCGACGTCCACGCGTCGGGGAGCTCGCAGAAGCCGAACTCGGCGCTCGACCACAGCACGAGCTCCGCGCCGAGGCGCGAGAGGTGCGTCGCGCAGGTCGCGGCTGCGCCGAGGTAGTCGAGCAGGAAGTCGCGTCCGGAGACCGCGTCGATCGAGTTCGGCGCGACGCCGGCGAAGCCGAGCTCGTCGGCGACGCGGCGGCGGTCGGTGTCGAAGTTGACGCCCGCGAGCGCGCCCGCGCCGAGCGGCAGGCGCCGGCAGGCGCGCTCGGCGAACGCGAAGCGCGAGCGGTCGCGGGCGAGCATCCAGAAGTAGGCGAGCAGATGATGCCCGAGATAGACCGGTTGCGCGCGCTGCAGGTGGGTATAGCCGGGCATCGGCCAGTCGCGGTGCTGTTCGGCGCGCTCGAGCAGCACGGCCATCAGCGCGCTCGTCGCGCGCTGGGCCTCGGCGGCGCGCTCGCGGGTGTACATGATCAGGTCGGTGACGACCTGGTCGTTGCGCGAGCGCGCCGTGTGCAGCCTGCCGCCGACCGGCCCGGCGACCTCCGTCAGGCGCCGCTCGATCGCCATGTGGATGTCCTCGTCGTCGGCGGCGAACGGGAAGCTGCCCTGCTCCAGCTCGCGTGCAACCGTGTCGAGCCCGGCGAGCAGCGCGTCACGGTCGGCGGCCGTGATGATCGAGCGCTCGGCGAGCATCCGCGCGTGCGCGCGCGACTGCGCGATGTCCTGCGGCCAGAGGCGGCGATCGAAGCCGATCGACGCGTTCAGCCGCTGGAAGTCCGGGTGCTGAGGCTCGTGAAAGCGCGACACGGGCGCTCAGTGTGACAGCACGGCGCGCAGCTGCTGGGCCACGCGGGCCACCTGCCCCTCGCTCATCTGCGGGAAGAACGGCAGCGCGAGCGAGCGCGCGGCGACGTCCTCGCACACCGGGAATTCGCCGGCGCGGTGGCCGAAGCGCTCGCGGTAGAAGCTCATCAGGTGGATCGCAGGCAGATACGGCTTGCTGTGGATGCCGGCGGCGGCAAGCTCGCGAACCGCCTCGTCGCGGGCCACCCGCGCTGGCAGCTGCACGACGAACACGAACCAGCCGCGACGCGCGCCGCCGCTGTCGGGGCACGGCAGCGTGAGCTCGTCGAGGTCGCTGAGCGCGTCGCGGTACAGGCCGGCGACGCGTGCGCGCCCTGCGAGCATCTGCTCGAGGCGCTGCAGCTGCGCGATGCCGAGCGCGCACGCGATGTCGGTCAGGCGGTAGTTGAAGCCGAGGCGATCGTGGTCGAGCCAGTCCATGTCGGGCGCGCGGCCCTGGTTGCGCTCGGAGTCGATCCGCTCCTTCATGACCGGATCGCTGAGCGTCACCATCCCCCCCTCGCCGGTCGTCAGCTGCTTGTTGGCGTAGAACGCGAACACAGCCGGGTTGGCGCCCGCACCGACGGCTGTGCCGTCCTCGTGGCGCGCGCCGAGCGCCTCGCAGGCATCCTCGACGATCGCGAGATCGTGCCGCCGCGCGATCCGCTCGAACGCCGGCATGTCGGCGGGATAGCCGAAGATGTGCACGGGCAGCAGCGCGCGGGTGCGCTCACCGACGGCCGCGGCGGCCCCGTCGGGGTCGAGGTTCAGCGTCAGCGGGTCGATGTCCGCGAACACCGGGCGCGCGCGCTCGAACAGCGCGGCGTTGGCGGAGGCGACGAACGAGAACGGGCTCGTGACGACCTCATCGCCGTCGCTGACGCCGACCGCGCGCAGCGCGAGATGAAGCCCGGCGGTGCCGCTGCTGACGGCGCTCGCGAGCGGCGAGCCGACCTGCGCCGCGAACGCCCGCTCGAAGGCCCCGAGACGCGGCCCGAGCGACAGGTGCCCGGAGCGCAGCACATCGATCACAGCGCGCTCCTCGGGCTCGCCGAGCACGGGGCGGGCGAGCGGGATCACCTCAGCCGCCGGGTCCCGCGCCGGGCGCCGGCCGCTGTGCGCCCGCGAGGCCACTACACCCGGTCGCGCGAGTGCGACGCCGGCTCGGCACCGGCGTCCGGCGCGGGCCGTCCTCCCGGCTGCATGCCGTACTCGAGCGAGTCTACGAGCGCGTCCCAGGAGGCGTCGATGAGGTTCTCCGAGACTCCGATCGAGCCCCACACGTCATGCCCGTCGGAGGCGTCGATGAGGACCCGCGTGATCGCGCCGGTGCCCTTCGTCTCATCGAGGATGCGGACCTTGAAGTTGACCAGCTCGATGTCGCGCAGGTGCGGGTGCAGCTCGCCGATCGCCGCGCGCAGGGCCTGGTCGAGCGCATGCACCGGGCCGTTGCCCTCGGCGCTGCGCACGTACCGCTCGCCGTCGACCCAGATCTTGACGACGGCTTCGGTCTCGACCTTGCCGTCGGCGCGCTTGTCGACGGTCAGCCGCCAGGACTCGAGGCGGAACAGCGGCTCGTACACGCCGGCCTCCTTGCGCATCAGCAGCTCGAAGGAGCCGTCGGCGGCCTCGAACTGGAAGCCCTCGTGCTCGAGCTCCTTGACGCGGTCGACGACGCGCTGGGC
Source organism: uncultured Solirubrobacteraceae bacterium (assembly GCA_963822245.1). Lineage (GTDB taxonomy): Bacteria > Actinomycetota > Thermoleophilia > Solirubrobacterales > Solirubrobacteraceae > Palsa-744. Next base: position 7,186 of record CAWGGR010000004.1, read on the forward strand.
GAGCTGCTCATCGGCGTCGATGCCCGCCTCGCGGGCCTTCTCGACGATCGTCCCGCGTCCGGAGAGCTCGGAGATGAGCACGTCGCGGCTGTTGCCGACGACGGCCGGATCGATGTGCTCGAAGGTCTGCGCGTCGGCGCGCACACCGGCGGCGTGCAGGCCGGCCTTGTGCGCGAACGCGTGCTTGCCGACGTACGGCTGTGCGGGGTTGGGCGAGCGGTTGAGCAGCTCGTCGACGAGGTGCGCGGTCTCGCTCAGGCGCGCGAGCTGCTCCTGTGAGAACACCTCACAGCCCATCTTCAGCTGCAGATCGGCGATGATCGTGATCAGGTTGGCGTTGCCGGTGCGCTCGCCGATGCCGTTGATCGTGCCCTGCACCTGCGTGGCCCCGCCTTCGACCGCGACCAGTGTGTTCGCGACCGCGCAGCCGGAGTCGTCGTGGGTGTGGATGCCGAGCGCGACGCCGGGCAGCGCTTCACTGACGACGGCGAGCGCCGTGCGGATCTGCGGCGGCAGCGAGCCGCCGTTGGTGTCGCACAGCACGAGCCGCTCGGCGCCCGCGGCGGCGGCGACGCGCAGACACTCGAGCGAGTAGCCGGGGTCGAGCGCGAAGCCGTCGAAGAAGTGCTCGGCGTCGAGCAGCACGCGCTTGCCGGCGCGCACGAGAAACGCGATCGAGTCGGCGATCATCGCGAGGTTCTCCTCGCGCGAGGCGCGCACCACCTTCTCGACGTGCAGCACGGATGCCTTGCCGACAAGAGTGCAGACCGGCGCGAACCCCTCGGCGAGGATGCGCAGCCCGTCATCGTCCGCGGCGGCGCTGTCGCGCCGCCTGGTCATGCCGAACGCGACGATCTCGGCGACGCCGAGACGCTCGTCGGCGAGCCGCTCGAACAGCTGTTGCTCCTTCGGGTTCGAGGACGGGAAGCCCGCCTCGATCAGCGGGATGCCGAGCGCGTCGAGGGCGTGCACGACGCGCAGCTTCTCCTCGACGGTCAGGGTCATGCCGCCGCCGCCCATGCCGTCGCGCAGGGTCGCGTCGTATAGCTGTATGTCGGGCATGGGCGACCTAGCCCGCGGTCGTCTGCGGGCTCGGCGCGGGCGTCTCGCCGGAGGGCGTCTCGAGCGCCACCGGCTGCACGACGTCGAGCCACTCGCGGTAGCGCTCCGAGCGCCCGTGGATGGCGTCGTCGAAGGCCGCCTGCAGCACGCGCGTGATCTCGCCGGGCTCGCCCGTTCCGACCTGGTGGTTGTCGACCTCGCGCACCGGCACGAGCTCCGCGGCCGTACCGGACATGAAGACCTCGTCGGCAAGGTACATCTCGGCGCGCGCGATGTCGCGCTCGACGACCTTGTAGCCGAGATCCTGCGCGATCTGGATGATCGAGCGGCGGGTGATGCCGTCGAGGATCGAGTTGTGCTGCCCGGGCGTCGCAATCTCGCCGTCGCGCACGATGTAGATGTTCTCGCCTGTGCCCTCGCACACGTGGCCGTGGTCGTCGAGCAGGACCGCCTCGTCGTAGCCGGCCTTCACCGACTCGACCTTGGCGAGCACGTTGTTCAGATACTGCCCGCTGGCCTTCGCGTGCGGGATCAGCGAGTCGGGGCTGATCCGCCGCCACGAGGAGGTCATCGCGCGCACGCCGTTGCGCATGCCCTCCTCGCCGAGGTAGGTGCCCCACTCCCAGCATGCGATCGTGACCTCGACGGGCGCCTCCATCGGGTTCAAGCCCATGCTGCCGTAGCCGCGGTTCACCAGCGGGCGGATGTAGCACTCGCTGAGCCCGTTACGGGCCACCAGCTCGAGCGTCGCCGCCCGCAGCTGCTCATCGGAGAACGGCAGCGGCATGTAGTACAGCTCGGCCGAGCGGCGCAGGCGCTCGATGTGCTCGGCGTTGCGGAACACCGCCGGTCCGAGCTCGGTGTCGTAGCAGCGCATGCTGTCGAACACGCCGGTGCCGTAGTGCAGGCCGTGCGTGAGTACGTGGACCTTGGCGTTCTCCCAGGCGACGAATTCTCCGTTCATCCAGATGAGGTCGGTGGGCTCCACGTTCATCGCGCTCCTATCTGAGATTGTCGAACACTGCCTTCGTCGCCTGCTCGGTGCCCGCATCGCCGCCCAGATCGGGCGTGCGCAGACCCCCGGCGAGTGCGCCTTCAACAGCCGATTCTACAGCGGCGGCCTCGCTTGCCAAGCCCAATCCGTGCCGGAGGAGCATCGCGGCCGACAGGAACATCGCGAGCGGATTGGCAATCCCCTGCCCGGCGATGTCGGGCGCGGATCCGTGCACCGGCTCGAACATTCCGGGCCCATCGCCGCTCAGCGACGCGCTCGGCAGCATCCCGATCGAGCCGGTGATCATCGCGGCCTCGTCGGAGAGGATGTCGCCGAACATGTTCTCGGTGAGGATCGTGTCGAAGTGGCGCGGGGCGGCGACGAGCTGCATCGCGGCGTTGTCGACGAGCACGTGCTCGAGCGTGATCTGCGGATACTCGCGTGAGTGCAGCGCGCTGACGACCTCGCGCCACAGCCGTGAGGTCTCGAGCACGTTGGCCTTGTCGACGCTCGTGACCTTCGCGCGCGCGGCCTTGAACGCCGTGTGCGCGATCCGCTCGATCTCCTCGCTCGTGTAGGTGCAGACGTCCGACGCTGAGGTCGCGCTGCGGGTCTTCTCGCCGAAGTAGATCCCGCCGGTGAGCTCGCGCACGACGAGCAGGTCGGTCCCCTCGATTCGCTCGCGGCGCAGCGGCGAGGCGTCATACAGCGCGGGCAGCGGCTTGACCGGGCGCAGGTTGGCGTACAGCCCGAGACCCTTGCGCAGCCCGAGCAGGCCCTGCTCGGGGCGCGGCTTGTGCGGGTCGGTCGTGTCCCACTTCGGGCCGCCGACCGCCGCGAGCAGCACCGCGTCGGCGCGCTTGCATGCGGCCAGCACCTCGTCGGTGAGGGCGACGCCGTGGGCGTCGATCGAGGCCCCTCCGAACGGGAGCTCCTCGAACTCGAAGTCCCCGAACTCGCGCAGCAGCTCGAGCGTCGGCGCGATGATCTCGGGGCCGATGCCGTCGCCGGGGAGAGTGACGATGTGGTGTGACATCGCGCGCGACGCTACCAGGAGAGCCCTACGTACAGGGCCTGCACGCGCTCGATCAGGAGGTGCTCGTCGTAGTCGTGCAACTCGGCGACGGGCGTGCCGTCGGCCCAGCGGTAGGTGATCGCGATCGAGCGCACGCCGACGTAGATCTGCTCGAGCTCGAAGCGCAGGCCGGGCAGCCGCTGCAGTCCGCGCGTGAAGTGCTCGCGCAGCGCCTCGCGTCCGCGGACGACCCCGTCGGGGATCCCCAACGTGTCGATGATCGTCGGCGTCTGAAAGACGATCGCCGGCGCGTATGAGGCCATGATCGCGTCGAGATCGTGCGCGTTCCACGCCGCGACCCACTCCTCGCCGAGTCTCCGCCCCGCGGCCTGCTCGAGCGCCGCCGCGCTCACAGCGCGGTCGTGACGGGACCGCTGCGCTCGCGCTCGCGCTCGAACGCCGCGATCGCGCCGTCCTGCTGCAGCGTCAGAGCGATGTCGTCGAGGCCGCCGAGCAGGCGGTGGCGGATCTCGTGGTCGATCTCGAACGCGACCTGGCGGCCGGCGAAGCGGACCTCCTGCTCGCGCAGGTCGACCTGCCCGTGCCCGGCGTCGGCGAGCGCGCGGCAGTCCTCCTCGGAGAGCACGATCGGCAGCAGCCCGATCTTGGTGCAGTTGGAGTAGAAGATGTCGGCGAACGAGGGCGCGACGATCGCCTGGAATCCGTAGTCCTGCAGGCCCCACGGCGCGTGCTCACGCGAGGAGCCGCAGCCGAAGTTCTCGCCGGCGACGAGGATCGGGTTGGGCGGCAGATCCCAATCGGGCTCCTTCGCCCAGTCATAGAAGAGGAACTGCCCGAAGCCGCTGCGCTCGACGCGCTTGAGGAACTGCTTGGGCATGATCTGGTCGGTGTCGACATCGGCGCGGTCGAGGTGGCTGACCTGCCCGCTGATCGTCTCGATTGGTTGCACTACCGGTCTCCTTTTCCGGGCCTCGCGCCGCCGAAGATGGCGGCCTCGGCCCACTTGAAATGCACTTCGACCTGCTCGAAGCCGGCCGCGCGCAGCCAGCGCAGCTGCTCCTCCACGCTGTCGGGGCGGTCGTCGTCGTCCTCGAGCTCGACTTCATGCTCGTGGCGGCTGCCGCCGCTCTCGCGCTCGGCGCGCACGGCTGCCGCGAGCATCTCCTCGTCGAAGAGGCCGCGCAGTGGCCCCTCGATCGCAACGTAGTCCATGTTCACGAACATCGAGCCGGGCTCGAGCAGCTCGAGCAGCTCGGCGAACAGCGCGGGCTTGCGCTCGGGCGGGAGATGGTGGATGGCAAGGCCCGAGACGATCGCGTCGTAGCGTCCGCCCGGCAGCTGCTGCCGCCACGACGGGTCGTTGAGGTCGCCCGTCACGGTCTGCACGCGCCCGGCATCGCCCGCGAGGTTGACGGCGGCCCGGGCGAGCATCGGCCGGGAGAAGTCGACGAGCACGCCGACGGCCTCCGGGTTGGCATCGAGCATCAGCTCGCTGACGGCGCCTGCGCCGGCGCCGATGTCGAGGAAGCGCGCGACCGCGTGCCCGCTCCTGGCGAACACGCGCCTGAGCACATCCTCCTGCAGCTCGAGCAGCGGGATCAGGATTCGCCGGCGCTCGGCGAAGCTCGCGGCGAGCGCCTCGTCCTGCCAGTGCGCGCCGGGCGCGAGCGAGCTCGCCTCGCCCGCGCTCATGACCACTCGCGGATGTCGACGAAGTGCCCCTCGACGGCCGCCGCGGCGGCCATCTGCGGCGAGACGAGATGCGTGCGTCCGCCGCGGCCCTGGCGGCCCTCGAAGTTGCGGTTGGAGGTCGAGGCGCAGCGCTCGCCCGGCTGCAGGATGTCGGGGTTCATGCCGAGGCACATCGAGCAGCCGGCGACGCGCCAGTCGAAGCCGGCGGCGCGGAACACCTCGTCGAGGCCCTCGGCCTCGGCCTGCGCCTTGACCTGCTGGGAGCCGGGCACGACCATCGCGCTGACGCCCGCGGCGACCTTGCGCCCGGCGAGGACCTCGGCGGCGGCGCGCAGATCGCCGATGCGCGAGTTCGTGCACGAGCCGATGAACACGCGGTCGATCGCGATCTGCTCGATCGGCGTGCCGGCCTCGAGCGCCATGTACTGCAGCGCGCGTTCGGTCGACTCGCGGTCGGCGGGGCTGTCGAACTCCTCGGGCGAGGGCACGCGCTCGGTGACCGCGCGCACCATCCCCGGGTTCGTTCCCCAGGTGACCTGCGGCGAGATCGCGCTCGCGTCGATCACGACCTCGCTGTCGAAGTGCGCGCCCTCCTCGCTTGCGAGCCCGCGCCATGACTCGATCGCGGCGTCGAGCTCGACGCCCTTCGGCGCGCCGGGGCGCTGCTGATCACGAAACCACGCGAAGGTGGTCTCATCGGGCGCGATCATGCCGGCGCGACCGCCGCCCTCGATCGTCATGTTGCAGACGGTCATCCGTCCCTCCATCGAGAGCGCCTCGATGGCGGGCCCGGAGTACTCGACGACGTGGCCGGTCAGGCCGCCGACGCCGAGCTTGCCGAGCGTCGCGAGGATCAGGTCCTTGGCGGTCACGCCGAAGCCGAGCGCCCCTTCATAGGAGATGCGCATCGAGCGCGGCTTGTTCTGGACCATGCACTGTGTCGCGAGCACGTGCTCGACCTCGCTCGTGCCGATCCCGAACGCGAGCGCGCCGAAGGCGCCGTGCGTGGAGGTGTGCGAGTCGCCGCAGACGATCGTCATGCCGGGCTGGGTGACGCCGAGCTCGGGCCCGATCACGTGCACGATCCCTTGCCGCTCGGAGCCGAGCGAGTAGACGGGCACGCCGAACTCCTCGCAGTTGCGCTCGAGCGTTTCGACCTGCACGCGCGAGAGCTCGTCCTTGATGCGCGCGGCGATCGGCGTGCCATCGGTCGGTGTGTTGTGGTCGGCGGTCGCGAGCGTGCGATCGGGTCGCCTGAGCTTGCGTCCGGCGAGGCGCAGGCCGTCGAAGGCCTGCGGGCTCGTGACCTCGTGCACGAGGTGCAGATCGATGTAGAGGATCCCCGGCGCGACCTCGTGCGACTCCCAGATCTTGTCGAACAGCGTCTTTGGCATCGTCATCGCGTCCTCCGCGTCGTGGGTCGTTGATCGAGATCGATGAGGACCCCTACCGGGGTCCGGCGGGGTGCGTGGAGCGCCGTCATCTAGCTGCGCCTCAGCCCCGCGGAGACGACCGCCATGAAGGCGGCCTCCGCGTCGCTCGGATTCTCGAAGTGGTGCGGCAGGTCGGCGTCGAACGTGACGCAGTCGCCCTCGCGCAGCTCGTAGCGCTGCCCGTCGCAGACGAGCACCGCGGCGCCGCGCTCGATCAGCGCGGTCTCGCGGCTGCCCGGCTCGTGCATCGGCGGGTCGTCGCTCGCGCCCGTCGCGCCGCCCGGCGCGAGCGTGTGGCGGGAGAGCTCGGCGCGCTGCCCGGGCTGCGCGGACGTGAGCACCTCGAAGCTGTGTCCGCGACGGCGGTTGCCACCGCGCTGGCGCTGTGCGGCGCGCACGACGGTGACCGAGCCGCCCTCGTCGAGGCGCAGCAGCTGCGAGAGGCGCAGCTCGAGGCCGGCGGCGATCCGCGCGGCGACGGTCAGCGTCGGGCTCGTCTCGCCGCGCTCGACCTGGGAGAGCATCGGCGCGCTGACGCCGCTGCGCTCGGTGAGGTCGCGCAGCGACAGCCCGGCGGCCTCGCGCAGCGCCTTCACGCGCGCGCCGATGACGACCGGCGCAAGCGGATCGGCGGTCGCCGGGACCCGCGCCGATGCGCCCGCGCGCGCACCTGCGGCGCGCTTCGCCGGCTTGGTCGTCGGCTTGGCCCGGGCGTCGATTGCTGCCATACGCGTGTACGCTATCACAGACACCAATTCGCCGTGCGCGGCGACACAACAGGCGCCACGGCCGCTGCGCACGCGCACGCTCACCGCAGGCACCTCGTGCTCCCGGGGCGCGCGGGCGCGAACAAGATCTGCTTCCAGGGGCTGATCTCAAAGCACGCGAAGCTGCGGGCTTCGCGCCTCAGCCGGCGGGCTCCCGTGCTCAGGGCTCGAGCAGCAGCGGCCCGTCGGGCGTCCCGTTTCCGGTCGGGCCGTCGTAGCCCCTGGCGCCGTGGCAGAGGTACTTCTCGGCCACGGCGCACTTGCCGTTGGAGCCGCCCTTGACGTCGAACAGGCTCGCGCCGCTTTCGTAGAATGCCTCGCCGCCGGGCAGCGAGCGCGCGTATGCCGTCGCGTGCGCCTCGATTCCCGCGACCAGCGGCGAGCTGACGCTCGTGCCGCAAACGTCTTCCCAGCCGCCTTCAGGACTCGAGAAGACCGAGACGGGCGTCGCACAGGCCCCGACGGCGGCGACGTCGTTCTCGGTGCGTCCCGCGCAGCCGCTGTCGTGCTGCCAGGCGGGCTTGGCATCCAGGCTGCAGCCGCTGCCCGTGCCGAGGCCGCGGCCGGGTTCGCCCCAGACGGTCTCAGCCCAGCCGCGCTTGGCTTTCGACTTGCGCAGCGCGGTCCCGCCGACGGCCGCGACGGTCGGCTGGTCCGCCGGGTAGCTCGGCGAGTCGGCGCCCTCGAAGCTGTAGTTCCAGCCTTCATCTCCGGCGGAGACCGAGACGAACAGCCCGGGATGGTCCCAGTCGTTCGCCGCTTCGGCACATTCGTTGCTTTCCTCACAGGTTTCTTCGGGCAGCCCGTAGCTGTTGGAGATCTCGGTCGCGCCCAGCGAGGCGGCGCGGTTCACGGCGGTGCCGAGCGCATCCCAGCTTTCGCTTTCGGCGTCGAGCAGATCGATGTGACATTCGGGGCAGGCCGCCGAGGCCATGTCGAGGTCGAGCGCGACCTCGAGTTCCCAACCGGTGCCGGAGGTGAATTTCGGGGGCTTGCCCTGCCCGTTGACGATCGTCAGGCAGCCCGTTTTCCTGCTGCAGGCCGGGATGCCGTAGTGGGCGCGGTATTCGCCGAGGTCCTTTTCGGCGTTCTTGTAGACGAAGCCCTCGACCACGGCGATCGTCTGGTTCGCGCCGCCGGTCGTCGGGATGTCGTAGGCGCTGCGCAGGTCTTCGGGGTCATATCCCCCCAGTTCGCCGCCGCCTTCGGGTTTTTTGCCAGCGAACACCGGCGCCAGATCCGCGAGCCGGCTGGCGGGCCGCGGGTCGGCGATCGCGTCGCACAAGCCCTGCGGACAGGCCCAATGCGGTTCGACCGAGGAGCGCGTGTCCGAGACGCCGTCGAAGCCGGGCTTCAGCCGAGCCGCAGATGCACCCGTCGATACGCAGCCCATCAAGAGCAGCAGCGCCGGCAGCAGCGAGACGAACGCTGCTCGACGCGGGCGCGGCCCGCCGTCGGCAGGTTTCAACCTCGACATCGCGCTGCCTCCCTGTCTCTCGAACGGTCGACCCGACAGCCTAGCGCGGGCGCGATGCGGTGCGACCCGCTGCGCCCGCGCCGCGGCAGCCGCGTCGCTCAGCTCCCAGCCGCCTCGGGCAGCCCCAGCGCGTCGCCCGCCTGAGCGCGCGCGGACGCCACCGAAAGGGCCCGCACGTACGCGCGCGCGGCGGCGTCGATGATGTCCGTCGAGACTCCCTGTCCGGCGCCGGTGAAGCCGGCGACCTCGAGCACGACTGAGACCTCGCCGAGCGCGTCCTGCCCCTCGGTGACCGCGCCGATCGTGAAGTCGCTGAGCGTCGGCGCCGTGCCGGTCGCAGCGTTGATCGCCTGGAACACCGCATCGATCGGGCCGTCGCCGGTGAACGAGCCGCTCGCCGAGGAGTCGTCGGGGAGTGTCACAGTCACGCGCGCGTGCGGCGGGCGCAGCGAGGACGCGTCGACCTCGAAGGACTCGAGCGCATATCCGGCGACCTCCTCGCGCAGCTCGTCGGTGACGAGTGCCTCGAGGTCCATCGCGGTGACCTGCTTCTTGCGGTCGGCGATCTCCTTGAAGCGCTTGAACGCGGTGTTCAGCGCCTGTCCGTCGAGCTCGAAGCCCATCTCCTCGAGGGCTTTGCTGAGCGCGTGGCGGCCGGAGTGCTTGCCGAGCACGATCGAGTTGCTGCGCAGCCCGACGGTGGTCGCGTCCATGATCTCGTAGGTGGTGCGCTCCTTCAGCACGCCGTCCTGGTGGATCCCGGCCTCGTGTGCGAACGCGTTGCGCCCGACGATCGCCTTGTTCGGCTGCACCTGGTAGCCGGTCAGCCTCGACACGAGCCTGCTCGTGCGCGCGATCTCGGTCGTCTCTGCGCCCGTCCACAGACCGAGGCTCGGCTCGCGCGTGTGCAGCAGCATCACGATCTCCTCGAGCGAGGCGTTGCCGGCACGCTCACCGATGCCGTTGATCGCGCACTCGACCTGGCGACAGCCCGCTTCCAGGCCGGCGAGCGAGTTGGCGACAGCGAGACCGAGGTCGTCGTGGCAGTGGACCGAGACGACGACCTCGTGCAGAGCCGGGACGAGGCGGTACAGCTCGGTGAACATCGCGTGATACTCGCTCGGCATCGTGTAGCCGACGGTGTCCGGGACGTTGATCGTCGTCGCGCCCTCATCGAGCGCGATCTGGATCACCTCTGCCATGTATTCGACATCGGAGCGCGAGCCGTCCTCGGGTGAGAACTCGACGTCGTCGGTGAACTCGCGCGCCTGCGCGACGGCGGCGCGCACCTGGCCCTTGACGTCCTCGCGCGTCGTCTGCAGCTTGCGCTCGATGTGGATGTCGCTGGTCGCGAGGAATGTGTGGATCCGCGGACGCTCGGAATCGCGGACCGCGTTCCAGGCCGCCTCGATGTCCTGCTTGCTCGTCCTCGCGAGGCCGCAGATCACCGGGCCTTCGACCTCCCGCGCGATCGCCTGCACCGACTCGAAGTCGCCGGGCGAGGTGATCGGGAAGCCGGCCTCGATGATGTCGACGCCGAGCCTCGCCAACTGGTGGGCGATCTCGAGCTTTTCCTGCTTGTTCAGCGAGATCCCCGGTGACTGCTCGCCGTCTCGCAGGGTCGTGTCGAAGATGCGGACGCGGTTCGCGTCGCTGCGTGCGTCGGTCGTGCTCATGTCGTCATTGCTCCTTCTCTGTCTCGCTTACGGTTCCTCTCCGGCTGGTTATGCGGCTACGCGGCCGCCACGCGCTATTCCCCCCGAGGGGGGAGGAGAAGAAGCGACAGGAGCGAGATCTGCAACGACATCGAAGACGCAGGGTAGCACCGCGACCGGGCAGGCGCGGCCGCTGCGATAGTTCGCGACGATGTCCGCTGCTTCACCCCTCACCCGTTTGCTCGGCGCGTTGTGCCTGGCGATCGCCGTGCTCGTGTGCGCCGCCGCGGGCGGCGCCGCGACGGCGAGCGCCGAGCCACCGCTCTACGGGGTGACGCTCGACAAGGTCGCGCATCTGGAACGCCTGCTCGGTGAGCTCGCCGTGCTGCCCGAGCGCCCGACCACCCGGATCTATTTCGACCGGCGCTCGCCGGCCTCGAGCTATCAGCAGGCGGTGCACGAGATCCACGCGGTGAGCGCGGTGATGGGCGAGCTGCTGGACTCCTCCGACGAGAAGGCCGAGTCGGTCGCGGAATTCCAGTCTCGAACCCTCTCCTACCTGTCGACACTGTCCGCCGACGTCGACATCTGGGAAATCGGCAACGAGGTCAACGGCAACTGGACCGGCCCATATGAAGCGGTAGCGGCGAAGCTGATCGAGGCCTACGAAGACGTCGCCGCGACGGGGGCCGCTACGGCGCTCACCCTCTATGCCAACAGCTTCGGGCCCGAACACTGCGGCGACGGCGCCTCGGAGCCGACGCCGGTGCAGTTCACCGAACGCTACGTCCCGGCCGGCGTCGCCGACGGGCTGGACTACGTGCTGCTGTCCTACTACCCGACCGAGTGCGGCGGCCGCGAGCCGGACACGAGCGAAGTGTCACAGGAACTGCAGCGGCTGCACGCGCTCTACCCGAACGCCGCGCTGGGGTTCGGAGAGGTCGGACTGCCGCGTCCGGCCGCGCGTCGCACGCTCGCGACGGCCGAGCAGATCATGCGCTGGGCCTACTCGCTCGACCCCGGCCTCCCCTACTACATCGGCGGCTACTTCTGGTGGTATGGCGCCGAGGACGCGCTGCGACCGAAGGCGCTGCTGCGCGGAGTGCTTGCGGAAGCGTTCCTGCTGGAGGCCGGCGCCCTCGGCGGCGGCTCGCCCTCGCCGGACGGCTGAGCGCCGAGCCGGACGGCGCCGCCGGCGCCGTCAGGCGGCCAGTACGGGAACGCCGCACTGCTGCTGCTTGGAGCGATACATCGCGGCATCCGCGCGCTCGACGAGCTCCTCGGCGGAGAGCGGCTCGCAGATGTAGGCGACACCGACGCTCGCGCACAGCTCGACGCTCCCGGCCGACACCGCGCAGGTGCCGCGCACGGACTCGCTCAGGCGCCGTGCCGCGGCCATCGCCACGTCGAGGCTCGCCACGCCGCGCAGCAGGATCAGGAACTCGTCACCGCCGAGGCGCCCGAGCTCGTCGCTCGAGCGCATCGCGGCTTTCAGGCGTCTTGCGACCTCCGCGAGCACCTCATCGCCGGCCCCATGGCCGAGCGTGTCGTTGACCGCCTTGAACTGGTCGAGATCGACATAGGCGACCGCGGTTTCGCTGGACTGTTCGAGCTCCGCGGCGAGCGCTGCCGTGATCGACGCCCGGTTGTGTGCGCCGGTGAGCGCGTCGAACGTCGCCCGCATCTCGAGCTCGCGCCTGGCGCGCGCGCTGTCGGTCACATCGAGCACCGAGGCGATCGCACCGGTGACGACGCCGCTGCCGCGTTGCAGCGGGCGGATTTTCATCAGGACGTGGCGCGGCTGGCCGAACGGCGTCTCGAGTTCCACCTCGACGTCCTCGCGCGCGCCGCCCTGCAGGATGCGCTCGAGCGCCGTTTCGAGCTCGCTCCGGGACTGCTCGCCGAGCCCTGCCAGCAGCAGCGGCAGTGTCAGCGGCCCGGAGCGGCCGCAGTCGCTCTCCTCGGCGGCGGGGACCGCGCGCAGAGCGGCGCCCGGGGCGGCGCGCATGATCTCCAGCAGGCGGGCGTTGTGGTAGACGAGATTGCGCTCGCGATCGAGCTGCAGCAGCCCGTCGGGCATCTCCTCGATCAGATTGCGCAGCAGCTCCTCGCGGTCCTGCAGCGCCTCCTGCGCTGACATCTCGGCGGACACGTCGATGCACTCGGCGAGCACGTGCGGCTGCTCGGGATCGCTGAGGAAGTTGTGCAATGTCGTGTCGACCCACAACCAGCTGCCGTCGCTGCGCTTCATGCGGATGCGGAACATCTGCGTGCGTCCCGTCGCGACCGTCGCGATCCAGCCCTCGATCACCCGTGCCTGGTCGTCGGGGTAGACGCGTTCGAAGGTCGGCTGGCCGACGACCTGCTCCTGGCTGTAGCCGAACATCTGCACGTACGCGTCATCGCAGGCGAGCACGTTGCCCTCCTCGTCCTGCTTGCGCGTGCAGAACCGCGGCGCGGAGGACGCCGACCCGCCGCTGACGCGTGTCGCCTCATCCGCGGGCGCCTCGCTGGTTGGCCAGAGCACGTTCAGCACGACGCCGTGGGTGCTGCGCAGATCGACCAGCGCCACGGCCATCCACTGCTCGGGGTTGCTGCACAGGCGCACGGTCACCTGCGCCATCGTCTCGTTCTTGACGCGGATCCACGCTTTCACCGAAGCCATCCGGTCCTCCGCGACGCACAGGTCCATCAGCGTGCGGCCCTCGCTCGCGAGCAGCGGGTAGCCGTCGAGGCCGAGCGACTCCGGCGGCGGCACGACGAGTGCGTCGGGCAGCTGCGTGACGAGCACCGCGTCGGGGTGCTCCCGCAGCAACACGTCGACGGCGCGCCGCCCGCTGGCCGCGAAGTCGGCGCCGGCCCCCGCCGGGATGTTGCTGTCGTTCGCTTCGCTCATTCGCTCTCAGCTCCGAGATCGGCCCCGCGGCGGAGCTGTATGAGCGACGCGCGAGCGTCTAGACGGATGCGCCTGTGGTGGGACGGGTCACGCCGGCGGGCTGGCTGGAGACATGCTCTGCGGCATGCAGCAAACGCGGCGTCAGGGAACCAGCACGACCTTGCCGACGTTGCGCCGCTCGACGATCATGCTGTGCGCCGCGGCCGTCTCCTCGAAGCTGAACGCGCCGGCGATCACCGGCTCGATCGTGCCGTCGTCGAGCAGCGGCAGCAGCGGCTGGATCCACGGCTCGAGCGTCCCCCGGTCCTTCCACAGGCTCAGCATGTTCAAGCCGATCACCGCCTTCGATTCGCCCATCTGCTTGATCAGGTTGAAGCGCGGCATGCGCGCGGCCGCGCGCAGGGCGGTCAGCAGGTTGCGCTTCTCTCCGGAGATCACCGCGGAGGCGCCGAACGCGATCAGGCGCCCGCCCGCGCGCAGCATCGTGTAGTCGCGGCGGAAGCTCTTGCCGCCGATCGCGTCCATGATCAGGTCGAACTTCGGCAGGCCCTGCTCCCAGCCGGGCTGCGTGTAGTCGAGCGCATGTTCGACGCCGAACTCCGTGATCTGCGCGTGCTTGTGCGGCGAGGCGGTCCCGTAGATCTCCGCGCCGTGGCGCTTGGCGAGCTGTGTCGCTGCAATGCCGACGCCGCCGCCGGCCGAGTGGATCAGCACGCGCTCACCCGGCTGCAGGCTCCCGTAGCCGAGCAGCGCCGCCCAGGCGGTGCCGTAGTTGACCGGGATCGCCGCTCCCTGCTCGAAGGTCAGCCGCTCCGGCAGCGGCACGACGTCGGTCGCCTTCGCGACCACCTGGGAGCTGTAGCCGCCGAATTGCGTGCTCGCGAACACGCGCTGGCCGGGGATCAGGGCATCGACACCGTCGCCGAGCTCGAGCACGGTTCCGGCGACCTCGTAGCCGACGACGCACGGGGTCTTCGGGCTGTCCGGGTACAGGCCGATCCTCGCCATCACGTCGGCGAAGTTGACGCCCGCCGCGGCGACCGCGATCCGGACCTCGCCGGGACCGAGGGCGGGATCTGGCCTCTCCTGCACCTCGAGCACGCCCGGGCCACCGTGCTTGGCGATCACGACGGCGCGCATCGCGCGAGCCTATCCGATCAACCGATCAGCCGAGGTCGACCGACCAGCCGTTGACGAAGCCGTCGGAGGCGACGATCTCCTGCACCACGGCGTCGGACACGGCGGCGTCGGTCGTCACGACCATCGCCGCGAGCCGCCGCTCGTCGTCGGCCTCGCCGTCGGGCACATGGCCGACGGCGGCCGAGGAGATGTTGATGCCGTGCGTTCCGAAGATCGTGCCGACGCGGCCGATCATCCCGGGCAGGTCCTCGTAGCGGAAGACCGTCACGTGGGGCTCGAGCTCGATCGTCAGCCTGCGACCCTGCACCTCGACGAGATGGGGCACGCGGTTCGGGCCGATCCCGGTTCCCGCGACCGCGACGCGCTCCGAGCCGGCGACGACGGTGACGCGAATCAGCTCGTTGAAGTCCTCGGCCTCGGAGACGACCTTCTCCTCGAAGACGATGCCGCGCTGATGGGCGATCGTCGGCGCGTTGACGAGGTTCACCTCCTCCTCGCTGCGGCCCTGAAGGGCGCCGACGATCACGGCGATGCCGAGCAGGCGCGTGTCGAAGTCAGCGATCCTGCCGAGGAACGCCGCCTCGATGCGCTCGACCGAGCTGCCCTCGGCGAGCTCCATCGCCAGGCGCCCGAGCTGCGAGGCGAGCGGCAGGAACGGCCCGAGGATCGCCATGTCCTCGGCGGCGATCGCGGGGATGTTGACGGCTGTCGAGACGACGCCGCCGGTCAGCGCCGCGACGACCTGCTCGGCGCTCTGGTAGCCGGCGCGGTCGGTCGCCTCGGCGGTCGAGGCGCCGAGATGCGGCGTGACGACGACGTTCGGGTAGGCGAACAGCGGATGCTCGGTCATCGGCTCGCTCGCGAACACGTCGATCGCGGCGCCGGCCGCCTTGCCGGAGTCGAGCGCGTCCTTGAGCGCGTCCTCGTCGATCAGCCCGCCGCGCGCGACGTTGAGGACACGCACGCCATCACGCATCTGCGCGAACGCCGCCGCATCGATGAAGCCTTCCGTCTCCGGCGTCTTCGGCAGATGGATCGTGATGAAGTCGGCCTGCGCGTAGATGTCCTCGACGCCGTCGGCCTTCTCGACACCGAGCTCGCGGTAGCGCTCGGCGCTGACGAACGGGTCGAACGCGAGCACGCGCATGCCGAAGCCGCGGGCGCGCTGCGCGACGAGCTGACCGATGCGCCCGAAGCCGACGACGCCGAGCGTCTTCTCGTACAGCTCGACGCCGGAGTACTTCGAGCGGTCCCATTTGCCGGCGAGCAGCGAGGCGTAGGCCTGCGGCACGTTGCGCGCGAGCGCGAGCAGCAGCGCCATCGTGTGCTCGGCGGCCGTCACGACGTTTGACTCCGGCGCGTTCGCGACGATGATCCCGCGCGCCGTGGCCGCGACCACATCGACGTTGTCGACGCCGACGCCGGCACGACCGACGGCCTTCAGCTTGACGGCGCGCGCGAGCAGCTCGGCGGTCAGCTTCGTCGCCGAGCGGATCACGATGCCGTCGTACTCGCCGATCCGCTCGGCGAGCTGCTCGTCGCTCCAGTCGAGGCCGAGATCGACATCGAAGTGCTCACGCAGCAGCTCGATGCCCGAGTCGCCGATCTTCTCCTTGACGAGGACCTTCGCGCGCGCGCTCACGAGCCGACCCGCTCGATCACCCAGTCGATGCACGCGCTCAGCGCTTCCACGTCGGCGGTGTCGATCGCCGGGAACATACCGATGCGCAGCTGGTTGCGGCCGAGCTTGCGGTATGGCTCGACGTCGACGATCCCGTTCGCCCGCAGCGTCGCTGCGAGCGCGGCGGCGTCGATCGAGTCGTCGAAGTCGATCGTGCCGACGACCAGCGAGCGCTTCGCCGGGTCGGCCACGAACGGCGTCGCGTGGCCGCTCTCCTCGGCCCACCGGTAGAGGTGCGCCGAGGACGCGCTCGTGCGTGCGACACACCAGTCGAGGCCGCCGCCGTCGAGCATCCAGCGCAGCTGCTCGGCGAGCAGGAACAGCGTCGCGACCGCCGGCGTGTTGTAGGTCTGATCCTTGAGCGAGTTTTCAAGCGCGGTGCTCAGCGACAGTGACTCCGGAATCCAGCGGTCGGCCGCCGCGAGTTGCGCGATCCGCTCCTGCGCGGCCGCGCTGAGCAGCGCGACCCACAGCCCGCCGTCGGAGGCGAAGCCCTTCTGCGGGGCGAAGTAGTAGGCGTCGGCCGCCGATACGTCGACGGGTAGCCCGCCCGCGCCGGACGTCGCGTCGATCGCGACGAGCGCTCCGTCGCTGCCGGCCGGCCGCGAGACGGCGACCATCACCCCGGTCGAGGTCTCGTTGTGCGCCCACGCGATCACGTCGGCGCCACCGTCGCTCGCCTGCGGCCCGACGCCGGCCGGGTCGGGCGCGTCTCCGGGATCGGCCGCGACCACAATCGGCTCATCGAGGAACGGCGCGCCGGCGCTGACCGTCGCGAACTTCTTCGAGAACTCGCCGAAGCTGAGGTGCAGCGAGCGCCGCTCGATCAGGCCGCATGCGGCCGCGTCCCAGAAGGCGGTCGCGCCGCCGTTGCCGAGCGCGACCTGATAGCCGTCGGGAAGCGAGAACAGCTCGCCCAGCCCGGAGCGGATCTCGGCGACGAGCGCCTTGACGGGCTTCTGGCGATGTGACGTGCCCATCACCGCGCCGCCAGCGCCGGCGAGGCGCGCGAGCGCCTCCGGACGGACCTTCGACGGGCCGCAGCCGAAGCGGCCGTCAACCGGCTTCAGCTGCTCGGGGATGACAAGTGATTGCTGCTCTTTCACGTTGCTCGTCGTCATGTGGGCTCCTCGCTCGGTCGGACCGGAGGCGGATGGTCGATGAATCTGAGGTGCCCAGGCGCGCGGCGGTGCTGGATCGTCACTTCCCGGTGGTGAACTCCACCCGAGCGCCAGTCGCGACGACGGATGCGAGTCTAGCGAACCTCACCGTGCTCGGGTGCGCCCGCCTGCGCGTGGAGCTCGCTGCGCCCGGACGGCCCTGCCGTGCGGCTCGTTCCAGTCATAGCCCGGGCCGACGGGGATGATCCGCTTTGGGTTGAGCTCGTCGTGCGTCGTGTAGTAGTGGCGCTTGATCTGCCCCATCGCGACCGTCTCGGCGACGAGCTCGTGCTGGTAGAGCTCGCGCGCGTAGCCCCACAGGTTGGGATAGTCCACCAGACGCCGGCGGTTGCAGCGGAAGTGCAGGTTGTAGACCTCGTCGAAGCGCACCAGCGTCGGGAACAGCCGCCAGTCGGCCTCGGTTATCTCCCCGCCGAGGAGGTAGCGACGTTCCTGCAACAGCCCCTCGAGCCAGTCGAGGCTGTCGAAGAGCTCCGCGAACGCCTGCTCGTAGGCATCCTGGCGACGTGCGAAGCCGGCGCGATAGACGCCGTTGTTGACCGTCTCATAGACACGCGCGTTGATCGCGTCGAGCTCGCCGCGCAACCGCACCGGCGTGAGGTCGAGCGGCATGCCGAGGCCGCCGAGCGAGTCCGCCGCGGCGAACATGCGGATGATCTCGCTCGACTCGTTGTTGACGATCCGGCCGCTCTCCTCGTCCCACAGCACGGGGACCGTGATACGCCCCTCGAAGTCAGCGTCGCTTGCGTCGTAGCCCTCGCTCATGTACCTCCAGCCGTGCAGCTCGTCGCGGTAGCTGCCACCGGGCCCGTCATCGAAGCGCTCGCCGGTGAACTCCCATCCGCGCTGATCGCGAAACGGCGCCAGGTAGGAGACGCCGACGACCTCCTGGAGGCCGGCGAGCGCGCGCGCGATCGCCGCGCGATGGCACCACGGACAGGCGAGCGCGAGATACAGGTGGTAGCGCTCCGGCGCGACCGCGAACTCGCCCGGCAGGCCGCTGCGCGGGTCGATCCCGACCCAGTCGCGGAAGTGGCTCTCCTGGCGTTTGAAGTGACCGCCCGCGAGCTCGGCGCCGAGTCCGAACTCAGCCATCGAACAGCACTTCACGGCCCATCGCCGCGGCGCTCCAGCCGGCCGGCAGCCGTGCCTCGCCGACGCCCGCCGGGCGCTCGGTCGCCAGCAGGCAGTACTCGGGCGCCGGCCCGAGGCCGAGGCAGCGCCGCCACAGCCCGGCCGTCGCGCGATCCATCCCGTCGCCGAGCAGCGCCTCGACCGACGGCTGCTCGTGTCCGGCCGCGCGCGTCACCCACACGCCGACGCGCGTCTCCCCGAGCCGGGCGTGGCCCTCGACGAGGCGATAGATCGCGCCCGTCGAGACGGCGGCCTTGGCCGCGACGCGGTCGTGGGCGGTGATGTGCCCGCTCGACACCGCAGCCTCCTCGAGCACGCCGAGCGCCGACCAGCCGTCGAGCAGATACCAGTCCTCATAGCCGGGCTGGGGCCCGCCCGCGAGCCATGGGATCGCCGGCGCCCTGAACACCGCCGAGCCGTTGAAGCCGCTCGGCGGGCGCCGTGCGAGCGAGGCGTGGAAGCGCTCGAGCGCGTCCTCATATGTGTGCTCGTCGATCCCCGCGCCGGGTCGGTGCCAGGAGACGTAGGCGAGCACGGCGGGCCGCCTAGAAGGCGGGCTTGATCCAGTCCATGTGCGAGCGCAGCTCGCTGCCGACGTGCTCGACCTGGGTATCGGCCTGCTCGGCGCGCATGCGCTTGAAGTTCTCCTGGCCGGCGCGGTTCTCGGCGATCCACTCGCGCGCGAAGTCGCCGTCCTGGATCTCCTTGAGGATCTGGCGCATGCTCGCGCGCGTCTCATCGGTGATCACGCGGCTGCCGCGCGTGTAGTCGCCGTACTCGGCCGTGTTGGAGATCGAGAAGCGCATCCCCGCAAGGCCCTTCTCGTGCATCAGATCGACGATCAGCTTGAGCTCGTGGAGACACTCGAAGTAGGCCATCTCGGGGTCGTAGCCGGCCTCGACGAGCGTCTCGAAGCCGGCCTGCACGAGCTCGGAGGCGCCGCCGCAGAGCACCGCCTGCTCGCCGAACAGGTCCGTCTCGGTCTCGTCCTTGAAGCTCGTCTCGATCACGCCGCCGCGTGTGCAGCCGATGCCCTTTGCGTAGGCGAGCGCGAGCGCGCGCGCGTTGCCGGTCGCGTCCTGCTCGACGGCGATCAGCCCGGGGACGCCGCTGCCTTCGGTGAACTGCCGGCGCACGAGGTGGCCAGGGCCCTTCGGCGCGACCATGCCGACGTCGACGCCCGCCGGCGGATCGATCTCCTTGTAGTGGATCGAGAAGCCGTGGCCGAAGAGGATCATGTTGCCCTCGGCGATGCCGTCGCGGATCTCGCTCTCCCAGACGTCGTGGTGGAGCTCGTCGGGCAGCAGGATCATCACCAGGTCGCCGCGGCTGGCGGCCTCGACGACCGGGAGGACCTCGAGGCCCTGCTCGCGCGCCTTGGCGACCGAGGCGGAGTCCTCGCGCAGCCCGACCACGACGTCGACGCCGGAGTCCTTCAGGTTGAGGGCGTGCGCGTGGCCCTGCGAGCCATAGCCGATGATGGCGACGGTCTTGCCGTCGAGGAGCGTGAGGTCTGCGTCGTCGTCGTAGATCATTGGCGGCAGGCTATCCAAATCGCGTCCGCGGGTCCGCGCGAGGCGCTCGCCCTGACCGGCTCACGCGCCGGCCGAGGCGAGCAGCGTGCGCCCGGGGATCGCCAGGCTCCCGTCCGCGCCGGTGAACGGGGCGAAGCGCTCGCCGAGCGAGCGCTTGATCTCCTCCACCTCGGCGGGCGGGCGCGAGAGCACGGCGTCGTGGAAGTTCCGCGACAGGTCGAGCGTCGAGTCCCACAGGTCCTCGAAGCCCTCGTGCCGCCGGCTCAGATCGAGCGCCTCGACGGTGATCTCGGCAAAGCCGGCGCGCTCGAGCAGCTCCAGCAGGCGCTCGGCGCTCGCGAGCCTGAACGGCCCCGGCGCAGGCTCGCGATCCGGGTCCGGCGGCGCCGCGAGGCCACGCTCGATGAGCTCGCGCGTCGGCAGCAGCGCCCACGGATTCCGCTCGAGCGAATCCCACACGGCGAGCGCGACGCGCCCTCCGGAGCGGAGCACGCGGCGCGTCTCCGACAGCGCGACAGCGGGGTCGGCCATCAGCATGTATCCCCAGCGGCAGAGGACCGCGTCGACGCTCGCCACCGGCAGGTCGATCCATTCGGCGTTGAGGACCTGGAACTCGACGTTGCTGAGGCCGAGCGAGACCGCGCGCGCCCGCGCACCCGCGAGCATCCCCTCGGCCTGATCTGAGATGACGACGCCACCGAGCGGAGCGACGAGTTCGGCTGCCAGCAACGCCGTCTCGCCGATGCCGGCGGCGAGCTCGAGCACGCGCTGGCCGGGCTGCGGCGCGATCGCGTCGATCATCCAGTTCGACACCGGCGCGGCGAACTCCCGCAGCAGCGCTTCGCGGCGGACCCAGCCCGGCGCCGCCTCTTCCCAGCCGGCGAGGCTCGCGTCGCGGTAGGCGTTCGCGTCGAAGCTCACCGCAGCTCCCGGCGCAGCAGCTTGCCCGACGCGGTGCGCGGCAACGGCTCCGAGCGCAACACGAAGTCCTTCGGGACCTTGAACGACGCGAGCTGCGCGGCGCAGTGCGCGCGCAGCTGCCCGGGCTCGGGCTCGGCGCCGGCTCGCGGCACGACGATCGCGATGACCGCCTCCCCCCAGCGCGGATCTGACCGTCCCAGCGCGGCCGCCTCGAGCACCTGCGGGTGGGCTTCGAGGACAGCCTCGATCTCGGCCGGCGCGACGTTCTCGCCGCCGCTGACGATCGTGTCGGCCTTGCGCCCGGTGACGAGCAGGCGGCCGTGATCGTCGAGCGCGCCGAGGTCTCCGGTGTGCAGCCAGCCGTCCCGCGCGAGCGTGCCCGGCGCGACCGTCGGACCACGCACGAGGATCTCCTCGTCGGGCGCGATCCGCACGCCGGTGCAGAACAGCGGCGGCCCCGCGGTCGCAGGCGCGCGCCGGGCGAGCCCGGCGGAGATTTCCGCGGGCGGCGTCGTCGTCACCTGCGATGCCGCCTGGCTGAGCCCGTAGGTGAGCGCGACCGGGACAGCCGCGTCGCGCGCACGCGCGACGAGCGCTTCGGGGACGGGACCGCCGCCGGTCAGCGCGCAGCGCAACGTGGCCGGATCTCGCATACCGGCGTCGAGCAGGCGCGCGAGCGTTGTAGCGACGAGGCTGACGAGCGTCACGCGCCGCGCATCGCAGTCATGCAGGACGCGGTCGACCTCGAAGCGCTCGTGGACGACCGCGGTCGTCGCGTAGATCGCCGAGCGCATGAGCACCGACAGCCCGCCGACGTGCGCGGGCGTCAACGCGCACAGCCAGCGCTCGTCCTGCTCGACGCCGAGCGCGGCCGCGGAGCCGAGCGCGCTCCACAGCAGGTTCGCGTAGGTGAGCTCGACCGGGCGCGGCGCGGCGGTCGTCCCCGAGGTGTGGATCACGACGGCCGGCGCGTCGAGCTCGTGGCGCGGGACGGCGGGCAGCCGGCCGGGATCGGGACCCTCCCCGAGCGGCTCGGCGACGACGACGTCGGCGCCGTCGCTGAGGAGCGCCTGCTCGCGGGCGCCGAGGCGCAGGTCGACGGGCACCGCGATCGCGCCGAGCAGCAGGCAGGCGTGCAGCGCCTGGGCGAAGTCGAGACCGGCGGGCAGCGCGATCGCGACCCGTCCGCCGGCGCCTGCCCCGCGTGCGCGCAGCGCACCCGCGCCGAAGCGCGCAGCCGCGTACAGGCGGGCGTAGGACCAGTCCCCCCGCGGTGTCTCAAGCGCTGCGCGATCCGGCCGCGACGAAGCGGCACGGGCGAGCCAGGCCTCGACCTCCATCGGCCACAGGCTAGCCTTCCCGCGATGAGCACAACCTGGACCCCGGCTGCCGCTCCCTCACAGGAGCCGTTCAGCGACATCCGCTACGAGAAGTCCGCGGCTCCACAGCAGGGGATCGCGAAGATCACGATCGCCCGCCCGGAGGTGAGAAACGCGTTTCGCCCGCGCACGATCATCGAGATCTCGCAGGCGCTCGAGGACGCGCGCGAGGACACCGAGATCGGCGTGATCGTGCTGACCGGCGAGGGCCCCGACGCGTTCTGCTCGGGCGGCGATCAGCGCGTGCGCGGAGACTCCGGCTACCTCGACGACGATCAGCTGAAGTCGCGCGGGGCGGTCGGGCGCTTCCATGTCACCGACCTGCATCTGCAGATCCGCCGCCTGCCGAAGCCGGTGGTGGCGATGGTCGCCGGCTATGCGATCGGCGGCGGGCACGTGCTGCACCTCGTCTGCGATCTCACGATCGCGGCCGACAACGCCCGCTTCGGCCAGGTCGGCCCGAAGGTCGGCTCCTTCGACGGTGGCTTCGGCGCCGGGCTGCTCGCGAACCTCGTCGGCCCGAAGAAGGCCAAGGAGATCTGGTTCCTGTGCCGGCAGTACTCCGCCGAGGAAGCGCGCGAGATGGGGCTCGTCAACACCGTCGTGCCGCTCGCCCGGCTCGAGGACGAGACGGTGCAGTGGTGTCGCGAGATGCTCGCCTTGTCGCCGTTTGCGCTGCGGCTGCTGAAGGCGAGCTTCAACGCGGCCGAGGATGGGCTCTCGGGGATACAGCAGCTCGCGCACGACGCGAACCTGCTGTTCTACGGCAGCGAGGAGGCGCAGGAGGGACGCGACGCATACCGCGAGAAGCGCACGCCGGACTTCTCGCGGTTCCCCAAGCGGGCCTAGTGTGAGCGCGATCCGCATCTGGGTGATGGCGGCGCGCGTGCGCACGCTGCCGGCGGCGGTCGCGCCCGTGCTCGTCGGCACCTCGCTCGCGCTCGGCGCCGGCGTGTTCGCGCCGCTCGCGTTCCTCGCGGCGCTGCTCGGCGCGGTCTTCATCCAGGTCGGCACCAACCTCTCCAACGACTATTCCGACGCGCGCCGGGGCGCCGACACCGAGGATCGCCTCGGGCCGGTGCGGGTCACCGCCGGCGGTCTCGTTCCCCCCAGCCAGGTGCTGCTCGCGACGTACGTCAGCTTCGGCGCGGCGGTGCTCTGCGGCGCGTACCTCGTCGCGGTCGCCGGCCCCGAGCTGCTCGCGGTCGGCGCCGCGTCGATCCTCGCCGGCGTGCTCTACACCGGCGGCCCGCGCCCGTACGGCTATGAGGGCCTGGGCGAGCTGTTCGTGTTCCTGTTCTTCGGGATCGTCGCCGTCGTCGGCTCCTACTTCGTGCAGATCCAGCAGCTGCCCTGGCAGGCGTTCGTGTGCGCGGTCCCGGTCGGGCTGCTGGCGAGCGCGATCCTCGTCGTCAACAACGTCCGCGATCTCGAGACCGACCGGCGCGCGGGCAAGCGCACGCTCGCCGTCCGCCTCGGCCGCCCGCGCACGCGCCTGCTCTACACGGCGATGCTCGCGACGGCGTTCATCTGCGCGCCGCTGCCGTGGGCGCTCGGCTCGATGGACGGCTGGCTGCTGCTGCCGTGGGCGTCGATCCCGCTCGCGGTGGCGCTCGTGCGCGTCGTGCGCACGCGCAGCGACGGCCCCGCGCTCAACGCGGCGCTCGCGAAGACCGGCATGCTGCAGCTCCTCTTCTGCCTGCTGTTCGCCGCCGGGATCCTCGCCGGCGGCGGCGTCGGCTCGTGAAGCTCGAGATCGAGCGCCGCACGCTCGCGCTCGCGAGCCCGTTGCATACCGCCTACGGCGAGGTCGCCGAGCGCGAGCTGCTGACGGTCACGCTGACAGGCGGGGACGGTGTGCCCGGCTACGGCGAAGCGGCGCCGCTGCAGGCCTATGACGGTGTCGCGATCGAGCACGTCGAGCGCGCGCTCGAGAGCTACCGCGCGGTGCTCGCGGACGGCGGCGAGATGAACGGCGCAGAGCTGATCGACGCGTGCAGGGCGCGCGCCGATCTGCCCGCGGCGCTCGCCGCGATCGACCTCGCGCTGTGGGATCGCGCGGGTCGCCGCGCCGGGCGCCCGGTCGCGGCGCTGCTCAGCGACGACCCCGCGAGTCACGTGCCGGTCAACGCGACGCTCACGGCGCTTGACCGCACCGGCGTCGCCGAGCAGGCCGCGCGCGCGGTGCACGACGGCTTTGACTGCATCAAGCTGAAGGTCGGCGTCGGCGATGATGCCGGCCGCGTCGCCGCGGCGCGCGTCGCCGCCGGCCCGCGCGTGAAGCTGCGACTCGATGCCAACGGCGCGTGGAGCGCTGAGCAGGCGGTCAGGATGATCGATGCGCTCGCCCCCGCCGGCCTCGAGCTGGTCGAGGAGCCGACGCACGGGCTGGCGGCGATCCGCGCGGTGCGCGAGCAGGTCGCCGTGCGGGTCGCGATCGATGAGACCGCGGCCGAGCCGGGCGCGCTGGCGGCCGGGCTCGCCGATGCGGTCTGCCTGAAGATCTCGCGCTCGGGCGGCATCGGGCATCTCCTCGCAGCCGCCGCGCTCGTGCGGTCGGTCGGCGCGGAGGTGTATCTCGCATCGACGCTTGACGGTCCGCTCGGGATCGCCGCCGCCGTCCACGCCGCCGCCGCGCTCGCATCGCGCGGGCCGATGCCGCATTGCGGCCTCGCGACGCTGAGAATGTTCGCGGGGATCGACGACGCGCTGCCGGTCAAGCACGGCGCGATCGCGGTACCGCTCGCCCCGGGGCTCGGCGTCGAACCGTTCTAGGCGGTCCTCCAAGGCTCGCCTCAGCCGAGGGCGCGTGCGATCGCGACCGGATTCTCGAGCGCCAGCGCGTGACCGCCGGCGACGATCGTCAGCTCGCAGTCGGGGATCAGGCCGGCCATCCGCTCGCCGAGCGCGACGAACTTCGCGTCGCGCTCGCCGACGAGCACGGTGACCGGCATCGCCAGCTCGCCGAGCCGCGACCACAACGGCTCCATCTCCCCCGTGCCGATGCCCCGCAGCACCGCCGCGAGCGCGCGTGGCCGGTTGCGGCGCTGATCCGCGCGTGCGAGCTCGCCCACCTCCGCGGGATCCTCGGCGAACAGCGGCTGGCTGCGCCACTCCTCGATGAAGTCCTCGAACGGCATCTGTTCGAGGCGGTCGGCGAGCGCGCGATCGGCGCGCCGTCTGTCGGCGCGCTCGCCGTCCGTTTCGATGCCGGCGGTGCTCGCGACGAGCACGAGCCGCCTGACCCGCTCGGGGGCGGCGAGCGCGACGTGCAGCGCAACCCTGCCCCCGAGCGAGTAGCCGCACAGGACGAAGCGCTCGGGGGTCTGCGCGAGGACGTCGCGCACACAGCCGCCGAACGTGATCAGCCCGTCGCCGTCGGCCGCCTCGCCGTGGCCCGGGAGGTCGACGGCGAGCGGTCGGTAGCGTTCGTGATCGAGCTGCGCGATGACGCCATCCCAGGCACGATGGGTGCCTGCGAAGCCGTGCAGCAGAACGACGCTCTCGGGCACGTCCACATCCTATGACCCCAACCATCGCCACCTACACGCTGCTGAGGGCGTTCGTCGACGAGCTTGTGCGCTGCGGAATGAGGGCCGCGTGCACGTCGCCGGGCTCGCGCTCGGCACCGCTCGTGCTGTCGCTCGCGCGCGAGCAGCGGCTGCGCTGCTTCTCGCATATCGACGAGCGCTGCGCCGGCTTCTTCGCGCTCGGGCTCGCGAAGTCCTCAGGCCTGCCGGTCGCCGTCGCGTGCACGTCGGGCACGGCCGCCGCCGAGCTCCTGCCGGCGGCGATCGAGGCACGCGAGGCACGCGTGCCGCTGCTGCTGCTGAGCGCCGACCGACCGCCGGAGCTGCGCGAGAACGGCGCCGGGCAGGCGATCGATCAGCTGAAGCTGTTCGGCGATGCGAGCAAGTGGTTCTTCGACGTCGGCCTGCACGACGCCGGTCCCGAGCAGCTGCGCTGGATGCGCACGCTGGCCTGCCGTGCCTACTGGACAGCGCTCGAAGGCCGCCCCGGCGCGGTGCATCTGAACTTCGCGCTGCGCGAGCCGCTTATCGACGATCGGGAGCTGCCGGCGGACGCGAGCGGACGTGCGGGCGGCCGCCCGTATGTCTCGCGGGCGCCGAGCGCCGCCGCCGCCGGCGAAGCGCAGGCGGAGACGCTGCGCGGGCTGGTTCGCCGCTCGCGGCGCGGTGTCGTGGTCGCCGGGCGCAGCGAGCGCGACGGCTCGCTCGCACAGGCGCTCGCCGCGTTCGCGGCCGCCGCCGGCTGGCCGCTGTTGGCCGACCCGATGTCCGGTGCGCGCACCGGCGCCGCGGCGATCGCCCACTACGACGCGCTGCTGCGCGAGCCGCTCTT
This sequence comes from uncultured Solirubrobacteraceae bacterium, assembly GCA_963822245.1. Classification (GTDB taxonomy): domain Bacteria; phylum Actinomycetota; class Thermoleophilia; order Solirubrobacterales; family Solirubrobacteraceae; genus Palsa-744. The sequence goes on from CAWGGR010000004.1 coordinate 33,531, forward strand.
CGCGCAGGCGCACACGCCCGACCTGGTCGTCCGCGTCGGCGATCTGCCGGTCTCCAAGCCGCTACGGGCCTGGCTCGCGAGCCTCGTCGGCGTGCCCCAGGTCGCGCTCGACGGGGAGGGGGCCTGGCAGGATCCGGCATCGGTGCTCTCGGAGTCGCTCGCGCTCGACCCCGGCGCGGCGCTCACCGAGCTGACCGCGGCGCTGCACGCGAGCCCGGGGACACGCGCGCAGGCCGAGCAGGACTGGCTTGCGAGCTGGCGCAGCGCCGATGAGCTGGCCGCTGAGGCGATCGTCCCGGCGCTGGGCGATCAGCGCCTCTCCGAGCCCGCGGTCGCCGTCGAGCTCGGCGTCCTGCTGCCCGCCGAGGCGACGCTGTTCGTCGCCTCCTCGATGCCGGTGCGCGACATCGAGACGTTCTGGCCGGTGCGCCCCGACCCGCCGCGCGTGCTCTGCAACCGCGGCGCCAACGGCATCGACGGGACTGTCTCGACCGCCTTCGGCGCCGCCGCCGACGCGGCCGGCCCGGTGGTCCTGCTGATCGGCGATGTCGCGCTCGCGCACGACATCGGCGGGCTGCTGGCGGCGCGCAGGCTCGGGCTGAAGCTGACGATCGTGCTGATCGACAACGAGGGCGGCGGCATCTTCGACTTCCTGCCGATCTCGCGCGCGAAGATGGCGCTGGCGCCGGACGCGCATCCGGGTGCAGGCGGCGCGGGCGGCGCGGGCGGCGACATCTACACCCGGCACGTGGCGACGCCGAGCGGGCTCGACTTCGCAGACGCCGCCACGCTGTACGGGCTCGGACACGAGCGGGTCGCAAGCCTCCCCGCGTTTCGTGCGGCGCTCGAGCGCGCGCTCGACGCGGAGCGCGCGAGCATCGTCGAGGTGCGCACGACGCGCGCGGGCAACGTCGAGCTGCACGCGCAGCTGTGGCTCGCGGTCTCGCGCGCGCTCAGCCCGCCAGCAGCGGCAGCAGCGCCTGAAGCTTGATCTCTGTCTCGGCGAGCTCGCGGGCCGGGTCGGAGTCGCGCACGATGCCGTTGCCGGCGTAGCAGCGCGCGACGCTGCCGCGTAGCAGCGCGCAGCGCAGCGCGACGCAGAATTCCCCGTCTCCGGCGGCGTCCGTCCAGCCGACCGGGCCCGAATACCAGCCGCGATCGAGGCCCTCGAGCGCAGGGATCAACGGCTTCGCGCGCCGCTCCGGCTCGCCGCCGACGGCCGGCGTGGGGTGCATCAGACCGGCGAGCTCGAGCGTCTCCATCGGCTCGGCCAGCTGCGCGCGGATCGGCGTCGCGAGATGCTGGATGTTGGCGATCCTGACGAGCTCCGGCTCGGGTGCGGCGGCGACCCAGATCGCGTGCGGGCGCAGCGTCCGCTCGATCCTGCGCGCGACGATCGCATGCTCCTCGCGATAGCTGTGGTCGCGCAGCAGCTGCTCGCCGAGGTGATCGTCGACCGCCGGGTCGGCGCTGCGGCGCGTCGATCCGGCGAGTGCGAGCGTGCTCACGCGGTGGCCTTCGCGGCGCACGAGCAGCTCGGGGCTCGCGGCGATCAGCGTCGCCTCGCCGTGCCCGACACAGAACACGAAGCAGGAAGGGAACTCCTCGCGCAGGACGCCGAACACCGCGGCGGCGTCGTATGCGCGTGGCGCGTGGACCTGCACTTCGCGCGCGAGCACGATCTTCTCGAGCTCACCGGCGCCGATCAGCTCGACCGCGCGTGCGACCGCCTGCTCGTAGTGCTCCGGGGGCATCGCGCTGGCGACGACGAAGCGCCCCGTCGGAGCCGGGTCCAGGAGCGCGAGCGGCTGCTCGCGCAGTTCGGAGACGCGCAGCTCCAGCTGCGCGAGGCGATCGTCGGGGAGGTCATCGGGCGCGAGCACGGCCGCGAGTGTCATGCGCACCTGCGGCAGCTCGCCGGGCGCGTGCGGGCGACGCACGAGCGCGACCTCGGGCACGATCAGCGACGCCGGCGCGAACCCGTCCCAGTGCGGCGCGCGCCCGCCGTCGGGCGCAAACGCGAAGCCGCCGACGGCGATCGGGCCGCCGCCCGCGGACTCGCCGGCGGGATCAGAGGCCGCGTCGGCGCCCAGCTCGCGCCAGCGGTCGGCGAGCGCCGTGAAGCGGCCCTCGCCATGCGCCTCGAGGCTCAGCGCCTCACCGAGGCCGGCGAGCGCCGCGCCGCCACGGTCGGGCTGCTCGAACAGGAACCATCGCTCCCGCTCGCGCCGCGAGGCGCACACGACGGCGCAGGGATCGACGCCGTCGTCGAGCTCGACCGAGATCGTCGCGAGCGTCGGCGCCCCCGAGGATCGCGCACGCTGCGCGGCGAGGCGCAGGCGCGCCGCGAGCCGCTCTCTGTCGGCGTCGGCCAGAGCGAACGGGCGGCGTGAGCGTGTGCGCGCCTCGAGCAACCGCTAGGTCTCGCTGCGCCCCCGCGAGATCGCGATCTCGCCCGTGCGCATCATCTCGATCAGGCCGAACGGGCGCACCATCGCCTCGAACGCCTCGATCTTCTCCGTCGTGCCGGTGACCTCGATGATGACCGCGCGCTTTGTCACGTCGACGACCTTGCCGCGGAAGATCTCCGCGATCTGCATCAGCTCGCCGCGCTGCACGCCGTCCGCGGTGACCTTGAACAGCGCGAGCTCGCGCGCGACCGTGTCGGCCGGCTCGAGGTCGCGGATCTTCAGCACGTTGATCAGCTTGTGCAGCTGCTTGGTGACCTGATCGATCGGGTGCAGCGCGCCGTCAACGGTCAGCGTCACGCGCGAGATCTGCTCGTCCTCGGTCGGACCGACGGTCAGCGTGTCGATGTTGAACCCGCGCCGCGCGAACAGGCCGGCGATGCGCGTGAGCACGCCAGACTTGTTTTCGACGAGGATCGAGAGCACGTGCTTGCGGCCCGTGCGCATGTTCGTCGCCGCCTGCAGCTCCTCGAGGCTGAGCGGCTCCTTGGTTCCCGGTTCACCCACGATCGTCACCCGACCATCTCGCGGGCGGCGCTGCCGGCGGGGATCATCGGGTACGTGTTCTCCTCGCGTGTGACGCGCACGTCGACGAGCACCGGGCCCTCGATCGCGATCGCGCGTCGCATGTCCTCGACCAGCGTGGTCTTGTCGCTGAGCCGCAGCGCGGTCACGCCGTAGGCCTCCGCGAGCTTGACGAAGTCGGGGAACTCACCCATGTCGACGTGGCTGTATTTGCCGTCCCAGAACAGCTCCTGCCACTGGCGCACCATGCCGAGATAGCCGTTGTTCATGATGAACACCTTGACCGGGATCTTGTTCTGCGCACAGGTAGCAAGCTCCTGCGCGTTCATCTGCACCGATCCGTCGCCGGCGATGCAGCAGACGAGCCGGTCGGGGACGCCGACCGCGGCGCCCATCGCCGCCGGCAGGCCGAAGCCCATCGTGCCGAGACCGCCCGAGTTGATCCACCGGCGCGGCTCCGGGAAGTCGTAGTACTGCGCCGTCCACATCTGGTGCTGGCCGACGTCGCTGGTGATGATCGCCTCGCCCGCGGTCGCCTGACACAGCGCCTGGACCATGTACTGCGGCTTGATCTCCGTGTCCGTGCTGTCCTCATAGCCGAGCGGGTGCTTGGCTTTCCAGCCGTCGATCCGGCTCCACCACGCGTCCAGCCGCGCCGGGTCGGGGCCGATCGCGCGGTACTCGACGAGCAGCTTGGCGAGCACGTGCTTGGCGTCGCCGACGATCGGGATGTGGGCCGGGACGTTCTTGGAGATCTCCGCCGGGTCGACGTCGATGTGGATGAACTTGGCACGCGGCGCGAACTCCGAGAGCTTGCCCGTGATGCGGTCATCGAAGCGCGCTCCGACCGCGCAGATCAGATCGGCCTCGTCCATCGCGTAGTTGGCGGCGCGTGTGCCGTGCATGCCGAGCATCCCGAGCCACTGCCCGTCGGGCGCGGGGAACGCGCCGAGCCCCATCAGCGTGCACGTGACGGGAAAGCGATCGCTGCGCGCGAACTCGCGCAGCTCCTCGGCGGCGTTCGCGTTGACGACGCCGCCGCCGGCATAGATCACGGGGCGCTGCGCCGAGGCGAGCGCCTTCGCTGCCTGGCGAATCTGCTTCTGGTTGCCTTCGACGCGCGGCTGGTAGCCGGGCAGACGCACGTCGGAGACCGGCTCGTAGTCGATCTCCGCGCGCGAGAGGTCCATCGGCAGATCGACGAGCACCGGCCCCGGGCGGCCTGAGCGCGCGATGTAGAACGCCTCGTGGATCGCGCGCGGCAGTTCCTGCGGGTCCTGGATCATGAACGAGTGCTTGACGACGGGCATCGTGATGCCGAGCGTGTCGGCCTCCTGAAAGCCGTCGGTGCCGAGCAGGTCGGTGCGCACCTGCCCGGTGATGAACACGACCGGCACGGAGTCCATCATCGCGTCGCAGATCGGCGTGATCAGGTTCGTCGCTCCCGGGCCGCTCGTCGCAAACGCCACGCCGACCTTGCCGGTCGCCTTCGCGTAGCCCTCGGCGGCGTGACCGCCGCCGGCCTCGTGGCGCACGAGGATGTGGCGGATGCCGCCGTGCACGAACGCGTCGTAGGTCGGCAGGTTGGCGCCGCCGGGGAGGCCGAAGACGACATCGACGCCCTCCGCCTTCAGACATTCCATCAAGGCATCGACTGCCCGCATGTCACCGACCTCCCTTCCTTCAGCGTGGGGAAAAGGCCAGTGTACCAGCGGGTTTACACGCGGCTCAGGAGACGCCGATGGCCACGCCGATGGCCAGCACGAGCGCGCCGCCGACGGTCACGACGAGCAGCGAGGAGCGCATCGAGACCTCGAGAAAGCGTTTCCTGACCCAGGCGATCACGAACAGCTCGACGGCGACGACGCAGCCCGCAACGAGCAGCGCCGTGTGAACATTGGAGATCAGAAACGGGAGCGTGTGAAACAGGCCCCCGAGCGTGGTCATCGCGCCGGTGATCGAGCCGCGAACGAGCGCCGAGCCGCGTCCGGTCTGCTCGCCCGTGTCCGACAGCGCCTCCGACCAGCCCATGCTGACGCCGGCGCCGAGCGCGACCGCGAGCCCGACGCGCAACGCCACGGCCGAGCTCGAGTAGATCGCAGCCGCGAAGATCGGCGCCAGTGAGGAGACCGTTCCATCGATCATCCCGACGAGCGCGGGCTGCACGACGCGCAGCACGAAGTCGCGCTCGTTGGCGAAGCCGGCGCGGTGGATCCACCTCGCCAGCAGCGATTCGTCGGCCGGGACGGCCGCCTCCACCGGTGTGCCCATATCCACCAGCGTACGTCAAGCGTCGGATTAGGGCGCCCGAAATCGGCTTAGGGCAGCCGAACTTCGCGGCTGTGCGCGTCGCGTCTCAGCTGCCGGGAGCGACCGGCGTGTGCTCCCACGATTCGGGCGCGATCGCGACCTGCGGGAAGTCGAGCTCGGCGCCGCAGCGGGTGCACAGCGCGTCATAGATCTTCGTCACGCGGCCGCAGTTCGGGCACTGGCGGCGCAGCTCGTCCCGCTCGAAGCGGTAGGCGATCGCTGCCATCAGGCCGAAGAACGGGACGAGTGCCGAGATCAGGAACCACAGCACGAATGAGCTGCCCTTGATCTTGCCGACCACGCCGCCGGCGAGGCCGAAGCAGAACGCGATCGTGATGTAGGCCACCGCGGCCGCGCCTACAGGAGGACGCGCAGCGCCCAGATCACCGCGACGACCGCGACCACGAAGACGACTGTGCTGAACAGGAACGAGACGAGGTGGATTATCGGGCCGATCAGCAGCCAGGCCGCGACCAGCAGCACGAGCGCCGCCAGCGCCATGCGTCCGAATGATCTCGCTGCTGTCGGTGACTCGTCCATCGCCGTTAACCGTAGCGCGGCCGAGCAGGAAGTGCTACCCCTGCCCGGCCGCATCCACGGTAGGCGCCGGCCGAGGGAAGCCGGCACGATCGTCCATGGAGGGAGGGGTCGCTACATGCGCCCCAGCCGTGCGAACTCGCTGGCGATCCTCGCCCTCGCTGGGTCCGCGCGGTCCGGGCGTGGGCGGTGAACCGCGCCCTGCCCGACGCTGGTGAGCCTGTAGCGACGGATGCGGGGTCCGTGCGGCGCCCCTTCCGCCGATGCCTCGGGCAGCAGGATGAACCGCCGAGGTGAAACGCTTGGGTTGGCTGCTGACCGGTTCATGCACTGCATATTGGCGCGCGACCCCGCAGTTGCCTTTGGCCGCTCGTCCAAAATCTCGCGCCCGCGCGTGTTCAAGGTGAGCGCGGGCTCAGATGCCGAGCTGCTCGGCGATCAGCCGCGAGACCTCGGTGCCGTCGGCGCGGCCGTTGGTCTCGCGCATCACATACCCGACGATCGGGCCGATCGCCTTGGCGTTGCCTGCGCGCACGCGCTCGGCGGCATCAGCGTTGGCCTCGAGCGCCGCCGCGACGATCGCCGCCAGCTGCGAGCCGCCGTCGAGCGCCGCGAGACCCTCGGCTTCGACGATCTCCTGCGGATCGCCGCCATCCGCGACCAGGCGGTCGAGCACCTGCCGTGCGGCACCGACGCTGACGCGCTTCTCGGCGACCATCGCCACGAGCGCCGCGAGCGCATCCGGCTGCACACGCGAGGCGGACGGATCGGAGCCGTCCGGCAGACGCGTGAGCAGCTCGCCAGTGATCCAGTTGGCGAGCGCCTGAGGCGCCGGCTGCGGCTCCACGCCCGCGGCGAGCGCAGCCTCGAAGTAGTCACCGAGCTCGCCGCGTGAGCTCAGCGTCCGCGCGCTCTCGGCGCCGAGGGCGAACTCGCGCTGCAGGCGCTCGGCGCGCGCCGCGGGCAGCTCCGACATCGCCGCGCGCGCCGCCGCGAGCATCTCCCCCGTGATCGCCACCGGCGCCAGGTCCGGCTCGGGGAAGTAGCGGTAGTCGTGCGCCTCCTCCTTCGACCGCAGCGACGTGATCGCGCCCGAGTCGGGGTCATAGTGAAGCGTCTCCTGGATCACCTTGCCGCCGCTCGCGAGAATCGCTTCCTGGCGCGCGATCTCAGCCCTGATGCCGCGTTCGATGAAGCGAAACGAGTTCATGTTCTTGAGCTCCGTCTTGACGCCGAGCTCAGCCGTCGCGGCGGGGCGCAGCGAGATGTTCGCGTCGCAGCGCAGCGAGCCCTCCTCCATGTTGACGTCGCTCACGCCGAGCCGGCGCAGGGTGCTGCGCAGCAGCTTCAGCCACTCGCCGGCCTGCTCGGCTGAATGGATGTCTGGCTCGGTGACGATCTCGGCGAGCGGCGTGCCGCCGCGATTGAAATCGACGATGCTCGCGTCCGAGCCGTGGATTCGCCCGCTCGCACCGAGGTGTGTCAGCTTGGCCGCGTCCTCCTCGAGGTGGACGCGGTGGATGCGCACGCCCGCGAGCGAGCCGCCCAGGCACAGCGGCTCGTCGTACTGGGAGATCTGATAGCCCTTCGGCAGGTCCGGGTAGAAGTAGTTCTTGCGGTGGAAGATCGACCGCGGCGCGAGCTCCGAGCCGAGCGCCAGGCCGATCATCAGGCCGAAGTGCACGGCGCGCGCGTTTGCAACCGGGAGGCTTCCCGGGAGCCCGAGACAGACCGCGCATGTGCGCGTGTTCGGCGGCTCCCCGAAGGACAGCTGACAGCCGCAGAACATCTTTGTCGCGGTCGCAAGCTGCACGTGGATCTCGAGCCCGATGACCGCCTCGAGCGCACCCGCGCGGGGCGCTCCGCCGCTCGGCACGCTGTCAGACACGCGCGCCACCGCCGTCGAAGCCGATCGCCAGCTCGAGCGCGTGGGCGGCGTCCAGCAGGCGGTTGTCGCAGAATGCGGGGCCCGCGATCTGCAGGCCCACCGGCAGGCCCTCACTCGAGCCGCAGGGGATCGAGATCGCCGGAATCCCGGCCAGCGACATCGGCACCGTGCAGTAGTCGTTGAGGTACATCGCCAGCGGCTCGCCGGTCTTCTCGCCGAGCTTGAAGGCGACCGTCGGCGCGGTCGGCGTGAGGATGAAGTCGACGTCGGCGAACGCGCTCGCGAAATCCTCGGCGATCTTCGTGCGCACCCGCTGCGCGCGCCCGTAGTAGGCGTCGTAGTAGCCGGAGGAGAGCGCGTAGGTGCCGAGCATGATGCGGCGCTTGACCTCGGCTCCGAAGCCGTCGTGGCGCGTGCGCGTGTACATCTCGAGCAGGTCATCGCAGCCCTCGGCGCGCAGGCCGTAACGGACGCCGTCGAAGCGCGCGAGGTTCGAGGAGGCCTCCGCCGGCGCGAGCACGTAGTACGCCGACAGCGCGTGCGGGGCATGCGGCAGGCGCACCGCGCGCACCGACGCTCCGAGCTCCTCGGCGCGGGCGAGCGAGCCCTGGAACGCGGCGAGCACACCCGCCTCGATGCCCTCGCCGGTGAGCTCCTCGGGGACGCCGAGCGTGACGCCGTCAAGACGCTCGGCGCTCGGCGCGGCGATCGCTTCGGGGAACTGCAGCGAGGTGGCGTCGCAGGGGTCGCGCGCGACCATCAGCGCGAGCAGCAGCGCCGCGTCGGTCACGTCGCGCGTCAGCGGGCCCGCCTGGTCGAGCGAGGAGGCGAACGCGATCATGCCGTAGCGCGAGACCGAGCCGTACGTCGGTTTCATCCCGACGATCCCGCAAAGCGCGGCCGGCTGCCGGATCGAGCCGCCGGTATCGGTGCCGAGCGCCCACGGCGCGAGACCCGCAGCGACCGCCGCTGCGCTGCCCCCCGAGGAACCGCCCGGCACACGCTCACGATCCCACGGGTTGCGTACGGCGCCGTAAGCGGAGTTCTCGTTCGATGAGCCCATGGCGAACTCGTCCTGATTGGTCTTCGCGAGCAGCTTCGCGCCCCGATCGAGCAGGCGCGAGACCGCCGTCGCCGTGTACGGCGGACGGTAGCCCTCGAGGATGCGCGAGCCGGACTGGCTCGGCACGCCCTCCGTGCAGAACAGGTCCTTGACCGCCAGCGGCACGCCGCAGAGCGGCTCTGCCGCGTGACCGGCGGCAGCCTCCTCGGCGACCCACGTGAAGCAGTTCAGGCCATCCGCGCCGGCCGCGCGGTCTGCCGCCGCACGGGTGCGGTAGGCCTCGAACAGCTCCGCCGCCGACAGCGAGCCGGCGCGGATCGCCGCGGCGGCGGCGGCCGCGGTGAGCTCGATCGGGTCGCTCATGCCTGCGGGCTGGGGACGGCAAAGCCGTCGTCGCTCACGGCCGGCGCCTGCGCGAGCGCGACCTCGCGCGCGAGCGAGGGCCGTGGCTCGTCGGCGCGCAGTGCATCTGTGACCTCGACGACGTGCGCTGTCGGTGCGACGTTCTCGAGGTCGAGCTCGCCGATCCGCGCGATGTGCTCGAGCACGGCCGAGAGCTCGCGCGCCATCGGCTCGATCTCATCCTCGCTGAGCGCGAGGCGGGCGAGCCTGGCAACGTGCAGAACCTCTTCGCGGCTGATCACAGCCGCGCATTCTACGGGGCGCCGACGGCGCCCCGTAATCGAGCCGGGCCGGCGCGTAGTGCGCGGCGGGTCTACGCAGGCGGGTCTGCGGCCGGCGGCGGGATCGGGGGCGTGGCCACCTCGCCGGCGGCCGGCGGTGTGGCACCCTCAGCAGCAGGTGGCGGCATGGGGGCCTCCGCCGGGGCGGCTGCCGGCGCTGGCGCCGTGGCCGGCGACGCTGCGACCTCGGAGGAGCCGGAGTTGACGACCGCACTCGCTTGGTCGCGCACATCCGAAAACGACGTGTTGTCGTCGCGCATCCGCTCATATCCGCCGTAGGTGATGCCTATCGCCGCGATCAGGCCCAGCCAGATACCGATCTTGATCCCGGCCGAGGCGGACACGCCGGCGTATGACGCGCTACCACTCGGATGGTCGAAGATGCGATAGAGGATGAAAATTGTCGACAGGGCGCCGAGACCCGTGACGATCGCGCCTGGATGCACGGGACTCTCTATCTTCAGCAGCCCACCGTCAACGGCAACGAGGAGAAGCGCGGCGATGATCGTGATCAGCCAGAGCCAGCGGCTGTTGTGGAACGTATTCCAGCCGTTCGCGCTATAGGTCACGCTCCCGAGGGGCGAGTGGTAGCTGAAGCCGTACCACTTGAACAGGAACATGAAGATAAACAGGGCGATGGCACTGCCCCCGATGACGCGATCAGAGCGGCGCAGTCGACTCATATCCATGGCGCTAATTCCCCCAATGGGTTGTGTTGAGCTGCAACCTCTCCGGCCCACCTTGTGGGGGCCAGCATGCCGCTCGCGAAGCTAAAGGATTCCCCGGCGGCGGCGTCAATCCTGCAGGCCTGTGATTGCCGCGGTGCCCGCTACGGGCGCGGCCGCGGCTCGATCAGGACCTTCTCGTACATCGACGGCCGTTCGTCGCGAAGCACGAGCCATGCGCCCACGAGAATCGCGAGCGCCCCGGCCAGCGCGAGCCACACGCCGACGCAGGTGTACTGCGCGTGGTCAGGGCGCTCGAGCACGCGCACGACCATCGCCACCACCGCAAGCAGGCCGAGCAGCTCCGTCCAGACGGCCGTTGACACCGGCAGCGCCATGCTGCGCTCGGTGACCGCGCTCACGATCATCGCGAGCGCCGCGCAGAGCGCGGCCAGCAGAAGCACGATCGTCGGGCCGAACGTGTTCCAGGCGTCGAGCCTGCCGAGCAGGCCCTCATACCATGGCTCCAGCAGCGAGACGATGACCAGGACGACGCCGAGCAGGGCAATCAGCTCGCCCGCGCGCAGGCGCCGGAGACCCGACCTGGTCACCGCGAATCCCCGTCGATCTCGGCGAACAGCTCCGCCAGCTCGACGTGGTAGCGGGCCGCCTGCAGGGTGTTGCGCAGCAGCAGCGCGATTGTCATCGGGCCGACCCCACCCGGCACCGGCGTGATCGCCGAAGCGACCTCGGCGACCGCCGCGAAGTCGACATCGCCGACGAGGCCGCTCTTGTTGTGGGCCTGCTCAGGCGTCAGGCGGTTCATGCCGACATCGATCACGACCGCGCCCGACCTGACGAACTCCGCCTCGATCAGGCGTGCCCGGCCGACGGCGACGATCAGGATCTCCGCGCGCGCGCAGACCTCGCGCAGGTCGCGTGTGCGCGAGTGGCAGACGGTGACCGTCGCGTTCGCCGCCAGCAGCAGCTGCGCCATCGGCTTGCCGAACAGGTTCGAGCGCCCGACGACGACGGCCTCTGCGCCCTGCAGCTCGGCGCCGGCGTCCGCGAGCAGCTCGATCACCCCGGAGGGCGTGCATGGACGCAGGCCGGGGCGCCCGAGCGCGAGCAGTCCGGCGTTCACCGGCGTCAGTCCGTCGACGTCCTTGTCCGGCGCGATCATCCCGGTCAGAGCCGGCCCGTCGAGATGCGCCGGAAGCGGCAGCTGCAGGAGCACGCCGCTGACGGCGCTGTCGAGGTTGAGACTCTCGAGCTCCTCCGCAACCTGCTCGAACGACGCCGTCGCCGGCAGCCTCCGGTCGAACGGGGTCATGCCGACCTCCGCGCAGGCGCGCTGCTTGCCGGCGACGTAGACCGCCGATGCGGGATCCTCGCCGACGAGCACCGTCGCAAGACCCGGTGTGCGCCCGGTTTGACGTGTGAAGGCGGCGACGTCGCGTGCTACCTCGCCACGCACGCGCGCCGCGATCGCCTTGCCGTCGATGATCGTCGCGCTCATCGCGCAGATGCTATGCGTTGGGGCGGGAAAAGTCCGCCCGCGTCAGCGGCGGGTGACGGGCGCATACTCGGCCATCAGCTTGCGCTCGGAGCCGTCCTCGGCGAAGCGCACGACGATCACTCCGCCCGGCTCGACGCCCGTCACGACCCCGTCGCCGAACGCCGCGTGGATCACGTCCTCACCGAGACGGAACTGGCTGACCGCCGCAGCGGCCTCGCGCCCCGTCGCGCGGCCCGGCGCAGCCTGCTCGCCCCAGCTGCCGGCGGGGCGCCGCGGCAGCGTCGCCGTCGCGCCCGCTCGGCCGCGGCCCGACGACACAGCGCCCGGACGGAAGATCATCTCCCTGGGTTCCTCGAGCAGGTCCGCGGGAATCTCATCGAGGAAGCGGCTGGGCATGCCGTAGGTCTGCGCGCCGAACACCGCGCGGCGGCGCGCGTAGCTCAGATACAGCTGGCGCATCGCGCGCGTGACGCCGACGTAGAACAGTCGCCGCTCCTCCTCCAGCGCCCCCTCGTCGAGCGCGCGCGAGTGCGGGAAGACGCCCTCCTCGCAACCGGCGATGAACACGGTCGGGTACTCGAGCCCCTTGGCGTTGTGCAACGTCATCAACGTCACCAGACCCTCGTCGTCGCTGCGCGTGTCGGCGTCGGCGACCAGCGCGATCTGCTGCAGGAACACGTCCAGCGTGCTCTCCTCCGCGCTCGCCGCGACGTCGAACTCGCGTCCGACCTCGACGAGCTGCTCGAGGTTCTCGAGGCGGCCCTGGGCCTCGATCGTCCGCTCCGCCTCGAGTGCCTCGACGTAGCCGCTCTGCGCGAGCACCGCCTCGATCAGCTCGGCAATCGGCGGCTGGCGGAGAGTCTCGCCGGCCTCGGCCGCCCGTGCCCCGCGCCCCTCGCCGGGCATGCCCGCTAGCACACGCAGCTCTTCCATCACATCCATGAAGCGCGTGAGCGCCTTGATCGCCGCGGAGCCTAGCCCGGGGACCTCGGTCGGTGCGCTCGCCGCCTCCCAGACGGACACGTCGATGCTCGCGGCGTGCGCGATTATCCGCGACAGCGAGGTCTGCCCGATGCCGCGCCGCGGCGAGTTCGCGATGCGTGTGAAGCTGACGACGTCGAACGGGTTGCCGAGCAGCAGCAGATAGGCGACCGCGTCCTTGATCTCAGCGCGCTCGTAGAACTTCGTGCCGCCGATCACCTGATAGGCGATCTCGCGGCGCACGAGCGTGTCCTCGATCACCCGCGACATCGCGTTCGTGCGGTAGAGCACGGCGATCTCGGCGCGCGCGGCGCCCTCGTCGAGCAGTCGCTCGATCTCGCCGACGACGAAGCGCGCCTCGGCGTGCTCGTCCTCCAGCGCGCGCAGCTGGATCTGCTCGCCCTGACCGAGCTCGCTCCAGAGACGCTTGGCGATCCCGCCACGGTTGTTCGCGATCACCGCGTTCGCGGCCGCGAGGATCGTCTCGGTCGAGCGGTAGTTCTGCTCGAGCTTGACCACGCGCGCGTCCGGGAAGTCGTCCTGGAAGTCGAGGATGTTGCGCACGTCGGCGTTGCGGAAGCTGTAGATCGACTGCGCGTCATCGCCAACGACCGCGAGGTTGCGATGCCCGATCGGGCCGGCGTAGGTCGGGCGATCGCCCGGCTCGGCGCCGCGCTGCGGCGGGCGGCCTCCACCGACGAGCAGCTGCAGCAGCCTGTACTGGGCGTGGTTGGTGTCCTGGTACTCATCGACGAGCACGTGGCGGAAGGCGTTCGTGTAGCGCTCGCGGACCTCCTCGAACAGCTCCAGCAGGTTGACCGTCCTGAACAGCAGGTCGTCGAAGTCCATCGCGTTCATGCGGTGCAGGTCGCGCTCGTAGACGTCGTAGACCTCGGCGATCATCTCTTCGAACGGCGAGCCGGCCGCCTGGCGGTAGCTCTCGGCGTCGCAGAGGCGGCTCTTCGCGGAGGAGATCTGGTTGAGGATCGCCGCCGGCGTGAAGCGCTTGGGGTCGACGCCGCAGGCATCCGCCGAGCGCTTGGCCAGCCGGCGCGAGTCGGCCTGGTCATAGATCGTGAACTGGCGCGTGTACCCGAGCCGATCGGCCTCGGCGCGCAGGATCCGCGCGCAGGCGGCATGGAACGTCATCACCCACATTCCGCGCGTGCTCCTGCCGAGCAGCCGCTCGACGCGCTCGCGCATCTCCTTGGCGGCCTTGTTCGTGAACGTGATCGCGAGGATCTCCCCCGCCTGCGCCTGGTCGGTGTAGATCAGGAACGCGATCCGGTGAGTGAGCACGCGTGTCTTGCCGCTGCCCGCGCCGGCGATGATCAGCAGCGGCCCCTCACCGTGGGTGACCGCCTCGCGCTGCGGCTCGTTCAAGCCTTCGAGGAGCTCTTCGAGATGCGCCGCGTGGGGATTCTCGGGCATTTCCCCAGCATAGATGCGCGCGCGGCCGGCGCTGCGCAGCTATCCACCCGCGGGGTTCGGGCCCTTCACCGGCCGCAGCGGGCGCACCTCTGCCAGCGGCTCGACCTCGCCGTCGGAGAGGTCGGTGATCATCCGTTCGAGGGTCGTGATGCGGCTCGACAGCGCCTGGATCGCCTCCGCGATCGGGTCCGGGAGATGGATCCAATCGGCGTCCGGGCCCTCGACGCGGCGCCCGTCGATGCGCACCGGGTGGCCGGGATTGCCGACGACCGTCGAGTTCGGCGGCACGTCGGTGATCACCACGCTGTTCGCGCCGATCTTCGCGCCGTGACCGATCGTGATCGGCCCGAGCAGCTTCGCCCCCGAGCCGATCGTGACGTTGTCCTCGACGGTCGGATGGCGCTTGCCGGTCGCGAAGCCGGTGCCGCCGAGCGTGACGCCCTGGTAGAGGGTGACGTTGTTGCCGATCTCGACGGTCTCTCCGATCACGACGCCGGCGCCGTGGTCGATGAACAGCCCCGCCGCGATCTCCGCCGAGGGATGGATCTCGATGCCCGTCAGCGCGCGCGTGAGCATCGCGATCACGCGCGGCATCAGCGGCACACCGGCGAGCTGGAGCGCGTGCGCGACGCGGTGGGCGAGCAACGCGTGGATCCCTGGCCATGTCGCGAGGATCTCGCCCGGCGATACGCCGCGCGCCGCCGGGTCGCGGTCGCGTGCGGCGAGCACGTCACGGCGGACCTCCCCGACGACCCGAGCGAACTTGCCGAAACCGGGCATGGCCACAGCGTAGCGAGCAGATCGACAATGTTGCCCGCGCAACCGAACTGTCAGGGCGCGAAAAAGGCCTGTGAGACGTAGCGCTCGCCGGAGTCGGGCATGATCACGACGATCCGCTTGCCCGCCGACTCCGCGCGCGCGGCAACCTGCAGCGCCGCCCACATCGCCGCCCCGCACGAGATGCCCGCGAGCAGCCCCGAGCGTTTCGCGCACGTCCACGCCGTCTCGATCGCGTCGTCGTCGCTGACGGCGATCACCTCGTCGATCAGCTCGCGGTTGAGGACCGGCGGCACGAACCCCGCGCCGATGCCCTGAATGCGATGCGGCCCGGGATGCCCGCCGGAGAGCACCGCGGAGCCGCGCGGCTCGACGGCGACCACGTGCAGCGCCGGGTTGGCGTGCTCGCGCAGGTACTCACCGACGCCGGTAATCGTGCCGCCGGTGCCGACGCCCGCGACGAGCACATCGACACGGCCGTCGAGCGCACGGGCGATCTCCGGGCCGGTCGTGCGACGGTGCGCCTCCGGATTCGCCGGGTTCGAGAACTGGTCCGGCAGGAACGCGTCGTCGCCGCGCGCGAGCTCGCGCGCGGCCGCGACCGCCTCGCCCATCCCGCCGAGCGACTCGGTGATGTCGACGCGTGCGCCATACAGGCGCAGCAGGCTCTCGCGCTCGCGACTCATTCCCTGCGGCAGCGTGAGCACCAGGTCATAGCCCTTCGCCGCGCATACGAACGCGAGCGCGATCCCGGTGTTGCCGCTCGTCGCCTCGACGATCGTCGTGCGTCCCGGCTCGATCCTGCCTTCGGACTCGGCCGCCTCGATCATCGCCACGCCGATGCGGTCCTTGACGCTACCGCCCGGATTGAACGCCTCGAGCTTCGCGAACAGCTCGACGCCGTTGTGCTCCGCGGCCGTACCGTCGAGCAGGCGCGGAAGCCCGACCAGCGGCGTCTCACCGACAAGCTCCGCAATGTTGATCGGAATTAGCCCCATAGCCGCCACGACAATAGTGCAGCCGCATGGCAGCGGGTTCCGTGTCGGCGGCGCCTACGTGCGCGTGGCGGGACTCTGCAGCTTCAGGCGCACGCTCGCTGTATGTGCCTGGAGGGGGATCGGCAGCGAGCGCACGATCAGCAGGCTCGCGTTGAGGCGCCCGTGCCGGGTCGCGAGCATTGCTCGCCCGATCGCGTTGAGGTGCAGCCCGACGGAGATGCGCGCGCCGGCGACGACCGAGAACACCGCCGTGCCGATCGTCTTCGTGCCCAACCGCCGGTTCGCGAGTTTGGTCCGGACGCGCAGGCGCAGCTTGCCACTGCAGTGACCGACGCCGGTCCCGACCAGCTTGAACAGGGCCCTGCTGTGGCGCTGCACCGAGATCCGCTTGCTGCGGAGCGCGAGCCCGCAGCCGGCGAGCGCACCGGTCGCGGACACCGTCGAGCTGGGCCCCGACGCGAGCACGCCGGCGGCCGGCGGTTCTTCATCCGCCGCCTTGCTCGTCGCCGCGCCGCGCCCGCGCTTTTCCTTGTACGTGAACACGTCGCGCGCGCTGGTCGCGCTGGTGCCGAGCGGCGTTTCGACGGTCACATCGACCTCGCCGCTGCCCGGCGGCGTGATCGCCGTGATCGAGCCGTCCGATTCGACCGTGAAGCCAGCCGCGCCGCTCGAGCCGAAGCGGACCGCCATCGCACCGGAGAGGTGTTCGCCGCTGATCGTCACCGTCGTGCCACCCGCTTCGGCCCCATTCTGCGGCGCGAGCCCGCTGACCGCCGGCCCGGTGCCGAGCGAGTGTCCTTCCTTGTAGGTGAAGACGTCGTGCGCGTTCGTCGCGCTGGTGCCGAGCGCCGTTTCGACGGTCACATCGACCTCGCCGCTGCCCGGCGGCGTGATCGCCGTGATCGAGCCGTCCGATTCGACCGTGAAGCCCGCCGCGTCGCTCGTGCCGAAACGGACCGCCGTCGCACCGGAGAGGTGTTCGCCGCTGATCGTCACCGTCGTGCCGCCCGCTTCGGCCCCGTTCTGCGGCGCGAGCCCGCTGACCGCAGGGGCCAGGCCGAACAGCCACGCGGCGCCGGCGTTGCCCCCTTCGCTCGGGCCGCCGACGAGCAGCGGCCCGACCGCCGCGGTGAGCGCGACGCTCGTGCCGAAATGGCCGCGGCCGGTCTCTTCGCCCGCGCCCACCAGCTCCTTCGCCGCCGTCCAGCTCGTCCCGCCGCGTTCGTACAGCCACGCCGCTCCTCGCCCCTCATCGGCATGCGGCGCACCGATCAGCGCGCTGTCACCGTCGGGCGAGATCGCGACGCCGTAGCCGAACATGTCTTCGGCTTCATCGCCGCTCGTCAGCTCGGGTCCCTGCTGGGCGAAGCCGGAGCCGGACTGCGCGAACATCCATGCGCCGCCGCGGTCGTCGTGATCGCCGTAGGCGCCCACGACGGCCTCGGCGCCATCGCCCGACAGTGCCACATCGAAGCCGAACAGCCCTTCGCCGCTCTCGCCGGCGGCGGTCAGCTTCGAGCCCTCGCTCAGCCAGCTGTCGCCCGCGCGCTCGAATGCCCACGCCGCGCCCGCTCCGTCATCGTCCGCGGGGCCGCCGATCAGCGCGGTTTCGCCGCTGCCCGAGAGCGCGACGCTGCGCCCGAAGCGTGCCTCGCCGCTCTCTTCACGCCCCGTCAGCGCGCCCCCCATCTCCGTCCAGCTCGAGCCCGCGCGCGCGAACGCCCAGGCGCGACCGCCGCCCGCCGCCGGTGCCCCCACCAGTGCTGTCTGACCTGACGCCGACAACGCCACACTGCGCCCGAAGCGCCCGCTCAGCCCAACTCCCGGAGGCGCGAGCCTGGCGCTCCGCGACCACGTTTCGCCGGAGCGTGTGAACACCCAGGCGGCGCCTTCCTCGAGTTCGGCGCGCGGATCGCCGAGCAACGCCGTGCTGCCGTCGGCCGACAGCGCGACGCTCCAGCCGAAACCGCATTCTTCGGGATCTTCTCCGCGTACTTCGTCTTCTTCAGCGCATTCCGTCGGTTCGTCCGCGGCCGGCACTTCGAGCTTCGTCCCCTGCTGTATCCAGGTCGATCCCGAGCGCCTGAAGATCCATGCGGCGCCTTCCGCGAGGTGGCCTCCGGGCGCGCCGACGAGCGCCGTGTCGCCGTCTGCCGACAGCGCGACGCTGCGTCCGTAGTGCGAGTTTTCGCCCTTTTCGCCGAGCGTCGCAACCAACTTCAGTTCCGGCTGCTGTTCGATCAACGGGTCGATCTGGAGCGGGAAGCGCGCGCCGCGCGTATCGATCTGCAGCAGCAGCTCGTCGCCCCTGAGCGCGAGCGAGCTGCGCAGCGCTCGCCCGCGCGCATCGCTCGCGCTCAGCCCCCCGTACTCGAGCGACTCCCCCCCAGCTCCGACGAACGTCGCGCTCCGTCCCCCCGGCCCGAGCGCTGCGCGTGTGTTGCCGGTCACGTCGATCTGCAACGTCAGCGCGGTGCCGGCGGCGGGCGCGCGCGCGACGGTGAATCCCTGCTCGAGGCCGAGCGTGCCGTTGACGTACCACTCGCCGACGCCTGCATGAGCGTAGGCGACACGGTTTCCGCCGGCGGTCGGCGCCGCCGCAGCGACCGGGCTGAGCGCGTCGCCCGTGCCGATCGCCGCGAGGCGCAGTCCCAGCCGCAGCTGGTCGGCTGCGATCACGACGCCGCGCCGCGCGAACGTGATCGCGAGGTGTTGCGAGGGGTTGCCCGCGCTCAGGCCGGATCCCGAGCCGTGGATGTCGTAGGCGCGATCTTTCGCACCCACCGCCGCCGACAACGCCGCGCGCGACTGGGCCGAGAGCGTCGCGAGCCCGGCGTTCGAGGCGCCGAGACGTGTCACCGCCGGCGGCGCCGCGGCGCCGCCGCGCTCGGCGTCGTGCAGTCGTTGCGCGACCCACGCGCCGATCAGGGTCGCGATGAGCGCGGCGAGCACGAGCGCGCGCCGGGAGACACACTCCGATGCAACGACGGCGAGACGCGCCGTCATCTATCTATCCGCCGTGTCTCCGGCAAGAATTCCGTTCGCTCAAACATCTGCAACCTTCCGTAGCCGCGACCCAACCGTCCGGTGGCAACCAGTACACCGGACCGACGATTCATCTCCACTGCCACTGCTCCCGACCCCTGCCACAACACCAGCGTCTCTGTTGTCACTGTACCTCACGGGAAGTGGTTCGACAACCCGTAACGTCAATGTAGGAACCAAATCTTGGCCGCCTGACCAACTTAACTGTGAGTATGTTGTGTCAGATGCTGATCACGGTCAGCCGGTGGGCAGGCGCCGACAGTATCCGAATTCGGCGCGATCCGGCTCTGCAGTCACGATTCTCGCACCGCCCGGTGTCACGGAATCACAGTGACGCCTTTATCTGGACGGATACCACGTAATCGTAATGACCTTTCCGCCGCCGGCGCCGGGGTTCGGCAGCGTCGAATTTGGTCATCGGTGATGCGGGAATTCCGATTGCGCACGGCGAGCGCCCGGCCGCGACAACGCTCGATCCTGGCGCGCGCCGGTGCGGCCGCGCGACGGATCAGATGTGGTACATGGACGCGCCGGCCTCGCGCAGCTCGCGCTCGATCACATCGGCGATCGTGGTCTCGCGCAGGACCTTGCGGGCGGCCTCGGCCGCGTCATCGAAGACACCCTCGGCATCGCGACCGAGTGGGCCGTCGAGCAGCTCGACGATCTCCAGCACGGTCACGCTCGCGGGCTCGCGCGCGAAGCGGTAGCCGCCCTTGACGCCGCGCTGTGAGCTGACGATGCCACCGCGGCGCAGCACCGCGAACAGCTGCTCGAGGAACTGCACGGGGACGTCGCGCTTTCGCGCGAGCTCGCCGATCGGCACCGGCTCCGGTCCGCCGCTGCGGCCGAGCTCGGCGAGCGCGAGCACGGCGTACGGGGACTTGCTGGTGATCGAGAGCATCGCGCGATGCTACGCAACCGCGGCCGGCGCCGCGCGGCGAGCGTCCTACAGCCAGCCGCGCTCGGTGGCGATCAGGACCGCCTGCGCGCGGTCGACGGCGCCGAGCTTTCCGTAGATGTTGTGCAGATGGGTGCGCACCGTGCTCGTCGAGAGCGTCAGCTCGTGCGCGATCTGCTTGTAGACCTTGCCCTCCGCAAGCCTCTGCAGGACGCCGAGCTCGCGCCCGGACAGCGGGCAGGGGTCGACGTGGCGCTGGCGCTGGCTCGTCGAACTCGGCAGCTCATACATGACACGGCGCAGCTCCTGCGGGCCGAGGCCGACGCTGCGAGCGGTGTGCAGCATCTCCGCCGGGGAGACCCGTCCGCCCTGCTCGTAATGGGCGAGCATGTCGGCCAGGCGGATGAACGCGGCCTCGCCCTCGACATCCGGGTTGTGATGGCGCTCGATCGGCGTGGCGATGCTCGACGGCAGCCCCCAGCGGCGGATCAGGACGCCGCCGACGAGCGCGTGGTCGACGCCGAGCTCGCGGCGCTCCTGGTGGATTCGCTCCTCCGGCGTGCGCGCGCCGCGATGAACCTGCGACGGGTAGCCGGGGTAGGCGTGCAGCAGCACGAGCTTGCCGACATCGTGCAGCAGGCTCGTCACCGTCAGGCGGTCGCGGCTCTCATAGCCGACCTCCGCCGCGAGGCGGTCAGCGGCATGCTGTGTCGCGAGGGCGTGCAGGCGGAAGCGCTCAGGGGCTGCATCCCAGACGCTCGCGCGCTCGAAGAAGTCGAACGTGCGCACACGGTTGGCGACAGCGTGGACGGTCTCCGCGCTGAGCAGCTCGACGGCCGAGACCGCCGTGTCGACGCGGCCGCGTCCGTCCTGCGCGCGGTTCGCGAGGCGCAGGACGGCGATGATCAGCGCGACGTCCGACTCGACTGCGGAGACGACGTCGGCAGTCGCGACGTGATCCTTGGAGATCACCGTCAGCAGCCGGTCGCGCGACTCGGCGAGCGCCGGAAAGGCCTCGAGCGCTTCGAAGGCCATCGTCAGACGGCGGCCGTGTCCCTCGTTCTGATGACGCTCGCCGGAGGCGGGCGCGGGCGTGTTGGAGCGGCCCGCCGGCTCAGCGGCGCGGCGGCTCTTTGCTGCCTTCAGGGTTTTCCCTGCGTTCAGCTTCTTGGTTACGGCCGTTGCCTGCATACCTTCGGACCCCTTCCTTGGGTGCTCCGGCCATCCGGGCCGTCGCTTCCGCGTTGAGGTCCTATCGGCAGCGGCGGGCAATCTGTTGAGAGCCGACGCGACTCTGCAGCTCAGCGTGCGGCGAGCGCACGATCGATGCGCGCGAGCGTCTCGGCCTGTCCGAGCAGCGCGACGCTCTCGAAGATGCCCGGTGAGACCGTCCCCCCCGTGAGCGCGACGCGCAGCGGCTGGTAGACCTCGCGCGGCTTTGCGCCACGGCGCTCGATTACGCCCGCGAGCGCCCCCTCGATCGCGTCCTGATCGAAGCTGCGCAGTTCTGCGAGCGCGCCGCGTGCATCCGCGAGCGCGCTCAGACCGTCGTCCCCGAGCCAGCGCTCGCGCGCCTGCGGATCGTCAGCGGGCCCATCGAGCAGCGGCGCGGCGAGCGGCAGGAAGTCGGCAAGCGTGTGGATCTTCTCCTGGCTGATGCGCACCGCCGGCTCGAGCTGCTCGCGCCCGGTGAACGCCTCGAGCCGTCCGGTCAGGTCCGCGAGCGACAGTTTGCGGATGTACTGGCCGTTCAGCCACTTCAGCTTGACCTCGTCGAAGCGCGCCGGGTTGCGGCTCACCCGCTCGAGCGTGAAGCGCTCGATCAGCTGCTCGGTTGAGAGCACGGTCTCGTCGTCAGAGCCCCAGCCGAGCAGCGCGAGGTAGTTCCGCACGGCCTCCGGCAGATAGCCAGCGTCGCGCAGCTCCTGCACCGAGGCAGCGCCGTGGCGCTTTGAGAGCTTCTTGCCGTCGGGCCCGTGCAGCAGGGGCAGGTGCGCGTAGATCGGCAGCGGCCCCGCCGCCGCGAAGCCGGCCGCCCGCACGGCCTCGAGCACGAGCACCTGCTTGGGCGTGTTCGAGACGTGATCCTCACCGCGCACGACATGTGTGATCTCCGCGTCGAGGTCGTCGATCGCGACCGCGAAGTTGTACAGCACCGAGCCGTCCGCGCGCGCGATCACAGGATCATCGAGATGCACGTGCTCAAAGCGCGTGTCGCCGCGGATCGCGTCGTGGACGATCGTCGCACCGTCCGCCGGCACGCGCAGACGCACCGCGCCGTCGCGCTCCTCGCTGCCGCGGAAGCCGCGCTCGGAGCCATGCTCCTGCTTGTAGGCCTTGACATCCTCGGCGGTCGCGCCCGAGCGGTAGGCGTGCCCTGACGCGAGCAGCGCCTGCAGCGCCTCCTGATGGCGCTCCGAGCGCGCCGTCTGGAGGATCGGCCCGAGATCCCAGTCGAGTTCCAGCCAGCGCAGCGCGTCGAGGATCTGCTCGATGTTCTCCGCTGTCGAGCGCTCGCGGTCGGTGTCCTCGATGCGCAACACCAGCTGACCGCCGTTGTGGCGCGCGAGCAGCCAGTTGAACAGCGCCGTGCGCGCGCCGCCGATGTGCAGCGCGCCGGTCGGCGATGGTGCGAAGCGGACCCTCATCAGCTGTGACCCTAGCGGCCCGGACGCGCCGTGAGCCGCCGCCGCTCACCCGGCGTTCGGACCCGCTGCTATCGTCGCTCGCCCGCCAACCCGAGACGAGCGAGGAGTGCGCCGATGCGTGCAGGATCCTGGGCGCTGTTGATGCTGGTGCTGGGCCTCGCGGCCGCTGCCGCGCTCGCGCCGGGCGCGCAGGCGAGAGCGAAGCCCAAACCGAAACCGAAGCCGCTCGCGCTGCTGCCCAGGCGCAGCTGCGCGGGCCTGCTCGGCGTCGAGGACTTTCCCGGGGCCGCGACGGCGAACCCGCCCGGCGGCACGGTCACCTCAAGCGACGACTACAGCACCTGCCTGTTCCTGCCGCCCGAACCACCGGAAGGCGACCCGACCCCGCCTACAGGCGGCGGTGGTGACACCCTGCACGTGTTCAGCAAGCTCGTCTACGACCACACCGAAAAGGGCCAGAAAGGACTGCTGATCAACCTCGTCGAGACGCCGCCGGCAACCACGCGGATCCACTATCTCGCGGGCGTCGGCACGCTCGCCTACATCGCTGAAAGCAGCGGCGCGGGCTTCGGCGTCGTACAGGTGCGCAACGACGTGTTCACGGTCGACGGCGAGACCTACGCAGATACCGGCTTCCTCCTCAAGGTCGTCGCACACGAGCTGTGCCCGGCGTGCAGATGAGCTCACCGCCGGGCGCCGCGCGGGCGCCTGATCGGCCCGCGTGCTGATCGGCGCGCACGTCTCCCCCGCCGGCGGCCTGCCGAAGGCGGTCGAGCGCGGGCTCGAGCGCGGCTGCCGCTCGATCCAGATCTTCAACCAGTCGCCGCGCATGTGGAAAGCGAGCGTCTACCGCGACGAGGACGTGGCGGCGTTCCGCGAGGCGATGGCGTCGAGCGAGATCGACGCGGTGCTGATCCACGCGGTCTACCTGCTCAACTGCGCGAGCGAGGATCCCGACATCAGGGCCAAATCGCTTGCGTCTCTGACCAACTCGCTGCGCGTCGGCGCGGCCATCGGGGCCGCGGGAGTGGTCCTGCATCCCGGCTCGGCCAAGACGGGCGATGTCGGCGATGCGATCGCGCGGGCCGGAGCGACGATTCGCGAGGCGCTCGATGACTCCGAGGTTTGCGAGCTGCACCTCGAGAACACGGCGGGCGCCGGCGGCACGCTCGGGCGCTCGATCGACGAGCTCGCGGCTCTGCTCGAGTGCGCGAACGGCGGCGAGCGCCTCGGCGTGTGCCTGGACTCCTGTCACCTGCTCGCCTCCGGATATGACATTCGCACCCCGCGCGGCATGGCCGCGGTGCTGCGCGAATCCAACGCGAAGCTCGGCCGCGGGCGCGTCCGCTCGCTGCATCTCAACGACTCGCAGACCCCGCTCGGATCAAACCGCGACCGTCACGCCAACCTCGGCGCGGGTGCGCTCGGCGAGGAGGGCATCGCCGCGTTCCTGTCCGCGCCGGGCGTGCAGAAGCTCGCCTGCGTGCTCGAGACGCCGGGCGCCGATCGCGAAGGCGCCGACGCCCGCGAAATCGCGTTCGCCAACGAGCTGCACGAGCGCGGGCGCGCCGCCAGACGCTGAGGCGCTCGGCGACTCAGCCGGTCGCCGCGGAGGCGACCGGCGCGAGCGCATGTTCGAGCTCCGCGCGCAGCGTCGGCGTGTGCTGTACGCGGTACTCCTTGCCGAGGCGCAGACGGTGCGTGCCGGTGCTCATGCGCAGATCGATCAGCACCTCGGCCGGGCCGGGAAAGTCCTCGATCGCCTGTCTCAGGTCCTCGAGCGCGCCGGGCGCGAGCTCCGCGGCGTCGACCTCGAGGTGGACGGGCTGGGCCATCGCCGTCGCGTTCGCGACGGCGGCACGCGCGTGGGCCTCGGCGCGCTCGATCTCCTCCTGAGTCGGCGCGAAGGACTCGACCGACTGCACGACAAGGCAGGTCTTGCCGGCTTCCTTGTGATCGACGCGGCCCTTGACGATCACGATCTCATCAACCGCGAGGGCCGCCTCATGCTCGGCGAGCGCCTTGCCGAACACGAGCATCTCGACGGCGCCCGCGAGATCGTCGAGCGTCGCGAACATCATGTGGTCGCCGCTGCGCGTGCGGATGCGCTTGGCCTCGGTGATGATCCCGCCGACCGTCACCCAGTCCTTGTCGCGGCGATCCTCGAGCGAGGAGATCGGGCAGTCGACACGTGCGCGCAGCGCGTCGCGGAGCGGCTTCAGGGGGTGCGCGGAGACGAACAGCCCGATCGCTTCCTTCTCCGCCGCGAGCAGCTCGGGCTGCTCGAACTCCTCTGCGGGGATCGGCGGCTGGACGGGCTGCGCAAGCGCCGCCAGCGCGTCGGCCGAAGCCGAGGGGGAGCCGGCGGGAGCGCCTTCCTGAAGGTCGAAGATCGAGCCCTGCCCGATCTGCGCGTCCTGTTGAATCTGCTGGCCTTTGGCCTGCGCCATCTCCAGCACCGCGAGCATGCCCTTGCGGCTTGCGCCGGTCGAGCCGAGCGCACCGCACTTGATCAGCGCGTCGATCGCCTTCTTGTTGACCGTGCGGTTGTCGACGCGCTCGCAGAAGTCCCAGATCGAGCCGAACTCACCGCCCTCCTCGCGCGCGCGTTTGATCGCCTCGACAGCCTGGTAGCCGACGCCCTTGACGGCGTCGAGACCAAAACGGATGTTGCGCTCGACGACCGTGAACTCGTGATCTGAGAGGTTGACGTCGGGCGGCAGGATCTCGATCCCCATCTCCTCGCAGCGCGCCACGAAATACGGGACCTTGTCCTTCGTCGACATAACCGAGGAGATCAGCGCCGCCATGTACTCGGCCGGGTGGTTGGCCTTCAGCCACGCGGTGCGGTAGCCGATCAGCGCGTAGCAGGCCGCGTGACTCTTGTTGAAGGAGTAGTCGGCCGACTTCTCGTTCGTCTGCCAGAGGAACTCGATCACCTCCGGGCGCGTGCCCGACGCCCGGCAGCCGGAGACGAACTCGGGCTTCAGCGCCGCCATCGCCTGGCGGTTCTTCTTGCCGATCGCCTTACGCAGGTCGTCGGCCTTGGCGCCTGAGAAGCCGGCGAGCTCCTTGGAGATCTGCATCGCCTGCTCCTGGTAGAGGATGACGCCGTTGGAGGATTCGAGGATCGGGCGCAGGCGCTCGTCGGCGTAGGAGATCTGCTCAGGGTGGTGCTTTCCCTTCGCGTACACCGGGATCTGGTCCATCGCCCCGGGGCGATACAGGGCGTTCAGCGCGACGAGGTCTTCGAACTCGTCCGGGCGCACCTTCTTGAGCGCCTCACGCATGCCCTCAGACTCGAACTGGAACACGCCGGTGGAGTCACCCCGAGCCATCATCTCGTAGGTCCTGCCGTCGTCGAGTGGCAGCGTCGTCATGTCCGGCCGCGCTCCGCTCGAGCGCTCGATGATGTCGAGCGCGTCCTCGATCACATCGAGGTTGCGCAGGCCGAGGAAGTCCATCTTGAGAATGCCGATTTCCTCAATCGGCTTCATCGAGAACTGCGTGACCGTGCGAAACGCGCGCTCCCCGCTCTCGTCGGTGCCCGCATCGGCGAGCTGCAGCGGCACGATGTCGGTCAGCGGCCGATCGGCGATCACGACCGCGGCGGCGTGGATCGAGGAGTTGCGCACGATCCCCTCGAGACCCTGCGCGACGTCGACGATCTTCTGCGCCGCCGGGTCCTCATCGCACGCCTTGCGCAGCGGCTGGCCGGGCTTCAGGCAGTCCTCGAACGAGGGCGAGCGGCCCATGATCGGGTCGGGGATCAGCTTCGCGAGCCGATCGCCGGTGCCGTAGTCGAAGCCGAGCACGCGGGCCGCGTCGCGCGTCGCCGCGCGCGGGAACATCTTGCCGAAGGTGACGATCTGCGCGACCGACTCGCGCCCGTACTTGTCGGTCACGTAGCGCATCACGCGCTCGCGCCCGCGCACCGAGAAGTCGATGTCGATGTCCGGCATCGACACGCGCTCGGGGTTGAGGAAGCGCTCGAACAGCAGGTCGTAGCGGAGCGGGTCGATATCGGTGATCGCCAGGCAGTAGGAGACCAGCGAGCCGGCCGCCGAGCCGCGGCCGGGGCCGACGGCGATGCCGTGCTCCTTGGCGTACTTGACGAAGTCCCAGACGATCAGGAAATAAGCGTTGAAGCCCATGCGGTCGATCACATCGAGCTCCATCTCCATCCGCGCGATCGCCTCCGCCGGCGGCGGATCGCCGTAGCGGATGCGCAGTCCCTCCTGCACGCGCTCGCGCAGGTACTCGCGCTCACCGAGGCCGTCAGGCGTCTCATAGCTCGGGATCAGCTGCTTGCCGAGCTCGATCTCGACCGAGCAGCGCTCGGCGATCTCGAGCGTGTTCGCGACCGCTTCCGGCCACTCCGCGAACGCGCTCGCCATCTCGGCACTGTCCTTGAGGTAGAACTCGTTCGTGTCGAACGTCAGCTTCGGCGCGGCGATCGTGCTCTTGGTCTGCACGCACAGCAGCGCCGTGTGGTGTTCATAGTCCTCGCGGCGCAGATAGTGCACGTCACCCGTGCCGACGAGCCCGCCGCCGAGCTCGCGTGCGATCCTGACGATGCCCTCGTTGCACTTCTCCTGCGGCGCGAGCCCGTTCTTCTGAACCTCGAAGTAGACGTTCTCGGCGCCGAACACTCCGCGCAGGTCCCGGGCGTGCGCACGCGCGTCATCGACGCGGTCCTCGAGCAGGCGCTGGCAGAAGCGCGAGGCGAGACAGCCGGTGAGCGCGATAACCCCGTCGGAGTAGCGCTCGACCTGGCCGAGATCGACCGTCGGCTTGCCGCGCTGCAGGCCTTCCAGGAAGCCCGCCGAGGAGAGCTTGACGAGGTTGCGATAGCCGCTGTCGTTGGCCGCCAGCAGCGTCAGGTGGTTGCGCTCGGTCTTGACGCCGCTGGCGGCGACGGCGTGGTCCTCGACGAGATAGATCTCGCAGCCGATGATCGGCTTGACGTCGTGCTTCCTGCACGCCTTGTACATCTCGACGGCGCCGTTCATGACGCCGTGATCGGTGAGGCTGAGCGCCGGCTGATCGAACTTCGCGGCGCGTTCGGCGAGCGCCTCGATCTTGCACGCGCCGTCCAGCAGCGAGTACTCGGAGTGCACGTGCAGATGGGCGCAGGAAGGGGTGCTCACTTAGAGTTCATGCTAGGCGTCCGCGCGGCGGATGTTCAGCGGCTCCGCCGCTGTTTGCGCCATATGCGAACGCGTTTGATCAGCGACATGCTGTGCTTGTGCTGAGGCTGCGCGGGCCGCGCCGGCGGGGGCTCATGCGGCGCCTGCCCGGTCTCCGGCACAGCCTCCGCGCGCGCCCGCAGGCGCTCGACGGCCGCTGCCAGCGCATCGGCCATCTCCACGCCGCGGGCCTCGCCGGCGACGCCCGG
This sequence comes from uncultured Solirubrobacteraceae bacterium, assembly GCA_963822245.1. Taxonomy (GTDB): domain Bacteria; phylum Actinomycetota; class Thermoleophilia; order Solirubrobacterales; family Solirubrobacteraceae; genus Palsa-744. The sequence continues at coordinate 61,365 of CAWGGR010000004.1, forward strand.
CTGTGAGCCGGACCGCGCGCCGCCCGCCGCCACGAGCGCCTCCGACGAAACGGGCGGCGGCACGGGCAGGGGCGGCGGCGCGACCGTGGACGGCGCGGTCAGCGGCGCCGGCGGGGCGGCGGGCGCCTCGGCGCGCGGGGCGCGCCGCTCGCTGTCGAGCCCCTCGGCGAGGCGCTCGACGATGCCGCGCAGATCGCCGAGCAGCCCGCCGAGCTGGCGATGGCCGGAGCGCATGTCCGCGAGCAGCTGCTCGGCGCGCTCGCGCGCCGAGCGCTCGCGATCGAATCCCAGCTGCATCTCGCTCGCGCGGCGCTCGAGCTCGCTGAGCCGCGTCTGCAGCTCGAGCTCGAAGCGACGCTGGGCCGCGCGCTCGGCGGCGCTGCCGTGTTCGGCCTCGGCGAGCTGGCGCTGCACGATCTCCAGGCGTGCCGCGAGCTCGCGGGCGTCGCCCTCACTCGCGCTCAGGCGGGCACCGATCCGCTCGATCTCACCCCGGCTCTCGCGATCGAAGTCGCCGAGCAGCTCCTCTGCCTCCACGCGCAGCTGCTGCTCGGCGTACTCGCGCTGCTTGACCCGCCGCAGCTCGTGCTCGCGCTCGAGCGCAGCCGAGCGCTCGATCTCGAGCGAGTCGGCGATCTCGCGCTGGGAGTCCTCGGCCTCGCGCAGGCGCTGCTGGAGGCTCGCGACGTGGCGTTCGAGCGTCTGCACCGTGGCTTCGGCCGCCTCCGCCCTTCGCGTCAGCGCGACCTCGCCGCTCTCCGCCGCGCGGCGCGCGCGGCGCTCGGCGAGCAAATCGCCCTCGCTCCGTGAAGAGCTTCTGCCGGGCTCGCCGCCGGGCGTCTCGTTTCCCTCTGCCATCACCTTGACCGGCAAACTAAGGGGCGCACCGGACGGCGAGGGAACCCCTGCAAATCACCCTCGCACGGCCGCGCGCGCGGTGGCGGCGGGCGCGCGCGCTACTCGTGGCGCAGGCGCCAGGCCATCCGCGACTGCAGCGACCACAGCTCGATGAACCCCGGTGAGGCGCTCTGCGAGAACAGGCCGCCGGACTGCGAGAAGGAGGCGAGACTCGCGTCGTAAACGGCATTCGGCGAGGAGCGCGTGACGACGCGGGCGTGGCCCTTGAAGAGCTTGATCGCGATCGTGCCGGTGACCTGCCGGTTGACCTCATCCATGTACGCGTCGAGGTCTCCGCGCAGCGGCTCCCACCACAGCCCCGCGTAGACGAGATAGGCCCACTGGTGATCGAGCTGCGGCTTGAACTGGTTCTGGTGGATCGTGCAGACGAGCCGCTCGAGCTCCTGGTGGGCGGGAAGGATCACCGCGGCCGCGGGCGCCTCGTAGATGTCGCGCACCTTCAGGCCGACGATCCGGTCCTCGATGTGATCGATGATGCCGACACCATGGCGCGCGGCGATTGCGGCGGTCGCTTCGATCAGCTCGACGAGCCCGATCCGCTCGCCGTCGAGCGCGACCGGGATGCCGCGCTCGAAGCTCAGCTCGATCTGCTCGGGCTCATCCGGCGCCTGCTCGGGCCGCGTGACGAGCTGAAAGACGTCGTCCTCGGGGGCATGGTCTAGATCCTCGATCCAGCGTCCCTCCGAGGAGCGCCCCCAGAGGTTGTCGTCGATCGAGTACGGCGCGGTCTCGGTTCCGCCCTTGACAGGGATGCCGTGCTCACGCGCATAGGCGATCTCCTCCTCGCGGCCCATCTGCCACGAGCGCACCGGCGCGATCACCTTCAGCTCGGGTGCGAGCGTCGCGATCGTCGCCTCGATGCGGACCTGGTCGTTGCCCTTGCCGGTGCAGCCATGCGCGATCGTGTCGCAGTTGCTCGAGCGCGCATGCTCGACGGCCAGCTTCGCGATCAGCGGCCGCCCGAGCGCGGTGAACAACGGATAGCCGCCGCCGTAGAGCGCGTTCGCCTTGATCGCGGGCGCGAGATACTCGCGCGCGAACTCCTCGCGCGCGTCGACGACGTGACAGTCGAGCGCTCCGAGCTGGATCGCCTTGCCCTTGATCACCTCGTAGTCCTCGCCGGGCTGGCCGAGGTTGACGGTCAGGCACACCACCTCGGCGTCGTATGAGTCCTGAATCCACTTCAGCATCACGCTCGTGTCGAGGCCGCCGGAATACAGCAGCAGCACGCGGTGCACGTGCGCGGGGTCGGCCTCGTAGCTCGCCGTGCGCGGGAATGCTGTCGGGTCCTCGGTGCTCACGGGGCGGAAGGCTACCGCGCCGCTGCCCGCGAGCCGGGGCGGCCTACCCGTGCCTGGTCGGCTTCGGCTTGTGCAGCGTCGTCACCAGCACCGCCGGCGTCGCCTGGCTGAGCGCCGCGGCGTTGCTCGCGTGGACGCTGAACTTGATCCGCTCACCGTAGGGAAGCTTTGCGATCGAGGCCCGGTAGCTGCCCGCCGACAGCGTCGCGAGCGCCATCGTCGCGGTTCTCGTCTTGCGGCACGGCGCCGGGCGCCTGGCCCTTCGGCGGCAGAGGGCGGTGATCGCGTAGCTCGCGCTCGCGTGCAGCGTCAGCGCCACACCGTTGGGATCCGATGCCCTGATCGTCAGCGCGCACGACTGCAGGCGGCACTTCGGCGGCGCTGCGATCGACGCGCTCGGCGGCGTCGTGTCCGGCACGAGCGGCGGCGTCGTGCCGCTGCGCATCGTGCTCACGCCGCCGGGGTTGGCGGCCTGCACGATGCAGACGATCGGCGCGCCGAGCGTGCTGCTCGGAGGGATGTAGGTGTCGCCCGGGCCGCTCTGCAACAGCAGCCGTGAGGCGTTGTCGACCTCGAAGTCATAGGTGTAGGTCGGCACGCCGCTCCAGCTGCCCGGTTCGCACGTCAGCGGGCTGTAGTCGACCGCAACCGCCCCGACCGATCTCAGCACCGGGGCCGCGATCGAGCGTGCCGCCACCGGCGGCGCTTCGCTGCCTTCGATGAATGCCCTGATCTCCGGTGCGGCGAGGTTCGTGAACACGTCGGGCGTCGCGACGGGGCATTCTTCGAGGCCGAAGTCGACGACGCCGACCTCGACTGCGGGGCTGCCCTCGACGAGCGGCCCGCCGCTGTCGCCCCTGCAGGTCGAGGAGCTCGCGCCGTCGGCGCACAGCAGCACCGCGGTGTTGAGCCCCGCGAGGCTGCGGCAGGCGTCGCTGCTGATCGCGCTCAGCGTCGTCGCGTAGAGCTGCCCGTCCGGTTCAGCGCCTTCGGCGCCGCTCTGTTTGCCGTATCCGCTGATCGTCAGGGGCGTCCCCGGCGGGGGCGTCGCGCCGCTCGCGACGAGCGGGATCGCGACCGCGTTGTTGGCGGCAGACAGTTCCAGCGGCACCGCGAGCGTGAGGATCGCGACGTCGTCCTTGATCGCCGGCGCGACCGCGAAGTAGGGGTCGGTGCGGATGCTCGAGACGCGGCGAAGCTGGTCGGTGGGCCCGATTGCAGTCAGGTTGGTCCTCCCGGCCAGCACTTCGAAGTCCGCGGCCGGGTAGGTCGTCGTCGTGTTCTCGTGATCGACGCAGTGCGCCGCCGTGAGGATGTGCGATGCATCGAGGATCGAGCCGCCGCAGCCGACGAAGCCCGATTCGACCGTACCTTCGATGAACACCTGCCAGGGAAACTGCGAGATCGACGCCTGCTGCCCGCCGATGATGTAGGGCACGAGCGGCTCGCCGGCCGACGCCGGCGTCGCGGCGGCCGCGGATGCGATCGCCGCCACGCACAGCGCGAGCAGCGCTCGCCGGCACAGCGCACGACGTGCGCGCGGAGGTGGGGTGAGAGCCATCTGCGGGCAATCGTTACAGACCGCGTGTCGCGCTCACGCCGGCCTCGGCGGATGTTGGTGCCCGCCCACTCACGCGAGCGCGATCAGCCGCGCCGGCTGCGCCGTTCCATCAGCGGGTAATGGCCCGGGCCGACGATGAAGCCGAGCTTCGCGTAGAGCGCCTGGGCGTCGGCCGTGTGCAGCATCCAGCGCACGTTCGCGGCCTCCTCTCCGTGCTGCCCCTCGATCAGCTCGCGGACGAGCTCGAGGCCGAGACCGCGGCGGCGATAGGGCGCAAGCACATACACGTCGGCGACGTAGCCGATGATCGCGCCGTCGCTGACGGCGCGCGCGAAGCCGACCTGACGCGCCCCGAGATACAGGCCGACGACGCGCTGGGAGCCGCCGACAGCGGCGACGACGAGCTCGCGGCTGCGCCCGCGGCCCCAGTAGGACTCGCCGGAGATGAACGCGTGCACGGCGTCGATGTCGATCCGCGCGGGGTCGTCGTCGAGCTCGAAGCCGCCGTCGAGCGCGCGGCGCATCGCTCAGCCCGCCAGCGCCGCCGCCAGCCGCGCGAGCGCCGCCTCGACATCGCCCTGATCGATCGTCAGCGGCGGCAGCAGCCGCACGGTCGTCGGCCCCGTCGCGTTGAGCACGAGCCGCTGCTCGAGCAGGGCGCGGCGGACGACGGCGGGCGCGTCGACGTCGAGCTCGCAGGCAAGCATCAGCCCGCGTCCGCGCACCGAGCGTACGTGCGGCAGCTGCTCGAGCCCCGCTTGCAGCAGCGCGCCGGCCCGGCACACGTTCGCGAGCAGCTCCGGATCCTCGCTGAGCTCGAGCGCGGTGAGCGCAGCGCTCGCGACGAGCGGGCCGCCGGCGAAAGTCGAGCCGTGATCGCCCGGGGCAAGCACGTCGGCGAGGCGCCGACCGGTCACGAGCGCGCCGATCGGCAGGCCGCCGCCGAGGGCCTTGGCGACCGTGATCGCGTCGGGCACGACGCCTGTCTGCTGATAGGCCCAGAGCGTGCCGGTGCGGCCCATGCCCGTCTGGATCTCATCGAAGATCAGCGCCGCGCCGTGCTCATCGCAGGCCGCGCGCGCGGCCCGCAGCAGCGCCTCGGAGAGCTCGTGCACGCCGGTCTCGCCCTGGATCGGCTCGAGCAGCACCGCCGCGGTCCGCTCATCGACCGCGGCCGTGAGCGCAGACGGGTCGGGCGCGACCGCGCGGAAGCCCGGCACGAGCGGCGCGAACGGGGCCTGCTTCGACTCCTGCGGCGTCGCCGAAAGGGCACCGTATGTGCGGCCGTGGAAGGCGCCGTGCACGACTACCACGTCGCCGCCTCGCCTCGCCTTGCGCACGAGCTTGATCGCCGCCTCATTGGCCTCGGCGCCGGAGTTGCAGAAGTACACCTTGCCGCCGAGGCTCGAGCTCGACAGCCGCTGCGCGAGGCGCATCGCGGGCTCGGTGTAGAACAGGTTGCTGACGTGCATCAACAGGCGCGACTGCTCGGCGATCGCGGCGACGATCTTCGGGTGGCAGTGGCCGAGGCTCGTGACCGAGATGCCGCATAGGAAGTCGAGGTACTCGTTGCCCTCCGCGTCCCACAGGCGCGCGCCCTCGCCGCGCACGAACTCGACGGGCTGGCGCGCGTAGGAGGCGATCACGCTCGTGCGCTCGAGCTCCTGCAGCTCGGCGAGGCTCATGCGGAGACCTCGATCTTCGTGCCGATGCCCGCATCGGTGAACAGCTCGAGCAGCAGCGAGTGTGCGGTCCGCCCATCGACTATGTATGCGGCGCTGACGCCGTCGTTGATCGCCTGCACGCACGCTTCGAGCTTCGGACGCATGCCGCCGTCGAGCAGGTCGAGCGCCCGCTCGACCTGCTCGGCGGTCGCGTGGCTGATCAGGCTCGCGGGATTCGCCGGGTCGGCGAGCCACCCGGCGACATCTGTCAGGAACACGACCTTGTAGGCGCCGAGCGCGCTCGCGACCGCGCCGGCGGCCTCGTCGGCGTTGACGTTGTACGAGTGCCCGTCGCGATCCGCGCCGACCGAGGCGATCACGGGGATGTAGTCCGTGGCGATGTGCTCGATCACGCCGACGTTGACGCGCTCGATGCGCCCGACGAAGCCGATGTCCTCGCCGCCGGGCGCGGCACGCCGGGCGACGCGAAACAGCGAGCCGTCGTCGCCGCACAGGCCGACCGCGGGCTGGCCGTGGCGGCTGAGGCGCAGCACGATCTCCTTGTTGACCTTGCCGACGAGCACCATCTTCGCGATCTCGACGGTGTGCTCGTCGGAGACGCGCAGCCCGCCGACGAACTCGACGGGCAGCCCGAGGCGCTCCATGTAGCCGGTGATCTCGGGGCCGCCGCCGTGCACGACGATCGGGTTCAGGCCGACGTACTTGAGCAGCACGACGTCGCGTGCGAACTCCTCGCGCAGCGCCGGATCCTCCATCGCCGCACCGCCGTACTTGATCACGACGGTCTTGCCGTGGAACTCGCGGATGTACGGCAGCGCCTCGAGCAGTGTGCCTACATCACGCATCGAAATCGACCTCCCCCGGGATCACCATTGGACATGGACACGCAGGCCAGACCGGGCACGACCGGGTCGGCGCCGCAGGATGCAGCGAGCGTGGCGTGCTTTGGACGCGAGCGAGTGAGGACGCAGATCCAGCGCCGGCACGCGTGTTCATGTCGTGTAGTCGGCGTTGACGGTCACGTACTCGTGCGACAGGTCCGAGAAGAACACCTCGGTCTCGGCGCCCTCGCCGGGCAGGCCGATCTCGTACTCGACCTCGCTGCCGGCGACGGCGGCGTCGAGCGCCTGCTGGTCGTAGGGGATCGCGGTTCCGGCCGAGCAGACCTGGATGCCCTCGATCGCGATATCGACGGCGAGCGGCGCGGTGCCCGGCAGGGCCGCGCCGACGGCCTGCACGATCCGCCCCCAGTTGGGGTCCCCGCCGTGCAGCGCGGCCTTCACGAGCGGCGAATTGGCGACGGCGCGCGCGGCCGCCTCGACAGAGCCCTCGTTGCCGCCGCGCACGACGACGCGGGCGATGCGCCCGGCGCCCTCGCCGTCGCTGACCATCATGATCGCGAGCGCGCGCAGCAGCGCGTCGAGCGCCTCGCCGAAGCGCAGCTCGTCCTCGCTCTCGGGCGCGACGCGCACGCCGCTGGCGCCCGAGCAGATCAGGATCGCGGTGTCGTTGGTCGACAGCTGCCCGTCGACGGAGGCGCGGTCGAAGGAGCGCTTGACGCAGACGCCGAGCAGCAGGTCGGCGGTCTCGGCGCTGAGCTCGGCGTCGGTCTCGATGAAGCACAGCATCGTCGCGAAGTTCGGCGAGATCATGCCCGCGCCCTTGCACTGTGCATTCAGGCGGACCGTGCCGGAGGGCAACGCGACCTCGAGGTTGGCGCGCTTCTCGAACAGGTCGGTCGTCTGGATCGCCTGCTGGAACTCGCGGTCGCCGCCGCGGCTGAGCTGTGCGCGCGCCGCGAGGATGCCTTTGAGCATCCGCTCGACGGGCAGCTGGTGACTGATCCCGCCGGTCGATGCGAGCGCGACATGCGCGGGCTCGACGCCGGCGGCAAGCGCGGCCGCTCCCTGCGTCTTGGCGGCGTCTTCGAGGCCGCGCTGCCCGGTTGCCGCGTTGGCGCATCCGGAGTTCGCGAGCACGACGCGCAGCGCGCTCAGGTCGGCGCGCTCGCGGCTCAGCAGCACCGGCGCGGCGGGCGTGCCGGTGGCGGTGAAGCGCGCCGCGCTGACGGGTCGCTCCGCATCGCAGATCAGCAGCGCGACATCGGGATTGCCGCTCGGCTTGATCTGTGCGGCGACGCCGGCCGCGCGAAACCCTTCGGGCAGACCGGAGTCGGCGGCGAGTTCGCGCACGTGCGCAGGCGCGGGCACCCAACGCGAGCGGAAGAACGGCGGCGGGCCGCTCACAGCAACCCGCTCGTCTCGGGCAGGCCGAACATCAGGTTGAGGTTCTGCACAGCCTGCGAGGAGGTGCCCTTCCAGAGGTTGTCGATCGCTGCGAACACGAGCACCTTGCCGGTGTGCCCGTCGCTCGCGGCGAACAGCCGGCAGTAGTTCGTCTGCGCGACCTCGCGCACTCCCGGCGGCCCGTCGACGACCTCGACGAACGGCTCGTCCGCGTAGGCATCGGCGAACAGCTCGCGCAGCTCCTGTACGGCAACGGCGCGCGTCGGCGTCACGTAGCAACTGGCGAGCTCACCCTGGTCGAGCGGCACGAGGTGGGCCTGGAACTGGACCGTGAGATCCGGGTGGGCGGGGTCCAGAGCGTTGAGCTGCTCCTCGATCTCCGGCGTGTGGCGGTGCGCGGCGACCTTGTACGGGAGGATGTTCTCGCCGGCCATCGACAGGTGCGTGCTCTCATCGAACGCACGGCCGGCGCCGGAGATGCCCTGCTTCGCGTCGATCACGACGTCGGCGATCAGCCCGGCGCGAGCGAGCGGCGCGAGCGCGAGCAGCGACGCGGTCGGATAGCAGCCGGGGTTGGCGACGATCGTGGCGGCGGCGATCTCCTCGCGGTGCAGCTCGCTGAGGCCGTAGACGGCCTGTTCGAGCAGCTCGGGGCGCGGATGCGGCCCGTACCAGTGCTCGTACGCCGCCAGCGAGCGCAGCCGGAAGTCGGCGCTGAGATCGACGACGCGCGCGCCGAGCGAGCGCAGCTCGGCGACGGTCGGCGCGGCGGCGGCGTGGGGGTAGGCGACGACCGCCGCGTCGAGACCGTCGAGGCGCTCGGGCGCGAGCGCCTCGATCTCGAGCGGCACGCGGTAGCGCGGATACAGCCGGTCGAGGCGCGCGCCGACCTCCGAGCGGCCGGTCACCGCGGCGAGCTCGAAGCCGGGGTGGCGCCACAGCAGGTGCGCGGCGAGCGCGCCCGCGAAGCCGGTTGCGCCGGCGACGACCACGCGCGGTGCGCCGGTCGCGACCGGCTGTTGCTGCTCGCTAGCCACGCAGCTCACCGCCGATCTCCGCGAGCGTCGCGACGATGCGCTTGCGCAGCGGCGCGATGTCCTCGTCGGTGAGCGTGCGCTCGGCGTCGCGGAAGGACAGCGCGAGCGCAAGCGAGCGCCGGCCCTCGCCGACCTGCTCGCCGCTGTAGACGTCGAACACGCTCGCCCGCTCGAGCGTCCTGCCGGCAGCGGCGCGCACGCGCGCGAGCAGCGCGGCGGCGGAGACGGCGTCGGGCAGCGTCACCGCGAGGTCCTGGCGCAGCACGGGAAACGCGCCGAAGGCGCTGAACGGGACGACCGCGGGCGCGGCCGCGGCGAGCTTGCCGAGATCGATCGCGAACGCGGCGGTGCGCGGCAGGTCCCAGGCGCCCGCGACGAGCGGGTGCAGCTCGCCGAGGAAGCCGATGCGCACGGGCTCCTGCACGCCCGCGCCGAGCAGCACGGCGGCGCTGCGGCCGGGGTGCAGGAACGGCATCGCGGCGGCCTGTACCGACCAGTCGGCGTGAAAGCTGTCGAGCATCCCGGCGAGCAGCGCCTTGGCGCTGAAGAAGTCCGCCTCGACGCTGCGCCCGCGCCACGAGCGCGGCCCGAGCGCGCCGCTGAGCAGCACGCCGAGGGCGTGACGCTCGCTCGTGCCCGTCGGCGCGTCGGCGAGCGGGCCGGCCGGGCCCTCGCGGTAGACGGTGCCGGACTCGAAGATCGCGATGTCGGGACCGTTGCGCGCGGCGTTGTGGCGCGCGGCGTCGAGCAGCGACCCGAGCAGCGTCGGGCGCATCATCGACTGGCCATCGGAGAGCGGGTTGGCGACGGTGACGACGCGGCGCAGCGGGTGCTCGTCGGGGAGGCGCAGGCGCTCGAGCAGGCCCGGATCGGCAAAGCTCCAGCCGACCACCTCGTGCAGGCCGCGGCCGACCATCGCATCCTCGGCGGCGCGGCGCACGCGCTGGGCGTGGTTGAGCCGCCCGGCGGCGCCGCGGCGTGCGGGAAGCGTCGCGGGCAGACGCTCGAGGCCGTCGATCCGCGCGACCTCCTCGATCAGGTCGACCTCGCGGGTCACATCGTCGCGGCGCAGGGCGGGCACGCCGACGTCGAGGCCGTCCTCGCGCGGCTCACACGCGAAGTCGAGGGCCGCGAGGATCTCGCCCTGACGCTCACGGGCGACGGGGACGCCGAGGATCGCTGCGACGCGCGACTCGCGCAGCCGGATCACCTGCGCGGGCGGCTCGCTCCAGCCGATGTCGATCGTGCCGGGAGCGACGCTCGCCCCGCACAGCTCGATCAGCAGCTTTGTGGCGATCGCCTGCGCGTGCATGCACTGCTCCGGCTGCAGCCCCTTCTCGAAGCGCCCGGAGGCCTCGCTGCGCAGCCCCAGCGCCCACGAGCTGTCGTGGATGTTCGGCCCGTTCCAGGTCGCGACCTCGAGCAGCACGCGGGTCGTCTGCGGCTGCACCTCCGAGCGCGCGCCGCCCATCAGGCCGGCGATCGAGGTCGGGCCGTCGGCGTCGTCGATCACGAGGATCTGCTCATCGAGCGTGCGCGTCTGCCCGTCGAGCGTCTCCATCTGCTCGCCCGCACGCGCCCTGCGCACGGTCAGCCGGGCGCCGGCGACGCGGTCGAGGTCGAACGCGTGCAGCGGCTGGCCGCTGAGCAGCATCGCGTAGTTGGTGATGTCGACGACGTTGTTGATCGTGCGCTGCCCGGCGGCCGACAGGCGCTCCTTCAGCCACGGCGGCGACTGCGCGATCGTGACGTCCTCGAACACGCGCGCGGTGAAGCGCGGGCACAGCTCAGGGCACTCGACCGTCACGTGCGCCGCGGCGAGCGCGCCCTGCGATCCATGATCATCCGCCCACGGAGCGTCCGCGAGCGCCGCGCCGGTGGCGGCGTGCAGCTCGCGCGCGACGCCGTAGACGCCGAGGCAGTCGGGGCGGTTGGGGGTGATCTCGAGCTCGATCACCTCGCTTGAGATCGGCAGCACCTCGGCGAGCGGCGTCCCCGCGGCGAGCTCTGCATCGAGCATCACGTCGTCGAGCACGAGAATCCCCTCGCCGCCGGCGCCGATCTCGAGCTCGGACTCCGACAGGATCATCCCTTCCGAGACGACCCCGCGGAGCTTTGCCTGTTTGAGCCTGGTGCCGTCGGGCATCACCGCGCCGGGCGTCGCGACGGCGACGGTCTGCCCGGCGGCGACGTTGGGCGCTCCGCAGACGATCTGCGCGGGCTCTGCGGCGCCGATGTCGACGCTGCACAGCTTCAGGCGGTCGGCGTCGGGATGGGGCTCGGCATTGAGCACGCGGCCGACGAGGAAGTTCTCGCCGGAGCGCACGCCGTGGTGGTGGATCGCCTCGACCTTCGTACCCGTCATCGTCAGGCGCTCCTCGATCGCGTCGACGTCGAGCTGCGGGTCGCAGTATTCACGCAGCCATGGCAGCGGCACCCTCATCAGAACTGCTCCAGGAAGCGCAGGTCGTTCTCGTAGTACAGCCGCAGGTCGGGGATCCCGTGCTTGAGCATCGCGATCCGCTCGACGCCGAGACCCCACGCGAACCCCTGCACCTTCTCGGGGTCATAGCCGGGAGCGTTGGCGGCGGTGGTCGGCACATGGGCGTAGACGTTGGGGTCGACCTCGCCGGCGCCGAGGACCTCGAGCCAACCCTCGCCCTTGCACAGGTAGCAGCGCGCGCCGTCGCGCAGGAAGCCCTTGCCGTCGCAGTGGAAGCAGGACACGTCGACCTCGACGCTCGGCTCGGTGAAGGGAAAGAAATGGGGACGCAGGCGCACGTCGCGGGCGTCGCCGAAGACCGCGCGGGCGAGCGCGAGCAGTGTGCCCTTGAGGTCCGCGAGCGTGATGTCCTCGTCGACGGCGAGGCCCTCGATCTGGTGGAACTGCGGCGTGTGCGTCGCGTCGGAATCCGGCCGGTAGACGCGCCCGGGGATGACGACGTACAGCGGCGGCGGGTGCGCCTCCATTGCGCGCACCTGCATCGGCGAGGTGTGCGTGCGCAGCACGAGCTCCTGCTCGCCGGTCCCGTCGAGGTAGAACGTGTCGGTGCGCGCTCGCGCGGGATGCGTCGGGCTGTGGTTGAGCGCATCGAAGTTGTAGCGGACGGTCTCGATCTCAGGCCCCTCCATGACCGTGAAACCGAGGCCGAGGAAGATGTCTTCGAGCTCGCGCCGCGTGCTCGTCAGCACGTGCAGCGCACCGATCGGCTGCGGGGGCGCGCCGGGCAGGGTGACATCGACGCTGTCGCTCAGCAGCCGGCCCTCGAGCTCGGCCGCGGAGAGCTCGCCGGCGCGCGCGGCGATCAGCGCCTCGAGTGCCTGGCGGGCCTCGTTGGCGGCCTTGCCGACGGCGCCGCGCTCGGCCGGCGCGAGCGCGGCTACGCCCCTGAGCATCTGCGGCAGCTCGGCCTTGCGCCCGAGGTAGCGCACGCGCAGCTCCTCGAGCGCCTCGCTCGAGGAGGCCGCTGCTATCTCCCGCTCACCGTCCGCGCGCAGCTCGTCGATGCGATTGATCATGACGCCGGGACCGTACAGGTCTGCCGCGCGCCCCGGCGGGTCAGCTCGTACAGCGCGACCGTCGCCGCCATCGCCGCGTTGAGCGACTCCGAAGCGATCGGTATCCGCGCGAGCCGCTTACAGGCGGCGAGCACGTCCGCCGGGAGGCCGTCGCGCTCGGCGCCGATCAGCAACGAGACACCGCGGCCGGCCGGGCCGGCCGGCCGGCGCAGAGGGTCGCGGGCACGGGCATCGAGGCCGATCAGCTCGCCGGGGAGATCGGCGACGTCGCCGACGCGGGCGAGCGCAACGGCGAAGATCGCGCCCATGCTCGCGCGCACCGCCTTCGGCGAATGCGGGTCCGCGCAGCCGGGACCGAGGGCGACGCACGACGCCCCGAACGCCTGCGCGGAGCGCAGCACGGTGCCGACATTTCCGGGGTCGCCGACGCCGTGCAGGTAGACGCAAAGCGGCCCGAGCGGCGCGCTCCAGCGCTGCTCGTAGACGCCGATCACACGTGTGCCCGAGCCGAGCGTCGAGACGCTGGCGAGCGCCGCGCGCTCGACATCGAGGAACTCGGCGCCGCCGACGCCGCAACCGTCGAGGCGATAGCCCTCGAGCAGCGGCCGGCCGGCCGCGCCGGCGGCCGCGATCAGATCCTCGCCCTCGGCGATGAAGCTGCCGCGGCGTGCGCGCTCGCGCTTGGTGTGCAGGCGTCGCACGGCCTTCAGTCGGGGGTTCTGTTGCGATGCGATGGGACTCATGTGATGCTCTCCGGTTGCGATTCGCTGCTCAGGCAAACAAAAGGGCGCCGTCCTTTTCAGGAGCGACGCCCGGGAGGCTGTCTGTCGGTTGCCGGGTCCCCGGCGATCGGGGTCAGGCGGCAGCCGACGCCTCGCGGGCGACCTCGGCGAAACGTCGGAACGTGTCGGCGTCGCGGACCGCGATGTCGGCGAGCACCTTGCGGTCGAGCTCGATGCCGGCGAGCGACAGCCCGTGCATGAACTGCGAGTAGCTCATGCCGTTGAGGCGCGCGGCGGCGTTGATGCGCGTGATCCACAGGCGACGGAAGTCGCGCTTGCGGTTGCGCCGGTCGCGGTAGGCGTATTTGTCGGCCTTCAGCAGCGCCTCCTTGGCGCGCTTGTAGTTCGAATGCGCCTCGCCGCGGAAGCCCTTGGTCTGCTCGAGCACCGCGCGGCGCTTCTTGCGCGCGTGCACCGAGCGCTTGACGCGCGTCATTTGCCTACCCCGAGCATCCGCTTGACCCGCGGCTCGTCATGCTCGTGGAGCATCTTCGGCCGACCGAGCGCGCGCTTCTTTTTCGGCGACTTCTTCTCGAGGATGTGGCTCGTGAAGGGATGCCGTCCGCGCACCTTGCCGGAGCCGGTGACCTTGAAGCGCTTCTTCGCGCCGGAGTGTGTCTTCATCTTTGGCATAGCGGCCGATGATTATGGCACGGCCGTGACCGCGGACGCGCCGCCGTCCTCGGCGGGAGCATCCGCAGCGGCGCCGTCGGCCACCGCGGGAGGCGTCTGCCCGGCTGCGGCCGGCTGTGCCGGAGCGGCGCCCGCGGCGCCGTCCTGCTGCCCGTCGGCGACCGGCGCGGTGCTGCCCGCGGGTGGTTCGATCGCGAGCGCGGCGACGTCGCCGACGTGGCCGGCGTCGGCCGGCCCGGGCGTCGCGCCATCGCCGTCCTCGCCCTCGACCTTGCCCGTCAGCACCGCTTTGGAGGGCGCCATCATCATCGTCATGTTGCGTCCTTCCTGCATCGGGCGCTGCTCGACGACGCCGAGCTCGGCGAGCTCCTCGGCGAGGCGGTCGAGGATCGCCGTGCCGCGCTCGGGGTGGGTGACCTCGCGCCCGCGGAACATGATCGTGACCTTGACCTTGTCCTTGTGGCGCAGGAAGCGCTCGACGTGGTGCTTCTTGGTGTCGTAGTCGTGCTCGGCGATCTTCGGGCGGAACTTGATCTCGCGGACGGTGATCTGCTGTTGGTGCTTGCGCGCCTGCTTGACCTTCTGGGCCTGCTCGTACTTGTACTTGGAGTAGTCGAGCACGCGGCAGACCGGCGGGCGCGCCTCGGGGGCGACCTCGACGAGGTCGAGTTCGCGTTCCTGCGCGAAGACGAGCGCGTCGGGCGTCTTGAGCACGCCGATCTGGTTGCCCTCGTCGTCGATCAGGCGCACCTCGGGCACGCGGATGCGCTCGTTGATCCTCGTCGTGTCCCGCTCAGGCGGGCGCCGGTCGAACCTGCGAGGGACCGGCACTAGCTTTTCAAGCCACGCGTCAAGTGAATGCTAGACGTGGCGCTGTGAGGATTTGGCGGGCTGCAATGACAGCGAGTATAGCTCCCTGCGCGCGCCCTCGAGCAACACGGCTACAGCGCCGCCCGCAGCCGCTCGGCGAAGCCCGCGACGGGCATGCTGCCGGCGTCGCCGCCGGGGTGCTCGCCCGTGCCCCCATGGGTGCGCACAGCGACCGCATGCTCGCCCTGCTCGCGCTCGCCGACGATCAGCATGTATGGGATCTTGCGCAGCTCGGCATCGCGGATCTTGCGCCCGATCGACTCGTTGCGGTCGTCGAGCTCGATCCGCGTGTCCTCGCCGCGGAGGTCGTCGCGGACCGCGGCGCCGTACTCGTTGTAGCGCTCGGACACGGGCAGCACGATCGCCTGCACGGGCGTGAGCCACAGCGGCAGCTCGCCGGCGTAGTGCTCGAGCATGATCCCGATGAAGCGCTCGTAGGAGCCGAACATCGCACGATGGATCATCACCGGGCGATGCTCGTGGTTGTCGGCGCCGGTGTAGGAGAGCTCGAAGCGCTCGGGCATCGAGTAGTCGAGCTGTACGGTGCCCAGCTGCCATGAGCGCCCGAGCGAGTCGGTCATGTGCATGTCGATCTTCGGGCCGTAGAAGGCGCCGTCGCCGGGATTCAGCTCGTACTGGAGGCCGAGCTCCTCGAGCGTGCTCGTCAGCTTCTGCTCGGCGCGATCCCACATCTCGTCGCTGCCGACGCGCTGCTCGGGGCGCGTCGAGAGCTCGAGGCTGACGTCGAAGTCGAACAGCTCGTACGTGTCGAACGCCATCTGCAGACAGCCCTTGACCTCGTCCTCGACCTGCTCCTCGGTGCAGAAGATGTGCCCGTCGTCCTGGGCGAAGTGGCGCACGCGCAGGAGGCCATGGAGCACGCCGGAGGCCTCGTTGCGGTGCAGCAGGCCGGGCTCGGAGTAGCGGATCGGCAGGTCGCGGTAGGAATGGCGGCTCATCCCGAACAGGTGCGCATGGCCGGGGCAGTTCATCGGCTTGACGCCCATCTCGCGGTCCTCGACCTGCACGGTGAACATGCTCTCGCGGTACTTGCCCCAGTGCCCGGAGGTCTTCCACAGCTCGGAGTCGAAGATCTGCGGCGTCTTGACCTCGCTGTAGCCGCGGCTCTGGCCCATCTGCCGCGAGAGCCGCACGAGCGAGTTGAAGATGCTCGTCCCCGGCGGCAGCCAGAAGGCCGCGCCGGGGGACACATCGGAGAAGCTGAACAGGCCGAGCTCGCGCCCGAGCTTGCGGTGGTCGCGCGCCTTGGCCTGCTCGATGCGCTCGAGATGCTCGGCGAGCTCGGCCTTGGAGAAGAACGCTGTGCCGTAGATGCGCGTCAGCATCGTGCGGTCGGAGTCGCCGCGCCAGTAGGCGCCGGCCACGGAGCTCAGCTTGAACGAGCCGACCGTGCTCGTGCTCGGCGCATGCGGCCCGCGGCAGAGGTCGGTGAACGGGCCGTTGGTGTAGAGCGAGACGGTCTCGAGCGACGCGCCGCCGCCGTTCGCGCCGGACGCGGCGTTCGTGACGAGATCGTCGATCAGCTCGACCTTGTAGTCCTGCTGCTCGGCGAGGAAGCGCTCGCGCGCGGCCGCCGGCGGGACGTCCTGGCGCTCGAAGCGCTCGCCAGCCTTGACGTGGGCACGCATCCGCGCTTCGATCTGCGGGAAGTCCGCCTCGGAGATCGCGGTCCCGTCGGGGAACTCGAAGTCGTAGTAGAAGCCCTCGGCGATCGCCGGGCCGATCGAGATCTTGACGCCGGGGTACAGCTCCATCACCGCGGCGGCGAGGACGTGCGCGGTGTCGTGGCGGATCAGGTCGAGTGCCTGCTGCCCGCTCTTGGCGGTGAGAATCGCCACATGCGCACCGTCGGGCAGCGCGCGTGCGAGGTCGCGAAGCTCCGGCCGCTCCCCCGCCTCCGGGTGGCTGACCTCGATCGCGAGCGCCGCGCGGGCGAGGCCCGGCCCGATCGCCGCGGCTGCATCCGCGCCGCTCGCGCCGTCGGGCAGCTCGAGCGTGTTTCCATCGGGGAGGGTGACCGTGATCGACATCGCAGCGCCCCAGGCTACCCGCCCCGGCGAGAGGGCGAAGCGGGCACGACGTCGCTCAGGCGAGTTGCCAGAGCGCGTCGTCCGCGAGCGGCTCGCGGCGGACGTCGCCGGCGCCGGCGAGCTCGATCAGTGCGCGCTCTGCCGCGCCGCGGTCGGGGAGCACGTTGTTCTGCGCCATGATCGCGGCGACCTCCTGCGTGACGAGACCGCCGGGAAAGCGGCGCAACGCCTCGATCGGGTGCTCCGGCGGAGCCTCGCGCTCGAGCGTCGGGTCGAGGTTCGCGATCAGCACGTCGTAGGCCTCGATCGTCTGAAAGCCGCCGGCCTCGAGCCGCTGCCCGGCGCTGCTGTGAAAGACGAGCGACGGCGCCGAGTAGCGCACCGGCCCGTCGGTCTGGCGCGCCTTTCCCTGAAAGTGCGTCGGCCCGCCCTCGGCGCTGCGGGTCTGCTGCTTGTCATCCTCATATGCCGCGAGCGTGCGCTCGTCATCGATCGCGGCGATCAGCGCGTCGACATCGAGGCCCTCGACGCGCGCGAGCGCGGTGGCGATGTCGGCGTCCTCGTCGAGCAGCAGCGTCGTCGTGAACCAGCCGAGCTGCAGTGCGCGCAGGACGTCGTCCTCGCGACCGGGGAACAGCAGACGCGTGGCGACGATCGCGCGGCACGCGCGCGAGGTCGCGAGCACCCGGGCGCGCGGCTGCATCAGTAGCGGCATCCCGTACCGGCGGAAGGCCTGCTGGTTGCCGATCGTCGAGCGCGTCGGCGTGTAGCCGGCGTCGATGTAGCGCTGCGGAGTCTCGGCGAGCCCGATCGTCACCAGGCGCCAGTCGAGCTGGTCGCCGTAGCGCCACTGCAGCACGGCCAGCGCGGGACTTGCGGAGTAGGCGAACGGACAGCCGGGATCGGTGAAGTGGGTGACGGTGATTTTGCTCATCGGACAATGATTGCACGCGCAAGCATTGCCCCCGGCGCGCGCGCGTATATTGGGCCCGTGCGCGAGGACCGGATCAGGCGATGGGGCGACCCGCTGCGGTGCGGGAGCGCCGCGCCGATCCGCGCGATCGGCGCGCTGATCGAGCACGCGTGCGGCGGGCGAATGCTCGCCGCCTGACTGCCGGCATGGACGACAGCCGGCTGATCGCAACCAGATCGCCGGAGTTCAGCGCGCTCTACGAGCGCGTCAAGGTGGCCACCCGGCTGTCGGCCAGGCTCAGCGAGCTGTGCATGGACGAAGCGGAGTCGATCCGGCAGGCGTTCGAAGAGCTGATCGGCAAGCCGGTCGGCGAGTCCTTCAACCTGATCCCCCCCTTCTACACCGACTACGGGCTGAACATCACCGTCGGCCGGGCCATCTTCATCGGCTACGAATGCGCGTTCACGGGCCATGCGGCGATCGACATCGCCGACGAGGTCATGATCGCTCACAAGGTCAACCTGATCACGGCCGGGCATCCCGTCGAGCCCGACAAGCGGCGGGCCCACATCACCGCCGCGCCGATCACGATCGAGACGAACGTCTGGATCGGCGCCGCCGCGACGATCCTGCCCGGCGTGAGGATCGGAGCCGGCGCCGTCGTCGCAGCCGGTGCGGTCGTGACGCATGATGTCCCGGCGGCGACGCTCGTGGCCGGTGTCCCGGCGACCGTCATCCGGCAGCTGTGAGAGCGCGCGCCTAGAAACGGCACTTCCGACAATCGTCTGCATTTGCGATCATCCAGCGGGTGAGCAGCGAGCAGCCCCGTGCAATCGCGATCGTCCTCTCCCCCGCGCAGGTCGACGAGGTCGTGCGCGCCGCCTGCAACGGGCACATGCCGGGCGTCGCGGCGCTGATCGGAGGCTCGCTCGCCACGGGGCCGCACGACGGCGCGGCGGGCGGCACGCCGGCGCGCAAGGAGACGTTCGGCCACCTGCTCGGCGACACCGCCGACCCGCGCTTCTCGCGCTCGCTCGTGCGCGGCCTCTCGATCCTGACGTGTTTCGCCCCCGACGGGCAGGCGCGCGGAATCGTCGAGCTCGCTGAGGACCTCACGATGAGCGCGAGCACGGCGTACCGCTACGCGAACACGCTCGTCGAGCTCGGGCTGCTCGAGCGCTGCCCGCGGACGCGCAAGTACCGGCCGGCGGGGGCACTCGCGGCACGGCGGACACCGTGAGCCCGGACGCGCCTACGGCGCGGCAACGTCGAGCGCTGCGGCGTTCCAGCCGGAGACGCTCACGACCGGCCGTTGCCCATCGAGCGCGGCGGAGCGGTAGGCCGCGGTCAGCGTCTCGGACTCGCCCGGCCAGAGCGTCGTGTCGTTGTCGCTCCAGAACGTCGGCAGCACCTCGTCATCTCCCGGTGCGGGGACTCCTTCGGCGCTGCCGCGGCGCACGTCGGCGCGCAGGAAGAACGCGACGGTCGGCGTCTGCGAGGTGTTCGTGATCGTCACCGACGTGAGCGTGTCGTCGCCGTCTTCCCCAGCCTGCGGCTGAGTTTGCGCGGACACCGCGAGCGTCGCCTGCGGCAGTTCGCGCAGCGCGCTGAGATCGGCGTACTGGGACATCGTCGCGTGCGGTTCGGGTTCTTCAAGTGTGCTCTGCCAGTTGACGAGGTCCTGCTGCGTGGAGAGCCAGTAGACGTTGCGATCGACGATGGCGCCGCCCTCGCGGAGGAGCAGCTCAACGAAGTAGGTCTGTGCGTGCGCCGGAGGCACCGTCGCCGCGGGCAGCTTCGGGGTGATGACGGCGTTGGCCACGCCCTGCGCGCCGAGTGTGATGCCGGCGGCGGTCTGGTCATCGAGCAGCTGGCCGTCGAGCGTGTACACCTTCGACTCGACCGACAGCCCTGCGGCGGTCGTGTTCGTGAGGTTGTCGAGGTCGACCGTGTCGTCGCCGTAGGAGAACAGCGCGTGCAGCGGCTCGTTTGCCTTCTTGGCGCCGAAGTAGCTGCCGGCCTGGTCGAATTCCTCGTTGTACAGGTCCCACAGCAGCGTCGGCATGCCCTTGTTCAGCTGCCAGTAGAAGACCCCTGTCGAGGGCGTCGGCCTGGCGTTCGCGTGATCGAGGTACGCCTCGAACTGCGCGCGCTGGGTTTCGTAGTTCTGCACCTGGGCGTCCTCGACGTATTCGTCAAGGCTCGACCACTGCCCGAAGCGGGCCGCGATCGCCTTGTCGAGCTCGAACAGCGTCCCGAAGGAATAGCCGCCGTTCCTCGGCCCCGGCAGTTCCGGCTCGTAGTTTGCGTGGTACTGGTTGTACGCCGGTTCCTGCCACAGCTTGGCCTGTTCCAGCGGCGACATGAAGCGCGCGATCGAGTCGAGTGTCGGCACCGTGTCACCGGCGCTCGCCTCGCTGTCGAAGCCCCACGCGCCGCCGACGTTGGTGCGCGTCGGATCGTGCTTGTCGAAGTGCGTGTTGTCATACCAATAGCTCGGCGGCACCCAGTCATACGGCCCCTCCTTCTCGCCCGAGGGGCCGAGCTTGTGCGCGCTCCTGTACTCCGCCGAGGCGATCAGCGGATCGTCGAAGTCCGCTTCCGCGAAGCCCTTCAGCGAGAGCTTTTCCTGCTTGCCCGTGGGCGCGTTGTCGCTCCAGCTGAAGTTGATCACGCTCGGGTGGTTGCGCAGCCGGCGGCCGATCGCGAGCGCAGAGCTGTACAGGACGCTCTGTTCCTGCTTGCCCAGCTTGCGGTGTTCAGGCTGCCATGCATCACAGCACTGGAAGCCGGCGTCGATCAGGATCCCCGCGCGGTCCATCTGCTCGTAGAAGTCTTCCGGCATTTCCTTGCCCTCCGTGCGGATCGCATCAAGGCCGAGGTTCTTGATCAGCGCGATCTGATCGGTGGTCGAGGTGGCGGAGTAGCGCAGGAACAGGTCCTCAGCCCAGCCGCCGCCGCGCAGCACCAGCGGCTGGCCGTTGATCGCGAAGCGACGCACGCCGTGCGGCGCGAGCGCGGAAGGCCCGACGAGTTCGGTGGTGACGGTCCTGATCCCGAACGTCTCCGCCTGCGAGTCGGTTTCCGCCCCCGCCTGCGAGACCGCCATCGAGAGCCCGTACAACGGCTGGGCGCCCATCTGGTAGGGCCACCAGATCATCGGTTTTGCGATCGTCAGCTGCGAGTATTCGGCGGGCGAGAAGACGACGCCGAGCGTGCTGTGCGCCGCCAGCGAGACGGCCCTGGTGACGGTGATCGCTCCGCCGCCGTCCGGCGGCGTGACGGTCGCCGAGACCGTCGCGCTCTGCGCGCTCGCGCTTTCGTTCGCCACTTCCCCCTTCAGCGTCAGCGCCGAGCTCGACAGATCCCGCGCGTTGTTCTCGACGACGTGGACATCGTCGATCGCGAGCGCATCGGAGGTGTGCAGCTGCAGCGGGAACTGGATGCCCGTGTTGTTGTCCGGCGGGATCTGGTTCCAGTCGACGTCGTCGAGTGTGAACATCCGCGTCGGGTCATTCGGGTAGACCTCGAGCGCGAGCGAGTTGGCTCCCGCGCGGAGCACGCCGGTGAGGTCGAACGTGTAGCGCGTGTATGCGCCCTGAAGCGTCGCCTGGGTCGCGAGCTCGTGGCCGTTGACCCACAGGTCGGCCTGGCCGACGATGCCGTTGACGATCAGGTGCGCGTGTTGCGTGGAGGTCAGGTTCGCTTCGAAGTTCGTGCGAAACCACCACGGCACCGCGAACTCGGGGATCGTGTCTCGCCCGATTTCATGCAGCGCGCCGAAGCAGCTCTTCATTTCTTCGGAGAAGAACACATCGGGGCAGACGCCGTTCTGCAACAGCGCATCGATCTCCGTGCCGGCCGCGCCGGCGTCGTCCGGTTGGACGGCCAGCCACGATGCGGTCGAGAACCCCGGCGCCGAGATCTGCGCGCCCGACTGCGTGGCGAGCGCGCTGCTCTGCACCTGCCAGCCGCCGAGGCCGAGCGTCGTCGTCTGAGCCGATGCCCGCGCCGCGCAGGCGAACAGCAGGGCCGACGCGAGCGCGAGCGCCGCAACGCGGCCCATGCCTGCGGATCTCGGCGCTCGCGACACCACCGGAAGGCTACCCCCGTCCCGGCCCCGAGGCGACAGCTCGAGGCCACGAGCGCGTTCTCCGCCGCCGCCGTCGGCGACACCGTCGCGGCGCTCAGGCGGGCCCGGGCCGGTGGCGCCGATAGTCGTCTGACGCCATTTGACGCATCGGCCTCGCGGTGTTCCTATATGGCTGGCCAGCAAGCGGCGGGAGCGGCTTTGCGTTAGCATCGGCGGCGAGAGGGAGGCGCGGGTGGAATCGTGCCTGGATGACCCACAAAACGCACCGGGCGTCGCGCCTCTGGTCGCCATCACGCCCGGGACCACGAGGGAGGCTGGGATGGTAGGCACGGAGGGATTCTTCAAGGGCGGCGCAGGCGCATGGCATGGGCGCATCCGCGCCGCGATCTGCCTGCTTGCCGCGGGCATGATGCTCGCGCTGATCGGCGCGGGCAACGCGCGCGCGAGCGTCCAAGACTTTTCAAGCGAAGCGTTTCAGATCCTCGCTCCCGGCGCGGAAGGCGGGCTCGTGCCCGGGCCCTTCTCGAGCGACCAGGCTGTCCTCTACAACGAACTCACCCGCCACGGGCACAAGATCACGCCCGCGCTGCTGAAGAAGTTCTACCTCTCAGAGAAATTCCAAGAACCGCACGAAGCAGGTGACACGGAGGAGTTCACGAGCCGGGCCGGCCTTGAAATCTGGCGTGACAAACACGACATCCCGCACATCTTCGGGGCCACACGCGGCGACGTCATGTACGGCTCCGGCTGGGTCGCCGCGCAGGATCGAGGACTGCTGCTGCAGCTCGGCCTCGGGCCGGCCTACGTGGCCGCGCTCAGCGTCCCCGGCCTGAATGCGTTCGAACTGCTGCTCAACGACCGCACGTTCAAGCCGAGCGCGCAGGCGGTCAGCTGGGTCGAAGAACAGAAGAGCGTGCTGTTGGCGAAGGGAGCCGAAGGCAAACAGGTCATCGAAGACCTCGAAGAATGGACCGAAGGAGTCAACGGCTACGAGCAGACGCTGCCGGAAGCACAGCGCCTGCCCCACGTCGGGCTCAGCCAGGCGATCGCCGGCTTTGCGTTCATCGGCTCGATCTTCGGCAACGGCGGCGGCAGCGAAGTCGCCAACTCGAACTTCCTCGCGCGCCTGCAGGAAAAATATGGCGAAGCCGAAGGTCTGAAGATCTTCCGCGACCTGCGCGAGGTGAACGACCCGGAAGCGCCGACGACCGCCACGAAAGCGTTCCCGTACGACACCGTGCCGACGGGCCCCACGCCCGGTGCGCTCGTCGTCGACCCCGAATCGGCCAGCCCGTCGGCTGTCAAAGCGCTCGCCGCCACGAAGGCGTCGCGGCGCAAGGCGTCGAACTTCCTGCTGGTCGGGGCCGGCAAAACCAAAACCGGGCATCCGGTTGCGGTGATGGGCCCGCAGCTCGGCTACTACTACCCGGAGATCGTGATGCAGGCCCAGCTGCACGGTCCCGGCATCGAAGCCGAGGGAGTCGTCGCGCCGATCTCGCCGTACGTTTTCATCGGCCGCGGACGCGACTTCGCGTGGAGCCTGACGAGTGCAGGTAGCGAGAACACGCAGCAGTTCCTGCTGAAGCTGTGCAACCCCGAAGACGGCCCCGTCACGCGCGAAAGCGAATACTACGAATACAAACACGCGTGCATTCCGATGACGACATTTGACGCCGGCGAACTCGGCGCGGCCGGCTCGGAACCGGCGCACGAGGTGTACTTCAAAGAATCGCTCTACGGGCCTGTCAGCGGAACCGTGACGGTGAAAGGCGCGCCGTACGCGGTCGCCAACGACCGCGCCGACCGCGGCCGCGAGCCGGCGGGCGAGCTCGCGTTCAGCGACCTCGACTCCGAGAAGGTGCACTCGCCGGAACAGTTCTTCGAAGCTGCGAATGAACTCGAGACGACGTTCAACATGGCCTACGTCGACGACCAGCACATCGCGTTCTTCTCGACCGGGCGCCTGCCGGTGCCCGCAGCGGGAACGGACCCGAGTCTGCCGACGCTCGGCAACGGCGAATACGACTGGCAGGGATTCCTCTCCCAGGAACAGCACCCGCACGAAATCGATCCGGTCAGCGGCACACTGACCAACTGGAACAACAAGCCCGCACCCGAATGGGGCGCCGCCTCCAACACCTACTCATACGGGCCCGTCCAGCGTGTACAGATGTACACCGGTTTCAAGAAGCATGGGATGACCCTGGCAAAGGACGTCGGCGTGATGAACAGGGCCGCGACCCAGGACCTGCGGGCCGTCTCGGCGTGGCCGACGATCGAGCAGGTGCTCGCCGGCGGTCCGGCGCCCAGCAAACTCGCAGAAGAAGCCGCGAACATGGTGAGCAGCTGGACCGCGGAAGGCGCCAGCCTGTACGGCGTCAACCAGCCCAACGCCCCGGCCGCGGCGGTGATGGACGCGGTCTGGACGCCGATCGCCCAGGCCGTGCTCGGTCCGGTGCTCGGCAACCTCACCTCTGAATTCGAATCGATCGAAGGCACCGACAACCCGCCGAACAGCGCCGGCTCGTCCTTCGACGGCGGCTGGGAGGGCTATGTGTACAAGGACCTGCGGGACGAGCTCGGACTGCCGGTGGCGCAGCCGTACAGCCGCGACTACTGCGGCGACGGCAGCCTGACGGCCTGCCGCGCCTCGCTGTGGGCCGCGATCCAGCACGCCGCCGAAGAACTGGAGAGCGCCCAGGGCCCGAACATGAGCGCCTGGCGGGCCCCCGTTGTCCACATCGATTTCCCGCCGGACCCGCTGGCGCGCTTCACGATGAGCTGGACCAACCGCTCGACGTTCCAGCAGGCGATTGAATTCAGCGGACACGCAGAATAGGAAGAGCGACATGACGCCGGCGCCCGTCCTGCGCGCGGCAGGGCGGGCGCCGGTCGTTGCTCCGGCGGCGGGCAGCTGACGCCGCCGTGACGGTGCACGTGGCGGCTCTCGCGACGCGGCGTCGCGCGGCTGTGCGAACATATGTTCGCATGGCGCCGCGACCCTTCCGACCCGCGAGAGAGTTCGAGGCCGCGGTCGAGCGCGGCGACCTGTCCCTTGCGAGCGCGATCGCGAGGGACATCGCGCGCGAGCTCCAGCGGCCGATCCCGCTCGAGCGAGCGCTCGAGCTGCTCGCGCTCGGCGCGGCGCAGCGGGCCGAGTCCTACGACGCATGGGCGCTGCGCTGGCTCACCAGATGGGCGACCGAGACCCCGAACGCGACGATCGACCAGGCGCTCGACATCGCCGCCGGGCTCGCCGCGCTGCCGATCGAGCCGGAGGCGATCGAGACGATCCGGCGAATCGGGCGCTGACTCAGGCGACGACCGGCGCCTCAGACCGCGACGAGCCGGCGCCTGCCCAGGTCGGCGTTGCCGGCACGCATGCGCGACAGCGCCGCCGCCTACACGCAGCAGGGACGCGAGCGACGGTCGGTCCCGACCTCGGTGATCCCCGCCGATGTGATCTTGATCCGCGTCGGCACGTTGCCGCGCTCGAGCAGCTTCAGCAGCACCGATTCGCCCTTCGACTCGATTCCCGAGCGCAGCGGCTCCTCGAACGCCTCGGCCCGCAGGGCGCCCGCGATCTGCACATAGACGTGCAGTTCCGCGCGGCCGCTCTGCACCTTGAAACGGTAGAAGTCGCCGTCGCGCGGAACGGGGATCGGGGTCGGTCCGCCGATGATCTCGGGATCTTCGTTCATCGTCGCAGCGTGACGCGAGAAGGCATCGCGCGCGAGGGCCCGATGGCCAGGATCGCACGGGCGCCTTTGGCCAGATGTTCAGCCCGCGGCAGGGGCCTGCGCCGGATGGGGGCCGAGGGCTCCATCCAGCGCTCTCAGCCGCGGCTCAGCGTGAGGGACTTACCGCGAACCAGTCGAGCTTCAGCTCGGGGGCGCGCTCGCAGACCTCGGCGATGATCTCGAGCACGGCGCGTCGACCGATGTCTGTGCGTTCATCCTGAGTCATCGCGATCGGATCGTCGCGATCGACGTTCGCTCTGATCTCCTGGCCCAGACGTGCGAATGAGACATCGTCGCGCCTTCTGCCGATCCGCTCGGTCAGGAGGTCCAGAGCGTGCTCCGGAGGCGACCCTGTCGCGTGTCCTGTGATCTTGAACTTCATGTGAAAAAGCCTAGCGCCGCCGATTTGCGTGTGCAAGGTCTGGCAGGGCAATTTCATGCCTCGCCGGCGAGCGCTGTGCACACGCCTGCGCACCGTTGCACAACTCTGCGCATGTTCACCTGCCGGCCCGGTGACACCCGTTCACGGCCCGGGCCGTGAAGATGGTTCGCGCAGCGAGTTCAATGTGCCTGCGCGCTGGTTGACGTCTGTGAGCGACGGGCCGCGGATTGCGTATTACTCGACCGAGTTCATCTCGAGCCCCTGTTCCCCGCTCGCCGCGCCCGCGAGCGTCAGCCCGGCCTGTTCAAAGGGCGCTCCGTTGAACGACGCTTCGAGCGGATCCGCTGCTTCGCCGAGCAACCCGGCCGGTTTCTGCCTGCCGCGACTTGCCTTGAATCTCATCGTCGGCGTTGTCGCCATCTCGTTCGACTTGACCGGTGCGATTGCCGATCCGCGCAGCGACACCGTTTCGCCGCCGCAGCTGAATTCCGTCAACGAGCCCGCGTGACCGACCGGGAACAGCTCCACGCCGAGCTTGTCCTTGCTCGTGCTCGCGCCTAGCTTTTCGACGCCGAGGACGCCTTCGAGCGCGCTCGAGACGATCTCGCCGGCCGGCGCGCCGGCGCTCGCGCAGGTCATGCCGTCGCGTTCACAGCCGCTGAGCGTCAGTACGAGCCCGCCGATCTGTTTGCTGCCCACGTAGTTGCCGGCGCCGCTCGCTCCGGTGCACGCCAGCCTCGCCCCGCCGACGGTTTCGATGCTCGCGACGCCCGAGCTGAGGCCAAGCGTGAATCCACTCGCGGAAGCGCCCGGTTCCCACTCATAGTCCTGCTTGCCGCCGCTCGTGGTGCATCCCGCATTCGCGTATGAGCCGCTGCCGGCCGTGACACCCCGTGCGCCAACGGAACCGACGAA
This sequence comes from uncultured Solirubrobacteraceae bacterium, assembly GCA_963822245.1. GTDB lineage: Bacteria > Actinomycetota > Thermoleophilia > Solirubrobacterales > Solirubrobacteraceae > Palsa-744. Next base: position 88,011 of record CAWGGR010000004.1, read on the forward strand.
CTCGTCAAGCCTCCTCCACGCAGCCGACGATACAACGACTCCGGGCGGCGCTCGTCCGCCGTGCAGCATCGCCGCGCGACCCATACGATCTGGCCATGTCCGACACCATCTCCCGCCTCCGGGATGCGCCGCCCGCGCGGCGCCTCGCGCTGCTCGTGAGCCTCGCCGTCGCTGTGACGCTGGTCGCGGCCGCCGAGCGCGACATCCAACATCGCCCCGCTGATCAGCTCCGTGGCGGCAAGCTGCTCTGGCGCCTGCTCTGCACGAATGCTCTCGGCGCCCTCGGCTACTTCCGCTGGGCGCGCCGAGCGACGCCCGGCTAGGAGCGAATCAGGGCAAAGACGCGGACCGCTCCCGCCGCGGTGTGCGTGCCGAATGACGTCACCGAGTAGAGCACGCCGCGGTAGCTGACCGTCCCTGCGGCCGGCAGATGCGCCGGGCCGGGGATCGTGTTACCGGCAAGCTGACGCGCGCCCGCGCGGACATACACGAGCGCTCCGGTCAGGCTGGCGGCCGATTTCACGAACGCCGACGGCGGCGCGGAGACCTCCACGAAGCGCCGCCACATCGTCTGAGTGACATGGCCGAGCTCGAACACCCTGATCGCCGCGCAGCCGAGGCCGGCCGGCGGCGCGGGCACGAGCAGCGTGACCGTCAGCCTGCTCGCCGGGACGTTCTCAGCATCGAAGGACACAGCCTGATCGCGTGCGCCGCGATAGGTCACCGGCCCCTCGTCAGGGAGCGCCGCCGATCCCGATCGCAGCACCCCTTCGACCGGCACCGCGGCCGAGCCGGAGCGCAGCAGCAGCGGCTCGCCGATATAGCGCTTCTCGAGCTTTACGTAGCCGACGTCATCCTGGACCGAGAGGACATAGTCGCCGAGGACACTCCCGTCCAGGCGGAGCTGGCCGCTGACCGGAGCGATGCTGTAGGCGCCGCCGAGATCATCTAGGACGGCGCCGTCGGCGCGTGTGATGCGCAGGCGCACGATGTGCGTGTGCGAGTAGACGAGCTGCTTGACCGCCTTGGCGATGCCGGCTCGGTCGCCCGCCGCGAGCGCGCTGAGCAGCGGCCGATAGCCTTCGACCTCGCGCCGGTCCGCGCGCACCTCGATGCTGTTGAGCTCGAGCCGGTAGATCGCTTCCGCGGCGAGCGCCACCGTGCGCGCCGCCGTCGCCGCCGCCGCGCCGCACGGCGCTTCCGCCACGCCCGGTGTGATCGCGGCGATGCCCTGCGTGTCGCCGGTGCTCACCGCAAGTACGCGCGTGCTGTGCGCCGCGCGGGCACTCGAGCCGCAGCCGCCGAGCAGCAGGCCGACGAGCAGGACAGCCGCGACGGCGCTCGCCGCGCTGCCGCGAGCGCGCGAGCCGGGCCGAGCGGCGCGCCTGCCGCGGCGTCGGATCGGACGGTCGCTTGGTTCGGGCATGACAGCAACGCTAGGACGGTACGCGCCGAGACGCGCCGGTTGAATACTGCACGAGCGACCGCGCGGGCGGGCCGTGGCCTAGATCGCCGCTTCGGCCGAGGCCGGCACGCGTTCGAGTCCGAGCACGCCGGCGGCGGCGCGCGCTGCCAACACCTCGTCGTGCGGAACCTGTCCGGCGAGCTGGATCACCGTGCCCTCGATCGCACCGAAGAAGGCGAGCGCGACGACGTCGGCGGGCGGGCCGGGCGGGATCCTCCCGGCTCTGCGCCCCGCGCCGATGAGTCGCGTGCAGCGCTCGAGGAAGCCGTCGGAGACACGCGCCAGGTGACGCCCGACGGGATGGTCCTGTGCGGCGAACTCGAGCCTCAGCGCGATCGCGACGCGTGCGACGTCGCGACGACAGTAGACGGCGTGCCCGCGCGCCAGCACGATCAGCGCGACAGCCTGATCGGGCTCGTCCTCGACGAGCCGCCCGACCTCCAGCTGCCACGTCTCATCGACCCAGTCGATCACCGCAAGGGCGAGGTCCTGCTTGTCCTTGAACTGGTGATAGAGCGCTCCGCGGGTGTATCCGGCGTCGCCGGCGACGCGCGCGAGGTTGAGGTTGCCGTAGCCGTAGCGCGAGAGGCCGCGGGCGGCCGACTCGAGCAGGGCGGCGCGAGTACGCGAGCTGCGCTCGAGCTGCGTCGCCCGCCGCGCGCGCGCTGATCGCGTCCCGGCCGATCGCTCACCCGCCTCCCCCGCCCATACATGCATGTACGTATGTATGATACCGTGTTCCCGCCGGAGCGAGGCGTGACGGGCCGCGTCAGTTGCGCGGTGCGGCGCGCCCGACGCCGATCGCCACAGAGAGGTTCACGCCGCGATGGATTCGTGCCGCAGCTCACGCCGGACGGACGCGATCGGCTGGGCGTGAGACTCGCGAACGCCGCGCACACCTCGCGGCCGTGGCGGATCCACGAGCTCACCGGCGACTTCCGCGTCGAGGACGTATGGGCGCTGCCGGCGAGCGGAGGCCCGGACGAGCTCCCCACGCTCATCCGGGCGATCGTCTCGCCCGAGCGCTCGCAGGGATCCTCGCGCGCGGCGGGCGCGCTGTGGGCGATCCGCTTGCAGCTCGGCAAGCTGCTCGGCTGGGATGACCCCGCTGGGGGCCTCGGCAAGAGGGTGGCGACGCTGGCCGATCGTCTGCCCGAGGACCTGCGCCGCGCGCCCTCCGGCCCGGGCTTCGACACCCACCCGTTCACCTCGCTTTACCTGCTCGACGACGAGTGGGCGGCGGAGCTCGCCAACGAGACCGTTCACGCGGTCATGCACGTCGGCTGGGTCGCCGACGAGACGGGCGGCTACCACGGCCAGATGGCGGTCCTCGTCAAGCCCAACGGACTGCTCGGCGTGGGCTACATGGCCGCGATCAGGCCCTTCCGGCACGTGATCGTCTACCCGTCGATGATGCGCCGGATCGAGCGCACGTGGGCCGCCGACACCGGCAAACCGACACGGGCGCACGCGTAGCCCTCCCGGCCTGTTCGCATCGACATGAGCGAAAACGCCGACGCCGAGCAACCCCGTCGGGGCTGGCTGGTCCTCTACGACGCCGACTGCGGCTTCTGCAAGTGGCTGCTGTCGGGCCTGCTGCACTGGGATCGCGCCGCGCGCCTGACCCCGGTCGCGCTGCAGCGGCGGGACGCAGAGGAGCTGCTCGGTGACCTCGCGCCGGCCGAGCGGATGGCCTCCTGGCATCTGATCTCGCCCGCCGGCGAGCGCCACTCAGGGGGCGCGGCGCTCGCGCCGCTGATGCGGCTGCTGCCGGCCGGGCGGCTGCCGGCAGGCGCTCTCGCGCTGTCTCCCGCGCTCACCGAGCGGGGCTATCGCTGGGTGGCCGCGCACCGCTCAGAGCTCTCCAGGTGGGTGCCGTCCGCCGGCAAGCGGCGCGCGGCTGAGCACGTTCGCCTGCGCGAGACACGCTGAAGGCGCGCTCGGCGAGGGGCGGCGCGGATCAGCGGCCGTGCAGCTGCGGCGCTGATCAGCGCGGGCCCTCGAGCGCCGCACGCAGCCCGGCTGCGCGGCGTGCGAGGGCCTCGGCCTCCGCCGTCCGCGCGTCCTCGGGCGAGCCCTCGAGATTGATGCGGACGAGCGTCGCTGCGGCGCTCGCCGCCCCATCCGCGAGGATGATCGCGGCGCTCGCATCCCCGGCGAGCGCGTCGTTGCCGGGCGCGCTCGCGATCGCGCTTGCGAGCTCGGCGACGGCGGCCGCGGCGGCGGCGATCTCGAGCGGCACGCGCGTCGCGCACGAGAGCGCCTCGCGCAGCGCCGGCGCGCGCCGCGGCTCGCCGCGCGGCAGGGCGAGCGCGGCCAACACCGGCTCGTAGGAGCTGCGATCGGCGTCGGCGAGCGCGAGCAGTCGCGCCCGCAGTTCGGCGGCGCGGCCGGCGAGCTCCGTGAGACCCCGGTCGGGCGCGCGCGCGAGTGCGAACCCCGCCGCCATCTCCGTCAGCGCGGCGGCCGTCGCGGCCGCGATCGCAGCCGCGCTCCCACCCCCCGGCGAAGGCGTGCGCGCCGCGAGCAGACCGAGCACCTCGGCCAAACTCGAGCCGGCGAGCGCCGGCGAGTCCGACTGGCCGGCGCCCGCGTCCGCGCCGGGCGGACGCTCAGAAGAGGCCAACGGTGCGTCCCTCGCCGTCGATATCGACGTTGAGCGCCGCGGGTGTTCTGCCCAGGCCCGGCATCTGCTGGATGTCGCCGCACAGCGGGACCAGCCAGCCGGCGCCGGTGTACGCGCGGACGTCGCGAACCTCGAGCGTGAACTGCTCGGGCGCCCCGAGCAGCGCCGGGTCGGCGGACAGCGACAGCGGCGTCTTGGCCATGCAGATCGGCAGTTCACCGAGGCCGTCGGCCTCGAACTGGCGGATGCGCCGCTCCGCGGCCGGATGCAGCTGGACGTCGCCGGCGCCGTAGACGCGCTTTGCGACCGCGTTGATCTTCGCTGTGATCGAATCGCTGTCGGCGTAGAGCAGCTTGAAGTCGCTCGGCTGCTCGCACGCCTCGATGACCGCCTCTGCCAGCTCCAGTGCGCCGCCGCCGCCCCGCTCGAAGCCCTCGTTGACCTCGGCCGCGAACGCGCCGCCCTCGAGTGCCAGGCGTGCGACGAGCGCGAGCTCCTGGTCGCTGTCACCGGGCCGCCGGTTGACCGCGACGACGCACGGCAGGCCGAACTCGCGCACGATCCCGAGGTGGCGCCTGAGGTTCGCGGCTCCCGCCTCGATCGCCGCCATGCCCGCCGCGCCATGCCCGTCGGCGCCTTCATCGACGCCGCCGTGGTGCTTGAGCGCCCGCACCGTCACGACGAGCACGACAGCGCTCGGCCGCAGGCCGCCGGCGCGGCAGACGATGTCGAAGAACTTCTCCATGCCCATGTCCGAGCCGAACCCCGACTCGGTGATGACGTAGTCGCCGAGCTTGAGCGCGATCCGGTCGGCGACGAGCGAGGAGTTGCCGTGCGCGATGTTCGCGAACGGTCCGGTGTGCATCAGGCACGGCTGACCCTCGAGCGTCTGGATCAGATTCGGCTTGAGCGCGTCCTTCAGCAACACCGTCATCGCGCCGGCCGCGCCGAGCTGCTCGGCGGTGACGGGCCGCTCGGCGGAGGAATAGCCGACCGTGATCGCGCCGAGCCGGCGACGCAGATCGTGCAGGTCGCGCGCCACCGCGAGGATCGCCATCACCTCAGACGCCGCCGTGATGTCGAAGCCCGACTCGCGCGGATAGCCGTTGCTGGCGCCGCCGAGGCCGAGAGCGATCTCGCGCAGCGCGCGATCGTTCATGTCGAGCACGCGCCGCCAGCCGATCCGCAGCACGTCGATGCTGAGCGGGTTGCCGTGCAGGATCGACGCGTCGAGCATCGCCGCGAGCAGGTTGTTGGCAGCACCAACCGCGTGGATGTCGCCGGTGAAGTGGAGGTTCAGGTCCTCCATCGGGACGACCTGTGTGAGCCCGCCGCCGGCGGCCCCGCCCTTGATGCCGAAAACCGGGCCGAGCGAGGGCTCACGCAGACACAGGACGGGCGATCTGCCGGCCACGCCGAGACCCTGCGTCAGGGCGATCGCGCTCGTCGTCTTGCCCTCCCCCGCCTTCGTCGGGGTCATGCCGGCGACGCAGACGATCTTCGCGTCGGGCGCGCCCGCGAGGCGCTCGGTCACCGACAGCGAGATCTTCGCCTTGTGGCGGCCGTAGGGCTCGAACTCGTCCTGCTCCAGGCCGCAGCGCTCGGCGATCTCCTCGATCGCCAGCAGCTCGGCTTCCTGAGCGATCTGCAGGCTGCTGTTCATCGCACCTCCCCTGTGGAAACGAAATGGCTTCCCGTCCGCGCCGCCTCGGGCCTTCGGTGCGCGGACAATACGAGACCGTCGCGCCGGGCGCCGCGCCCGCCGCGCTCGCGACGCCGCCAAAACCGCCGCTCGCGCCTCCTCAGACGCTCAGCCGCGCTGCGGCGGGAGCGCCCGCGGAGGCCCGCATCCGAGCGCCGCGTAGTGCGCGTCCGCGTCGGCCCAGCGGTCGGCGCGCGTCGCCAGCCGCCGAGCGGTGATCTCCGACCCGAGCGACGCGGCCACCTTGCGCTCGACGCGGCTGCGCGCATCGCCGAGCAGCTTGTCGATCACGGCTGGCGCGGCGCCGAGCCGCTGCGCAAGCCCCTGCGGCCCGATGTCCCTGGCGAGATCGAGCAGGAGGCGGTCGCGCTCATCGCGCAGTTCGTCCTTCTGACGCTCACGCGCCAGGTAGCGCGACGCATTCCCCGCGGCCTCTATCCCGACGCCGGGAGCACCTGTCGCACGTGATGGGGAGTGATCGGAGTTCATGGGGGCAGTATCGAGCACCGATCGGACGGTTTGGCCGACCGGTGCTCGCCAGACCTACGCGTCGGTCGGCTGCGCGCCGGGATGCCCGCCGGCCGCATACACGATCAGCCGGGCGGCAGCCTCCGGCGCGAGCTTGTCGGTGTTGACGACGAGGTCGTAGTGCGTCGGCAGCTCGGAGCTGATGCCGTAGAAGCGCTTGATGTAGTCCTCACGCGCCCCATCGGATCGCTTGACCGCCTGCGCCGCCGCCTTCTCATCGATCCCGAGCGTGGCCGCGAGACTCCGCTCGCGCGTCCGCGGCGGTGCTGTCACGAGCACTCGCAGGACATCCTCACGTTCGGCGAGCGCGAGCGACGCGGCATGCGAGACGATCACGGCGCTCCCGCTGGCCGCGGTCTCCTCGATCGCCGAGCGGATCAGCCCTCTCAGCTCGTCGCTCGGCGGCTCGTGGCCCATGATGTCCGGCCCGGGGACCAGGTAGCCGGCGCCCAAGCCGGTCGCCCCGAGCCCTTCGACGAGCCTGATGACACGCGACTTGCGCCGCTCGACGTCGGCGAGAACGCCCTCATCGACGTCGGCCTGGAGCGCGGCGCGAGTGACGATGTCCTCGTCGATCAGGCGAAAGCCGAGCCGGTCCGCCACCAGCTGCGCCGCCTCGTGCGCGCCGGCACCGTCCTGGCTCGATATGCACACGACGTTGTACGCCACGGCGCAAGCCTATCGCCAGCCGGCGAAACCGCGCCCGATCCACACGCTCCCGGCGTGTACGACGCCGGGCGGATGTCGACGGACGCGACCCGGCGTCGCGACCCGGGAGATACTTGCCTGCCGTGCCGCGACTCATCACGATCCCGATCAGTCACTACTGCGAGAAGGCGCGCTGGGCGCTCGAGCGCGCGGGCATCAGCTATCGAGAGCAGCGCCACGTCCAGGGCATCCACCGCCTCGCCGCGAGGCGCGCTGGCGGCGGCTCGACGGTTCCGGTGCTGCAGACGCCCGACGGTGCGATCGGAGACTCGCAGCAGATCCTCGCGTGGGTGGACGCGCGCACAAGCGTCGCGCGGCGGCTGTTCCCGGAGGGCCTCGCGGAGCGCGCCGAGGTCGACCGCCTGTGCCGGCGCTTCAACGAGCAGCTCGGGCCGCGGGGGCGGCGGCTGATGTATGTCCACATGATCGCCCGGCGGGACCTCGCGCTGCGCTTCAACAACGCCGGGGTGCCCGCCTGGGAGGACCGCGCGATCCGCTGGGGATGGCCGCTGATCGTGCGCTTCATCCGGCATGCGCTCGTTATCCGCCCGGGGATCGAGACCGAGGACGAGGCCGCGGTGTGGCGCGAGCTCGACTACGTTGGAACGCTGCTCGCGGACGGCCGTCCGCACCTCTGCGGCGAGCGCTTCGGCGCCGCCGACCTCACCTTCGCGGCGCTGTCCGCCTCGGTGCTCGCGCCGCCCGGCTACGGAGTTCCGCTGCCGCAACCCGAGGCGCTTCCGCCGGCGATGGCCGCGCTCGTCGAACGTGCGCGCGAGCACCCGGCCGGGCGCTACGGACTCGCGCTGTACGCCGAGCACCGAGGGGCCGGCACAGGCGCGCGCCAGCGCCCGACGCGCGGTCGACGCGACAGCGACCCACGCGGCCCCGGCCCGATTGCGCCGGCCTCGCCTGCTCGATAGCCTGCGCGCATGCGAACCGAGCGACGCAGGCCACGGCGCGCGTTCGGGCGGAGCGTGCTCGCCACGACCGTGGCGGCTCTCGCGCTCGTTGCCGTCGTGTCCGGCTCGTTCGCCGCGCAGGCTGGTGCGACCGCCGCGGTGACCACGGCCGGCTATGGCAACCTGCGCGACAACTGGGACCCGGACGAGCCGGCTCTCAGCCCTACGGCGGTGCAATCGGCGAGCTTCGGCGAGCTGTTCGCGACGAAGCTGAAGGGTGCGATCTACGCGCAGCCGCTCGTCTACGGCGGCGATGTGATCGTGACGACCGAGCAGGCGAACGCCTACGCGGTCAACGCGGCGACCGGCAAAGTCGTCTGGGAACGCTCGTTCGGAGCGCCGTTCAAATCGTCGACGATCGGATGCTCGGATCTCAAGCCGGATCTCGGCTCCACGTCGACCCCGGTGATCGACCCGAACAGCGGCGTCATCTACATGACCACGCGCCTGCAGGAAGGCGGTCACGGCCTCAGCCACGCCCATTGGAAGCTGCAGGCCATCTCGGCCGCGAACGGTGAAGAGGAGCCGGGCTACCCCGTCGCGATCGCCGGCACGCCGGGCAACACCCCGGGCGTCCCGTTCAACGAAAGCTACTCGCAGCAGCGGCCCGCGCTGCTGCTGCTCAACGGGGTCGTCTACATCGCGTTCGCATCCGACTGCGACATCACGCCCTATCGCGGGATCGTCGTCGGCGTGAACACGAGCACGCGCGAACTGACGATGTGGAGCGACGAGGCCGGCGTCGGCACAGGTGAAGACTCGCAGGCCGGGATCTGGCAGAGCGGCGGCGGCCTCGTCTCCGACATCCCCGGGAGGATCATCCTGACGACCGGCAACGGCGTCTCCCCGCAGCCCGCCAGGGCGAGCGAACCCCCGGCGACGCTGTCGGAGTCGGTCGTCGGGCTGACGGTCGAGCCCGGGGACCAGCTCAAGCCGACGCAGTTCTTCGCCCCGAGCAACGCGCCCGAACTCGATGAGAACGACGAGGACCTCGGCTCGGGCGGGCCGGCGGCCCTGCCGACCGAATACTTCGGCACCAAATCGATCCCGCATCTCGTCGTCCAGGTCGGCAAGGACGGGCGCATCTTCCTGATCAACGCCGACAACATGGGCGGCTATCGCCAGGGACCGCAGGAAGGCGACGCGGTGCTGCAGACGGTCGGGCCGTTCACCGGCGTATGGGGCCACCCCGCAGTCTACGGGGGCCAGGGCGGCTGGGTGTTCGTACTCGAGAGCGCAGGCGGCGGCGACCTCCAGGCGCTCAGCTACGGCCTCACCGGCAAAGGCGAACCGGCACTCAGCGCGGTCGCCACGAGCGCGGAATCCTTCGGCTACACCTCCGGCTCGCCGCTCGTCACGAGCAGCGGCACGGCCGCCGGAAGCGCGATCGTGTGGGCCGAGACCGCGAAGGGGCCAAGCGGCTCTGGCGGCCTCCTGCGTGCCTACGCCGCCACGCCCGTGGGCGGCGAGCTGCCGCTGCTGTGGTCGGCCAAAATCGGCACCGCTTCCAAGTTCGCGGTGCCGACGGCCGATGAAGGACGCGTGTACGTCGGCACCCGCAAGGGTGAACTGATCGCTTTCGGCACCTCCTCGGGCGCGCCGCTGCAGGCTGCACCGGTCGAACTCGGCTCGGTGCCGGTGGGCGGAGACGGCGAAGCGGCACTGTCGCTCTCCGCGAACCGGACCGTGACCGTCACGGGTCCCGTAACTGCCACGGGGGAACGCTCGGTCTCGGCGCTCGAAGCCGCCGCGGAAGCGCACACGGTCGACCCCAAGCTCAAGACCGCCGGTCCCGCGAACGTCCCGGCGTCGGGCATGACCGCGATCTCGAGCGGGGTGATCAGCGTGCAGCAGCCGCAGCTCGGCAGCGCGATCACGGCCGGGGCCACGCTGCACCTGCGCGTGAGGTTCAGGCCCGATCATGCGGGTCCCGTGGTCGGCACGATCGTGATCCGCACGAGCGCAGGTCCCCGCGCGGTGACGCTGACGGGATACGCCACCAAGCCGGGCCTGCTGCTCTCGGCGCAGCCGCTGGCATTCAGCCAGGTGCGAACGCACGCGGGCGGCAAGAGCCTGAGCCTCAGGTTCGTCAATTCCTGGGACCGTCCCGAGACGCTCACCGGCTACCGTCTGCCGAGCGGTCCGTACACCGTGAGCGGGCTGCCCGGGACGGGCACAGTCCTGGCTCCGCTGCATGCGATCACCATCTCGGTGCGCTTTGACCCGAGGCTCGCAGGCTCCTACCGGTCGGTTCTGAAGATCGCGACGAACCACGGCTCAGTGTCGCTGCCGGTGAGCGGCACCGCGCTCACGGGATCTCCCCGGCTGGTCGTGAGCGCCTCGAGAATCGATGTCGGCAGGGTCCGCGTCGGGCAATCCCGAAGTGTCACGTTGCTGGTGCGCGACGCCGGCAACGTGCCGCTGACGATCACCAGGGCAATCGCCCCGCTCGGCGCATTCAGCGCGCCGGTACCGCTGCCCGAGGGGATCGTGATCGACCGCGGCGAGAACGCCGCTGTGACTGTCACCTTCCGCCCGACGACACGCGGGCCGGCCTCGGGGACGTACATCCTCAATGGGAACGACAACCGCGGCTACGTCAGGGTCACCTTCACCGGCACCGGCGTCTGATGCCCGCGCGCGAACAAACCGCCGCGCCCGGCTGACGCATCCACCTGGGCGGCAACTGCAGCGCCGGCCGACGCGGTGTCGGTGACCGGGGAGGAATCCTCAGCGGGCTGCCTCGCGCACAGGAGGTCCAGTCGTTGAGGCTCGGGCTGCACGCGTCCGCGAAGCGCGCGTGAGAGGATTGCAACGTGGGCGAGCAGATCCCGGCGAGCCGGAGGTGGCAATGGCACTAGGGTCCGCGAAGCGCTCCGATCCGCCCGCGGTCGGGGCCGACGGATTCTTCCACCCTGCGAGCGAGCAGGATCTCGTGAGCCTGGTGCAAATGGCTGCCGCGCAGAAGCGGCTGTGTCGAGTGCGCGGCGCAGCGCACTCCGTCTCCCACGCGATCTACGCAGGCCCGCTGCACGATGTACCCAACCGGGTCAACTGGCAGACGCCGCCGCGGGGCGATGGCGTCGAGATCATGCTCGACCGCTATCGCCGCTGGTGGGTGAAGGACGCGTCGCGCAAACTCGTCGAGGTGGAGGCCGGAATCCACCTCGGCGCCGACCCGAACGACCCGACGGGGCCGGTCCCGCCCGAGGGCGGCCTGCTGTGGCAGCTGTGGAACGAGCACGGCTGGACACTTTCAAACCTCGGCGGGATCACCCGCCAGACGGTCAGCGGCTTCACAGCAACAGGCTCCTCGGGCGGCTCCGTGCAGTACTCGGTCAACGACAACCTCTGGGGCTTCCGCGTCATCGATGCCTCCGGCGCCGCCCACGAGCTGTCATGTGAAGACAAGGATCCCGATCTCTTCTACGCGATGTCACCGAACCTCGGACTGCTCGGCATCGTCTCGACGATCATCTTCAAATGCGAGGACTCCTTCAATATCAGCGGCCAGGAGGCGATCACCACGATCGAGGATTGCGCGATCGACCTGTTCGGGCCGGGCAGCGCGGAGCGCCCGTCGCTGGAAGCGTTCCTGCGCGACGCCGAGTACGCACGCCTGGAGTGGTGGCCGCAGCGAGGGGCCGAACGCGTTCAGGTATGGCAGGCGCAGCGTATCGATCCGCAGCTCGGCTTCCTGCCCCACCGCTATGAGGAGTTCAAGGCCCACCCCACCCGGACCCAGGTGTTCGCCTCGATCCTGCTTACGCTGCTCGGAAACCTCGACGACCTCGCGCATGCGCGAGTGCAGATCAGACATACCTTTGAACACCTCGGGCAGCTACTCGCGGATCTGCCTGCGTTCAAGCGGCTCGGGCGCCTTGGACAGGCGCTCGCGAAGTTCCTGAGCGTAGGCAGCCGGCAGCTGGTCGACCTGGCGATCGTCATCCTGAAACCATTCGCCCGGATCCTCGATCGCAAGCTTCCGGCGATCTTCCCCAGACTGCTCGGCATCTTCATCAAGCTGGACGCCGACAAGCCCGGGATCAAGCAAGGGGAGCCGCAATCCTTCCGCGACCACTCCTGGCAGGGCCTGCCCATGGACAACGGGGTGGACGATCTCTTCATGCCGACCGCATTCACAGAGATGTGGGTGCCGCTGACCCGCACGCAGCAGGTGATGCGACTGCTGCTGGAGTACTTCGAAGAGCCGCTTGCCGACCGCGAGTCATATCGGCGCACGGGGCTCTACGCATGGGAGCTGTACACCGCGAAGCCGACACGGTTCTGGATGAGCCCCTCGCACACGAACGGCCAGGACGAGTGGAAGGACGGAGCGTTCCGGATCGATCCCTACTGGTTTCAGGCGAATCCCGGCAACGCGGCGCAGATCTTCTTCCCGCAGTTCTGGGATCTCCTGGCCAGGAATCAGGTGCCATTCCGGCTGCACTGGGGCAAGTACCAGCCGGTGGTAGAGCGCGGCGACACGCGCTGGGTTGAGCATTTCAAGGGCATGTATCCGCGCTGGGACCACTTCATGAGCCTGCGCACGGCACGGGACCCCGGCGAGATATTTCTCACGAGTTACTGGCGCGAGCGCTTCGGCCTGTCGGCGCCCGTCGCGGCCCCGTCGCGCGCACCCAGTTCATAGCTCGGCCGAGGGCGCGCGGCGCGAGCGCCCGAGGCGGCAGCTCACGACCACCGAAGCTGCAGATGCAGGGTGGACAAAGTGCACACGGCCTTGTTACGATCGTCCGGCTGAGAGCATCTCGGCATGCCCCGGGGGGCTTGCATGAAGGAGTCGGTTGAGCTCGCGACGGTGCTGCTGACTGATCTCGTCGATTCGACGAGGCTCGCCAACGCGCTGGGGCCGCGCCGGGCGGACAAGCTGCGTGAAGAGCACTTCGCTCTGCTGCGTGACGCGATCGCGTCGTGGCGCGGCCGGGAAGTGAAGAACACGGGCGACGGCCTGATGGTCGCATTCACCTCGGCATCCGCGGCAGTCGAGTGCGCGGTGTCGATGCAGCAGCTGCTCGAGCGCCGCCAGCGGGACAAAGAGCCGAGCCTGCACCTGCGGATCGGCTTGGGGGCCGGCGAGTCGACGGTCAAGGACGGGGACTACTTCGGGACACCGACGATCGAGGCGGCGCGACTGTGCGCGCAGGCCCCTTCCGACGGAATCCTCGCCTCCGGCGCGGTGAAGATGCTCGCCGGGCGCTGTGAGGGCGTCGAGTTCGAGTCCGCCGGCTGGCGCGAGCTGAAGGGCTTCCCCGAGCCGATGGAGGCGTTCTCGGTTCTTTGGAGACCGCTCGCGGAGGAGGCTGTCGAGGTTGGTGGATGGCCGCTGCCCGCGCAGTTGCGCACCGTCCCGCCGGTCGCATACGTCGGCCGCCGCAGCGAGCGTGCGCTGCTGGAGACGACGCTGACCCAGGCGCAGGCAGGGGAGCGGCAGGTCGTGCTGCTGACGGGCGAGCCCGGGATCGGCAAGACCCGGCTCGCGAGCTACGCGGCCCATCGCGCCCACGCGCGTGGCTTCGCCGTGTGCTGGGGCGCGTGCTCGGAGGATCTCGCGGCGCCGTATGAGCCCTGGATCGAGGTGTGCTCGCAGCTGGTCGAAGACGTGCCGCAGGATCTACTCGAGCTGCACGTCGAGCGCCACCGGGGCGAGCTTCAGCGCCTCGCCCGCAACCTCGCCGGGCGCGTGCGCGACCTGCCCGAGCCGCAGTCCTCCGACACCGAGACCGAGCGCTACCTGCTGTTCTCGTCGGTCCTCGGCCTGCTCGCGCAGGTCGCCGAGCGCGTGCCGCTGTGCTTGGTGCTCGACGACCTCCACTGGGCCGACGGGCAGACCGTGGCGCTGCTCAAGCACCTCGTGCGTGGCGCCGGGAGATCGCCCCTGAAAGTGATCGCGACCTACCGCGACTCCGATCTCGGTGGCGATCACCCCCTCAGCGCGGCGCTGGCCGAGCTGCGGCGGGCCGACGGCGTGAGACGGATCGCCCTGCGCGGCCTCGCCCCCGAGGAGGTCGCGCAGATGCTGAGCGCGGTGTCCGGGCACGCGCTCCCCGCCGACGGGATCGAGCTGGCGGCGCAGATCGCGGCCGAGACCGACGGCAACCCGTTCTTCGTGGGCGAGATCCTCCGCGGCCTGTCGGAGTCCGGGGCGCTCGCAGTCGACGGGCGGACCGGCCGCTGGAGCATCGAGCACGCGGGCGGCCTGCAGCTGCCCGAGAGCGTGCGCGAGGTGATCGAGCGCCGCGTCGAGCGCCTGGAGCGACCCGTGGCCGACACCCTCAGGCTCGCCGCGGTGATCGGCCGCGTGTTCGACCTGCAGCTGCTCACAGCGAGCTCCGAGGCGCACGAAAGCGAGCTGCTCGAGCACCTCGAGACAGCCGTCGCCGCGGCGCTGCTGATCGAGTCGGGGGAGCGGCTCGGCGAGTTCTCCTTCGCCCACGCCCTGATCAACCAGACGCTCTATGAAGGCCTCGGCCCCACCCGTCGCGCGCGCATGCACCATCGCGTCGCCGTGGCGCTCGAGCGCCTCGGCGACGGTGCACGCGGTGAGCGCCTCACGGAGCTCGCGCTGCACTGGCGGCTTGCCACGTCCGCGGTCGATGGCCACAAGGCGGCCGCGTACGCACGCCGCGCCGGGCGCCAGGCACTCGAGAGCCTCGCGCCGGCGGAGGCGGCGAGGCTGTTCGGCGATGCGCTCGAGCTGGTGGGCCCAGGCGATGCTCGCGAGCGCTGCGAAGCCCTCGTCGGGCTCGGCGAGGCGCAGCGCCAGAGCGGCGATCCTGCCTATCGCGAGACGCTGCTCGAAGCTTCCCGGCTCGCATCCGAGCTCGAGGATGCCGCGCTCGCAGCCGCCGCGGCGCTCGCCAACAGCCACGGCAGCTACAGCGTGCTCGGCGCCGTCGACGACGAGCGCCTGCAGGCGATCCGGCGGGCTCTCGAGCTCGACGATCCGTCGGTCGCGGCCCGACGCGCGCGCCTGCTCGCGCTCGAGGCCCAGGAGCTCGAGTGGAGCGGCGAGCTGGAGCGCCGGCGGACGCTCGCCGATGAGGCGGTGGCGCTCGCACGCGAGGCCGCCGACCCGCGCGCGCTGGCGCGTGTGCTGCTCAACGCCTTCTACGCGGGCTGGTCGCCGGAGACGCTCGAGTTGCGCAGCGGTCTAGTCGGCGAGCTGCTCGCGAGCGCGACCGTCGAGCAGGACCCCGCGCTCAGGTTCTGGGCGCACATCGTGCACTTCGACGTGGCGCTCGAAACCGGAGACCTCGAGCGGGCGGAGGCCGCGCTCGAGCATGTACAGGACACCGCCGACATGCTCGGCCAGCCGATCTTGAACTGGATCGCGACGTACAACCTCGCCGGCTGGTCGCAACCGCGCGAGCACCTCGCGGTGGCGAGGCAGATGGCCGAGCGTGCATTCGAGCTCGGCCAGCAGGCCGGCCAGCCCGACTCGGTCTTCATCTACGCCGCGCAGATCACCTCCGTGAGCACCTACCAGGGCCGGGGCGCCGAGGTCCTCGGCATGCTCGAGCAGAGCGTCACCGCGTACCCGGACTTCTCGGCGGGGCACGCGCTTCTAACCGACCTGTACTGCTGGCTCGACCGACGCCCCGAGGCAGCCGCGATGCTCGAGCAGGCGAG
Source organism: uncultured Solirubrobacteraceae bacterium (assembly GCA_963822245.1). Taxonomy (GTDB): domain Bacteria; phylum Actinomycetota; class Thermoleophilia; order Solirubrobacterales; family Solirubrobacteraceae; genus Palsa-744. The sequence goes on from CAWGGR010000004.1 coordinate 103,652, forward strand.
CGCCCAGCGCTTCGGACACGTCGCCCGCGACCAGAGCTACCTGACGGCGCTCGCGCTCTACGCGGACGCGGCCGTGCAGGCGAACGTCGCCGACGCCGCCGCGATCCTCTACGAGCTGATCGAGCCTTGGGACGAGCAGATCATCTGGAACGGAGCGACGGGGTACGGGCACACGCGAATGTGGCTCGGCCTGCTCGCCGCGACACTCGCTCGGCACGAGCGCGCCGACGAGCACCTCGGCTATGCGTGCGAATTCCACGACGCGAGCGGGCTGGCGCTGTGGAGCGCCTACACCCACCTCGGTTGGGCTGAGGCGCTCGCGCAACGGGGCGAGGGCGAGCGCGCGCGGGACAAGGGCACGAGGGCGCTCGCCCTCGCGACCGACCACGGCTACAGCGCGTTCGAGCAGCGCGCGACAGCGGTCCTTGCACGCAGTTCGGCGGCGCGCTGACGCGATCGCCTCCCGCGCCTGCCGATACGCCGGCGGCGCGAGCGACTCAGGGTCGCCCGGCGAGCGCGCGCTTGAGGACGCGCCGCGCGTTCTCGTGCAGGATCGCGTCGGCATCGCCGGGGAAATCGTCGCGGATCCACTGCTCGAGCCGTTTCAGGTCGGCGGCATCCTGCACGCCCTTGAGCGTCGGCTTGATGAAGCCGTCGAGGTCGCTTCCGAGCGCCGTCGCCGCGTGACCGTTGCCGAGGGCCGCAATCGCATTGATGTGCTTGCGCAGCACCGCCCGCGACCGGCGCGCCGACCACGTGCGCCCGAGCTCGCGCTCGGCCATGATCAGCCCGATCAGACCGCCGCGCCGCTGGATCCGCATCGCGGTGTCGGCGTCGAGGTTATAGGCAAAGTTGTGCCGCTCGGCCGATCGCATGCCGACGTGCGTCGCGATCAGCGGGAAGTCGCGTGGCCCGCGGCCGAGCTCCCTGCCGAGCGTGGCGTCGAGCTCCTCGACGAGCGCGAACGTCTCGTCGATCGCGTCCTGGCGCATGTGGCTGACGTCGATCAGCACTTTGTGCTTGTACATCGCCCGCACCGCCGCCCTGCCGAGGCTCGTGAGGCCTTCGCGCGGTTGCGGGAAGAGATCGTTGTAGGCGCGGTCTGAGAAGATCGGTATCGCGGGCGCGTTCGTCGCGACACCGCGAAAGAACAGGTGCGCGAGCGTGATGTAGACGACACCCTGCGCCGCCAGCTCGCCGACCCTGGCATCCACCTGATCCTCTTCCGGGCCGAGGTGCAGGCCGCCCTCCACGCAGTGGACGAACACGATGCGCTCGTCGTCCAGGTCGGCGGGCTTGCGGGCGACGATGACGCGCTCTTCGCTGGGGTCCTGGCGCCGCAGATCCGCCGCGACGCAGCGCATCTGATACTCGAGGTCTTGGTAGTAGGCAGGCAGAGGAGGCGAGTTGCGCCGCCGGTCGAAGTCGAACTCCGCGGGAGGCCAGTAGAGGACCGAGCAGACGATCCCGGCGCCGCCCGCCTGGAGACCGTCGAGGCTGATGCGCCAGCCCGAGTCCCACTTGCGGTCGTTGATGATCCGTGCGAGAAGACCCTCGGTGTCGGCCTGCAGCACGTCGCGGATCCGCTCGGTCCAACTCGCCTTGGGCCCATCCGGATCACGGTCCTGCGGAAGCAGATGCATCGGGTAGTGACAGTGGATGTCGGCTATCACGTCTCCCCCTCTCGGCTCCGTTCAGCCGCCGCCGGCTCAGACACTGCCCGCAGCCACCTGTCCGATCACGGTCAGCCGCGGCTTCACGGTCTGTTCTTCGAACTCTTGGATCTGTGCGTCGGCCGCGGCCACTTCGAGTTCCGGGGCCCCGGGAATCGTCGGCGGCAGGTCGATGAGGTATGCCTGGGTGGCCCAGTTGCCCTTGATCGCCATGAATTCGCCCTTGGAACACAGTTCGGTCGGCGGATTCACGCACGCGAACGGCTCGGTGAATACGGACGCGGTGCCACCGCCGACGGCGACCGGCAGCCCGTGGCTGAGGACTTTCCCCCGGTATCCCTTCTCGGCGATTTCGAGCGTCTTGCCCTTGCCCAGAAGGTGGGCGACGGTCACCTCCGCGAAATGTTCGGGGTGCGCGGTGCCGGGCACCGTCCCCCAGCGAGCGCCATAGATGACGAGCGTGGGGGCGCGACCGATCGGCGTGGGTTTGCCCACCTCCGTGATCGTGGGGAGTTGGTGGCAGGGCGCCGTCACCTGCGCCGAGCTGACCGCCCCACCGGCGATCTTGCAGAGGTTCAGGGTGAACGGCTTCCTCTTCGGCTTCGCGCTCGCGGGTGCGGCGAGGAGTGCCGCAGCGGCGAGCGACGCGATCACTGCTGGCAGGAACCGGGTGAGCCTACGCATCTGCATCCCCCTTGCGGTGAGCTGGGCGGGTCGCCAGCGAGCCTAGTCCATCCGACCGGGTGAATGTCACCTGAGCTACGGCGCGAGGCGGAAGGGTGGATAGCGGTCGGTGACCAGCACATGAGCGTACGCGATCACCCGGTTGCTCCAGCGACCGACACCGACGAGGAACTCGAACAGCCCGCGCGGGAAGCGACCGGTGAACAGGATCGCGAACCACGCGGCGACGACGACGAAGAACGCGGCGATGTAGAGGAAAAACAGGACCACGTAGTGCGGGATCGCGAGCAGCCACTTGACCAGCGGCAGCCAGCGGTTGAGATCGTTGCGAGCATCGGGGTAGGGAAACTCGAGATGCACGGCCTGATGCTCGTCCGTGGAGGGATAGCGGTCCTCCATCAGCGTCAGATAGACGCCGACCCGGGCGGAGAAGCGCATCAGCTCGAGGTTCCAGTCAAACCACCAGCGCGGGTACTTCTGCCGGAACAGGACCAGCAGCAGCGTGGGCAGCACGATCAGCCCGGCGGCGCCGGCGGCGCCTGACGCCTTGCCGCCACCGTAGGCGTAACCGCCGCCCTCGATCATGGCGATCACGATCAGGATCGGGATCGCCATGAACAGTCGGAAGAAGGTGCTCAGGCGGTTGAGCGGCCGGTCCGGGTAGTCGACCGAGAACTGGACGGGATATGGCGCGTCGGGGTTCACAAGCTGTCCTTTCCTTGAGGTGTACGGCGTACACTCGTGCCTGGTACTATAGGTGTACGATGTACACTTGTCAAGGCCGATGACGAACGGGAAGACCACCACCTCGACCCGCAGGCCGCTGAGCAGTGCTCGCGTGCTGCAGGCGGCCGTCGCCCTCGCCGACGAGGCCGGGCTTGAGGCGTTCAGCATGCGCGCGCTCGCACAGCAGCTCGGCGTCGTGCCGATGGCGCTCTACAAGCACGTCGCGAACAAGGAGGAGCTCCTCGACCGCATGGTCGATGTCGTCTTCAGCGAGATCGAGCTCCCTCCCGCCGACCTCGACTGGAGAGCCGCGATGCGCCGCCGCGCGATCTCGACGCGCGAGGCGCTCGGCCGCCACGGCTGGGCGATAGGGATGATGGAGTCCCGGCATCCGGGGCCGGCAAACCTGCGCAACCACAACGCGGTGATGGGCTGCCTGCGGGAGGCGGGCTTCCCATTCAAGGTGGCGATCCACGCGTACTCGGTCCAGGACGCCTACATCTACGGCTTCGCCCTGCAGGAAAGGGACACGGCGTTCGCGACCACCGACAGCGCCGGAGAAGCCGTGCAGAGAAGGGCGGCGGCGATCGGCGCGCTCGAGAGCTACCCGTACCTCGTCGAGATCGCCACCGAGCTACCCGGGTCCGGGTACGACAACGCCGCCGAGTTCGCGTGGGGGCTCGAGCTGATCCTCGACGCCCTCAACGGGCTTCGCTCCGCCGGAGCCGCGCCGCCGGGCGAGGCCGGCGGCGCGGCTCCGGCGTCTTGACTCTCAGCCCCTGTGCCGACTCTGACGCACGCGCCTCGCGTGCGACGCGCTGAAGCGCGGGCACGCGTCACGTCGGCGCGTGTCACGCGCCAGCGTCATCCGGCTATTCGAGCTCGATCGCCCGGATCGCATGCTCGTCGGGCATCTTCTCGAGTATCCGCCAGAGGATCTGGCGTTCGGCGTCCTGCTCACGTCCGAGGTCGTCGAGCAGCAGCCTGACCGCCGTGTGCGTGATCTTCAGCTCCCCCGGAGTGAGGGCCACGAGAGTCGCTCCACCCTCCCCCGGCTGCGCTGTGAGCTTCTCCAGCACCTCTCGCGCGAGCCCGCGAATCTGCGGCTGATGCGCCTCGTCGGAGATCAGCAGGTTGAGCGCGAGACTCGAAATGCGCGCCTCGTCGGGCTCGACGGAGAGGTGATAGGCCACTTCCCCGTCGCTTGGTCTGTCACTCATGTCTCTCCTCGGCTGCACGACCAGCGTGCTGTGGTGGACAGTCGCCGCCTCATCTCCGACGCAGCGTATGCGAATTCGGTCCGCGTATAGGGTACGGAGTCGTCGTCCCCGACCATGTGAGGTTTCCGGCCATGCCCGATGTGAACCGCCGCTTCCTGCTCCGCGAGCGCCCGGCGGGGCGGATCGACGAGCGGACGTTCGAGCTCGTCGAGGAGGCGGTGCCCGAGATCGGCGACGGCGAGGCGCTCGTGCGCACCCGCTGGATCTCGCTGGATCCGACGAACCGCGCCTGGATCGGTGAGACACCAACATACCTGCCGCCGGTCGCGATCGGGGAGGTCATGCGGGCGGGTGGCGTGGGCGAGGTGGTTGCATCCAACTCGCCGGACTACCAGGTCGGCGAGCTCGTCCAGGGCCTCACCGGGTGGCAGGAATATCTGATCGCATCGGCGTCCAAGCCGATGACGGCGATACCGGCGATTGCGGGCGTGTCGCCGAGCTACTTCCTCGGCGCATTGGGGATGACCGGGCTGACCGCCTACGTCGGCGTGTTCGACATCGGCGCGCCGCAGCCGGGCGAGACGGTGGTTGTGTCGGCGGCCGCCGGCGCTGTCGGCTCGATCGCGGGCCAGCTCGCGAAGATCCGGGGCGCGCGCGTCGTCGGCATCGCCGGTGGTCCGGGGAAGTGCGCCCTGCTGACGGACGAGCTCGGGTTCGACGCGGCGGTCGATTACAAGGCGGCGGGCTGGCGCGACCAGCTGAAGGCGGCGACACCCGCGGGGATCGATGTCGACTTCGAGAACGTCGGCGGCGAGATCATGGAGGCGGTCTTCGCGCGTCTCAACGTCCGCGCGCGGGTTGCGCTGTGCGGGCTCATCTCCGGCTACAACGACGACGCGCCCGCCGTTGCGGCCGGCCCGCGCAACTTCGGCAACCTGCTGATCCAGCGCGTCCACCTGGAGGGGTTCATCGTGCTGGATCACTTCAAGCGAGCGGGCGAGATCGTCCCGCAGCTCGCGGGCTGGATGGCCGCGGGGAAGCTCAAGGCGCAGGAGACGGTCGTCGAAGGGTTCGAGCAGCTGCCGATCGCGATCAACATGCTGTTCGACGGAGAGAACACCGGCAAGCTCGTCGTGAAGCTCTGAGGCGCCCCGCGGCGCGAGTAGCGCTCAGGAACCGTCGTTCACGAATGCCTGGTACGGGCGGCAGGGCTCGTTGCGCAGGCTGGGGCACGCCGGCAGACCGGTGGGCACGGTGACGCCGGGCACGACCGGGAGCGTGAGATTGGCGGGCATATCCGGACCGAACGCGATCGACACGTCGGCGGTGGTGTCTTCCGGCTGCGTCTGATCGAACGACCACACCGGCTGCGAGCCGTTCGGCGCAGAGATGGTCACCCTGATGCGCGAGCCTTTGCGGTAGGCGTGCCCCTCGAAGTACAGCGGAATCGTGACCGGCACGTATTCACCGGCCGGCATCGGCTGCAGATCAGAGGCAAGGAACGTCGGGATCGGCGTGACCGGCGTGGGCGTCTCCTGGAACATGTTTTCCGAGGTGGTGGCGAGCTTGCGCTCGCTGGCGCGGATCCAGCCGTTCTGCACGAAGGTCTCATTGCCGTCGGGGCGCACCTCGCTGATCGTCGCCTGCAGATCGACGTCGGGAGTGGATGACTCCACCCACAGGTTGACTGCGCCGCCGCCGATCACGGTGGTGTCGCTGGCGAGCGGTGCGGACACGTAGGACGCGGCAGACCCGGCCGGCGGCTGCACCCAGTTCCATAGCCACTGCGACGCGTTGCCCCACAGCCCGCCGGGGCCCGCGCTGCCCGTGTAGTCGGTCAGTGGCGTGGCACTCGCATTTGACGTGTAGGAGTCGGCGCCGTCGGACGAGGCCGGTTCTTCATTGAGCGCGCCTTCCGGCCCGAGGTACCACGAGCGCGCGGTCGTGCCGGGAATCGGGAACGCCGAGAACGACTGTTCGAACCCGGGATAGGGGTTTCCGGCGGCGGTCGTGCCGCCGCTCGGGGCGGCTCCCGCGCCGTTGTCGAACAGCACTCGAACCTCCGGGAGCGCCGTGAAGGCCGACAGCGCTTCGTTGAATGTCCGCTTTTCCTGGATCGGGTCCGGCGGCAGCGTGATTTTGTCTCCCGACGGCACTCCCAGCGCGGCCCCGTAGACGATCGGAGCCGCCGCATCGAGGGTCCCGTGGTTGTCAATTGGCGGCTGGTGGGCGACGTACAACTCGAGGAAGTCGTCCAAGCGGTTGAACGTATACGGATCGAGCGAGTCGATATGGGCGCCGTTGGTGAACGTGAACCACTTGTGTTCGGTGCCCGTGAAGTGCTCCGCCAGATCGGCGCAGTGCCCGCCGGTCTGCTCGTCCTCCCACTGGCATGCCATGAACGTCGGAACGTCGATGTTGTGCACGAACGTGACCGGGTCCAGCGGGTCGGCCACCGGCGGGTTGTAGGTCGCGTTTTCTTTGACTTCGGAGAGTAGGTCCGACGCCTCTCCGTGCAGATCCTGGTTGGCGGCGCATGTGTTGTCGCCGTTCTGGATCTGTTCGTAGGCCCAGTGCTCGCCGGTTGATGGGCCGGCCGGTTCGGCGTCAAACGCGCGGTCTTCGGCCCACGGCAGGGCGAAGCCCGTGTTCAGGATGCCGCCTGAGTAGAGGGTCGTCGCCGTTGCGTCGACCACGGACAGCGGCGCGATCGCCTCGAGCGCCGGCGGCCGAAGCTGAGCGGCGAACAGCTGGCTGATCCCGCCATAGGAGACGCCGAACATTCCGACTTTGTGGCGCAGCACCCACGGCTGGTGGGCGATCGTCTCGATCACGTCGTACGCGTCGAGGTTCTCAAGCGGTTCGAAATAGTCGAAGGCACCGCCCGAGCAGCCGGTACCGCGCATGTTCACGTCGACGACTGCGAAACCCAGCTCGTTGGCCACCGCCGCGAGGCCGCTTTCCGGGCCTGCGGGGTTCGCGTAGCCGTACCCGGAGTATTCGATCAGCGTCGGATACGCACCGTTGTGCTTGGTCGGGGGATTGGTCGGCGGGTGGACGTCGATCGCCAGCTGGGTGCCGTCGCGCGTCGTCAGATACTGGTATCCGCTCTTCGCGATCGGCTGTGTGTAGATGCTGCGATCCCACGGCGCCGGCCGCTGGCTGTGGACGATGAGCAGCCCCGATTCTTCGCCTGAGGAGACCAGCCGGACGCGGTAGTCGCGCCCCGGCGCGACCTTCCTGAACAGCAGCCCGCCGAGCGAGTCGGCTGTCTGCGTCGACAGCGTTTCGCCGTGCTTGCCGAGCAGCGACATCTGAGCGCTCGGGGCGAGGCCGGTGACATAGACCTGTTCCACGCTCCCGTTCGCGCTGAAGGCGGACGCGGAAGCGGCCACGACGAGCCAGACAGCGGCTGCCGCAAGCGTCGCGACGACGCCGAGGCGCGCGCGGCGCCGACGCGCCGGCGCCGTGACGACGCGGCCAGCGCCTCCCGCGCGGCTCACCGGCTCTGCATCCACCGCCACACTCCCCTCCCGAACGTCCCCCACGTACGTATCCATTGGCACACAGTAAACACCATCCGGGCGGTCGGGTGTCGCGACGTGACATGTCAGCGTCGCCCGCCGCCGCGATAGCGCGCGCCGGCGGGCGGCGAAGCCCGCGCGGCGGCGCGCCCCTCGTCGGCCGTGCGAGCCCCCGGGCCGTGCCCACGAAACGCGTACGCTGGCTGCGTGCCCGCGACGCATCCGAGCGACGTCCCGCTGCCGCTGACCGGTGGCTGCGGTTGCGGCCTCGTGCGGTTCTCGATCGACGCACCGCTGATCGGCGCGGCCTATTGCCACTGCACCCGCTGCCAGCATCGAACGGGCACCGGCGCACAGGCATCCGCGCGCCTGCGGGCCGGCTCCCTGACGGTTCACACCGGGGATGACCAGCTTCGCGCCTGGAATGCGGGCAGCGGTCTCGAAAAGGTCTTCTGCGGCGCCTGCGGCTCGGCCGTCTTCGCACGCGACCCCGCGGATGGCGCGGTCAGCATCGTGCGCCTCGGCGCAATCGACGGGGATCCGGGGGTGCGCCCGAGCGCGCGGCAGTTCGTCGCGTATGCGCCGTCATGGGAAGAGATCCCCGACGACGGCTTGCCCCGCTTTGACGAGCGCATCCCCCTCTGAGCGCTCGCGCCGTCCGGCGCACGCCGAGACTGCATGCGGTGGGCCGTCGCGCACGAGCAGCGGCACTGTGGCACCGCCGGTCGCGATCGTGTAGGAATGACCTGCCCGCACGGGCATCCGCATCGCGCGGGCAAAGCGAGCTTGGAAGGGGCGTCCGATGAGCCAGACGGAGACCGAGACCGAGATGCGCTTCGACGCCCCAGGGCCGGGGTCCTGGAAACTCGACGCGGTTCACTTTCCACGACCGGTGACGCGCTACTGGGCGGAGACCCACCCGGAGCCGTTCAGGCGGGGCTTCGGCGAGTTCACGCGCTACTACGGGATGCTGCTCGACACGCTCGACACGGCCTACCCGAACGGCTTCTCCTACACGATGATGCGCCTCGCGGCGCCCGAGGAGATCCCGGCGCGGATCCAGCGCGCGCAGGAGGTTTTCGACGGCAGGCTCTGGCGCGAGCAGCTGAGCGAATGGGACGACGTCGTCAAGCCGGCATCGCTCGCCGCCCATCGCACGATCCAGGCGGTCGACCCTGACGCGCTCAGCGACGAGGAGCTCGCGCAGCATCTGTCGCGTTGCCACGAGCATCACGCGGCGATGATCACCCAGCACATGCGCTTCACGGCGGCCGCGATGATCCCGACCGGCGACTTCCTCGCGCACGCGGGCGCGTGGAGCGGCCTGCCACCGTCGGACCTGCTCGGCCTGCTGCGCGGCGCGGCACCGGTATCCGCTGGCGCCTCGGCCGAGCTCAACGCGCTCGTGGCGGCCGTTGCGGCGGATCCGCAGGCGCAAAAGCTGCTCGCCGCCGACGGCGACCCCGGCCGCGTCCTCGGCGAATTGCGCGCACTCGACGGCGAGGCCGGCCGCGCTGTCGACGCCTACCTGGATCTCGTCGGCTGGCGCCTGCTCGACGGCTTTGACATCTCGGGTCCATGTGCACTCGAGCTTCCGGACGTGCTGCTGAGGGCGATTCGGGTTGCCGCGGAGGGCCGCGATGACGAGGCGGCCGGCGTCGAGGCGCTGACGGCCGGCGTGCGCGCGAAGGTGGGCGAGGAGCACCGTGAGGAGTTCGACAAGCTCCTCGGCGAGGCCAGGCTGATGTACCGCCTGCGCGACGAACGCGGCGTCTTCAGCGACATCTGGGCCTCGGGCCTGATGCGCCGCGCCGCGCTTGCAGCAGGACGGCGGCTCGCCGCCGTCGGCCGTCTGAGCAAGCCGGAGCACATACTCGACGCGACCGTCGGTGAGATGGGCGCGCTGCTCTCCGGCGCCGCCGAGCCGAGCGCCGAGGAGCTCGAGGCCCGTGCGCAGTACCGAGCGACGCACAGCGCGAAGGAGGCACCGCCCTTCCTCGGCGAGGAGCCCGCTCCCCCACCGGACCCCTCGGGGCTGCCGCCGGCCGCGGCGCGGGTGATGGGGGCGATGGGCATCGTGATGGCGGAAATGCTCGGCAGCTCCGAGGAGCAGCACGAGGAACACCTGCTGCGCGGGCTCGCCGCCAGCCGTGGCGTCTATGAGGGGCCGGCGCGTCGCATCGCCGGCCCGGCCGAATTCGACCGGATCGTCAAGGGCGACGTGCTCGTGACGGAGTCCACCAGCGAGGCGTTCAACATCCTGCTGCCGCTGCTCGGGGCGATCGTCACCGACAGCGGCGGGCTGCTCTCACACTCGGCGATCGTGGCGCGCGAGTACGGCATCCCGGGAGTCGTCGGGACCCGCGAGGCGACCGAGCGAATCGCAGATGGCACGCGCGTGATCGTCGACGGCGATTCCGGAGAGGTGACGGTATTCGCGTGAGCGACGTCGTTTCGCTCCTCGCAGCCGAGGACACCGCGCTGTTCGGCTCCAAGGCCGTGGGTCTCGGCCAGGCGCTGCGCGACGGCCTTCCTGTGCCGCCCGGCGTGGCGCTCGCGGGCGTGGTCGTCGATGCGGTGGCCTCGCGCGACGCGGACGCGATCCGCCGCGTCTCGGAGTCGGTCGCAGATCTGCCCGGCGCGCTCGCGGTCCGCTCCTCGGCCGTGGATGAGGACGGCGCCGACGCGAGCTTTGCCGGGCAGCACATGACGTTGCTGAACATCCGCGGAGCCGACGAGCTGACCGCGGCGATCGGCGAGGTGTGGTGGTCGGCGAACTCCGACTCGGCGATCACCTATCGCCAGCGCGTCGGCCTGTTCACGCGCCCGAGCATCGGCGTGGTCATTCAGGCGCTCGTCGAGCCCGAAACGGCCGGCGTGCTGTTCACACTGAACCCGGTGACGGGAGCCGACGAGCGCGTGATCGAGGCGAGCCTCGGCCTCGGCGAGGCGGTCGTGGACGGCCGCGTGATCCCTGATCACTACCGCGTCGGCCGCGACGGTGAGGTCATCGAGCGGCGCGCCGGGCGCAAGGACATCGCCGTTCGCTCGCTCCCGGACGGCGGCACATACGAGCAGGAGACTCCGCCCGAGCTCGTCGAAAAGCTCTGCCTCGACGACGGCCAGCTCGCCGAGCTGAACCGCCTCGCCGCGCGCTGCGAGCAGGTCTACGGCCCGGCGCGCGACGCGGAGTGGGCGATCTCCGCGGGTGAGCTCTACCTGCTGCAGTGCCGTGCGGTGACGACGGTCGCGGCGTGACCGTCCCCCGCGCACCCGGGGCGATCGCAGCCGGAGCGATGCAGCGATGAGCGGCGCGCCGATCGAGGTGCTCAAGCGCGTTCCGCTGTTCGCCGACCTCGACGACGGCGAGCTGCGGAAGATCGCCGCCGTGTTCAAGGAGCGGAGCTTCTCGCAGGGCGAGACCGTCATCCAGCAGGGCTCAGGCGCGGCGGCGTTCTTCGTGATCGACTCCGGCGAGGTGGTCGTGCATGTCGACGGCATCGAGCGCAGGACACTCGAGAGCGGCGACTACTTCGGCGAGATGGCGCTCATCGACGCGGGCGCGCGCACCGCAACCGTGAAAGCCCTGAGCGACGTGGTCTGCTCCGGCGTCACGTTCTGGGACTTCCGCCCGATCGTCGAGGAGAACGGCATCATCGGCTGGAAGCTGCTGCAGTCCCTGATCGAGATATACCGCTCCGAGCGGCTCGATCCGCCGGGGTAGCGACGGTCGCGAGCCGGCAGCGCGAGCGCTCGCCCGCCGGTGGCATGATGGGCGGAGACACCCGACTCACGGGTGAGTGACGGGAGTGGACCCGCAGCACGCCCACAAACGGCCGCAGGAGCAGAGCATGAAGTTTCGCGCGATCGTCGAGCCCCCGGAGCCGATGCGAGGGCTTGAAGTTCCCCGAGAGGTTGTGGAAGAGCTCGGCGCAGGCGCGCGGCCGCCCGTGACGATCACGGTCAACGGGCACTCATGGAAGAGCCGGGTCGCGATCATGCGTGGCCGTCACCTGCTCGGGCTGAGCAACGCCAATCGGAAGGCCGCCGGCGTCGCGCTCGGCGACGAGGTCGAGGTCGAGCTGGAACTGGACGCCGAGCCGCGCGCGGTGGTCGAGCCGCCGGACTTCGCCCAGGCGCTCGACGCCGATCCGGTCGCCCGCGCCGCATACGACCAACTGCGCTATTCCCACAAACGGGAGCACGTGCGCGCGATCGAGAGTGCGAAGAAGCCCGAGACTCGCCTACGTCGGATCGGGAAGGCCATCGCAGTGCTTCAGACCCCCGGCTCACGAGAGGCAACTCGCGCCCGCTCGGGAACCCGACCCTGACAGATCCAGGCCGTTGACGCACAGATCCGGGCCGTTGACGGACCTGGCGCCACACGCACATCAAGCACCGGGCAGCTGAACCACTCTCGAGCGGTGTTCTGCGGGCGCGGTCTGCCCGCCGTGGCCCCGATGCACAGGCCCGCTCGTCCCTCGCGTCAGTCGGCAACCCCCCGGGCCAGAAACGTCTCCTCACACATCGCGGGGACGAACGGCACACCAGGTCGCCCCGCCGACGGCGAGCACCAGCGTACCGGCCTCGAGGGCGACTGCTTCACGCACGAGCGTCGGGTCTCGGACCGCGACGACGCCGCCATCGGGAACGTCGACAGAGCTGCCGTCGATGGTGAAGCGCGCCGCGCCGCGCACCATCTGTCGCCGTCCGCCCGCGGGTCGACGGGGGCTCGCAGCGGCTCAGCGGGCCAGCCGCCGGCGCCCGGCGCGCGTACCGCCCGCGGTGTAGAGTGTTCAACCACATTTGAGGGTCGACCCGCGGTCTTGAGCAAAGGCGCGTCGCGTGGGAGGCGCCAAGCAGAGGATCGGTGGAGCCTGCGCCGTCGCGCGAGCGCTCGACCAAGGATCAGCACCCGCCCACATTCAGCGGAGAGGACGGGAAGATGTCTTCTATGAGTCGGCGTGGACTTTGGTCACGCAGGGCATTCGTAATTGCGTCGCAGCTCGGCGCCGTGGCGCTCGTGGCGGCCGCGTTCGGCGCCTTCGCCAGCACCGCCGCGGCAGGCGGCGGTGGTGGCGGCGGCGGTGGTGGAGGCGGCGGAGGCGGCGGTGGAGGCGGCAAGGGACGCGTGAACATCGTCGTGAGCCCTGGCAAGACGCCGCCCAAGCCGTTCGGAAACACGTACTACTTCAAGACGATCCAGGGGGCGGTCAACGCGTCCACCGCCGGCGCCTTCGTCCTGATCGAACCGGGCACCTACGACGAAGAAGTCAAGGTTGCGCCGGCGCAGTCGGGGATCTGGATCCGCGGCATGAACCGCAACACCGTGATCATCGACGGCCAGCACAGAGTCGGCAACGGCATCGAAATCAACAAGGCCAACAACGTCTGGGTTGAAAACCTGACTGTACGCAACTTCGAATTCGGTGAAAAAGAAGGCGTTGAATGCCCAGATGAAGAATGCGGCAACGAGATCTGGTGGAACGGCGGCCCGGACTCCAGCAAGGTCGAAGCCCACGGCTGGTGGGGCAGCTATCTGACCGCGTATGACACCGGGTTCCGCGGTGGCTACGGCATCTTCACCGGCCACGAGACGGAAGGCTCGTGGGAACACATCTACGCATCCGGCTTTGCCGACTCGGGGATCTACATCGGTGCCTGCCAGGAATGCGACGCGCGCGTAAGCGGCGCAGTGATGGAAAACAACGCCCTCGGCTACTCTGGCTCGAACGCCGGTGGAAAGCTGCAGCTTGAAAACTCCACATACCGGCACAACCTCGTCGGGATCGCGCCGAATTCGGAAGTCCCGGGCGACCGCCCACCGCCCCAGGACGGTGAATGCGGCCGGCCGAACATCGAAAACCCCAACCCGACGCCGATCATCACGACGACGCGGATCCCGCGCTGCACCGTCATTCGCAACAACTGGATCTCGGACAACGACAACCTCACGGTTCCGGTCAACGGGTCGACGGGTATCGCGCCGTGGGGCGCCGGGGTGGAGCTCGCGGGTGACTACGCCGACCTGGTCGAAAACAACTGGATCTCCGGCAACCCGAGCGACGGCGTGCTCGGCTTCGAGTACCCGAACCCGACAGACGGCGAGGCGCTCACAAAAGGGGAAGACCCGTTCTTCCCGTTCACCGTGTACTTCCAGCTGGCCGGCAACCGCATCAGCAACAACCAGTTCAGCCACAACGGCTCCAAAGGCGGGCCGTTCAGTGGGGACATCGCCCTGATGGGCGGATTCAGCGAAATCGCAGTGTTCAAATTGTTCGGCTACCCGGAGTCGCACTCGGTCAACGACTGCGCTTTGCGCAACTCCACGCCAGACGCAACATTCCCGGTTGCGATCGAAAAGACGTGGGGCTGTCAGAACTACACGACGCCCAACCCGGGCGGAGGCCTACCGGCGGTCGAATATCTCGTCGGCCTGCAGCTCGAAGCGGAAGCGATCAGGGAAGCTGTGCCGCCGGTCGGTCAGCCGGCTCCGCCGCCGCAGCAGACGATGCCCGACCCGTGCGAAGGAGTACCCGCCAACCCGCTGTGCTCGAAATGGTGAGAACCGCGAACGACACGAGATAGGCCAGGCAACAGGCACGGCAGACGCGACCGGTGCCACTGTCCGTTGGGGGCGGCGGCACCGGTCGCCGGCCGGCTTGCCCGCTGACGCGCGGCGATCAACGGGATGCCTGCGGCGATCGATGCTCGCTCGCGGGCTGTTGCCTGCCGCTCCGTTCGCGGTGTTTGCAACCCGGCCAGCAGCACGGCCGGCGCTGGCCGGCCTCGAGCTCTTCCCGCGTCCGCCGAATGCGGCGTTCTCGGGTGGCCTGCTGCTTGGCATCCTCGACCCAGCAGATGAACTCGTTGCGGGCCAACGGCGTGATGTCCGTCCAGGCATCGAGCGCCCCGGCGTTGGCAATCAGCGCCTCACGCAGGTCGGCGGGGAGTCTGTGCACAACCCCGCCGGGCACTCTTCCGCCATTCACAGCTCGATGGTAGCGAGGCGAGCCGATCGCGCCACGATCCATACCCCCTCCCCCACCGCTTCGCGTCGGACGAGCGGAGGGCGCTCTGAAAGGGATCGAACGCGAAGCAGGGCACGAAGTCGACTACCGCGATCGCTACGCGCTCGACAGGACCGGCGAGCGGCTGCTCGCATAGGCACCGACATCGACCGCTCATCGCCGGCGCCGGCTGGGAGCGCGCCCTGCTGGATGCACGGTGTCAAGCCGGCGTCGGTAGTGATCCACTGAGTCCCGTCGGCCCGCGCGGCGACGCACAGGCCATCAGCTTCATCGATGGCAAAGCTCACTTCGCTTCCGCGAGCAGCTCGGCGATCACGAGGCGCAGCAGTTCGGGCACGGCCGTGCCCCGGCGTGTGACGAGCTGGATCGTCACGATGTCGTTGTCGATCCGGGCGAACCCGATGTATCCCGTGTAGATGGTGCTGGCGTCCTCTTCCTCGGTGAATTCGGTCAGATAGGCCTCTTCGCCGATCCCCGCGAACGGGCTGCAGCGGTGGCAGTGTTCGAACTGCTTGAGGAAGTATTCGTGGGCCATGGTGGCGGTCCCCAGTGTCACGAGGTCGACCCCGCCGACGAGGTCGGGCGGCGGCGTACCCGTGAACCCTTCTTCCGGCTCGGTCGTCGAGAACGTGCATGCTGACAGCGGCGCGATGTTGAGGGCCTGTTCGGATGTGGCGCCCGGGAAGTCACTGCGTGGCAACAGGCCCGTGCACACACGCGGAGGAA
Organism: uncultured Solirubrobacteraceae bacterium; assembly: GCA_963822245.1. Classification (GTDB taxonomy): domain Bacteria; phylum Actinomycetota; class Thermoleophilia; order Solirubrobacterales; family Solirubrobacteraceae; genus Palsa-744. The sequence goes on from CAWGGR010000004.1 coordinate 119,236, forward strand.
GGGCCGGACAGTCGTCCATCCCGATCAGCTCGACCTGCCCTCCTTCGGGGCCGCCGGTAATCGCGAGGTCGCCTCTGGGGAAGGTGATGTGCCTGCCCGGGCAGTCACAGCCGTTGCCGCCGCGCTCACAGAGTGTCACCGAGCCGGGATTGACCACGTCCGAGCCTCCTCCCCCCGTCACGTGCAGACGCAGCTCGCCACCCTTCACCGCCAGCTCGGTCTTCGGCGCCGCCAGCGTCAGCGCAACGGGATCGTCCGCGTACGCAGGCGCGCTCAGCATCTCGATGTGGTGGGGCGTCGGCCCCTTCGTGGGAATGCTCGTGGAGTGCTGTGGCACGTTGCTATCGGCGGTCGCGTTTCCCTGCCCTTTGGGCACCCAGGCCGTGCCGAACCCCCCGGCGTCGTAAAACGCCGAGGCCTCGGAGTCAAGGAAGCCCATGTCACCGTTGACGGCAGCTTCGTAGGCGGCGATGTCCGTGCCGGCGGCGAACATCGCCGGAAACACCTGCCACGGTGATATCCCGCTGTGCGCGAGATGGCCGAAGAAGCCAATCGCGTCTTCGTCTCGGTTGAACAGCGGCTTCAGCGGCGACTCGAGATAGTCGAGCCATCTTTCGCGGGGAATGAGACTGTCGGCGACGAGGTCCGAGGACACCCAGGTCGCGCCACCCTCGATCAGCCAGGCTCGGTGCTTTTCGAAGTTCGCGATCGTGCCCGCGAGCTTCGCGGAGAGGCAGTGGAAGACCTCGTGCGCGAAGAGCGTCTTCAGCTCCTCGTTGATGTAGCCGAGGTCTTTCGAGGGGAGGTTGTGGGGCCCCGGCGGCTTGGTCGGGTCGACGGAGATCTCATGGGCGTCGATTCCGACCGTGATCGTGCAGCTCTGTACCGGGCCGCCGGGATCGCCCGGCGGCCCGTTCGGCGACGTCACGACGTACGCGGGATACGTCTTGCCGTTGACCTGGCCGTACACGCGCCCGGGCGACTCAACGACGGTGACAGGCGAGACCGGGGTGATTTTCAGGAGACCGCTCTCGAGCGCGACGAAATGGTTGACCAGAATCTGATCGGCGGGCTGGTAGTTGATCGCGGGAGCGGGTGTCGGCGCCGCGAATCCGACGGATAGCAGGAGCGCGAGCGATGCGATCATGCGCGCGGCGAGCGCTGCGGCCGTCGCCCGGGCAGGCTCTTCGTGGCGTCCGTTTCGGCCCACGCCGGGATTGTCTGCCCGGGCGCCGCCGCTGTCAAGAGCCCGCAAGCCCGTCCAACTTCGACGACCCCCGACGCGGCTCATCCGGCGCCACGGCCGCTCGAGTCGGCCGTCCAGGACGAACTCCGGCCATAATCCTGGCCTTGACATCGACGCCGAAGGGGAGCCCGTGGCAGTGAGGGTGATAGGGGCCGGACTTGGTCGCACCGGAACGAACTCGCTCAAGCTTGCGCTCGAGCGACTGCTCGACGGACCCTGCGACCACATGTACGAGCTGATCGAACGCCCCCCGACGCCGTGATCCTCCTCTCCAGCCGAGATTCGCCCGAGACGTGGTGGGCCAGCGTCGAGAGGACGATCGTCCCGTCTCTAACCGGAGACATCCTCCCTGGCCGGCCTGACTGGTCTCGTCGACGTGCTGTGCGGACGCGCCTTACCTCGCAGTGGCCCGATGCGAGCGCCGTCACTGCTGCGTACGAGCGGCACAACGGGGATGTACGTCGCGAGGTTCCAGCCGACCGGCTGATCGACTGGCGCCCAGGCGACGGATGGGAGCCGATCTGCTCGGCGCTCGGGCTTGACGTACCCAACGAGCTGTTCCCGCACGAGAACACCACGGCCGACTTCCAGACGAGAATCGGCGTCCAATCAGGCGAGTAGCCACGTGGGCTTGTCGCAGTGAGTGATGCCGGAGAAGGCCCGCCGGGTAGGTGTGCCGCTCGTCCTCGGCGCGTCCTGGCGTGAGGCCGAATGCGGGGCTCACCAGCTGAGGCGGACGAGCGGGGCATAAGCTCCAAAGCCAATGGAGACCGGGGCGGTCGCGGAAAACGGGTTCGGCCGGGTGATGGGGGCGGTTGCGCGCAACCACGCGCTCACCCGTCTGCTGCTCGCCTACCTGGTGATGATCGTCGCCGAGTTCGGCGAGTGGCTCGCCGTCATCGTCTACGCATACGTTCGCGGTGGCGCCTCTGCGGCCGGATTGGTGGTGATCGTGCAGTTGATCCCATCGATGTTCCTGGCCCCTTTGATCAGTGCCCAGCTGGCGCGCATCGGTGTTGCCAGGCTGCTCGCGTGCGCCTATGCCGCAGCCACGGCGGCGCTCGGGTGCTGTGGCGCGGCGATCCTCACGGGTGCGCCCGTGTCCGTCGTCTATATCGCTGCGGCCGCGTTCTCACTCTCGCTCGGTGTGAGCAGGCCTCTGCACTATGTCCTGATGCCGCTCGTCGTACGCCACCCTGATGAACTGACCTCGGCCAACATCGCCACGAGTTGGGCTGAGGGCGTCGGAGCGCTGGTCGGCCCCGCGCTCGCGGGCCTGTTGATCAGCGCCAATGGACCCGGTCTCGCCTGCACGGCGCTCGCCGGGCTGTGCCTGTCCACTCCGATCCTGGCTCACGTGCGTCCCCTGCGCGCCGCCGCCGGTGAGACCGGAGAGGAAGAGGGAGGCCTCTCGGATCTGCTCGCTGCTGCTCGGGTCATCATCTCCCGGCCGAACACCCGGGCGCTGATCGCCTTCCCCGCCGCTGGCGCCGCGATCGAGGGGGCGATCGACCTGCTGGTTGTAGTGCTCGCCGTCCAGATTCTCGCAATCGGACCAGGTGCTGCGGGCTACCTGAGCGCGGCCTTCGGCGCAGGCGGCCTGCTCGGCGCCACCGTGGCGGTGTTGTTCGCGGGCCGTCGGCTCGCACTCCCGCTGGCTGGCGCCACCCTGGTCGGCGGCCTCGCTCTCGGCGCCCTTGCACTGGTCTCCACCGTGCTCGTCGCGGTGTTGCTGCTGATGCTCGTGGGCGCTGCCCGCACCGTGCAAACTGTCGCCGCGCAGACTCTCCTGCAGCGTTCGACGCCCCTGGACGTGATCGTCTGTGCCTTCGCCCTGATCGAGTCGATGCGCGACCTTGGCATGGTCCTCAGCGCGTTGATCGTGCCGCTGCTCATACGGTTCGGCGGCGCCGATGCCGCATTCGTGGGCATGGCCTGCGTCGCCCTGCTCGCGCTGCTCGCAACCGCGCGGCGGATCCGCCGGATCGACTCAGAGGCCTCGATCCCCGTGGTCGAGATGGGGATGCTGCGCAATATGGAGATCTTCTCAGCCCTCCCCGCCGCCCCGCTGGAGACGCTCGCCCGCGAATCGCACTACGTGAGCGTCCACCCCGGCGCCGCGATCATCAGCGAGGGCGAGGAAGGGGACTGCTACTACGCGATCACACATGGCTCGGTGCGTGTCAGCAAAGGCGAGCGCGAGATCAGGAGGCTCGATCGCGGCGCCGGTTTCGGGGAGATCGCGCTGCTCTACCCCGTCAGACGCACCGCCACTGTCACCGCAACCGGCGAGACGACCCTGTTGAGCATCAGTCGCGACGCTTTCCTCGCATCGATGCACGCACACTCCGCCACATCTACGGCCGCCAAGCAGGCAGCAAGTGGCCTGCTCGAGGACGTCGCCTGAACCGGCGGCCGGCCAGCGAAAGCCGCTGCGGAGACCTCACCCGGAAGCTGCCCGACCGCCTCGGTTCGCTCCTCGGGGCCGATTTCGCTCAGACCGCGGGTCACATGTCGTTGAGCAGCCCCCGCCGGCCGGATACGCTGTCTGGTCCCGCGTCCCGAGGGGTGTGAAACGTGAGTTGTGGTAGTTGTGGCGCCGACGTTTCGGCGCAATCGAGATTCTGTACCGAGTGCGGGGCGGAACAAGAGCTGCGCTGTCCTGCATGCTCGGCGCCATATGCGGCCGGGCAGAGGTTCTGCGGCCACTGCGGGGCCGGCCTGGCCGCGTCTCCGCCGCCCCAGCCGGCGGAACCCGATGTTCCGGAGCTGCGCCTCGTCTCGGTGCTGTTCGTCGACATCGTCAGCTACACGACGCTGTCGGAGTCCCGCGACCCAGAGGATGTGCGGGAACTTCTCGGTCGCTACTTCGATGCCGGCCGCGCGATCATCGGCCGCCACGGCGGCACACTGGAGAAGTTCATCGGCGATGCCGTGATGGCTGTCTGGGGAGCACCGGTGGCGCGCGAGGACGACGCCGAGCGGGCGGTCCGGGCGGGACTGGAGCTGGTCGAGGCGGTCAGCGCGCTCGGAGAGGAGGTCGGCATCCCGGACCTGAGCGCCCGCGCGGGGATCGTCACTGGCCAGGCGGCGTCGATGAAAAGACCGGGGGAAGGATTCGTGGTGGGGGACCGCGTCAACACCGCGGCGCGCGCGCAATCGGCCGCCGACCCGGGCGCGGTGTTCGTGGACGGCGTCACCCGCGAGGCGACGTCGCTGGCGATCGCATACGAGGACGCCGGCGAGCACACGGTGAAAGGGAAGTCCGAGCCGCTTCACCTATGGCGGGCGGTGCGCGTCGTCGCAGGCGTGCGCGGGGCCCAGCGCGAGCGCGGCCTCGAGCCACCCCTGTGCGGCCGCGACAGCGACCTGCGCTTGCTCAAGGAGCTCTTTCACGGCGGCATCGAACACGCCGCGGCGCGGTTGGTGGCGATCTCGGGCGAGGCGGGCGTCGGCAAGTCGCACCTGCTCTGGGAGTTCGACAAGTACGTGGACGGCCTCGCCGAACCGATCCTGTGGCACAGCGGCCGCTGCCTCCCCTACGGCGAAGGGATCGCCTACTGGGCACTCGCCGACATGGTGCGCCAGCGGCTGGGAACAGCCCAGGACGCGCCGCGCGAGACGGTCGCCCAGCGCCTCAGGGAGGGCCTGGAGCGGTGGGTGAAGGAGCCCGCTGACCGCGAGTTCCTCGCGCCGCGTCTCGGCGCGCTGCTCGGCACGGAGGACCGGGAGATGGCCCGAGCCGAGCTGTTCGCCGGGTGGCGGATGTTCTTCGAGCGGCTCGCCGCGGAGGCGCCCGTGGTAATGGTCTTCGAGGATGTGCAATGGGCTGACGCGGGCCTGTTGGCGTTCATCGAGCACCTTCTCGACTGGGCGCGGTCCAGCCCGATCTTCATCCTCACCCTGGCACGCAGTGAGATCACCGCTCGACCCGAGGGCTGGCCCCCGGCACGACCGGGCGCGACACTCGTGCAGATCGACCCGCTCGCGGACGCCGCGATGGAACAGTTGCTGGACGCGCTCGTCGACGGGTTGCAACCGCGTGTGCGGGCGCAGCTGATCGAGCGCGCTGCGGGTGTGCCGCTCTACGCGATGGAGACGCTTCGTGTGCTGGTCAGCCGCAGAGCGCTGCAGGAGCACGACGGCCGTCTGGTGGCGGTCGGCGAGCTCGGCGAGCTCGACGTCCCCGCGACGCTCGGCTCCCTGATCGCGGCGCGGCTCGACGCGCTGGCACCAGCCGAGCGGCGCCTCGTCCGGACGATGTGCGTATTCGGCGGCAGCTTTCCACGGGCCGCGGCCGCGCTGCTCGGCGGTCTGCCGGCGACGGATGTGGACGGGACGCTGGAGTCGCTGGTGCGCAAGCAGGTGCTCTCGATCAGCGCCGACCCCCTCTCGCCCCAGCGCGGCCAGTACAGCTTCAGCCAGGAGCTGCTGCGCGCGGTCGCCTACGACACGCTGTCCCGCCGCGAGCGCAAGCCGCGACACCAGGCGACCGCCGAGTACCTGCGCCGGACGTTCCCGAACGACGGGGAGGAGGTCGCCGAGGTGATCGCCTCCCACTATCTGGACGCGTACCGCGCGGCCCGCGACGACGACGACGCACCGGCGTTGCGCTCCGAGGCGATCGCGGCGCTGCGCCGAGCCGCGCAGCGGGCAACGACGCTGGGCGCGCCGGCGATCGCGGAACACAACTACCGCTCGGCAGCCGAGCTCGCGGACGGCGAGGAGCGCCTCCAGCTCACCCGGGCGGCCGGCGGGATGGCGCTGCAGGCAGGCCACATCGAGCAGTCGCTCGAGCTCTTCACCGCCGCCGCCGCGAGCCTCGCCGCCGGTGGTGACGAGAGAGCCGTGGCGGCTGTGGCGGCTTCGCTGGGCGAGACGCTGCACCGGCTCGAACGCAACGAGGAGGCGGCAAGCACGGCGATCGAGGCGCTGGCGGCACTCGCGGACGGAGCGGCGATTGCCGAGCAGGCCGCCCTCAACGCGATCCTTGGCCGGGCTCGCGTCTACGGCGGCGAGGCCGAGGCGGCCGAAAAGCCGCTCGGGCGGGCCCTGGAGCTGGCTCGTGGCGAGGGGCTCGCAGCGGTCGAGAGCCGTGTCCTGACCGATCAGGCGATGCTTGCCGAACAACGCGGGGACCCGGTGTCAGCCCGCGGGCTGCTCGAGCAGGCGATCGAGATCGCGGTGCGCGAGGACCTTCGCGAGGAGCTGATCCTCGCGCGCGGAAACCTGGCGACGCTCGGCTCGCAATGGGACCTGCCCGAGGCCGCCGACCAGCACGCCGAGGTGCTCGCCCTCGCCCGCCGCAGCGGCGACCGGCTGCGCGAGAGCATCGCGGTCGCCAACCTCTGCGTCTCCTATGTCCTGCGTGGCCGCTGGGACGAGGTCGAGGAGCTGGCAGAACGCGTCCTCGGGGACCTCGAGGAGCGGCCCGGCAGCGAGTTCATCTACGCGCCGCTGGCGATCGTCTGCGCCCTGCGCGGTCGACAGGAGGCCGCTCGCGCCACGCTCGAGCACCTCGAGGGCTGGGGCGAGGGGGATGACGAGGAGCTGCAGGCGATGCACGCCGCGGTCGCGGTGGTCGTGGACGTCGCGGCCGGCAAGCCCGACCAAGCGCTTGCGGGCGGCGAGCGGATGGCGCAAAGCGCGCTCGGCACGCTGACCGCCACCCACGAAGCGTTTCGCATCGGCTGGCCCGACACCGTCGAGGCGGCCTTGCGGCTCGGACACACTCGCAGAGCACAGGCGCTCCTCGCACCCGTCGAGGAATTGCCGCATGATGCGCGGCCTCCCTATCTCGCTGCCCAGCTCGAACGCCTGCGGGCGCTTGTCGAGGCCGCGGGCGAGGCACCCGACGAGTTCGCGGTGCGAGCGGGTCTCGACGCGGCCGCAGACGCATTTCGTGCCCTCGCCTATCCGTACTGGACGGCTCGCGCCGAGCTCGAGCTCGGCGGCTGGCGGCTCGCACACGGCGACATGGAGGGGGGCGACTCGCAGCTGACCGACGCGGCCGCGACGTTCGAGCAGCTCCGGGCAGAGCCCGCACTGGCTGGACTCGCGAACGCGCGTGCGCAGGCCGGGTCGATGCGTGCCCCCCTCACGCACCGCGGGCACAGCCCGCCCGCGTGACAGACGTCACGTCGCCCGCAAGGGCAGCCTGCAATGATTCGTGCAGCCGTCGTCGGAGCGTGCCGGGGAGTGCGAGATGGAGGTTGGCGGTGAGCGTATACGCGGGCTATCGAGCTGAAGTCGGGGGGGCGAGCCGGGAAGCCGGGCGGTCGCGAGGGCGGCTGTTCGCAATCGGGGTCGCGACGGTCCTGCTGACGCTCGCGGCGCTTGCGATCGCGCGGTCCGTGGCCGGACCGCCGGCGGCTCTGCCCCGCGCCGCGCGGCCCGCTCTCTCACCGCCCCAGCGACTGCCGTTGCCCTTGCGCGCAGAGCTCTCCGCCGCACAGGGCGCGGCGGCATCTGCCTACCGGGTGACGGCCGCGCCCGGTGGCGCGCTCCGCGCGCGCGGCGGGGGCATCGCCACGAGCTTCTCGCGCGCGGGGATCACCCTGCACACCGCCGGCGCGAGCGCCTCGCTGGCACTGGCAGGCGTGACTGACGCGGGCAAAGCGATCCCCCTCGCCGAAGCGTCCCCGCGAGCCGTGAAGAACCGGGTCGGCTACCAACGGGGCGCCGTCAGCGAGTGGTATGCGAATGGACCGTATGGCCTCGAGCAGGGTTTCACGATCCTCCGCGGCAGCCCCGGCGCGCTGACGATCGACCTCGCGGCGCGCGGCGATGCGCCGGTGCAGCTGCGCGGCGGATCGGTCGCGCTCGGTGCCGGCCTGCGCTACGGCGAGCTGTCGGCCGTGGACGCGTCCGGGCGCCGGCTGCCGAGCCGCCTGGCGGTTCGCGGCGGGCGGATCCTGCTCGAGATAGACGCCGCCGGGGCCCGCTTCCCGGTCCGCGTCGACCCGCTCGTGTTCGACGAAGCGCTCAACTACGCGGCACATCCCGAGGCCGGTGAAGCCTCCGCGGGGGTGGCGATCTCGGCGAACGGCGACACCGCCGTGATCGGCGCGTCCGCGCCCGCGCCGGGGGCGGTCTACGTCTTCCACCGTGGCACGAACGGGCTGTGGACGCTGCAGCAGACGATCTCGCCGGGCGGCTCGGACGGCTACGCGTTCGGCTCCCACGTGGCGCTCTCCGAAGAAGGAACCACGCTGATGGTGGACGCGGAGACCTCGAGCAACCTCGGCCGGATCTGGACCTACACGCTGCACGAAGGCGTGTGGGCACCCGACGCGACGACGCTCGCCGACCCGATCAAAACGAACCCGCCCTACGACCACAACAAACCCGGGTTCCAGTACGGAAACGCGCTGGCGCTCTCCGGCAACGGATCCGCCGCGGTGGTCGCCGACGAACCGCAGGGCGCCGTGGTCCTCTACACCCGCGCAGGCGCACAGTGGGAAGAGGTGGGGTCGTTCTCGAACGGCAAATCCGAACCGAGTGAATACGGGATCGCGATCGCGCTGTCCGGCAACGGCAAAAACATCCTGGTGGCCGCGCCCGCGACCGAACTCGTCTACTCCTACTCCGACGCCGAAGGCCCCTGGGAACAGAACGGCACGCTCCCATACTTCAACTACGACGGCCAGCGGAACGTCGCGGTCGCGATCGACTATGAAGGCGACGCGGCCATAACGGGCGAATACCTCGCCGACACCGCGCGCATCTGGAAGGAGAAACCGGGCTCCGGCGAATGGGAAATCCAGGTGACGATCAAAGAACCGGGTGGTCCCTCGCAGGAGGAATTCGGCTCGGACGTGTCGCTGTCGGCATCCGGCACGAAGGCGCTGGTGCTGGCGTTCGGCTCCGAAGAAGATGAGTTCGCCTACGAATTCCTGCGCGAAGGGTCCGCGTGGGTCCTGAAAAACGAACCGACCGAGATGCGCTACGAATCGCCCACGCGCTCATCGACCTACATCCCCGAAGCGGTGCTCTCCGGCGAAGGAAATGCGGCGCTGCTGTGGTCGAAGTTCAGCACCCAGCCCGCCGTCTACACGGACACCCCGACGCCCGTGATCGGGGTGGCGAGCGAACTCACGACCACGGCCGCGACGCTCAAAGGAACCGTGAACCCGGCCGAAGAAATTGTCACGAGCTGCCGCTTCGAATACGGGACCTCGCTGACCTACGGGTCCACGAAAGCATGCTCGCCGACCCCGTTCGGCGCTGAACCCGTGCCGGTCTCGGCCAACGTCACCGGCCTCTCGACCGGCACCACCTATCACTTCCGGATCGCGGTGACCACCGGCGCCGGGACGTTCCACTCGAGCGATGCGACGTTCACGACGTTCACCGCGCTCGCCACCGCCAAAACCGAAGAACCCTCGAAACCCGCGAAAGCGACGCTCGGGAGCGTCAGCGCGACCGCCAGCGGCGGGACGGGGGCGGTCACGGTCGGCGCGTACGGCGCGAACGTCGGCGAGCCGCCCTTGCCAAGCTCGACGGGCGGCTACCTGGATGTCTACCGCTCGAGCGCAGCCTCCTTCAAAGAAATCGAAGTCAAGGCGTGCGAAGTCGGCAGCGCCAAGGCGCTGTGGGCCTACGGCAAGACCGGCTGGGAGCCCGTGAGCCCGGCGGCGACGCTGAGCAGCGGCTGCCTGTCGTTCACCGCGAACGCGACAAGCCACCCATCGGTCGCTGAAATGGAAGGGTTCAAGTACAAAACCGGTGAGCCGGCCGGTCAGCTCGGAGAGTGCCGCGCGGCGAAGGACTCGGTGTACTCAGAAGGGGCCTGCCTGACGGTGCACGAATCGAACGGCCACGCGGACGGCAAGGGCAAATACGAATGGTTCCCTGCCGTCCCCGGGACCTGCTTCCCGCTGAAGAAAGGCGAGTTCGAAGAAGGCGCCTGCACGAAGACCGAGGAAAAGAAGGGCAAGCCGGCCGGAAAGTACGAAGTCGCGAACGGGACCTTCACGAGCGCCATCGGCGCTGTCGCGATCGAAGTGCAGGGCGCGACGAAGATCGAATGCACCGGCGGTTCGGGCGCGGGTGCATTCGACTCGCCTGAAAAGGGCACCGAGACGCTCACACTGCAGGGCTGCTCGCAGAAAAGCACGAGTTGCACATCGGCCGGCCTGGCGACGGGCACGATCGTGAGCTCGCCGCTGGAAGTGATCGTGCTCCAGAGCGCCGAATCCGGGGCCTTCGAACTGGCGCTTGCCGCCGCCCAGTTCGCAAGTTTCTCCTGCGCCAGCACGCCGTACGCGATCGAGGGCGCAACGGTCGGCTCGTTGACAGGCGACAAGAACACGATGAGCACGACGACGGATGCGTCGTTCACCGGCGCCGGAGCGCAGCTGATCGACCTGTCGGGCTCGACGGAACTTCCCGCGAAACTGACCATGAGCCTCACGACCACGAGCCGGCAGGCGCTGGAGATCAACACGACCCAGCAGCCATGAGCAGCCCCTTCAGGTAGCTGCCTACCGCCGTGAACCTCCGCCGGCCAGCCGCACGAGCAGCGTCGATCTGGTGTCTGCGACGGTCCCTGAGGCCGTCCTGAGCGTGACGAGGACCCGAACGCGCAGCACCCTGCGCGCGTGCAGCGCGCGCAGCGCGCCTGCGCTCGGTCTCAGCACGAGGGTGAACGTACCGCCGGCGACCGCCTTGCTGCCCGACGCGAAACGCAGGACCCGACCCCGGCAAGACCCGGCATGCAGGGGGCACGTGCCTGACCGCAGGAAGGTGAGCCGCCAGCTGAGCGTTCCGGCCTGCGAGGCGGACAGCGACAGCCTTAGCGCTCCGCCGCGCCGCGAGAAGGAGCGGGCGCCGTCCAGGCGGATCGTCGTGGCCAGCGCAAAGGCGTTCGGTGCTTCGCGGAGGGACAGCACCCCGCCCGCAGGCGCGGCGGCGGCCACAGCGTAGGACTGCCCCGCGGGCGGCGCGGGTTCGTATTCGGCGTCGCCGGCCTGTTCGGCCGCGATCGTGCAGAGACCGGCGGCGAGGGGAGCTACTGAGCCACCCCGGAGTTCGCAGACCGCCGGTGTGAGCGAGACGAATGTCACCGGCAGGCCGGAGCTCGCCGACGCCGCCGGCGTATATTCGGGGCCGCCGGCAACCGCCGCAGCGGGCACGCCCGAGGAGAAGCTGACCTCCTGGGATGTGCGCTCGACCGCGAAGGTCTGCTGCGCTTCCAGGTAGCCGGGCAGCGCCGCCGTCAAGGTGCAGGTTCCGGCCGCCAGCAGCGTGACATCACCCCCCGTCACCGCACATACGCCGGGCGTGCCCGAGGCCAAACCCACCTGTTTCCCGGTTGCTTCCACGACGGCTTCCGCAGCGAAGGATTCTCCGCGGCGGGCCGGCGACGGCGGCGGCGAACCGAACGCCAGGCGTGGCTCGAGCGCTCCTACCCCATGCAGTGTGCCGACGCCGGTGGGCCCGTCGTAGCCGGGACCGGCGACGCAGATCGGCCGCGCCGAGCAGTCCGATTCCTGTTCTTTGGAGGTGCAGCCCCGGCCAAATTCGAGTCGGCAGGCACCGTTGGTCCCCGTCGCGACTTCGTGCAGCAGCCCGGGCTCCAAGGCGGCGTTCCGGTAGAGGGTCTGTGCCGGATAGGCCACTTCGTGGGCGCCGCCGGCGAGGGCGAAGGCCGCGGCGATCAGCGGCGCGCCGACGCTGGTTCCCCCGAGGCGTTTCCAACCCGGCTTGTGCCCTTCGCTGTCCTTTGTCGAGTCGTAGGTGGCTACGCCGAGGCGTGGGTCTGCAATCGCCGCGATATCGTCGGTGGCGCGGCGACTGTCGCAGCCGAGCGCTTCCCAGTGGGGCAGTTCGAGCTGCCAGGACGGAGCGGCGAACAGGGTGCTGCAGCCGCTGCCGCCGGCTTCGTCTTTCGGTTCGAGCTGGTTCCACACCGTTTCGCCGTTCCATTCCCCGGCCGGGCCCAAGCTGAGGCTCGTGCCACCGACAGCTACCACGTCAGGGGACGAGGCCGGGTATTCGGGCCGCCCCCGTTCAGCTTCCGGCGAGGCCCAGTTCAGGTAGCCCGTATCCCCGCCGGCGACCGTGATGACGGTGCCCGGATGGTCGAAGGCGGCCCCTTCTTCGAGAACCGTCGCGGGCTCGGCTTCGCCCCAGGAGATGGAAATCTCCTCGGCGCCGAGGCGCACGGCGGTGTCCGTGGCTTCTTCGAAGGCGGCCAGCGATTCGGAGCTCGCCTCGACCAGGAGCAGGCTGCAGCCCGGGCAGATCGCGTGCGCCACCTCGACATCGAGCGAGGTCTCCTCGGGCGCGTCGCCTTCCACGGCGGGCAGGGGGCGCTTGCCTTCACCGTTGACGATCGTCGGACACGGCGCTTCGCCAGGGCAGCCCTCGAGCCCGAATTCGCCGTCGTAGTTGGCGAGGTCCCGCCTGATCGCCGGATCGCCGCCAGCCGCGATGATGGCGATCGTCTGCGGTGAGACCGGCGTCTCGGGGAGTTCATACGCGGCATGCAGATCGGCGGGCCGAAGCCCGTAGCAGCCTTCGCTGGCGTGGGGGATCTTGCATTCGGGAGTCTGCGCGGCGCCGGCCGCCGCCGGCGGCAGCTGGGACGCGCGCGCCCGGCCCGGCCCAACGGCGGGCTCCGTCAGCTCGAGTGCGTCGCAGCGCAGGCGCCCGCTGGGCACCGGCGGGCAGATGGCGCGCACGCCGTCGCCGCTGGGCGCGAGCGCCGGCACGGCGGCGCTCGCCGAAGCTTGACCCCATGCGAGGACTGACCCGGCGAGCGCGAGCAGGGCCCACGCCGGCAGCCGCCGGCGTTTCCATGCTGCGGCGCTCGCCGCTACCATCTCCACGACTTTCACGGCGCTCATAATCTAGCGCCGTCAGACGGCGAGCTGCCGCGACCGATCAGTCGCCGGGCAGGCTCGAAATCCTCGGCCGAGGCGCACCGGCCGGTGTGGGAAGCGTTTCATCGATCGAAGCGAAAACCAGCTCCTGCATCAACCCCCCGACAGATGACTGCACCGACTCGGCCGTCTCGGCAATCGTCAAGAACTACGTCCTCGACGTGTTTCTCGCCGACGCTCCGACTGCGAGGCTCCTCAGCCCGATCCCAAGCCGGCCTTCCGGCCGAGCCGGCGCGCCGTTCAGGGCGCCCGGTTGGCGATGTTCACGGCCACCATCCCCGCGAAGCTGACGGGCTTGACGCCGGGGGAGTCGATAGCCCCCTTCGGTGGCGAGAGCGAGCCGGACACGGTCCGCCCTTGCGCGTCGTAGTCAAGCGTGCCCTTCGGCGACTTCGCGCTGCCGGCGAGAGAGTACTTCGTGCCGCCCGACGCGGTCACAGCGAACACCTTGCCGCCCTTGACATCCAGCTCGGCGGCGGCGGAGTACGGCAGCTGCTGGTCGCCGTCCTCTGCGACGCTCGAGGGAGTGATCGTCCACGTGGCGCCCGCTTCAGGTTCCTTGTCCAGGAGCGCAAGCGTCGCAACGCTGATCGACCCGGCGCCCGAACCATCCAACACGCCCGGCGTCTCGAGCGCGAGGCTGTCGGTGTTGGTTGGCGCGATCGCACCGGAAACTGTGATCGGGCCGGCCTTCGTGCCGCCGACAGTCAGCTTCTTGGCGCGCACGGCGTTGATGTCGGCGGCCGAAAGGCTCAGGGCATCCGGGGTACCCCCGCCGAGATCGATCGGCTGCCCGGCGCTCACTGGAGCAAGCGTGACGGATCCCTTCGCGGCCACCGAACCGCCGGACAGATGCATCTGGTCCGCCTTCACGGTCACGGTCCCAGCCGCGATCGGGCCAGCCGCGGTCGCGCCGGCCTGAGCCGTCTTGAGTGCGATCGCGACCTTGCCCTTCCCGGGTACCGATATCGCACCGAGACTCAGGTTACCTGTGTTGGTGTATTCGACGTTGCCGCTCGTCGTGTCGGTCGCTTCGAAGGTGTTGCTCGAGTTGCCGGAGTTGGTCAGCTTCACACCTTCCGGCGCTGTCGCCTTCAACGTCCCCGTCTTGATCGGGCCCGTCTGAGCGATCTTCCCGACCGTCGCACAGGCACCCCCGCCCGCATCCGCCTTCGCGCCGCCACCATCACGGCCAACAAACGCGCTAGCCCGCTTCGTCACGTCCACAACCGTCGACCAGCCGGGCGCCGTCGCCGCGTCCTTCACCGCAACCCCACAACTATCATCAACTTCGACGTTCCCGCTTTCTTCGCTTTCGCCTTCAAAACTCGACACTTCGTTTTCTTCATTCGTCAAACTCACACCTTCCGGCGCTGTCGCCTTCAACGTCCCCGTCTTGATCGGCGCTGTCTGAGCGATCGCCCCCGATGCGATCAGCGTGAGCAGGCTGGACTTCGTGCCGCTGACGGGGGTTGTGATGTGGATCGACGAGGAAGGTGCTTCATCGGTGATGGAGGCGCTGCCGTTGCTGCCGAGGCAGCCTTCGACAGCGCCGGCGTTCAGCACCGCCTGCTTGCCGGTGATCGTGAACGAGCAGCCGGACTGGGTGACTTCGCTGGTGGGCCCATCGGAGATCGTCGCGGTGTTGACCGGGGCGAAGGCCCAGACGCCGCCGTTATATTCCGCCGGCGCTCCGATCATCACGGTGCTCCCGTCAGGCGAGACGGCGACGCCGTAGCCGAACTCGTTGTGTTCTTCGTCGTTCCCCGTCTCGCCGGTGCCCTCGTATTCACAGTTGACGGTGCAGTTGGCGACCAGCTTGGCGCCGTCCTGGGTCCAGCTGGACCCTGAGCGCTTGAGCACCCATGCGGCGCCGATCGCCGCTTCGTCCCCGCGCGCCCCGATGACGGCCGTGTCGCCGTCGGCGGATAGGGCAGCGCTAGAGCCGAATTCGCCGTTTCCGCTCTCGCCGGTAGCTTGGTTGGCACAGCTGCTCGTGCAGTCGCCGACGAGCTCTGTCTGCTGCGACCAGCTCGCGCCCGAGTCTGTGAACACCCATGCGGCGCCGCGGTTGCTGTCGTCGTAGGGGCCGCCGATCAGCGCCGTGCTGCCGTCTTCGGAGACGGCCACGCTGGAGCCGAAGTACCCTTCACCGGCCTCGCCGGTGCCCTCGTTTGCGCAGCTGCTCGAGCAGTCTGCCACCAGTTTGGCCTGTTCGGACCAGGTCGCGCCCGATCTCGAGAAAATCCAGGAGGCACCGGTCTCCGATTCGTTGTCGGGGGCGCCGATAACCGCGGTATCGCCGTCGCCCGAGAGTGCGACGGCAGCACCGAAGTAGCCATAGGCGCTCTCACCGCTGCCCTCATTGGCGCAGCTGCTGGTGCAATCGCCGACAAGTTTGGCCTGTTCGCTCCAGCTCGATCCCGAGCGTGTGAACACCCAGGCGGCGCCCTCGTCGTAGGCGCCTGGGGAGGGTTCGTCATAGAGAGCACCGGCGATCAGCGTGTTTCCGTCCGAGGACAGCCCGACGCTCACGCCGAACAGGCCGGACGTCTCGCCCGTGCCCTGATTGGCGCAGCTGCTCGTGCAGTCGGCCACGAGCTTCGTCTGTTCGCTCCAGCTCGATCCCGAGCGTGTGAACACCCACACCGCACCCTTGCCGCCTGTGTATCCTTCGGCACCTCTGTCCCCCTCGGCACCGATCGCGGCCGTGTCGCCGTCGGCGGAGAGCGCGACGCTTGTGCCGAATTCCTCGTAGGGGTTGACCTCGCTGTCCTGCAGCTCTGCCTGCTGCGACCACGTCGACCCCGAGCGCACGAACACGAACGCCGCCCCGGTGTGCTCGCGGTACTCACGGGGCGCGCCGACCACGACGGTACTGCCGTCTGAGGAGAGCGCGATGCTCGCCCCGAACAGCCCGTCGCCAACTTCGCCTTCACCACCCAGGTCCGTCAGGTGCGAGCCTTGCTGAATCAGCGGGTCGATGCTGACCGGGTAGCTCGCCCCGCGCGCGTCGACATGCACGAGCACGCGGCCGCCGTGCACCGACAGCCACGCGCGCAGAGCGTGGCCCCGCGCGTCGGTCGCGGCCAGACCGCGGTAGTCGAGCACATGGCCGCCCGTACCGGTAAACACAACACCCTTCCCGCCGGCGAGCACGCGCGCGTGCACGTCACCCGAGAGCGACAGCGAGAGCGTCAGCGGCCCGGCACCGTGCGCGGGAGCACGCGCGAGCGTGAAGCGCTGATCGAGCCCGAGCGGACCGTTGACGAACGACTCGCTCACGCCCGGGTAGGCGTACACGACGCGGTTGGCATTCCCGCGCGGGGCGACGCCCGCCAACGAGTCCAGCGAGCTGCCCTGGCCTACAGCGGCAAGCGTCAGCCCGAAGCCCACGCCGACGGCATGGACGTGAGCGCCCGAGCGATCGAACCGCGCGCCCAGGCGCTGCGCGGCGTTGCTCGTGACCAGCGCGCCGTTCTCGACCCGCGCCGCGTACGCCGGCACATCGGCGCCGAGGGCCGCCGACACCGGAGCCTCGGCAGCAAGCGGCAGGCTCGCCAGCCCCGGGCGATGCGCGGCGCCGATCGCGTGCGCGTGATGTGAGTCTGGGAACAGGTGGGACACCGGCCACGTAAGGAGCACCAGCAGCACGGTCGCCAACACCGCGACCACGATGGCCCTCCTGGTCGCAGGCACGCCCGCGCCAAACCCCTCGCTTACACGACCGAAAGCCCAAGGCTGGAGCGCAACCGCAATCCCGCCAGGCGAGCAGCCGACTGAACTCTGACGGCCCGCGGCCGTGGGCTCCAGCGTGTTCCTCATTTGCAACCCCCTGGCAACGTCGTTGATCACGCGACTGCCCACAACCGCCAGCCGCAGCGTCGGGCCGCGCGACCCTATCCGGCGCGCCGATTTGTGTCAACCCCCAGGACTTGTCTCATCGGCCCGCGGAGCGATGTGATCCGCAGCCTCTCGTGAGTGGACATTGGTGGCCACCACTCCAGCCCTCCAACACCCCTGGAGGCTTTGCTCAATGACCCACCCCGCGATGCCGAAGCCGGTCGCAAAGCGACCGAGGACGGTCGAGGATACGCCTCCGGAGCACGTCGCGAAGCGCGTTACGGCTCGATCGCCGGGTGCGTCGGGCCTTAGATCGGGTAACTTCCCGGCTCGTCAGTGGTTTACGTGTCATGAGAGGGCTAACGACGGTCGCCGCGCTCGCGCTCGCGCCGCTGATTTCGGCAGGCGCGCTCGCGGCTGGTGGCGCATATGCATCGGTGGACGCAGGGCGGCAGAAGCTGCCGCGGGCGGAGCTCGAGGACGCGATCTGCCAGACGGCGCTCGATCCTCCGGCCAGAGCCGTGTCCGTGACGGCGGTGATGCGGCCGCTGACCGGGACCAGGAAGCTCGCGGTCAAGTTCGAACTGCTGGAGCGGCCGGCCGCGACGCTCACCTGGACGCCGATGTCCCGACCCGGCCTAGGCGTCTGGATCTCGCCGACCGACCCGCCGACCCTCGGCCGGCGGCCAGGCGACGTGTGGCTTGTGAAGATGCCGGTGGCCGATCTCAGCGCACCGGCGAGCTACCGGTTCTCGGTTGCCTTCCGGTGGACGGGCCGGCACGCACTGGTCCTGGACACGCGCCTGCGGCTCAGCAGCATCTGCCATCAGCCCGAGTTGCGCCCCGACCTCACCGTCAACTCGATCTCCGTCGCGGCCGACCCTGCGCACCCGAAGCTCGACGACTACACGGCCGTGATCGGCGACGCCGGCGAGACGGGAGCCGGCCCGTTCACCGTGCAGCTGAGCGATGGCGGAGTGGTCCGCGACAAGACGGTCCAGCACCTCGATGCACATTCGACCCGGACGGTCGTCCTGGTCGGCCCCGACTGCGATACCGCGCAGCCACCGACCGTCACGGTCGACCCGGCCGACCACGTCGACGTATCCAGCCGCTCACAGGCGACGATGACCGCCACTTGCATGTGAGACGTTGACGAGACCGCCGAGTCCGACGAAGCTCGATCCGTGTCATCCGGGTGCCTCATGCGAGTACCGCCCTCTCCGGCTTTCTCATCGAAGCGAGCGTGACGGTGGTGCCGCCGACGCATCGGCGCGAAGCGGCCCACGACCCTGAAAAGGTATGACCAACCGGCGATACTGGGCTCGAAGGTTGAGCCGGGCCTGCTCTGACGCGATTGCCAGGCGTGTGACCGGCCCTGAGATGCCGTGAGGTCATCTGGGATTTGCTCACTCGGCGGGAAGGGCCACGAAGCCGTGCCTTGTCGTTCGGAGACCGGGCTTCGCGCCCTGCCGCGCGGCCGAAGTTGGCGCCCTACGCCGTGTGAGTGAGGTCACCGAGCCCCGGACGCCCGCGTCGCGAGCTGACCGTCCCGCTCTCCTCGCCCTCTGCTGGGCTCGATTCGTCGAGCTCGCCAAGACGCTCGATCGCGGCGCCGAGGTGCGTCAGATATCGGCCGACGGACGCTTGCACGGACGACTCTGCCGCATGTTCGGGAAGAGCGCGCACCAGGTTGAGCCGGCTCTCGGCCACCCACGTCGAGAGGTCGGGCTCGCCCAACCATCGCTCCGCCGTCATCCACGTTCCGCGCATCATGCGCGGCCAGTCCTCGATGCTGCTCGGGTAGGCCTGAGCAGGGCAGAGCCGGTTCTTGTCCACGTCCTCGTCCCAGCGGGCCTCGACGAAGCCGAGGAGCGCTGCGTTGAAACACGGCGAGAGGTGGCGCACCTGCTGGAGCACGACCCGAGCAGGCCGGAAGATCGGCGTGGCCGGGGCGTTGCTTATGCCGAGTGCCGTGCAGTCCACGTGCAGGACCTCGGGTCCGGTTTTGGCCTCCCCGCGCTCGAGGACGATCCGGTCGGCCTCGATCCGCCGCACCCGGCCGAGCCTCACGACATCCTCGATCTGCCGCAGGGCCTCGAGCTCGCCGGCGCTCAGCATCGTGCCGCGGTACATCGTCGCCTGGTATGCCGGGTCGATCCTCACGAGTCGCCCTGAGTGCTCGAGCCGCGCGGAGAGGTCCTCGATGCTCTCCGCCTGCGCGCCGGCCTCGGCGTCGAGGGAGAGCCCCTCCATGATCGCCCCCACCTTCGCCAGTGGCTGGAAGTGGCGCCGGTCATGAAACCACGCATCGCGCGGCCTCACCCAGCGAATCCGGTCGGGCTGCACCCCATTCTCGAGCAGCCAGATGCACGCGTCCACGGCCGTCTTGCCGGAGCCGAGGACGGCGTAGGAGGAGCCCGATTGCGCGGCCGCCGGGAGGTCGCCGATGGGGACGAGTCGCGCACCTCCCGCCACCTCGAACGGCGCTGCATGGGTCGCCGGAATCGAGCCTTCCTGGTAGCGAGCATCGACGATCTTGCGGCGCACGACCACGTCGTGAAGATCTCCGCTGCTGAGCTCCCTGATCCGCTCACCGTCGGTGCCGGCGCCCAGGTGCTCGTGGCCCGTGAGGACACGGACCTGGCCGGTCCCCGTCAGCCGCCGAGCCGCCTCGGCGAAGTACCCGCGGACCTCCTCGCCGGTCGCCCGCTCGTAGTACCCGGCGTTCTTGCCGACCTCGTCGATCCGGTCTTCGCCGAGCGCCAGCGAGTTCACGCCGTAGTAGGCGGACGGGCTGTGCAGGCGAACGAACGGATATGCGTCCTGCCAGTGACCCCCTGGGGCCTCTCGGCGGTCGATAACCGTCACCTCGGCGTCGGTCTCGGCGACCAGCGCGTCGGCGAAGGCTAGGCCACTCGCACCCGCGCCTACAAGCAGATAGTCGGTGCTGATCAGCATGTCTTGAGCGCCTCCCTAGTCGTGTACGAACGATCGTTCAAAGTAGTGTACGGTCGTGCGTATAGACTGTCAAGAGCGCAATGAGTCCGTCCGAGGCCGAGCCGGCCATTCCATCTCAGATGCCAGGCCGCGAGCGGCGCACGCGAGCGCCGGGCGACCGATCGCGTGCCCGCGTGCTCGAGCAGGCGGCGGCGCTCGCGACGCTCGATGGGCTTGACGGTGTCTCGATCGCTCGGCTAGCCGATGCGACCGGCATGCCGAAGAGCAGCGTCTACGTACTCTTCGGCTCCAAGGAACAGCTTCAGCTCGAGACGATCGAGACCGCCCGCACGAGCCTCATCACGCACGTCGTCGCCCCCGCCATCTCCACCACGCCCCCCGGACGTGAACGGCTGCAGCGCCTCTGCGACGGCTACCTCGACTACATCGAGCAGCGGGTTTTCCCGGGCGGCTGTTTCTTCGTTGGCGCGGCCGCCGATATGGGCGGCCGCAGCGGACCGGTGCGCGACCGCGTGGCCGACTACCAGCGCCAATGGAGTGATCTGCTCGCGCAGACGACCCGCGATGCGCAGGCCGCCGGCGAGGTCAGCCGCGACGCCGACCCCGACCAGCTCGCATTCGAACTCGGCGCGATTCTGACCGGAACGAACGTCGCAGCAGTGCTGCACGACGACAACACGATCATCGACCGCGCGCGCGGGGCGATCCGCTCGCGACTCGCCGAGTAAACGGTCGTTGCTGTCGGCTCGACATCGGGCCCGGCGAGACGGTGTGCGTGTGGCGCGGACAGATCCACGGGTTTTGAGAACCGCGGCGACATTGACGCGACGTTCCTGGCGATCGCGACCCCGGCCGTGTTCGGCCCGGCCTATTTCCGCGTGATCGCCGAGGTCCTCGCCGCCCGCGCCGACGGCCCGCCGAATCTGACCGCGATCGGTGAGGTAATGCGCCGCCACGGCCTCACCCCCGCCCCACCCACGGATTCGATCTCGACCCGACGGGAGCGACCGAAACGTTCTGGATCGCGCGCGCCTGAAACGCGACGCTTATGCGCGGCGAGCAGGCGCGCCTCAGGCAGCAGCCTCTCGCTGATCTCGGCCCGTCGCGCTAACGATTTCATGGCACCGCGCGCTACCGCGTCCGGCCTGGAACGGAAGCGGCACCTACGGGCGGCGGCTCCGATGGCGGCAGCCCGTCAGGGCCGACGTCCTTGCGTCTTAGAGACGCGGCGGCGACGCGCCAGTGCGCGCGGCCGCGCGCACTTCGAAGGTGCGTTTGATCACACGCTGAGCGTTGCCGTAGAGGATGGCGTCGGCTTCGGCGGGCACGAGTCGGGCGACCCAGTCGGCGACCTTCTGCATGTCCGAGTAGTACTCGATGCCTTCGACCGTCGGCCTGATGAAGCCGTCGATATCCGTACCGATCGCGGTCGCGCAATGCCCGTTGCCGAGCGCCTGAATTGCATCCAGGTGCCTCTGCAGCACGTCTTTCGATTCCTGTTCATTCTTCGTCTTGCCCAGTTGGTGTTGGGCCATGATCAGCCCTATCAGCCCTCCACGCGCCTGGATGCGCTTGGCCGTCTCTTCACTCAGATTGTATTCCTGGTCGCCAGGGCCTGCTGAGCGCATGCCGACGTGGCCGGCGATGAGCGGGTAGTCGCCCGGGTCCGAACCCGGATCTTCCTGTTCGAGGCTTTCGACGAGGTCGAACGTCTCCTGGATCGCACGCTCTGACATGTGAGTGATGTCGATGATCACCTTGTGCCGGTACATCGCGCGAATGAGCGCTTCGCCCAGGTCCGTCAAACCCTTCTTCGGCTGTCGGAAGAGCCTCTTGTACTCGGCGTCCGAAAGCATCGGGATCGCCGGGGCGTTCGTTGCCACCTGGCGGAAGAAGAGGTGAGCGACCGTGATGTAGAAGACGCCTTGATCCGCTAGCCGGCCGACCCGGGCATCCATCTCGCTCGCACTGTCGCCCAAGTGAAACCCACCCTCGACGCAGTGGACGAAGGCGATGCGGTCGGGGGCGGTCAGGTCGGCGGCGCGCTTGGCGATGACGACCGGCGCGCCACGCTCGATCCAGCCGTTCAGGTCCTTCTCCACTTCTCGTAGCTGGAACTCGACATCCTTCCAGTATTGTTCGATCGGCGGGGAGCCGTATTTCTTGCTGAGGTCGAACTCCGCCGCCGGTGAGTACAGCATCGAGCAGACGAGTCGGACGCCACTCTGTTCGACATATAACATTTCGACCCGCCAACCGGCGCCCCAGTTTCTGTCGTTTAGCAGGTGCGCCGCCAAGGCGATGATCCTCGGCTGGACGAAGTCACGCATCCGTTCGATGAAGCTCTTCTTGTAGCCGGGCGGGTTGTACTCCGACGGCACCAGATGCATCGGGTAATGGCAGTGCAGGTCTGCGAACGCGCCCTTCCCGTTCGTGGAACGCCCCGCTCGAGTCGACGCCAACTTCCACTTGGCGAAAGGCAACGTCGCCTACTCGTCCAGCCCGAGGACTTTGAGGGCCTCGGCCTTGGTCGGGTACTCGTGGATCTCGCTCACCTTGCCGCCGCGCATCGTCAAGACATGTCTCGCGGACATGTCCACTTCGTGGGCGCTGCCCCTCACGCGCCCGCGCGGCCGCAACACCACGACCACACGGTCTCGCTCGACGATGTGGCGGCGGCGATCTCCGCGGTCGTGCTGCCGCACGAGGAGCCCGTCTCGCTCGAGGTCGTCGAGGAGGCCGACGAGGTTGCTCGCGTCGACGCGTAGCGCTTTGCGCCGGTTTTCATGTTGACGGGGTTGAAGATCCGTCACACTCGAACCAGATATCGGCCACCCTGCGCTGCGCGCCGTCGCCGCCCTTGTCTTTCGCGCCCAGTTGGTCCGTCGCACGATCTGCCCCCGGTGCTCGTGAACGTCCGTAGACGCTACTCCGCTTAGCCGGAAGGCGCGGTCAGACGCGACCGCGACGCCACTGCGTTGCGCCTTTGGAGTCCGCTCTGCTACCCCGGTGCTACCACGACGACCCCGCAATCGCCGATTTGCAGGGCTTTCGGTAGTGGGCGATGCTGGACGGGACCACGTCCATCGGCTGTTCTGAGATCCCGTCGGGCATGTGACGCGCACTGAGATGCTGTGGGGTGATCTGGGATCACCCCACTCAGGGACCACGGAAGGCCCACGGGCGCCTGGGCCTCGCCTGCAGTTGGTCTTCGCGAGTCGTGTCAGGGACTGCCGGGCTCGGCCAGCCACTCGCCCTCGAACTGCAGGGCGTGTGCTTGACGAGCCGGTCTTAGTCGCTGTCGTGGTGGTGAACGCCCATCCCGGCTACATCGGCACAGGCAGCGGCGATCACGTCAGCCGGCGGCCGAGGGTGACCCGCAGGCGCGCCGGCACGCGTTGACATCTCTCGGGAACAGGACTAGGGTTGAGCTCTGGGCTGGTCCGCGGCGAGGGCGACTGAGCCTGAGTGCCGCAGGATTATGGATCTCGCTCATCGGGCTCGTGCCTGCGGAGTGATGTGTATGGGGTTAGAGGGGCCCCGGGGGTTTCGCGGGCTCGATCAGATCGAGAATGGAGACAGACATGCATGGACGGATCACAAAGATGGTCGTGAAGCTGGCCGGTGCCCTGCTTGCGGTCGCAGTCGTGGCGGCACTCGCGGCCGCAGCGGCCGGCGCGGCGGAAGTCATCTACAGGAACATTCCGAGCCCGTTCCCGAAGACCGGCCTTCCGGCGCTCGGCTTCGAGTCGGACTCGGTGTCGGAATTCGGCGGCGAGGTCCAGTTCGCGGGCACCGCCCGCACGAGCCCGACGGTCGCGGTCGACCTCGAGAGCTACGCCTGCCAGAGCGGCAGCGGGGCCGCCTGCACGACCGCCAACGGCGCCGCGTTCGAATGGCCGGTCACGCTCAGCGTCTATCAGCCCGGTGACCTGAACTCGCCGATCGCGCGCATCACCAAGACGTTCAAGATCCACTACAGGCCGTCCGCGAGCGCGAAGTGCCCGCTTGAAATGCCCGAAGACGTCAAAGGCTATGGAAAGGGCTGCGCCTTCGCCAAGACCAGCAAGATCAGGTTCAAGCTGCCCGGCGCGACGCTGCCCGCACAGGCCGTGATCGCGGTCGCTTACAACACCGAGACCTACGGCCGCGAACCGACCGGTGCGAGCGGCCCCTACAACTCGCTGAACGTGGCAGTGAACGCCGAATACGTGTGCGCTCCGGGCCACGAAAACCCGCTGACCAAAGCGTGTGAAGGCGAGGACTACGAAAGGGTCGCGGTGCCACCGCCGTCCGTCGGCACCGACCCGCTGCCCGGACAGGTGTTCATCAACACGCTCTACGGTGCGATCGACTGCGGGGGGACGCTCGGCTCGTTCGGGCCGAGCGGCATGACGCCCGAATGCAACTGGAATTACGAACAGCCGGCGATTGAAGTCAGCGCCGGGTAGACACGCTGCCGGTGATCCTGCCGCGCTCGAGGGCCCCGCTGCGGCGGGACCCTCGAGCGTTTGCGGGCAGTTCCGAGTGCGCCGTCGGCACCACGAGGCCCGGTGCGCGCGATACTCCCCGCGGTGTTGAGCGATCTCGTACTCCGTGGCGCGCCGATCGTCGAGGTCGGGGAGCGTGCCGCGCGGGTCGAGGCTGCGGGCTTCGACGCGGCCGGGGTGAGCGAGACCAACGGGAACCCGTTCCTGGCGGCCGCGCAGGCGGCGCAGGCGACCTCGCGGGTGCGGGTGATGACGGCGATCGCGCTCGCCTTCCCGCGCTCACCGATGGACCTCGCCTACACCGCAACCGATCTGCAGGCGCTGTCGGGCGGTCGCTTCGCGCTCGGTCTCGGCTCGCAGGTGCGCGCGCACATCGAGCGCCGCTACGGGGTGCTCTGGTCGCGTCCGGCAGCCAGGATGCGCGAGTACATCCTCGCGCTGGCGGCGATCTGGGATGCGTGGGAGTCCGGGAGCGAGCTCGACTTCCGCGGCGAGTTCTACTCGCACACGCTGATGCCGCCCAACTTTCGCCCGCCGCGCAGCCCCCATCGGCGCCCGCCGGTCCTGCTCGCGGCCGTGCGCGAGCGGATGACAGAGGTCGCCGGCGAGGTCGCCGACGGCTTCCTCGGACACGCGTTCTGCAGCACGGAGGTGCTGCGCGAGGTCACCCTGCCGGCGCTCGAGCGCGGGCTCGAGCGGGCCGGCCGTGCGCGCGGTGATCTGGAGGTCACGGCGTCTGTGTTCGTCGCCCCGACCGAGCAGGAGTGGGAGGCGTGCCGCCGGCGCGTCGCCTTCTACGGCTCCACGCCCGGCTACCGTCACGTGCTCGAGCAGCACGGCCTCGGGGCGCTCCACGACGCTCTGCACCGGCTGTCGCGCTCGGGCGGCTGGGACGAGATGGCCACGCTGATCGACGACGACGTGCTGTCGCTGTTCGTCGTGCGGGGTGAGGATCCGCCGGCGCTCGCCGAGGCCATCCGCGCGCGTGTCAGTGGCGTCGCCGATCGCGTCGGGCTGGTTAGCGAGATGACCGACCCGGTCACGCTCGGCGCGGTGGCCCGGGCGCTGTAGGCCGCGGCCCGGGGGTGGGCCCCCCGGGCGGCTGCGCTGTGTCGCAGCTGTGCCTTGGGCCGCCGTGGTCGCTTGTCGGGCGCGCGTGCGGTCCCAGGCAGCGGGCCTAGGACCCGCACGCAAGGACGGCGGCTACGGGGAAGCGCAGACGACGTACGCGTGGACGATGTCCGGCGTTCCGCTTTCGTTGTACCAGGAGACACGCCAGCCGGTGGGCGTTTCGCCAGCCCCACCCGGCACCGGCTGGGACGCGACGAAGTAGGTACCGAGGTAGACCCCGGAGTACAGCTCAGAGCCGCCGCCAGTCGCGCGTTCGCCAGCGTTGCAGTCGGCTGTCGCTTCGCTCTGGTGACCGGTGGCAGCCGTTCCTTCGGCGACTCGGACCACCACGCTCGTTGCCCCGTTTTTGCCTGGCAGGCCGTTGTTGCCCTGTTTGCCTTCGTTGCCCGCAACCCCCTGCGGACCAGGCGCCCCAGACGCACCGGTCGCGCCGGGCTTCCCGACCGCACCGGGCACTTTGAGCCCCTTGAGCACCGACGGCTTGATCTGGCTCGTTTTCGTGATCAGATAGTGGTTGGCGGCGACCGCTGTGCCGCCCATCGCGAACACGAGCGCGAACGTCGCGACGACGTTGGCATAGCTGAGGTGCTTCCGGAGAAAGAGCATGGCGCGACACTACGGCGCCGCCCGGCGGACGCCTCTGCGAACATGCGTTTGTATGGCCGGCCGAATGGGCGATACTGGGCTCGAACTCGCCACCGGGAGTGCTCTCAGGTCCACATCCCCGGATTCGCTGCGCTCGAGTGCTCTCAGGTTCGCTGAGATTCGCTCATGTTGCTACCACGCTGCTACCACGCCCCTCCCCTACGCGCGGCCTAGGTCCTCCATGATGCTCGATGCGCGCTCGGTCAGGAAGCGCTCGATCTCGGGCACTGGGTAGAGGACGAGGCTTCCGAGGCGCACGCATCGCAGGTGAGGCCGAACGTAGAGAACGAAGCTGTCGTAGCTCATGCCGAGCGCCTTCGCCGCCTCCATTGGACGAAGCGCGAGCCGGGGCACGGGTTCGACGGGGCGTTCCTTCGCTGTCAATCGTCAGCCCTCCGTCGCAGGCAGCCGCGGGCCGATCCTTCGGGGCTCCGTCCACTCGCCGGGCCATCCCGGCCAGCGGGCGTCGATCGCGGCGAGGATTACGGCAGCGTCGGGCACCTTCACGCCTTCGAGTTCGCACACGTGCTGGAAGCCGATCACGGTCCAGTTGCGCACCTGCTCCGAGGTAAACGTCCCGCCCGGCAGAGAAGCGTCGATCTCGTGCACGTCGAAGAGTTCGACCGGCAGATGAATGCCGACCTCGCGTACGTCGAGGACTCCGGGCGGGAGGCGATCGCCGAGCGCGAGCGCGTCGAAGAGGTCGCGTGCGTCGGGGGCGAGGCCGCTCATCATCGACTCCGGCTTCGGTGGGCGGCCACGCGGCAAGCAGTCGAGCAGTAGCGAGCATCCGACCGCGTCGCCACGAACGGCTCCCCGCAGCGCTCGCAGTTGAGCTTGAGCGCTGCGGGTGTGTCGCCGCCGCCGAGGGCGCGCGTGAGGCGCCGCGACGCCGCTCTGAGGGCGTCGAGGTCGGAGTCGCTCACGTCGCCCTGCGTGTCTTCGACTGCGCGCGTGAAGCGCTCGATACGCTCTCGCAGCCGCTCAGCCTCGGTCGAGGGATTGCTCATCAGTTACGGATGCTAGGGGTTACAGCCTCCGCCTCCGCGAACACGCGGTTGATGAGATCGCCCTCGTGCGCGCTCGGCGCGTAGTCGGCGTAGCGCTGCGTCGTCTCGATGTCGCGGTGCCCCATCCACTCTTGGAGCATCCGCATCGGCACGCCCTTCGCCGCGCTCAGCGTGCCGAACGTGTGCCGCAGGTCGTGGAAGCGGTGCGTCACGTCGAGGCGCGCGGCCTTCAGCGCTCGCCGGTAGCGGCGCAGGATCGCCGCCTTATCGAGCGGGCCGCCCGTGTGCGGATCGGCGAACACGAGGTCGTCGTCGCCCTGCCTGCTCGACGCCTTGAAGAGCCGGTCAAGCTCACCAGCCACGGCATCCGCGAGCGGAACGGCTCGCGTCGAGCGCCTGGACTTCGGCGCCCCGAACTCGCCGAGCACGTAGTTCTGGCGCACGCGGAGTTTGAGCGCCACGAAGTCGACGTCGCACCATCTGAGCGCGACAAGCTCGCCCTGCCGTAGCCCGGTCATCGCGGCGGTCAGGTAGAGCGCCCGGTCGATCGCTTCGTAGTCGCCCGTCTGTGCCGCGGCCACGAGAGCGTTCACCTCGTCGAGCGTGAGGAAGTGAATGTCCTCATCGCGTGCGGCGGCGGGCAGGTCGACGAGCCGCGCGACGTTCGCGCTCACGACACCGTCGCGTAGCCCGAAGTTGAGGATCGCCGAGAGCGTCCCGACGTAGTTGCGGATGCTCTTCGGAGCGACGGGCTTGCCGTAGCGGCGGTCGCCCTTCTGCCGCTCACCGGGCCTGTTGCCGTCTTCCATCGCGACGATCAGGTCGTGGACGTCCTCGGCCGTGATCGAGCGCACGTCGCGCTCGCCGAAGTACGGGACGAGCCACACGCGCAGGATCGACTCGACGGCGACGAGTGTCGACCGCTTGCGGCCCTTGCGCTCGATGTGGGCGTAGTAGCGCTCGCCGAGTTCGCCAAGCGTCATCACCTCGCCCGCCTGCGGCGTCGCCTTCACCTCGGCCATCAGCTTGCGCAGCAGCGCCTCGGCTTCGGACTGCGTCAGCCCGTCGCGCGAGCCGCGCTGGCGCTTCGGCCCGAGGCGGCGCTTGATCTGCTTGCCATCCTGGCGCCAGTGGCCGTAGAGCGTCTCGCGGCCGTTGGCGTCACGGCGGACGTAGAGCCCGCCACTTCCGTTGGGGCGCTTGACGGCTGCGCCGGGTAGCGTGTTCTTACTCATCGGAGTCACTCTCCGTTGGGTCACGGGGCGGGCCGTTAGCGCGGCGCCGCCCCACTTTTGTCGTTCCAAGAAGTGTAACGCATAGTCTCATATTCGTTACGCGCACGGTTTGCTCAGAAGTCCCGGTCGAGTAGGTCGCTGCTGAGGTCGCGTTGGCCCTTCGCGAGCCCCTCGGCATCGCGTAGGAGCGGATCGAGCGGCGCCGTGCGTGCGTGCTCGGCCATCGCAGCGATCTGTCGCGAGAGTCCGAGGTTGCGCCGCGCGTAGAGCGCGATGACGAGAGCATCCGCACGATCCGGGCTCGATCGCATCGAAGCCTTCTCGGCGATCTGCACGGCTCCGTTGGAGGCGATGCGATAGCGCTGGGCGCCTAGTTGCGAGGCCAGAAGGCGATCGTCCGCGGGTAGGTCCACTTCGCCGAGGCGGAAGGCTTCACGGGCTCCCCACCACGCCTCGGCGCGGAGGTTGAGGTAGCGCTCGGACTGCGCTGCTCGTGCGCTCGCGATGAACGGCTGCACGCCGACGCCTAGCTCGCGGCAGCGGTCGAGGACGGCGTAACCCATGCCGATCGCGTCGAGGAAGATCGGCGGGTCAGGGCCGCGGGCATCGCGTGCCATCGCCACGACGCGACCGGCCGTGACCATCAGGTCGTCGCCCTTCGTCGCCCACTCCACCCGCGCGACGCCACCGCGCACCGCGACGGCGACCGTCTCGTCTCCCCCGTGCCGTGCGATGTCGACGCCGAACACGAGCCCGCCCGGCTCAAGCGTGTGGCGCTGGGCCTGCTCGATCCACTCACGAGGGATCACGCGCTCTTCGGCGCCGACGTCGGCGAAGCGGCCCTCGAACTCGCGTGCGAACTGTGCCGGGGCGAGCGATTCGCGCGCCGCGGCGATCACGTCGGACTCGATCCACTCGGCGTCGACGAGCCTCCACGTGAAGGTCGAGACGTGCTCGGAGCCGCTCTCACCCTGCTCGGCGAAGACGTAGAACGCGCCTTCGGCCGCGCCGGGCGATCCGGCGAGCACGATCCTCGCGTCGGGGCGAGCAGCGGTGGTCGGGATCGCCGCGCCGAGCAGAAGATCGTCGTCGACCTGAGCGCACTCGTCGATCAGCAGCAGGTCGACCGTCCAGCCGCGGATCGCGCGCTCAGAGGCGGGCACGCTTCTCACCTCCGAGCCGTTGGAGAGCACGAGCAGGCCCGCGTTCTCGTCCACGACCGAGCCGGCAAGCAGCCGCGAGCGCATCGCGACCGTGGCCGCCTCGGCCAGCAGACGACGGCTCGCGTCCTCGCCCGCGGAGATCACGAGCACGCGCTGATCGGGTCTAGCGAACGCGCGATGCAGGGCGAGCACGGCGAGGCTGCGGCTCTTCCCGCTCTGACGTGGTGCCACGACCGTGGTCGTGCGGCGATCGAGTGCGAGAGCTTCCGCCTGCCAGCCGGTCAGCGGTTGTCCGATCGCTCGGCTGAAGGCGCGGAGATCACGCCGGAGGCGGTCAGATCGGCCACCGGGGAGCCCCACGGAGCGAATCGCGCCGCGTAGAGGTGGCGGGAGTGCGGGTGAATCTGCTGCGGCGTGCGATTGGCTGAGCGCAGGCAGCTGAGGCCGAGCACGAACACGCTAGGCGTGCCACCTGTACAAGCGGTCGGCATCGACGACGTCTTCCCCTGCCCACGCCTGCGCAAGATCGAAGCCCGCCGCACGGCGGACGTCGAGCCCGAGCTTCGCGCGACTGCGCGGCGTCATCCCGAGCGCGTCGAGGTAGTCCGCGGCCTCGCGGCGCAGCTTCGACTCGATCTCGAGCGCGCGCTGCCCCTCGTCGGTTGCCCATCGGCCAGCGAGCCACGCGCCGACGCTGTCGAGGCGGCAGAGCACGTCGGCGAGCAGTCTCACCTGCACCGCGTCGTGGCTCGGGAGCCCGCCATCGTCGCCTCGCAGCGGAGCGTCGGCAGCGAGCGCGTCGTAGACCTGTCGAGCCTTCTCGTCGAGGCGCTCTGCGGCGATCCGGGCGTAGGCGCCGTGCTTGCGCGTCTGCGTGTTGCCGAGCGGCGCCACGTTGCCGCCCGGCCGCAGGTTCGCGAGGCTTGCAGGGTGGCGCGCTGAGCCGCCTGTCCGGTGCGGCTTCGGCTTGTGGCGTCGCGTCACGGTTTCACCTCCCGGTCGTCGAGCAGTTTCTCCGCGAGGTCACGCCATCTGCGGCTCCGAGCTTCGAGGGAGGCGATGTGGCGCTCGCGCTCGCCGGTGATCGGATCGCTGCCCTCGGCGCGCACTGGCACCTCGTCCAGCGGCGGCCACGCGCTGCGGTCGTGGAGGGCGTGCCTGCTACCCCGGCTGCTACCACCGGGCCGCCGAGGCTGTGAATCGCCCGTCATAGCTGGCCCTCCCTGTCGATCGGTACGGGTTGCGTGCCAGTACGACGCGGTCGTGGCCCTCGCTTACGGCCCGCCGCCCACGCCAGCAGGTCGCGCCGGTCGAAGCGCACGTATCGGCCGAGGCGGATCGACGGCAGGCGATTCGCGCGTGCCTCGGCCATGATCCACCGGGCCGGAACTGCGAGAAGCGCTGCCGCGGCGTCGGCGTCGAGTAGCGCGTCCGGGTCGCGATTCGAGCGTTCCACGGCCTCGAACGACTGCGACGCCTCGGGGGTGGTCGCGCTCATCGCCCTCTCCCCCTCGGCGTGTCATCGAGGGGTCCGAAGATCGCGCTCTGCGGCTGGCCCACTCCGAGGGGCTCCCTCCCCGTAGGGGAGCCCCTCTCGTCAGTATGGGCTCGATCGTTACCCATACTGCCGGGGTCGAGTATGGGCATCTGGCCAGTGGTGGCGGGCGATTCACCTATACCGACGGCGTCGCCATACTGCCCCGAACTATTCACCTCAGTATGGGGAACCATACTGGCGCCCTCAGTATGGGCTCTGCGGAAGCCTCCCGAGGGGTCTCTGACGATGCCTGAAGCGACGTCTGACGCCCACTCGGCGAGCGCGTTGCCGAGCGCCGTCGTGCCCGGCGCCTTACCCACCCTCTCGCGCAGCGCTTGACGGATCTTCCCGATCCCGAGCGGCTTCTCGCCGAGCACGTTGACCACGGCGTCGTGTAGCGCTCCCTGCGCCGCGACGGGCGGCGCCACGCGCCGCTCGACGCGCTGGGTGCGCTCAACGAAGAGCCATTCCTCGTCGCGACTGTGGGGCGCCCGTACCGAGCGCACCTTCGTCGCCTTCACCGCCAGCGCGGTCGGATTGGAGTGAAGCCGACAGGCGAAGGTGAGGTCGGGCTTGTCCTGCTTCGCTGAGGCGCCCTTCGCGCGCCCTCTCGCGTCCTCGGCGTGCCCGACGTTGTCGATGAGCGCGACTGCGACGCCGCGGGCCGTGAGCGGCTGTATGAGGCGGTCGTAGAAGGTGACGAACTCCCGGTTCGAGTTGTCGAAGTCGGAGTCGAGCGCCGAGGCGACTGCGCTCAGCGGGTCGATCGCGACGAGGTCGTAAGCGTTGACGACGCCCTCGATCCACGCGGTCGGCTCATCCCACGCTTTCACCATCACGGTCGAGAGGTCGAGATAGCGCGCGTTCGCAGCGAGAAGGGCGAGGTCGCATCCGTGCGGCTCGTCCCCTCGACGATCGGCGATCAGCGCCGCGCGCGCGTTGAACTCGTCAGCCGTGACCTCGTGGCCGAGGTAGGCGCAGCGCTTCCCGGCCAGTGCCGCGTCGTAGATGCACGCCTCGATCAGAGACGAGCGCCCGCCGCCTGTAGGGCCGACGATCAACGCACACGAGCCCGCAGCCATGAACGGGAAGCCCGCCAGCGCAGGGAGACGCTCGGCTGGCGTCGCGGCCGGGTCCATCGGCTCGCCGTCGAGCCAGTTGCCGGTCATGGCCGCCGCCTTCGAGCTAGACGTCTGCGGAGCGCGTGCTCTCCACGCGCGCGTCTATGGCCCGGCGGATCGCCCGACGTCGAAGAGCTACTCCTGCGCGCAGATGGCCTGCGCGTTCGCCCTGTGCGCGTCGGGCGGTGGCACGTGCTTCGGCTACCTCGGCGGGTCTGTCGATTCGGGAGCAGGCCGTGGCGCCGGAACACGGGCGCCGCGTCGACCGTGGTGACGCCCTCCGTCTCCCTGTACCTGACCGGCGCGGCGGGAACACTGAGCGACTCCGCCAGCTTGTCGCGTCGGTGTTTGGCCTTACGGCGCATCACAGGCTCGGGGCAGTCGGCGAGGAAGTCCTCGGCAGCAGCGATCCCCTCGGCAGCTTCCGACCACGGCCATTCCATCAGTTCTTCGAGGCGCTTCCTGTGGTCGGCTGCCACCGCTTCGATGCTCACAGTGGGGCGGAAGCTACCACACCTGAGACTCGCCGACGCCCGGCTTTGGCTCTGATACAGGGCGTATCGTGGTTTTCGTCACTGTTAGAGCCGAATCGGTGAACGGGCTCATCGTCCCATCGGCCGACCCGAGCGACCTCTCAGGCACTCGGGCGGCCGATCCGGTCAGTAGCCGGGCTCGTCGTGGCGATGGAGGTCGATGCCGACGAGCAGGACGATCAGGCCCACGATTTTGGTCTTAGCTCGGCGGGCGGCGGGCCAGTGTGAGCGTAGAACGCATCCCATGAGGCGGATGCTGCGACCACGGACGCGGCGACCTGTGCTGGCGTGTCTCCAGTTTTCGCGAGAATGAGGCCGGGAGCGAACCCACCGAGCAGCGCGTCGAGCCGATTTGCTTCGGCTTCGGTCATCGTGACCGTGTCGCCACGGACCGCGCAGTGCGGTTTCCCACTCGAGTCGGTTAGCTCGACGCATCGACCGGCGATAACACGAGTGACATTCGGCATCAGTAGCCCAGCGTTTGTGGAGGTGTGGACAAGATCGACTCACGCATCGTCGCCTCGGGCTTGCCGTGATCGGCTGCCGTGATCGAGAGGCTGCGTGGGCCGGACGCTCTGACGAGGTCGGGGAAGCTCGCGGCCTCGTAGGCGTCGAACGTGGCATCGTCGACCGCGAGAGACGCCCGGACGGCCGCCTCGTTAGGCGCCACTCCGAGGCGACGTGCGACGTCGCTGATGAGAACCTGCATCAGTACGCCTCGGCGCCTTGCACGATGGCCTGTCGGGCTGCGACGTAGGCGCCGTGTACGGCCTCGTCCGACGCGTCTAGCTGCTCGATTGACCAGCCCGACGGTGCGAGTGCGCCTAGAGACTCGAGCCTCGCCAGTTCACGAGCGTCCAGAGTGACCGTGTCGCCACGGGCCGCGACCTTCCCGACCTCAACAACTCGACCTTGCGCATCGAGTTGCCGCGCCGTGTAGAGCACGATCTGTATCGCGACCATGCGCTCGACTGTCCGTGCTCGCCGGGCGCCCGTCATGCCGCCGCTCCGGTGTGGACGATCTCGGCGCCGCCGTTGAGGTCGGGCATCGGCCCGAGCGGCTCGATGTGCGTCTCGATTCGCGGCTCCCCGAGGAAGCTGTAGTCGGTTCCGGCCCGTTGGGCCGCGATCGCCGACTGATTAGCCGGGCCATAGGCAAGCGCCCTAAGCAGCATCGGCGAGAGGGTGCTCAGGTCTATGTCGATGCGGTGCTCGCGCATTAGTCCGAGAACCTCAACGACATAGACGTTGAGTGCATCTCTCGCATCCGCTGCGTCGTCGACGGCCACCGCGACTTCTGCATCGAGGCGCGCCGAATCAATCGCGGGAGGCTTCGCGGGTGGGGGATCGCCGACCTCGACGGCAGCACGAACTTCCGCCCGCCAGCCGCGGGCAGCGTTGGTGTGGCGGTTGCGCATCTCGAAGATGCCCTCCACCTGCTTCGCCCAGTCGGCTGCAAGCTCACGATGACGCGCACGTGGCTCGGCGAGCCAGTCAAGCTCGGGCAGCGCGTCGAGCCAGTTCGCTCGCTCGGCGTCTGTCGCTTCGGCGGGCGCGAGCGGTGGAAGGTCGTCCGCGTGCTCTGCTGCCCTGTTGCGTGCCTTCGTCGCTGCCATGCTTGCCTCCTGGGTTGGCCTGCGTGAAGCATGAAGCGTCTGGAGACGGACATCGCTAGCGATCCAGTGAGGAATCAATATGCGACCGCCGCGTCGCTTACCCTCGCCCGTGTGTCAGTTGATGTTTTCGGCGCGAGCGCGGCGGCAGTAGCCGCCATAGCCGCTGCTGCCTCAGCACGCGCGAGCTTGCGGACGATGCAATTGAGCCATCGGCCCTACATCTACGGAGAGGTGAAGCTCTCCGGCCGCGCTGGGTGGGAGGTGACTCTTCACAACGATGGTCCGGGCACCGGCACGGAGATCGCCTGCCGCCTCGTATTCCCGACGGTCACGACCGAATGGTCGCCGCCGATCGCGGCTATGCAGCCGGGCGAGATCACTCCGCCGAGCCATCGCAACGGGCAGGGCGAGGGGTTTTGGTTCGCTCACCCCTCCGATGAGCCGCGGGGTGTTGCCCCTTCGGTCGAGGTCCAGTTCGGCAGCATCACGGGCGCGAGATGGCGAATGTTCACCGGGCGGAGCCTCCCGACACCGTTCGTGGCTCACCGCCTCCGTTCGGGGCGCCTCGATCTCTGGCGGCCACGAGGCTGATAGTCGCGCGCTGCGCCCGTCGCACCGGACGCCAGTAATACGCTCGCTGCCATTCGTCTCGCGTGCGGCCGAGCACGTCGATCACGGAGCGAGACTCGCGGGCCGGGTGCCCCATATCCCCCGCGTCCGGGTGCGGCAGCGCCGCCAGCGCCCGCTCCCACGCGACCTCGAACGAGACGCCCGCGTCGCGCTGGCGGCGAAGGATGAGCCTCATCTGCTCGAAGGCGTCGGGACGGTCGCCCTGCACAGGCCGACAGGATACGCGGGCCTCACGGATCGGGCAAAAGTCCGAACTGGCCTCGAACTGGCGTACAGTCGACCGCCCTGTCAGGCCTCGGTCTTGACCTTCTGCTGCAACATCGCCTCCCTACCAACTTCTTTGAGGGCCTGTGGGCGAGTGGAGGGTCCGGGCGGCCCGACCGCGAGGGCCGGGCCGCCGAGTGTCTACGGTTGCACCGTGCTGCCGGTAAGCGTCACCATCGCACCCGGCAGGCTGAATATGCCGGGGTCGACGAGCGCGGTGTTGCCGGTGATCGTGTCGCCACTCCCCTTCACCAGTTCACGGTTGTAGATGCCACCGCCTTCTTCGGCGGTGTTTTTGATGATTCTTGTGTTGATCAGTTCCACCGTGTAGGCGTCTAGACCGCCGCCTTCCCTGAGTGCTTCGTTACTGCTGACGGTCGAGCCGCTGAGTGTGAGCGAGCCCCCGGTCTCCTTGATGGCCCCACCATTCTGGGCATGGTTCCCGGTCAGCCTGCTGTTCGTGATCGTCATTTCGCCGGCTTCGGTCCAGATGCCGCCGCCGCTGCCAGCGGAGTTGTTGTTGATCTTGCTGTTTGACAAGATCGCCGTCGCGTTATTGAAGATCCCCCCGCCGGGATTGCCGCTAGCGATGTTGCCGCTGATCGTGCTGTGGCTCAGCGTCATCGTGGTGAGGTAGTTGTTGTAGATGCCGCCACCTTTGTGGGGGGTCGTGTTGCCGCTGACCGTGCTGTAGGTAAGCGTCAGCTGCCCTTCCGAGGCGAGGATGCCGCCGCCGCCTTCGAGGACACCTTCGTTACCGCTGACGGTGCTGTGGGTCAGCGTTACCGCGCCGCTGTTGCTCCAGATGCCGCCGCCGCCGTCGCCCCCGATGTTGCCGCTGACCGTGCTGTGTTTGAGGGTCAGCGTGGCGTTGTTCTCGTTGAGGATGCCGCCGCCCTCGTCGCCGTGGTTACCGCTAACGGTGCTTTCGACCAGCGTCACCCTGCCGTTGGGGCCATTGTCGAGGCCTTCGCCCTCGTTGAGGATGCCGCCGCCGAAGCCGACGTTTTTGCTGACGACGCTTTTCCTCAGCGTCACCCTGCCGCCGTCGTTGGCGATGCCCGGTGCGCCGAAACGGGTTGGGGCCCCGCCATTTGTGATCGTGACGCCCTTGACCGTGACCGACACACCAAAACCGATCGTCAGGGGTGTGCCGCTACTGGTGCCGTCGATCGTCGTCGTGCCGGCACCGGCACCCTGAAGCCTCAGGCTGGTCGCGGTGCCAGCTCCGGGAACGCTCAGATGCTCGTCGTAAGTGCCTGCCGCGACCTCGACCCTATCGCCGGTGCTCGCCGCATTGATCGCTTCCTGAATGTGCGCGAAGCCGCACGTCGGCGGCCCGCTTTCACAAACCGTCAACGTCGCCGCCGAAGCACCCGACACCCCAAACACCATCGCCACCACCACGCCAACAGCAACCAACGCCGCCCGCGCACCAAGCCATCCACCAGACATCAGAGACCCCCAAAGTCGCGCTTAGTCAGACGACGCAACACCCCACGAGCCCCTCCGCATGGCAT
>CAWGGR010000005.1:0-263486 GCA_963822245.1 uncultured Solirubrobacteraceae bacterium
GAATTCCGAGGAGCGTGTCGCTGCGCACAAGGGGTTCTTTCCCGGCACGATGGGCCTCAGCATGCTCGTGGGCCTAAGCGCCGGCGCACTCTCGGTGATCGTCCGCTGGGGCGACGATGAGCTCGTTGCCCGCGAGCACGCCGCTGAGGAGGAGGACGGAGAGCCGAAGGATCCAGGTAAGGGCGACGGTGATGGCGCAGGAGGGCAGCGCACGGTCTGGCGGCGCACACAGCGTGAGCAGCACGTCGAGATTCCGCTCGGCGGCCCGCCCGGCGCACGCGAGCCACAGCCGGTGCCGGACTCGGGCGGCCTCGAGGTACAGGCGCTCGGCGCGGCCGCTCTTCTCCTCGGCGCTCTAGGGCCGTCTGCCAGACGGTACGCGTTCAGTCTCCGTGTTCCTCATCAACCGCCGCCCCCCGCGTAGCGATGAACCCGATCGTGCCTTCGCCTTCCAGGCTGGGCTCGAGCTCGGGTGTGGTCAGCCGTTCGTTCCCCGCCCTGACCTGCGCGCCGCCGGCAGCGACTGGGGGGAGGAGCAGGTCGCTGAGCTGCACTACGCCGGCACGCCCGAGTACGCCACCGGACACGGTGTCTCGGCCGACTGGGAGCTGACCGGCGAGGCCCGCCTCGTGCTGCGCACCCGCTGGATTCCGTGCGCCGAGGTCGAGCAGACTAAGCCGTCGGCGATCCCGGGCGTCGAGCTCTCGATGGATGTTCTCGGCACGCTGGCCGATGCGCCTGCAGCGACCATGGCCCTCAGTCCCCTTGTCAACCGTTATCGCGAGTGGATTGCGCGAGAAGGCGAGAGGGTCGCCCGGGAGCTCACTGGCCGCCGGCGCGAGACCGCCGACGAGCTGCTGAGCGGAGCGACACACGCTGCGGACCGGATTGAGCACGGGATCGCGCTGCTGGCAAGTGATCCCCAGGCACTCGACGCATTTCCGCATCGCCAACCGAGCCGTCGCTGCGGCCCTGCGCCGACGCCTCGCCAACGTGAGCGACCCTGCGTGGCGGCCGTTCCAGCTGGACTTCTTCATCCTGCTCAACCTCCCGGGCGTCGCGGACCCGTCCGATCCCACCGGGAGACGGTGGACCTCCTCTTCTTCCCAACGGGTGGCGGCAAGACCGAAGCTTACCTGGCCTGTCTGCATTCGCTATGTCCTGCGCCGGCTGCGACACCCCGGCGATGGCGGGCTTGCGGGCGCCGGAGTGAGCGTAATCATGCGCTACACCTGAGACTGCTCCGCTCGACCAGCTCGCGCGCGCCGCTGGGCTCATGTGCGCGCTGGAGCTCGAGCGGGAGCGGGACGGGGAGCGTATGGGACTGGCCCTCGAGATCGGTCTGTGGGTCGGAAGGCGGCGACCCCCAACTTTCTCGGACGCAAGGGCGACGGGCGTCGGACAACGGCGCGCAGCAAGGTCAGGCAGTTTAAGAACGAATCCCAAGGTAAGCCATCGCCCATTCCGCTCGAGAACTGCCCCTGGTGCGGGACGCGCTTGGGCCCGAGTCATTTACTGCTCCGTCCCAATGACGACCTCCGAGCGAGCTGCCGTCGTATGTACGAACTTCGAGTTGACGTAACGGAGAGTCTTGCCGCTCCCAATCGTCGCAGTGGACGAGCCGATGTACCGGAGACTTCCCGCGTTCCTGATAGCGACCGTGGACAAGTTCGCCACGCTGCCGTGGGTCGGACAGACTGGTGCCAGTTGGAGGGGCGGACCGGCATGATACGGACCGGTTTCTTCGGGGCCGCAGAGCCCGTGAAGGGGACGCCCCTCCGTGCTCCCCTGCCGCCACCGGACCTTGTTATCCAAGACGAGCTGCATCTGATTCCGGGCCGCTCGGCACGATGGCCGGGCTGTATGAGACTGCGATCGAGGCCCTGTGCTCCCGACCTCGCGGACGCCCTCCTGCGGCCCAAGATCGTCGCGTCGACCGCGACCGTCCGCCGCGGCTCAGAAACAAGTTCAGGCGCTGTTCGGCGCGACCGTTCACGCAGGTCTTCCCACCCCCGGTCCTGATCGCCGGGACACATTCTTTGCTCGAACGGCGTCCGCATCGCGAACTCCGCGCCGCACCTGCTATCCTCGGTGTGGCCTCCCAGGGCCGGAACCCAAAGGTCGTCATGCGCAAGGTTTGGCTCGCGCTCATGGGCTCCGCCGAGCGCGCCTATCGCGACGCCGGCGGGAGAAGAACCCGCAGAACCCAGCCGACCCCTACATGACTGTGTTAGGTATTTCAACAGCCTCCGCGAATCGGCGGCGCTCGGCGGATGTTGAAGAGGAGGTGCGAAACACTTTCGCGGGCTACGGAGCGCGCAGCGCGTCGACGACCCGGGGCTGTTCCGCGACCGGCGGACCTTCTCCGAAGTGGTCGAGCTCACCTCGCGCGTCTCGACCGACAAGGTCGCAGATGCCGCGCCGACGCCTCGGGCGAAGTTCAATCGGCACGACCGGGTAGACTGCGCGATCGCGACCAATATGATCTCGGTGGGTCTGGACACGCGTCGGCTCGGATTGATGGTTGTTTCGGTCAGCCAAAGACCCCGGCCGAGTACATTCAGGCGACGAGCCGAGTCGGCCGCGACGATGGCTCGCCGGGGCTCATCGTGACGCTGCTCGACATTGACAAGCCAAGGGACCGCTCCCACTACGAGCGCTTCCGGCACTACCATGAGACGTTTTACCGCGCCGTCGAAGTGGCGAGCGTCACGCCGTTCTCGGCCCGCGCCTCGACCGTGGGCTCGCTGGCGCCGGAGCCGCTCTTGGCCCGCCACGCTCTCGCCCCATTGTCTCCACCGCGTGGCGCCGAGCATCTCAATGACGTGCGGCCTGCGCTTGAGCAGCGCTGTTCGAAGCGTTCCTGGGCCGGGTGCAAGAGCAGCCGATGGACGAGGAGGAGCGCGCCGCTCGGCTGAGCAGCGTTCAGAGCCGCGTCGTAGACCTGCTGGACTCGTGGCGCGCTGTGTGGGACGAGCACGCGTCCAAGGGCGTGCAGCTGCAGTATCAGCGCTACGAGCTCGATCAGCCAAAGCCGCTGTTGCACGAGATGCTCGAGGACGACTTCGCCTCCGAGCACGAGCGCAAGTTCCGCGTCAACCGCTCTCTGCGCGATGTCGAGCCGAGCGTCAACCTGATGCTGATGGACCTTGGTGGCAGCCGCAAGCCCAGCGCGGGGGAAATGAGCGGGCGCAGTCACGGACAGGTGCGCCGCAGCCAGGTCGATCACGACCTGGGGTCCGGGTGCGCTTATCGACCTGCCCCGCGACGCTGGGCGCGGTTGCGGGGCTTGATACATGGCCGGGGCCCGACCGCCTGCAGGAGATCGTCGATCCACGCCTCAGTCGCAAGCTCGCCGACATCACTGAGGTGCAGCACCCACGCCTCGACGCGTCTCCTATGGCCGATTCGCCACCCGGTGAGCCGACGCTCAGCATCGGCGTGTGGCGCTTTCCCGAGTGGCTTGTTGTACAAGAGCCGTCAAGCGGCAACACGCGCTTGCGCTCGCGTCGCCTGGTGCCCAGGAAAGCGCTCGACGACCGCGGCCGCTTCGAGACGCGCCGAGTCGTGCCGACTCGGTTCGTGGGCGCTTGCCACCGTGGTCACATCGCAGACGTCGACTGGCGCCACTTCGCGCATCGCGGCGAGGACGGCTGCGCGCGCCAGTTGTGGCTGGACGAGCGTGGGACCGGCGGCGACCTCGGCGATCTGACGGTGCGCTGCGAGTGCGGGCGCAGCCGCCCGCTCTACGAGGCAACCGAGCTTGAGCTGAACGCGCTCGGATCGTGCGACGGCGCGCGACCGTGCGTCGGCGCGCATGCGAACGAGGCCTGCGGGGTGCCCAGCCGTCTGCTGATCCGCACGGCGAGTAACGCATACTTCCCCCATGTCATGAGCGCGCTCTCACTTCCGGAGGCCGGATTCGCCGTCAAGGAGGCAGTCACCGCCGTCTGGGCTGATCTGCAGATCGTCGACAATGCGGCCGAGCTCGCGTTTATGAGGAAGAAGCCCGCAGTTGCTGCGAAGCTCACCGGCTTCACTGATCAAGAGGTACTCGACACGATAATCGCGCTGCGCGACGGCGACCCGCAGGAGCTGCCCGTGAAGGAGGTCGAGCTCGATGCCTTGCTCGCAGCGCCGGAGGGCTACGACGAGGAGATACCCATGGACCCAGATTTCCACGCTCGGCGCTTGCCCGAGCACGCATGGCGTCGATCCTCCGCGTCCGATGGTGTTGCGTCCATCGTCCAGCTGCACCGCCTCCGGCGAGGTGCTCGCGCTAGTCGGCTTCACGCGTTTCGAGGCGGTCACCCCGGATATCCTCGGTGAGTACGACACCGACGTCGAGTGCGCGCGGCGCTTGCGATCGAGCCGACGTGGTATCCGGCGGTTGAGAACCGCGGTGAGGGCGTCTTTTTGCTCGTTGAACAGCACGGCCGTGCACGACTGGCTAGCGCGAGAGGCTGTCGCCGAGCGCGTCGAGCACCTGCGAATCGGCCACTGCCCTACGGGCCGCGAGCCGCAAGAGTCAGCGGCCATTTCCTGGCGGACCGTAGTGTCCTGGTCCACACACTGTCCCACCTCCTGCTCCAGTCGCTCGCACTGCGCTGCGGCGACCCCGCCAGCTCGATTCGCGAGCGAATCTACGTGGCCGGCGAGCAGTATGGGGTGCTCTTGTACACCGCCAGCCCGGACGCGGAGGGAACGCTCGGCGGCCTCGTCCAGCAAGCCCACCACCTCGACGAGCACCTGGCCACTGCGCTCCACTCGGGCGAGCTATGCTCCAACGATCCAGTGTGCGCGCAGCACACGCCGGCCGAGGCGATGGAGGGTCGCTGGCTGCACGGTGCCGCTTGCCATGGCTGTGCGCTCGTCGCCGAGACCTCGTGCGAGATGCGCAACGACTACCTAGATCGCGCGCTCGTCATACCGACGCTCGCCGTTCCAGACGCCGCTTT
Organism: uncultured Solirubrobacteraceae bacterium; assembly: GCA_963822245.1. Taxonomy (GTDB): domain Bacteria; phylum Actinomycetota; class Thermoleophilia; order Solirubrobacterales; family Solirubrobacteraceae; genus Palsa-744. The sequence continues at coordinate 4,959 of CAWGGR010000005.1, forward strand.
CTTCCACCCGGCACGATGATCGACGCGCTGCTCGCGCTGCCCGCGCATGTTCGCAGCCGCCTGCAACGCGCACTCGAGGCGGGCGTCCTCATAGCGCCGTACCACGATGCCGCGGTCCGCGCAGCGCTCGGCAACTCCGTCGACGCCCCAGCTGTCGGTGTTATGTTGAGAGAGCTCGGTTCGCAAGGGGTTCCACCGCCAGCCGTCGCGCTTGCACTGCGTCTGGCCGAGCGGGGTCGCCTCGATCGACCGCCCCGACCTCGTGTGGTCGGGGCCCGAGGTACCCGGCCTGCACGCCCGCGACACGGCCGCCGTCTACGGCGAGCTCGTCGCAGGGGCCGAACAGATGGTATGGCTTTCGACGTACGCGTTCTATGACGGCCAGCGAGCCTTCAGGTCACTCGCCGAACGCCTCGACGAGGCGCCCTCGTTGCGCGTTGCGCTGCTGCTGAACTCGGCCGCCGTTACCGCGACACCAATCGGCTAATGAGTTGGTAACACGTTTTCCAAGCGCTTCTGGAACCAGGATTGGCCTGGAGAGCGACGGCCGGATGTCTTCTACGACCCGCGCTCGGTCGAGGCCGACGTCGCTGGCGGGGGCGTCCTGCACGCCAAGGCGCTCGTCGTCGACGACCGCCTGGCCTTTGTTACCTCAGCGAATCTGACCGAGGCAGCATTCCACCATAACATTGAGGTTGGCGTCCTTTCCCGGGACCGTCAAGTCGCAGCCAGCCTGGCCCGCCACTTCCGCGTGCTCGTCGAACGCGGGCTCGTAGTCGCTCTTCCGCCGGGCTAAATCGCCGGCAGGGTCACCAGCTGCCGAGCGGCTCCACAAGGGTGGTTATCGGGACGGCCCAGGACCGGTGCGCTGCGCGAGCGCGATGGGGAAGCCCTTTTTGGCGAGCTGGTCGAAAAACCAGCCCACGGCAGCTGGCGAGTCGAGCGGGAGAGAATTATCCGGCTCTTTCAGTAGCTTGCCAGTGTCGCGATCAATAAACGAGACCGCCGCCCAGAGTTACCGTCGTTGCTGCTCGCTCAGATACAGACGAATGTCGAATGACACCCGCTTTCTGCGCTCGGGCCGCCTTAGGAAGCAGCTCGTCCAAAGCCCGAACCACCTTGTAGTCGTGCTCCTCCATCTCAACCTCCTCCGAGGGTCGTGGGTCGACGCAACGCACCCAATCGTGGCTAGCCTTGCGTCCAGTCAATTGAGCCGAGGATCGCGTCGTTCAAGGTGGAACGCCGCCTTGTGTTCAGGGCGGCCCGGAAACGCGACCGGGTGGAGCGGGACGCCCGCCATGCAGGCCTGCTGCAGGGCTAAGAGCACGTGCGGCGCGGCCGTGGTCTTACCGACCGCCACGACCATTCGCGGAGCGTATGCCCGAAGGCGCTCCGCGAGCGGCTGCATTGCCTCGACGCGTCTGCGCTCGCGCTCCCGAGGCTCGAGTTCGTTCACGGGCTCAAGGCAAAGATCATCCAGATAGCAGCCGAGTCGCTTGAAGCGCTGCAGGAATCCGCCGGTTCCTGAATGGCCTGGAAGCGCCCTATCGAAAGCTGCTCTGGTCTCGTAGTAGAGCGTCGAGTCTCAGCGTAAAAGAATGTGTCGCCGGCCGGCGCTGACTCCCCAATGAACGCCACACGCACACACCGCGGTTTGTGCTGCTCTCGAAGATGCTCCGGACCCCCGGATCCATCGGCTGAGCATTACATATTCATGCTGCGGGATGCCGGGCCTCAACGTCCCGGGGCTGGAACGGCGTATGCACCCGGGCGCGCTGCGAGCCACGCCGATCAAAAGACGGGCGGTGCTGTTGCGCCGAGGTCAAGGTCTGCCTCATACCGACAGATCGTACGGAATCCCTCAAACGACTATAGCTGCGTTCAAGGGTGGGAGGGGTGCCGTACCGATACTGTCAGGGCAGGGTATCTGTGGCAGCTTCGGCATTCGAACTGTTGGACTGCGTCGTTTGCTCGGCCAGGTGAAGGAGCTCCCACGCCGGAGAGTCTCCCGAAGCCCGCCACAGCACCGGAGGGCGACCGGGCCTTGAAGACTCGATAGGTCGAGTGCTCGCTACGAGCCCGTAGTCGGCAAGCCGGGCGAGCATGCGACTCACGTCAGCTTGCTTCATGCGAGCACCATCGAGCAGGGCCGACGCTGTTACGCCCTCCGGGTGGCCCTGCAGACAAGTCAGAACTCGCTGAGCCTGATCGGACGAAAGCAGCCGCAGCAGCCGGCAGGATTCATCGCTGATGGGCATATTCTTTAGGTTTCGTAGGAGCAGAAGCTATAGAATGACATATGTGAGAAGGGTCGAAGCTCGCCTCGTGCGGAAAACGGTTGAAGCAAAGGGCCTTCGCCGCGCCCTCGCGGCTCGGACGGCGGACGGACAAGCGGACTATTGGAGCTTCCGCAGCGCACTCACCGCGCGTCACGAGGACGTTGTCCTCTTCCAATACCCGGCGATGATGGTCTCGCCAATGCAGGGCGCTCTTATCGACGTGTTGCGCGAGCATCGCGACGGGCCTTTCGGCGTGCTGGATCCTTTCGTGGGCTCGGGAACGACGCTCATTGAGGCGATGCGTCGCGGACTGCCGTTCGTCGGCACCGACCTCAACCCGTTCGCCGTGATGCTGGCGCGCGTTGAGTCGGCGGAGGCGGCCGCCTTTGATATCGAAGTATCGCTAGTACGGGTGCTGCGTTCGTTCCATGATGCTCGCGGTGCGGTCAATCCGCCACAAGACCTGTGGACCCAGCCCTGGTTCCGTGAGGACGTCTGCGCAGAGCTCGCAGCTCTCCAAGCCGCTATCCGATCCGAGAAGCAGCCGGAGCTGCGGAGGCTGTGGTGGGCGTGCATGGCCGAGGTCTGCCGGCTGAGCAGTAACGCCCGGATAAGCACGCCAAGCTGCAGACGCGGCCGCTGGGCGACCTGGCACGTTCGATTGACGTGGCCAACCGCTTTGAGCAGCTGGCCCGGCGTACGGCGGCTGTCGTCATCCGTCGTGGCGAGGCGCTTAAACACGCCGGATACGTGACTGCTGCTGGGCGTTACCTGCCGGGGGTCAACGTACAGCTGGCCGACGCCTGACTTGCCGCGGCCCGCGGAGCCAGCTGACGTGGTGCTGACCTCGCCGCCTTATGGGGACAACCACACCACGATGCCTTATGGACAGGCGTCGTTTTTACCGCTGTGCTGGATCGACCTGGCCGACACTGCCGCTGACATCCCGGCAGAGATCTTGGCCAGCTCGCGCTTCCTCGACACAGCGAGCCTTGGCGGTAGCCGCACGACTGCCGAGGTTGACCGGTGGCCGACTCGCTGCGCAGTCGCCGGCCCTGGTCAGGTGCTGGAGACGCTCGCCCGGCGGTCCCACGAGGCCTCCAGCGTGTCGGATCTTTCTTCGTTGACTGTGCCGACGCCTGGGACAGCATCCTGGCGGCCACCAAGCCCGACGCGCATTTGGTTATCACCCTCGGGGATCGCACCGTCCGCGGCCTGCACGTGCCTACGGCACTGATCACCCAGCAGTTGCTGGGGGCGCGTGGGGTCCAACTCATCACAGTCTGCACCGCTCGATCCCACACAACAAGCGCATCGCGCAACGCAACGAGTCGGCCTCCACGATCGGCACTGAGGTCGTGCTCGTTCTCCAGCGCGACGCACGCCGTAAGCGTCTCGTCGTACTTCGTCAGCGCGTGGTCGAAGGCTGCTCGCGCCTGCGCCGCCGAATGCGGACCAGCAGCGCCTCAGCCTGGTGAGTTGCGAGTCGCGAGATCCGGCTGACGGGATAGCGCCAGCGTCGCCCCTGATCCGGGTCGTAGTCCAAGGGGATGTCGTCGCTACTCTGCGCGGTGACCCCAATGTGCATGAAGGTCTGACTGCGGCGCTTTAGTTTGTCGATCTCATCCAGCGCAGACTTCGCGTGCACGACGAGTTGTTCACGGAGCAGCGCCATGCCCTCGGTCAGCATCATGTCGCTGTCCGGCTGATCGACATCGGCGATCACTGCGGTGCCGTCCTCGTTGAGCGAACACAGGTCCAGGACAGCGAGGTCTACATTGAACCCATTCTTGAGCAGTACCGTCGCTTCCGCCGGAAGGGGGTCTGGGGCGAGGAAGGCAGAGGCTGCTCAAGCAGTCTCTCCACTGGCTTTTTCCTCACGATCGGGAGCAGCCGTGCCTCACGCGCCTCCCGTACGCCGTCGCCGCGCACTACGAGGTCACACGGCTGGCAGACCATCACAAAATGCTTAGACTCAATTGTGCCGGCATTGTCCTGCTTGACCTCAAAAATGTCGCCGTTTGCAAGCGGCAGCTTGAGACCGTTTATCCACTTAGCGGGAGCAAAGTTCTCGATTTGGTGTAGCTCGGCCGCCGCCTGGGAGGAGTCCTCGATCTCCTCGATCGGTTCAACGCGGCGACTGAGACGACGTGCCTTGTTGATGATCGGCTTGAGGTCAACTCCAGTCTCCCGTTGGCGCGTCGCTCGCATCAGATACAAGCCAGCGATGCGGGCCAGGGTCTCGCCCTCCCACGCGCCCTCGACTCGAGAGGATCGATACACGAGATCATCAAGCACGCGCGGCCGGAGCTGGCGGACGGCCTCGATAGCGCTGGCCATGTCCTCGCTTAGGCCGCCGAGCACAGTGTCACGCGCGCTGTGGAGGTGGGGTAGGTTGGCCGTCAGACGGAACAGCGCGACAGCCTTCTTGTACTCGCCGTTGCCGAGATGTCGCTTGGAGATGAGCATCAGTGACCCACTCGGTACCCGGTGGGTGTCCGGCGGTTGGAGGCTTGTAGAATCCCTCATCGTCGACCTCGTTCGACAGGATGCCGGCAGGTGGGTCGCTCTCGGTCCTGGCGGCTCGGTAAGGCTCGAGGAGCTCGAGCCCGCTCTTCCCGAACGAGCCGAGCTGCTGGTCGAACAGCACGATCGCAGGCGGTGACTCATCGACGGCGAGAGCTCGCTGCGTAGCTTCCCACTCTTGCGGTGTGATCAGCAGCACCGTCCTATCGGGGAAGATCATCTCCAGGGCCTCGAGTGGGTTGGGAGTGCGCGTGGAGGCTACGCGCTCGAGGATGTCTCGGGAACGGCCAAGGATCTCGCTTCGCTCCTTCGAGGTCAGCTGCTCCCACGCCTAAATCGCGCTGCTCCGCCACGCGTCGTTGTCGCTGTGGATATCCAACTCCTCGTCTGCCAAGCGCGGCAGGTCTGCGGGCTCAGCCCGTATAGGCCTCGATGTAGCGATCGATGGATTGGACCTCGTCGTCAACGATGACGATGCGTTTGGCCCCGACGGCGTCCAGGATCTCGGCAGTCTTGCTCTTTCAACTTTGCGAACTTGGAACGTTGGGCCGCGACGCGTCTCTCGACGATCTCGTCCTTGGTAGGCGCCCCGGGGGGCGTGATCAGGTTTTCACGCGAGCGCTTGGCTGTCACGGCTGCTCATCGAAGCAGATCTCGAAATCTGTCACCGCGTCCGACTTGGTTGCGGTGTTCGCCGAGCACAATCGTGCCGCCGTCTAGATCGAGCAATTGACGACAGATAAAGAGGCCGAGTCCACGGCCCCGCTCAGACTTTGCAGTGACGAACGGGTCGAAGATCGTGCGCTCGAGGCTCTTATCAACCCCCGGCCCGTTGTCCCTCATCGACAGCGACGTGCCGAGCACTCCCACCTCGATTCGACCCTCTGCGATTCGTCGGGCTCGCAACGCTTGCTCGAGCCAGTACTCGGCGTTGATAACCAGGTTGTCGAACACCTGCATCAGGCGGCCACGGTTCGCGGTCACGATGGCCGGTTCGATAGAGATGACTGAGATATCGATGTGCTTGGCGCCGAGGCGTGGAGCATGGAAATCGGACATCTCACGCGCGAACTTCTCAGCTCGATTTGCTCGCGCTTGGTACGGGCGTAGCGCAGCATGGGGTCGAGATGGCGAAGCTGGCCTTGCATGGCGTCGAGCGCCGATCAGTCTCCTGCAGGTAGGCGCGCGCCCATCAGCTCGAGGTCCGACGCGCGGTTCTGCAGGTCGGTGATCTGTCCGCTGAGGCGGCCACTGATGTGATTGAGCTCGTGCGCGAGCGTCTCAGCTACGAGTCCCAGGCCGATGAGTTGCGCGTACTCGTCTACACGTTCAGTGAGCTCGGCGACATCACGACGAACGATAGAGCCAAGGCGCTCGGCGGCGATGGTGCGCGCGAGGGCGGCCGTGACCCGGGCCAAAGCCGCCGCGGCCGACTCGAGTGCCTCCTGACGCACTCGCTCGTCGTTGTGAGAGTCCACCGCGATCGATACCTGCGTTTGGGCGGCGGCGGCCACAGCGCGGGCGCGCTCAGCCTCGGCCGCGGTCTCGGACAGCTCGGTGGCGAGTTGCTCGGTACTTTCGTCGTTCTCGGTGGACTCGCTGCGAATGTAGGCCGCAGTTGAGCGGCCGAGTACGTCAAGGATCTTGTTGATTTCGTCTCGGATCGTCCTCACCAGCAGCCGGAACGTCTTGACCTCGGACGTCTCGCGGAAGCCCTCGCGGTCCGTGGTCTCCTCTAGCCCGGCGTTGTGCTCTGCCGTGATCTCGACGTAACCAATGACGTTAGCCGGACGTAGTCCGTAGTAGCTTGAGCTACTGGAGAATGCCTCGCCCAGCCGCATGAAGTCGTCGCCGAGGTTGATACGGAAGCCATCCCGGTAGACGTGCATGCCTCCTTGCTCGTTGAGCCATGTGCGGTAGTCGCTTTGGCGGTCGAGCGTAGAGAAGTCGGCGCCGGTCGCCTTCGCAGTAGAGAGACGGCGGGTGACCACATCGAGCTCGAACAGGAAATCGCCGGGGCTGACAGGCAGATTGCCGGGCTCCTCGTCTCCCTCGCCGGCGGCGCAATCCTCGTTGGCGGAGGGCGCTGACCCATCGTCGCTCGCAAAGACCAGCTGCTCGGCGTCGGCGACGTTCTCGTCGCTACCTTCTTCTAGCTCGAGCGTGGTGGTATCGATATCAGCCAGCGCGATCTCGCGGTGGAACTTGAGCAGCCACGGGCGCTTGCCCCCCGTGACCTTGAAGGGCTGGTCACGCGTCTCCTTGAGGATGAAGTCGCGCAGGGCCGTCCCGCCGTTTGCCTCTACGAGCTTCTGGAAAAGCATTTGGTCTGTGCGATCCGCACGTTGAACCACTGCAGCCGCACCGTGCCGTCGATCTCGAGCACCTCATCGTCGAACGAGCCCTCCCAGCGACTCAACGCGGCGTTCCGAACCTCGCTTGCGACCGAATGGAGATTGAGCGGGAACCATCAACCTTGACAGATACACTAAATTTCTCGACGTTCTTGAACGGGTTGACCAGTAGGCTGAGTGCGCGCTCGAGCTCCTTGACATCAGACCAGTCGGCGGCGTTGGACAGTCCGGACAATCTCGATGACTGTGCCCGTGGCCTTACGGACAGGCCACTTGTCGGTCAGCTCAGCCTGCTCGGGTAGCTCATAGGTGATCCACGGGACACGAATTGCGTTGACGTCGGTCTCGGAGCGGAACGAGGAAAACGCGAAGGCGACGTCGTGCTCGACGTAAGCCGGTGACTTGGCATCCTGGAGGGTCACCTGGGGGCGGGTGCGGATGCGTACCCGGTCGCCGAGGCGCTGGGCGCCGAGGCGGCCAAGCCCCTTGTCGCCTAGCGGCGTGCGCTTCTTGGGTGTCTTCTCGCCTGCGAGCTTCATCGCCCGCTTCGGGCTGGCCGAGACCCGCAGCCACCTTGCGGATCCGGTCCTCGTCCATCCCGAAGCCGTTGTCGGCGACGGTGATCAGCCCCAGTCTGATGTTCCCATCGGGATCCGCGACCATCTTCGTCGTGTCGATCTCGACCTTGACGGCGGTCGCGTCGGCATCGTACGCGTTCTTTACGAGCTCGGCTAGCGCCTGAATGTGGTTGGTGATGAGCTCCTCGCCAAGCCTCGCGAGCACGTCGGAGCTGACGGAAATCGGCTCTTGGTGTTGATGGATCTCGATCTTGGAGCTCACGAGCGGGTCGGTTGAGGTGGCTACCCCGTCAGGCGACTCTAACTCAGCAGGCCCGTGGAAACGCACTCGACCAGGAGGACGGGCCTCAGCGCCGGCGTCGGCTCAGGCCGGCGGCCCGCAGGTGCGAGTCTGTTCGCGTCCCCAGTCGATGGAGTCCGGTCGGCGTCTCGATCCCCGCGAGGATGCCTCGACCTGTCCCGGGACTTCTGGGCGGACCCCGGTGAGCGTTTTCGCGCCAACTTTGCGGGTTTGCTGGTGCTGTACGGGCCACTGCTTGTAGCGTGACTGGGTAAGCGTTCAATCAATACCGGCCCCGGCGCGGCTGGAACCGCCCGGGGCCGTGGCACGGAAAGGTAGGCCTTCCCATGCAGGAGCAGCGTACCCCGACCCTCACGGAGCGAGACTCGACGATCGACAGCACGATCCTCGTGTTGCTCACCGATCCGACCTCGCAACGGCCCTGGGCGGCAGAGGAGCTCGCCCGCGAGATCGGCGCGGACACGACCGACAGCCTCGATCGCCTGTTCGGCGCCGGGCTGATCCATCGCCTCGATCGCTTCGTGTGGGCGAGCCACGCGGCGATCGTCGCCGACGAAATCGGCATATAGAGGCTGCAGAGGCGGCGCGGTCCCTTGTCGCGGGTCCTGTCGCGGCTCGCGTCAGGGTTCGCGTCCGCCGGAGGACATGTCTGGTCTGCGGTTTTGGCTCTGTGGAGCCGCTCTGCCTGCCCCGAGGTCGGCGGGGCGTGGTGCGGCAGGTCATTGACCACCCCCTCTCCGCTTCGCTGCGATGCGGTGGTCAATGACCTGCATGGGTTGGTGGTGTGGGGCAGGCAGAGCGGTGGTGGTTGGATGGATCTGGGTGTGGTGGGATGTTGGTGGATGGGACCAGGGGAGAGGGACAAAGAACGAGGCGGTGGGGGCTGGTGGCTGTCAAGGCGGGTAAGGCCGGCCGCTGGCTGGCGCGAGCGGCCGACGCTTACCTCCTACATACATGTAAGCATGATTTCTTGACAGCAGCATGATGCGCGTGTACTGTGCGTGTTGGTTCTCGTTGTCGTCGTGGAGGTTCTCGTGGCTGGTAGTTCGCGTGGCGGTGCTCTCGGTGGGGCTCGTAGCGTCGTGGGCCAGATCGATGCGCAGCTGAAGCACGTGGACGCGGAGCTCTCTAGGCACGAGGAGCTTCTGCGCGAACGCGAACGGCTGCGTGCTGCGCGAGCGACGTTGCTGGGGGAGGGGCCTGCAGGTCAGATCTCCCAGGAGGACGTGGCCGCGTATCTCGCTGAGCATCCGGGGTCGCGTCCGCGTCAGATCGCGGAGGCGCTCGGCGTGACGCCGGGCCGGGTCTCGGCGCATCTGTTTCGCGGCAAGACGAGCCGCTTCGTCAGCCGGGCGGATGGCTGGTATCTGCGGGAGAGGCCGGTGAGCTCGCGCGCTGCTCGATCGGCGCGCCGCGGCCCGTCGGGTCCGAGCCGGTGCTTGCGGACGGCGCGACCTCGATCTGCTGTCGCTGGGTCGGCGAGCAGTACGCGGCGCGGGTCGACCAGCTCGAGGCTGCTGCTCGACTGCGGTCCGCGGACGGTGCAGCGCACGCTCGCTCGCCTGCGCGAGCGAAGGGATGGTCACGACGCGGCGGCTGCTCGTCGGCGAGCCGGCGTGGGTGCTCCCCACCGCGGCCGGGCTGCGCGCGTGCGGTTCGAGCTTCGGTGTCTGGCAGCCGCGGATCGGCCTGCTCGCGCACGTCGCCGCCGTCAACGACGTGCGCCTGCACGTGCAGGGCCGCTCGCCGCTCGCGGAATGGGTGTGCGAGCGGACGCTCGCGCGCGAGCGAGCGGCCGGCGAGCACCTGCCCGACGGGGTCGTGCTGGTCGACGGGCAGCGCGTCGCGATCGAGGTCGAGCTGACCGTCAAGAGCCGGCGCCGCGTCACGGCGATCCTCGACGAGCTCGAGCGGCGCTTTGACGCCGTCGTCTACTTCTGCGCGCCGGGCGCCGCACCGCCAGCTCGAGCGAGCTCGCCGCGCTCCGGGCGCTGGCCGTCGCTCGACGTCCGCGAGCTTCCAGACAGGCCGGCGCCTCGTCGGAGCCGTGACGACCGCGGCCTCAGCGTCGCGGGCGTGCTTCGGACGCCGCAGGCCGTCCGGCGCGTCGCGACGGTCAGCGGCTCGAGCCGACTGTCCTGCTCGGATGCAGCGTCGACGGCGAGACGGGGTTCGCGCTCGCGCGACGCCTCGCCGGTGAGCGCGCGCTGCCCGTCGACCGCGGCGTCGTGCTGCTCTCCCCGGAGCGGCTGTGCCGGCATCTGCTCGTGTGCGGCGCGACGGGCTCGGGCAAGACCGAGACCGTGCTGCGCCTCGCCTACGCGGTCGCGAAGTGCGAGCGACGCGCCCGTGTTCTACCTCGACGGCAAGGGCGACCGCGAGACCGCGGCGCGCTTCGTCGGGCTGATGGCCGACGCCGGGCGCGGCACGCGGGTGTTCCCGAACGAGCCGTTCGACGGTTGGCGCGGTGCGCCGCACGAGATCCACGGGCGGCTGATGGAGGTCATCGACTACGCGAGCGACGGGCCCGCCGTCGTGGTATCGCGACGTCGCGAAGAACGTGCTGCGGCTGGTCTGTGAGCACCCCGACGGGCCGCCGCGCTCGAGCGCGGAGGTGCTCGCGCGGATGGATCTCGATGCGCTCGCGCGGGCGCACGCCGGCTCGAGCGCGCTCGCGGCGTTGACCGCCAGCAGGTGCAGCAGGTGCGGCTGCGCTACGAGGCGTTCTTCGGGCAGACCCGCGGCGCGCTCGACGGCGACTGGGCGTGGGAGGACACGAGCGCCGCCTACCTGCTGCTCGACAGCCTCGCGCTGCGCGAGGAGACGACCGGCCTCGCCCGGTTCCTGTTCGAGGACTTCGCGCACTACTTCACGACGCGCAAGCCGCGCGACCAGTTCGCGCTGCTGATCGTCGATGAGTTCTCCGCGCTCGCATCCGGCGTCGGGGATGGCCGGCGCGGGTCGAGCAGGCGCGCGGGTTCAACACGAGCCTCGTGCTCGCCCCGCAGGTCGTCGCCGGGATGGGCGATGAGAGCGAGGCCGCGCGCATCCTCGGCTCGGTCGAGACGGTCATCTGCCACCGCGTCAACACGCCCGAGGAGGTCATCGCGCTCGCCGGCACGCGCAGGGCGATGGAGTACTCAACCCACTACGCCGAAGAGGGCGCGACCGGCGCAGGGCTCGGCGCGGATCCAGCACCAGTTCAAGGTCGACCCCGAACAAGGTCAGGGCGCTCGACGCCCGGGCATGCGTATGTGATCAGCCGCGGGCGGGCGATGAAGATCGCGGTGCTCCGCGCCCCCGATCTGCGGGCGCCGCTTGCCGGCTCGGTCGAAATTGGGAGGGGGGTGAGAAGGCCGTCCCGCTCGACATACCTATGTCGGAGAAGCCCGCAGGGCTTCCTTTCTAGGTAAGGAGACGGCCATGACAATCCTCCGGGAGCTGCGGCTCCCCGACTACAGGGCACTCGCGCTCTACGCGGCGACGCTCGCTCGCCGAAGTCCCCGTGATCTTCGTGCGGATGGCCTGGGTCGTGCGCGCTCGCCGCGGTTGCGCTGCTGCTGAGCGGCGAATCGATCGGGCAGGCATCGACGCTCGTCGAACTTCGCTCTCGATCCCGACCGGCTGGGCGATCCTCGCGCTGATCGCCCCGTTCGGCGGTGGCTGGTGGTGGGCGCAGAACATGGGCGGGCGCGAGCCCTCAGAGCGCGAGTGGAGCGCCTACCGCGACGCGTTCGAGCTGCTGCGCGACCACGGCGACCGGGCCGCTTCGCCTGCCCAGCCGCTGGTTCGTGCTCGACACGCCCCAGCCCGACGCCGCCGTCTGCGGCGAGACGCTGATGCTCTCGCGCGGGCTGATCGAAAGCGAATACCTCCCCGCCGTGCTCGCGCACGAGCTCGGGCACCTCGCCACGCAGCGACGGCAAGCTCACCGCCGCGATCAACCGCCTCATCCTCCGGCCCGTGCGCGAAAGGCCGGAGACGCAGCCGCGCCAGCGCGCGCCGATGGTTGATCGCGACCGCGCCGGTGCTGCTCACGATCACGTTCGTTCGGCTGCGTCGCTGTGGCTCGCTCGCGCGAGCTGTCCGCTTCGCCCGCGGCGGCTTCGGGCTGCGGATCACCGCGCCGTTCTGGGGCTCCTACTGGCGCGAACGCGAGTACCTCGCAGACCAGTACGCCGCACGGCTCGGGCAGGCCGAGGAGCTCGCCGACTTCCTCGAAATCCACGCGCTCATCCACGACCACCCCGTGCCGCTGATCTGGCTGACCGAACACACCCACCCGCCGACGGAGCTGCGCATCGACAGGCTCCGCAAAGCGGGCGAGCAGATCCTCGCGGTAGCTCCGGGGCCGGAACCCGTCAAGGCCGCCCCTGCGGGGCCGCCTGCGGCGGGGCCTGACGGCCCGGCCTTGACAGAACCCGACCCCTCCGCTGAGAGAGTCACTCAGGTCGGCAGGGATGGCCCTGCCGACCTTCGGCGAGGACGGAGGATCGACATGTCTGTAGGGAAGCCCAGAGGACTCATTGCCGGAGCTCCCGGTGGGCTGCGGGCGCGTGCGGGGCGGCTGCTCGGGCGGCGCGGGGATCACCGAGGCCGGGGCGTTCACGCCGCTGCTCGACGCCAAGGCCGCCGGGCAAGCTGCTCGGGGTGCCGCACACGTGGCTGCTCGCGCAGGCGCGGATGGGGCGGATACCCGCACCACCGGCTCGGGCACTACGTGCGCTTCAACCCCCACGACCTCGAGAGCTGGCTGCAGGAGACGCGCTCGGGGCCGCACGTCGAGGGGCGGCGAGCTAGGATTGAATGATGACAGTTGTCCGCAAGCGCGCGCTACGGGTCGGGCTCGCTCTTCGTGCAGTCCGGGTCGTGGTACGGCAAGTGGCGGGTCGGGGGCCGGCAGGTCAAGCGCCGGCTCGGGACGCGTCAGGAAGGCCGGTGCGACCGAAGGGCTCACGCGCAAGCAGGCCGAGGCAGGCGCTGCGCCGGATGATCGGCGAGGTGCGCACCCTCGCGCCCGAGGAGCGCATCACTTTCGAGCAGGCCGCCGAGCGCTACATCCACCACGTCGAGCACGTGATGGCCCGCAAGGCATCGACCGTCAAGGACTACCGGATCATCATCGAGCCAAGCACCTCGTGCCGCACTTCCAGCCGAAGACGCTCGAGAAGATCACGCCCGAGGACGTCGTCGCCTACATCGCCGTCAAGCGCCACGCCGGCCTCGCGGTCAAGACCGTCACGAACCACCTCATCTTCGCCCACGGCGTGTTTCGCTTCGCGGTCAGGCGCGGGTGGGCGAACTACCAATCCCGTCGCGGCGACCGACCGACCTCGTGTCGCTCAGGCCGATCCGGACATCCGCTACCTCAGCCGCGAGGAGCTCGAGGCGCTCCTGCGCGCGGTCCCTACCGACGACGTGCTCGGGCCGACCGAGTACGCGCTCTACACGGTCGCGGCGATGACCGGGCTGCGCCAGGGCGAGCTCGTCGCGCTGCGCTGGCGCGACATCGACTGGACCGCCGGCGTCGTGCGCGTCCGTCGCACCTTCAGCCGCGGGGAGTGGGGGACACCGAAGTCCAGGCGCTCGAGCCGCGCCGTGCCGCTCGCCGACCGCGCCGCGCGCGAGCTCGAGCGCCACTTCCAGCGCTCCGCCTACAAAGCCGACGACGAGACCGTCTTCTGCCACCCGCACACCGGCAACCCCTACGACGCCTCCAAGCTGCGCGAACGCTTCTACGCCGCGATGCGCGCCGCCGGCATGGGCCACCGCGTCGGCCGCCGGGGCGGCATCACCTTCCACTCGCTGCGGCACACGTTCGGGACGCGGATGGCCGCCGTCGGCGTGCCGATGCGCACGCTGCAGGAGTGGATGGGGCACCGCGACTTCACGACCACGCTGATCTACGCGGACTTCGCGCCCGACCCGAGCGGCGGCGCGGCGTTCGCGCAGAAGGCGTTCGGTGACTCCGCGGATGACATCGACGCGCTCGACGATCAGGCAGCGCAAGGATTCCCGGCCGACGACGACGAGTCCTGAGGAGCGGATGCGAAGCGATGACAGGGCAACCACGCAAAGACACTCCGGTGCCGCCCAAACCAACCACCATTCCCGAGCCCGGCAGTGTGCCGAAGTTGCCGCAGACGATCTTCAACCTCGAGAAGCGCGGCGGCAACTGCGCAGTGCGGCCATAGATCAGGGAGCGGGCAGGTCGACCATCTGTCATCGCAGATGGTCTGCAGGACTTGTCCTGCAGACCTCGTCGCTTCACAGCGGAAGGCCCAGGTTCTGTCAGGGCCGGGCCGTCAGGCCCCGCCGGAGGCGGCCCCGGAGGGGCGGCCTTGACGGGTTCTGGGCCTGGAGCTACGAGCTTCACCGGTGTGCTGTACCTGAGCGTGCTCGCTGCTCGGGCGGGAGTTGTAATCCAACGTCCACGCCCAACACGACGCGGCTATCCATGTATGTACTGGACCCATGAAGATCGTGAAGGTTCGCCGGGTCGGTAACAGCAACGTCATCTCGATTCCCAGGGAGTTCGAGGCGAGCGGCTATGTCCCGGGTTCCTCGGTGTTGGTGGAGGAGCTTCCCGGCGGTGAGCTTCGGGTGGTATCCACCGAGATGGTCCGCGCGCGGATACGCGACACCAGCAAGCGGGTTGTCGATGAGCACGGAGAAGCACTGCAGATCCTCGCGGATCACGACCCCGATGTCGGCGCCTCGGGCTGATCGTCGATGTCGAGAGCGATTGAAGGCACCCGGCGGGTTCAGACACGCCATGCTCGGACATAATGCTTGTGCTGGCGCTAGTATTGTGTCCATGCCTGATTCGTCCCTATTGAGCGTCGATGAGGTGGCCGTCCGCCTCGGCATAAGCCAGGCGGCAGTTCGCCAGCGGATCGCCTCTGGGCGTCTCCCGGCGATCAAGCGAGGACGAAGCTGGTGGCTTGATGAGCGGTCTGTACAACGCTACGTCCGCCAGCCCGCTGCCCCTGGCAGGCCGCTCTCGCCAAGAATGGCGTGGGCGATCATCCTCCTCGCATCAGGTAACGCGGAGCGCGCCAACGCTCTCGCGACCCGCGAGCGCTACCCGTCGCGGATGCGAGCATGGCTCAAGAGCCATCCGCTTGGCGCGCACGGACAACAGCTGCGGTCGCGGGCCGAAGTCGAGGAGTTTGCCGGTCACCCTTCAGAGCTCAAGCGAATCCTTGGGCGCTCGGACACGCTTGCAACTGGTGTCTCGGCGAGCGAGCTCGTCGGCCTCGTTGGGAAAGGAACCGGTGTGGAGGCGTACGCGCCAGCCGGACATCGCGCGTCGATTCTTAATGACCATGCGTTGTCGCCTGATTTTGGTGGGCCGCTGCGAATTCGTTGGGTCCCCGACGAGCTCTGGCCGGAGCTACAGCCGGATGACGGTCGTCGTGCGCCGCGCGTAGCGGTTCTGCTGGACCTCCTCGAGAGCGACAACCCGCGCGCCAGGCGCGAGTCCGCGCGCGCGCTCGCATCGTGATCGACATCGACCTCGAGGATCCGGAGACAATCAGGCTATGGGAGGCAGTCGGCGAGCTCAGCGAGCGGCTCCCTGGTGAGTGGGTTCTGATCGGTGGTCTGATGGTGCAACTGCTCGCGATCGAGCACGGTGTCAGCGACGTGCGGCCCACGGCCGACATCGACCTACTCGGACAGGCCCGGCCCCAGGGCGCCCTCGAAGCGATTCACTCCGCCCTCACGAACGAGGGGTTTGAGATGGTGGGCCCGGACCTCGACGGCTATGCGCATCGGTACACCCGCGGCGAGCTGATCGTTGACGTACTCGGACCCGACGGGATCCGTCCTCCCGCGATGCTCGCCCCTGGCACGGTGGCCGTGGCAGCTCCGGGTGGTACGCAGGCGCTCGCTCGCTCAGAGACCGTGACCATCAGCGTTCACGGGCAGTCATTCGAGCTGCGCCGGCCGACCCTCGCCGGCGCGATTCTCATCAAGGCTCGCTCGTTGCTGGTTCACAGTGATCCCGATACGCAGCGTGAGGATTTGTTACTGCTACTCTCGCTCATCGTCGATCCTCGCGAGATGGCCGCGGGGTTGCGCAGGACGGAGCGACGATGGCTCCACCAAGCCGGTCCCGCTCTTAACCCCGGGGGGCTCAGCTCCCTCGACCCTGCGAACGCGCAGCGCGCCGAGCAGGCGTACCAGCTGCTGACCAGTGAGCTCTGATCGCTGGCCGCGTCGTGGGGCGACGGCGGGTCGTGTTAGGGACGACGCAAGGCCGACAGGCGAGTTCCCGACTGATTTTGTCGACTTCGGCCTCAATTTCGGCACAATCTGAGCGAATGTGACCAAATCTGGTAGACCTGAGTTGGCTTTCTAGAGCCAAAAATACCTCACAAAACACCGTCTAGGCTGCTCATAACCCGAAGGTCGCGGTTGCTGCCCCGACGATTCGTGCCGCTTGCTGATGGCGCGATCGCGCGTCGTCTGCTCGCCGCGGCGGCGGACGCAGAGTGCTCGCGACGAGTCGCTGAAGCTTCGCGGTCCGGGAGTCGAAGCACTTCAATAGGCAGTTTGGCCGTGTGGCCGTAGCGCCCGGCGGCGCCGGTCGCCAACCTGTGCGTCCCCAGACATGGACACAAGCCACGGGCCGCCCCGGCCCGAATTCGAGTTCCCAGGCGACCCGACAGGGAGGTCCGGGCGCGGGTGCGTGCCTCGTTCTCGCGCCCGGGCGCGGTGGCTGGCTGCAGGACCGGGCGGCCCGGCGACGCCGGTGCGCTCCAGCCGCGGCGCGGAGGTCGACTAGATGTCGGTCGCCGTCGTCCTGCCGGGAGGAGGGGCTCGCGGTGCCTACGAGGTCGGGGCTCTCTCGGCGCTGCTGCCGGCGCTCGAGAAGCGTGGCGAGCGTGTGTCGATCTGGTGCGGCACGAGCGTTGGCGCGATCAACGCAACCGCGCTTGCGTCGCGCGCGCATCTGCCGGTGGCGGAGCAGGTGGAGGGCTCGCTGGCGGTCTGGAAGGGGTTGCGCAAGCAGGATGTGATTGCGCGGATGGTCGGTCCGGGTGGCGCGCGCATGGCGCTTCGCCTGTTCGGGCACGCGCTGGGCGTGCCGGGCGTCGGCTTGGCGAGCGTGCTCGACCCTTCACCGCTGGCAGGAAATCTCGACCGCTGGGTCGACTGGCAGCGCCTCGCGCGCAACGTCAGCGCCAAGGACATCGACGCGGTGTGCGTGATCGCCACCCGGCTTGCCACGGGCACTCCGGTGGGATTCGTGGCCTCCCGCGGCGCGCCCCCGCGCTCGGGCAATGAGATTCGCTACGTGAGGACCCGCCTGCGCGGCGAGCACGTTCGTGCGTCGGCGGCGATCCCGGTGTTGTTCCCGACTGTTGAGGTGAGCGCTCCGCGCGCCGCCGCCGGCCACTACACCGACGGGGGCACGCGGCTCAACAGCCCGCTCAAGCCTGCCGTTGACCTTGGCGCCGAGAAGGTGATCGTGATCGGCTTCGAGCCGTTCAAGCCCACTGCTGCGACGTCCGCTTCCGCGAGCCGCCAGCCGAGCATCGCGGATGTGGCCGTGAACGTACTCGACGGCCTGCTCGTGGACCAGGTAGGAAATGACCTACGTCGCGTCGCCGCGATCAACTCGTTCTTCGTAGAGGACCACAGCACCGGGCCGATCGGCTCGCCCAGGATCTTTCGGATGGCCCGTGGCCTTGCGCCGTACCGACGGATCTCCTACGCCCTCGTCGCGCCGCGGCGAACGGGCGAGATCGGGCGGCTGGCTGAAAGGACGTTCAGGGAGCGCTACGGAGGGATGCGCGCCCTGCGCGACGTGGACTTCGCGGTCATGGCTCGGGTGCTCGGAGCTGGCAATGGCTCGCGCGGCGAGTTCCTCTCCTTCCTGCTCTTCGACCAGCAGTTCGTTGCCGCCCTGATCAAAATGGGCAGACGCGACGCTCTCCGCTGGTTGCGCCGGCACCCTCGCTTCTGGTGTCGTGACGCCGAGCACGATCTGTGGGACGGGCAGGTCGATCGAGGGCAGGTCAGCGAGGTACATGCGATCGAGGAGTTCAGGGCGCGCACACGCCGCACGGGAGCTTGAGCTGCGGGCTTTGGTTTCACACGGTCCGCAGCGCCTCCGTCGGTGACAGTCGAGCGGCACGCAGCGCCGGCACCAGTCCGGCCACGGCGCCGATCAGTAGCGCCGCCCCGAATCCGCCCGCCCAGGCGACGGTCGGCACGACGATAGTCCAGCCCTTGGTGGCGGCGTAGACGGCGGTTGCGAGCGCGCCGACGGCGACGCCGACAGCGCCGCCGCCGAGCGCCAGCAGGATCGCCTCGGACAGGAACTGGATGCGAATCTGTCCGCGGGTCGCGCCGAGCGCGCGGCGCAGCCCGATCTCCGAGCGGCGTTCAAGAACCGAGATCACCATGATGTTCGCCACACCCACCGCGCCGACCAGCAGCGCGACCGCGCCGAGCCCCAGGAACAGGCCGTTCAGCGCGCTCTGGGCGTCCGCGCGGGCGGTGAGCGTCGCGGAGGGTTGGCTGACATTCACTTCGTTTGGTGCCTCCGGGTCGGCCGTTGCCGCCAGCACCGACTGCACGGCGGCGACCTGGCTGTTGCGGGCGCGCAGGTAGACCGTGTTGGGATGCCCGTCGAAGTGCAGGTAGCGTTCCGCCGCCTTGAAGCCGACGAGCACCGAGCTTTCGATTTCGGGCGTCAGTACGGAGGGGCCGAGGATGCCGACGAGGTAGAGCCACTGGTCGGCGACCCAGATCCGCTCGCCGGCGTAGATGTGATCGATCCCCAGCCGCTGCGCGGCGGCCGAGCCGAGCACCGCTACCGGCTCCTGTGCGGTCGCGGCGTTCAGATAGCGGCCCTGTGTGACCTGGACGCCGAGCGTCTGCAGCAGGTCGAGGCTCGCCGCCTCGACGCCGAGGGCGTTCGTGTCGACTTCTGGGATCAGAGGCGTGCGGTACACCTTGCCTTCGACCTTCCCGGTCTGTGCCACGCTTTCCACCGGCTCGATGCGCGCGATCATCGCCGGCGCCACCAGCGGCAGCTCGGCGGTCTTGCCGGCGAAGCTCTGGCCATTGGTGACCGTCAACAGGTTCGTTCCCAGCTTGTCGATCTCTTCGAGCAGGCCCGCCTGGCTGGACGCGGACAGGCCGAGCACCGCGACGATCGCGGCGACCCCGATCGCGATCCCCAGCGCCGAGAGCCCGGCGCGCATCCGCCTGGTGCGCAGGCCGACGCTCGCGACGCGGGCGAGGTCGGAGGCGCGCAATCGCCGTGGGATCAACTCGGGGCTGGCGGCGCCGTTGCGGGGGGGACCGGCGATCGCGCTCACGGCGCGCTCGCGGGCGCTTCGTTGACGAGCGCGAACGCCGCCGGACGCGCGCGCTCTGCGCTGGCCTTGACGATGTAGCCGCCAACGTCATTGGAAGCGCTGAACGCGGGCGCCACTGCGATCCCGCAGACACCGGTCTTGACCTTCGCCGTGCGCGAATATGAGACGCGGGCGCGGTGGCGGTGGGAGCCCTGGGAGCGAAGCGCGAAGCGCCCGCTTGCCCCGCCGGTTGGGGCGGAGAAGGTGACGAGCGCGCCTGGCACGGGGTTCTTCTCGGCGTCCGTGACCGTGACCGCGAGGCGGATCGGAAACGCGCTCCCCGTGGTGGTGGACTGGGTGGCGCCGACGCCGGGGGCCAGCTTGGCCGGTGTGCCTGCGAGGTTCGCGAGCGAGAAGCTGACCGGCGCGACGCTGGACGCACTGGTGCTGCCGGCGCTTTCTGCGTTGCCCCCGCCCCCGCCGCTGCCGCCCGAGATCGACGCGGTGGCGGTGAACGAGCCGGCCGCGCTGGTCGCTGTGAGTGCCGGCGCGGTCGCGATGCCGCTCGCATTGGTCGTCGCCGTCGCCTGTGTGCCGCCGCCGGCGAAGTTGGCGCTTGCGGTGGGGACGGCACCGCAGTGGCTCGCGGTGCCGGAAGCGAGCGCGAACGCGACGGTCGCGCCGGCCACCGGGTTGTCGCCGGCGTCGACGGCGCGGACTTGCAGCAGCTGGGGGAAGCGGCTGCCGACGCTCGTCGACCTGTGCTTCAGGGGAATCGCGACCAGCCGCGCGGGTACGCCGGCGGCGGTGTTCGTGAGCTCGAACGCGACCGATCCGTAGGGCGAGCTCGCCGTCACTGTGAAGCTGCCGGCAGTGTCGTTGGCGGTGAAAGCCGGTGCGGCGACCGTGCCAGAGGCGTCGGCCCCCACCGTGGCGGTGTTGGCGTTGCTCGTCGAGAAACGCCCGCTGGCGCCGTTGAGAGGTGCACTGAATGTCACCGGGACCCCCGCTGCATTGGTGACTGCGCAGCCGTCGGTGTTGGAGAGCGCGACCTGCAGTCCGCCCGCGAAGGCGCTGCCAAGCGTGGTCGTCTGGGGGGTGCCCGCCACGAGCGTCAGCTCATTGGCAGGGTTCGGGGAGGGGCAGTTAGACGGCGAGGATTGCGTGCCACCGGGTGCGCCGCCCGTTTCATCGGAGGCAAACGCCGGAGCGCCCGCGATCGCGGCCCCCCAGGCTCCCACGCCGGCGAGGAAGATCAGCCCCAGCGCGGCCAACCGGCGGCCGCTGCCTCGCTTGATCATCGCTCGTGCGCTCCGGTGTCGGCGACGATCTCGCCGTCGAGCACCTGGACCTGGCGCGGCAGGCGGGCCGCGAGGTCGTGGTCGTGGGTGATCACGAGGATTGTCGCGCCCTGCGCGTTCAGCTCCTCCAGGAGCCCGAGCACGCTCGCCCCCGACGCGCTGTCGAGGTTGCCGGTGGGCTCGTCTGCGAGCACGATCGCCGGACGTCCCACCAGCGCCCGTGCGATCGCGACGCGCTGTCGCTCGCCGCCGGAGAGCTTGCTCGGGCGGAACTCGGCGCGCTCGGCAAGCCCGACGCGTGCCAGCGCAGTGGCAGCCCGCTCGCGCCGCTCGGCGGCGGCGACGCCCGCGTACAGCAGGCCGTCGGCGACGTTCTCGAGGGCTGTCGAGTACTCGGCCAGGAAGAACTGCTGGAAGACGAAGCCGACGCGCGTCGCGCGCAGCGCCGCGAGCTCGCGGTCGGACAGTCGCGCCGCGTCGAGGCCGGTGATCGACACGACGCCCGCGCTCGGGCGCTCGAGCGTGCCCATCACGTGCAGCAGCGTCGTCTTGCCGGAGCCCGACGGCCCCACGATCGCGACCAGCTCGCCCTCGCGTACCGCGAAGCTGACGTCGCGCAGCGCGTATACCGGCGGCTCGGCGCCGTAGACCTTGCTGACGCCGCGCAGCTCTAGCACCGCCACCGCCTCGTCGTCTGCACAGGCGACGCTGTTCGGGAGCCCGCTCATGACGTCGCCGGCACCACTACGCGCTGCCCGGGGGACAGACCCTGACCGCTGACCTGCACGAGGCCTTCCGCGTCATCGAATAGGCCGGGCGTGATCGCCACCAGGCGGTGCACGCGGCCTTCGGCGACCTCCAGCGCGTAGCCGCCGCCGGCGAGCGCGAGCAGCGCATCGACGGGCACCGCCAGCACGCCCTGGACGCTTTCGGTCGTGATCTCCACGTTCACCGGCGCCTGGTCCAGATGGCCGGTCGCCGCCGGGTCGGTCGGGGTCGCGTCCACTTCGACGGTCGGCGCGCCTTCTTCTTCCCCGCCGCCGCCTTTCCCACTCGAGGGTGGCGCGGTCGCGACGCTCGAGACGTAGGTGATCCGGCCGGGCGTGGTCTGGTTGTCGGGCAACGTGATCGTGACCGTGTCACCGACCTTGACGTTGCCCTGCTCGGCGGCGTCGAGCGCGAGCTTGACCTGGCGAGCGGTCGATGTGACCGTCAGCACCTGCCCCGGCATCACGCTGTCGCCGACCGTCGGCGTCACGGCTGTGACGCGCACCGGCCCGGGCTCGAAGACGACCGATCCGACGAGCAGCTCGCCGGTCACCGAGGCGCCGCGCGCGGCCTGCAGCGAGCGGATCGCCGCCGCGGTCGCACTCGTGAACTGCTCGCCCGCGAGCCCAGAGCCGTAGCCGAGCGAGGCGAGGTCCGCGTTCAGCTCGGCGACGTCGCGCCCCGCCGACATGCCTGCCACGAACGCACGCGTCGCGGGCGTCGAGCCGTACATCAGCAGCACCGGCTCGCCGTCGATCGCATACAGGCTCTGCCCCTGCACGACGATCTCGCCGACCGACGGCAGCGCCGTGAACGTCGAGCTCTGCCCGTATAGCGCGGCCGAGGAACGCGCGGTCGACAGATTCGATTGCGCGCTCGCGAGCTGCCTTTCCGCGGAGGAGACCTGCGAGCGGTCGACGGTGAGCTTGCCGGCGGCGCCGGCAGCGCTCTGCTGCGCCGAGGACACCGCCTGCGCGTCGCTCGAGCACGAGCTCCCGCCTGCACCCGGCGAGTTGTCTTCACCCGTCGCCGAGGCGTTCGCCGAGGCGGCTTCTGCCGCGCCTGCGCCCGCGCAGTCGAGCGCCTCCCTCGCCCGCGCCGCCGCCAGCGTCGCCTGGTGGCCGGCAAGCGCCTGCGTGTCGGAGGCCAGCGTCGAGGAGGCCGTCGCCAGCATCGCTTCGGCGCTCGAGACCTGCTGTTCGGCCTGGTCAACATCTGACGGTGCGGTCCCGGCTGCCACGCGGATGCTTGAGGAGCCGGCGTAGCCCAGCGTGCCGCTCACCTGTGTCTGCTGCGAGAGCGACTGCCGTTTTACCGCCACGAGCGAGGTGGCGGTGGCGTTGTCGAGCGCACCCGCGCCCGCGTTTCCGCCGCCGGCGAACGGGTCGGTGGCGATCAGCACGACAATTGCCACGACCAACGCCAGTCCGCTTGCCGCCAGCAGTCTGCGGCGGGTGCGCTCGTCCCCCAGGCCGATCCGCGGTCGCGGATCGCAGACCGGCGTGTCGACTACGGGCACCGCCCGCCCGACCTCCTCGCCGGGGGCCTGGGTCGCAGACGTAGCTTCGCCGGATATCGGATCGCTCATATTGCTGGTCGCGCTGCGCTGCGCCTCGTGCGCGGCGCGCAGACACGCGCCGCACCGCTTGTACGACACCGGCGGTTTCGGGAAGGTAACGCCGGTCTCACGCGCGAGCTCACGCCCGGCACCGATCGACGAGGGCGATCACAGGGCGAGCGCCACGCCCCCGGGACCGCCCTTCGGCCCCGGCATGATCGACTGGCACGCTTTCTGGGCGGCCTTGAACTGCGGCGAGCTGAGATCGATCCTGCGCGCACTGTTCTTCGCGCCCCCGATTCGGATGCCGACACCGCCGCTCGAGAATTCCGGATCGGGGAAGCTCGGGACTCCGTGGGTGCGCATGCACTGCGCGAATTGCAGTGCCTGTTCGTGCAACTTCGTCTGTTCGGCGGGGCTCGGCGGCTTGCCGCCCTTGGGCGCCAGCTTCGCACAGGCCTTGGTTGCGGCCTGGAACTGCGCGGACTGCGGGTTGACGCCGGTCACGTGGCCGTTGTTGTCGCTGCGGTGGATCAGCAGGCGGCCTTCGCTCGGTTCGGGAAATTCCGTGACCCCGTGGGAGCGCATGCACTGCGAGAACGCGACCAGCTTCTGCTGGGCGGCCGTGCTGCTTTCGCCTTCCGGCGAGGAGGAGCCGCTGCCGGGATCTGCGCTGCGCGAAGTGCTTGTCGCGAGATGCGCGACGCCGGCGCTCGAGGAGGCGCCGCCGCAGCCTGCAACCGGCAGGACGGCGACGGCGAGCACGGCCAGGGCGAGGATGGTTCTTGTCATAGCTCGATCTCTTTCACCATCGGGGCAGGTAATCACCGTGTCCTGCTGACGCGCCGGGGTGTCGCCGCGGCGCATCGACATCATGCGCAATGCCACCTGAGAATCGGCTGAGAAGAAGCGAGGAACTCGCTAAGTGGCACGTCAGTGGTCGTGCAGCGGAAATGCGCACGCCGCTGCCGCCCGTGTGAACTCGGGTGACTGCTCATCGATCGTGCCGTCGAACACGAACACCACGCCTTCGATATCGCTGATCATGCCGCCGCGACCGCCCAGGGCGGCTAGGGGATTCGCCGGCGCCCTGGTCAGCGGATCGGGGAATTCAGGTACTCCGTGCACGCGCATGCACCGCGCGACGGTCAGGAAATGCGCCAATGTCCTCGCGGACGGCGGCGGGCCGGAGCCGGGGCCCGGGGGTAGGAGCTTCCCACATTTCCTCTGCGCCGCCCTGAAGGCCGGCGATGAGGGATCGATTCCGCTTCCGGTGTGAAAGAGAAAGCCGCCGCCCGCGCTCGGGTCCGGGAAGCCGGGCACACCGTTGGCGCGCATGCAGCCGGCAAACGCGAGCGCCGCGGCTTCCGGCGATCCGCCGCCGGCCGCGCCGCCGCTGCTCGCAGCGCTCGAGGTCGTGGCGTCCCCGCTGCCGGACGACAGGCGCGCGACGCCGGGGTTGGTGGAGCCGCCGCCGCAACCGGTGAGGAGCAGCGAGGCGCTCGCGAGCACAGCCGCGCTGAGCTTGATTCTTCGCGGCGTCATCACCGTCAATCATCCGCCGGCAACCTGAGAATCGACTGAGAGGAGGCGAGGAGTTTCCTCAAATGACGCGCGACGCGATTGGCGTCTTCAGCTTCGATGAGGCGATCTCGCCGGCGGTCATCTGCAGCGGTGGAAGCTCGAGCGTCAGCCGGGCGCCGCCGCCGGGATCGTTGCTGGCGTGCACCGAGCCACCGTGAGCCTCGGCCGTCTGGCGCACGATCGCCAGCCCGAGCCCCGATCCGGGTCGCCCCCGCGCGCCGGGTGCGCGGTAGAAGCGGTCGAACACCCGGGGGAGGTCCTCCGCGGAGATCCCCGGGCCGTGATCGCGAACTTCGATCGCGCCGTCGCGCACGCGCACCTCGACGGCGCCGCCCTCCGCTCCACCGTCGTCGCCGGTGATGGGCGGGTTCCACTTGCAGGCGTTGTCGAGCAGGTTCGCGATCGCCCGATCCAGGCGCGCCGGCGCGGCTCGCACCAGGCAGGGCTCGGCATCGAGGAGGATCGGGCACCCCGGCGCATGTAGCCGCGCGCGCTGCAGCGCCCCGGCGACGGCCAGGTCCAGGCGCATGTCCTCGACCTCGATCTCCTCGACCTCGGTCTTGGACAGGTCGACGAGGTCGCCCACCAGCACCGTCAGCTCGCGCAGTTGCGCCTGTGCGGTGGCGAGGATGCGGGCACGCTCGTGCGCGGGCAGCTGCTCGCCGATCGCGAGCGCGTCGAGGTTCGCCTGCACGCTCGTCAACGGCGTGCGCAGCTCGTGCGATGCGTCGGAGACAAGCTGGCGTTGAGCGAGCCGTGAGCGCTCGAGCGCGGCGAGCATCGTGTTGAAGCTCTGCGCCAGCCGCCCGAGCTCGTCGTCCTCACCGGCCTGCATGCGGTGGCCGAGGTCCTGCGTGCGGGCCACGCGTTCGGCGGCTCGCGTCAGGCGGCGCACGGGTATCAGCGCGGTGCGCGAGACGAGCAGCCCGAGCAGCGCCGCGAGTGCGATCCCGCCGAGGCACACGAGCGCGAGCACCAGCTTCAGGTGCGTGAGCGTGCTGTCGACGTCGGTCAGCGGCAGCGCCACCTGCCACACCCCGCCTTCCGGCGCGCGCTTGGTCAGGATCCGCACGGGTGTGCCGGCGACGATCGCTTCACTGAAGAACGCGCCGCGCCGGCCTGCCGCAACCGCACGGGTGGCGGCGGTGACCGGAAGTTGCAGTCCCTTGGTTTCCGGGCGCAGGACCTGCCCGTTGGCCTGGAACAGCTGCACGTAGCCGACCGCGCTGCCGGCCGTCGGAGGGGGCAGCACGAGCCGGTTGACGGGAGCGATGCAGTGCGATTGGCGAGCGGGCAGCGCGGAGGGCTCGCCGGGAATGATCGAGCCGGAGGATTTGCCCGAGTAGGTGGTTTCGATCGAATGCAGCACCGCTCGCACGCACGGCTGCTCCGCGTTGACCGCGGCGCCGCGGGGGAGGCTGAGCCGTACCACCGACTGGCCGAAGCCGGCCGCGGCCGACGCCCCCGGCGTCAGCTTGCCTTCCCGCACTAGCTTGGGCAGTTCCGCAGCGCTGACATTCACGGTCTTGATCTGAACTGCCTGCGCCCGGCCGGGGGTGAGCTTCTGACGCAGGCTGGCGTCGATCCGCGCGTGAAGCTCGTTGCCGGTCACCACGTAGACCACGACCGACGCGATCACGATCGCCGCCGCGACCGCGCCGGCCGCCGACAGCACCACCCGCCGGCGGAAGCTCATCGCGGCGAGCACCTGAGCACGTAGCCGACCCCCCGTACCGTCTGCACCAGACGCGGCTCCCCGCCCGCCTCGGTCTTGCGGCGCAGATACCCGACGTACACCTCCAGCGAGTTCGAGGCCGGCCCGAAGTCATAGCCCCACACACACTCGAAGATCCGAGTGCGCGAGAGCACCTGGCGTGGGTGGCGCATGAGCAGTTCCAGCAGCAGGAACTCGGTCCGCGTCAGCTCCAGCAGCCGTCCCGCGCGGCGCGCTTCGTGCGCGCGCGGATCGAGCTCGAGGTCCTCGAAGCGCAGGACCTCGCCGTTGCCCTCCCAGCCCGTGCGCCGCAACAGGGCGCGCAGTCTCGCGATCAGCTCCTCGCTGGCAAAGGGCTTGACCAGGTAGTCGTCCGCGCCGGCCTCGAGGCCCGCGACCCGGTCTGAGACCTCTGTGCGGGCCGTCAGCATCAGCACCGGCGTGCGATCGCCGATCGCGCGGATCCTCCGGCAGACCTCCAGGCCGTCCAACCCGGGCATCAGCACGTCGAGGATCACCGCGTCGGGCCGGGCCACCGCGAGCGTGCGGATCGCCTCGCCGCCGTCGGCGGCGCTCGCCACCCCGAACCCGTTTAGGTCCAGCACGAGCTCGAGCGCCTCGCGGACGGAGGGGTCGTCGTCAACGACCAGCAGCCGCATGGGACCGATGCTGACAGGCGAACCTGAAAGAAAGCTGAGGGGCGCCGCCGGCTCAGCCCCCCGGTGCGGCGTGTTCGGTGTGGCCCGAGCCGCCGTGCACGCCCCCGGGGATCAGCGATTCGCAGTCGTGCACCGCCGCCTTGAAGGCCGGTGAGCTCTCGTTGAGCTTCTCGTGTTCGATGTGGACACCGCCGCCGGAGAACGTCGGGTCGGGAAAGCTCGGCACGCCGTGGGAGCGGATGCAGGCCGCCGCTCTCAGGTACTGCTCCTGCTGCGCCGGTGTCAGCGGGGCCTGGTTGCCGGGGCCGCCGCCGGGCAGGAGCTTGCGACAGGCTTCCTGAGCGGGCTTGAATCTCGGGTTCTCTCCGACGCTGGCGGGGACCGCCATCTTGATGCTCGTTTCGCCGCCGTGTTCGCTGACCGTCGGCTCCGGGAAGTTCGGCATGCCGTGGGCGTGCATACAGGCGGTGTACGCGATCGCCTGAGCGGCGGGCGACGCTTCGTGGCCTGCGCCCGAACCGCCCGCGGCGGACGTCGAGGAGGAGTGGGATCCCGATGATCCCGATGTGTGTGAGCCGAGGCTTGCGACGCTCCCGCTCGGGGATCCTCCGCCACAGCCCGCGATCAGCGCGCCGGCGAGGAGGAGCCCCGCCGCGGCGCAGCCCGCGCGTCGAAGCCTGCTCGTGATTGTGCTCCGGTCATCCGGTGGCGCGGTCTCCGCTGGCATGTCGTCTCCTTCGCAGCTTGTGCGGCGGTTGCGGCTGCTTGTACGCCATGCGCGGTTTCGGGAACGTATCGATGCACGCAGGCGCGGCGAGCGATACTGCGCCGAAACCGCCGGGGGCTAGCCTCCTTGACTGTGCGGGTACTGGTGATCGAGGACGACGAGGAGATGGCCGAGGCGATCGTCTTCGGGCTGCGCCAGAGCGGCATGGCGGTGGACATCGCGCTGGACGGCCCGGCCGGTCTCGCTCGCGCGCGGGTGAACGACTACGACGTGATCGTGCTCGACCGCGACCTTCCGGGGATGCACGGCGACGAGCTGTGCGGGCGGCTGGTGCACGACGAGGGTCGCAGCCGCATCCTGATGCTCACCGCCGCGGCGATGGTCGAGGACCTCGTCGACGGCCTCGCGCTGGGCGCCGATGACTACCTGCCCAAGCCGTTCGACTTCCCGGTGCTGGTCGCCCGCATCGGCGCCCTGGCGCGGCGCGCACAGCCCGCGATCCCGCCGCTGCTGCGCTGCGGGGACCTCGTGCTCGACTCGTCCCAGCATCGGGTCACGCGCGGTGGGCGCGAGATCGAGCTGGCGCCGAAGGAGTTCGGCGTGCTCGAGCTGCTGCTCGCCGCGCAGGGCCGCTGCGTCTCGGCCGAGGAGCTGCTGTCGCGCGTCTGGGATGAGGCCGCGGACCCGTTCACGAACGCGGTCAAGATCACGGTCAGCCGCCTGCGCGCCAAGCTCGGCGAGCCGCCGCTGATCGAGACGGTCGCCAAGGCCGGATACCGGGTCTGAGCGACGCCGTGAGCCTGCGCCGCAGACTGGAACAGCTCCCCCTGCCGCGGCGCACGATCCGCCTGCGCCTGGCGGTGCTCTACGGGGGGCTGTTCTTCCTCTCCGGCGCCGCCCTGCTGGGGATCACGTATGGAGCGGTCGCGCGCACCCATGGCGCGTATTCGCAGGCGTTTCCCGCGCCGGTGATCCACACCGAATCCCGCGCGGCGCCCCCGGGCAGCAAGCTGGGCGGGCTCGCGGCGTCCCCCGAAAAGGAAGAACAGACTCTGCACGTCGCCCCGGGCGGGGCCGCGGTGCGCCTGTTCGACCCGGGTCAGCACGGCGCGGACGTGCGCGTGCTCGCGTTCGTGTCGCTGATCGCGCTCGTGGCGATGGCGGCGCTCTCGATCGGGCTCGGATGGCTGGTCGCAGGACGGGTGCTGCGCCCGCTGCGCACGATCACCGGCGCGGCGCGCGAGATCTCGGCCACGGATCTGCACCGGCGGCTCGCGCTCAGCGGCCCCGACGACGAGTTCAAGGAGCTCGGCGACACGTTCGACGGACTGCTCGGGCGGCTCGATGCGTCCTTCCAGGCACAGCGCCAGTTCGTCGCCAACGCCTCGCACGAGCTGCGCACCCCGCTTGCCAGGCTGAAGACGCTGGCGCAGGTGGCGCTCGCCGACCCCGACGCGAGCGTCGAGTCGCTGCGCGCCGCGCACGAGCGCGTGCTCGCCTCAGAGCAGCAGCTCGAGCAGCTGATCGACGCTCTCCTCAGCCTTGCCGGCAGCGGCCGCGGGCTGGAGCGTCGCCAGCCGGTGGACCTGGCCGAGATACTCGGCGAGGTGCTCGCCGACCGCCGCGATGAGATCGAGCGGCGCGGGCTGCAGCTGCATAGCAGCCTCGATCCGGCTCGCACGCACGGCGACCCGCGGCTGCTGGAGCGCCTGGCCGCGAACCTGATCGACAACGCCCTTCGCCACAACGCCGAGGGCGGGCGCGTCGAGGTCACCACCACAACCACAGCCGCCACTGCGATTCTGTCGGTGGCCAACGACGGCCCGGTCGTACCGGGCGAGGAGCTCGAGCGCCTGCAAGCCCCGTTCCAGCGTCTTGGCGCGGCGCGCACCAGCCAGGGCGACGGTCACGGCCTCGGCCTGTCGATTGTGCATGCGATCGTGACCGCCCACGAGGCCGAGCTCGGCGTCTCCCCGCGGCCGGAGGGTGGCCTGGCGGTCGAGGTGCGCTTTCCGTCAGCGCCGAACTGAAGGGCCCTGCAGCGCCGTGCTCGGCTGCTTGGCGCCGCGGGCTCCCCTGCCGCGCTTCGCGGCGATCTTCGCCGCGTCGCCTGCCGGCTTCGGTGCGTCGGCTGCCAGCTTCGGCCGGCCTGCTCCCTCGCGCTTGCACACATACATCGCACTGTCCGCGCGCGCGACGAGCGCCTCCGCGCTGATCTGCTCGCCGCGGGACCATGCGACGCCGATGCTCGCCTGGTGCACGAGTCGTGTGCTCGTCAGCTCGACCTCCTCGCGCAGCGCTCGCGCGAGGCGCTCGGCCAGGCGCATCGCCTGTGCGGGCCCGCCGATGTTCGGGCAGACGAGCAGGAACTCATCGCCGCCGATGCGCCCGAGCATGTCGTCGCCGCGGATCACCGCGCGCACCCGCTTGGATGCGATCCGCAGCAGCTCATCGCCGACGCCGTGCCCGTGGCGGTCGTTGATCTCCTTGAAGCCGTCGAGGTCGACGAACATCACCGCGCGGTCGCCGCCCGCTCCGCCGGCCGTGTTCGCGACCAGCGCCTGCATGATCGACGGGCGGTTGTAGCAGCCGGTGAGTTCATCGAACGTCGCGCGCTTCTTCAGCTCATCGCGCATGCGCGCGCTGTCGGTCACGTCGGCTACGCACGCGATCGCTCCCCTGACTTTCCTGTCCTTGTCATAGAGCGCGCGCAGGCTGACCGTGCAGAAGCGAAGCTCGCGCCTCGGGCCCACGCCCAGCTCGACCTCGAGGTCAACCGCGCGGCCCTCGCCGAGGGCGTCATCGAAAGCGCGCTCGAGCGCCGGCCGCTCGCTGTCGATCACGCTCGCCAGCTGCGCGTCGGCGGACTCGCGTGGCTCGACGCCGAGGATCTCGTGCAGCCTGTCGTTCGTGTAGATCACGTTGCGCTCCACGTCCACCTGCAGCAGGCCCAGCGGCATCGCCTCGGCGAGCTGGTCGAGGAGTTCCTTGCGCGCCCTGATCTCATCGTGGGCGGCCATCTCCTCGGATATGTCCACCAGTTCGCTGACCACGCATTCGTGCTCGGGGTCCTCGAGCAGGTTGTGGTTGGTGACCTCGAACCACACCCACGAGTCATCGCGCCGGCGGTGGCGCAGGCGCACGCGGCGCCCCGCGCCGGGGGAGGCGAGCATGTCCATCCAGTTCTCGATTGCCAGTGCGTGGTCGTCGGGGTGCATGAACTCGATCGAGCGATGGCCGATCATCTCCTCCGCGCTCCAGCCGAGGATCTGCGTGGTCGCCTCGTCGAGCTTGACGATCACGCTCAGCGCGTCCTTGACGACGCTCGCGAAGCGCGGCACCGCCTTGACCGGCGGGGCCGCCGGCGCCGAGGCGTCGACCTGCGCGGTCGGGACGAACACAGCGAGCACCACGCCGTGGCGCTCGCGCAGGTCAAAGCCCGTGAACGCGACCGTCGTCTGCGGGCGCTCGGCCAGGTGGACCGGGCAGCGTGCCGCGCCGCCGGCGAGCACCTGATCCCAGGACGCGAGCACTTTCACGCGGTCGGCGTGCACGACGATGTCGAGTCCCGATGAGGCCTCGAGCACCGGGTTCTCTCGCAGCGCGATCGACTCCGGCATCGCCACGACCACGCCGTCCGGCCTCATCGCCGCCACCGGCGCCTGCGGATAGCGCTCGAGCAGCGTCGCGAGCGCCGCGTCGAGCATCGCCGCATCGACATGGCGCTCGCGTGCGAGCGCGAACAGGGCCTCCGGCGCGTCCGCTCCCGCGTGCACCGCCGGGGGCGGAGCGCTCGGGTCGGGTGTCGGTTGTCGTTCGGCCGCTGGCAATGTCTTTGCCGGGGATGTCCGCGCGTGCTCACGCGGGATCGCAGATGGGCGTGCTCCGCCCATGATCGGCCGAATCGAGCGCCGCCTGAAACCCGGACGCGTCACGTTGGACGCGTCCGGGGAACTCATCGCGCTGCGCTGTGCTGCCGCACCGCACCGCACCGCGCCGCGCCGAGCGCGACCGCCCGACCCGCCGGCGCGCACCGCTGCTCACCTCAGGCGGCCGCTCCCACGCTGGCCTCGGCGATTCGGGCGACGTAGTCGCCGGTGATCTGCCGGGTGGCGGCGTTGACGCGGTTGAACGCGTTGATCGTCGCGATCGCCACCACCAGGGCCGCCAGCTGGGGCTCCGTGTACTGGCGGGCGGCCTCATCCCAGACCTCATCCGGCACCGGGTCGGGCCGGTCCGCGAGCCTGGTGGCGGCCTCGGTCAACGCGAGCGCCGCACGCTCGGCGTCGCTGAAGTACGGCGCCTCGCGCCATGCGGCGATCAGGTGAATGCGCTCGGCGCTCTCGCCGAGGTACTCGAGCTCGCGCGTGTGGATGTCGACGCACACGCTGCAGCTGTTGATCTGGCTCGCGCGCAGCGTCACCATCGCGAGCGTCGCCTGCGGGATTTCGGCGTTCTTGGTGGTGGCGCCGAGCTGCTGAAACGCGTCGAGCGCGCCTGGCACTGCGAGCACGGGGTTCTGGATTCTTGCCTGGGTCATGGTGTTCCTCCTGGGTCTTCGATGTCGATCGGTTCGTCGGGATGCGGCGTGCGCGCGCGGGCGAGCGACGCGAAGTCCCCGACGACGCCGAGGTGGGCGAGCTTGTCGGGGTTCACCACCGAGCTGACGCTGCGGATCTCGCCGCCTGCGATCTCAAGCGACCACACGCTGATCAGGCGCTGCTCGCCGTCCAGGACCACGACTCCGGCACCGCCGTTCACCTCCGTCGGCCGCCACGTGAGATCGGCACGCCGCGAGGCGACGCGCATCCAGCTGAGCAGCACGCGGGCGACGCGGCTGCGCCCGCGCAGCGAGCGCGCGAGCGCCGGCACCTTCCCGCCGCCGTCGCCGGTCAGCGCGACGTCGTCTGCGAGCAGCGCCTCGAGCCCGGCGAGGTCCCCCTCCCGGGCCGCGGCGAGGAATCTCTGCGTGAGCTCCTCGCGCTGCTCGCGCGAGGTCTGAAACCGCGGGCGGCGCTCCTCGACATGACGGCGGGCCCGGCTCGTGAGCTGGCGCACGTTGCCCTCGCTCTTGCCGATGATCTCCGCGATCTCGGCGTAGCCGTAGCCGAACACGTCGTGCAGGAGCAGCGCCGCGCGCTGCTCGGGTGAGAGGCTCTCGAGCAGCACCAGCACCGCCAGCGACAGCGAGTCGGCGAGCTCGGCGTGCCGCGCCGGGTCCTCGACGCCGTCGGTGAGGATCGGCTCGGGAAGCCACTCGCCGAAGTACTGCTCCCGCCGCGCCCGCGCCGAGCGCAGCTCGTTGATCGCGAGGCGCGTGGTGACGGTCGCGATATAGGCCCGCGGCGAGGCGATCTCCTCGCCCTCCTCGCTCGCCCGGTGGGCGCGAAGGAGCGCCTCCTGGACGACGTCTTCTGCTTCGGAGACGCTCCCGAGCATCCGGTAGGCGATCGCGAACGACACCGGGCGCATCTGCTCGAGCTCGTGTTCTTCAACGGTCATACGCGTGTGCTCCAGCCTCATCATCCGCCTTGCGAAGTGGCCTGCAACCCATATGACAGGACAGCCCCCTCAGCTGTGACAGCCGCCCCGCCGAACGCGACGCGGCACCCGGCCCGTCAGGCCGCCACCGCCTCCAGCTCCCCCTGCCGCGCCGCGTCGGCCTGCTCGCGGCTGTCGCGCGAGGAGATCAGCACGGCCGTCAGGATCGCGCCGATCACCGCGAAGCTCGCGCCGACGAGGAACGCGCGATCGAAGCCCTTCGTCAGCGCGATCGACGCGTTGTGCACGCCGCCGGCGCTCAGGAGGCTCTGCGTGCGGCTGTTCGCGACCGTCGCGAGGATCGCCAGGCCGAGTGCGCCGCCGACCTGCTGGGAGGTGTTGATCAGCCCTGACGCGAGGCCCGCCTCGTGCGGCTTCGTTCCGGTCACCGCGGCGATCGTCACCGGCACGAACGAGAAGCCGAGCCCGAACGCCGCGAGCAGCGACGGCCCGAGCACGTCCGCGGTGAACGATCCGCCGACGCCCGGCACGCGCGAGAACCACAACAGGCCGGCTGCGATCAGCAGCAGTCCTGTGATCAGGACCGGCTTGAAGCCGATGCGCGTCACCAGCTGTGAGGCGACGCCCGCGGAGATGATGATCCCGACCGACAGCGGCAGGTATGAGAGCCCTGTCTTGATCGGCGAGAAGTGAAGGACGTCCTGCAGGTACAGCGAGATGAAGAAGAACATCGAGAACAGCGACATGCCGACGAGCAGGCCGACGATGTCCGCCCCGCGCAGCGTGCGCAGGCGGAAGATCGAGAACGGCAGCAGCGGGTGGCGCTGGCGCCGCTCGATCACGACGAACGCTGCGAGCAGCGCCGCCGAGCCCGCGAGTCGCAGCAGCGTCTCCGTCGAGCCCCAGCCGACGTTGACCGCGTCGACGACCGCGTAGACGAGCAGCGCGAGGCCCGCCGTGACCGTCACCGCGCCCGGGATGTCGAAGCCTTCGGTGCCGTCTTCGGAGCGGCTCTCGAGCAGCAGCCGCGGCGCGAGCGCCGCTGCGATCAGGCCGATCGGGACGTTCACGAACAGCACCCAGCGCCAGCTGAGACCGCTTGTGAGGATGCCGCCGAGCAGCACGCCGGCCGCGCCGCCCGCGCCCGCGACCGCGCCCCAGATGCCGAGCGCGCGGTTGCGCTCGTGCCCTTCGGCGAACGTCGTCGTGATGATCGACAGCGCCGCCGGCGAGACGATCGCCGCACCGAGGCCCTGGACGGCGCGGGCGATGATCAGCCACGCCTCCGACTGCGCGAGGCCGCCCGCGAG
The DNA here is from genome assembly GCA_963822245.1 of uncultured Solirubrobacteraceae bacterium. Classification (GTDB taxonomy): domain Bacteria; phylum Actinomycetota; class Thermoleophilia; order Solirubrobacterales; family Solirubrobacteraceae; genus Palsa-744. The sequence continues at coordinate 39,438 of CAWGGR010000005.1, forward strand.
CGACGCGAGCGAGAACAGCACGAGGCCGACGATGAACATGCGCCTGCGCCCGAGCAGGTCCGCGAGCCGGCCGCCGAGCAGCAGGAACCCGCCGAACGTGAGCGTGTACGCGTTGACGACCCACGACAGGTCATCGCGCGAGAAGTGCAGGTGCGATCCGATCGACGGCAGCGCGACGTTCACGATCGACGCGTCGATCACGACGATGAACTGCGTCATCGCGAGCAGCGCGAGCGCCAGGTTCTTGCCGCGTTGGGTGCTGAGGTCGGCGGTTGCCCGGCGGGGACGCGGGGCGGTGGTCGGAGGGGTCGCTGTTGCCGTTGTCACGTGGTTACCTCGGAAGTCGAATGGGCGGCTGATCGAAGCGCACACCGGGCTGATGTGGAAGCGGAAGTACGGTTCCCCTTGTTTATAGCAGCATGCGGAGCTAAGATTCCGGTTATGAACGTGACGGCCACCGATCAGCGAGCACTGCGGGCCGACGCGCGCCGCAACCGCGAGCGGATCCTCACCGCGGGCCGCGAGCTGTTCGCCCGCGAAGGCCCGCAGGCGCAGATGGACGACATCGCCGCCCACGCCGGCGTCGGCATCGGCACCGTCTACCGCCACTTCCCGACGAAGGAGGCGCTGCTGACCGCGATGGTTCGCGATCGCTTCCACGAGTTCGCCGAGATCGCGATGTCCGCCGAGGGCATCTCCGATCCGCTCGATGCGCTCGAGAACGTCATGCGCGTCTCGGCCGAAGCCGTCGAGGGCGACGCCGGCTTTCAGCTCGCGATGATGGGCTCAAACGAGCTCGAGTGGGAGGGCATCGAGGAGGAGAAGGCCGCGCTCGGCGAGGTCGTCGCGCGCATCATCTCGCGCGCGGTCGCCGCCGGCGTCGTCCGCGAGGACTTCTCCTTCGATGACTTCGCGATGGCGATGTGCGGGATCACCGCGACGATGTACTTCAAGCCCGGCGACGCCGACTGGCGCCGCCATCTCGAGCTCATCCTCCGCGGCGTTCAGCTCGCGACGAGCACCGCCTGAAGCACCCTCGTCCGGTTCTCGCGCAGGTTCTCGGCGAGGTTCGCCGCCTTGAGCGGCAGGTCCGGCACGAACACCTGCAGGCCGAGCCGGCTCGGGGGCGCGGCGAGCAGCGTGTCCATCGCCGCGACCGCCGCCTCCGTCAGGTCGTTCCACGTCTGCGCGTCGAAGCCGGCGGCGGTCGTGATCGAGCGCAGCTCCTCCGCGGTGACGAGGTGGCTGAGCTCGGGTGCCACCGCCCACGGCAGCGGCAGGCGCAGCGGCTGCTCGCGCCCCGCCACCACATCCCAGAGGGCCAGGCGGCCGCCGGCCGTGAGGACGCGCCTGGCCTCGCGGTACAGGGCGCCCTTGTCGGCGATGTTCATCTGCACGTGCTGGCTGAAGACGACGTCGAAGCTCGCATCCGCGAATGGCAGCTCGAGCACGTCCGCCCGGCGGACGTCGATCAGGTGCTCGAGGCCGACGCACCCGTTCAGCCAGCTCGCCGCCTCGCAGTACTCAGCCGTCAGGTCGACGGCCGTCACGCGGCAGCCGATCTGGGCGGCGAGGAACCTCGCCGCGCCACCGATGCCGGTGCCCGCGTCGAGCACGCGGTCCTCCGCTCGCACGCCCGCGAGATCCGCGAGCGCGGCGGTCGCGAAGCGGCCCATCACGTGGAAGTCCTCGAGCATCGCGAGGTCGCGGGGCTGGAGTGCTCCCAAGTCCTTGCCCGCGTCGATCAGCGCGCGTTCGATGTTCGGGCGCGTGAGGCCCGTCGCGTAGTGCTGCGCCACGGCCGCGGCCGAGCTCATCGCGTCTCCCTCGCCGGCCGTCATCTCACGCCGCGGTCCTCGACACGGCGCTCGCGGCGGAGGTCTCGGCAACCGGCACCGGGACGGCGTCATCGGGCAACACGTCGTCGGCGGCCGCGAGCGGCTGCGCGGGCAGCAGCAGCGCCGCGGCGAGTGCGCCGACGCCGGCGACGGCGCCGGCGACCAGACAGCCGGCGCTGAGGCCCTTGATGAACGCCCCCGTGGCGGCGTGTTCGACGGCCAGGCCGAGTGCCGCGCGCCCGGCGCCCGTGAGGTGCTCGGCGACTCCGAGCGCAGCGCCGACGGATGAGTGGGCCAGAGCGCCGAGCGCGCGCGGGAGCCGGTCGGGGAGCGTCGATGTCAGATGGCTGGCGTAGATCGAGGCGTAGACGCTTCCGATCACCGCGACGCCGAGCGTTCCTCCGAGCAGCCGCGTCGTGTCGTTCACCGCCGAGCCGACCCCGGCCTTCGCGCGCGGCACGACGCCCATGATCGCCTCGGTCGCCGGCGCGCTCGTCAGGCCCATCCCCGTGCCGTACAGGACCATCTGGATCGCGATCGTCGAGTACGCGTTGCCCGGCGCCACGATCAGCGCGACCCACACGTAGAAGATCGTGACCATCAGCAGACCCGACGCGACGACGACCTTCGTGCCGAACCTGACCGCGAGCTTCGTGCCGAGCACCGAGGACACGCCGACGGAGAGCGCGACCGGCAGCAGGTGGATGCCGGCCGAGAGCGGGTCATAGCGCTTGATGAACTGGAAGTACTGCGTCATCACGAAGATGAACCCGAGCAGGGTGAAGAACGAGACCGTCACCGCCGCGCACGCGGCCGAGAAGCGCGGGTTGCTGAACAGCCGCACGTCGAGCATCGGGCTGCTCACGCGGCGCTCCCACGCGATGAACGCGGCGAGCAGGCCGAGGGCGAGCGCGAAGCCGGCGACGCTGCGGGCGCTGCCCCAGCCGTAATCCGGAGCCTCGATGATCGTGTAGACGAGCAGCGCCATCGCCGACGTCGACAGCGCCAAGCCCGCCCTGTCGATCGGCCCGACGTCGGGGTCGCGCGATGTCGGCACGTAGCGCGCGACCAGGGCCGCCCCGATCGCCGCGACCGGCGCGAGCGCGAAGAAGATGCTCGCCCACGAGAAGCGCCCGAGCAGCCACCCGCCGACGATCGGGCCGAGCGCGATCGCCACGCCCGCCGTCGCGCCCCAGAGGCCGATCGCGCGGGCGCGCTCGCTGCGCTCGGTGAAGACGTTCGAGATCAGCGACAGTGTCGAGGGGAACACCATCGCCGCGCCGAGGCCCATGAAGCATCGCGCCGCGATCAGCTGCCCGGAGCTCGCGGCGAGGCCTCCGGCGGCGCTCGCTAGCCCGAACAGGCCGAGACCCGCGAGCAGCAGCCCCTTGCGCCCGACGCGATCGGACAGGCTCCCCGCCGCGAGCAGCAGTGCGGCGAAGACGAGGTTGTACGCGTCGACGATCCACTGCAGCTGGCTGTTGCTCGCGTGGAGTTCCCGCACGAGCGTCGGCAGCGCGACGTTGACGATCGTCGTGTCGAGATTGATCGCGAACGCGGCCAGCAGCAGCGAGATCAGGATCAGCGCTCTGTTGTTCATGCGACAACTATATAAAGCATCTACACGAGAAAATCAAGTTACCGTCCGCAGATTCCCGCAGATTCCCGCAGATCTGTCGCCTCGGCGCCCTGCGAGCCGCATCAGTGATCGCACGACTTCGAGCGGCGAGAATCGCCAAGACGCCCGAAGCTGCGTATAGAGTGTTCAGCGCGCGGACGCGCACGGCCGCGCAGGACCACGGCGAGGGGACGACGTCACGCCATGTTCATCGCGAGCAGTCCGCGCCGGATCGCGGCGGCGGCTCTTACCGCCGCACTCGCCGCCCTGCTCCTCGCCGGCTGGCTCTCGCCTGCGAGCGCACTCGCCGCCGCCGGCCCCGCGCCTGCGCTCGCGCGGGGGCTTCCGTCCGCCGCGACGACGCCCGCCGCGGGCCCGCTCTCGGAAGTGCCCTCAAAGACGCAGCCCTACGCCGCGTGCCCGCGCCCGAAGAAGCGGCACGCCGCGTGTCAGGCGGTGGTCGTCCCGCCGGCGGCGCAGCTCGCCTCGCTCGCGCCCGCCGCCTCTCCGGCGACCGGCGGGATCGACGGCAGCGGGCTGACCCCCGCCGAACTGCAATCCGCCTACAAGCTGCCCTCCTCGACGGCCGGAAGCGGTGAGACGGTCGCGCTCGTGGACGCCTACGACGACCCGACCGCGGAAGCGGATCTCGCGACCTACCGATCGGCCTACGGTCTGCCCGCGTGCACCGGTGCGTCCGGCTGCTTTCGCAAGGTCAGCCAGACCGGGGGCACGAACTACCCGGGCGAGCCGACGCCCGAAGACGGGGATTGGAATCTCGAGGAGTCACTCGACGTCGACATGGTCTCCGCGATCTGCCCCAACTGCCACATCCTGCTCGTCGAGGCCAACACCAACAGCTTCGAAAATCTGACGACGGCCGAGGGCGAGGCGGTGGTCCTCGGCGCAACCGAGATCAGCAACAGCTGGGCGGGCATCGACTTCGCCGGCGAGACCGAAGACGACGCCGACTTCGATCATCCCGGGATCCCGATCACGGCGGCGAGCGGCGACTGGGGCTTTGAAAACCATGAACGCGGCGGCAGCGGGCCGAGCTACCCGGCGACGTCGCCGTACGTGATCAGCGTCGGTGGCACGACGCTCGCGTCCGCGACAAACGAGCGCGGCTGGTCGGAGACGACCTGGCCGCGCTCGGGAAGCGGCTGCAGCGCGTTCGAGCCGAAGCCGTCCTTCCAGACGGACACCGACTGCAAGCATCGAACCGGCAACGATGTCGCCGCGGTCGCCGAAGACCTGTCGGTCCGCGACAGCTCACCCGCGGAAGCAAGGAGCTACTCGTGGATCGACGTCGGCGGTACGAGCGCCTCCTCGCCGATCATCGCCGCCGTCGAGGCCCTCTCCGAAAGCGCTGAGCGCTCGCTTGGACCCGCGGCCTTCTATCAGAGCCCGGGCTCGCTGTTCGACATCGCCACCGGCAGCAACGGCGCGTGCGACGGGTCATATCTGTGCACCGCCGGCGGCGGCTACGACGGCCCGACCGGCAACGGGACCCCCGACGGCGCGCTGTCGCTGTCCGCGCCGCCGCCGCCGCCGCAGCTGAGCGTCGCCGGCCAGGGCACCGGCGCGGCGCTGATCACGTCCTCGCCGGCCGGCATCGAATGCGGCGCGACGTGCGACGCCAGCTTCCCGCTCGGCACGAAGGTCACGCTGAGCGCCGCCCCGGCGTTCGGCTCGACGTTCCTCGGCTGGCAGGGGGCGTGCAGCGGGACGGGTGCCTGCACGGTCACGCTGGCCCAGGGAGCCGCCGTCGAGGCGGACTTTCGCGGCCCGCCGCCGCCGAGCGGCTGGAGCGCGGGCGTCCTCGCGCGGCCGGGCGCGCGCGAACCCTTCCTCGCGGGCAGCGAAGCCGAGCGAACCTTCTACGCTGTCGCGCTGTCGGCCGACGGCGGCGAGCGCGCGAAGACGATCTTCAACCCGCCGCAGGGCTTCTGCACCTACGAAACATCGGATACCGGCGGCGTCTTCCTCGAACGCAACACCGGGTCGGGATGGGTCGCGGACGGCGAGCTCGCGGCGCCGTCGGTCGACACCGGGATCGCACCGCGCTGGGCGAACTGCGCCGCGTTCGGAGAAGTGACGAAGCTGTCGGGCGATGGGCGCACGCTGTTGGTCGGCCAGGACATGTCCCCCGCCGGCGCCGGTTACCGCTGTGCGGCGTTCGTCTACCGCCGCGGCTCCGCCGGATGGGCGCTCGACGGCACGTTGTTTCCCGCGGGAATCGGTCCGGCCGGCTCCGAAACCAGCAAAGGATGCGATTGGTTCGGGATCGAAGATGTGATCGACGACAGTGGCGATCTGATCGCGGTGCGGAGCCTCGGGCACGTCGACGTGTTCTCGCGCGGCGCGTCCGGATGGTCGCTGGAGCAGGAACTCGCGCTGCCGGAAGGACGCGGCTGCACCGAAACGATTGGACCGCACAACCTGGCGCTCTCCGGCAGCGGTGCGTTGCTCCTCGTCGGCGAAGCCGATTGCGAAACAGGCGGCGTCCCGGACAGCGGGCGGGTGTATGCCTACTCTCGCAGCGGCTCGGAATGGTCGTTGTCGCAGACGATCGAATCGCCCGAACCCCAGTTCCAGAATGGATTCGGGACGTTCGTCGCGATGTCCGATGACGGCTCGACTGCGGCGATCTCGGTCAGTCAGCGTGTGACCGGGCTGCCGATGTGGGCGGGCGCCGCGTGGATCTACGAACACGACGCCGCGGGATGGCACGCCCGCGTGCGCCTGACGGCGCCGAAACCGGGAGAAGACGGGTTTGACTGTCCGGGCGTCGTCGCAGGCGGCGCACGCATCGTCTGCCACTCCGACGACACGGTCGGATACAACGCGCGCCAGGGCTCGCTCTACGCGTTCGCACGCCCGGCCGGCGGCTGGGCCGCACCGGTCGAAGAACCGGTCCGCCTGTTCTCGGCGGAAGGCCTCGCCTACGACGACCTCAGCGTCTCCGGTGAGCTTGGCTGGCCGGATCTGGCGGTGACCGACGACGGCGCCCTGATCGATACGCCGATCGCAGCCACCAACATCGCAAGCGGCGCCTATCCGGAGGACAGGATCGGCTATGAGTTCACCGCCCCGCCGGCTCATTCAGCGCCGGCGATCACGGGCATATCGCCCTCGTCCGGCGGCCGCGGGACCGTCGTCACGATCACCGGAACCAATCTCACGTCGGCCGGCGCGGTCAGCATCGGCGGGACGGCCGCCGCCGCCTTCACGGTCGAATCGCCGACACAGATCAGCGCGACGATCGCTCCCGGAACGAGCTCGGGATCGGTCTCCGTGACCACCCCGGGCGGCATCGCCACGAGCGCTGAAAGCTTCACGTTCGTGAAAGCCGAAGATGCACCGCAGGTCAGCTCGATCTCGCCCGCCGAAGGCTCGAGCAGCGGCGAAACGACGGTGACGATCAAGGGCGCGCACTTCCTTGCCGGCGCGACGGTGACGATCGGCGGTGCCGCGAGCGCGGTGGACGTCCGCTCGGAAACCGAACTCACGGCCGTCACCCCCGCGCAGCCCGCGGGCAAAGATGAAGTGATCGTCAGCGACGAAGCGGGGAGCTCGAGCGAAGGGCCTGTCTACACCTACATCGAACCGCCGGTCGTGACCTCGATCTCACCTGCGGAAGGCTCGAGCAACGGTGGCAACACGGTGACGATCAAGGGATCGCGCTTCGTGGCGGGCGCGAGCGTCACGATCGGCGGTGTCGCGAGCGCGGTGAAGGTCCTCTCGGAAACAGAACTCACGGCCGTCACCCCCGCGCAGCCGCCCGGCCGCGACGAAGTGATCGTCAGCGACGCCCGCGGCGTCTCCGCCGGCGGTCCCGACTTCACCTACGTGCCAGCGCCGCTCGTCGCGGCCGTGCTGCCCGCGGAAGGCCCCACCACGGGGCACACCGCGATCGTGATCTACGGCGCGCACTTCACACGCGGCATGACCGTGCTGATAGCGGGCCGGGCGCTCGCGGCGCACGTGCGCTCGGAAACGGAAATCACAGCCAAGACCAAGCCGGAGCCGGCGGGCAGCTACGAAGTGGTGGTGTTCGGCCCGCTCGGGCCCTCGAACGAAGGCGCGCACTTCACCTACCTGGCTGCCCCTGCGCCGGTCGTCAGCTCGATCACACCGAGCGAAGGCCCGACGGCGGGGGGCACGCCGGTGACGATCATCGGCTCCGGGTTCAGGGCGGGCGCAAGGGTCACGATCGGCGCAAAGGGCAAAGCCGCGTCGGTGACGGTCCACTCGGAAACTGAAATCACGGCCGTCACGCACGGCGAGGCGCCCGGCAGCTACGAAGTGGTCGTGACCGAGAAGGGCGAGCGCTCCGTCGGCGGCCCCGCGTACACGTACCTCACGCAGCCCGCCGGCGCGGGCATCCGGGGCAGCGGTTCGAGCTGGCTCCAGGCCGCGCTGCTCTGAGCGGCCGGCTCAGCCGCTCTGCGCGCGTGCGCCTCCGGCGGCGGGCTCGCGACTGCGCCGGTGCGCGCGGTAGCGGGCTTCCCACGCCTGCTGGTTGCGCTTCGCGTCGAGGATGAACGGCGACCAGGAGATCGCCTTGACGATCGCGCGGTTGATCAGCGACTCGGGGAACGGGAGCGGGCGCAGCACGTCCACGAACAGCACCACGCGAGTCTCGTCTGTTTCGTTCCAGACCTCGTGGTTGAAGGTGTCGTCGAACACCATGCTCGCTCCCTCGCGCCAGTGGCGGAAGTCGCCGCCGACCCGGATCCTGCAGTCCTCTGCGTGGCGCGGGACGATCAGGCCGAGGTGGTAGCGGAGCACTCCCTTGTAGGGACCGCGGTGGTCGAGGATGTGCTTGCGAGGCGACAGGATCGAGAACATCGCGGTGGTCATACCCGGGATGCCCCGCATCAGCGCGGCGGTCTGCGGGCACAGCTCGGTGCCGAGCTTCGCCTCGAAGCCGTAGCCATACAGGAAGAACGTCTTCCAGTGCTCGTCGTCTGTGATCTCGATCTGGTCCTTGGAGATGTCCTGGAAGTTCGGCAGCACGTCGCGGTCCTCGAGCACCCGCTCGAGCTCATCCCTGATCGTCGTCCAGTTGGCCTCGATCGTGTCGATCCAGGGGAAGCGCTCGTTCGCGAAGAACGTCGCGTCGCCGACCAGCGAGCGTTTCCCGATGAACCGCTCGAGCGGTGCGAGCACGCGTTCGCCGACCGCGATCGTCAGCTCGACGACGCGCTCCCATGGCGTCTGCCCGGCCTCGCCGCGAGCGCCCGCCTGATCACCGTCGCGCGCGAGCGTCTGCGCGGGCCCGTGCTCCGCACGCTCGCGCGGATCCGACTCCTGCGCGGCGGCGTCGGCGGTCGCGGGCGGGGCTGGCATCGGCACCGCTCGCCTATCCGCGGCCGTGCCGGGGCCGGGCCGTCGCGTGGCCGCCGGTCGCTTGCAGAATCTGCTCAAACCCGATCATGCAGGACATGATTGCGCTCGGGCCGCATTCTAATAAACATGCCGCGGGCGCGCCGTTCACGGCTCGGGCGTCAGCCCTGAGGTTGAGCCGGGATCATCCTCGCGAGCGATTGCCGCGGGCCGCGCGCAGCCGTACGCTGCAGCTGCATGGCTTTCGCGCGTTCCCTTCCCCTCCATCGCGGTCGCGCGGTCGCCGGTGCGCGGGCCGGGCGCGCATGAGCAGCGTGCCCGCCGCCGCGCCCCGGCGCACCGGGGTCGACTGGCGGCGCGCGGAGTTCGTGCTGACGTTGCTCGCGTTCCTCGGCTTCCTTGCGCTGCCGATTCGCATCACGACGATCTACGGCGGCCTGCCGGCGCATCCGCTGTTCGTCCACGTCCCGGTGATCCTCGTTCCGAGCACGGTCCTCGCGGCGATCATCTTCGTGTTCAGGCGCGACTGGTTCCTGCGCTACGGCATCGCGCTGGCAGCTGTCGCGATCGTTGCGATGAGCTCGCTGTTCCTGGCGCTGCAGTCGGGCGCGGCACTGCGCCACGCGCTGCATCTCAACGGCCGCGCCGCGACCCTGATCTCCGAACACTCCCACGCCGCGCACATCCTCGCGATCGTCTACGTGCTGTTCACCGCGACGCTGATCGTCACGTTCGCCGCGCTGCGGATCTCCGGCGGGATGGCCACCGGTCTCGCGATCGTCGACCGCCTGCTCGCCTCCCGCGCCATCGCAGGCGCGCTCTGCATGGTGCTCGTCGTGCTGTCGATCGGAGCCGGCTACATGGTGTTCAGGACCGGCGACCTCGGCGCGAAAGCCGTCTGGGAGGGACGCCTCCACCAGGGCGCCGGCGGGTTCCCGGGCGGGTTCCCCGGCGGCGGGTTCGAACCGCCGCCAGGTGGCGGCGCGCCGTAGGGCCGGCGCGGGCCTTCGCGCGGGAGTGCGGCCGGCGCGTCAGCGCGTCGCTCCGCCCGCGGAGAGCACCGCGCGCACGATCGCGACGATCCGCTCGCTCTCCGGTTCGCCGTCTGTCGCGATCGTCACCCACTGCAGCGCCGTGGCCACCTCGATGGCGACGTCCAGGCTGCTCCTCAGGATCTTTGCCCGTCGCGGCGTGTGGACTTCGTCGACGACGTCGCCGAGCCCCTGTACGAGGACTCGGTGCACTTCGCCCTCCTCGCTCGTGAGGATCCGCAACGCGAGCTGTGGCTCGCGCGCGATGAACCGGCGAACCGGTTGCGCCTGCGCTGTCGCGTCGAGTATCAGCCGGAGGTAGTCGAGCACTCGCTCGTCGCCCTCGCCGACGGCCTCGCCGCGTGCCCAGGTGTTGAATTCGCGTCCTCGCTGGGCGAGGATCTGCTCGTGCAGCCGCTCGCGTGAGCCGCACCAGCGATACAGCGTCGCGCGCGCCACAGACAGTTCCCTGGCGAGCACACCCATGTCGACGCGAACCCCGTGCAGGAACGTCGCCCGCGCGAGGTCCATCGCGTCCTGCGGCGTCGCGCGGCGAAAGATCCTCGGGATCGGGTCCTCCGCGCCGACGCTCTCGGCCACTGGCGGTCGCGTCCGGGTGCTGGCCATCGATACCTCCGTGCTTGCCGGGAGATCCTGCGCCGAGAAAGCATAGCTCGGCGGCCGCCCCGATTGATCGAAGCTCTATTTTGTTCCAAACGAGATAACTAGCATGTTGCTGCGAGCGAGACGATTTGACATTTGTCACGTTGGCGGCTAGGGTCCGCTCCCTCAACACGGCCGGATCACTCCGGGGGCGCGGCCAGCGGGAGATCGCTGCCGGCCGCGGCCACCGGTGTCCATGGATCAACTCAAACGGAGGGAACGAGAATGAGAGCGATATCAACGACGCTGGGGCGGATCGCCGCGGCGCTCGCACTCGCCTGCGCGCTGTCCGCGGTCGCGACCGCGGGCGCGTCGGCGGCCGAATACACCAAGGAATATGAACACGCCTACAACGTCGGCGTGCAGGGCTACATCTACGGCGAGCCGCTGCTGAACATGCAGCGCCTCTACCAGAGCAACACGAGCGTCACCGTCCCCGACTCGATCGGCGATGCGCCCGTCAACGAGTGGTCGCACTTCACCGAACTCGCGACCACCAAGGAGGGCGAGATCATCTCGCCGAACGCGGACACGCTGTACTCCTACGCGTGGCTTGCGCTCAAGCCGCAGCCGATCGTCGTGCACGTGCCCGCCGCCGGCCGCTTCAACGTCGTGCCGATCATGACGCCGTATGAGGAAAACATCGGCAACATCGGCGAAGACGCCTCGGGCATGCTCCCGCCGGGCAACTACGTGGTCGCCGGCCCGGGCAAGTACGCCGGCGAGGAAGAAGTCCAGGGGATGAAGATCATCCACTCGCCGTATGACCGCGTATGGCTCGTCGCGCGCACGGTCGTCAACGACAAGACCGACACCGCCAACGCGGTCGCGATCCAGGCCGAACAGAAGCTCGTGCCGCTCAACCGCTGGAAGAAGGAAGGCGTGAACTACGAGCCGCCGGCGCCGGAAAAGGAAGTCAGGACGCCGATTGAAACGAAGGTTCCGGGCACGCAGCCGGGCGAAGAACCGCTCACCTACTGGACCGCGCTGGGAGCGGCGCTGAAGCAGTTCAAGCCGCCGGCCGCCGACGCGCCGGAGCTCGAAGCGCTCAAGAGCGTCGGCATCGGCGTGGGCAAATCGCCCGCGAACAACCCGAAGCTGAGCCCGGGCACCCTCGCCGGGCTGCGCGCCGCCGTCGCCGCGGGACCGGGAGCGGTCGCGACGCACTTCAAAGAACTCGTCGGCGCGGGCTTTGAAAAGCACAATGGCTGGGGCGTCACGCCGGTCGGCGTCTACGGCACGAACTATGTGCTGCGCGCCGTCGTCGACCAGTACGGGCTGGCCGGGCTGCCGCCGAACATCTCGATCTACCCGTTCGCGACGACCGAACGTCACGGCGTCCCACTCAACGGCAGCGCGACGAGGTACGTCGCGCACTTCCCCGCGAGTGACTTCCCTGTGCCGGTGCAGGCGTTCTGGTCGATGACGATGTACTCGACAAGCGGGTTCTTCGTCGCCAACCCGCTCGAACGCTTCACGCTCGGCGACCGCTCGGACCTGCACTTCAACGAAGACGGCTCGCTCGACATGTATCTGCAGAGTGAAGAGCCGACGAGCGAAGCGAGCCTTGACAACTGGCTCCCGGCGCCCGCCGGGCCGTTCCAGCTGATCATGCGCCTGTACGGGGTCAACGAAGAAGACATCGCCCCGATATTCGAAGGCGCGCCGGGCAGCTGGTCACCGCCGACGATCCTGCCGTGCCTCGCGAGCGGCAAAACCGCAGCCGGCTGGAACTGCGCGACGTAGTCGCGCCGCACCTGCCGCAACGATCGGACGGCCGCTCCCTCGGGGGCGGCCGTCCGGTTCGGGCTCAAGGCCGAGACGACGCTTCCATGATGCGCTCCTGTCCCCGCGACCGGGCTCGTCAGGACAGCGGCGGCGAACTCCGCGACGCCCTGTCGCCGGGCCACAATCGCGCCCCCGCGCTTTGGGGAAACTCCCAAGCGCACGCTCGGTGTCCTCGCCTAGCCTCGAGGCAACCTCAGAAAAAGGAGATCGCGATGCCGAAGATCATCAGCGAGGAGCTCGAGACTAACTACATCAGCGGCGAGTCGCTGCCGTGGGTCCCGTTCACACCATACAGCGACGACGTTTTCCTGAAGTACTGGAAGATCGACCCCGTGCGTGGTGAGACCGTTGTCTCGATGCGCTTTCCGCCCGGTCTCGAGCTCCCCACCCACTACCACACAGGTGTCGTGATCGGGCATACGGTGCGCGGCGCGTGGCGCTACCTCGAGCATGACTGGATCTCCGGTCCGGGCGACACCGTGTATGAGACGGCGGCCTCCTCGCACACGCCGCAAAGTGTCGGCGAGGAAGACGCCGAGGTCTTTTTCTACATCGTCGGCGAGCTCGAGTTCGTGGACGCGAGCGGCAACCTGCTCGCGCGCGAGAACGCCAAGACCGGGCTCGCGCGCTACGCCGCGTACTGCGCGGAGCACGGGCTCGAGTGGCAGGATCTGACGAGCTTCACCGGCTGACGTTGGGCCTCGATGCGTAGCGGTTCGCGCGCGGATGAGGCGCGAGCGGGGCCGCTTTCGGCCCCGCTCGCGAGAGTCCGGCCGCCGTTATCGTCTCAGCGATGGACCCGCAGTTCGAGCCGGCACGATCGCCACGGGCACGCAGCGCCTGGTCAAACATCCTGCAGCCGCTCGCGGTCGACCTGGTGGCCAATACGGCGGAGATGTCAAACGCAGTCGTCGGCGAAATCCGCGAGCAGTTCCCCGATTTGTTTCCCACGGATGACGACTTCGAGGAGAACCGGGCGAGCGGCGAGGCGAACATCGTGCAGTTCGCCGAACTCATCGCCGACGGCCGCGCGCCGAGTGAGGCCGAGCTGCCGGCCGTCGCACGGGCATATGTCGTTGAGGGGGTTCACCGCGGCGTCCCCGTCGGTGCGTTTCTGCGCAGCCTGCGGCTCGGGCATGCAGCGGCGTGGGCGGCGATTCTCGCCCAGCTCGAGCAGCGCAGCGACGACCAGGACCAGCTCGCCGCCGCCGTCGAGCTCGCCTCTAACTGGATGTTCGCGTACATCGATGTCCTCTCCACGTTCGCCGAGGAGACCTACGCGCGCGAGCGCGAGCGCTGGCTGCGCACGGCGGCCGCCGCGCGGACCGAGACGATCGCCGCGATCCTCGCCGCACGCGAGGTCGATGCCGCCTCGGCGTCCCTGCGCCTCGGCTACGAGCTCGAGCGCGAACACGTCGCGATCGTCGGCTGGTACGACGTCGCCGAGGAGGGGCGTGACACGATCGCTGCGCTCGAGGTCGTGATCGGCGACCTCGCCGCGCGACTGGGCGAGAACGCGCCGCTCGTCGAGCCGCTCGGCCTGCTCGCGGTCGCCGCCTGGGTGGGCGGCCGCTCCGGGTTTGACGGCGCGGTGCTCGACGGGCCGCTGTTCGACACGAGCGGCGCGCCCGGCGCCCGGCTCGCGCTCGGCGAGCCCGCGCGCGGTGTCTCGGGCTTCCGTGCCAGTCACCGTGAGGCGCTGCAGGCGCGGCGGGTAGCGACGCTCGCTGGGCGTGCACCCGGGACCGTCACCCGCTACCGCGAGGTCGCGCTCAGCGCGCTCGCAACGGTCGACCTGCCCCAGGCGCGCGCGTTCGTCGAGCGTGAGCTGGCCGGCTTGGTCGGCGGCGATGAGCTGTCCGCGCGCCTGCTCGTGACGCTGCGGATCTTCCTCGAGGAAGGCGCGAGCCACAGCCGCGCTGCCAAACGGCTTGGCATCCACGAGAACACCGTTCGCTACCGTATCAACCAGGCCGAGGAGCTGCTCGGTCGCGGTGCCGGCGAGCGCACGCTCGAGTTGCGCGTCGCGCTCGCCCTCCTCGGTGTCGTCGAATCCGGCGACGAGGCGCCCAGCGCCCGTGTGAAGCCCGCCGACCCGGGCGCATAGCCGCTCGGGGCGAGGAGGCCGCAAGGCCGCTTGTGGAAAATCACAGCGGCCACGGGGCGACCCGTCGAAATCCGACAAGAACGCACCGCTAGCCGTACCTAGTCTCGCTTGTGATCCAGAGTTCGACCGTCGATGGGCTGGTTGACGGGTGACCTGACAGGCAGTGACCGCTGCACTCGGCAACGGCCGCTGTCACAGGGATTCCGGTATCACCCGCGCGGTTTTCGTCAGGGACTCACACGCCGAAAGGAACGAGACCCAGCTATGAGGGAAGCGATTTCAACCAGGTGGCGGCGTATTGCCGTCGCGTTCGTGCTCGCGTGCACCGTGGCGTCAGTCACAGCCGCCGGCGCGTCCGCCGAAGAATACAACAAGGAATATGAACACGCGCTCAGCGTCGGTACGCAGGCATACGTGTATGGGCAGCCGCTGCTCGACATGCAGCGTGTCTATCAGGACCTGACAAGTGTCACCGTGCCGGACCACGTCGGCGACGCGCCGGTCAACCAGTTTTCACACTTCTCGGACCTCGCAACGACAAAAGAGGGTGTCGTCGTCGCCCCGAACGCCGACACGCTGTACTCGATCGCGTGGCTGCAGCTGAAGCCGCAGCCCATCGTCGTGCACGTGCCGACGAGTTCGGGTCGCTTCAACGTCGTCCCGCTGATGACGCCGTACACGGAGAATTTTGCGGACATCGGCGAAGGCGCATCGGGCCTGATGGCGCCGGGCGACTACGTGATCGCGTCGGGCAAGAAGTACGCGGGGGTCGAAGAAGTCGACGGCATGAAGGTGATCCACTCACCGTATGACCGCGTCTGGATCATCCAGCGGACGCTGGTCAAAAGCCAGGAAGACCTGCCGAACGCGGCCGCAATTCAGGCCGAAACGAAGCTCGTGCCGCTGAACCGCTGGAAAAAGGAAGGCCTTGCCTACCAGCCGCCGGCACCCGAAAAGGAAGTCACGACGCCGCTTGAATACAAGGTCCCCGGCACGCAGGCGGGCGAAGACCCGATGCTGTACTGGACGGCGCTCGGCGCCGCGCTGAAGCAGTTCAAGCCGCCGGCAGCGGACCAGCCGGAGCTCGCAATGCTCAAGAGCGTGGGCATCGGTCCCGGCAAGTTCCCGGCCAACAACGCGAAGCTCAGCGCTGGCACACTCGCCGGGCTGCGCACCGCGGTAGCGGCCGGCCCGACGCAGGTTACGAACGAACTAACGGAAATGTTCCACGTCGGCTTCACCGCACACAACGGCTGGCTCATCGCGCCAGTCGGGACTTATGGCACGAACTACGCGCTGCGGGCGATCGCGGACAAGATCGGGCTCGGGGCGCTGCCGCCGAACGTTGCGATCTACCCGGTCGCGCAGACCGAACGCGCCGGACACCCGCTCAACGGGGCGGGCACGCGCTACGTCGCGCACTTCCCCGCGAGCGACTTCCCGGTGCCGGTGCAGGCGTTCTGGTCGATGACGATGTACGAAGCGAACGGCTTCTTCGTCGCCAATCCGCTGGAACGCTTCACCGTCGGCGACCGCTCGAACCTGCACTACAACGAAGACGGCTCGCTCGACATCTACCTCCAGAGCAGCGAGCCGGTCAGTGAAGAACAGCAGAGCAACTGGCTGCCCGCGCCGGCTGGCCCGTTCCAGCTGACGATGCGCCTGTACGGAACGGACGAAGCGGACATCGGCGGCATCCTCGAAGGCGGCGCGGGTCACTGGACGCCTCCGACGATCCTGCCGTGCCTCGAAAGCGGCAAAACAGCTGCGGGCTGGAACTGCGCGACGTAACGCAACGCGGTCTCGATCCCCAGCACCAGCAAGCAAACGGCCGCCCGCCGGGGCGGCCGTTTGCTGTAGCGTCAGGAGCATGAGTGATAGAAGCAGCCCCATCAGCGGCCGGTGCCTGTGCGGGAGCATCACCTACAGCGCCGATGCCGATCCCGTCGTTCAAGCCGTCTGCCACTGCAGCGACTGCCAGCGCCAGACGGGCGGCCCGTTCACCGTCGTGGTGGGCGTGCCCCGCGCTGCGCTCGTCGTCGAGGGCGACACCTTGGGGTCGTTCATGACGGTCGGCGAGGACCACGGAGGCGAAACGCAGCGGAGCTTCTGCACGGCGTGTGGGGCGCCGCTCTTCAGCGTCGCCGCGGTCCTGCCCGATCTGGCGCTGCTCAAGTCGGGGAGCCTCGATGACTCGTCCTGGCTCGAGCCGGCGATCCAGGTGTGGACGAGCTCGGCGCAGCCCTGGTCGCCTCGCTTCGAGGGCGCCGCCGGCTTCGAGCGCGGCGCCGGTTAGCGCCGCCTGCCGCCGGCCGCACGCTCGATCGCGACCGACGCGCCTCGGTCAGCATGCCCGCTGCGGGCCATCGGCGCGCCCGTCTGGCAGCATGGAGCGGCGTGCACAGCACATCCGCGACTCCCCGAGGAGCTCTGCCCGCGCGGCGCCGGTGGTTGCCGCGCCTCGCCGCGATCGCGGCGCTCCTCGTCCCCCTTGCGATGGTCGTTGTGCTTGCGGTCGCGCTCGCGGGGGATGTCGCGATCGCCGTGCTCGCGGTCGTGCTCGCGCTCGTCGCGAACGGGGCGATCTGGTTCGCCCTGACCGAGCGCGGCGCGGCGCGTGCGCTCGGCGACGCGGTTGCGCTGCTTGCCGTCATCGGCCTGACGGTGGTTCTCGTCACGCACTGGCACGGCCTGCTCCTGGCGCTGCTGCTGCTCCTGCTGCTGCTCCTCTACGGCGCCGCCGCGCGCTACGCGCTGGGGCTCACCGGCGAGCTCGCGGTCGGCAGCGCGGCCGCGATCGCGGTGCCGGTCGGCGCGGCCGACGCGGCGGCGCTGATCATCAACCTCAAGTCTGGCGGCGGCAAGGCCGAGCGCTTCGACCTCGCCGCGGAGGCGCGGCGGCGCGGGATCGAGCCGATCGTGCTGCAGCCGGGCGACGATCTGCTCGAGCTCGCCGAGGGCGCGATCGCGCGCGGCGCCGAGGTGATCGGGATGGCGGGAGGCGACGGCTCGCAGGCGCTCGTCGCGACGGTCGCCGCTCGCCGGGATGTCGCGCACGTGTGCGTTCCGGCGGGGACGCGCAACCACTTCGCGCTCGACCTCGGCCTCGATCGCGATGACGTCGTCGGGGCGCTCGACGCGTTCGGTGATGCCGTCGAGCGGCGCATCGACCTCGCGCGCGTGAACGACCGCGTGTTCGTCAACAACGCATCGCTCGGCGTCTACGCGCAGGTCGTCCAGTCCGAGCAGTATCGCGACGCGAAGCTCGAGACGTGGACGCGCATGCTGCCCGACCTGCTCGGCCCCGGCGCGGATCCGATCGACCTCGAGTTCGCGACCGCCGATGGGAGCACCTGCGATGACGCGCCGCTGGTGCTCGTGTCGAACAACCCGTATGAGCTCACGCACCTGTCCGGCGCGGGCACGCGCAGGCGGATCGACACGGGGACGCTCGGCATCGTCGCGGCCCGCGTCCGCGGCGCGGACGTCTCCAAGCTCGTCGCGCTCGAGCTGGTCGGCCAGGCGCAGCGATATCCCGGCCTGCTGTCGTGGTCGGCGCCGGAGTTCGTCGTCCATGCCGAGGGGCCCGTCGCGATCGGCCTCGACGGCGAGGCGCTCGTGCTCGAGCCGCCGCTGCGCTTCGAGTCCCTCCCCGGGGCGCTGCGCGTGCGGCTGCCCCGCGGCGCCGGCCTGTCGCCGGCTGCGCGGGCGGTGTCGCTCACGGGCGAGAGCTTCGGCGCGCTGCTGCGCGTGGCGGCCGGGCGATGAGGGCCGCGGCCGCGCGCCGCCGGCGGAAGCGCACGGCGCGGTTGACGCCTTGGGATCGCGTCCGTCAACTGGACTCTCACCTGATGGGGCGCTCCTTCGCAGCGCGCTCGCCGACGCGCGACCGCTCGCTCGTCGTGATCACGCGCGCGGCGAACTACTCGCGGCTGTGGCTGCTCGTGGCCGGCGCGCTCGCGCTGTTCGGCGGCCGCGGCGGGCGCCGCGCGGCCGGCCGCGGCCTCGCCGCGATCTCGATCGCGGCGCTCGTCGCGAACGGCCCGGCGAAGCTGCTCGTGCGGCGCCGCCGGCCGTTCTCGCGCTCGCAGCCGACCTTGATCCGCACGCCGCGCTCGACGTCGTTCCCCTCCGGCCACAGCGCCGCCGCGTTCGCGTTCGCCGGCGCCGCGTGCGGCGAGCTGCCCGTCCTCGCGCCGGCGCTCGTTCCGCTGGCCGGCGCCGTCGCGTACTCCCGCGTCCACACCGGCGTGCACTACCCGAGCGATGTCATCGGCGGGGTGGCGATCGGGCTCGGCTGCGGCGTGCTCGCGGCGCGTATCTAGCGCTCAGGCGGTCGCGCCGGCGGGCAGGTCGCCGGGCGTGCCCGCGTCGGTGTCCTCATCATGGCCCATCGGCCCGAACATCCGCCGCAGGAACACGTACGCGATGCCGCCGCCGACAAGCGGGACGATGTAGCCGATCGCCTGGTAGAGCACGACCGCGGCGATCGCTTCGTTCCTGCCGACGCCGAAGACGACGAGCATCGCCGCCATCCCGGCGACGCCGGCGAGGCCCGCCGGCAGCGGGATCGAGCCGGCGAGGCCGCCGAGCAGATAGCTCAGCGCGACGATCGCGAACGTCGGCGGGGAATGGGCGTCTATGGCGGTGAACGCGGTGAACAGCACGAGCATGTCGAAGAGCAGATATGTGATCGCCCCGAGGACGATTTTGAAGCTGCCGCGGTGGCGCAGCAGCGCGTACACGCCCTGCACCGCGTTCGCCAGCGTGCCGATCGCCGCCGAGACCTTCGGCCGGCGCTCGGCTGTGCGTGCGCTCAGCACGTCGGCCTTGCCGGCGATGAACAGCGCGAGCACGAAGCCGACGCTCAGGACCGCTGCCGGCAGCAGCGTCAGCGCGAGGCTCGCTTCACCCGGGAACACGCCGATCGCGAGCCCGACCCCGAAGAAGATGATCGCGAGCCCGTCGATCGTCGAGTTCAGGAACATCAGCACGAACTGCCGCTCGGCGACGTTTTCCATCGACATGCCGAGGCGGTGCAGGAACCAGCCGCCGATACCCATGCTCGCGACGGTGCCGCCGGGGATGATCATGCCGCCGCCGAGCTGCGCCCATGCCACGCGCGCGCCGAGGCCGACCCCTCGTGTGCGCCCGGCGAGGAGGTTCTCCGGGTCGAGGATCCCGCGCCAGGACACGACGTAGCCGACCTCCGAGATCGTCTCGATCGCGAGCGCGAAGATGACCCACTCGATGCTGACGTTTTTCAGGTCTTCAAACGCGCTCTCGAGTCCCGGGATCACCTTGATGATCAGCAGCGCGAACACGAGGAAGCCGAGAAGTTTCAGCAGCCGCCGCCCGAGCTGTTTGCGCGCGTCGTGCAGGATCTTGTGCGACGTCCTGTTGACCTCGCGCCGGTGGGCGACTCGCGAGAGCCGGTGCCTGTGCTGGCCTGACGCCTCGGCCGGGCTGTCGCTCGCGCCCGCCATCAGCCGGCGAGCCGGTCGCGGGGCAGAGCCGGGGCCCGCACGGGCGAGAGTGATCGGGCAGGCACGGCCCAGCAGCCTACTTGGCCGCCTCCTCCCACCGCCGCGGCGCCGCGGCTCAGCCGCGCGAGGGGTCGAGCACGGCCTTCATCACGTCTTTGGCGACCGGTGCCAGCGCCTTGACGGGCTCGCCGCGATCGACCGTGCGCACGATCATCTCGTGCAGGCCGCCGACGAGCATCACCGCCTTCTCGAGCGACACCTCGCGCACGCCCGCCAGGCGCGCCGGCTCGGAGTGGGCGAGGCGTACGAACAGTTCGGCGAAGCGCTCGATCCCCGACCGCTGAATCTCGACGCCGCGCTTGCCGAGCATCGGCAGGTCGCTCGAGAAGGTGATCGCCATCGCGGGGTCCGCGTCGAGGATGTCGAGGTAGGCATCGATCGACCCATCGATCTGCAGCTCCCATCGCGCGCGCGCGTCGATCGCCGCCTCGACCTGGCTGAGCGACGCGGTCGTGAGTGCTTCGGCGAGCTCGGCGAAGCAGCTCTCCTTGTCGGCGAACGACTGGTAGAACGTGCGCCGCGAGGCCTTCGCGTTGCGCACGATGTCCGTGATCTGCGTGCCCGCGAGGCCGTTCTCGCGGATCGACTGCGCGAGCCCGGCGAGCAGGCGGTCGCGGTGCGGGTCATCGCTGGGCGCCGGCTCGAGCGCGTGTGGGCCGCGCACCTCGGCGGTCGCTTCATAGGCTGCTTGCAAAGTCATGGTACTTGTCAGTACCATAGGATACACGGGAGTGGTACTCGTGAGTACCACCTGGCCCTCGAGATGTGAACACGCGGAGTCGCGATGCTGAGCAGCACACAAACCCCGCTCGCCGGGCAGACAGCCGTGATCACCGGCGCCGGCTCTGGCATCGGGCGCGGGCTCGCGCAGCGGCTCTCCGCGCACGGCTGCCCGGTCGCGATCGTCGACGCGGACGCCGACACGCTGGCGGAGACGGCCGGCCTGATCGAAGGGCCGTCGCTGGTCCGCGTCCTCGACGTGCGCGACCGCCAGGGCCTCCTCGCACTCGCGGCCGACGTCCGCGAGTGGGCGCCGGCGCCGATCGGCGCGGTCTTCAACAACGCGGGCGTCGCGCTGTCCTCGAGTGTCGCAGGCGCCTCGCCCGAGGACGACGAGTGGCTGCTGAGCATCAACTTCGACGGCGTCGTGCACGGCGTGCGCGCGTTCCTGCCGGTCCTGCTCGAGCAGGGCTCGGGCGCGATCGTCAACACCTCGAGCGTGTTCGGCCTGGTCGGGATCCCCCATCAGAGCGCCTACTGCGCGTCGAAGTTCGCCGTCCGCGGCTTCACCGAGTCACTCCGCCACGAGCTCGGCGGCAGCGGCGTGAGGGCGATCACCGTGCATCCCGGCGGCGTCAGGACGAACATCGCGCGCAACGGGCGCCTGAACTCCGACCCGCGCGGCGAAGGCCGCACCAAGGAGCAGCTCGCCGATGACTTCGAGGCGCTCGTGCGCACGAGCCCGGAGCGCGCCGCGGAGATCATCCACCGCGGCATCGACGCGGGCAAGGCGCGCATCCTCGTCGGCACGGACGCGTACATCTTCGATGCGCTCGCGCGGATCGCGCCGACGCACTACTACCGCGTGCTCGACCCGCTCGAGCGGATGCTGACGCGCAGGCACAGGCGCTCGTGAGACTGTTGCGCACGAAAAGCCGCGAGGAGGAGGGGGGCCCGCCGCCTGCGAGCGAGCACTTCGACGTGCTGATCGTCGGCGCGGGTCTGTCGGGGATCGGCGCCGCGCATCACCTCCAGGCCGAGCATCCGCAGAAGTCCTACGCGATCTTCGAGGCGCGCGATGCGATCGGCGGCACCTGGGACCTGTTCCGCTACCCGGGGATCCGCTCGGACTCCGACATGCACACGCTCGGTTATCGCTTCCGGCCGTGGACGAACGCGAAGGCGATCGCCGACGGCCCGTCGATCCTCAACTACGTCCGCGCGACCGCGCGCGAGGGCGGGATCGAAGGTCAGATCCGCTTCAAACGCAGGGTCATCAGCGCGGCGTGGTCGAGCGCCGAGGCGCGCTACACGGTCACGGTCGAGCACGCCGACAGCGGCGAGCGTGCGGCGGTGACCTGCGGCTTCCTGTTCGTGTGCAGCGGCTACTACCGCTACGACGAGGGCTTCACCCCCGACTTCCCCGGCGCCGAGCGCTTCGCCGGCAAGCTGATCCATCCGCAGCACTGGCCTGAGGACTACGACTACACGGGCAAGCGCGTCGTCGTGATCGGCAGCGGCGCGACCGCAGTCACGCTCGTGCCCGCGATGTCCGAGCGCGCGGCGCACGTGACGATGCTGCAGCGCTCGCCCAGCTACATCGTCTCGGTCCCCGCCGAGGACCCGATCGCCAACACTCTGCGCCGCTTCCTGCCGAGCCGGCTCGCGTATGCGATCGCGCGCTGGAAGAACGTCGCGATCGCGACGCTCGTCTTTCAGCTCAGCCGCCGCCGGCCGGGCTTCGTGAGGTCGCTGATCCGCAAAGGCCTCGAACGCGAGCTGCCGGCGGGCTATGCGATCGACACCCACTTCAATCCCCGCTATGAGCCGTGGGATCAGCGCATGTGCCTGGTGCCCGACGGCGATCTGTTCGCGGCGATCTCAGCCGGGCGCGTCTCCGTCTGCACCGACCGGATCTCGACCTTCACCGAGACCGGCCTCGAGCTCGAGTCCGGCGCCGCCCTCGAGGCCGACGTGATCGTGACCGCGACCGGCCTGAACCTGCTCGCGTTGGGTGGCCTGCAGCTGAGCGTCGATGGGCGCGTGATCGCGCCGGAAGAGATGATCGCGTACAAGGGGCTGATGCTCGGCGGGGTCCCCAACTTCGCGTTCGTCGTCGGCTACACGAACGCCTCGTGGACGCTCAAGGCGGATCTCGTCAGCGAATTCGTCAACCGCCTGCTCACGTACATGGACGTGAACGGCTTCCGCCAGGCGACGCCCGCGAGCATGGACCCGGCGCAGCCCACGCGGCCGCTGCTCGACCTCGCCTCCGGCTATGTCCAGCGCTCGCTCGCGCAGTTCCCGCGCCAGGGCGCGAAGGCCCCGTTTCGGCTCGGCATGAACTACGCCCAGGACGTCTTCACGCTGCGCCACGGTAAGCTCGACGACGGCACGATGCGCTTCTCGAGCCTCGCGCGCGCTGAGCAGGACGCGGCAGCGGCGACGCTCGCCGCGTAGCTGGCCGAGCGCTCCGGCTGTCGGCCGCCGGGCCGCTGTGGGGCACCATTGCCGCGGTCGCTTGCGCCCGTACACGCCCCACGCTACTATTACGCTATGCGATACACCAGTGAGCGATCTACTGACCCCGGCCTGCTCGTGCTGACGAGTCTCGCCGACGGGCCCAAGCACGGTTATGCGATCACCCGCGACGTCGAGCAGATCGCGGGCGTGCGGCTCGGCCCGGGCACCCTCTACGGGGCGCTGTCGCGGCTCGAGGGCAACGGCCTGATCGAGTCGCTCCCGGCCGAGGATCGGCGCCGGCCCTACCGCCTGACGAGCGCCGGCGCGGCCGCGCTCGGCGAGCAGCTGAGCGCGCTCGAGCGCGTCACCCGCAGCGGCCTCGACCGTCTGCGCGCGGCGGGGGCAATGTCGTGAAGCGGCATCTCGCGGTCCTGCTGCTGGCGCTCTACCCGCTCGCCTTCCGTCGCCGCTACGGCGAGGAGATGCGCGCGCTGCTCGAGCAGGCACCGGTGCGGGCGGGCACGTTGCTTGACCTGCTGCGCGGAGCGCTGCTCGCACACGTGCGCCCGCCCGCCGGGCTCGGCGGCGTGCTCGATGCGGGTGAGCGTCTGCGCGCGAGCGTCAGCGGCGTGCTCGCCTGCTGGTTCGCGTTCGCGATCGCCGGCTTCGGCTTCTACGAGGCGACCGAGGACAACCCGTTTCCAGCTGCTGCCGGCGCGCACGTGGCGCTCGGGAGCGCGCATCTGACGGTGCAGGTGCTGGCGGCGCTGGCGTCCGTGGCGGTCGTCCTCGGCGCGCTGCCGCTCGTCGTGCTCGCACTCGATCAGGGGCGCAGCCGCCCGCAGCTGCGCGGGCTGCTCAGCCTTCCGTTTGCGGCGGTCGCGGTGTTCGTCGCGCTCACCGCCGTGCTCGTCGCGATCGCGCACTCCCAGCCGACGCTCCACGGGGCTCCGGCCGCGCGCGCGGCATTCGTCGCGTGGGAGCTCGCGGGCGTGATCTGCGGGGTCGTCTGTGTGTTCGCGGCGCGCCGCGCGCTGTTCGCGATCCAGCTCGCGCGCGGCCTGTTGCTGTACGCGCTCGGCTTCGCGACGTTCGTCGTCGCGGCGATGGTCGCGATCGCGCTCGCGACGGCGGTCTATACGATCACGCTGCCGCTCGACGCGCCGCGCCTCGCGGCCGAGACGACCGGGCCGCTCGCGCTCGCGAGCACGAGCTTCGCGCTCGCCGTGCAGCTGCTCGCGATGGTGAGCGCGAGCGCGCTCGCGCTCACCACCACGCGCCGCGGCTGGCGGGCGGTGCGCGCATCGGGCGCGTCTGCGCTCGGCTAGCGCACGGCCGAGGAAACCTCTGGTGAACGGTGCGGGCAATGCTCGCTTCGCGCACGGCCGAGGAAACCTCGGTGCAATGGTGTAGAACGATGGAAGCGATGGCTTCGCACGACCCACCGATCGAGACGCAGGGCAAGCCCGGCGAGCCGCCGGGGCGGCTGCTGATCGGCCTGCGCTACGTGCTCCCCTCGCTCGTCGTGCTGGCGGGGC
Organism: uncultured Solirubrobacteraceae bacterium; assembly: GCA_963822245.1. Classification (GTDB taxonomy): domain Bacteria; phylum Actinomycetota; class Thermoleophilia; order Solirubrobacterales; family Solirubrobacteraceae; genus Palsa-744. The sequence goes on from CAWGGR010000005.1 coordinate 64,102, forward strand.
TGATCGCGATGGCCTTCGGCAGCGAAGTCGACCTCGAGGGCGGTGCGAGCGTCGTCAGCGCGGGCCTTGCGATCTTCGCGATCAGCTGGCTGTACCGCGCCTCGGTCGACGGCGATCGCGAGCGCGACGCGGAGGAGCAGGCGCGCGTCTACTTCGACGAGCACGGCCGCTGGCCGGACTCGCCGCGGCCGCGCTGAGAGACGCCGCGCCGCGCCGCGCCGCGCTGAGCTACGCGCCGGCGGCGAGCACGGCCATCGCGGCGTTGCGCCCGGGGATGCCGCTGACGCCACCGCCGCGTCGCGCGCCGGCACCGCACAGCAACACGCGCGGATCGGCGGTCTCGACACCCCAGCTGCCGACCTGCTCGCTCGTCTCGGCGAACGGCCAGGCGAGGTCGCGGTGGAAGATGTGCCCGCCAGGCATGCGCAGCTCGGCCTCGATGTCGAGCGGGCTGCGCACCTCGATGCACGGCTCGCCGTTTCGGTCGGCGAGGATGCAGCCGGCGATCGGCTCGGCGAGCACGCTGTCGAGCGAGCGCAGCGTCGCCGCGAGCGCCCCCTCGCGCGCGCCCTGTGGATCGGCGGCGAACAGGCGCGCGGGCATGTGCAGCGCGAACAGCGTCAGCGTGTGCGCGCCGGAGGCGCGCAGCTCGGGGCCGAGGATGCTCGGGTCGGTGAGCGAGTGGCAGTAGCTCTCACACGGCGGCAGCTCGGGCAGGAGCCCGGCGGCGGCCTGCTCGTAGGCTCGCTGCAGCTGCTCGGCGGTCTCGTTGACGTGGAAGGTGCCGGAGAACGCGCGCTCGGCGCTGACGGCGTCGTCCTTCAGGCGCGGCAGCCGCGAGAGCATCAGGTTGACCTTCAGCTGCGAGCCCTCCGGGCGCGGGCCGGGGGCGCGTCCGAGCAGCCGCTCGAGCTCAACGGGGGCGGCGCCGACGAGCACATGCTGCCCGTGCACCTCGCGCTCGCGCCGACCGTCGTTGAAGCGCACGTCGACACCGCCGGCCGCCGGCTCGATGCTCGACACCTCCGCGCCCGTGCGCAGCTCCGCGCCGGCCGCGCGCGCGGCGTCGGCGAGGCACGCGGACACCGCGCCCATCCCGCCGAGCGGCACGCGCCACTCGCCCGTGCTGCCGCCGATCACGTGGTAGAGCAAACAGCGGTTCTGGCGCAGCTCGGCGTCTGCGGCAGCGGCGAACGTGCCGATCAGTGCGTCGGTCAGCACCACACCGGCGACGAGGTCGTCGCTGAAGGAGCGCTCGACGGTGGCCGCGAGCGGCCGCTCGAACAGCGCCTCCCAGGCGCCGTCGTCGCCGAGCATCGCGCGCAGCTGCTCGCGCGAGCGCAGCGGTTCGGTCAGTGTCGGGAACACGACCGCGGCGACCTTGCGGGTCATCGCATAGAACGCCTCCCACGCCTGCTGCTCGCGCTCGCCTCCGCTCAGCGCATGAAACGAAGCGCGTGTCGCCGCCGGGTCTGAGCTGTCGACGAGCAGGCCGCGGGCGCCGCCGCTGCGCGGGTCGGGCGTGTAGGAGGAGACCTTGCGGCCGGCGAGCGTCAGCTTCAGCGACAGCTCGTCGATGATCTGCGCGGGCAGCAGGCTGACGAGGTAGGAGTAGCGCGAGACGCGCGCGTCGACGCCGGCGAAGGCGCGCTCGGAGACGGCCGCGCCGCCGAGCTCTCCTCGGCGCTCGAGCACGAGCACCGAGCGCCCGGCGCGCGCGAGGTAGGCGGCGGCGGTGAGGCCGTTGTGACCGCCGCCGACGATCACCGCGTCATAGCCGCTGCGTTGCTTGGCGCCGGGCACGCTTTACAACGGCAGCCCGTCGGCGAGCGAGGCGATCGTGAAGTCGGCACCGGCCGCTTCGAGTTCGCCGATGCTCGATTTGTGGCTCGCGACGGCGACGCATTCGATCCCGGCGGCGTGCGCGCCGGTGACGTCGTGCGGCGTGTCGCCGACGGCGAGCGCCGCGGCGCGCGCGACCGCCTCGCCGTAGACGAGGCTCGCGCGTTTCAGCGCCACGCGCGTCAGCTCGCCGCGGTCGGTCGAATCCGAGCCGTAGCCGCCGAAGGAGAAGAAGCGGTTGAGCCTCGCGCGGTGCAGCTTGACGTGCGCCGCGGCCTCGACGTTGCCGGTCACGAGGCCGAGCAGGTAGCCCTCCTCGATCAGCCGCGGCAGCAGTTCCTCGACGCCCGCGAGCACGCGATAGTCGGCCGATTCGGCGACCGTGTCGTGCAGGTGGTGCAGGCGGCGCTCGAGCAGGCGCGTGAACTCCCTGCGCTCGGGAGCGCGGTGCAGCACCGATTCGAACGTCCTGCGCCCGACCTCCGGGTCGGTCATGCCGGCGTCGGTGAACGCGCCGATGTCGGCCGGAATGCCATAGAGCTCATCGAACGCGAGCCGCCAGGAGGCGGCGCCGGCGCCGCCGCTGACGAGCAGTGTCCCGTCGATGTCGAACAGCACGGCGATGCGATCGGACATGCGCTCACTCCCCCAGGAAGTCCTCGAGGATCGCGACCGTCTGATCGGGCCGCTCGAGGAAGAACAGGTGTCCCGTGCCCGGGATCACAGTCAGTTTCGCATCCGCGATCCGCGCGGCGAGCAGCTCGCTGCTCGCGCCGGGGATCACGCGGTCATCATCGCCGGTGAGGATCAGCGTCGGCGCGCGGATCTGGCCGAGCCGCTCCGCGGTGTCGTGGCCGAGCACCGCGGCGATCTGCGCGCGGTAGCCGACCGGGTCCTGGACGTCGAGAGACTTCTTCGCGATGAACGCCTCGAGCAGGTCCGTGTCGACGCCCTCGGCGAACGCGAACGGCGCGAGCGTGCGCATGCGCAGCGCCCAGTCGTCGGTCTCGAGCGCGAACGCGCGACCGGACGCGGCCGGCGCGGCGCGGGCGTGCGCGCGACCAGCGTGCGTGCAGCCGAGCACGAGGCGGCGGACGCGTGCGGGCGCGAGCAGTGCGAGCTCCTGGGCGATCATCCCGCCCATCGACATGCCGAACACGTCGGCCTGCTCGATGCCGAGGTGGTCGAGCAGCGCGAGCGCGTCAGCCGCCATCAACGCCGTCGAATAGGGGCCGGGTGTGACCGAGCTCTCGCCGCTGCCGCGGTTGTCGTAGGCGAGCACGCGGTGGGTGCCGTCGGCCAGGCTCTCGGCCAGCTGCCGCCAGTCGCTCGCGATCGCCGGGATCCCCGCGATCAGCAGCAGCGGCCGGCCGCGCCCGCGCTCCTCGTAGTGCAGCGTCAGTCCCGGAAGTGCGGCCAGCGCCATCGCCGCGACAGCCTACGCGAACTACTGCTGCAGCTGGATGCGCACGCTGACCGGCTGGCTTTCGAGCGCGCGGAACGTCGCCGCGGTCATCGCGCGCCCGAGCGCGCTGTCGGCGAACGTGCGGATGCGCGCCTTGACGTCGTCGTCGGGGAGCAGCTCGGCGGTGCCCGACAGCCAGCGGCGGCCGAGCCGCACTCGCACCCGCGGGTCGGCCTCGAAGTTGCGCACCCAGCCGGCGTGCCGCCCGTGCTGGGCGATAAGCCAGAGCGAGTCGCGCTCGCGCATGCAGATGATCGGCGTGTGGCGCAGCGCGCCCGAGCGCCGGCCGGTCGTCTCCACGAGCGCCATCCCCGGCGGCGTGACGCCGACCTTGAACATCGCGCGTATCAGCGGATTGAGCGTGTAGCGCCCGAGCACGATCTCGATGCGCCGCTTGTTCGGCCTGTCGGTCGTCGCGCTCATTGCCCGCCTTCCAGCTTGCTTGTAAAGTCAAAGTGACTGCTTGCTAAAGTAAATCACAATGGCCCGCTCCTATCAGCAGTTCTGCGGGCTCGCGCACGCGCTCGACCTGGCCGGCGAGCGCTGGACGCTGTTGATCGTGCGCGAGCTGCTCGCCGGGCCGTGCCGCTACACCGATCTCAGGGACGGGCTGGTGAGCATTCCCACGAACCTGCTCGCGGCGCGCCTGCGCGAGATGCAGGACAACGGTCTGATCGCCCGCCGGCGCCTGCCGGCGCCGGCCAGCTCGGTCGTCGTCTACGAGCTGACCGCGGAGGGCGAGCGCCTCGGCGACGCGATCCTCGAGCTGACGCGATGGGGGATGCGGACGCTGCCGGCCGACGCCGGCGCTCGGCCGTTTCGCGCGCGCTGGCTCGTGCTCGCGCTGCGCGCCGGCTTCGATCCGCACGCGGCACGTGGCGTCAGCGAGGCCTATGAGCTGCACGTCGAGGACGATGACGTCGTCTCGCTCGAGATCCGTGACGGCGAGGGCGCGGTGCACGTCGGCCCGGCGCAGGACCCGGCGGTGCGTATCAGCGCCGACGCGGAGACGCTCGCGGCGCTGATCGCGGGAGCGCTCGACGGCGCCGCGGCGCTCGGGCGGGGAGCGCGCGTCGAAGGCGAGCCGGCGGCGCTCGCGAGGATGCGCGCGATCCTGCCGGCGAGGAGCACCTAGCGCCTTCTCCGGCGCGGGAGCCGCCCGTCACCCGCATCGGGCGAGCCCTCCTCACCCTGCCCTGGCCGAGACTTGCAAGCCGGGAAGTCTGCGCATGCGCACAGTGAAGAAGGCCACGATCAATCCGGGTACGTCTGCGGCGCCGAGGGCGCAGCGATGAGCGCCGCGCCGACGCACGCTGCCCAGGGCGGCTGGGCGAAGCTGTTCGACGCAGCCTTCAAGCAGTCGCGCAACCCGATGCTGCTGCTCGACAGCCATCGCCGCCAGCGCGACGCCAACGGCGCGTACCTGCGGCTCGTCGGCTACGCGCGCGAGGACATCATCGGCCGCCCGATCTACGAGTTCCACGCCGGCGAGGAGCTCGAGCGCAGCGCCTGGGAGGCGATGCTCGCGGCCGGTCACTTCACCGGCGACGTTCAGCTGCTGTGCGCGGACGGCGCGAGCGTCGCTGTGCAGTGGGCGGCGACCGTCGAGGTAGTCACCGGCCACCGGCAGGTCCTGTTCGTCGCGCTCAACACCTCGCGCTGGGGACGGCGCTTCCGCCGCTCGGTGCCCCCCGAGCCGCAGCCGGGCAGCCTGTCCGAGCGCGAGCTGACGGTCGTCCGTCTCGTCGCCGACGGCAACACCGGCCCGGAGATCGCAGATGAGCTGCGCATCGCCCACGACACGGTGCGCACGCACGTGCGCAACGCGATGGCGAAGGTCGGCGCGCGCTCGCGCGCGCACCTCGTCGCCAAGGCGCTCGGCGAGGGCCACGCGCTGGGCTGATCTCACACGATCACGCAACAGCGGTATGGACACCGCTTCAGTGACACGCGAGGATTGCTGCATGGTTCAACTGAGCTGCAGTGGTCACCCGGAGAGCGCCCTCAGATGATGGACTCCGACTCCAGCCGGCTCGACTCGATCGCCTTCGAGGAGGCCGTCGCGCGCGCCGTTCGCGACATCGACGCGAGCAGCTTCGAGCGCCGCGACGTGCTGCTGTTCGACCTGCTCAGCGCCGCTTGGCCTGAGCCGCTCGCGCAGAACCAGTAGCCGCGCCGCTGCGCGGCGCCCGCGCGGCGTCGCGATCGGCGAGCGCGAGTCCGGCGATCAGCGTGTCGATCAGCCGCTCGAAGGAGATGTCGAGGTCGCGTGCGAGCGCGAAGCCGCCGCCGCGCTCAAGCGCCACGAAGCCGTGCAGGCCGCTGCGCAGTACGCGGATCGCGTCGATCGTCTCCTGCTCGTCGAGCTCCCATGCGCGCAGGATCGCGCCGAGCAGCGCGAGCAGCCGCGCGGCGGCGTCGCCGACGTCGCGATCGCCGTCGTTCGGCGCCGCCTGCATCGCCTCATAGCTGCCCGGGTTCGCGAGCGCGTACGTGCGGTACGCGTGCGCGGTCGCGCGCAGCGCGTCCTCGCCGGCGAGGCCAGCGGCGGCTGCCGCGATCGCATCGCCGAGGCCGCTCAGGCCGCGCAGCGCCAGCAGCCGCAGCAGCTCGTCGCGGCCGTTGACGTGGTTGTAGAGCGACGGCGCGCGCACGCCGAGCCTCTCGGCGAGCCGCGCGAACGTCGCCTGCTGGAGACCTTCATCGGCGAGCTCGACGGCCGCCCGGACGACCTGCTCGGTATCGAGGCCCTGGCGCGGCACGCTCAGCTCGCGCGCGCGATCGCCGCGTCCATCGCGGCGAGCGGCGAGCCGACGATCTTGCCGTGGCCCGGTGCGAGGCTCGCGGGCTCGAGCGCGCGCAGCGCGCGTGCGCTCTCGAGCACCATCGGCCGGTTCCAGGTGCCCATCAGGATCAGCGGGAAGCGCGGGTTCAGGCGCGCCGACGTCGCGACCCCGCCGAGCGTCGAGAACGTGTCGCCGCAGAACAGCGTGCCGTCGCGCTCGTCGAGGTAGGCGATGTGGCCGGGGGTGTGCCCGGGGCTTGCGACGGCGAGCAGCGAGCCGACATGGTCGCCCGCCTCGAGCGTGCGCGTCGGCTTCGTCCTAGCACCGCGGTAGTCGCCCTTGACCTTCGTGTGAGGCTCGTCCTCCTCGAGCGTCTTGTCCTTCTCCAGCAGGCGCGCTTCGCGTGTGCCGATCACGACCTCGGCGCCGGGAAACGCCGCCTTTACGGCGTCGAGCGAGCCGATGTGATCGCCGTGGGCGTGGGTGAGGGCGATTCGCGTGACCGGCGCGTCGAGCTCGCCGGCGGCGGCAAGGATCTTCCTCGCGCCCTGCGGGAGCGTCGTGTCGACGAGCGTCAGGCCGTCGTCCTCGCGCACGAGATACGCGTTGACGAAGCCCCATAGGTTGACTCGCGTGATGTCGGACATCGGGGGCCACCTTCCTAGCACTAGTATGGTAATAGCTATATAGCATAGTAACACACCTACTGATCGTTGGCAGGTTCCCCGTCGAGTGCCTCGGAGGACTCGAGCCAGGCCGTCTCGAGCGCGTCGCGCTCGGCGAGGAGCAGCTCGAGCTCAGCCTGCAGCGCCCCGAGCTTCGCATGGTCGGAGGCGTTCGCGGCCATCTGCTCGGCCAACCCGGCCTCGCGGTCGGCGAGCTGCTCGATCGATCGCTCGAGCCGTTTCAGCTCGCGCTGGGCGCGCTGGACGTGTTTGCGCGAAGCGCGGATCTGCGCTCCCGGCGCAGGCTCGGGCTGCTCGGCGCGGCCACTCGCCGACGGCTCGCGGTGTTGCTCACGGCGCTCGTGCAGGTACTGCTCGATGCCGCCGGGGAGATGCACGATCCCGCCTGCGGGCGTGAGCGCGTGGACGTTGTCGCAGACGCGCTCGACGAAGTAGCGGTCGTGGCTGACGACGATCAGGGTTCCCGGCCAGCCGTCGAGCAGATCCTCGAGCGCGGTCAGCGTGTCGATGTCGAGGTCGTTCGTCGGCTCGTCGAGCAGCAGCACGTTCGGCTCGGCCATCAGCAGGCGCATCAGCGCGAGGCGGCGGCGCTCGCCGCCGGACAGCTCACCGACGAGCGTGCGCGCCTTCTCGCCGCGGAAGCCGAAGCGGTCGCACAGCAGCGCGGCGGTGATCTCCTGCCCGTCGCTGAGCGTGGCATGGCCGCGTACCTCCTCGAGCGCCTCGAGCACGCGCAGCTGCGCGGGCAGCTCGACTGCGTCCTGGGAGAGATGCGCGAGACGCACCGTCGCGCCGCGCTCGACGCGGCCCCCGGTCGGCTCGAGCTCGCCGGCGAGCAGCTTCAGCAACGAGGTCTTGCCGGAGCCGTTGACGCCGACGAGCGCGACGCGATCGCCCGGCCCCAGGCGCCAGGTCAGCTCGCGCAGCACCTCGCGCGCGCCGAGCGTCAGCGACACGTCGATCGCGTCGAGCACCTTGCCGCCGAGGCGCGCGCTCGCAAAGCGCAGCAGCTCGGCGCGATCGCGCGCGGGCGGCTCGTCGTCGATCAGCGCATTGGCGGCCTCGATCCTGAACTTCGGCTTGGTGGTCCGCGCAGGCGGGCCGCGGCGCAGCCACGCGAGCTCCTTGCGCACGAGCTGGCGGCGCCGGTCCTCGCGCGCTTCAGACTGCCGGTCGCGCTCCGCGCGAGCGAGCACATACGCCGCGTAGCCGCCTTCGTACTGGTGCACCGCGCCGTCGGCGAGCTCCCATGTTGAGGTGCAGACCTCGTCGAGGAACCAGCGATCGTGGGTGACGACGAGCAGCGAGCCGCGCCGCGCGGCGAGGTGTGCGGCGAGCCAGTCGACGGCTTCGACGTCGAGATGGTTGGTGGGCTCGTCGAGCAGCAGCAGCTCGGGCGCGTCGAGTAGCAGCCGCGCGAGCGCGACGCGCCTGCGCTCGCCGCCCGAGAGGCCCGCGAGCGGCGTGTCGACGCCGTCTGCGAACAGCCCGAGTGAAACGCCCCCGAGCAGGCCCGCGAGCACGCCTCGAAATGCTGCGTAGCCGGCCCACTCATGCTCGGCGCGCTCGCCGACGAGCACTTCGCGGATCGTTCGCTGCTGGTCGAGCCGGTCGTCCTGGTCGAGCATTGCAACCGCGACGCTGCCGGTTCGCGTGAGTGTCCCGGCGTCGGCGTCCTCGACGCCGGCGATCAGGCGCAGCAGCGTCGACTTGCCACCTCCGTTTGCGCCGACGACGCCGACGCGCTCGCCGGCGGAGACGCCGAGCGTGATGTCGCCGAGCACCACGCGGCTGCCGTAGCCCTTGCCGACGCCGTTCAGGTTGAGCAGGTTGCGGGCGCCGGGCATCAGCCGCTGATCCTCGCGCAACTGCGCGCGATGAGCTCGGGCGAACGCTAGGCGGGCAGCGTCAGCACATGCGCGAGCGTCGGCGGCACGCGTCCCTCGAGCACGTCGAGATATGTGCTCTGCACGGACTCGAAGCCCTCGCCGCGCGCGACCTCGAGCCACTCGCCGGTCCACTCGCAGAACGGGTGCCAGGCGTCGGCGACGCGGCTCTGCAGGCCGCCTGCGCCCCAGTCCTTGGAGCGTTTGGTGACGCGGTCGGGGGCGAAGAAGAAGATCGGATGCGGACCCGGCAGATCTCCCTGGCCGGCGCCGAACTCTTCCCAGTGCGTGACGCCGACAGCCATGCTGTGCAGCAGCTGATCGCGAAAATGCGCGTGCACGGCGCCGCGCACGGCCGCGTCGCCGGCGATGTCGACGAACGTCGCCGGTTCCTGCTCGAGCGTGTCGATCTCCTCATAGCTGGCAACGCGGCCATAGATGCCGAGGCCCTCGACGAACTCGGCGCTGCGCGGCGATGTCAGGCCGATCACCTCGACGCCGTCGCGCTGGGCGAGCAGGAACGCGACGCCGATCGCGGTCTTGCTCGAGGCGCTCGAGATCATGACCGGACCGCGCTCGCTGAGACGGTCGTCGGCGAGCTGATCGTCGATCAGGAAAGACGTGAAGAACAGTGGCCGCAGCAGCATCTGCAGCTCCTCGGTCTCGGCGCGATAGAACGGGTCGGCGCCGCTCGCGAGGTAGCGGTGGTAGGCCGAGGGCAGCGCCGCGCGATGGGGCGCGCCGTCGATGAAGCCCTCGGCGCCGACGGCCACCGGGGTGACGAGCAGCTGCGAGGAGGGGGGCAGATACCCATAGACGCGGGTGCCCGGCTCGACGCCGTCCACCGCGCCCTGCTCGACCTCGGCGAAGCCCCACATCGGTACGCGTCCCCAGCCGCTCTCGGCGGGGAAGAAGTCCCAGTAGGACATCGCCTCGCCGAACACCGCGTAGGTGATGTTGTTGGCGGTCAGTCCGAACGTGTCGACGCGCAGCAGAGCCTGCCCGGCCCGCGGCGCACCGACGTCGGCCGCGGCGATGCGCGAGCTGCGCAGGTCATCGCGCCTGACGAGGAAGTCGCTGCCCATCGCCGCGCAGCCTATCGCCGATCGCGCGGCCGCCGCCGGATCTCGAGGACGCTCAGGCGCCCGTGGTCTCGGCCGCCACCGGTGTGGCGGGCGGCTGCCCGTTCGCCTCCGCTGCGGGCACCGGGGCCGGCTGCGCGGCGGCGGCTGCGCGTGCGCCGATCGCGCCGAGGGCGCCGGCGCCGAGTGCGGCGAGCGCCCAGCCGCTCCCCGAGCGCTCGCGCCCGCGCGCCTGGTCGAGCGACAGCGCGCCGGGGCCGACCTCGACGAGCGCGAGCGCGGCGGCGATCAGCACGAGGTTGTACTCATAGCCGCCATTGCCGGCCCAGGGCCCGTTCTTCAGATGCACGCGGTGGATCGCCGTGAGCATCGTCGCCGTCAGCACCGATCCGGCGAACGGCATCGCGAGGCCGCCCACGAGCAGCGCGCCGCCGCCCGTCTCGGCCGCGCCCGCGGCGATCGCGTTGGCCTTGCCGGGACGCATCCCGAGGCTCTCGAAGCCCTGCGCCGTCGCGTCCAGGCCGGGCCCGCCGAACCAGCCGAACAGCTTCTGTGTCCCGTGGCCGATGAACAGCCCGCCGACGATGACTCTCAACAGTGCGCGTGCGATCTTCATCTCTGCACCTTCCGGTTGATTTGCGCTGGTTGGGAAGCTACCCGTCCGCAACCGCTCCTCACCACGGCTGTGCGGCCTCGGGCGGCGCTGCGGATATTCCAAGCATGCGTGCAATACTTGTGTGTATGCATGTATCCTCGGGAGCCACGCTAGCAGCCGACGTCTCAGCTGAGCAGGTGGCGGAGGACCTCGAGCGGCTGCTCGCATATCTGAAGGGCGCAGCCAGGGGCAATCCGCTCGACGCGGTCGCCGAGCTCGAGCTGTCGGTCTCGCAGGCGCGCACGCTGGTGATGCTCGACCGGCTCGGCGGCAGCGCCGCGGTCGGCGTGCTCGCCGGGCGCCTGCCGCTGTCGCAGGGCGCGACCAGCAGGGTCGTCGAGGGCCTGTACAAGGGCGGCCTGGTCGAGCGCCAGGAGGACCCGAGCGACCGGCGCGTCAAGCGCGTGACGATCACTGCCGCGGGGCGCGAGACGGTTGCCCGCTTCGACGAGTTCCGCGAGGCGCGCATGGCCGCGATCCGCGAGTTCGCGCACCTGCTCGGATGCGAGGACCGGGCGCTGCTCGGAACCGCGCTCGCGCGCGTGCTCGCCTTGCCGGAGCTCGCGGGGGACGCGCGGCTCGCGGTGGCGGACGGCTGCGCTTGACGAACGACCGCTACAAGTGGATCGCGCTCTCGAACGTCACACTCGGCGTGCTGCTCGCGACGCTCGACGGCTCGATCGTGCTGATCGCGATGCCGGACATCTTCCGCGGCATCCATCTCGATCCGCTGGTGCCGGCGAACAGCTTCTACCTGCTGTGGATGATCCTCGGCTTCCTCGTGGTGACGAGCGTGCTGATCGTCAGCCTCGGCCGCCTCGGCGACATGTTCGGCCGTGTGCGCATGTACAACCTCGGCTTCGTCATCTACACGCTCGCCTCGCTGGCGTTGACGGTCGATTGGCTGACCGGGCCCTCGGGCGCCGTCTATCTGATCGCGTTCAGGCTCGTACAGGGCGTCGGCGCGGCGTTTCTGCTGGCCAATTCGGCGGCGATCCTGACGGATGCGTTCCCGGTCAACCAGCGCGGGATGGCGCTCGGCATCAACAACATCGTCGGTGTCAGCGGGATGTTCGTCGGCCTCGTGCTCGGCGGCATTCTCGCGCCGATCGACTGGCGGCTGGTGTTCCTGATCTCCGTGCCGGTCGGGCTGTTCGGAACGGTCTGGGCATACCTGAAGCTCGAGGAGCGCAGCAAACCGAAACCGGCCTCGATCGACTGGGGAGGCAACCTCACGTTCGCATTCGGGCTCGTCCTGATCATGGTCTCTGTCACCTACGGCATCCGCCCCTACGGCGGCCACGCGACCGGCTGGACGAGCCCGCGCGTGCTCGCCCTGCTCGGCGGCGGCCTCGTGTCGCTGCTCGCATTCGCGCTGATCGAGCGCCGCGTGCGCGACCCGATGTTCCGCCTGCCGCTGTTTCGCATCCGCGCCTTCACGTTCGGCACGCTGTCGACGTTCCTCTCGGCGGTCGCCCGCGGCGGGCTGCTGTTCATGCTGATCATCTGGCTGCAGGGCATCTGGCTGCCGCAGCACGGCTACGACTTCACCGAAACGCCGCTGTGGGCCGGCATCTACATGCTGCCGCTGACGATCGGCATGCTGCTCGCGGGACCGACCTCCGGCTATCTCTCCGATCGCTACGGCGCACGCTGGTTCGCGACCGGCGGGATGCTCGGCGCGGCGTTCAGCTTCTTTCTGATGACGCTGCTGCCGATCGACTTCCCCTATCCGCTGTTCGCCGGGATCCTCGCCCTCAACGGCATCTCGATGGGGATGTTCGCCTCGCCCAACCGGGCGGCCGTGATGAACAGCCTGCCGCCGCAGGACAGGGGCGCGGGCGGCGGCATGAACCAGACCTTCCAGAACTCCGCGCAGGTGCTCTCGATCGGGATCTTCTTCACGCTGATGATCTTCGGGCTCGCCTCGAGCCTGCCGCATGCGCTGACCGCGGGGCTCGAGGCGCACGGCGTCGCCGCCGGCACCGCGCACACCATCGCCGGCCTGCCGCCGGTGTCGATCTTGTTCGCGGCGTTCCTCGGCTACAACCCGATCCAGAGCCTGCTCGGCCACCACGCGCTGGCGGCGCTGTCGCCGCTCAACCACGCCGCGCTGACCGGCCGCGCGTTCTTCCCGCACCTTATCTCGGCGCCGTTTCGCGCCGGCCTGCACGAGGCGTTCGCCTTCGCGATCATTGCGTGTCTGATCGCCGCGGCGGCCTCGTGGTTTCGCGGCGAGACCTATCACCACCCGGCGCCGCCACAGACACGCCCCAACGGCGCCGACCCCGAGCTGCGCCCGCTCAGCACGGTGGCGCGAGGGGTAATCCAAGTCCCGAGCAGAGAGGAGCAGCATGCAGGTTGAGTGGTATGGCCAGTCGGCCTTTCGCCTGAGCACGGCCGAGACGACGGTCGCGATCGACCCCTTCGGGGACATGTCCGCGGCTGCCGGCCGTGGCATCCAGTTCGAGTACCCGGCGATCGATGGGCTGCAGGCGGAGCTGCTGCTGATCACACATGAGCACGCCGATCACAACGGCGTCGAGGTCGTCGGCGGCGATCCGGCGATCCTGCGCTCGACGGCCGGACGGCTCGCCTCGCCGATCGGCGAGGTGACCGCGGTCGCATCCGAGCACGATGGCGCCGCGGGCACCGAACGTGGGCCGAACACGATCTTCGTGTTCGAGCTGGACGGCCTGCGGGTCTGTCATTTCGGTGACTTCGGACAGAGCGCTCTGCGCGCGGAGCAGGCAGCTGCGATCGGCGCCGTCGATCTGCTGTTCGTGCCGGTGGGCGGCGGTCCGACGGCCGGAGCGCACGAGGCCACCGCGATCGTCGAGCGCCTCGCGCCGCGCTGGGTTGTGCCGATGCACTACCGCACCCCGCGCATCGGCTTTCTCGAAACGGCCGATGCGTTTCTCGACCTCTGCGGCGCTGTCGAGCGCCTTCCGGGCGCGAGCTTCGACACCGCCGCGCTGGCGCTCGGCGACGCGCCGGTCGCGGTCGTCCCGGCGGCGCCCTAGCGCCGGCGGGGTGCGGCGATCACGGGAGCGGGTGCTGCGTCGCGCGCTGCACGAGCAGCGTGAACAGCCGTTCCTCTGTGCTCGCGGGCAACGGCCGCGGCAGGTCGAAGCTTTCGAGCGTGACCTCGGCGGGCCCGTAGATGAACCCGAGGATGTCGAGCGTGAAGGGGATCTCGACGCCGCGGATTCCAAGCCCCGAGCGAAAGCGCCAGCCGAAGCTGCCGCTCGTCCCCGGCGCCGGCGGCGACCCGGCGGCGACGGTCACGGGCGCGATCGTGACGTGTCCGAGTTCTTTGCCCTTGAGGATCAGTTCGAAGTAGTGCGCGACGCAGGCGCGCACGCCGGGAGCGCGCATCGCCTTCAGTTCCCTCGCCGCGCCCGCCGTTGAGGTCGCGACGCTCACGTTCGAGCTGACCGTCTGGCTGAACGGCCCGAGCGCGCGCTTGAATTCCGGCGAGCCGGCTTCGGCGACCCCCTTCGCGCCGCTCGCGCCGAGGCAGCCGCGCAGCCTTTCCTCGAGGCGCTTTTCGGCCGGGCTCTGATGTTCGGCGGTCTGCTTGGCGGACGCCTTGAAGCCGGGGACGTCGGCGGCGCGCAGGTTGACCGCGCGCGCGAATGCGCGCGCCTGCGCCTTCCTCGTGGTCGTCCCCGCGGCTCCACCCGGTGTCGTCGGCGTGCCCGCAAGGCTCGCCTGGCCGGAAACCGTGACCGTGCGCGCACCCTTGCCCGCGCAGCCGGCGAGCAGTCCCGCCGCTGCCAGTGAGACCAACGTGGCGGCCGCCGAGCGCATCACCGGGGGGATTCTCGCAGAGCGCACGGCAGCACGTGATCGGATACAATCATACGTTATGACGGACGACGCGATCGAGCTCTTCGACGCGCACGCGGCCGGCTACGAGGCGCTCAGACGGCGGCTCGTGCCAGCGTACGACGCGCTCTACGGCACGGCCGTCGCCGCGCTCGACCTCGCGACCGTGCCGCTGCGACGCGTGCTCGATCTCGGCGCCGGCACCGGCCTGCTCGCGCGCGCGGTCGCGCGCGAGCACCCGTACAGCGAGCTGGTCCTGCTCGATGGCTCGGCGGCGATGCTCGAGCAGGCGCGCGCGACGCTGGGCGTGCGCGCGTCCTACGTGACGGCCGAGCTGGCCGGGGCGCTCCCTGCCGGCCCGTGGGACGCGGTCGTCAGCGCGCTCGCGATCCATCATCTCGAGGACGCCGCCAAGCGCGACCTGTACGTGCGCGTACACGCGGCGCTCACGCCGGGCGGGGTGTTCGTCAACGCCGAGCAGGTGAGCGCCCCGACGCCGCTGTTTGATGCCGCGTATCTCGCGTGGCATGAGCGTCGTGCGCGCGAGCTCGGCGCGAGCCAGGCGGAGTGGGCGGGCGCCCGCGCGCGCATGGCCGCCGACCGGCTCGCGTGCGTCGAGCGCCAGCTGGGGTGGCTGCGCGAGGCCGGCTTCGCCGACAGCGACTGTCTCTTCAAGGACCACTGCCTCGCCGTGCTCGTCGCGCGCCGCGAGATCTGAGCGGACGCTTGCCGTGCCGGCTGCACGCGCGCCGGCGCTCAGCCCTCGAGCTTGCGTTTCTGCGGGTGGATCGTCTCGCCCCGGGCAAGCATCGCGACGTACTGCTGCAGGCGCCGCGCCCGCGTCTCGGCGCGCTTGGCGCTCGTCAGCCGGTAGAGGATCGCGTAGCGGTTCTGGCTGCTGAGGATCGCGAACATCGCCTGCGCGGGCGGCGCGGCGGCGAGCGCGGCGGCGAGGTCGTCGGGGATCTCGATGTCGCGCGCGCCGGCGTAGGCTCTCGCCCAGCGTCCGTCCCGCTGCGCGCGCTCGATCTCGGCGGCGCCGGCCGGGTGCATGCGCCCTTCGCCGAGCAGGCGCTCGACGATCGCGACGTTGCGCCGCGACCAGGGGCTGCGAGCTCGCCGCGGCGTGAAGTGGTGCCTGAAGGTGCGCTCATCGCGCGCGCCCATACGGCCGTCGATCCAGCCGTGGCAGAGCGCCTCCTCGAGCGCCTGCTCGTGCGTCAGGCTGGTCGGCTCCGTTGTGCCCTTCCTTGCGAGCACGAGCCACACGCCGGCCTGCTCACGATGATTGGCGTCGAGCCAGCGTCGCCAAGCGGCGGCGTCGGCGACGATCAATTCCGCTGCTTGCGGATGTTTGCTGGACGTTTGTTCGATCATCGTCAAAGCGGGGTTAAGTTTGCACGGCGCACAGCCGATACTAAGGTTGTTAGCGGGCTCCTTTCCTCTAGTTCGGGCCGCATGCCGCGGCCCGGGGAGCAAGCGCTCAAGCGAGGGATAGCCATTCTCAGCCGAGCAGACACTTCCAGCCGCACCCAGCCGACAGTGTTCGGCATCAGCAGGCGAGAGCTCGATGTGCGCACGAGCGTGATCTCGGTCGAGGGCGAGCTCGACCTCACGACCGCGCCGCGCCTGAAGTGGATGTTGATCGACGCGCTCGAGGAAGGGCACAGCCGGCTCGCCGTGGACCTTTCGCTGTGCACGTTCATGGACTCGACCGCCCTCGGTGTGCTCGTGGGCGTCAATCGCAGCCCTGACCTGGGCGCGCAGCTTGCGATCGTGTGCGAGCCGGGAGCGGTATTCAGGATCTTCGAGCTGTCGGGAATGGATGGCGCATTTGCGATCTTCCCGACGCTCGAGGAAGCGTTGACATACGCCAGGGGGAACACCGCGCCGGCGGGTTGACCGGCAGCCAGAACCTGATGAAGAGCGACAGGCGCGAACCTTCACGATCCACCTCTCCCCGCCGCCGGCTGGCGGTGGGGGTCACCCTCGCCGTCGCCGTGCTGTCACTCGCCGGGATCCCCGCTGCGACCGCGAGGACCGACCACGCGACGGCCTCATCCGCGGCGGGCAAGGCGAACGCGGGGACGAGCGCGGCGGCGACGGCGCCGGCCGCGAGCGGTACCGAACTCGAATCGCCGACGCCGGTGAAGGACGCGAGCAAGCGCTCCAAGCACGCGACGGTGGACTCCGGGTCGGCGAAGGTCCCGGCGCCGGGTGGCGCCGCCGTGGGCAGCCCCGCGGCCGCGCATCCGCCGGCGCACACGAAGGCGCCGGCGCGCGCCCATCTCAAGCGCAAGCAGGCCGGCGGCGAAGGCGGAGGCGAAAACGAAAGCGCCGCTGAAGCAGGCGCGGGGGGCGGCGTCGAAGCGGCCGCCGTCAGTCTCAGCCCGAGCGTGAAGAAAAAAGGCAAAGGCCCGAAAGCGAAAGAAAAAGCGAAAGAGCAGCGCGAAGCGGCGAAGGAAGCTCGCGAAGCCAGGCGCGCGGAACGCGAAGGGAAGTCGCCGCCGGCTGGCAAGGGCACGACTCCGGCGCCGGTTGCGACGCCCGGCCCGAGCGAGGTCGCCAGCGTCGCGTCGCTCGCGGCGACATCGCCGACCACGGCGACCACAGCCGATCCGCCCGCCTCGAGCGGCACGATCGCTCCCTCGATCGAACGCTCGCGCTCGCAGGGCGCCACCCATCATCAGCGGGGCCCGCGGCGCGGCCTCGCCGCCGGCACGGCACCCCGCGGGTCGGCCCCCGCGGCGCTCGCCGGCGTCAGCGCGATCGCGCTCGCCCACGCGCGGACCGCCGGACATGCGGCTGCGCGCCACGCGTCAAAGCCGCCCGGGGCGGCTGCGCCGCAGTCGCCGATCGCGCGGACGATCACGCGGATCGTCGATGTCGTGCCGATGCCGGTGCGCCTCCTGATCGCTGCTCTGCTCGCGCTCGCGCTGGCGCTGGCCGTGCGCTCGGGCATCGTCGCGCTCCGCTCCCGCCGACTCGAGCGCCAGCGGGAGCAGCTGCTCGAGGACGTGGGCCTGCTGCAGGCCGCGCTGCTGCCGGCTCCGCCCGCCCGTCTCGGCCCGGTCGGCACCTCGGTCGCGTACCGGCCCGCCGCCGGACCCGGCGCGGGCGGCGACTTCTACGACGTGTTCGCGCTCGAGGACGGCCAGGTCGCGGTGATCGTCGGCGACATCTCCGGGCACGGCCGCGAGGCGCTGCCGCACACGGCGCTCGTGCGCTTCACGCTGCGGGCCTACCTCGAGGCCGGGTTGTCGCCGCGCGACGCGCTGCAGACCGCGGGCAACGTCCTCGAGCACCAGCTCGGCGGGCTGTTCGCGACGGTCGTCGCCGCCAAGTACAACCCGCGCGAGCGCATGCTCGTATATGCGTGCGCCGGTCACCCGCGTCCGCTCGTGATGGCCTCGCCGGCACAATCGCGGTCGATCGCGCCGACGACTGTATGCTCGGCGCCGCCGATCGGCGTCGGCCTGCACACCGGTATCCGCCAGACGGTCGTATCGGTTCCGGGCCACGCGCAGGCGTGCTTCTTCACCGACGGCGTCGTCGAGGCGCGCGTCGGCGGCGAGCTGTTCGGCGCCGAGCGGCTGGCGGACGCGCTCGCCGCGCTCGGCCCGCAGGCGACGGCGTCGGCGCTCCTCGACCGCGTCGCCGATGAGACCGATCGCCGGCCGGACGACATGGCGGCGTGCGTCTTGAGCATCGAGGGCGGCGCTGGTTCGCCGAGCATCGTCCTCGAGGAACTCGAGCTGGACCAGGAGGAGGTCGCAAGCGACCGTCCCGAGCATCTGCTGCTCGCCTACGGCGTCGCGCCGGAGGAGATCGCGGGCTTGATCAGCGCGGCTCGCGCCGAGGTCAGGCAGAATGGCAGCGTGATCCTTGAGCTGCACCTCAACGAGAGCCGTCCGCAGCTCGCTCTGCGCCGCGACAACGTTTCGCTGCTGCAGCCGCGCCGGGCGAGCTGGCGCGAGCGTCTGCGGGTGTCGCTGTGAACGCGCAACCGCCGTATGCGCCCGACGCGGCGATGGTCCTCGGGATCGCCGCGACCGCTCTGCCCTTCGCCCGCACTCGCGAAGACGAGGCCGAGCGTTGGTTGCGCGTGCTGCGCCTGCACGGCGAAGTCGGGGTTGCACTGCAGGCGCTGGGCGTCAGCGAGGTGCCGATCGCCGAGCACTACGCGAGCGCCGACGGCGCGCGGCCCGGGACGGAGGATGGGGCGCCGCGCGATGCTGTCGCGCTCGTCACCGAGCAGGCCGTGCGGATCGCCGATGAGCGCGGCGCCGACGGCGTCGCGACGACCGAGCTGCTGATGGCCGTGATGCAGGTCTACGGCGAGGATTTCGATCGCGTGCTGCGCTCGCACGGCACCGACCGTGACGAGGTGCTCGCGCGACTCGATCTGCAGACCGCGCCGCCGAACGTCAGCTGAATCCGGCGGCGTCAGTCGGCGGGCGAGGCCGGCTGCTCTGAGCGGGCGCCGTTGCGCTCGCGCAGCACCCGCGCCGACCATCCGCCGAAGGCGCTCAGGAACATGCCGATGATGGCCGTGACGATCGGGAGAAATATCGGATGGCTGCCGAGTGAGACCTTGGCATGGGTACCGACGAGCGCGTGCATCAACAACAGCGCGATGCCGTAGATGAAGCCGGCGACGAGTCCCCGATCGGCGCCGCCCCAGCCGTCGAGGTGCTCGAAGCCGGCGACGATGCCGCCGATCGAGACGAGCGCCGCCCAGCCCCAGTAGGCGCCGCTCGAGACACCGACGAGGACCCCGGCGACGGCGCCGAGGACGGCGGGAATGGCGCCACCTATGATGACCTGGGCAGGACGCTCACGGTCGCGGAACAGCATCGGATCGTACATCGGACTCCTCCCCGGAATGTGCCTGTGAGTCTACTGCCTGACGCGCGTTCGGTCGCGGCGTCGAGCAGGTTCAACGCGGTTGCTGGCCTAGGATTGAGCGCATCTCAGATCCTCCCGCCAATCCCGCGGACGCGGACGGCGCGCCCCCCGCGCCGTTTCGCCTGTCGGTGCTCGACCAGTCGCCGATCTCGCAGGGATCCTCGGGCGCGCAGGCGTTGCGCAACACGCTCGAGCTCGCGCGGCTGGCCGACCGCCGCGGCTATCACCGCTACTGGGTGGCCGAGCATCACGGCGGGCCGATGCTCGCCGGCCCGAGCCCCGAGGCGCTGATCGGCCCGATCGCCGCGGCGACGTCGCGGATACGCGTCGGCAGCGGCGGCGTGATGCTGCCGCACTACAGCGCGTTCAAGGTCGCGGAGACGTTCAGCCTGCTCGCCGGCCTGTTCCCCGGGCGCATCGACCTCGGGCTGGGCCGCGCGGCGGGGACGGATCAGCTGACGACGTTCGCACTGCAGCGCGATCGCCGGCACGCGGCCCCCGACGACTTCCCCGAGCAGCTCGTCGAGCTGCTCGGCTATCTCGATGACCGGCTGCCGGCGGACTATCCGTTCGCGCGGCTGGCGAAGATGCTGCCCGGATACCCCGAGCGTCCCGAGGCGTGGCTGCTCGGCTCCTCCCGGCAGAGCGCGCTGTGGGCCGCCGATCTCGGCCTGCCGTACGCGTTCGCCGACTTCATCAACCCGCGCGGAGCGGAGATCGCGGCGCTCTACCGCGAGCGCTTCGCCGAACGCGAGCACGAGCACGCGCGCCCGCGCACGGCGGTCGCCGCGTGGGTGATCTGCGCGGACAGCGACGAGGAGGCGCTGTGGCTGTCGGCAAGCGGGCGCATGACGTTCACGCTGCTGCGCCGCGGCGAGCTGATCGCGGTGCCGCCGCCCGAGGAGGCGCTGCGGTTCCTGCAGGCCGACGAGCGCGACCCGAGCAGGCCGCGCTCCGAGCGCCGGGCGATCCTCGGCTCGCCCGAGACGGTGCGGGCAGAGCTCGAAGACGTCGTCGCCGCATACGGCGCCGAGGAGGCGATCGTCGTCGGGATCACCTATTCACACGATGCGCGCCTGCACTCCTATGACCTGCTCGCGGACGCGTTCGCGCTGTGAGCGCGGCGCGCGGGCGAGCCGGCTCGTGCCGCGCGGGTAATGTCTGTGGCGATGAGCGAGACGCGGTCAGTGCGCCGGGCCACCGCGGCCGACGTGCCGGAGCTGGCGCGGATGCTCGCACGCGCGTTTCTCGATGACCCGGTCGCGAGCTGGGCGTGGCGCCCGGACGCGCTGCGCCTCGAGGCGCTCGAGCGCTTCCAGGCCGCTCGCCTGCGCCAGCTGATGGACGGCGAGGAGGTCTGGACGAACGACGAGCTGAACTGCGCCGCGCTGTGGGCACCGCCGGGGCGCTGGCACATGTCGCTGCGGGAAACGGCCATGCTCGTCCCCTGCTTCCTGCGCCCGCGCCTGTTCGCGCGCATCGGGCTGGTCGCGCTCGGGTGGGAAAAACTGGAGCGCGGCCATCCGCGCAAGCCGCCGCACCTGTATCTCGCCGTGCTCGGCACCGAGCCCGCGGCCCAGGGCCGCGGCCTCGGCTCGGCGGTGCTCGGCGGCGTGCTCGAGCAATGCGACCGCGACGCGACCGGCGCATCCGCGGCGTCCTCGGAGGAGGACGGGCACAACCGCTACGCGGGGATGCCCGCCTACCTGGAGTCCTCCAAGGAATCCAATGTGCCGTTCTATGAACGCTTCGGCTTCCGGGTGGTCGGCGAGCATCGCCTGCTCCGTGGGCCGAAGATGTGGCTGATGTGGCGCGATCCTCCGGGCGCCCCCGTCACGAAGATCAGCCTGTGACGCTGCCGCGACCGCGGTCGCGTCGGAGTGCGCGCGGGCGGGGCATGTGGAAGAGGTGGCGCGAGCGGCGCGTGTACAGCCGCTGATCGCAGCGCGGCTGAGTGCTCAGCTGCTCAGCGGTGAGCCCGCCCACGACCCCGTCGATGTCGCACGGCGGCTGTTGGCCGTGCAGGGCCAGGACCCGCGCGGGGCGCGCCTGGCGATCCGGGCGCGCAGCAGCGGCCTGGGCGCCGTGGATGTCGATCACGCCCTCAGCGAGGACCGCTCGCTGCTGATCACCTGGTGTAACCGCGGCACGCTGCACCTGATCGCGAGCGAGGACTATCGCTGGCTGCACGCGCTGACGACGCCGCCGCTGCGCACGGCGAACGCGACGCGGCTGGCGCAGGCGGGCGTCAGTCCGGCGGCGGCCGAGCGCGGGGTCGCGTGCATCGAGCGCGCGCTCGTGCAGGAGGGTCCGCTCGACCGTGTGCAGCTGCGCGAGCGGCTGGCGGCTGCGGACGTGCCGACGGCGGGGCAGGCGCTTGTGCATCTGCTGCTGCTGGCGAGCCTGCGCGGCCTGATCGTGCGCGGGCCGATGCGCGACGGGCACCACGCCTACGCGCTCGTTCGCGACTGGCTGGGCGAGCCTGCGCCGGTCGATCGCGACAGCGCGCTGGCGGAGCTCGCGCGCAGATATCTCGCCGGGCATGGGCCGGCCGATGACCGCGACCTGGCGAAGTGGGCGGGCCTGCCGCTGCGCGACGTCCGCGCGGGGCTCGGCGCGATCGCCTCCGAGCTCGATCAGCGCGCGGACGGGCGGCTCGACCTGCGCGCGCGCGCGAAGCCCGCTGCGCCGCCCCCGCCGCGCCTGCTCGGCGCCTTCGACCCGCTGCTGCTCGGCTGGCGCTCGCGCGAGGAGATTCTCGGCCGCAGCCAGGCGATCGTCACCGTCAACGGGCTGTTGCGGCCGTTCGCGCTCGTCCGTGGCCGCGCGCTCGCGACCTGGAAACTGGGTCCCGCCGATCTCGAGCTGCAGCCGTTCGCGCCCCTGGCGGCGGCCGAGCGGGCGGCGCTCAGCGCCGACGGCGAGGACGTCGTGCGCTTTCTGAGCAGCGCGCGCTAGCCACCCCCCCGGCCGCGCGCGGGCGGCCAGGTCGCCGGGCGGGAGTGATCCGGATTCACCTCGCTCACGCACACCAGCAAACAGAACCCGCGGTGCAGCCGCGCGGGCATCCAACGGGCAGCGCTCCATCGGGCCGCGCCCGAAAGTGACGAAGCGGAGGTATCAGATGTCAGCTCCACCCATTCACGAGCAGACCGCCGGGCCGGTCGGCGAGCCGCAGGCGCAGCGGCCCGCCGGGCTCGTCGAGCGCCTCGTGCGCGATGACTACGACCGCAAGCGCTTTCTGAAGATGGCCGGCGCGACGGGCGCGGCGAGCTTCAGCGCATTCGTCCTCGCGGCGTGCGGCGGCAGCAGCAAAGCGAGCTCGACGGCGACGACCGCGACGAGCGCCACGGCTCCATCGGCGGCAAGCGCGGGCGATCTCGCGATCGTCAACTACGCGCTGACACTCGAGTACCTCGAGACGACGTTCTACGAAAAGGTGATCGCATCCGGCCTGTTCTCGGGCAAGGTGGGTGCGTTGATCAAGGAATTTGGAGCTCAGGAGAAGACGCACGTGGAAGCGCTGAAAGGGACGGCTGAAAAGCTCGGCGGCACTCCGGCGCCGAACCCGAACGGCAAATTCCCGATCGAAAACGCAAACCAGGTCGCGCAGCTCGCGTACACGGTCGAGAACCTCGGCGCGGCCGCGTACCTCGGCCAGGCGGCGAACATCCAGAGCAGGGAAGTGCTCGCGGCGGCGCTCGCGATTCACACCGTCGAGGGTCGCCACGCGGCGACGATCGGCACGCTCATCAAGAAGTCGGTGACCCCGGAGGGCGCATTCGCCAAGCCGGCTGACATGTCAACGGTGCTGGCGGCGATCAAGCCGTTCGTGTCCTCAACGTAGGCGACGAAAAGGAGCTTGAAAGCGATGTCACAGAACACACACCAGGCCACGACGGAGGTTCCAGCAGGCGACCCCGCGCTGGCAGGCGTCGAGGTGCACGGCCTGACCCGGTCGAGCTTCATCCTGCGCGGCGCGCTCGCCGCAGGCGCGATCTACGGAGCGTCGGCGGTCACGCCGTTCGTCTCACAGGCGCTCGCCGCGGGCGGAGGCAAGGATGCTGAAATCCTCAACTTCGCGCTCACACTCGAGTACCTCGAGTCGGCCTTCTACAACGTCAAGGGCAGGGAAATCGCCCTCACCGGCCAGGCGAAGAGCTACGCGAGGATGTTCGGAGAACAGGAGCAGGAGCACGTGCTCGCGCTGACGGCCGCGATCAGGCAGCTGGGCGGCACGCCCGTCGCGAAACCGGCGTTCGTGTTCCCGGTGAGCAGCCAGAGCGCGTTCCTGGCGCTCGCCTCGGAACTCGAGAACACCGGTGTCGGCGCCTACAACGGGGCTGGACCGTCGATCACGAGCAAAGCGGTGCTGACGTCCGCCGGCAGCATCGTGCAGATCGAGGCGCGACACGCGGCCTCGATCGACCTGCTGATCGGCAAGAGCCCGACCCCGAGCGGCGGCTTCGACGTGCCGCTGACCGAAGCGCAGGTGCTCGCAAAGGCCGGCCCGCTGATCAGGAAGTAGGCGATCGGAGGGACGGCCGGTGATCCGCCGGCCGCCCCTCCGCGTAGAGCCGGTAGGCGCCCGCCCGCGACGACCGGGGCATCCACATCGAACTTCAGGAGGACGTTGAAACATGGGACTCGACAATCCGATCCACATCGCATTTCTGCTGATTCTTCTTCTGCTCGTGTTCGGAGCGAAGCGGCTTCCGGAGATGGGCAAATCACTCGGCAGCGGCATGCGCGGCTTCAAGGACGCGCTCGGCGGCGAGGAGCACGCGTCGCTCGTCGCCCACCAGCCCGTGGCCGCAGCGCCCGTCGCCGCAGCACCCGTGGCGGTCGTCGCGGATGCGCAGGCGGCTCCCCAACCGGCGCTGGAGAAGCTCCCCGCATAATCGGGGGCTTCGCCTTCGCCTGGGCGGCAGGCACCGCCCGAGGCATCAGCCGACGGTAGCGCTCGAGGAAAGGAGAGACCATGGCAGTCGCAGTAGGCCGCATCGGACACGAAGACAAGCTCAGCCTGGTCGATCATCTCGAGGAGCTGCGCGGGCGCCTGATCATCTCGCTGGCGGCGCTGGCGGTGATGTTCGCGATCTGCATGGTCGAGAACCATCAGCTGCTGGCGATCGTCAATGCGCCGCTTGCGCATGAGACGCAGAAGCAGGTCAGGCACGGCAATGGCCCGCTCGGCGCGACCTACACCGTGCAGCAGAGCGCGCGTTCGGTCGCGATCCAGCTGCAGACGGTCGTCACGGCGCTCGATCGCCCCGGGAGCGGCGTCTCGGCGGCGACAAAGGCGGCGATCGCGCCCGTCGCTCCGCAGCTGGACGGCGAGATCAGGAGCCTGTCGGCGGCTCCGCAGGGCGACAAGCCGATCACGCTGGGGATCGGCGAGCCGTTCAGCACGACGCTCGGGGTCGCGCTGATGTTCGCGTTGATCCTCTCGCTGCCGGTGCTGCTGTACGAGCTCTACGGCTTCCTGCTGCCGGCGCTCAGCCCCGATCAGCGACGGATCGCGACGCCGCTGATGCTCGCGATCCCGTTCCTGTTCGTGATCGGCGTGCTGTTCGGGTATTTCGTCGTGCTCCCGGCGGCGGTGCGCTTCTTCCAGAACTTCAACAGCGGCCAGTTCAACGTGCTCGTGCAGGCGAGCCAGTACTACCACTTCGCCGCGGTGATCCTGCTCGCGATGGGGCTCGTCTTCCAGATCCCGGTCGCGATTCTCGCGGCGACGCGCGCGCGCTTGGTCACGACCGCGCAGCTGCGCCACAACCGCCGCTATGCGATCCTCGCCTGCGGCGCGGTCGCGGCGTTTCTCCCGGGCGATGCGATCACGCTCCTGCTCGAGACGATCCCGCTGTATCTGCTGTTCGAGCTGAGCGTCCTGATCGCCCGCGTGGTCGATCACCGCGATGCGCGCCGAGCCGCGGTCGACGGGGCGGGCGCGGGCGGCGCGTAACAATGCGAAGCATGTTCAACCCGCTACGCGGAGCCGGCGACGCCTCGGCCGCGCGTCTCCAGCGCCTCGCCGACGAGGAGCTGATGCAGCTCGTCTACGACGGCAAAGCCGAGGCGTTCGAGGTCATCTACGACCGCCACGGCGACGCTGCGTTCTCGCTCGCGTATCGCATGTGCGCTCAGCGGGCGCTCGCCGAGGACATTGTCCAGGAGGCGTTCCTGTCGCTCTGGCGCAGCGGCGCGCGCTACGACCGCAACCGCGGCAGCGTGCGCACTTGGGTGCTGGGGATCGTCCACAACCGCGCGATCGACGCGCTGCGCCGCCGCAGCGTGCGCGATCGCGGCCTGATCGACGATGAGGGGATCACCGAGCGGCTGATCGCGCCGGAGCGCACCGACGTCGAGTTCGCGCGGCGCGAAGATGCGCGCGAAATCCGCGGAGCGCTCGATCAGCTTCCCGACGAGCAGAGCCGCGTGATCGAGCTTGCGTACTTCGGCGGCCTGACCCACGTGCAGATCGCGTCGATGCTCGATGCGCCGGTCGGAACAATCAAGGGGCGCATGCGCCTGGGCCTGGCGAAGATGCGCATGACGCTGGGTGATCCTGCGGAGGTGGTGCAATGAGCAGCGACGAGTCCGACGTCGACTTCGACGGCTGCGGCGGCAACGCTGCGCCGTACGTGCTCGGTGCCCTCACCGACGAGGAGCACGAAGACTTCGTTCGCCACATGGACTCGTGCGCGGTCTGTCGTGAGGAGGTCGCGGCGCTGCGCGTGGTCGCGGCGAATCTGCCGGCGGCTGCTCCGCAGGTGAACGCACCGCCCGAGTTGAAGCGGCGCCTGATGGCGACGGTGCACGAGGAGGCGGACCTCCGCGTGGCGGCCGCTGCGGAGCGGACGCCGAGCCGCTCGCGGCGGCGCAGCCGGCGTCCGACGCTCGCGCTTGCCGGCGCGGCGGCCGTGGCGCTGCTGGCGGTGATCGCGCTCGTTCCCGGCGGTGGCGGCAGCGCGGGCACGCGCGTGATCAGCGCACAGGTGACCCCGGCGAGCGCGAGCGCGAAGCTGCGGCTGAGCGACCAGCACGCAGAGCTCGACATCGCCGGCATGCCGCAGCTGCCGGCCGATCGCGTCTATGAGGTGTGGGTCGAACGCTCCGGAGCGGCCGATCCGACCGATGCGCTGTTCACGGTCTCGAGCTCGGGCAGCGCGTCGGTGGACGTGCCCGGAGATCTGCACGACGCGCAGGCGGTGATGGTCACCGCGGAGCCGCTCGGCGGCAGCCGCAAGCCGACGAGCGCGCCGGTGATCCTCGCGCGCCTGTCCTAGCGCGCTGCGCTCGCGGCGCATCCGGCTCAGGCCGGCGGCGCGTCCTGAGCAGCGGCGACCACGAGCAGCTCGAGCCCGCCGGCACGCACGGTGTCGCCGGGATGCAGCTGGCGGCCGCGGCGCGTCTCGGGCTCGCCGTTGATCAGCGCGGGCTCGGTGCCGAGCAGCGCCTTGACCTCGCTGCCGCTGTCGACGACGCCGGCGAGCTTCAGCAGCTGTCCCAGGCGGATCGTCTGCCCGCGGATCTGGATCTCCTCGGTCATCACCGCAATCTAGCGGCGAGCAGGCGGCGCGGCGCGTGATCGGCTACGCTCGCGAGCGATGGGTGAGCGCGACGGATACACCACGGGAACGTTCTGCTGGGCGGAACTGGCGACATCGGATCAGCCCGCGGCAAAGGCGTTCTACGCGGCGCTGTTCGGCTGGCAGGCGGACGATCGTCCGGTCGGCGAGGGCTCCGTCTACTCGATGCAGAGCATCGGTGGCAGGCACGTCGCGGCGATCGCGGCGCAGCCACAGCAGCAGCGCGAGGCGGGGGTGCCGCCGCTGTGGAACTCCTACGTGTGGGTCGACAGCGCCGATGAGATCGCCGAGCGTGCGGGCGAGCTCGGCGCGACGGTTCACGCGCCAGCGTTCGACGTGATGAAAGCCGGCCGGATGGCCGTGATTCAGGATCCGCAGGGCGCGTACTTCATGCTCTGGGAGCCGCGCGAGCACCGCGGCGCGGGTCTCGTCAACGCGCCCGGCGCGCTCGTCTGGAATGAGCTGCAGTCCCCCGACCTCGACGGTTCGAGCTCGTTCTACGGCGAGCTGTTCGGCTGGCAGATCGCGCAGGCGGAGGGCATGCAGGATGCCTACCTGTCGATCAAGAACGGCGACGCGAACAACGGCGGCATGCGCGCGCTGAGCCCGCCCGGCATGCCTCCGAACTGGCTCGTGTATTTCGCGACCGAGGACATCGACGCGGCGCTCGCGACCGTCGCCGAGCTGGGCGGCGCGACACACGCCGGGCCGATCGACATCGGGATCGCGAAGATCGCGGTTGTCGGCGACCCGCAGGGCGCGGTGTTCGCGCTGTACGCCGGCGAGCTCGAGCCCTAGCGGGCGCGCAGGCGCTGCAGGCGCGCGGCGGCCCCGTCGTGGTCAACGAGCCGTTCGGGGTAGTCGAGCGCGGCGCCCGCCGAGCGCAACCGCCACGGCTCGTGGACGGCGCCTGTCGGGATCGCGGCGAGCTCGGGGACGTGGCGGCGCACATACTCGCCGTGCGGATCAAATCGCCTGGCCTGGCGAATCGGGTTGAGCACGCGGTTCGGGCGTGTGTCGTTGCCGGTCCCTGCGACCCACTGCCAGTTGCCGACGTTGTTGGCGACGTCGGCATCGCTGAGCAGGCGCGCGAAGTGGGCGGCCCCGAGCCGCCAGTCGAGATACAGCGTCTTGGTCAGGAACGAGCTGACGATCAGGCGCGCGCGGTTGTGCATGAATCCCTCGCGCTCGAGTTGGCGCATGCCGGCGTCGACGATCGGGTAGCCGGTGAGCCCTTCGCGCCAGGCCTGTGCGGCGCGTGCGTCGCGTCGCCAGCGATCGCCGCGCGGCCGATAGTCGGCGTGCGGGAGATCCTGGCGCGCCGCGAGCACCTGATGGTGAAAGTCACGCCAGCAGAGCTGCTTAGCGAACGCCTCCGCGCGCGGATGCCCGGGCGAGCGCTCGAGCACGGAGCGCGAGGAAATGCAGCCGAAGTGCAGGTACGCGCTGAGCCGCGCCGTGGCGCCGGCGGCGAGATCATCGTGAAGCTCGGGATAGCGCTCGGCGTCAGTCGCGAGCCAGCGGTCGAGTTGCGCCCGTGCGGCCGCTTCGCCGCCCGCCTGCAGCTCCGGCGAGGGGCGTCCGCCGACGAGGCGTGCAAGTGTCGGGAGGCGTCCGGCGCGGACCAGCGCGGGCATCGTGATCTGCAGCGGCGCGGGCAGCGGCGGGCTCGCGGGCAGCGCGCTCCAGCGCCGCCAGTAGGGGGTGAACACGCGGTAGTGGTCAGCGCCCGCCGGGGTGATCGCGCCGGCGCCGAGAACAGCGACGCCGGGGTGGATGCGCAGCTCGACGCGCGCCTGCGCGCACGCCTGCTCGAGCCGTCGTGCGCGCCGGCGCGCATACGGCGTGACGTCGCCGCTGAGGTGGACGGCGGACACCCGGTAGTCGTGCACGAGCCGCATCGTCTCCGCGACGATCTCGCCTTCGCGCACGATCAGGCGCGCGCCCCGTAGCCGCAGCGAGTGGTCGAGGTCGCGCAGGCTGTCGAGCAGGAAGGCGACGCGGTTGGGCGCGCCGCAGCCGCCGGCGAGCAGCTCGCGGTCGAGCACGAACACCGGCAGGACGTACTCGCACTCGGCGAGCGCGGCGCTGAGCGCCGGCTGGTCAGCGACGCGCAGGTCGCGCGTGAACAGCACGAGCGCCCGCCGTCCTCGGGCTGCGCTCATCGCGGACGCCCGAGCCCGGCTAGCTGTCGCTGGGGAACGGCTCGCGCGCATGCGCGACGGGGCCGTCGCCGTTCGAGCTGGCGGCCATGTCGGCGCCGGTCGTCGTCGTCATCACCGCGGCCGCGCCGCCTGTCAGGCTACGTCGCACCAGTCGCGGCGCGAGTATCCGCAGCGCCGCGGCGAGCGCGTACGGGCGCGGGACATAGCGCTCGGGGCGGCGTCCGATGCCCGCCTCATAGATCGCCTCGGCTGCCTTCTCGGGGGTCGAGACGATCCAGCGCGTCCACGGCTTGGCCGTCAGCTCGGACTGAGGGAAGCCCTCGGTGGAGATGAAACCGGGGAGGACCAGGCCGACGTGCACGCCATGCGGGTGCTCCTCGGCCCACAGCGCGTCCGACCAGCCGGCGAGCGCGAACTTCGACGCGCTGTAGGCGCCGGTGCCGGCTCGCGCGACCCGGGCGGCGGTCGAGGCGATGTTGACGATCGCGCTCGGCGCGCTCGCGCGCAGCAGCGGCAGCAGCGCCTCGGTCAGCCTGACCTGCGCGTCGAAGTTGATCGCCATCGTGCGCCTGATGTTCTCGTAGCCGCCGTCGGCGAACTGCGCCCGCCAAGCCGCACCGGCGTTGTTGACGAGCAGGTCGAGTCGCGTGTGGCGCTCGAGCACATGCGCGAGGATGCGCGCGGGCGCATCGTCGTCGAGCAGGTCGACGGCGAGGAAGCTGACGCGGCGCTCGCCGAGCGAGGTGGCGAGCTCGCGCAGGCGCTCCTCGCGGCGCGCGACAAGCACGAGCGATGCGCCGGGCTCACGGATCAGGCGGTGGGCGGCCGCCTCGCCGATTCCGCTCGAGGCGCCGGTGATCAGGATCACAGGGGACTGCGCGGACGTGTGGATTGGCTCTGCCATGAGCTCCTCCTGTCAGTTGGGAGTACCGGTACCGATTTGGACGCCTGGCGGTTAGCCTGTCAGATCGGGCGAAACATGAGCTCATCCGCACCAAGCGACGTCGATCCCACCGCCCCCGAGTCCCAGCTGAAGCTCGAGGCGCTCGAGCTGTTTCGCGGCCTGCCCCGCAGGTACGACTTCCTGTCGGCCGCGCTCAGCTTCTGGCAGGACCCGCGCTGGCGGCGAGCGCTCGTCGCCGCGGTCGCGCCGCGGCCGGGCGATCGCGTGCTCGACGTCGCGACCGGCACCGGGATGGTTGCCGCGGAGCTGCTCGCGCGCTGCGACTGCACTGTCGTCGGGATCGATCAGAGCGCCGAGATGCTTGCGGCTGCGCGGGCGCGCTTCGCGAGCGCGGACGGCTCCCGGGTCGAGCTGATCGAAGGCCAGGCCGAGGCGCTGCCGTTCGCCGATGAGAGCTTTGACGCCCTCACCTTCACCTACCTGTTGCGCTACGTCGAGGATCCGGCGGCGACGGTGCGCGAGCTCGCGCGCGTGCTGCGCCCGGGCGCACGCATCGCCTCGCTCGAGTTCGGCGTGCCGCCGGTCGCGCCGCTGCGCGCCGCCTGGCGCGCGTACACGGCGGTCGGGCTGCCGCTGCTCGGCAGGCTCGACTCGCGCGAGTGGCAGCAGGTCGGCAGCTTCCTCGGGCCGAGCATCCGCGGCTTCTACACGCGGCATCCGCTCGAGCGGATCGTCGGCTACTGGCAGGCGGCCGGCCTCGAACAGGTCGAGGTCCGCCCGATGAGCTTCGGCGCGGGCGTCGTGATGTCGGCGCGCAGGCGCGCCGAGGGCAGCGCGGCGCGGCGACCGCCGGGCGAGCGCGACGGGGGCTGAGCGGCGCGATGTCGGTGACGAGCCAGCGGCCCGCCTTCTACGCGCTCGGCCGCGGCCGCATCGGTGACCTCGTCACGCTCCTGCATCCCCCTTACACCGCCTGGCATCTCAGCTACTTCGTGCTCGGGGCGGCGCTCGCACCGACCCTGTACGTCAATCGCCTGCTGTGGGGGCTGGCCGCGTTCGCGCTGGCCGTCGGCCTCGCGGCGCACGCGCTCGACGAGCTCCACGACAGGCCGCTGCGCACGCGGATCAGCGACCGCGCGCTGCTGGCGCTCGCGGGCGTCGGCCTGCTCGGCGCGTTCGCGATCGGCGTCGCCGGCGTGATCGTCGTCTCGCCGTGGCTTGCGCCGCTGGTGATCGCGGGCGCTCTGTTCCTGCCGGCGTACAACCTCGAGTGGGCGGGCGGGCGCTTTCACAGCGACGTCTGGTTCGCGATCGGCTGGGGCGCGTTCCCGGCGTTCACCGGCTATTTCGTCAACGCCGAGGCGATCGCGCTGCCGGGGCTGCTGATCGCGGCGGCCTGCGCACTGATGAGCGTCGGGCAACGGCGCCTGAGCTCACGCGCGCGCGTGCTGCGCCGGCGCACGCGCGCGGTCGCCGGCACGCGCACGCGCGCCGACGGCAGCAGCGAAGAGCTGACCCTGGAGGGGCTGCTGCGGCCGTTCGACGACGCGCTCGCGGCGCTGTCGATCGCAGTCGTGATCACCGCCTGCGCGGTGCTCGCCGCGCGTCTTTGACGTTCGCGCGAGCGTGGCGCGGTGCGGCGTCTGAAGCGGTGACCGGCCGTCGCTCAGGACGGCGGGCGGCGCGAGGCGAGGTATTCCTTGTTCTGGCGGTGCTCGCCGCGAACCTGGATCAGCGCGTAGATGATCAGCAGGTTGACGACCACGCCGATCCCGCCGAACGTGAAGATCAGGCCGGCGGTCTTGACAGTCGCTTCGCTGAAGGCGAGCACCATGCGCGAAGCCTAGCAACGGTCGCGCGGGGAGTGTCGTAGCCTTCTGCGCGCCGCCGTCGATCGCAGATCGGCGGGCAAGCACCAGGAGAGGTGCCGGAGCGGTTGAACGGGCGCGACTGGAAATCGCGTAACGGGGGCAACCTCGTTCGAGGGTTCGAATCCCTCCCTCTCCGTGCAGGACTCTGCCGGCGAGGGCCCGTTCCGCGCGGCCGATCGCGAACGCCGCCCGCGCGACATGCGCGCCGTAGGTCCATCCCGTGGCGTCCCTGACGTACACGAGTCGCCAGTCGTCGTCGAACACGAGCGTCTGTCCGGACCGTCGGGGCGGCGCAGGCAGCCTCCTGTGGTGTGCGTCCCAGTTCCTTGAACGATCGCGTCTGCGCAACCTTTGCGCCCGTGGGACGTTATTCGAGTATGCGACATCTCGCCGCCGGCGCCACGGCCACTCTCGTGATGGCCCTAATGGCTCTGGCAGCCGCGGCTGCGCCACCGGCCGCCGCCGCGAGCCCCGTCTTTTTCAACGCGCTTCTTGCGGATAGGCCTGTCGAACCGACGCGATTTGGCCCAGGGCCGGGAGTGCTTAGCGTTGCCTACGACGGCGACCCATTGTTTGTGACGGAACTCGTGTGGAACTCGTGGGGCGGTGAAACGGCAACAGGGACGGGCGCGGTTCGCGCCGAAATGCAGGCTCGACTTCCGAGGATCCCGATGGCCGTCGAACTGACCGGCCTGCAGCTATGCGGCGGATATCGCGTCTACACCCATTACCAGTTGCGTGGCGTCGATGGACCTAGTGGATTCGAAGAGTCGTTCCCATGTCTGGTCAGCGCTGGCGGTTATGTTCCATCGCCGGCGGAAGCCGCAAGCTCCTCGTGCTCCTTTCACGGTCTGAAGATCCAGGGCGACCCGCAAGCAAGCCTCGAAGGGGCGGCGTTCCCCGGCACGGAGGGGCGATCCTCTCCGCCCCGCGGATCTCTGACGCCTGGCTTTTGTCGTCTGCAGTGGACTGGTTGGGGAGGGTCGACCACGGACGGGACTGGAGTCCTGCGCAACTCGCGCCGGCAATGGGGTGTCAAGCTCGAGCTGAGCCACACTGGGTGGTGCAATGAGCTCGGCATCGCCTACACCCGTCTGCGCGTTGAGCGGTATGGGCCGGGAGAGCTGATTCCGAATCACGAATCGATCCTCACGAGGCGGACGAGCGAACGTCTCCGCGGGCAGATCGGCCGCCGCGGCGTCGTGCCTCATGCGTTTGAACAGACGGAGTCGACCTGCATATACGGCTGATCTATGGGGACCCTTGGCCCGACGTAGCTCTCAGCGCGCCACCGCCTGAGTCAGCCGAAGCACCGAGAGTGCAGCTCACGGATGCGTTGCCAGACATGCGTGTTCGAACATCGTCCCTCGATCCCCGTGCAGGACGGAATTCGTCGATGTTCCGGCGGGCGACGGCCGGCCGCGTCTGTTCGTCGGCTCGCCGAGTACTGACCAAGCACCTCACGACGGCAACTTGACCGACCGGCGAGAGCGGGCGCATACTCGATTCATGACGCGAAGCACCAGCCTCGAAGACGAGCCGGTCGAGATCAGCGTGTATGACCCCTCTTGGCCGATCCGGTTCGAGACCGAGAGGGCTCTGCTCAATCGCGCGGTCGGCGGATGGGCGTCGGGCGGCATACACCACGTCGGAAGCACGGCGGTTCCCGGCCTCGCAGCCAAGCCGGTCATAGACATCCTTGTCGGCGTCCAAGGGTTGGCTTCCTCGCGTGATTGTTTCGCGAAACTGGCCGAGATCGGCTACCAGTACGCGCCTTATCGCGCCGAGGAGATGCACTGGTTCTGCAAGCCTGATCCGAGTCATCGGACCCACCATCTACATCTTGTTCCAACAGATTCTCGTCGCTACCACGCCGAGCTTGCGTTCCGAGATGCCTTGCGGTCCCGGTCGGATCTTGCGCTTGACTACGCGAACCTGAAGACATCGCTCGCCAGGCGGTACAGGAACGACCGCGAGCGCTACACCCGAGAGAAGAGTGGATTCATTGAGCGAGCGCTTCGGGCGGAGGAGGTCGACAGGCTGATTCTCACGTTGACGGAGTGGGCGGGGGGCCAGGCGACGATTCGCGCGCTCGCACTCGTAGGTTCATGGGCTCGTGGCGATGCCAGGGCTGACTCGGACCTCGACATCGTGCTTCTAACGGACCGGCCGGATCGTTACTGCGCGTCCACCGCCTGGCTCGACGTTCTCGACCAGCCGACCATCGTTCGAGAGCGGTGGTTCGGCGTCATCTCGGAGTGTCGGCTTCGCCTGCAGTCCGGCCTGGAGGTCGAGTTCGGCATCGGGCCCACGAGCTGGGCCAATACCGCCCCTCTCGATGCCGGGACGCAGAGGGTTGTGACCGAGGGTCTTCGGATCCTTCACGACCCCGACCGCCTACTGGTCGGCCTACGGGCGGCTGTCGCGCGATCTGCTTCCGAGCCGAAGCGCTGAGCATGCAGCTGGTCGATGCGCGTCCGGGCAAGGTCCGAGTTCGAACGTCGTCCCTCAATCTCCGTTTTGGCCGCGCTTGAGGCCGTTGTTCGAAACACGGCCGGCAGCTTCGTTGTCGTTGAGGCAGAGTCAGATCCCTCACCGTGGGCGCTGCTGAGGGACGACTCAAGAAGATCAGGGACGGGAGCCTCTCGTCGGGGCGCTACTGAGACCCCTGCGGAGTCCGGATTTGCACGGTTGTGCGCGATGACCTATACTGAACCGTATGGTTCAATTACAGTCAAGCCTCGATCGCACGTTCGGGGCGCTCGGGGATCCCACGCGAAGGGCGATCCTCGAGCAGCTCTCCAGCCTGGGAAGCGCGACTGTGAGCGATCTCGCGGAGCCGTTTGCGATCACTCTTACGGGCCTGAAGAAGCATCTTGGCGTCCTCGAGGAGGTCGAGCTCATCACGACCGAAAAGATCGGCCGCTCGCGTCATTGCCGGCTTGGTCCGCGCAGGCTCGAGGACGCGGGGCAGTGGATCGCCGACTACCAGCGGACGGTCGAGACCCGCTTTGCCCGCCTCGGCCAGTTTCTCGACCAGCACGAGAGGACAGAACAATGAGCACGTTCATCGAACAGGACTCGGGATCGCGCGCTCCGACGCCGGACGGTCGCGAGGTGGTTGTCGAGCGTGTGTTCAATGCGCCGCGCCACGTCGTGTGGAGAGCGTTCACCGAGCCCGAACAGCTCGAGCAGTGGTGGGGTCGTGGGAACAAGCTGGTGATCGAGAAACTGGCGCTTTGGCCGGGGGGCGCTGGACCGGCGCCGCAGGGAGGTGAGCGTGTCTGAATCGGTCCTCTACATGTCGATGTCCCTCGACGGGTACATCGCGGGTCCGAACGACGAACCAGGTAACGCCGGCGGCGACGGGTTCATGCGCTTGCACGACTGGTACGGGTTTGGCCCTGACGGGCCGGACGGTTCGGGGCTCGAGTCCGGCCAGAAGTCGGAGCTGGGTCAGTGCTTTCTTGACGAGATCAACGCGACCGGCGCGGTTCTCGCGGGTCGCCGCACCGTTGAGCAGGTCGACCACTGGAAAGGCGACCATCACGGCGTCCCGATCTTCGTGCCCAGCCACCGTCCGCCCGGACCGTCCGTCGCGAACTATCCGTCTGTCACGTACGTAGCCGATGGGATTGTCAGTGCGATGGCGCAGGCGAAGGCCGCTGCCGGCGGGCGAGACGTGTTGGTGCACGGTGCCCACACGGCCCGAACGGCGCTCGAAGCCGGGGTACTGGACGAGCTGCAGATACACCAGGTTCCGGTCCTGTTCGGTGGCGGCCGTCGACTGTTCGACATGCTGCCATCGCGTATCGAGCTGGAGATCATTCGAGCGATCGACACGCCCGAAGCCACCCACATCCGCTACCGCGTCCTTCGCTGATCACGATGAGCTGCTCTCGCCTGACCAGTTTGCGAGAGCGGGCGCATACCTGATCCATGACCGATGCACAACGCAAAATGGAGCAGAACGAACGGAGGTGTTTGTGCCGAAATTTGTGACGATCGGGTATGGGGATCGCGCGGGGTACGACCGGACCGACCCTGCAGTGCGTGAGGCGGCCCACCAACACGACGAGCGCCTGCTCGCGGCAGGAGCGTTGATGGGCATCGCGGGCCAGCCCGTGCAAGTGCGCAATCACGACGGGGCGGCCGTGACCACCAACGAGGGGCCGTTCCTGCGCTCAGAGCTTCCGGTCGCTGGGTTCGCGGTCATCGAGGCCGCCACACTCGAAGAGGCGGTCAGCCTTGCCTCCAGGAGTCCTTGTGCAGTCGCACAGGGCGTTATCGAGGTGTGGCCACTGAAGTCGACGCCATAGGCTCGGTGATCCGTTTCGCATGTAGGCCTTGGATCAGCTGCCACGCTGACCCGGAGTTCGAGTATCTGCCCTCACACGCGTCCGACCCTTCTGTCACGCGAGGTCGAGCGCCAGCAGGGCAGGAGAGGATTCCCTGCGCGGGCGGAGAAATCTAGCGCCGTATGAGGCTGCCCGGGGTCCTGGCGCTCGCTGCGGTCTCGTTGCTCTCAGGTGCCCCGGCGAGCAACGCGGCGGCGGTGACCGGAACACCACTGGCCGCGATTCCAAACGCGGCGCTGCAGCTCACCGCCGACGGCGGCTATGCCGTCTTCAGCCAACGCGACGCCGCCGGCAAGTGGCAGCTGATGGCGTGGCACGACGGGAGGATCGCGCCTGTGGACGCGCCGGAACGCGCGGTCCCGTTCGACGCCGACGCCGGCTCCTCGGCGCACGGGACACCCACCATCGTGTTCTCGAAATGCGCGCACGACCCCGCCGCTGCAGACGACTGGGGCCAGGCCGCCGGCTGCCACATCTACGAGCTTGCGCTCCCGGACGGCGAGCCCACGCTTGTGCGAGGTATCTACGCACCGGGCGCCTCCGACACGAACCCGGCGATCTCGATGGGCGACATCGCGTTCGCGCGCCTCACGCGCGGCGCGCGCGCGCCGACGCTGTACCTGTGGAGTCACGCGAGCCGGCGGCTGAGCAGCGTCGGAGCCGGGCCGGGCACGTGTCAGGCGTACAGCTCCAGCCCGCGCTGCGACACGAAGCCGCACGTGCTGGCATGGGTACAGGAAATGTCCCTCGACGCCGACTCCCTGGCCTACCAGTGGGCGCTCCCTGAAACTGAAGAACCCGGGTTCGGCGCGGCCTATGCCGAGATCCGTCTCGACCCGCTGCACGCCGGCCGGCAGGACGCGCCGAGCAAGGTGCTTTTCTACAGCATTCTCGGTGGCGCGTGCAACGGCGAGGAAGGCGGCTCGCCGGACGCTGTCGGCGCCAGCGTGCTGTACATCTGGCACACCTCCGCCTGCGTTGAAGAACCGGTCCGATCCGAGATCTCCTCGTACTCCACCGCCGTCGGAAAGGGAGTTCGCGTGGGTGTGAGCCCGGGCCTCGCGGTGGCGGTCGCGCAGGACCACCGCACCACGTACTGGATACGCCTCGGGCCGAAGAACCCACATCCGTGCGGCTCGGGGTCAGCGAAGGAATGCGACCTCGGCCAAGGCTACGCGCAGACCTGCGACCCAACTATCTCGGACTGCACGCTGATGCGAACGGAAGGCCTCGCCGGTGAGCTCAGGCTCGGCTGACACTCTCCGCCCAGCGCCTCGCGCCGGCCCTGAGCTCCCCGCACAGGCTCGCCCAGGGTGATTTGCGAGAATCGACCGATGCATTCGGCGCTCGTAGGTTTCGGGCTGGGGTTCTTTGTCGCTTTGCAGATTGGCCCGATGTCCCTGTTTCTCGTCCGCTCGACGCTTCGCGGCGGCTGGGCCGTGGGCCTGGCGATCGGCGCCGGGATCGCAGCGGTTGACGGGGCATACGCGGCGATCGGCGCGGCCGGCGCCACCCCGCTACTGAATATCGAGCCGGTCCGCGTGGCGCTTGGTCTCACAGGTGCGGGTGTACTCGTTCTACTGGGCGCACGGGCGCTGAGCGCGGCTTTCAGGGTGCGTCTCGGTGGAGAGACCGGGGCAGAGGTGGCGACGCGCGGGCGAGCGTTCAGGACGGCGCTGGCCGGCACGGCGTCCAACCCCGCAACGGTCGCATCGTGGGCCGCGATCTTCGCTGCAGCGAGTGCGGCCGGCGCGGCCCGCAGCACCGACGGGGCCGTGCTGCTCGTCACCGGAGTCGGCGTCGGGAGCCTCGTCTGGGTGAGCGCGCTCGCGACCGGAGCGGCCCTCGCACGCCGGGCGATCGGTGATCGAGCCGCTCGTCTCGCTGACCTGCTCGCTGGGTTGGCGATGCTCGGTTTTGGCGGCGGCCTCGCCTATGCAGCAGCCCACGAGCGATAGACAGCGGGAGAGAGGAGGGAGGAGACCGAATGGCTTCGATCCAGAAGGAGGCGTGGATCGACGCGAGCGCCGATGTAGTGTGGGAGGCGGTTCGCGACTGGGGTGGGCTCCACCAGAGCCTCGCGCCGGGGTTTGCTGTCGATACGCGACTCGACGGCAGCGACCGGATCGTGACCTTCGCGAACGGCAACGTCCTCCGCGAGATCTTGGTCGACATGAACGACGAGGCTCGCCGTCTCGTCTGGTCGGTCGTCGACGGCCCGTACACCCATCGCAATGGATCGGCGCAGGTGTTTGCGGAGGGCGACGGCCACGCACGCTTCGTCTGGACCGCTGATCTGCTGCCAGACGAGCTGGCCGGCCCGACCGCTGAAGCGATGCAGCGGGGAACGGACATCATCAAGGCGACGCTGGAGGCTCGGAGCCGGGTACACGCACAAGGGGGGTGAATCGATCGAGCTTCTGAAAGGCGCGAGCGGCTCTCGTGCAACGCTCGTAGAAGGCCGAACACGGGGTCCGGCTTAGAGGATCTGCGCTCGCTCTCCGTACAGCCCGCCACCCATCGGCGGCGGGCGACCGGCTTGGACGGAGGCGCTAGGCGCTCTGGAGGCTGACGACGCGCGCAGGTCCCTACTGCCGACACGCGAGCTCGCGCGAGCGCAGCAGCTCGCGCTCACGCTCGTTGCCGCACAGCTCGGCGGCGCGCTCGAACTCCTCGCGCGCCTCAGCCAGCCGGCCGAGGCGCGCGAGAATGTCGCCGCGCACACTCGGCAGCAGGTGATAGCCGCGCAGGGCGGGCTCGTCGGCGAGCGCGTCGATCAGCTCGAGGCCGGCCTCGGGACCGAACGCCATCGTCACGGCGACGGCGCGGTTGACCTCGACGACGGGAGAGCCTGTGAGCGCGGCCAGGCCGTCGTACAGCGCGACGACTCTCGCCCAGTCGGTGTGCTCGACGCTCGTCGCACGCGCGTGACAAGCGGCGATCGCGGCCTGCAGCGTGTACGGACCCAGTGCGCCGCTGAGCTGCTCGGCCTGCCGCAGCTCCGTGAGGCCTCGCTGCAGGAGCAGGCGGTCCCAGCGCGCGCGGTCCTGATCGGCGAGCAGCACGGGCTCGCCGTGCGGCCCGACGCGAGCGCGCAATCTCGAGGCCTGCAGCTCCATCAGCGCGAGCAGGCCGTGTGCCTCGGGCTCACCCGCCATCAGCGCCGCGAGGATCCGCCCGAGACGCAGCGCGTCTTCGCACAGGGCCGGGCGGGTCCAATGCTCGCCGGCGGTCGCGGCGTAGCCCTCGTTGAACACCAGATAGATCACCTCGAGCACCGCGGCAAGACGCTCGCCGAGCTCGTCGCGGCCGGGGACCTCGAAGGGCACGCGTGCCGCGGCGAGTGTGCGCTTGGCGCGGACGATGCGTTGCGCGACCGTGCCCTCGGAGACGAGGAACGCCCGCGCGATCTCCGGCGTCGACAGGCCTCCGAGCAGGCGCAGCGTCAGCGCGACGCGCGCCTCTCTGGACAGCACCGGATGGCACGCCATGAAGATCAGGCGAAGCAGGTCGTCCTGCACGTCCTCGACCTGGGCGGCGAGATCCGGCTGGGCGAGCTGCTGGAGGGTTTCCAGCTCGCGCCCGATCAGCTCCCGCTTGCGCTCGAGCGTGACGCGGCGGCGCAGCGCATCGATGCCGCGGCGCTTGGCGGTGGCCATCAGCCATGCGCCCGGGTTCTCCGGGATACCCGACCGAGGCCACTGCTGGAGCGCGGCGACGAGCGCGTCCTGGGCCAGATCCTCCGCCACGGCGACGTCTCGCACGATCCGGGTCAGCCCGGCGATCAGCCGGGCCGACTCGATCCGCCAGACGCCGTCGATCGCGCGATGGGTCGCAGACGACGTCACCGCTCTAATTCTGCGTCGCCCGCTCGCGCAGCCGCTCGTTGGCCTCGCGCAGGTCCGGCGTCAGCTGCTCGCCGAAGTCGTCGGTCTCGAAGACCTGGCGCAGCTCGATCTCGACGCCTCCGCCGAACGGCGCTCGCTTGAGCCACTCGACCGCCTCCTCGCGTGACGCGCACTCCCACAGCCAGTAGCCGGCGACGATCTCCTTGGCCTCCGTGAACGGGCCGTCGATGACGGTGCGCTCGCTGCCGTCGAAGCGGACCTTTGCGCCCTTGGAAGTGGGGTGCAGGCCCTCACCGGCGAGCATCACGCCCGACTTGACGAGCTCTTCGTTGTAGTTCGTCATCGCTCCCAGCAGCTCGGTGTCGGGCATATCGCCGGCCTCGGACTCGGGGCTCGCGGGGACCAGGACCATGAAACGCATCGGTGCCTCCTTGTGGTGGATGGGTGGTTTCTACCCGCACGTCGAACAAGCGTGGCCGAAATCGACACCTCGCGGCCTTCTCGTGTTCTAGGCGATCTGCTCGAGGATCAGCCCGGCGAGGCTGTCCGCTGCCAGCTCGGGCAGCCAATGTCCGACGCCGGCCAGTCCGACGCCGCGATAGCTCCCGTCGGCGTGGCCGGCGGTCGCGGCGGCTGTGGCGGGATCGAGGAACGGGTCGTCCCGACCCCAGACGAACAACGTCGGCACCGGCGACGACGGCAGCTCCAGCCATGACTGGAAGTCGAATGCCCTGAAGTGGGCGAGCGTTGCCGTGAGGACGCCCGGCGCCGTGAACACGCGGACGTACTCCTCGACCGCATCAGCGGCGATCCCCGTATAGGCGCTTCGGAGGGCCGCGCCGTCGTCGGCGAGCAGGGCGAGCTCGGCCGCGCCCGGCTCTCGGAAGAGCGCGAACGGGGGCACCCGCACGCCGGCCTCATCGGCGATGATCGCCTCGGCGAAAGGGGTCAGATGCGGAGTCGATGCAATCGTCGCCGTGCGCACACGCTGGGAGTATCTGCAGGCCAGCTCCCAGCCGATGATCCCGCCGAGATCGTGCCCGACGAGATCGAAGCTGTCGGCGCCGGCCCACGCGGCGATCGCGAGGACGTCCTGCGCCGCCCGGTCGAGCGAGTAGGCGGCGAGACCATCGGGGCGCGCACCGTCGCAGAAGCCGCGCAGGTCCGGCGCGATCGCACGGACCCCGGATTCGGCGAGGCGCTCGAGTTGCGACCGCCAGGCGCGCGCGGTCTGCGGAAAGCCGTGCAGCAGGATGACGAGCTTGCCATCCTCCGGCCCGGCGGCAAGGGCCGAGAACGTCAGCTCGTCGGCGGGGATGTCCAGCGATTCGATCATCGCGTGCCTCCAGGCGGCCGTTTGGGTCGCAGTAGATTGTCGAGCAGCATGGTGCCGAGACTACCTACAGACAGTATGTACGTCAAGCCTCACCGCACGACTCCCGCACACGGCGACGAAACCCGGCAGGAGCTGATCGTGATCGGGCGCGAGCTGTTCGGCGCGCGCGGACACGCAGGCGTTGCGCTAGCCGACATCTGCGACCGCGCCGGCGTCACGCGCGGAGCCCTCTACCACCACTTCCCCGGCAAGGACGGGCTGTTCCGGGCGGTCTGCGAGGACGTCGCCGCCGACGTGACGCGACGCGTCGCGAAATCCGCGGCTCGCGAGCACGACGCCTGGTCACGTCTGAACGCCGGCTGCCACGCGTTCCTGGACGTCTGTGCGGAGCCGTCCGTGCGTCAGATTCTGCTGGCCGACGCACCCTCGGTGCTCGGCTGGGAGGCCTTGCGCGAGATCGACGGACGCCACGGCCTCGGACTGGTGAAGGGGGCCCTGCAGGCCGCGATCGACGAGGGCGTCGTCCAGCCCGGTCCGGTCGACACGCTCGCGCATGTGCTCGTGGGGG
This sequence comes from uncultured Solirubrobacteraceae bacterium, assembly GCA_963822245.1. Taxonomy (GTDB): domain Bacteria; phylum Actinomycetota; class Thermoleophilia; order Solirubrobacterales; family Solirubrobacteraceae; genus Palsa-744. The sequence continues at coordinate 105,885 of CAWGGR010000005.1, forward strand.
CGCTCAACGAGGCGGCGATGATCGTCGGGCTCGCGCACGGCTCAAAGGCCGCGCGGCGTGACACCGCGCGCGCGGTCGATCGTCTGCTCGAGGGCATCCGCGGCTCCGCCCGCTGAGCGCGGCGCGCGCCGGCGGTCCTGCGGCGAACCGACCGGCGCCGCCGCGAGCGGGTTATGCGAGTACGCCCGGCCGCTCCTCTTTCAGCAGCCCGGCGATCTGCTCGCGCAGCTTCGGCGTGTCCTCGTGGCCGTGCGCCCGGACGGCGTGCGCGACCGCCGCGTCGAGCACATGCTCATCGCTTCCGGCCATCGTCAGGTCGCAGCCGCTGTCGCTGGGCATCTCGCGGCAGTCTATGTATTTGCGGGACATGACTCCTCCGTTTCGTTGTTGTCGGCGCCGGGATCGGCGCCGAAGCTCGTTCAGTTCGCCTTGGCGTAGCTGCTCGCCCCGTACCAGTCGACGACGACAACCGGCTCGTCGCCGACGACCCAGGCGTCATGGCCGCTCGGCAGCGAGGTCACGTCGCCCGCCCCGGCGGTGATCTCGGTCCCGTCATCCATGCGGATCCGTAGCAACCCGCTGACGTGGTACTGGAAGTGAGGCGCTTCACAGCTCTCGGTCTGGGCGATCGGCTTCACATCCTGCGACCATCGCCAACCGGGCTCGAACACGAGTCGCCCGACCTCGCCGCCGCCGACCGACACGATCTGGGCCTCTCCATGCGGAAACGCTCGCGTCTCGTCGGGTGCAGAAAAGCTCTTGTGCTCGGTCTTCTGCATCACTGCCCCCAATCTCTGGATTGCGGTGTCGTCGAGAACCTACCTACTAGTCGGTAAGCTGTCAACACAGCTTGTAAGAATGCCTCTCATGCCCGCCACGACGCAGCCAACGAACGATCCGCCGGCGACAGCCGATCGCTCGCGCGCGGACACCCGCGCGTCGATCCTCGACGTCAGCGAACGGCTCGTTCAGGTGCGCGGTTTCAACGGCTTCAGCTACGGCGACGTGGCGGGCGAGCTGTCGATCACGAAGGCCGCCCTGCACTACCACTTCCCGAGCAAGGCCGACCTCGGCGAGGCGCTGATCACCCGCTATGCGGAGCGCTTCGCGGACGCGCTCGCGGCGATCGACGCGACGGCGGCTGACGCGCCGGCGAAGCTGGATGCATACGCCGACCTCTACGCGGCGGTCCTGCGCGACGAGCGCATGTGCCTGTGCGGGATGCTCGCTGCGGAGTATCAGACGCTCCCGGACCCTATCCGCGGCGCGGTGGTCGCCTTCCTCGACGAGAACGAGGCATGGCTCGCAAGCGTCCTCGAGAGCGGCCGCGGCGCCGGCACCCTGCGCTTCGCGGGCTCGGCCGCTGAAATCGGGCGGAGCATCGTCGGCGCCCTCGAGGGCGCGCTGCTCATCGCGCGGCCCTACGGCGGGGTCGAGCGGTTTGAGACCACGGCGAGGAGACTGCTCGCCGGACTGACCGGCAGATGAGCGCGGGCAACGGCCGCGAACCCGACCCGGATCGCGTCGGCGGGCTTGCCTGGGCGCGCCGCAGCGGCGGCGAGCTGACCTCCGGCGAGCGCCGGCGGCTGATCGCAGCGATCGCGCTCGGTCAGTGGGAGAACGCGCTGGGGCGGGTCAAGCTCGCCCTCGGACGGCTGCCTGCAGGAGCCGCGCGCGTCGAGCTCGACACCTTTCAGGTCCCCGATTCGGCCTTCGCGCGCGAGGCCGAGCGGGCATGTGCGGAGCTGTCCGACGCGCTTGTCGGGCACTCCTATCGGACGTGGCTGTTTGGCATGGCCCTCGCCGCCGTCGACCGGCGCGAGCTCGACCGCGAGCTGTTCTACTGCGGCTCGCTGCTCCACGATCACGGCATCGCGCAGCCCACCGCCGGGCGCGACTTCACGCTTGCGAGCGCCGATCGCACGCTTGCCTGCGCGAGTGCGGCCGGCGTCGCCGAGGAGCGCGCGATCAGCCTCGCCGACGCGATCTGCGTGCACACGACCCCGGGGGTGGATGTCGAGCGCGACGGCGCGCTCGGCTGCTACCTGCAGTGGGGTGCGATGGTCGACGGCGCCGGGCTGCGGATCTGGGACATCTCCCCGGCCAACGTCGAGGAGATCCTGCGCCGCCACCCGCGGGCTGGGTTCAAGCGCGCGCTGATCGCGCTGATGCGCGCGGAGGCTGCGGCCGTGCCGCGCGGACGCTTCGGGCTGCTCGTGCGTTGCGGCGTGCCGCTGGCCGTGCGTGTCGCGCCGCTCGAGGGCTGAGCGGCTCAGGCTGTGATCGGCACATGCCCGGGCTGCCCGGCGACACGCGTGAGCCACGCCCGTGTCGCGGGGTAGGCCGCGAGGTCGAAGCCGCCCTCGTGCGCGACATGCGTGTAGGCGTAGAGCGCGACGTCGGCGATCGTGTAGCGCTCGGCGACGAGGAACTCGCTGCTCTGCAGCCGGCGCTCGAGCGAGTCGAGCGCGGCGTACCCGCCGCGCTGCTTCTCGGCGAGCAGCTCCGGCTCGGGCGGAGTCGGCGAGACCAGCAGCCAGAAGCGCGCGACCGCGATGTACGGCTCGTGGCTGTACTGCTCGAAGAACAGCCACTGCAGCACCTGCGCGCGCAGGAACCGGTCCTCGGGCAGGTACGCGGTGCCCTCGGCGAAGTAGCAGAGGATCGCGTTTGACTCGGCGAGCGGGCGGCCGTCGTCGAGCACCAGCGTGGGAACGCGCAGAGCCGGGTTGAGCTGCCCCAGCACCTGCAGCCGGTCGGAGCGGTCGACGACGTCGAGCTCGCGTCGCTCGTAGCCGAGGCCCAGATGTGCGAGCAGCAACCGAACCTTGTAGCAGTTGCCCGAGACCTGGGAGTCGTAGAGAAGCATCGCGCGCGGCGATTCTACGGTGCGCGACGTGCCCGCCTGCTCCTCGCCGCGCCACTCGCGCGCCCGCCAGCCGCCACAACAAGCCGCTTTCCCGTGGTACCCTGCGACGTGCCCAATGGAGGGCCAGGCAACGCTGTGGGAGGCCGGGGGATGGCAAGGATGATCGCTTCACCGAGGCTCACCGGCGCGCCGCGGCTGCTCCGTGTCGTGTTCGCGATCGCGCTGCTCGCGCTGGGTGCGTGCGCGCAGCTCGCCGCGTCAGCGCAGGCGAGCAAAGGCGAAGCGCCCAAAGTCACCCTGCAGCCACACAGCATCGCCGTCGTCGCGGGGATGCGCGCGAGCTTCGAAGCGGCCGCGTCCGGGACGCCCGCGCCGAGCGTGCAGTGGGAAGTCTCGAGCAACTCGGGCGCCAGCTGGACGGCAATCTCAGGAGCGACCACCGACACGTTCGCGATCAACAACGCGGAGCCCCTCGAAAGCGGGCACGAGTTTCGCGCCACGTTCAAGAATTCCGCGGGCAGCGTCTCAAGCGAAGCCGCGACGCTGACCGTCGAGCTTCCTCCGATCGTGCTCAAACAGCCCGCGAGCACGCTCGTCGAGGAAGGGCAGAACGCCGTCTTCGAAGCGTCCGCGACAGGCGTGCCCTCGCCGACGGTGCAGTGGGAAAGCTCAACCGACGGCGGCACCACCTGGGCGGCGGTCGCCGGAGCGACTTCGCCCCGGCTGACGGTGCCAGGGGTCGTGCTGGCGGAAACCGGCACCCTGTACCGCGCCGTGTTCACGAACGCCGCCGGTTCGGCCAAGAGCGCGGCGGCCGCGTTGACCGTCGGGCAGGCCCCGGCCGTGACCGTGCAGCCGCTCAGCACCACGCTCCTGGCGGGCCAGAGCATCGTCTTCGAAGCGGCCGCGTCCGGGACGCCGGCGCCGAGCGTGCAGTGGGAAATCTCGACGGACGGCGGGGCTGAATGGAGCGCCGTCGAAGGCGCCACGACAGATCAGCTCGCCGTGGGCTCCGCGACCGTCGCCGAGAGCGGCACCCAGTATCGCGCCGTCTTCGCGAACGTCGGCGGCCGGGCGATCAGCGAGGCGGCGACGCTGACGGTCTCGGCCACCGACTACGGAATCGCCGCCTGGGGGGAGAACACGAGCGGCCAGCTGGGCGACGGCAACACCACGCAGGCGGATACGCCGGTGGTCGCAGGCCCCCTGAGCTTTGTCACGTCGGTCTCCTCCGGCTTGCGCTACAGCCTCGCGCTGCTAGCCAACGGCACCGTCATGGCGTGGGGCTCGAACCTGTCCGGGCAGCTCGGCGACGGCGGCGCCACGTCGAGCTCGACGCCCGTCCCCGTCTCGGAACTGACCTCCGCCAAGGCGATCGCGGCCGGTGCCAATCACAGCCTCGCGCTGCTCGACGACGGCACGGTCGTCGCCTGGGGCTCAAACGAATCGGGCGAGCTCGGCGACGGCGGCGAGGAAAACAGCGTCGTGCCGGTGCCGGTGTCCGGCCTCAGCGGGGTCACGGCGATCGCCGCCGGCAGCGAATACAGCCTCGCGCTGCTCGCCAACGGCACCGTGATGGCGTGGGGATACAACGAAGACGGCCAGCTCGGCGACGGTAAAACGGTAAACAGCGATGTGCCTGTCGCGGTGCACGGGCTGAGCGGCGTGACGGCGATCGCCGCCGGCGCCGCGCACGCCCTCGCGCTGCACTCCAACGGCACGATCAGCGCGTGGGGCCGCAATGCGAATGGACAGCTCGGCAACCCGAGCGTCACCGAACAGTTCGAACAGGGCGAAGAAGAAGAAGACTTCAGCGACGTCCCCGTCCCCGTCGTCGGCGTGTCCGGCGCGACCGCGGTCGCGGCCGGCCAGCGGGACAGCATGGCGCTGCTCGGCGACGGCACCGTCGACGCCTGGGGCGGTGACCGCGAAGGCGAGCTCGGCGACGGCATGTTCGTGACGAGCGACGAAGTCCCCACCGCGGTGATCGGCCTCGCGGGCGTCGACGCGATCGCGGCCGGCGGCGAACACAGCATGGCGCTGCTCGGCGGCGGCGAAGTCATGACCTGGGGCGAAGGCGGACACGGAGAGCTCGGCAACGGGACCGCCGCCGGCCCGAGCGACGTCCCGGTTGCCGTCAAAGGCCTGGCACAGGTCGCGGGGCTCGCCGCCGGCGGGTTCCACGACCTCACACTCGGCGAACCGCTGCCGTCGATTGCGGGCGTGAGCCCCGGCGACGGGCCGGTCGCCGGCGGGACCTCCGTGAACATCGCGGGAAGCAATCTCGACGGCGCCACATCGGTGCACTTCGGCGCGAGCAGCGCGAGCAGCTTCACCGTCAACTCGGCGACCTCGATCACCGCCGTCGCCCCGCCGGGAGCGGCTGGCACGGTCGATGTGAGCGTCACCACGCCCGCCGGGGTGAGCCCGCTGAGCGCCGCGGACCACTTCAGCTACCTGCTCCCGCCGACCGTCGAAAAGCTCTCGGCGAAGGGCGGGACGGCGGCGGGCGGAACGCATGTCACGATCACCGGCACGAGCCTGCAGGGGGCGACGCTCGTCAGCTTCGGCAGCGTCGGCACCTCCGAATTCACGGTCAACTCACCGACGTCGATCACCGTCGTCGCCCCGCCCGCCACCGGCGGCACCGTCGCGGTCACCGTCACCACGCCGTTCGGGACGAGCGCCACCAGCAAGAAGGCCATGTTCAAGTTCGAACCCGCCGTCGACGCCCTCAGCCCCGCCGCCGGGTCGGCTGCCGGCGGGACACCCGTGGTCATCTCGGGCGCCGGCTTCGCGCTCGGCGCGACAGCCACGAGCTTCAAGTTCGGCACGAAGAAGGCGACCGGGGTCGACTGCACCTCGGGCAGCAGCTGCACGGTGATCGCTCCCGCGCACACCGCCGGGTCGGCGCAGGTGATCGCGACGGTCGCAAAAGCGAAGAGCCCGGCGAACGCGCCCGGGGACGTGTTCACGTATGAATGACCGCGCCGGCTGCGCCCTCCGCGCCTGAGCGCGGCGGCGCCCGCGGGTCCCGCGACAGACCGCCCGACTAGACTACGAGACCTCGCGCCCGTAGCTCAGCTGGATAGAGCGTCGGTCTACGGAACCGAAGGTCAGAGGTTCGAATCCTCTCGGGCGCGTCGCAGGGGGCTGCGCGGACAACGGGGATCAGCCGATCGCGAGCGGCGGTCGCCGGGGCGGCTTGCGCGCGACCGTGCTCGCGACGCGCTCGGGCAGGGTGGCGATCCGCGCCTTGGCCTGTGTGTCGCTCAGATGCCCCGCCTTGACCAGCGCCTTGATCGCGATCGTGCGCGCCTGTATGAGCGCGGCGGTCAGCCCCGCAGCCGACCTTCCGCTCGTCGCGTTGGCGATCTGCGCGAGCGACTGGCCGGCGCGCTCGCGCGTGCGGATCTCCGCCGGGGGCAGCGACAGGTAGTGCGAGGCGGCGAGCAGATTGCCGCCGGCAAGGATCGTGACGGGGACACGGTTGACCCTCGCGGCAGCCGCGATGCGCAGCTCGGCGAGTCGCGTCGTGGCCTCGCTCGCCGAGACGCGGCCGCCGGTCGTCTTCGTGCTGATCGCCGCGGCCCGGGACTGCACGAGCGCGTCGATCAGCCCGGCGCTCGACTTGCCGTGTGTCGCGTCCGCAATTTCCCCGAGGCTGTGTCCGCTGCGCAGCTCGTGCCGCAGCTGCGCGGTGCTCACGTCCAGGTAGTTGGCGGCGATCGCCATCACGCCCAGCGTGCGATGTCCGGAGCGGCCGCTCGCGGGGCTGTTGTGGCTGCCGCCGTTCCATGTCGCCAGCGCGACGATCGCGCCGAGCACGACAACGGCCACCGCGGCGGCGATCAGCGTCCTGTGTTTGCGTGCTCCAGTCATCGGCTAGCGCTCCGCCCACAGCTTGATCGCCGCGCCTAAGCTGGCTCTAAGCGCTTCGCGGCACGGGGCCCCGAGATCCTATCGTCGCGCGCTATGATCCAGCCGCCGCGCGAGCTTTCAGCCGCGCTCGGCGCCGGCCCGTCCGCGGCATTCCGATGCGCCCTTTTGGTCGTCGTTCGTGATATGCTCGGCCGCAATCTCGGGGGCCAAGGAGGGGAGCCCATGCGTCCCGCGAGTCGCTATTTGCTGATGAAGCGGATGACCACCAGCTGAAACCAGCCCTTAGTCGGGCGAAAGTGAGGACCTAGGAGAATGAGAAGCGTACGGATGATACTCGGGCTTTCGTTGGCCCTCTGCGCGTGCGGCGTGCTTGCTGCGTCCGCGTTCGCTGCCAAAGAACCCACGATCTTCGGTGAATTCACCGCGAGCATCCCTGGGGGGACGATCTCTGCAGGGACCCCGGCGACGTTCAAGGCCAAAGAAGGCTCGGCCGGCGAAATCAAGCTGGCGGCCACGACGATCGAATGCGGGAAGCTGACGGGCAAAGGCCAGGTGACGGCCGAACGGTCGAGCAGCCTGTCCGCGGTGCTGACGTTCTCGCAGTGCTACTACATCGACAAAGAACCGGGTGGGCGCATCGTCAAACACAAACTCACCATCAAACTCCCGATCACGTACCACTCGAACGGCTCGGCCGAGCTCGGCAACGAAGTGGAAGAGGAAGTCGGCCCAGCCGCGGTCGGGATCAAATCGTCGCACACGCCGTGCGTCATCACGATTCCGCACCAGCAGGTCCCGGTGAAAGTCAAACCCGAAGGCTCGGAATTCGCGAGCTACTTCCCTGAATTCGTCGGAGTCACGGGCAAAAAAAATGAAGAACTCTTCCCCCTCGGGAAAGAGCAGCTCGAAATCGACATGGAATTCAAGGACATCCAGACGACCGTGCAGACGGCGCCCGGGAAGTGCGAATACTCCAAAGAAGAAGGCAGCAAATTCAACAAAGAAACCGGCGTGATCGAATACGGCGGCGGCAAGATCGAAGGCGAACTGGACGAAATCAACATCTCCAAAGGCAACATCGGGTTCGAAGAACCCCCTGTCTGAGGTGGCTCGGCCGGTGGGAGCGCCGTGCGCTCTCACCGGCCGCCGAGCAGTCCCACCGGAGCGTGGGGAGCGGCGCGTTCAGCGTCAGCCGCTCTCCGCGCTCCGTTGCCGTTAAGGGCGCGCGCCGCTCGTTGCGCGCGGGCGCGGGGTCCGCGCCCGGCGTGGCGACGCCGGCTTGCGCTTGGCGCTCGCGCCTGCCGCGGCGAGAGCGGGGATGCACTCGCCCTGCTGCTTGGACTCGTACATCGCCGCGTCGGCGCGCTTGACGAGCTCTTCGGCGCTGATCTGCTCGCCGCTCGAGCAGGCGACGCCGATGCTCGCGCCCAGCTCGGCGCTTCCGCATGACAGCTCGAAGCTCCCGCACAGCGCCGCGGCGATGCGCCGCGCGGCGCGCATCGCCTTGTCCTCACCGCGAACGTCGCGCAGCACCACGAGGAACTCATCGCCGCCCAGACGGCCGATCAGGTCGGTGTCGCGGCTGGCCTGCTTGAGGCGCTCGGCGACGAGGATCAGGAGTTCGTCGCCGGCGGCGTGCCCGAGCGTGTCGTTGACCGGCTTGAACTTGTCGAGGTCGACGTACACCGTGCCCGTCATCACCTCGTCGGTGCGCACGAGCTCGCACTGCAGCGCCTCGATGATCGAAGAGCGGTTGTGGCACTGCGTGAGCGGATCGAAGGTCGCGCGCTTGACGAGCTCCTGGCGCGCGCGGGCGCTGTCGGTGACATCGAGCACGCAGCAGATCGAGCCGCCGACCTCGCCGCCATGGCGCATCAGCGCGCGCAAGCTGAACAGGGCGCGCCGCCAGGCGCCCGAGGGGAGCGTGATGTCGACCTCGACGTCGTGGTCGACACCGTCGCTCAGGACTTCGCCGAGCGCCGCCTCCAGCGCGGCTTTGCCCTCGACGGTGAGCGTCTTCAGGAGCGTCTGTGCCGACGTCGCATCCTCGCCCGGCTCGGCGGCGAGGGCGTCGACCGCATCGGTCTCGGAGGTCAGCGCATCCGAGCCGTAGAGGATGTCCAGCAGGCGCGCGTTGTGGTACTTGACGTTGCGCTCGGTGTCGAGGTGCAGCAGGCCGACCGGCATCGCGTTGGTCAGGCGGCGCAGCAGCTCCTCGCGCTCCTGCAGCGCCTCCTGCGCCTGCATCTCCGCCGAGATGTCGATGATCTCGACGAGCACGTGGTTGCGGTCCGGCTGATTGAGGAAGTTGTGCAGGGTGGTGTCCACCCACATGTACGTGCCGTCCTTGCGCCGGCGCCGCAGTCGCGTCTGCTGCGCACGGCGCGTCGAGAGGACTGCCAGCCAGCCCTCGACCGCACGGCCCTGGTCATCCGGGTGGATCTGATCGAGGACCGATTTGCCGAGCATCTCCTGCGCGGTGTATCCGAACATGTCAATGAACGCCTGGTCGCAGTCGAGCACGTTCGCCGCCTCGTCCTCCATCAGGCTGCAGAAGCGCGGGATCGCCGGCGGCAGCTCCGCGGCCTCGCCCGTGCCCTCGGCCTCCTCGTCGCTCGGCAGCACGACCGCGAGCAGCACGCCGTGGACTTCGCGCAGGTCGATGAAGTGCAGCGTCGCCCAGCTCGACGGGCGCCTGAGCAGGCGTACCTTCGCGGCCGCGGCGCCGTCGGCCTGTACCGCGATCCAGAGTTTGGTAACCGTCGCACGGTCGGCGGCGACCACGTGATCGAACACCGCGCGCCCGTCGATCGATCCCTGGCCCCACAGCCCGACCGTCTGCGGCACCGGCACGATCAGGCCGTTCCCGGCGAGTCCGCAGACGAGCGCATCGGGGTGCTCGCGCAGCAGCGCTTCCGCGGCGCTGGCGAGCGTCTGCACGTCATCCCCCTCGAGCGGGACGGTGTCTGGCGGCGTTTCTGTCATGGGCAGGGACCTTCGCGGGTCCGGATCGGCTGGAACGGCCCCAGCCATGAATGTTGAAAGACGGTTTGGACGGCCGGCGGGCGGGCTGATCCCGCGCGACGTGAGCCGTGATTCCGCTCGGCGGACGGGCCTTGACATTCAGGATATTTCTGATACGTTTACTGAGCAATATCCGTTTGGCGCTCGCCGCGGGCCGGTGTTCAGCTTCTGGCTCGCGGGCGGGCTCATCCTCGAGACCGCCGCGATGCGGATATTGCAGCAGCGATGACGTTTCTCTCCTCCATATCTGTGGCGGGCAGTGAGCGCCTCAGACCCTCCCACGACTGGGCCGGCGCTCCCCTCGCCGGTCCAGTCGTCGTTGTCCCGCACCAGCCCGGCCGGGCCTGAGCCGGCTCCTCAGCCGTCGGCGAACGGCGCGATCGCGACGCCGTGGTCGTGCTCGCGCAGGCCGAGCTCATAGGCGCAGCCGTGCGCGCTGCTGAGTCGCCGCGGCGCGCCCGTGCCGGGCAGCGCGACGCTCAGCGCGAGCGAGGCGACTGAGCAGTTGATGACGTCGTGCTCGCCGCCACCGGGATCGCGGTAGCGCCAGCCTGCAGCGGCCTCCGGCGGGTTCTCGGCGCTCGCCTCGATGCTCAGCCCGCGTTCGCCGGGCAATCGCACCTGGCACCCTCGTGCGCTCTCCTCGACGCGCAGCCCGCGCGCGCCGAGCCCGCCGATGCGGTGGCGGCGGCCGTCGAGCGAGAGCGCGCCGTTGGCGACCCACGGCGTCATCCGCCCGGCGAGCCTCAGCCGGCCGATCGCGACGTCGAGCCACGCCTCGGGCGCGCCCTCGAACGCGATCCCGTGCAGCCAGATCCAGCGCTCGGCGTGCTCGGAGCCCCAGTTGTGCCCGACCATCCCCGGCCAGCCGACGAGCTCGATCTGCTCGCGCCCCGGCAGCTCGATCACGCCGTCGAAGCGCGCGGCCGGCGCGGGGCTCGTCAGCTTCGTGCGCGGCAGCGGCGAGCGGTACAGCCAGTCTGGCGTGAGATGACGCAGCTCGGGCTCGCCGGAGCTGTAGCGCAGCGACCACGAGGCGCCGCCGCAGCTGCCGTGCGCATGACCGGGCCCGATGCTCGCGTCGTCGCCGATCGCGATCCAGCCGCCGTCCGGGACGTGCAGGTCCTCGCCGCCGAGCTTGTGCATGAACGGAGCTCCGCGGCGCGCATCGAAGACGGTGCACCACAACGACCCGCGCGGGCGCCCGCCGGGTGCCTTGTGAACGGTGTGGCGAATCCACACGCCGAGCGGCTCGTGCGGCGAACACGCACGCAGGAAGAACGCCTCATACAGCCCCGCCCGCGCGGCTGCCCGCGGGAACATCGCGCCCGTCGCCATCGTGCTGATCCTAACCCCCGCGGTGAACCTGAGAGGATCCCGGTGATGGAGCGCACCCCCCTCGTCGAGCTGCCCGCCGCCCTGCTGCATCCGCGCGCCCGTGCCGACGCCCGCTTCCTGCTCGGGATCGACGGTGGCGCGACGAAGACGCTTGCGGCTGTCCTCGACCTCGACGGCGGCGAGCTGCACGTCGCCCACGGCGGGCCGAGCAACGAGGATGCGGTCGGCGCCGAGGCTGCCGTGCGGGCGCTGCTGGGCGCCGCCGACGCGGCGATCGCGGCCGCCGGGATCACGGCGGGCGAGCTCGGTGCGGCGGTGCTCGCGGTCGCCGGCACCGACACCGACTCGATCGTCGAGCATGTCCGTGGTGAGCGCGATGACGGCTGGATCGTCGTCAACGACGTCGTCGCCGCGTGGGCGACCGCGACGGCCGCGGGCCCTGGCGTCGCGGCGATCTCGGGGACCGGCTCGAACGTCTTCGGCGTCGGTCCCGACGGGCGCTCCTGGCGCGCCGGCGGTTGGGGGCACCTGCTCGGCGACGAGGGCTCGGGATACTGGCTCGGCCTGGAGTCGATCAGGGCCGCGCTGCGTGACCGCGAGGCATCCGGGCCGGCTACCGCGCTCAGCGATGCCGCACCGGAGTTCTTTGCTGTTGCGAGCGTGGAGGCGCTCGCGAACCGCGTCTACGCGAAGCCGCTGACGAAGGGCGAGATCGCCGCGTTCGCGATCGAGACCGCGAAGCTCGCCGAGCAGGGCGATGCGGTCGCGCGCGAGCTCTACGAACGCGGCGCGAGCGAGCTCGGCAACCAGATCGTCGCCGTGATTCGCGAGAGTGGGCTCACGGGCCCGTTCCCGGTGGGCCTGATCGGCAGCGCATTCAAGGCGGGCCCGGTGTTCGTCGAGCCGCTGAGCGCCGCCGTGCACGCGTGCGCGCCGCAGGCGCGCGTCGAGATCGTCGAGATGGCGCCGGTCGGCGGCAGCCTGCTGCTCGCCGCGCGTGCCTGCGCCTGCGGCGAGCGGGTGTCGATCCCCGCGCTCTCACAGCTGATCGAGGGCGCGCTAGCGGCCTGAGCGCGATCGGCCAGCGACTCCTGTGCGGCGGGCCTCGACCGCGCCGCGCTCGCCGATCGCCTCCGCGCCGATGCCCTCGATGCGAACCGCCGCGGCGGCATTCGCGAAGGCCGCCGCTTCCTCGACCTGACGTCCCTCGGCGAGCGCGACGAACAGCGCGGCCGCGAACACGTCGCCGGCGCCGAGGTCGTCTCGCGTGCACTCGATCGGCGGCACCGCGAGCGCCAGCTCGCGTCCGCCGCCGGCGAGGATCGTGTTCGGCTGCCCGCCCGCGGTCACGACGACGACCGCGCCGGCGGCGGTTGCGGAGTCGATCAGCCGCGCGCAGCTCGCGCGCTCATCCGCGCTGATGACAAGCGCGTCGCAGCGCGCGGCCAGCTCGAGCGAGGACGGCGGCGGCGCGACCGCCGAGATCGCGCCGCCGTCGCGATCCCAGCCGCGCACGAGGCCCTGCGGCGTGAGGCCCCGGAAGGCGCTCTCTCCGAGCCATCGCGGCGGTGTCTCGCGGGCCACCGGCGCGAGGTGCAGGATGGCGGTTCTCACGACCGGCCCGGCCGCGATCGGCCCGGCCCATGCGAGCAGGCGCTGCGTCCGGCTCGAGCCCTCGCCGCGCGTGTCGAGCGTCGTCGTCTGTGCCGCCGGGATGATCTCGAGCTCGAACGCGTCGCGATACGGCGCGAGCAGCGCCTCGATCTCGGCGGGGACGCCCTGCGTGATGATCTGCGTCCGCTGGCCGAGACGCGCTGCCTGCAGCGCGCTGTAGAAGGCCGCGCCGCCGGCGCGTCGCGAGCCGTCGGCGAGCACGTCGACGGTCACGTGTCCGATCGTCGTGTAGTCGAAGCGCGGCTTTGAGCTCAACCGTCTCCCCCCAAGCGGGTCTGTGCGACGATGGCGCGAGCATTTCCCGGGCGCGCGTCGCCGCGCGCGCCCGCCGAGACCAAATCAAATGCCGCCGTCGACTGTTGTGGTGCCTGAGTCCGATGATTCCTGGTTTTGATCACCGACGCGCGCCGGGAGGCCGAGGTCGCCGGCCGCTGCTGGCGCTGGCGCTCCTGCTCGGCGCGCTCGCGCTGCTGCCGGCGCTCGCGTCGGCGGCGAAGCCGCGGGCACGCGCGGGCGCCGCGTCGCTGTACCCGGCGGGTGCCACGCGCCCCGCGTTCAGGCCGCGGCGAACCGAATTCGAGGCAGCCGCCGCGCGCCGTGGCGCGCGTGCTCGGCTCGCGGCCGGTGCGCACAGGAAGAAACCGGGCAAGCCCGTGCTGCGCGGCAACCCGGCCCGTGCCCTGCTCGCGTTCAACGAGATGCAGAGCCTCTACTACATCGAAGGCTCGGGTCTCTATGAAGGCGAACCGTTCTCGTTCCTGTGGCCGTTCTCGCAAGCGCTCGCGGCGACGATCAGCGTGGCCAACATTCCCCGCACCGGCGTCTCCTTCAACCACGAGCTGCATGCGCAGCTGGTCGGACTGAACTCGTATTTGGACACCGACAACTCGGGTGCCGCGGAAGGCACGTACACGAGCACGCTCGCGGCGTTCGACGGCACGGTCGCGCCGCCGACCGGGCCGGGCGGCACGAAGTACTACGACGACAACGACTGGGTTGGGATCGAGCTCGTGCGCCTCTACGAACTGACGCACAAGCGCCCGATTCTCGGCAGCGCCGAAGGGATCATGGCGTTTGAGATGGCCGGCTGGGCGAGCAGCCCGGAACTCGGCTGTCCGGGCGGCCTGCCGTTCGACAACGCCGCCGAAAACACCGATCGCAACACGGTCACGACCGCGCCGGCGGCCGAGCTGGCGCTTCAGCTCTACCGCCTGACGGGCAACGTCCAGTATCTGCAGTTCGCGGAGATGGCCTACGAATGGGTGCGCCACTGCCTGCAGGAGCCGAGTGGCCTGTACGGCGACCACGTCAATCCCCAGGGGGTGATCGAACCGATGGTCTGGAGCTACAACCAGGGCACCATGATCGGCGCCGGGACGATGCTCTATCAGGCGACCGGCAACCGCGGCTACCTCACGCAGGCGCGCAACACGGCGGCCGCGGCGCTCGCGTACTTCACGACCGAACGGCTCAACACCGAGAACCCGTTCTTCCCGTCGGTCTACTTCCGCAACCTGCTCTACTTCGACTCGGTCACCGGCGGCCGCGCGGCGGCGAACGCCGCGCAGGCGTACGTCAACTACGCCTGGGCGCACCTGCGCACGCGCGAAGACCTGTTCGTCGCCGCCTCGACCGGCGCGGCGCAGCTGCTCGTGCAGTCGGCGATCGTGCAGATCTACGCGCTGCTGTCCTCGCCGGCGAGCAGCTACTTCTAGCCGGCGCCGAACGTGGACGGCCGGTGGAGTAGGCTGCTTGGCGGTGAGCGAGGCAACGAACCTGACGACGGCCGCGGGCCTCGAAGCGCTCAGCGCCGAACTGGCTGAGCTCGAGGGACCCGGACGCCGGGAGATCGCCGAGCGCATCAAAACCGCGCGCGAGTGGGGTGACCTGAAGGAGAACAGCGAGTACCACGACGCCAAGAACGACCAGGCGCATCTCGAGACGAAGATCGCGCGGCTGCGCGAGAAGATCGCCGACGCGGTCGTCGTCGAGGAGGAGGCGGCCGGCTCGAGCGGCGTAGTCGGCTTCGGCTCGACGGTCGTCGTGCGTGACCAGGACGGCGGCGAGCAGACGTGGCGGATCGTCAGCTCACACGACGCCGCGCCGGGCGAAGGGCGTCTTTCGGCCGAATCGCCGGTCGCGGTCGCGCTGCTCGGGCGCGCGCCGGGCGAGCAGGCATCGGTGTCGCTGCCGAAGGGCAAGCGCACGCTCGAAGTCGTCAGCGTCAGCTGACCCGCTCGCGGCGCCCGTCGGCCGCGCGCACGCGCACGAGGAACCGCTTGGGCGCGCGCCGGTAGAGCTTCTTGCCGTCGCGCAGCGCCCGCCTGCGCAGCTCGCGCCGGCGCCGGGCGATCAGCTTCAGCAGCAGCTTGCGCGTCTTGCGCGGGATCCGTGCGCGCTCGTCGGCGGAGCGCTGCGGGCGCCCGCGAACCCGCTCGGCGAGCAGCGCCAGATCGTGGTCTTCGCCGAGCAGTTCGCCGAGCTCATCGGCACGGCGGGCAAGCGGGCGCCGGCCGAGCAGTTCGGCGGCGTAGCGCAGGTCCTTGACGCGCTTGCGCCATTCGTGCATCGCGCGCACCTGCTCGCCCTTGCCGCGCGCCACCCGCCGGTAGCGCTTGCGCCCGTCGCTGTAGCAGCGCTTGAGTCCGGGCTCGATCAGCTCGATGGAGCCGCGCTCCGGCAGTCGCCACAGCGCCACCCGCGCGCGCAGCTCGCGCAGCTCGAGGAGCATGCGCGCGCGTGTCAGCTCGTCGACGCGCGCGCGGCGCTGCTCGGCGAGCAGCTGGCGCCGCAGCCTGAGCACGCCGCGGCGCCCTGAGAGCTTGCGCTCGTTGCGCTTGACGAGACGGTCGAGCGTCGCCAGCAGCACCTCTGCGTCGCGCGCCTCGGCGAGGCGCGCGGCGGTGCCGCGCAGGGCCGCGTCTTCGCGCTCGAAGGCCTCGGGTCCGAGCCGCTTCTCCAGCAGCCTGAGCAGTGCGCGCAGCCGCTTGAGCGCCTTGCGTGTCTCGTGCACAGCCTTCTCGTCGAGTCCGCCGGCGCGCGCGTCGCGGCCGTCGGCGAGCTCGAGCACGAGGTCGATCTGGCCGAGAGCGACGCGCCGCAGCCCGTCGTGCAGCGGCTCGCGGCGGCGCAAGGCAAAGCGACGGTCGCGTTGCCGCAGGCGCTCGGCGTGGTGCTCGCGCCCGGCCTTTGCGAGCGCCACGCCGACGCCGAGCGCGACGGTCGCGGCGACGGTCGCGGCCAGCGGCGCGACAATGGAGCGATGCCCAGCCTTCCACCCGCCCCATGGTGGACGGTGCGCCGTGCGGCCAATCGCAAGCCGGCGACGTATCGCTGTCCGATTTGTGGTCATCATCTGCCCGCTCTAAGCGAGCATATGCTGATTGCGCCCGAGGGCGACACTCGCCGCCGCCGCCACGCGCACAGCGAGTGTGTCCTGCGGGCCCGTGCGCGCGGGCAGCTCGTGCTCAAGGACGAGTGGCAGCGCTCCCAGCCGCGCGGGCCGTCGCTGTTGCATCGCCTCCTGCGTCGTGGTTGAGGCGGCGGGGCTCAGCTGCCGAACGCGTGCACGTGTTCGGGCTCGACGCGCAGGATCACGCGTTGTTCGCCGGGCTGGCGCAGCGGGTACTCATCCGCGTCCATGTACTTCTTGGCCATCGCGTCGATGTGCTCGTCGGCGCCGTCGTGCGTGCGCTCGGCGACGCGTCCGCGCACCTCGACGTACTCGTAGGGGTTCTCGAGGTTCTGCACCGTCAGCGTCACGCGCGGGTCGCGTTCGAGGTTGCGCGGCCATGCGCGTCCCTCGGCGGTGTTGAGCACCGGGCGGCCGTCCTGGACGTCGACCCAGACGGGGACGCCGTGCACGGTGCCGTCGGCTCGCAGCGTCGCGACGTGGCAGAAGTTCTTGGCGCGCAGCAGCTCCTCGGCGCGGCCTTCGATCCTTTGGCTCATCGGATGAGGTCCCTTTCTCGCAGAGTGGTCGTGTCCACACCAAGATAGGGCGTCGCGGGCGCTGAGCGGGACTCAATGCGCGAGCTGGCGCGTGCGGCGGCCGTCGGCCTTGTCGGCGTACATCGCCGCGTCGGCGTGGCGGACGAGCTCCTTGACCGTGTGCCCGTCGCCGGGCCAGATCCCGCCGCCGACGCTGGCGCCGACCGAGACGGTGATCTCCTCCAGCGGGAAAGGCTCGACGAATGCGGCCTTGACGCGCCGCTCGGCCGCTCGCACCTGGTCCTCGTCGTCGATGTCGGCGAGCACGATCGCGAACTCGTCGCCGCCGAGTCGCGCGACTTCATCGCTTTCACGGCAGATGTTGCGCAGCCGCGCTGCGGCCTGGCGGATCAGCTCGTCGCCGGCCTCGTGGCCGTGCAGGTCGTTGACCCGCTTGAACTCGTTCAGGTCCACGAACAGCAGCCCCACCCGCGCGTCGCTGTCGCCCGCGCCCTCGAGCGCGGTGTCGATGCACTGCCTGAAGCCGACGCGGTTGAGCAGCCCGGTGAGGCCGTCGTGGCTCGCTTTGTGGCGCAGCTGATCGACGAGCTGGCCGTTCTGGATCGCCGGCGCGGCGAGCGCCGCGACGCCCGTCAGGCGCTCGAGCAGGTCGTTGTCGGGTCGCAGCCGCTCCGGCCGGTCGGAGACCGAGACGGTCAGCACGCCGAGGAACGTGTCGCGCGCGACGATCGGCACGACGGTGAGCCCGACGACGTTGAGGGCGACCATCAGGCGGGCGATGAAGCGATCGTCGGGCTCGCCCGCGAAGAACAGCGGCTGCGGGTCGCCGAGCATCCGCTGCAGGTGGGGCGTGTCCTCCGGCGAGATGCAGACCTCGAGCAGCTGCTCGGCGTGGTCGGGCACGCGCGCCCAGGCGGCCGTCGGTTTGAGCTGGCGCTCGGCCACGTCCCACAGCCACACGGCCATCCGGTCGCAGTCGACGACCTCGGGCGCGGCAGCGGCGAGGCGCTCGGCGACCTCGAGGCTCGTGCCGGCCTTGGCGAGCGCGTGTGACAGCGCGAGCAGCGCGCTGACCTGTTCATGGCGCTTGGCCGACTCCTGCAGTCCGAGCGCCATGTCGAGCACGGCCGCGGCGTGCTTGGCGTAGAGGCTCAGCATCTCGCGTTCCTGCGGGAAGAACTCGGTGGCGCGCGGGTAGTGCGCGATCAGCTGGCCGTAGGTGTGTCTGCTGGAGGTCACATCGACGTAGAGCGTCGAGGCGCTCAGGGAGGGGTCGTGCGCGAGCGTCGCCAGCGCGACCTCCTCGGCGTCGCCGCTCGAGATCCCGCGGCTGTACACCTGCAGCTCCGCGCCCTCCTGGGGGCGCACCGCGAGGATATGGCTGGGGGCGCGGACGGCGTCGGAGGCGCGTTCGACGATGCGTCGCAGCACGGTCTCCACGTCCTCGGTGGAGACAAGGTCGCTGGCGATCGCGTACACGCTGTGCAGGCGCTCGGTCGTTGCCACGAGCTGGGACTCGAGCGCGGTCACGCGCTGCTGAGGATCGGCGGCCTGCGCGGCGAGCTCGGCGTCCCAGGTGACGATGTACCTGCACTGGCTGGCCCCGCGCGCCTGGCATTCGCTCTCCTGCACGCGCGCGACCGGGAGCCCGAACAGCACCGGGCTGCCTTCGAGCAGGCCCGTCGTCCAGTCGCAGTGCAGCCGCCGGCGGGGGAAGCCCGCGCGGGCGACCGCCGAGACGACCGCGCGGCCGGGGCCGACTTCGATCGCCTCCATGTCGGTGACCGTGCTGACCCTGCCGGCCGTCTTGGCGACCGCCTGCAGGACGGCCTCGACCGACCCGAGCGAGCGCAGCATCGTCGCGACCTGCTTGCCCGCGTGCTGTTGGATCGCCTGCTCGCCGACCCTGCGCGCGAACAGCTCATCGCCGGTGATCTCCACGCCTGCGGCGAGCAGCGCGCAGGCCTCCTCGAGCGAGACCCAGTTCTCGACGACTTCCAGATAGCCGGCGTCGCGCTCGCTGCCCGCGAGCGCCAGCATCTGCGCGACCGCCGCGTCGCCGCCGTGGCCGCGGATCAGCCGCACCACGACCGAGGTCATCGAGCCGGAGATCTGACGGTCGACGTCCGCATGCGCCTCGGTGGGCGCGGCCTCAATGTCCATACGGGTCCGTCGGCGCGAAGCGCCCTGCCCTTGAGCGCTAGATGTGAGCTTCCACGCTTCTCCCGCGGTCGCGCAGCGCTGTGTTTCTAACTCTGCTGCCCGGGGCGCGGTGACCGCGGCGCGGGCGGCGTCGAGCTAGTTGCGGCTCAGCCCGCTCGTCGAGCTGGCCGGGGGGATGCGGCCGATCGGCGTCAGCGCGCCGTTGTCGAGCTGATAGCGCACGATCGCCTGCCCGCCGCTGGGGCTCGACAGCGGGTCGTTCGGGCGATACAGCGGGTAGGCGAGCGTGACTTCGGTGTCGCCCTGGGAGATCACCTTGACGCTCGCGCTCGGTTCCTTGGCGTCGGTTCCGAGATAGCGCCCGTCGAGGAAGAAGAAGGCCTGCTGGCCGTAGCCGTCGCTCGAGCCGGTGCGCGTGCCGACGAGCACCCGCAGCGTCTGATTTTCGTGGTATTCGGAGGTGTCGTTGGGGGTGTAGCCGCGCGCCCGCACGAGCGCCGCGGCCGCGCCGACACCGTCCGCGCGGGTTTCCTGCTGCGCGAATTCCGGCTCGGGTGCGGTCCTCGTGGTGCTCGGCGCGGCGGTGCCGCCGCTCGTGCTCGTCGGCGCCGTGGTCGCACCGGTGGGCGCCGTCGCGGTGCTCGCCGTGCTCGCCGGCGTCGTCGCCGCGCCAGTCGCCGCGGTCGGCGCTTCGGCGACCGACACCGTCTTCGTCGCTGAGCCGCCGCAGCCTCCGAGCAGCGCGCCGCAGCCGAGGCCGAGGGCCAGGGTCGCAATCACGGTGGGCAGCGTGCGTGTCATCGCAAGCATGGTATTCGCCGCTCATATGGCGCCTCCTTGACAAATTATTAGTCGCTGCTAAATTATGGGGCGCTGGTTAGCAACCACTAAGCAAGGAGTTCGAGATGACCGGCTCACGCAGGAACGGTTGGACCCTCGCGATCGTCTCGGTCGCGTTGTTCATGGTCGTGCTCGACAACCTCGTCGTGAGCGTTGCGCTGCCGACGATCCACCGCGACCTCGGCGCGTCGATCCAGGCACTCGAGTGGACCGTCAACGCCTACGTGCTGACGTACGCGGTGCTGCTGCTCACCGGCGCGGCGCTCGGCGACCGCTTCGGGCGCAAGCGCATGTTCGTGATCGGCATGAGCATCTTCACGCTCGCCTCGGCGATGGCGGCGCTGGCGCCGAGCACCGGTCTGCTCGTCGCGGCGCGCGCGGTCCAGGGGGCGGGCGCGGCGGCGGTCACGCCGCTCACCCTCACGCTCCTCGCCGAAGCGTTCCCGGCGGAGAAACGCGGGATCGCGATCGGCATCTGGTCGGGCATCAGCGGCATCGCCGTCGCGCTCGGCCCGCTCGTCGGCGGGGCGGTCGTGCAGGGCATCTCCTGGCACTGGATCTTCTGGATCAACGTGCCGATCGGCCTCGTCATGATCCCGCTGGCCGCGCGCATGCTGAGCGAGAGCCACGGTCCCTACGGCACGCTCGACGTTCGCGGCCTCGCGCTCGCGTGCAGCGGCCTGTTCGGTGTCGTCTTCGGCCTCGTCCGCGCGCAGTCCCTTGGCTGGGGGGCGACGACGGTGCTGATCTGCCTGTTCGCGGGCGCGGCGCTGCTCGTCGGCTTCGTCGTCTGCGAGCTGCGCACGCGAGAGCCGATGCTGCCGATGTCGTTCTTCGCCAGGCGCTCGTTCGCGGTCACGAACGTGGCGTCGCTGAGCATGTACTTCGGGATGTTCGGGTCGATCTTCTTCCTCTCGCAGTTCATGCAGAATGTGCTGCACAACACGCCGCTGCAGGCAGGCTTGAAGCTGCTCGTGTGGACCGGGGCGACGATGCTCGTGGCGCCGCTCGCGGGCGTATTCTCAGAGCGCCTCGGCAGTCGCCCGTTCATGGTCGGCGGCCTCGCGCTGCAGGCGGGCGCGTTGGCGTGGCTCGCAAGCATGCTGTCAAGCGATATGCACTACTCAGCGATGATCATCCCCTTCATCATGGCGGGCGCCGGGATGGCGCTGGTGTTCGCGCCCTCGGCGAACGCCGTGCTCGCGTCGGTCACCGCGCAGCAGGCCGGCCAGGCCTCCGGCGCGAACAACGCGATCCGCGAGGTCGGCGGCGTGCTCGGCGTGTCGGTGCTCGCCTCGGTGTTCACCGGCGCGGGCGGCTACGGCTCGGCGCACGCGTTCATCGCCGGCCTCCAACCGGCGCTGTGGGTCGCGGTCGCGGTGCTCGCGACGGGCGCGCTCGTCGTGCTCGCGTTTCCGTTCACGACACGCGCACGGGCGCTGACTGCAGGCGATGGGCGCGCCCCCCGCGGCGATCGGCACGAGGCGGCCGACGGCGCGCTGGCGGCGCTCGCCGCTGAGGCAGCGTGAGCGCCGAGCTGTCGGCGCGCCGGCGCGTGCCGGCGGCGGAGCGCCGCGAGGAGCTGATCTCGGCGGCTGTCCACGAGTTCGCCCATGGCGGGCTGCACGGCACGCCCGTCCAGCGCATCGCCCGCCGCGTCGGCGTCGCGCAGCCGTACGTGTTCAGCCTGTTCGCGACGAAGCTCGAGCTGTTCCTCGCCGCGCTCGAACGCAGCTTCGAGCTCGTCGCGCAGACGTTCGCGCGGGCCGCGGCGGACTACCGCGCGGGACGCGGCCCGGCCGACTGCGAGGACGCGCTCGAGGCGATGGGCCGCGCCTATCGCGAGCTGCTCTCGAGCGACCGCGACTACCTGATGCTCCAGCATCAGTCCTACGCCGCCTGCGACGACGATTTCGTGCGCGCGTGCGTCCGCCGCCGCTACGCCGAGCTCGTCCGGCTCGCCGCCGAGCTCTCCGGCGCCGAGCCGGAGCAGCTCGATGACTTCTTCCGTCACGGCATGGCGCTCAACGTCGCCGCCGCGCTCGATGTCGATGAGCTGTCGGTCACGAGCGACTGGGTGCGCGCGGAGCTCGGTGAGGGCGCTACGATCGGGGCGACGCGCGATGGCGGCTCCTCCAGGACAGATCCCGCCTCCTAGCGGGACCCCGCAGAAGGCCGGCCGTCGCAGCCGGCGGGACACGGCGCGCACCGGTGCGCTGGTCGTGCTCGCGGTCGTGATGACGCTGTTCGCCGTGCTCAACGTCAGGACCGTGCGCGTCAACTGGATCTTCGGCTCCGGGAAGGCGCCGCTGATCATCGTGATCGCGATCTCGCTGCTCGTCGGGATCGTGCTCACGCATTTCGCCGAGCGCCGTGCCCGCAAGCGCGACTGAGCGGCTCATGCGGGCAGGTCGTCGGCGAGCGCCGCGACGGCGGCAGCGGGGCCGATGAACGGCGCCAGCACGACGTAGGCGAGGTGGTCGCCGAGCGCGGGCAGCAGCGCAACGCGCCTGCCGGCGACCTGGCAGCGGAGCATGTGCGAGAGGGCTCCGGCGATCGCCTCGACCGCGACGCCGCAGGGCGCCGGAGCGGGCGCCCGGGCGGTCAGCTGCTCGGCGATCGCGCGCAGGATCGCGAGGTTGCGCGCAATCGCGGCGGGGCCCGCGCAGAACGCCTCCTGCGCGATCGTCCGTGCATACAGGGGCCGCTCCGCGAGGCGGCACAGCAGCCGCTCGAGCGCGAGCCGCACGGCGAGCGGCCATTGCGCGGAGCTCTCGGCGTCGGTCGCGGCGAGCGCGCACAGCTCCTCGCCGAGCATCTCGAGCGCCGCCAGCAGGCAGGCCTCGCCGTCGGCGAAGGACGCGAGCAGCCGATCGCTCGAGACGCCGGCGTGATCGGCGATGCGCGCGGGCGAGAGGTTCGCGTAGCCATCGAGCGCGTTGACCCTCAACGCGCTCTGCAGCAGGCGCTCGCGCACATCCCCGCGCGGTTCCACGCCGCCCGCCCGCCGCGCGCTTGTGCGCGAGAGCCGGCGCACGCGCCTGGCGAAGCGGGAGGTGAGGGGCTCGCGCAGGGCCCCCGCGGCGGCCGGCTCGAGCAGCTGCGTCCAGGCGAGCAGCTCGGTCGCGAGGCGGGCGCTGTCGATTTGTGCCCCGCTGCGCAGGCGCGCCGCGAGCACCCCGTGCACGCCACCGGCGATCGAGCCGCCGATCGGCGCCGGCGGCCTCTCCTCCCCGAGGCCGGCGCGCAGCAGCTGCTCGCCGCCGGCGATCGCCAGCTGCAGGCGCTGCATGCCGGCCCCGCCGGCTGTCTGCGCCTCGACAAGCACGAGGCCGGCCCCCTTGGGTTCGCTGCGCGCGCTCTCGGCGAGCCGCGTGAGCGCGGCGAGCAGGCGCTGCTCGCGTGTGCCGTCGCTGTCGCGGCAGGCGGCCGCGATGCGCTGCAGCTCGCGCTGTGCGATCAGGTCGAAGGTCGCCAGGAAGCAGTCCTGCTTGTTCGCAAACTGCTCGTAGAAGGAGCGGCGCGAGACCCCGGCGAGCGCGACGACGCGCTTGACGCTCGTCGCCTCATAGCCGCGCTCGGCGACCGCCTCGACGATCGCGCCGTGGATGCGCAGGCGCTGGTGGCGGACGACCTCGCTGCGCGCCAGCCGGTGGGGCCCATGCGGCAGGCGCTTGTAAAGCGGTGCGCCGGCCGCCGCGCGCGTCGCGCGCTCGCCGCACCGCGACGGCGATCCTCGACCTCTCGATTCCATTCGACCTCCCGCGTCGCGCTGTTCGGGTCAGACCGCTGTCGGCCCGATCTGACATCCGGGATCATTCCACGTCTGCAACTTTTTGTCTACATTACGACGCTCGCCGGACGGGCGAGCCGCTCGTACCGATCGAGCCACTCGATTCGCCCGTACAGACCCCGGCGGGGCGGCGCGGCGGGCAGCTCAATGCAGGATCGCCTTGAGGAACACGATGCCGAGCGCGAGCACGGCGCCGACGGTCGTCTCGAGCATGATCTCGCGCGGCGAGGCCCGCGAGCGCGCGCCGGCGATCAGCTCGAACACGAACAGGCTCGCCACCGAGCTCCACAGCGCGGCCGTCACCGCGCTCTGCTGTGAGGCGCCGACCGCCCACGAGACGATCAGCGCGAGCAGCGGGACCGCGGCGCCTCTGACGACGGCGAATTCGTGCACCGCGGCGTCGCTCAGCGTGCGCGCGGTCAGCCGCTGGTAGGTCGCCAGGCGCCGGCCGAGGACCTCGGCATAGGAATGCGCGAGCCAGTACAGCGCGGTCGCGACGAGCGCCGAGACGAACGTGTCCAGGTAGCTCTCGTGGCGGCCGCTCTCGGCGGCCATCAGCGATCCCACGGCGATGATTCCGTAGACGACCCGCGCCGGGTTCTCGACGGGCACGATCGCGTCGGCGATCCGCCCGCTCCAGCGACCGCCGTCCGCGGGCGGCGGCGCTGCGGCGGGCTCGGGGGCGGTCGCTTGCTCGATGGGCCGATTATCCCCGGCCCGGCGGTTCAGCGGCTCAGCGGATCAGCACCGGGGCGCTGTAGCTGGAGACGTGCGCACCGTCATTGACCTGCACGAGCGCCTTGTAGAGCCCGGGACGGACGTGCACCACGCGGCTGAACCGCGAGCCGGCCCTGACGACCGTGCCGCCGACGTTGCTCGAGCGGTGCCCGGGCCTGAGCAGCTGGAAGCCGACGAGCGAGCCGACCTGCGCCGGTGTCACGCTGCCGAACAGGCGGGCGAAGCCGCGGCGCCCGGTGGCGCGGGCGTGGAAGGTCACGCGCACCGCGACGCCCTCGACGAGCACGGGGCTGATGACGGTCGGCGAGCCGACCGTGGCGACCCGGATCTGGGCGTTCTCGAGCAGGCCGATGAAGGGCAGCACGAAGGTCCCGGTCGCGCTCGTCAGCACCGCGTTGCCGACGTTCTGGAAGCCGCCGAGATACGGGAACGGGTTCGCCTGCAGCTGGATCAGGTGGTTCGGCCCGTCGGTCCCCGAGAGCGTGCCCTCGACCGTGAACGGGCTCCCGTAGAGGACCGGGTTGGGCACGCCGACGATTGCAAGCGACAGGGGGATCTTGGGCGTCGTGAAGGTGTGGTCGGAGCCGGTGCTCGTGCCGCCCGGGCCGACCGCGACGATCCGGTAGTGGTAGGTCGTGACCGCGCGCAGGCCGCTCAGCGCCTGGCTCACCTTGACCGACACGCTGCGGCTGCCGGCCGGCGCGAGCGGCGTCAGCGTGCCGTACTTGTGGGTCGTGCCGATTTCGAAGAAGTAGTTCGTCGGCTCGCCCCTCGCGTTGACCGACCCGTTCAGGGTCGCCGTCGAGTAGGTCACGCCCGAGGCGCCTTCGGTGCTCGCGGCCGGCGCGGCGACCGCGGCGGGAGCGGGAGCGGGAGCGATCGTGCAGCCGAGCGCGCACAGCGCGAACGCCGCCGTGGCCAGCGCTCGGCGCGTCTGCAGAGTCGGGAGGCTGCTCGTTGATCGCATGGTGTGGTGGCTACCCGAGCGCCGCGAGCGGCAAACTGCGGTGATGCTCGCGCGGCCCGGAGGCACGCCGGACGGTAGCCTTGGCGATGATGGTCGCACACGCACCGACGGTCAGGCTCCGACAGGCGGTGCTGGTCGCGGCCGATCTCGAGCCGATGGCCGCCACGCTGCGCGCGGCGCTGAACCTCGAGGAGCCGTTTCGCGACCCCGGGGTCGGCCTGTTCGGGCTCGAGAACACGGTGTTCGCGATCGGCGACTGCTTCCTCGAGATCGTCTCGCCGACACAGCCCGACACGGCGGCGGGGCGCCAGCTCGAGCGCCAGGGAGGCGACGGCGGCTACATGGTGATCTTCGACCTCACCGATCTCGACGGCGCGCGCGAACGCGCGGCCGGCCTCGGAGTGCGCGTCGTCTGGCAGGTCGACCTCGCGGACATCTCGGCGACGCACATGCACCCGGCCGACATGCGTGGCACGATCGTCTCACTCGACAGGTCCGAGCCTTACGGCAGCTGGCGGTGGGGCGGCGGGCAATGGCTGGGGCAGATCGGCAGCGGCCCGCCGGGGCGGCTCGCGGGCGTCGCGCTCGCGGTCGCCGAGCCGCGGGCGGTCGCCGCGCGCTGGGCGGAGGTGCTCGGCGTCACGGTCGAGGACGGCGAGCAGCCGCTGCTCGCGCTCGACGGCGCGGAGGTGCGCTTCGAGCCGCTCGCGGGGCGCGCCGAGGGGCTCGTCGAGATCGCCGTCGCGACTCCGCATGCCCTGCCGGGCGGCGCGGACTCGATCAAGTTCGGCGGCCTGCGCCTGCGACGAGTCGCCGCCGTGTAGCCCGTCGGCTTCGCGCGGCCGACCGCTAGCCGGCGCCGAGCGAGGCGAAGCGCGGGTCGCGGCGCTCGAGGAAGCTCGTCACACCCTCGACGAAGTCGGGCGCGGTGAACGAGTCGAGCATCAGCCGGTCGGCGTCGCTGAGCGCATCGGGAAGCTCGCGCTGGAGGTCTGCGTAGACCTGGCGCTTGATCGTCGCCATGCTCGTCGGCGAGCAGCTCGCGGCGAGCTCGCGCGCGTAGTCGAGCGTCTCATCGAGCAGTCGCTCGGGCGCGAGCACGCGGTTGACAAGGCCGAGCTCCTGCGCCTCCTGGGCGAGGACCACACGACCGGAGAGCAGCAGGTCGAGCGCCCTCGCGGGGCCGACGAGACGCGGCAGGATCCAGGCGATGCCGTGCTCGGCGACGAGCCCGCGCCGGGCGAAGGCGGTCGTCAGCTTGGCGCCGTCGGCGGCGAAGCGCAGGTCGCACATCAGCGCCTGTACGAGGCCGATCCCTGCGCAGGCGCCGTTGATCGCGGCGATGATCGGCTTGGGGATCGACTGCGGGAACGTCTGCGGGCGGCGCTCCTGCGCGGCGCGGTCCGCGTCGACGCCGTCGTCGCCGAGCTCCTTCAGGTCCTGCATGTCGGCGCCGGCGCAGAAGCCGCGACCCGCGCCGGTGACAACGATCACGCGGACCTCGCCCGAGTTGCCGCACTCCTCGAGCATGCCGAAATAGTCGTGCTCCATCTCGCTCGTCCACGCGTTCAGCCGATCGGGCCGGTTGAGGGTCAGCACCGCGACGCCGTCCTGCACCTGTTTCTGCACCACTTCGCTCATATCGCTGCTCCTCACGCTGGCTCGGAGTGTCCCTCGATCGACACCGCCGTCGAGCGTACCGCGCGGCCGGCTGACGTACCCTGCTCGCATGCCCGACACGATCGAGCTGGTCGCCGCCTTCGAGCCCCTCGCGGGGACGGGCGCCGAGCGGCGGGCGGCGGGAGCGCGGCGCTATGCGCTGCTCGACGTGTTCACCGACACGCCGCTCGCCGGCAACCAGCTCGCCGTCTTCACGGACGCGCGCGGGCTGTCGGCGCCGACGATGCAGCGGATCGCCCGCGAGCTCAACATCTCGGAGTCGGTGTTCGTGCTGCCGGCGGAGCACGGCGGCGACGTTCGCATCCGCATCTTCACGCCGGGCGCGGAGCTGCCCTTCGCGGGCCACCCGGTGCTCGGGGCGGCGATCGTCGTCGGCGCCGCGCTGAGGCGACGGGAGGTCGTGCTCGAGACGACCGCGGCGGCCGTTCCGGTGCGCCTCGAGCGGGTCGGCGAGCGCGTGAGCTCGGGCTGGATGCGCCAGCCGATCCCGTCCTGGAGCGCGTTCGCACATGCGCGCGAGCTGCTCGCAGCGCTCGGCGCCGAGCGCTCGCGCCTGCCGATCGAGGCCTACGACAACGGCCCGCGCCACGTCTACGTGGCGCTCGCGGGCGAGCGCGAGGTGGCGGCCCTGCGACCGGATCTGCATGCGCTCGCGGCGCTCGGCGAGATCGGCGTGAGCTGCTTCGCGGGAGCGGGCCGGCGGTGGCGGACGCGCATGTTCGCGCCCGCGCTCGGCGTGGGAGAGGACCCGGCGACGGGATCGGCGGCGGGCCCGCTCGCGGTGCACCTCAGCCGTCACGGCGAGATCGCGTTCGGCGAGGACATCGAGATCCGCCAGGGCGAGGAGATCGCGCGGCCGTCGCTGTTGCGGGCGCGCGCGCTCGGCTCCGAGCACGCGCTCGATGCGGTCGAGGTCGGCGGCAGCGCGGTGCTGCTCGCGCGCGCGGAGCTGCTGCTCGGCTGACCGTCGCGAGCGATTTGTGGCAGGCTCCGCGGCCATGCGCGACGCCGTCATCTGCGAGCCGTTGCGGAGCCCGGTCGGCGGCTTCGGCGGCGTGTTTCGCGACGTCGCGCCGACCGAGCTCGCGGCGAGCGTGATCCGCGAGTTGCTCGCGCGCACGTCGCTGCCGCCGGCGGAGATCGAGGACGTGATCCTCGGGCAGGGGTACCCGAACGGCGAGGCGCCGGCGATCGGCCGCGTCGCGGCGCTCGACGCGGGCCTTCCGATCGAGGTGCCGGGGCTGCAGCTCGATCGCCGCTGCGGAGCGGGCCTGCAGGCGATCATGCTCGGCTGCATGGAGGTGCAGACGGGCGCCGCCGAGCTCGTGCTCGCGGGCGGCGCGGAGAGCATGAGCCAGGCGGAGTTCTACGCGACCGGCGTGCGCTGGGGCGTCAAGGGCGGCGGCGTGATGCTCGAGGACCGCCTCGCGCGCCCGCGCGTGACGGCGGGCGGACGCGAGCACCCGGTCCCCGGCGGGATGATCGAAACGGCCGAGAACCTGCGCCGCGAGTACGCGATTTCACGGGCCGAGCAGGACGAGCTCGCGCTGCGCTCGCATCAGCTGGCGGTCGCGGCGCAGCAGGACGGGACGTTCGCGGAGGAGATCGTCCCGATCATGGTGAGGACGCGCAGGGAGGAGAAGCTCATCGAGCGCGACGAGCACCCGCGCGCGGACACCTCGCTCGAGCGGCTCGCGGGGCTGCGCGCGATCATGTCCCGCGAGGACCCGCAGGCGACGGTCACGGCGGGCAACGCGAGCGGTCAGAACGACGGCGCGGCGGTGTGCATCGTCACCCATCCGGAGAAGGCGGCGGCGCTCGGCCTGCAGCCGTTTGCCCGGCTGCTCTCGTGGGCGGTCGCCGGCGTGGCGCCCGCGACGATGGGCATCGGCCCGGTGCCGGCGAGCGCGAAGGCGCTGCAGCGGGCGGGGCTGAGCATCGCGGACATGAGCCTGATCGAGCTCAACGAGGCGTTCGCGGCACAGGCGCTCGCGGTGCTGCGCGAGTGGAAGCTCCGGGACGGCCTCGAGCGCGTCAACGTGCACGGCTCGGGCATCTCGCTCGGGCATCCGATCGGCGCGACCGGCGGGCGGATCATGACGACGTTGCTGCGCGAGCTGCGCCGGCGTGGCGGGCGCTACGGCCTCGAGACGATGTGCATCGGCGGCGGGCAGGGGATGGCGGCCGTGTTCGAGAACCTCAGCGCCTGAGCGCGCCGCGGCCCCGCGTGCGCGCGCCGCGGGTGTATCGTGCGAGCGGTGACCGATCGCGATCTCGACGTGGTCGTCTTCGGCGCCACCGGCGTGACCGGTCGGCGCGTCGCCGCATATCTCGCGGAGCGCGCGGACGAGAAGCCGCTGCGCTGGGCCGCGGCGGGCCGCGACGCGGAGCGGGTCAGGCAGGTTCTGAGCGCGATCGGGGTGAGCGCTCCAGTGGTGCTCGTGGCGGACGTTGGAGATCCGGGCTCGCTGGCCGCGATGGCCGCCCGCGCGCGGGTCGTGCTCAACCTCGTCGGCCCGTACACGAAGTTCGGGCGCCCGGTGATCGAGGCGTGCGTCGCCGCGGGCTGCCACTACGCGGACCTCACGGGCGAGGTGCCGTTCGTGCGCGAGATGATCGACGAGTTCAACGGGCCGGCCGGAGAGGCGGGCGTCAAGCTCGTGCAGATCTGCGGCTTCGAGGCGCTGCCGCCGGACCTGATGGTCGCGCTGGCGGCCGAGCACCTGCGCGGGCGCTGGGGTGAGGAGCTCGCGACGGTCGACCTCGAGGTGACGATCAAGCCGCCACCGGGGCTGCCGCATCCCTCCGATGGGGTCTCAGGCGGGACCTTCCAGAGCATCGCGGCGATCATCGCGACCGACGACGCCGCCGCGGTGACCGACCCGGCGGCGCTGATCAGCGACGCTGCCGTCGCGGCGGCGGTGCGCCGCACGAGCCCGATCACGCTCGGCGCCCGCCGCGGCTCGGGCCACGCGGTGATCGCGCCGATGGCGCCGGCGCCGTTCATCAACCCGGCGGTGATCCACCGCACGGCGGCGCTCGCGGCGAGCGCGGACGGGCGGGCGGCGATGCCGTTCCGCTACCGCGAGGGCGTCGTGCTCGGCGGCGGCGCGGCGTCGCTGCCGCTGCGCTGGGCGGTCGCGGGAGCGCTCTCGGCGACGCAGGTCGGCCTGCGCGGGCTCGCGCACGCGAGCCTCGCGCTGCGCAGGCCGGTGGCGGGCGCGCTCGCGCGGGTCGGCCCCTCCTCGGGCTTCGGCCCGGCGGCCGACCGGCTCGAGGGTTGGCGCTGGGCGATGTCGGTGCATGCGCGCACGACCGCGGGCAACGAGCTGGACGTGCAGCTCGAGGCCGACGGGCACCCCGGCTACCTCGCGACGGCGCGGCTGCTCGGCGAGGCCGGGATGCTGCTTGCCGAGGACGGCGCGACCCCCGACCAGTTCGGCGCTCTGACGCCCGCGGCGGCGCTCGGGACGGCATGCATCGGGCGCTTCGAGCGCGCGCACCTGCGCTTCTCGCTCGGCCCCCTCAGCGCCCCAGCCGACGCAGCAGGAACTCTCGCTGGTCGCTGACGACCTGCTCGAAGAGCTCGCCGACATACGGATCGAAATGACCGCCCGGGTAGTGGCGCAGCTCTGAGTCGCGCGCGAGCCGGGCGGCCCTGATGGCGAGATCGGGCGGCGTGATCGCATCCTGGTCGGCGATCGCGAACAGGATCGGGCAGCTGACGTCGGCGACCCTGCGGATCGGCCGGTAGCTGCCGACGCGCAGCGCGACGCGCGCGGCGGCCTCGTTGGGCCACTGCAGGCCGGAGGGGTTGAGCGCGAGGAAGCCGGGCTCGGCGTCGGGCGTGTCCATCACCGCGCCCGAGCCGGGCGGGCCGACCGAGGCGAGCATGTGCGGCGGGCGCCCGGCGATCGCGCCGAGCTGGTCGCGCAGCCCGGCGATCGTCAGCCCGAGCGCGTGCCGGCGGCCGAGGCGCAGCAGGTTCGCGAAGCCGTCGATGAACGGCACCTGTGCGACCACCGCCGCGACGCGCTGGTCGCGGGCGGCCGTTTCGATCACGTGCCCGCCGCTGAAGGAGCTGCCCCACAGCGCTATCCGCTCCGGGTCGATGCGCTCGAGGCCGCGCGCGTAGGCAACGGCCGCGCGCCAGTCCGCGCGCTGGCGGTTGATGTCGAGCAGGCTGCGCGGCTGACCCTCGCTTGAGCCGAAGTGGCGGTAGTCGAACACGAGCGCGGCGAAGCCCGCCGCGGCGAAGCGCTCGGCGAACGCGTCGAGGCGCTGCTCGCGCACGCCCGTCCAGCCGTGGGCGAGCACGACGCACGCGCTCGCCTGCTCGGGCCGGTACAGCCAGGCGGCGCAGCGCTCGGTGCCGGAGGTGAACGTCACATCGGCGCGCTCGGCCATGCGCAGACCCTACTCCCGGCGATCAGGGCGGCGGCGCGGGGGCGGCGATCGGTGCGCTCTGCGCCGCGCCTTCGGCGCTCCACGTGAGATCGGCGCCGCTGAAGGCGACGTCCCCGATCCGCGCGGCGATGGCGACCTTGCGGATCTGTTCCTGCGCGCGCAGGTACAACACGTCCTGCGGCGGATGCGCGGCCGAGCCTTCGCTCTCGCCGACCCAGGCGAGGTCGCCGCCGCCGTCGACAGCGAGCTGTTCGGCGGCGAGGCCGACCGGTTCGCCGAGCGCTGCGAGCGCCGCCGGCGGCGGTTCGTTGCCGACGGGTCCGTACGCGATCACGCCGAGCGCGAACCGATCGCCGTCGCGGACATCCTCGAGCTCAAGCGCCTGGCCGCCGCCGTAGCGGCTGCCGTAGCTTTCGGTGAACGCGACGAACGAGCCGGCGGACACCAGCTCAATGGCGTTTTCGCCGGTTTCGAGGAGCTTTCGCTTGCGCCCGTCGGGGGGGACGCAGGCGTAGTAGCTCTGGCTCGCTTCCTCGGGTTCGCGGTAACCGCTGCCGGCGCGCGTCACCTGCCAGACGATCAGCTGATTGGTGTCGGCGAGCAGCTTGTACAGCGCCGGCGCGCGGCAGGCCCGCGGCAGCGGCGGAGCGGGCGCGAGTGTGACCGCGATGCTGCGATGGCCCCCCTCGGGCGCGCCCGGTCGCGGCGTCTGCGAGACGACGATCAGCGGCGCGCGGCGGCGCGCGTGGCGGACCGTCACCGGCCCGAGCTGCAGGTGCGGGCACCCGGGGCCGACGCCGTGGAGCAGTTCGACGCGCGCGAAGAAGCGTTCCAGGCCGAGGATGCGCGGGACGCGGCATGCGGCCGTCGCGCTCGCCGCGCGGGCGTGAGCGGGGCGCGCGCCCGCAGTGACCGCGCCGGCGAGCTGGATCGCCAGGGTCGCGAGCAGGACCGGCGCAAAGCGCGCGCGGGGGCGGGTTCTGCCGTTTGCACTCATTTGGCCTTCCGCGACGATCATATGCGCCGCCGCGGAGCGAGCGGACGGATGTGCGCACGTGCGCAGGGCGCGAGCGGATGCGCGTGCGTATCGTTGCGGCGATGGCCGAGCACCGCATCGCGACGAACGGGATCGAGTTGCACGTGAGCGATCGGGGCGAGGGCCCGCTGGTGCTCCTCTGTCATGGCTTCCCGGAGCTCGGCTACTCCTGGCGGCACCAGGTCCCGGCGCTGGTCGACGCGGGCTTCCGTGTGCTCGCGCCGGACATGCGCGGCTTCGGGCAGAGCTCGCGGCCGACCGAGATCGAGGCGTATGACGTCGCGAGCCTGTGCGGCGACCTGTGCGGGCTGATCGACGCCTGCGGCGAGTCCTCGGCGATCGTGATCGGCCACGACTGGGGCGCGAATCTCTCGTGGCAGATGGCGCTGCGCCACCCCGAGCGCGTCCGCGCGGTCGCCGGGCTGAGCGTACCGTTCGTGCCGCGCGCGCCGGCGCCGCCGATCGCGATCATGCGCGCGCATCTCGGCGAGGACTTCTACATCGTCTGGTTCCAGGAGCCGGGCGTGGCTGACGCGGCGCTCGCGCGCGACGTGCGCCGGACGCTCACGACCTCGCGCGTGTGGACGGCGCAGTGGGCGGCCGAGGATGGCGGGCGGGGGGCGCCGAGACCTGCGCCCTGGCTGTCCGAGCAGGACCTCGCGGTGTACGTCGAGGCGTTCACGCGCACCGGGTTCACCGGTGGGCTCAACTGGTACCGCAACATCGACCGCAACTGGGAGCACTGGGCGCCGTTGGCCGAGCGGCGGATCGAGCAGCCGGCGCTGTTCCTGACCGGCGAGCTCGACAGCGTGCGCAGCTTCATGCCGGCGGAGGCGATGCAGGGCTGGGTGACCGATCTGCGCGAGGAGATCGTCGTGCCCGGCGCCGGGCACTGGGTACAGCAGGAGGCGCCGGAGGCCGTCAACGCGGCATTGCTGCGCTTCCTCGCGGGCGTGTAGCGCGGCGCGCCGCGACGGCACGGCCGGCCGGTCCGTCCTCGGCTGGTTCGCGCGGCGTGCGCGGGTGTCGTCGGCGTCGCTCGCGCAGGGCGCTCCTGACACTCAAGTGATCGCCCGGGCGGGCCGATCGGGTGCTGGTGGCGCTTCGAGCCGTGCTGATATCCGCCGTTGAGCGCAGGATCAGATCGCGCGTGCGGCGACGCGCACGCGGCTGGCGCGGCGAGCAGAAGATCGGCAGGATCCTCGATGGCCTCGCGCCGTCGGGCTGGTTGACGCTGCACGACCTCGCCGGCCGCGGCGGCAACATCGATCACATCGCGATCGGGCCGAGCGGCGTCTTCGCGATCGAGACGAAGAGCCGGCGCGGACGGATCTCCGCGGAGCGGATCAGCGGGCGCTGGCTGTCGCGGGCATACGCCGAGCGCGAGCGCCTCGAAGCGCTGACCGGTATCCGCATCGACCCGCTGCTCGTGCTTAGCGATGCGGCGATCGTGGGGCCGCCGGTCTCGCGCCGGCGCGGCGTGCTCGTGTTGCCGGCGCGGATGCTGGCGAGCCACCTCTCGACGCGGCAGAGGATCCTCACCGGCGAGCAGGTCCGCGAACGCTACGCGCGGATCGTGAGCGCGCTCAGCGCGACCTAGGCGCAGCTCAGGCGGCGCCCGCGCGCGCGAGCGCGACGAGCGTGGCGACGAGCGGGTTCGGGTTGTCCGCGCGCCAGACGAGCGACAGCGTTGCGGGGTCAGCGTCGATCACGGGGATCGCGGCGAGACCGGGGAGCGTCTGCGCGACGAGCCGCGCGTCACAGTGCGGGACCGTCGTGATCGCGTTCCGCGTCGTCATGATGCCGAGCATCTGCAGCGACGTCTCGGCATGGTCGACGGTCAGCGACGGCGGCGGATGGCCACGATGGTCGTCGAGGCTGTGGAAGCCGGCCCACTCGCTCTGCACATCGGGGTGGTAGCTGACGAAGGTCTCCCCGAGCACGTCCGCGAGCTGCAGCTCGCTGTGCTCGGCGAGCGGGTGCGCGGTCTGCGTGAAGACCGCCCGCGGCTCCGTCCTGAGCGCATGCGCGCAGACGTCCGCGTCGAGCTCGGGCTGGTGGCAGAAGGCGACATCCACGTCGGCGAGCCAGTCGGCGGTGCGGCCGCGTGGGAAGGGCAGGTCGCGCAGCGCGAGCTCGGCGGTCGGCTGCTCTGCCTCGAACGCAGCGAACAGCGCGGGCGCGCTCAGCGTCGGCGGCGGCCCGACGAAGCCGATCTCGAGCACGCCCTGAGCGGCGCGCGCGAGCGAGCGGGCGGCGAGCGCGACCTCGTGCTCCATCGCGACGGCCGCACGCGCCTTCGGCAGGAACGTCTCACCGGCCGCGGTGAGCGTGACGCCGCGGGCGTGGCGCTCGAGCAGCTCGACGCCGAGGTCGGACTCGAGCTGGCGCATCGCCTGTGTGAGCGCGGGCTGGGCGATGTGGAGCCTGAGCGCCGCGCGCGTGATCTGGCCCTCCTCGGCGACCGCGAGGAAGTAGTGCAGCTGGCCGCGCTTGAAGTCCATCAGCCCTCGAGGCCCTGCGCGAACTCGATCAGCGCGGCCGTCGCCGGGTTGCGTCGATCGCGATGGCCGACGAGCACGATCGTGGCGGGCTTCGCGTCGCCGAGCGGGATCGCGACGACGCCGCCGAGGACGTTGAGGACCATCTTCGCGACCGATGCGGGGACCGTCGTGATCGCGTCGCGGACGGCGAGCGCGGCGAGCACCTCGTGCGGGTTCGCGACGCGATCGGTGGTCGTCTGCGCCGGGGGCCAGCCGCGATGGTCATCGAGGCTCCAGAAGCCCGCCCACGCGGGCGCGACCGACGAGTCGAAGGCGATGAACGTCTGATCGAGCACCTCGCCGACGCTCAGCCGCTCGCGCCGTGCAAGCGTATGGCGCGCCGGTGCGAGCACCACGCGCGGCTCCTGGCGGACCAGGTGCGACCATACGGCGCGGTCCTCTGGCGGGCGATGGCAGACGGCGACGTCGACCTCGCCGAGCCACGATGAGGTGGACCCCGACGGAAACGGGAGCTCGCGGTAGCGGATGTCGATCTCCGGCTGGGCCTTGCTGAAATCCTCGAGCAGCTCGAGGCTGTCGAGCCCCGGCGGGACGCCGACGAAGCCGAATTCGATCGTGCCCGTCTGCGCCCGTGTCAGCAGCCGCGCGGTCTCGACCGCATCATCGGCCGCGGCGACAGCCCGGCGCGCCTTCTCGTAGAACGCCTCCCCGGCAGATGTCAGCGTGACGCCGCGCGCGCGACGATCGAGCAGCTTCACGCCGACGTCCGACTCGAGCTGCGCGACCGCCTGCGAAAGCGCGGGCTGGGCGACGTTCAGCCGCTTTGCCGCGCGTGTCAGCTGGCCCTCTTCGACGACCGTCACGAAGTAGCGCAGCTGCGCGCGCCTAAACGGCATCTGCGTCTGTCCGCGCATGTGCGTCCAGCGACTGCGCGCGGCGTGCGGAGGCGGCGGATCTCGGTTTTCTGGCTGTCATCGGCGTTGGGCCCGGGTCCCCCCTGAGGACTCCAAGCGCGTGGGATAAGTATCCCTGATACCTGTCGCCGGAAGACCTATTTGACTTGTGGACGGTGCTGCAGGAGTGTCTCATCTTGCGGACGCGCACGGCTATACGGGATCGGCGCCGACGGTGCCGAGTTGCGTAGCGCCGGCTCGCGCCTGCCTGAAAACCACGTGCTCCTGATCTCGATCTCAACGGCCTGGCTGGTGGCTATGACGTGCTCGGTCTCCCTCTGCCGAGCAGCCGCCGACGGTGACAAGGCGCCGAGGATCGGCGATCGCGAGCTAGCCGCCGCGAGCGGCAACGTCGTCGCGGAGGAGCGCAGCGGGCTCTCTGCGCTCCTCCACGGCGTCTGATCTGAGCGGCTCCCGCGCGCGGGCATGCCGGCCGCGCGCTGCGTTGCCGGCGCCTATTCCTCGCAGTCGTCGAGCTCGGCGGGCGCCTTGCGCGTGGCTTCCTCGTGGAGGATGCGCCAGCCCTCGATGAAGTGCGCGCGCGCCCGCGGCGCGAGGCGCTCGAGCGTCGAGCGCAGCGGCGCGAGTGCCTGCTCGGCCCAGGCGCTGATCACCTCGCGGTGCTCGTCGTGCAGGCGCACGATCGTGCGCCTGCGGTCGGCCTCGTCCTCGGCGCGTTCGAGCAGTCCGACGCGACTGAGCTGCCCGACGATCGCGCTCGTCGTCGACAGGCCGAGGCCGAGCCGCTGCGCGAGTTCGCTGACGCTGAGCGGGCCGGCGACCGCGACGGCGAGCAGCGCCGGCATGTGGCGCGGGCCGAGCGAGCCCCGCTCAGCGGCGTCGCGCAGCTCCTGCGGCGGTGGGCTGGACTGCTTGAGGCCGCGAAATGTTTCCGCGAGCAGCGCGGAGAGCTCGTCGAGGTCGCCCTCGATCGTCTCGGTGCGCTCATCCTTGCTCGTCGCGGCAGGCATCGGTGCTCGTTGTGCTACTTTCAGGATCGAAATGTTTGAAGTTGCAACTGTTGTTACATAAGCATATCGCGAAAGAGGTCGGCCATGAGCACTGCCGTTGCCACCGAGGACAAACTGGGCGCCGTCGCGCGCGCGGCGCGCTGGGCGATGGGGCACCGCCGCGCGGTCGTGCTCGGCTGGCTCGTGCTGCTCGTCGCCGCGCTCGGCCTCTCCGGCGCCGTCGGCACGCAGTTCGCGAACAACTTCTCGCTGCCGGGAACCGAATCCCAGCGCGCGATCGACCTGCTCAAACGTGATTTCCCGTCGCAGGCCGGCGACGCCGACCAGATCGTCGTCGCGGCGCGCGAGGGTCGCATCGCCGATACGGCCGTGCGCGCGCGCGTCACGCCGATGCTCGCGGCGGTCGCGAAGCTCCCGCACGTGACCGGCGTCGTGAGCCCGTACAGCGCACAGGGCGCGCGCGCGATCTCGCCCGACGGCAAGGTGGCGTTCGCGACGGTGACATTCGATGAGCGCGCAAACGTGCTGCCGCCGGCGGCGACCGAACGCGTGATCGCGACCGCCAGGCGCGCCGGCTCGCCGCAGCTGCAGGTGGCGCTCGGCGGGCAGGCGATCGAACAGGTGCAGAAACCGTCGCTCGGGGCGGCGACCGCGATCGGGCTGCTCGCGGCGATGATCGTACTGTTCATCACCTTCGGCTCGCTGATCGGCATGGGCCTGCCGATCATCACGGCGCTGCTCGGCCTGGGCACCGGCATCGGCCTCGCCGGGCTGGCCTCGAACGTGATCGACATGCCCGACTTCGCGACCGAGCTCGCGGCGATGATCGGCCTCGGCGTCGGCATCGACTACGCGCTGTTCATCGTCACGCGCTTCCGCGAGGACCTGCTCACAAGCGGCGACGTCGAGGGCTCGATCGTGAGCGCGATGGACACGGCCGGCCGTGCGGTGCTGTTCGCGGGCATGACCGTGATCATCGCCCTGCTCGGCCAGTTCGCCCTCGGCGTCGAGTTCCTCTACGGGCTCGCGATCGCGTCATCGCTGGCGGTGCTGATGACGATGCTCGCGGCGCTGACCGTGCTGCCGGCGCTGCTCTCACGCTTCGGCGAGCGCATCGCGCGACCACGCCGATCGCGACGAAGTGGTCCGCGCGCGGCCGGCGCGCGGCCGGGCTTCTGGGTGCGCTGGTCCGGTCTGATCGAGCGCCACCCGTGGCAGGGCGCGATCGCGGGCCTCGCGATCATGCTCACGCTGTGCGCGCCGGCGCTCGCGCTGCGCCTCGGTAACAGCGACGCGGGCAACAACCCCGCCGGTCAGACCACGCGCCAGGCCTACGATCTGCTCGCCAAGGGCTTCGGCGCCGGCTTCAACGGGCCGCTCGAGGTCGTCGTGCGCCTTCCCCATGCACGTGACGCGGCTGCGCTCGCGAGCATCGCGAGCACCCTGCGCGCGACCGGCGATGTCGCGTCGGTGTCCGCGGCGAAGCTCAGCCCCGGTGGCCTGACGGCGGTCTTCAATGTCTATCCGCGCTCGGCGCCGCAGGCGCTCGCGACGACCGAACTGGTGAGGAGCCTGCGCGGCCATGTGCTCGTTCCGCTCGCCGCGAGCACCTCGACGACGCTCCTCGTCGGCGGCTCGAACGCGACCTCGATCGACTTCACGCACGTGCTGTCGAGCAAGCTGCCGCTGTTCGTCGCGATCGTCGTGCTGCTCTCGGCGCTGCTGCTGTTCGTCGTCTTCCGCTCGCTCGTGATCCCGTTGCAGGCGGCCGTCATGAACCTGCTCTCGATCGGCGCCTCGCTGGGTGTGGTCGTCGCGATCTTCCAGTGGGGCTGGCTCGGCTCCATCTTCAACGTCAAGGGCGCGCCGATCGAGGCGTTCATCCCGGTGATGCTGTTCGCGATCGTGTTCGGCCTGTCGATGGACTACGAGGTGTTCCTCGTCTCGAGGATGCACGAGGAGTGGAGGCGAACGCGCGATGCGACGCAGGCGGTCAGCCACGGCCTCGCGTCGACCGGGCGCGTGATCACCGCGGCGGCGACGATCATGATCTGTGTGTTCCTGTCATTCGTCGTCGGCGGCGAACGCATCCTCGAGCTGTTCGGCCTCAGCCTCGCGAGCGCGGTGTTCCTCGACGCGTTCATCGTCCGCAGCCTGCTGCTGCCCTCGGTGATGCATCTGCTCGGGCGCAGGACGTGGATGCTCCCCGGCTGGCTCGACCATCGTCTGCCGCACATCGCGATCGAGCACGATCCGCGCAGGCTCGAGCCCGCGTTCGAGGAGGCGGCGTGAGGATAAGCGGCGCGGCGCCGTTTCGCCGAGACGCGAGATCCCGGCACGATCGATCGGCGCGACAGAGCCCAGCAGCGGACTCGAACCGCTGACCCCTTCCTTACCATGGAAGTGCTCTACCAACTGAGCTAGCTGGGCGTGCCAGCCGCCACTCTAGCGCGCTCGGAAGCGCCCGCGCGCGGCGCGTCGCGCTCAGCTGATCCCGTCGAGCAGCTCGCTCGCCGAGGCCAGGTTCAAGCCCCTGGCGAGGATCACGATCGTCTCCAGGCGCGGCGAGCGCTTGCGGCGCTCGAGCAGGCTGATCTCTGTCCGGTGCAGGTCGCAGCGGTCGGCGAGCGCCTCCTGTGAGAGCCCCGCCCGCGTGCGCTGTTGGCGCAGGTTGAGAGCAAATTGTGTGCGCACGCTGTCCACCGCTCGAACCCTCCCGCCGCGCAGACGAAAGGTCCACAGACGATTGTCTCACCGGGCCTCGCGGCCGCCGGCCTGCGATCGTCCGCGCCGGCCCCCGGGCGAGATAGAAACAGCAATCTAGCGTGTAGACAAGCGTCCGAGGCGGGCGGGGCGTTTCCGCCGCCGCGCCCCGGCTCAGCCGTCGTCCTCGGGCGTGACCGTCGTCACCGGCAGGCCCAGCCCGGAGATCTTGCTCGGCAG
This sequence comes from uncultured Solirubrobacteraceae bacterium, assembly GCA_963822245.1. Lineage (GTDB taxonomy): Bacteria > Actinomycetota > Thermoleophilia > Solirubrobacterales > Solirubrobacteraceae > Palsa-744. Next base: position 145,618 of record CAWGGR010000005.1, read on the forward strand.
GTCCAGGCGCAGCCACTTCGAGATTTTCGCCGACAGCGTCGAGATGATCACCTCGTCGAAGCCGCGCAGGTTGATCGCGTCGTGGATCGCCGCGGCCGGGTCGGCGTCGCCGACCATGCCCTCGACGCGCGTGCCAGCCGCCTCGCTCAGCGTCGGCAGCGCCGCGTCGATCACCTTCTGCGCCTCGCCGGCACCCTGGTCCTCGGGATCGACGACCTTGTGCAGCCCGTGCGTGGTGTTCGGGACGAGCAGCGTGAACGTGCACGCCCCGCGCGCGGCGCGCTCGCGCACCGCGTCGTGGAGCGGCTGCGTCGCGGCGGTCTTGTGCGCCACGATCAGGACTCTCGTCGGGGCCTCCGAGGACTCCATAACGGCACTCCCTTCTCGCCGCCGCGCGGCGGCCTCGATTCATCGTAGCGGCGGCGCCGCCGCTTGCCTGTGTGTAGGTCTACCCGGAATCGGCGCGACACGCAATCGCCGATCCGTCCTCGCGCGCGCGGCGGTCGAGGCTAGGCTGTCGGCGTGCGCATCGAGGTCACCGACGACGCCGTCGAAGTCCGCCTCGCCGCGTGGCAGAAGGCGCTCGGGCTGCTCAGGAACATCACCGTCGCGCGCGCTGACATCAGCGACGTGCGCGTCGTCGCCGAACCACTCGCCGAGGTCGCCGGCACCGGCCCGAAAATCGGGCTGCGGCTGCCACGCCTGTACTACGTCGCGCGCACGATCCACCTCGACAACGTGTTCGTCGTGCGCCGCGGCGTGCCCGCGCTGTCCTTCGCGGTGCGCGATCACGGCCGGCTCGAGCGGGTGCTGCTCAGCAGCCGTGATGCCGACGCGCTCGCACGCCGCCTCGGCGCCTAGCTCCGGCTCACGGGCCGGCGCCCTCGGCCGCGACCCGCGGCGTCGGTGAGGGCTCGACGCGCAACAGCCGCGCGGGCATCGGCGGCAGCCACCAGTTCCAGCGGCCGAACAGCGACACGACCGCCGGCACGAGCAGCGCGCGGATGACCGTCGCGTCGAGCAGGATGCCCGCCGCGAGGCCCGTGGCGAGCACTTTGATTTCCGTCTCCGGCCCGGACGCGAGCGAGACGAACGCGAGGAACAGGATCAGCGCGGCGCTCGTCACGAGTCGGCCCGTGCGCCCGATGCCGCGGACGACGGCGATATCGGTCGAGCCGGTCCTGTCATATTCCTCGCGCATGCGCGCGAGGATGAACACCTCGTAGTCCATCGACAGCCCGAACAGGAACGCGAACACCATCAGCGGTATCCACGCGGTCACCGAGCCGGTCGCCGAGATGCCCCAGATCAGGCTCGAGCCGTGACCGTGCTGCCAGACGAGCGCGAGCACGCCCCAGGCGGCGCCGACGCTGATGATGTTGAGGATCACCGCCTTCAGTGGCAGCAGCAGCGAGCGGAAGGCGCGCGCGAGCAGGATGAAGGTGATCACCGCGATCAGCAGGATCATCAGCGGGAAGTTGCCGTAGACGGCTTCGATGAAATCCGCGTTCTGCGCGGGCAGCCCGCCGAGGCGCACTTCGGGTCCTGCTTCGTGGACGGCGCTGCGCACACGGTCGAGCGTGTCGCGCCCCGCCTGCGAGGAGGCGTTCGCAATGCCGAACGCGTCGAGCACCGCGACGCCCGGGTGGCGCCACTGCAGCGAGAGCGGCGCGACCGCGCCGTGGATGCCGGCGACCGCGTCGAGCCGCTGCGCGACCGCGCTCGGCGAGTTCTCACCGCGTACCAGCACCTCATGCGGGATCAGTGCTCCGGGGCCGATGCCCGAGCGTTCCAGCGCAATCAGCCCCTGCTTGGCGTCGCCTTCTTTCGCGATCGTGTCGACGTTCGACAGCCCCAGCTGGAGGCTGCTCGCGGCGAGCACGAGCGCCGCCAGCAGCAGCAGCGCGCCGCTCGCGGCGAGCCAGCGCCGGTGGACGACTCCTTCGGCCCAGCGCGTCCACGCGCCGCTCGCCTTGTCGTCGTTGCGGACGTGCGGCCAGTCCAGGCGGGCGCCCCACTTGCTGAGCACGATCGGCAGCAGCGTCAGCGCGACGACCACGCTGACGAGTGGGATCAGCATCCCCCCGTAGCCGACCGAGCGCAGGAACGGCACGGGCAGCGCGATCAGCGCGAACAGGCCGATCGCGACGGTCGTGCCGCTGAACACGACCGCGCGCCCGGCCGTCTGCATCGCGCGTTCGATCGCCGCGTCGCCGCTCAGCCCGTGCGCGAGCTCCTCGCGCCAGCGCACGACGATCAGCAGCGAGTAGTCGATCGACACGCCGAGGCCGATCAGCGCGATCAGGAACTGGACGATCGGTGAGACTTCGGTGACGGTCGTCAGGCCCCAGACGACGAGGAACGTCGTCAGGATCGACGCGACGGCCATCATGATCGGCACGATCGCGAGGAACGAGCCGAACACGAACGCGAGCACGAGCAGCGCGCCGAGCCCGCCGAGCATCGCCTCGAGCAGCACGCCCGGTCCCTTGCCGCCGCCGCTCTGGACCGACAGCGCGTCGTAACCGGTCAGGTGAACGGGAGCGCCGGCGACCGTCGCGCCGGTGAGCGCGCGGCTCGCCGCTTTAGCCGCTTCCGGGTTGTCTTCGAAGGCCTGCGTGGGGTCCGGCGGCGGGTAGGCGACGACGAACGTCGTGCGGCGGTCGCGCGACAGGAACGTCGCGCTGTGGGTGCTCGCGAAGCCCGCGAGGCGCGTCCCCGGAAGTGCGCGCTCGAGGCGCGCTTCGACCGCCTGCAGTTCGCTCTGCGTCGCCGGCGCGAGCACCGAGCGCGTGCCCGGCAGCGTCACCACGGCAAGCAGCGGCGCACCGTTGCCGCCCGTGCCTTTGAAGTTGCGCTCGATTTCCTGGTTGGTGACGAAGCCTTCCTTGCCGGGAACCGAGAACTTCTGTTTGAGCGCTTTCGTCGCCGAGCCCGCCGAGGCCATGCCGACGAGCGTCAGCACGATCCAGGCGCCGGCCACGAGGCGCTTGTGCCCGAGCACGAAGTGCGTCAGGCGTGTGAGCGTGCCGCTCTCGTAGGGGGAGTCGATCGTCCGCGGGGAGTCCGGCATCGTTGCGCCTCCAGGGTTTCGGCGAGGAATGGTTCCGAACAGAATCATCTATACCACAATCCATTCCACTGGACTATGATCTTCCTGTGAAGACCGAGACGAGCGATGATATGCACGCGTCGTCGCCGCTCGACGCCGACGCCGACGCCGAGGCCGAGCTCGGCCCCGTCGCCGCGGCGCCGCCGTTTCACTCGGTCGGCTTCACGCTCTCCTCGCTCGGCTACGCGATCGCGCGGCTGTTCCGCGCCACGCTCGCGCCGCTGCAGCTCGAGCCGCGCGAGTTCGCGCTGCTGCGCGCCGTCGGCGCAGCCGAAGGCCGCTCCCAGCAGGCGATCGGCGAGGCGCTGCAGATCCCGCCGAGCCGGATGGTCGCGTTCGTCGACGCGCTCGAAGGCCGCTCGCTGCTCGAGCGCCGCCACAACCCGCTCGACCGGCGCACGCGCGAGCTGCATCTGACCGCCGCCGGGCGCGAGCTGCTCGAGCGTGCGTTCGCGCTCGCCGCCGGCCTCGAGCTCGACCTCTGCGGCGATCTCAGCGCCGTCGAGCGCGAGCACCTGCTCGCGTTGCTCGAGCGTGTCGGCCTGCGCATGAACCTGCCGCCCGCCGTTCACGCCGCGCACACTCACGCCGCGCTCCCCGAGGGCGACTGCGGCCAGCACGAATAGCGCCCGCGAGCATCGACGCCGCGCGAATCGGCACAAGAGCGCTCACTGCTCGCAAATGCAGTTGACGAGCCCGCGAACGCGCGCCTTCGGACACTGGGCCAGCACGTTCGCGTGGCCTAAAGAATTCGGCTTACTCGGTCGAGTTGGCCCTGATGCCCCTGTTCACCGAGCATGTCGCGATCGAGGAGAGTGATGGCTCGCTGCTGCGTGCGCGCCGCACGGCCGGCCTGACCCGGATCTCGATGGGTGTCGTCGGCGTCGTGATGGTGCTCGCCCAGCCGCAGCTCCTGCCGGTACCCGCGCTCGGCATCATCGGCTTCACCGCGATCGCGGTGACCGCGATCGTCCAGATCGCGATGCCGAGCCCGACGTGGCTCGGCGTCGAGGAGTCGCTCTCCGGCATCGCCGGCGTGCTCGTGATCGGCTTCGGCGGCCAGCAGGTGACGATCCTCAGCGTGCTCTGGCTCGTCGCCGTCGTGAGCGGTGTGCTCGCCCGCGGCGGCCGTGTGCACTGGCTCGGGCGCAACATCGTGGCCGGCGCGCTCGCGCTGCCGATCGTCCGCTTCGGCTACATCAACGGCGAATACGCCGGACTGTTCGTCGCAACGATGGGACTGCTGTTCACCAGCGGCCGGCTCACGCGCGAGCTCAACACGCTGCTCAAGCAGGCACGCCTGCAGGCCGAGAACGCCGAGACGCTGCTGCTCGCCGGCGACATCGCCGCGCGGATGGCTCGCGGCGAGCGCGCCGCCGACGCCGCCAACGCCGCCGCAGCCGCCGCCGAGGCCGCCGCTGCACCGCAGCCGAACCCGACCACGTTCGGCGCCAGCGACCGCGACAAACTCGCGCGCCTGATCGGCGGCGAGGGCCTGTCGATGGCCGTGCAGCCGATCGTCGACGTGCGCAGCGGCTCGATCCACGCGTTCGAGGCGCTCGCGCGCTTCGACCAGAAGCTCAAGGACGGAAGCCCGCTGCACTGGTTCGCGCTCGCCGAGGAATTCGGCATGCGCCCCGCGCTCGAGCGGGCCTGCCTGCGCCTCGCCCTCGACCTGTTCAATCGCCGCCCGCCCGGCACCAGCGTGTCAGTCAACCTGTCCGCCACCGTGCTGCTCGAACCGCTCACCGTGAACATGCTCGGGGAAGCCGGCGGCAGCCATCCCGACGACCTCGACGGGCTGATCATCGAGATCACCGAGGAGACACTCGTGCAGGGCGAAATGCACCTGCCGAGCGCGATCGCGCCGCTGCGCGCGCGCGGCGCGGTGCTCGCCGTCGACGACATGGGCGCCGGCTACTCCGGCCTGCGCCAGCTCACGACCGTGCACCCCGGCTATCTCAAGCTCGACCGCTCGCTCGTCACCGACATCCACACCGACGACGAGCGCGCCGCGCTCGTCGGCGCGCTCGCCGGCTACTCGCGCCAGGTCGGCTGCCTGCTGGTCGCCGAGGGCGTCGAGACCGCCGAGGAACTGCAGGTCGTACGCGACCTCGGCGTGCCGCTCGTGCAGGGCTTCTACCTCAGCCGCCCCGCCAGGCCGTGGCCCGAGCTCAGCGCGTCATCGAGCGAGGCCGCGAGCTCCGCCGCGCCCGTCGAAGCAGTCGTCTCGCCCGGCTCCAAGCGCAAGGCGCTGATGCCGGCCGCATCCTAGCCGTCACCTGTCGCCGAGCTGTCGCAAACATCGCCGCCGCAGTCCTCGAGATCGGCGCCGACCCCGCGATCGGTACGGTCAATCCGCCTCGCCCGCCGTGATATGTTCCACCTATCGGGAGAGGCATTCCGGCGCGGGCGCGACGGGGATGACGGCGTCGCCCGCGTGACGCGCCTCGGCCACAACCTTCGCAGCGCGAACGCAAGGAGATCAGGGAATGAGACGGATCACGATGGTGCTCGCTATCGCCATGGGCGTGCTCACATGGGGCGTGCTCGCCTCACCGGCGCTCGCTGTCAAGGAAAAACCGGTGTTCGGGAAGTTCCGCGCAAGCGTGGCCGGCACCGCCAAGGGCCACGGCGAAGCCGACGAAATGACCCTCGGGCCGTACAAGTTCACGGAATGCGAAAAGGAACTGCACTCCACCGGCATGGTCGCGCTCGGCGACTCGGAAACCTTCTTCCAGGAAGTGAAGTTCTCCAAGTGCGTCGCCACGCGCAACGCCGGCGGCGGCCTCAGGGAATCGGTCTTCGCGAGCTTCACGCTCGGCATGGAATTCCACTCGAACGGCTCTCTGAGACTCGGCCCGACGAGCGTCACCTTCGGACCGAGCAACAGCACGTGCGAAGTCACGATCCCGGCGCAATGGGTCCCCGCGAACGCTGAAACGAAGGGCGAAGACAAATCCTTCGAAGACGCCAGCTACAGCACCGAACAGGAAAAACTCGAAGGCGGCCCGGAGAAGAAGTTCGGTGAATTCCGCGAAAGGCTGGACATCGACTGGGAACTCAAGGGCATCAACACGACGGTCAAACTGACGCCGACGTGCAGCTACGAAGGGGCACACCTGAACTCCGCCGGAGAAGCCGAATTCAGCGGCGGAAAAATGGAAGGCGAACTGGAAGAAGTCACGCTTCAGTCAGGCAACGTGAGCTTCGTCCCGGCGCCATGACCGCCTGAGCCGGCGACACGCGCCCCGGTCACATCGACCTCGCGCCCGATCGCCGGCAGCACATGAGCCCCGGCCGGGAGGCCGGGGCTCATGTCGCGGTCGCCGAGCGACGAGGGTCCGGTTCCCCTCACGCTGATCAGTTCACGCGGTGATCACCGATGCCGGCGGGGCTGCAGCCTCCGGCCGCTCCCGGGCGGGAGCACCGCGTGCGTTGCAGGCCGGAGATCGACGCGATGACGGGCCGGATGTGTCTGAGCGCGTCAAACCGAGGAAACCTCGGTGCAAGCGAGTCACGAATCGCGGCGGGGACGCATTGCCTCCATGTGCGAACGGTCGTCGAGGACTGCTCGCCGGCCGCGTGGCCTCATGGATACTTCCGCGATGCCCTCGGCGCTGCCGCATGACGACATCGGCACCGGGCCGGTGGTCGTCCTCCTGCATGCCGGCATCGCTGACCGCACGATGTGGCGCGAACACCTGCAGCCGCTCGCTGGCGCCGGCTTGCGCGTCGTGGCACCTGACTTCCCCGGGTTCGGTGAGGCACCTGCGCCCTCCGTGGCGGATGCGCCCTGGAACGACGTCCTGGCAACGATGGATGAGCTCGAAATCGACCGGGCGACTCTCGTCGGCAATTCGTTCGGCGGCGCCGTTGCGCAGCGGATGGCCGTGCTGGAACCAGAGCGCATCGAGGCGCTCGCGCTGATCTCGAGTCCTGCGCCGAGCATGGATCCGTCGCCCGTGCTGGCTGCCGCCTGGCAGGCGGAGGAGGACGCTCTCGAGCGGGGTGACATCGGTGCGGCGGTGGATGCCGTTCTGAAGGCGTGGCTTCCTGCGGGAGCGCCTGCCGCGCTCGGCGCACAGGTCGCTGAAATGCAGCGGCGTGCCTTCGAACTGCAGATAGGCGCTCCAGACGTGCCGGAGGGGGATGACCCGATCGAGGGCGATCCCGATGCCCTCTCGCGTGTCGGCGTCCACGCGCTGATCGCCGTCGGCGAGCACGACATGCCCGATTTCCACCTTGCCGCCGAGGCGCTCGCCCAGGCGCTGCCGGGCGCGCGGCGCTCACAGGTGGAGGCCGCCGCACATCTCGCGCCACTGGAACAACCAGAGCGGTTCCGCGACCTGCTGCTGTCGTTTCTAGTTTAGACGGGGAAGCCCGGTCCCGGCTGTTCGCCGACCTCGGCCTCGGTCCGGTGGCGAATCAACAGTGGCGGGGGCAGGATTCGAACCTGCGAAGGCAGAGCCAACGCGTTTACAGCGCGTCCCCTTTGACCGCTCGGGAACCCCGCCGGGGCGACGTCAGTTTAGGGATTCACGGGCGAACGCCGTCCGAGCCCTGTCCGAACCGCGCCGGCGGGGACGGCGCGGACGCACGGCCGACCGGCGCACGCACGGCTGCAGCGAGGCTAGGAGGCCTCGCGCAGCCGCTGGGCTTCGGGCAGCGTCTGCAGCTTCTTGAGCGTGCGGTTCTCGATCTGACGAACGCGCTCGCGGGTGATGTTGAACGCGCGGCCGACCTCCTCGAGCGTTCGCGCGCGACCGCCGACGATGCCATAGCGCATCTCGATCACCTCGCGCTCGCGCCGCGGCAGGCATTCGAGCACGCGGATGACGTTCTCACGGCGCAGCGCTTCGGATGCGACCTCGAACGGCGAGGCCGAGGAGACGTCCTCGACGAAGTCGGCGAGCGCCGAGTCGTCCTCCTCGCCGACGGGCTTCTCGAGTGACACCGGCTGCTGGGTGATGCGCATCACGTCGCGCACCTCACGCTCGGTGCACTCGAGCTCCTTGGCGAGCTCGGCGGCGGTGGGCTCGCGCCCGAACTGCTGGATCAGGCGCCGTTCGGCGTGGATCAGCTTGTTCAGCCGCTCGACCATGTGCACGGGGATGCGGATCGTGCGGCCCTTGTCGGCGAGCGAGCGTGTGACCGCCTGGCGGATCCACCAGGTGGCATAGGTCGAGAACTTGTAGCCGCGGCGATAGTCGAACTTCTCGACCGCGCGGATCAGCCCCAGCGAGCCCTCCTGGATCAGGTCGAGCAGCGTCAGGCCGCGCCCGACGTAGCCCTTGGCGATCGACACGACGAGCCGCAGGTTGGCCTCGACCATGTGCTGCTTGGCGGCGACATCGCCGCGCTCGATGCGCTTGGCGAGCGCGACCTCCTCCTCGGCGCTGAGCAGCGGCACGCGCCCGATCGAGCGCAGATACAGGCGCAGCGAGTCGAGGCTCGGCTCGACCGTCAGGTCGACCTCAGGGCGTTTGAGCTCCTCGAGCTGCGCCTGCAGCCCGCCCGTCTGCGCGTCACCGGCGTCGTCTTCGCCGTGGCTGACGCGCGGCTGGGAGCGGGTGGCGGGAGCGATCGGGTCCGCCGGCGCGATCACCCCCCCGTCGCCGTCGGCGCCCGGGTGCAACGCGAGCCCGGCGGCGCCGGTCACGGCGATGCCGTGCTCCTCGAGGTAGCTGAACAGGTCCTGCGCCTGCTCGCCGGAGAGCTCTGCCTCCTCGACGACCGCGGCCAGCGCATCGGCCGTCAGGAACCCGTGCTCCTGACCCTCGCTGATGATGCCTCGCAACTCCTCCAACTCAACGACGGCAATCTCGGTGGTGCTCAACAGTCCCTCAAGCTTCTCGCTCATATGGACTCCCTAGAACCTGTCCTGCTCCCCATCGCAGCGGCATGCCGCTCCGACCCCGATCTCCCCTGCTAGTGCGAAGTGATACCAGAATCGACGGCGCGGCAGACGCTTCTTCGCGGCGGCGTGACGGCCGGCCCGCGCTAGGCTTGCCGCGGTGCAGGCGACACGGTCGACTCCGACGCTGCAGACGGGCACTGGCGACGACGTCCAGGCGCGCGTCCCGGCGATCGCGGTCGGGCTCTCGCGTGTCGGCGTCAGCAACGTCGAGAAGGTCGTGCGCATCCGCGACGAGCTGTTCTTCGCGCGTTTCGACTGCTTCGTCGATCTCAGCCGAACGCAGAAGGGCGCGCACATGTCGCGCTTCGACGAGGTCATCAACGAGGCGATCGGCGAGGTTGTGCTGAGCGAGTCGCCGTTCCGCGCGGAGACGCTCGCACAGCACATCGCCGAGCTCGTGCGCGCGCGCCAGGGCGCAGCGCGCGCGGAGGTGACGATCGAGGCGCGCTACCCGGAGCACAAGCCGGCGCCGGTGTCGGGCGTGCAGACCCAGGAGATCTACACGCTGCACGGCCGCGCGGTCGCCTTCGAGCACGGCACGCGGCGCACGGTCGGCGTCTCGGCGACCGGGATGACCGCGTGCCCGTGCGCGCAGGAGCTGATCGCGGCACGGGCCCGCGAGCGCCTCGGTGCGGACGGCTTCTCGTCCGAGCAGATCGACCGCATCCTCGAGCGGGTTCCGGTCGCGACGCACAACCAGCGCGGCCTCGCGACGTTGCAGATCGGTTGCATCGAGGAGTGCGTCACCGAGATCGACGCGGCCTCGCTGCTGGCGATCGCGGAGGCGAGCATGTCCTCTGAGATCTACGAGCTGATGAAGCGCTCGGACGAGGTCGAGGTCGTCGAGAAGGCGCACCGCCGCCCGCGCTTCGTCGAGGACTGCGTACGCGAGATGATCGCCGGCGTCGTCACCGAGTTCCCCGAGCTGGACGGCCGCAGCTTTGTCTCAGCACGCCAGGAGAACCTCGAGACGATCCACCAGCACACGGTCGTCGCCGAGCGCCATGGGCTGCTCTCGGAGCTGCGCTCGGAGTTCGAGTCGGGCACGCCGGCGCGCCAGCAGACGAGCCTCGATCAGTGGCTCGACGCGGGCGCGCGCGCCTGAACGCTGCGTCAGCCGTCGGCCTGGGCTTCGAGCTGGGCCATGCGCCGGCGCAGGCCGAAGAAGTAGTCCAGGCCCGACAGCACGGTCACGACGACGGTGGCGTAGAGCAGCGCGGAGACCCACAGCGGTTCGCCCTGGACGGCGATCAGCGCAAGGATCATCGCGATCTGCAGGCACGTCTTGACCTTGCCGAACGTGCTCGCGGCCATCACTACGCCGACCTGCGTCGCGCCGAGGCGCAGCACCGTCACGGCCAGCTCGCGCGTGATGATCACCATCGCGACCCACGCCGGCAGGCGGTCGAGCGAGACGAGCGAGATCAGCGCGGCGATCACGAGCAGCTTGTCGGCGAGCGGGTCCATCAGCTTGCCGAACGTCGTCACCGAGTCGCGCGAGCGCGCGAGGTAGCCGTCGACGAAGTCGGTCAGCGAGGCGAGCGCGAACACGATCGCGGCAAGCACGTCGCCGTCCTGGCTGTTGCCGAGCAGCGCCACGACGAGCACCGGCACGAGCATGATCCGGAGCACGGTCAGGACATTGGGTAGGTTCAGTGGGAACACGGCTTGGGAAGATTATGTCGGCGAATTGAAAGGGAGGCGCGAATGTACACGCGCACGCTTGGAGCGAACGGTCCGGAGGTCGCGGCGATCGGGCTCGGCTGCATGGGAATGTCGGCGTTCTACGGTGCGACCGACGAAGCGGAGGCGTTGCGCACCATCGCGCGCGCGCTCGAGCTCGGCTGCAACTTCCTTGACACCTCCGACATGTATGGGCCGCACACGAACGAGCGGCTCGTCGGCAGGGCGATCGCCCCCCGTCGCGACGATGTCTTCCTGGCGACCAAGTTCGGCATCAGAATCGAGCCGGGCGCCGACGGCGGGCCTCCGGTGCGCTCGATCAACGGCACCCCCGACTACGTGCGCAGTGCGTGCGACGCGTCGCTCGAGCGCCTCGGCGTCGAGCACATCGACCTCTACTACCAGCACCGCGTCGACCCGAACACGCCGATCGAGGAGACCGTCGGCGCGATGGCCGAGCTGGTCGCCGCCGGCAAGGTCCGCCATCTCGGGCTCTCCGAGGCGAGCGCCGAGACGATCCGCCGCGCGCACGCGGTGCACCCGATCACGGCGGTGCAGACCGAGTACTCGCTGTGGACGCGCGATGTCGAGGGGGAGATCATGGGCACGCTCGATGAGCTCGGCATCGCGCTCGTCGCCTATTCGCCGCTCGGCCGCGGCTTCCTGTCCGGGCGCTTCTCATCGCCGGATGAGCTCGACGAGAACGACTTCCGCCGCTACGGCCCGCGCTTCACCGGCGCGAACCTGCAGGCCAACCTCGAGCTCGCCGAGACCGTCAAAGAGCTCGCCGCCGAGCGCGAGATCACCCCCGGGCAGCTCGCGCTCGCGTGGGTGCTGCACCGCGGTGAGCAGATCGTGCCGATCCCCGGCACCAAGCGCGTCGCATACCTCGAAGAGAACATCGCCGCGGCCGACGTCGAGCTGAGCGACGAGGAGGTCGAGCGGATCGCCGCGGCGGTGCCGAGCGCAGCTGGAGAGCGCTACGACGAGGCGGGCATGCGCGGGGTGAACATCTAGCCGGCGGCGGCCGGCGCCCGCGATGGACGACGATCGCAGGCTGACCTGGCCGGGCGCGTTCAACGTCCGCGATCTCGGCGGCCTGCCGACCGCCGACGGCCGCGTGACGATCCGCGGCGCGGTCGTCAGCGCCGACTCGCTCGAGCGCCTCAGCGCCGCCGGCTGGGAGGCGCTGAGCGAGCACGGCGTGCGCACGATCGTCGATCTGCGCAACGAGGATGAACGCGGGCGCGACGATGCGCCCCGTCCGCCGTCGCTGTTGACGCTCACGCTCGCGCTCGACCAGATCACCGCGAGTGACTTCTGGACCGACTGGCAGGACGGGCCGCAGTTCGCAACGCCGCTCTACTACGCCGCGCACCTGCAGCATTTTCCCGAGCGCTCCGCCGCGGTGATCGCCGCGATCGCGCGGGCCGACGCCGGCGGCGTCGTCTTCCACTGCGCCAGTGGGCGCGACCGCTCCGGGCAGATCACGATGCTGCTGCTCTCACTCGTCGGTGTCGCCCCGGATGTGATCGCCGCCGACTACCTGCTCAGCGAAGCGGGCGTGTGCGCGCGCTGTCAAGCATCGGGTCGCAGCGATGAAGGACTCGAGCTGCGCGCGTTCCTCGCGGCGCGCGGCACGAGCGCCGCGGAGCTGATCGCCGAGACGCTCTCGTCGCTCGACATCGAGGCGCTGCTGCGCGCCGGCGGGCTCGGCGAGGAGGATCTGCATGCGCTGCGCGTGCGGCTGCTCGGGGCGGACGGGTAGGCGTCAGTAGCCGACCGAGTAGAAGCTGATGTGGCGGCAGCCCTCGAGCTTCCAGTGTGGCAGCGCGTGATGGCTCGTGAAGACGACCTGGTCGGGGTTTTCGCAGTGGATGATGCCGCCGTCCTCGTGCGCGTGGACGACGGTCGCGGGGTTGGTGCCGGTCCAGACGTAGTTGAGCGTGTCGTTCGCGTAGATGAAGTTCTTGCCGTCGCCGGCGTGGATCACGGCGGTCTGGAACGACGGCCAGCCGGACGGGTGGTAGTCGCCCCAGATCACGTCGCCGCCGTCGCTGCCGAGGATCGTGTCGTTGCCGTAGCCGCCGAGCAGGTAGTTGTGGACGCCGGGTCTGCCGGTGAGCGTGTGGGCGCGCCCGGCGGGGCCCTTGTCCATCACGAGGTGCTGGTCGGCGGGCCAGCCGGCGTGGCTGGTCATCGCGAGCGCGGACGCGCTGAACAGGAGGCCGAGCAGCAGCACGAGCACCGGCGCGCCACGTGAGACCGCGCGGGGGCGGGGGGGCAGGGGACGTCGGCTCATCTGGATTCGGGGCATCGAGAGTGCATCGTCGCCCTTCCATATACCCCGAGCGAACCCTGCTCAACTCGGACATGCGGCCACTGCACGACCCCCCGAACACGCGGGCGCGGGTGGAGTCGCGCGGCGCCAATTCTGGTCGCTGCTCTGCAGCGCGGCGTGCGCGCGGCGGTGCACGCTAGGGTGGGGCGATGCCGCTGATCCCGATGGTCATCGAGCGCACCGCCCGCGGCGAGCGCGAGTTCGACATCTACTCGCGCCTGCTCAACGAGCGGATCATCTTCCTCGGCACGCCGATCGACGATCAGGTCGCCAACCTCGTGGTGGCGCAGCTGCTGCACCTCGAGAGCGAGGACCCGGACAAGGACATCTCGATCTACATCAACTCGCCGGGCGGCAGCATCTACTCGGGCCTGGCGATCTACGACACGATGAAATTCGTCAAACCGGACATCGCGACGATGTGCGTCGGCGTGGCGATGTCGATGGGCTCGCTGCTGCTAGCGGCGGGCACGAAGGGCAAGCGCGCGGTGTTGCCGAACTCGAGGATCCTGATCCATCAGCCGTCGGCGGGCTTTGAAGGCCAGTCGACGGACATCGAGATCCACGCGCGCGAGATCCTCAAAGTGCGCGAGTCGATCGACGGCATCTACGCGCATCACACCGGACTCTCGAGGGAGCAGGTTCGCGCGGACATGGAGCGCGACCGTTTCTTCACCGCCGAGCAGGCCGTCGAGTACGGCCTGGTCGATCGCGTGCTCGCGAATCACTGAGCGCGAACGGCCGCTGTACAAGGGCCGGCACGGCCCCAGGCGGGGCGCGCGTCGAGCTTGCGCCACCGCTCAGGCAATCGCGTGCTCGATCGCGCCGAGCCGCTCGATCTCGATCCGCACGACGTCGCCGGCCTGCAGGAAGCTCGGCGGGTCCTGGCCGATGCCGACGCCGGAGGGCGTGCCGGTGAGGATCAGATCGCCGGGCTCGAGCGTGCACGTCTCGGCGATGAACGCAACGAGCTCGGCGACCTTGAAGATCAGGTTCGAGGTGCTCGACTGCTGGCGCAGCTCGCCGTTGACCCACGTGCGCAGTGCGAGCGCGTGCGCGTCCGGGACCTCGTCGGCGGTCGTGATCCAGGGGCCGTATGGGCAAAAGCCGTCGGCGCCCTTCGCGCGCGTCCACTGCGGCTCGCGCCCCTGCAGGTCGCGCGCGGTGACGTCGTCGGCGACGGCGTAGCCGGCGACCGCGCCGCCGGCGCCGATCACGGCCGCGAGCTCGCCCTCGTAGTCAAGGCGCCTGACGGCCCGCGGGCAGCGCACCGGCGAGTTCGGCGGCGCGGCCGAGCGGGGAAGCTTCATGAACACGAGCGGGCGCTCGGGCGTCTCGCCGCCGGTCTCGCGGATGTGGTCGGCGTAGTTGAGGCCGATGCCGAAGATCGCTCGTGGCGCCGGCACCGGCGCGAGCAGCTCGACCTCGGCCAGATCCCACGAGTCGCCGAGCTCGACCTCGCCGTGCGTGTCGAGCAGCCGTCGCAGCACGGTCATCCCGGGCCGGGCGAACGCGTGGACGCGCTCGCCGCGCACCTCGCCGGCGAGCGGGCCGCTGGAGCGTGGGGCTAGGAACGTCGCCAGGCGCATCGCGCTGAGAGCGTATCGGCGCCGCTGGCCCGTCGTATGCGCAGGCTATTGTCGCTCACGGCGATGGCCGGCATGACACCCCTCGAGCGCTCGGTCCTGGTCGCGATCGCTGTGCTCACGGCGCTCGCCGGCGTCGCCAACCACGGCGCCTGGGCGCCGGTGCCCCGCTTTGCGATCGCGACGCTCGCGCTCGCCGGCCTCGCGTGGGTCGTGTCGTTTGCGACCGAGCAGCTCGGCGAGCGTTTCGGGCCGGGCGTGACCGGCATGATGCAGTCGACGCTCGGCAACCTCCCCGAGCTGTTCGTCGTGATCTTCGCGCTCCAGAAGGGCGAGCTGGTGGTCGCGCAGACGGCGATCATCGGCTCGGTCTTCGCGAACGCGCTGCTCGTCCTCGGGCTCGTGATCATCGTCGGCTCGCGGCGAGCGCCGGACGGTCTGATGCGCTTCTCGAAGCGCCTGCCGAACGACACCGCGACGCTGCTGCAGGTGACGGTCTTCATCATCGTCCTGGTCGGGCTGTCGCTCGCCTCGCATGACCCCGCGAGCCATCATGTGCAGACGATCTCGGCGGTCGGTGCGGTCTGCCTGCTGGTGGTCTACATCGCCTGGGTCGTGCCGTATCTGCGCTCGGACAGCCTGCCCGGCGCGGTGCAGTCGCCGAGCGCGGCGGACACGCCGGCGGCCGGATCGCCCGCGCCCGCGGCGCCGGCGGCGGCCGCGGCTGGGCCGCGCCTGTCGCTGCGGCTGACGCTGACGCTGCTGCTCGTCGCCGGCACCGCCTCGGCGTTCGTCTCTGACTGGTTCATCAACGCGCTCGAGCCGGCGATCGTGGAGCTGAACATCTCGCAGGCGTTCGCGGGACTCGTGATCGTCGCGATCGCGGGCAACGCGGTCGAGAACGTCGCCGGACTGGTGCTCGCCTACAAGGGGCAGTCCGACCTGGCGATCTCCGTCGTCAAAAACTCGGTCGCACAGATCGCGGCGTTCCTGTTCCCGCTGCTCGTGCTCGTCTCCTTCGCGCTCGTGACGACGCTGACGTTCGCGCTCGCGCCTGTGTACATCGGCGCGCTCGCGCTGACCGCGCTCGCCCTCTGGCAGGTGACCGGCGACGGCGAGGCCGCCGAATTCGAGGGCTGGGCGCTGGTCGCGCTGTACGTGATCCTCGCGGCGCTGACGCTCTACGAGTAGGACCCCGCGGGCGCCCGCGGGGTCAGCCTTTGACGAGGCCGCTGATCAGCGCGCCGGCGACGCCGCCCGTCGCGGCGGCCCCGGCGGTCGACTGGTCGACGCCCTCCAGCGGCGCGATGAACATCGTCTGGATCGCCAGGCGCCCGGGCCCGGTGAAGCGGTTCCACGTGAGCTTGCCACCGCCGCCGAAGATGCCGGTCTTGAGGCCCATCGTGACCGCCTCGAGCCCGACGGTCGGATCCTTGAAGAGCCAGCCGCCGGCCTCGACGTCGAGCTGCTCGCCGGCGTCGAGGTTGACGAGGAACACGTTGCCGTGACCGTGCAGCCAGACGAGCGCGTCGCCGTCGCTCGCGCGGAACTTGTCCATGAAGAAGCCGGAGCCGCCGAGCACCATGTTCTGGACGCCCTTGATCCGTTCGAAGCTGTAGTCGAGGTTGTCGGTCGCGGCGATGAACTGGTGCTCGCGCACGTCCAGGCCCTCTCCCTGCTTGAGGTGCAGCGGCACGCACTGCCCGGGTGAGTCGCGCGAGAAGGCCACGCGCCCCGAGCCGGCGGTGCGCGTGACGAAGTACTCCAGGCCGGCGATCTTGCGTTTGACCCCTCCCGGGAGCTTCTTCAGCTCGATGTTCAGCTGTGTCTCCTTCCACAGCAGGACGTGGTGCTCGAACATCACCGCCTGATTCGCGATCTCGATCTGCAGCTCGGGGACGAGCTCGCCGCGAACGTGGTAGGTCACGCCGGCGAAGCTCTCGTCGTGGACGGTCGGCGGGATCGGCTCGGGAAGATGCATGGGGTCTCCTTGTCCGGCGTCCTCGCGCTGCGCGGGAGCGAGGGCGCGCATGGTCGGCTGCGCTGCCGCGCAGCTTCGCGCCTGATGCGGACACCGTCAAGGCGGGCGCCGGCGCCGCGTGGCGGGCAAGCACGCTAGACTGCTGCTACCTCGCGCCTGGGCGGGGTTTTTCTTCGCCCGAGGCCGCTGTCCACAACTACGCAGGGATTTCTGATCATGGCCCGCGGAGACGTTCGAATCGCTATCACCCTCGCCTGCGAGGAGTGCAAGCATCGCAACTACCAGACGAACAAGAGCAAGCGCAACAACCCCGACCGGGTGAGCCTGCGCAAGTATTGCCGCTGGTGTCGCAAGCACACCAGCCACCGGGAGACCCGTTAGCGCGGGAGCGCTGCTGTGGCTCGTGACCGCAAACGTGCAAAGCAGCGCCGCGGCCGCGGCGGTGCCGCGGCCGCTGGCCGCCGTGACGCAGCCAAGGGCGGCGGCTCGAACGGTACCCCGGACCCGCTCGCGGAGCTTCCCAGCGAGGCGAACATGCCGGCCGCGCTCGAGCACGCCGGCGAGGCCAGCGAGTTCGACGCAGCGCTCATCCGCGGCGCGGGCGGCGTGCCGGTCGACGCCGACGCCGTGCCGGCCGATGCCGACCCGGGCGAGGTGGTGCGCGCTGACAGTGACCACCTCTCCGAGGGCGAAATCGAGGCCGAGGCCCTGTCCGAGGGGGACATCGGCGAGGATGAACTTCAGGAACCGGCCGGCTCGCCGGTACGCCGACGCCCGGGCGGCGGCGGCGCCGATGGCGGCGTCAGCGCCGAGCAGGCCTCCGGCGCTCCGATTCGCAAAGGCAACCGCGCGATCGGCTTCCTGCGGGCGAGCTGGGCCGAGCTGCAACGCGTGCAATGGCCCGACCGCCGCCAGGTCACGCAGGCAACCGCCGTCGTGCTCGGCTTCGTCGCGGTCGCAGGTGCCTATCTGGGCTTGGCCGACTACGTCGCCAAGGAAATCGTTGAATTCATCCTCTGAGGTCTGAATGTTCCGCTGGTACGTCGTCAACACCTATTCCGGGCACGAGAACAAGGTCAAGCACAATCTCGAGCACCGTCTGATCTCCCTCGGCCAGCAGCGCGCCGTGCGCAGCGTGGTCGTGCCGACGGAAGCCGTCTCGGAGATGAAGGACAACCAGAAGGTCACCGTCGAGAAGCGCACGATGCCCGGCTACGTGCTCGTCAACATGGAGCTCAACGAGGACTCCTGGGGCGTCGTCAAGGGCACCCCCGGTGTGACCGGCTTCGTCGGCGCCTCGCAGGAGCCGGTTCCGCTGACCCAGGGCGAGGTCGACCGGCTGCTGCACAAGGAGGTCGCGACGGCCACGCGCACGCGCGCCCAGTTCACGATCGGCGAGTCCGTCAAGGTCGTCTCCGGCCCGCTGTCAGACTTCTCCGGAGAGATCTCCGAGATCAACGAGGACGCGGCCAAGCTCAAGGTGCTGGTATCAATCTTCGGCCGGGAGACCCCCGTCGAGGTCCAATTCGACCAGGTCAAGAAGCTCTGAGCGGGCCGATGGCCTGCGCGAGGCGGCGTCCTCGGTCGCTTCTCTGCGGAGCACGCTTCGCTCCCTGCGTCCTTGCCTCACTTGACCCTCGACCCGCTCAGCGGCCGAGCATCAGAATCAGCTAACGAACCAAATACGAGAGACTTAGAGATATGGCCAAGAAGGTACTTACGACAATCAAGCTGCAGGCGAACGCCGGGCAGGCCTCGCCTGCGCCGCCGGTCGGCCCTGCGCTCGGTCAGCACGGGATCAACATCATGGAGTTCTGCAAGGCGTTCAACGCGCAGACGCAGAGCGAAACCGGAACCGTCATCCCGGTCGTGATCACCGTCTATGAGGATCGCTCGTTCACGTTCGTGACGAAGACCCCGCCGGCGGCCGTGCTGATCCGCCAGGCGCTCAAAATCAACAAGGGCTCGGGCGAGCCGAACCGCGTCAAGGTCGGCGTGATCACCGAGGCGCAGCTGCGCGAGATCGCCGAGCGCAAGCTCGATGACCTCAATGCCCACGACGTCGAGCAGGCGTCGAAGATCATCGCGGGCACGGCCCGCTCGATGGGCGTGGACGTGGCGTCATGAGCAAACACGGCAAGCGCTACGGCGAGGTGCTCGGGAGAGTCGACCGCGACCGCGAGTACGAGCCGGCCGAGGCGGTCGCGCTGGTACGCAGCCTGAGCGGCGCGAAGTTCGACGAGTCGATCGAGGTGCACGTGCGCACGGGTCTGAACGTGCGCCACGCCGATGAGCAGCTGCGCGGCACGATCGCCCTGCCGAACGGCCTCGGCAAAGACGTCAAGATCGCGGTCTTCGCGCAGGGCGAGAAGGTCAAGGAGGCCGAAGACGCAGGCGCCGACCACGTCGGCGGCGAGGACCTCGCCAAGCGCATCGAGGAGGGCTTCGACGACTTCGACATGACGATCGCGACGCCCGACATGATGTCGATCGTCGGGCGCCTCGGGCGCGTGCTCGGGCCGTCGGGGAAGATGCCGAACCCGAAAGTCGGGACGGTGACTATGGACCTCGCGAAAGCGGTCGAGGAGTCGAAGTCCGGCAAGATCGAATACCGCACCGACCGCACCGCGATCGTCCATCTCGTGATCGGCAAGGCGAGCTTCGAGGAGAGCAAGCTGCTCGAGAACTACGCGGCGGTGATCGAAGAGCTCGTGCGGGCGCGGCCGTCGGCCGGCAAAGGCCGCTACCTGCGCTCGATCACGCTCGCCTCGACGATGGGCCCGGGCGTGAAGGTCGACCCGAGCCGGACACGCGACATCATCGGCGACGGCGCCGCGGTCGCCGCCTAGCGGCTACACTCGCCACACCAACGCACCGCCCGAGACCCCCGGCGCCGGCCGATCTGAGATCGGCGGAGAAGTCCGGGGCAGGTTGGAGCGAGAAGACAGCGTCTCGACGTCGCGTTCTCTCGTTTGCCTGCCATGGGCAAAACCGACTCTTGAGAGCGATGGAGTAAATGAACCGAGACCAGAAGGCCGTGGCGATCGAGGAGATCGCCGGCAAAATCGACGAGTCGGACGCGATCTTCGCGGTCGACTTCCGCGGCATCACCGTCGAGCAGGTCGCCGAGCTGCGCACGAAGCTGCGCCCGGCCGACGCGACCTTCAAGGTGGTCAAGAACTCGCTCACCGAACGCGCCGCCGACCAGGCGGGCGCGGCGTCGCTGAAGGACTTCCTCGCCGGGCCGACCGCGCTGACGTTCGTGCGCGGCGACGTCGCGACCGCCGCCAAGGTTGTCGCCGACTACGGCAAAGCGACGCAGCTGCTGCCGTTCAAGGGCGGCCTGATGGAAGGCTCCCAGCTCGACGTCGCGCAGATCCGCTCGCTCTCGCGGCTGCCCTCGCGCGAAGTCCTCTACGGCCAGCTCGTCGGCGTCGTCGCCTCGCCGATCGGCGGCCTCGTACGCTCGCTCGGCGGGCTGCTCGGTGGCCTCGCGGTCGCCCTCGGCCAGGTGCGCGAGAAGAAGGAGTCCGGGGAGGTTCCCGCCGGCGCTCCCGTCGTCGCCGAGGCGCCCGCGGCAGCCGAGCCGGCCGCCGAGGCGGCCGTGGAGCCGGACGCCGAGGACGCCACCGAGGCGGCAGCCTCGCCCGAGCCGGAGCCCGATGCGAAGGCCGAGGACGCCACCGAGGCGGCAGCCTCGCCCGAGGCGGAGCCCGATGCGAAGGCCGAGGACGCCACCGAGGCGGCAGCCTCGCCCGAGGCGGAGCCCGATGCGAAGGCCGAGGACGCCACCGAGGCGGCAGCCTCGCCCGAGGCGGAGCCCGATGCGAAGGCCGAGGACGCCACCGAGGCGGCAGCCTCGCCCGAGGCGGAGCCCGATGCGAAGGCCGAGGACGCCACCGAGGCGGCAGCCTCGCCCGAGGCGGAGCCGGATGCGAAGGCCGAGGAGCAGGCGGCCGAGGCCGAGGCGGCACCGCAGGACCAAGCTGAGCCGGCTGCGCAAGATGAGCCGGCGCAAGAAGACGACAACGAGGCGGACGTCTCGGCTGACCGATCGGAGATCGACCAACAGCCGAATGACGCCGAGACGAATCCCACCAAGGAGGACTGAACCCCGATGGCAACCAGCACGACAGATTGGATCGAGGAGCTCAAGGGCATTTCGGTGCTCGAGCTCGCCGAGCGCATCAAGGCGCTCGAGGAGGAGTTCGGCGTGTCCGCCGCGGCGATGGCCGCTCCGGCGGCGGCGCCGGCGGGCGGCGGCGGCGGCGACGCCGGCGCGGACGACGAAGCAGCGAGCACCGTCGACGTGATCCTCGCCGAGTCCGGCGACAAGAAGATCCAGGTCATCAAGGTCGTGCGCGCCGCGACCGGCCTCGGCCTGAAAGAGGCGAAGGCGCTCGTCGACGAGGCCCCCAAGCCGGTCAAGGAGGGCGTCGAGCGCGAGGAGGCCGAGAAGCTCAAGCAGGAACTCGAGGAGGCCGGAGGGTCGGTCGAGCTGAAGTAGCGAGTCGCGCCCGACCGCGCATGCTGTGGAAGGACCCCGCCGTCGCGGGGTCCTTCTTTATGCATGGCTAACAATTCCTCGCGTTTTCCGGTAAAGTACGCCGCGCTAGCCGATAGTCGCAGCCGCCCAACGAACCGAGGTCGCGCCACATACGCGAATTCTCGAAGGGCGGGGTCCGTGAGCGCTGGCGGCCCTTCGGGGTACGGATAGCCTGTGCTATCTTTCTTAGTCGCGCTTCGGCGCCCTCCTCTGCCCGTGTTTCGCCCTCCGAAGGAGTCATTTCTTGGCTGCTGTAGACGCTCTCCGGACGCGCAGGACCTTCGCGCGCCTGAACAAGACAGTTGACGTCCCGAACCTGATCGACATCCAGCGCCGCTCGTTCACGTGGCTGACCGACCCGAAGACGGGCGGCCTGCGCGAGACGATCGACGACATCTCGCCGATCGAGGACTACACCGGCAACCTCGCCGTGCAGTTCGGCGAGTTCGTCTTCGACGAGCCGGTCGCGTCGCTCGAGCAGTGCCGCGAGAAGGATCTGACCTACGCACGCCCGCTGACGGTGACGGTCGCGTTCATCAACCGCGAGACCGGCGAGATCCGCGAGCAGTCGGTGTTCATGGGCGACTTCCCTTGGATGACCGAGCGTGGCACGTTCGTGATCAACGGCACCGAGCGCGTCGTCGTCACGCAGCTCGTGCGCTCGCCGGGCGCCTACCTGATGGAGCCGAAGGACCGCGAGAAGCAGGTCTTCATCGCGAACCTGATGCCCGCGCGTGGATCCTGGCTCGAGCTGGAGATCGACAAGAAGGGCAAGGTCTTCGTCCGCATCGACCGCAAGCGCAAGCTGCCGGTGACGGTGCTGCTGCGCGCGATGGGCTATGCGAGCGATGAGGAGATCCTGCGCCTGTTCGAGAACTCGCTCTACATCCGCAACACGATCGAGGCCGACACTGAGATCACTCGCACCGAAGAGGGCGCGCTGATCGAGCTGTTCAAGAAGCAGCGGCCGGGTGAGCCGCCGAGCGTCGACAACGCGAAGGCGCTGCTCAACCAGCTGTTCTTCGACCCCAAGCGCTATGACCTCACGCGCGTCGGCCGCTACAAGCTCAACTCGCGCCTGAAGCAGGGAACCGACCTCGATGTGCGCACGTTGACGAAGGACGACATCGTCGCGCTGATCAACGAGCTGGTGCGCCTGCCGAAGATCCTCGGCATCCCGGAGGACGGCGAGGTCGAGATCAAGGACTACGCGGCCGAGGCGATGAGCATGCCGCGCGAGCCGGTCGCCGAGCACCTCGACGAGTACGAGCACTTCGGCAACCGCCGCCTGCGCACCGTCGGCGAGCTGATCCAGGAGGCCTTCCGGATCGGCCTGTACCGCATGGAGCGCGTCGTGCGCGAGCGCCTGACGACCGAGGACGCCGACACGATCACGCCGCAGACGATCATCAACATCCGGCCCGTCGTGGCGGCCCTGAAGGAGTTCTTCGGCTCTTCGCAGCTGTCGCAGTTCATGGACCAGACGAACTCGCTCGCGGGGCTCACGCACCGTCGCCGCCTGTCGGCGCTCGGCGCCGGCGGCCTGACGCGCGAGCGCGCCCCGATCGAGGTCCGCGATGTGCACCCGACCCACTACGGGCGGATGTGCCCGATCGAGACGCCCGAGGGACCGAACATCGGCCTGATCGGCTCGCTGTCGTCGTTCGCGGAGGTCTCCGAGTACGGGTTCGTGACGACTCCCTATCGCGTCGTCAAGGAGGGCGTCGTGACCGAGGAGGTCCGCCGCCTCGACGCGACCCAGGAAGAGGAGCTGCTGATCGCCCAGGCGAACACGCCGGTGGACGCGAAGACGGGCAAGCTCAAGGGCACGGAGATCCTCTGCCGCACGCAGGCCGGGCAGTACGTGACGGTCGGGCCGAAGGACGTCGACCTGGTCGACGTCTCACCTGAGCAGATCTGGTCGGTTGCGACGGCGATGATCCCGTTCCTCGAGCACGACGACGCCAACCGTGCGCTGATGGGCTCGAACATGCAGCGCCAGGCGGTGCCGCTGCTGAAGTCCGACGCGCCGCTGGTCGGCACCGGGATGGAGCGCCGCGCGGCGCTCGACACCGGCGACGTGCTGCTGACGAAGACGGCCGGGACGGTCGACTACGTCGACGCGACGCAGATCGTCGTGCAGGGCAGCGACGGCAAGAAGGAAGAGTACGAGCTGCAGAAGTACATGCGCTCCAACCAGGGGACGCTGATCCACCAGAAGCCGATGGTCGGCACCGGCCAGAAGGTCAAGGCGGGCGACGTGCTCGCCGACGGCTCCTCGACGGACAAGGGCGAAATGGCGCTCGGCAAGAACCTGATGGTCGCGTTCATGTCCTGGGAGGGCTACAACTTCGAGGACGCGATCATCCTCTCCAAGCGCCTCGTGCAGGACGACGAGCTCACCTCGATCCACATCGAGGAGTACGAGATCGACGCGCGCACGACGAAGCTCGGCGAGGAGGAGATCACGCGCGACATCCCCAACCGCTCGGAGGAGTCGCTGCGCAATCTCGATGACCGCGGCATTGTGCGCATCGGCGCGGAGGTGCTCTCGGGCGACCTGCTCGTCGGCAAGGTCACGCCCAAGGGCGAGACCGAGCTGACCGCCGAGGAGAAGCTGATCCGGGCGATCTTCAAGGAGAAGGCGCGCGAGGTGCGTGACACCTCGCTGAAGGTCCCCCACGGCGAGGGCGGCGTCGTGATCGACGTCAAGACCTTCCGCCGCGACGACGGCGATGACCTGCCGCCGGGAGTGAACGACCTCGTCCGCGTGTTCGTGGCCAAGAAGCGCAAGATCTCCGAGGGCGACAAGCTCGCGGGACGTCACGGCAACAAGGGTGTGATCTCGAAGATCGTCGACCAGCAGGACATGCCGTTCCTCGAGGACGGCACGCCCGTCGACGTGATCCTCAACCCGCTCGGTGTGCCTTCGCGCATGAACGTCGGGCAGATCCTCGAGACCCACCTCGGCTGGGCGGCCGCGCAGGGCTGGTACGACGACGACACCGACGCCTACAAGGAAGCGCACTCGAACGGCGGCAGCGGACGCGTCTACGTATCGACGCCGGTGTTCGACGGCGCGACGGTCGCAGATGTCGACAACGCGCTGGTGAAGTGGCAGGACGCCCACAAGGGCCGCATCCGCATGGATGTCGACAAGGGCCGCCGCGAGGGCGAGCAGGCGTCGGGCAAGATGACGCTGTTCAACGGCCGCACGGGTGAGCCGTTCGCCGAACAGGTGACGGTCGGCTACATGTACATCCTCAAGCTCCTGCACCTCGTCGACGACAAGATCCATGCGCGCTCGACCGGTCCGTACTCGCTCGTCACCCAGCAGCCGCTGGGCGGCAAGGCGCAGTTCGGCGGCCAGCGCTTCGGCGAGATGGAGGTCTGGGCGCTGGAGGCCTACGGCGCGGCGTACACGCTGCAGGAGATGCTGACGATCAAGTCCGACGACACGGTCGGCCGCGTGAAGGCCTACGAGGCGATCGTCAAGGGCGAGAACATCGCCGAGCCGTCGATCCCGGAGTCGTTCAAGGTCCTGCTCAAGGAGATGCAGTCGCTGGCGCTCGACGTCAACGTGGTCTCCGAGGAGGGTCAGCGCGCGGAGATGCGCGACGAGGACGACGACCTGCTGCGCGCCGCGGAGGAGCTCGGCATCGACCTCTCCGGGGTGCGGGCGCTGGCGGGCGATGCGAGCGACGAGCAGCTCGAGGGCGAGGACGCCACCGACGCGGCCGCCGTTGCAGAGGACGCAGATGAGGACGCGGTCGGCGCCGAGGCGCTGGGCGACGTCGAGGAGCTGGATGCGCTCGGAGACACAGAGGCCCTGGTCACCGACGAGTCCGCCGAGTAGAGGAACCAAGAACATGATCGACATCAACAATTTCGACGCAATCGAGATCAGCCTCGCGTCCTCAAAGCAGATCCGCAGCTGGAGCTCCGGCGAGGTGACAAAGCCGGAGACGATCAACTACCGCACGCTCAAGCCGGAGAAGGACGGCCTCTTCTGCGAGCGCATCTTCGGTCCGACGAAGGACTGGGAGTGCTACTGCGGCAAGTACAAGCGTGTCCGCTACAAGGGCATCGTCTGCGAGCGCTGCGGCGTCGAGGTGACGCGCTCGAAGGTCCGCCGCGAGCGCATGGGTCACGTCGACCTGGCCGCGCCGGTCAGCCACATCTGGTTCTTCAAGGGCGTCCCCAGTCGCATCGGCTACCTGCTGGACATGGCTCCGAAGGAACTCGAGAAGGTTCTCTACTTCGCCGCTTCGATCGTCACCTGGGTCGACGACGAGGCGCGCACGAAGGACCTCGACTCGCTCGAGAAGGAGGTCAACAAGGTTCTCGACGCCTACGCGGCCGAGCGCGAGGAGCGCGTGCTCGAACTGCGCGAGTCGCTCAAGCGTCGTGAGAAGTACCTGCAGAACGGCAAACAGACGAACTTCAACGACGAAGACCACCTGTGGGCGGACTCGCTCGACATCAACCTGTCGAAACTCTCAGACGAGGAGCGCGAGAAACAGACGAAGGATCTGACGAAGGCGTTTGACGCCGACATCGCCGACACCGAAGCCTACATCGAGGATGCGGCCGAGCGGATGCGCAACGTCTGGGAGCTGTTCAAGACGATGGACTCCAAGCAGATCGAGCACGACGAGACGACCTTCCGCGAGCTGAAGGAGCGCTTCGGCTCTCCCTACGGCTTCGGCGAGTACTTCCGCGGCGGCATGGGCGCGGAAGCGATCCGCGACCTGCTCCAGCAGGTCGACCTCGAGCAGGAACGGATCGAGCTCGAGGACCAGGTGAAGACCGGGAAAGGCCAGAAGCAGGCGCGCGCGGTCAAGCGCCTGAAGGTCGTCTCGGCGTTCATCCAGTCGGGCAACAAGCCGGAGATGATGGTGCTCGACGCGGTCCCCGTGATCCCGCCTGAGCTGCGCCCGATGGTGCAGCTCGACGGCGGCCGCTTCGCGACGTCTGACCTCAACGACCTCTACCGTCGCGTGATCAACCGCAACAACCGCCTCAAGCGGCTGCTCGACCTGGGCGCGCCGGAGATCATCGTCAACAACGAGAAGCGGATGCTGCAGGAGGCCGTCGACGCGCTGTTCGACAATGGCCGTCGCGGCCGTCCGGTCACCGGCCCGGGCAACCGGCCGCTGAAGAGCCTCTCGGACATGCTCAAGGGCAAGCAGGGACGCTTCCGCCAGAACCTGCTGGGCAAGCGCGTGGACTACTCGGGGCGCTCGGTGATCGTCGCCGGCCCGTACCTGAAGCTGCACCAGTGCGGCCTGCCGAAGATCATGGCGCTCGAGCTGTTCAAGCCGTTCATCATGGCCCGCCTCGTCGAGCGCAAGTCCGCGCAGAACATCAAGGCGGCAAAGAAGATGGTCGACTCGATGATCGCCGAGGTCTGGGACGTGCTCGAGGAGGTCATCCACGAGCACCCCGTGCTGCTCAACCGTGCGCCGACGCTCCACCGCCTGGGCATCCAGGCGTTCGAGCCGCTGCTCGTGGAGGGCAAGGCGATCCAGGTGCACCCGCTCGTCTGCCACGCGTTCAACGCGGACTTCGACGGCGACCAGATGGCCGTGCACCTGCCGCTCTCCGCAGAGGCGCAGGCGGAGGCGCGGATCCTGATGCTCTCAGCCAACAACATCCTCTCCCCGGCACACGGGGCGCCGCTGGCGACCCCGACCCAGGACATGATCCTGGGGGCCTACTACCTGACCTATGGTCCGGAAGCGGAGGAGCTCTCGAAGATCGACCGCGCGACGTATGAGCCGCGCCCGCACGTGTTCCGCACGGCGCAGGAGGCGGAGCTCTCCTACGAGGGCAACGTCGTCAAGCTCCACGACATCGCCGAGTTCCGTCCCTACGGGCGTGAGGGCGGGCACGTGCTCACGACGATCGGGCGGATCATCTACAACGACCGCATCGAGCGGGCGCTCGCGGAGGCGCTCGGCGACGAGTTCGACGCCTCGAAGTACACGTTCGTCAACCAGTCGATGAAGAAGCGCGACACGACGCGACTGATCGACATGCTCGTGCAGACCTACGGCGCGACGACGATCTCGCTGGTGCTCGACGCGTTCAAGGACCTCGGCTTCAAGTACGCGACGCAGGCCGGCATCACGATCTCCAAGAACGATGTCGTGGTGCCGCCGTCGAAGCAGTCGATCCTCGACAAGTTCGACACGATCGTCGGCGACATCACCGGCCAGTACGACGACGGGCTGATCACCCAGGAGGAGCGCCACGAGGCCGTCGTCGAGCAGTGGAACGCGGCGACCGACGAGGTCGCCGAGGCGATGATCGAGAACCTCGACGTGCTCAACCCGATCTTCATGATGGCCAACTCGGGTGCGCGTGGCTCCTTCAAGCAGATCCGCCAGCTGGCGGGGATGCGCGGTCTGATGGCCAACCCGAAGGGTGAAATCATCGAGCGCCCGATCAAGGCCAACTTCATGGAGGGCCTGTCGGTGCTCGAGTACTTCATCTCGACGCACGGCGCGCGAAAGGGCCTGGCGGACACGGCCCTGCGAACCGCCGACTCGGGCTACCTGACACGGCGCCTGGTCGATGTCGCGCAGGACGTGATCATCCGCGAGGCCGACTGCGGCACCGAGGACTACATCGAAATCCCGGTCTTCAAGGACGACGGCGAACCGAACGAAGGCCTCGTCGGGCGGATCGCGGCGAAGGAGATCACGACCAAGCGCAGCCGCGTGCTCGCCGAGCAGGGCGTGGAAATCACGCGCGCGGAGCTCGCCGACATGGTCGGGGCGTTCGCCGATGACCACGAGAAGGGCACCGAGGTGCGGGTGCCGGTTCGCTCGGTGCTGAAGTGCGAGGCGCCGAGCGGCGTCTGCCAGGCCTGTTACGGGCGGGCGATGGCGACCGGCGCGCTCGCGCAGATCGGCGACGCTGTCGGGATCGTCGCCGCGCAGTCGATCGGCGAGCCCGGGACGCAGCTGACGATGCGCACGTTCCACACCGGCGGAGTCGCCGGCGCGGACATCACGCACGGCCTGCCGCGTGTCGTCGAGCTGTTCGAGGCGCGGCGCCCGAAGGGGCTCGCGAAAATCGCCGAGCAGGACGGCTCGGTCTCGATCGAGGAGACCGACAAAGCGCTGACGGTCGTGATCACCGACGATTCCGGGGAGGAGCACCGCCACGCGTTCCCGCGCCGCACGCGGCTGTTCGTCAGCTCGGGCGAGAAGATCGCCGCGGGCCGCCAGCTCAACGAGGGCTCGGTCTACCCGCACGAGCTGCTCGCCGTGCGCGGACGCACCGAGACCGAGCAGTACCTCGTCAAGGAGGTCCAGGAGGTCTACAAGTCCCAGGGCGTGGACATCGACGACAAGCACATCGAGCTGATCGTGCGGCAGATGCTGAAAAAGGTGCGGGTCGACCAGAAGGGCGACACCGACTATCTGCCCGGGCAGTTCGTCGACCGTTTCGAGTTCGCGAAAATCAACGACGCGATCACCGACAAGGGTGGCGAGAGCGCCCAGTTCGAGGACATCATCCTGGGGATCACGAAGGCCTCCCTGAACACCGATTCGTTCCTCTCGGCGGCCTCCTTCCAGGAGACCACGAAGGTTCTCACCGACGCTGCCCTGGAGGGCAAGATCGACCGGCTGAACGGGCTCAAGGAGAACGTCATCATCGGCAAGCTGATCCCGGCGGCGACCGGCCTGAAGCGCTACAGGCGGATCGAGATTGAACCGTCGGAGCCGCTGCCCCGCGCGATCGACGATGTCGGCCTGCTCGACCAGGACGAGATCGCGGCCGAGCTGGGCCTCGCGGGCGGGGACGCGCTCGGCGGCGGCTACGGGCAGGAGTTCGACGCCGACCTCGCCTCGCTCGAGAAGATCGGCGCCGGCGGCACCGACCCGGGGTTCGCGGAGGAGCTCGCCGAACTCGAGATTCCCGAGGCGGATCTCGCAGACAAGGACTAGCGTCGGCGCGGATGCCCTGGGCGGCGCGCTCAGGGCATCCGCAGCCGCTGTGCCCAGTCTTCGAGCACGGCGGCCTCGCGCGCGGTGAGCCCGTCCCTGGGCTCCGTGTGCACGAGCAGGGTCGGCGCCGGGCGCGAATGCGCCCAGGCTTCGCAGGCCGGGTTGAGCGCGTCGTCGATCCATGCAAGCGCCCGATCGCCGGCGTAGGCATCGATCGCCTCGAGCTTCCAGTGGGCCTTCGGCGCGCCCTGCCCGCCGACGTCGCGGGCAAAGCGCAGGAACGGCAGCCCGGCGGGCAGGCCGAGCAGAAACGGCAGGTGCTCATTGGCCCGCTCCTCCCAGCCGCTGGCCCAGACCAGCTCGTACAGCTCTGCGAGCGCGAGCAGGTGAGCGGCGGCGGTGGCCGAAAGGAAGTGGGGTGTGCCGTCGATCGAATGCAGTGTCCCCTCGATCGTCTGCCCGTCGGAGCGGTCCGCGGCGGGGACGCCGAAGAGCGAGATGACACCGTCGATGTCGACCATCAGCAGGGGCAAGGCGCCTCCACTCGAGCGCTGCTCTAGGCTGTCGAGGCCCGATTCGGAGTCCTCAGAGCGCTCTTTAGCTTGCATAGAGGTGTTGGGGGGTACGCTGCCGAGGACGGACGATCCGCTTAGGTCGGCTTGGCGGAGTAAAGCAGCAGCCGACCGCCGTCGATGGATCAGCCGGTCGCACCCCCCACACCTTTTCCCATGACTCTAGATCTCGGCATCCTCCTAGCACTCGCCTGCGCGTTCGTCGCGAACCTCGGCTTCTTCTACAAGCACCGGGGCGCCAACTCGGTCCCGAAGATCCAGGTGCTGCACCCGATCGCGTCGGTCAGGAGCCTGTACTCCTCGAAGTGGTTCACGATCGGGATGATCACCGCGACAGCGAGCTGGGGCCTGCACGTGGCGGCGCTCGCGCTCGCACCGATGTCGGTGATCCAGGTCTCGCTCGCGGCCGGTGTCGTGTTCATCGCCGTGATGGCCGACCGCATGTTCGGCTTCCAGGTCGGTCGCCGCCAATGGCTCGGGCTGTTCCTGACAGCCGCCGGGCTCGTCCTGCTCGGCCTCACGCTGCCGGCGCTGCACGGCGCCGACTCGCACTTCTCGCAGGCCGCGATGATCTCCTTCGAGGCCGGGCTGTTCGGGCTCGGCGGGCTGCTGATCATGGGCCCGCGGATGGGCGGACGGGTCGAGCACCACGGCGTCATGCTCGGCGGCGCCGCCGGAATCCTGTTCGGCGTCTCGGACACCGCGATCAAGGCGCTGACGGGCATCACCGGCGCGCACGGGCTCACCGGCCTGCTGCTCAGCCCGTGGCTGGCCGTCGCGATCCTCGCCTCGATCGTCGCGTTCTTCGCCTCGGCCCGCGGGCTGCAGGACGGCGAGGCGGTTCCCGTGATCGCCGTCACCGGCACGGCCGCGAACATCGCCGGCATCGCCGGCGGGATCGTCGTGTTCGGCGATCCGATGGCCGCGAGCACCACCGGCGTGGTGTTGCAGGCGTTCGCTTTCGTGCTCGTCGTCGTCGCCGCGGCGCTGATGCCGGCGCCGACGCGCGCGGCCGGCGTCCCGCAGAGCGTCTAGCGCTGCTAGCATCTGCCGCCGAATGCCGACTACATCCCAACTCGTGCGCAAGGGCCGCGTCACGCCCAAGAAGAAGCTCGCCACCCCGGGCCTGAAGTCGGGCAAGGGCCGCAAGAAGAAGGTCTCGGCGCCGCAGCGCCGCGGCGTCTGCACACGCGTGTATACGACGACGCCGAAGAAGCCTAACTCCGCGCTGCGCAAGGTCGCGCGTGTGCGCATCTCCGGCTCGATCGAGGTCACGGCATACATCCCCGGCGAGGGGCACAACCTGCAGGAGCACTCGGTCGTGCTCGTGCGCGGCGGTCGCGTCAAGGATCTTCCGGGCGTCCGCTACAAGGTCGTGCGCGGCACGCTCGATGCGGCCGGCGTGAGCGATCGCAAGAAGGCGCGCTCGCAGTACGGCGTGAAGAAAAAGTAGATGCCTCGTCGCGCAGCCGCCCAGATCCGACCTGTCGAGGCGGATCCGATCCACCGCTCCAAGCTGGTTCAGCAGGTGATCAACAAGGTCATGCTCGACGGCAAGAAGTCGACGGCCGAGCGGATCGTCTACGACGCGCTCGCGCTGATCGCGGAGCGCAGCGACAAAGACCCGCTGGAGACCCTCGAGGCGTCGATCAAGACACTGACGCCGACGCTCGAGGTCAAATCGCGGCGCGTCGGTGGCGCCACCTACCAGGTGCCCGTCGAGGTCGCCTCGCGCCGCGCGCGCACGCTGGCCGTGCGCTGGCTCGTCGAGTTCGCCCGCCAGCGGCGCGAGAAGACGATGGCGCAGCGGCTCGCGAACGAGCTGATGGATGCGCAGTCCCAGCAGGGCGGCGCATACAAGCGCAAGGACGACATCTACCGCATGGCCCAGGCCAACAAGGCCTTCGCGCACTACCGCTGGTAGCCGCGCCGGGTTCGCCTCCTCAGCAGGGCTTGCCCCAGGCGATCACGCTGGCGCGACCGGGCCGCGTCGGCCCGCGGCCGGCGTCGAGGTCGGCGGCGAGGCGCGCGAGGCCCTGCTCGAGCTCCTCGGCGTGGTCACGCTGCATGCGCTCGAAGTAGCTGGTCTGCTCGCGCCGGCCCGCCTCGAGCAGCACGCGCGGATGCGCGAGCAGGGCTGCGAGCGAGCCGTCGACGAGGTCGTCGTAGCGCACCTCGAGCCGCTTCCCGCCGGGCAGCTGCACGAGTATCTCGGCGAGCGGCGGATGGGTCTCGAGCATCCATGTGCGCGAGCTCGGGAAGTAGTCCAGGCACCACACGTCGCCGATGTCCTCGCGCGTGAACATCATCACCGCGAGGCGGCCGCCCGGGCGCAGGATCCGGCGCGCCTCGGCGAGCGCCTCCGCGGGCACGTCGACGTGGTGCAGCATCGAGACGAGCATCGCCGCGTCGAAGCTCTGATCGGCGAACGGCAGGCTCCGCGCGTTCGCCATGACGGTCTGCAGGCCCTTGTCGTGCGCCCGCGCGAGCATCTCGGGCGAGCGATCGACGACGAGCGGGTTCCACCCCTCGGCGGCGAGCGCGAGCGCGTAGTTGCCGGTGCCGCCGCCGATGTCCGCGAGCGCGGCGCCGGGCGCGCCGGCGAGCGCCGCGCGCAGCGGCGCGAGCACCGACTCTGTGGCGGCGCGCGTAGCGTCGTAGGAGCGCGCCTGCGCGCTGTAGTCGGGGAGCAGGCCGATGCTTTCAGGTTAGAGCGACGCGGCGGCGGCGGTTTGTCGAGGGCAGGGGTTGAAGAACAAAGCTTTGGTACCTAACCTTTAGGTACCAAATGGCTTCTCCGAGCACAGCGGCGCCGATGCACTCACCGGCCGCATCCGACCGCATCGAGCCGTACGTGTGGAAGATCGCGGGCGTCGTGATCCTCGGGATGATCATGTCGATCCTCGACACGACGATCGTCAACGTCGCGCTGCGCACGCTCGGGCACGACCTGCACAGCTCACTCGCGCAGATCCAATGGGTGATCACCGGCTATCTGCTGTCGCTCGCGGCCGTCATCCCGATCACCGGCTGGGCGGCGCGGCGGTTCGGGGCAAAGCGCGTGTACATGACCTCGCTGGTCCTGTTCACGCTCGGCTCGGCGCTGTGCGCGATCGCCACGACCACGACCGAGCTCGTGCTGTTCCGCGTCCTGCAGGGCGCGGGCGGCGGCATGATCATGCCGGTCGCGCAGCTGATCATGGCCCAGGTCGCCGGTCCGAAGCGGATGGGTCGGGTGATGGGCGTCGTCGCGATGCCGGCGATGCTCGGCCCGATCCTCGGCCCGGTCGTCGGCGGCACGATCCTCGAGAGCCTGCACTGGTCGTGGATCTTCCTCGTCAACGTCCCGATCGGCTTCCTCGCCTTCATCGCCGGCTGGCGGATCATCCCGCACACCGAATCGGGTGAAGCGGGGCGCCTCGATGTCATCGGCCTGGCGCTGCTGTCGACTGCGTCGAGCGCGGTCGTCTACGGTCTCGCCCAGCTCGGCACGCCCGACACCAGCCTGACGGCGACGATCGTCATCGTGCCGATCGTCGCGGGCCTTTTGCTGACGGGCATCTTCTGCTGGCACGCGCTGCGCATCGAGCGCCCGCTGCTCGACATCCGCCTGTACGCCAACCGCATCTTCGCGGCCGCGTCGTTCACGACATTCGCGCTCGGCGCCGCGCTGTTCGGCGCGATGATCCTGGTGCCGCTGTACTACCAGGAAATCCGCCACGAGAGCCTGATCGCAACGGGCCTGCTGGTCGGGCCGCAGGGTTTCGGGATGCTCGTCGCGATGCCGATCGCGGGGCGTCTGACCGATCGCTTCGGCGGCGGGCGCGTCGCCCTCTGCGGGGTCTCGATCCTGTCCCTGAGCACGATCCCGATGGCGTTCATCGGCGTCAGCACCTCGATCGTCGCGATCTCCGCGCTGCTGCTCGTGCGCGGCGTCGGCATCGGCTTCTCGTTCATGCCGGCGATGACGACGGCATTCGCCTCGCTGCGCCCGGAGCAGCTCTCCGATGCGACCCCGCAGCTCAACGTGCTGCAGCGAATCGGCGGCGCGATCGGCACCGCAGTGCTGGCCGTCGTGCTGCAGCGCGCGAGCGGGCACTCACCCTCGCCGGCCCACCTCGCGCACGCGTTCAACATCGCCTACTGGTGGTCGTTCGCAACCGCGGCGCTTGCGCTGATCCCCTGCGTGGTGCTGCTGCGCGCCGAGAATCCCGTCAGGCGGCCGAGCCGCGAGGCGGGCAATGCGGAGGCGGCGATCGAGCCGCTCGGTGCCTAGCGAGGCCGTGATGAGCTCCCCGGCCGTCGCCGACAACCAGGACGAGGAGCGCTACGAGGCGCAGCTGACCGCGCTCGGCGAGGCGTTTCGGCGCATGTTCCGCAGCTTCAACCGGCTGCGCGGGCGCGATACCCATCTCGGCGGCATCGAGCTCAGCCACGCGCAGTTCGAGCTGCTGATCGAGTTGCACGAGCGCGGCGAGCTGTCCGCGGGCGAGCTCGCGAGCGCCGCGCGCCTGGCGCCGGGCACGGTGACGCAGATGCTCGATCACCTCGCCGCCTCCGGGCACGTCGAGCGCGCGCGTTCGGAGACCGATCGCCGAGTCGTCGTCTCGCGCCTGACCGAGCAGGGCCGGCGCAGCATCGAGGCCAAGCGCGCGGCCTGGAAAAGCCGTTGGGAGCAGGCGCTTGCGGGTGTCGAGAGCGAGGAATTGAGCGCCGCGACGCGGGTGCTCGAGCGGCTCGCGCTGATGGCCGAGGACGCGACCGCGGCCGACGCCGAGGATGGGCCTCCCGCGGGCCCGGAATCGCCGCCGGAGGCCGCTTTGCGCTAGACATTCCTCTGCTATAGTCGGGACCGCGTCGCGGGTAGGACGCGGCGTATCTGTGTGCCGCCCGCGGACTCGCAATCAAGATGGAGACCTCGAGCAGATAGCGACGCGGACCGGTCCGGACAAGACCCGTAGCGCGCGTGGGCCCGAGGGGCCTATTTTTTTGCCCGCAGCCGCCAAGCGAGAAACACGAGCCTGATAGATGCCACGTAAGTTCACACTCCAGAACACCCGGAACATCGGGATCATGGCGCACATCGACGCCGGCAAGACGACGACGACGGAGCGCATCCTCTACTACACGGGGCGCACGTACAAGATCGGCGAGGTCCACGAGGGCGCGGCCGTGATGGACTGGATGGAGCAGGAGCAGGAGCGCGGCATCACGATCACCTCGGCCGCGACGACCGCGCAGTGGAAGGACCACCGCATCAACATCATCGACACGCCCGGCCACGTCGACTTCACCGTCGAGGTCGAGCGCTCGCTGCGCGTGCTCGACGGCGCGATCGCGCTGTTCGACTCGGTCGCCGGCGTCGAGCCGCAGTCGGAGACCGTCTGGCGCCAGGCCGACAAGTACCACGTGCCGCGGATCGCCTACATCAACAAGATGGACCGCATCGGCGCCGACTTCGACAAGGGCGTGCAGACGATGATCGATCGGCTCGGTGCGCATCCGGTGCCGATCCAGCTGCCGATCGGCGCCGAGGGCGACTTCCTCGGCGTCGTCGACCTCGTGATCATGAAGGCGATCGTCTACAAGGACGAGATGGGCAAGGAAGTCGACGAGATCGAGATCCCCGACGATCTCGCGGCGGCAGCTGCGAGCGCGCGCGAGCATCTGCTCGAGGAGGTCTCCCACTACGACGACGCGCTGCTCGAGCTGCTGCTCGAGGAAGCGGAGGTCCCCGTCGACGTGCTCAAGAGCGCGATCCGCAAGGCGACTCTGTCGACCAAGCTGACGCCGGTGCTGTGCGGCTCCTCGTTCAAGAACAAGGGCGTGCAGCCGCTGCTGGACGCGGTGATCGAGTACCTGCCCTCGCCGCTCGACGTGCCGGCGGTGCTCGGCACCGAACTGATCAAAGGCGAGGAGGAGGAGCGTCAGGTCGAGCGCCACGCCGATGACTCCGAGCCGTTCGCCGCGCTCGCCTTCAAGATCGCCGCCGACCCCTATGTCGGCAAGCTCACGTACTTCCGCGTCTACTCGGGACAGCTCGAGGCCGGCGCGAAGGTGCTCAATGTCAGCAGCGGCCGCACCGAGCGGATCGGGCGCATCCTGATGATGCATGCGAACGAGCGCGAGGAGGTCGAGCAGGTCTACGCCGGCGACATCGCCGCGGCCGTCGGCATCAAGCAGGTGATCACCGGCGACACGCTGGCGGATCCCGCCCACCCGATCCACCTCGAGAACATCGTCTTCCCGGAGCCCGTGATCAAGGTCGCGGTCGAGCCGAAGACGAAGGTCGACCAGGAGAAGATGTCGGTCGCGCTCGGGCGCCTCGCCGAAGAGGACCCGACCTTCCAGGTGCGCACCAACGAGGAGACCGGCCAGACCGAGATCTCGGGCATGGGCGAGCTTCACCTCGAGGTGCTGGTCGATCGCATGAAGCGCGAGTTCGGCGTCGAGGCCAACGTCGGGCGCCCGCAGGTCTCCTACCGCGAGACGGTGCGCGCGAAGGTCGAGAAGATCGAAGGCAAGTTCGTGCGCCAGACCGGCGGCTCGGGACAGTTCGGCGTCGTCTTCATCGACCTCGAGCCGGCGCCGGGCGAGGGCTTCGAGTTCATCAACAAGATCAAGGGCGGGAACATCCCCTCGGAATACATCCCGGCCGTCAAGAAGGGGATCGAAGACGCGCTCGACAACGGCGTCAAGGCGGGCTACCCGATGGTCGACATGCGCGTGACGCTTGTCGACGGCAAGTACCACGATGTCGACTCCTCGGAAATCGCCTTCAAAGTCGCCGGCTCGATTGCGTTCAAAGAGGCCGCCAAACGCGCCAAGCCGGTGCTGCTGGAGCCGATCTTCGCCGTCGAGGTCGTCACGCCCGAGGATTTCCTCGGCACCGTGATCGGTGACCTCTCAAGCCGTCGCGGCCGCCTCGAAGGCCAGGAGCGCCGCGGCAACGCACTCGTCGTGACGGCGAAGGTCCCGCTCAGCGAGATGTTCGGATACGCGACCGACCTGCGCTCGAACACGCAGGGGCGCGCCACCTACACGATGCAGTTCGAGAACTACGAAGAGGTCCCGCCGAACATCGCCGAGAAGATCGTCGAAGGGCGGACCGGGGAGCCGGTGCCGGCCTAGACGCCTCGGAGGAGGTCGGCAATTGTCCCCACAGCCGAGGCATCACGACCGGTCAGCAGTCATGGATGGCCCCAGTTAGATAGATTTCTCAGGTTCGCCCGCACAGGGTGAACATTCAAGTCGATACAGGAGCGAGCAAAAAGTGGCGAAGGAGAAGTTCGAGCGCGACAAGCCGCACGTCAACGTCGGGACCATCGGTCACATCGACCATGGCAAGACGACGCTGACCGCTGCCATTACGACCGTGTTGGCCGAGCACGGAGGAGCGGAAGCGCGCACCTTCGCTGAGATCGACAACGCGCCCGAGGAGAAGGAACGCGGCATCACGATCGCCACCTCGCACGTCGAGTACCAGACCGAGAATCGGCACTACGCGCACGTCGACTGCCCCGGTCACGCCGACTACGTCAAGAACATGATCACCGGCGCCGCGCAGATGGACGGGGCGATCCTCGTCGTCTCGGCCGCCGACGGACCGATGCCGCAGACGCGTGAGCACATCCTGCTCGCCCGCCAGGTCGGCGTTCCGTACATCGTCGTGTTCCTCAACAAGGCCGACATGGTCGACGACGACGAGCTGCTCGAACTGGTCGAGGTCGAGGTCCGCGAGCTGCTCTCCGAGTACGACTTCCCGGGCGATGACATCCCCTTCATCACCGGCTCGGCGCTGAAGGCGCTCGAGGGTGACGAGGCCTACAAGGCCAAGATCATCGAGCTTGCGGCTGCGCTCGACGACTACATCCCCGAGCCGGTGCGCGAGCTAGACAAGCCGTTCCTGATGCCCGTCGAGGACGTCTTCTCGATCACCGGTCGCGGCACGGTCGCCACGGGTCGTGTCGAGCAGGGCATCGTCAACACCGGCGACACGGTCGAAATCGTGGGCGTCCACGACTCGACCTCGACAGTCGTGACGGGCGTTGAGATGTTCCGCAAGATCCTCGACCAGGGCCAGGCGGGCGACAACGTTGGCTGCCTGCTGCGCGGCACCAAGCGCGAGGAGATCGAGCGCGGCCAGGTGCTGTGCAAGCCGGGGTCGATCACGCCCCACACCAAGTACAAGGCCGAGGTCTACGTCTTGAAGAAGGAGGAGGGCGGCCGCCACACGCCGTTCTTCACCGGCTACAGGCCGCAGTTCTACTTCCGCACCACCGATGTCACCGGCGTGGCCAAGCTGCCCGACGGTGTCGAGATGGTGATGCCCGGCGACAACGTCCAGATGGAGATCGAGCTGATCCAGCCGATCGCCATGGACCAGGGTCTGCGGTTCGCCATCCGCGAGGGTGGCCGCACTGTCGGCTCGGGAGTGGTCACGGAGATCATTCAGTAGTAACTGCGCGTCCATCCGGAGCGTCGGAGGCGACGCGCACATTGGCAGTCCGATACGACTAGTTCGGCCCCACGGCAGAGGTGTGGCGGCGGAGGCGCGGGTTCTGACAGGAGCCCGCCCTCGCCGCGCCGCCCGAGGGGCCTCGGCGGGAGCCTCTCCCGCCGCCCGATCCAGACCAAAACGACACACCACCCAGAGAGATCCCATGGCAGTTGCCAACCAAAACAAGATTCGCATTCGCCTGAAGGCATATGACACCTCTGCCATCGAGTCGGCGGCCAAGGAGATCGTCGAGACGGCGACCCGTACCGGCGCGACGGTCTCCGGGCCCGTACCGCTGCCAACCGAGAAGAACGTCTACTGCGTGATTCGCTCGCCGTTCAAGGACAAGGACTCGCGCGAGCACTTCGAGATCCGCACGCACAAGCGCCTGATCGACATCCATCAGCCGACGCCGAAGACGGTCGACTCGCTCCAGCGCCTGGACCATCTTCCCGCGGGCGTCGACATCGAGATCCGTCTCGCGACCTGACAGCGCGATGCCCGCGATCCTCGCCAAGAAGCTCGGTATGACCCAGGTCTTCCAGACGGATGGGAGCGTCGCGCGCGTGACCGTGCTCGAGGCCGGCCCGTGCCCGGTCACGGCGATCCGCACGACCGAGCGCGACGGCTACGAGGCGGTGCAGCTCGCGTTCGGGCTGAGCAAGGAGAAGCACCTCTCGAAAGCGGAGCTCGGGCACCTCAAGAAGGCCGACGCGCCGCCGATGCGCCACGTCGTCGAGTTTCGCGACACCCAGATGGGCAGAGGCGAGGCGGGTGAGCTCGAGCTCGGCGGGACCGTGACGGTCGAGGCATTCGAGGCGGGCGACCGCGTGAAGATCTCCGGGACCTCCAAGGGCAAGGGCTTCCAGGGCACGATCAAGCGCCACAACTTCGCCAGCGGGCCGAAGTCGCACGGCTCGCACAACGTCCGCGCGCCGGGCTCGATCGGCGCCTCGGCATGGCCCGCGCGCGTGATGAAGGGCATCCGCGGCCCGGGACAGATGGGCAACAAGCGCGTCACCCAGAAGGGCCTCGAGATCGTCGCGATCGACGCCGAGGAGAACCTGCTGCTCGTGCGCGGCTCAGTCCCCGGCCCGCGCGGCGGGGTCGTGGAGGTGCGCAGCGATGCCTGACGCTCCCCTCTTGGGTGCCGACCCGCCCGCGACGAAGAACGTCAAGCTCGAGGACGCGGCGTTCGGCGCGCGCTTCGACGGCACGCTGGTGCACCAGAGCGTGCGCGCCGAGCAGGCCGCGCGCCGGCGCGGCACCGCGGCGACGAAGACCCGCGCGATGGTCTCCGGTGGTGGCGCGAAGCCGTGGCGCCAGAAGGGCACCGGCCGCGCCCGCGCGGGCTCGAACCGCTCGCCGATCTGGACGGGCGGTGGCGTCGTGTTCGGCCCCCAGCCACGTTCCTACACCTTCAAGGTCAACCGCAAGGAGCAGCGCGCTGCGCTGCGCAGCGCCCTCTCGCTGCACGCCGAGCGCGGCTCGCTCGCGATCCTCGACGCGAGCCGGTTCGCGGCGCCGAAGACGAGCCAGGCGTTCGACCTGCTCGATGACTGGGAGACGCCGGGCTCGGCCGGCGGCAAGGTGCTGCCGACGCTCGTCGTGCTCAGCGCCGATGAGTCCGCGGCGGCCCTGTCGTTCCGCAACATCGCGCGCGTCGCGGTGCTGACGCCGGAGAACGTCGGGGTCACGGACCTCCTCGGCGCAGCCAGGCTGCTCGTCTCCGAGACCGCGCTCGGCGCGCTCACGGCCCGCACCGGCAAGCCCCGCGTCGCCGAGGAGGCGAAGGCCTGATGGAGCACACCCAGGTACTGATCCGCCCGGTCGTCTCGGAGAAGAGCTACGTGCTCTCCGCGGCCGACCGCTACACCTTCCGCGTCCACGCCGATGCGCACAAGACGCATATCCGCCAGGCGGTCGAAGCGCTGTTCGACGTCCACGTCGTCGAGGTGCGCACGATGAGCGTCAAGTCGAAGCCCAAGCGCCGCGGCAACAGCAAGGGCCGCACGCGCACGTGGAAGAAGGCCATCGTGCAGGTGCGCGCCGGCGAAAGCATTCCGATCTTCCAGGGCCTCGCCGCCCTCGACGCCTGAGGCTCAGCCGATGCCGATTCGCAAGCCAAAGCCGACGAGCCCGGGGATGCGCTTCGTGTCCTACCCGGACTTCGCCGAGATCACCAAGTCAAAGCCGGAGAAGTCGCTCGTCGAAGGCCTCAAGAAGAGCGGCGGCCGCAATGCGCGCGGACGCAAGACTGCCCGCCATCGCGGCGGCGGCGCCAAGCGCGCCTACCGGCGCGTCGACTTCAAGCGCCGCAAGGACGGGATCGACGCGCGCGTCGCGGCGATCGAGTACGACCCCAACCGCTCGGCCTACATCGCGCTGCTGCACTACCTCGACGGCGAGAAGCGCTACATCCTCGCGCCCCAGCGCCTCAGCGTCGGCATGACGGTCGCCTCCGGCGATGCGGCTGAAATCGCGGTCGGCAACTGCATGTCGCTTTCGCGGATGCCGGTCGGCACGGTCGTGCACAACGTCGAGCTGCAGCCCGGCCGCGGAGGGCAGATGGCGCGCTCGGCCGGCGCCTCGGCGCAGCTGATGGCCAAGGACGGGGACATGGCCACGTTGCGGCTGCCCTCCGGCGAGATGCGCCTCGTGCGCGCCGAGTGCCGCGCGACGGTCGGCACGATCGGCAACGCCGAGCACCAGAACGTGAAGGTCGGCAAGGCCGGGCGCAAGCGCCACATGGGCGTCCGCCCGCAGACGCGTGGGGTCGCGATGAACCCGGTCGACCACCCGCACGGCGGTGGCGAGGGCTCGACGACCGCCGGGCGCCACCCGGTGACGCCGTGGGGCGTGCCGACGCTCGGGTATCGCACGCGCAAGCAGAACAAGACTTCCAATCGCTACATCGTGCGCGGACGCAGGCGCGGGAAGGGCAAGCAGAGATGAGCCGCTCAAGCAAGAAGGGCCCATGGGTGGAAGAGCGCCTGATGACGCGCATCGAAGCGCTCAACGCCGCGAACAACAAAAAAATGCTGCGCACCTGGTCGCGCGCTTCGACGATCTTCCCGGAGATGGTCGGGCACACGATCGCCGTCCACGACGGCAAGAAACACGTGCCGGTGTTCATCAGCGAGTCGATGGTCGGACACAAGCTCGGCGAGTTCGCGCCGACGCGGATGTTCCGCGGACATGCCGGTTCAGGCAAGGTCAGGTAGATGAGCGCCGAGACTCCCGATCAGCCTGAGGGCGCGGCCGAGGCGGAGACGCCGCAGGCCGACGCTCCGAAAGCTCCGAAAGCGGCGAAAGCGGCCAAAGCCGCCAAACCGGCTGCGAAAACCGGCAAAGCCCCGAAAGCGAAAGACGCTGCCGCCGAGTCTCCGAAAGCCGCGGCGAAAAAAGCGCCCGCGAAAAAAGCCGCCAAAAAACCGGCTGCCGAGAAAAAGCCGGCCGTTGAGAAAGAGCCCGCTGAGAAGGAGACCAAGCCGGCCGCTGCTCCACGCGCCAAAAAAGCCGCTCCGAAAGCGCCCCGGCGCCGCGTCGTCGCCGCCCACGCCCGCTACGTGCGGACCTCGGCGCGCAAGGCGCGAATGGTCTGCGGGCACCTGCGCGGCAAGTCCGTCGAGGAGGCACGCGCTATCCTCGCCTTCACCCCTCGTGAGGTGGCACGCGACTGGAGCAAGCTGCTCGAGTCAGCGGTGGCCAATGCGGAGAGCAACCACGAATTGCTCGAGGACGATCTGATCGTCCGTGAGGCCTACGCCGACGAAGGGCCGACTATCAAGCGCTTCCGGCCGCGCGCGATGG
Organism: uncultured Solirubrobacteraceae bacterium; assembly: GCA_963822245.1. GTDB lineage: Bacteria > Actinomycetota > Thermoleophilia > Solirubrobacterales > Solirubrobacteraceae > Palsa-744. The sequence continues at coordinate 187,633 of CAWGGR010000005.1, forward strand.
GACGAGCCAGTCCGATCCGCAAGCGCACGAGCCACCTGACGATCACGCTAACCCCCCGCCCCGAGCCCGGGACGACCAAGAGACACGGCTGAGAGACGAGAAATGGGACAGAAGGTTCATCCAGAGGCCATGCGCGTGGGTTACATCCACGACTGGAAGTCAAACTGGTTCAACGAGAAAAACTTCGCTGAGTACCTCGCCGAGGACGTCCGCGTGCGTGAGCACATCATCACCAAGCTCGCCCACGCCGGGCTGTCGGACATCACGATCCGCAAGGACGCGAACGAGCTCGAGGTCAACATTCACACGGCACGCCCGGGGATCGTGATCGGCAAGTCGGGCACCGAAGTGGACGCGCTGCGCCGTGACCTGCACCGCATGACCAAAAAGCAGATCAAGGTCAACATCCTCGAGATCAAGCGCCCCGAGCTCGATGCAAAGCTGGTCGCGCAGTCGATCGCCGAGCAGCTGCAGAACCGCGTCGCCTTCAGGCGCGCGATGAAGCGGGCGCTGACCAGCGCGATGCGGTCGGGCGCGAAGGGCGTCAAGGTCCAGGTCGCCGGGCGCCTCGGCGGCGCGGAGATGGCTCGCACGGAAAGCTATTCCGACGGTCGCGTGCCGCTGCACACGATGCGCGCGGACATCGACTACGGCTTCTACGAGGCGCGCACGACGTTCGGGCGGATCGGAGTCAAGTGCTGGGTCAACAAGGGCGAAATCATGCCCGAGGGCTACACCGGCGCAGACCTCACCGACATGACCGCGCCGGCGCCGCCGAGCAACGACCGCGATGGCCGCGGCGGCCGCGACGGCCGCGACGGGCGTGGCGGTGGCCGCAACCGGCCCGGTGGCGGCGGTGGACGCGGGGCGGGCGGGCCGGGATCATCGGGGGGCCGTGGCGGTGGCCGCGGGCCCGGTGGACCTGGTGGCGGCGGACGTGGACCCGGTGGCGGCGGACGCGGCCCGGGCGGCGGCGGACGCGGACCCTCCGGCGGAGGCGGGCGCTGATGCTCTCGCCCAAGCGCGTAAAGCACCGCAAGCAGCACCGCGGCCGTCGCCGCGGCTACTCGCGCGGGCAGCTGCACGTCCAGTTCGGCGAGTACGGGCTGAAGGCGCTCGAGGGCGGCTGGCTGACCAACCGCCAGATCGAGGCTGCGCGTATCGCGATGACCCGCAAGATCAAGCGTGGCGGCAAGGTCTGGATCAACGTCTTTCCCGACAAGCCCGTCACCAAGAAGCCGGCCGAGACGCGGATGGGCTCGGGCAAGGGCTCGCCCGAAGGCTGGGTGGCGGTCGTCAAGCCGGGGCGCGTGATGTTCGAGCTCGCCGGCGTGTCCGAGCCGCTGGCGCGCGAAGCGATCCGGCTGGCGGCGCACAAGCTTCCCGTCAAATCCAAGTTTGTACTGCGCGAGGACTGAGTCGGCATGAAGCCCGGAGAACTGCGCGATCTGGAGAACAGCGAGCTGAGCAAACGCGTGAGCGAGCTGCGCAAAGAGGTCTTCGGCCTGCGCTTCACGAACGCGACCGGCGAACTCGACAACACGGCCGGCCTGCGCCACGCCAAGCGCGACCTCGCACGCGCGCTGACCGTGACCCGCGAGCGCGAGCGCCAAGCCGCGCGCGAGCAGAGCGACTGAGCACCCGCGAACGAACACGAACGGACGACATGGCTGACGAACCAGACAACGACACGCAAGAGACCCCAGCGGACGCCCCCGAGGCAGCTGCGCCCGAGGCCCCCGCGGCCGAGGCCCCCGCGGCCGAGGCCGCCGAGGCGCCCGAGGGAGACGCTGCGGAGGCTCCCGAGGGGGACGCCGGCGAGCCCGCGGCCGCTGCTGCAGCGAGTACGCCGGTCGAGGAGGGCACCCCGAAGCAGCGGCGCCGGGCGAAGCGCTCGCAGCACACCGGCGAGGCGCGCCCCAGCAGGACCTCCGAGGAGCGCCACGCCGAGCGCGTCGCCGAGCGCAGCCGCAAGGCCGTCCGCCGTCGCGCGCGTCGCCTGCAGGAACGAGCGAAAGCCGCTGAGCGGCGCGCAACTGCGCCGGCGCCGGAGCCGCTGCCGCCTGTGCACGCGCCCGTCGAGGGCACGCGCCGCGTGCGCCAGGGCATCGTCGTCTCCGACAAGGCCGCAAAGACGATCACCGTCCGCATCGATGTCGCACGCCGCCACCGCCGCTACGAGAAGATCGTGCGCAGCTCGAGCACCGTGCACGCCCACGACGAGAACAACGACGCCAACGAGGGCGACGTCGTGCGCGTGATCGAGAGCCGGCCGCTGTCGCGCACCAAGCGCTGGGCGCTCGTCGACGTGCTGGAGCGCGCGCGATGATCCAGAACGAGACACGTCTGCGCGTGGCCGACAACTCCGGTGCCCGAGAAATCCTCTGCATCCGCGTGAAGGGCGGCTCGCAGCGCCGCTACGCGTTCGTCGGCGACGTGATCACCGCGACCGTCAAGCAGGCCAACCCGCAGGGGACGGTCAAAAAGGGCGAGGTCGTGACCGCTGTGATCGTGCGCACGAAGAAGCCGATCGGCCGCGACGACGGCACCTACATCGCCTTCGACGAGAACGCCGCGGTGATCATCGACGACCAGAACAACCCTCGCGGCACTCGCGTGTTCGGGCCGGTGGCGCGCGAACTGCGCGAGCGCAACTTCATGAAGATCGTCTCGCTCGCGCCGGAGGTGCTGTGATGGCCGGCCGCAAGTCCTCGAGCATCGCCGCTTCGCGCAAGCGCGGCGCGATGAAGATCCGCAGCGGCGACCAGGTCAGGGTGATCTCGGGCAAGGACCGCGGCAAGACCGGACGCGTCCTGCGTGTGCGCCCGGACACCGAACGCGTCTTCGTCGAGGGCCTGAACATGATCAAGCGGCACACCAAACCGCAGCAGGTCGCGGGCGCCCAGAGCGAACAGCAGGTCGGCGGCGTGATCGAGCGCGAGGGACCGATCCATGTCTCGAACGTGATGCTGCTCGACGCGAAGGGCGCGCCCACGCGTGTCCGCATCGAGCGCGAGGACGGCCGCCGCATCCGCGTCGCCAAGAGCACTGGCGCGAGGCTGGACTGAGCGGATGGCGACGATGACAGAGACAGCCCCGACAGCACGCCTGAAGACCCGCTACCTCGAGGAGATCCGCCCGCAGCTCGTGGAGCGCTTCGGCTACACCTCGCTGATGCAGGCCCCGAAGCTCGAGAAGATCACGCTCAACATGGGCGTCGGCCTCGGCAAGCAGGACTCGAAAGTGATCAAGGCCGCGACCGAGCAGCTGGCGACGATCGCCGGCCAGCAGCCGAGCGTGCGTCGCGCACGCAAGTCGATCGCCGCGTTCAAACTGCGTGAGGGTATGCCGGTCGGTCTCGCTGTCACGCTGCGCGCGGATCGCGGCTACGAGTTCCTCGACCGCCTGATCTCGATCGCGATCCCGCGAATCCGCGACTTCCGCGGCCTCAACGCGCGCTCGTTCGACGGGCGCGGCAACTACTCGATGGGCGTCAAGGAGCAGATCATCTTCCCGGAGATCGACTACGACGCGATCGATCAGGTCCGCGGGCTGGATATCACGATCACAACCTCCGCGGCAACCGACATCGAGGCGTATGCGCTGCTTGCGGCGTTCGGGATGCCGTTCTCGGCCGACAGGCGGCCGAAGGGCTATGACCCGGCCGCCGACGAGGCCGCCGAACGCGCCCACGAGCAGGCCGAGGTCGAGCGCGCGGCAGCAGCCGTGAAGGCGGAGCAGGACGCGGTCGAGGCCGCCGCCGCGAAAGCCGCAGCCGCCGAGGCGAAGGCCGCGAAGGCAGCGCTCGGCAAGCCCGAGAAGAAACCGAAGCCGGCCGCGCAGCCCGAGGCAGCCGCGGAGCTCGAGCCGCCCGCGCAGCCTGAGGCCGCCGCGGAGCTCGAGCCGCCCGCGCAGCCTGAGGCCGCCGCGGAGCCCGAGCCGCCCGCGCAGCCTGAGGCCGCCGCGGAGCCCGAGCCGCCCGCGCAGCCTGAGGCCGCCGCGGAGCCCGAGCCGCCCGCGGAGCCTGCGCCGGCCGCTGACGCTGAGGCGCCCGCTGAGGCTGAGGCGCCCGCTGAGCCCGCCGCGGCAGCCGAGCCCGAGGCGACTGCTGAGGCTGAGCCCGAGCGGGCGGCGGCGGAGTCTGATGCGCCCGCGAGCGCCGAGCAGGACGCCCCCGAGGATGGGGACGCGGAGACCACCGAGAAGGAGAGCACCGACTGATGGCCAAGACTTCGCAGCGCGTCAAGCAGGCGCGGACTCCCAAGTTCAAGACACGTGCCTATACTCGCTGCACCCGCTGCGGACGGCCGCGCGCGGTGTACAAGAAGTTCGGGGTGTGCCGCATCTGCCTTCGCGAGCTCGCCCACAACGGTCAGATCCCCGGGATGACGAAGTCCTCCTGGTAGGGGTCTGAAGAGAGCCAAGCACCATGTCAATGACCGATCCGATAGCCGACTTCCTGACGCGCGTGCGCAACGCGATCCATGCTGCGCACGAGACGGTCGAAGTCCCGGCCTCCAAACTGAAGAGCGAGCTCGCACGCATCCTGGCCGAGCAGGGCTACATCGAGTCCTGGTCGGTGGTGCCGGCGCCCGCCGGCGACGCCGGGCAGCTGATCCAGATCCGCCTGAAGTACACCGAGGACCGCCGCTCGGCGATCTCCGGGCTCAAGCGTGTCTCGCGGCCGGGACGGCGGACGTATGTCGACGCGACGCATATCCCGAAGGTGCTCGGCGGCATGGGGACCTCGATCATCTCGACCTCTCGCGGCGTGATGACGGGTCACGACGCGCGCGCCGCGGGCATCGGCGGCGAGGTTCTGGCGCAGGTCTGGTGAGCGTGAGCCATGTCGAGAATTGGTAGACAGCCGATCCCGGTGCCCGCCGGTGTGACCGTTTCGATCGAGCCCGAGCAGGTCCGCGTGAACGGGCCGAAAGGCGAACTCGCGGAGCGCATCCACCGCGACATCGAGGTCACCCAGCAGGACGACCAGCTCGTTGTCACGCGCCCGACCGACCGCGGCGAACACCGCGCGCTGCACGGCCTGACGCGCTCGCTCGTCGCGAACATGGTCCAGGGTGTGACCGCAGGCTATGAGAAGCGCCTGGAGATCCAGGGCGTCGGCTATCGCGCGCAGCTGAAGGGCAAGAACCTCGAGCTCGCGGTCGGCTACTCCCACCCGGTGCCGATCGAGGCGCCGAGCGGGATCGAATTTGAAGTCCCGCAGCCGACGCGCGTCGTCGTCAAGGGGATCTCCAAGCAGCTCGTCGGCGAGACCGCCGCGATCATCCGCAAGCAGCGCCCGCCGGAGCCGTACAAGGGCAAGGGCATCCGCTACGAGGGCGAGTACGTCCAGCGCAAGGTGGGCAAGCGCGCATGACGGTCATCACGAAGGAGGCCCGCCGCCTCAAACGCCGCCGCCGTGTGCGCGCGAAGATCTCCGGCACCGCCGCACGTCCGCGCATCTCCGTGTTCCGCTCCAATCGCGGGATCTCGGCGCAACTCGTCGACGACAGCGCCGGGCGCACGCTCGCGGCCGTCAACTGGTACGAGCCGGAGCTGCGCACGCTCGCGAAAGGCGACCGCACGAAACGCGCCGGCGAGCTGCTCGCCGAGCGCGCGAAGAGCGCCGGCGTCTCCGAGGCGGTGTTCGACCGCGGCGGCTACCGCTACCACGGCCACGTGCGCACATTCGGCGAAGCAATCCGCGAGGCGGGCATCACCGTCTAGCCTGCCCAGGCGCCCCTGACCGCTACCCTCTCCCTCCTGCCCATGTCCATATCGATAGATCGCTCAGTCAACCCAGCCGGCCTGGACCTCCAGGAGCGCGTGGTCGAGATCAACCGCGTCGCCAAGGTCGTCAAGGGCGGGCGGCGCTTCTCGTTCACCGCCCTGGTTGTGGTCGGCGATGAACGCGACGTCGTCGGCGTCGGCTACGGCAAGGCGAACGAGGTCCCGCTGGCGATCCAGAAGGGCGTCGAGCGCGCCAAGAAGGACCTCTTCCGCGTGCCCAAGCACGGCAGCACGATCACGCACAAGACGACCGGGGTGTTCGGCGCCGGGCGCGTGCTGCTGAAGCCCGCCTCGCCGGGAACCGGCGTGATCGCCGGCGGCGGCGTGCGCGCGGTGCTCGAGCTCGCGGGCATCCACGACATCCTCTCCAAGAGTCTCGGCACGCAGAACCCGATCAACCTCGTCAAGGCGACGGTCGCCGGCCTGCGCGGCCTGCGCACGCCCGAGGAGGTCGGCAAGCTGCGCGGCCTGTCGATCGACAAGGTCCTCGGCCTCAGCAACGGCGAGACGGCCAACGGCTCCGTCACCGGCGCCGACGCCGCTGCGACCGAGAGCGAGCCGGCGGCTGACGCGCCCGTCGCGACAGAGGGCGCGGCAGGCTGATGGGCGCCCTCACCGTCACCCAGCTGCGCTCCAAGAACGGCGCCGATCAGAAACAGCTCGACACGCTGCGCTCGCTCGGCCTGCGTCGCATCGGCCACACGGTTGAGGTCAACGACACGCTCCAGTCGCGCGGGATGCTGCACAAGGTCCGGCACCTGGTCGAGGTCAGGGAGGGCAAGTGAGCCCGGCCAAAGGCCCCGAGGAACGCGTCGGCCTGCACAACCTCGCACCGGCTCCCGGCAGCCGCCGCCCGCGCAAGCGGATCGGTCGCGGCGAAGGCTCGGGCACCGGCAAGACGTCCGGCCGCGGACAGAAGGGCGCCGGCTCGCGCTCTGGCTCCAAGCGCCGCGCGGCGTTCGAGGGCGGGCAGATGCCGATCCACATGCGCATGCGAAAGCTGCGCGGACCGCACATGAAGAAGTCGATGCCCTTCGAGCCGTTCCGCACGCACACGCAGCCCGTCAACCTCGACGCGCTCGAGAGCCGCTTCGAGGCCGGCACGGACGTGACGATCGAGCTGATGAAGGCCAACGGCCTCGGCTCTCGCAAGGACATCCCGATCAAGGTGCTCGGGAAAGGTGAGCTGACGAAGGCGCTGACCGTTCACGCGCACGCGTTCAGCGCGAGCGCGCGTGAGCGCATCGAGGCCGCGGGCGGCACCTGCACGACCGTCGAGGGCTAGCGTGTTCGCCGCGATGCAACCGGCGAAGCTCACGGGGGCATCCACTAGAATCGACGGCTCCGCGGGCATGCGAGCGACGCGCTCGCGTGCGGTCGGCCGAATCTGATGCTCTCGACGATCCTCAACGCCTTCCAGGTAGCGGACATCCGCAAGAAGATCGCGTTCACGGCGGGGATGCTGCTGATCTACCGGCTCGGCTCGCACATCCCGGTTCCAGGCGTCAACCTCACCGCGGTCAACAACATCCAGAAACAGTTCGCCGGCTCGAACATCCTCGGGCTCCTGAACCTGTTCTCCGGGGGCGGGCTCTCGCGGATCGCGATCTTCGCGCTGGGCATCATGCCGTACATCACGTCGTCGATCATCCTGCAGCTGCTGCAGGTCGCGGTGCCATCGCTCGAGAAGCTCTCCAAGGAAGGCGAAGTCGGGCAGGCGCGGATCACACAGTACACGCGCTACCTGACCGTCGGGCTGGCGTTCGCGCAGTCGATCGGCTACGTCTTCCTGTTCCACTCGCTGCAGGCCAAAGCGGGCGAATCGGTGATTTCGCACTTCGACCTCGCGCATATCCTGCTGATCGTCATCTGCCTGACGACCGGCTGCGTCGTGCTGATGTGGATCGGCGAGCTGATCACCCAGCGCGGCATCGGCAACGGCATCTCGCTGCTGATCTTCGCCTCGATCGTCGCGCGCCTGCCCGGCGGCATCCAGCTCTGGTGGACGAGCCAGGATCAGGTCTTCAAGGTGATGATGCCGTTCCTCGTGATCGCGGTTGTCGCCGGGATCGTGTTCGTCCAGGAAGGCCAGCGTCGAATCCCCGTCCAATACGCCAAGCGCGTCATCGGGCGGCGCATGTCCGAGGGCGGGCAGACCTACCTGCCGCTGCGCGTGAACATGGCCGGCGTGATCCCGGTGATCTTCGCGGCGAGCATCATGACGTTCCTGCCGACGATCGGACAGCTCGTGAAAACCCACTGGGGCACGAGGCTGTCGGACATCTTCACACCGAACGGCTGGCAGTTCCTCGTCGGCGAGACGATCTTCATCGTGATCTTCACGTACTTCTACACCGCGGTCACGTTCAACCCGGTCGACCAGGCGGACAACCTGAAGAAGTACGGCGGCTTCATCCCCGGCGTGCGTCCGGGGCGCCCGACGGCTGAATTCCTGGATCGGATCCTCGCGCGGCTGACATTCCCCGGCGCGCTGTTCCTCGCGGCGGTCGCCGCGTTGCCGACGATCCTGATCGACCGCACCCACGAGCAGATTCCGCTCGGCGGCACATCCATCCTGATCGTGATCGGCGTGGCGCTGGAAACGATGAAGCAGCTCGAGGCGCAGTTGATGATGCGCAGCTACGAGGGCTTCCTCAAGTAGCTCGAGCACGCGCCGGGTGTCGCGGCGGATGGCCGCGCGACACGGCCCGGCGAGCTTGTTTCGCTTCGCCACTGGCAACTGCACCACGCGAGCGGGTAGGCTGCCTCGGTCTTGTCCGAGTTGAATCTGATCCTGCTCGGCCCGCCGGGTGCCGGAAAGGGCACCCAGGCCGATCGCCTGCGCGACGACTTCGGGCTGCCGCACATCTCCACCGGCGACATCCTGCGCGCGCAGGTCGCCGACGGGACCGATCTCGGCCGCGAGGCCAAGCGCTTCATGGACGCGGGCGAGCTCGTGCCGGACGAGGTGATCGTCGGCATGATCACTCTGCGCGTCGCCGGCGGCGACGCCCGCGACGGCTTCCTGCTCGATGGCTTCCCGCGCAACCGCCAGCAGGCCGACGCGCTGCGGACGGCGCTCAGCGGCCTCGAGCGTCATCTCACCGCAGCGCTGCTGATCGAGGTGCCCGACGAGGAGGTCGTCCGCCGCCTCGGCGGTCGGCGTGTGTGTGTCAAGAACCCCACGCACATCTACCACGTCGACTTCGATCCGCCGAAGCACGAGGGCGTCTGCGACCAGGACGGCGCGCGCCTGATGCAGCGCGACGATGATCGCGAGGAGACGATCCGCCGCCGCCTGCAGGTCTACCACGCACAGACCGAGCCGCTGATCGAGTACTACGACGAGGCGGGACTGCTGCGTCGCTTCGACGGGCGCCGCGGCGCCGATGAGGTCCACGCGCATGTGCGCGCGACCGTTGCGACGCTGCGCCTGGAGGAGAACCTGTAGCAGCGGAAGGCTAAGCTGCCAGGGTGATCATCAAGAAGTCCGGCGAGGAGATCGCGAAGATGGCGCGGGCGGGGGCGATCCTCGCGGCGACACTCGACCTGCTCGAGAGCAAGATCGCGGTCGGCGTCAGCACGGCCGAGCTGGACGCGCAGGCCGAGCGCTTCATCCGCTCGCACGGCGCGACGCCGACGTTCAAGGGCTACCGCGGCTTCCCCGGCTCGATCTGCGCCTCGCCGAACGCGATGATCGTGCACGGCATCCCCGGGCCCTACCGGCTCCTCGCCGGCGACATCATCTCGGTCGACGTCGGCGTCACGCTCGACGGCTGGGTTGCCGACGCCGCGCGGACATTTCCCGTCGAGCAGGTCAGCGCCGAGGCCGAGAACCTGCTCGCGGCGACCGCCGAGTCGCTGCACGCGGGCATCGCGCAATGCCGCCCGGGCAACCGCATGGGCGACGTCTCACACGCGATCCAGCGCGTCGCCGAGGGCGCCGGACTGGCCGTCGTGCGCTCGCTAGTCGGCCACGGCGTCGGGCGCAGCATGCACGAGGACCCGCAGGTGCCCAACTACGGCAAGCCCGGCAAGGGCCCGCTGCTGGAGGAGGGCATGGTGCTCGCGATCGAGCCGATGACGACCGCCGGCCGGGCGGCCGTGCGCATCGGCGGCGACAGCTGGGCGATCTTCTCCCAGGACGGTTCGCTGGCGGCGCACTTCGAGTTCACGGTTGCGATCACGGGCAACGGCCCGCAGGTGCTGACGCCCTGGCACCTGCCCGCGGAGGCCCGCCCGGTGAGGCCGATCGCCGAGGGCGTCGCGAGCGCAGGCTGAGGTTGCTACCATCTGGAGCCCTGCCCAAGTGCGCTGCTTTTCGTCTGCGCCAGGGCAACTCCACGACCCGGTAGCGGCAGCCGCAACGGCAGCCAGAGCCGGGTCGCCGGAACCCAGCCGCCGAAAGGGATCATGAAGGTAAGACCGTCGGTCAAGCCGATGTGCGAGAAGTGCAAGATCATCCGCCGCCACGGCGTGGTGCTCGTGATCTGCCAAAACAAGCGTCACAAGCAGCGCCAGGGGTGATCCGCTAGGTGGCTCGCATCTCCGGCGTCAACCTGCCTCTGAACAAGCGCTCAGAGATCGGGCTGACATACATCTATGGAATCGGACGCTCGACGTCCAACAGGGTCCTCGCGCAGGTCGGTATCAACCCCGATACCTACATCCGCGATCTCACCGAGGACGAGGTCGTCAAGCTGCGCGACGCGATCGACGAGGGCCTCACGGTCGAGGGCGACCTGCGGCGCGAGCGCTCCCAGGACATCAAACGGCTGCAGGAGATCGGCTGCTATCGCGGTCTGCGCCACCGCCGCGGCCTGCCGGTGCGCGGCCAGAAGACGAAGACCAACGCCCGCACCCGCAAGGGTCCCAAGCGCATGCAGGTCGCGGGCAAGAAGAGAGCGGGTAAGAAGTAGTGCCTCCAGCGCCAAAACGAGCTCGCGGCCGCCGCAAGCCGAAAAAGAACATCCCGGTCGGCCAGGCCCACATCAAGACCTCGTTCAACAACACGATCGTCTCGCTCACCGACACCTCGGGCAACGTCATCGCCTGGGAGTCCGCCGGCGGCGCCGGCTTCAAGGGCTCGCGCAAGTCGACGCCGTTCGCCGCGCAGGTGACCGCCGACGCGGCCGCCCGCAAGGGCCTCGAGCAGGGTTTGCAGAAGGTCGAGGTATACGTCAAGGGACCGGGGTCGGGCCGTGAGACGGCGATTCGCTCGCTGCAGGCGGCCGGCCTCGAGGTCACGGGCGTCAAGGACGTCACCCCGCAGGCACACAACGGCTGCCGCCCACGCAAGCGGCGGAGGGTTTGAGCGATGGCGAGAGATACCGGCCCGCAGTGCAAGCAGTGCAGGCGCGAGGGGCAGAAGCTGTTCCTCAAGGGCGAGCGCTGCCTGACGGACAAGTGCGGCGTCGAGCGCCGCTCCTACCCGCCGGGCGAGCATGGACGCGGACGCATGAAACAGAGCGAGTACCGGGTGCAGCTGCGCGAGAAGCAGAAGGCGCGCCGCTACTACGGAGTGCTCGAGAAGCAGTTCCACGGCTACTACGTCAAGGCATCGCGTCAGGCTGGCATCACGGGCGAGAACCTGCTGACGCTGCTGGAGTGCCGTCTCGACAACGTCTTGGTAAGGCTCGGGTTCGCAGCGTCGCGCCGTCAGGCGCGTCAGCTGATCCGCCACGGCCACTGGACGGTCAATGGCCGCCGGGTGGACATCCCCAGCTACCAGGTGCGCGAAGGCGACGTGATCACGATCAAGTCCGAGACGCCTGCGACGCAGGTGGTCAGGGATGCGACCGAGCTCACCGGACAGATTCCCGCGTGGCTGCAGGCCGATCACGAGTCGCTGTCGGCCAAGGTGCTGCGCAAGCCGGAGCGGCGCGAGGTCGCCGCGCCGGTGCAGGAGCAGCTCATCGTCGAGCTGTACTCGAAGTAGAACGACTTTTCCCGCGCCGACGCCCGTTCCGGGCAGCGGCGCTTCAGAGCCGGCGTCCGGGCGACGCCGGTGCGAGACCAAAACGACGTTAGGACTCTGATGCTCGATTTCCAAATCCCCCGGATCACAAGCGAGTCCGTGGAGCAGAACCGTGGCACCTTCACGATCGAGCCGCTGGACCGCGGCTTCGGCTACACGTTCGGCAACTCGCTGCGGCGCGTATTGCTCTCATCCCTCGCCGGCGCAGCCGTCACGAGCGTGCGCATCGAGGGCGTCGCGCACGAGTTCTCGACCATTCAGGGCGTCAAGGAGGACGTGACCGACATCGTCTTGAACCTCAAGGGCGTGGTCTGCCGGATGCACTCCGACGCCAGCGAGGTCGAGGCGCCGCTGGTCGTGACCGGGCCCGGTGAGATCACGGCCAAGGACATCGACCTGCCGGCCGGAGTCGAGATCCTCAATTCCGACCTGCACATCGCGACGCTCGAGAAGAAAACGAAGCTCGAGCTGTACATGACGATCGGTCGCGGGCGCGGCTACCGTCCGGCCGAGGAGAACAAGTCCGCCGACCAGCCGATCGGCGTGATCCCGATCGACTCGATCTTCTCGCCGGTGCGACGCGTCGCCTACGCGGTCGAGCAGGCGCGCGTCGGTCAGAAGACGGACTTCGACAAGCTCACGCTGGACATCGAGACAGACGGTTCGATCGACCCGCAGGCGGCGCTGCGCGAGGCCGCCGAGCTGCTGATCTCACAGCTTGCGATCTTCACCGACGCCGACCGCATCCAGGAGCTGCGCGCAACCCCCGGCGGGCAGCTCGACGGACACGGCCTGGCGGTCGCGGGTGGCCCGCAGGCGGCGCTGCAGGGCGAGGAGTGGGGCATCCTGATCGAGGAGCTCGAGCTCGGCGTGCGCTCCTACAACTGCCTCAAGCGCGCGGGCATTCAGACGGTCGGCGATCTGATCTCGAAGTCCGAGGCGGAGCTCAACGCGATCCCGAACTTCGGCAAAAAGTCGATCGACGAGGTCATCGAAACGCTTCACTCTCGCGGTCTCGACCTGCGCCAGGACTAGCGACCCCCTAGACTTCCCCGAGCCCATGCGCCACCAGAAGACCAAACACAAGCTCAGCCGCGACTCCGCGCACCGCAAGGCGCTGCTCATGAACCTGAGCAAGGAGATCATCGAGCACGAGCGCATCAAGACGACCGAGGCGAAGGCCAAGGCGGTCAAGCCGGAGATCGAGAAACTGATCACGCTAGCCAAGCGCGGCGATCTGCATGCGCGCCGGCAGGCGCTCTCGACGCTCTCGCAGGACAAGTTCGCGGTGCACAAGCTGTTCGCGGAGGTCGCGCCGCGCTACGCCGCGCGGCCGGGTGGCTACACGCGCATCCTCAAACTCGGACCGCGGCGCAGCGACTCGACCGAGATGGTCTTCATCGAGCTCGTCTGAGCTGCATCGGCGCGATGCTCGCGCGCTGGGATGATCACCAAGCTGACGATCGAGTACGACGGCACCGACTTCGCCGGCTGGGCACGCCAGCCGGACAGGCGCACCGTCCAGGAGGAGCTCGAGCGCGCGTTGCGCATGGTGCTCGGCGAGCGCGGCCACGACGGTGAGCCGCTGAAACTCAACGTCGCCGGGCGCACCGACGCGGGCGTGCACGCGTGGGGGCAGGTCGCAAGCTACGCGCACGAGGCGGTCGATCCGCTGCGCCTCAACGGCCTGCTCGACGCCGATCTCGCGGTGCTCGCAGCGGAGCCCGCGCCGGCCGGCTTCGACGCGCGCCGCGACGCGCGCAGCCGCACCTACTGCTATCGGGTGCTCGCGCGGCGGACGCGCAGCGCGTTCGAGCGCCGGCGCGCGTTCTGGTGGACGACGCCGCTCGACCGCGAAGCGCTGCATGCATGCGCGGCCGCGCTCGCGGGCAGCCACGACTTCACCGCGTTCACGCCGAGCGAAACCGAGCATTCGCACTTTCAGCATCGCGTGCTGCGCGCCGAATGGCGCACCGACGGCGAGCTGCTCGAGTTCTGGATCGAGGCCGAGCGTTTCCTGCGCCACATGAACCGCGTGCTCGTCGGCACGATGCTCGATGTCGCCGCCGGCGCACGCACGCTCGCGGAATTCACCGAGCTGCTGGAGGGCCGGCCGCGCTCTGAGGCGGGGCGCACGGCGCCCGCACACGGGCTCGCGCTGGCGGCTGTCTCCTATCCCGCCGCGCTCCAGCTCGGCTAGCGCGCGTCGCGTGTTCAGGCTTCGGCGAAGCCGCGGCAGAATTCCGCTTCTTCTGCGCCGTTCGCGGCGAGGCTTTCGGTGTACAGCGTCGAGCCGTTGCTGCGGCGCACGATCAGTTCCGCGGGCATCGTCGCGAACACGCCGTAGACGAGCGGCCCGCCGGCGTGCAGGTGGCGCGCGAGCGCAACCTTGCTGAGGGCGACGAGGCCGGCGCTCGTCCGCGCCAGCACGGAGGCGCCGGGCGCGGCGAGGATGCCGTAGAGGATCGCGAATTCGTGTGGCGGGCAGCCGGCCGCGAGCGACCGCCGGAAGGCACGCGCCCGGCTCTGGCCGTTCGCGCCTTCTTCGTGCTCTGCGCCGCGAGCGTTGAGCTCGAGGCTGAGTTCGTCGCGAAACACGCTGCCTTCGATCACGAACGCTTCGCCGCCCGGGGTCGTGCCCGTGACGAGCGCATGCGAGCGTGGAGGGGTCACCGCTGGTTCCCGACTGCAGCGCAGGGGGCGCAGCGCCAGCACGAGCACCACTCTGCCGCGACGGTCAAGCTCCGTCAGAGAGACCGGGTAGGGCCTGTAGTTGCGCACGGCCTGCACGTAGACACCGGCCGGGCCCCCGGCCGATCGTGGGATGTGCACGACGCGCGAGGTGATCGTGTGCCGATCGCTGAGCAGCAGCCGCACGGTTGTAACCGACGGCGCCACCGCCGCCACGATCGACTCGCCCTGGGCATAGCATTCGCTCGAGGGCTCGTGATCGGCGTGCGCGCCGAGGCACACCGAGCTGCTCGAGCTGCGACTCTCGCCGTTCGCTGTCTGCCGTTCGAGTTCGACGGACACCGAGTGAGGGCAGGAGGAGCCGGCGCTGCCCGTCGAGGAGTTCGCGCTTTCACCGCGCACCGTGAAGCTGCTGCCGCCGCGGGTGCTGCCGTGGCCGAGCAGCGGCTGGGTTTCGCGTTCCCCGAACGGTTCCCGTTCCAGGCCCAGCGCCTGCTCCATTGCGGCCGATGCATACCGGCTCGGCGCGAGCGCGTCGCGGAGGCGCACGCGCAGCGCCATCGTCATGCTGAGGAGCTCGCGCTCGCCGGCGCCCTCGTACGGTTTGAGCAGCGCGTCGAGCGAACCCCCGGGCCCGTCTTCGGCTTCCTCCGCGCTCCGCTTGGCGGCAAATTCACGGCTGGCGGTGGGGAGGATGTGGTAGCCGCTGTGCGCCCAGGCCTGCATCTCGGCGCAGAGGTCGCCGACGGGCGGCGTGAGCAGTTCGATTGCGCGGCCGGTTTCGAAGTCGATCAGCCGCCCGATCTGCGGGTTGCTCCAGCTGAGCGGGACGACCTTCGCGGCGTACGCTTCCACGGCGGCGCGATAGGGCGCCTCGCCGGCCGCGTTGATCACCAGCGCGAGCTCGTATTCGATCGTGTGCAGCTGCAGCTTGCTGCGTTCACGTTCGCCGCGCGCGCGTGGTGGTTCTTCCCCCACAGGCGCGAGCGGCCCTTCGCGGGGGGCGCCCGCGAGCACTCCGTGGCATTCGCCGCCGAGCTGGCTCTCGAGGTTCGCGACGGTCGACTGCGTGGCGGCGGCGTCGCTCAGCCGGGTCTGGGCGAGTTCGTAGCCGGCCTGCAGATAGGCGCGCGTCGCGGCTCTGTCCGCCGGTGTCGCCGCCGCCGCCGCGGCGGGAAGCAGCAGCGCGAGCGCGCCGCTCAGCCCAATGGTCAGCGCAGCCGCACGCCTGGCCCGTCCCGACAGGCCGGTCCTGCCGCGCAGGGCGGATGCGAGTGTGCCCACCGGCGCAGCATATCTTCACGCCTCGGGACCGAAGTGGCCCCTATGCTGGACGAAATGCTCAACGTGCTGCTGACAAACGACGACGGGATCGAGGCCGAGGGGCTGCAGGCGCTGCGGCGCGCGCTCGTCGCGCTCCCGGACGTGCATCTCGCGGTGATCGCCCCCGACGGCAACCGCTCGGCGATGGCGCGCTCGATCACCACGCGCCGGCCGCTGTGGGTCGAGGCGGTGGGGTTCTCCGACGGCACGACGGGCTATGCCACCGACGGCACGCCGGTCGACTGCGTGCGGCTGTCGAGCCTCGGCCTGATCGAGGACTTCGAGGTCGACCTCGTCGTGGCGGGCATCAACCACGGCGCGAACCTCGGCGATGACATCACCTACTCGGGTACTGTCGCCGCGGCGCTCGAGGGCGTCGTGCTCGGCCTGCCTGCGATCGCCGTCTCCCAGCAGTCCGGCGCGGGCGCGCTCGACTACCGCTTCGACGGCGGCTTCGCGTTCGAGCTCGCGGCGGGCTTCGTGGCGCGCCTGATCGAGCGCATCGACGATGTGCCGATGCCCGAGAAGACGCTGCTCAACATCAACGTCCCCGCCGGCGAGCCGGGCGGCGTCGAGGTGACGAGCCTCGGCAAGCGCATCTACCGCGACGAGCTCAAGCTCGAACTCGAGGAGGACAACCGCCGGCGCTACTGGATCTACGGCTCAGACCCCGGCTTTCACGACGAGCGCGGCACCGATCTGGCTGCCGTCGCCGCCGGCCGGGTGGCCGTCACCCCGATCCACTTCGACCTGACCGACCGTCCGAGCCTCGAGGCGCTGCGGCGCTTTGACCTCGAGGAGCTGCTCGCGCCACCGGTCGGAGATCGGCCGGCACACGACGCGATGCCGTGAGCGCCAAGCCTGCCGCCGACCGCGCCCGCGAGCTGCGCGAGGCGCTCGAACACCACGCGCACCGCTACTACGTGCTCGACGATCCGGAGATCGGCGATGACGCGTATGACCGGCTGCTCGACGAGCTGCGCGCGCTCGAGGCCGAGCATCCCGCGCTCGCGAGCGCAGACTCGCCGACGCAGCGCGTCGGCGGCGAGCCCGTCGGGCGCCTGGAGAAGGTCGAGCACCTCGAGCCGATGTTGTCGCTCGGCAACGTGCGCTCGGAGGCGGAGCTGCGCGCGTGGATCGAGCGCATGCGCACCCATCTCGCGCGCGAGGGCATCGACGATCCCGACTTCACGTTCGTCGTCGAGCCGAAGATCGACGGCCTCGCGATCAGCCTGCTGTATCGCGACGGCGTGTTCGAGCGCGGCGCGACGCGCGGCAACGGCGAGGTGGGCGAGGACGTCACGCACAATCTGCGCACGATCGGCGCGCTGCCGCTGAGCGTCCGCGACGCGCCGCCGCTGCTCGAGGTGCGCGGCGAGGTGTACATGTCGCTCGCCGACTTCACCGCGCTCAACGAGCGCCGCGCGGAAGCGGGCGAGTCGACGTTCATGAACCCGCGCAACTCGGCCGCCGGCACGATCCGCCAGCTCGATCCTGCCGACGCGGCCAAGCGGCCGCTGTCGATCTGGTGCTACCAGGTGGGGGTCAGCGAGGGCCTGTCCTTCAAGGCGCACTCGCAGGCGCTCGCGTGGCTGCGCGAGCACGGCTTCCGTGTCAACCGCGACATCAAGCTGCTCGGCAGCGAGGACGAGGTGATCAGCCAGTGCCTCGAGTGGGAGCGCCGCCGCGGCGAGCTCGACTTCGAGATCGACGGCGTCGTCGTCAAGGTCGACGATCTCGAACTGCAGCGGCGCCTCGGCGCCGTCGGTCGCGACCCCCGCTGGGCGGTCGCCTGGAAGTTCCCGCCGACGACCGCGTTGACGACGCTCGAGCAGGTCATGTGGAACGTCGGCAAGTTCGGCGACCTGCGCCCGTATGCGGTGCTCGCGCCGGTCGCGGTCGCGGGCGTCACGATCCGGATGGCGACACTGCACAACGAGGAAGACATAGTCCGCAAGGACCTGCGCGAGGGCGAGGAGGTGATCGTTGTACGCGCCGGCGACGTGATTCCGCAGGTCGTCTCGCCGGCGCCGCACGTGGCCGAGCACAAGGATCGCCCGCCGACGCCGCGGCCGCCGCGGCGCTGTCCGTTCTGCAACACCAAGACCGTCAAGCCCGCCGACAGCGTCTTCACGCAGTGCCCGAACCGCGACTGCCCCGGTCGTGCCTGGCAGCTGCTTCGCCACTTCGTCTCCCGCGGCGCGATGGACATCGACGGGCTCGGTGAGAAGCAGGTGGCGCTGCTGCAGGAACGCGGCCTCGTGCGCACGGCCGCCGACTTCTATCGCCTCAGCGATCAGCAGCTGCTCGAGCTCGAGGGGTTCGGCGAGGTCTCGGTCGGCAAACTGCTCGCCGCGCTCGAGCACAGCAAGCAGCGGCCGTTCGCACGCGTGCTGTTCGCGCTCGGGATCGAGGAGGTCGGTGAGGTGACCGGGCGCAACCTCGCGCAGAGCTTCCGCGACATCGACTCGCTGCTGGCCGCGACACCCGAGCAGATCGTCGCGGTTCCGGGGGTCGGCGAGAAGATGGCGGCCTCGATCCGCGCGCAGCTCGACGAAACGCGGATGCGCAGCCTGATCGCCGATCTGCGCGAGCTCGGGCTGTGCTTCCACGAGGCCGGGCCGCCGCCGTCAGAGGGCCCGCTGGCCGGCAAGACGCTGGTGCTGACGGGCAGCCTGCCGCAGTGGTCGCGCGAGGTCGCAACCGAGCGGATCATGGCCGCCGGCGGGCGGGTCACGAGCTCGGTCTCCAAGAACACCGACTACGTGATCGCCGGCGAGAGCGCCGGGTCAAAGCGCGAGAAGGCCGAGCGGCTGGGCATCGCGGTGCTCGACGAAGCAGGCCTGCACGCGCTGCTCGCCGGCTGACAGCGGACCGGCTCGGGCGCTCAGCGGGCGACGGCGCGCGCCTCTTCAGCGGCGCTGAAGCTCGCGTCGGCGATCGTGATCGCCATGTGGTCCTGAAAGGTGTGAGCGGCTTCGGTGGCGATGCCGTCGTTGAAGATCGCGAACGCGAGCAGGTGGCCGTTGGCCGCCCGGCAGTAGCCGACGAGGTTTGACGCCCCGGTCAGTGTCCCGGTCTTGCCCTGGCAGCGTCCCGAGGCGCCGGTGTCGCGCATTCTCAGCGCCAGCGTTCCGGTGTGCCCGGCGACGGCGAGATGTTCGCGCAGGACGACGCCGATCGGCGTCGAGGCGAGCTCGACGAGCAGGTCGGTCACCTGGTAGGGCGAGGTCTCATCAGCCGGCGAGAGGCCCGAGCCGTCGACGACGCGCGGATGGAAGCCGAGCAGCGAGAAGATCGTCCTGACGACGACGGCGGCGCCCGCCGCGGTCGTGCCGGCGCCGCCGAGGCGAGCGCCGAGATCCTTGACGAGCGTCTCGGCGAAGAAGTTGTCCGACGGCGGCAACATCAGCCCGAGCAGCTGTGAGATCGTCGGCGAGAGCGCTTGCGCGAGCGGCGTCGCACCCGCCGGCGTCGTGGCTGCGCCGCTTGCCCCGTCGATCTTGACGCCGTCGTTCGCGAGTGCGCTGCGCAGCTCGCGGGCGGCGAACGCAGCCGGCGCATGCGTGCCGCGTTCTGAGCCGGATTCGCCACGGTTGAAGGCGAGCGCACTGAGCGTGCCTTCGAGGAACGGGTCGGGTCCGTAGTCGCTCGAGGGCTCGCCGCGCAGCGAGTCGAAGTAGGACTCATCGCCCTCGATCGAGCCGGTGATCGTGTGGATGCCGTCGCCGCGCACGAGCCCGCTGACGAGCGCGGAGATGCTCGCGCCGATACCGCCGTAATGGCTGTGGATGAACGCAGTGCTGCCAAATGTCGGGTCGCCGCCGCCGTGCAGATAAAGACTTCCGTCCCAGACGCCGCCGGACTCGAGGTGTCCGACGCCGTAGACGGTCGTCGTCAGCCGCGCGCTCGGGCCGAGCTCCTGCAGCGCCGTCGTCGCGGTGTAGAGCTTCTCGACCGAGGCCGGTGGACGCAGCGTGCTCGCGCGCTCTGAGAACAGCGCCTGTTTGCTCGTGACGTCATACACGTAGGCGCCGTCGGCGGGGCCGGCGAGCGCGAGCTGCCGCGCGAGGTCGGCCTGCAGCCCGGCGAGGCTGCCGGCCGCGCGGGCCCGCGCGGGCGCGAGCGACGCGAGCAGCGAGAGTCCGCAGAGCAGAATTGCAAGCGTGGCGAAGCGATTCCGAGTCGAGCGGCCGTAGAATGTGGTTTGCATGGGCAAGGTGGTCAAGCTTGAGCCGACGGTCAAGGCTAAGGCTAAAGCGAGAACGGCACGGACGCGACGATTGGCGGCCCGCGGTGTTGGTCGGCCCGGCTCGGTCGACCGCAGGCGCCGCCCGCGGCGCGACAAGACGGCGCTGGTGCTCGGCGGCGGGGGCTTCACCGGCGGGGTCTACGAGATCGGCGCGCTGCGCGCGCTCGACCTGCTGGCTGTCAACAGCACCGTCAACAACTTCGACGTCTACGTCGGCACCTCCGCCGGCTCGTTCATCGCCGCGCTGTGCGCCAACGGCGTGACTCCCGAGGAGATGATGCGGGTGGTCACGCGCCAGGGGCAGCTGCCGTTCAAAGACATCGACATCGGCGACCTGTTGCGGCCGAACCTCGTGGAGTTCGCGCGCAAGGGCGCGGTGATGCCGCTGCGCGCGGCCAAGCTCGCGCGCCAGGTGCTCGCCCAGCCGGGCGGCGTGTCGCTGATGGACATCGTCATGGGGCTCGCCGACGGGCTTCCCTCGGGGCTGTACACGGGCAGCGGTATCGAGAGCTATCTGCACAAGGTCCTCAGCGAGCCCGGGCGGACCGACGATTTCTCAGAGCTGCCCTGTGAGCTGTATCTGACCGCGACCGACCTCGACAGCTGCAAGCGCGTGGTGCTCGGGCACGATCGCGCGGGCGATGTGCCGATCTCGACCGCTGTGCGCGCGTCGGGCGCGCTGCCGATGGTCTACGCGCCGGTGCGCGTCGGTGACCGCGACCTGATCGACGGCGGGATCGTCTCGACGACGAACCTCGACCTCGCGGTCGAGGCGGGCGCGAAGCTCGTCGTCGTGATCAATCCGATCGTGCCGTTCATCAACGACCTCTCGCCCGAGGCGGCCGAGCTGACCGGCAAGCGCCCCCGCCGCGTCGCCGACATGGGCTTCGCGCAGATCGGCTACCAGGTGGCCAAGCTCGTCGCCCACCAGCGCCTGCACGAACTCGCGAAGGGCTGGGAGCAGCGCTATCCGGGTGTCGACATCGTCCTGATCGAGCCCGACCAGGCTGATGAGCTGATGTTCCAGACCTCGATGATGAGCTTCACCTCGCGAGTGGAGATCGCCCGCCACGGCTTCGAGTCGGTGACCAAGCAGCTGGCCGGCGAATACGACCGCTACCAGGCGGTAGCCGAGAGCCATGGGCTCGACATCTCGGCCAGGCGCGTGCGCCAGGTCGTCGAGCACTTCGAAACCGAGAAGGAGTCCGTGCGCGGCTGGCGGCGGATCCTCGAGGGCACCACCGGCGCCCTGTTGCGCCAGTCCGGCACCGCCGGCTGAGCGCCTACAGCGCTTTGTCGATCGCGCCGAGCAGCCGCGCCGAGGCGCTGCTCGAGTGCAGCGCGATGCGCACGTGCTGAGGCTCGCCGAGCGCGTCGCCCGCGGCGACCAGCACGCCCGCGCGCGCCAGCCGCCCGGCCAGCTCGGCCCCTGCGACGGCGGGATGCGCGGCCCACACGAAGTTCGCCTGGCTGTCGCTGACCTGGAAGCCGCGCTCGCGCAGCGCGGCGAGCAGCAGCGGACGCTCGAGATGGATCGTCTGCACGCGCCGCTCGATCAGCTCCGAGCACGTGCGCAGCGCCTCCAGCGCGCCCGCCTGGGAGACCTCCGAGACGCCGAGGTCGGGATCGAGCTCGGCGAGCAGATCCTCCGATCCGGGCCCCCCGAGCGCGTAGCCGATGCGCAGGCCGGCGAGCCCCCAGGCCTTGGAGAAGCTGCGGAACACGAGCAGTCGCGGATGTTCCTCGAGCAGCGCGAGCGCGGAGCTGGTCGGCTGCGCGTCGGCAAACTCGACGAGCGACTCATCGAGCAGCACGGCGACGCCGCCGGGGAGGCCCGCGAGCAGCCGCTGCAGCTCGCCGGTGCTCAGCAGCTCGCCGGTCGGATCGTTGGGGCTTGCCAGCGCGATCACGCGCACGCCGTCGTGCGCGTGGGCCGCCTCGAGCAGCTCATCGACGCCGCCTGAGACGCGGATTGCGTTCCCGTGCGCGCGCCTGGCCATCAGCGGAAACAGCGGATAGGAGGGCCACAGCGTCAGCAGCTGCTGCCCCGGCGCGATCAGCGCCCGCGCGGCTGCGCCCAGCAGCTCCGCGGCGCCGTTGCCGAGGATCAGACGGTTGGCCTCGACCGCATGGCGCTCAGCCAGCGTGTCGCGCAGCTCAGAGCCGCGCTGATGCGGGTAGCGTTGCATGCCGCGGCGCGCGACGAACGTGATCGCGTTGACGATCCGCGGATGCGGCAGCTCGGGCCACGTCGTCTGCGAGAGATCGAGTGTCTCGACGCGCGTCAGCGCCTTGCGCCGGCGCTCGGCCGCCTGGGCGCGCAGGCCTTCATTGACCTCCTCCTCGGACATCCCTTCGAACTGGCGATAGTAGTCGAGCAGACCCACGGCGTGGCTTTGTTCTAGCAGCGATCGCGATGTGCGCGCGGCGCGCAAGCCGCGCGCGCGACGGCGCCGCTCACCCGGCGCCGCCGCCGGAGACGACGGTCTGCCCGGGGCCGTGAATGATCAGGAACCAGAACGTGAAGACGAGCGCGCAGACCACCACGGTGATCGCGAACACGCGCCCGAGAATCCCTGTGCGCTGGTCGTGCCCGGCGGCGCGGCGCACGAGTATCCAGGCGTTGTCGAGCCGGCGCATCAGTGCGAGTGCGCCGAACAACAGCGCGAACAGCGCGACGAACGAGAACAGCAGCCCGACGCTGACGCTGCCGGAGAGGTAGTTCAGCTGCGAGCCGACCCACAGGCAGGCGAGCGGGATCGGGCCCCAGCAGAGCAGGCTGATCAGCGTGATCGCCGCGACGAGCAGGCCGGCGAGCGAGTCGTCGAAGCGCTGGCGCAATGCGCTGCCGCGTTTCGGCAGCGCACGGAAATGGACCGGCGCGGTACCCGGACGGCGCCCGACGAACAGCCCGCCGTTCTCTGAGGGATCGCTGCGCATGCCTGTATGTTGGCAGCTAGCAGAGCCGCTTACGTCAGCCGGCGTACAACGCGTCGAAAACGTCCGCGTATTTCTCGTTGACGACGCTGCGCTTGACCTTCATCGACGGCGTCAGCTCGCCCGTCTGCTGCGACAGGTCATGGTCGAGGATCGCGAACTTCTTGACCTGCTCGACCTGAGCGTATTTTGCGTTCACGCGGTCTATCTCCTTCTGGATCAACGCGATCACGGCGGGCTCGCGCGAGAGCGACGTGACGTCCTCGGGCAGGCCGTTATCGCGTGCGAAGATCGCGATCTCTTCCTCATCGAGCGTGATCAACACGACCGGGAACGGGCGCGCGTCGCCGTGCATCACCGCCTGTGAGACCCAGCGGCACTGTTTGAGGTCGTTCTCGATGTTCGCGGGCGTCAGGTTCTTGCCGCCGGCGGTGATGATGATGTCCTTCTTGCGGCCGGTGATCGAGAGGTAGCCGTCCTCGTCGATCGAGCCGAGGTCGCCGGTATGCAGCCATCCGTCGGAGACCGCGCCGAAGCTGGTCGAGGCCTGGTTGTGGTAGCCCTGGAAGATGTTCGGGCCTTTGATCAGGATCTCGCCATCCTCGGCGATCTTCAGCTCGACCCCGGGGAGCGCGCGCCCAACCGTGCCGAAGCGATGGTCCTCGAGTGTCGAGGTCGTCGCCGCGGTCGCCGTCTCGGTCATTCCGTAGCCCTCGAACACCGGTACGCCGCAGGCGTAGAAGAACTCGAGGATCTCGTGCGCGATCGGGGCCGCGCCGCTGGTCGCGGTGCGAACGCGCCCGCCGAAGACCGCGCGCACGTTCTTGTAGAGCTGCTCGTCGGCTTCGTCGAAGGGCTTCTGCAGCGCCTCCGGGACCTCTTCGCCGTGGGCCATCATGTCGCGCACCTTGACACCGAGCGCGACGGCCTCGAGCGTCCGCGCCTGCTCCTCCGGTGACTGCGCCTCGATCGCGCCGTGCGCGACCGTGTAGATCTTCTCGAAGATGCGCGGCACCGACGGCAGGTAGGTCGGTTTGACCTCGAGCAGCTCTGGGATCACCTGCTTGGTGTCGCCGCCGAAGTACGCGAGCGTGCTGCCGAGCTCGAACGACGCGAGCTGGATCAGCAGCGCGTAGGAGTGCGCGAGCGGGAGGTACAGGTAGGTGACCTCGTCGTCCTGGATCTGGCGCACCTCGGCGACCATGTCGATGATCGAGCGGTAGTTGCCGTGGCTGAGTACACAGCCCTTCGGCGGCCCGGTCGTGCCCGAGGTGTAGATGAACGTGAACGGGTCCTCCGGCTTGACCGCCGCGCGACGCGCTTCGAGCTCCTCGATCGAGTGGGTGCGGCCGCGCTCGCGGAGCTGCTCGAGCGTGATCGCCTCGAGCGCGAGCACGGCGGCCGCCGAGCCGTTGCCGCTGGAGTCGCGCGCCGGCGGGTCCATCACCAGCACGGCGCGCAGGTTCGGCAGCTTGTCCTTGACCGCCGCGATCTTTGCGAGCTGCTCCTCGTTCTCGCAGATGACCGCGCAGGCAGCCGAGTCGGACAGCACCCACAGGCACTCCTCGGCGGAGTTCGTCGGGTAGATCGGCACCACGATCGCACCGCAGGAGGTGGCGGCGAGGTCGAAGTAGGACCAGTCGGGGCGCGTGTTGGCGAGGATGCTGACGCACTCGCCCGGCTCGATGCCGAGCTCGATCAGGCCGAGGCCGAGCTCGTCGACGATCTCCGCCATCTGGACGTAGCTGACGTCGTGCCAGGCGCCGTCGCGCTTGTAGCGCACGGCAACGTGATCGGCGTGAGCAGCAGCCGAACGCGGGACCAGGTCGGCGATCGTCTGCGCCCCGGTGGTCGCTGCCGTGGCCGTGGCCTCCATCAACACTCCTCCTTGATCAACGCGCGCATTTGAGCACCTGATGTTAGAGCCTGTCGCGCGATTGCGGCCCAGGCGCGATCACACCGGGTTGGGCACGTCGAGGAACACGTGGCGCAGGCCGAAGAACTCGGCCAGATACTCGCCGAGGTGCCTGACGCCGAGTGTCTCCGTTGCGTAATGCCCGCCCGCGATCAGGTGCACGCCCGCCTCGCGCGCTTCGGCCATCGCGCGCTCGGGCACTTCGCCGGTCAGCAGCGCGTCGGCGCCCGCGCCGACCGCTTCGCCGATGTAGTCCGCTCCCGCCCCCGAGACGATCGCGACGCGAGACACCCGCTCCGCTCCTGCGTCGAACACGAGCGGCTCGCGGCCGGTCACGGCGTGCACGCGCGCGAACAGCTCGGCGGCCGGCAGGCCGCCGGAGGCGAGCGTCGCGAGGACCCCGATCGCCTCGCCCTTGTGGAGCGCGAAGGGCTCGAGCCGCTCGGCGCCGAGCGCGCGGGCGAGCAGGGCGTTGTTGCCGTACTCGAGATGCGCATCGAGGGGCAGGTGGTAGGCGGCGAGTGCGATCTCGTGCTCGAACAGGATCTGCAGGCGGCGCTTGAGCGCCGCATCGAGCGCGCTCACCCCCGAGCCCCAGAACATCCCGTGGTGCACGAGCAGCAGATCCGCGCGCTCGGAGGCAGCCAGTTCGAACAGCTCGACGTTCGCGGAGACACCCGTCGCGAGCGTCTCGACGGTGCCCGGGCCGGGCACCTGCAGGCCGTTCACACAGTAGTCCTCGAAGCGGCTCGGTTGCAGCAGCCGCTCGAGCTCGGCGAGCACCTCGGAGATCGCGGCGGGCATCGGGCGACGATAGCGCTCCCGCGTGTGTGGGATACTGCAGCTGCGTCGGGGCGTGGCGCAGCCTGGTAGCGCGCACCGTTCGGGTCGGTGAGGTCCCCGGTTCGAATCCGGGCGCCCCGATTGCTTGATCCCTCGCGAGGCCGGCGAAGACGGGCGAAAGTCCCCAGGACGCTGACGCTCGCGAGGCGCCGGTCATCGTCGAGGAGTCCTCAGCCCGACGGTGGGCGGCGCTCGCGCAGGTGCTCCGCTCCGGCGGCGGACACCGAGACCAGTGCGCCGCGCCCCGGCGCACGGTGCCGCGTGATGAAGCCTCGGTCGTTGGCGTCCTCCCACACGGGCAAGCGCGGACACGACGTCCGCCATGCCTCGAGCACCTCGGCGTAGGAGCGGGGCCCTGGACCGATCCACTCGAGCAGGTCGAGAATCAGCGCGTCTACCGGGTCGGACATACGGGCCTCCTCGATTGGCGGACGTCGGTCAATCTCCTGCCTCGCCGTCGACGCATGACTGCCGTCGCGCTTCCCGGCGCGTGCAGCAGGGCTCGCGTCCGTCGCGGATCGACTCGGCGAACTCGCACATCAGCAGCTTCCAGCCGACACCCTCACGCGGGCGGCAGCTGCCAGATCACCTCATAGCTCAGAATCTCGGGCCGGCTCAACAACGAGAAGCTCGCCTCCAGCGCCGACAGTTGGGTGCGGTAGCAGCTGACGGCCTCGCGCTTGCGCTCCTGCTCGGTCGTGTCCAGCGCCCTCACCTGCGGAGCGAGCTCGCGCAGCGAGAGCCCGGCGTTCGCCATCGAGCGCTCCCACTCGTGCGCGGTGTCCGCGTCGGATGCGCACGTGGCCCCGGTCACCCAGGCGGGCCAGCCGCGCGGCGCGGCGTGGGGGACGTCCGCGTAGAGCGCGACCGCGAACCCGCGCTCGCGCAGCGCGAGCGCGGCGGTTCGCGTGCGCGTGTGGTCGGGGTGCTCGCCGAGCGCAGCCGGTGCGAGCACCGCGCCCTGCGGCGGCAGCGCTCGCGCGATGCACTCGACCAGCGGCTCGAGCCGCGGTTCGCCATTTGCGTACTGGGCGTCGAGGAAACCGAGGCCGATCGAGCCGCGGCCCAGCAGCGCGAGCGCCGCCGCATCCTCGGCGCGGCGCTCATCGGCGCGCGCGAGCGGGTCCTGCGCACGGGTGAGCTGATCCCACCAGCCGACGGCCCGCTGTCCGGTGGGGACGCCGTCGAAGACGTTGATGACCTGCACGTCGCCGGGCCCCGCCAGGACCGCCCAAAGCGACAGCACCGCGTCGTCGATGTGGGGCGAGAGGATCGTCGTGGTTCCCATCGCCTGTCACGTTATGCGGAGCGGCGCCGCGTTTCCACCTCATTTTGGACACGTTGCGGGGCTAGACTCGCTTCGTGAACCGGCGCGAGCAATTGGCTGCAGCGTGAACGGGAACCGGCCGCGTCCCAGGTCGGGCGGCTCATGACATCGTGCCCCTCGTGCGATCAGCCGGTCGCCGATGGCGCGCGCTTCTGCCCCTCCTGCGGGGCCGCCCTCGATGCCCGGCCGAGCGCCCGCGAGGCGCGCAAGGTGGTGAGCGCCCTGTTCGCCGATGTCGTCGGCTCGACCGGCCTCGCCGAGCGCCTCGACCCGGAGGATTTCAAGAGCGTCGTCGACGGGGCGGTGCGGCGGATGGTGACCGCGGTCGAGTCGTTCGGCGGCGTGGTGCTGCAGGTGGCGGGGGACGGGATGCTCGCGCTGTTCGGTGCGCCGGCAGCCCATGAGGATGATCCGGAGCGCGCGGTGCTGGCGGGCCTGCGCGTGGTCAAGGACATCGACCTGTACGGGACATCGGTCGCGCGCGAGTGGGGCATCGAGGATCTCGCGGTCAGGGTCGGCATCGAGACCGGGCTCGTCGCCCTCGGCCTGGTCGGCGGCGGCGACAAGGTCGAGTATGGCGCGGCGGGTGACGCGCTCAACACCGCGGCGCGCCTGCAGGCGGCATCGGAGGCGGGGACGGTGCTGGTGGGAGCAGACACCCAGCGGCTGATCAGCGAGTTGTTCATCTGGGGCGACCCGCGCGAGCTTGCACTGAAGGGCAAGGCCGAGCCGGTCACCGCCTATCCGGTGCGCGGCCAGCTCGCGATGCCTGCCCGGGCGCAGGCCGGGCACATCGCGGCACGCCTGGTCGGTCGCGAGCGCGAGTTCGCGCTCGGCGCGGACGCGATCGCAGGCGTGCTCGACGGCGCGGGCAGCGTGTTGCTGGTATCCGGGGAAGCAGGGATCGGCAAGAGCCGGCTCGTCGCCGAGCTGCGCCAGCGCTTCGAGGGGGCCGCTGCGGCGAGTGGGCGCCGGCGCTGGCTGGAGGGGCGTTGCGTCTCCTACGGAGAGGCGCTGCCCTACCGGCCGTTTCGCGGTCTTCTGCGCGACTGGCTGGCGACGGCGGATTCGACGGAGCCCGCGTTGGATGCGGCCTTGGCGAGCGAGTGTCAGCGGCTGTTCGGGGAGGACGCGGGCGAGCTCGTCGAGCTCCTGGGTGCGGTGGTCGGCGTGGAATCTGGCCAAGCGCCCGGGACCGACGCGCTCCCGCCAGAGGTGCTGCAGCGCCAGATCCAGGAGGCCGTCGTGACGTTGCTGGGCCGGCTCGCCGAGGATGGACCGCTGGCGATCGCGCTCGATGACCTGCACTGGGCTGACTCCTCGTCGCTGGCGCTGCTGGAGCGTATGTTCGCGCTCGTCGCGGAGGCGCCGATCCTGCTCGTCCTGATCGCGCGGCCGGAATCGGAGCATCCCTTCTCGCGGCTCGCCGAGACGGCGTTGGCGCAGCTGCCTCGACACGCGCGCCGCATCAGCCTGCAGGCTCTCGAAGGGGAGTCCGACCAGGGCCTGCTCGATGCCCTGATCGGGCGCGGCACCCTCCCCGCCGCGCTCGAGCGCCGTCTGCTGGCCCGCGCCGAGGGCAACCCCTTCTATCTCGAGGAGCTGGTGCGCTCGCTGATCGACGGCGGCGCGCTCGCGCGCGTCCGGGACGCCTGGCAGTTCGACCGCGAGAT
Source organism: uncultured Solirubrobacteraceae bacterium (assembly GCA_963822245.1). Classification (GTDB taxonomy): domain Bacteria; phylum Actinomycetota; class Thermoleophilia; order Solirubrobacterales; family Solirubrobacteraceae; genus Palsa-744. Next base: position 216,364 of record CAWGGR010000005.1, read on the forward strand.
CGCCGTCGAGGTCCCTGAGACCGTCGAGAAGGTGATCCTCACGCGGATCGATCGGCTGGGCGAGGACGCCCACGCGCTGTTGGGTGTGGCGGCGGTTCTCGGACGCCAGTTCCCACGGCCGTTGCTCGATTCGGTCGCGGGCCTCGGCGAGCGCACCGAGGCGGCCCTGCGAGAGCTCGATCTCGCGGACCTCATGCACGAGGGCCCCCAGCGGCGGCTGCCGTCGTGCGTCTTCAAGCACACGCTGATCCAGGAGGCCGTCTACCGCAGCCTGCTCAAGCGCAGGCGCCAGGAGCTTCACCGCCTCGCGGTGGTCGCAATCGAGAGCCTCTACGTCGATCGTCTCGGAGACTTCTGGGGCACGCTGGCGCACCATGCGAGCGCGGCCGGCGACGAGCAGCGGGCAGTCGACTACCACCGCAATGCCGGCGCCGGAGCCTCCCGCGTACACGCGGTCGACGAGGCGATCGAGCAGTACGGCGGCGCGCTGCGCGCTGCCGAGCGTCTCGGCCTTGCAGCCACCAACCCCAGGGTGCGCGACTCGCGGCTCCGGCGCGGCTCGCTGATGTTCGACCGGGGAGATGCGCGTGGCGCCAGGGTCGACCTCGAGCAGGCGCTTGCGGGTGCGCGGGAGGCCGGCGATGCGCAGATGCAGGTTGACGCCCTGACCGCATTGGTCGGCGTGTGGCGGGCGGTGGACTTCGCGCGCGCGAGCGATCTGATGGACGAGGCTGCGCGGATCTCCGAACAGGCTGCCGCGCCGGTCCAGGTGCGCGCCCTGGCGCGCCTGTCGATCCAGTATGCAAGCCAACTGCGTCTCGAGCGCGCGCTCGCGACAGGGGAACAGGCGCTTGCCGTGGCGCAGCACCCGGACGCCGATGAGGGCGCGATCCCGACGGCGATGGACGCGCTCAAGCTTGCGGCTCTGTGGCTCGGCGAGCTGGAGCGGCTCGAGCAGTTGACGAGCGACCTCGCGAGTGCCCTTCGGGCGCAGCCGGAGGACGACTTCTACCTTCAGTTCGTGCTGCTGGAGTCCGCGTTCGCGCCGCTCGGCGCCGGCCGCTTCGAGGAGGCGGTGAGCAGGATCGAGGAGGCGCTCGCGCTGGTGCGTGAGCGCGGGCGGCTGATTCACGAGCCGCTTTTCATCGACGCCCTCTGCTGGGCCCACCGCAGCCACGGTGACTACGAGCGTTCGCTTGCGTTCGGCGCCGCGGCTTCGCGGCTCGCTCACGAGATCGGGCACGGCGAGTGGGCGGCGTGGGCCGACGCGACGCTCGGCTGGGCTCTGCTTGACGCGCGCTCGCCGACCGCTGCGGTTGCGCAGCTGGAGCGGGGCGTTGAGACCGCCGAGAAGGCATCACTCCCCGCGCAGCTCGCCCGCTGCGTGGCGCTGCTGGCGTGGGCGCACGCGATGCTCGGCGAACGCGCGTCGGCGTCGGCGATCGCGGCGCGCGCCGATGAGCTGCTGTCGCGGGTGACGACCCCTCCCGGTGGCGCCTGGCTGTTCGGCGCCCACGCCTATCTCGCGGTCGCCCGTGCACATCTGAGCTGTGGAGATGCCGAGCGCGCGGAGGCGCTCGTCTCACCGATCGTGGCCGCAGCGCAGCGAACCGGCTGGAAGGAGGCGATCGCCTGCGGTTCGCTCGTGATCGGCCAGGCACGGGTGCTGCGCGGCGACGAGCGAGGCGCCGAGCTCGCGCTCGTTCGCGCCTTCGAGGTGGCCGACGAGGCGGCCTTGCCGGCGCCGGCATGGGAGGCGCGCGCGACGCTCAGCGAGCTGCTCCGCGGGATCGGCCGCGACTCTGAGGCGGCCGAGCACGTACGGCAGGTGCGCGCAATCCTGCAACGGCTAGCCGAGCCACTCAGCGATCCGGCGCTGCGCGCGGGCCTGCTGGCACAGGCGCCGGCCGCACCGTAAGCCGCCCGGCTCGCTCGTGCGCTCGGCGCTGCAGCCGCGCCCGTGCTCACAGCAGCTCGGCGAGGCGCCGGGCCGCCGTGGCGGCGCCATTGCTCTCAACCGGCCGATAGTCCACCTCGCGTCCGATCTCCTCCGCGATCGCCGCCGCGATCCGCTCGGGCGGGGAGTCGTCGAAGTCCATGCGGCGACCTGCCCCGTAGCGTTCGAGGCGGTGGCGGACGTGGAAATTCTGCTCGAAGTGGTGGCGCAGCGGGAAGTACAGAAACGGTCGCCTCTGCGCGGTCAACTCCATCGAGGTGGTCAGGCCGCCCTGCACCGCAGCCAGGTCGCACGCTGCCAGGTGACGGTAGAGGTTGTGCACATAGGGGACGACCTCGAGCCCGGCGTGCGCGGGCAGCGAGTCGGGGTCGATGCGGGGACCGGCGACGACGATCATGCGCAGATCGGGGACATGCTCCTTGGCCTGCGGGTAGGCGGCGATCATCCGCCGCAGCAGATCGGCGCCCACGCCTGAGCCGCCGACGGTGACGATGCAGACGCGCTCGTCATCTCCGTAGCCCAGCTCGGCGCGCAGCCTGGTGCGCTCGCCGAGGTCGGCCGGGTCAAAGCCGGTCACGTAGCCGGTGAAGTCGAAGTTGCGCTCGGTCCAGTCGCGAATCATCGGCAGCTCCGGCCCGAGCCGTTGCGGGACGATGTCCTCGGGGTTGCCCACGAACAGCGCCAGGTCGCGGACGTTCGGGTGCTCGGCGATGTGGTCGACCATCTCCGCGTTGTAGTCGGCGGTGAGGAACCGCTCGCGCCGGTCGCCATCGTCCATCGGCAGGAAACCGACGAAATCGGTCAGCCACGCGAACGGGACACGCTTCTCGCGCGGGTTCTCGTGCAGGTAGTAGTCGAGCTCCCATGCCTCGTCGCCGATCCACAGGTCGTAGCGCTCCTCGCGCACGACGTCGTGAAAGAGCATGAAGTTGGCGGCGAGGATCTCATCCATGCGGCGCAGCGCCTGGAAGCAGTCGAGGTCGTGCTCGGCGGACTCCGACTCGATGTGGCGTGACTCACTGGCAAGGTGAGCGCTTGCAGGGTGGATCCGCTCGCCCTCGTCCTCAAGCACACGCGTGACCGGGTCCTGAGCGAGCCAGTCGATCTCGAGATCCGGGTGCAGGCGGCGCAGCTCGCGCGCGATCGCGACATCGCGCCGGGCATGGCCCAGCCCGATCGGTGAGGAGATGTAGAGGGCGCGGGGACGGCCGTCGGGGCGGTGCACGGTGGGGTCGCGCGGAGTGCGCGCCCGCCCGAACGCGTCCTCGGCGAAGTCGCGCAGGGCGAGGTTGACCTGCACCGGCTTGCGCGCGTGCGGGAGGTGGCCGGCGCCCTTGACAACCTCGAGCTGACCCCGTCCAAGGCGGGCCAGCGCGCGGCCGTCGCGCGGCGGTGCGATCCCGTCGCGGTCGCCGTGAACGACGATCAGGGGGCAGTCCAGGTTCTGCGACAGCGCGCGCAGGGCGCGGCGATCGCGCAACCACTCGCCTCGCGCCGTCGCGATCAGCGTCTCAGGGTCGGTATCGAGCGCCCACCCCACCCCGTCCTCGATCGCCTTGGTCGAATGCGGCTCAGGAAAGCATCGCGAGATGAACCACGTGGCGAATCCGGGGTAGTCCCGCATCCAGTGAACCGCGTTCATGCGGGCCCACCAGCGATAGACCGGCGCGGGCCTCGCGAAGCTGGATGCGAACCGCGGGTGCAGCATCAGCGACCAATGCGAGGGCGTGTAGGGGAACATCGGGCCGATGAATGCGGCGCCGGTCACGCGATCGGGGGCGAGTTGCGCCAACTTGAGCTGGTACTGGGCGCCGCGCGAGAGGCTCACCATCACCGCGCGCTCGGTGGCGGTCGCGTCCATCACGGCCAGGCAGTCGCGCGCGAACTCCGCGGGCCCGTAGCGCTGCGGGTCGCGGCAGCGCGCCGAGCGGCCGTTGCCGAGCCCGTCCATCGTGAGCACGCGGAAGTGGCGGGCGAAGTAGGGGATCTGCATCTTCCAATGGCGGGAGTGGACGAGCGACCACGTCGGGATCAGGAAGATGGTCTCCTCGCCCTCGCCGTAGAGCTCATAGAAGAGCCTCTGGCCGTCGCGCTCGACGAAGCCCTCCTCATCGGGGTAGCGCGCGCGGCTCTGCTCCGGCGCACCGCGGAGTGCCTGCATGTCCAGCGACGGCGGTCGCGTCTTCGTGGCGGTTGTCATGTCTCCTTCCGTTCCCTTCCCGATCCCGTCTCCTTGCCGAACGTGGCCATGTGATCGGGCTTGGCCCGCTCCGCTGCTAGAGCAGCTCGGCGAGCAGTCGCGCCGCGTTGGCGGCGCCGTCGACCTCGACCTCGCGGTAGTCGACCTGGCGGCCGATCTCCTGCGCGATCGCTTCGGCGAGCACCGTTGGGCTCGATTCGGCGTACTCCATGCGGCGTCCGGCTCGGTGGCGCTTGAGGCGGTGGTGAACGTGGAACTGCTGCTCGAAGTGGTGCTCGAGCGGGAAGTAGATGAACGGCCGTCTGCTCGCGGTCAGCTCCATCGTCGTCGCGAGTCCGCCCTGGGTGATCGCAAGGTCGCACGCGGCGAGGTGGCGGTAGAGGTTGTGGACGTAGGCGTGGACCTCGAGCCCGTCGAGGAACGGAAGCGAGTCGGGGTCGATCCGTGGGCCGGCGATGACGATCATCCGCAGCCCCGGCACGAGCCGCCTCGCTTCGGGGTAGGCGTCGATCACACGGCGCAGCAGTGCTTGCCCGATGCCCGAGCCGCCGACAGTCGCGATGCAGACCTGCTCGTCGGGGTGGTAGCCGAGCTCTGAGCGCAGCGCGTCGCGCTCGGGAAGCTGCGCCGGATCGAACTCGCTGATGTAGCTGGTGAAGTCGAAGTGCTGCTCGGTCCACGCGCGAATGCCCGGCAGATCCGGTCCGAGGCGCTCGTCGACGATGTCCTCGGGGTCGCCGATGAAGATCGAGCAGTCGCGCACATGCGGGTGACCGGCGACGTGCTCGACCATCTCCGCGTTGTAGTCGGCCGTCAGGAATGCCTCGCGCTCATCGCCGTCGGGCATCGGCAAAAAGCCGACGAAGTCGGTCAGCCACGCGAACGGAGCGCGCTTCAGCTCGGGGTGCTCATGCAGGAAGTGGTCGAGCTCCCAGGCCTCATCTCCGATCCACAGGTCATACGCGCCTTCGCTGACGACATCGTGGAACAGCATGAAGTTGGCGAGGAGGATCTCGTCCATCCGGCGGAACGCCTCGAAGCAGTGCAGATCGTGCCCGGAGGACTCCGATTGGAAATGGCCCGACTCGGAGGCCAGGTGAACGCTCTGCGGATGGATCGTCTCGCCCTCGTCCTCAAGCACGCGCGTGACCGGGTCCTGCGCGAGCCAGTCGATCTGCAGATCGGGCCTCAGGGCACGCAGCTCACGCGCGATCGCGATGTCGCGCTGGGCGTGGCCGAGCCCGATCGGCGAGGACACGAACAGCGCGCGCGGATGCCCATTCGGGCGGTGCACGGTCGGGTCCGGCCGCGACACGCCGCGCTCGACAAAATCACGCAGCAGCAGATTCACCTTCACCGGATCCCGCCCCATCGGCATGTGGCCGGCGCCCGTCAGCGTCACCAGCTCGCCGCCCGTCGCCTCGGCCAGCGCCCGGCCCTGCGCGTGCGGGCGCACGAGGTCGAGATCGCCGTGGATGACGAGCGTGGGACAGACGATTCGCGCGCACGTCTCGCGGATCGGCTCACGCGTTGGCAGCCCGAGCCCTCTCGTGGTGTCCGCCAGGACCTCCGGGTCGGTGTCGAGCGCCCATGCGACCGAGTCCTCGATCTGCTTCGTCGAATGCGGCTCGTTGCAGCACTTCGCAAAGAAGAACTCGAGGAAGTCACGGTAGTCCTTGCGCCAGTAATGGCTGTTGTACTTCGCCCAGCCGTCGTCCGTCTCGAGCGGCTCGTCGAATGCGTGCACCTCACGCTCCGGATGGTTCGGCGCAAGCGCGAGCGCCGGTCCGATGAAGACCGCCCCGTCGACACGATCGGCGTGCTCTGCCGCGAGGATCGTCCCCCAGCGCGCGCCGCAGGAGAGGCCGACGAGGCTCGCGCGGCCGGTTCCGGCGGCGTCCATCACCGCGAGGGTGTCCAGCGCGAACTGGTCGGGGTGGTAGGACTCGGCGCCGCGCGGGCGCCCCGAGTGGCCGTTGCCGCGTCCGTCGAACGTGATCACTCGACAGTGGCGCGCGAGGTATGGGATCTGCAGCTTCCAGAAGCGGGAGTGCACGATCGACCAGGTCGGCAACAGCACCACCGCGGGCCCACCGCTGCCGTAGCGCTCCCAGTACACACGGACGCCGTCGCGTTCGATGTAGCCGGTCTCGCTCGGACGCAGCACCCGCGACCGCTCGGCAGCGTGCTCTGCGACACCGGCTAGGACGGCCATGCTTCCCTCCTTCGAATTGCAGCGTTGACGATACTCTTGGCGTGTCCAAGGCTAGTCGGCGGGCACGTCCGCGACGACTCACTTCTGGATAGCCGCAGCACCTACTTCTGGGCACTGCCGCGCGGTGCGGAGGGCGCGAGCTATGCCGACCTTGCGCGCAGGCTGTCGATGTCGCAGACGGTTATCCGCTTGCGGTCGGTTTCGATCCAGCCGAGCTCGCGAAGGGTCTGCAGCGCCTTGGCTACACCCGCGCGCGAGGACGCGGTCCAGCCGCCGAGCTCCTCCTGGGTGATCGGGAGGGTGATCTCCCAGCCGCGCTCGCTGCTGCGGCCGTAGCGCTCGACCAGCTCGAGCAGGCGCGCGGCGACGCGTCCGGTCGTATCCGAGGCGCCGAACTGGATGCGCTTGCGGTTCGCGTCGCGAAAGCGGCCGCTGATGACGGCCACGATCGCAAGCGCAGCGCCCGGCGTGGCCTGCAGGTATGAGCGGAAGCTCGACGCCGAGAAGACGAGTGCCTCGACGGCCTCGACCGCTGTGACGCTGCTCGAGCGGTCCTGCTCGTCGATGAACGAGAGCTCGCCCAGGACATCGCCGGGACCGCGAAAACTCAGCACCATCTCGTGGCCCTCCGCGGTCACGCAGCTGGCCTTGACGTGCCCTGCGAGCAGGATCATCACGCGGTCGCCGGGCTCTCCCTCGTGCATCAGGCGCGTCCCGGCGGGGAAGCGACACGCCCGCCCGAGGGCGTCGAGCCGCTCGCGGTCGGCCGGCTCGAGCATCGCCCGGAAGGAGTTGGTCTCGGGCTCTGCTCCCACGGCCGTGACCATACGCCTCCGCCCCGTCGCGCTGCACGCCGAACCCGCCGGCGGAGCAGGCGCCCGGCCGCGCCGGTGGCGGGGCAACTGACGGCGTGCGCGTGTCCAGGATTGGACGCGCTCAACGTACAGAAGTGCATGGTGGCGACGCGCGGGCGCCCCTAGCGTGCTCCTGCACAGCGAAATCGACAGCGGAACGACCACAGGAGGCAAGTCATGGCGTCAGTCAGCTCTCAGCCGATGATCGACGATGGACGACTGGAGCAGTTCATGGGGCAGTTCGTGCAGGACCTCGGCGCCGCTCTGAGCGTCGCCACGGTGGTCCTGGGAGACAAGCTCGGCCTCTACAAGGCGATGGCCGACGGCGCGCCGGTCACCCCGGCCGAGCTCGCCGAGCGGACGGGCACCGACGAGCGCTACGTGCGTGAGTGGCTTTCGGCTCAGGCGGCCGGCGGCTATGTCAGCTACGACGCTGCGAGTGCGTCGTTCACGCTCCCGCCCGAGCAGGCGATGGCGCTCGCCCAGGACGACAGCCCGGCGTTCATCCCGGGGGCGTTCCAGCTCGCCGCCTCGCTCGTCAAGGACGAGCCGAAGATCGCCGCGGCGTTCCGCTCGGGTGACGGTGTCGGCTGGCACGAGCACGACGGAGATCTCTTCTGCGGCACCGAGCGTTTCTTTCGTCCCGGCTACATAGCGAACCTCGTCCCGAACTGGATCCCCGCGCTCGAGGGCGTCGATGAGAAGCTCACGGCGGGCGGGCTGGTGGCCGATGTCGGCTGCGGTCACGGCGCCTCGACGCTGATCCTCGCGGAGGCCTACCCGCGGTCGCGGTTCGTCGGCTATGACTACCACTCCGAGTCGATCGAGCGAGCGCGCGCGGCAGCCCGCGCGGCCGGCGTCGAGGACCGCGTCAGCTTCGAGGTCGCCTCCGCGAAGGACTTCCCCGGCGATGGCTATGACCTCGTCGCGATGTTCGACTGTCTGCACGACATGGGTGATCCGGTCGGCGCCGCCGCCCACGTGCGTCGGGCGCTCAATGACGACGGGACGTGGTTGATCGTCGAGCCCTTCGCGAACGACCGGCTGGAGGACAACCTGAACCCCGTCGGCCGTGTCTTCTACTCGGCCTCGACGATGATCTGCACCCCCGCGTCGCGCGATCAGGAGGTCGGGCTGGCGCTCGGCGCGCAGGCCGGTGAGGAGCGGCTGCGCGCCGTCGTGAGCGAGGGCGGGTTCAGCCGCTTTCGCCGCGCGACTGAGACGCCATTCAACCTGGTGCTCGAGGCGCGCCCCTGAGCGGATCCTGTCGGCGCCCGGCTCCGTTAGCTCGGGGCCGGGCGCGATCCGTGCGCCGCTTGGCCCGCGTGCCGGAACGGCTTGCGGGAACGCCAGGTTGTCGTGCTCCGACTCAGTCGCAGTCGATCTCGGTCAGCGCGTGGGTGTCCACGTCGTAGACGAACCCGCGGATTCGATCGCGATGCGGCAGAAACCAGGAGTGCCGCAGGCGCGCGACCGATTGGCGAACGTCGGCCTCGACGTCGGTGAAGGTCTCGATCGCGAAGGCCGGCGCGACTCCCGTGTCGGCCTGAAGCTCCGCGCGGAAGCCGTCGTCGGTGATCTTCTCGAGCCCGCAGTCGGTGTGGTGGATCACCATCACCGACTCCGTCTTCAGGATCCGCTGTGAGATCGCGAGCGACCTGATCACGTCGTCGGTGACGACGCCCCCGGCGTTGCGCAGAATGTGGGCCTGGCCGTCCTCGAGGCCGAGCGCCGCGAAGACATCGAGGCGCGAGTCCATGCACGTAACGATCGCGAGGCGAAGCGTCGGCTGGATGTCGACGTGGTGGGCGACCTGGCTCGTCTGGCTGTGCGCGAGCAGCTCGTCGATCACGTCCATCGCGCCAGCAGTCTAGCTCGGCGCCGTGTGCGCGATCGCCGCCTCAATGCCGCTCCTCGCCGCCGCGGCGCTCGAGCTCGGCGACGGCGGCGCGCACGAACCCCTGTGCGATCGCGTCGCCGACGCCGCCGACGGGCAGCAGCCGCGGCACGGATAGATCGGCCTCGAGCTCGAGCTCGAGGCGAGTGCCGCCCCCCTCGCGGTGCAGCCGCCAGGTCACGGCGAATCGCTGCTGATCGGATTCGCCATGCGCGATCCGGCTGAGCGCGACCGTCCCGGGCGGTTCGACGTCGACGGCGAGCAGCAGCTCGAAGTCCTTCACGAGCGGGCCGTGCGAGACATGCAGGCTGGCCTGCGCGCTCCTTGCCAGCCCGTCCTCTCCGAGTTCGACGATCGCGACCCGGCGCACGACGTCCGGGTACCAGTCCGGGTACTGGTCGACGGCTGCGAGGAACTCGAGGCAGCGCTCAACCGGCACCGCCGGTGACGCACTCGCTGTGCCGCGCAACGCCTTCATCGCAACCGCCTGCTCCTCGAGCTCGAAGATCCCTCCCAACACCACGCAACGGGCGGGGCCGGCACACCATATGCGTCCTGTACGCGCGACCTCGCTTCGCGCGCGTGCACCGCGCGCATCACAGGGCTAGGATCGCGCAGGCCCATGCGTCACCCGAGCGAGAGGCCGAGCCGTGGATGAAGAGCTGAGCGCGTATCTCGATGAGCTGCACCGCTCGGGCAGCGAACATGACGCCGCGCAGGGGGACCGGCTCGCGCGCCTGCGCAACGTCGAGCCGGACACCGCGCGGCTGCTCGCGCTGCTCGCACGCGCGCTTCCGGCACGGCGGCTGCTCGAGCTTGGCACGTCCAACGGCTACTCGACGCTGTGGCTCGCAGACGCCGCGCGCAGCAGCGGTGGGCGTGTGCTGAGCATCGACGTCGATCCGGCGCGCACCGCGCAGGCGGCCGAGCACCTCGCGCGCGTACAGCTGGACGGCTATGTCGAGCTGCGAAGCGAAGACGGGGCGCTGACGCTCGCGGCCGCCGCGGACGCCTCGCTCGACATGATCTTCCTCGACGCCGAACGCCCGGCCTACCCCGACTACTGGCCGGATCTGCTGCGCGTGCTGCGCCCCGGCGGGCTGCTCGTCGTCGACAACGTGCTCTCTCATGCCGATCAGGTGAGCCGGTTTCGGGCGCTTGTCAGCGAGGAGGCCTCCGTCACGGAAGCGCTCGCCCCGACCGGCGCCGGCGTGCTGCTCGTTCTCAAGGATCCGCCGGCGCCGGCGCAGTAGCCCGTGCCGTGCCGCCTAGGAGGCGGATGCGCCGAGCGTGTCGCGCAGGCGCAGCATCGCCCTGGCGTTCGCGCGCTTCATCCAGAAGCGCACCAGCGGCGCCGCGAGGCGCTCCGTCAGCGGCACCTGCAGAAACGCGAGCTCGAAGCTGATGTCGGTGCCGCCGCCGGGCAGCTCCTCGAGTCTGTAGGTGCCGCGGGTGCGCCTGCGGCCGTTCGCGCCGACGGCTTCCTCGACGATCGTGCTGGGGGCCTCGGCGGCCACCACCTCCATCTCGATCCAGTCGGCGGGCCCGGGCACATTGGAGCGCATCCGTGCCCGCGCGCCGAGGCCTCTCGCGGTCGCGTCGCATGTCCAGTCGGTGAGCATGTGATCGGTGAACGGCTGATGGTTGGCGAGGACGTCGAGGAACTGGAACACCGCGGCGCGCGGCTGCTCGACCTGGACTCCGACAGCGATTGGCTTCATGGCTCACCCCGGGTGTCGCGCTATGTTGTGACAGTATGTCGCAACAGTCTGGCACACTTGCCGTGCCCGTGACGACGCAACCCCCTCGGAGGACATCGAGAGCCCCTCGCGTTCCCGCCGAGCAGGCGCGCCGGCGGATCGTCGAGGCGACCGGACGGCTGCTCGAGACGCGCCGCCTGCGCGACCTGAGCGTCGACGACGTGATGCGCGAGGCCGGCCTCGCGCGGACGGTGTTCTACCGCCACTTCAGCCGTCTCCCGGACATCGTCCTCGGCCTGCTCGGCGACCTGCTCGGTGACGTCGTCGCGGAGGCCGAGATCGGCGACCCGCGTGACCGCGGGATCATGCGCCGCCAGCTTGCGCTCGTGGTCGCGGCGTTTCACGATCACGGCCGGCTCCTGCTCGCGTTCGACGAGGCCGCGCACTACCACGACGACATCGCGCAGGCGCGGCGCGCGCTGTTCGAGCGCAGCGTCGATGTCACCGCGGAGCTGCTGCAGCGCGGCATCGACGTCGGGCACACCCCGCAACTGCCGGTACGAGAGGTCGCGCGCGCGCTGAACCTGATGAACAGCGCCTACCTGCTCGACCTCGTCGCCGGCGGCGAGCCATTCGATGCGGACGCCGCACTCGAGGCGCTGTGGTGCGTGTGGACGCGAACGACCTGGCCGGAGCAGGCCGAGCTGGGCGAGCCCGCCTAGGAGCTGCGGCTAGCCGAGCTCGCCGGGATCCGGCGGGTTCGGGTCGAGCGCGTGTACGGTCGCGGACAGGTGGTGGACGACGACGTCGCTCGGGCGCGCGAGCAGCGGCCCGACCTGCTCGCGGTAGCGCCGGTAGTGGGGGGTTCCATAGTGCGCGAGCAGAGCCTGCTCGCTCGTCCACGACGCGAGCATCACGAAATCGCCCGGCTGCTCGGCGGCGAGCACGCGGAAGCCGGCGCAGTCGGGCTCGGCGCGAGCTCGCACTGCGAGCTCGTCGAGCAAGCTCAGCAGCCGCGCGCGCATGCCGACCAGGCCATGGATGTCGCCGACGAGAATCAGCCCGGGGTCGCTCATCCCGGGCAGTCTGACGTACCGCGCGGGCGAGCGTCCACGGCGGCTCTCGATGCCCGCGGCGAGGGAGCCGCCGCGGCCGCGGGCGAGTTCGCATCGGGCGGGCACCCTATGCGAGGATGCGCCCGTGTCCTCGGGGTCAAAGCGGTCGCTGCCCGGGCTGTGCGGCCCGTGCTCGACGCGAGCGTGAGCGGTGCCCGAGGGCCTGTCGCCGAGCGAGGTCGGCAAAGAGATCGGCGAGCACGGCAAGGAGGCCGCCGAGGTCCGGGCGCAGGAGCGCCCGGACCGCCTGCTGACGATCATCGAGGCGGTACTGCTGTCGATGGTCGCCGTGCTCGCGGCCTACTCGGGCTACGCGGCGGCGAAGTGGGGGACGGAGTCCTCGCTGTCGCTCGCGAAGGCGTCGGCGACGCGCACGAAGGCCAACCGCGCCGACCTCGAGGCGCTGCAGCTGCGCACGCTGGATTCGGTCTCCTTCAATGCCTGGTTCGCCGCGTTCGTCGCGGGCAACACGACCGCCGAGGGTCTGGCCGAACGGCGCCTGCGTCCCGGCTACCGCCCGGCCTTTCACGCCTGGCTGGCGACCGATCCGGCGCACAACCCGAACGCGCCGCCGGGGCCCTCCTACATGCCCCAGTACGTGATCCCCCAGGAAGTCGCCTCGACGGCGCTCGACAAACAGGCGGACGTCGCATTCGCCGCCGGAACGGTCGCGGGCGCAACGGGCGACAAGTACGTGCGCGACACGGTGTTTCTCGCGACGGTGCTGTTCATCGTCGGCATCAGCGGCCACTTCCCGCTGCGCCAGGCCCGCTACGGCCTGATCGCGGTCGGCGTGCTGATCCTGCTGTTCGCGGTCGTGCAGCTGCTCGGCCTGCCGCAGCCGCCCGCCTGAGCGCCGCTCGCGCGGCGGCGAGCGTCAGTAGCCGTCGCTGACGACGTTGGCGAGCGGCTGCGCGCGCGCGTAGCGGCGCACCTGCTCGCCGACGAGCGCGAACGCGCGCCGATCCGCGGCGACGGTGTCGCCGGCGAGATGCGGCGTGATCAGCGTGCCCGGTGCGTCCCACAGCGGGTGGTCGCGAGGCAGCGGCTCGGGGTCTGTGACGTCGAGTGCCGCACGCAGGCTCCCGGCCCGCAGCAGCTCGAGCAGCGCGGTGGTGTCGACGATGCGCCCGCGCGCGGCGTTGACGAGCAGCGCGCCGGGTCGCAGGCGCGCGAGCAGATCTGCGTCGAGCAGGCCGCTCGTCGCCGGCGTCAGCGGCAACAGCACGATCACGATGTCGGCGTCGGGAAGCAGCGACTCGAGCTGCTCGACCGCGTGCACACCTTCGCGCGCATGACGCGCGACGCGGATCAGCTCGACGTCGAAGGGCGTCAGGCGGGCCTCGACCGCGGCGCCGATCGCGCCGTAGCCGAGGATCATCACTGTGCTGCCCGCGAGCTCGTCGGTCTTGCGCCACGCCCACTCGTGCGCGCGCTGTCGATCGCGCAGCTCGGGCAGCGTCTTCATCGTGGCGAGGATCGTCGCGAGCACCCATTCGGCGACGTTGACATTGCGCGTGCCGCCGGCGTCGCAGAGCGTCACGCCGGCGGGCACGAACGGCGCGACCCACTCGACGCCGGCCGACAGCGTCTGGATCACGCGCAGTGCGGGCAGCCGCGTGAGCAGCGCGGCGATCTGCGGGTCGCCCGAGCGCGGCACGAGGAACTCGGCGTCGGCGATCGCCGGCGGCGGCTCGTGATCGCGCGCGAAGCTCCGCAGCACGACGCCTGCGGGCAGCTCGCCGATCGCCTCCTGACCCGCCTGGTCGGGGATCCACACGTTCACGCGCACCCGAGTCTATGCAAGCAGCGGCTCGCGCAAGCGACGATCGGCGACCGCTCGATCACGCCGCCGTGCGCTCCCGATCCGTCCGCCCATTGCACGAATCTGGCGAAAGGATGCTGCTGTTGCGCGTATTCGGCGAGTCTGTCGCGATCGGCGGCGTCGCCGATCGGCTGCGCGAGCTGGAGGGCGCGACGCATGTGAGCATCACCGATCGCGGACGCGACGGCACCGCGCTCGTGACGGCCGACGTGCGCGCCGTGACCGCCGATCACGCGCTCGAGATGGTCCGCGGACTGGGTGTCCCGGCCGAGGACGTCTCGCTGCTGCGCATGGACGAGATCGGCCACGGGGCGGCGGCGGATGAATCGGTCGCGGTCGTCTGGGCCGACCTGCTCGGCCAGGCGCGGATCAACGCGCGAACGGCCGTGCGCTACCTGGTGTTCATGGCTGTCGCCGGTGTGATCGCCGCGTTCGGCGTGATCGACGAGGACCAGATCCTGATCGTTGGAGCGATGGCGGTGGCGCCGGACCTGCTGCCGGTGACCGCCGCCTGCACGGGCTTGGTGCTGCGCCGCCCGCGACTGATTCGACAGGGACTCCTCTCGCTCACGCTCGGGCTGGGCGTCGCGTGCCTGCTCGCTGCAGCGGTCACGGGGTTCCTCAATGTGTGCGATCTGCTGCCCGCCGAATTCGCAGTCCACGAGGTCGGCCTCGCTTCCCAGAAGCACATCGAAGCGGAGACGCTGTTCGTCGCGTTCGCGGCCGGGATCGCCGGCATGCTCGCGGTTGAGACCCGTGCGAGCATGGGCGTCGGCGTCGCGATCTCTGTGACGACGATTCCGGCCGCCGCGTTTCTCGGCGTCGCGGCCGGCATCGGCGAGTTCTCGGACTCGCTGTCGGCGTTGAGCGTGCTCGCCGTCAACGTCGCGATGATGCTGCTGGGCGGCTCGCTCGCCCTGATCGTCCAGCGCCGGCTCGCCCCGCACGCTGCCTGATCTCCGTCGGCGCTTTCGTCGGCACGCGAGCGTCTGCTAGAAACCGACGCGTGGATGCAGACCCGGGTGTGACGGTCACGGCGGCTGAGTTCGCGGCGCTGTTCGAGACCGTGCGCAGCTGGGGGAGATGGGGCGCCGAGGACGAGCGCGGCACGCTCAACCTGCTGACGCCTCAGCGTGTCGCGAGCGCCACCCGCCTCGCCCGGAGCGGCGTCGTCGTCAGCCTCAGCCTCCCGCTCGGCACCACCTCGACGCCGGACCGCCCCGTCGCGGCGGAGTTTCGCATGACCCAGAGCAACGACGCCGATGTCGGGCTCGGTTCGATCGGCTTCGCCAAGGACTTCGTCGGCGCTGACTACCACAGCGACGGCCACACGCATGTCGACGCGCTCTGCCACGTCGCCTACGAGGGCCTGCTCTACAACGGCGTCGCGGCGGGCACGGTCACCGCCGACGGCGCCGCCGCCGAGGGGATCGAGCTCGTCAAGGATGGGCTTGTCGGCCGCGGCGTGCTGCTCGACGTCCCGCGCGTGCGTGGCCTACCGTGGCTCGAGCCCGGCCAGCACGTCTTCCGTGAGGACCTCGAGGCTGCCGCGCGCGAGCAGGGCGTCGAGATCGCCGAGGGGGACATCCTGCTCGTGCGCACCGGGCACGCCGCCCGCCTGGCCGAGCTCGGCCCGTGGCCGACCGAGCAGAGCAAGGCGGGCCTTCATCCGACCGCGATGACGCTGCTCGCCGAGCGCGGCGTCGCCGCGCTCGGCTGCGACGGCAACAGCGACACCGCGCCGAGCAGCACCGAGGGCGTCGCCTTCCCGATCCATGTGCTGGCGCTGAACGCGATGGGGATGCTGCTGCTCGACTATCTGCAGTTCGAGGACCTGCGCGGCGCCTGCGAGTCGGCGGGGCGATGGGAGTTCCTGTGCGTGACCGCGCCGCTGCGGATCATCGGCGGGACGGGCTCACCGGCAAATCCATTGGCGATCCTGTAGGCCGATGAGCAGCGATCCGCTCGCAACGGTCACGCTCCGCGACGAGGACGCGGCGCTCGAGGCCACGTTCGTGCCGGGGGCCGGAATGCTGTGCTGTTCGCTGCGCCACCGTGGCGAGGAGCTGCTCGCGTCGAACGAGGGGGTGAGCGCGTACGCGCAACGGGGCAAGACGATGGGCATCCCGCTGCTGTATCCCTGGGCAAACCGGCTGGCCGGCTTCGACTACACCGTCGCCGGGCATACGGTCGCGATTCCCCGCGACCCCGCCCGCATTGCGCTCGACGCCAACGGCCTGCCGATCCACGGCGTGATCGGCGGCCGGCAGGCTTGGGAGCTCGGCGATCAACCCGGCTCTGACGCGCGTTCGCTGTGCGCGCGGCTGACTTGGAGTGAGCGGCGCCCGGAGCTGTTCGAGGTGTTCCCGTTCCGCCACGACCTGCACTACACGGCGCGACTGCTCGACGGCCGGCTGGAGATCGCCGTGACGCTCGACGCCTGCGGCCGCGACCCGGTGCCGGTCGCGTTCGGCTTTCATCCCTATCTCGTGCCCGGGCACGAGGCGCGCGAGCACTGGCAGGTGGAGCTGCCGGCGATGCGGCGCCTGGCACTCGACAGCAGGCAGATCCCGATCGGCGCCGAGCGCTCGCTCGCTCCGCAGCGCTTCGAGCTCGCCGCGCATGCCTTCGACGACGGCTTCGACTCGCTGGCCGAGCCCAGCAGCTTCGGTGTCACCGCCGGCCCGCGCCGGATCGAGATGCAGTTCGCCGAGGGCTACCCCTGCGCGCAGGTATATACGCCCGCCGGCGCGCAGTTCATCTGCTTCGAGCCGATGACCGCGCCCGCCAACGCGCTGCGCAGCGGCGAGCGCCTGCCTGTGCTCGCTCCGGGCACGCGCCGGACGATGAGATTCACGCTGGCCGTACGCGCTCTCTCCTAGCCCGGCGCAGTGGCCCCGGGCCTCCGGGATTGCCCGCAGCGAAACGCGGATCTTCCGCAGAGGGGCGCCCGTCCAGCAGGTTAGTATGGCCGGGTCGTCGAAGCCCGCTGCCAGGCGGGCGATGCTTGGAGGCTGCATGGCAGCAGGGCACAGCAGGCAGGGAGACACGCGATGACGAATGAACTCGCCCGCTGGCAGTTCGGGACGACGAGCATCTATCACTTCCTGTTCGTGCCGGTCACGATCGGCCTTGCGTTCCTGGTCGCGCTGCTGCAGACCGCCTGGCATCGCAATGGCAAGCCCGAGTACAAGCGACTGACGAAATTCTTCGGCACGCTGCTGCTGATCAACGTCGCCGTCGGCGTTGTCACGGGCCTCGTGCAGGAGTTCGAGTTCGGCATG
The DNA here is from genome assembly GCA_963822245.1 of uncultured Solirubrobacteraceae bacterium. GTDB lineage: Bacteria > Actinomycetota > Thermoleophilia > Solirubrobacterales > Solirubrobacteraceae > Palsa-744. The sequence goes on from CAWGGR010000005.1 coordinate 233,411, forward strand.
AACTGGTCGGCGTACTCGCGCTTCGTCGGCGACGTGTTCGGCGCGCCGCTGGCGATGGAGGGCCTGGCCGCGTTCTTCCTGGAGTCCACCTTCCTCGGGCTGTGGCTGTTCGGCTGGGGCAGGCTGCCCAAGCGCGTGCACCTGGCCTGTATCTGGCTGGTGGCCGCCGGGACGATGCTCTCGGCGATGTTCATCATGGCCGCCAACTCGTGGATGCAGCACCCCGTCGGCTACGTGCTCAACAGCCACGGCCAGCCGGAACTGAACAACATCGGCGCGCTGTTCACCAACCCGACCTTCACCTGGGGCTATGTGCACGTGATCCTCGCGTCGCTGATCACCGGCTCGCTGATCATGCTCGCGGTCTCCGCGTGGCAGATCCGCAAGGGCAACGAGGTGCAGTCGTTCATCCACAGCGCGCGCCTGGCTGTGATCGTGCTGCTGCCGACGATCCTGCTGACGATGTTCGTCGGCAGCGAGCTCGGCGTCGTCGAGGCCAAATACCAGCCCGCGAAGATCGCCGCCGCGGAGGCGCAGTGGACGACGTGCAAGCCATGCTCGTTCTCCGCGTTCCAGGTCGGCGGCGGCAAGAACGACGAAACGCCGACACAGCTGATCGCGATTCCGCATCTGCTCTCGCTGCTGGCGACGAACTCGTGGAACGGCGAAGTCGTGGGGCTCAACGAACTGCAGAAGCAGGACGAAGCGAAATACGGCCCCGGCAACTACATCCCGAACGTCTTCATCCAGTACTGGTCGATGCGCATCATGGCCTATCTGGCGTCGCTGATCGTGCTGCTCGCGCTGTGGGGCGGCTGGCTGCTGCATCGCGAGCGGCTGACCGAGTCCAGGTGGTTCCTGCGCGTCTCGATCTGGGCGGTGGTGACCCCGTTCCTGATGAACACGGCCGGCTGGATGCTCACCGAGAACGGGCGCCAGCCGTGGGTCGTGCAGGGGCTGATGAAGACGATCAACGCGAACTCGCCGTCGGTCAGCTCGACCGACATCTGGATCAGCCTGATCGCGTTCGTGCTCGTCTACCTCGCTCTCGGCGCCGTCGACGTGATCCTGATGACGCGCTATGCGCGCAAGAGCCTCGCCGAGGAGGACGAGCACGGCGAGCAGCCGGGCGCGGTGGCCCCCGGTGCGACCCCGACCCCGGCGCTGACCTACTAGGAGCCCGATGCTGCATCTCGACACCCTCTGGTTCATCGTCCTCTCGATCCTGTGGGTCGGGTTCTTCGTGCTCGAGGGCTTTGACTTCGGCGTCGGCATGCTGCACTCGTTCGTCGGCCGCACCGACATCGAGCGGCGTGTCGCGATCAACACGATCGGTCCGTGGTGGGACGGCAACGAGGTCTGGCTGATCGTCGCCGGCGCGGGCACGTTCGCGGCCTTCCCGGGCTGGTACGCGACGATGTTCTCGGCGCTGTACCTCGCGCTGCTGCTGGTGCTCGTCGCGCTGATGGCTCGCGGCGTGGCGTTCGAGTTCAGGGGCCGGATCGATGACCCTCGCTGGCGGCGGGCGTGGACGCTCTGCATGACGGTCGGCAGCCTGCTGATACCGCTGCTAGTCGGTGTCGGCCTCGGTGACCTGCTCGCCGGCCTGCCGATCGACTCGGCGCACAACTTCACCGGCAACTTCTTTGACCTGCTGACGCCGTACGGGCTGTGGACCGGTCTGACGCTCGTCGCCCTCTGCCTGTTCCACGGCGCGGTCTTCCTGACGCTGAGAACCACCGATGAGATCCGTGCGCGCGCGCGTGCGCTCTCGCGCCCGCTCGGCTGGATCGCGAGCGCGCTGGTCGTGGGCTTTGTGATCTGGACGCTGAGCGTGACCGGGCATGCCGACATTCCCGGACCGGTGCAGGCGCTGGCCGTGCTCGCAGTGCTCGCGGCGCTGCGCCTCACGAGCACCGACAGCGATGGCTGGGCGTTCACCTCCTCGGCGCTCGCGATCGCGGCGACGGTCGGCTCGCTGTTCATCGAACTCTACCCGCACGTGATGGTCTCGAGCACCAGCTCCGCGTACGACCTGACGGTCCACAACTCCGCCTCCGGCCACTACGCGCTGGTCGTCATGACGATCGTCACGCTGCTGCTGTTCCCGGTCGTCCTGATCTACCAGGGCTGGTCCTTCTACGTGTTCCGCGCCCGTGTCAAAGCGCCGCCCGAGAGCGCCGCGGCGCCCGCCGCGCCGCCGGAGGCGCCATCGGAGCCGCCGCCGCCCGCGGCGCTGCCGGGCGCCTCGCGGGCCTAGGCGCTCGCCGCGCCGGGCACCGCTGCGCGCGACCGCGCGGCGATGTCATATGGTGGCGAGCGGGATGGCTGACCGGTCGCTCCATCGCGTGGTGATCGTCGGCGGCGGCTTCGGCGGGCTGTTCGCCGCGAAGTTCCTGCGCCGCGCACCTGTGCAGATCACGCTGATCGACAAGACGAATCACCACGTCTTTCAGCCGCTGCTCTACCAGCTTGCGACGGGGATCCTTTCGGAGGGAGCGGTCGCACCGCCCTTGCGCGAGATCCTGCGCAAGCACGCCAACGTGACCGTCGAGCTGGCCGACGTGACGAGCATCGACGTCGAGGCAAGAACGGTGACCGCCGCGAGGCCGTTGGGGGAGCCGCTCGTGGTCGGGTATGACTCGCTGATCGTGGCGGCCGGCGCGCAGGGGTCGTATTTCGGACACGACGAGTACACGGCGATGGCGCCGGGGATGAAGACCGTCGACGACGCGCTCGAGCTGCGCGCGCGGATATTCGGCGCCTTCGAGATGGCCGAGCAGGAGCAGGACCCGGTGCTCAAGCAGACGTGGCTTACGTTCGCGGTGATCGGCGGCGGGCCGACGGGGGTGGAGATGGCCGGCCAGATCGCCGAGCTCTCGCGGCGCTCGCTGAAGCGCAACTTCCGCACGTTCGACCCCGCCAGCGCGCGGGTCCTGCTGTTCGACGGCGGCGAGAAACCGCTGGCCAACTTCGGCGACCGCCTCGCCGTGAAAGCGGCAAAGGAGCTCGAACGGGTGGGCGTCGAGCTGCGCATGCAGAGCCGCGTGACCGATGTCAAACCAGGCGGGATCGTCGTCCAGGGACCGCAGGGGGAGCAGCGCGTGGCCTGCCACACCCGCGTCTGGGCGGCGGGAGTCCAGGCCTCGCCGCTGGCACAGGCGCTCGCGCAGGCGACGGGGGCGGGGACCGACCGCGCCGGCCGCGTCGAAGTGCTCGAGGACTGCACGCTGCCGGGCCATCCGGAGGTGTTTGCGGTCGGCGACATGATGGCGCTCAAAGCGCTTCCGGGCGTAGCCGAGGTGGCGATGCAGTCGGGGATCCATGCGGCGCGCATGATCAAGCGCCGCGCCGGCGGCGACACCGCGACGAAGCGCTTCGTCTATCGCGACCTCGGCAGCATGGCGACGATCGCGCGCTTCCGCGCGGTCGTCAGCTTCAAGGGGATCAAGGTCGGCGGCTTTCCCGGCTGGCTGATGTGGGCGGTTGTCCACCTCACCTTTCTGACGGGCTTCAAGAACCGCTGGACGGCGCTCGGCAAGTGGTTGACCTCGTTCGTCGGCAGCGCACGCGACGAGCGCACGATCACACTGCAACAGGCCTCCGCGAGGATCGTCGCGATGCGGGCGGGCGTCAGGGCGGGTGAGGAAGATCTGTCGCGCTTCATCGATGAGCGCGGCGAAACGCCGAGCTAACGGCTCTCCTGCTGCCAGAGCGCCGCATAGCGCCCGCCGCGTGCGAGCAGCTCACCGTGTGAGCCGCGCTCGATCACGCGCCCGCGGTCGAGCACGAGCACCTCGTCGACCTCCTCGAGCCCGGCGAGCCTGTGCGTGATCAGCAGCGTCGCGCGATCGCGCGTCAGCGCGAGCAGATCGGCGACGATCGCATCTGCGGTCTGCGTGTCGAGGTGCTCGCCCGGCTCATCGAGCACGAGCAGCGGGAAATCGGCGAGCAGCACCCGCGCGATCGCCAGTCGCTGGCGCTGGCCCCCGGACATACGCGCGCCGCGCTCGCCGAGCTCTGTCGCGAGTCCCGACGGCAGGCTCTCGGCCCAGTCGAGCAGGCGCACGCTCGCGAGCGCGGTGCGCAGCTCCTCGCGGCTCGCCTCACGCCGGGCCAGGCGAAGATTCTCCTCGAGGGTGCTGTCGAACACGTGCGCGTCCTGTGAGGCGAGGCCGATCACCTCGCGCACGCGATCCCCATCGAGCTCATCGAGCTCGACGCCGTCGAGCGTCACCGTGCCGCGCTGGTAGGGGAGGAAGCGCAACAGCACGCCCGCGAGCGTGGACTTGCCGGCCCCGCTCCTGCCGACGACCGCCACCCGCCGGCCTGGGCTCAGGTCGAGGTCGACGCCGGCTAGCGCCGGATGGGCGGCGCCCGGGTAGGTGAAGTGGAGGTCGCGCGCGTGCAGCGAGTGCGGTGGACCCGGCAGCCCGTGTGGGTGCTCGGGCTCGCGGACGGGCGGCGGCGTGTCCATCACCTCGAGCACGCGAGCCGCCGAGCGGCGCACGCGCTGCAGCGTCTGCGTGGCCGCGGGCAGGCCGGCGACCAGCTCGAAGGCCACGAGCGGGATCAGTGCGAGGCCCGCGAGCAGCACGCCGCTGATCCGCCCTGCGTGCACTGCGGCCACGCCGGCCGCAAGCGCGCCCCACATCGCGAGGCCGCAGCAGAGGCTCGTCAGCCCCTGCCCGACGCCGGCGGTGCGCGCGCTCGTGCGGGCGATGCCGGTGAGCGCCGAGTCGGCGGCGAGCGCACGCTGCAGCTGCTCGGGGTTGCCGCCGTTGACGGCGAGCTCCGGGGCACCCTCGATCAGGTCGACGACGCTTGCGGTGAGCTCCGCGCGCGCGCTCGCCTGGCGCAACTCGCCGCGCGCGGCAAGCCTCCCGGTCAGCCACGGTACGAGCACCCCCGCGAGCAGCAGCGCGGCGAGCAGGATCACGCCGGCCGCCGGGAGCATCAGCCACATCAGCGCCACCGTCGCCGCGCCGACGAGGACCGCGATCGCGAACGGCGGCACTACCCGCAGCAGCAGGTCCTGCAACGAGTCGACATCGTGGACCAGGCGCGCGAGCAGATCGCCGCTCGCGAACGCCGGCGTGCCGAGCGGCGCGAGCCGCTCGAGGCGCCGGTAGAGGCCGACGCGGATCTCGGCGAGCACGCGGAAGGCCGCGTCGTGGCCGACCAGGCGCTCGGCGTAGCGGCACAGGCCGCGTGCGAACGCGAAGAACTGCACGGCGACGATCGCGACAGCGATCGCCGACTCCTGCGGGTGCTGCGCCGAGCGCGAGATCAGCCATGCGGAGGTGGCGATCAGGCCGATCGCGGCTGCCACGGCGCCGGCGCCGAGCAGCGTCGCGAGCGCGAGGCGCCCGCGCGCTCCTCGCGCGAGCGCAAGCGTGCGCCGCAGCGGGGCCTGTGGCCCGTCGCGATCGTGGGCCACCACGATCGGATCGCGCGCCGCCGGCGCGCTCACGCGGCGATCTCCGCCCGCTCGAGCGACACCGTGCGGTCGGCGATCGCGATCAGGGCCGGCCGATGCGCGACGAGCACGACCGTGCGCCCGTGCGCGAGGCGGCGGATCGCCTCGACGATCTCCCGCTCGGTATCGCCATCGAGATTCGCGGTCGGCTCGTCGAGCAGCAGCAGCGGCGCGTCGCGCAGGAACGCGCGGGCGAGCGCGAGGCGCTGGCGCTCGCCCGCGGAGAGCCCGGCGCCGCGCTCGCCCAAGATCGTCTCGAGGCCCTGCGGCAGGCCGCGCACGATGCCCGCGAGGCCCGCGTCGCCGAGCGCCGCCCAGACCTCCGTGTCGGAGGCCGCGCGGCGGCCGAGGCGGACGTTCTCGGCGATCGAGGCGTTGAACAGATGCGGACGCTGGGGAACCCACGCGAGGCATGCCCGCCAGGCATCGAGGTCGAGCTGCGACAGCTCGACGCCACCGATGCGCACGCAGCCGCGATCGGGTCTGACGAGCCCGAGCAGCACCCCGAGCAGCGTCGACTTGCCGCAGCCGCTGGGGCCGACCAGCGCGAGGATCTCCCCGGGCGCGAGCGTGATCGAGACGTCCTCCAGCGCAGGCTGCGCGCGCTCGGCGTAGGTCACGCCCAGTCCTTCGATCGCCAGCTCGGCGCCGGCCGGATCGGGAAAGTCGCTGCGCTCGCCGGCGGGCGCGGCCGGCTGCTCGAGCACCTCGAAGACCTGCTCGGCGGCGGCCATGCCCTCGGCGCTCGCGTGGTAGTTGGCGCCCAGCTGGCGCAGCGGCAGAAACGCCTCGGGGGCGAGCACGAGCGCGAACAGCGCCGTGTGCAGGCTGAGCGCGCCGTTCAAGAGGCGCAGGCCGATCGCCACGGCGACGAGCGCGACGGCGACGGTCGCGAGCAGCTCGAGGATCAGTGATGACAGGAACGTGATGCGCAACGTCGACATCGCCGTCGTGCGGTAGCGCTCGGTGATCTCTCCGATCGCCCTCGCCTGGGCCTTCGCGCGCCCGAACACCTTCAGCGTAGGCAGCCCGGCGACGACATCGAGGAAGTGCCCGGCGAGGCGCTCGAGGGTCCGGAACTGCAGGTCCATGCGTTCTCGCGTGCTCGCGCCGACGAGCGCCATGAACAACGGGATCAGCGGGATCGTGAAGGCGATGATCGCGGCCGAGATCCAGTCCTCGGAGAGCACGGCGGCGATCACGAACAGCGGCACGATGACCGCCAGGAACAGCTGCGGCAGATACAGCGAGAAGTAGCCGTCGAGGACGTCGATCCCGCGCGTGGCGAGGATCGCCAGCTCGCCCGTGCGCTGCTCGCGCGCGCTGTCCAGGCCGAGCGCCGGGATCCGCTCGAGCAGCGCGCCACGCAGCTGTGACTTGGCGCGCGCCGATGAGCGGCTCGCCGCCAGCTCGGCGCCCCAGGCGATGAGCGCGCGCGCGAGCACGACGGCGAGCAGCACGGCCAGCGGCGCGCGCAGCTGTGCGAGCGAGCGGTCGTCGATGAAGGCGCGCGAGACGACGTCTGCGATCAGCCACGCCTGCGCGATGATCAGCAGCCCGCTGAGCGTGCCGAGCGCGACGGAGATCGACAGGAATGTGCGAGTCGAGCGCGCGTAGCGCAGCAGTCGCGGGTCGAGCGCTCTCACCGTTCAAGCATGACGCAAGGGGGGCGTGCGCGAACGCGCCCAAGCCGCCGAGCGCGCAGGGCCGTGGTCCGGGCGTTCAGCCGAGCCGCTCGAGCAGATGATCGCCGACACGCACCGCGTTGGCCATCGCCGTGAGCGCGGGGTTGACGGCCGAGATGCTCGGGAAGAAGCTGGTGTCGACAACGTACAGGTTGTCGAGCTCATGCGCGCGGCAGTCGCTGTTCAGCACGGAGCTCGCCGGGTCGCTGCCGAAGCGAGCAGTGCCCGCCTGATGGGCGACGCCGGCGAGCGGGATCTTGTTCTCGAGGTAGGCCCAGCGCGGGATCAGGTGGTGCTCGTGCATGCCCAGGCGCGCGAGCAGCGAGCGCAGCTGCTCGAACAGGCGGTCGCGCGCGGTGTCGTTGCTCTCCTTGTAGTTCAGCGTCAGCTTGCCCTCGCCGTCGACGCTCACGCGGTTCTCCGCGAGCGGCAGGTCCTCGGTCGAGAGCCAGAAGTCGATCGCGTGCGTGGCGACCTCGGCGAGCGTGAACGTTGGTGCGAGCTTCGTCATCAGCGGCTTCTCGCCGCGGTACATGTCGGCGACCGACTTGCCGACCATCTGGATGTTGCCCATCGGGAACTCCCAGGCGTCACTCGCGAAGTAGTAGTCGTTTACGCCGAGCGTCTTCTGGAAGACGGTCGGGTTCGGCTCCTTGGAGATCGCGAGGACCGCCTGGCTGTTGTGGAACATGTAGTTGCGCCCGAGCTGGTCCGAGCCGTTGGCGAGGCCGTTGGGGTGCTTCTCGCTGCGCGAGCTGAGCAGCAGCTTGGCCGTGTTCGCAGCGCCGGCAGAGACGACGACGACGTCCGCAGCGTAGCTTTCGCGCTCACCGTCGCGCTCGACGACGACCTCGGTGACCTCGGTCCCGGCCACGTTCGTGCTGAGCGACACGGCGGTCGCGTTCGTCAGCAGCGTGACGTTGTCGTGCTCGAGCGCGGGCCGCACGCCGAGCACCTCGGCGTCCGACTTGGCGTGCACGAGGCAGGGAAAGCCGTCGCAGGTCGAACAGCGCACGCACTTGCTGTAGGGCATGTTGTCCTCCTGCAGCATCACGCCGCACGGTGCGTGGAACGGGTGCAGGCCGGCGGCCGCGAAGTCCTCGGCGAGCTGTGCGATGCGCGGCTCGTGCGTGACCGCGGGGAACGGGTAGGGCGCGCTGCTCGGCGGTTCCGTGGGGTCCTCGCCGCGCGCGCCGTGGACCTGGTAGAGCTGCTCGGCCCTCGTGTAGTACGGCTCCATCTCCTCGTAGGAGATCGGCCAGGCGGGCGAGACGCCGCCATGGTGCTGGAGCTCGCCGAAGTCCTCTTTGCGGAAGCGGTAGAGCGCGGCGCCGTAGAGCTTTGTCGCGCCGCCGACGCAGTAGTGCACCTGCGGCTGAAACGGCTTGCCCGCGCCGTCATACCAGGTGTCGGGTGAGACGTAGCGGTTCTCGACGAACACGTCCGCGGCGGACCAGTTCTGCGGCTCGCGCGGCAGCCAGTCGCCGCGCTCGAGCAGCAGGATGCGCTTGCCGGATGGCGCGAGCTGGCGCGCGAGCGTGCCCCCGCCGGCGCCGCTGCCGATGATGATCACGTCGTAGGAGCTCATCAGGAGAGCTCCCGCGTGAACTCGTCGAGGATTATGCGCCCGGCGGCCTCGATCAGCGCGAGGTGCGAGAACGCCTGCGGGAAGTTGCCGAGATGGCGCGCGGTGCTCGTGTCGAACTCCTCCGCATAGAGGCCGAGCGGCGAGGCGACGCGCAGGAGCTTTTCCATCAGGTCGGTTGCGCGCTGCATCTCGCCGACGATCGCGAGCCCCGACACGAGCCAGAAGGAGCAGATCAGGAAGCTCCCCTCCTTGCCCGAGAGGCCGTCGTCGGTCTCGCCCGTCCGGTAGCGCAGCACGAAGCCGTCCTCGGTGAGGTCATCGGCGATCGCGAGCACGCTCGCACGCAGGCGCTCGTCATCGCCGGGGAGGAAGCCGAAGATCCCGGCTAGCAGGTTGGACGCGTCGAGGGCGTCCGTTTCGTAATGCTGGCGCAGGACTCCGGCAGCGGTGAGGCCGTGCTCGAGGATGTCCGCCCTGATCTCCTCGGCGGTCGCGTGCCAGGCGCTCTGCAGCTTGTTGTCACCCCGCAACGCCGCGAGCTTCGCCGCGCGGTCCATCGCCACCCAGCACATCAGCTTCGAGGACACGTAGTGCTTGGGCGCGCCGCGCGCCTCCCAGATCCCCTGGTCGGGCTCGCGCCAGACCTTCGTCGCGCACGCGGCCTGCGCCTGCACGAGCGGCCACAGCCGACGCGGCAGCCGCTGGCTGCGACGCGTGTGCAGCAGGATCGAGTCGAGCGCCGCGCCGAAGACGTCGTTCTGGCGCTGGTCGAAGGCGCCGTTGCCGACCCGCACCGGGAAGGCGCCGGCGTAGCCTGAGAGGTCATCGCGCGTGGACTCGCTCAGGTCGCGGCGCCCATCGATCCCGTACATGATCTGCAGCGAGCCGTCCGCATTGGGCTCGAGGTCGGCGACGAACTGCATGAACTCGTCAGCCTCCCAGTCGAGGTTGAGGTAGTGCAGCGCCTGCAGCGTGAACGTCGAGTCGCGCAGCCACGTGTAGCGGTAGTCCCAGTTGCGCTCACCGCCCGGCGTCTCCGGCAGCGAGGTGGTGAGCGCAGCGACCGTCGCGCCGGTCGGCATGTACGTAAGACCCTTGATCGCCAGCGCCGAGCGCTGCAGCGGGTCGCGCCAGCGATGGTCCGGGACCCGCGCGCGGCCGAGCCAGTGGCGCCAGAACGTCGCGGTCGCGGTCAGGTGTCCCGCCGCCTCGTCGACGTCGGCGGGAGCTGCCAGGCCCTCCGCCCAGGAAAGCGAGCAGTAGAGCTGCTCGCCGGCTTTGAGCACGTGCCGGGCCCTGACCCAGTCGCCCTCGACCCCGACCGCCATGTCCGTCTGCAGCCTGATCGTCGTATCGGCGCCGGTCGCGTCGGCGCGGTGGCCCTCCTCATCCACGGACCAGCTGGCGGGCACGCGCCCGTAGTCGAATACCGGCTCGCAAGTCAGCTCCATCTCGACCTCGCCCTCCAGGCAGATCGCCATGCGCACGAGAAAGTGGCGCCCGTCTTCGTCGGTCGGCGGCCGCGTGTGCGGTGTCACCGTGTCGACGCCGTGACGAGGCCCGAGAATCAGCGCGTCGCGCACGATCACCCAGCCGGTCGGCGTCTTCCACGTCGTCAGCAGGATGTTCGTGCCGGGCTCGTAGATCCGGGCGGACGGCACGTTGATGCCGAACGGCCCGAAGCGGAAGGAGCCGGCCTGGCGGTCGAGCAGCGTCCCGAACACGCTGGGTGCGTCGAAGCGCGGCACGCACAGCCAGTCGATGCTGCCGTCGGGAGCGACAAGGGCGCCGGTGTGGCAATCCGACAGGAACGCGTAGTCGGCGATCGGCGGGAACGGCGAGGGCATCGCCGCGCTCTGCGGCGCCCCCTGCTGCTCGGCGGCGTCCGCCGCCGCCGCTGAGCCCCCCTTGCCCTTGGCCGCCTTCGCCGGGCTCATGACTCCACCCACGGGCCCCGCCAGGTGCCGAAGCCGGCAATCAGCTCATCGCCCGCCGCCGGTCCCCAGGTCCCCGGCGCGTAGCTGTGCACGGGCGGCGGGTTCTGGATCAGGGGTTCGAAGATCCGCCAGGTCTCTTCGACGCCGTCCTGGCGGGTGAAGCGCGAGCTGTCGCCGCGCATCGCGTCGAGCAGCAACACCTCATACGGGGTCGGCGCCTCGCCTCCCTGGGCGGCGAACTCGACATCGAGGGTGACCGCCTCCGCGCCGGCGAGGTCGGCGCGGTGGGCATCGAGAATCACCCGCGTGCCGGTCGACGGGTCGAGCTTGACAACGAACTGGTTGGGCTCGGGACGGCGGTGCCCGTGCTCCATGAAGCCGAGGCGCGGGGGCTCGCGGAAGACGGCGCGCAGCTCGGTCTGGGTAGCGGGCAGCCGCTTGCCGGTGCGGATGAACCAGGGCACGCCCGACCAGCGCCAGTTGTCGATGTCCAGGCGCAGCGCGGCGTAGGTCTCGGTCGTCGAGTCCTTCGCGACGCCGTCGATGTCCAGGTAGCCGTCGTATTGCCCGCGCACGTAGTGGGCCGGATCGGCCGTGTGGATCGACTTGAACAGGGCGGCCTTGGCATCCTTGAGCGTTTCCGCGTCGCTGCTCGCGGGGGCCTCCATGGCGGCCACCGCGACCACCTGCATGAGGTGGTTGACGACGACGTCGCGCAGCGCGCCGACGGGGTCGTAGAAGTGCCCCCGGTCCTCCACGCCGAAGTCCTCCGCCATCGTGATCTCGACGCACGCGATGTGGTTGCGATTCCAGATCGGCTCGATCATCGTGTTGGCGAAGCGCAGGTAGAGGAACTCGTCGGTTCCCATCTTGCCGAGGAAGTGGTCGATCCGGTAGAGCTGCGACTCCTCGATGTACTGATGGATCTCGTCTGCCAGCGCGCGCGCTGAGGCGAGGTCGTGCCCGAAGGGCTTCTCGACGACCACGCGCGCGCTGTCCGTGAGCCCGGCGTCCTTGAGCTGCTTGATCACCGCTCCGAACAGGAACGGCGGAATCTCCAGATAGAAAACCGGCTGACGGGCGTCGCCGACGGCCCCCTTGAGGCGCGCGTACGTCGCCGCGTCGGTGAAGTCGCCGCTGACATAGGAGAGCCGCGCGGCGAAGCGCTCGAATACCGCCGCGTCGATCGTCTCGCCGCAGCCCTCGATGCAGTCACGGGCGTGGCTGTGCAGTTGATCGAGCGTCCAGTCGTCGCCGGCGACGCCGACGATCGGGCAGTCCAGCAGACCCCGCTGCTCGAGCCGGTAGAGCGAGTGGAAGGTCATCACCTTCGCCAGGTCGCCCGTGATCCCGAAGACGACGAGCACGTCGGCGGGCGTCGCGGCTGCGCCGCCGGAGCCGTTGGCGGATGTCGCACTGTGAGCTGGTGCGTCTGCGCTCATGCTCCCCGGTCCTCTCGGTCGCGGTTGCGGCGTCCATGCGCTGAGATGCTTCGCTCGAGCGCGGCCATCATGTCACATCGACCGTGCCCGCAGACAGGCCGGATCGAGCCTCTGGTTCGCCACAACCATGCACGCGCACAGCCGGTCGCGTGCGCGCGCTGCTGTCAGTCTGAGCTCTCCATCGTGTCGCCGTAGGCCGCCGCGACGAGCCAGTTGACGACGTCGGGGATCAGCACGGAGAAGTCCGGTTCACGCTCGGCTTCGAGCGCGTCGCAGGCGAGCTGCCTGACGCCGTGGACGGAGCCGAGGTGGATGATCAGCGGCTGTTGTTTGAGCAGCGGGTCGCTCGCGCACAGGCGCTGCTGTTCGCGCATCTGCGCTTCGGCGAAGTGCATCAGCGCGGCTTTGCGCCGCTGCCGCGCGGTCGCGCCGACCGCGTCCAGCTCGAGGTGGAACGCGCGCGCGACGACGGGGTCGGCGGTGATCGTCTCGAGGTAGCCGCCGACCGAGGAGAGGACGAACTCTCGCCAGGTGTGACTGGGAGCGACATCGACGCGATAGGCCCGGCGCTCGAGCACCGCGGCGAAATGGTCGTGCGCGGCGGTCGCGCACTCTTCCTTGTTGGCGAACACGTCATAGAAGGCGTCGTTTGAGACGCCCGCTCGCTTGGCGATGTCGATGATCCGCACGGCCTGATAGCCGCGGTCGGCGAGCAGCTCGGTGAACGCCATCATCAGGCGCTGGCGTTGCGCTTCCTGGACCTGCGCGCGCGGCATCTGATGCGGCCCGCGTGGCAGCGGCGTCGGCGGCTCGAAGAAGACTCCCTCTCGTACACGCGCGGTCATCGCCGCCTAGCGTATGAGAAGCGCGCTGCGGGGGGGTCGCGGTCCGGTCTGGCAACAGGCACGTCCGGCCCCCCACCACACGAGGGGGACCGGACGGCGCTGCCCTGCGCCCGGCGCGCATGCGCCGGGGTGCTGACACCGGCGCTCACTTCATGCGCGCGTCCACGAGCATGCACTCGTTCCGCGGCGAGCCGGTCAAGGCGGTGAAGCGGACTGACACATCCGCGCGGGCGCGACGTCGCGGCGAGCGCTTTCGGGCGGGTCGGATGTGGGGGAAACGGGCAAACACAAGAGCCTCCGTGCTGTGCTGGCGGCCGAGCCGTCTCGAGTGAGACCTCTTGCTTTGCGTCCTCACCTCACGGTGAGTTTGCCCTTTTCAGTCTTTGGTGTTCTGTACGTTGAGCAGCATGCACGGCCGTCCTGCGCATTGCAAGGCGCGCGGACGCTTGTTCGAGCGCCGCGCCGCTGCGGAGCGCACTACCATCCTCGACATGAGCGCGCGCGAGCAGCGGCGATGAGCCCCGAGACCTGCTCCCACCTCGGCGAGGTGACTGTCACCGAGGTGCCGACGCGCGCCGAGGTGCCGGGCTGTGAGGAGTGTCTGAAGATCGGCGGACGCTGGGTGCATCTGCGCGTCTGCCGCGAGTGCGGCAAGGTCGGCTGCTGTGACTCCTCGCCCAACAAACATGCCTCCGCCCATGCCGCCCAGGATCGCCACCCGATCATGAGCTCGATCGAGCCGGGCGAGAATTGGTCGTGGTGCGTGATCGACGAAGTCGCCTTCGTGCTCGAGTAGGCGCCCGCGCCGGGGCGCCGCCTAGCTCGGCGGCGGTGTCGCCTGCTCGGGCGCGATCCCGAAGCGCTGCTCGTATTCGCTGTTGAGCCGCCTCCAGTCGCTCGGGAGCCGCGACCCGTGTCGGCGCCGCGGCCGCGGATCGGATGCCAGTGCGCGTGACAGCGCCTGCAGGCAGAGGTGCCAGCCGGCGCCGTCGCGGGCTGCCTTGAAGCGGTCGTCGAAGATGTGCCTGAGGCGCAGGACGCAGCCGCCCGCGTCGGGGCGTAGTTCCCAGCGCAGCTCGTCCTCGCCCCAGGTGTGCGCGAGCAGCCGCGGCGGCTCGAACGCGAGCACGGTGCCGTCGGTGAACGCCGACGTTCCGTCGCCGGCTCGGTAGCTGACGCGGCCGCCACTGCGCGGCTCCAGCTGAAACGGCGTCGGGTGCCAGTCCTCGAGCTCGCTGGCGCTCGTCAGCGCCTCCCATACGCGCTCGCGCGGGTGCGCGAACAGGCGTTCGAAGCACAGCGCCCAGCGTCCGTGGTGGTCTTCCAGAACGGCATGGGACGTGTCGGGCATCCGTATCACTCTCCTCGGTGCAGGTGGCGTTCGAGCGCGCCGAGGCCGCCCTGCCAAAGCAGCACGTACGGCGTCAGCCAGCGCGCCAGGTCGCCGAAGCCGTCACCGCGCAGCGTGTAGAGCCGGCGCTGCCCCGCGGTGCTCGATTCGACCAGGCCGGCGTCGCGCAGCACGCGCAGGTGGCGGGAGGCGTTCGGCTGGCTCAGCCCCGTCGCGGCGACGAGCTCGCCGACCGCGCGGGGCCCGTCGACGAGCAGGTCGAGGATCTCGCGGCGGGCTGGCTCGGCGACGGCCTCAAACGTGGACATCATAGCTGATAGATAATCAGATGCTTATATATGTGTCAAGGCATGTGATGCGCGCGCGGTCGATCTCACCTACGTTGGATCGTCATACAGGTGACCAATACCCTGCAACGGAGGCAGCGATGAACTATCTGATCCAGATCTACACCGGCGCGGCGATGGACAACTGGGAGCGTCTCAGCGAGAGCGAGAAAGACGCCGTCTCGGGCGAGTACTTCGCGATCCGCGAGGAGCCGGGCGTGACCGGCGGCGCGCAGCTGCAGCCTGCCGAGACGGCCACGACCGTCCGAGTCCAGGATGGACGCACGCTCACGACCGACGGCCCGTTCTCGGAGACGAAGGAGGCGCTCGGCGGCTACTACATGCTGGAGGCGAGCGATCTCGACGCCGCGATCGAGCTGGCCGCGCGGATCCCGGCCGCGAGGATGGGCGGTGCGATCGAGGTGCGTCCGCTGGTGGAGCACTGATCGAGCAGGTCTTCCACGAGGAGTGGGGCCGCGTGCTCGCCACGCTGATCGGCTTCCTCGGCGATTTCGACCTCGCCGAGGAGGCCACCCAGGAGGCGTTTTCGGTAGCTGCCGAGCGATGGCCGCAGGAAGGGATCCCGGCGAACCCGGGGGCGTGGCTCGTGACAACCGCACGCAACCGCGCGATCGACCGGATCCGTCGCGAACGGACGTTTGCGAACAAGGCAAAGCTGCTCGAGGCGCCTGACGCCGTGGAGGACGAGATCGAGGACACGATGTTCCGCGACGAGCGGCTCGAGCTGATCTTCACCTGCTGCCACCCGGCGCTGGCGCTGGAGGCGCAGGTCGCGCTCACGCTGCGCGCTCTCGGCGGGCTGACGACCGATGAGATCGCGCGCGCCTTTCTCGTGCCCGAGGCGACGATGGCGCAGCGCCTCGTGCGCGCCAAGCGCAAGATCAGAGACGCGGGAATCCCCTTCCGGATCCCGCCGGCGCACCTGCTCCCGGACCGCCTGGCGGCGGTGCTGGCGGTCGTCTACCTGATCTTCAACGAGGGCTACGACGGCCGCGCAGACCTTTCGGAGCAGGCGATTCAGCTCGGCGTCTCCCTGGCTGAGCTGATGCCCGACGAGCCGGAGGTTTTCGCCCTGCTCGCGCTGATGCTCCTGCACGACTCGCGCCGCGCGGCGCGAGTACGCGACGGCGAGCTCGTGCTGCTCGCCGAGCAGGATCGCTCGCTCTGGCACCGCGCGCAGATCGAGGCCGGTCGGGCGGCGCTCGCGCGCTCGCGCGCGCTCAGCGGCCCCACGGGCAGCGGGCCTTACGCGCTGCAGGCGGAGATCTCCGATCTGCATACCGGCGAGCAGAGCGACTGGCCGGGCATCGTCGTGCTCTACGGCCACCTGGCCGCGCTGACGGGCTCCCCGGTCGTGGAGCTGAACCGCGCGGTCGCGCTCGCGGAGGCCGAGGGGCCGGCGTCCGGTCTCGAGGCGGTTGATCGCCTCGAGCTCGAGGGCTATCACTACTTCCACGCCGCACGCGCCGACTTCCTGCGCCGTCTCGGCCGCCGCGAGGAGGCCGCGGCCGCCTATGGGCGCGCGCTCGAACTGGTCCGCTCCGAGCCCGAGCGGCGCTTCCTGCGGCGGCGTCTGGCCGAGCTCTAGCCCGGCTGTACGAGCAGCTCGTCGGGGGTTGCGATCGTACGCAGGTGTTCGGCGACGCCGGTGACGCTGAGCAGGCGCTGAACCTGCTGCGAGCCGCGTGTCACCGCGAACTCCTGGCCGCGCTCGCGGCAGCGCTCGCGCGCGAGCAGGATGATCCTCAGGCCGGTCGAGTCGACGAAGCCGAGCCGCTCGAGGTCGAACACGACGGTGCCCTCGCCGCGGAGCTCATCGCCCTCGACTGTGCCCTGCAGGCGCGGCGCGTTGGCCATGTCGAGTTCGCCGTCGAGCGAGACGATCACGCGGTCGCTCTCATGGCGCACCGCGATGCGAAGCTGGTCCTTGGCCCCCATGCCTGAATTCTAGCCCTCGCAGACCGCTGATCTGGCAGTTGCCCGGTCAGCCGAGCCGCTTGTGGACCCGCACGCTGCTGCCCTCCGGAGATGAGCGGATCTGAACGAGATCGCACAGCTGGTTCGCGAGCCACAGCCCGCGGCCGTTGTTGGCCTGCGGTGTGGGGCGGCTGCGACCAACGAGTGGGTCGGTGATGTGGCCCTCGTCGCGGACCTCGCACAGCAGCGCCCCGTCCTCGCGCCAGAGCAGCATCTCGCCGCGCCCGCCGCCGTAGCGGACGCTGTTCGTGGCCAGCTCGTTTACGGCCAGCACGAGCTCCTCGATACGCTCGCTGTCGAGTTGCTCCTCGCCGGCCCAGCGTGAGAGCAGCTGTCGCAGCCCGCCGAGGTCCTCGCCGGTGAAGGAGACTTCCTGCACCGGCGCGAGCGGAGCCGGCAGCGAGCCCGCGAAGGGGCGCGGCGGCTCGTGCGCGTGGGCGTAGCGCTCGTTGCACAGGCTGTCGCCGTTGTGGGCCAGGAAGGCGTGCCCGCGCTGCGCGGACTCGATCACCTCATCGTCGAGGCTGTCGAGGTCATACGGGCAGAGGAGCCGCCACGCCTGGCCCTCGCCGAAGGCGAGATCGAGCAGCGACTCATGCACCTCGCACTCTGCGAGCTCGGCCGGCGTGCGCCCCGACCAGATCACTTCGCAGACGCCCAGCGCGTGGTCGCCGTTGGGGCTCTGCTCGGCGAGGAACTGACGCCATGCGGGAATGATCCGCGCGGGGTTGCGCGCGAGCTGGCGCACGTCCGCGAGACCGACGCGGCCGGCGTCCTCGCCGAGCGCCTCCCTCAGCAGCTCGATCCGCTCGCTGCCGGCAACGACGAGCACCGGCTCGTTGGCCGCCAGGGCGCCTTCGATCGCGGGCAGCGTGCTGCGCACGAAGCCATCGGGCCCTTCGGCATAGAGGACCATCTCATGACGAAACGAGTGTCCGGGCACAGACCACCTGGGTGGAGCGACCGCCGCGCGATCACGCCGGTTCGACCGCCGATCAGGTTACCAGCGGCCGTCCCAGGGCCGGCGTGCCTGCGGTCCGGCGGCTCTGCCGACGAACTCACCGGACCACCCCCGGCGGGATCTGGAGACGCTCGACATAAAGTTGTCCGGATCGTGTTTAGCGACGAGCGCGAGTGGGCATATTCCCGATTGCTCAATGTCGCCCCTCGCGGGCCGCGGCGCGTACCCCCCGCTGCCGTTGCCCACCCCCGGGTGGCGAAGTGCGGCTTGTCGGCCGGCCCTCAGACCCTGGGGCCGGTCGGCATCCGTCGCCGAGTGCTCGCCGTGGCGCTGCTGAGATCGCTCGACGTTTGGCCGCCGGAGGCGACGGGCACCTCAGAACCCGGAGATGGCTCGAACGACGATCGACATCCGGCTTCGCGCGCGCGGCAGCGCGGCGGGCACCTCTGCGTGTGCCTGGGTATCGGCTTCAGGCCGGCCTCTGGCAGGCGCTCGTCGGCCTCGCTGGGCGTCACCCTGCACTGACAGGCCCCGGTGGGCGCCTATCCGCGGGCGTTGTCGACGAGGCGCAACGCGAGGACCTCGCCGGCGGCGGCGGAGTGCACCTCGTGAGATTCGGCCAGGCGCGCGAGCAGCAGGCCGAGGCCGTCGTCGTCAAGCGCGCTCGTGCGCCCGGCCTGTAGCGGACCGAGCCGAAGCTCGAGCTCGCGCGGCGCGACGCTGATGTCGATGCTCAGCTGACGGCCGCTGAGGGTCTCGTCGGTGTGCGCGACGAGTGCGTCGGCGAGCAGCTGCGCGTCGGAGATCCGGTCGGTGGAGAAGAACGCGCGCGCCGCGAGCGCGCTCAGCAGGCGCGGCAGAACGGTACGCGCGAGCATCGCCGGGGAGAGCGTCAGCGCGGTCACGTCGGAGCGCGCGCCGTGCTCGAGCGTGTCGAGCGCCCACGCGCCCGGCGCCGGGCGCTCGAGCTCGTCGGTCCGCGCCGTTGTCGCGAACTCGAGGCGAACCTCCGTTCCGTGACCGTCGAGATCGCGAAACTCGACGCTCTGCGCGAGCGCGAGCATGATCGGCAGCCCGATTCCGCTCGACTCGGCGTCCTCGATCAGGGGGCTGATGCCGACGCCGCGGTCGCGCACGACGACTCTCAGCGTGGTGGGCCCGACGTAGATCTCCAGCTCGAGCGGGCCCTCGACGCCGTCATAGGCGTGCATCGCGACGTTGTTGCAGGCCTCGCTGACGGCGGTGCTGATGTCGTTGAGCTCGAGCGGGTCGAGACCGATCGTCTCCGCCAGGCCGTTGAGTGCCTGGCGGACGAGCAGGACGTTCTCGGCCCGGCTGGAGAGGCTCAGCCGGACGTTCGGGATTTCGGCCATCTCGCTCCGAGCGAGCAAATCTCCCCTTGTCGCGTCGTCCGCTTCATGTTCACTCCCGGAAGCGGACGCGGCCGACGCGAACGCGCCTAGCGCGCCTCTGCGTCGGCACCGGTCAGTGTCCGCAGCTGATCGAGCGAGCGGCGCAGCAGGCGCGAGACCTGCATCTGGGAGATGCCGAGCTGTTCGGCGATCTCCGTCTGCGTGAGGTCATCGACGAAGCGCATCTGCAGAATCAGGCGCTCGCGCGCGGGAATGTGCCCGAGCGCGGACGCGACGGTCGCGTCGAGTTCGACGAGCTCGTAGCGCTCATCGTCGGCGCCGATCGCGTCGCCGATCGAGGTTGCGTCCTCACCGCCGCCCGGCCGCGGGGCGTCGAGCGAGACGGTCTCGTACGCGTGAATCGCCTGCAGCGCGTCGATCACATCCTCGGCGTCGAACTCGAGGTATTGGGCGAGCTCGCCCACGCTCGGCGCATGACCGCTCTCACCGGCGAGCTGCTCCTGTGCGTCGCGCACCTTCAGCGCACGCTCCTGAGCTCCCCGGGGGACGTGCACCGCCCAGCCGGAATCGCGGAAGTAGCGACGCATCTCGCCGAGAATCGTCGGCACGGCGAAGGACTCAAACGGGTATCCGCGGCCGGCGTCATAGCGGTCGAGCGCCTTCAGGAGACCGAGCGAGGCGACCTGGAGCAGGTCCTCGAAGGGCTCCGATGAGCGCCCGTAGCGGCGTGCCAGTCGCCGTGTCAGCGGCATGTAGCGCTGCACCAGCGCCTCACGCGCGGCCGCGTCGTGGTGCGCCTGCCAGCGCACGAACAGCGCTCCCGGGCCGTCACTGACGCCCGGAACGATGGATGGTGTCGAGGCTGCGATGGCTGTTCCCGAAGGCATTTCGACTCCCTTCCTGGCTCATATCGGCCAGGCCGGCACGATCCTGAAGGCCTGGTCCTCAAAACACTCTACCCCGATCGCACGCGCTGAACCGCCGGGTCGCGTCAGTTCCGGCGAGTTCATCGACGGGCCGCTCGGGCGGCGGCGGTTGAAGGCGCCCGTGCGCGAGGCCCACAGATACACGCGACGGCGCGTCCCCGAGGCGCACTTCAGGGCGCCGCTTCGCGCCTCCGTCCCAGGACCGGCGCGGGACGCCGCTAGCCTGTCGGACCGTGCTTGTAACAAGAGATGACATCCGCAACGTCGCGATCGTCGCCCACGTCGACCACGGCAAGACGACGCTGGTTGACGCGATGCTGTGGCAATCCGGCGCCTTCCGGGTCGGGCAGGACGTCGCCACGCGCGTGCTCGACTCGATGGATCTCGAGCGCGAGAAGGGGATCACGATCCTCGCCAAGAACACGTCGCTGCGCTACAAGGACGTCAAGCTCAACATCATCGACACGCCCGGCCATGCCGACTTCGGGGGCGAGGTGGAGCGTGGGCTGACGATGGTCGACGGCGTGCTGCTGCTCGTCGACGCGTCCGAGGGGCCGCTGCCGCAGACGCGCTTCGTGCTGCGCAAGGCACTCGAGGCGAAGCTGCCGGTGATCCTCGTGATCAACAAGGTCGATCGCCCCGATGCGCGCGTCGCGGAGGTCGTCGACGAGGTCTATGAGCTGTTCCTCGACCTCGACGCCGACGAGCACCAGATCGAGTTCCCGATCGTCTACTGCAACGCGAAGGCGGGGGTCGCCTCGCTCGATTACGACCCTGCGCAGCCGATCCAGGAGGAGAACCTCGCGCCCCTGCTCGACCTGCTGCTCGAGCGGATCCCGGCACCGACCTACGACGACGAGCACCCGCTGCAGGCGCTCGTCACGAACCTCGACGCCTCGCCGTACGTCGGCCGGCTGGCGATCTGCCGCGTGCGCCACGGCAACATTCGCAAGGGGCAGCAGATCGCCTGGTGCCGCGCCGACGGCTCGATCCAGAAAGCCCAGGTCGCTGAGCTTTACGTCACCGACGCGCTCGAGCGCGTCGATGCTCCCGAGGCCGGCCCGGGCGAGATCATCGCTGTCGCGGGAATCGCCGAGGTGACGATCGGCGAGACGCTCGCCGACCCCGGTGATCCCCGCGCGCTGCCCGTGATCACCGTCGATGAGCCGGCGATGTCGATCACCCTCGGCGTCAACACCTCGCCGTTGGCCGGCAAAGACGGCGACAAGCTGACCGCGCGGCAGATCGAGGCGCGCCTCGAGCAGGAGCTCGTCGGCAACGTCTCGCTGCGTGTGAAGGAGACCGAGCGGCCGGACACCTACGAGGTCCAGGGCCGCGGCGAGCTGCAGCTCGGGATCCTCGTCGAGATGATGCGCCGCGAGGGCTTCGAGATGACAGTCGGGCAGCCGCACGTCGTCGAGCGCGAGATCGACGGCAAGCGTCACGAGCCCGTCGAGCGCCTGTCGGTCGATGTGCCCGAGGAGCATGTCGGCACGGTCACGCAGCTGCTCGCCGCGCGCAAGGGCCGGATGGAGCACATGACCAACCACGGCACCGGCTGGGTGCGGATGGACTATCTCGTGCCCGCGCGCGGGCTGATCGGCTTCCGCACGCAGTTCCTCACCGAGACCCGCGGCACGGGCATCATGCACCACGTGTTCGACCGCTGGGAGCCGTGGGCGGGGGAGCTGCTGACGCGCAACTCGGGAGTGCTCGTCGCCGACCGCCGCGGCGCGACCGTGACGTTCTCGCTGTTCACGCTGCAGGAGCGCGGCTCGTTGTTCGTCGGGCCCGGCGAGGAGGTCTATGAGGGCATGATCATCGGCGAGAACGCGCGTTCGGAGGATCTCGACGTGAACCCGGTCAAGGAGAAGCACCTGACGAACATGCGCTCCTCGACCTCCGACGTGCTCGTGCGCCTCGACGCCCACCGCAAACTGACGCTTGACGAGGCACTCGAGTTCGTGCGCGAGGACGAGGCGGTCGAGGCGACCCCGGTGTCGGTGCGGATGCGCAAGGTGGTGTTGGGCAAGGTCGAGCGGCTGAAGGCGGTGAGGACCGCGCGCAAATGAGCGTCGCGGTCGGTGCCCGCGAGATCCGGCTGCGCGGGCTGTCGAAGTCCTTCCCCGGGCCCAACGGCCCGATCCTCGCGGTGCGCGCGATCGACATCGAGATCGCCGCCGGCGAGACGGTCGCGCTGCTCGGGCCCAACGGTGCCGGCAAGTCGACGACGATCGACATGCTGCTCGGCCTGCTCGACCCGGACGGCGGCACCGTCTCGGTGTTCGGCCGCTCGCCGAGCGAGGCGGTCGCGCACGGGGCCATCGGCGCGATGCTGCAGACCGGAGCCCTGATCAAAGACCTGTCGGTCCGCGAGCTTGTCGCGATGATCGCCTCGCTGTACCCGGCGCCGTTCGACGTCGATGAGGTGCTCGAGCTCACCGGGATCAGCGAGATCGCCTCCCAGCGGACGAACAAGCTCTCCGGCGGACAGACGCAGCGGGTGCGCTTCGCCGTCGCGCTCGTGAGCAACCCGGAGCTGCTCGTGCTCGACGAGCCGACCGTCGCGATGGACGTCGAGGGCCGCCGTGGGTTCTGGGCGACGATGCGAGAGTTCGCCTCGCGCGGCAAGACGATCGTGTTCGCGACGCACTACCTCGAGGAGGCGGATGCATACGCCGACCGAGCTGTGCTGATGGCCCAGGGGAGGATCGTGGCCGACGGGCCGACGACCGAGATCAAGGCGATGGTCGGTACGCGCACGATCCGCGCGACGCTGCCGTCGGTCGCAGTCGCTGCGCTCACGGCGTTGCCGGGCGTCAACGGCGCTGAGCGCCACGGCGACGCGGTGATCCTCACGTGCGCCGACTCCGACGCCACGATCAGGGCGTTGCTCGCCGCTCATCCCGATGCGCGCGACATCGAGATCGCGGCGGCCGGGCTCGAGCAGGCGTTCGTGGCGCTCACGAGCGATCGCGAGGGGCCGGCCGGGGGCGAAGCTCGGGCCGAGGGTCCGGCGCGATGATCGCGCTCGTCTACCTTCGCTACGAGCTGCTGCGCACGCTGCGCAACCGGCGCTTCTTCTTTCTCTCGCTCGGTTTTCCGCTGGTCTTCTACTTCGTGATCGCCGGCCCTCAGCGCAACGTCAGCAACTTCGCCTCGACCGGCATCTCGGCGCCGCTCTACTACATGGTCGGGCTGGCGGCTTTCGGGACGATGAGCGCGATGCTGTCGTGCGGCGCGCGCATCGCGAGCGAGCGCCAGGTGGGATGGAACCGGCAGCTGCGAATCACGCCGCTGCCGCCGCGCGTGTACTTCCGCGCGAAGGTCCTGACGGGCTACATGATGGCGCTGCTGAGCCTGTTGGCGCTGTACCTGGCGGGGACTTCGCTCGGCGTCAGCCTGCCGGCCGACGAGTGGCTGAAGATGACGGGCCTGATCGTGGTGGCGCTCGTGCCGTTCGCCGCGCTCGGGATCCTGATCGGCCACCTGCTGACCCCGGAGTCGGTCGGCCCGGCGATGGGCGGTGGCATCTCGCTGCTGGCGTTTCTCGGCGGGACCTGGTTCCCGATCCCGAGCGGCTTCCTGCACGACCTGGGGCAGTACCTGCCGTCGTACTGGCTCGTCCAGGCGAGCCACGTGGCACTCGGGGGGCGCGTGTGGCCGGCCATGGCCTGGGCCGTGGTGATCGGATGGACCGCGATTCTCAGCATCCTCGCGGCGCGCGCATATCGGCGCGACACCGGGCGCGTCTAGGTCCCCGCGGTGCGACCGGCCCGCCGCGCGGGCGAGGCGCGCGCGGCTCGCCGCAGACGATCTCGCCCGTGCGGCACGCGGGCGCCCCAGCCACTAGGGTACGGCCGATGAACAGACTGAGAATGACACTCCCGGCCGTGTTTGTGGCGATCTGCCTGGCGCTCACCGCGCTCGTTGTGCCCGCTGGCGCAGGCGCCGAAGAAGTCGTGGTGCACTACACCAAGGAGGGCTACCCCGTATTCGTCCAGCAGCTGGACGGCGGTCAGGTGGCCGCCGTGACGTTCAACAAGCGCCTCCGCTCGATGCGCATCACGTTGAAGAACGGCCAGCACGTGCTCGCTCTCTACCCGCCGCACCAGTCGGCGGCGACGATCGCCCTGGTCCAGGGCAAGCACGTAGCGGTGACGGTTCTGACGCCGACCCAGGCGAAAGCGCAGCAGCCGACGAAAGCCGTTCACCACAAAATCCGCTACATCGCCGGCGGCGTGCTGCTGCTGGTGATCATCGTGGTCGGCGCGGTGCTGCTGATGCGCCGCAAAGGCGAACGCGACTGACCTGCGGTTCAGGGGGGCGCGGGCGGGCCTCCCGCGCGCGCCTCGCCGTCTCTCCTCACGCTCGGCTGATCGGGGCGCGCCGAGAGCCGCGGCGCGCCGGCGCCGCGCGCTCGGCATCCTCGCGCCCCCACAGGTATGTCGCGACGCAGCCGAGCGTGAACACGGCGACGACGAGCAGGACCGGCCCCGAATCCTCGACGAGGGCGCCGACGACGCCGGCCGCGACTCCGCCGGCCATCGCCGCCAGCCAGGCGGGGTCTCCGTGGACCGGCGCGAGCAGGCGCTCGCGCTCTTTCAAGCCGATCACGGCATAGGCCAGCGCGAGGATCGTGGCGAGCGGCATCACATGGTTGTGCAGCTCGCCCCAGGCGGCTGAGTAGCGGCGCACGATCAGGTCGCGCACGTCGCTCGCCGAACGCGCGTGCAGGACGCTGCCCGTGAAGTGCCCGCCTCCGTGTGCGGTCAGGAGATCGATCGCGGCCAGCGCGACGAGCCCGGCGAGCGGTGCGATCAGGACGATCAGCGCGCGCCTCGCTCCGCCGCCACCGAGCAGCAGGACCGACGCGACGGCGAATGAGAAGCAGACGAGAATCACCCCGCCGACGCCCGCGCCGATCCGCGCCGATCCCTCGACCACCGCCAGGACGACGCCGGCGCCGGCCATCGCCAGCGCAGCGCGGCGGCCGCGCACGGCGGGGTAGAGGACGCCGGCGACCGCCGCCAGCACGAGCACCGCAAGCCCCGACTTCAGCTCGTTGCCGATCCCGTAGAAACGCGCACCGAGCAACGGGTCCGGGCCGAGCAGCGAGCGCATCAGCAGCTGTGTGTGCGCGAGCGCGTCGACCGTCAGGATCACGACGGCGGCGAGCGCGGGCGCGATCGGAGCGCGCGGCCACGGGAGCGCCAGGTCGCTGAGTGCCCCCAACGTGAGACATGCGACCGCGATGATCGCGTACTCGGCCGCTGCGCCGGGCTCGAGCGCGGCCGGGATCAGCACGGCGACCGGGGCCCACAGGACACCGAGAGCGCCCACGCGCAGGGCCCACGCCCGCGAGCGTGGCCGCCAGGCACACAGCGCGAGCAGCGCGAGCCACGCGCACAGCAGCCAGCCGAATGCGGGCAGCCGGCGTCCGCCGATCACCTGCAGGCGGCGCATCAGCGCTTCGATCGAGCCGAGCCGCAGCGGCCCGTGGGCTTCGAGCGGCTTTCCGCGCATGTCAGCGGGAATCGCGATGCCGAGGCGCGCGAGCACCGTCGGCGCGACGTCGACCGCGGAGATCAGGCCGCGCTCGTTGGTGCTCACCGACGTCAGCTCGCGCGCGCCTGCACCCGGCAGCCCGGCGGCGGCGCTCCACAGCAGCTCGTGGCCGGGAGCGTCCGGCACGCGCTGGAGCACGATCAGCAGCTCGCGCGGATCGCGTCGGCGGGCGAGCGCAAGCAGGTCCGCCGACCCTTCGCGGCCGCCGGGGAGGTCGGCGACGACGAGGCTGTGCGTGGCGCTGAGCTGTGCGCAGCGCGCGAGCAGGGTGTCTGCCGGACCGAGCGACACGGCGGCGACGCGGCCATCCAGGTCGGCGGCGAGCGCGCCGTCGGTGTGCACGTCGCCGGTTGTTCCGGCGTAGCCGGCGCCACCGGGGATGCTGGCCGCGAGCAGTCCCGGGCGCAGGAGCTGCGGCGCGCTTTCGGCACGCGCCCTGGCCGCCGGCCATCCGCGCACGAAGCCCCCGGAGCCGTCGGTGATCAGCGACAGCGGGGGCGGGAGCGAGCTGTTGTAGGCCGAGGATGCGATCCTCGCTCCCTGGGTGATGTCGAGCAGCAGCTGGGCGGTGGAATAGCGACCCTGCGTCGCCGACATGATCCCGATCGACAGGCCCGGGATCGCGGCGAGCTGAGACGCCCCTACCGGTGCGAACACGACCAGCGCCGAGCCCCGCTCCTCGCTCGCCGTCGTCGCCTGCGCGGGAGATGGCAGGGCGCAGGCGGCGGCCGCCCACAGGAGCGCCGCGGCCGCACCCCGATGGAGTGGGCTCAGCCGTCCGCTCCCTCGGTCGCCACGGTGACGTGCGCGCGTGGTGCGGATCCGCCGTCGCGAGCGGGCCCGGCGGCCCGGCTCGCGCCCTCTATGTTGACGCGCGGCAGCCGCCGCGCGAGCCACTCCGGCAGCCACCAGGTCGCGCGTCCGATCAGGAACAGCGTCGCCGGCAGCAGCAGGCAGCGCACGACGAGCGCGTCGAGGAAGACGGCGCTCGCGAGGCTCAGCCCGAACTCCTGGATCACACGGTTTTCGCCGGACACGAAGGACAGGAACACGCAGACCATGATCGCGGCGGCGGCCGTCACGACGCGTCCGGTCAGGGCCAGGCCCTCGGCGACCGCGCGCGAGTGTTCCCGCGTCTGGCTCCAGCGCTCATGGATGCGCGAGACGAGAAACACCTCATAGTCCATCGACAGCCCGAACACGATCGCGAACAGCATCACCGGGATGAACGCTTCGATCGGCCCCGGCTGGATGCCGGTGACCGCCCCGAGCCAGCCCCACTGGAAGATCATCACCAGCAGCCCGAGCGAGGCGCCGATGCTGAGCAGGTTCATGAAGGCCGCCTGCAGCGGGATCACCAGCGAGCGGAAGACGATCAGCAGCAGCAGCGCGGAGAGCAGCACGACGACGCCGATGAACAGCGGCAGCTTGTGTCCGAGCGTCGTCGCGAAGTCGACGCCGCCGGCTGTCACGCCGCCGACATAGACGGTCAGGCCGCTGCTCGTTGCGATCGGCGGGATCACATCCTGGCGCAGGCGCCTGACGAGCTGCGTCGTCGCGTAGGCCTGCGGTGATGAGCTCGGGTAGACGGTGATCGTCGCGACGCTGCCGTCGGGGCTGAGCTTCGGCGGTGCCACCGCGGCGACGCCTGGAGTCGCGGCGATCGCCGCGCGCAGATGCTCGACCGAGTTCGTGCCGCCGTGTTCGACGCTCGTCAGGAGCACGCCGTTCTCGGCTGCTTCGTGGCCGGGATCGGGCACCTTCGCGACGACCAGCAGCGGACCGTTGAAGCCTTCGCCGAAGCCCTCGGCGAGCAGCTCGTAGGCGCGGTGGGTCGTCTGCCCGGCGGGGTCGTTGGAGGCGTCGCTCGAGCCGAGTCGCAGTGCGATTGCGGGAGCGGCGATCAGCAGCATCGAGCCGGCGGCCGCGAGCGCGATCGCCTTCGGGCGGCGCTGCACGACGCGGCTCCAGCCGATCCACCTGGCGCCGGCGCCGGCGCCGCCGGATGCCGCCGCGCCGGCGGCGAGGACGCCGTCGCCGGACTCGGCGGTGGCGCGAGCACGCTTACGCGCGCGGCGCCCGCCGGCGGCGACGCGGGGACCGGCGATCGTCAACAGCGCGGGCAGCAGCGTCAGCGATGCGAACATCACGAGCAGCACGCCGATCGACGCGGCGATCGCCAGGCCGTAGAGGAATTCGACTCCGAGCAGCATCATCCCGAGCAGCGCGATGACCACGGTCGACCCGGCGAACAGCACGGCGCGCCCGGCCGTGTCGATCGCCTGCACGACCGACTCGCGCGCGTTCTGGAACGTCGGCCCCGCGCTCGCATATGCCTCGCGGAAGCGGGTCAGGATGAACAGCGCGTAATCGATCCCGACGCCGAGGCCGATCATCGCGGCGAGCTCGGAGGAGAAGTCGGGGGTATCGATGAGATGCGTCGCGAGCGCGATCAGGCCAAGGCCGGTGCCGAGCCCGAACAGCGCGGTGACGATCGGCAGTCCCATCGCGATCACGGATCCGAACGTGATCAGCAGCACGATGATCGCCGCGATCAGCCCGACCGCGAGCGACAGGCCGAAGCCTGGCTTCTGCGTCGCCTCGATCGCCTGCCCGCCGAGCTCCACCTGCAGCCCCGGATGCGCGGCTGCGCGGGCGACGCTGATCACCCGTTCGGCCGCGCTCTTCGGCAGCAGGTTCGCTTTTTCGTTGAACACGACGGTCGCAAACGCGATCCTCTGATCGGCTGAGATCGACTTCCCTGCTGTGGCGCCGGCGTATGGGGTGATCACCGCCGCGACGTGCGGCAGCTTGGCGACTTCGGCGAACATCGCGTTCATGTGCGCCTTCACGTCCGCGTCGAGAACGCTTCCCGAGCTGACCTTGTAGACGATCGTGTCGCGGTCGCCGGCCTGCGCGGGGAAGCTCTTCTGCAACAGGTCCGCAGCGCGCTGCGCGTCGGAGTTGGGCAGCGTGAAGTTGTTCGAGTAGCTGGTGCCGGCCGACCGGGCGAGGAAGTTGACGCCGAGCAGCAGGATCACCCACAGGATCACTATGTACTTGCGATGCGTGGTCGACCAGCGGGCGAGTTTCAGCACAGCGGACTCCAGACGGCTCTGCGGGGGACTGACTTCAGCGATCGGATGTCAGCCGAAGGGTGGGCCAGGGGGAAGGCCTCAGGCAAAGCGTAGCCGCAGCGGCGCGGAATTCAGTTGACGCTCGGATCGAACGGCATCCGCGCGATCAGGGCGTAGCTGCCGCCCTTGCGGGTGAGCACGCTGCTCCACAGCTCCTCGGGCACGTCGGTGAAGACGTCGCGCGGCTCGGCCGCGTGCGTGATCCAGTCGCCGTCCTCGATCTCCGCGTCGAGCTGGCCGGCGCCCCAGCCGGCGTGCCCGGCGAACACGCGCCGGCGTTCGGTGGTCTCGGCCAGCTCCTCGAGGCCCGCCTCCGGGGAGGGAAACCCGATTCGCCCGAGCACGAGCAGGCCGGCGCTCGCCGGGTCGAGGAACTCCGCGAGGAACACGACGGAGCTCGACTGCACAGGCCCGCCGACGTACACCGGCTCGTGCGCGCCGACCGCATCCTCGAGTTGCGGCACGGCTTCGCGGACGGTGACCGCGGACGGCCTGTTCAGCACGACGCCCATCGCGCCCTCCTCGCTGTGGCCGCCGATCAGCACGACCGTGCGCGAGAAGTTGGGGTCGCGCAGCGTCGGCGAGGCGAGCAGCAGCTGGCCGGCGAGCGATTCCTCGAGCATGGCTGTCAGGCTAGCGCTCGCACGGACGCACAATCGCCGCGGCGACGGCCGTTGCGGCACACGCCGGCGCGGCACGGCTATGCTCCAGCGCGGGCCGGCACCTGCCGCCCCGCCGAGACGACAGGAGCGCTCACATGGCCAAGACCCCAGCAGTCGGCGAGGAGGCACCCGACTTCGAGCTTCCCGGCACGGATGGCCCGTTCAAGCTCTCTGAGCACCGCGGCGAGCGCGTCGTGTTGCTGTTCTATCCGGGCGACAACACGATGGTCTGCACGAAACAGTTCTGCTCCTACCGTGATCGCGGCGGCGACTTCGCGTCGCTGCACGCGACGGTGCTCGGCATCTCCTCCCAGGATCTCGCCTCGCACGAGGAGTTCGTCGCCAAGCACGGGCTCAATGTGCCGCTGCTCGCGGACGTGGACAAGCAGGTCGCCAGGTCATACAGCGCGTTCTCCGCGCGCTTGGGGACCAAGCGCGCGGTGATCGTGATCGACGAGCAGGGCATCGTGCGCCACCGCCACGATCATCTGCTCGGCCTCGACTACCAGTCGGTCGATGACCTCAAGGCGGCGCTCGACTCGATCTGAGCTGCCCGCCGCCCGCGGCGCGCGCGATCAGCGGTTGAGCCGCCCGACCGCCTCGCGCTCCTCCGACGGCGGCTCGGTGCTGGCGCGCAACGCGTAGAGCTCGGCGAGCTCGAGCTGCAGGCTGCGCGGCGGCTCGTCGGGGCCCGGCGCACGCCGCTCCCAGACGCCGTCGGCGCGGAGTTCCCAGGAGTTCTGGTTGTCTGCGAACGCGCGCGCGAGCGTGTCCAGCAGCTCGTCGCGCAGCTCCTCG
>CAWGGR010000006.1:0-283452 GCA_963822245.1 uncultured Solirubrobacteraceae bacterium
GCCGACGGCCCCACCGTCCACCTGCCGGGCCTGATCGCGCGCGAGTTCGGGACCTCGCGCTCGGAGGCGCGCCGGCTGATCGACCAGGGCGCGGTGACGCTCGCCGACGTGCCGCTCACGGCGGGCGAACACGACGTCCCGGTCGCCCGTGCCGAAGGGCAGGTGCTGAGGGTCGGGCGGCGGCGCTTCCGGCGCCTGCACGCGGGCTAGGCACGGGGGGCGCTGCGCGCTATACTCCCCGGTCGGCCCGCAGGCGCCCCTGGGCGTGGGTCGGAATCGGTCTTCTCCCGAAGGAAACCCTTTCGGCGAGGCTGGGCGGTCTTTGAAAACTCAACAGCATGCGCATCTACGATCAGTTTCGTGATCGTGGTGTGCGTCCAGGTTCGACCCGCCGGCGGAGCGCCCATGGCGTTCCGGGTGGCGGTCAAAGAGTCAAGTAGAGCAGTACCCCGTCATGGTTCGGAACCACGGTGTATAGGTTTCGTGCTGCTGTAGCCAGTCGTGCGCTTGCGTGCGATCGGCGAAAGCAAACCAATGACAGCTTTTCGTGAAGTTCTTCACGGAGAGTTTGATCCTGGCTCAGGACGAACGCTGGCGGCGTGCTTAACACATGCAAGTGGAGCGACGAACCAGGGCTTGCCCTGGGGCAGAGCCGCGAACGGGTGAGTAACACGTGGGTTACCTGCCTTGATGACCGGGACAACCCGAGGAAACTCGGGCTAATACCGGATGTGCCCGCAAGGGGAAAGGAAGCTTCGGCCTCCGCATCAAGATGGGCCCGCGGCCCATTAGCTTGTTGGTGAGGTAACGGCTCACCAAGGCTTCGATGGGTAGCTGGTCTGAGAGGACGATCAGCCACACTGGGACTGAGACACGGCCCAGACTCCTACGGGAGGCAGCAGTGGGGAATCTTGCGCAATGCGCGAAAGCGTGACGCAGCAACGCCGCGTGGGGGAAGAAGGCTTTCGGGTTGTAAACCCCTTTCAGTTGGGACGAAGCTTCTCCGGTGAATAGCCGGACGGAGTGACGGTACCTTCACAAGAAGCACCGGCTAACTACGTGCCAGCAGCCGCGGTAATACGTAGGGTGCAAGCGTTGTCCGGAATTATTGGGCGTAAAGAGCGTGTAGGCGGCCCGATTAGTCCGCTGTGAAAGTCCAGGGCTCAACCCTGGAATGCCGGTGGATACTGTCGGGCTAGAGTCCGGAAGGGGCGAGTGGAATTCCTGGTGTAGCGGTGAAATGCGCAGATATCAGGAGGAACACCAATGGCGAAGGCAGCTCGCTGGGACGTGACTGACGCTGAGACGCGAAAGCGTGGGGAGCAAACAGGATTAGATACCCTGGTAGTCCACGCTGTAAACGATGGCAACTAGATGTGGGGGGTGTCGACTCCCCCCGTGTCGAAGCTAACGCATTAAGTTGCCCGCCTGGGGAGTACGGCCGCAAGGCTAAAACTCAAAGGAATTGACGGGGGCCCGCACAAGCAGCGGAGCATGTGGTTTAATTCGACGCGACGCGAAGAACCTTACCTGGGCTTGACATGTGAGTGACCGGCGTGGAAACACGTCTTCCCTTCGGGGCACTTTCACAGGTGGTGCATGGCTGTCGTCAGCTCGTGTCGTGAGATGTTGGGTTAAGTCCCGCAACGAGCGCAACCCCCGTCGCATGTTGCCAGCATTTAGTTGGGGACTCATGCGAGACTGCCGGTGACAAACCGGAGGAAGGTGGGGATGACGTCAAGTCCTCATGCCCCTTATGTTCAGGGCTACACACGTGCTACATTGGCGCATACAGAGGGCTGCGATACCGCGAGGTGGAGCGAATCCCTTAAAGTGCGTCTCGGTTCGGATTGCAGGCTGAAATTCGCCTGCATGAAGGCGGAGTTGCTAGTAATCGCGGATCAGCATTGCCGCGGTGAATACGTTCCCGGGCCTTGTACACACCGCCCGTCACACCACGGGAGTGAGCAACACCCGAAGCCGGTGGCCTAACCCGCAAGGGAGGGAGCCGTCGAAGGTGGGGCTCGTGACTGGGGTGAAGTCGTAACAAGGTAGCCGTAGCGGAAGCTGCGGCTGGATCACCTCCTTTCTAGGGAGCACCTAGCGGTGCCCCGATCCAGGGGGCTGGCTGCATTGCAGGCAGCGCCCGCGCGGTCGCCGAGCCCAAGAGGCCCGGCGATGTCCAAGCGGATCGGGCCTAGCATGTCGACCGAACCTGGCTGGATGGCCGCGCGCCGCGCAGCCCCTTACTACTTGGGGAGCTCGCCGGCAGACGGCCGCACCCCATACGGGGCACAAGCAAACGACCCCAGCATGCTGTTGAGTTTTGAGAGACCGGCGCCCGCCGGTGTTCGCGTGGACACGTCCGTAAGCGGCGTGACCGACTTGGCGCGAGGCCGGCCGGCGTTATACGCCTCTCCACGGTCCTTGAAAACTGCACAGAAGCCACATCAGCCGCCATCGATAAGCGGCGGCTGAATAACGGGTATCACCGGGCCCTGCAAGACCGACGTGCTCCGCAACGGGCACCGACGTCGAGTTGGGCCAGATCACCGTCAAGATAGTAAGGGCGCATGGTGGATGCCTTGGCACCAAGAGTCGATGAAGGGCGTGAACGGCTGCGATAAGCCACGGTTAGGCGCTGAATAGCCTTTGACCCGTGGATTCCCGAATGGGGAAACCCAGCGCTGGTAATGCGGCGTTATCCCCGGTTGAACACATAGACCGGGCGAAGACAAGCGGGGGAAGTGAAACATCTCAGTACCCCGAGGAAAGAAAATCAACAGAGACTCCCTGAGTAGTGGCGAGCGAAAGGGGATCAGCCCAAACCTGGTAGATGTAAGCGGACATGCGTTGTCTGCCGGGGGTTGTAGGGCGTTTGTTCCGAGTCGTGTCCGGCTCGGCAGGAGTTACAAAATCATGTGGTAGTCGAAGCGCGTGGAACCGCGCACCATAGAGGGCAACCGTCCCGTAGACGAAACTGCACGATCTCCTGTCAGACGTTCCTGAGTAAGTCCGCACCCGTGAAACGCGGACTGAACCTGGGGGGACCACCCTCCAAGGCTAAGTACTCCTTGGTGACCGATAGCGGACTAGTACCGTGAGGGAAAGGTGAAAAGTACCCCGGAAGGGGAGTGAAATAGTACCTGAAACCGCGCGCCTACAAGCGGTGGGAGCAGACTAGATCTGTGACCGCGTGCTTTTTGCATAACGAGCCGGCGAGTTACTCGTCTGCGGCAAGGTTAAGCGATGAGCGGAGCCGTAGCGAAAGCGAGTCCTAATAGGGCGACATAGTCGTAGGCGGTATACCCGAAACTGAGCGAGCTACCCATGGGCAGGCTGAAGCGGGGGTAAGACCTCGTGGAGGGCCGAACCGACCTAGGTTGAAAACTGGGCGGATGACCTGTGGGTCGGAGTGAAAGGCTAATCAAGCTCAGTGATATCTGGTTCTCTCCGAAATATATTTAGGTATAGCCTCGGATAAATTGCGTGTTGGCCGTAGAGCACTGTTTGGATTAGGGGCCCTACCAGGTTACCGACTTCAGGCAAACTCCGAAGACCAGTCACGTTTACTCCGGGAGTCAGTTGCTGGGGGATAAACTTCAGCGTCAAAAGGGAAACAGCCCAGACCGCCAGCTAAGGTCCCTAAGTACTAGCTAAGTGGGAAACGATGTTCGAGTGCATAGACAACCAGGAGGTTGGCTTAGAGGCAGCCATCCTTGAAAGAGTGCGTAACAGCTCACTGGTCAAGTGTTCGAGCGCGGACAATGTAACGGGGCTCAAGCTAGTCACCGAAGCTGCGGGTGCGTGAGACCTTCGGGTCGATCGCGCGGTAGGAGAGCGTTCCCATGCCAGTAAAGCGGCGGCGTAAGCCAGCCGTGGAGGCTTGGGAAGTGAGAATGCCGGCATAAGTAACGAAAGAGGGGTGAGAATCCCCTCCACCGATTGCCCAAGGATTCCTGAGTAAAGTTCGTCTGCTCAGGGTTAGTCGGGACCTAAGGCGAGGCCGAAAGGCGTAGTCGATGGCCAACAGGTTGATATTCCTGTACCACGTCGCTTCCGTTTGACCGATGGGGGGACGAGGAAGGCTAGGGAAGCCCAGGCGATGGTTGTCCTGGGGTAAGCATGTAGGGGTGGCCCTTGTAAAATGCGGGGCTGCATAACCTGAGGTGCGATGCCAGCTGGCACTAAGCCGGCGAGTTCCTGACGCCATACCTCCAAGAAAATCCTCTAGGGAGGAAGCGCGTGCCCGTACCAAAACCGACACAGGTGGGCAAGTAGAGAATACTAAGGTGATCGAGATAACCCTCGTTAAGGAACTCGGCAAAATCGCCCCGTAACTTCGGGATAAGGGGCGCCCCAGTAAGGTGAAACTCCTCGCGAGTGGAGCCTGAGAGGGCCGCAGTGAATTGGCTGAAGCGACTGTTTACCAAAAACACAGGTCTCTGCTAAGTCGAAAGACGACGTATAGGGGCTGACGCCTGCCCGGTGCCGGAAGGTTACGTGGAGTTGTTAGGACTTCGGTTCGAAGCAGCGAAGCTAAGCCCCGGTAAACGGCGGCCGTAACTATAACGGTCCTAAGGTAGCGAAATTCCTTGTCGGGTAAGTTCCGACCTGCACGAATGGCGTAACGACTTCAGCGCTGTCTCAACGAGGAGCTCGGTGAAATTGCAGTCTCGGTGAAGATGCCGAGTACCCGCGGCTAGACGGAAAGACCCCGTGAACCTTTACTACAACTTGGTATTGGAGTTCGGTGCATTTCGCTCAGGATAGGTGGGAGGCTTTGAAGCATCGGTTGCGGCCGGTGTGGAGCCAACCTTGAGATACCACCCTTGGTGTATTGGATTTCTAACAGCGCGCCGTGAATCCGGGCGCTGGACAGTTCCAGGCGGGTAGTTTGACTGGGGCGGTCGCCTCCCAAAATGTAACGGAGGCGCACAAAGGTTCCCTCAGCACGGTTGGAAATCGTGTGTAGAGCGTAAAGGTAGTAAGGGAGCTTGACTGCGAGACTGACAAGTCGAGCAGGTGCGAAAGCAGGTCTTAGTGATCCGGCGGTAGCAAGTGGAAGTGCCGTCGCTCAACGGATAAAAGGTACTCCGGGGATAACAGGCTTATCGGGCCCAAGAGTCCACATCGACGGCCCGGTTTGGCACCTCGATGTCGGCTCGTCGCATCCTGGGGGTGGAGTTGCTCCCAAGGGTTGGGCTGTTCGCCCATTAAAGCGGTACGCGAGCTGGGTTCAGAACGTCGTGAGACAGTTCGGTCCCTATCTGCCGTGGGCGTTGGAGAGTTGAGAGGATTTGTCCCTAGTACGAGAGGACCGGGATGAACGCACCTCTGGTGTATCTGTTGTCCTGCCAAGGGCATAGCAGGCTAGCTACGTGTGGATCGGATAACCGCTGAAAGCATCTAAGCGGGAAGCCGGCCTCGAGATGAACTCTCCCATCCCCTAGAGGGAGTAAGACCCCTGGTAGACCACCAGGTTGATAGGCCGGATCTGGAAGGACGGCAACGTCTGGAGGAGACCGGTACTAATGGGTCGAGGGCTTGACGGATTTTTTGATTCCCGTAAAGGGAAGTGGTACTCGTTTGTGGCGCTGTGCAGTTTTGAAGGACCGGGAGGCGTGGTCTCTCGCCTTTTTCCGGTGGCTTTAGCGAGGGGGAAACACCTCTTCCCATTCCGAACAGAGCAGTTAAGCCCCTCAGCGCCGATGGTACTTGGCCCGTAAGGGCCTGGGAGAGTAGGACGCCGCCGGTTTTTTCTCAAAGGGTCGCCCAGCGGGCGGCCCTTTGTCGTTTGCGCTCGAGACAGCGCCTCGCTGCGCCGGCCCTGCGCCGCGCCGGGTCAGGAGGGCAGGTGCACGCCGCCGGCGTCATCGAGCTGCCAGTGCGGGTTGTGGGCGACCTCCCAGCGGTGCCCGTCGGGGTCGGTGAACATCGCCGAGTAGCCGCCCCAGAAGGTCTCCTGAGGCTCGTGCAGGACGGTGGCACCGGCGGCGCGGGCCTGCGCGAGGACGTCGTCGACCTCCTCCTGCGAGCGCGTGTTGTACGCGAGCTCGACGGCCGCCGGGCCGCTATGCAGCTCGACGTCCGCGTTGGCGGCCATCTGCTCGCGCGCCCACAGGCCGAGGATCATGCAGCCGCACTGGTAGAAGGCGACGTCGTCGGCGGGTGCCGCGCGCGTGCTCCAGCCGAGGGCCGCGTAGAAGGCGCGTGCGCGCTCGAGGTCGGCGACTGCAAGTGTCACGAGGCTCAGGCGCTGCTCCATCAGGGGCTCCCTTCGCTCACGGCTGGTGAGCTAGCGCCCAAGTGTCGCTGATCGCGGCGGCGACTGAGGCGTGCTCTGCGCGCGGCCGCGCTGCCCCTCCCGCCCAACCGGCCGGCGCTGGTACGACCGCGCCGGCAGATTGACGGGGGAGAGGCAGGGGTGCGGAGGCGCCGGCGGCTCACCCGGCCGGCGATGGGCCAGCCGATCGCCGATCGCATGTGCCGCCAACGCCGCCCGATGTGGATGCTCCACCTCGGTGCGCTCGTCCTGGCCGACCTCCCAGTCGACCTCGTAGTCGTCCTCGAGCAGCAGGAACGAGCGGGCCACGCCGAGCGCGCTGCGGGCGCGCTGCCTGAGCGGTGATGTTCGCGTTGGGGGGAACATGTGTTCGTAAGATAGGAACGGGGCCGGACGGCATCGACACGAACGTGTGTGCGTGTGCCCGCCAGAACGCGAATTTGGCTCTGCGCGTGCGATCGAGACCCCATTGGCATGCAACGGGAATTGCAGCGCCGCGCGACCGGGCGCCCGCGCGGCGATCGCGAGGGCGGCGTGCAGGGCGATCAGCGCCCAGCGCGAACTCCACCGGAGAGATGGCTGTTACGCTCTCCAGGCGTCATTCCGGTGGGCCGATCCTGGGCCGCAGGCGGCGCCCACAGCTCATGGAGAAGTTCGTCATCGACGGCGGCGTCCCGCTCTCCGGCACGATGGTTCCTGCCGGGAACAAGAACGGTGCGCTGGCGATCCTCGCCTGCAGTGTCCTCACCGAGGACGAGGTGCTCGTGCGCAACGTGCCACGCATCCGCGACGTCGAGGCGATGCTCGCGATTCTCGGCGCGATCGGCGTCCACGTCAGCTGGCGCGGCGCGAACGAGGTTGCGTTGTGCGCGGCAGGCGTGCACGAGGTCGCGATCGAGCGCGAGCTCGCCGAGCAGATCAGGGCATCGTTCCTGCTCGCCGGCCCGCTGCTCGCGCGCTTCGGGCGCGCGGTGATGCCGCCGCCGGGCGGCGATGTGATCGGCCGGCGCCGCCTCGATCCGCATCTCGACGCGTTTCGCGCGATGGGCGCCGTCGCCGACTGCGGGCGCGAGATCGTGCTGAGCGCCCCGCGCGGCCTGCGCCCGACGGACGTGTTCATGGACGAGCCGTCGGTGATGGCGAGCGAGAACGCGCTGATGGCCGCCGCGCTGATCCCCGGCACGACCGTGATCGGCAATGCGGCATGCGAGCCGCACGTGCAGGACCTCGCGCGGATGCTCGTGAAGATGGGCGCCGACATTCAGGGGATCGGCTCGAACCTGATCACGGTCAACGGCATCGAGCGCCTGCGTGGCTGCGAGCACGAGATTGCGCCCGACCACATCGAGATCGGCAGCTTCATGGCGCTCGCGGGCGTCACTGGCGGCGAACTGCGCATCAAGGACACCGTCCCCGGCGATCTGCGCATGATCCGGCTCGTGTTCGAACGGGTCGGGCTGCGCTCGGAGCTCGACGGCAACGACGTGATCGTCCCGGGCGGCCAGGAGCTCGTCGCGCAGGCGGACGTCGGCGAGTACAAGAGCAAGATCCAGGACGGTCCGTGGCCGGCGTTCCCGGCGGACCTGACGTCGATCGCGGTCGCCCTCGCGACGCAGGCGCAGGGGTCGATCCTCGTGCACGAGTGGATGTTCGAGAACCGCCTGATCTTCACCGACAAGCTGATCCTGATGGGCGCCGACATCGTCATGTGCGATCCCCACCGAGCGATCGTCACCGGCCCCCGGCGGCTGCGCGGCGAGCGCGTCGAGTCGCCGGACATCCGCGCCGGGATGGCGATGCTGCTGGCGGCGCTGTGCGCCGAAGGGCGCAGCGAGATCGGCAACATTCGCCAGATAGACCGTGGCTATGAGCGCATCGACGAGCGCCTGCGCGAGCTCGGCGCACGCATCGAGCGCGTTGCCACGGAGCCCGTGCACGCATAAGCTCGGGTCTTCATGATCCATCCGATCCCCAGCGGCACGCGCGACGTGCTTCCAGAAGAGACGCGCGAGGTGCGCGCGATCACGGACACGCTGCGCGGCGTCTTCGAGCGCCACGACTACGGCGAGGTGTACACGCCGGCCCTCGAGTACGAGGCGGTGCTCGCGCGCGCGGACATGGCCGAAGCGCGGCCCGCCTACCGCGTCTTCGACGAGTCCGGCGCGGTGCTGGTGCTGCGCTCGGACATGACGGTCCCGATCGCGCGCGTCGTCGCGACCCGCTACGCGACGAGCGAGCCGCCGCTGCGCTTCTGCTACTTCGCGCACTGCTACCGCGGCGTGCGCCCGCAGCGCGGCCAGCCACGAGAGCTCCTGCAGGCGGGTATCGAGCTGATCGGCGCGCCCGCGCCGGAGGGCACCGCAGAGGCACTGACGGTGCTCTGTCACGCGCTCGACGCGACCGGCCTGAAGGACTACCGGATCGGCCTCGGCGATGCTTCGCTGTTCCCTGCGCTGATGGCCAGTCTGGACGTGCCCGAGCAGCTGCGCGCGGAGCTGCTCGAGGCGCTCGTGCTGCGCGACTTCGTCGGCCTGGAAGCGACGCTCGCCGGCTCCGGGCTCGGTGGCGAGGCCGCCGAGCTGCTGCTCGACGTGCCCCAGCGCCGCGGCGGCCCTGAGATCCTCGCGGAGGCGCCCGCGCCGGCCGCGGCGGCGATCACGGGGCTGCGCAGCGTGCACGGACTGCTCGAGCCGGCCGTCGCCGAGCGCGTGATCTTCGATCTCGGCCTGATCCGCAACATCGGCTACTACACGGGCGCCGTGTTTGACGTCTACGACCCCGCGCTCGGCGCGCCGATCGGCGGCGGCGGGCGCTATGACGAGCTGCTCGGGCGTTTCGGCCGCAGCCTGCCGGCCGTCGGCTTCGCGCTCGGCGTCGACCGCCTGCACATCGCGCTCGCGGGCGAGGAGCGCGGCACCGGCGCGCTGCTCGCGAACTCGGCCGTGCGGGCGGCCTCGTGACGCCGATCAACGGGCTCACTATCGCGGTCCCGCGTGGCTCGCTGTTCACCGGCACCGTCGACCTGCTCGCGGGGCTCGGACTCGATACGGCAGAGCTTCGCTCGAACGACCGCAAGCTGCTGTTCGAGGACATCGGCGTGATCACGATGCGGCCGTCCGATGTGCCCACCTACGTCGAGGCCGGCGCAGCCGACCTCGGCGTCACCGGCAAGGATGTGCTGCTCGAGCAGGGCGGGCGCGCGTCCGCGCTCGATGAGGGCGGACGCGAGGTCTACGAGCTGCTCGACCTCGGCTTCGGGCGCTGCACGATGGTGCTCGCGGGGACCGCCGGCGCGGACACCGCGCTCGAGGCGCTGCGCCGCCTCGGCGTGATGCGCGTCGCGACCAAGTACCCGCGCATCGCCGCGCGCCATCTCGAGGAGACGGGCCGCCAGGCGGAGATCGTCGAGGTCAAGGGGTCGGTCGAGCTGGCGCCGCTGACGGGCATGGTCGAGGCGATCGTCGACCTGACGGCGACGGGCACGACGCTGCGCGAGAACAACCTGATCGTGCGCGAGGAGATCGTCGTCTGCACCGCGCGGCTGATCGCCAACCCGGTCGCGCACAAGCTCAAGGCCGCGGCGATCGACGATCTGCTCGAGCGCCTGCGCCCCCTGTCGGCGGCCGGAGCGCCGTAGTGCGACTCGAGCGGCTGGGCCCGAGCGAGCTCGAGCGCCTCGGCGGCGCAGCGGGCGCGGCCGCCCAGCTGCGCTCGCTGATCGCCTCCGCGGCGACTGTCCAGGCCGAGGTCGCCGCGATCGTC
Organism: uncultured Solirubrobacteraceae bacterium; assembly: GCA_963822245.1. GTDB lineage: Bacteria > Actinomycetota > Thermoleophilia > Solirubrobacterales > Solirubrobacteraceae > Palsa-744. Next base: position 10,049 of record CAWGGR010000006.1, read on the forward strand.
GCCGGCGTGCGCAGCGGCGGCGATGACGCGCTCGCGCAGTACACGCGCAGCTTCGACACCGCGGGCGGCGAGCTGCGGCCGCTGCTGGTAGCACCGGAGGACCTCGACGCGGCGATCACGCGCCTGCCGCTGGAGCTCGTCGCCGGCCTGCAGGTCGCGATCGCGAACGTCGCCCAGGTCGCGAGCGCGGGCATCGGCGCCGATATCCCCGTCGACCTGCCGCAGGGCCAGCGCGTGCTGCTGCGCGAGGTCGCGGTCGGCTCTGCCGCCGTATATGTGCCGGGTGGGCGCGCCGCGTACCCGAGCACCGTTGTGATGGGCGTCGTCACCGCGCGCTCGGCAGGCGTCATCGACGTCGCCGTCTGCGCGCCGCCGGGGCTCGACGGTGAGATCGACCCCGTGATTCTCGGCACCTGCCGGCTGTGCGGGGTCGAGCGCGTCTATCGCATGGGTGGCGCGCAGGCGATCGCCGCGCTCGCGTACGGCACCGAGACCGTCGAGCGCGTCGACGTGATCGTCGGGCCCGGCAACCTCTACGTGCAGGAGGCCAAGCATCAGCTCTCCGCGCTCGTCGGAATCGACGGCTTCGCCGGCCCGAGCGACCTGCTGATCGCGCTCGGCGCTGAGGTCGGACCACACGAGGTGCATCTCGCTGCCCTCGACATGCTCGCCCAGGGCGAGCACGGCGAGGGCAGCCTCGTCGCCGCCGTCTGCGCCGCTCCGGCCGTCTGCGACGCGCTCTCGGCGGAGCTGGCCGCGCTCGTGGTCGAGCGCACCAGCGTCGGTCCCGCCGCGTTCGCGATCGTCGAGGTGCGCGACGCGCGTGAGGCGCTCGAGCTCGCCAACAGCTTCGCCCCGGAGCACCTGCAGCTGATCGGCGCCGACGTCGAGGTGCTGGCGCCGAAGGTCCGGGCCGCCGGCTGCCTGTTCGTCGGCGCCGCCAGCGCGACCGCGTTCGGCGACTATGTCGCCGGCTCCAATCACGTGCTGCCGACCGGCGGCGCCGCGCGCTTCGCCTCGATGCTCTCGCCGCGTCACTTCCGCCGCACGATGGCCGAGGTGCGGATCGGAGCGGGCGCCGGGAAACTAGCGGCGGCGGGTGTCCCGATCGCGCGCGCGGAGGGCTTCGACGTGCACGCGGAATCGATGCATGCGCGCGTGCGCGAGAATGCAACGTGATGAGCACCGCGCGCACAGCGACTATCGAGCGCCGCACCGCCGAGACCGACGTCAAGCTGACGCTCACGCTCGACGGCGCCGGCGCAGGCACGCGCGCCACCGGCGTCGGGTTTCTCGACCACATGCTCGACCTGCTCGCGCGCCACGGTCACATCGACCTCGATGTGAGCGTCAGCGGCGACCTGCAGACCGGTGCGCACCACACCGCCGAGGACACCGCGATCGTGCTCGGCCAGGCGCTCGATGTCGCGCTCGGCGATCGCGCCGGGATCGTCCGCTACGGATCGGCGAGCGTGCCGATGGACGAGGCGCGCGCGAGCTGCGCGATCGACATCTCCGGGCGACCGTTCACGCTGTTCAGCGCCGAGCTGCCGGGCGGCGCGACCGGCGGCTTCGAGCACGAGCTGACCGAGGAGTTCTTCCGCGCGCTCGCCAACGCCGCCAAGCTCACGCTGCACCTGCGCGTCGAATCGGGAACGAACGCCCACCACATGATCGAGGCGGCCTTCAAGGCGTTCGCGCGCGCGCTCAGGAGCGCCGTCACGATCGACCCCAGCGAGACCGGGGTGCCGAGCACGAAGGGGACGCTGAGCGGATGAGCGAGACGAGCGTTGCGGGCGTCGAGATCGCGGTCGTCGACTACGGCATGGGCAACCGCCGCTCGGTCGAGAAGGCGCTCGAGCACGTCGGCGTGCGCGCGTGCGTGAGCGCCGACGTGGAACGCCTGCGCGACGCCGCCGGGCTGGTCGTGCCCGGCGTCGGCGCGTTCCCGCGGGCGATCGAGCGCATGCACGCGCTCGGCCTCGACGAGCTGCTGCGCGAGCGCGTCGCCGCGGGCACGCCCGTGCTCGGGATCTGTCTGGGCATGCAGCTGGCATTCGAGTCCTCGACCGAGCTCGGCGGTGCGAGCGGGCTCGGGATCGTGCCCGGTGAGGTGCGCGCGCTGCAGCCGGGGGCGCTGAAGCTGCCGCACATCGGCTGGAACGAGGTCAGCTTCACAAAACCCGGCTCGCGGCTCAGCGGGACGCTGCCGAGCCGCTGCGCGTTCTACCACGTGCACTCCTACGCGCCCGTGCCGACTTCCTCCGCCGATGTGCTCGCCACCGCCGACTATGGCGCGCCGTTCGTGACCGCCGTCGAGCACGGCTCGTTCTACGGCGTGCAGTTCCACCCGGAGAAGTCATCCGCGGCGGGGCTGCGCCTGCTCGGCAACTTCGCGGCGATCTGCGCCGCCCGCACGGCGCCCGCCGACCTGCGCCTGCTCGCCGGGTGAAGCTCTTCCCGGCAATCGACATCCTCGGCGGCGCCGCCGTGAGGCTGGTCAAGGGAGACTTCGACGCGAGCAAGGTCTACGACGCCGATCCGCTGGCCGCGGCCCGGGCGTGGGCGCAGGCGGGCGCCCGCTACCTGCACGTCGTCGACCTCGACGGCGCCAAGCGGGGCACGCCGGTCAACCTCGCGCGGCTCGGCGCGATCGCGCGCGAGCTCGATCTGCCGGTGCAGTACGGCGGCGGACTGCGCTCGGCGGAGGCGATCGCGCAGGCGCTCGCCGCGGGCGCCACGCGCGTGATCCTCGGCACGGCCGCGTTCGCCGACCCCGACCTGCTCGGCCGGGCGCTCGAGACGCACGGGCCCGAGCGGGTGCTCGTCGCCGTCGACGTGCGCGGCGGCATGGTCGCGACGCACGGCTGGCTGGAGACGACCGACATGCCCGCGCGCGAGGCGTTTGCTCAGCTGCGCGCGCGTGGCGTGAACGACTTCGTCTTCACGAACATCGACCACGACGGGATGCTCGACGGCGCCAACCGCGAGGAGGTCATCTGGGTCGCCCAGGCGACCGGCGCGGGCAACCTGATCTTCTCCGGCGGGATCGGCACGCTCGCCGATCTGCAGGCGCTCTCGGCGCTGCGCAGGGAGCTCTCGCTGGAGCGGCTCAACGGCGTGATCGTCGGCACCGCGCTGTATGAGCAGCGGTTCACGATCGCCGACGCCCACGCCGCGCTGGCAGACTGACGCTACGGTTCTGCTGTGCACTTCAAGCGGGTCATCCCCTGCCTGGATGTCGACGCGGGCCGCGTCGTCAAGGGCGTCGAATTCCTCGACATCCGCGATGCCGGCGACCCGGTCGAGCTGGCCGCGCACTACGACCACGAGGGCGCCGACGAGCTCGTGTTCCTCGACATCACCGCGACCCACGAGAAGCGCGAGACGATCGCCAAGCTCGCGCGCAGCACCGCCGATGAGGTGTTCGTGCCGTTCACGATCGGCGGCGGCATCCGCTCGGTCGCCGACGCGCAGGCGGTACTCGATGCGGGCGCGGACAAGGTCTCGGTCAACTCCGCCGCGCTCGAACGCCCCGAGCTGCTGGGGGAGCTAGCGGGAGTGTTCGGCGCGCAGTGCGTCGTGCTCGCGATCGACGCCAAGGCGCGCGAGGCGCGCGACGGTGCAGCGGCCGGCTGGGAGGCGTACCTGGCGGGCGGGCGAAGCGCGACCGGACGCGATGTCGTCGAGTGGGCGCGCGAGGGAGTCGCGCGCGGGGCCGGCGAGATCCTGCTGACGAGCATGGACCGTGACGGCACGAGCGACGGCTATGACCTCGAGCTCGTGGCCGCGGTCAGCGACGCCGTCAACGTGCCCGTGATCGCCTCCGGTGGCGCGGGCGAGCTCGAGCATCTCGTGCAGGCGCTCGCGGCCGGCGCCGACGCCGTCCTGTGCGCGTCGATCTTCCACTACGGGCGCTACACGCTCGCCGAGGCCAAGGCGCATCTGGCGAGCGCGGGGATCGCGGTGCGCCAGGGCCAATGAGCCGGCGCGCATGAACGATGCCGGCCCGGCGACGGCCGAGGGGAGCGGCGCCGCGCTGCTGCTGGCGCTGCGCTCAGAGCCCGGCGGCGCCGAGCTGCTGCGCCTCGGTGAGACCCGCGAGGACCTCGCGCTGGTCGGCGGCGCGGTCCGCGATCTGCTGCTCGGAGGCGTGCCACGCGAGCTCGACGTGACCGTCGCCGAGGACGCTGCGGGGCTGCTCGAGGAACTCTCGGCGCTGCTCGTGCAGGCAGGCGCGCGACCGCGCGCAACGGTGCACGAGCGCTTCGGCACGGCGATCCTTGCGTGGGACGGCGGGCGCATCGACGTCGCGCTGCGGCGGGCCGAGTCATATCCGGCGCCCGGCGCGCTGCCTCAGGTGCGCGCGGGCAGCCGCGATGAGGATCTCGCGCGGCGCGACTTCACCGTCAACGCGATCGCGATCGCGCTCGGCGGCGCCGAGCGGGGCGCGCTGGCCTGCGCGCCGCACGCGCAGGAGGATCTCGCGGGGCGGCGTCTGCGCGTCCTGCACGAGCACAGCTTCATCGACGACCCGACGCGTCTGCTGCGCCTCGCGCGCTACCGCGCGCGGCTCGGCTTCGAGCTCGAGCGGGCGACCGCCGCGCTCGCCGCCGAGGCGCTGCGAGGCGGCGCGCTGATGACCGTCTCGCGCGCGCGCCTCGGCGCGGAGCTGCGCCTCGCGCTCGCCGAAGCCGACGCGCCCGCAGCGCTCGCGGCGATGGGTGAGCTCGGCGTGCTTGCCGCGCTGCCCGCCGGCCTGCGCTTCGATCGCGAGCTCGCCGAGCGGGCGCTGGCGCTGCTCCCCGCCGACGGACGCGCCGACCTGCTGCTGATGGCCTCGCTGCTGCTGCACCTGACGATGACGGGGCTGCAGGACCCCGAGCCGGTGATCTACGGGATCCTCGACGAGCTCGAGTTCACCGCCGCCGACCGCGAGCGAACGCTGCGCAGCGCGCTGCTCGCGCCGTCGCTGGTGAGGGAGATGACTCATGCCGCGAGGCCGTCGCAGCTGCGTGACGCGCTGATCGCGCACACCCCCGAGGCGATCGCGCTCGCGGGCGCGCTCGCCGGCGAGCACTCCTCGCGCGGCGCCGAGGCCGCGCAGCAGTGGTTTCAGAGCGTGCGCCTCGTCGAGCTCGAGATCGGCGGGGCGGACCTGCTCGCCGCGGGCGTCCCCGCCGGGCCGGAGATCGGGCGCCGGCTCGCGCACGCTCTCGCCAGCAAGCTCGACGGCGAGCTCGCCGCCGGGCGCGAGGCCGAGCTCGCGGCGGCGCTCGCGGCGGAGGCATGAGCGCCGCCGCGCAGGAGTTCGAGCTCGCCGCCGGCGCGCGGGCGCTGTTCACGGCGCGCGGCGAGGGCAACCTCTCGAGCGTCGGCGGGATCGCCTCGGGCGAGGGAGCGCGTGCGCGCGAGCGCCTGCGTGAGCGTGTCGGCGTCGCACGGCTGGCGCGCGGCTACCAGGTGCACGGCACGACCGTGCGCCGCGTCGCCGAGCTGCCGCCGGCCGAGCGGGCTGGTGTCCGCCCCGAGGACGGCGACGGCCAGGCGACCGCGCTGCGCGGGCTCGGCGTGCTGGTCCTCGGCGCCGACTGCCTGCCCGTCGCGCTCGGCTGCGATCGCGCCGTGGCGATGGTCCACGCCGGCTGGCGCGGCCTCGCCGACGGAGTGATCGAGGCGGGCGTGCGCGCGGTGTCGGAGCTCGCCGACGGCGCCAAGATCGCCGCCGTGATCGGTCCTGGGGCGGGCGTCTGCTGCTATGAGGTCGGCGAGGAGGTGCACTGCGCGTTCGCTCACCACCACCGCCACGGGCGCAACATCGACCTGCGCGCGATCGCGCGCGAGCGGCTGCTCGCCGCCGGTGTCGCCGACGTGCGCGATCTCGCGCTCTGCACGATCTGTGACGAGCGCTTCTTCTCACACCGGCGCGAAGGCGAGCGCGCCGGTCGCCAGGGCGGGGTCGCATGGTTGAGCTGATCGGCGATCTCAGCGCCGAGCGGGTTCGCGCGAACCTCGCGCGGATCGACGCCGAGATCGCGGCGGCGTGCGCGCGTGCGGGGCGCGCGCGCGAGGACGTCGAGCTGCTCGCCGCGAGCAAGTACATCGCTGCCGAGCACCTGCCCGCGCTCGCCGCCGCCGGCGTGAAGCTGCTCGGCGAGAACCGCGCGCAGGATCTCGAGGCCAAGTTCGCCGCCTACGGCGAGTTGTTCACGTGGGATTTCATCGGGCAGCTGCAGAGCCGGCGCGTGCGCATGATCGTCCCGCACGTGCGCCTGATCCACTCGGTAGCATCGGCGTCCGCGCTGCGCGAGCTCGAGCGCCAGCGCGAGCGAGCCCGTCCTGGCCTGCGCATCCTGATCGAGGTGAACATCGCCGGCGAGGCCGGCAAGGCGGGGATCGCGCCGGGCGACCTCGACGCGTTGATCGCGCGTGCGCCGCTGCCCGTCGCCGGCCTGATGGCGATGCCGCCGCTGTCGCGCGACCCGCAGGACAGCCGCCGCTGGTTCGCGGCGCTGCGCGAGCTCGCCGCCGCGCGGGGCCTTTGCGAGCTGTCGATGGGCACCTCACAGGACTATCCCGTCGCCGTCGAAGAGGGCGCAACAATCGTGCGAATCGGCACGAGATTGTATGATTAGACGCAGATCGGCGCGCTCCGGCGTGCACGAATGACTAGCATCAGCAGGGAAACCGGCTCGCCGGGCGAAACGCACCTACACCGATGGCTTTCCGCGACTCCTGGCACAGCGCGCTCGTCTACTTCGGCCTAGCCGAGGAGTATCACGACGACTTCGACGAGGAGGCGGCGCCCGAGGCCGAGATCGAGGATCGCTACCGCGAGCGCCCGAACGTCCGGCGCCTGCGCAAACGGCGTGACGAGTACGAGGACATCTTCGCCGAGGACGACGGCGACGCCGCGCCGCAGTCCTCCGGACGCGGCGGGCGCGGCCGTGCGACGACGGTGCTCAAGCCGGTCGGCGCACGCAGCAACGGCGACGTCCAGGTGCACCTCGTGGTCCCCAAGTCCTTCAACGACGCGCAGCAGATCGCCGACAAGTTCAAGAACTCGATCCCCGTGATCCTCAACCTGCAGGGGTCCGACACCGATCTCTCCAAGCGCCTGATCGACTTCGCCTCGGGGCTGACGTACGCGCTCGACGGCGGCATGCAGCGGATCGCCGACAAGGTCTTCATGCTGACGCCGCGCAACGTCGAGATCTCCGCCGAGGAGCGGGCGCGGCTGATCGAGAAGGGCTTCTTCAACCAATCCTGACCTGACGCGCGATAGCCTGCGCCTGACGGTGTCCTCGCTCGCTCTTGTGCAGAGCACGCTTCGCCCGCTGCGTCCTTGTCAGGCTTGACTCTCGCACTGCAGGTAGTGCAGTTTGCTCGGCATTAGTCTGGAGTTCTCATGAAGATTGGTCTGATCGGTTGCGGAAACATGGCGCGCGCGCTGGCTCGCGGCTGGGGCGTGCCGGTGCTGTGCACCGATCCGGTCGCCGAGCGCGCGCAGAGCCTCGCGGCGGAGGTCGGGGGGGAGGCGCTCGCGACGGGAGCCGAGGTGGCGGCACGCGCCGAGCTGCTCGTGCTCTGCCACAAGCCGGCGCAGCTCGAGCTCGTCGCCGGCGAAGTCGCGCCGCAGGCGAAGGCGGTCGCGTCGATCCTCGCGGCGACGCCGCTGGCCGCGCTCGCAGGCGCCTATCCGGGCATCCCCGTCTACCGCTTCATCCCGTCACTGCCGGTCGAGGTGCGCCAGGGCGCCGTCGTGCAGGCAGCCGGCGCCGCGCAGGACCCCGCGCTCGACACGGCGGTCGCCGAGCTGTTCGCGGAGCTCGGGACGCTGGTCGTGCTCGATGACGCGCTCGTCGACGTCGCGATGGGGCTGATGTCGTGCGGTCCGGCGTATGTCGCGCTCGTCGCCGAGGCGCAGATCGACGCGGGCGTCCGCAAGGGCATTCCCGCGGCGCAGGGCGCGGAGCTCGTCGTGCAGACGCTCGCAGGCACCGCCGAGCTGCTGCGCCGCCGCGACAACGACACGGTCGCGGTCCGCCGCGAGGTCGCCTCGCCGGGAGGGCTGACCGCACGCGGGCTCGACGCGCTCGAGCGTGCCGGCCTGCGCGCCGCGTTCAGCGACGCGCTCGACGCGGTGCTCGGAGACGGGCGATGATCCTCGCGAGCGCGCGCAGCGAGATCGCCGAATATCTGAGCACGCTGATCTCGGTGTACATCATCGTGATCATCATGTTCATCGTCGTGCAGGTCCTGTTCGCGGCCGGCCTGCGCCCGCCGTACTCGCGCGTGAGCAACGCGGTGCTCGGCTTCCTGCGCGACGTCTGCGAACCGTTCCTGCGCATCTTCCGGCGGCTGATCCCGCCGCTCGGGGCGCTCGACCTGAGCCCGATGCTGGCGATCATCAGCCTCTATCTGATCAACGAAGTCCTCGTCGCCCAGATCATTCGCGGCTGAGCGCGCGTGCCGGCGATCGAACATCCGGGGCGTCGCCGGCGGCGGCGGGCGTCCTCTGCATGGCTGCTGACGCTGCTGGTGATGGTCTGCGTGCTCGTCATCGACCAGCTTTCCAAGCACGCCGTCGAACACGGGATCATCCCCGGCGAAGAACACGGCGTGCTGCCCGGCGTCGAGCTGGTCAACACCCGCAACCACGGCGTCGCCTTCGGCTTTCTTCCCGGCGACCACCTCGGCATCACGATCCTGATCGGCGCCGCGCTGCTGGTCCTGCTCGTGTACTTCGCGCGCCATGCCGACGTGCCGCTGATCTGGCTGCCGACGGGGATGCTGCTCGGCGGTGCGCTCGGCAACATCCTCGACCGTGTCCGCCACGGCTCGGTGACGGACTTCGTCAAGCTGCCGCTCGGCTGGCCGCCGTTCAACCTCGCTGACACCTCGATCACGCTCGGCGTCGTGATCCTGTTCCTCGTCATCGATCACGCCCGCCACGCCGAGCGATGAGCGGGGAGCGCGGCGAGCCGGCCGCCGGCGAGCCGTTCACGATCGCCTTTCAGGACGAGCACCTGATGGTGATCGACAAGGCCCCCGGCGTCGTCGTGCACCCGGCGCGGGGCCATCGCGAGGGAACACTCGCGCAGCTGCTCGCGCCGCTGCTGGCAGGCGGTGAGGATGACCCGGAGTTCGAGCGCACCGGGATCGTGCACAGGCTCGACCGCGACACCTCGGGTCTGCTCGTCGTCGCCCGCTCGCAGGAGGCCCACAGCCGCCTGCAGGCAGCGATCGCAGCGCGGCTCGTCGAGCGCGAGTACCTCGCGCTCGTGCAGGGCCGCCCGCCGGCGCGCAGTGGCACGATCGATGCGCCGATCGGCCGCGACCCGCGCGTGCGCACACGGATGGCGATCGGCGGAGTCGGCGCGCGCGAGGCACGCACGCATTTCACGCTGCAGCGCGCGCTCGCCGAGCACTCGCTGCTGCGTCTGCGCCTGGAGACCGGTCGCACCCACCAGATCCGCGTGCACCTGCAGGCGATCGGCCATCCCGTCTGCGGCGACCGCGAGTACGGTGGCGGGGGTGCGCTCGGGCTCGAGCGCCAGTTCCTGCACGCCACGCGCCTGGCGTTCGGGCATCCGCTGAGCGGCGAGCCGATCGAGTGCAACTCGCCGTTGCCCGCCGACCTGCGCGGCGCCCTCGAGCGGGCCGAACGGCTATCGTAGGCCGTTCAATCGGATCTTCTACCCGTGCGGTAACGGATCGCGGCCCTGCCCGGAGAACGACCCCGACGGTCGTTGACCCGGGTCCGCGCCAGCCGTACGGAACTTCAAACATACAAGGGAGTAGCCCGTGGCTGACGTAGGCATTGCGGAGCTGCTGGAGGCCGGCGTTCACTTCGGCCATCAGACGCGTCGCTGGAACCCAAAGATGCGCCGCTTCATTCATGGCGAGCGGGGCGGCATCTACATCATCGACCTGCTCAAGACCTCGGCGCTGCTCGACCAGGCGCAGGAGTTCGCCGGTGCGCTCGCCCATCGGGGTGGCACGGTCCTGTTCGTCGGGACCAAGAAGCAGGCCCGCGACACGATCAAGGATGTCGCCGAGAGCGCCGAAATGCCGTACGTCAACCACCGCTGGCTCGGCGGGCTGCTGACGAACTTCCAGACGATCAACCAGCGCATCCGGCGCCTGCACGATCTCGAGCGCTTCGAGGCCGAGGGGCAGCTCGCGCTGCTGCCGACGCGCGAGCGGATGGCCGCGCAGGCCGATCTGGCCAAGCTGCGAGCGAACCTCGGCGGCGTCAAGAACATGCAGCGGGTGCCCGACGCGATGTTCGTGATCGACCTCAAGACCGAGGAGATCGCCGTCAAAGAGGCGCGCCGGCTGCGGATCCCGATCATCGGGCTGGTCGACACCAACTGCGACCCCGACGGCATCGACTTCGTCATCCCGGGCAACGACGACGCGATCCGCTCGTGCGCGCTGATAACGCAGGCGATCGGCCAGGTTGTCTCCGAGGGCCGCTCGGTGTTCCGCGCCGAGGAGGAGCGAGCACGCAAGGAAGCCGAGGAGAGAGCGCGGATCGAGGCCGAGGCGCGCGCCAAGCGCGAGGCCGAGGAACAGGCCAAGCGCGAGGCAGAGGAGCAGGCCAAGAAAGAGGCCGCCGAGCGCGAGGCCGCCGCACGTGCGGCCGCGGCCGCGGCACAGGCTCCTGCCGCACCCGCAGCCGCCGCTCCCGCGCCGGCGCCCGCCGCTGCCGCACCTGCGCCTGCGGAGGCTACTGCGGAGGCAGTTGCACCCGCCGAGGCTCCCGCGCCCGCGGCGCCCGCGGAGGCTCCTGCGCCTGCGGAGGCCGCTGCTCCCGCAGAGTCTCCTGCGCCTGCGGAGGCCGCCGCGCCGGCGGAGGCTCCTGCGCCCGCACAGGCGGCGCCGGAGGCAGCGACGCCGCCGGCGGAGAGCGCAGCTGCTGAGCCCGCACAGACATCCGCCGAGCCGGCAACCGCTGAGGAGCAGCCGGCGACGGTGACGGCAACCGAGAAAACGAACACGGAGACTGGTGGCGCATGAACACGGTTGAGGTTGCAGCGAAGGACGTGAAGGCCCTCCGCGATCGTACGGGCGCGGGGATGATGGACTGCAAGAAAGCCCTGACGGAGGCGCAGGGGGACATCGAGAAGGCAATCGAGCTGCTGCGCGTCAAGCAGGGCAAGAAAATCCAGGATCTCGGCGAGCGCGCGGCGACCGAGGGCACGGTCCAGGCCTACGTTCACGCGGGCGCGAAGGTCGGCGTCCTGATCGAGGTCGACTGCAACACCGACTTCGTCGCCAAGAACGAGGACTTCTCGACGTTCGCGCGCGAGGTGGCGATGCAGATCGCGGCGACGCCGACGGTCAAATACGTCAGCCGCGAGGATGTGCCGGCAGAGCAGCGTGAAGCCGAGTCGCGCATCTACGAGCAGGAGGCGGCGGACAAGCCGGAGAACGTGCGCGAGAAAATCGTCGCGGGCAAGCTCGACTCGTGGCTCGCGACGATCGTGCTGCTCGAGCAGGAGATGCACAACCCGAAGTTCGACGGCAAGACCGTCCAGCAGCTGCGCGACGAGCTGACCGCGACGACGGGCGAGAACGTCGTGATCCGCCGTTTTGCCCGCTTCGCAGTGGGCCAGTAGACGACGGGATAGGCTGCCGTCGATGGCCGCCGCCTTCAAACGGATCCTGCTGAAGCTCTCCGGCGAGGCGTTGATGGGTGAGTTGGAGTACGGCACCGACCCCGAGCGCGTCGCGGCCGTCGCGGCCCAGGTCGCGGCGGTGCGCGAGCAGGGCGTGGAGGTCGCGATCGTCGTCGGCGCCGGCAACATCTACCGCGGCATGAAGGGCGCGGCCGCGGGCATGGATCGTGCGACGGCGGACTACATGGGGATGCTCGCGACGGTCCTCAACGCGCTGCCGCTGCAGGACGCGCTCGAGAGAACCGGGACGAACACGCGCGTGCAGTCCGCGCTCGGGATCTCCGAGGTCGCCGAGCCGTACATCCGCCGCCGCGCGATGCGCCACCTGGAGAAGGGCCGCGTGGTGATCTTCGCGGCCGGCACCGGCAACCCGTTCTTCACGACCGACACGGCGGCCGCGCTGCGCGCCGCGGAGGTCCACGCGGAGATCATCCTGATGGCGAAGAACGGCGTCGAGGGCGTCTACACGGCCGATCCGGCGCTCGACGCGAGCGCGCAGTTCATCCCCGAGATCACGCACATGGAGGCGATCGAGCGTCGTCTGCGGGTGATGGACTCGACGGCGCTCGCGCTGTGCATGGAGAACAACATGCCGCTGAACGTGTTCAACATGGACGACGACACGAGCCTCGCGCGGATAATCTCCGGCGAGCGCGTGGGCACGCTCGTATCGACATCCGGAGGAGGGGCCGATGGCAGCTGAGAACCTGATCGACGAACTGCTCGAGGATGCGCGCGAGCGCATGAGCAAGTCGCTCGAGTCCGCCCAGCACGAGTTCTCGACCGTGCGCACCGGCCGCGCGAGCCCGGCGCTGCTCGACCGTGTGACCGTCGACTACTACGGCGCGATGACGCCGCTGAACCAGCTGTCGACGATCTCCGCGCCGGAGGCGCGGCTGCTGACGATCCAGCCATACGACAAGTCGTCGATCAAGGCGATCGAGAAGGCGATCAACGAGTCCGACGTCGGCCTGACGCCCTCCAACGACGGCAACGTCGTGCGCCTGGCGATCCCGGAGCCGACCGAAGAGCGCCGCCGCGAGCTCGTCAAGACCGTGCGCAACCTCGCCGAGGAGGGACGCATCTCGATCCGCAACGTGCGTCGCGACACGATGCAGCATCTGCGCGAGCTGAAGGCCGAGGGCGAAGCCTCCTCCGACGACGAGCATCGTGCGGAGGTCGAGCTGCAGAAGCTGACGGACGCCCGCGTGGGCGACCTCGACGGCGTGCTCAAGGCCAAGGAAGAGGAGATCCTGGCCGTCTGATGGCCGTCGCCGGAGAACGGGTGTCGGCGACCGATCGAGGACCGGACGGCCCGGCGGCGCGCTACGTCGCTGTCATCACCGACGGCAACGGGCGCTGGGCGCGCGCCCGCGGAGTGCCGGTCAACGAGGGCCACAGCGCGGGCGCGGACACGGTCAAGGAGCGCCTGCGCGACGCCGCCGAGCTCGGTATCGATGAGTTCACCGTCTACTCGTTCTCGACCGAGAACTGGTCGCGCCCGGCGGAGGAGGTCAAGGGCCTGATGGAGATGTTCTCCAGGCGCATCAGCGGCGAGACGCCGGAGCTGCACGCGGAAGGCGTGCGGATGCGCTTCATCGGCCGGCGTGAGGGGATCGGCGCGGAGCTCTGCGAGCAGATGCGCTGGGCGGAAGAGCTGACGGCGGCGAACACGACGATCACGATGTTCGTCGCGTTCAACTACGGCGGGCGCGCGGAGATCATCGACGCGGCGCGCCGCTTCGAGGGGTCGACCGAGGAGGAGTTCCGGGCCTGCCTGTATGCGCCCGAGATGCACGACCCGGACCTGATCATCCGCACCAGCGGCGAGCGGCGCCTGTCGAACTACCTGCTCTGGCAGTCGGCGTACTCCGAGCTCGTGTTTCGCGATGAGCTGTGGCCGGACTTCACGCGGGCGGCGCTCGAAGAGTCGCTCGCCGAGTACGCCGAGCGCCGACGGCGCTTCGGCGGGCGCTGATGGCCAGCGCCTCGCCGCCGCCGCGCAACCCGCGTCCGGCGCGCCGTTCGGGGCAGCCGGCGCGGATCGGCGCCCGCCGCCCCGTGCGCCGGCCCGCGCGCCGGCGCCAGCAGCGCTCGGATCTGAACGGGCGGCTGCTCGCCGCGGTGCCGGCGATCGCGCTCGCGCTGTTCCTCGTCATCGAAGGCGGCCTCGTCTTCACGATCGGCCTGTTCGTGCTCGGCGTCGTGTGCATGCACGAGCTGTACTCGATGTATGCGCGCACGGGCCCGGCGCGACTCGCCGGCTTCCTCGCGCTCGCCGGGCTGCTGCTCGCGGCGCTGTACGGCAGCCAGGCACAGGTGCTGCTCGCCGCGGTTGCGGCGCTGCCGCTGCTGTTCGGCCTGACGCTGCTGCAGCCGCGCCCGAACGTCGGCGGGCTCGCGCTGACGCTGCTCGGCATCTACTGGATCGGCTTCGCGCTCGCGCACGCGGTGATGCTGCGCGGGCTGCCGCAGGGCAAGGGGATCGTGATCGACGTGCTCGTCGGCACGTTCCTCGGCGACACCGGCGCGTACTTCGGCGGGCGCATGCTCGGCCGCCGCCCGCTCGCGCCGCAGATCTCGCCGAACAAGACCGTCGAGGGGCTCGCGATCGGGATGCTCTGCGCGGTGCTCGGCGTGTGGATCGCGGGGCGCTACCAGGAATGGCTGCCGGGCACGGAGGCGCTCGTGCTCGGGGTCGGTGTCGCGCTTGCCGCGCCTGTCGGGGACCTGTTCGAGTCGTTCGTCAAGCGCGAGGCGGGTACGAAGGACTCAGGCGGCCTGTTCGGCGCGCACGGCGGCGCGCTTGACCGTCTCGACGCGGTGTTGTTCACGGCGGTCGCCGGCTACTACATCTGGGCGGCGTGGGTGCACTAGCGCTCAGGCGCCCGACAGCCGGGCGGCGGCCGTGGGGCGGGGGTCGCCCAGCTGGGACAGGTGAGACTGCGGTCGCCGCGCGGCGCGCAGACGTGCGCACAGCAGCACGAGGTTGAGCGTGAGGTCGGCGCCGACGAGAACGGCGAGGATGGCTGGGAGCGACATGTGGCCTCCTGACAGATCGACTGCGACAAGCATCGCCGGGTCGCCTTAGGGGACCGTGTGGTGCGGCTAAGTGTTCGCTGAAGACGCGCGGCGATCGTGCATCGCGGCGCCGGTCGTGTACCGTCATCGCCATGAACGCAGACGACGATCAGCGCGCCGACGATCTCGAGCGCGTGCTCGATGAAGGGCTGCTGCCGCGCGCCGCGAAGATGGCGGGCAAGTGGTCGACGGCGCACGCACAGATCGCGGTCGCCGAGGTGCAGGCGCGCAGCGACGCCCACCGCAGCGATGCGGTCGCGAGCGGCACCGAGGACCTCTCGAGGTTCGAGCTGCGCGATGAAGAGCTCGCGTCGCTGCGCGAGATGCTTGCTTCCTGAGTCCGCGGCGGGCTATGTCAACGCGCAAGCGCCTGCTGATCCTCGGCTCCACCGGCTCGATCGGGACGCAGGCGCTCGACGTCTGCGCGCGCGGCGAGGAGTTCGAGATCGTCGGCCTGTCGGCCGAGCGCTCGTGGGAGACGCTGGTCGAGCAGGCGCAGACGCACGGCGTCGCGCGGATCGCGCTGGTCGATGAGCACGCGGCGGCGCGCGCGGGCGAGCAGTGGACCGCCGGCAAGGTGCTGCGCGGTGCCGAGGGGCTGGTGCGCCTGGTGGTCGAGTCAGGCGCCGATCTCGTGCTCAACGCGCTCGTCGGCTCGGCCGGCCTCGGGCCGACGGTCGCGACGCTCGGCGAGGGCATAGACCTCGCGCTCGCGAACAAGGAGTCGCTCGTCGTCGGCGGTGAGCTCGTGACCGCGCTCGCGGAAGCGACCGGGGCGCAGATCGTGCCGGTCGACTCCGAGCACACGGCGCTGCACCAGCTGCTCGCCGGGCAGCCGCCCGGCGCGGTCGAGCGGCTGACGATCACCGCGAGCGGCGGCCCGTTCCGCGGGCGCCCGCGCTCGCAGCTCGAGGACGTGACCGTCAACGAGGCGCTCGCGCACCCGACCTGGGCGATGGGCGGCAAGATCACGATCGACTCGGCGACGCTGATGAACAAGGGCCTCGAGGTGATGGAGGCGCACCACCTGTTCGGCACGCCGTATGACTGCATCGACGTGGTCGTGCATCCGCAGTCGCTGATCCATGGGCTCGTGCAGCTCGCCGACGGCGCGATGCTTGCGCATCTCGGCCCGCCGGACATGCGCATCGCGATCTCCTACGCGCTGCACGCGGGCGAGAGCGTGCGGCTGGGAATCGCGCCGCTCGATCTCGCCGCGGTCGGCGGGCTGACCTTCGAGGCGGTCGACCTCGACGCGTTTCCCTGCCTGCGCCTGGCCGAAGCGGCGGCGCGCGAGGGCGGCACGGCGCCGTGCGTGCTCAACGCGGCGAACGAGGTCGCGGTGCACGCGTTCCTCGAGGGGCGCCTGCGCTTCGTCGAGATCGCCGAGGTGATCGAGCGCACGCTGCTCGAGCTCGGCGCGCAGCCCGTGCGGGCGTTCGAGTCGCTGTATGAAGCCGACCGGCAGGCACGCACATCGGCCGGCGATGCGATCACGCGACTGCAGTAGCGGCCTGGACGATCAAGAGGAAATCCCGCGGCTAACAGAGGAAAGCTCGGTCGCAGCAGAGGAAAGCTCGTGCGAGTACAGAGGAAAGCTCGGGTCTATCCAACGGTAGGCTTCGGGCTGGCTGCTCGAAGTGCACGCGCCGCGGATGCTCAGCGCGGGGCATGGGCGTGAGCGAGGCCTGCAACACGCCGCCCGCAAGCGGCGGGCCCACGGCGCTTTGCGTGCCACACTGGGAGCCATGGGCTGGGTCCTGACGTTCATCGGCATCTCCGCGCTCGTGATCCTGCACGAGTTCGGCCACTTCGCCGCGGCGAAGGCGGTCGGCATGCACGTCGAGCGCTTCTCGCTGTTCTTCGGGCCGGCGATCTTCAAGGTCAAGCGCGGTGAAACCGAGTACCGGATCGGCACGGTGCCGCTTGGCGGCTACGTGAAGATATGGGGCATGAGCCCGGCGGAACTCGAGCCCGCGCCGATGCCCGCCACCGCCCGGGCCTCCGTGCCCGGACTCTCCCGCAGGCCACTCGCCGCAGCCGTCGCCGGTCCTTCCGAGCAGGCAGCTGCGGGCGCTACGACGCTTGGCGCAATCGCGCCGGAGGAGCGCGATGCTCGCCGCGCGTACATGAACCAGCACGTTTGGAGGCGGATCGTCGTGATCGCGGCGGGCCCGGCGATGAACGTGCTCGTCGCGTTCGTGATCCTCGCAGGCGTCTACATGTTCAGCGCGCAGCACGAGTCGAGCAGCCGCGCGGTGATCGCCTCGGTCGAGCACAACATGCCCGCCTCGGGCGTGCTCCGCAAGGGCGACGTGCTGGTCGCGGTTGAAGGGCGCCCGGTCGTGATCCACGGCGAATCGGAGAGCTTCATCGGGCAGATCGCGGCCCACCGCTGCGCCGGCACGCAGGTCAACGGCTGCGTCGCGAGCACGCCCGTGCGCTTCACCGTGCTGCGCGGCAAGCAGCTGCTGCACCTGTCCGTGACGCCGCGCTATGACGCCAAGGAAAAGCGCGCGCTCGTCGGGATTCACTCGGGCCCGGTCCTCAGCCGTGACTCGGTCGCGCAGGCGCTCAGCGCGAGCGTCAGCGAGATGTGGTCGGTCACGACCGAGACCGTCTCGCGGGTCTCTCAGGTGTTCACGAGCGCACAGGCACGCAAACAGGTCCATGGCATCGTCGGCGTCTCGCACGTCGAGAGCGAAGCGTTCAGCTTCGGTGCCGCCGACGCGCTCTACGTGCTCGCGCTGCTGTCGCTGTCGCTCGCGATCCTCAACATGTTCCCGTTCCTGCCGCTCGACGGCGGGCACATCTTCTGGGCCCTCGCGGAGAAGCTGCGCGGCCGCGCGATCCCGTTCGCAGTGATGGAGCGCGCGAGCGTGGTCGGGATCGCGCTCGTGCTCGTGCTCGCGGCGATCGGCTTCAGCAACGACCTGCACTCGCTCGCCAACGGCAGCCTCACGCTCAAGCGCTGAGCAGCCGCGCGCATCGTAGAATCACGGTATGGCCTCGAAGCGACAGATCCAGCTCGGCACGCTTGCGATCGGCGGCGGCGCGCCGGTGGCCGTGCAGACGATGACGAAGACCGAGACCGCGAACCTGACCGCGACGATGGATCAGATCAGGACGGTCGCCGAGGCCGGCGCGGACATCGTACGCGTGGCGGTCCCGCGCGAGCAGGACGCGGAGGCGCTGAAGACGATCGTCGCGCAGTCGCCGATCCCGGTGATCGCCGACATCCACTTCAACCACACGCTCGCGCTCAAGGCGATCGAGGCGGGCGCGCACTGCGTGCGCCTGAACCCGGGCAACATCGGCGGACCGGAGAAGGTCGCCGAGGTGATCGCGCTCGCCAGGCAGCGCGGCACGCCGCTGCGCGTCGGCGTCAACTCCGGCTCGCTGCCGAAGCACCTGCGCGACCTCGAGTACGAGAACCCGGTCGAGGCGCTGGTGACCGCGGCGATCGAGACCGTCGAGCTGATGGAGCGCCTTGAGTTCGAGAACTTCAAGGTGTCGATGAAGTCGACCTCGGTGCCGAACACGATCGCCTCCAACCGCCTGCTCGCGGAGCGCATCCCGTACCCGCTGCACCTCGGGGTGACCGAGGCCGGCACCAAGTGGTCGGGTTCGCTGAAGTCGGCGGTCGGGCTGGGGACGCTGCTCGCGGACGGCATCGGCGACACGATCCGCATCTCGCTCTCGACGTTCCACGCCGAGGAGGAGGTCAAGGTCGCCTGGGAGATCCTCAAGGCGCTGAAGCTGCGCGAGCGCGGCCCCGTGCTGATCGCGTGCCCGACGTGCGGGCGCCTGCAGTTCGACATGGACCGCGTCGTCGTCGAAGTCGAGCAGCGTCTGGAAGCGTACGAGGACGCGATCGAGGTGTCGGTGCTCGGCTGCGCGGTCAACGGCATCGGCGAGGCGCGCCACGCCGATTTCGGCATCACCGGAGCCAAGGACATGGGCATGATCTACTCCAAGGGAGAGCCGCTGAAGAAGGTTCCGACGCACGAACTCGTCGATGAGCTGTTCAAGGAGATCGACCGCTACTACGCGGCCGGCAAGGTGCTCGAGCGTGACGAGACCGCCGCCGCCGAGGCGCGCGCGTGGCTGGCCGAGAACGAGGATGAGACCGCGATGACGCCGGAGCGGATCGCGATGCTCGAAGCTGCGGCCGCGGAGAACGACGAGCTCGCGGGAGCGGTGCTCGAGGAGATGCTCGGCGGCGCCACGCCGGTTCTCGGCGACGGGCCGCTCGAGCCCGCCGCAGCCGTGATGGACGAGGCCGTCTCGCCGGTCGCCGGACGGCGCTTCTCGCGCACCTGACGCGGCGGTGGCCGCTGCGCCCACGAGCCGGCCGACCGTCGAGGCGTGGGAGGCGCGCGCGGCTGAATGGGCCACGTGGGCCCGTACGCCGGGAAACGACCCGTTCTACGAGCTGCTGAACCTGCCGGCGTTCCTCACGCTGCTTCCGCCCGCGGGGCGGCTGACCGTCGACGTCGGCTGTGGTGAGGGTCGGCTGGGCAGAACGCTCGCCGAGCGCGGCCACAAAGTCGTCGGAGTCGACAGTTCACCGACGCTCGCCGGCCTCGCGCGAACGGCCGGCGGCCTTCACGAAGTGCTCGACGCGCGGGCCGATGCGATCCCGCTTGCCGACGCAAGCGCCGACCTGATCGTCGCGTTCATGACGCTGCAGGACATGGACGAGATCGAGGCTCCGCTCGACGAGGCCGCCCGCGTGCTCGGACGCGGAGGCGTGCTCTGCGCGGCCGTCCCGCATCCGTTCGCGGAGATGTCGCGGGCGAGACCGGGCGATGGGGACTACTTCAGCGCACACCGCTACGCCGACGTGATCGAGCATGACGGCGCCGCGATGACCTTCGAGAGCTGGCGCCGGCCGCTGTCCGCGTACTCCGGCGCGCTTGAGCGGTCCGGGTTCAGGATCGAGTCGATCCGAGAGCCGATCCCGAATGAGGCTGCGCTGAGGGCGGTACCGAGGCTCGCGAAGTGGCGCACCCAGGCTGTCTTCCTGCACCTGCGCGCATCGCTGCCCTGACGGCCGCAGACCCGACCAGTGCGATCGTCGCATCGGGACCGTCGCATGCGACGGTCCCACGGAGGGGCGCATGCGCCCCTCCGGCCCCTCGCACATGTGCGAGGGGCTCTCGGCTGCGGACGCGCAGCTGTCTAGGAAGCGGCGTTGAAGCGCTCGGCGATCCGGCTCCAGTCGACGACGTTCCACCAGGCGTCGATGTAGTCCGGGCGCTTGTTCTGGTACTTCAGGTAGTAGGCGTGCTCCCACACGTCGACGCCGAGCAGCGGTGTCTTGCCGTCCGAGATCGGGCTGTCCTGGTTTGCGCTGCCGACGATCGCGAGGCCCGAGCCGTCATGCACGAGCCACGACCAGCCGGAGCCGAACTGGTTGACGCCGGTTTCCTTGAGCTTCGCCTGGAAGTCCGCGAAGGAGCCGAACGCGGCGTCGATCGCCGCCGCGAGCTCGCCGCCGGGGGCGCCGCCGCCGTCGGGGCTCATGCTCTCCCAGAAGAGGCTGTGGTTGTAGTGCCCGCCGCCGTTGTTTTTGACGGGGCCCTTCTTCTCGCCGAGGCTGTCGAGGTTCTTCAGTACCTCCGCGACCGGCTTGTCCGCCCACTCGGTGCCCTCGAGCGCGGCATTGGCCTTGTCCACGTAGGCCTGGTGGTGCTTGTCGTGGTGGAATTCCATCGTCGCCTTGTCGATGTGCGGCTCGAGCGCGTCGTAGGCGTAGGGGAGCGGCGGAACGGAATAGGCCATGTGCAGGGCTCCTTGTCGGGTGTGCATCGAAGGTCGGTCGGTGCTCGCTGTTCTATCAAAGGCCGGGTTACCCGCTGCCTCCTGTGCGGAATCGGCTGTGCCCAGCCCCCGCCCGTGGGCGGCTCGGTGCCTCGCGGCGGCCGGCGTTTGCTTCTTTTGGTCTCGACTGTCTACAATTGCCCGGTTCAGCGGCACGCGCCGCCCGGCGGGGGCCGTACATGTCGAAGAGGGAGAGAGCGATGCAACAGGGATTGGGAGGACGTCGGGCCCTTGCGGCCGGACGGCTGACACGACTGATCGTCGCGTGCGCCTTGGCCGCAGTCGTCGTGATGGGCGTCACGGCCGGCTCGGCTGTCGCGATGAAAGGCAGCACCGTATGGCTGTGCAAGCCGGGCCAGACGCCCGACCCGTGCACGGGCGCAAAAGGCGCGCTGAACACGACCAACATCAACGCCAAACTCGAAGAATCGCTGCAGAAGGTCCCCGCGAAAGCGCCGAAGGTCAACTGCTTCTACGTCTACCCGACCGTCAGCGAACAGCTCACGGTCAACGCGAACACGACGGTCGAAGCGCAGGAGGAAGCGGTCGCCGAAGAGCAGGCCTCGCGCTTCTCGCAGGACTGCAAGGTCTACGCGCCGATGTACGAACAGCTCACGCTCGCCGCGATCAACGGGTTCCTTGGCCCGCTCACTGAAGCGGACTCGATCAAATCCTACATCGACGTCAAGGTGGCCTTCGGCGAATTCATCTCGAAGCTCGACAAGGGCGAGCCGTTCGTGCTGATCGGGCACTCCCAGGGCTCCGCGGAGCTCGAGCAGCTGATGAAAGAACAGATCGACAACAACCCGATGGTGCGCAGCAAAATGGTCTCCGCGGTGATCCTCGGCGGCAACGTGTACGTGCCCGAAGGCACCCACGTCGGCGGGACCTTCCAGCACATCCCGGCCTGCCAGTCGGCCACGGAAACGGGCTGCGTGATCGCGTTCTCGTCGTTCTACAAAGAACCGCCGATCCCGTCGAACTTCGGCCGCGCGGAAAAAGGCGTCCTTGGTCCGCCGCCCCCTCCGGGCAGTGAAATCGTCTGTGTCAACCCGACGATCCTGACCCAGAACGGCAGTAGCGGTCCGGAGCTCCCGTCCTTCTCGACCAAACCCTTCCCGGGCGCGATCGGGAAATTCACGGGGCCGCCGCCGGTCTCGAAACTCGGGACCCCGTGGGTCAGCCTGCCGGGCCAGTACACGGCACAGTGCAAGAACGAAGGCGGGGCGCAGTGGCTGAACATCACGCCCGTCGGCAACGGCGATCAGCGTGAAGACGTCCAGGAACTGCTCGGCCCGGAATGGGGCCTGCACCTGTTCGACGTCGGTCTGTCGATCGGCAACCTCGTCAACACGGTTGCCATCCAGGAGAAGGCGTTCTCATTTGAAAGCTAGATCCAGGTGCCCCCGGCGCTCCTCGTGAGCGATCGGGACAGGTAGGGACGGAGACGAGCTCCCCGATCGGCCGGCCGGCGCGGCGGACGGTCGGGGAGCTCTTTCCATATACGCTCGTGGCCGCAGCAGCCACGAGGACCCATGCCACGTCTGTCCGAATACCTCCTACCGACCGAGAAGCAGCCGCCCGCTGACGCGGAGGCGATCTCGCACAAGCTGATGGTGCGCGCCGGGCTGGTGCGCCAGATGGGCGCCGGCATGTGGACATGGCTGCCGGCCGGCTGGCGTGTGCACCAGCGGGTCGTGGCGATCATCCGCGAGGAGATGGATGCGATCGGCGGGCAGGAGATGCTGATGCCGGTCCTGCAGCCGGCCGAGCCGTGGCGCCGGACAGGGCGCCTGGACATCGACGAGCTGTTCAAGCTGACCGACCGCAAGGGCTCAGAACTGGTGCTCGCGATGACCCACGAGGAGGCGGTCACCTTCCACATCGCCCAGGCTGTGCGCTCCTACCGCGATCTGCCCCTGATCGTCTACCACTTCCAGGTCAAGGAGCGCGATGAGCCACGGCCGCGGGCGGGCGTGCTGCGCACACGCGAGTTCATCATGAAGGACGCCTACTCCTTCGACCGCGATATCGCCGGGATGGAGCAGAACTACGCGCTGCACGTCGGCGCGTACGACCGCATGATGGAGCGCACCGGGCTGCGCTTCTATCGAGTCGAGGGCGACGTCGGGATGATGGGCGGGACCGGCGCGCACGAGTACATGGCGCCGTGCGCCGCCGGCGAGGATGAGATCGTCCTCGGTGACGGCTACGCGGCGAACGTCGAGGTCGCGCTGTCGAGCCCCGGCGTCGAGAAGCTGGGGGAGGTCTATGTCAAGGACGGCGAGCCGCTCAGCCTCGAGCCGGCGATCGAGATCGGCAACATCTTCAAGCTCGGCACGCGCTACTCCGAGCCGCTCGGAGCGAGCTACCTCGACGAGACGGGAGCCGAACTGCCGATCTGGATGGCCTCCTACGGGATCGGCCCCGCGCGCATCGTCGCGGCGGCCGTCGAGCAGTTCGCCGACGAGCACGGGATCTCCTGGCCGAAGGCGCTGGCGCCGTTCGCCGTGCACCTCGTCGCGCTCGGCAAGCCCGCGACGCCCGAGCGCGACGCGGCCGACCGGCTGTTCGCGACGCTCGTCGAGGGCGGCATCGAGGTGCTCTATGACGACCGCGACATCGGCACCGGGGAGAAGTTCGCCGATGCCGAGCTGCTCGGCTGCCCGCTGCGCCTGACGATCGGCCGCCGCTCGCTGGAGTCAGGCGAGATCGAGGCGCAGGTGCGCCGCGGGCGCGCAGATGCCCGGCCGCTGCCGCTCACCGCCCCGCCCGAGCAGCTGCTGCGCGAGCTCGATGAGCTCTGGCAGACCCTCCCGTAGGGCGGCGCGCGGCGCGATGGGCGAGCACGGCGCAGGCGATCGGACGCAGCAGGCGGGCGCGGCCGCGCCCGCGGGCCCGGTCCAGCGCCTGACCGTGCGCAGGCTGTTCGGCCTCGACCGCTCCGGCCCGCCGCCGCCGCAGACGCAGGCCGGGCAGCCGCTGCGGCCGTGGACCATCCCGAACGTCATCGGCTTCGCGCGGCTGGCGCTGATCCCGGTGTTCCTGATCGTCGCGCTGTCGAGCGAAGACGGCACCGGGGCGCTGCCGGCGACGCTGTTCGCGCTGATCGGCTGGGGCGACTACGCCGACGGGATCGCTGCACGCGTCACCCGCCAGTACAGCCGCCTGGGCGCGCTGATGGACCCCGTCACCGACCGTCTGCTGGTCATCTCCGGCGTCGTCGTGAGCTGGCATTTCAACCTGCTGCCGCGCTGGGCGCTGGCGGTGCTGGCGGTGCGCGAGCTGCTGATGGTCGCGCTCGCGCGCTACGGCATCCGGCACGGCGCCGAGCTGCGCATCAACTGGCCCGGGCGACTCGCCGTGGCGCCGGTGATGGGCTCGTTCTTCTTCGCGATGGCCGGGCTGCCGCGGCTGGGCGAAGTGCTGCTCTACGCCGGCCTCGCGCTAGCGCTCGCCGCGAGCGCGCTGTACGTGCGCGACGGCCTCGCGCAGCTGCACGCGACGGACCGGCCATAGCCTAAAGCTCAGCCTGACAGTTTGGGCTATACTGGCCGCTCTGGCCGGCGTCGCAGGCACACGTTCTGGGCTTGCGCGTGCGGCACAAGTCCGCGAGAGGAGAAGAGGGCACGATGGATGAGACGTTCCCCGACCTTGGCTCGCTGACGGATCTCGAACTCAAAGAGGTCATCCGTCAGCTGACCGAGGAGGAGACCGAGATCTCCTACAAGCGGCGCATCCTGCACGGCAAGATCGACATTCTGCGCGCCGAGCTCGTCAACCGTCTGCGCAACAAGCACGAGGGCGGGGAGATCACGATCACCGGCGAGGACGTGCAGCGCCTCACCGACATCCTCTCGCAGGGCGGGGCGGAGGACGCGGAGTGAGTCGCTCGCGCCGCTGTCGCCCGGCGACGGGTGAGGCCCTGTCGCAGATCGGCGAGCCCCGACGGGTCCGCTAGCGGAGAACTGCTGCCATGGCCCTGCACTGCACCGAGTGCGGCTTCGTCAACGGCGAGGGAGCCAACTACTGCCAGCGCTGCGGCGCGCTGCTGCAGCGCGCCGACGTCCAGGGCGCCGCCGGCGATCCGATCACCGCCAGCTACCGGATCGACGAGGACGGCGAGCTCGTCCCGATCGAGATCGACGAGGCCTCCAGGCGCGGGCCTGCGCTGATCATCCGCGCGGGCGGCGGGCGTGTCGGTGAGAGCTTCGCGGTCGCGGGCGAGCGGATGAGCATCGGCCGGCGCCCCGACGCCGAGGTGTTCCTCGACGATGTCACCGTCTCGCGCGACCACGCCTTGATGATCCGTCGCGGCGAGGACTGGTATCTGGATGACTGCGGCTCGCTGAACGGCACCTATGTGAACCGCTCGCGGATCGAGTCGCACCACCTCGAGGAGGGCGATGAGGTGCAGATCGGCAAGTACAAGCTGACGTTCCACGCGCGCTGATGGCGCTGAACACGACACCGGCGAACGCGGGCGGCGCGGAGCTCTCGATCGAGCTCCCCGAGCAGCCCGACGGGCCCGGCGCGGAGCTCACCAAGCGCCAGAAGTCGCTGACGATCGGCGCCGTCTGCAAGGCACTCGCGCAGGAGTTCCCGGACATCTCGATCTCGAAGATCCGCTATCTCGAGGATCAGAAGCTGCTGACGCCGCGGCGCACGCCGGGCGGGTACCGCCTGTACACGCAGGGCGATGTCGCGCGCCTGCGCACGATCCTGCGGATGCAGCGCGACGAGTTCCTGCCGCTGCGCGTGATCCGCCAGGAGCTCGCGGCGGGGCGCTCCGACGACGCGCCGGTCCCCGGACGCGCCGGCCGCGACGGCGCGCGCGCATGGCGTCCGAGCGTGAGCGTGCGCGAGGCGACGGGGGCGCTGTACTCGATCGACGACGTGCTCGAGGAGACCAAGGCGGAGGCGAAACTCGTGCGCGAGCTCGAAGAGTACGGCGTGGTCAAAGGCGAGCTGCGCGGCGGCGTTCGCTACTTCGACGAGACCGAGCGCGAGATCATCGCCGCGGTCGCCGAGCTCGCGCGCTACGGCGTCGGCGGGCGCAATCTAAGGGTGTTTCGCTCCTCGGCCGATCGCGAGGCGAACCTGCTCCAGCAGATCCTCGCTCCGGCGCTGCGCTCGCGCAATCCCGAGCGGCGCAAGGAGGCGGTCGAGGCGCTCGAGAACCTCGCCGCGGTCGCAACTCACCTCAAGCACCTGCTGCTGATCCGCGACCTGCGCAAGATCGTCCGCTGATGAGCGCAGTGGACCTGCGCTCGCTGATCCGCGACATACCCGACTTTCCACAGCCGGGAATCGGCTTCAAGGACATCACGCCGCTGCTCGCCGACGCCGGCGCGCTCGCCGAGGCGGTGCGCGCGCTCGCCGCCTACGCGCGGCCGCTGCAGGTCGACTGCGTGGTCGCGGCCGAGGCGCGCGGCTTCCTGCTCGGTCCCGCGCTCGCGCTCGAGCTCGGCGCGGGATTCGTGCTCGCGCGCAAGCCCGGCAAGCTCCCGTATGAGACGGTCAGCGCGGAATACCTGCTCGAGTACGGCGCCGGGCAGCTCGAGCTGCACACCGACGCGGTCGCCAGCGGGCGCCGCGTGCTCGTGCACGACGACCTGCTCGCGACCGGCGGGACCGCGGCCGCGCTGTGCGAGCTCGTCGAGCAGCTCGGCGGCGAGGTCGTCGGCTGCGGCTTCCTCGTCGAGCTCGGGTTCCTCGACGGGCGCGCGCGCCTGGCGCCGCGCGACGTCCACGCGCTGCTCAGCTACGAGGCATGAGGCCGGATGAGTCGTGGCCAGCGCGCGCCGTAGCCGCACGATCGCTGCGCCCGTCGAGGAGCTGTGGGCGGTCGTCCGCGATCCCCACCACCTGCCGCGCTGGTGGCCGCGGGTGACGCGCGTGGAGGACGTCGCGGAGGGGGCGTTCACGGAGGTGATGAGGACGAAGAAGGGCAACACCGTGCGCGCCGACTTCGACGTAACGCACGTCGATGACGCAGAGCACGTACTGATCTGGTCACAGCGCGTCGAGGGGACGCCGTTTGCGCATGTGCTCGCCTCGGCCGAGACGGAGCTGAGGATCGCGCCGGCGGCGAGGGGCGGATCGGGCGCGTCCCGCGCGGACGGCGCGGCGAGCGAGGTGACGATCGAGCTGCGCCAGCAGCTGGTCGGCTTCTCGATGGGCCTCGGGCGCATCTCCGGTTCGGCGCGTTTCGGCGGCTACATGGTCAGGCGCGCGGCCGCCGCGACGATCGATGACGCGCTCGACGGGCTCGAGCGGATCAATGGCTGAGCGGCCAGCAGAGGCCGCCCGCATGCCGCCGGCGATGCGCTGGTGGGGCTGGGGCGCCGAGGGGCATCGCTCGACGCTGCCGCCGCAGGCGCTCGCGTTCCTGCGCGAGCGGATCGGCGTCGCCGCGCAGCCGCGCCCACCGGTCGCGCTCGAGCACGTGCGCCTGCCGCCTGCGCGCATCTCCGTGGAGCTGATCGCAGCGCTGGAGGCGATCGTCGGCGCCGGCGCGGTCCGCGATGGGCACTCACAGCGCGTCCTGCACGCCGCCGGCAAGGGCTATCCCGATCTCGTGCGCCTGCGCGCGGGCGAACCCGAGGGGGCACCCGACGCCGTGCTGTACCCGCACAGCCACGAGCAGCTGCGCGCCGTACTGGCGCTCTGCGCGCGAGCCTCGCTCGCGGTCGTGCCGTTCGGCGGCGGCACGAGCGTCGTCGGCGGCGTCGCGCCGCTGCGCGGCACGCACGACGGCGTGATCTCGCTCGACATGGGGCTGATGGGGGCCGTGCTCGCGCTCGATCGCGAGTCGGCGACCGTCAACGTCCAGGCCGGCGCGCGCGCACCGGCGCTCGAGCGCCACCTGGCCGCGCACGGGCTGACGCTCGGGCATTTCCCGCAGTCCTTCGAGTACGTCTCGCTCGGCGGCTGCGCGGCGACGAGATCGGCGGGGCAGGCCTCGACGGGCTATGGCGCGATGGAGAAGCTCGTGCTCGGCATGCGCTTCGCCGCACCGGGCGCAGAGATCGACGTCAAGAGTGTGCCCGCGACCGCCGCCGGACCGGCGCTGCGCCAGCTGCTGATCGGCTCGGAGGGGACGCTGGGGGTGATCTCAGAGCTCGCGCTGCGGGTGCGCCCGGCGCCGCGCGAGCGGATCTATGAAGGCTTCTTCTTCGAGGATTTCAGTGCCGGCGTGCGCGCGCTGCGCGAACTCGCGCGAGAGCACGTGCTCGCGGACGTCGTGCGCCTCTCAGACGAGGCAGAGACGGCGATGTCGCTGCAGCTCGCAGGCAGCGGCGGGATCAAGGGCCGGCTCGGGCGCGCCTACCTGGACGTGCGCGGCCGCGGCGACGGGTGTGTCGCGATCCTGGGCTTCGAGGGCTCGCCCGCGGACGTCGCGTTCAGGCGCGCGCGGGCGCGCGGGCTCCTCCGCGGCTGCGGCGCCGTGCGCGTCGGGCGCTCGCCCGGCGAGGCCTGGCTGCGCGGGCGCTTCGCCGGGCCCTACCTGCGCGATGAGCTGCTCACCCAGGGGGTGATGGTCGAGACGCTCGAGACCGCGACGCAGTGGTCGCGCGTGCACGCGCTGCACCGCGCGGTCACGCAGGCGCTCGCCGGCGCACTAACGCGGGGCGGGACGCCGGCGCTCGTGATGTGCCACGTCTCGCACGTGTATGAGACCGGCGCGTCGCTGTACTTCACGTTCATCGCGCGCCAGCGCGAGGGCGATGAGCTCGCGCAGTGGCGCACCGCGAAGGACGCCGCCTCGAGCGCGATCGTCGCGGCGGGGGGGACGATCACCCACCACCACGCGATCGGCCGCGACCACGCCCAGTGGCTGCGCGCGGAGATCGGCGACGGCGGGCTCGACACGCTGCGCGCGCTCAAGGCCGAGCTCGACCCGGCCGGGATCATGAACCCCGGCAAGCTCATGTCATGACGCACCTGATGTGCTGAGCCCGACCGGACTCTCCCATCGCCGCGAGGCCGCTGCTGGGGGCGTATGTGCTAGCCTCGCCCCGATCTGACCAATCGGCCTAGGGTTGAAGGGCCTTCAGGCCGAGGTCTGATACCGGGGTATCGGGCCTCGCCCGGTACGGGAACTGGGAGAGGGGAAAGAGATGCAAGCGAAACGCCTTTGGGTCGCTTTGGCGGGCCTTGTCGTGGCGGCGCTGTGCGCGGCCGTGCCCGCGATGGCCGGCGCGACTTCCTATGTCGCGATCGGCGACTCATACACGTCAGGACCAGGGATCGAACCGTACGCCCCGGGCGCACCGGCGCAGTGCGGGCAGTCGGAACGGAACTACCCGCATCTGGTGGCCGCGGCGCTGAAACTGACGCTGACCGATGTCAGCTGCGGTGGAGCGACGACCGCTGATGAGACGGAATCGCAGTTCGAAGGCCAGGCGCCGCAGGACGACGCGCTGAGCGAATCGACCGAAGTGGTGACGATCGGCATGGGCGGCAACGACAACGGCCTGTTCGGCACGCTGCTCAACGGCTGCACGCAGACCGACTTCTTCGAACACCTGCCCGGCAAGGCTCCCTGCGAGGAAACGTACCAGAGCTACGTCACTGCGACGTTTGCAGCCGACAAAGGCCCGCAGGAAGCGGCGCTGGTGCACATCAAAGAACTGGCGCCCCACGCCAAGGTGTTCGTCGTGGGCTACCCCGAAATCACGCCCAAGGACGGCGCCTGCCCGCCGTTCACCTTCCCGTGGTATCCGAAGGACCTGCAGTGGTTCCGCGACAAGGTCCAGAAGGTCGGCAACAAGGCCATCAAGGAAGGCGCGAAAGCGCACGGCGCGGTCTTCGTCGAAACGTTCAAGGCGAGTGAAGGCCACAACGCCTGCGAACCCGTGGGCACCCGGTGGATCGAACCGCTCATCGGCTCGCTGACCGGCGTGGCGGTCCACCCGAACGCGATCGGTGAGGAAGAGGACGCACTAGACGTACAGCTGGGGATGCTGAAAGCCGGCATTCGCTAGCGTCCTCGGCCGCTCGCACTCTTCACGACCGGCTCGCCCCGCAGGCAAACCGCGGGGCGGGCCGGCGCTGAAGCCCTGCGTCACGAGGGCGGCGGCAGCAGGTATTGCGCGAGGCTCACCTTGATCTCGGCGGCGTCCGACGTCGAGACGGTGTTCGAGCCTGCGCTCGAGCCGAGGCTCGGGCCGCTGACCTTCACGCCGACGTCGGTCATGGTGCCCTCGGCGTTCCAGGTCATGTACACGCCGCCCTTGACTGACAGCTTGCTCTTGTCTTCGGTGCCCGGCTCGAGCGGCAAGCCGGCCTTCGCGCCGACGAACGCGGTCACGTCGCCGCCGCTGAACTTGTACTTGAGCGACACGTACGGGCTGACGGGCTCGCCGTCGGAGGCGCCCACGTCGACCGCGTCGCAGTTGATCGCGATGCTGAAGACGCCGAGCTTCAGGCCGAACTTGACGGCCTTCAGCGCCGGCGGGCAGGGATTCGCGGCGGGCGTCTGCGCGCTGCCTTCCACGCCTGCCGGTTCGCCGGGCGAGAAGCAGTTGTCTTCGGAGATCGAGGTCAGGCCCGCCTCCCAGGAGCTGAAGTTCCAGATCTCACCGAGCTCGCCGGCGAACACCGCGATCATCGTCCCGCGCGCCTGTTGCGTGATCCCGGCAATCAGCTGCGGGTTGCTCAGGTTCGACGCGATCGCTGTCGCGTACGTGTACAGCGCCGCGGCGAACGCCTGCTGATCGTGGTTGTAGGCGACCTCGCGCGGCAGCCAGGCGGCGTGGTTTCCCGCTGCCGTCGAGGCGCACGCCTTCAGACATGACGTCTTCGCGGAGCCGAACTCCGACACGCATGGATCGAGCGCGTCCTGGTCGGATTCTCCGAGCTCGCGCTCGAGCGCCTCCATCGCAGGAAAGTCCGCCTGCGTCCTGGCGTACAGGGCGTCGAGCGATGGGTTGTCTTCGGCCCAGTGCTCCCACAGCTGCCAGACCGCGAAGTCGCGCTGGCCGGTCAGCGTGCGCGTCTGCAGGGCAGCGAGCGCGGCCGTTCCCGCCTCGCGGTCGCCGGCGATGGATTCCTGTTCGCCCTGCGCGAAGTTGTCGTTCTTGAGCGTTTCAAACCGCGTCGCGCTCGCCGCCCCGGCTTCGGCGCTCTGCGGGATCTTCAGCGTCGGCAGCTGCGCGGGCACGCCCTGGGAGAGGTCGAGCGCGGTTTCCGGGGTCGGCGGCTGATTCGCGGCTGCAGGTGACGTGCTCGTCGGGCGCTCGGACTGCACGGGGTCCACATAGGTGCTTTCGATATACGGCGTGACCGCCTGCTGGGCGTCGCCGAGGCAGAGCAGCGCGGCGGCGAGGTTCGCCCTCGGCTGGGCGAACCGCGCTGCCAGCGCCGAGGAGGAGCGGAACTGCCCGGCGGCTTCGCTGAAGCGGTCGAGCCGGAACAGTGCAACGCCACGAGCGTTGTCGACGAGCGCCTGCAGGCTGATCCCCTCGGGCGTGGCCGCTGCCGAGCCCTTCCCCGCGGCGTCGGCGAGCGCGAGCGCTGCGGGCTGGCGACCGAGGCTCGAGAGCATGACCGCCGTGTCGAGCAGCGCGAGCCGGTCGCCGGGGTCGCGTCGGTGAGCTGCGAGAAACGCGAGCAGGGCGACCGCCGGCTGCCCCTTCGCCAGCCCGGCGAGCGCCGTCACCTCGGCGCGGCCGTCCGCAAACGTCGATCCGGCCAGCAGCGCCTCGAGCTTCGCGCTCGAGCTGTGCGATGACAGCAGCCTGAGCGCCTGCGTGAGCGCGCTCGAAAGCGACGGCAGGTTGAGGCGGCCGTGAGCCTGCCGCCGCGCGGGGCAGACACCCGCCTGGCCCTGCAGCAGCGTCAGCGCGGCGGTCGGCGTCGGCGCCGAGTTGGTGTCGCTGAACGCGCGTTCGATCGTTTCCGCACGGGCCGCACCGGCCCCGACCGCGGCCCAGATCCAGGTGCTCGCGAGAACCAGCACGACGATCCTCGACCCTCTGCGCATTCGACCACCCCTCGCGTCGCGGCGAACCACGGCAACGATACTCCCCGCGGCCACCGCGCCGCAGCTGCCGGTTAGTTGGAGAGCGTGAACGGGCCGCGCAGCACGACGCGGCCCGGGTGCGTGGGGTGCGGGTCGGTCTCGCGGGTGAGCAGCATTTCTCGGAATCCGCCGGCGTTGGCGGGCAGCAGCGCGCCGCCTGCCAGGCGGTGGCTCTTGCCGACCGGCGGGCTGCGGCTGAGCGGCTCGGAGCTCGTGTGGGAGTTGTACAGCCACAGGGCGTAGAAGAAGCCGTGCGAGGCGGGCACATGCTGCGCTTCGATGTAGAACGCGTGTTTCGCGCCTTCGGAGAGCACCTCGACGGCGCCGATCGTCCGGCTCTTCGGGTTCGGCGAATGGAGCGTGAAGCGTGCGTTCGCGGTTGGCCCGGTGGACGTTTTCGCCGTGGTCGACGTGGTGGTCGAGGAGCCGCTGCCGCCGCCGGAGCCGCCGCCGGAGACGAGGATCACGACGACGATCGCGGCGGCGGCGATCGCGGCGAGCAGGAGCGCGCCGCCGACGCGCGAGCTCGGGCGCTCGTGCGCCTCGCCCTCCGCCGCCGTGTCCGGCGCGGAGGACAGCTGCTCGACGGTTTCCGGGCGCGCCTGCGCGGTTGCGGCGCTGGCCGGCGGTATTTCCGGCAGCTCGCCGTCGGTGAGCCCTGCGAGCTCAGCCGCGCTGGCCAGCGCCCACGCCCGCCCTGCCTCGGAGCCGCCGAGGAAAGCACGGGTTTTCAGGCGCTCGGCGACCCCCTGCTGCTGGCCGAGCAGGTAGTCGCCGATCTCCTCGCGCGCCTCGGGCGTGAGGCCGCGCGCCTGCGCCGGCGCGAGCACCGCGAGCGCCGCGTGTGCGCGGTCGTGCACGGCCGCGGCCGGGATCCCCAGCATGGCCGCGACCTCGGCGTAGCTCTTGTGCTGGCGCAGCAGCAGCGAGAGCGCCGCGCGCTGGTCGGGAGGGAGCTCGTCCAATCTGCTCATGGTCTGTGTGCGCTCGGCATCGGCTGTGGCCCCGCGCAGCAGCAGCGGAGCGATCGTAGGCTATCGTGGCGGCGACATGAGCACAGGGAGCGGATTCGACGACGCCTTTGTCACACGGGGCTTCGACCGCCTGTACGGGCTTGAGCTGCTCGCCTGCAGCGACAGCGAGGCGCGCGCCCGGGTGGCGGTGCGTGACGAGATCAAGCAGCCCGCCGGGCTCGTCCACGGTGGCGTCCTTGCGGCGGTGGCCGAGTCACTCGCGTCGGTCGCGACGGCGCGCGCGGTGTTGCAGCAGGGCGAGATGGCGATGGGCCTCTCCAACAACACGAGCTTCCTGCGCCCGATCACCGGGGGCACCGTGCACGCGCTCGCGACGCGCGTCCACCGCGGCCGCACGACGTGGGTATGGGATGTGCGCTTCAGCGACGACGACGACCGCACGTGCGCGGTCACGCGCATGACGATCGCGGTGCGCCCGGCGCCTCCGGGCTACACGCGTTCGTTCGCCTGAGCGGCGTCTAGGGGTGCCCGCCACCCTGCGCCACGGGGGCGCGCAGAGGCGATGGAACCTGCGAGGGCAGCGGCGTCTCGGCGAAGCCCGTGTTCGGCTGCGGCGGCGGCAGGGTCCCTTCGGGGGCACCCGCTTCATTGATCGGGACGACCGTCTGCGCTGCCGCCTGCGCGATCTGCGGCGTCGATGCGTAGATGTCGACGACGACGCCGCCGGTCGCGATCGTGATCGTCCTGCCGCCCTGCGTGAGCACGGCGGGCACGCCGCGGATCGCGGTTGCGCGGCTCGGCGCGGAGCCGCCCGGCAGGAAGCTGTTGTCCGGCGAGGTGACGATCCGCAGCGGCGGCACGCAGACGCCCTGCCCGCCCTCGAGGCAGTTGCCGTACTCGAGGCTCGCCGCGCCGCCCGGATCGCGAGTCGCTTCGGTGATCGCGAGGCCGCTGAACGTCGCGCCCGCCCAGTAGACCGGATGCGGCGAGACGATCAGGCTCTCGAGCGCGCTGTGCGAGATCGGCGAGGTCTGCAGCGTGTTGCCGCACGCGGCGAGCGCGAGCGTGCAGAGCACGGCAACTGGCAGGACGGCGACGCGCACGGCGGGAGCGTAGCGGTCGCGTGACCCGCTAGCCGCGGTAGCGGTTGGTGATGGGCATGCGCCGGTCGCGGCCGAACGCGCGCGGCGTGATCTTGATGCCCGGAGGCGCCTGGCGGCGCTTGTACTCGGCGAGGTCGACCAGCCGGATCGTGCGCTCGACCGCCTCCGGCGCCAGTCCCTGGGCAATCAGCTGCTCGCGGCTCTGGTCGAGCTCGACGTAACCCTCGAGGATGCGGTCGAGCAGCTCATACGGGGGAAGCGAGTCCTGATCGCGCTGGTCGGGCCTGAGCTCCGCCGACGGCGCGCGCGCGATGATCGAGTCCGGGATCGGGCTTCGCGCCCGCCGCGAATCGGGGCCGGCGGCGCCCGCCGGCGAATTGCGCCAGGCGCACAGCCGGTAGACGAGCGTCTTCGGGACATCCTTGATCACCGCGAAGCCTCCCGCAAGGTCACCGTAGAGCGTCGTGTAGCCGACGGACATCTCCGACTTGTTGCCCGTCGTCAGCACAAGCCAGCCGAACTTGTTCGAGAGCGCCATCAACAGGTTGCCGCGGATGCGCGCCTGCAGGTTCTCCTCGGTCAGATCGCGCTCGTGGCCGGCGAACTGCGCCGCCAGCGAGCTCTCGTAGGCCGCCATCACCGCCTCGATCGGGAGCTCGTGCGCATCGACGCCGAGCGCCGCGCTGAGCGTGCGCGCATCCTCCTGGGTCAGCGGCGAGGAATACGGCGAGGGCATGATCGTCGCGCTCACGCGCGCGGCGCCGAGGGCATCCGCGGCGAGGCAGGCGACGAGCGCGGAGTCGATGCCTCCCGAGAGGCCGAGCACGACGTGCGCGAAGCCGTTCTTCTCGACGTAGTCGCGCAGCCCCAGTTCGAGCGCCGCATAGACCTCCGCCTCGGCCGGCGCGAGCGGCTCGCTCAGGGCGTCGGGCGGCGGTGGCGCCGCCGGCGCGCCGCGCGCGGGGAGGGCGGGCAGGACGGCGACGTCATTGGGCGAGCGCCTCGCCGCGGGACGCTGGCTCGGGTCGCGCAGCCGTGCCGCGGCCGCCGCATCGAGGTCGACGTCGCAGACCAGCAGCTCGGAGGCGAACTGCGCGGCCCGCGCGATCGTCCTGCCGGTGTGATCGATCACGCACGAGTGCCCGTCGAAGACGAGCTCGTCCTGGCCGCCGACGAGGCCGCAGAAGGCGACGCAGGCGAGGTTGTCGCGCGCGCGCTGGGCGAACATGCGCTCGCGCTCGGATCCCTTGCCGAGATGGTACGGCGAGGCCGAGATGTTGATCAGCAGGCTCGCGCCCGCGAGCGCCTCCTCGCTGGCCGGCGGCCCGGGCTCCCACATGTCCTCGCAGACGGTCAGGCCGATGCGCCTGCCGGCGAGGTCGATCACCGCGCCGGCGGCGCCCGCCTGGAAATAGCGCTGCTCGTCGAACACGCCGTAGTTAGGCAGGAAGACCTTGCGGTAGACCGCGTGCACCGCGCCGCCGGCAAGCACCGCGCATGCGTTGTAGACGTCCGCGGCGCGCTCGGGGAAGCCGACGATCGCGACGATGTCCGCGGTGTCGGCGGCGAGCGAGCGCAGGGCGGCCGCGGCGTCGGCGAGGAAATGCTCCTTCAGCAGCAGGTCCTCCGGCGGATAGCCGGTCAGCGTCAGCTCGGGGAACAGCACGAGCTCGGCGCCGGCCGCACGGGCGGCGCGGATGCCGTCGCGCGCGAGCTCGGCGTTGCCGTCGATGTCGCCGACGATCGTGTTGATCTGGCAGAGCGCGAGGCGCACAGCCGCTACCGCATCCCGCTCACGCTCAACTGGCCACGCAAGCGCAGGCCGGCGTCAGCTCTTGGCGGCGGGTTTGGCCGCGCGGCTGCGAGTGCTCGCGGTGCGCGCGACCGTTTGCTTGCGTGCTTTCGCGGCACCGCCCGCGCGCGCGCTGCGCGGGCCGAGGCCGGCGGCGCGCGCGAGCGCGGCGATCGCCCACTTGAGGTCCAGCGCGATCGCGTCCAGTTCGGGGAGCGCGTCATAGTCGCCGAGCAGGCCGAAGCCGAGATGGCCGTCGTAGCTCATCACCGCGATCCCGAGCGCCTGGCGCTGCGCCAGCGGCACGACCGGGAACAGCACCTGCAGGCGCCGCCCGAGCAGGTAGAGCGGGAACTGCGGCCCGGGCACGTTCGTGACGACGAGGTTGAAGAACGGCTGGCGGGCCTGCAGGCGCGCGGCCTGCGAGAGGATCGTCGGCGGCGCGAACCCGGCGAGGTTGGTGAGCACCTGTGCGCCGACGGCCTGGCCGGACTTCTTCAGGTCATCCATCGCGGCGGCGATCGTGCGCAGGCACTCTGCCGGGTTCTCGATGCCGACGGGCAGCGGCGCCCACATCGCGGCCACCTGGTTGCCGAGCGCGCCGCGCTGCGCCTTTGTCCGCACCGACACCGGCACCATCGCCTTCAGCACGAGGCCGTCGGTGTCGTGGCCGCGCTTGCGCAGGTAGCGACCGAGCGCGAGGCTGACCGATGCGAGCACGGCGTCGTTGAGCGTGCCGCCGAGCGAGTCCTTGATCGCCTTCAGCGTGCCGAGATCGGCGTCGAGGAAGGTGTAGCGGCGGTGGGGTCCGATCGGCACGTTGAACGGGCTCGGCGGGGCCGGCGCGCTGATCCCCGTGAGCGTCGTCGCGCCGACGCTCGCGAGCCCCTCTCTGACCGAGCCGAGCGCCTTGCGCGGGGCGCGCAGCAGCGCGCGCCCGCCGCGCGCCATCTCCGCGGGCACGGTCGTCCGTTCCAGCAGCGACTCGCCGAGCAGCTTGGCCGGCCCGGGCAGCGGCTTGGCGCTCCACGCCGACGGCGGCGCGACCGGCGCGGCCGGCTCGCGCGCGGCGTCGAACAGGACCGTCGTGATGTCCACGCCGGAGACACCGTCGACGAGCGCATGGTGGGTCTTGGCGATCAGCGCGAAGCGCCCGCCGGAGACGCTCTGCACCAGCCAGATCTCCCACAGCGGCTTGGAGCGGTCGAGCCGCTGGGAGAACAGGCGGCCGGCGAGCCGCTTCAGTGCCGCCTCGTCCGCGGGCTTGGGCAGCGCGGTGTGGCGGATGTGGTAGTAGGGGTTGAAGTGCGGATCGTCCGTCCACACGGGGCGGCCCTGGCCGAGCGGCACGAACGCAAGCCGCTGGCGGTAGCGCGGCACGAGGTGCAGGCGGCCGAGGATGTGATCGACGAGCTCCTGGTGCGTCGGCGCCGCGCCCTCGAAGACGAGCACCGAGGCGACATGCATGTGCGCCGGCGAGTGATCCTCGAGGTGCAGGAACGTCGAGTCGAGTGCCGTCAGGCGGTCGGGAT
Source organism: uncultured Solirubrobacteraceae bacterium (assembly GCA_963822245.1). GTDB lineage: Bacteria > Actinomycetota > Thermoleophilia > Solirubrobacterales > Solirubrobacteraceae > Palsa-744. The sequence continues at coordinate 47,073 of CAWGGR010000006.1, forward strand.
TGGCCATCGCGCACGATTGTCGCGGTTGTGGGCGCCCACGTCAACGACGCCGGCGAAATGGGGTCCGCGCCACCGCCCCGAACGGTCGCCGCGTGAGCCCTCGGCGAAGCGGTTGGCCCGCCGATCGCGCCGTGATTCGTTACTGTCGGCGTGCGGCGACGTCTCGTCGCCGCGGCGAGATTTCCAAATGGGAGCACGTCAATGACGCTTGATCAGAGCAAGGTCGGCCAGGTGATAGCGGAGCAGATGGAGGCGCTGGAAGCCGACTACGGCGAGGACAGCGAGATCGGCGACGTCTGCACGATCGTCGAGATCGTCGGTCCGCACGGCTCGCACGTGAGGGTGCGCAACAGCGATGCGCGCCCGCACGCGGTGCTCGGGCTGCTGCGCGTGGCCGAGGCGACGGTGCTCGGCAGCTACGGCACCGACGAGGGCGAGATCCCCGAGGAGTGACGCTCGAGCACTCCGACCGGGCCGCTACTCTCACGGGGCTCGACGCCGCCTAGATCTTGGAGGCCAGATGATCCTCGCACTGACATTTTGGAGCCAGCCGCAGGTCGTCACCGACAGCTGGGTCGAACTCGCCGGTACGGTCACGCTGATCGCGTTCGTGGTCGGCGTCTACAAACACCTCGAATGCCACGTCGGCGGATGCCACCGGCTCGGCCGCTTCGTGCACGGGCGCTACAAACTCTGCCGCGTCCACCATCCGAACGTGCCGAGCAACGGCAAGATCACACAGGAGCACATCGAAGCTGTCGATGCCCCATCGCCTGAGCCGGTTTAGGGCGACCCGGGGGCAGGAGAATGAGAGACACCGGCCCCGGGTCGCCGTTCCCGACTCGGCTCTTGGCCGCGCGGCCAGTTTACAGACGTCGAGGCGTTTTGTCGATTCGCGCGAGCGGGCGTCCCGGAGGTGCGGGCGCGTGTCAGGCGAGGCCGAGCAGGCGCTTGAACTCGGGCAGCGGGACCGCCGTCTCGAGGTGCCCGCGCTCGGAGCACTGCGGGCACGGCTTGGTCGCATCCGCGCTGAAGCCGCCCGCTGTCGGAGCGTCCCAGCCGACGCGCCCCGAACCGTCACAACGGGCGCACGGAACCTGCACGAGCACGCTGATGTCGTCGCTGTCCACGGCGGCAATCTTCGCACGCGCGATGCGCCTCCGGCGCGCCGGGGCGCGCGGCGCGGAGCGCTACTCGCCGCCGGACTCGAGCGCGGCGCGGGCGCTGTCGAGATCCTCGGCCGCGACGAAGATCTGCACGGCGGCGCCCGGGTTCCACTGCGCGCCGCCGCCGCCCGCCTGATGCATGCAGCGGATGCCCGCGTCGGCGAGCCGGCCGGCGAGGATCTCGGCCTCGACTTCGCTGTTGACGGTCGTCAGGACCTCGAGCTGATCAGACACCGAAAGCAGCTTAGCGGCGGCGCCCAACACGCGGCGCCGCGGTCCCAGCCGTAAAACATTCCTAAAGGAAGTTCCTGCAAACGCCGTGTTTCCGGGGTCCGCTGAGGCCCGTTCGGCGAAGTGTGATGGCCGTCACACGACTGCCACGATCGTGTCTCTAGCATCCGAACGATTGTTCGACTCGCCGAGTCGCCTCCGTGGATGGAGGCGAGCGGGGGACCCACTGCCGGAGCGCGAAAACAGCGAGCCGGCTGGGGCGAATCGGTCGTTGCCATGACCGTAACGCCCGGCTGCCACGCGTCTGGTTCGCGTGCGCTGCCGGCGTGAGCCCGACAGCTAACCCCGCAGGCGAACTACAAGGAGGTTCCAATTGCCGTATGTCCCATCTACGCCTGCGCCGTCAGCGCCGGCGCTGGCCCCGGTCGGGCTCGTCTCAGACGCTCCCGCGCTGCTCACGATCAAACCACTGGACACCGAGCTGAAGCTTCGCCACTCGGAGCTGAACGTGCTCGACGGTCACCGTGCGACGGTAAGCGGCACGCTGCTTGAAGACCACCGTCCCGGCCGCCCCGGGCGGCTCGTCGCGCTGCAGGCGCTCGGTCGCCGCGGCTGGCGCACGCTCGTGCATGCACACACCAGCACCGGTGGCCGTTTCAGCGTCAGCTACATCCCGCGCGATCTCGGCAGCGAGCAGGTGCGCCTGCGCTTCGCCGGCAGCGCCACCGACGTCGGATCGCACCGGCGCCTGGGGCGGTTGAACGTCTTCCGCGTCGCGCTCGCGTCGTGGTATGGCGGCGGCGGCGGCCTCGCATGCGGCGGTGAGCTGACGAGCAGCACGCTCGGCGTCGCCAACAAGACACTGCCGTGCGGCACGCTCATCACGCTCCGCTACGGCGGGCGCTCGATCCGTGTGCCGGTCGTCGATCGCGGCCCTTACGTCGCCGGCCGCGAATTCGACCTCACCGAAGCGACGAAGTCCGCGCTCGGCTTCGACGGCGTGGGCGATGTTTGGAGCACGAGCTGAGCCGCCGGCCCGGGCCCTGCGTGGGCGGCTTCATGCAGGGCTTGGGTTTCTGGCGATTCGTTCGTTGAATCTCCTGAATGTCCGGCACGACGAAGACCTCCCGCACGCAGGTGTGGATGGACAGCCTCGGTGATTGGAGCTGGCCCGGGCAGGGCGGGGCGGCGGCGGTGGAAATCGTGCCGCCCCCGTGGGTGCCGACGTTTCCCCCGCGGCGCGAGCCGGCCGGCGTCCCCGCGCCACAACGCGGGCGCCTGCGCAGCGTCGTCTGGGCGACGCTGCTGAGCGCGCTCGCGGCGCTCGCCGCGCTGTTCGCCTTGCACGGGCAGCTCGGCGCCGAGCGGCTGCTCGGCCTGCTCGCGACACAGCCTGTCGCGCAGGCGCAGGCTGCCTCGACGCCCGCGCAACCGCTGCCGACGCTCGACCTCGTCAGCGAGGACGCGGCCGGCAGCTCGATCCTGAAGGCGAGCTTCCCGTCGCTCGCACTGCACGGGAGCGGCTCCTTCTACGTCTACCTGCCGCCCGGCTACGCGAGCACCACGCGCCGCTACCCGGTCCTGTACCTGCTGCACGGCAACGATCAGCTCGCCACCGCGTTCCTGCAGATCGGGCTGCAGGCGCAGCTCGATCAGCTGATCGCACAGCACACGGTCGGCCCGATGATCGCGGTGATGATCCAGGGCGGGCGAGGAGCGAACAACTGGCACAACATCGGCCACCGCGGCTATGAGAGCTACGTGCTCGAAGTCCAGCAACTGATCGACCGGCTGCTTCCGACGATCGCACGGCGCGACGCACGCGCGATCGCCGGCGACTCGATGGGCGGCTACGGCGCGATGAACATCGCGCTCGGGCACCCCTACCGCTTCGGCACGGTCGAGAGCTGGCTCGGCTTCTTCAACGGGCTCGGCGGCGAGGTGCGCGCCGACCGGCCGGTCTTCAAGCAGCTGGGGCTGCGCGCATTCATGTACGGCGGCGAACAGGACCACATTGCCAACCCCGCCGAGGACGCGCCGTTTGCGGGCGCGCTGCGCGCCGCCGGAGCGCGCGCGAAAAGCGTCATATACCCGGGCGAACACAACCTCGAAACGATCGAAGCCCATCTCACCGGCATGCTCGCGTTCGCCGGTCGCGCGATCGGCGAAGCGCCCGCGCATGGCACGTCCTGAGCGCCCGCGCCTGCTCGGCGGCGGCCTCGGTGCCGCCTCGATCGGCGCGCTCGCGCTCGGCGCGGTGGCCGGCGGCGCGGTCGCGATCGGCGCGCTCGCGATCGGGCGGCTCAGCGTTCGCCGCGCCGCGATCGCCTCACTCGATGTCGGCGAGCTGCGCGTCAGGCGGCTCTCGGTCGAGCAGCTGTCGATCGCAGGCGAGCTGTGGCCGCCGGCGACACCCGGCGCATCGACAAGCTGAGCGCGGCGTCCTCGCGGCGCCCGGCGGCGCCTAGGATTGGCCGCGATGAGCGGCCGGCCGCAGCTACGCACCGAGCGCCTCCTGCTGCGCCGCTGGCGCGCCGCGGACCTGCCCGCGGCCGCCGCGATGAACGCCGACCCGGCCGTGATGCGGTACTTCCCGGCGCCGCTGTCGAGTGGTGAGAGTGCTGCGATGGTCCAGCGCCAGGAGGCGTCGTTCAGCGCCCACGGCTACGGGCTGTGGGCCGTGGAGCTCGCCGCGGGCGGCGGGTTGATCGGCGCGGTGGGGCTGCTCGACGTCGACATCGACGCCGGCTTCGCGCCCGCCGTCGAGGTGGGCTGGCGCCTCGCGCGTCCGTTCTGGGGGCGCGGCCTCGCCGCCGAGGCGGCGAGGGCGGCGCTTGCGTTCGGCTTCGAGCAGCTCCTCCTTGCGAGCGTCGTCGCGTACACGGCGGCGTGCAACCTGCCCTCGCGCCGTCTGATGGAGCGCCTGGGGATGTCGCGGGACCCGGCCGAGGACTTCCTGCACCCGTGGCTCGCGGCGGGCGACCCGCTCGCCCCGCACGTCCTCTACAGGCTCGACGCGCCGCTCACGCAGTCAGCCAGCGGCGCGGGTTCTCCGTGAAGATCGTGTGGTAGACATCGTCGTCCATCACGCCCAGCTCGCGCAGGGCCGGCACGACCTCCTCGAAGACGAGCGTCATCGACCAGTGGCGGATCATGCCGCTCGCTTCCGCGCCGTCGGCCATCTCCGGCGGGAACCAGTCGATCGTGGCGCAGAAGTCCTGGGAGATCATCAGCCGCTCGGCGTGACCGCGCCGCAGCAGCTCCGCCGCGGTCTCGTTGCGCGCCTCGATGGGGAGCGCGATCTGGATCCCGTAGCGGTCGAGCCCGACGTAGACGCCCTGCTCGATCAGCCCCTCGATGTAGGCGACATCGTCGGTGTCGCCGCAGTGCGCGATCTGCACGCGGCTCAGGTCGACGCCCTCCTCCCTGAAGATCTCGACCTGGCGCGGGCCCGTGCCCGCGGCGGGCATCGAATGGGCCATGATCGGCGTGCCCGTCTGCACGCTCGCGCGCGCGACCGCGCGATGCACCTTCTCGACGTTCTCGGTCACGCCCGGGGCGTCGGCCGCGCACTTCAGGAACGCCGCCCTGATGTCGGTCCCCTGGATTCCTCCTTCGATGTCCTCGACGAACAGCTCGGCGATCGCGTCGACGTCGCGGTAGTCGAAGTAATGGGGGAGATGGTCGTAGGTGTAGATGCCGGTGCAGGCGACGATCTGCACGCCCGTCTCCTCGGCGACGCGCTTCATGAACGCGACGTCGCGCCCGCCGAACATCGCGGTCGGGTCGACGATCGTCTGCACGCCGTGCTCCTTCGCGGCGTTGACCGCGAGCAGGGCCGCATCGAGCTCGAGCTGCTCGTCGTAGCGTCCCGGCCACTGCTCCGCGAGCGCCTCGTCGCGAAAGCGCAGGTGCTCGTGCACGAGCACCTGCCCGAGCTGCTCCTCATCGATCTTTCCCTGCACGGTCTCTACGGTCGCCATCGGATCTCCTCGTTGTCGTTCAGCGGAGCGGCTCTCCCCATTGCGTCTCCTCGCGCAGCTGCGCCTTGAGCAGCTTGCCGCCGGGGTTGCGCGGCAGCGGCTCGGCGCGGATCGCGACGTACTGCGGGATCTTGAAGTCGGCGAGATGCTCGCGGCAGTGGCCGATCACCGCCGCGACGTCGAGTGGATCGCCGGAGCTCGGCACGATCACCGCCCCGACCTTCTCGCCCATCATCTCGTCGGGGACCGCGACGACCGCCGCCTCGCCCACGCCGGGCGCGCCCGCAAGCGCGTTTTCGACCTCGATCGAGTAGACGTTCTCGCCGCCGCGGTTGATCATGTCCTTCTTGCGGTCGACGATGTACAGCAGCCCGTCCGCGTCGATGCGGGCCACGTCGCCGGTGTGCAGCCAGCCGTCGACGAACGTCTCGGCGGTCGCCTCGGGCTTGTTCCAGTAGCCCTGGACCACGTTCGGGCCGCGCACGAGCAGCTCGCCGATCTCGCTGTCGGGCTCATCGCGCTCGATCGCGAGATCGACGACCGGCATCGCGAAGCCGACCGAGTCGGCGTGATCGGCCGCCTCCTCGTGCGGCAGGAATGACGTCAGCGAGCACGTCTCTGTGAGGCCGAAGCCGTTGCCGACGCGGGCGTTGGGGAACGCCTCCATGATCTTGTAGACGAGGCTCTCGGCGATCGGCGCGCCGCCGTAGGAGACCCAGCGGACGTTGCCGACGTCGAGCTCGCCGAACTTCGGGTGGCGCATCAACGCGTGGTAGATCGCCGGCACGGAGACGATCTGGTTGACGCCGTGGGAGCCGATCGCCTCGAAGAAGCCGTCGAAGTCGAGCGGGCCCGAGAGGATCTCGACGCGACCGCCGTGCTCAAGCGTCGGGATCAGCTGGCTGTTGCAGCCGGTGACGTGGAACAGCGGCACCGACACGAGCGTCGAGAGGTTCGGCCCGTCGGCCCGGTCGGTGTCGAGGCAGCGAAATGCGTTCTCGCTGTTCGTGAGGAAATTCTCGTGGCTCGTCATCGCGCCCTTCGGGAAGCCGGTCGTGCCGCTCGTGTAGAAGATCGCCGCGAGATCGCCCGGCGTCAGGTCATCGACCGCGACCGGCTCGCCGTCGGGCAGCGCCTCGGCGGGCGCGAACGTGAACGCCGCGCCGGAGTCCTCGACGACATATGCGACCTCATCCTCGGTGAAGCGCGTGTTGACCGGGACGATCACCGCGCCGAGCAGCTGCGTGCCGACGAACGCGATCACCCAGTCGATCCCGTTGGCGAGGCGGATCGCGACGCGATCGCCCCGCGCGACGCCGGCGCCGCGCAATCCGCCGGCGATGCGCGCCGCGCGATCCCACAGCTCGCCGTAGCTGATCGACGGGCCCCCGACCTCGACCACCGCGATCGCGTCCTGATCGCGCTCGACGCTCGCGCGCATCATGTGAACGAGTGAGGCCGGCCGGTCGCTGTAGTGCGCGAGCTGCTGTGCGTCGCGCTCGACGCCGGTCTCATCAAAGGGGTTACGCCCCCGGGGCAACGCCTGAACCACAGAACCCTCCTCGATCGCTGTGCGGCGGAGCCTACCCGGCGAAGAACTTCACCGCGATTTGCTCCATCGTGCCCTTCGTGCGCGTCGTCGTCGCTCCGAGCAGCGCAGCTATCGCCTTCAGGTCGAGCGCCGAGTCGGACATGCCTCCGCTCGGCAGCCAATACAGCTCACGGGCGCCGAACGCGAGGCGATCGTGCTCGGTTGCCAGTGAGAGCACGCGGCGGCGCGCGGCCGCCGACGGCGGCTGTGCGAGCAGCGAGACCTGCAGCTTGCCTCCCGAGGCCAGCAGCTCCTGCTCGCTGAATGGCCCGCTTGCGGCGATCTCGAGGACCTGCTCGGCGCTGCGGACGAAGCTCGGCACGGCATAGCCGAGCGCAGCGGCGAGCCCCGCTTCGATCGTCTGCTCGATCTCCGCCGGCGTGCGCGGATCGGCGGCGAACACGACGTTGCCGCTGGCACGAAACGTGCGCACCTCGCCGAGGCCGAGCGCCTCGAGATGCGCCTCGAGCTCGCCGTTGGTGAGCCTGTGCCCGCCGACGTTCATGCCGCGCAGAAATGCCGCGTGAGAGGCCGTGCCGGTCACCGCGACAGCCTATCTGCGCGGCGGTGCGTCCGACCCGGAGTGCGGCGCGACCGGGCGATCGGCTCCGGTTAGGCTGCCGGACGGCACGGTCCGCGACACAGGGAGCTCAGCAATGCCCGAGAAGCTCACGCTCTACGTCTGCCACATCGACGACGGCGGGCCGCCGCCGCATGCCTGCCGGCGCGCGCAGCGGGCGCTCAGGGCCGGTGGTCACGATTTCGAGAAGATCGTGTTTGCGAAAGGCATCCCGTTCGGGCTGTTCACGAAGGGCCGTCGGCCTGAGCTGAAACGGATCAGCGGCCAGGAGCAGCTTCCCGTGCTGATGTTCCCAGACGACAGCACGATCAACGGCAGCGCGAACATCATCGCCTGGGCGAGAGCCAACGCTCCTGCCGCGCCGCCGGGCGCCTCGCCGCCGGCCGGCGGCTCAGGCGGCGGTTGAGGCGCGCACGCCGTCCGCGAGGATCCTCGCGAGACGCGCCCGGTGGTGCTTGGCGCCGCCGAGCAGCACGGCGTCGATCTGGGCGCGCTTGAAGAGCCAGTGAACGTCGGCCTCCCAGGTGAAGCCGATGCCGCCGTGCATCTGGATCGCGGCGGCGGTGACTTCGCGTCCGGCTTCAGAGGCGGCCGCCTTGGCCATCGCCGCCGCGGCGGGCAGGCCGTCGGCGTCGGCATCGGCCGTCCAGGCGGCAAAGGATGCTGTCGAGCGGGCTTTCTCGGTGTCGAGCAGCATCTGCGCGCAGCGGTGTGAGACAGCCTGGTAGGCGCCGACAGGCACGCCGAACTGTTTGCGGTCCTTGACGTAGGTGACCGTCATCTCGAGGGCGCGGTCACAGACGCCGACGAGCTCGGAACTGATCGCGACGAGCGCGCGATCGACGCCGGCAGCGACATCTCCGGCAAGCTCGCTGCCGCCGTCGCCGGCGCTCACGCGCGCCGCCGAGCGGGTCGGGTCGATCGGCGTGAGCGGGGTGACGTCCGCGTCCTCGGCGCTGATCACGCGACCGCTGCCGTCCTCTTCGATGAGAACGATCACCGCCGCATCGCCGCCGCCGACGACGAACTCGGCGGTACCGTCGATCGCGACTCCGAGCGCACCGGTGATCTCGCCGCCGGCGAGAGGCCCGAGCCAGCGCTCGCGCTGATCGGCGGCGCCCGCCTGCTCGATCACGGCCGCGGCCATCACGCTCGGCAGGAACGGCACCGGCGCGAGCGAGCGTCCGAGCTCCTCGCACAGGATCGAAAGCTCGATCCCGCCGAGCCCCTGTCCGCCGTGCTCCTCGGAGATCGCGATTCCCGGCCAGCCCAACTCGCTCAGCTCGCCCCACAGGGCCGTGTCCGTCTTCGCCGCCTCGGCGTGCTCGCGGACGCGGGCGGCGCTCGCGCGCCCGGCGAGCAGCTCGCGCGCGGTGCGCTGGATTTCGCGCTGGTCGTCTGTGAATCCGAAGTCCATCGCTACGCCGCGACCTTCAGCCGGGGCAGACCCATGACGCGCTCGGCGACGATGTTCTTGAGCACCTCGGTGGTGCCTCCCTCGATCGTGTTGCCGCGAGCACGGAGAAGCTCATAGCTCCACTGCGTGCCCGAGGTGAGAGCTTCGGGGCCGATAACGTCGACGGCGAGCTGCGTCAGGCGCTGGTTCGTTTCCGACCACAGCCACTTGACGAGCGAGCCCTCGGGCCCGGGCTGGCCGTAGCGTTCGGTGTCGGTCAGCCCCTTCCACGCGAGCAGGCGAATCGACTCGCAGCGGACGTGCAGCTCGGCGAGCGCATCGGCGTAGAGCGGGTCCTCGAGCAGACCCCGCTCGGCGGCCGCGGCGATCACGTCGTCGAGCAGCTGGCGCATGCGGATCTGCAGCGCAAAGCCCAATCCCGCGCGCTCGTTCATGAGCGTCGTCAGCGCCACCTTCCAGCCGTTGCCGACGCCGCCGACGACGTTCGCGTCGGGGATCCTGGCCTCCTCGATGAACAGCTCGTTGAACTCCGCTTCGCCGGTGATCTGGCGCAGCGGCCGGACCTGGACGGCGTCCTGCTCCATGTCCATCAGGAAGTACGTCAGGCCCTTGTGCTTGGCCGCCTCGGAGTCTGTGCGCGCGACGAGCATGCACCACTTGGAGTACTGCGCGCCGCTCGTCCAGACCTTCTGGCCGGTCACGACCCAGTCATCGCCATCCTTGACGGCGCGGGTTTTCAGTGCGGCGAGGTCCGAGCCGGCGTCGGGCTCTGAGAATCCCTGGCACCAGATCTCCTCCGCCGAGAGGATCGGCGCGAGATAGCGCTCCTTCTGCTCGGGCGTGCCCCACACCATCAGCGTCGGGCCGCCCAGCAGCAACCCCAGCGTGTTGGCCGCGAACGGCACACGGGCGCGGCCGATCTCTTCGAAGTAGATCGCCGATTCGGTCGGGGTGGCGCCGCGGCCGCCGTACTCGGTCGGCCACGCGGGAGCCGCCCAGCCCGCCTCATACAGGTGCCGCTGCCAGTCGCGCCGCCACGCGTACTCGGCGTCGTCGCCCGCCTCGGTGGGCTTGGGGCCGGGGCTGTTGTTGGCGAGCCACTCACGCAGCTCGTCGCGAAAGGCCGTCTCCTGGGGGCTAAACGTCAAGTCCATCGGCGTGTCGAAAATCCTACCCTAGGACCGCGGCCGAGCGCGTGGCGGTGGCGCGGGCGGCGATCATCGGCGAGCTCTGCGCGATCGCCGCGCGCGTTGCGGCGCCCTCCGCCGCGGGCGCTAGATTCGCGGGGCCGTGTCCGCTGCCGAGTCCAAACTGCGCGTCGCCCATCTCGATGCCGATGCGTTCTACGTGTCCGTCGAGCTGCGTCGCCACCCGGAGCTGCGCGGCCTGCCGGTCGTCGTCTCCGGCAGCGGACCGCGCGCGGTCGTCACGACCGCGAGCTATGAGGCGCGGCGCTTCGGCGTCGGCTCGGCGATGCCGGCGGCGCGCGCGCGGCGACTGTGCCCGGACGCGGTGTTTCTGGCGCCCGACTTCCCGACCTACCGCGAGGTCTCCGCGCGGATGATGGCGATCGTCCGCGCGCACGTCGAGCGGGTCGAAGTCGTCGGGCTCGACGAGGCCTACCTGGACGTGGACGGGCTGTTCTCGCCGCGCACGGCCATGCGCCGGCTGATCGCCGAGATCAAGGCGGCGACGCAGCTGACCTGCTCGGTCGGGATCGGCCCGAACAAGCTCGTCGCGAAGGTCGCCTCCGACGCCGAGAAGCCCGCCGGCTTCGTTGTCCTCGACCGCGTGCAGGCCTGTGCGCGGTTCGGCTCATCGCCGCCCGGCCTCGTCCCCGGGATCGGGCCGAAGACGGCCGCGCGCCTCACCGCGCTGGGCCTGCACACGCTCGCGGCGGTCGGCGCCGCCCCCGAGCATCTGCTCGTGCAGAGCTTCGGCCCGAACCTCGGTCGCGAGCTCGGCCGCCGCGCGCGCTTCGAGCACGACGGGGTGATCGGCGCACCGCGCAAGGTCCTCTCGGAATCGCGTGAGCGGACCTTTGACAGCGACATCAGCGATCCTGCCGAGCTGCGCGCGGCGCTCACGCGGATGGCCGGCGAGCTCTGCCGGAGCCTCGACGCAAGCGGGCGCAGCGGCCGTACGATCGGGATCAAGATCCGCCTCGACGACTTCACGACCGTCACCCGCGCGCACACCGTCGCTGCGCCGACCCGCGACGCCGAGCAGGTTACCGCGCTCGCGCTGCGGCTGCTCGCGGACTACTCGCCGCAGCGGCCCGTGCGCCTGCTCGGGGTGCGCGTCGCGGGGCTGCTCGCGAACGGCGCCCAGGCGGCCGACGGCGAGCGCCCGCAGCGCTCGCGGCTCGCCGCCGCCGATCAGCTCGCGCTGCCCGTCTAGCATCAGCCCGATGACGCGCGTCGCGGTGGGGGACATCGAGCTCGACTACGGCCGCAGCGGCGCGGGCCCGCCGCTGCTGCTGATCATGGGCATGAGCGGTACCGCGTTGACGTGGGGAGAGCCGTTCCTCGCGGAGCTGCGACGGGATTTCGAGCTGATCACCTACGACCACCGCGGCGTCGGCGCGAGCGCACGCTTGGAGGGCGCGACCTCGATCAGCGAGATGGCCGGCGACGCCGCCGGGCTGCTGGCCGCGCTCGAGCTCGACGCCGTGCACGTGCTCGGCATCTCGATGGGCGGAATGATCGCCCAGGAGCTCGCGCTCGCCGAGCCCGCGCGCATCGTGACGCTGACGCTCGGCTGCACCTACAGCGGCGGGCCGGGCAGCGTGCGCATCGGCGCCGAGGCGCTGCGCCCGGTCGTCGAGGCGCGCAGATCGGGAGATCGCGAACGCACGCTCCGCGCGCTCTGGGAGGTCAACGTCTCGCCGGCGTTCGCGAGCGACGAGCAGGCGTGGGCGCGTTTCGTCGCGATCGCCGAGCGCTACAGCGTCGCGCTCGCCGTGATCGAGGAGCAGGCGCGCGCGATCGCCGCGCACGACACCTCCGCGCGCCTCGGCGCGATCGGCGCGCCGACGCTCGTCCTCCACGGCAGCGCCGATCAGCTGCTGCCGGTCGCCAACGGCGAGATGGTCGCCGGCCTGATCGGCGGCTCGCGCCTGGAGGTGCTTGAGGACGTCGGGCACCTGTTCTTCTGGGAGCGCCCCGAGCAGACGGCGGCGCTGCTGCGGGAGCACGCAGCCGTGCATGCCTGATGCGCAGCCGCTGAGCGCGCTCGCGCCGGACGGCGTCCGCCTCTCCGGCGAACGCTCGGGCACGGGAGCTCCGATCGTCCTCCTGCACGGCCTCACGGCGACGCGGCGCTACGTCGTGATGGGCTCGCGCGTGCTCGAGCGCTCCGGCTCGACGGTGATCGCCTACGACGCGCGCGGGCACGGCCGCTCGGATGCCGCGCCCGACCGGGCGGCGTACGGCTACGCGGATCTCGCCGCCGACCTCGCCGCGATCCTCGACGCCGCGGGCGTCGAGCGAGCGGTGCTCGCGGGCGCGTCGATGGGGGCGCACACCGCGGTCCGCTTCGCGCTCGAGCACCCCGAGCGGGTCGCGGCGCTGGCGTTGATCACTCCCGCCTTTGACCCTGCGAGCCACGGCGGTGACGCCGAGCTCGCCGCATGGGATGCGCTCGCGCGGGGCCTGCGCACAGGCGGCATCGAGGGGTTCGTGTCCGCGTATGACCTCGCAGGCGTGCCCGAGGCGATGCGCGCGACGGTCGCGACAGTGCTGCGCCAGCGCCTGGCCGGACACGAGCATCCGGCCGCCGTCGCCGACGCGCTTGAAGCCGTGCCCCGCTCGCGGCCGTTCGAGCGGCTCTCAGAGCTTGCCGCGATCAGCGCTCCGACCGTCGTGATCGCCAGCCGCGACGAGGCCGATCCCGGCCACCCGCTCGCGGTCGGCGAACGCTACGCACAGGCGATCGCCGGCGCCGAGCTCGTCGTCGAGGAGCCGGGACCGCCGCTGCGCTCGCCGATCGCCTGGCAGGGCGGGCAGCTCTCGAAGGTGCTCGCCGCGCTCGTCGCACGTCCGTGATAGCGTACAGGCGTATGCCAGTTCGCGATTGGGACGGATCGAGCTACGACCGCATCTCCGGGACGATGGAGGCGCTCGGGCTGGCCGTGCTCGAACGCCTCGAGCTCTCAGGCGACGAGCTCGTGCTCGACGCCGGCTGCGGCTCCGGGCGCATCACCGCAGCGCTCATCGAGCGTCTGCCGCGCGGGCGGGTGATCGCCGTCGATGAGTCGCCGTCGATGGTCGCGGCGGCGCGACGCCGGCTCGGGCGCGCGGCCGACGTACGCGTGGCGGATCTGCTCGAGCTAGAGCTCGAGCAGCCGCTGGACGCGATCCTCTCGACGGCGACGTTCCACTGGATCGCCGACCACGAGCGCCTGTTCCGTCGGCTTCACGCGGCGCTGCGCGCGGGCGGGCAGCTCGTCGCACAGTGCGGCGGCGCGGGCAACATCGATGTGCTGCGCGCCGGCGCCAACGAGGTGCTCGCGCACGTGCCCTACGCAGAGCATTTCCGCGATTGGCAGCCGCCGTGGAACTACGCGGGAGCGCGGGAGACCCAGGCGCGCCTGCTCGCGGCCGGCTTCGCGTCCGCCGAGTGCTGGCTGGCGCCCGCACCGCGCGAACCGGAGGATGCGCGCGAGTTCCTCGCCACGATCGTGCTCGGCCCGCACGTCCAGCAGCTGCCCGAGGCGCTGCGCGAGCAGTTCATGGACGACGTGCTCGAGGCGCTCGGCGAGCCGGTGGTCGTCGACTACGTGCGCCTGAACATCGACGCGACCGCGTAGTTCACGCGAGCGCCGTCGGCGCGTCCTTCGCGACCGGCAGGTCCCCGTCGGCTGCGCCGCTGAGCAGCGCCGCGTAGCGCCCGCCGAGCTCCAGCAGCTGCTCGTGTGTGCCGCGCTCGACGATCTGGCCGCGATCGAGCACGAGAATCTGGTCCGCATCCCTGATCGTCGAGAGCCTGTGCGCGATCGCGATCGTCGTGCGCCCGCGCGAGAGATCGTCGAGCGCCTCCTGGACGGCGCGCTCGGTCTCGGTGTCGAGCGCGGAGGTGGCCTCGTCGAGGACCAGCACGGGCGGGTTGCGCAGTACCGTGCGCGCGATCGCGATGCGCTGCTTCTCGCCGCCCGAGAAGCGATAGCCGCGCTCGCCGACCTGCGTGTCATAGCCGGCCGGCAGCGCCGAGATCATCTCGTGGATCTGCGCCGCGCGGGCCGCCTCCTCGATTTCCGCGTCGCTTGCCTGCGGGCAGGCGAAGCGCAGGTTCTCGCGGATCGAGGCGTGAAACAGATACGTCTCCTGCGAGACCAGGCCGACGGTCGCGGCCAGCGAGTCGAGCGTCATGTCGCGGATGTCGACCCCGTCGATGCTGACGCTGCCCTGCTGCGGCTCGTACAGGCGCGCGACGAGGTAGGCGAGCGTTGTCTTGCCCGAGCCGGTCTCGCCGACGAGCGCGGTGCGCGTGCCGGCCGGGATCTCGGCGCTGACCTGGGCGAGCGTCCACGGCGCCTCGGGCGCGTAGCGGAAGCACACGTTCTCGATGCTGACGTCGCCGCGCACGTCGCTGAGCACGCGTGCTCCGGGACGCTCGACGATGTCGACCGGGAGGTCGAGATACTCGAAGATGCGCCCGAACAGCGCGAGCGAGGTCTGCACTTCGAGGCCGACCGAGAGCAGCTGCTGCATCGGAAACAGCAGGCGCGTCTGCAGCGTCGTGAACGCGACGACCGTGCCGATCGAGATCACCGTGTCGCCATGGTCGATGCTGTAGCCGGCGAACCAGTAGACGGCCGCCGGCATGATTGCGAAGCTCATCTGCACCGAGGCCATCCGCCAGCGGCCGGCCATCCGCGCGCGCACCTCGAGGTCGGCGAGTTCGCTCGACTCCGAGCTGAAGCGGCTGACGAGCTCCTGCGAGCGCCCCATCGTCTTGCCGAGCAGGATGCCGGAGACCGACAAGGACTCCTCGACGAGCGTCGACATGTCCGCGAGGCGGCCCTGGCGAACCGATTGGATGCGGCGGCGCTCGTTGCCCACGCGACGCGTCAGCCAGACGAAGAACGGCAGCAGGATCAGCGAGAAGACGGTCAGCTGCCAGCTGAGCGCGAACATCGCGACGATCGTCGCGGTGACCGTCGCGACGGTCGACACCGTCGAGGTGGCCGTGCTCGTCACGACGTCGTCGATCCCGCCGATGTCATAGGCGATCCGCGCCTGCACCTCGCCCGAGCGCGTGCGTGTGAAGAACGCGAGCGACATCCGCTGCAGGTGCGCGAACACGGCCGCGCGCAGGTCGTGCATCACGCGCTGGCCGACCTGGTTTGAGATCCACGTCTGTGCGACGCTGATCACGCTGTTGATGACCGCGAGCGCGATCATCCCGCCGACCAGCCACGACAGCGTCGTCAGGCTGCCCTTGTGGACGATGATTTCGACCGCTTCGCGCAGCAGGAACGGCGAGGCGACGCTGAGGATCGAGCCGAGGAAGATCAGGCTCAGCAGCAGGCCGAGGCGCAGCCGGTAGGGGATGAACAGCCGCCCGATGCGCCGCAGCGAGACGTGTCTGTCGGGGGCGTCCTCGGGGCGCGGGCCATCCGCTCGCTGCGATCGATGGCCTCCGCCGCCGTGTCCCTGGGCGAACGGCTGACTGCTCACGACATTGACTGTATCGGCGCCCCGACGGCCGCCCGCGGCGGGCCGCTAGCCGTTGTCCGCGTACGTATCGGCCCACGGGTCGATGCGCGGGAGCGGCTGGTCGAGATGTGCGGCCGCGGCGTAGGCACGGTGGGCGGCGCTGCTGAGCATGCCGGGTTCGTCGATCGGCATGTCACCGGCCTCCGCAGAGCCGGTGCCGACGCCGCCCAGGAATGCCTTCAAGAGCGCCGATTCGATTGCCAGCGCGTCCTTCTCGCCGACCTCGACGGTCAGCCGCCGGCGCAGCTCCTCCTCGATCGGCGCGACGGCCTGGCTGGCAAGCTCGATCAGGTCGCCGGCGTCTTCTCTCGCTTCCATTGCACTCCTTTCGATCGGTCGCGCGTAGCCGTGCCATTCCCGGCACTTTCATCCGGCCCTGCGCAGTAGTGTCCAGCATCGCGCGCCTCAGACACCCGGCCGGCGCCCGGCGTACCCGCGCGCGAGACCGCCTACAGTCTGCAAACGGCATTGGAATCACGGATATGGATCTGACCTCACCTGAGACGCGCGTGCTCGGCTGCCTGCTCGAAAAGCAGCGCACGACGCCCGACGTGTACCCGCTGTCGCTCAACTCGCTGCGGCTGGCGTGCAACCAGTCGACCAACCGAGAGCCGGTCGTCGACTACGACGAGGCGACGATCCGCGAGGCACTCGATCGCCTGCAGCGCCGCGGCTACACACGGCTGACGAGCAGCGCGGGCAGCCGCACCGCGAAGTACCGCCACCTGCTCGCCGAGGCGCTGCCGATGAGCGCGGCCGAAACGGCCGTCATGTGCGTGTTGATGCTGCGCGGCGCGCAGACACCGGGCGAGCTCAAGCAGCGAGGCGAGCGCATGCACCACTTCGCCGAACTCGTCGACGTCCAGGAGACGCTGCAGGCGCTGATCGAGCGAGAGCTCGTCGCGCAGCTGCCGCGGCGGCCGGGCCAGAAGGAGGAGCGCTACGCGCAGCTGCTCGAGGATCGCGATGTCGGGCCGGCGCCGAGCCACACGCCGGCGCTCGGCGCGACGGCGACAGCTGCGGATGGCCCCGGCGGACTGGCCGAGCGCGTCGCCCGCCTGGAGGCCGAAGTCGCCCAGCTGCGAGCGGCTTCCGGCGGGCACGCTCGGGAGCCCGCGCCGTGATCCACGCGCAGCTGATGCTCGCAAGCTCCGCCGACACGGCGACCGGGGTGGGCATCCCGCTTGCGCTCGCCGCGGGGCTCGTGTCGTTTCTCTCGCCGTGCGTGCTGCCGCTCGTCCCCGGCTACCTCTCGACGGTCATCGGCGTCACCCCGGTGGACCTCAAGGAGGGCGTCAGCGCGCGCCGGGTGCTGATCCCCAGCCTGCTGTTCATCGCGAGCTTCTCGGCGATCTTCATCCTGCTCGGGATGAGCGCGACGGTGATCGGCTCGGCGCTCACGACACACAAAGAAGAGCTCGAGAAGATCGGCGGGGTCGTGATCATCCTGATGGGGCTCGTGTTCCTCGCGACGCCGTTCATCGGCATGTTCAACCGCGAGTGGCACTCCGAGACGCTGCTGCGCGTCGCCGGCCGCGGCGGCCCGCTGGTCGCCGGCGCTGCGTTCGCAATCGCCTGGACGCCCTGCACGAGCATCACCCTCAGCGCGATCCTCACCCAGGCCGCCGTCTCGGGCTCGGCGGCGCACGGGGCGCTGCTGCTGGCCTGCTACTCGGCCGGGCTTGCGATCCCGTTCCTGCTGATCGCGCTCGCGTTCGAGCGTATGACGAACGCGCTGAGCGTCGTCAAGCGCCATTTCCCGGTCATCATCGGCATCGGCGGCGCGGTCATGATCACGCTCGGCGTGCTGATCCTGACGGGCGAGTTCACGACGCTGAACGCCCACGCGAACACGTTGCTCGAAGGCACCGGGCTCGACGTCTCGAGCGTCTGATGCGCGAGCGGGCGCACGCCGCTCGCGAGAACGTGCCCGCGCAGTCCCGCGGGACTGCGAGCTTTCCGAGCGCCGCCTTCACGCCGATCTCGGCCAACGAGACGACGCTGAACGTGTAATGGCCTTGGCCAAGGTTGGCCAAGGCCGTTGCCGGACGCCGCCGATTCGCGAGCGGCCGGCGACGCCGAGACGCCACCGGCCGTCAGCTCAGGCGGCCTCGCGCAGCGCCGCGAGCTCGGGCGACTCGGCGAGCTTCTTCAGCGCGCGCTGCTCAAGCTGCGACGCCCGCTCGGCCGAGAAGCCGAGCCGCTTGCCGATCGCGGTCAGCGTCTGCGGCTCCTCGCGGCCGGTGCCGAAGCGCAGCGTCAGCACCTTGCGCTCCGTTTCCGGCAGCTGCTCGATTGCGCGGTGGACGATCCGCTCCCTTTCGTTGTCCCAGGCCGTCTCCTCGGGCACCTCGGCGTCCGAGGGCAGAAGATCACCGAGGGCGGTGTCGCCGTCTTCGCCGATCTGCTGGTCGAGGCTGACGAGGGCCGCGCGCTGGTGGCGCACCTCTTCGACCTGGTCGATCGGCAGCCCGGTCTCCTCGGCCAGCTCCTCGAGCGTCGGCTCGCGCCCGAGGCGCACCGACAGCTCACGCTCGACGCGCCCGACCTTGCGCGAACGCTGGGCGACGTGGACGGGGAGCCTGATCGTGCGGCCCGAGTTCTCCAGCCCACGCTGAATCGCCTGGCGGATCCACAGGGTCGCGTACGTCGAAAAGCGGAATCCCTTGCGCCAGTCGAACTTCTCGCTCGCGCGGATCAGGCCGAGCATGCCCTCCTGGACGAGGTCCCCGAGCGGCAGGCCCTGGTTCTGGTAGCGACGCGCGTTCGAGGCGACCAGCCGCAGGTTGGAGTTGACGAGCAGTTCCTTGGCATGCAGGTCGCCGCGCTCGATCCGCTTCGCGAGGTCGATCTCCTGGGCGGGTGCGAGCAGGGGGTAGCGGCGCGAGTGCGCGAGCAGCTGGTCGACCGCCTCGGGGATGAACGTGTCGCTCGCGCCGAGGTCGATACGCTCGATCGGGCTGTCGAGCCGCTCAGGGGCGGCCACCGGGGCCTCCACGACGCTCTCCACGGCCGCCTGGGCGTCATGCGACGCTGCCGTCGGGTCGAGGGTCAAAGTTGAATTCTGGGGGGAATCTGACATGAGTGTCCTTCTAATCCGATGCTTGGAGTCGGAATTATAACCCGCGATAGTTGCGTTGTCAACCATCGTCCGGCGGGACTTGGTTCCTGAACATGCGTTCGACACCGGGTACGTCGATACCTGCCTGAGGGATCACATCGGTATTGCCCTGTTTCCTGCTCCCTAGAACCCGCGAGCGGGCGAAAAGGAGCGATCCGTCGATCTGAGCCCAATATCGGGGCGGGTGCGCGTGTGGCTGAGGTTTGGCGGCTAAGCTCGGCGCATGAACATCGATCTCTCCAAACAGGTTATTGCCGTCACCGGCGCTTCCTCGGGCATCGGCGAGGCGACCGCCCTCGCCTGCGCGCGGGCGGGCGCGGCCGTCGCGCTCGCCGCACGGCGCGGCGAGCGCATCGACGCGCTCGCGCAGCGGATCGTCGCCGACGGCGGTCGCGCGATCGCGGTGCCGACCGACGTCGGTGAGGAGTCCCAGGCACGGGCGTTCGTCGAGCGCGCGCATTCCGAGCTCGGCCGCCTCGACGTGCTCGTCAACAACGCCGGCGTAATGCTGCTCGGGCCGATCGAGAACGCGCCCACCGAGGAATGGCGGAGGATGATCCACGCGAACGTGTTCGGCGTGCTCTACTGCTCGCACGCGGCGCTGCCGCTGATGAGCGCCCAGGGCTCCGGTCACATCGTCAACGTCAGCTCCGTCGCCGGGCGCGTTGCGCGCGCCGGCTCCGGCGTCTACAACCTGACGAAGTTCGGCGTCGGGGCGTTTTCGGAGTCGCTGCGCCAGGAGGGCGTCGCGATCGGAGTGCGCGTCACCGTGATCGAGCCCGGCGCCGTCGCGACGGAGCTTCCCGGGCACAACCGACCCGAGGTGCTCGAGCAGATGGCCAAGCGCTTCGCCGGCGTCACGCCGCTCGCCTCCGAGGACATCGCCGGGGCGATCCTCTATGCGATCTCCCAGCCGCCCAACGTCAGCATCAACGAGGTGCTCGTGCGCCCGAGCGGGCAGGGCGCCTGACCCGTCCACGGGGCGGCGCGCGGCGTTCAGTGCCATTGCGTCGTGCGCCAGTTGTCGGTCGGGGACTCCGGCGCAAGCCATGGCGGCAGCGCCAGCTCCAGGCGCCGGCCGAGCGCGTTGATGTAGGGCTCATAGCCGGAGCGCATCAGCGCGACGCGCGCTTTGATCGTCGCCATGTCGCTGGCCGGCTCGACACCCGCCTCGCGCAGCTGGCGCACCAGCTCTTCGAGATCCGCGTCGGGGAGGCGATCGCTCGCCGGCGCCTGCGGCGTGACATGGAAGCTGTAGCTGAGGTCGACGACCGCATGCCTGGCGATCGCAAACGTGAAGCGGGCCGAATCGACCGTTCCGGCCGGTGCCGCGGCGATCGTGAAGGCGCACGTGTCGAGCACCGTGCACATCGCCGAGAGCCAGTTCTGGTTGACGTGCTGGGAGCGGAAGTAGGCGAGCACCGGGTACGCGAGATGGGTCTCCATCAACTCCGCGACCCACGTCTCCCAGCCGCTCAGGTAGCGATTGAGCGCCGCCCAGCCGTCGCGCTGGGTGGAGCGGATCACGAGGCGCCCGGCGCTCGGCGGCGAGCCCGCGCGCGCATCGAGCTGTGAGACCGTCGCCTCGCGGCGCGAGAACGCCTGATAGAGCGACGGCAGATAGCCGATCACGATCGCCAGCACCGCGAGCCCGCTACCGGCGGTGATCACCTGCACGGTGCGCGCGAACGTCGTCTGCGCGCTCAGCGCCGCCGGTCCGTCGGTCGTCATCGTCGCCGCGCTGAAGTAGAGGTCGTCGCCGAAGCTGACCGTCGCCCGCATCGGCCCGAGATGCGAGCCGGCCGCCCACTGCAGGCAGGCGAAGCCGAACATCAGCGCGGCGACCCACAGCACGAGGTTCAGCAGCAGCCCGAACGGGCCGTACATGCCGAGCATCGTGTCCGCCGCCTGCGGCGGCATCGAGCGCGCCAGCCGCCGCCACGGCAGCCACGCGTAGTTGAACACCGAGCGCACAATCGCCGGGTCGCGCTTGACGCGGCGCGGCAGCAGGAACGCGAAGAAGATCTCGGCGAGCATCAGCAGGACGAGCACGCCGCCGAGGACGCCGACGAGAATCCGCAACATCGCCCGACGATATGGACCGGTGAGGACGACTCGCGGCGCGCCGGCAGGCGCTCAGCGCTGCAGCGAGACCGACGTGCTCGGCGCGATCGCCAGCAGGTCGCCGCCCGCGTGATCGACCTGCAGGGTCGTGTGATCGACCCCGAAGCGCTCGTGCAGCATCGCCTCCATCTCGCGCCTGGCGAGATGGCAGTTGCTCTCGGCGGTCACGAGCACATGCGCGGACAGCGCCGCGAACCCGCTCGAGACCTCCCAGACGTGCAGGTCGTGGACTTCGACGACGCCGCTCTGCGCGATCAGCGCCTCACCGACGCGCTGCGGATCGAGCCCCTCCGGCGCGGCCTCGAGGAAGACCCGCCCCGAGGCCTTCACGAGCGCGAGGCCCGAGCGGATCATCAGCCCTGCAATCAGCAGTGAGACGAGCGGATCGGCGCGCTGAAAGCCCGTCGTCAGGATCACGACCGCCGCGATCGCGGTCGCGGTGAACGCGTACAGGTCCGTGAGGATGTGCTGGAAGCTGCCCTCGATGTTGAGGCTGCCGCGATTCGCGCGCGCGAGCGACCAGGTGGCGAGCAGGTTGACGACGATCCCCGCGAGCGCAACCACGAGCACGAGTGCGCCGCGAACCTCGGGCGGCGCAACCAGGCGATCGATCGCGCCGTAGAGGATGAATGCGCCGAGCAGCAGCAGCGTCACGCCGTTGGCCTGCGCGGAGAGGATCTCGACGCGCCTGAAGCCGAACGTCATCGCGCCGGCGGCCGGGCGCGCGGCGAGCCGCAGGGCCAGCAGCGAGAAACCGAGCGCGCCCGCGTCGGTGAGCATGTGCCCTGCGTCTGCCAGCAGCGCGAGCGAGTTCGCGAGGACCCCAGCCACCACCTCGGCGAGCATGAACACGACGATCAGCGCAAGCGCCGTCCGCAGCGGCCCGCGGTCTGCGTCCGGGCTCACGTGGTGCGCGTGGGCGGCGTGATCGTGCGCCATGCGCTCACGATACGCCGCCCGTCACGCGTCAGTATGCGTAGCCGCCGTTTTTCGGCTTCAGCTGCCGTGCGGCGACGGCCTGATCTCGCCACGGCCGGCGAGCTGCAGGTCGGGCGGGCGAGAGCGTGCCGTCGTGGTTGCCCGAGAGGATCGGATCGGCCGCTTCGAGCAGGCGGTTGACCGCGAGCCGCAGCGGCTCGACCTGGCACAGGTACGCGGCCAGGGCGCTGCGTCGCCGCCCGCGGTGCGGGCCGGGGATGCGGACTGCCTCGCGCATCCGCCGAGCGCGGGCGCGAGCGTCCCCAGCGAGCTCGCGAGGATCGTGCGTCCCGCCCGCAACCCCGACATCGATCGGGACCTTAGTCTCTAGGCGCGATGGCGGGGACCGAGGAGCACGAACACGCACGCGGCAAGCGGCGCACGACGCTGATCTCGATCGCGGTCGCGGCGGTGCTCGTCGCGATGAAGCTCGGCGTCGGCCTCGCGACCGGCAGCCTCGGCCTGATCTCGGCGGGTGTCGAGTCGAGCGGCGATGTGATCGCGGCCGTGATCACGTTCTTCGCCGTCCGCCTCGGCGGTCGCCCGGCGGACCATGACCACCCCTACGGCCACCGGCGCGCCGAGAACCTCGGCGCGATCGGCGAGGCGGCGATCCTGCTCGCCGGCGGCGTGCTCGTCAGCGTGCAGGCGATCAGCCATCTGATCGCCGGTGGGCACACGCCGCAGATCCACTGGTACCAGTTCGCCGTGATCGCGCTCGCCGTCCTACTCGACATCAGCCGCATGCGCGTCTCCATCCTCGCCGCGCGCCGCTACCGCAGCCCCGCGCTGCGCTCCAACGCGTTTCACTTCGCCGGCGACATGGCCGGCTCGCTCGCGGTGCTGGCGGGGCTGCTCGCGGTCAGCGCCGGCTTTGACGAGGGCGACTCGGTCGCCGCGCTGATCGTCGCCGTGATCATCTTCGTCGCCGCGGTGCGGCTGCTCGCCGAGAACGCGAACGTGCTGATGGATCGCGCGCCCGAGGAGGCGCGGCTCGCGGCCGAGCAGGCGATCGCCGACCTGGGCGCCGACATCGAGCTCAGCCGCCTGCGCCTGCGCGAGTCCGCAGGACGCTTCTTCGCCGACGTCGTCGTCAGCGTGCCGCCCGGGCAGGCGGTCGTCGAGGGCCATCGCGCCGCCGATCTCGTCGAGGACGCGGTCGAGCGCGCGCTGCCCGGCAGCGACGTCGTCGTCCACGTCGAGCCCCGCCGGCGTGGACTCGACCTGCGCGACAGAGTGCTCGCAATCGCGCTCTCGGAGCCGCTCGTCAAGGAGGCGCACGACATCACGATCTTCGAGCAGCCGGGCTCGACGAGCGTCTCGCTGCACCTCAAGTTCCCCGCCGAGCTCGAGCTTCGCGAAGCGCACGAGATCGGCGAGCGCGTCGAGCAGGAGATCAGGGCTCGCCCCGGTGTCGCCGACGTGCAGACTCACCTCGAGCCGCTCGAGCTGCCGCTCGCCGCCCGCGAGCCCAGCGAACAGGCCGATCTGCGCGTCGGCGCCGAGATCGAGCGGCTCGTCCGGGCGCGGACGGGACACGCGCCGCTGATCGTCAGGCTGCTGTCGACCGCCGCCGGGCGCGTCGTGTTCCTGACGGTGCGGGTCGGCGGCGAGGACTCACTGGACGCCGCGCATGAGCTCGCCGGCGAGCTCGAGGAGGAAGTGCGCGAGCAGCTCGAGGACATCGCCGACGTGGTCGTGCACACCGAGCCCTAGACACCGCCGCCCGGACGCGCGGCAGCCGGCGCGACGCGCAGGCTGCGGGCCAGATCGCCATTCGCCGCGCTCGGTGGAAGAACCGGCGGCCGGCGGCGTCTATGTCGTTAGCCACCACCTGCGAAAGGGAGACCATGACCGAACCAGCCAAACAGCCGAGCACCGGGGCTCGCCGCCGCAGACACATCTCCGCGCTGTCCATCTGTGCCTGCGTTGCGACGGTCGCGCTCGCCGCGTCACTTGTCGCGATCGCCTCGGCGGGCACCTCGACGGTGAGCGTCGACGCGACGATCAACGCGAAGCTGGGTGAGCGGATCGTCGTCAGCTCGCAGGGGCGCACGCTGTACACGCTGAGCGGCGAGACGAGCAGCCACCTGAAGTGCAAGAGCGGCGCGTGCCTGGCTTTCTGGCCACCTCTCACGGTGCCGTCGCGGACGACCGCGCTGAAGGCCGGCGCTGGCGTGCACGGCAAGCTCGCGATCGTGCGCCGCAGCAACGGCATTCTCCAGGTGACCCTCCGCGGCGCGCCGCTGTATCGCTTCAGCAAAGACAGCGCAAGGGGGCAGGCCAACGGCGAGGACATCGAAAGCTTCGGCGGCACGTGGCACGCCGAGACGGCGTCCAGCGGCTCGGGCTCGAGCACGCCGGCGCCCGCGCCCAGCGCTCCCACCCCGAGCAATCCGCCCTACGGCTACTGATCTGCGCGGGCATCGAGGGCGGCCGCCCTCGATGCCCGCCCGCGCCCCGCGCCCGCGGCGGCACGCCCCGCGATCACTCCGCTGAGCGCCCGGCGAGGCGTATGCTGAGGCGCGCGCCAGCGCTGGACCGCGCGGAGACCGGGAATCAAACTTCAGCGCGCGGTGTCCTGAGAGCCGATGACGACCAACCGACGGAGGATCTGACTCGTGAATGCGAAGACCACACCCAAGCTCTGCGCACTGACGCTCGCAGCCGGCCTGCTCGCGCTGGCCGGCTGCGGCAGCTCATCGAGCAGCACGACGAGCTCCGCGGCAGCGACGACGGCCACAGCGACGACGGCGAGCACGCCGGCCGCGACGACGCCCGCCCCCGCCGCCGCGGGCGCGAGCACGCTTGCGCTCGCCGCCAACACCGAAGGGCAGCTGAAGTACAACACCACCGCGCTCAGCGCGAACGCCGGCAAGGTCTCGATCGACTTCACGAACATGGCGCCGCTGGGGCACAACGTCAACATCGAATCCTCCGCCGGCAAGGTCCTCGGCGCGACGCCGACGTTCCAGGGCGGCTCAAAGACGCTGACGCTCGACCTCAAGGCCGGGACCTACAAGTTCTTCTGCTCGGTGCCCGGGCACCGCATGGCCGGGATGGAAGGCACGCTCACGGTCCACTAGCCAGGACGGCGCTGCAGCCGAGGGCTCGGCCACCCGGCAATCCAGGAGGAGGATCCGTTGATCAAGCTCGTCTTCACGATCCGCCGCCGCGCGGGAATGACACGAGATGACTTCCAGCGCTACTGGCGCAACGAGCACGCACAGCTCGTCGAAAGCCACGCGGAGGTCCTTCGCATCCGCCGCTATGTCCAGACCCACGCCCGCGACAGCGACGCCGCCGCGGCGATATCGGGAGCGCGCGGATCCGCGCCCGGCCAGTACGACGGGGTGGCCGAGCTGTGGTGGGACAGCGTCGAGGACCTGCTTGCGGCCGGCAGCAGCGAGCAGGGTCAGATCGCGGCAGCGGCGCTGCTCGAGGACGAGCGGCGATTCATCGACCTTCCCAACTCGCCGATCTGGCTGGGCGAGGAGAACGTCGTGATCGACCGCTCCCAGGGCTTCCAGCAGCGCACCTGACGGAGCCCAGGCTCGCATCTTCGTCCCAGCCGACGCGGCAGGGCAGGACGCGAGATACGTCCGGCTCAGGAGACGACGACGATATCGCCGAGGCGGACCATTCCGAACACGGTATGGGCCGCTTCGATCGGCAGCTCGACACATCCGTTTGACTGCGGGAAGCCGTAGGAGGCGCGCGGGTAGCCGTGGACGGCGTCGCCGCCGTTGAAGTAGTTGACCCAGGGCACGTCGGGGACGACGTATTTGGTGCCGTCGACATCGGTGCCGCTCATCGTCGTGGAGGTGAAGCGCGAGTAGATCGGGAAGATGCCCTGTGCCGTTTCCGCACCCGGAACGCCGGTGTTGACGGCGGTCGTGAAGATGACGCGGTGCCCGCGGTGAACCTCGAGCGTCTCGGGGCTGCCCTCCGACACCGCCAGCCACGTGTAGGGGATCGGGTCGTGCCTGTTCACGGTCTCCGCCGACAGCAGCGAATCCCAGGTCGCTCGGTTCGGTTCTCCGGTTTCCGGCAGGCCATGCTCACCCTGGTAGACGGTCAGTGCGCCTTTGGTCGTCTCGTCGAGACGGCCGGAATCGACCGGCGGCGCGTCCGCCGGGTCTGCGACCAGCGCGCCGCGGGGCGGATGAAACGCGTGCACCGCGGCTTCCCGGCGTGTCTCGGCGCCCGGGGCGATGTGGACGATGTAGAACGGGTGCAGCCGCGCGGCGAGATAGCCGAGCCGGGCGAGCGCCTGCTGTGCGGCAACGAGCGGCGGACAGGCGACGTTGAGCCCGACGGTGCGTCGCTTGCCCAGCGGCGCATGTTCGCTCGAGCTCGTGCGCGACCAGATCGTGAGCGTGTAGGACGAGCAGGGGTTGAGCGTCGAAACCGGGGTGAACACCTCCGAGTCGCCGACCACACTCCACGAGCCCGCGACCGCAGGCCTCAGCGTCGGCGGCGGTGACGTGCTCGCGACCGGCGCGCTCAGCGTCACGGTCAGCGGCGCGGTGCCGTCCCTGACCGTGTGGCCGGGGAGCGAGGCCAACCTGGTCGGGGTGAGCGGCACGGGTGGGGCCGAGGCGTTCGCCGCGGACGAGCCGACCACGTCGCCGACGCTGCTCTCACCCGTGTGCAGCGCGAGCGTGCCGGCGCCCGCGACGGCGAGCAGGAGCACGAACGCGCCGGCCAACCAGCGCCGGCGCGGCGGACCGCCCCGCTGCTTTATCCACGACCTCATATGCGATGAAGGCTATCGTCTGCAATCGCGGAATCTGCACGGATCGGCCCGCCCTCCATGCGGCGCCTCAGGCACGTGTCCAGGGAGCGTCCGAGCGCGAGAGAACATGCGCCGCGACGGCGACCGCGAGGACGATCGCGCTGGCCAGCGCGATCGCGGCCGCGACCGACACGTCGAGCGCGAGCAGCCCACCGGCAAGCGCTCCCAGCAGCATCGCGGCGACAGCGACGAGCCGGCGCCCGAGTTGCGATCCGGGGCCGCCGGCGAGACCCGCTTCGGAGGCGATCCCGGTAAGCGTTTTCGTGAGCACGGTGGTCGTCAGCTCCGGCACGGCGAGCCGTTGCGCCGCGGCATTCTGGACGCCCATCGCGAGCGCGAGCGGGACGATCAGCGCGTAGCGCGCAGCGGAGCTGAGCGGTTCGCCGACGGCGACGGCGACGATCAGCGCGAGCAGCGTCAGCAGCACCTGCGCCGAGCCGGTCGCGCGCAGCAGCCGTCCGCGATGCGCGGAGGAGCGCCCGCCGAGGCGGCCGCCCGCCGCCGCGCCGAGCAGGAACGAGCAGAGCGCGACGATCGAGCTGGCCGCCGAAAGCCCACCGGCGCCGGCCAGCGCGAAACCGAGGAACACGATGTTGCCGGTCATGTTGGCGACGAACACGTGGCCGAGGCGCAGATAGCTGGCGGCGTCGACGACGCCCGTCAGGAACGTCAGCGCGACGAGCAGTGGCAGCAGCGGGCCGTGGCGATCGCCGCGCGCGGGCCACAGCGTCCTGGCGGCATCGGCGAGGAGGGCCATAGGCTCATTCTGTGCTGCTGAGCGGCGGTGTCACGCCGTCCAGCCTACCGGCGCCGGGATCACTGGAGGTATCTGACGTTCTCGCCCTGGGCGGCGCGCTCGGGCACGCGCTGCTCCTGCACGGGTTCGCCGAGGTACAGCAGCCCGACGGGGCTTTCCCGCGGTGTCAGGCCGAGGATCTCGCGTCCGCGCGGATCGTCGAGCAGGGCGACCGTGCGCCAGTAGCCGGCGAACCCGCGGGCGTGCGCGCCGAGCAGCACCAGGTACGCGGCGACCGCCGTCGCGAGCAGATCCTCGCGGTCCTGCGCAGGGTCGCCACACTGATCGGCCGCGACGGCGACGAGCGTCGGGGCGCGCTGGAGCTTGAGCGCCGCGCCCGGCTTCTCAGACTCGGCGAGCGCCATCAGCCGCGCGCGCGTGGACGCACCGAGAACGTGAAAGCGCCACGGGTTCGTGAGGTGGTGGTTCGGCGCCCAGCTCGCCAGCTCGAACAGCTCCTCGAGCAACGCCGGCTCGAGCGCGCGCGGACCGAACGCCTTGTGCGTGCGGCGCGTGCGGATAGCCTTCTCGACGTCCATCAGCACAACCGTAGAAGAGCGATGAGCACATTCACAACCTGGGATGACCTCCAGATCGCCTATCAGGAGTGGGGCGGAGGGCGCGCATCCGCGTGCCCGGTGGTGCTGCACCATGGCTTTGTCGCCGATGCCCACGCCAACTGGGTGCTGCCCGGCGTCGTCGATGCACTGCTTGCCGCCGGGCACGGTGTGATCGCACCGGACGCGCGCGGGCACGGCCGCTCGGAGAAGCCGCACGACCCTGAGCGCTACGGCGAGGCGCGCATGGCCCGTGACCTCGCAGCGCTGCTCGACGTGCTCGAGGTGGGCGAGATCGACCTCGTCGGCTACTCGATGGGGGCGGTCGTCGCGCTGATCTACGCCAGCGGCAGCGATCGCGTGCGGCGCCTGGTCGTCGGGGGCGTCGGCGCCGGCATCGTCGAGTGCGGCGGCGTGGACCGTCGCGCGGTCTCCAACGAGTCGATCATCGAGGCGCTCGGCGCTGAGGATCCCGCGACGCTCGAAGCCCCCGCGGCGCTCGCCTTCCGCAAGCTGGCGGACACGCTCGGCGCCGACCGTCGAGCGCTGCTCGCGCAGGCCGCCTCGATCCACCGCGGCCCGATCGCGCTCGCGCAGATCTCAGCGCAGACGCTGGTTCTCGCCGGGGATGCCGACCCGCTCGCGGTCCGGCCGGAGGTGCTCGCCGCGGCGATCCCCGATGCGCAGCTGCGGATTCTCTCGGGTGATCACATCGCGACGCTCGCCGACCCCGCCTTCACGACATCGATCGTCGACTTCCTCGCCTGAGCGCGGGGCCCGCCGTCGATGAGCGCCGCGGAAGTCGTCTGCATCGCCCTGGCCGGGCTCGCCGCCGGGACGATCAACACGGTCGTCGGCAGCGGCACGCTGATCACCTTCCCGGTGCTGCTCGCGTTCGGCTACGCGCCGGTGACCGCCAACGTGACCAACACGATCGGGCTCGTTCCCGGCTCGGTCTCGGGAGCGATCGGCTACCGCCGCGAGCTCGCCGGGCAGCGCGCGCGGGTGCTGCGCTTCGGCGCGATGTCGGTCGCCGGCGGGATCACGGGCGCGGTGCTGCTGCTCGTGCTGCCGTCCGCGGCGTTCAAGGAGATCGTGCCGGTGTTCATCGCGATCGCGCTCGTGCTGACGGTCCTGCAGCCGCGGATCGCACGCTGGCTGTCGACGCGTGAAATCGACCTCGAGCGCCGTGGCGGACTGCTTACGCCGCTCGCGATCTACCTGACCGGCGTCTATGGCGGCTACTTCGGCGCCGCCCAGGGAATCATGCTGCTGGCGATCCTCGGCGTCGCCCTGGCGCAGGACCTGCACCGCACGAACGCCCTCAAGAACGTCCTCGCCGGCCTCGTCAACGGCGTCGCCGGCCTGTATTTCGTGTTCGCCGCGCATGTCGACCTGGGCCCGGCGGCTGTCATCGCGTGCGCGGCGATCGCAGGCGCGCAGCTCGGCGCGCGCTATGGGCGCCGGCTGCCTCCGGAGGGGCTGCGGGCGCTGATCGTGGTGGTCGGGATATGCGCGATCGTGCAGCTGCTGAGTGGATGAGGCGCCCGCGGACGCTCAGTTGAGCTGCTCGATGAACGTATAGATGACCATCAGGCTGACGATCACGACGAACACACGCAGCGCCCACAGCCCGAGCAGCGCGCGCCGGCTGAGGAGCGCGCGCGGCACCGGGCGCAGCGTCTCCACCACCAGCTGGTCGGGCTCGAGGTTCATGATCAGCTCGGGCTCCGCCGCCGCTTGCGCGCCGGGGGCGCCGCTCGCGCGCGTTGCGTCATCGATCAGCATCTCATCGCTCATGATCCGATCAGGTGGATGCTCTGCAGGAACGAGTCGATGCCGTAGGCCGCTCCGCACAGCCCGACGAACACGATCACGCTGATCCCGACGGCGTTGGTCGAGCGCCGGTTGACCCACGGGCCCATCAGTTCGCGGTCGTTGGCGAGCGCGAGCACGAACACGAGGCTGACCGGCAGCAGCACCGTCGCGAGCACGTTCGCGTTCAGCGCGATCGACAGCAGCGGCGCGCCGGGAACGAGGATCACGGCGGCTGCGATCACTGCGACGCCGACGTTCGCCGCGTGGAACACGGCGGCGTTGCGCGGCGAGGCGTTGAAGCTGTGCGACACGCCGATGCATTCGCCCGCCGCGTATGCAGTGCTGGCCGAGATCGTCAGGATCGCGACCGCGCCGGCCTCGATCAGGCCGAGCGCGAAGACGGTTCCCAACGGCCCGCCCGCGACCCGCGACAGGGCGGACGGGAAACCGGCTCCGGCGAAGCCCTGAATGCCCGCGCCATGGTGCAGCAACACGGCTCCGGCGATGAGCGCACCGATGCCGAAGATCGCCGCGAGCACGGCGCCGAGAGCGGTGTCGTAGCGCCCGTGTGCGACATCGGCGGGAGTCATGCCCTTGTCCGCCGAGGCGCTCTGCTGGAAGAAGATCATCCACGGCGTCACGGTCGCGCCGATCGTCGAGGCGAGCAGCAGCAGCAGGGTGTTGACGCCGGCGTCGCCGAGCGCGCCGAAGGAGACGGAGCTCGAGACGCTCGGCAGATGCGGTCCGGCGAGGATCGCCGCGAGCAGGAACAGGCCGTTGAAGATCGCGAGGCCGAGCACCGTTCGCTCCCAGCGCCAGTAGCGCCCGCCGCTGAGCGAGAACAGCACCAGCGTCAACCCGAGCGCGACCGCGATGCCCGGGCCGAGATGAAAGTACGCGAGGCCGACGCGGATCGCGACGAACTCGGCGACGAGCGTGACCAGGTTCGTCAGGCACAGGTCACCGGCGCCGAACCATCCCCACACCTTGCCGTAGCGCTGCAGCACGAGCTCGCCATAGCCACGGTGCGTTACCGCGCCGACGCGCATGCACATCTCCTGCACCACGTAGGCCATCACGAACAGCACCGGGATCAGCGGGATGAACAGGCCGAGCCCGTACTCCGCGCCGTCGGAGGCGTAGGCGATCATGCTCGGCCCGTCGTTCTCGCCGAGCATCGCCAGCAGCCCCGGGCCGACGAGCAGCCACAGCAGGCGCCAGCGCCTGCGATCGCTGCGCGCCTGATGTACGCGGCCACGGTCGCGCGAGCGCGCCGTGTCCTCGTCTGTCAGCAGCGGCGCGAGCGAGAGTGGGGGGGCGGTCAGCTCGGGCGTGCTCATCGGCCGACGCTCCGCTCTCCGGAGCTTCGCTCCGCGGGGGAGACCTCGACGCGCATCGCCGCCGCGAGCGCTCCACCGATCGCGTGCTCGCGCTCGCCGAAGCGAACGAACAGCGGGCCGCCGAACGGCTGGCGTTCGCGCACGGTGAAGCTGTCGCCGGGCGAGATCCCGCGCTCGGCGAGGTATCGCAGCATCTCGGGGTCGGAGTCCGACACGCGCACGAACAGCCCTTCGGCGCCGGCCTCGAGGTTCTCCAGGCGATCGGTCGGGCGCTCATCGAGCTCGAGCTCGGCGCTCGGGATCGGGTCGCCATGCGGATCGACGGTCGGATGCCCGAGCTTCGCGGCGATCAGCGCCTCGAGATCCTCGGAGAGCACGTGCTCGAGGACCTCGGCCTCGGCATGGACGCGATCCCACGGCATCCCGAGCGCCTCGTTGAGATAGCTCTCGAGCAGGCGGTGGTGGCGGACCACCTCGAGCGCGATCCGCCGCCCGTCCGCCGTCAGGCGCACGCCGCGGTAGGGGATGTGGGTGATCAGCCCGAGCTCGCCGAGGCGTTTGAGCATCGCCGAGACCGAGCCCGGGGTGATCCCGAGACGGTCCGCGAGCGCGTTCGTCGACACCGGTTCCTCACTGCGCGACTCGAGCGCGAAGATCGCCTTCGAGTAATCCTCGACGGCCGCGGTGCGCAGTAGGTCCTTGCTCGCCATGGAAATAGATTATGGCATGCCAAAAGATTATTCAGGGCACGGATTCGACACGACTCGTATCGGCACCGCGGCGCGCCAGCCTGAACCTACTTCGACTTCCGGCTCTACCCGGTGGATAAGCTGTCGGGGCTGGATCGTAAGATTGGAATTGCAGCAACGGGCAGCATCCGGCAGCGCGTAGTTTGGGGGGAGCCGTGTCGCAGGAGCAGGTCGATGTCGCGAAGCGGGCGCTTGAGGCCTTCAACCGCCGCGATTTCGACGTCCTCGTCGAGCTGATCACGCCGGACATCGAGTGGTACCCGGCGATGCCCGGAGCGGTCAAGGACGGCTACATCGGGCGCGCGGGCGTGGAAGCGTACCTCGGTGAAGTACGCAACACGTGGAAGGACTACCGCGCGCGCTCGACCGCGTTCAGTGAGTGTCCCGGCGGTCTGCTCGTGCTCGGGCGCGCCGAGGGTCGCGGGCGGGACACCGGCGTCAAGGTCGACTCGCCGCTCGGCATGGTCATCGACTTCCGCGACGGCCGCATCTCGCGCGTGCGCTCCTACCTGGATCACGGCGAGGCGGCACACGCCGCGAGAGCACACGATCACCACCACCGGCTGCACGCCGGCTGAGCGCCCGGTCGCCTGACGATCGGCGCTGCTGAGCGAGATTGCGCTCGCTCAGCAGCGTGATCCGCAGTCGACTCAGCGGGCCTGCGCGACCAGCTCGTAGGTGAGCCGGGCAAGGCCCTCACCGATCGTCTGCGACTCGAGCAGGCGCATCGGCTTCCTGTCGCTCGTCTCACCGAACAGGCGCTCACCCGCACCGAGCACGACCGGGAAGACCGTCAACCGCAGCTCGTCGACGAGGTCGCACTCGATCAGCGCGCGTCCGAGCTGGTAGCTGGCATAGACGACGATCTCGCCGTCCAGCTCGCGCTTCAGCTTCGAGACCTCCTCCACCACGTCGCCGTGCAGGACCGTCGAGTTGTTCCAGTGGGGCTCCACGAGGCTGGAGGAGACGACGTACTTGGGAAGGCCGTTCAACCTGTCCGCCCACTCGCCCTCGCGCGATGACCAGCGTGCTGCAAACCACTCCTCGCTATGGCGACCAAGCAGCAGGCCGTGCGCGCGTCGCGCCTCCGCGAGCGAGACCTTGCCCCACTCTTCGAGGTCGCTGCCTCCAAACTCGGCGAACCAACCGCCCAGCCTGAAACCCTCCTGGCCATCCGGGTCCTGGACCACCCCGTCGAGCGACATGTTCGTGCTGATCACGATCTTTCCCATTTCGGTTCTCCTTTGATCGGGCTGTTCGCTGCTGTGCCTGTTGAGGCGCCCGTCGCCGAGGAAACTGAGCGACCAGTTTTGCGCCGCCCCGGCGTCATTGGTTGTGATGCCCGTGAAAGGACCAGTCGGTGCAAGGATCCGAGCATGACCGAGCAGACGCTTTCCCGTGCGCGCGCCGGCGACGAGGACGCGTTCCGCAAACTGACCGACCCCTACCGACGTGAGCTGCAACTGCACATCTATCGGATCGTCGGCTCAGCCCAGGACGCCGAGGACCTACTGCAGGAGACACTGCTCGCTGCCTGGCGCGGCCTTGCGCAGTTCGAACAGCGCGCGTCGCTCCGCGCCTGGCTGTACCGGATCGCGACCAACCGCTCCCTGGATGCCCTGCGGGCCGGCAGGCGCCGCCCGGACGATCACGCCATGACGCGGTTTCCCGAGCCGACACGCTGGAGCGAGCCGCTGTGGCTTGAGCCCTATCCCGACTCGCTGCTCGAGGGGATCGCGGATGAGGCCCCCGGGCCGGAAGCGCGCTATGAGACCAGGGAGGCGGTCGCGCTGGCGTTCATCGTCGGCCTGCAGCATCTCCCGGCGCAGCAGCGCGCCGTGCTCGTCCTGCGCGACGTGCTCGGTTACCGCGCGGGGGAGGTCGCCGAGATGCTTGAGACCAGCGAGGCATCGGTCCACAGCCTGCTGCGCCGCGCGCGTGCTGCGTTCGAGTCACGCCTGCCTGCCACCGGGCGCGAACGGGCGCCGCTGCCGGAGTCCAAGCTCGAGCGGGACGTTGTCAGGCGTTTCGCCGAATCCGTCGAGAGCGGTGACACCGAGGGCATTGTCGCCCTCCTGAGCGACGACGCGTGGCTGACGATGCCGCCGCTCCCGCACGCCTACCAGGGGCGCGAGGCGATCGGTGCGTTCCTGCGGGGCGCGGAGCAGCGTCGCGGCTCTCCGATGTGGCTCGTGCCCACGCGCGCCAACACGCAGCCGGCGTTCGGCTGCTATCTGGCGGCGTCCGGTGCAGACGCCGCGCGTGCGTTTTCGCTGCTCGCGCTCAGCATCGAGGGCGAGCACATCGCTGCCGTCACCTGGTTCGCCGAGAGCAGTGCCTTTCCGCGTTTCGGCCTGCCGCGGATGCTGCGCCGGCGATAGCGCGGCGGTGCGAAAGGGCGGGGGCGGCTACCGGCCTGCGGTGACGGCCTGCAGTTCGTCGAGCGAGGCGCGGATGCATCGCGGCAGGTCCTGCTTGGTGTCGCCCTGGACCCAGCTTTCGAAGGCGACCTTGAAGACGGCGATCCCGGCCTCGGCGGTCAGGCTCGCGGCGGGCTCCACCACGCCGCGAGCGCGCAGCGCCTCGGCGAGTGCGGCCGCGAGTGACGCGAGCTTGACCAGCTCGCGCTCCTGGAGCTCGGCGCTTGCGGCGATGATTGCCTGGCGCTGTTGCGCCAGGTCCTCTCCCTCCTGGATCAAGGCGCCCGCGGCCACGAGACCCACGGCCGCCGCCTCGATCGGCGCGAGCGAGGCGGGCGCCTCGGCGACCGTGTTGACGAGCAGTTCCTGCAGCGCCTGGGCACCCGCGAACAGAACCTCGCGCTTGTCCGCGAAGTGCCTGAAGAACGTCCGCTCGGTCAGCCCTGCACGCTCGGCGATCTCCGCCACCGTCGTCTGCTCGAAACCCCGCTCGCGATACAGCGCAAAGGCCGCTTGCGCGAGCCGCCCGCGCGCGTCTGGCTGCCATCTACCCATGCGCTGATCCTACCTGACGACAGCGACTGACATCATGTGCTAGGTTGATGGCAGTCACTGTCGTCGTCGCCCACCTGGAGGTTCTCTATGCGTGTTTTCATCACCGGCGCGTCCGGCTGGATCGGTTCCGCCCTCGTTCCCGAGCTCCTCGCCGCAGGCCATCAGGTCACCGGGCTCGCGCGCTCCGATGCTGCCGCGGACGCGCTTGCGGCAGCCGGGGCGAGTGTCCAGCGCGGCAGCCTCGACGACCTCGACAGCCTGCGCAGCGCCACCGCCGCGTCCGACGGCGTGATCCACCTGGCGTTCAAGCATGAACTCGCCTTCTCCGGCGACTTCGAAGGCGCAGCGGATGCCGACCGCCGCGCCGTCGAGACGATGGGGGAGGAGCTCGAAGGGTCCGACCGCCCGTTCCTGATCGCGTCCGGCACGCTGCTGGTCGCACCCGGGCGCGTCGCGACAGAGCGCGACGGGCATGACAACGACGCGGCAGGCGCCCTGCCCGGCGGTCCGCGCACCCGCTCGGAAACCGCCGAGCTCGTGCTCTCGCTCGCCGACCGCGGCGTGCGCACTTCGGTCGTGCGGCTGGCGCCGACAAACCACGGCGACGGCGACAACGGCTTCATGGCGACGATCGTCGCGATCGCGCGCGAGCGGCGCGTCTCCGGCTACATCGGCGACGGCACCAACCGCTGGCCCGCGGTGCACCGGCTCGATACCGCGCGCCTGTTCCGCCTCGGGCTGGAAAGCGCGCCGGCGGGCTCGACCTTGCACGCCGTCGCCGAGGAGGGCGTGCCGATCCGCGACGTGGCGGAGGTGATCGCGCGGCACCTCGAGATCCCCGTCGTGTCGGTGTCGCCCGACGACGCCCCCGAGCATTTCACCTGGCTCGCGCACTTTCTCGGCGCCGACAGTCCTGCCTCAAGCGCGCTGACACGCGAGCTGCTCGACTGGCAGCCCGAGCAGCCCGGGCTGATCGAGGACCTCGAGCAGGGGCACTACTTCCGCGAGGGACAGGCGGCCGCGGCGTAGCTCGACACGCCAAGCCGGCGCCTGATCACAGCGTGGCGATGCGCACGGCCAGGCGGCGCACGCGTGAGCGCTCGCCGGCGGCGTCGGTGGCGACGGCGCTCGCGCGCAGGCTGCCGAGCCTGGCTAGCTCGCGTTCGAGCTTGCCGCTGAGCGTCAGCTTCAGCGAGCTCGCCAACTTGGATGATGCAAGCGTCGTCACGCGCCGGTAGAGCGTGCAGCGACGGCCGTGCGCGCGCCCGTGTCGGGGCCGACAGCTCTTTCCGTGGAGGGTCCCCTGGAAGGGGCGTTCGATCGTGATGCGCACGGTCGCGGGCTCGGAGTAGCTGAGCTGGAAGAAGTAGGCGAACCGCGGCTTGCCGTGGGAGGCGCGCGTCCGCGCGCGCCGCAGCTTGAAGCTTCGGATCGTCGGCGGCGTCTTCTCGAGCGGCGTCGGTGACGTGGGCGCGGCGCCGACGGCGATGCTGACGGTCGCCGGCGCCGACACGGCGCCTTCGTTTTCGCCCACGTAGGTGAAGCCGTCGGCGCCCTGATAGCCGGGAGTCGGCGTGTACGTGACGCTCGAGCTGCCGAACGCGCCGAGGGTGCCGTGCAGCGGCGGCGTGACTGCGTGGATCGAGCTCACGCCGATCCCGTTGCAGCTGATTGGCGCGGCCACGGGTTTGCCGAGCACGACGGTGGCCGCCGAGCTTGCGCACGTCGGCGGCTCCATGAAGCGCCGGGCGACGATCACCCGCGTGCCGGCGGCCGTCTGCGCGAACACCGCGGAGGCGACCCCCGCCGCCGGTTCTGAGGCGAGCGCGGGGGTGCTCGGCAGTTCACCGCCTTCGCTCAGGTCGAGTGGGGGAGCGAGTGGGGCGGCGTTGAGATCGAGCGCGCTTCCGATCAGGTCCGTCGTTGCGGTTTCCCCGATCCGGAAGGACATCGCCGCGACGCCGCTGCCGGCGTCATCGAGGGCGACGGTCGGTTCGCCCTTGCCGGCTTCGGTGACCGCATGCGCGGTGTCGGGCAGGAGGCCTTCG
Source organism: uncultured Solirubrobacteraceae bacterium (assembly GCA_963822245.1). Taxonomy (GTDB): domain Bacteria; phylum Actinomycetota; class Thermoleophilia; order Solirubrobacterales; family Solirubrobacteraceae; genus Palsa-744. The sequence goes on from CAWGGR010000006.1 coordinate 84,064, forward strand.
AGTGTCACGGCGCGAACGTAGCCGTGACCGATGTTGCCCATGTCCTGCTTGTACCAGCCGACGAGGAAGCGCCCGCCGGCGTTGGCTGCGACGCTCTCATCCGCGCCGACGAAGCTCGCGGTTTCCGGTTCCACTTCGATCTCGCTGCCGATCGGCAGGCCCGTCGCGTTGAGGCGACGCGCAATCACAGCTCCCGGCATCGCTCCGCGCCGCCACGCGAGCAGGCCTTCGCCGGCGCCGTCGAGCGCGAGACCGCTGTTGAGACTGGAGGCGCCGCCGGAGGTGCTCGCGTTGACGGGCGCCGCGGCCACGCCTTCCGCGCCGACGACGTCGGTCACCGCGTCGCTTGCGAGGAGCGTCGCGCCGCTCGCCAGCGGGGCCGCCTCCAGGCTGCCGCTGCCGGCGCTGAGCGTCGTGTTGACCTGAACGCTCTGTTCACCGATTGGGGTGATGCGTTGCAGCTCGACCCGATCGCCTTTCCCGCCGACCTCGTCGTACCACGCGACCGTCGCGACGCCGCTCGCCGAGACGACGACGTGAACGGCAGCCGCGCTGTCGGCGGAGGAGCTCCCGAGGATGGGGAGGACCGGGCCCATCGTCCCATCCGGCTGCACCCAGCGGCCCGACACGGAGTTGAGCGCCGCTTCGGGTCCTTCGAGCATCCAGGCGACAAACACCGAGCCGTCGGGGGCGACGGCGAGCGCCGCCGAAAAGGCCTTTTCGCCCGGCGCGGACACCACCGTGACGGGACCGAGCGCGCCGCCGGCGGCGATCCGCCGAACGGCGATCTGCAGCGAGCCCGGGCTCGCTTCCTGGACCCAGGCCACGACGGTATCGCCCTGTGAGTCGATCACCGCCACCGGCCCTGATGATCCCAGCACGCCTTCGGAGAGGACACGCCCGCCGGGAGCGAAGCCCGCCTGCGCAGTCGCTGGGATCGCCGCCACCACGACGAGCGCGCCGAGTGCTCTCCACAGATGCCTCCAGCCGTGGAACATCGGCGCGAATGCTACGCCGTCGAGGCCGTTCATGCCCGTGCCGACCGCCGCTCGCTGCCTGGCCGTGCCGCGCAGCCGGGCCGACGGACGCCCGAGGCCGAACGGGCCGGAGCGCCCTAGTCTTAGCCGATGCACTGGTGGCGATGGATGCCGGCGCTGGCCGTCCTCGGTGCGGCCGGGTGCGCCGAAGCATCAACCGGCGCGGCGCCTGAACAGGGCGCCCCGACGCTCGGCACCGTCACCTACGCGAGGAGGCAGGACGAGAACCTGGGCCCCGGGTTCGGAACGGTCGCACCGCGCCAGGTGTCCGCCAACGGCGATCCGGGCAGCGTGATCTACGAGGTCCATTGGACCGCCTGGGGGCATCCGCAGGCGATCGGGCGGGGCGAGTCCTACGCCCCGGGTGTCCACGGCGGGTGGAGTTCGAGGTTCGAGGCGTCCTATATGCGAGCGAGGGATCTCGGCCGCTGCAGTCCACGCGGTCGGATCGTCTACCGACGCCTGTTGGTCCTTGACACCCGCCACGAACCGCGGCCGCCAAACGCTCCGGAGTGGCCGTGGGTCGAATGGCCTCACGGACAGCCGATGTGCTGAAGGCCGACCCACTGCCCGGCTCGATGAACCCAAGCCGCGACCGGCCGACGCTCGGGCGCGGCCGCCCGACACGCTCACGACGGCGACGCCTACACTCCGGGCCGGTGGTGGCCGCCCCGCGCAGAGCTGTCGCGATCGCCGCGATCCTCCTCGCGGGCCTCTCCGCGACGAGCGGCGTGCCCGCGGCGCACGCGGCGCCGACGGCTTCGGAGCTGTCGAACTGCGTGTCCAACGTCACCGGCGTGGCGCGGCCGGAACGCGTCAAGCGGGCGGTGTGCGCCACGGTGATCTCGGCCCTCGCGTCGATCGGCCCACGCCTCGGGCTGGCCGTGATCCCGCTCGAATCCAAACAGCGCGCCGACGGCTTCCAGCTCGAATTCGCCGCCCACGCGGACCCCGCTGAACCGAGGGCGGACGCGGGCACCGAGTTCAATGGCGCCTCGCCCTGCTTCGTGCAGCTTTACCCCCACTTCTGGAAGCCCCTGTCCGCGAAGGTCGGGCGCGAAGGACGCCGCGAGCTCACACACGAGGTCGTGCATTGCTACCAGGACGTGGTGTGGGGGAGCGAAGCCGTGTCGCGTGATGCGCCGAAGTTCATCTCCGAGGGCACGGCCGAGTACCTCGCAGATGATGCCGTCGGCTACGCCGGCAGGCCCAGCTGGTGGCCTGTGTGGTTCAACCCGGCCCGCCCGCAGCCCTCGCTGCTGAAACGCAGCTACGACGCGCTCGGCTGGTACGCGCTGATCGCCCGCGTGACCGGCAGCCTGTGGCCACGCATGGCGACGGCGTGGCGCGCCTACTCCTCCTCGGGCTCGGAAGCCTTCATCCGCGCGATCGACGGCGACGAGGAGGAGGTGGAGAAGGCCTGGGGCCCATCGCTCGTCAACCATCCCTCATGGGGCGCAGCGTGGGTAACGACCGGCCCCGGCCTCGCCCCGGGGGAACACTCGGTTGGCGCCTACTACGCCGCCACGGGCAAGTTGCAGGAGTGGGCGGGCGAGGTCGACCTCGACCCGCCCGTCCACGTCAGCGACAGGTTCGTGCTGATCCGCGTGTCCGGCGGCTACGGCGCCGTCCACGACGAAAGCGGACACCAACTGGTGGGCTTCGTGGATCAGCTGTTCTGCACCGACCCACACGGCTGCCCGATCAAGTACGAGACCTGCGACAACGGCACGAACATCACCGTGCCGCGCCTGAACGTCCGCTACACGCTTGCTGTCTCCAGCGGCGCGGCGGGCGGCGAATACACCGTCGCAAGCTACAACAACGTCAACTCGATCGCCCCCAGCGTGAGCCCCTGCGACCCCGACACGAGCGGTGTTTCGCGCGCGGCCCTCGAGCACTACGCAGCGGATCCGTGCGGCCTGCTCACCAGCATGCAGGTGGAAGGCGCGACCGGTCTGCACCCGCGGCCGCTGGAACCCCCGACCGACGAACCCGAAGAAGGCATCGTGCCCTCCACCCACGCACCACCGAAAGAAGAAGGCGAAGTTGGGTTCACCTCGGCAAAGGGCGGCGTGTGCCTGTGGAACCTCGAGCAGCCGATCGAACAGGACTTCCTGATCGCACAGGCCTCAATCGAGGAACAGCCGTGGCTGGAACTGGCGTCCGAGACAGCCCTCAGGAGCACCGAGGAAGTCCGCGGACTCGGCGAGGACGCGATCTGCGTGAACGGCCCCTACGCCCAGGGACTCGTGCCGGCGCTGTACATCGAGCTGAACTCGGAGTGGTATCTGGGGGTGAGCGGCGGACACTCGTGTGCCGCCGTGATCGAGATGGGCAAGGAGGCGTATACCGAGGTCGAGGGCTTCTGAGCATCAGCGTCCCGACGATGGGCGGGTCAGGCCAAACCGACTCACTGCGCTTCCACGGGTAGGAGGTCCGTTTGGTGCGGCGTCTCACCGATCTGAGACAGCAGATCTCACCGATCTGAGACAGTCGGCGTCTCATCCATGTGAGACTGACCAGCGAGACGGCCGCGGCGAGCGACGGGTACAAGGGCAGTCTCAGCGACGCTGCTCACGCACGGAGCCCGAAGGGCGCCTCGAAGCGGGGCGCGGGGCCGGCTGCATCGACGCTTAACGGTGGATGGCGGCATGTCGAAGAAGCGCAATAAAAGCAAGAAGCTGCATCAGCGTCGGCGCAAGGTGCGCTCGCACGGCGAGGCCCGGCTCCAGCGCGAGCAGCCGGCGGAGAGAGCGTTCCGGCTTCGGCCGCCGCCGAGCGCGTTCGATCAGATGTCGGTGTTCATCGATGAGCGCGCTCTCGGTATGCCGCAAACGAGGCTTGCGGACCTGCGCGCCGCTGGAGTTGCCGATCACGTGTGGACCCTCCACGAGATCGCGGGGCTGCTCGATTGAAACTAGCCCACTACCTTGCTGCGCTCGATAATGCATGTTATGTCAACCAGAAGGGCTCCAGGCCGTAAGCCCGGTGTGAAGTCGCGACCGCCGCGCCCTCCCCGCCGGCGCCTGAGCCGGTGAGTGCGCGGCGGCTGGTCTGATCGCCTGCGAGCGCCGCGACAGACGGCTCGCGGGCGCGCGTTCTCACGCCGGCGTCGTCGCGAGCTCGAGTTCCGGCGTCTCGACCGGACGCAGATCCTTGAGCCGGTCGACCGCCGCGAGCGCCGGGAACAGCCGCCCCCAGCTGAGCGCGAACACCACGGTCAGCGCGCCGCCGGCGACGACCGCCGGGACCGCGCCGAGGAAGAACGCGGCGACCCCCGACTCGAACGCGCCGAGCTGGTTGGAGGCGCTGATGAACACCATCTCGACCGCGAGCACGCGCCCGCGCAGCCGATCGGGAGTCGCCAGCGCAACCGTCGTCGCGCGGATGTTCATGCTGAACATGTCGGCGAAGCCGCTGACCGCGAGCGCGAGCAGCGACAGCCAGAACGAGCGCGAGAGGCCGAAGACGATCGTGCTCAGCCCGAATACCGCGACAGCGAGCAGCAGCTTGCGCCCCGCGTTGGCGCCGAGCGAGCGACGCGTCAGGATCGCCGCCGCGAGCAGCGCGCCGACCGCGGGCGCGCTGCGCAGCACACCCAGCCCGGTTGGGCCGACGTGCAGGATCGAGCGCGCGAACAAAGGCAGCAGCGCGACGGCGCCGCCGAACAGCACCGCCATCAGGTCGAGCAGGATCGCCCCGAGCAGGATCTCGGTGTGGCGAACGAACCGCAGCCCGGCGAGAACGCTCGCCAGCCCCGGCGTCGCGGGCGTGCTGTGGACGTCGTCGGCCGCGGGACTGCGGCGCATCGCCGCCACGCATCCGGCGGCTGCGACGCACATCGCCGCGGCGAGACCGTAGACGACGCCGGGCGAGAACTGGTACAGCAGGCCGCCGAGCGCCGGGCCGAGCACCTGTGCCGACTGCACGGCGATCGCGCGCAGCGCCATCGCGCTTTCCAGGAGCTCGGGCCCGACCAGCGTCGGCGGCATCGCCCTCGCCGCCGGCGTGCCGATCGCGGTTGCCGTGCCGGCGCCCATCGCAAGCGCGAGGAACGGCCACACGCTCGTCACCGTCGAGGAGCTGAGCACGACCAGGCCGGCCGCGACCACCGCGCTCAACAGCAGCGAGCAGATCAGCACCCGCCGGCGCGGCAAGCGGTCGGCGAGCTGCCCGGCGGGCAGCGCCAGCGCGAACATCGGGATGAACTCCGCCAGGCCGATGAAGCCGAGGTCGAGCGCGCTCTGGTGGTTGCTGAACACCTCCCAGCCGATCGCCACCTCGAGCATCTGCAGGCTGATGCCCATGCCCAGCAGCCCGAACCACAGCAGCGCGAAGTCACGCTCGGCCATCGCCGGGCCGAGCCGCCTCACGCCCCTCCCCCCTGAGCCGCGTCGGCCCCGTTCGCGTCGCATCCGACCGCTGCCATCGGCCCATCCTCGCAGGCGCCGCTTCGCGCTCAGGCGCCGCCCCCGGCAGGTGTGGCGGCGGACGAGCCGAGCGCCTAGGATCATGCACAACACCGACCCCGACGGAGAGGCAGACGATGGCCAACGCGCTCTACACGGCAAAGGCACACGTAACCGGCGGACGCGCCGAGGGACACGGCACGAGCAGCGACGGCCAGCTCGCGGTCGACCTGCGACTCCCGACAGAGATGGGTGGCGCCGGCGGCGGCACCAACCCCGAGCAGCTGTTCGCGGTCGGCTACGCCGCGTGCTTCGAGGGCGCGCTCGGCGTCGTCGCCAGGCGCGCCGACGCCGACGTCAGCGACGCGGCGATCGACTCCGAGGTCTCGCTCTCCCCCGACGGCAAGGGCGGCTTCCAGCTCGCTGCTGCGCTCAACGTCACGCTCCCCAACGTCGCCGACACGGACGCCGCGGTCGAGCTCGTGCGCGCGGCGCACAGCGTCTGCCCGTACTCGAACGCGACCCGCGGCAACATCGAGGTGGCGCTCACCGCCAACGGCGCGGCGGTCGCGTAGGCGCGGCGGTACGCCGTTCGCCGGCGGCCCCCGCTAGCGACCGAGCGTGCGCACGAACCGCTCGGCCCGTGCACCCAGGCCGGCAAGCAGCTCGCGGACCTGCTCGAGACCGGCGCGCAGCTCCGCGTCGCCGACCTCGACCGGCATCATCGAGTCCTGCAGCGCCGCGAGCGTGCGGTCGGCGTCGGAGATCGCCGCGACCGCGCTTGCCAGGAAGCCCTTGACGCCGCGTGAGGGGGCGCCCGGGAGCGCCTGCTCGAACGTGCGCCCTGCCAGCCCGTGGCGCTCGGCGAACTCCGCGTGCGTGCGCTGCGCGCGGCCGTAGGCGGTCTGGGTCGGGCGAAAGATCTCCTCCTCCAGCCGGTCCGCGCTCTGCTCGTCGGCCTGTTCGTAGGCCTCGCTCAGCGATGCCAGCGCGATCCCCAGCTCCTCGATCGCGCCGGCGATCGCATCGAGCAGCTGCTCCCTCGCATCGGCTGTCGTGTACGTCATACGAGCAAGACTAGAACGCCGCTCAGCCGGACTCGCCACCTGCCCGCCCCGCCGCCTCGGCGATCTCTGCCGACGCCCCGCCGCACGCGAGCTGCCGCGCACGCTCGAGCACCTCGTCGATCATGCGCTCGGTCAGCCTGCCCGTGAACGTGTTCTGCTGTGAGGGGTGATAGCAGCCGATCAGCGTGTACGGCTGGCCGCCGAGCTCCGCGCCGTGCGCGAAACGCGGACGCGGGCGCGGCGGTCTCGCGCCGGGGCCGCCGAGCTCGCTTCTGAGCCGCAGCGCGCCGGCCCATGCGAACGCTCCGAGACAGACGATCACGCGCACATCGGCCAGCAGGGCGAGCTCACGCACGCTCCACGGCAGGCACGCGTCGCGCTCGCCCGGCAGCGGACGGTTGGCCGGCGGCGCGCAGCGCACAGCGGCCGTGACCCATGCGTCGCGCAGCTCGAGGCCGTCGTCGCGCCCGCGCGAAAACGGCTGGTTGGCAAAACCGGTGCGCGCAAGCGCGCCGAACAGGAAGTCGCCGGAGCGATCGCCCGTGAACATCCGCCCGGTGCGGTTCGCGCCGTGCGCGGCCGGCGCGAGCCCGAGCAGCAGCACGCGCGCGCGCGGATCGCCGAAGCCCGGCAGCGGGCGCCCCCAATAGTGCTCATCGGCGAATGCGGCGCGGCGCTCGCGGGCCACCTGCTCGCGCCACGCGACCAGGCGCGCGCAGCGCCGGCAGCCGCTGAGCTCCTCGGCGAGGCCGTTCAGCTCGCTGTCTCTTTGCGATTGCACCGCTCAGTAGTAGCATCGCGGGAGACATGCAGTTGTGGCTGTGGATCCTGTTGCTCGCCGCTGTGATCAAGCTTCCGATCGCCGCCCTGATGCTGTGGCTGCCGTTCCGCTACGACGAGGCGATGCAGGCGACGGACGTGCCGGACTCATCCGACGAAGACGGCGGCTCGATGGCGCTGCCCGGCAGCCCCCTGGACCCACACCCGCGCCTGCCCTCGCCGCGCCGGCCCAGACGCGATCCGCATGGCTCGCCGGCGCTGCCCTCACCGCCGCGTGTGCGTACGAGCACCGTGCGCGGCAGGCGCCCGGCACGCGCGCGCGTCTGACCGGGCAGCCGCGGCGGCGTCGGCGTCGGCTAGCGGGCGCGTGTGCGCTTGCGCTGTTTGCGCGCGGCTTTCGCTTTTGCACGGCGCTTGCGCATTTTGACCTGCAGCGCGTGCTCGTCGCGATATTCGGCAAGATCGTCATCGTCGGCGGGGGCGACACGACGCGCGTCGCGAGCGATCACGAAGCCGATCACGCACAGCAGCACGAGCGCCCCGGCGCTCGCAAGCAGGATCACCGACTGGGAGTTCGTGGCTTCTGTGGTCCTTTTGGCCGTCGTCGCGGTCGTCGTGGTCGTCGGTGCCTGCGCTGCTTCGTCGAGCTGGTTGAGCGCGCCGTTGCCTTCGAACCCCGCCCCATACACCACCGGAGCGGAGATGCCTGACAGCGCCAGCAGCGCGCTCGCACAGAGCAGGCACGCGCGGGCGCGCAGGCGCGCGCGGACGAATGGAGCAGAGCCGGACACGCGGCGAGCATACCGCCTGCTCAGCGGCGTGTTTGCGGTCGCCGGCGGCACGCCGACCCGGGCGCGACGGCGACCGAGCACATAGAATGGCCCGCGATGGCTCCCAAACAGCGCCAAGTCCGGATGGAACAACGCGGTGGCATCGAGGACATCCAGGCGCTCGAGCAACGCACGGATGAGGAACTCGAGTCCGAGACGAAGTACAAGTCGGCGGCGCTCGCGATTCTCGGCGCGCGGGCGTCCGAGCGCTTCGACGCCGAGGCGGCACGCGGCTACTTCCAGCGTGCGATCGCCGCCGCGCGCCCGCAGGAGCGGATGCAGATCCGGCGCATGGCCGATGCCTCGCTCGCCCTCGCCGAACGACGTGCCGGCGACCTCAAGGACGCCGTCGAGCGTCTCGGGCAGACGCCGCCGAGCGGGCGTCAGCTGTTCGCGCTGCGCGCGATGGGCCTGCTCGTCCCCTCTGCGTCCGCGGGGATCGCCGCGCGGGTCCGTGGAGTCCTGCTGATCATCCTGCTCGTGCTCGCGCTGCTCGCGATCGGCGCCGGCATCGTCCAACTGATCTCGCTCCCGTTCGGCGGGCTCGGGGCTGCGCCCAGTGTCCTGCTCGGCCTGTTCCTCGTGCTCGCCGTGCTCGCCGTCGTCGCCGCGATCGGCCGTCGCCGCCGCGATCGCGCGCGCGCGGGCTAGCTGCGTCTCGCTGCGACCGCGCCCGCCCGTTCGCGCGCGCCGGCGCACTAGGCTTGCCGGGTGCCCAGACCCGTCTGTCTGATCATCAACCCGGCCGCCGGCGGCGGCAAGGCGCTGCGCGCGGCGCCGCTCGCGGAGCAGGCGCTGCGCGCCCGCGGCCTCGTCGTCCGCGTCGTGCACACGCGAGACCTCGCCCATGCACGCGAGCTCGGTGTCGAGGCCGCGCGGGCGGGCGAGACGGTCGTCGCGCTCAGCGGCGACGGCATGCTCGGCGCGCTCGCCGATGCCCTGCGCGAGATCCCCGGGGCCGTCCTCGGCGTGCTCCCCGGCGGTCGCGGCAACGACCTCGCGCACGTCCTCGGGATCCCCGACGACATCACCGCGGCCTGCGCGACGATCGCTGACGGCGCCACACGGGCGATCGACCTCGGCGTCGTCGCCGACCCGGCCGCCGCGCCCGTGACGAGCGCCTTCGTCGGGATCGCCTCCGCCGGCTTCGACAGCGACGCCAACCGCATCGCCAACGAGGCGCCGCCGTGGCTGGGCGCGTTCGTGTACGTCTACGGCGCGTTGCGCGCGCTCGCCGCCTGGAAGCCCGCCCGCTTCGAGATCGAGTTCGACCCGCCGGGTGAGCGGCGCACGTTCAGCGGCTTCTCCGTCGGCGCCGCCAACTCGAAGACCTACGGCGGCGGCATGCGCGCGGCGCCCGCCGCGCTGCTCGACGACGGCCTGCTCGAGATCGTGCTGCTCGAGGATGTCGGCAAGCTCAAGTTCCTGACGCGGATCCTGCCGAAAGTGTTCAGCGGCACCCACGTTCGCGAGCCGGGCGTTGAGGTCTTTCGCGCCGGCGAGGTCGTGCTCAGCGCCGACCGGCCGTTCACGATCTACGCCGACGGTGACCCGATCGGCGAGCTGCCCGTGCGCGTGCGCGCGCTGCGGGCCGCGATCACGATGATCGTGCCCGCCGTCGATCCGCTCGACTCGGCCTTCGCGGACCCCTCCCCCGCTCTCGCGTACGACGCCGCCGGCAGCGAGCCGGGCATGCCGCGGACCGTCGCCGAGCCACCGCCGACGGGGACGTGATGAGCAGCACCCTGCCCGTCAAGCTCGCGCTCGCGCGGGCCGTCGCCGCGCTCTCGCGGCTGCGCGGCGGCGGCGCGACGAGCGCTCCGGGGAAGGTGTTGAACCGGCTCGCCCCCGACGCGATCGGCCGGCTCGGCGCACGCCTGAGCCGCGGCAGCGTGCTCATCTCGGCCACGAACGGCAAGACGACGACCGCGACGATGGCCGCCGGGATCCTCGAACGCGCCGGGATCACGCTCGTCCACAACCAGGCCGGCGCGAACATGGCGGGCGGGATCGCGACGACGCTGCTGGCGGCCACGCGCGCGGGCGGGGCGATCGCCGGCGAACTCGGGCTGTTCGAGGTCGATGAGCTGTGGCTGGGCTCGCTCGCAGAGCAGCTGCAACCGCGCGCGATCCTGCTCGGCAACCTGTTCCGCGACCAGCTCGACCGCTACGGCGAGCTCGAGACGATCGCCGAGCGCTGGCAGCAGCTCGTCCAGCATGACCGCGCGAAGCTGGTGCTCAACGCCGACGACCCGCTGATCGCCGATCTCGGCCGCGAGCGCAGCGACGCGGTCTACTTCGGCGTCGATGATCACTCGCTCGCGCTGCCCGGCATGGCGCATGCCGCCGACGCCAAGCACTGCCGCCGCTGCGGCGCGCCGTACGTGTTCGATGCGATCTATCTCGGCCACCTCGGGCACTATCACTGCCCGAGCTGCGGGCAGACGCGGCCGGCGCCGCTCGTGTGGGCGAGCGATGTGCGCCTGGAAGGCGTGCGCGCGGCTCATTTCACACTGCACACTCCGGCCGGCAGCGCCGCCGTCGCGCTCGCGCTGCCGGGGCTCTACAACGTCTACAACGCGCTCGCCGCGGCCGCGCTCGCGACCGCGCTCGAGGTCGACCTCGAGGTGATCGTCGCCGGCCTGTCGAGCGCGCGAGCCGCATTCGGGCGCGCCGAGACCGTCAGCCTCGCCGCGCCCGCCGGCGCGCGCGGCGAGCAGCCCGCCGCCTCGCGCGAGCTGCGAATCATGCTCGTGAAGAACCCCGCCGGCGCGAACGAGGTGCTGCGCACGCTCGCGCTCGAGCCCGGCCAGCACGATCTGCTCGGCATCCTCAACGACCAGATCGCCGACGGCCGCGACGTCTCCTGGATCTGGGATGCCGACCTCGAGCTGCTTGCCGGGCGAGTTCGCCGCGTGACCTGCAGCGGCAGCCGCGCCGCGGACCTCGCGACGAGACTGAAGTACGCGGGCATCGAGCCCGAGCGCATTCACGTCCAGGGCGATCTCGCGGCCGCGCTGCGAGAGGCAGGTGGGGCGCGCCCGGAGAAGCTCACGCCGCTGTATGCGCTGCCGACGTACACCGCGATGCTCGCGCTGCGGGCGCTGCTGGTCGAGCGCGGAGAGGCGAGCAGCGCATGGTCCTAGTCGAGCCCGGAGCGCCGGCGAGCAGCGCGCCCGGCGAGGACCGCGAGCACGTGATCTGGCACGACCTCGAGTGCGGCGGCTACCGCGCCGACCTGGCGCTCTGGCGCGAGCTCGCGCAGCAGGCTCGCGCGGCCCGTGAGCCGGCGCCGATCCTCGACATCGGCGCGGGAACCGGCCGCGTCGCCTTGGCGCTCGCGCGCGCGGGGCACTGCGTGACCGCGCTGGACCTCGATCCGCTGCTGCTGCGCGCGCTCGTCGAGCGCGCCGGCCGCCTCCAGATCGACACCGTCTGCGCCGACGCGCGGACGTTCGCGCTGGAGCGCGACGATTTCGCCCTGTGCCTCGTGCCGATGCAGACGATCCAGCTGCTCGGCGGCGCGGCGGCGCGCAACGAGCTGCTCGTGCGGGCGCGCGCGCACCTGCGCCCCGGCGGCCTGCTCGCCTGTGCGATCGTCACCGCCGTCGAGCCGTTTGACTGCGCCGCCGGCGACGTCGGCCCGGGCGCGGAGACGAGCCACGTCGAGGGCCGCGTGTACATCAGCCGCGCGGTCGGCGTGCACAGCGGCGCAGAGCGCATCCGCATCGAGCGCGAACGCCACGTCAACGCCGACGGGCACGCCGCCGCGACGGCGCCCCGCGAACGCGACGTGATCGAGCTCGATCGCGTCAGCGCCGCACAGCTGCAGGGCGAGGGGCTCGCCGCCGGCTTCATGTCCGCGCGCGTGCTCGAGATCGCGCCGACCGCAGAGCATGTCGGCAGCACCGTGGTGACGTTCGGTGTCTGACGCCGGCGCCGCACCCGGCGAGCGCACGCTGCGCGTCTGCGCGCTGTACCCCGACCTGATGAACATCTACGCCGACCGCGGCAACCTGCTCGTGCTCGAGCGCCGCTGCGCATGGCGCGGCATCGGTTTCTCGCTCGGCGCGAGCGGACTCGGCGAGGCACTCGACCCGCTCGCACACGACCTCTTCTACATCGGCGGCGGGCAGGACCGCGACCAGCGTCTCTGCGCCGAGGACCTGATCGCGACCAAGCGCGCCGGGCTGCACGCGGCCGCAGCACGCGGAGCTGTCGTGTTGGGCGTCTGTGGCGGCTACCAGCTGCTCGGGCATTCCTACACGCTCGGCGCGGATGAGATCCCCGGCGTCGGCCTGCTCGACGCGCGTACCGTGCGTGAGGACGGCCCGCGCCTGATCGGCAACATCGCGATCGACGTCGCGCTCGAGGACGGCGTGCCAGACGCCGAGCACCGGGTTCTCGCCGGCTTTGAGAACCACGGCGGGCGGACGCATCTCGGCGCTGGACAGGCGGGACTCGGGCGCGTCCTGAAGGGACACGGCAACAATGGGCGCAGCGGCATCGAGGGCGCGCGCAGCGGCAACACGATCGGCACCTATCTGCACGGCCCGCTGCTGCCGAAGAACGTGTGGTTCGCCGACTGGCTGATCGCCCGCGCGCTCGGCGTCGAGGAGCGCGCGCTGGCCCCGCTCGAAGACACACTCGAGCGCGAAGCGCACCTCAGCGCGCTTCACGTGGCCGGGCTCGCCGGCCGCTAGCGCGACGTTCGCCGCAAATACCGCACGCGCGCGGCGCCGCCGGCGGCGCCGGATCATACGATCGCGCGATGGAGTTCGCCGAATACCAGGAGCTCGCGCGACGGACCGCCCAGTACCCGCGCGAGGCGTGGCTCGCCTACCCCGCGCTCGGCCTCGCCGGCGAGGCCGGCGAGGTCGCCGAGCACGCCAAGAAGGCGATCCGCGACGACGCCGGCAACGTCAGCGACGAGCGCCGCGCGGCGATGGCCAAGGAGCTCGGCGACGTGCTCTGGTACGTCTCCCAGCTGGCCAGCGAGCTCGGCCTCGCGCTCGAGGACGTCGCCCGCGGCAACATCGAGAAGCTGAGCTCGCGCCAGCGCCGCGGTGTGCTCTCCGGCAGCGGCGACGAGCGCTAGCCGCTGGTCGTGGCGACCGCGAAGCGCGCGAAGCGATCGGCCAGGCGGGCCGGCACGAGGGCGTGCACGCGCACGCCCTCGGCGGTGTCCTCGCGCGTGACCTCGCCCGCGAGCTCGTGCAGCTCGGCGAGGCTGCCGCCGTCGGCGTAGGGGACGAGCAGGTCGACCGGTCGCAGCATGTGCAGCAGCTCCTGCTCGATCCGCTCGCCGAGCGCCTCGAGGCCTTCGCCGCCGGCGGCGCTGACGAGCACGGCGTCGGGGTGGCGCAGTCGCAGCTCCTCGCGGGCGTCGTGCTCGAGCAGGTCGACCTTGTTGAGCACGAGCACCCGCGGCCGCTCGCCGGCGCCGATCTCCTCGAGCGTCTGCTCGACCGAGCGCTGCATGATCTCCGCGTGCGCCTCGGGCGCCGAGGCGTCGAGGACGTGCAGCAGCAGCTCCGCCCGCCGCGTCTCCTCGAGCGTCGCCGCGAACGAGTCGACGACCTGGTGGGGAAGCTTGCTGATGAAGCCGACGGTGTCGGTGATCAGATGCGGCCGGCCGGCGATCCGCAGCGTTCGCGTGGTCGGGTCGAGTGTGTGGAACAGCCGGTCGCGGACGCCGACATCCGAGCCGGTCAGAGCGTTCAGCAACGTCGACTTGCCGGCGTTGGTGTAGCCGACGAGGGCGATCGTCGGCAGCGCAGCGCGCTCGCGCTCGGCGCGCTGCACCGCGCGCGTGCCCTTGACGTGCTCGAGGCGCCTGCGCAGGACCGCGATCCGGTCGCGCGCGAGACGGCGGTCGGTCTCGATCTGCGTCTCGCCGGGGCCGCGGGTGCCGATGCCGCCGCCGAGTCGCTCGAGGTGGCTCCACAGGCCGCGCATGCGCGCCAGGTTGTACTCGAGCTGGGCGAGCTCGACCTGGAGCTTGCCCTCGGCGCTGTTCGCGTGTGCGGCGAAGATGTCGAGGATCACGGTCGTGCGATCGACCACCGGCAGCCCCACCGCCTCCTCGAGGTTGCGCTCCTGGCGGGCTGTCAGCTCATCGTCGCAGGCGATCAGGTTCGCGTCACAGGCATGCGCCGCCGCCTTCGCCTCGGCGACCTTCCCCGGTCCGAGATAGGTGTTCGGGTGCGGCGCTTCACGCCGCTGGACCATCTCGCCGACGACCGCCACGCCCGCCGTGCGCAGCAGCTCCTCGAGCTCGGAGAGGTCATCTCCGTCTGCCAGCGCCGCGACGCAGAAGGCCCGTTGACGCGCTCGCTGGGTCGGCTCGGTGCCGTTGCGGCTTGAATCCATCCGCCTCCAAGTCTAGGGCCTCTAGGCGAGCGCGCCCAGCCGTTGCACCGCCTCGAGCAGGCGCTCATCGGGCGTCGTCAGCGAGATCCGGAACCAACCCTCGCCGGCGGGGCCGTAGACGGCGCCGGGCACGACGATCACCGCGGCCTCCTCGAGCACATGCTCGCAGTACGCCGCCGAACTCTCATAGCCCGCCGGCACGGGCGCCCAGACGTAGATCGTCGCGCGCGGCGTGGACACGTCGACGCCGATCCCGCGCAGCGCGCCGCAGACGAGATCGCGGCGGCGCCGGTAGAGCTCGTTCATCGAGGCGACCTCGATGTCGGCCTCCGGCGACAGCGCCGCCACGCCGGCAAGCTGGATCGCCCCGAACAGGCCCGAGTCGATGTTCGACTTCAACCGCCAGTAGGTCTCCAGCGCGTCGGCGTTGCCGACCAGCACCGCGCAGCGCCAGCCGGTCATGTTGTAGCCCTTCGACAGCGAGAAGACCTCGATGCCGACCTCCTTCGCGCCGGGTGTCGCCAGGAACGACGGCGCGCGGTAGCCGTCGAACGTCGTCTCCGAGTAGGCGTTGTCGTGGACGACGAGGATGTCGTTCGCGCGCGCGAACTCGACGACGTGCTCGAAGAAGCCCGCGGGCGCGACAGCGCCGGTCGGGTTGTTCGGATAGTTGAGGAACATCAGCTTGCTGCGGCGCAGCACCTCTGCGTCGATCCCCTCCAGGTCGGGCACGAAGCCGCGCTCGGGGTCGAGCGCCATCAGCACCGGCTCGCCCCCGGTCAGCCACGGGCCGCCCGTGTAGACCGGGTACCCCGGGTCGGCCGCGAGCGCGTAGTCGCCGGGGTCGAGGAACGCGAGGTTGAGGTTGAAGATCGCCTCCTTCGCGCCGATCGCCGGGATGATCTCGCGCTCGGGGTCGAGCGTCACGTCGAAGCGGCGCGCGTAGAAGTCGCGCACGGCCGCGCGGAAGTCCTCGCGTCCGCGGTTCGACGGGTACTGGTGCGTCGCCGGCTCGGTCACCGCCTCCTGCATCGCCTCGACGATGAGCGCCGGTGTCGGCCGATCGGGGTCGCCGATGCCGAGGCTGATGACGTCAACCCCGGCCGCGCGCTTCTCGGCGATCTTCTTCTCAAGCTGCGCGAACGCATACGGCGGGATGCGCTCGAGGCGCCTACTCGGTTTCATGCAGCTCCTTTGCGAAGTCCTTGCTGAGAGCGCCCTCGAACACGGGCCGCGCCCAGCCTGTCAGGTTGACGCGGAGATCCTCTCCGACCTCGACCTCCAGCGCGCCGCCGTCGAGTGCGACCGTCACGCGACCGGCGGCCGGATCATCCTTGAATTCCTGGAAGTGGGCGATCGCGGCGCCGCTCGCGCCGGTTCCCGAGGACAGCGTCTCGCCGACGCCGCGCTCGAAGATGCGGGCGCGGATGCGCCCCGGCCTGCCCCTGTCGAGCTCGGTGTACCAGGAGACGTTCGTGCGGTTCGGGAACTGCGCGTCGGCTTCGATCGCGGGCCCGATCGCGGGCAGGTCGAGGGCTGTGAGATCCTGCTCGCTTGCGACGTGGATCGCGCACTGCGGGTTGCCGATCGATACGTGGCGAAAGCGCCAGCGCGTATCGCCGGCGAGGACCTCGCCGAGGCCGTCCGCCGGACCGGACGGGAAGTCGCGCGAGCGCAGGCTCGCGAGCCCCATGTCGACGGTGCACGTGTCCGGGCCCGTGATCAGCGGGCGGATCTCGCCGGCGGCCGTGTGGATCGTGAAGCTGTCCTCGTCGGTCCAGCCGCTGCGGCGCAGGTAGAGGATCGCCTCGCGCGCGCCGTTGCCCGACAGCTCGGCCTCCGAGCCGTCGGGGTTGAAGATGCGCAGGTCGGCGACGTGCGCGGGGTCGCTCGGCGGCGACAAGAGCAGCACGCCGTCGGCGAACACGCCGAAGTGCCCCGCGCAGAGCTTGCGGACGCGCGCGGCCGTCAGCTCGAACGGGAGCTGTGCGTGCTCGATGATCAGGTAGTCGTTGCCGAGCGCCTGCCACTTCTGGAATCTCATCGAAGTCATCCGGCGCCGGAGTCTAGGATCTCGCGCGCGACCGCGGCCGGGTCGCGTGCCGTCACGTCCAGCACCTGTACGCCGGCGAGCTTGCGCATCCATGTCAGCTGGCGCTTTGCGTAGCGGCGCGTGCGCTGTTTCATCGCTGCGACGTCGCCGTCGAGGAGCTCGTCGAAGCCTAGTGCCTTGCGCGCGGTCTCCGATGCGCCCGCCCGGTCGGCGCGGCGCACCTCCTCGCGCGCGCCCGCCGCGACCATCGCCTCCACGCGCGCGTCGATCGCCGCGTACAGAGCGTCGCGCTGCATCGTCAGCCCGACCAGCTGTGTCGGGTGGCGCAGCTGCTCGCTCCACAGCTGTGACGGCCCGTCCGCCGGCGCGAGCTCGCCCAGCTCGAGCAGCTCGAGCGCGCGCACGACGCGGTGGCGGTCGTTTCGGTCGATCCGCGCCGCAGCCCACGGCGCCTGCGCCTGGAGCGTCACGTGGAGGGCCGGCGCGCCGAGCCGCTCGAGCGCCGCGGTCCAGCGCTCGCGTACCTCCGGTGGCGGCGCCGGGCGCAGGTCGAGCGCACCGAGCGCAGCGCGCAGATAGAGCCCCGTTCCGCCGACGAGGATCGGCCGGCGGCCGTGCGCGAGCAGCCCGTCGATCTCCGCCTGTGCCAGCCGGGAGTACTCGCCGGCGCTGAACGTCGCGTCGAGCGGCAGGAACGAGATCAGCCTGTGCTCGAGCAGCGCCTGCTCCTCGGCGGAGGCGGCCCCCGTCAGCGTCTCCAGGCCGGCGTACACCTGCAGCGCGTCCGCGGACACCGCTACCGGCGACTCGCCCTGCTCGCGCAGCAGCTGAGCGAGCGCGACCGCGACCGCCGTCTTGCCGACGCCCGTCGGACCGAACAGCGCGATGATCCGCATTGTCGTAGGCTCGCAGCAAGTGCAGATCTCCGGCTCCAACGTGCTGCTCACGGGCGCCACCGGCGGCATCGGCCACGCGATCGCGAGAGCGCTGCACGCACGCGGCGCGCAGCTGCTCCTGAACGGGCGCCGCGCGGAGGTGCTCGAGCCGCTCAGCAGCGAGCTCGGCGCGCGTGCGCTGTCCGCCGACCTCAGCGACCGCGTTCAGCTCGAGCGGCTGCTCGACGATGCCGGCGAGGTCGACATCCTGCTCGCGAACGCCGCGCTGCCGGCTTCGGGGCGACTGGACTCGTTCTCGATCGAGGAGATCGATCGCGCGCTCGAGGTCAACCTGAGCGCGCCGATCGTGCTCGCGCGCCTGCTGCTGCCGGCGATGCTCGAGCGCCGTCGCGGGCACCTGCTGTTCGTCTCCTCGCTCGCCGGCAAGGCCCCCACGCCCGGCTCCTCGATCTACAGCGCCTCGAAGTCCGGCCTGCGCGGGTTCGCCTCCGCCCTGCGCGCCGAGCTGCACGGCAGCGGCGTCGGCGTCTCCGCGGTCTTCCCCGGTTTCATCCGCGACGCCGGCATGTTCGCCGACGCCGATGTCGAGCTGCCGACCGGGGTCGGGACGCGCACGCCTGAGGATGTCGCCCGCGCGGTCGTCACGGCGATCGAGAACGACCGTGGCGAGATCGATGTCGCGCCGTTGCCGCTGCGCCTCGGCGCGATGTTCGCGGGTCTCGCGCCGACGCTCGCCAGCAGTGTCTCACGGCGCATGGGCTCCGATGAGATCGCCGCGCAGATGGAGGCCGGCCAGCGCGAGAAGCGCTAGCGGCGAGATCGCGCCTGTCAGGCGCAGATCAGGGCGACAACGATCCAGGAACGCCTGATCACAGCATGCTTGACACATGCTTTTGGCATGCGCTCAGAACAGGCTCTCCTGGCGGACCGGCGCAGGCGGCGCGCCGATCTCCAGCAGCGCGTCCTGATCCTCCGCCCCAGCGACGTCATGGGCGCGCCTGAAGCCAAGCGCCGAGCGTCCGCGGGTAACGAGGCGCGAGAGCCTTTCGCGTTCCTCACGCGGCGCGTACGCGCCGCTCCGGTAGAGCTCCTCATAGCGCGCGACCAGGTCCGGTCGCGCGGAGCGCAGCCAGCCCATGAACACCTCGCGCGTCTCGCCGCGCAGGTGCAGCGTCGCGCCGCCGATGTTGCGCGCGCCCGCCTGCACGGCCAGTTCGAGCAGCGGCTCGATCTGGTGCGGTGCGTCGTTGATTCCCGGCATCAGCGGCGCGATCAGGACACTCGTCGGGATCCCCGCGCGGTTGAGCTTCGCCACGGCCTCCAGGCGCGCGCGTGGACTCGGCGTGTGCGGCTCGGTCGCGCGCCACGCCTGCTCGTCGAGCGTCGGGATCGACAGGCAGGCGCTGAAGCTCGCCCGCTCGGCGATTTCCAGCATCAGCTTCAGGTCGCGAAGCAGCAGCGGTGACTTCGTCAGCACCGAGCACGGGTTCGCCGCGTCCCTGAGCGCCGCCCAGATGCCCTCCATCAGCCGGTAGCGGCCCTCGACCCACTGGTAGGGATCGGTGTTCGTCCCGAGCGCGACGTGCTCGCGCTTCCACGCCGGCCGTGCGAGCTCGACGCGCAGCACCTCCGGCGCGTTGACCTTGACGACGATCTCGCGCTCGAAGTCGCGGCCGGCGTCGAAGTCGAGGTACTTGTGGGTTGGCCTGGCGAAACAGTAAGTGCACGCATGAGCACATCCCCGGTACGGGTTGACCGTCCAGCGAAACGGCATCTGCGACCTCTCCGGCACGCGGTTGAGGACCGATTTGGCGTGGACCTCGTAGAAGCGCGCATCGAGCGCCTCGGGCGCCTGGAAGCGGCGCACCGCGACCGGGTCGCGGTAGCCCGGCAGCTGCCGCTGCTGCTCGGCGTCGAGTGTGAGGTTTGCCCACCGCACGAACATATGTTCGCATGGCGTTCCGACGGCGCGCGGTCGGGCGCTTAGAGAGCGCCTACAAAAGGCTGCCGTTGCTCTTACGCGACTCTACGCGTGCTCTTAGGGCTCCCGCGCAGGATGGATGACAGCACCCACCAACCATCCCCAGGAGGTTCATCCACCATGAAGATCTCGAGAATGCTCGGCGCAACCATGATCGCGGGGGCGCTCGCCACCGGCGGCGCGGCCGCCGGGATCGCCGACGCCGCCACGACGACCGCACCGACGAGCACCACGGCAAGCCCCAGCGCCGGCTCGGCCGCGACGACCCCGGCGGCGCCGTCGCAGTCACAGAAATCCGGCTCGGGCACCGGCAACCCCTGCCCCAACATGGGCTCCGGGACGAAAGGCTCAGCGAACACCGCCCCGGGCGCGCCCGCGGGGGCAACCGCGCAGTGACTTCGCCGCCCGGCGCGCAGGCCCGCGCAGCGCGTGAGGCCGACGTGCGCGCCGGGCGGTGAAACAGGGCGCCGCGCCTGCGTCAATGACGCGTGCGAGGCGGCGGCGCTCGCCTGAACGCGCGCTAGAACTCGATCACGCTGCGGATCCCGTCCTGGGCCTCCATCAGCTCGAAGCCGCGGTTGACATCCTCCAGGCGCAGGCGGTGGGAGATGAACGGGTCGACGTCGATCTCGCCGGCGAGGTAGCGGCTGATCAGCGCCGGCACGTCGTCGCGGCCCTTGAGCCCGCCGAATGACGAGCCGCACACGCGCCGCCCGGTGATCAGCAGGCGTGGGACCACGTCGAGCGTCTCGCCGCGGCCGGCGACGCCGCAGACGGTGCAAAGGCCCCAGCCCATGCGCGCCGCCTCGACCGCCTGGCGCATCACCGCGACGCTGCCGGTCGCCTCGAAGGTGTAGTCGGCGCCAAAGCCGCCCGTCATCTCGAGGATCTTCTCGACCGTGTCCGCGCCGCCGATCATCACGTCGGTCGCGCCCTGTCCGCGCGCCAGCTCGAGGCGCGCCGGCGACATGTCGATGCAGATGATCCGCTCGGCGCCCTGCAGGCGCGCGCCCGCGACCGCGCCGAGCCCGACCATGCCCGCGCCGAATACGACGCACGTCGAGCCGGCACGCACGGCGGCCGTCCTGATCGCCGCGCCGAGGCCGGTCGAGAGCCCGCACGCGAACAGGCAGGCGCGGTCAAACGGCGCCTCGCGATCGACGCGCGCGAGCGCGATCTCGGGCATCACCGTGTACTCGGCGAACGTCGAGGTGCCCATGAAGTGGCGCAGCGGCTCGCCGCCGCGCGACAGGCGCGTCGTGCCGTCGGGCAGATAACCGAGGTTCTGCTGCTCGCGGATCGACAGGCACAGGTTCGTGAGCGGGCTGACGCAGTGCACGCACTTGCCGCACTGCGGCGAGAACAGCGTGACGACGTGGTCGCCCTCGGCGAGCAGCGCGACGCCCTCGCCGCAGCGCTCGACGACGCCCGCGCCCTCGTGGCCGAGCACCGTCGGCGCGTAGCCGGAGGGATCGACGCCCGACGCCGTGTACATGTCGGTGTGGCAGACCCCGCACGCGACGAGCCGCACGAGCACCTCGCCCGGCTCCGGCTCGGCGAGCTCGACCTCCTCGACGACGAGTGGCTTGGCGAACTCCTCGCAGGACCGCCGCGCGGATTCTCATCGGCTCACCGCGCCGTCCGCGCCAGCAGGCGTTCCTCGCCGGCGAGTGTCTGGCTCGTGGCCTTGACGATCTCGACGTCGGTCAGCTCGCCGGGGCGCGCGAGGCCGCTGAAGTTGACGACCTTGTTGTGGCGCGTGCGCCCGCGCAGGCGGTCGGGGTCGGTGCGCGAGGCCCCTTCGACGAGCACCTCGACGGTCCGCCCGAGGAAGCGCTCGGCGCGCTCGCGCGCTCGCCGCTGGACGATCTCCAGCAGCCGCTGCATGCGCTCGACCTTGACCGGGTGCGGAACGAGACCCTCGCTGATCTCTGCCGCCGCGGTGCCTTTGCGCGGTGAGA
Organism: uncultured Solirubrobacteraceae bacterium; assembly: GCA_963822245.1. Lineage (GTDB taxonomy): Bacteria > Actinomycetota > Thermoleophilia > Solirubrobacterales > Solirubrobacteraceae > Palsa-744. Next base: position 105,453 of record CAWGGR010000006.1, read on the forward strand.
AGATGAACGTGAAGGCGCTGTCGTAGCCGACCTCCTCGGCGACTTCGAGCGTCTGCGCGAAGTCCTCCTCGGTCTCACCCGGGAAGCCGACGATGATGTCGGTGCTGAGCGCCGCGTCGGGGACGTGCTCGCGGATCATCGCGACGCGGTCGAGATAGCGGGCGCGATCGTACGTGCGCCGCATCGCCTTCAGGATGCGGCTCGAACCGGACTGCAGCGGCAGGTGGATGTGCTCGCAGACGCTCGCGAGCTCCGCGTGCGCGCGGATCACGTCCTCGCGCATGTCCTTCGGGTGCGGGCTCGTGTAGCGGATCCGCTCGATCCCGTCGATCGCGTCGATCAGCCCGAGCAGCTCGGCGAAGCTCGTGCGCCCGGCCAGATCGCGGCCGTAGGAGTTGACGTTCTGCCCCAGCAGCGTCACCTCGCGCACCCCGTCGCCGGCCATCGCCTCGACCTCGGCGACGAGCTCCATCGGCGCGCGGCTGACCTCGCGCCCGCGCGTCGATGGCACGATGCAGTAGGAGCACGCGCAGTTGCAGCCGACGCTGATCTGTAGCCAGCCTTGAAAGCTCCGCTCGCGCCGCGCCGGCAGGTGGCCGGTGAAGCCCTCGAACTCGAAGTAGCCCTGCGCGCTCAGCGAGTCGCTCGTGAGGAACTCCGCGAGCTTGTGCACCTGTCCCGGGCCGAACGCGACGTCGACGAACGGAAAGCGCTCGAACACCTCCTCCTTCAGCGACTGCGCCCAGCAGCCGCCGACCCCCACGACCGTCTGCGGCCGTTCGCGCTTGAGCCGGCTCGCCTCGCCGAGATGGGCGATGAAGCGGCTATCCGCCGTCTCGCGGATCGAGCAGGTGTTGAACAGGATCAGGTCCGCCTCCGAGCGCTCCGGCGCCTCGCCGTAGCCGAGCGAGTCGAGCATCCCCTTCATCCGCTCGGAGTCGTGCTCGTTCATCTGGCAGCCGAACGTCGTCAGGTGGTACTGCGAGCCAGGCTTGGGCGGCGTCATTCCAGCACGATACCGACGCAGCGTCGCACCCCGCCCAACAGAGCGGCTGTCGCGGCCATCTGCGCGCTGCTGCGATTGTGGGCGCGAGCCGGCGTTCAGCAGCGCGACGGGCCGACCGTTCGGGCAGCCGCCATAATCGATCGTGTGGATGACGCGGTGACGCGCTACTGCGCGGCGACAGAAGCGGGCGACATGGAGGCAATGGCCGCGACCTTCGCCGCCGACATCGAGCTGCCGTCTCCGCTCATCGGCAGCGCCACGTTCAGGGGCAGCGACGTCAGGGCCATCCTCACAATCGTCTACGCGACGATTCGCACCGTTGCCTGGGAGACCCCGGCCGGCGACGGCGCTACGCGCCTGGCCATCGCCCACGCCACGATCCTCGGCATGCGCGTCGATGATGCGATGGTCTTCGAGCTCGACGAGCTGGGCAAGATCCGCAGCATCCGGCCCCACCTGCGGCCGCTCGCGGCGACGATCGTGTTCGCGCTCATGGTCGGCGCGCGCGTCGCCGCCAAACCGCCGATGCTCCTGCGCATCCTGCGCTGAGCCCGAACGCTGCAGCGCAGTAGGGTTCGCCGCATATGGACGAGCGAGCAGAGCGCATCCTCTACCTCGGTCCCGAGGGAACCTTCACGCACACCGCGGCGATCGACCTCGCGCCCGCAGACGCACGCCTCGAGCCGGCCGCGGAGGCGTGGCTGGTGATCAGGGCGGTCGACGACGGCGACTGCGACGGCGGCGTCGTCGCATTCGAGAACAGCCTCGACGGCACCGTCGGCGCGAACATCGACAAGCTCCTGCACGAGGCCAACCGCTGCCTGATCGCGGGCGAGCGCGTGCTGCCGGTCTCGTTTGACCTCTACCGCCGCGACGATGACGACAGCGAGCTCGAGCGGCTGCTCGGGCACCCGGTCGCGCTCGCACAGTCGGCGCGGCTGCTCGAGCAGCGCGGGCTCGAGGCGATCCCCGCCGCCAGCAACGTCGCCGCGCTCGCCGACCTCGCCGTGACCTCAGGCCCGGGCGTCGGCGCGCTCGGGCCTCCCGGGCTGGCAGAGCGCTTCGCGCTGCGCGTCGAGGCCGAGCACGTCGAGGATTCGCCGGCCGCGACCCGCTTCGTGCTGTTGCGCAAGCGATCCCCCGGCCCGAGCGGGCACGACCTCAGCGCGTTCGTCGTGCGTCCCGCGCGCGAGGAGGCGGGCAGCCTCGTCTCGATCCTGCAGCAGTTCTCCACGCGCGGTATCAACCTCGCGGCGATCAAGTCGCGCCCGACGCGCACCGCGGTCGGCGACTACCTGTTCTACCTCGAGTGCGAGGGGCATCTGCTCGATGAGCCCGTGCATCGTGCCGTCCTCGGCCTGATCCGCGGCACCGCCGGCGTCCGCTATCTCGGCTCGTTCCCCGCCGATCCCGCGCGCCGGTTCGCGGCGCCGTCGCAGCCCGACATCGAGGCCGACCGTGAGTATGAGGCGATGCTGGGCGACGTCGACGTGCAATGAACGCGCGCCGCGTCACCGTCATCGGCCTCGGGCTGATCGGTGGTTCGATCGCCAGGCGCCTGCATCGCGCCGGCTGCAACGTCAGCGGCGTCGACACCAACGCCGATACCCGTGAGCGCGCCGCCCGCGACGGCATTCCCGCCGTCGCGCCCGGCGAGGAGCCCTCCGAGCAGCCCGAGCTGGTGATCGTCGCGGTACCGCCCGTGCAGACCACCGCGAGCGTCCTCGCCGCCCTGCAGCGCTGGCCGGAGGCGCTCGTCACGGACGTCGCCTCCGTCAAGTCCGGGGTGATCCCCGCGCCCGCGAGCGGCGCCGACCTCTCGCGCTACCTCCCCGGCCATCCGCTCGCGGGCGGCGCCCACGGCGGCTATCAGGCGAGCTCGGCCGAGCTCCTCGACGGCGCCGTCTGGGCGCTCTGCCCGCTTGCGGCCACGCCGCTCGAGCTCGCCGCCCGCTTCGGCCCGTTCCTCGATGAGCTCGGCGCGGTCGCGCTGATCTGCACGCCCGCGCAGCATGATCGAGCTGTCGCGCGAAGCTCGCATCTCCCGCACGTCGTCGCCGCCTCACTCGCCGGCGCGAGCCTGACCGACCCGGCCGCGATGATCGCGACGCTCTCCGGCGGCGCGCTGCGTGACAGCTCGAGGATCGCCGCCGCCGACCTCGAGCTGTGGTGGGAGATCTTCGGCGCCAACCGTGCCGAGCTGATCGCCGCGGTCGATGACTTCGAGCAGCGGCTCGCGGGCCTGAAGAGCGCGATCGCCGCGGGCGATCAGCTAGCCGCCGCGGCGATCTGGAAGCGCGGCCAGGACGCGCAGGCGCTGATCGCGCGCTGCCGCTGGTCTGAGCGCGAATACAGCGAGGTGGCACGGCCGATCGTCGACGGCTGGACGCCGTGGCTTGCGATGGGCGAGGGCGGCACCGTGCTGCGCCGACTCGAGCTCGCCGGCTATGAGCTGCGCGCGCAGGCATCACGCCCGGCCGCCGCGTAGCGGCGCGGCGGCCGCTACGTCCTCCCGTCCCGCTACGCCGCCGCCACCACCGGTTCGCTGGCCATCGGCGGCTTGGCGTCCTGAGGCGCGATCGGGCCGTCGCCGACCGACCCGGTCGTGTCGCGGTCGATCGCCGTGACAAGGTCCTTGCCGATCCCGAGCGCCTCATAGATCTTGTCTTCGATCTCCCGGGCCATCTCGGGGTTCTCATCGAGATGGATCTTGGCGTTGTTGCGGCCCTGGCCGAGGCGGTCGTTGCCGTAGGAGAAGAACGAGCCGGACTTCGAGACGATGTTGTGCTCGATGCCGAGGTCGATCAGGCAGCCCGAGGTCGAGATGCCCTTGCCGAACTCGATGTCGAACTCCGCCTGGCGGAAGGGCGCGGCGACCTTGTTCTTGACGACCTTGACCCGCACGCGGTTGCCGACCGCCTCGGTGCCGTCCTTGAGCGTCTCGATGCGCCTGATGTCCAGGCGCTGGGAGGCGTAGAACTTCAGCGCGCGCCCGCCCGGCTGGGTCTCCGGGGAGCCGAACATCACGCCGACCTTTTCGCGAATCTGGTTGGTGAGGATGCACAGCGTCTGCGTGCGGTTCAGGTTGCCGGCGAGCTTGCGCATCGCCTGCGACATCATGCGCGCCTGCGCACCGACCGTCTGGTCGCCCATCTGGCCCTCGAGCTCGACGCGCGGCGTGAGCGCGGCGACGGAGTCGATCGCGACGACGTCCACCGCGCCCGAGCGCACGAGCATGTCGGCGATCTCGAGCGCCTGCTCGCCGTAGTCGGGCTGGGAGACGAGCAGCTCGTCGATGTCGACTCCGATCGTTCTCGCGTACAGAGGGTCCATCGCGTGCTCGGCGTCGATGAACGCGCAGACGCCGCCGAGCTTCTGCGCCTCGGCGAGCACGTGGTAGATCAGCGTCGTCTTACCGGAGGACTCAGGGCCGTAGACCTCGACGATCCGCCCGCGCGGCACGCCGCCGATGCCGAGCGCGAGATCGAGCGAGAGCGCCCCCGTCGGGATCGCGTCGCAGCGCACCTGCGCGCCCTCGTCGCCCATGCGCATGACCGTGCCCTTGCCGAACTCGCGCTCGATCTGCGTGAGCGCGCCCTGAAGGGCGGCGTCGCGCGCCTTGGCTGCCTTCTCCTGGTCGGTCACGGGCATGATCAGACTCCTCCGGTTGAAGATTGAGCGTGCAAGCTAAACGCCACTTCGGACGGAACAGTTGTTCGTATCCGCCGCCGCCCGGGCGCGGCTGCGCGGGGCCGATCGCGCGCGCGGGCGACAGGCTGTTCGTCCACGGCCCGCTTGCACGACTCGCTCCCGCGGCCGCCGCGGACGATGAGGTGGCTGCCCGCCGCAAAACCCGCCTGAGAACCGCAAGATGCCGATCAGCCCCCCCGCCCGCCGTCTCGACCTCGCGCTCGTGCTCGTGCTCGCACTCGCGATCACGCTGCTGGCGATGCTCCTCGCGCCCGCGGGGACGCTAGCGAAGACGCGCAAGGGGGCCTGTCAGGCGCGCTCCGCGGCCCACGCCGCCAGGGCGAAGCCACGCCGTTCGGGGTGTGCGACGCGCGGCGGCAAGGCCACCCGCGGGAAGCAGGGCCGGCGTCACGCCGGCCGGCATGCGGCGAAAACGCACCGCAAGACCGCGCCGACGGAAGCACTGCTGACACCCGCGCTGTGCGAAGACCAGAGCAGTCCGGTGCGAGCAAGCGACGGCTCCTTCTCCTGCGACGACGGCTCGGAACCGGGCTGCGAAGGGGAATCGAGCCCTGTGCGCTCCGGCTCGATGCTCGAGTGCGCCGTCAGCGCCGGCTCGCCGGAACCGGCCTGCGGCGAAGAAACCGCGGAAAGCTTCTGCTACACGGGCGCCGTCGAATCGGAAGAACCGGTGTGCGAAGACGGCAGCGCACCGGCGACCTCGAGCGGAGGCCCGCCGGCCTGCGACGACGGCTCCGAACCGCATTGCGAAGACGCATCTGCGCCGACCCGCTCAGCCGGCCACGGGCTCGTCTGCGACGACTCCGCGGCCGACGCCAAGAGCAGCTAGCGCCGCTCAGCCCGCCGCCGGCGCGCCGGCGCGCAACTCGAGCAGGACGCGGCGCACCATGTGCATCGCGACGGTCGTCGCGCGGTCGCGCACGTCGGACCTGCCTCCGGGCAGGTTCACCGAGCGGGTGACGTGCTCGGCGCCGGCGCGGGCGACGCTCAGCCACACCAGCCCGACGGGCTTCCCCTCGCTCGCGCCGCCGGGACCGGCGATGCCGGTGATGCCGACGCCGAGGTCGGCGCCGAGCAGCGTGCGCGCCCCGCTCGCGAGCGCCTCGGCAACCTCGGCCGAGACGGCGCCGTGACGCTCGATCAGCTCGGCCGCGACGCCGGCCTGCGCGACCTTCGCGCTGTTCGCGTAGGCGACGATCGCGCCCTTGAAGTAGTCCGACGCGCCGGCCGGGTCGGTCAGGCGCGCCGCGAGCAGGCCGCCGGTGCACGACTCGGCGGTCGCGATCGCGAGCGGGCCGCCCCGGCTGACCGCCGCTGCGCCCGCACCGCCGCCGGGCGGCTCGGCGCCGCGCAGCAGAGCCGCGACCTGCTCATCGACGGTGCTGCCGTCGAGCGAGAAGAGGGTGTCGGCGTGGCGCTCGGCGAGCACCTGCTCGAAGGCCTCATAGACGCTCTCGGCATCCGGCTCATAGCGCGTCACGACCTCGATCTCGCCGCGTTTCAGGCAGGTCGTGATCTCGAGCTGCTCGAGCGCGACCCCGGCGCGTTCGGCGAGGCGCAGCGTCTCGGCGATCTCCGACTCGGGTATCCCGAACAGTCGCAGCATGTGCTGGCGGTAGACGGTCGCGCCGGCGAGCGCCTCGCGCAGCGCGCCCGCGGCGAGCGCGCCGCTCCACATCGGCTGCAGCTCGCGCGGCGGCCCCGGCAGGACGACGACGGTCGGCCCGCCGCCGGGCGCGAGCGGCCCCACGACGAGGCCGGGGGCGGTGCCCACCGGCTCGAGCACCGTCGCGCCCTGCGGAACGGTCGCCTGCTTGCGGTTGGCCGCTTCGATCGCCTCCCGGTCGATGTTCGGCCAACGCTTCAGCAGCGGCCGCACGATCTCAGCGATCCTGCCGGAGAGAGCCTCGTCGAGCAGCATCTCGCGGCCGTGGAAGCCGCCGACGACCTCGGCGGTCAGATCGTCGGCGGTCGGGCCGAGCCCGCCGCTGGTGATCACCAGGTCGATGCCCTGCTCGGCCATGAAGCGCAGCGCGGCGAGCATGTCCTCGGGGCGATCGCCGACGATCGTGGTGTACGCGAGATCGACCCCCAGCTCGCGCAGCTGCTCGGCCAGCCATGGTCCGTTGCGGTCGCTGACCCTGCCTGTCAGCACCTCGGTGCCGGTCACGACGATGCCGGCGCGCGCGCTCACTTGCAGGTGGGCAGCTGCGCGGCGGCGAGCGGCTGGCGCCCGCGTGCCTTGCTGATCGAGTAGCCGACGGCTTCGGGCGATGGCGGCACGGTGCGCGCGTGACCGTCGATGAACATCGTCACCGAGTTGTTCCCGAGCGTGATCGCAAAGTGCCTCGCGTGGTACGTGGGGGTGCTTTCGCCGGCCTGCAGTTCGACCCCGGGGATCAGGCGCTGGCCGCCTTCGCCGAGCAGGCACACGTAGATCGTCGCGGTCGGCTTCAGCGACAGCGCGACGGTCGAGCTGCTGGCGCTCGCATGGCCGGCGCCATGCGTGCTCTGGGTGTGGTGTCGCGGCGGCGCGGCATGATGGTGGATCGCGACCGTCTTCGTCGGCGTCGACGGCGAGGAGCCGCCCGACAGCAGCAGCACGATCAGCAGCAGGATCAGCAGCCCGGCCGCGGCGACCGCCGCGATGTAGCCCCGCGAGGGGCCGTTCCGGGGCGGCCGCTGGCGGCTGCGCTGGGGCGTCGAGACGATCGGCTCGAGCATCGCCTCGCTGGGGCGCTCATGGTGCAGGCGGTACTCCTCGACGAGCGCCTTGCCATCGAGCCCGAGGGCCTGGGCGTACGTGCGCAGGAAGCTCTTGACGAACGTCGGCCCCGGCAGCAGCCCCCACTCTTCGTTCTCGAGCGCGCGCAGGTACTTCGCGCGGATCTTGGTCTGGGCCTCGATCTCCGACACGTCGATGCGGGCGTGCATGCGCGCCTCGCGTAGCGTGGCTCCGATCTCGGGCATCAGCGCAGAGGCTAGTCGTTGGCGGCCGCGACGGACTCGCCAAGGGCCGCGAGCACCCGCGGCAGGTCGGCCTCGGTGATCAGCACCTGGCGCGGCTTGGAGCCCTCAAAGCCGGAGATCACGCCGCGCCGCTCGAGCATGTCGATCATCCGCCCGGCGCGCGTATAGCCGAGGCGCAGGCGCCGCTGGAGCATCGACGTCGACGCCGTCTGCATCTCCGCGACGAGCGTGATCGCGTCGCGCAGCAGCGGGTCCTCGTCGGGATCGAACTCGTCGGGGCCGGCGCCGACCGCCGGCTCCTTCTCGACCTCCTCGAGCAGCTCCTCGCGCAGTTCGGGCTCACCCTGGCGGCGCCACAGCTCGGTCAGCCTGGCGATCTGGCGCTCGTCGATGTAGGCGCCCTGGATGCGCTGCAGCCGCGAGGTGCCGACGGGGCTGAAGAGCATGTCGCCCTGGCCGAGCAGCGACTCGGCGCCGTTCTGGTCGAGGATCACGCGCGAATCGGTCTGCGAGGACACCGAGAAGGCGATCCGCGACGGGACGTTCGCCTTGATCATGCCGGTGATCACGTCGACGCGCGGGCTCTGCGTCGCGAGCACGAGGTGGATGCCGACGGCGCGCGCCTTCTGCGCGAGACGGATGATCGAGTCCTCGACGTCGGCCGGCGCGACCATCATCAGGTCGGCGAGCTCGTCGATGACGCAGAGGATGTAGGGCAGCGGCGCTTCGCCGCGCTTCGCGCGCGCCTTGTTCAGCTCGCCGAGGCTGCGCGTACGCGCCATCGACATGATCCCGTAGCGCTGCTCCATCTCCTTGACGAGGTTCTGCAGCGCGTTGGCGGCCATCCGCGGGCTCGTGATCACGGGCGTGAGCAGGTGCGGGATCGACTCGTAGTGGTTGAGCTCGACCTGCTTGGGATCGACGAGCACGAGGCGCAGCTGGTGCGGCGTCGCGCGCAGCAGCACGCTGCAGAGCATCGCGTTGATCGCCCCCGACTTGCCCGCGCCGGTGGTGCCGGCGACGAGCAGGTGCGGCATCTTCGCGAGGTCCGCCCCGATCGCCTTGCCGGCGACGTCCTTGCCGAGCCAGACGGTCAGCGGCGACCAGTCCTTCGGCGGCTCCTGGAAGACGTCGCCCAGGCGGACCATGCGCCGGTGGGCGTTGGGGACCTCCACGCCGACGGCCTGCTTGCCCGGGATCGGCGCGAGGATACGGATGTCGGTCGCGGCGAGCGCATAGGCGAGGTCGTCCTTCAGCTGGGCGACCTTGCCGACCTTCGTCCCCGGCGCGAGGCGCAGCTCGTAGCGCGTGATGTGCGGCCCGGCGACAGTCCCGATCACCTTGGCCTGCACGCCGAAGTGCCCGAGCGCCTCAACGAGGCTGGTGGCGACCTGTGCCTGCCCGGCGGTGTCCGGGCGCGTCTGCTCGGCGGTCGAGCGCGTCAGCAGCTTGCCGGCCTCGGGAAGCTCCCACACGAACGATGGGTCCTCGGTGACCGCGTCGCGCAGCCGCCCCTGCGGCGTCAGCGCGCCGGCGTCGGCGCGTGCGACGCCGGCGATCTGCTCGTCCTCGCCGTCGAGGCCGTCCTGCCCGAGCGGCCCGGCGTCGCGCTCCGGCTCGTCATCCTCGGCGAGCAGCTCGGCTGCCGCATCGATCTGCTCGGCGCTCGGATTGTGCGCCTTTTCCCAGTCGCGCGCGGGCGCCTCGACATGGGTTGCGCGCACGATCAGCTGCTCCGGCGCCGGCTCGGGCGGCTGCATCGCGTCGGCGGCGTCGAGATCGTGCTCGTATTCCTCGAGCGGGTCCGGGGCGCGCCCGCCCCCGCTCGCGGGCTCGCGCTCGGTCAGCGCACGCATGATCCGAGTCGAGTCGACGATGCCGTTGCCGGTCGCGCGGATCAGGCTTGCCAGCGACGCGCCGGTTAGCAGCACGACGCCGGCGAGCATCAGGAAGACGACGAGGATGTCCACGCCCGCGGTCTGCACGAGTCGGTGGGAGAGCTCGTAGAGGCCCTGGCCGGCGATGCCGCCATGGCTCTGCAGGTGCGCGGAGCTCCACGCCTGCGCTTCGGCGCCCGGGCCGGAGCTGAGCCGCAGCGTGCCCGCGGCGAGCGCGAGCGTGACCGCGGCGAACAGGCAGATCGCGCCGCTGCGCAGCGGGCGCAGCGCGGGCAGCACCGGGCGCATCAGCATCGCGCCGCCGCCGAGGACGAGCGCGACGGGGACGAGCACGCGCGCGCGGCCGAGCAGCCAGCCGAGCCCGACGGCGAGCCCGTGGCCGGCGCGCCCGCCCGCGGGCGGGCCGCCCGACCCGTAGAGGACGAAGCCCATGAACACGCCGGCGGCGACGACCGCGAGCGCGAGGATGTCGCGCTGGCGCTGGTCGATGGGCGGCAGCCGCGGCAGCGCGCCGGCGAACGGCGAGGCGCGGCGGGCGCGCGATCCGCGCCCGGAGCCCGCGCGTGAGCGGGCGGGCGCGCGCTTGCGCGCGGCAGGCTTGGCCGCCCGGCGGCCCGTCGCGGAGCGTTTGCGTGTGCTGGCCATCCCGCGCAACTTCGACGCCAAGACGCCGGAACCTCCCTCGGGCCCTTACCATCGCTTTACAGGGTCCCGATACATAAAGATCATGAACGACTTCTCCCGTACGCCCCGTGTCCTGGTGGTCGAGGACGACGAGGACATCGCCCAAGCCCTTCAGCGCTCGCTGCGCATGGAGGGATACGAGGTGCGCACGGCCGCCGACGGCCACGACGCCCTCGAGCAGGGGCGGGCGTTCGCGCCCGACCTCGTGATCCTCGATCTCGGCCTGCCGAAGATCGACGGGCTCGACGTCGCGCGCGCGCTGCGCAGCGACGACGACGTGCCGATCCTGATCCTCACCGCCCGCGATGCGCTGGAGTCGCGTGTCGAGGGCCTCGACGCGGGCGCGGATGACTACCTCGTCAAGCCGTTCGAGCGCCAGGAGCTGCTCGCGCGCATGCGTGCGCTGCTGCGCCGCCGTCCGCCGCGCGGCTCGGCGCCGCTGCGCGTCGGCGACCTGTCGCTGAACGCGGACACCCATGAAGTCCTGCGCGGCGAGCGCTCGATCGAGCTGACCCAGCGCGAGTTCGAGCTGCTCGAGTACCTGATGCGCAACGAGCGCATCGTCATCTCCCGCCAGCGCCTGCTCGATGAGGTGTGGGGCTATGACCCGTTCTCGACGACGAACACGATCGAGGTGTTCGTCTCGAACCTGCGGCGCAAGCTCGAGGCGGACGGGGACCCGCGCCTGCTGCACACGATTCGCGGGGCCGGCTACGTCCTTCGCGCGTAACCTGATGCGCGCTCCCCTGCGCGCCAGCGCTCGCCTCTCGGCGAGCTTCGACAGGCTGCCGATCCGCGTGCGCCTGGCAGGGGTCTCGGCGCTGCTGACGTTCGTGATCCTGTGCGCGTTCGCCGTCGCGATCGGCTCGCTGACGGTCCACCGCATCCGTGCGGACTTCAACCGCGAGGTCCTCGACACGGTCAACCAGCTGCCCTCGCAGCTGAAGATCAGCGTCGATCCGCTGACGATCACGACGCCGCTCGAGGACTTCACCTCCGACGCCGACCACACCGAGATCAGGATCTTCTCACTGGGCGGAACCGTGATCGCGCAGTCGCCGGGGAACGCGGTCCCGCTGGGCACACCCGAGGAACAGCCGCACACCGTCAACGGCTTCCGCGTGATCAGCCGCGAGGCGATCGCGCACGACAGCGAAACCGGGCTGCCGATCGGACGCGTGATCGTGCAGTACGGCCGCGGCGTCGCGGCGACCGAGGCGACGTGCAAGCGCGTCGAGCTGTTCCTGCTGCTCGGCGTGCTCGCCGGCAGCGGCCTGGCGCTGCTCGCCGGCATGGCGCTCGCGCGGCGGGCGATGAAACCGATCGCCGAGCTGACCTCGACGGCGGCGGAGATCGCGCGCACGCGCGATCCCTCGCTCGAGATCCCGCAGTCGCCCGCCGACGACGAGGTCGCCGAGCTCGCGCGCACACTCGAGGGCATGCTCCGCGAGCTCGACACGGCACGCAGCGAGACCGAATCGACGCTCGCCCGCCAGCGTGAATTCGTCGCCGATGCCTCGCATGAGCTGCGCACGCCGCTGACGAGCGTGCTCGCCAACCTCGAGCTGCTCGCCGAGTCCCTGCGCGGCGAACAGGGCGAGGCGGCGCGCTCGGCGCTGCGCTCCTCCCAGCGCATGCGCCGGCTGGTCGCCGACCTGCTGCTGCTGGCGCGCACCGACGCCGCGCGCGTAGCTCCGGATGAACGCTGCGACCTCGCGAAGATCGTGATCGAGGCGGCCGCCGAGCTGGGCCCGGTGAGCGCCGAGCACGAGATCTCACTCGATGTCGCCCCGGCGCTGGTCAAGGCCGCGCGCGATGAACTGCACAGGCTGACGATCAACCTGCTGGAAAACGCGCTGCGCCACACGCCGCCGGGAACCGAGATCAGGGTCTCCACCGGGCACGGCGCCGACGGCCTCGCGCAGCTCGTCGTCGAGGACGACGGCCCGGGCGTCCCGGCTGAGCTGGCGCCGCGGCTGTTCGAGCGCTTCGTGCGCGGCGCGGGTGACCGCGGCGGCTCCTTCGGCCTCGGCCTGGCGATCGTCCAGGCGGTCGCCGGCTCACACGGCGGCAGCGTCACGTACGAGCCGGTCGAGCCGAGCGGCGCCCGCTTCGTCGTGCGCCTGCCCGCCTACTCAGACCTCGACGACGACGGGCAGCACCATCGGCCGGCGCTTGAGTCGGTCGTAGACTAGCTTCGCGAGATCGTCGTGCAGCGCCTGCTGCAGCAGGTCCACCTCGCGGATCTCCTCGCGCGCGGCGCGGCGCAGCGTGTCCTCGACGGTGTCGCGGATCTCCTCGACGAGCCTGTCCGCCTGGTCGCGGAACGGCACGCCGCGGAAGATCACCTCAGGGTCGACGACCGAGCTGCCGTCCTGCTCGGCGATCGTGACGACGACGATGAAGATCCCGTCGGCGGAGAGCATGCGCCGGTCGCGCAGCGCGACATCGGCCATGTCGCCGATCTCGACGCCGTCTACGAAGATCATGCCCGCCTGCTCGCGCTTGCCGAAGCGCGCGCCGCGCGCGTCGATCTCGAGCGGCAGCCCGTTCTCGCCCTGGAAGATGTCCTCGGGCGGCACGCCGACCGCTTCGGCCAGCTGGGCGTGCAGCCGCAGGCGCTTGTAGTCGCCGTGGAAGGGCATCACGTAGCGCGGCTTGGTCAGGTTGAGCATCAGCTTGACCTCCTCGGCGTAGCCGTGCCCGGAGGCATGCACGGGCGCGTCACGCGGCGTGATGATGTCGCAGCCGATGTGGTAGAGGCGGTCGATCGTCTCGTTGACCGCGCGCTCGTTGCCGGGGATCGGCGTGGCCGAGAAGACGACCGTGTCGCCCCGCTTCAGCTCGACCTGGCGGTGGTCGCGATAGGCCATCCGGCGCAGCGCCGAGAGCGGCTCGCCCTGTGAGCCGGTGGAGATGATCACGACGCGCTCGTCGGGGAAGTCGTTGATCTCGCGCGGCCCCACGAGCATCCCGTCCGGGACCTCGATGTGCCCGAGCGTGCGCCCGATGCCGACGTTCTTGCGCATCGAGCGACCTACCAGCGAGACCTTGCGGTCGAGCGCGTGCGCGGCGTCGACCACCTGCTGCACGCGGTGGATGTTGGAGGCGAAGCTGGTGACGACGATCCGGCCCTCGCAGCGCGCGAACACCTCCTCGAGGTGGGGCCCGACGACCGACTCCGACGGCGAGAAGCCCTCGCGGTCGACGTTCGTCGAGTCGCCGCACAGCAGCAGCACGCCCTCGCGGCCGAGTTCGGCCAGGCGCGAGACGTCCGCCGGCGCGCCGTCGACCGGCGTCTGGTCGAACTTGTAGTCGCCGGTGATCAGCACGGTGCCGAGCTCTGTGCCGAGCGCGACCGCGCTGGCGTCGGGGATCGAGTGCGTCATGTGCACGAGCTCGAGCGAGAACGGGCCGAGCTCTAGGCCTTCGCCGGGATCGACCTCGATCAGCTCGACGTTTCGCAGTTTGTGCTCGTCGAGCTTCGAGCGCGCCATCGCGATCGTCAGCGCGCCGCCGTAGACGGGCGCGTCGAAGCGGTCGCCGAGGTCGCGCAGCACCCATGGCAGCGCGCCGAGGTGATCCTCGTGGCCGTGCGTGATGACGATCGCCTCGATGTCCTCGGCGCGCTCGCGGAGGTATGCGAAATCGGGGAGCACGAGGTCGATGCCGACCATCTCCGGGGTCGGGAAGCGCAGGCCGACATCGACGACGACGATGCGGCCGTCGTGCTCGACGACCGTCATGTTCTTGCCGATCTCCCCCAACCCTCCGAGGGGCAGGACGCGCAGCGCTGAGCTCACGCGGTGGCTCGGTGCGGTGAGCTCGACAGCAGGCCGTGGCGAGCGAGCATTGCGCGCACGGCCTCGCGCTCCTCGTCGGTGGCCTCGACGATCGGCAGGCGCACGCCGCCGACATCGTGGCCGAGCATGTTGAGCGCCGCCTTCGTGCACGTCGGGCTGGCGGTCAGGAACAGCGTCTCATAGACGTCGCGCAGCGAAGCGTCGATCTCGGCGCGATGCTCGGGCTCGTCGACCATCCGCCGCATCTCGTTGCCGACGATGTGGCTGGCGACCGAGATCACGCCGGCGGCGCCGATGTCGAGCGCCCGGGCGAACTCGCCGTCATCGCCGGAGTACACGGTGAGGCCGTCGATCAGCTGCAGCTCGGCGGGGTTGGACTGCTTGACGCCGGCGATGCCGTCGATCTGCGCGAGCTCGGCGAGCAGCTCGGGCGGGATGTTCGTGCCGGTGCGGGCGGGGATGTTGTAGAGCAGCGTCGGTTTGTCGCTGGCGGCGGCGACTGCTTCGTAGTGACGCCTGAGGCCGAGCGGGCTCGGCCGGTTGTAGTACGGCGTCACCGACAGCGTCGCGTCGACGCCGAGCTCGGTCGCGCGTTCGGCCAGATGCACGGCCTGGCGCGTGTCGTTGGTGCCGGTGCCGGCGATGATCGTCTTGCCGGCCGGCCGCTCGGCGACCGCGAGCTCGATCAGCCGCAGCTGCTCCTCTTCGCTCATCGTCGAGGCCTCACCGGTGGTGCCGGCGACGACGAAGCCGTCCGCGCCGTTCTCGGCGACGTGGTGCATCAGCGCGACGAAGGACTCCTCGTTGACGGCTCCGCGCTCGTCGAAGGGCGTGACGATCGCAGTCAGAATCGTGCCGAGTTCGGTCATCGAGTGCAGTATCTCACGCGCGCAAGAATCAGAAGAGCAGATGCTCGAGCCCGATCGTGGGCGAGCGCTCGAGGCTCGTGACGCGGCGTATCGCGAGCAGCACGCCCGGCATGAACGACTCGCGGCTGACCGTGTCGTGGCGGATGCTGAGCGTCTGCCCGACGTCGCCGAGCAGCACCTCCTGGCTTGCGACGAGCCCCGGCAGGCGCACTGAGTGGATCGGCGGCGCGCCGCCGCCGCTCGCCCCGGCCATCAGCTCGGCGGTGCGCGCGGCCGTTCCGCTCGGCGCGTCGAGCTTGCCGTCGTGGTGGAGCTCGATGATCTCCGCCTTTTTCATGTGCGCCGCGGCCTCCTGCGCGAAGCGCATCATCAGCACCGCGCCGATCGCGAAGTTCGGCGCGATCAGCACGTTTGCGCGTGGGCGCCCCGGCGCAGGGCGCGCGTCGGCCAGCGGCGCGGGGTCAAAGCCGGTCGTCCCGATGACGACGTGCACGCCCGCGTGCACGCACGCGAGCGCGTTCTCGAGCGCGGTCGCGGGAATCGTGAAGTCGACGACGACCTCCGGCGCCAACCCGGTTGCCCGACCCGCGAGCACATCGGCGAGCTCGACCTCGAGCAGCGGGTCGGCGCGTCCGACGAGCTCCATGTCAGTGGCCCCTTCGACGGCCGCGCAGACGGTCTCGCCCATGCGCCCGGCCGCGCCGGCGACCGCGACCCTGATCATGCGCGCGCTCCGGCGACGCTCGCCGCTCCGTGCAGGTGCGCTCCGAGCGCCTCGATCGCGGCGGCGAAGATCTGCTCGTCGGGGCCGACGCCGACGACCGACAGCCGCTGCGGCGCGAACAGCTCGGCGGCGAGCTCGCGGACCTGCTCGATCGTGACCGACTCGATCCGCTCGATCATGTCCTCGACGGACAGGATCGGCAGCTCGTTCATGACAGACACGCCGAGGCGGCTCATGCGCGCCCCGGTGGACTCCAGCCCGAGCACGACCCGGCCCTTGAGGTTCTCGCGGGAGCGTGTCAGCTCCTGATCGCTGGCCGGGTCGGCGACGCAGCGCTCGAGCTCGGCGGCGACGACTGCGAGCGCCTCGACGAGGTTGTCCGGGCGCGTGCCGAGGTACAGCCCGACCTCGCCGGTGCGCGCGTACAGGCTCGAGAACGAGAACACCGAGTAGGCCAGGCCGCGGCGCTCGCGCACCTCCTGGAACAGGCGCGAGGAGGAGGTGCCGCCGAGCACGCCTTCGAGCACGCGCAGGGCGAAGCGGCGCTCATCGTCGCGGGCGATTCCGGCGCCGCCGACGCAGACGTGGAACTGCTCTGTGTCTTTCTGCAGGAAGCGCACGCGCGGCGCGAACTCGGGAGCTTCGGCGAGTGCGGGGTTGACCGGCACGGCGAGCGGCGGGGCGCCGCCCGCCGCACGAGCATCCTCGGCCGCGCGCGCCATCTGCACGAGCGCGTCGTGATCGACCGAGCCGGCGGCCGCGATCACGATGTTCTGCGGCAGGTAGCGCCCGTCGTGAAACGCCTGCAGCTGCTCACGCGTGACCGCGCCGACGACCTCGGCGGTGCCGATCACGGCGCGCCCGAGCGGGTGCGAGCCGAAGATCGCCCCGCCGAGCACGTCGAACACGCGATCCTGCGGATCGTCTTCATACATCGCGATCTCCTCGAGCACGACCTCGCGCTCGGCCTGCAGCTCGCCGAAGCCGGGGTGCCAGACCATGTCGCTGGCGACGTCGAACGCACGCTCGAGATGGCGGTCGAGCACGCGCGTGTACAGCGACGTCGCTTCCTTGTCGGTGCCGGCGTTGATCTCGGCGCCCATCGCATCGAAGATCTGGTCGATCTCCTCCGAGCCGAAGCGCTCGGTCCCGCGGAACAGCATGTGCTCGAGCAGATGCGAGATGCCCGCCTCGCGATCGAGCTCGGCGGCCGAGCCGGTGTTGATCCAGAACCCGAGCGCCACCGAGCGCACGCCGGGCACGCGCTCGGTGACCACTCGCACGCCGGAGTCCAGCGTGGTTATCGAGTGCTCGGGGTTCAAGACCCGGGGTGCTGCGGGGTCAATCGCTCTCGCGCCCGTGGCGGGGCCGGCCCGAGCCGCGCTCGCCGCCGCGGCGCGGACCGCGGTCTGAGCGCTCGCGGCCGTTGCGCCCAGCGCCGTCGCGCGGACGCCCGCCGCCGCCACCGCCGCCGCCGGTGCCGACGCCGGCCAGCTCGTCGACGGACTTGCCGGCGATGTCCGGGTCGTCGGTCAGGCGCAGGCCGATGCGGCCGCGCTCGCGGTCGACCTCGACGACGCGCACGTTGACCTCGTCACCCTTGTTGAGGACGTCCTCGACCGTCTCGACGCGCTCGCCGGGCGAGACGTTGGAGATGTGCAGCAGGCCGTCGGTGCCCTTTGCGAGCTCGATGAAAGCGCCGAAGGTCGTCGTCTTGACGACCTTGCCGACGTATTCATCGCCGACCTCGACCTCCTTCATCATCATCCGGATGCGCTCCACGAGCGCGTCGCCGAGCTCGCCGTTGGCCGAGTAGATCAGCACCTGGCCGTCGTCGTTGACGTCGATCTGCGATTCGAACTCCTCGGCGAGGCCACGGATCGTTTCGCCGCCCTTGCCGATCAGCAGGCCGATCTGCGAGGGATCGATCTGGATCGTCTGGATGCGCGGCGCGAACTGCGAGAGCTGCTCGCGCGGCGTCTTGATCACGTCGGCCATCTTGCCGAGGATGAACGTGCGCGCCTCTTTGGCCTGTGCGAGCGCGTCGCGCAGGATGTCAAAGGTGACGCCCGTGATCTTGATGTCCATCTGCAGCGCGGTGATGCCGCGCTCGGTGCCGGCGACCTTGAAGTCCATGTCGCCGAGGTGGTCCTCGACGCCGGCGATGTCGGTCAGGACGATGTAGTCATCGCCCTCCTTGATCAGTCCCATCGCGATTCCGGCGACCGGGCGTTTGATCGGCACCCCGGCATCCATCAGCGACAGCGAGGAGCCGCACACCGAGGCCATCGAGGAGGAGCCGTTGGACTCGAGGATGTCGGAGACCACGCGGATCGAGTACGGGAAGTCCTCGATCGACGGCACCATCGGCGCGAGCGCCCGCTCGGCGAGCGCGCCGTGGCCGACGTCGCGGCGCTTGACGCCGCCCATGCGGCCCGCCTCCCCGACCGAGAAGGGCGGGAAGTTGTAGTGGTGCCAGTAGTACTTTTTCGTCTCCAGGCCGAGCGTGTCGAGGCGCATCTCCTCCTTCAGGGTGCCCATCGCGACGACGCTCAGGGCCTGCGTCTGCCCACGCGTGAACAGCGCCGAGCCGTGCGTGCGCGGCGTCACACCGACCTCGATCGTGATGTCGCGGATCTCGTTCTCGCCGCGTCCGTCCGGGCGCTTCTTGTGGACGGCGATGCGCTCGCGGATGATCGACTTCTCGAGCTTGTCGAACGCCATCTGCACCGCCGCGCGGCGCTCCTTTGCATGCGCGAGTTCGCTCTCGGAGGCACCATCGCCGGCGGCCGGCGCGTGCTGCTCGAGGATCGCCGCCTCGACCGCCTTGGTCGCGTCCTGGCGCTCGAGCTTGTCCTCGACCTGGGTCGCGTCCTCGAGCTGCTTGCCGTGCGAGGCGCGAATCTGCTCCAGCACGGCCGGGTCGACCTTGATCGCGTCGAAGACTTTCTTCTCCTTGCCGACCTTGGCGGCGAGCTCGCGCTGCAGCGCGCACAGCTTCTTGATCTCGGCGTGGGCGATGTCGAGCGCATCGAGGATCTCGGCCTCGGGGATCTCGTTGGCGCCCGCCTCGACCATCAGGATCGCCTCCTCGGTGCCGGCGACGATCAGATCGAGGTCTGAGGCGTTCTCGGCGTCCGCGAGCAGGTCGGGCTCCTGCGGGTTGACGACGAAGTTGCCGTCGATCTTGCCGATCCGCACGGCGCCGACGGGCGTCGGCAGCGGGATGTCGGAGATCATCAGCGCCGTCGAGGCGCCGTTCATCGCGAGGATGTCATACGGGTGGACGTGGTCGATCGAGAGCGGGATCGCGACCAGCTGCGTGTCGTAGCGCCATTCCTTCGGGAACAGCGGGCGGATCGGGCGATCGATCATGCGCGCGGTCAGCGTGCCCTTCTCGCCCGGGCGGCCCTCGCGCTTGAAGAACGAGCCGGGGATTTTGCCGGAGGCGTACATGCGCTCCTCGACGTCCACGGTCAGGGGAAGGAAGTCGACGTCCCGAAGGCTGCCCGCGACGGCGGTGCAGAGGACCATCGTGTCGCCCTGGCGGACGACCACTGCGCCGGAGGCCTGCTTGGCCATCCTGCCGGTCTCAAACGAGATCTCGCTGCCGGCGATCTCCACGGAAACCGTGGTGGCATCACTACTCATATTCACTGCCTTTCATGTTCCGCCCGTCGGTCGGCGGTCCGTTTCTTTTTCTCTTTTCCGAACGGACGGAGCTTAGCGGAGCGCGGCGGCGAGGCCCTCGCGCAGCAGCCCGACGCCGGGAAGCTCGCCCGGAGAGGGAGCCTCATAGCTCCAGCGCACGACGCCGTCGGGGCCGGTGATGACCAGTGCCCGCTGCGCAAAGCCGCCGGGATGGAGCACGCCGAAGGCGGCGCACGCTTCGCCCTTCGGCTCGAAGTCCGAGAGCTGCTCGCTCGAGACGCCGAGCCGGTCCTTGAAGGCGCTCTGCGCATAGGGCGAGTCGCAGGAGACGCCGTAGAGGACCGCGCCCTGCTCGGCGAGCTCGCCGAGGATGCCCTCATACAGCTGCAGCTGGTCGGTACAGACGGGGCTGAACGCGAACGGGTAGAAGACGAGCACTGTCGTCGTGCCCTGCAGGTCCTGCTCGCTGAAGCTCTCGCCGTCGGCGCGGGCGAGGCGAAACGCGGGCGCGGGCGCTCCGGCGGCGATCACGGTCACGGCTGCGCTCCCGGGCTCACGCGACGCACTCTAGCGGGCGGCTCCGGGCCGGCTACTTGCGCAGGCCGAGCTCTTTGATGAGCGCGCGGTAGCCCTCGAGGTCGCGCTTCTGCAGGTAGGCGAGGAAGCGCCGCCGTTTGCCGACGAGCATCAGCAGCCCGCGGCGCGAGTGGTGGTCCTTGCCCTGCGCGCGCAGATGTTCGGTGAGGTGGTTGATGCGCTCGGTGAGCAGCGCGATCTGGACCTTGGTGTTGCCCATGTCCTTCTCGTCGCTGCCGAACTGCGCCGCGATCTCTCGCTTGCGCTCAGATGTGATGGCGGTCATAGGCGAGCCACCGTAGCAGACGACAACCGCCCGGCACGGCGCCCGCGACGGCCGCCGGCGCAGCCACGTGCTCAGGCTGCCGCGGCGATCTCGCGCGTGCGCTCGACGTCGCGGTGCATCTGCTCGATCAGGCTCTGCGGGTCCTCGAAGCGGCGCTCGCCGCGCAGCCGCGCGAGGAACTCGAGGCGCAGCGTGCTGCCGTACAGGTCTCCGTCGAAGTCGAGGATGTAGGCCTCGATCAGCTCCCCCCTGCCGGTCTTGAAGGTCGGGCGCACGCCGATGCTGACGGCCGCCGGGCGCCCGTCGGCGAGGCACGCATAGACGCCGTGCCCGGGGCACACGAGCGCCTCGTCTGGGATCAGGTTGGCGGTCGGGAAGCCGAGCTCGCGTCCGCGCTCGTCACCATGCGCGACCTCACCGATCAGCTCGAATCTCGCGCCGAGCAGGCGGTCGGCCTCGGCGACCTCGCCGGCGAGCAGCAGGCCGCGGATGTGGCTCGAGGAGACGATCTCGCCGTCGACCTCGAGCAGCGGGTGCACGACGGTGTCGAAGCGCACGTCGTCGGCCAGCAGCCGCGGGTCGCCCTGCGCCTTGTGACCGAAGCGGAAGTTCTCGCCGATCGCGACGCGGCCGGCGCCGAGCGCGCCGACGAGCACGTCGTCGATGAACTCCGCGGCCGAGCGCTTGGCGAAGTCGGCGTCGAAGGGGATCACGATCAGCTCATCGACGCCGAGCGAGGCGACGAGCTCGGCCTTGCGCGCGAGCGTCGTGATCAGCCGCGGCGTGTGCTGCGGGGCGACCACGGACACCGGGTGCGGATCGAACGTCAGCACGCTGTCGGAGCCGACGATCACCTCGCGGTGGCCGAGATGCACGCCGTCGAACGTGCCCACGGCCACGCTGCGCCGGCTACCGCGCTCCACGTCGGGCAGGCGAGTGACCTTCACGGCCGCAAAGCCTATTGCTGCGCGATCGTGGCGGCGTGCTCCCCGGCTCGGGGTGAGCGCCGCGGCGGCGCCCGGCGCGCTCGCGCGAGCGCGTGCTCGAGCGCGATCAGCGGTGGCTCGGGCCACTCCCCGCCGCGCGGCGGCGGCGCGATCGCCTCGTCGACCTCAAACGGCCCGATCGCGGTGCGCCTGAGCTCCAGGCAGTACGCGTCGTGCAGGTCGGCGATCAGCGAGCGCACGTAGGTCCCGGAGCCGCATTCGATGGCGTAGGCGGCGCGCACGAGCGTCTCCGCGTCGCCGGCGGCGGGCGGGTCGCGCCACAGCTGCGTGAAACTGTGCACGGTCACGATCCGCTCGGGCATCGCAAAGCTCTCGCCGCGGCGGGCTCGCCTGTAGGCGCGCTCGCCGCCGACCTTGACGGCGGAGTGCCGCGGCGGGCGCTGGCGCAGCTCGCCGGTCGGCAGCGGCGGCGGATCGGGCGGGAAGCGGCCGGTGAGCGTCACCTCGCCCTCGGTGTCGCCGGTGCTCGAGAGCGCGCCGAGGCGCGCGACGGTCTCATAGCGCTTGGGCAGTTCCATCAGCGTTTTCTGGGCCTTTGTGGCTCTGCCGACGAGCACCAGCAGCAGCCCTGTGGCGAACGGGTCGAGCGTACCCGCGTGCCCCGTGCGCGCGCCCCCGAGCGAGCGCCGCACGGCGGCGACGACGTCGTGCGAGGTGACCCCGGCGGGCTTGTCGATCAGCAGCACGCCGTCCATCTGCGACTCAATCCCGCCGATCGCCGCGGCCGCGCACGCTAGGCGGCGCTTACAGCCGCGTGCCCGTCGGAGGACTGGTGCAGCTGCGAGGCGATCGCGCTGCGCAGGAACACGATCAGCTCGTCGAGCTCGAGCGTCGTCGAGAAGCCGGCGGCGCGGCGGTGACCGCCGCCGCCCTGCGCACGGGCGACGATCGAGACGTCGACGTCGTCGTCGGTCGCGCGCAGCGAGACTTTGTGCTGGCCTTTGCGCTCGCCGCTTGCGAGCTCGCGCACGAGCACGGCGACCTTCGTGCCCTGCAGCGCGCGCAGCTGGTCGATGATGCCCTCCGAGTGGCTCTCCTCGGCCTCGGCGCGGTCGAAGTCCTCGCTGCTGAGCGCGACGAGCGTCAGCTCGCCGTCGTCGAAGCGCTGCATCTGCCCGAGCGCGAGGCCGAGCAGCGCGAGCTTCGCCGTCGGCATGTCCTCGTACAGGCGCCGGTTGATCGAGGCGACATCGACGCCCGCTTCGATCAGCTCGGCGGCCATCAGGTGCGCGCGCGGGCCGACGTTCTCGTACATGAAGCGCCCGGTGTCGGTGATCAGGCCGATGTACAGCGCCTGCGCGACTTCCGCGCTCGGCGTCAGGCCGAGGCCGTGCATCAGATCCCAGACGATCTCGGCCGTGCAGGAGGCATCGGCGACGACGTAGTTGAGCGTGCCGAACATCGTGTTGTCGTGGTGGTGATCGATGTTCAGCAGGCGCGCGCCGTCGCGCAGGACGCTCGCGGAGTTGCGGTCGATGTTGCCGCAGTCGAGGAACACGACGGTGCGCTCGGCGATGTCGGCGGGCGGACGCTCGATCAGGCCTTCCAGTGAGAACAGGCGGTACTCGAGCGGCAACGGCAGGTCGTGCGGGGAGATGAACATCGCGCTGTCCTTGCCGAGCGCGCTGAGCAGCCCCTGCATCGCGACGAGTGAACCGAGCGCATCGCCGTCGGGGTTCTCGTGCGTGGCGAGCACGAAGCGCTGATCCTCGCGCAGGCGTGCGAGCACCAGCTCGCGCGTCTGCTCGATCGCGAGCGTGTCGGCCATCAGCGGCCGATCTCCTCGATCAGTTCATCGACGCGCAATGCGCGATCGGTCGTCTCGTCGTAGCTGAACTCGAGCGTCGGCGTGCGCTTCAGGCGCAGCTCGCCGCCGATCCGCGCCTGCAAATAGCCGTGCGCGCTGCGCAGGCCGTCGAGCGTCGCCTCGCGTTCGCTCTGCAGCGACGGCCGGCCGTCCTCGCCGAGCACGCTCACGTACACGCGGGCGTGGCGTAGGTCTGCGCTGGTCCTCACATCGGTCACGGTTACAAATCCCACTCGAGGGTCCTTCAGATCACCTGCGACTGCATCACCGATCACCTGACGAATTGCCTCGTCGACCCGACGCATGCGTCCTGTGCTCATCCTATTCCTCCAGTTCCCCGCCGACCGCCGGGTCCCTGCCCGTATGCCGGCGAGCACCGCCTCCGCTCAGGAGGACAGCTCGCGCTCCACCTGCCGCGTCTCATATGTCTCCAGCAGGTCGCCCTCGCGCAGATCCTGATAGTTGGTCAGCACGATCCCGCACTCGAACCCGCTCGTCACCTCGCGGACGTCGTCGTTGAAGCGCCTGAGGCTGTCGATCGTCGTGTCGAAGATCACGGTGCCCTCGCGCACGACGCGCACGCGCGAGCCGCGCGTGACCTTGCCCTCGGTGATGAACGAGCCCGCGATCGTCCCGATCCGCGAGGCTTTGAACAGCTGGCGCACCTCGGCCTGCCCGAGCGCGGTCTCCACCTCGGCCGGCTCGAGCATTCCCTGCATCGCCGCGCGCAGCTCCTCGATCGCGCGATAGATGACGGCGTAGGAGCGGATCTCGACGCCCTCGCGGTCGGCGATCTGGCGGGCGTCGCCGACCGGGCGCACGTTGAACGCGAGGATCACACCGTCGGAGGCCGACGCGAGCATCACGTCGGACTCGTTGATCCCGCCGACGCCGCGGTGGATGATGTTGACCTTGACCTCCTGCTGGGGCAGCTTCGCGATCTCGTCCTCGATCGCCTCGAGCGAGCCTGCGACGTCGGCCTTGACGACCAGGCCGAGCTCCTTGACGGTGCCCTCCTGGGCGAGCTTGAAGACATCCTCGAGGGAGACCTTGCGCCCGGAGCGACGGGCCAGCGCCTCGGTCTTCAGGCGGTTCGCGCGCTCGCCCGCGAGCTGGCGCGCGCGCCGCTCGTTCTCGACCACGCGCACGAGCTCGCCGGCCTCGGGGACGCCGTCGAAGCCGAGCACCTCGACCGGCTGGCCGGGCATCGCGCGCTTCATCTTGCCGCCGGTGAAGTCGTGCATCGCACGCACGCGGCCGAAGTGCGCGCCCGCGACGAGCGCGTCGCCGACGCGCAGCGTGCCGCGCTGGATCAGCACCGTCACGACCGGCCCGCGGCCGGGGTCGAGCTTGGACTCGATCACGGTGCCAGAGGCGTCGGTGTCCGCGTTCGCCTTCAGCTCCTCGAGGTCGGTGACGACCTGGATCGTCTCGAGCAGAGCGTCGAGACCGGCGTGCGTCTTGGCGCTGACGTCGACGAACTCGAACTCGCCGCCCCACTCCGAGGGCTGCAGGCCGTGCTGGGTCATCTCGGTGCGCACGCGCTCGGGCTGCGCGCCCTCCTTGTCGATCTTGTTGACCGCGACGATGATCGGCACTTCGGCGGCCTTGGCGTGGTCGATCGCCTCCTCGGTCTGCGGCTTGACACCATCGTCCGCCGCGACGACGATCACGGCGAGGTCGGTCACGCGCGCGCCGCGGGCGCGCATCGCCGTGAACGCCTCGTGGCCGGGCGTGTCGAGGAACGTGATCTCCTTGCCGGCGTGGTGGACCTGGTAGGCGCCGATGTGCTGGGTGATGCCGCCGGCCTCGCCGGCGACGACCTCGGTCTCGCGGATCGCGTCCAGCAGCGATGTCTTGCCGTGATCGACGTGGCCCATGATCGTGACGACGGGCGGCCGTTCTATCAGATCCTCCTCGACGTCATCGAAGACGGGCTCGACCTCGACGTCGTCGGCGGCGTGGATGATCTCGATTTTCTTCTCGAATTCGTCCGCCAGCACCTGGATCGCGTCGTCGGAGAGCGTCTGCGTCAGCGTCGCCATCTCGCCGAGCATCATCAGCTTCTTGATCACCTCGGGGACAGCGACGCCGAGATACTCGGCGACGTCCTTGACGGTCGAGCCGGAGTTGACGCGAATGACGTCGGTCGCCTCCATCGCGGAGGTGTCGATCGGCGCGATCGTGTCGTCGTAGGTGCCGCGCCTGCGGCGTCCGCGGCGGGGGCGCCGCTGCGGCTGGTTGGAGGGCCCGCCCTGCTGGCGGCGCGAGGCCTGCGAGTCGATCACGACGCGCCGCCGCCCGCCGGGGCCGATGTCGCCGGGCGTCCGCTCGCCGGTGCGCGAGTCGCGCGTCGGGCGGACTCGCTCGCCGGCGGCGTTGACGCCGTCGACCGGGGGTTGCGTGCCGGGCGCGGGCGGGGCGCTCGTCGCGCTGGCGGCCGCTGCGGGTGCGGGTGCGGCGGCAGCGGCGGCGGGCTTCGCCGCAGCCGGCCCCTTCGCGGCGGCAGGGGCCTTCGCGGCGGCAGGGGCCTTCGCGGCGGCAGGGGCCTTCGCGGCGGGCGCCGGAGCGGGCGCGGCGGCGGCGGCTTCAGGGGCGGCGGCGGGCGCCTTGACGGCAGCGGGCGAGCCGTTCGAGCTGGCCGGCGCGGACGCGCCGTCGGCGCCGAGCGCCTTCAGCGCGGCGGTCTCCTCGACCGATGACGCGGCGGCCTTCGCCTCGACGCCGGCGGCGTTCAGCTTCTCGAGCAGTTCCTTGCTCGAGAGGCCGTGCTCCTTTGCGATTTCATGTACGCGCTTCTTGCTCATCGACTCACCGATTCTACGAGCTTGGGATCAAAGGTAACCGCCGAGCGCAGGGCGCGTGCGATCCCGCCCCGCCGCGTCGCGCCGATCAGGCACGCCGAAGCGGGCGTCGCGCGATCGCCATCGCGGCAGAGGTACGCGCCGCGCCCGGGCATCGTGCCGTCGCGATCGGCGACCGCGCGCGGCGTTCCGCCGTCGCAGGAGGCGACGATCCGCACGAGCTCTGCCTTTGGTGCGATCCGCCCGCAGCCGATGCACCGGCGCTGCGGGGACACGCGGCCCTGAGGGCCGGGGCGAGCGCCTATGTCGCCTGCTCCTCGGTCGCAGGCGCCGGCTCGGGCGGCAGCGGGGCGGCGTCTGCGAGCAGGGCCCCCCCGACGAGCGGCTCATCGGGCGCTGAGGTCTCGGCGACGCCGTCGGCGTCGCTGCTCGCGCCGGTGTCGTCGCCGCCCCCCGCGGATGCGAGGTCGCCGATGTTGTCGCTGGCGATGTTGGCAAGCGCCTGATGTGTTTCGAGGCCGCAGTAGCGCGAGTTCGGCAGCGACGCGTTCGGGCAGCGGCGGCCGTTGGAGAGGATCGCGGCGCAGCGGCCCTGGACCTCCTCCTCCTCGTAGCCGTGCTCGGCCTCCTCGGCCGCGAACTCGGTCTCCGAGCGGATGTCCACGCGCCAGCCGGTGAGGCGCGCGGCGAGCCGCGCGTTCTGGCCCTCGCGGCCGATCGCGAGCGACAGCTGGTCGTCGGGGACGATCACGGTCGCCTGCTTGGCCTCGTCGTCGACGAGCACCTCGCGCACGCGCGCCGGCGAGAGCGCCTTGGCGACGAAGCGCGCGGGCTCGTCGTTGAAGGGGATGATGTCGATCTTCTCGCCGCGCAGCTCGGATACGACCATGCGCACGCGCGATCCGCGCGGGCCGACGCAGGCGCCGACCGGGTCGACGCCGTCGGTGTGCGAGATCACGGCGATCTTCGAGCGATAGCCGGGCTCGCGCGCGACATTGGCGATCTCGACGAGGCCGTCGGCGATCTCCGGCACCTCCAGCTCGAACAGCTTCTTGATCAGCTCGGGGTCGCGCCGCGAGACGATGATCGCGGGGCCCTTGGTCGAGGGCGAGACCTCCTTGATGACGGCCTTGATGCGCTGCGAGTGGTCGTAGCGCTCGCCCTCCACCTGCTCGGACTTGGGCAGCAGCGCCTCGACGCGTTCGCGCAGCTGGACGAGCGTGTAGCGCGAGTCGGACTGCTGCACGATGCCGGTGATCAGCTCGCCGACGCGGTCGCGGTACTCCTCGTACATCATGTCGCGCTCGGCCTCGCGGATGCGCTGCAGGATGACCTGCTTGGCGGTCTGCGCGGCGATCCGCCCGAAGTCGTCGGGCGTGACGTCCTGTTCGTCGATCTGGTCGCGGTATTCGGCGAACTTCGCGGGATCGATTTCCGGTTCCTCGGGTTCGCGCATCTCGCCGGTCTCGGGGTCGACGGTCGTTTCCTCGTCGATCGTCTCGACGATCAGGTGCGCCTCGAGACGCTCGGGGATGATCAGTTCGATCACGCGGAAATCCGCCGTCTCGCGGTCCATTTCCACGCGCGCATACTTGGCTGAGCCGGGCTGCTTCTTGTAGGCGGAGAGAAGGGCGTCCTCGAGCGCGATCATCAGCTTCTCGGGCTCGATCCCCTTCTCACGCGCCAACGCGTGCATCGCCTCAAGGATTTCGCGTGACATGGCTGCCTCTACTCCTCAATCAGGTTCGAACGACGGATCTCCGAGTAGGGGATCGCGATGACGCCCCCGTCTGCGGCCAACGTGATCTCCTCATCGGAGGCCCCCACAAGCTCTCCGGTGAAGCTGCGCGCGGCGGCCGAGCTCGCTGCGTGCTCGGCCGCCGCGCGTCCGCCTCCGAGCGTGCGCGGGTGCCGTGTGCGCACGCGCGCGCGGTGCCCGACGAAGCGGCGAAAGTGCGCGGGCTTGCTCAGCGGGCGCTCGCTGCCCGGCGAGGAGACCTCGAGCGAGTAGCGCTCGCGCTGGTCGGCGAGGGCGGCGGTGACGCGCTCGCAGACGGCCAGCGTGACGCCGTCGGGATGGTCGATGAAGACGCGCAGGCAGCGCCCGCCGACGACCTCCGCGAGGAGGACCTCGACGTCGGGCTCGCTGGCGGCGAGACGGCGCTCTATTTCGGTCTGTATCGGTGTCATCAACTCACTCCTCGCGCAAAAAAAGCGGGCTCGCGCCCACTCTCGGTACTGCTGCCAGCGACTGAACGCTGACACGAAAGCTCTGGTTCGAGCATAGCATCGGCATCACCGCACATGACGCTGTCAAGGCCTCGCCGCGTCCCTGCGCGCGCGATCGCGGTAGCGCCTGTAGTCGTCGCGCTCGGGGCGTAGCGAGCAGGCCAGCGCGAGCGGCTGGCAGGCCTCGCGATGGCGTCCGAGCTGCTGCATCGAGCGCCCCAGGCAGAACAGCGCGTAGTCGTTGGTCGGCGCGCGCGCCGAGACGGCCTGGAACTCGGCGGCGGCGTCGGCGTAGCGCTGGGCGTGGAACAGCGCCCGTCCGAGCGCCTCGCGGATCGAGTCCTTGTCGGGCTCGAGTTCGCGCGCCCGGCTCAGCGAGACGATCGCAGCCTGGTGATCGCCGTGGTCGAGCAGCTCGCAGCCTCTCTGGTAGAGGTCATAGACGCTCTCCATGGCGTGCGACTTTACTCCCGCTCGCGCAGCATCTCAACGGCGTCGAGGATCGCGTCGGCGACCTCCGCCTTGCTCGCGCGCGGGACCTGGAGCTCGGCGATCCGGGCGCCGGCGGCGGGCGCGCTGAGGATCGTGACCTCGTTGGCGTCGACGTCGAAGCCGATGTCGCTGCGCGAGATGTCGTTGACGACGATCGCGTCGAGCCCCTTGCCGGCGAGCTTGGCGCGCGCTAGCTCGACGGCGGCGGGGCCGTGCTCGGCCGCGAAGCCGATCAGCGTCTGACCCGCCGCGCGCCGGGCCGAGAGCCCGCTGAGGATGTCCGGGGTGGCGCGCAGGGACAACTCGAGTGTTGAGCGCTCGAGCTTCTTGATCTTGCCGTTCGCGGGGTCCGCGGGCGTGAAGTCCGCGACCGCGGCGGCCATCAGCAGCACCTCGGCGCTCGCGAACTCCTGCGCGCAGGCCTGCTCGAGCTCGGCGGCGCTGCCGACGTCGCGCCGCTCGACGCCGGCGGGCGTGGCCAGCGAGACGTTCGCCGCGATCAGCCTGACGTCGGCGCCGCGCGCGCGCGCGGCGGCGGCGAGCGCGAAGCCCATCCGCCCGGAGGAGCTGTTGCCGATGTACCTGACGCTGTCGATCGGCTCGCGTGTACCGCCGGCGGTGATGAGCACGCGCACGCCGCGCAGCGTGCTCGCGCGCGCGTCGGCGGTCGCTTCCTCGCAGGCGCGCAGCAGCTCGACCGGCTCGGCCAGGCGCCCGACGCCCTCCTCGCCCTTGGATGCGAGGCGCCCGACGCCCGGATCGATGATGCGCACGCCGCGCGCGGCGAGCGTCTCGAGGTTCGCCTGTGTCGCCGCGTGCTCGTACATGCGGTTGTTCATCGCCGGCGCGAGCACGACCGGGCAGCTCGCGGCGAGCACGCAGCTGCAGAGCAGGTTGTCGGCGATGCCGGCGGCGAGCTTGGCGATCGTGTTGGCCGACGCGGGCGCGATCAGGAACACGTCGGCGTTGGCGACGAGCTCGAGATGGCTGAGCGGTTCGTGGGTCGGCTGCGGCTGATCGGGGAAGGCGCCGCGCGCGGGGTCGCGGGCGAACTCGCTGATCAGCACGGGCGCGCCGCTGAGCGCGGCGAAGGACGCCTCGCCGATGAACCGGCGGCTGCTCGGCGTCTGCACGACGCGCAGCGCGTGCCCGGCGGCGGTCGCCAGGCGCGCCAGCTCGAGCGCCTTGTATGCGGCGACGCCGCCGCTGACGCCAAGGAGGATTCGCGACATGACCCTAGGTTGTAGAGGCGCGGGCACCGCCTAGCAAGCGCTGGCCGCGCCATTGCGCCTGCGGCTGATCGCGGGATCGCGGCAGCCGAGCCGATTTGACGGATCGCGAGCGCTTCGCGCATGATGGGCGCGTGAGCATTCGCCGCCGTTCCAGCCGTGCCGTCTATGAGAACGCGTGGATGCGCGTGCGCGAGGATCAGATCGAGCGCGCGGACGGCAGCGAGGGCATCTACGGCGTGGTCGAGAAGCCGGACTTCGCGATCATCATCCCCCGCGACGGGGATGGCGGGCTGTGGCTCGTCGAGCAGTACCGCTACCCGGTCTCAGGGCGCTACTGGGAGTTCCCGCAGGGCACCTGGGAGCATCGCGAGAGCGTCGACCCGGCGGAGCTCGCGCGCGGCGAGCTCGAGGAGGAGACGGGCCTGCGCGCCGGCTCGCTGACACACCTCGGCCACCTCTTCCAGGCCTATGGCTACAGCTCGCAGGGCTGCGACGCCTGGCTCGCGGCCGACCTCGGCGAGGGTGAGCTGAACCGCGCGCCGAGTGAGCAGGACATGCGCCACCGCAAGGTCTCGCGCGCCGACTGCGAGCAGATGCTCGGCGACGGCACGATCAGGGACGCGGCCTCCCTCGCCGCCTACGGCCTGCTGCTGCTGAGCGAGCGCGGCGCTCAGCGGTAGTGGTACTTCATCTTCCCCGCTGCTACCTCCTCGAGGGCGATCGTGAGGTAGTTTTTCGAGCCGGTTTCGATCATCGGCGGCGGGAACTCGTCGAACGTGCCCTCGCCGAGGTTGTGGTAGTAGCTGTTGATCTGGCGCGCGCGCTTGGCGGCGACGATCACTCCGGCGTAGTTGGAGTCGACCTGCTCGAGCAGACGATCGATGCGGGGGGAGATCACGGTGGTGGTGCCCTTTCCTTGTTGAAACACCCAGTGTAGTCGCCGGCGCGACGCGAGCGAGGATCGCGGCCGGCTAGCCGAGCTCGGCGGCGACGATCGCGACGAGCCGCTCGAGCGCGTCATCGAGGCGGTCGTTGACGACGACGTGGGCGAACTCGGGCTGCGCGGTGAGCTCCTGCTCGGCGACGCGCAGGCGCCGCTCGACCTCGGCCTGGTCGTCGGTGCCGCGCCCGATCAGGCGCGCGCGCAGCGCGGCCAGCGACGGCGGCGCGATGAACACCTGCACGGCCTCCGGCATCGCGGCGCGCACCTGGCGGGCGCCCTGGACCTCGATCTCGAGCACGACGGGCTCGCCGCCGCGCACGCGCCCCTCGAGCTCTGAGCGCAGCGTGCCGTAGCTGCGTCCGGCGTAGTCGGCGTGCTCGACGAACTCGCCGCCGGCGACCTTGCGCTCGAACTGCTCGCGGCCGAGGAAGTGGTAGTCGACGCCGTCGCGCTCGCCCGGCCGCGGCGCGCGCGTGGTCGCGGACACCGACAGCGCGAGCTGCGGCAGGCGCTCCATCAGCCCGCGGATCAGCGTCCCCTTGCCGACCCCCGAGGGTCCGGTGATGACGAACACGCATGCCACGGCGGCAGACCCTAGTGCCGGGTGCGGTGGGAATCGAGCGGCGTCCGTGACCGGGGAGGCAGCGGCGCGCCGCTCGGCGGCCGCGCTAGTGGTGCAGGAGCGAGACGAGCTCGGAGCGCTGGCGCTCGGAGAGGCCGCCGATCGTCTTGCTCGGCGCGATCCTGCAGTGGGCGAGGATCTTGTTGACCTTGACGCGGCCGTACTTGGGCACCGCGAGCAGCATGTCGAAGACCTTGGCGGTCTCGACGTACTCGGGCGGGTCCAGCAGCAGCGAGTGGATCGAGCGCCGTCCGGACTTCAGGTCGCGCTTCAGCTGCGCCCGCTGGATGCGAATCTGGTTCGCGCGTGCGAGCGCGTCCATCCGCTGATTAAGAGACCTCTCAGGGGCCGTTGAGGTGCTGGAGGACGTCGTCCCGGTCGCCGTCGCCATGGGCGGCGAGTCTACACACCAGCGGCCGTCGATCAACCCTTAATCGCCGAATCCATCTATACCTCAGCTTGAGGTATAGATGGATCGAGGCTGGTGGACGGTGCGGCGGCATGTTTGCAGGCATTTTCACGGCGCTTTTGCGACCCGTCCCGCCTCAGGCGCTCGCGCCGGCCGCGAGGCCGCTCGCGATCCTCGCTCCAGCCGCCGGATCGCGAAAGCTCTCGGTCCCGACGGCGACGAGCGTCGCGCCGACGTCGATCAGCTCGCGCGCGTGTGCCGCGCTCTGAACGCCGCCCATGCCGACGACGGGAATCTGCACGCGCGCCGCGACCGCGGCGACCTGTGCGAGCGCGACCGTGCGGATCGCCGGACCGGACAGCCCGCCGGTGGCGCCGCCGAGCCATGGCCGCGAGCCGCGCGGCGCGAGCGCCATCGCGCGCAGCGTGTTGATCAGCGAGACGGCGTCCGCGCCACCCGCCTCGGCGGCCTGTGCGCAGCGTGCGACATCGGCGGTGTTCGGCGTCAGCTTGACGATCAGCGGCTTCGCGCTCGCGCCGCGCACGGCGCTCACGACGGCCTGCAGCTGGCGCGGGTCGGCGCCGATGTCGAGGCCCGTCTCGACGTTCGGGCAGGAGACGTTGAGCTCGATCGCGGCGATCTCATCGCGCTGCTCGCAGGCCTCGAGCAGCCGCCTGATGTCCTCGGCGCTCGCGCCCATCACGTTCGTGATCAGCGGCACGCCCGGCCCCGCGCCGGCGTCGGCCGCCGCGGTCAGCTCGCACAGGCGCGGCAGATCGCTCTCGAGGTAGCCGTCGAGGCCCTTGTTCGGCAGCCCGATCGAGTTGACGAGGCCGGCAGCCGCCTCCCACAGCCGCGGCGCCGGGTTGCCGGCGCGCGGCTCGAGCGTGATCGTCTTCGACACATAGGCCGCGAACGGGAAGCGCTCGAGCAGGCCCGCGCCGAACGCCGCGTGCGCCGCGAGCGCGTCAAACGTGCCCGAGCCGTTGATCACCGGGTGCGCGAGCTCGAGGCCGCAGAAGCGCACGCTCATGCGGGCGCCCCGGCGTGCTCCTCGACGCGCTCGAGCTCGGCCGCGTCGATCACCGGGCCGTCGACGCAGACGCGCAGATAGCCGCCGCCGCGCCGCGGCACGACACAGCCGAAGCAGGCGCCGAAGCCACAGGCCATGCCGGCCTCGAGCGCGAGCTGCGCGGGAACCGCGACGCGCTCGCACAGCGCGCGCACGCCCTCGAGCATGCCCGCCGGGCCGCATGCGTAGACGGCCGCGTGCGGGTCGCGCGCGAGCTCCGCCTCGAGCAGGTCGGTGACGCGGCCGTGGTGCCCGGCCGAGCCGTCGTCGCTCGCGAGCTGCGCGCCGTCGAGCAGCGCCGCGCCGGGCACGCGCGCGGCGTCGCGGAAGCCGAGCAGCACGCTCGCGGGCTCACCGAGGGAGTCCTGCAGGATCGCAAGCGGCGCGATCCCGACACCGCCGCCGACGAGGATCGCGCGGCGCCCGTCGCCGGGCGAGGTGAAGCCTCGCCCGAGCGGCGCGAGCACCCAGATCCGATCGCCGGCGCGCAGCTCGCACAGGCGCTCGCTGCCCGGTCCGACGTCCTCGAGCAGGAACTGCGACTCGCCCTCGCGCCGGCGGGCGATCGAGAAGGCGCGCGGCAGATACGGGCGCTGCCCGTTTCCGCCGCCCCAGCGCTCGGCGGCGCTCAACATCGCGAACTGCCCGGGCGCGGCGGCCCCCGCTTCCGGGTCGGCGACCCGCAGCAGGCGGTAGACGTCGCCGAGCTCATCGTTGGCGGTGACCGTCAACAGGCGCCGGCCAAACGGAGCGTCGCTCACCTGCCTGCGCCGCCAACGGGGGTGTGCCCCGGCATGGGGTACGCCGCGCCGGTCCCGTCGGGGCTCGGCGCCCGGCGCTCGCGGCGCACGCGCGCGCCGTGCAGCTCCTGCAGGCAGAGCACCTCCGGCGGCCCGTTGCGGTGCGCGCTCGCGATCGCACGCGCCGCGGAGATGCCGGCTGCGAGCGTCGTCAGGCAGGGGATGCCGTGGGCGACGGCCGCACGGCGGATCTCATAGCCGTCGCTGCGCGCGCCGACGCCGGTCGGGGTGTTGACGACGAGCTCGACGTCGCCGCGTTCGATCCAGTCGAGCACGTGCGGCGAGCCCTCGGCGATCTTGTTGAGCGCCCGCACGGGGACGCCCATGCGTGAGATCGCCTCGGCGGTGCCGCGCGTGGCGACGATCCGAAAGCCGCATTCGTGCAGGCTCTGGGCGACCGCGAACGCACCCGACTTGTCGGAGTCGGTGACCGTGATGAACACCGTTCCCGAGCTGGGCAGCGGCACGCCGGCGGCTGCCTGCGCCTTCGCGAACGCGCTCGGGAAGTCGCGCGCGATGCCCATCACCTCGCCGGTCGAGCGCATCTCCGGGCCGAGCAGCGCGTCAGCGCCCTCGAAACGGTCGAACGGCAGCACCGCCTCCTTGACCGAGACGTGATCGCCGAAGCCGAGCCCCTGGCGCTCCTGCGCCAGCCCGAGCGCCGCGATCGGCTCGCCGAGCATGATCCGGCAGGCGAGCTTCGCGAGCGGCAGGCCGATCGCCTTGGAGACGAACGGCACCGTCCGCGACGCGCGCGGGTTGGCCTCGATCACGTACAGCTCGCCGGCGGCGACGGCGTACTGGACGTTGAGCAGGCCGACGACGCCGACCGCGAGCGCGATCTCGCGCGTGGCCGCGCGGATCTGCTCGAGCATCTCCTCGCCGAGCGAGTGCGGCGGCAGCACACAGGCGCTGTCGCCGGAGTGCACGCCCGCCTCCTCGACGTGCTGCATGATCCCGGCGATCCACACGTCTCCCCCGTCGCAGAGCGCGTCGACGTCGACCTCGGTCGCATCCTCGAGGAAGCGGTCGAGGAAGATCTCGCCGCCCTCCCCGGCCTCGCGGCGCAGGTAGTCGGCGAGGCCCTCGTCGGAGTAGACGATCTCCATCGCCCTCCCGCCGAGCACGTAGGAGGGGCGCACGAGCAGCGGGTAGCCGACCTGGCCGGCGCACTCGAGCGCACCGTCGACCGAGCCCGTGGTCGCATACGGCGGCGCCTTCAGCTCGAGCCGCTCCAGCAGCGCGCCGAAGCGGCCGCGGTCCTCCGCGAGGTCGATCGCCTCGACGCTCGTGCCGAGCAGCGGCACACCCGCCGCGGCGAGGCCCGCGGCGAGCTTCAGCGGGGTCTGCCCGCCGAACTGCACGATCACACCGAGCGGCTGCTCGACCTCCACGACCGCGAGCACGTCCTCGAGCGTCAGCGGCTCGAAGTACAGGCGATCGGAGGTGTCGTAGTCGGTCGAGACGGTCTCCGGGTTGCAGTTGACCATCACCGCGTCGCGCCCGGAGGCGCGCACGGTCATCGCGGCGTGCACGCAGCAGTAGTCGAACTCGATCCCCTGCCCGATGCGGTTGGGGCCCGAGCCGAGGATCACGACGGAATCGCGGACGCCGGCCGCGCCGACGCGGCCGCGCACGACCTCGTCGGCGGCGGCGCGCTCCCAGCCGGAGTAGTAGTAGGGCGTGCGTGCCGGGAACTCCGCGGCGCAGGTGTCGACCGAGCGGAACGAGCGCTCGCCGGCGAACGGCGACTGCGGGTCGAGCGCGAGCTGCTGCAGCTCGCGCAGGAACCATGGGTCGATCTGCGTGCGCTCGTGCACAGCGTCGATCGTGGTGCCTCGGCGCAGCAGCTCGAGGATCACCTCATAGCGCTCCGCCGCGGGCGTCTGCAGGCCCTCCAGCAGCTCATCCGCGGCGATCTCCGCCAGCGACGGCGGCTTGTCGAGCTCGCGCGAGCGCAGCGCCTTCGCGAACGCCTGCGAGAAGGTGCGCCCGATCGCCATCGCCTCGCCGACGGACTTCATGTGCGTCGTCAGCGTCGGATCGGTGCCGGGGAACTTCTCGAACGCGAAGCGCGGCCACTTGACGACTACGTAGTCGATCGTCGGCTCGAAGCACGCGGGCGTTACGCCGGTGATGTCGTTGTCGATCTCGTCGAGGCGGTAGCCGACGGCGAGCCGCGCGGCGATCTTCGCGATCGGGAAGCCGGTCGCCTTGGAGGCGAGCGCCGAGGAGCGCGAGACGCGCGGGTTCATCTCGATCACGAGGATCTCCTCGCTCTCGGGGTTGACCGCGAACTGGACGTTCGAGCCGCCCGTCTCGACGCCGACCGCGCGGATCACCGCAAGCGCCTGGTCGCGCAGCTGCTGGTAGAGACGGTCGCTCAGCGTCTGCTGCGGCGCGACGGTGACCGAATCGCCGGTGTGCACTCCCATCGGGTCGACGTTCTCGATCGAGCAGACGATCACGACGTTGTCGGCGTGGTCGCGCATCACCTCGAGCTCGAACTCGCCCCAGCCGATCACCGACTCGTCGAGCAGCACCTGCCCGATCGGCGAGGCCTCGAGGCCGCCGGCGACGATCCGTTCGAACTCGCCGCTGCTGCGCGCGATCCCGCCGCCGCGCCCGCCGAGCGTGAACGCGGGGCGCACGACGCACGGCAGGCCGAGCTCGGCGAGCGCGCTCTTGGCCTCCGCGAGCGTCGTCGCGATCGCGCTCCGCGGCATCTTCAGCCCGGCGCCCGCCATCGCCTCGCGGAACAGGTCGCGATCCTCCGCGCACGCGATCGCCTCGTAGTTCGCGCCGATCAGCTCGACGCCGAAGCGCGCGAGCGTGCCGTCGTCGTGCAGCTCGCTCGCGAGGTTCAGCGCGGTCTGCCCGCCGAGCGTCGCAAGCAGCGCATCAGGGCGCTCGCGCTCGATCACCTGCGCGACCGGGCCGGCGAGCAGCGGCTCGATGTAGGTCGCGTCGGCGAACTCCGGGTCGGTCATGATCGTCGCCGGGTTGGAGTTGACGAGCACGACCTCATAGCCCTCCTCGCGCAGCACCTTGCAGGCCTGCACGCCCGAGTAGTCGAACTCGGCGGCCTGGCCGATCACGATCGGCCCCGAGCCGAGGATCAGGATCTTGTCGATGTCATCGCGCCGGGGCATCGCTAGGCGGCCTCGGCGATGCGCTTGAGGAAGCGATCGAACATGTACAGGCTGTCGTGCGGCCCGGGGCCCGCCTCGGGGTGGTACTGGACGGTGCCGCCCGGCACGTCGAGCAGCTCGAGCCCCTCGACGGTGCGGTCGTAGAGGTTCACGTGCGAGAGCGCGGCGGCGCCGAAGTCCGTTTCCCAGCGCACCGGCTGATCGCCGTCGATCGTGCGCGCGCCGCCCGGGCCGAGCGCCGCGAAGCCATGGTTCTGGGAGGTGATCTCGACGCGGCCCGTGTCGAGATCGCGGACCGGGTGGTTCGCGCCGCGGTGGCCGAACGGCAGCTTGTATGTCTCCAGGCCGACCGCGCGGCAGAGCAGCTGGTGCCCGAGGCAGATCCCCCACACGGGCTTGCGCCCGACGAGCTCGCGCACGGTCTCAACGATGTGCGCAAGCGCGGCCGGGTCGCCGGGGCCGTTGGACAGGAAGATCGCGTCGGGGTCCTCGCCCAGCAGCTCCTCGGCGCTGCTCGTGCAGGGATGCAGCGACACGCGCGCGCCGCGTGCGAGCAGCTCGCGCACCATCGAGGCCTTGATGCCGGTGTCGATCACAGCGATCCGCGGACCGTCGCCGCTGCCGTGCCGGGAGACCTCCGCGGGCGTGACGAGACCGGCCAGGTCCTGGCCGGCCATCGGCGGCTCGGCGTCGATCAGCTCGCGCGCGTGTCCCTCTGCGATCGACGCCGGGAAGACGCCGCCGCGCATCGCGCCGGCCTCGCGGATGTGCATCACGAGCGCGCGCGTGTCGATACCGCTGATCGCGCGCACGCCGCAGTCGCTGAGCCAGTCCAGCCAGCCGCGCTCGGCGCTCGGCGCGTCCTCGCGGTTGCACGCCTCGCGCATGATCGCCGCGCGCGCCCACGCGCGATCTGACTCCATCGCCTGCGAGCTCGCGCCGTAATTGCCGATGTGCGGGTAGGTGAACGTGATCAGCTGCCCGGCGAAGGATGGGTCGGTCATCGACTCCTGATATCCGGACATGCCGGTCGTGAAGACGACCTCGCCGACCGCGTGCCCGTCCGCGCCGCAGACCTCGCCGTCAAAGCGCGTGCCGTCCTCGAGCAGCACATATCCGCTCGTTCCCGCGACTAGAGCGCACATCACAAGATCAACTTCTGGACGGCCTTGAACTCCGGGGTCCCGGCGCGCTCGAGCAGCTCGAACAGCGACGCCTCGACCGTGGAAACAATCGCGCCGGCGCGCTCCATCCGCTCGAGGCCGCGCTCGTAGTCGATCCCGTGGCGCGAGCCGACCGCGTCGGCGGGCACGTGCACCTCGATGCCGCGCGCGAGCAGGTCGTGCACCGTCTGGCTGACGCAGACATGCGTCTCGATCCCACAGATGATCGCCTGGTCGCGCCCGTGCAGGTCGAACCCGTCGGCGCGCGCGGCCGAGAAGACCGTCTTCTCGAGCCGCTGCTCCTCGCGCAGCCCCACCTCCGGCGCGGTCGGCCCGAGGCCTTTCGGGTACTGCTCGCTGACGATCGCCGGGATCTCGAGGATGCGGCTCGCCTCGAGCAGCTTCGCGCACGCGCTCGCGACCGGCGCGAACGCCGCATACGGGCGGAAGCCCTCCTGGACGTCGATCACGACGAGCGCCGCGCGGTCGCGTTCGAGCAGCGCCATCAGGCGCCGACCATCGTCAGCGAGCGGTCGCGGTGGGCGATCGCGCCGGCGGCCAGCGTCAGCAGCACGCGGCCCTGCAGCGTGCGCCCGGCGAAGCAGCAGTTCTCCGAGCGGCTCTCCCAGCCGTGCTCGCCGGCGACCCATTGCGCGTCGAGATCCAGCAGCGCGAGGCTCGCGCGCTCGCCGACCTTGATACGCGCGCTTCCCAGCTCGAACAGCCTCGCGCCCGCGCTCATCCGCTCGATCAGCATCTCCAGCTCGATCACGCCCGGCAGCACCAGGCCGCGATACAGCGCGGCGAACGCGGTCTCCAGACCGGTCGTGCCCATCGGCGCCTGCTCGAACGGCACTTCCTTCTCGTCGCGCGCGTGCGGCGCGTGGTCGGTCGCGATGCAGTCCACCGTGCCTGCGCGCAGGCCCTCGATCAGCGCCCTGCGGTCCGCCTCGCCGGTCAACGGCGGATGCATCTTCATGCGCGTGTCCATGCTCCTGACGTCCTCGTCGGTCAGCAGCAGATGGTGCGGGGAGACCTCAGCGCTGACCCTCCAGCCGCGCGCCTTCGCGTCCGCGACCGCGTCGACCGACGCCGCGCAGGAGAGGTGCTGGAAGTGCACGCGAGCATCCTCATAGCCCGCGAGCGCCGCGTCGCGCGCGACCATCGTCGACTCGGCGATCGTCGGGATGCCGCTGATGCCGAGCGCCGCGCTGACCGCGCCCTCGTTGATCGCGCCACCGCGCGAGAGCGTCGGGTCCTCCTCGTGCAACGCGATCACGCCGCCACAGAGGCGCTGGTACTGCAGCGCCTTGCGCAGCATCCCCGCATCGCGCACCGGCTTGCCGTCGTCGCTGAAGCCGAGCGCGCCCGCCTCGCGCAACTCGGCCATCTCGGTCAGCTGCTCGCCCGCGAGCCCGCGCGTGATCGCTGCCAGAAAGCCGACCGGCACGCGCGCATCGCGCGCCGCCGCATCTCGCAGCGAGCGCAGCAGCGGCGCCGAGTCGAGCACCGGATCGGTGTTCGGCATCGCGATCACCGCCGCGAAGCCCCCCGCCGCGGCCGCGCGCGTGCCGCTCTCGAGGTCCTCCTTGTGCTCCTGCCCGGGCGTGCGCAGGTGCACATGCGGGTCGAAGAACGCCGGCGTCAGCGTGAGGCGCCCACCCCCCTCGATCAGCTCCGCGCCCGCATGCGCCTCGAGCGTCTGCGCGTCGGCCAGCTCGGCGATCTCGCCGCCGCGGATGCGCACGTCCAGGCGCGCGTCCGTTGGGCCGCGCGGGTCGAGCGCGCGCACGTCGCGCAGCAGCAACTCGGCGTCGGCGAGCGCGGTCGAGAACAACTGCGCGGCTGTGCCCATCGCTAGCGGCCTGCGCCCACTGCGGCCGCGCCCGGCGCAAGCGCCGCCGCGCCCGCCGGGCGTGGCTCGCGCGATCCGGCGAGCAGCTCGTAGAGAACGGCCATGCGCACCACCACCCCCGCCTCGACCTGGGCGGTGATCACGGCCTGCGGCGAATCGACGACCTCGCCCGAGAGCTCGACGCCGCGGTTGACCGGGCCGGGGTGCATGAGGATCTGATGGGGCGCGAGGCGCCTGCCGTTGATCTGATACCAGGCCGCGTACTCGCGCATCGACGGCACCCACGTCTCGCTCATGCGCTCGTGCTGCATCCGCAGCGCGTAGACGACATCGGCGCTGTGCAGCTCATCGAGCGTGTAGCGCACCTCGCAGCCGAGCTGCTCGATCCCGCGCGGGATCAGCGTCGGCGGGCCGACGAGCGTGACCTTCGCGCCCATCATCTGAAAGGCGAGCACGTTCGAGCGCGCGACGCGCGAGTGCGCGACGTCGCCGACGATCCAGATCGAGGCGCCGTCGAGCGAGCCGCGGCGCTGGCGCAGCGTGTAGACGTCGAGCAGCGCCTGCGTCGGGTGCTCGTGCTTGCCGTCGCCCGCGTTGACGATCGCCGCGCCGCACCATTTCGAGACCAGCTCCGAGGCCCCCGCCCACGGCGTCCGCAGCACGATCGCATCCGGCTTGTGCGCACTCAGCGTCAACACCGTGTCCTTCAGCGACTCGCCCTTCTCGACGCTCGAGCCGCTCGCCGCGAAGTTGACGACGTCCGCCGACAGCCGCTTGGCGGCGAGCTCGAACGAGCTGCGCGTGCGCGTCGAGGCCTCATAGAAGAGGTTCAGCACCATCCGCCCGCGCAGCGCCGGAACCTTCTTGATCTCGCGGTCTGAGACCTCCGCGAAGCGCTCCGCCTGGGTGATGATCCGTTCGATCGCCGCGCGGTCGAGGTCCTCGATCGAGATCAGGTGGTTCATGCTGAGGCCCCGATCACTTCCGCGCTGATCGGATCGACGCCGCCCGAGATCGCGACCTCGTCGAGCCCGTCGAGCTCGCGCACGCGCACGTGCACGTGCTCGCCCAGGGCCGTCGGCAGGTTCTTGCCGACGTAGTCCGGGCGGATCGGCAGCTCGCGATGGCCGCGATCCGCGAGCACCGCCAGCTGCACCCGCTCGGGGCGGCCGTACGCGAACAGCGCCTCGATCGCCGCGCGCACCGTTCGCCCGGTGAACAGCACATCATCGACGATCACGACCGTCAGCCCGGTGACGTCGAAGTCGATGTGCGA
Organism: uncultured Solirubrobacteraceae bacterium; assembly: GCA_963822245.1. Taxonomy (GTDB): domain Bacteria; phylum Actinomycetota; class Thermoleophilia; order Solirubrobacterales; family Solirubrobacteraceae; genus Palsa-744. Next base: position 146,494 of record CAWGGR010000006.1, read on the forward strand.
CGCGTGCACGACCGGCGCGTCCGGCCTCGTCGAGACGTCGTCGCGATAGAACCCGATATCGAGGTCGCCGAGCGCGACCTGCGCGTCGAGCAGCGCCTCCAGCTGCGCGTGCAGGCGCTGGGCGAGGAACGCGCCGCGACGATGGATTCCGACGAGCGCCGGAAACGGCTCGTGCGGGTTGCGCTCAACGATCTCGTGCGCGATGCGCGTCAGCGCGCGCCCGATTTCCTCCTCGTGGAGGACGACCTTCTCGTTGCGTTCCATCGTTTCCTTCCTGGCCTCGCGGGACCGGGTTAAAGGAGCACGGGAAATGTATCAGGGCGATGTGACGGGCTCCGGCTCCGCGGGCGCTGTCCCCTCCGCCGCGCGCTCGCGCGCCTGGCGCTCGGACCAGCGCTCGAGCGTCGCCCCGCCGCGCTCCGGGAACGGCACATCGATCGTGTCGAAGTCGCGCGGCACCTCGGTCGCCGCGAACACCGCGCGCGCCTGCTCGCGCAGCTCGCCGCCCGCGTAGCGGCTCGAGACGTGCGTCAGCGCGAGCAGCCGCACGTCCGCGTCACGTGCCAGTTCCGCCGCCTGGCGCGCGGTGCTGTGGAAGGTCTGGCGCGCGCGCTCGGCCTCCTCCTCGGCGAACGTCGCCTCGTGGACGAGCACATCCGCCTGGTGGGCCGCCAGCGCGAGCGCCTCGCATGGCGTCGTGTCGCCCGAGATCACGATCTTGCGGCCCTCCCGCTCCTCGCCCATCACCCGCTCGGGTTTCACGCCCGAGACGGTCTCCCCGCGCTGCAGACGGCCGAAGTCCGGGCCCGGGCGCACGCCGAGCTCCTCCGCCAGGCGCGCGTCGAGGTGCCCCGGCCGCGCGTCCTCGACGAGCGCATAGCCGAGCGAGCGCTCGCCCTTGTGGCGCACCGGGATCGCCGCGATCAGATAGCCGTCGCGCTGGACCGTCTCGGCCGGCTCCAGCTCGACGATCTCAAACGGGTACGGCAGGCGCCCGAAGATCACGCGCATCTCCCCCAGCAGCTGCTTCAGACCGACCGGGCCGTAGACGCTCAGCGGCTCCGTGCGCTCGCGCAGCGCGAACGACTTCAACATGCCCGGCAGGCCGAGCCAGTGGTCGGCGTGGAAGTGCGTGATGAACACGCTGTCGAGATCGATCAGACCGACCGAGCGCAACAGCTGGCGCTGGGTGCCTTCGCCGCAGTCGAACAGCAGGCGGTCGCCGCCGCGCCGCACGAGCACCGCGGGCAGGCCGCGGCGCGCGCTCGGCACCGAGCCGGCGGTTCCCGCGAAGAACAGCGACAGGTCCATGGCCGCTACGGTAGCGGCGCGGTTGCCGCCACGGCCAGCCGCCTCCTCCGCGCGGCGCTAAGCTCCGGAGCCCGGATGTCGTCCGCACGACGTCGTCTGCGCCCGTAGCTCAGTGGATAGAGCGCTCGCCTCCGGAGCGAGAGGTCGCAAGTTCGAATCTTGCCGGGCGCGTCCCAGTTCTCGGCTCTGTAGTGGGGTTTTCAGGTGTTGGCTGCGCCCCGACGATCTACCGCCCAGCCGCTCACATCGCCACTGCTGCCCAATCGCTGCCCAATCGGAGCGTCAGGCGGGATCGGCGGGCGAGAGAAACGTCGTGATGCTCTCCTGTGCCACGCGCAGCGTCGCGCAACATTCATCAAGCGCGGCGGCGGCATCCCCGAGGCCGTCGACTACGCCCTCCCCGTCGGCTCGCCTGACATTCGCCACAGCGGCGTGATGTCGCTTGCAGCCCTCGACGAAGCTGACGATCCCGGTCGTAATCGAGTCGAGCACGCTCTGGGGCGCAGTCGACATCGCAGCCAGCCTCGCGGCACTTCCGATTGAGCCCGAGGCGATCACGACGATCCAGCGGGCACTCTGAGGTCTGCGGGATACTGCCCGGATGGCGGCTGAGGAGTCCACGACCCCCGACCTGGCCGAGCGGTGGCGGCAGACGTTTGAGGTTTTCGCGCGGCGTGACTTCGACGCGCTGATGAAGTTCTACGCTCATGACGCAGTTTGGGACGCATCGTCCTTGGGGATCGGCACTTTTGAGGGCAGGGCGGCCATCCGCCGCGTGCTTGAAGAGTGGATCGCCCCCTACGAGGAGTACGAGGCCGAATTTGAGGAGTGCCGGGACCTGGGCAACGGAGTGGTTTTTGCTGTGGCGCACCAGGCCGCCCGTCCGGCTGGGAGTGCTCGTTCCGTACAAGACCGGCCAGCAGCCTTCGTCTCCGAGTGGGTCGATGGCATGGTGGTCCGGGGGTCGGTCTACTACGACATCGGCGACGCCCGTGCTGCCGCCGAACGACTCGCCGAGGAACGGGGGTAGGCGATGTCGCAGGAGAACGCGAGTTTGGTTGAGCGCGCGATCGCGGCGATCAACGCGAGGGACATCGAGGGCTATCTCGCCTGCTGCACCGAGAACATCAAGTTGGAGACGCCAGTTGCCGCCGTTGGAGGCGTGTACGAAGGAATCGACGGAATCAGGCGTTACTTCGCGGACATCGAGGAAGCCGGACCCGATTTCCGGATCGAGCTTGACGGCGTGGAAGAGGTCGACAGCAAGCGAATGATCGCGTTCATGCGCTTTAGCTCCTCGGGCCGAGCGAGCGGCATTCGCTTGGCATCGCATCTCACCAACGTGTACGACCTGATCGACGGCAGGATCAGCCACGTCCGCATCTTCGTCGACCGTCAGGAGGCCCTCAAAGCCGTAGGGCTCGAGGAGTAGGGCACTCACGGGAACAAACTGGTGCCGTCGCGCGACCAGGCGACGGCGAGGCGCAGGAGCGCCAGGCCCACCTCCGGCGTCACGTCAGCACCGACGCCGAGCACGTCTCCGGGGCGTGGGATTCGTAGGCGAGCTGGAGCTTGAGACGCTCGGGCACACGGCGGCTCGCGCGCGGCGCCTCGCCTGAGTCGAGCAGGGCGGCGGCTCGGTCCTCGTCGATATCCACGCCGACGATCAAGTCGATCGGGCGCGACCACTGATCGGCGAGCTGCGCCTGTTCGTCCAGCCGTGATTCCGGAGTCGATTGTGTGGAAGCGCGCCGTCAGCCGCGTGTCGGGCGGCGGACAGCGATCGTGCCCGAGCTCCGCGGATAGTGTCCCGGCGGTGTATCGCCCATGCCACCGGCTTGCACCCGCGACGATCGCGGCCACCATCGCCATCGGGATGGCGGGCTGTGGCGTGGCGGCGGAACCGGGTGCCGAAACCTTCTACACGCAACATGGGGGAGAAGCCGGCCGCGCGGGCAGGGCTGTCGCGCTTGTCGCGGCCCATCTGGCGACGCTTCCCGCGCGACCGTCGCATGCGAATCTCGAAGCGTTGGCGCTCGCGGCGAGCACGGCTCGCCGCCCCCTCCTGGCGGCTGCCGACTGGCCGGTGAGCGAAAACGGCGAAGAAGAAGACGTGAGCCAGGCAGAGACCGAAATCAACGAAGGCGCGGGCGCCCTGCTAAAGGCGATGACGGCGATCCATCAGTACGCCCGTACCGAGAGCCGACCCGCGCTGGTGCTCTACCGCGACGACTTCAACCGGGGCCGCGAAAGCTGGAACCAGGGGACGGCGGAGCTCTGGCGCCTGCTGCGCAGGTCTCACCCCCCGACCATCTAGCGGCTTGCGCACCGGCCCGCCGCCGGACCTGGCGTTCTGGCGCCCCTGCCACCGGAAAGCGACGAAACTCGCGACCCGAGCCTAGACCAAACAGCCTGTCGCCGTGCTCGAAACGGTGCTGCGAATCGGGGACGCATCGCTGCTCTGACGCTCGTCTGCGTTCGCGCCGTCGCATCTCCGCGCGCCGGGCGGGCTCGCGACGATGCGGATCCGATCGAGGCGAGGTAGGTTTACGCCGGCAAATCTCGGGAGACCTACGAAACGGGGGTCCGGCATGGCCGCGAGTGACGAGGTTGTTCCGCCTGGCGAGGGGCCTGGGTACGGGCTGCTGGGTCCGCGCACTCGGCATCTGATCGCGCTGGAGTTCGGCAACAAGGCGCAGTTCGATGACCCGGCGCTTGAGTGGCGCAGGCTTTTCTCGGAGCTGCTGGGCACGTTCTTCCTGCTGCTCGCCGCGGCGGGCGGCGGAATCCTGCACGCGAAAGGCGAAATCACGCTGTCGGCAGCGGTAGTGGCACCGGGCCTGACGGTGCTCGGGATCATCCTCTACATGGGCGCGGTCTCCGGCGCTCATCTGAACCCCGCGGTGACGCTCGCGTTCGCGCTACGCGGGGACTTCCCCTGGAAGCGCGTGCCGGGCTACATCATCATCCAGCTCATCGGCGCGACGTTGGCCTGCCTGTTCCTGCTCGCAGTGTTCGGCAACGTCGAGAATCTCGGCGCAACGCTGCCGGGTCCGGGCTACGTGAACTGGCAGGCGTTGCTGATGGAGATCGCGTTGACGGCCGGCCTGGTGAGCGTGATCCTGGGGACGGCTTCGGCGGCCCAGAACGTCGGCGCGATCGCAGCGCTCGGCGTTGGCGGATACATCGCGCTCGCGGGCCTCTGGGGGGCACCCGTGAGCGGCACCTCGATGAACCCGGCGCGGTCCTTCGGACCGGCGCTCGTGAGCGGCAACTGGTCGAGCTACTGGGTCTATGTCGTCGGACCGGTTGCTGGGGCGCTGATCGCCGTCGGCTGCGCGTATGTTCTGCGCGGCGGAGGCGGGGACCCGATCTCCTACGCGGCCGGGTCCGGTGTGCTGGATGAGGGCGCGCTGGTTGCCAAACAGCGCCTCTCGCAGCAAATCGACCGAGGCGAAGTGGTGCCGCCGGGCATCGCACCCGGCGATCATGAGGAGAAGGCCCGATGAGCGATATAGACCTTGCGAGCTGGAATGAGGGCAAGACCAGGCAGACGATCCTCGACTTTCTCGCCGCCGTCACCACAGCCGGTCCCGACTTCGTCGAGCCGGCCGACAGGGTCGCCACGTTTGACTACGACGGCACGCTGTGGTGTGAGAAGCCGAGCTACGTGCAGGCGGACTTCTTCCTGAGGCGGATGCGAGAGATGATCGAAGCCGACCCTGGGCTGGCGAAGGAACAACCGTTCAAGGCAATCGCCGAGAACGACCAGGACTTCCTCGGGCATCTGCTCGAACACGCCGCCGACCTCGCCAAGGGCGTCACCGAGGCCTACGCCGACATCACGACGGACGCCTTCGAGCAGGCCGTCGAGAAGTTCTTCGCGAGCGCCAAGCATCCGACGCTCGCCGTGCCATATACGAGCGTCGGCTACCAGCCGATGCGCGAGCTGGTTCAACTGCTGGAAGCGAACGAGTTCAAGGTCTACGTCTGCTCCGGCGGCGGGCGGGACTTCGTGCGCGTCGTCAGCGAGGAGATGTTCGGCATACCACGCGAGCGTGTGATCGGCTCGGGGACCACGCTTGAGTACCGCGATGGCGAGGTCTACCGGACAAGGGGCGTCGAAGACCCGTTTGACGAACACGGAGGCAAGCCGGTCCACATCTGGACACGCACCGGGCGCAAGCCGCTGCTGGCCGCGGGGAACACGAACGGCGATCAGGCGATGCTCGAGGTCGCAAGGTTCAGCCTGCTCGTCAACCACGACGACGGCGAGCGCGAGTTCGCCTACACAGAACTCGCCGAGGACGCGATGGCCGAGGCGGCGGAACGAGGATGGACGGTCGTGAGCATCAAGGACGACTGGAAGCGGGTATTTGCCGAGGCGAGCGCCTAACCGAGAGGAGAACCTGCCATGAGCGACCTGAGCGCTATCGACGTCCTCATCAACCCCGATGCAGCCACGATCGAGCACGCCCGCAAGGTCAACGCGCGGATGCGCCAGAGCGTCCCGGACGGGTACGCCCTCGACGCCACCCACCAGCCGCACATAACGACGCTGCAGCGCTACGTTCGCAGCGACCATCTGGACGACGTGTTCGAGGCCGTCGGCGAGACCGTGGCGAAGACCGACATGTCGGCGCTGTCATACCAGGCGGTCGCGATTCGGCACAGCGACTGGGGCGTCCCCGGCCAGGGCCTCGCCGTGCTCCTCGTAGAGCCGAGCCCTGCGGTACTCGACTTCCAAGCCAGCCTGCTCGCGGCCGTCACACCGTTCGTTGGGTCCGAGGGCACCGCCGCCGCATTTGTGCGCGACCCCGGCGAAGACATCAGCCAGAGCACGATGGACTGGGTCGAGGGGTTCGTGCCCGCCCAAGTCGGCGCGGGCAAGTACATCGCCCACATCACCGTCGGCTTCGCAACGCTCGATGACCTCAAGACCATCGAAGCCGAACCGTTCGACTCCTTCCCGGTCCACCCGGCGAGCCTCGCCGTCTACCACCTGGGCAACAGCGGCACCGCACGGACGCAACTGAAGGCATGGCCGCTCTGAGGTGAAGCCGAAGGCTGCCACGGGCCATCTCAAGCAAAATGGCCCGCTCTCGTCGTCTTCTCCCCGGAGCGCCTCCGGAGCGAGGGGTCGCAAGTTCGAGTCTTGCCCGGCGCGCTACGAAACGGCCTGCCAACTCCGCGGCTCTCGACGGCGTCACGTCAGCCGCGCAGCGCTGGTTTGACGCCGGCGCGTTTGGCGGCGATGGACGAGGGGTAGCGTCGGGTTGAGTCTCCTGGCAGGTCCTTCAGTGGGTGGTCCCAGGGCCCGGCGAGCAGAAGAATGATGCTCGCCGGGCCCCTGCCCACCCACGCGTCCGAACCGCCGCGCCCGGCCAGCGAGTGGACGTGCTCGCGATCCGCACCCGGCCGTCCTATGCGAGGGCGCGCGCTGCGTCATACGCGAAGTCACCGAGCTGGTCCATCTCGCGGAGCGTGAACCTCGCCCGCGCGAGACCGTCGAGGATCTCGAGCACGCCGAGCACACGATCTTCGAGCAGCAACGGCATGGCGATCAGTCGCTTGGGAACGTAGCCGATCGTTTCGGCGGTCTCCTCGGCGAACCGCCGGTCCGAGGCGACGTCCTCCAGAAACAGCGGTTCGCGGGCGGCGAGCACCCAGCCTGCGACCCCGGTGGTGTCCGTGACCTTCACGCCGATGAGCGACTCGGACCCCTCGCCCGACATCGCCGCGAACACGAGCAAACGGCTCTCAGGCTCGTGCACCAGGATCGAGCACGCCTGCGCTCCGAAGGCCTGCCGCGCCCGGTCGACGATCGCATCCAGTAGCTCCTGTGACATCGCCTACTCCTCCAAGCCGCCGGGCTGCGGGTGCCCGTCACCATCGCACCGGCTCGTCGGCCCCGCTAGTGGTTTGCCAGCCGGCCGACGTGCGCGGCGATCGCATTGGCAGAGGATTCGATGCCTTCTTCCCAGAAGGGATCCGGCAGCGTCTCGGCCGCCCGGCCATTAGCTTTCGCCGCGAGAGCGGAGCTCGCGCCGAGAAGACCGCCACCGGCACACGCTACGCCGCCGACGACCGACTTTGCAAGAAACTCCCGACCATCAAGCACTCCAAGCCCCCTTGTAGCTGATCGCATGCTTCCCCTGGCGGAGCCTACCAGTGCGGGTCTGGCTCGCCGCCGGGGCCGGCCTTACCGTAGAGCGGTGACGATGAGGCTGCGAGGACTCCTGTCTGCGGCGATTGGCGCTGTCGCGCTCGCCGCGGTGCCCGCGGCGGCCACCGCCGAAGTTGTGACGCTCGGGGCCGCGGACCAGAACCAGACGCTCGTTGGTCCCGCGTTTGCGGGGTCTGAGGTGGTGTGGGCCGAGCGGGCGCTTCCCGGTGCCTCGCGCGCCCAGCTGTCGGTGCTCGCCGCGGTTCCGGGAGCGCACGGGTCGACGCTGTTCTCCACGCCGCCGCTGTCTTCGGCTGAAGATGAAATAGATCCCCTCGGCCTCGTCGCCTCGCCGACGAGGATCGCGCTCGCCTACCAGGTCGAAGTCCCCGAATGTGGCCGCCGCTCCGGGGCATGCCCCCAGCCGGATCTACGAGAAGTGCTCTCCGTGGCAGCGTTCGGCGGCACCCTCGGCGGACCGCTTCGCAGACTCACCGCCGCCGGCCTGAAGAACGGCGCGCTCGGTCTCTCAGGCGAAGAACTGGTGCTCGTCGAGCCACTGCGCACGGGCGGCGCCGGCGCATACGTGGAGAACCTCGCAGGCGCTGCGCCCGCACGTGACATTGGCATGGTCGGCACCGCCGGCGTATCGGTCGCCGGGCCCTACATCGCCAGCTCGAGCGCCGGCGCGATCACCGTGATGACGCTGGCCGGGGCGCCCGTCTACAGCGTGGCGCTGCCGCTCGCGGACGCGGCAGGATGCACCTCTGACTCAAGCGGAGTGGGCCGCGAACAGGACGGAAGCGCACCGTGCGGCTACGCGCTCGACGCCGACGGCACGCTGGCGATCGCGGGCAGCGGCCCGGCGGGCCTCTACTGGGCCTCGCCCGCACAGCCACAGCTGCACCCGGTCGCGGTCACACTCGCAAGTCCTCTCGTTGCGATCGCCGACGATGAGATCGTCTACCTCAGCCCGCTCGGCGCAAACTCCACACAACTCGAGCTCACCGATCTGTCCGGCGGCACGCGCGCGATCAGCTCCCCGATCAACGACGGCGGGGCGGGGCTCTCGGGGCTCGCGTTCAACGGCACGAGCGTCGCGTGGGCCGATCACTGCGTCTACGCCGCCGGCGTTGCTGCCGGCGCGCCGGGCGGCCCACCGGAACGCGCCTGTGAGGCGGTGACGATCCAGCCCGGCGAGAACGAAAGCACGAAGGTCGCCGCCGACGGGCGCGTCAGGCTTGCCTTGAGCTGTCAGTACTCGCCGTGCAGCGGCTCGTTGGCGCTGACGAGCACACTCGACAGGAGCATCGGCACGGGCAGGCGCACGAGGCTCAAGCAGGTGAGAGTGACGATTGCCAGCGGGAGCTTCACGGCGCTCCCGGTCAGGGAAGCCGACAGCGTCTCGCTCAGCCTCAACCAAAGGGGGCTGAGGCTGCTGCGCGAAAGCCGCCACGGCCTGAGCGCCACCCTGACGGCGACGGTAGCGCTCGCGTCGACTGCGCAGACGACGAGCGCAGCCGTGTCCCTTCACAGCACAGGACCACGCCGCCGACCGCCGGACGAGTAGCCGAGCGGGGCCGCCTCTGGGTCGTCACCGGGACGGCCGCTGAGCGGCTAGGCACGAGCGGCGGCGCTTGCGATCGTATAGCTGATGGACCCCTGCTCGAACAGCGTCTCGCGCCCACCCGCGACGCTCGCGCTCGGCGCGATCACGCTCACGCGCTGGCGCAGCAGCGACCTCGAGCCCCTGTTCGCAGCGGTCACGCGGAGCATCGAGCACCTGCGCCCATGGCTCGCGTTCGCGGGCGAGCACAGCCGCGACTCGATCGCTCGGTTCCTCGCCGACAGCGACAGCGGCTGGGAGCGCGGCGAGCACTTCCGCTACGCGATTCGTGACCGCGACGGGACGATCGCGGGCAGCATCGCGCTGATGGCCCGGATCGGCCCGAACGGGCGCGAGATCGGCTACTGGGTCGGCGCGCGCCACGTGCACAGGGGCATCGCCACGCTGGCCGCTGCCGCGCTCACAGAGCGGGGACTCGCGCTCGCCGGTGTCGAGCACATCGAGATCCACCACGACGAGGCGAACCTCGCGAGCGCCGCGATTCCCGCCCGGCTCGGCTTCCGCAAGCTCGGCACGTTCGCCGCCGAGCCGAAAGCGCCTGCGGATGCCGGTCGCGACGTGCGCTGGCGGCTCGACGCGGCCGACTTCGCCGCGAGCCCCGCGTGTGCCCTGCTCGCCGCGCTTCGCGCGCGCACGGTCACGCCCGGGCCTTCGCCGCAGAGGACGCGCTGACGCGCTGCTCGATGCGGCCAGCCGGCCTCAGGCCTCGGGTGGGCTCTCGCCGGCGCGTGCGCGCGCCGCGACGACCTGTTCATGCACGTGCCAGTGCCAGCCTTCGCGCAGCTCGAGGATCGCCGCCGGCTCCTCCTGGCGCCAGTTGCGATGCAGCACGACCGCCGCGAACAGCGCCTCGGCGACGATGTTCGGGCGCTCGCGCACGGCGAGGTTGATGACCGTCAGCAGGTCTTCCGGCGCGGTCACCTCATACAGCTTTTCGAGCCCCCCCTGGCCTGCGTCGAGCACCTCGACGAGATCCGCGCTCGCGCTCATCGCGCGCTGTTCGGCAAGTGCGACGAGCGCGCCGCGCGCCTGCGCCGGGAGCGCGTCGATCGCCGCGTCGCGCTGCTCCTCGGACATCGATGCGAACTCGCCGAGGAACCTCAGCACCCAGTCCTCCTCGCTCGCATTCATCGCTGCTCCTCCTCGTTCGTCTCTCGCTGGGCGCGCCGTCCCGCCGGCACGATACGCCCCGCCCAGGTCGGCGCGTGGGCATTGCACCCCACGCGTGTGCGTGCCACAGCGCCGCTCAGATCCCCGGGCGATTCCTGAAGCCGTTGCCGCGACGATCCCCGCTCGACGCTTCCCATGCGGCGTTCCAGTCGTTCGTCTCGCGCATCATCGCGTCGGCCGCATCGCGCGCCGCCAGATCCTCCGCTTCGGCTGCCTGCTGGGCCGCCAGCGACGCGGCCACGGGCGGCGCGACCGGCGCGGCAACCGCCGTCGCGGCCGTACCCGTCGCAGTCTCCGCGACCGCCATCTCCTCGGTTCGCGCCTCGTTCACGAGCCGCGTCAGCGGATGCTCGCCGGCGTAGCCCTCGGCCGGTTCGGGCACCTGCGGGTTGAGCGCATAGCGGAAATGCCCGCTCTCATCGGTCACCCAGTAGGCATCCCCCTCGGCGGTCGTCTCGTGCAGGATCGAGCGGTCGTAGTGTTCGGCGATCCGCGCGAGCGCCTCCATGTCGGTGACGTCGATCACGGCGACGCCCGGCAGCTGCCAGACGCGGTCGACGGGCACGATCATGCGTCGGTAGCGCGACTGGATCGTGGCCGACTCCTCGCGCCGGCGCGGTCGGATGAGCACCCGCGCGGCGATCAGAGAAGCGATGATCAGCAGGATCGCCACGAGCGAGAAGACGCGCGCGCCCGCGACCGGCACGTGCACGAAGCCGAGGTTCAGATCGAGCGCCTGGCTGTGCTCGGCGCTCGCCGAGCCGCTCTGGGACTGGGTGAACTGGCTCGGCGACGGCTGTGCTGCCGCCGTAGCCGAAGCCGGGGCGCCCGCGACCGTCGGCTGAATCTCACCGGTGGTGATCTGGAACGGGAACTGCGGCGAGAAGGTCGTGTGCAGCGGCAGCCGGCCGATCGTCCCGGTCGAGCTCACATGCGGGCTGATCGTGACCGTGTAGCTGCCGCTCGCGCCGGTCGCGATCTTGAAGCGCTCCATCAGCGCGAGCAGCGAGGTGACGCTCAACGGCGCCGAGATCACGCCGTGGTCACCGTGGAAGTAGGCCGGCGGCCCCAGCGCGAAGGTGTTCTGCCAGCCGCTCGTCGAGGCGACGGTCGCATCCAGCGTGAGCTTCCCCGCGAGCGCGTGCGGCGCGTTCGATTCGAACAGGTAGTTGAAGTGGATCTCGGCCGCACGCACGACCTGGGTGAACAGCGGATCGCCAGTCACAGCGCGGTTTTCCGGATACACCGGCCCGGGAGGCGCCTGTGCGGTATAGGACAGCGTACCGGCCTGCTGGTAGGGGACCTTGACCGGCAGGCGCGCGCTCGAGGAGCGCGTGAACGCGAGCAGCGCGAGCAGCAGGAACGGCATCAGCACGGTCGCCGCGACCATCAGCACGCTCGCCGCCGGCAGCTCGACCGGCGCGTGCACCGGCATGCGCACGCGCGGGCTCTTCGCGTCCTCGCCCTTTCGCCGTGCCCTACCGCGACGGCGGCGGCGTTTCGTGAAGGCCGCTCCGGCGAACAGCAGCGTCCCGAAGGCGACGAGGATGCCGACGAGCGCGGGCGAGCGCAGCGAATGCAGCGTCGCCCCCGCGCCTGGAACGTGCAACCACAGGGCGCCGATGATCTGGCTGCCTCTGGGGTGTTCGAAGTCCACGAAGTTGTTGTGATCGCCCTTCATCACGTAGCGTGAGCCCGCGCGCCCGATGATCCGGTGCAGCACGATCGTGTGGAAGATGATGCTGTTGTAGGCGACGATTTCGCCGACGTGATAGCTGCTCTGAGCGCGGACGACCGCGAGGTCACCGGTGTGGAAGCGCGGCTGCATGCTGACCCCGTCGGTCACCACGTAGCTGGTGTCGCCGCCGAGAGCAGCCGGGGCGAAGCAGAACCACAGCGCGCCGATGATGATCAGGCCAAGAAGGCCAGAGAGGAGCTTCTTGGTTCGAGGCGGTCGCATGGTCCGAAACGGGCGCGGAGCGGCCGAGTACACAAGCCGCTCCGCATAGCCCTGTTCATTGCTTGCTATTCGATCGTCACTGTTCCGCTGCTGACGGCGGCGACAGAGAGTTTCACGCCTTCCGCAACCGGAACCGGCGCCGGGAATTTGCAGGTGACCGCGAACGGCGTGGCTTTCGCTTCGCCACAGTCCGCCCAGTCGGCTTTCACCGGCGCGCTTTCGGTCAGTGCGGCCTTGACGTCGGTCGCGGCCTTGTTCAGGTCGAAGGTGACTTCCGTCATCGTCGTACCTGCTTCGTTGAACGTGTAGTTCGTCGGTGAAGCGACTTCGTAGCCACTCACCGTCGCTGAGCCGGCACCCGCCGAGTGTGCTTCGACCGTGTTGCTCGCGGTGAACGCGTATGCGCCCACCCCGATCACAGCCGCGAACACAAACGCCAGTACGCCGACGAGGTTTCGCTTCCTAAAATGCGTTGACACGTCAGTGCCCCCTTTTCTGTGTTGGTGGACACCTGGCGTGTCCTCCCGGGCGCATCGACATGCCTTTATCGTTGCTACACGCCTGCACCCCCGATTGCAGACGAAAGTTGAGGTTTGGCGCTCGGCTGGGCGTTTTCTTTCAGTCGTTCCACCAGAGGTCCTCCTGCTCGGCGGCCGAGCGCTCGATCTCCTCGAGTGTGACGTCTGTGCGCCGATCCTCGACCATCGTCTGCAACGCCTCGCCGATGCTCGGGGCCCAGACGTGCCGCGCGACGGCCACGCGCCCGGAGTCCTCGTCGAACAGTTTCCATTCGAGCTCGACCAGCGGCGCGCGCGACTGCGGCGCGTCATCGGGCACCGGGGCGCCCCAGCCGTAGAGCGTGATCTGTGCCTGCCAGCCGTGCGGGCAGAGCTCGCCCATTACGGCAAGCGCCTGCCACTGGTCGGACACCGGTCCGGGCCGCTGCGGGCGCCGCAGCCGGTGGCGGGCGATCAGGGCTGCCGCCGCTGCCATCACGACGATCAGCACGATCACGAGCAGCGTGTCGTGAGCGACCGCCTGCGCCGGGTGCGCGGTCCCGCCCTGCGGGCCGCTCGCGATCACGAAGGCGGCGGCGAAGGCGCTCATCGCAGGCCGCTCACGCCGCCTGATCGGGCCGAGGAAGCAGATGCCACCCGCTTGCTCTCATCGCCTCTCCCACGGTAGCCGCTCGGCCACCGTCGTGCGCTGCCATTCCCCCGGCCGCCGGTGCCCGGCGCGTGCCCGTCGGGCAAGCGCCGCTGCCAGCCGCCGGCGGAGCGCTCAGGCGCGCTCAGCGCCGATTCCGAGTGCGCGCCTGACCGTCTCGCGCATGAACAGCCGATAGGCCACGTCGGTCAGGGCAAGTGCCGTGATCACGCGCCTCAAAAGTACCCCTGACTCCCCCATTACGCTCCTCCTTGAACGTGGTGCTGCGTGCTCCCCTGTGTCCCCTGTTTATCTGCTCCCGAACAACGGTAGGGGATCGGACCAGGGCAGTCAACGTCTGCACGCTCGCCGTCACGCAGCCGCTGGGGACGCGGCCGCGGTAGTAGCCTGCGGGCGATGGCGGACACGGGTACGATCGCCTCGCTGGCAACAGCCGCGGGGACCCTCGTGTTGGCGATCGCGACGTTCTCCTCGACCCGCTCGGCAAACCGCGCGGCACGGGTCTCCGAGCAGGCGCTGAAGGTCGGCCTGCGCCCGGTTCTGCTCAACGCCCGCCCGCAGGACCCGGCGCAGAAGGTCGGCTTCATCGATGACCACTGGCTGATGCTGCGCGACGGGCTCGCCGCGGTCCAGGAGGCGGAGGAGAAGCTGTATCTCGCGATCCCGCTGCGCAACGTCGCCTCCGGGCTCGCCGTGCTGCACGGCTGGCACATCTGGCCGCTGCGCGCGAGCGGCGAGCAGCCCCCGGTGGCCGCCGAGGAGTTCCGGCGGCTGCAGCGCGACCTGTACGTGCCGGCCGGCGATATCAGCTTCTGGCAGGCCGCTGTGCGCGATCCCTCCGAGCCGCTGTATCAGCCACTGCGCGACGCGATCCGTGCCCGCAGCGGGCTCAGCGTCGACATCCTCTACGGCGATCACGACGGTGGCCAGCGCACGATCACGCGTTTCTTCCTGGGACCGCGCCAGCATGGCGACGAGGACGAGCCTTGGCTGTGGATCTGCTCGACCTCGCGCCACTGGAACCTCGATCGCGAGGACCCGCGCTGAGGTCGCCGCGAGCTCAGCTCTGCCCGTAGCCGAGCAGCTCGAAGCTCTCGAGCGCCGCGTTCACCGCCCCCTCCGCGGCTTCGACCTGCTGCTTAGCGAGCGCGTATTCGCCCGGGTCTTCCGCGCTCGCGGCTGCGGCGAGCGCGGTGTAGGCGCTGCGCGCCTGCGCGATCGCCGCGGCGAGCGCCGTCTGCGCGGCGCTCGCCGCGGGCGGCGGTTCGAGCTTGAGGAGCGCTTCGGAGGCATCCGCAAAGCGGGTGGACAGAGCGCTCGCGAGCGGCGCGACCGCGGCGAGGCTTTCGCGGGCGTGGATCTCGCGGCGCAGCGTCACGCGCTCCTTCTCGAGCCTGCCGAGCAGCGGCGCGAGCTGGGCGGCGTAGGCGTTGTCCGGGCTGAGCACGTCGGCGGACTGGCCGACGAGCGTCAGCTGGTCGACGATTTCTTCGCACTCGTGCAGGTCGGCCGCGTCGCCACTCGCCGCGTCGCAGGCGACGATCGTCGGCTGCGCGCCGAGGTTCGGGATCACATACAGGTCGACGATGCGGTTGAAGCCGGGAACGCTCAGCTGGCTGTAGCGGTAGGCCTGGACGTTTGCGAGGCTCACCACTTCGGTGTGCGGCACACCGTGCAGGCGCGAGAGGAACGATTGCGGCAGTGGGCTCGCTCCGCTGCCGGCGAACTGCCCGCTGAACAGGCCCGCTCGCGCGGCGTCGCCGCCCGGCGCGAGCAGGAACGGTCGTGCGATCGCGATGCCGGGGACGGCCGGCATCGTGCTCACCCGCTGCCAGCTCGCGGGATATTCGAACAGGACCGTGCCCACCGAGCCGACGTGGGTCGGCCCGCTCTGCGCGACCGGCACGTCGCCGCCGCCCGCGCTCGATGTGCCATGAATCCCGACCAGATAGGCAACGATCGCGATCACCGCGAGAATCGGGATCACGACCGCCGGCAGCACGCGATTTGAGCGATACACGCTCTAACCGGAACTGTCGAACGACGTGCCGCTGCCTTCGTTCGCGGGCGCGGAGTGCGTGCTCGGCGGCGTCCCGCCGCTCGTCGGCGACGGCGTGCTCGCGGGGGTGCTCGGCGGCGCGCTCGCTGGCGCCGTGTGCTGGACGGGCGCCGTCTCCGCCGGCGCGCTGACGCTCGGCGCGAGCACGACGTGCGCTTTCGCCGGTGTGCTCGGCGTCGGGGCCGCATGGCTCACGACCGCCGCTGGGGGCGGTGGTGGCGGCGGGCTCGTCAGCGCCAGCTCCGGCGCACCGCCGAGCGCGGCCGGCACGACGACCGTGGATGTGCTCACGGGCAGCCGCAGCGGGGCGACTTCGCGCGGGGCAGGGACCTGGCGCTCCCTGCGACCGATGGTGTAGAAGCCCGCGAACACAGCCGCGCACAGGCATGCCGTGAGCAGCAGGGTGCGCATGTCGATGCGGGTGTCGCGAGGGACCGGGGCGCCGCGCGAGCTGATGTTGAGGCTGTTCATCAGGTCGGGCAGGCGATCGGGATCGTGCCGGCGGGGTTCAGGCAGCTGTCAAAGCGTGACGGCAGCTTGCCGCGGCGGACCGTGAAGCGCATGAACTTGCCGATCTCGCCGGGACTCGAGACCTTGATTTCGAGGATCACGCCCGCAGGCAGCGAGCGCTCGAAGCGGCGCAGCGTGACGAGCACTGTGCCGAGCTTGCTCTTGCTCGCGCCCGATGAGGCGACAACGCTCTCGGACTTGCTCGGGCAGCCGTGCCCGCGACAGGTGACGTTGACGGTCGCGCCAACCGGGGCGAGCACCGTCAGCAGGCTCACCTTGACGCTCAGCGCGTGCTCGGTGCCGGCGATGCGCACGACCGGGAAGGGCTGCATCACTTTGACCGCCGGCGCGGTCACCGTGATCGTCTTGCTGACCGTGCTGCTGAGGCCGTTCGCGTCGGTCACACGCAGCTGCACGACGTGCGGGCCGACGGTCGTGAAGATCGTGCTGAGCACGGCCGAGCCCGGCTGGAAGACGTTGTTGCCCGCGACCGCCCACGCGTATCCGGTGATCGCGCTGTCAGCATCGCTCGAGGTCGACGCGAGCGTCACGGGTTCGCCGGTGTGGGGCGCGCTCGGCAGCCACTCGAACGAGGCGACCGGCGGCACCGGCGTCGACGTCGCGGGCGCCGCAGGCGGCGCGAGCACGGTGAAGGTCGACGGTTCGCTGACGCCGATGTTGCCGACGTCATCGGCCTGTTCGGCGAGCAGTGTGTAGGTGCCGGGGGCGAGGCCCGAGAAGACCGTCGACCAGCTCCCGATCGCGACCGGGACCGTCACCGTCTGCAGCGCCGCGCCGCCCACGCCGCTGCCCGCATACAGGTGCACGGCGACGGCCGGCTGATCGCCCGCCGCCCTCCCCGCCGCGCCGGAGGCGGTCTCCGCCGTGCCCGTGGTCGATGTCCCCGTGACGGGCGCCGTGAGCGTCACCGCGGGCGCATCCGCGTCGACCGTGAACACCGCCGTCGCGGCGCTGATCGTGGTCGGACCTCCGGGTTCGCGCTCTTCTGCCTGCGCGACGTAGCTGACGCCGTCGCTGAGGCTCGGCACCGGCCCAACGGCCCAGTCCGCGGTCGTGAGCGCAACGGGCGTCGGCGTCGGCGTTACCAGCCGGTAGGACGGCCATTCATAGATCTTGACCGTCACCGTGTTGCCTTCGCCGGTGGGCGCCGTGCCGTGAAAGGTCGGGTTGGCGCTCGAGAACAGTTCCGTGCCGCGCGGCACGCCGACGTTTTCAAGCGTCACCACGGTCGTTACCGTGAATGACACCGGTTCGCTCGTGCCGATGTTGCCGGCGCTATCCGCCTGCTCGGCGATCACCGTGTAGACGCTGCCGTTTTTCAGCGGTTTCACGGGTGACACCGCCCAGTGTCCTGCCTTCACCGCAACTTCGATGACTTCCACCGGCGTTCCCGACGCCGTCGCGCCGAGATAGATCTTCAGGTCGACGGTTGGGTCATCGCCGGTGAGTTCCCCGGCGGGGCCGCTGAATGTCGGTTTGAGTTCGTTCAGGCCCGCGTCGTTCGCGGGCGTCGTGATGCCGACGGCCGGCGGCGTCGTGTCGATCGTGAACGTCATCGCGGCGCTCCTGCCGACGTTGCCGGCCTCATCTTCCTGGGTCGCCTGCGCGGTGTAGGTGCCGTCCGCCAGGTGCGGCACGTCAAACGACCATGTGTCGCCGCTGACCGTCCCGGTCCCGGAGGCGGCGATCGTGCCCTTGGCTTCGCCGCCCTCGAAGACGGTGACCGCGACCGTCGCGGCGTCGCCGGGTTCGGTCCCCGCGGTGCCGCTCAGCGTCGGTTCCGTGTCTTTGCCCGGCGTCGGCACCGTGTTGATCGTGACCTTCGGCTTGACCGTGTCGATCCTGAACTCGACCGGGGCGCTGACGCCGACGTTGCCCGCGTCGTCTGACTGTTCGGCGACCGCGGTGTACGTGCCGTCGCCGAGCGTCGCACCGCTCGTGCCGGTGCTCCACGCGCCCGCTTTCGCGGGCGCGGTCAGCGTCTCGGATGGGCTCCCCGAGGCCGTTGCGCCCGCGTAGAGCTTGACCGTCACCGTCGGTTCATCGCCCGCAAGCTCACCGGCGAGGCCGCTGAACGTCGGCTTCGGGACGTTCGAGGCGCCGGCTGTCGGCGTCAGCAGCGAGACGACGGGCGGCGTCGAATCAATCGTGAACGTCGCCTTCTTGCTGAAGCCGTGATTGCCCGCTTCGTCTGACTGTTCGGCGATCACCGTGTAGGTGCCGTCAGCGAGGTGCGGAGCGGTGAAGCTCCAGTCGCCGGTTTTCAGTGGCGCCGGGCCCTGCGCGGCGACCGTGCCCGTGGGTTCGCTGCCTTCATAGATCGTGACGTTCACCGCGCCGTCGCCGCTCGCGACGCTGCCGGTGCCGGTGAAGGTCGGCGTCGAGTCGTTCATCAGCACCGCAACCGGGTTCAACGTGACGAGCGGCTTGACGGTGTCGATGACGAATGTCCGCGGCGGCGTGCTCGTGCCGAGGTTGCCCGCCGCGTCTGACTGTTCGGCGATCGCCGTGTAGGTGCCGTCGGCGAGATGTGCAGGCGTGAAGGACCAGCCGGCGCCGCTCACCACCCCGAGCCCACTCGCGGCGATCGTCCCTGACGGCGAGCTGCCCGCGAAGATCGTGACTTTCACGTTCGCGGAGTCGCCCGCTTCGGTCCCGCGCACGCCGGTCAGCGTCGGCGTCGGGTTGTTCCCCGGAGATGGCACTTCGGCCATCGTCACCTTCGGCGCGACCGTGTCGATCGTGAACGTCACCGCTTTGCTCGAGCCGACGTTGCCCGCTTCATCCGACTGCGTAGCGATCGCGGTGTACGTGCCGTCGGCGAGGTGCGGGCCGGTGCTGCCCGTCGTCCAGCTGCCGGCGGCTGCCGGCACGTCGAGGGTGTCCGCGGGGCTGCCGCTCGTTCCTTCCCCGGCGTAGATCTTCAGCACGACCGTCTGCAGATCGCCGCTCGCCTGCCCGGCGCCGCCGCCGAACGTCGGCTGCGAGACATTCAGCGCGCCCGCCGCGGGGCTCGTCAGCGAGACTTTCGGGGCGCTCGTATCGACCGTGAAGGTCACCGGTGCGCTCACGCCGACGTTGCCCGCCGCGTCGAGCTGTTCGGCCACGGCCGTGTATGTGCCATCAGCGAGCGCGGGCACCGCATTCGTGCTCCACGCGCCCGCTTCGATGCTGACGTGCGAGAGCGTCTGCACGGGCGTCCCTGTCGGCGTCGCGCCGCTGTAGATCTTCAGCGCGAGGGACGGTTCATCGCCGACGGCCTGGCCGCCGCTGCCGCTGAAGGTGAGCGTCGCCGCTTTTGAGATCGTGCCAGGCGCCGGCGCCGTGATCGCGACCAGCGGGGCCGTCGTGTCGACGGTGAACATAATCGTTTTGCTGACGCCGAGATTGCCCGCGTCATCGGACTGTTCGGCGATCGCGGTGTAGGTGCCGTCGGCGAGGTGCGGCGAGGTGAACGACCACGCGCCCCCGCTCACCGTCGGGGTGCCGGAGGCTGCTGGCGTCCCCGACGCCGCGGAGCCTTCGTAGATCTTCACCGCGACAGTCGCGGAATCGCCCGATTCCGTGCCGCCGGCGCCGCTCAGCGTCGGTTTCGGGTTTTTCGTCGGCGAGGCGAGCGTGTTGAGCGTGACCGCCGGCTTGACGGTGTCGATCGTGAACGGCACGCTGTTGCTCGTGCCGATGTTGCCCGCTTCATCGCTCTGCACAGCTTCCGCTGTGTAGCTGGCGTCGGCCAGATGCACCGATTTGTACGTCCACACGCCGCCGATCACCGGCACGGTTTCGACGACCGCCGGTTTGTCCGCCGAGGGTTTGCCCTTGAAGATCGTCAGCGTGACCGTCGGGCGGTCGCCCAGCAGCGTCCCCGCGGTGCCGCTCACCGTCGGCGTCGGGTTGTTCGACGCTGGCGCCATCGCGTTGATCGTCACGACCGGCTTGACGGTGTCGATCGTGAACGTCGTGCTCGCGCTGAGGCCGACGTTGCCCGCTTCATCGCTCTGGGATGCGCGCGCGGTGTAGACGCCGTCGCTGAGGTGGGCCGCGGCGAACGACCAGGTGGCCCCGGTCGGGGTGACTTCGGCCGTCTGCGCGACCGTCCCTTCCGGCGCGCTGCCGTGGTAGATCGTGACGGTCACGTGCGGGTGGTCGCCGGGCGCGATGCCGGCGCCGCCCGCCAGCGTCGGCGTCGCGTTGTTGCTCCACGGCGGCATGCTCGTCAGCGTCACCGCGGGCGCGGTCGTGTCGACCGTGAACGTCACCGCCTTGCTCGTGCCGAGGTTGCCGGCTGCGTCTTCCTGGGAGACCTGGGCGGTGTAGGTGCCGTCCGCGAGTTCAGCGACGGCGTGCGTCCAGCCGCCGCTTTCAACCGGGACGCTGGCCGATTCGACCGTCGCGCCGGCGAGCGTGGCGCCGGCGTGGATCGTCAGCTCGACGTTCTTGTCGTCGCCCGCTGACTCGCCCGCTTCGCCGCTGAGCGTCGGCGTCGAGTCTCTGCTCGGAGTCGGCACCGTGTCCAGCGTGACCACCGGCTTGGTCGTGTCGACCGTGAACGTGACTTCGGCGCTGCCGGTTTCCGCTTCGATCGTCTGTTCGGCGACGGCCGTATATTCCCCCTGTTCGAGCGGTTCCGGGGAGATTTCCCAGGTGCCTTCGAGAAACGGCAGGGCGAACTGCTGTTGCACCGGTGTGCCGCCGGCAACGGAGCCGCTGTAGATGTCGAGCGTGACGAACCCGCCCAGCGGGGCGCTCGTCGTGCCGCTGAACAGCGGCGTCCGGCTGCGTGTGAAGCTGCCGTTGAGCGGTTCGCTGATCGTGATGCCCGGCGGCGCCGCGAGCGCGTCCGCCGCGGGCATCGCGACGAGCGCGAGCAGCGCCAGCAGCGCGGCGGCAAGCGCGCGCGCAAGGGTCCTGCCAACCACTGTCCGAACGCCGCTCACAGCATCTCGTCTTCCATCCGAAGTCCGTTCTCGAGGCGGCCCGGCCAGTTCTCCTGATACCTCCGGAATTGCTTCCGCCGGTTCAGATGATACGGGTGTTTGCAGGGAAATTGGAAGCGCTGCAGGGTTATTTGTACGGCTCTCGACGCATCCGCGCCTCGCCTCCGCGGCGCGACTATACGGCGCGGCCGCGGCGGGGCACGGCGCACCGCCGCACTCGCCCGTCAGGCCGTATCGTCTGCGCGAGTGCAAACGACCGCGAACGCCGAGAAGTGGACAGCCGCGCAGATCCCCGATCTGCGCGGGCGCAGGGCGATCGTGACGGGCGCCAACAGCGGGCTCGGCCTCGTCACCGCCCGCGAGCTCGCAGCGCACGGAGCCGACGTCGTGCTCGCGTGCCGCAACACCGCCAAGGGCGAAGAGGCCCTGCGCGAGATCGCCGCCGCCGCGCCGGGCGCCGCGGTCGAGCTCGCCGAGCTCGATCTGTCGAGCCTCGCGTCCGTGCAGACGTTCGCCGAGCGCTTCCTCGCCGAGCACGATCGCCTTGACCTGCTCGTCAACAACGCCGGCGTGATGGCGCCGCCGCGGCGCGAGACGGCCGACGGCTTCGAGCTGCAGCTCGGCACGAACCATCTCGGGCACTTCGCGCTCACCGGGCGGCTGATCGGCGCGATGGCCGGGCGCGAGGACGCGCGTGTGGTCACGCTGAGCAGCAACGCGCACAAGTTCGGCCGCATCAACTTCGAGGACTTGCAGTCCGAGCGCCGCTACCGCCGCTGGGCGGCCTACGGGCAGTCCAAGCTCGCTGACCTGATGTCAGCGCTCGAGCTCGACCGGCGCCTGCGCGCGCGCGGGTCGACGATCTCGAGCCTCGCCGCCCACCCCGGCTACGCCGCGACGAACCTGCAGACGGCGGCCGCGCCGATTGCCGATCGGCTCGTCATGCAGCTGACGAACGTCGTGATGGCGCAGAGCGCCGACAGCGGTGCGCTGCCGTCGCTGTACGCCGCGACGCAGCCCGGCCTCGAGGGCGGCATCTATGTCGGCCCCGACGGCGTGGGCGAGTTTCGCGGCCATCCCCACGAGGTCTCCCCCAGCCGCGCCGCACGCGACCCGGAGGCCGCCGCGCGGCTATGGGCGATCTCCGAGGAGCTCACCGGCGTGCACTACGAGCTCGGCTGAGCACGAGGCGCCGGGCTGCTAGCGCGCAAGGTAGCGCAGACTTACGCGGCCGAGCACGATCACGTCGCCGTTCTCCAGCTGCGCCTGCTGGACACGGCGGCCGTTGACGATCGTGCCGTTCGCGCTGCGGTCGTCGAGGATCTGTGCGCCGGTCGCGCTCGGCACGACGATCGCGTGCCGGCGCGAGACCGAGTTCTCATCGAGGCGCAGCTCGGCCGCGAGGCCGCGGCCGATGTGCATCGGCTCCTCCCCGAGCGGGATCAGGAGCGTCTGCTCGGGGCCCTGCACCTCGAGGTAGCGGCCCGGCTCGAGGTCGGCAGGCGGCCGCGCCTTCAGGCGCATGCGCTCATCGAGGCACGCCGTCGGGTCGAACCTCTCGGTCAGGCCGTCAGCGGGGCGGGTGGGGGTCAGTGCGCTCATACGCTGTAGCTAACCCCAGCGTACTCAGCGCAAACTCAATGCTCGTGAAGAAATTTCGAAGCTCGAGCGCGGATGCGCGCCGACGCGATGCAGAACGGCGTCGTTGCGCGCGAACGCGGCGCTAGCGCGTCTGTGGCTGTGAGCGCGGCTGCGGCGGGCCGCCGCCTTTGCGGCGCGCCATCCGCTTGGAGCTCCACCAGCCCCAGCCGCCGACCGCGAGCACGGGGACGACGTACAACATCGAGATGTACCAGTGCATCAGGCACGCGAGCGGTGTCATCGCCCAGAAATCTAGCACTTCGCCCCGCGGCGCCGGGCGCACGGCGCCGGGCGCACGGAGGCGCGCGCTCAGGTCCCCACCGATGACAGCAGCCACAGCCCGAAGCTCGTGAACGCGACCATCACCGCAAGCATCCAATACTGGCTGCGAACCGCCTCTTCGGGGTCTTCGTAGAGCACCAGCGCACGGTCGTGCGCGAGCGCGAGACCGCCGACGTGCCCGCCGACCAGCGCGACCACCTGCACGTACCAGATCGCCGCGTAGGAGATCACGTGATAGTCGATTTCGTAGCTGCTCGTGCCGAAGATGTTGGCGCCGTTGCCGAGCGGGTCTGAGATCAGGTAGACCATCGCCTGGCTCTGCCACAGCAGCAGCGAGAAGTAGTGCGCGAGCACGTACGCGAACGAGATCGGCACGAGCGAGTGCGCGAACGCGCGCGTCAGTTCGCCCCTGTCGTAGCGATCGCTGACGCTCGCCACGCCGACGATGCCGATCCGGTAGACGCCGACCACGAGCAGAACGCACAGCACCAGGCCGAGCGAGTACGCGAGCTCGATCGACGGCGTCTGCGCGAAACCGAGGTCGGCGAACAGGCTCTGCAGGTTCGGCTCGTTGTTGCGCCAGATGCCGCCGTTGCTGAAGCCGTCGAACGTCGTCGTGCCGATCAGCGCGCAGATCAGCGTGACCGTGCCCGCGCGGATCGGCAGGTCGGTGACGCCGCTCAGCAGCCGCCTGCTGTACAGCGCGCGGTCCTCGCCGCGGACGAGCGCCGACAGGCGCGAGAGCAGGTTGAAGTACGCGCCGAATCCGTCCGCCTGCGTGCTCCACTCCTCGACGCCGAACAGCGCCATTCCCGCCACCATCACGAGGAAATAGCCGAGTGACAGCGCCGCAAGCGTCGAGGGGCGCTCGCGGTCGGCGGGCACGTAGACGAGCTCGAGCCACGCGAAGCCGATGATGACCGCGACGGCCGGCCACATCCCGAGCCATGCCGGGTAGCGAAGCGGCGGCTTGCGTGAGCCCCGGCGCAGCAGTGCTCGGAGCACGCGGGCACTGCTCCGCCACGGGCTCAGAGCGCGGAACACGTCCCCGAACAGAACGCTTGCAACCGGCACGCCCACCCAGAAGATCACATAGATGAACGTCACGGTGAAGTTCGCGTTGGGCACCTGCGCGCCCGCGAAGCCGCTGTAGAGGACGAGCGCGAACAGGCCGAGGCCGATCGCGCACGCAAGCCATTCGACGGGCTGCGGGAGCGCGCACAGGCGGCGCCGATGCGGCTGCTGCAGCTGCGGCGTGCGCCACAGCGTCGAGAGCGCGACGAACGAGACGACGAGCACGATCGCCGCCGTCCAGCTGAACAGCCAGACCGGGATCGGCAGGTCGGCCCTGCCGACGATGCCGTGCGCATCTGCGCTCTGCGGCAGCGCCAGCTCGACCACCGCAACTGCGCCGAGCAGCAGGGACATCATCCGGCGGCGCAGGACTCTCATGCCCCGGGCAGTCTATGCGAGCCCGCGCCGGCTGCTCACCGAGCACCCGGCGATCTCGTACTCTGCCCTTGAGATGCCCGCCGTGCCGCTCGCGATCTCCGCCGACGTCTCCTCGCTGTTCCAGCTGGGGCCGCTCGTGCTCCTGGCGCTGCTCTACGCCAAACGCGTGCGCACGCTCGCGATCGACGGCCGCGCCGTTCCCGGCTGGCGCCAGGCGTGCTTCTACGGCGGCTTCGTCGTGATCGCCGCCGCGCTCACCTCGCTCGGCTCCGCCAGCCAGGAGCTGCTGTACATGCACATGATCGAGCACCTGCTGCTCGGCGACATCGCCGCGCTGTTGATCGTGCTCGGCCTGACCGGGCCGCTGATCGCGCCGATCCTCAAAATCGCGTTCTTCGACCGGCTGCGGGTCCTCGCGCATCCGCTGATCGCCTTCCCGCTGTGGGCGATCGACCTGTACGTCTGGCATCTGCCGGTGCTCTACCAGGCCGCGCTGCGCCACTCGGGGGTCCACGCGCTGCAGCACGCGATGTTCCTCGGGCTCGGCATCAACATGTGGATGTGCCTGTTCGGGCCGCTGCCGATGCCGAGCTGGTTCGGCAACGGCGCGAAGCTCGGCTACATCGTCGCCGTGCGCCTGACCGGCACCGTTCTCGGCAACATCTTTCTCTGGTCCGGCACGATCTTCTACCCCTTCTACCTGCACGGTGAGGCGCTGCACCACATCTCACCGCTCGCCGACCAGAACATCGCCGGCGCCATCATGATGATCGAGGAGTCGTTTCTGACGCTCGGCCTGTTCTGCTGGCTGTTCCTGCGCACCGCCCGCGAGGGCGAGGAGCGCCAGGATCTGCTCGACTTCGCGCACGCCCACGGCCTCGAGCTGAGCGACGCCCGCGCCGCGCGCGCCGTCGCGGCCGGCCGCGGCCCCGAGCTGCGCAGCCGCCTGGAAGGACGCACGGCCGCCCCGAGCGGCGCCCGCGAGCCGAGCTAGTGGCTATCCTGGCGGTATGTGCGCCGGTTGCGCAATGGCCGCCGCCTCAGCCGCGAGCGGCTTTCGAACATGGATGCAGAGCCAGCACATCCCCTGGCTCACGCCCGGGCGCATCCGCAAGCTGACGATCGGCGCGATGTGCGCCGCCGGGATCGTCTCGACGATCGGCTTCAGCGGCTCGACGCCCGCCGCCCACGCGAGTCGCCAGAGCACGCCCGTCGTGCATCACCTCGCCTCGCGCTAGACGCGAGCGAGCAAGGACAGCGCCCGCCTGTGCTCGGCGGGGTGCGCTCAGCGGCGCCCTAGCCGCCGGCGACGGCGGGCAGGATCGTCAGCTCGGCGCCGTCGGCGACCGGTGTCGCGAGCCCGTCGAGGAAGCGGATGTCTTCGCCGGCGACATAGACGTTGACGAACCTGCGCAGCGACCCGTCGTCGTCGGCGATGCGAGCACGCAGCTCCGCGTGGCGCGCGAACAGGCCGTTCAGCACCTCCTGCACGGTGGCGCCGTCGAGCACCGTCTCTGACTCGCCGCCGGCGGCGGCGCGCAGCTGCGTCGGGATCTTCACGACGACGCCCATCAGACGGACACGGCCTCGAGCGCGCCGGCCTCGAAGGCCTCGACGCTCGGAGCGATCGTGCGCGTCTGGAACGTCCCGCGGACGGCGTCGAGCGTCTTCAGGCCCTCGCCGGTGATCACCAGCACGACACGCTCGTCGGGGTCGATGTCACCGCGCGCGGCGAGCTTCGCGAGCACCGCGGTCGTGGTGCCACCGGCCGTCTCCGTGAACACGCCGGTCGTCTCTGCGAGCAGCTTGATGCCCGCGCGAATCTCATCGTCGCTGACGGCGTCGATCGAGCCGCCGCTGCGGCGGGCCAGGTCGAGCGCGTAGGGACCGTCGGCGGGGTTGCCGATCGCAAGTGACTTGGCGATCGTGCTCGGCTTGACCGGTCGGCAGACGTCCTGCCCGGCGGCGAACGCGCTCGCCACCGGCGAGCAGCCCTCCGCCTGCGCGCCGTTCATGCGCGGCACCGCACGGGCGGGGTTCTCTTCGATCAGACCGAGCTCGCTCCATTCCTCGAAGCCCCTGGCGATTTTCGTGAACAGCGACCCCGAGGCGACGGGGACGATGCAGCGGTCGGGCAGCTCCCAGCCGAGCTGCTCGGCGATCTCGAACGCGAGCGTCTTCGATCCCTCGGCGTAGTAGGGGCGCAGGTTGATGTTCACGAACGCCCAGTCGCGCTCCGCGCACAGCTCGGTGCAGAGGCGGTTGACGTCGTCGTAGTTGCCCTCGACGCCGATCAGGTTCGTGCCGTAGACGCCCGTCGCGAGGATCTTCTGCTCCTCCAGGTCGGCCGGGATGAAGACGTAGGAGTCCATTCCCAGCGCCGCGCCGTGGGCGGCGACGGAGTTCGCGAGGTTGCCCGTCGAGGCGCACGCGATCGTCTCGAAGCCGAGCTCGCGTGCGCGCGTCACCGCGACCGAGACGACGCGGTCCTTGAACGAGTGCGTCGGGTTGGCCGCGTCGTTCTTGACCCACACCTCGCGCAGGCCGAGGCGCGCGGCGAGCCTGTCGGCGCGGATCAGCGGGGTGCAGCCGGCCGGCAGGCCGGCACGCGAGGCGAGCCGCCCGGACGGTCCCGGGGGGCCGCCCGCGAGCGGCAGGAAGTCGGCGTAGCGCCAGATGTTCTGCGGTCCACCCTGGATACGGCGGCGCAGCTCGGGAACGTCGAGCCTCGAGCCGCTGTGGTCGTAGACGACCTCAAGCGGGCCGAAGCACTGCTCGCAGACGTACAGCGCCTCGAGCGGATACTCCGTCTTGCACTCCTTGCACTGCAGATGGCTGACAGCCATTGGGGCTCCTTCGCTCTAGTCTTCGCCGTCACGTGTGGCGAAGAGCGCGATGGCCCGCCACACATCACCTGGAATTGGCACCTTCCCGCCTGTGACTTGGCGGTGGTTGCCGGGGTTTCATAGGGCCAGGCCCTCCACCCCTCTGGATGTGGTTACTGCTGTCTGAGCGCAGTCTAGCAAGCCTTTCGGCCGACGCGAGTCGACCTGTGAGCCGCGGCCGCGCACTTGCGGGTAACGCCGCGCGCGGGCCGGTGTAGCCCTAGCGGTGAGCATCTCAACACGCGGGGACGACCTCGACACGACCGCCGCGGACGCGCCGTTCCGCTTCGCCTCGCCGCAGCACAAGCGGCGCATGCTGATCATCGTCAACCCGTACGCGACGACCGTCTCAGACCGCCTGCGCAATCTCGTCGTGCTCGCGCTCGAGGGCCGCTTCGAGGTCGACGCCGTCGACACCGAGGCCCGCGGCCACGCCACCGAGCTGTGCCGCGAGGCAGCCCACGAGGGCTATGACGTGGTCGTCGCGTTCGGCGGCGACGGCACGGTCAACGAAGCCGCCAACGGCCTGCTCGGCTCCCCCACCCCGCTCTGCTGCCTGCCGGGCGGCTCGGCGAACGTGTTCGGCAAGATGCTCGGCATCCCCGGCGACGTCGTCGACGCGACGGAGCATCTGCTCGCGATGGCCGATGACTGGCGCCCGCGCCGTGTCGATCTCGGCGTCGTCAACGGCCGTTGCTTCACGTTCGCCTCGGGGCTCGGCCTCGACGCGAGCGTCGTCGAGCGGGTCGATGCCAATCCGCGCATGAAGGCGCGCCTCGGCGCGTACTTCTTCACGTGGGTCGCGGTCAGCACGTTCTTCCGGCGCTATCTCGTCGGCGCGCCGCGCCTGGAGGTCGACGCCGGCGGCAGGAGGCTGCGCGGTGTCACCGCGATCGTCCAGAACGGCTCGCCGTTCACCTACTTCCAGGATCGCCCGATCGAGATCGCCGAAGGCGCCGCGCTCGACTCCGGCTCGCTGCACAGCGGCGTGCTGCATCGCGCGTCGCTGCCCGCGATGCTGTCGCTCGCCTGGCGTGCGTTCTCGAGCCGCGCGCGCGTCACCGGCAACCGCCAGATCAGTCAGCTCGCCGATACGCAGGAGCTGACCGTGCGCAGCACCGACGGGCGGCCGCTGCCGCTGCAGGTCGACGGCGACTTCCTCGGCGACGTCGAGGAGGCTCGCTATTCGATCATGCCCGACGCGCTCCGCGTCGTCGCCTGAGCGAGGCTGGCGTCGTCTAGGCCTGCGTGGCCGCGCCGGGCGTGACGCGGTAGGCGTCGAACACCGAGTCGATGTTGCGCAGGCGCGTGATCGCGCCCCGCAGCGTGTGCGTGTCGGCGACCTCGATCACGAAGCGGTTCTTGACCATCGGCGGCATCGACAGGCAGCGTGCTTCGAGGATGTTCGCGCCGGACTCCGAGAACGCCCGCGAGAGCTCCTCGAGCAGGCGGTGGCGATCCCAGGCATCGATCTGGATCTCCACGACGAAGCCCGTTGACTGGTCGCCTTCCCAGCTGACGTTCGCGAAGCGCTCGGGGCTTTTGCGCAGCAACGCCGTGTTCGGGCAGTCCTCGCGGTGGATCGTGATGCCGCGGCCGAGGGAGATGTAGCCGACGATGTCATCGCCCGGGACCGGCCGGCAGCACTTCGCCAGGCGCAGCATCACGTCCTCGACCCCTTCGACGCGGATCCCGTACTGCCCCGAGGACTTCGTCGGGCGCCGCCGCGAGCGCCCCACACGGAGCAGGTCCGCGGCGGTGTCCTCACCGTCGGCCGACTCGCCCTGCTTGAGGCGCTGCATGACCTTGCTGACGACGAGCTTCGGTGAGATCTTGGCCGCGCCGAGGGCGATGTAGAAGTCGTCCGCCTTGCGGTAGCCGACCTCGCGGATCACGTCCGCGAGCAGCGTCGAGCCGGTGATCTTCTGCGCCGGCAGGCCCTGTTTGCGCAGCTGCTCCTGCAGCAGCTCGCGACCGGTGTGCTCGGTGTCCTGGCGGCTCTCAGCCTTGAACCATGCCTTGATCTTGTTGCGCGCGCGCGTCGTCTTGACCGTCGCCAGCCAGTCGCGCGAGGGCCCGCGCTCGCGCTTGGCGGTGAGGATCTCGACGATGTCGCCCGAGCGCAGCTCATAGTGCAGCGGCACGATTTTGCCGTTCACGCGCGCGCCCACACAGCGGTGGCCGATCTCGGTGTGAACCTCGTAGGCGAAGTCCAGCGGCGTCGCGCCCGCGGCCAGCGACTTGACTTCGCCCTTGGGCGTGAAGACGTAGACCTCCTCCTCGAACAGGTCGGTGCGCAGCGTCTCCATGAACTCGCGCGGATCGGAGAGGTCTTTCTGCCAGTCGAGCATCGAGCGCAGCCACTTGAGCTTTGCGTCCTCGCCCGCGACCGCCCAGCCCGAGCTGCCTTCCTCATCCTCGCTCTGCTGCTTGTAGACCCAGTGCGCGGCGACTCCGAACTCGGCCATCTCGTGCATCTCGCGGGTGCGGATCTGGATCTCCAGCGGCCGCCCCTCGGGCCCGATGATCGTCGTGTGCAGCGACTGATACATGTTGAACTTGGGCATCGCGATGAAGTCCTTGAAGCGGCCCGGCAGCGGCTTCCACAGCGAGTGGATCACGCCGACCGTGCCGTAGCAGTCCTTCACCGAGCCGACGATCACGCGCATCGCCGTGAGGTCATAGATCTCGTTGAACTCGCGGCCCTTCTTCGTCATCTTCGAGTAGATCGAGTAGAAGTGCTTGGCGCGGCCTGCGATCTCAGCCTCGATCCCGACCTGCGCCAGCTCGTCGCGCAGGTACTCGCCGGCCTCGCTGACATAGCGCTCGCGCTCCTCGCGCTGCTGGGCGACGAGCCCCTTGATCTCCTGGTACTTGCGCGGGTGCAGGGTCGCGAACGCGAGATCCTCGAGCTCCCACTTGATCGCGTGGATCCCCAGGCGGTGCGCGAGCGGCGCGTAGATGTCGAGCGTCTCGCGCGCCTTCTCCATCTGCTTCTGCTTCGGCATCGCCTCGATCGTGCGCATGTTGTGCAGGCGATCGGCGAGCTTGATCAGGATGACCCGCACGTCGGTGGCCATCGCGACCATCATCTTGCGGTAGTTGTTCGCCTGCGCCTCATCACGCGACTGGAAGGTGATCCCCGTCAGCTTGGTGACGCCGTCGACGATCGCCGCGATCTCCTCGCCGAAGCGCTCACGCACCTCCTCGATCGAGGCAGAGGTGTCCTCGACGGTGTCGTGCAGCAGCGCCGCGCACAACGTCTCGGTGTCGAGGCGCATGCTCGCGCAGATGCGCGCGACGCCGACCGGGTGCACGATGAAGTCCTCGCCCGACTTGCGCCGCTGCGCCGCGTGGTGCTCGCAGGCGAACACGAACGCGTCCTGCACGCGCGCACGGTCGATCTCGACCGAGGAGTCCGCCGCGTGCTCGGAGACGATCGCGAACAGGTCGCTGAGCAGCCGGCGCTCGGACACGCTCAACGCGAGCGAGGCCTGCGTCACCGCCTCCGCCTGAGCGGGCGCAGGCGGCGTCTCGCCCGCGTGCTCGCTGACAGCCACGGCCTCGCCGGGGGCCGCGGCGGCGGCGAGGTCCTCACGCACCTCGGTCGCCTGTGTGCTGTTCGGGTCCTCGGCGATGGCCATGGTCTAAGGGTAGGGGACGCCCGGCACGGATTGAAGGGAAGCTAGAACAGCACGAGCTCCTGCTGCTCGCCCGGCGCCTCGCCGGTCTGCTTCTCCTCCTCGGCCTCGCGCGCGCCCTCGGCGACGCTCGCAAGCGGCTGTGCGCGGCGCAGCACGAGGCGCGGCTCGCTGACGCCGTTCCATTCGTTGACCTCGAGCGAGAACGTGGCCTGCGCCGGCGCGCCCTCGGCAACCGGCAGGCGCCCGCCGTTGCCGAATGCGACCGCACGCGCGCGGGTGCCGTGCGACTCGACCGTGAAGCGCACGTGCTTGCCTTCGCCCATCGGCCGCGCGTCGGTGAAGCTCGCGTCGTCGAGCAGCAGCGAGACGCCTGGATTGCCGCGTCCAAACGGAGCGAGCGACTGCAGCTCCTCGGCGAGCGTCATCCCGAGCTCCTCGCCGCCGATGACCGCGTCGACGCGCTCGCGCGCCACCATCTGCTCGGACCCGAGCTCGCGTTCGGCGTGATCGCTGAGCGCGGCCGTGAACGCCCCGATCCGCCCGCGCTCGATCTCCAGGCCAGCCGCCGCGCTGTGCCCGCCGTAGCGGCCGAGGTGCTCGGCGCACGCGGTCAGCCCGGCGAGCAGGTCAAAGCCCTCGACGCTGCGCCCCGAGCCCTTGCCCGACTCGCCCTCGAGCGCGATCATCACGACCGGGCGGCCGCTGCGCTCGACCAGGCGCGAGGCGACGATCCCGATCACGCCCTGGTGCCAGCCCTCCGCCGCGAGCACGTAGGCCGGGCGCTCGCCGAGCTCGCGCATCTGCGCTTCGGCTGCGAAGCGGATCCGCGTCTCAACCGCGCGGCGCTCGCGGTTGGCGCTGTCGAGCTCGGCGGCGATCTGCCCCGCCCGCGCCGGATCATCGGTGAGGATCAGCTCGAGACCGGCGTCGGCGCGGTACAGGCGCCCGGCCGCGTTCAGGCGCGGCGCGAGCGCAAAGCCGACCGAGCGCTCGTTCGCCTTCGCCGGCTCGACGCCCGCGACCGACATCAGCGCGCGCAGGCCCGGCTTGGCCGTCGCCGCGAGTGCGCGCAGGCCATTGCGAACGAGCGTGCGGTTCTCGCCGACGAGCGGGACCACGTCGGCGATCGTCGCGAGCGCCACCAGGTCGAGATCGCAGCGCAGCTCGCCCGGGTCGCGTCCGAGTGCCTTGTACAACGCCTGCGCGAGCTTGTATGCGACCGCCGTCGCGCACAGCTCGGTGCACGGATAGCCGGATAGCGCCGGGTGCACGATCGGCGCGGCGGGCAGCGCACCATCCGCGCGCGGCGTGTGGTGGTCGGTGACGACGACCTCGATCCCGAGTGCCTGCGCCCGCGCGACCGCGGCGACCGCGGTGATCGCGCAGTCGACGGTCACGAGCAGCCGGGTGCCGCGCGCGGCCAGGCGCTCAACGGTCGCCTCAGCCAGCCCGTAGCCGTCGCTCGCGCGATCCGGCAGGTAGGAGTCGACATCGCCGCCGAGCGCGCGCAGCGCGCGCACGAGCACCGCCGTCGAGCAGATGCCGTCGACGTCGTAGTCGCCGTGGATCGTGATCCGGCCACCGTCGCGGAGCCGCGCGATGATCGGCGCCAGCGCCCGCTCGATGCCGGCGAAGGCCTCGGCCGGATGCTCCTCGGCGGCGGCGAGGAAGGCCCGCGCCCGCTCAGGCTCGGCGTGGCCGCGCCGGACGAGCACCTGCGCGAGCGCACCGCTGACGGCCAGCTCGCGCTGCAGACGCTGCACGTCCGCGGCCGGGCACGGGGCGATCTCGAACTTGCATGGCTGCACGCGGCGAGACTACGGCGAGCGTGAGACAGAACCGCGGCGCGCCGATCCGCGAGCCTCCGGCGGAGCCGAGGCGCCGCTCAGAAGGCGATCGGCTCGGGCTGCTCGCCCGCGCGTTCGCGGCGGATGCCCTCAAGGTACACGGCCATGATCCCGATCACCGCTCCGGGCGCCGCGTACAGGACGACCTTGATGTCCGTCGCCTTTTCGCCCGGGATCGTGAAGCCGCTGATGATGAAGCCGAGGATGATCCCCCCGAACAGCGAGCCGACGAACGCGCCGACGATCCCGCCCCAGAAGCGGTCGGGCATGAAGATCGTGTAGTGCCAGATCGCCAGCCCCATCATCACCCAGCCGAGCAGCGCCATCAGCGTGACCTGCCGTGGCGGCGGTTGCGGGGCCGTTTGTTCTTCGGCCGCGGCTTCGCGTCGTCCTTGAGCACGAGGTCCTCGGGCGTCAGGTCCGCGGTCGGGTCGCGCTCCGGCGCAGCCGGCGGAGTCGCCGTCGCGCTGCTGCCCGAGCGCTGCTCGCCGGGCTGGGCGCCGGCGCGCCTGCCCGCGGCGCCGGCGCCGGGTGAGACGTCGGCGTCGATGTCGCGGACCAGTTCCTGGAACTCGTCCCTCGAGATCTGCTGGCCGGGCTGCTCCGGAGAGGTCAGGCTGCCGCTGCGCGTCCGGCGCTTCCTGACCTCCGGCTCGACGTCCTCCTGCGCACCGCTCGCGGTCGTCGCGTAGGCGGGGACGGCGCCCAGTTCGCGCACGATCCGGGCGCGCCGGACGCGATAGGTGCCCTCGCGCTCCTTCCAGTGCGTGAGCACAGGCGAGGCGATGAAGATCGAGGAGTAGGCACCCGAGGCGATCCCGATGGTCAGCGCGAAGGCGAAGTCCTTCAGCGTTTCGCCGCCGAACAGCAGCAACGCCGTGACCGGGAGCAGCGTGCAGAAGCTCGTCGCCAGCGATCTCGTGAGCACCTCGGACATCGATCGGTTGACGATCTGCGAGAACGCCGCACGCGGCATTCTCGGCACGTTCTCGCGCACACGATCGAACACGATGATCGTGTCGTAGAGCGAATATCCGAGGATCGTCAACAGCGCCGCCACCGTCGCGCTCGTCACTTCCCGGCCGGTCAGCGAATACACGCCGGCGGTGATCAGCAGGTCGTGCATCAGCGCGATCAGCACCGGCACCGCATACTTCCACTCGAAGCGCAGGGCGATATAGGCGGAGATCACCAGCAGCGACGCGATGATCGCGATCAGCGCGCTCTTCGCGACGGTTTTCCCGAAGGTCGGCCCGATCGAGGTCGAGGAGAAGTTCTTCGTGCCCGGCGTTTTGCCGCTCCCGAACTTGTCGTTGAGCGCCGATTCCGCGTGTTTGACGGCATCCGGTGCGAGCGTCTTGGTCGAGATCTGGAAGCCGTTGCCGCCGATGTTCTTGTTGCTTATTTTCTGCACCTCGGCGTCTTTGATGCCGGCCGACTTGAGCGTCGCGGTGACTTCACCCTCGCTCGCGGACCTGATCAGGGCGGTCTGGATACGCGTCCCGGACTTGAAGTCGATGCCGAAGTTCAGGCCCTTGCCGCCGATCGCCAGGGCGCCGATCAGGAGGATCGTGCCGGACAGCGAGAAGAACCACTTCGATGCGCCCATGAAGTCGAACGTCCAGCCGCGCCCGCGCCGCGCGGCGCCGAGCATCGACGGGTGCGAGACGAATTTCGAGCGGCCCATCACGCCGAGCGCCGCGCGTGTGGCGAGCACCGCCGTGAACAGCGTCAGCAACGTCCCGATGCCCAGCGTGAACGCGAACCCCTTGACTTCGGAGGTCGCCAGCGCGAACAGGATGAAGGCGGTCATGAACGTCACCACGTTCGCGTCGACGATCGCCGCAAAACCGCGTTTGTATCCCGTCGCGATGCCGGAGATCACCGATCTGCCGCCGCGGATCTCCTCCTTCACGCGCTCGAAGATGACGATGTTCGCGTCCGCCGCGATGCCGATCGTGAGGATCAGGCCGGCGATGCCCGGCAGCGTCAGCGTGATCGGGATCAGCTTGATCAGCGCGAAGAAGTAGATGCCGTAGATGACGAGCCCGCCGACGGCGATCGCGCCGAGCATGCGGTAGAAGACGAGCAGGAACAGGCAGACGATCGCGAAGCCGATGAGGCCCGCGAGCAGGCCTTCCTTGAGCGCCTGTTTGCCGAGCGTCGCAGACACCTGCGAGCGCGAGATCAGCACGAGCTTGATCGGCAGCGCGCCGGACTGCAGCTCGCTCGCGAGGTTCTGGGCGGTCGTGATCGTGAAGCCGCCGGAGATCTCCGAGCCGGTCGACGCATCGATCCCTTCCGGGTACTTCGTGTAGTCGATCGACGGCGCGGTGATCAGCTGGCCGTCGAGAGCCACCGCGAAGTGCTGCAGCGCGGCTTCCTTGCCGACCCCGGGAAGCTGGGCTTCCTGGCCGCGCTCTGCGATTTTCTTGGTGACCTGTTCGAACACCGTCTTGCCGTGCGAGGTGAAGCCGAAGGTGACATTCGGCTGCCCGGTGCCGCCGCCGCCTTCGTCGAAGCCCTGCTGCGGGTTCGTGATGTCCGCGCCGTTGAGCACCGGTTCGTCGTTGAGCACATACCAGCTGTTCGGCGAGGGGTTGCCGACCTTCCCGTTCGCCGATTCTTCGGGGTGGGCCTGCACGAGCACCGTCCCCGGATTGACACGGACCGCCTTGACCTTGGCGCCGGCGGGCAGCGTGACGCCGGTGTACAGCGCTTTTTCGGTTTCCGCCGGAGCGCACGTCACCTTGTCGCTCGCGCACAGGACCTTCTGGTGCGTGGTGTCGAGCAGGTACCAGCTGCCGAAGATGCATTCGCCGACCTGCGCGGCGGTGCAGCCTTTCGACCAGGTCGTGTCGGATTTGCGCAGGATCGGCGGGCGTTTGGCCGCGCGCAGGATCGCCTCGTACTCCGGCAGCCCGGCGGCGACGCCGCCGGCGCCGGTCGAGGTCGCATCGCCGGTGACCGTCCCTTCGGTCGCCGCCGACTGACCGTTGGCGCCGATCACGTTCGGCTCCCAGTCATAGAACTGCAGCTGCGCGGTCCGGCCGACCTCTTCTTCGGCCTGGCGCACGCTGCCGACGGCGGGCAGCGCGACCGCGATCTGGTTGCTGCCCGCGAGCCCGATTTCAGGCTGCGCGACGCCAAGCTGGTCGACGCGCTTACGCATGATGTCAATCGCGCGGTTTAGCGATTCTGTATCGACCTTCGCCTGCGCAGTCGGCTTGCCCTGATAGGTCAGCTGCACGCCGCCCTTGAGGTCGAGGCCGAGGCGCGTCGGCTTCGTCGCGATCACGACGAGAGACACCGCGACCAACCCGAAGACGAGCAGCAGGATCAGCAGATTCGTGCGGCGATCGGTCATCGTCTCATCAGAGAGTACTTGTCGGGACTAAGAACAGGATCAAGACGTGTGCGGCGTGCGCGGCCGTCGCCGCCGAGGCTACTTGTCGGGCGTGAGGACAAGCAGCAGCCCACCGTCGTCGTCGTAGGCTGGAAACATGTCGGCTTTGGCGTTCGCCGCGTTGTCGCGTTCGCCGCTGACGCGCACCGGCACCTCGAGCGCGCGCACGCCCCACTCGAGCACCGTCGCGACCGGATCGTCGCCGTTTGAGAAGTTCAGGCCGAGCACCTCCTCGACGCGCTGGCCGATAACGTCTTCCTCCTCGAGGCCCGTGAACGCGAACGAGTTCTTGCCGCAGCCGACCACGCGGCCCTCGCCGTCGCAGACGAAGAAGGCGGCGTCCGGCGCCGGGTAGTAGTCGTCGAGCAGTTCGAACAGGAACGCGAAGCCGCACTTCGCACAGCCCTTGCGTTGACGCGTGAACCCGATGTTGCGGTCGAGCTCGCTGGTGCGGTGACCGCAGTTGGGGCAGATGAACGGGTGGGCCATGGTCTCTCCTACAGGTTACGCAAGCGCGCTCGCGAAGGCCCTGGTATCCGGCGCGGCCCGCGTCCGGCGGCCTCCCGGCTCAAAACAGCGAGTGCCCGGCAGCCGCGAGCGGCTCGAGCCCGAGATGCTCGAACGCGGCGGGCGTCGCCGCGCGCCCGCGCGGAGTGCGCTTGATCAGGCCCTCCTGCAGCAGGTAGGGCTCGTACACGTCCTCGATCGTGTCCTGCTCCTCACCGACCGCGACCGCGAGCGTCGAGAGCCCGACCGGACCGCCGGCGAACTTGCCGCAGATCGTCTCGAGGATCTTGCGGTCGAGACGGTCGAGCCCGCGCTCGTCGACCTCGAGCAACTCCAGCGCCGCCTGCGCGGCCTCGGCCGTGACGATGCCCTGCATGCGAACCTCGGCGAAGTCGCGGACGCGCTTGAGCAGGCGATTGGCGACGCGCGGAGTGCCGCGGCTGCGTGCTGCGATCGCGACGGCGCCCTGCTCCTCGAGCTCGATCTCGAGTATCCCTGCCGAGCGGCGGACGATCACCGCGAGCTCGGCCACCTCATACGGTTCCAGGCGCGCCTGGATGCCGAAGCGGTCGCGCAGCGGCGTGGTCAGCAGTCCGGTGCGCGTGGTCGCGCCGATCAGCGTGAACGGCGGCAGCTCGAGCGTGACCACCCGCGCGCCCGCCCCCTGCCCGACGGTGATCGGCAGGCGATGGTCCTCCATCGCCGGATAGAACGTCTCCTCGAGCGTGCGCGCGAGCCGGTGGATCTCATCGACGAAGAACACGCTGCGCGGCTCGAGCGCCGTCAGGAACGCGGCGATGTCGCCCTTGCGCTCGAGCGCCGGCCCTGCCGTCTGCACGAACGGGACTTCCAGCTCAGCCGCGACGATCTGCGCGAGCGAGGTCTTGCCGAGCCCGGGCGGACCCGCGAGCAGCAGGTGATCGAGCGCATCGCCGCGCGCGCTGCACGCCTCGATCGCGACGGCGAGCTGCTGGCGCAGGCCCTCCTGTCCGACGAACTCCTCGAGCCGGCGTGGACGCAGCGAGCGGTCGAGCTCGTCCTCGGGAACGAGATACGGGGTCTGGATGCGCGCGGCCGTCTCGCCTGCGTGCGCCCCAGAGGGTGTGCCGTTCACGGTGCTCACCGCCTCACGACCCGGCCCGCGCGAGGCGCAGCGCCGCGCCGAGCAGCTCCTCGGCGGTTTCGCCCTCGGCCTCACGCAGCAGCTCCTCAGCCTCGCCCTGCTCGTAGCCGAGCTCGAGCAGCCCGGCGCGGGCGAGCGCCCGCTGGTCGGGATCCTGGCCGCGGCGGGCGACGATCGGCGTCCGCACGGCGCCGATCTCGGCATCGACGCCGACCTTCTCGCGCAGCTCGACGATGATCCGTTCGGCGGTCCGCTTGCCGATCCCGGGCACCGCCTGAAAACGCGCGGCGTCGCCCGCGGCGAGCGCCTGGATGAGCTCGCGCGGGGAGCCCGCGGAGAGGACCGCGAGCGCGACCTTCGGGCCGACCGCCTGGACCGACAGCAGCATCAGGAACAGCTCGCGCTCCTGCTCGGAATGAAAGCCGTAGAGCGCGAGCGCGTCATCGCGCACGATCAGGTGCGTGTGCAGCGTGACCGGCTCGCCGACCGCGGGGACGTGGCGCAACGTCTCCGCCGAGAGCGCCGCGCGATAGCCGACGCTGTCGCAGAGGATCACGACATGGTCGCTGCGGCGCACCGCGACCTCGCCGCGCAGCAGCGCGATCATGCGCCCACGCCCGCCAGCGCGAGCGAGAGCGGCGCGCAGTTCGCGTGACAGATCGCGACCGCGAGCGCGTCGGCGGCGTGATCGGGCCGTGGCTCCTCGGCCAGGCCGAGCAGCACCTTGACCATCCGTGCGACCTGGCCCTTCTCGGCGCGCCCGCTGCCGCAGACCGCCGCCTTGACCTGCTGGGGCGTGTAGCTCGTACACGGCAGGCCGCGCTGGCCGGCCGTCAGCATCGCCACGCCGCGCGCCTGGCCGACCGCGAAGGCGGTCCTCACGTTCTTGCCGAAGTACAGCTCCTCGAGCGCCATCGCGTCGGGTTCATGCTCATCGATGAGCATCTCGAGCGAGCGGTGGATGTCTGCGAGCCGGCGCTCCGGCGCGAGCCGCGCGTGCGTCTCGACCACGCCCCCGTCGAGCGCGATCAGGCGGCCGTCGCGGCGCGCGACGACGCCGTAGCCCGTGTTTGCCAGGCCGGGGTCGATGCCGAGGACTATCACGAGGAGTGATTCTGCGCGCGCCGTCGGACGCCTGCCTGCCCTACCCTGCGACGTGATGGCCCCAGAGGAGATCGACTTCGCGGCCGAGGGCCTGCTCGACGGCCTCGAGGGCGAGCGGCGCGCGGAGCGCCTGGCCCTGCTCGAGCACCTCGCCGGAGAGGGCGTGACGCTGTCGGAGCTGCGCCGCACGACCGCCTCGGGAACGCTCCTGTTCCTGCCCGCCGACAGGATCATCGGCGGCGGCGAGCGCTACACCTCCGCGCAGGTCGCCGAGCTGAGCGGCGTGGACATGGAGTTCCTGCTGAGGACACGGCGCGCAATGGGCCTGCCGATCCCCGAGCCCGACGAGGCGACCTACAGCGATACCGAGCTCGAGTCCGCACAGATGCTCAACTACGCGCGCGCCGCGGGCATCTCCAACGATGACATCCTCGATCTGCTGCGCGTGCTCGGCCGCGGCCTCGCGCAGGCCGCCGAGAGCA
Organism: uncultured Solirubrobacteraceae bacterium; assembly: GCA_963822245.1. GTDB lineage: Bacteria > Actinomycetota > Thermoleophilia > Solirubrobacterales > Solirubrobacteraceae > Palsa-744. The sequence continues at coordinate 185,795 of CAWGGR010000006.1, forward strand.
TGCGCGCACTGCCGTTGAAACTCGTGCTCGAGCCGGGACTGAGCGAGCGCGACCTCGCGCTCCGCTACGCCCGCGCGACCGCGCAGCTGTACCCGCTCGTCGACCCGCTCGTCAGCAACCTGCTCGGATTGCACCTGCGCCACGCGACCCAGACCGAGGTGATCAGCGTGATGGAGCGCAGCGGCGGGCGGCTGCCCGGCTCGCGCGAGGTCGTCGTCTGCTTCGCCGACCTCGTCGGCTTCACGCGCCTCGGCGAGGAAGTCCCGGCCGATGAGCTCGGTCGCATGGCGATGCGCCTGGAAGCGCTCGCGACCGACGTCGCCGAGCCGCCGGTGCGGCTGATCAAGACGATCGGCGACGCGGCGATGCTCACCTCGGCCGAGCCCGAGCCGCTGCTCGAGGCGGCGCTGCAGCTGATCGCCGGCGCCGACGCCGAGGGCGAGGACTTCCCGCAGCTGCGCGCCGGCGCGGCGCTCGGGCTCGCGGTGCCGCGCGCCGGCGACTGGTTCGGCCGGCCCGTCAACCTCGCCAGCCGCATCACCTCGATCGCGCGGCCGGGCAGCCTGCTCGCCGAGCGCGAGGTTCACGAGTCCGCCGAAGATTCCTACCGCTGGTCGTTCGCCGGGCAGCGGCGCCTGCGCGGCATCCGTGAACCGGTCACGCTGTTTCGCGCGCGCCCGCTCGCCGGCGAGTGAGCGGGGCTCAGGCCGGCACGCGCGACCCGCGGCCCGGCGAGCGGGCGCCCGCGTCCTGGCCCCACAGCCGCCACGGCGCCGCGCCGGCGGCCCACATGTCGTTCAGCGCGACCGCATCCTTGTAGGTGTCCATGCACTCCCAGAAGCCCTCGTGGCGGTGCGCGCGCAGCTCCCCGGCGCGGGCGAGGCGGTCGAGCGGGCCACGCTCGAGCGCCTCGTCGCCGTCGAGGCGGTCGAGCACCGGCGCCGCGAAGCAGAAGAAGCCGCCATTGATCCAGTGCTCGGAGCGCGGCTTCTCGCGAAAGCCGCTGACCCTGCCGTCGCCGTCGAGCTCGGTCACGCCGAACTGCAGCGCGGGACGCACGACGGTCATCGTCGCGAGCGCTCCGTGGGCGGCGTGGAAGGCGAGCAGCGCCTCGAGGTCGATGTCGGCGACGCCGTCGGCGTAGGTTGCGCAGAACAGCGCCTCGCCCGCGAGCGCGGGCGCGAGCAGCCTGATGCGACCGCCGGTCTGCGTCTCGAGGCCGGTGTCGAGGCACTCCACCGTGACGCCCTGCGGCCAGCGATGTCCGGCCGCGAAGCGCTCGATCAGCTCGCCCTTGTAGCCGGTCGCGAGCAGGAAGCGGCGGAAGCCCTGGACGGCATACAGCTGGATCACGTGCCAGACGATCGGCATGCCGCCGATCTCCACGAGCGGCTTGGGGATCTCCTGCGTGTGCTCCTGCAGCCGCGTTCCGCGCCCGCCGCAGAGGATCACGACGGGGGGCCGGCGCAATCGCCTAGCCCGCGACGCGCTCGAGCACGTCGGCGGCGATGTCGAAGTTGGCGTGCACCGCGTCGACATCGTCGTTGTCCTCGAGCCCCTCGATCAGGCGCATCACCTTGCCGGCCTGCGCCTCGTCGATCGGCACGACGCTGGAGGGCCGGTAGACCATCTCCGCGCTGTCCATCGTCACCCCCGCGTCCTCGAGCGCCTTGCGCACGCGCGTGAAATCGGCGGGCTCGGTGATCACCTCGAAGACGCCCTCGTCGGTCACGATGTCCTCGGCGCCCGCGTCGACAGCGATCATCAGCTCGTCTTCGGAGTAGCGCGTCGCGTCGATCAGGATCGTCCCCTTCTTGTCGAACAGGTACGCGACCGAGCCGGGCTCGCCGAGGCTGCCGCCGTTCTTGGAGAACGCGTGCCGGATGTCGGCCCCCGTGCGGTTGCGGTTCTCGGTCAGCGCCTCCACCAGCACGGCCACGCCGCCCGGGCCGTAGCCCTCGTACAGGACGCTCTCGATCGCGTCCGCCTCGCCGCCCTCGCCGGTCCCCTTTGCGATCGCGCGCTCGATGTTGTCCTTCGGCATCGACGCTTCCTTGGCCTTGCGGATCGCGAGGTCGAGCGCCGGGTTCCCGTCCGGGTCGCCGCCGCCGTCACGCGCCGCGACCGTGATCGCGCGCGTGAGCTTCGAGAACGCGGCTCCGCGCCGCGAGTCGACGATCGCCTTCTTGTGCTTGATGCTCGCCCACTTGGAGTGCCCGGACATGCCCACAGTCTACGAACACGACCGTCGCCCGCGCCTCGCGCGAAGCCCCGGCCGCGACGCCGGACGCGCACGCGCGCACGCGCGTGGCTGCCGGCGAATCCCGAGGAGTGGTAGTTTCGCGGGATCCGACCGGGGCTCATGGGTTGACAGGCAGGGCCGTGCGGCCGCCGGCGACTTCGAGACGGGAGCGGCACAGATGACGCTGCGAGCGACACGCTCAGTTCACGGATGGAGGCGGCGCGGGACGCTCGCGCTACTCGCGCTGGCCATCGGCCTTGCGATCCCGTCGGCCTGGACGCCCGCGGCGTCCGCCACCGAACTCGGCGAAGTCACCGAGTTCAAAGTCCCGCTCGAAGGCGAGACTCAAGGAATCACGGCCGGCGCCGAAGGCGACCTGTGGTTCACCCAGAGCAACGTCCAGATGAAAAGCGGCCAGGTCGGGCGGATCACCCCGACGGGCGAAATCACCGAGTTCCCCACCGGCATCACAAGCTTCCCGAGCGAGAGCGGGATCACGACCGGGCTCGAAGGCGACCTCTGGTTCGACCACCTCAGCGGGCAGGGCGTCGGCCGGATGACCCCGAGCGGAGAAGGCACCGATTTCCCGGACGGCGGCGGCGAACCCGAGCTCGTGGCTATCACCACCGGCTCCGAAGGCAACCTCTGGTTCACCCAGGACAGCGTCGGGTCGATCGGGGAGATGACCCCGACGGGGGTCGTCACGCCAGTCCCCACCGGCAACGCCTGGACCACGCCGAACTTCGACACCCAGGGGATCACAACCGGCCCCGAAGGCGACATCTGGTTCACGGAGTACAGCGCTCATGCGATCGGACGGGCGACGCCGGGCGGCGTGGTCACGAAATTCACAAGCGGCATCCCCAGCGGGGCCGAACCGACCGCGATCGTCTCCGGGCCGGAAGGCGACCTCTGGTTCACCGAGGACGGCAGCGAATTCGGCATCGGGCGGATCACGCCGAGCGGCTCGGTGAAGGTGTTCAACACCGGCAAAGCCACCGCGCGCCCGGACGGGATCGCGGCCGGGACCGAAGGCGATCTGTGGTTCACGGAATTCGAAAACGGCAAGATCACCAGGTTCACGCCCTCCGGCGAAATCACGCGCTTTCAGACCGGCAACCCGGAGTCCGGCAGCGACACGCCGGAGGCGATCACCGCCGGGCCCGAAGGCAACATGTGGTTCACCCAGGGCGAAAGCAACGAGATCGGCCGCATCTACACCGGCGGCGGCGCTGCGCGCCCCGCGGTGACGAAGCTCACGCCCAACGACGGCTCCGCCGAAGGCGGCTCGGAAGTCACGATCACCGGGCTCAACCTCGAAGGCGTCGAAGGCGTGAGCTTCGGCTCGACGCCTGCGCTCGAAGTCACGCCGGTCTCGGCGAACACCGTGATCGCGATCGCGCCGCCGGGCGTCGCCGGCAAAACCGTCAACGTGACCGTCTCGACCAGCGCCGGCTCCAGCCCGATCAGCCGCGGCGACCGCTTCAAGTACGACGCCGATCCGCTCAAACTCACGCCGAAAGCACTCAAGCTCGCGACCGCCGGCGTCCCCTACGCGGACACCCTCCACGGCATCGGGGGTACCGAACCCTATGACTTCAAGGTCGTCTCCGGGACGCTTCCCGCGGGCATCGAACTGACCGCCGGCGGGGAACTCACGGGCACGCCGGAAGCGGCCGGGACAAGCACGTTCGTGGTGAAGGTGAGCGACTCCTCGCTGCCGATGCTCACGGCGACCAGGCAATACACGCTGGAAACGCAACTCGACATCACGCCCAGCTCGCTCGGACGCATGACCGCGGGCAGCACCGTCTCCAAGGAATTCGCCGTCACGGGCGGAACGCCGCCATACACCCTCGTGCTGACGAACCTCACCTCGATCGGGCTCGAATTCTCCTTCGACGCCCTGACCGGCCAGGGCCTGCTCAGCGGGGTGCCCGCGATCGCGGGCAGTTACACGCTGACCGCCGAAGCAACCGACGGCGCGGACCCCCAGAACAGCGGCACGCGCACGTTCAAAGTCAAAGTCGGCCTCGGCCTGCTGCCGGCGGCGCTGCCCGGAGCAACCGTCGGCACGGCATATGAAACGGGGATCGAAGTGCTCGGCGGCTCGGGTTCCTACGCGTACAACGTCAGCGAAGGCACGCTGCCGGCAGGCCTCGAACTGGGCGCGAGCAGCGGCCGGATCGAAGGCACGCCGACCGAAGCGGGCAAAAGCAAGTTCGCCGTGACCGTCACCGACCACATCACTGGGCTGACGGCGACGATCAAGTACCACCTCAAGGTGGCGCCCTGACCGTCACCGACCACATCACGGGGCCATCGGCGCGCTCGATGCACACCAGTTCACGCTCGGCCCGCTGATCTGTCCGAGGCCGAGCGTTCCTCAGCGGCCCGCGGGCCCCGTCGCGCGGCGCGACGGCGGCCCCGGCCCCTGCCACGACGCGGCGACTAGGATGCGCGGGCGATGAGCACCCCCGACATCTTCAAGGCGTATGACATCCGCGGCCTCTACGGCGAGCAGATCGACGGCGATCTCGCCGAGCGGATCGGGCGCGCGTTCGCGCGCGTGCTCTCGCAGCTCGCCGGCAAGCCCGTGGCGGAGCTGCGCGTCGGCCTCGGGCGCGACATGCGCCTCACCGCCCCCGAGCTCGCGGCGCGCTATTGCGAGGGGCTGCTGTCAGCCGGCGCCGACGTGCTCGACGCCGGTCAGGTCGGCAGCGAGATGCTGTATTTCCTCGTCGGCTCGCGCGAGCTCGACGGCGGGCTGATGTGCACCGCGTCGCACAACCCGAAGGCGTACACGGGCGCGAAGCTCGTGCGCGACGGGGCAATCGCACTGTCCGGCGACTCGGGCATCGGCGACATCCGCCGCGAGGTCGAGGCCGAGATCGCCTCCGGCGCGCGCGCAGCACCGGCGCGCGGCACCCGCGAGGAGGTCGATCTCTACGGCGAGTTCCAGGCGGCCGCGCTGCGCTTCATCGATCCCGCCGTGATCGGCGGCGAGCACGGGCGCCGCCTGAAGGTCGTGCTCGATGGCGGCAACGGCATGGCCGGGCCGATGGTCGGCCCGCTGCTCGAGCGCCTCGATCTCGAGCTGATCGAGACCTACTGGACGCCCGACGGCAACTTTCCCGACCACGAGCCCAACCCGCTGCTACCGGAGAACCGGGCGATGATCATCGAGCGCGTGCGCTCGAGCGGCGCGGACCTCGGGATCGCCTGGGACGGCGACGCCGACCGCTGCTTCTTCATCGATGACAGCGGCGCGTTCGTGGACGGCGACTTCCTCACCGCGCTGCTCGCCGAGTCGCTGCTGCGCACGAACCCCGGCGAGGCGATCCTCTACGATGTGCGCGCCTCGCGTGCCGTCGCCGACACCGTCACGCGCGCCGGCGGCAAGCCGTACGTCAACCGCGTCGGGCACGCGTTCTTCAAGACCCGGATGCGCAGCGAGGGATCGCTGTTCGGCGGCGAGGTCTCCGGGCACTACTACTTCCGCGACTTCTACTGCGCGGACTCCGGCACGCTGCCGGCGCTGCTCGTGCTCGAGCTGCTCGCGCGCGAGGGCAGGAGCATGTCCGAGCTGCTCGCGCCCTACCACGCCAGGTACTTCATCTCCGGGGAGATCAACTCGGAGGTCGCCGATGCGGGCGCGAAGATGGAGGAGATCGCCGAGCACTACGGCGACGCCCGCCAGCAGCGCCTCGACGGCATCTCGATCGACTACGAGGACTGGCATTTCAACGTGCGCTCGTCCAACACCGAGCCGCTGCTCAGACTGTGCCTCGAGTCGCTGGTCTCGGTCGCGGACATGGAACGCCGGCGCGACGAGGTGCTCGCACTGATCCGCTCGCCGGCGACGGCCCGGTCGTGAGCACGGCCGAGCCGTGAGCGAGGAGCTCGAGCCCACCGAGCAGGAGCAGCTGGCGCTCGCCGCCGAGGCCGGCATCCACCGCCTGGCGATCCCGACGCCGTTCCAGGTCGGGCGCATCAACGCCTATCTGCTCGAGGGCACGCCGTTGACGCTGATCGACTCCGGGCCGAACTCGGCGAAGGCGCTCGACGAGCTCGAACTCGCGCTCGCTGCGCATTCCTACGCGATCGAGGACATCGAGCTGCTCGTCGTCAGCCACCAGCACATCGACCATTTCGGCCTCGGCGCGATCCTTGCGCGGCGCTCGGGCGCGGAGGTCGCCGCACTCGACATCCTCGCGCCGTTCCTGGGGCGCTTCGGCCAGGCGGCCGAGCTCGACGACAGCTTCGCCGAGGGCGTGATGATGCGCCACGGCATCCCGCCGGAAATCGTGCGCGCGCTGCGCTCCGTCTCGGCGAGCTTCCGCGCGTGGGGCTCGGCTGTCGAGGTCACGCGACCGCTCGCCGCCGGCGGCGTGCTCGCGCTCGGCGAGCGCGCGCTGCGTGTTCTGCACCGTCCCGGCCACAGCCCTTCGGACACTGTCTTCCTCGACGAGTCGCGCGGCATCCTGCTCGCCGCCGACCACCTGATCGCGCACATCTCCTCCAATCCCCTGCTCGCGCGCCCGCTCGACGCGGTCGGCGAGTACACGGGCCCGCGCCCGCAGGCGCTGCTGACATACATCGACTCGCTCGAGAAGACCCGCGCGATGGAGCTCGCGCTGGTGCTCCCCGGCCACGGCCGGCCGATCAGCGACCACGTCGCGCTGATCGACGAGCGCTTTCGCCTGCACGAGCGCAGGGCGGCGAAGATCCACGGCCTGATCGCGGCGCAGCCGCGGACCGCGCACGAGATCGCCCAGGAGCTGTGGGGAAACGTCGCCGTCACGCAGGCCTACCTGACCCTGTCAGAGGTGCTGGGCCATGTCGATCTGCTGCTCCGCGACGGCCTCGTCGTCGAGCAGGAGCGAGACGGCATCGCCGTGTTCCGCGCGACCTGAGCCTCACCACCATCGGCCGGCGCGGCCGTCGAGCCCGGGCGGTCGAGCCCGGGCGTCGCCGCGGTCACATCGCGCGATGAAATAGCGCTGTCATTCCTACATTCGTTTGCATCGCCTGCCGATAGGCGAGCAGCGCGACGGGAACGTCGTCAACTGCAGGGTGACCTGTGAGCAGCACTCCGGGCAGCCCTGCGGACCGGCGCCGACCATCTCCCTCGCGGCCCGTGCGCGGGCGTTCGCGATCGTCGTGCTCGCATGCTCTGCCTCGCTCACCGCGCCGGGCGCCGACGCCGCCTCGGGACCGCATCGCAGCCACGCGAGCGCACACAGGCGCGGCCCGCGCGAAGCTTCCGGCGCGGCGATCTCCGAAGCTACCCCCCTGCTGACCGGCGGGCCTCCGCGCAACATCCAGCCGCCGGCGATCTCCGGCGAAGCGGTCCAATTCCAGGCCCTGAAGACGACGACAGGCGGATGGGAAGGCACCGCGCTGGAATACTCCTACAGCTGGAAGAGCTGCGACGCCGAGGGCGAATGCAGCGAACAGGCAGGGCCGGCGAACACGTACATGCTGAGCTCGTCCGACGTCGGCAACACGCTCCAGGTGACGGTCACGGCGAGCGACGCGGGCGGTGAAGCGCAGGCGACCTCGAGTCGCTCGGCGATCGTCCGCTCGGCATCCGGCGGCGTCGGCGTCGGCTGGGGCGAAGACTGGTTTGGAAATCTCGGCACGATCTACCGCACGGTCGACGAAGCGTCCCATGTCCCGATCGCCGAAGGACTCGGCGGGATCAAGTCGCTGGCTGCGGGTGAGAGCAGCGGCTACGCGCTGCTCGACAGCGGCGAAGCGGTCGCCTTCGGAGCGAACGGCCACGGCCAGCTCGGCGACGACAGCGAGGACCACTCCTACTTCGACGAAAAGAGCGACGTCCCCGTCGAGCAGGAACTGGGCGACGGGCAGATCGTGCCGTTGACGGGCATCCAGTCGATCTCACCCGCCGGCGACCACGCCCTCGCACTGCTCGAAAACGGCACCGTCAAGACCTGGGGCAGCAACGGATCCGGTCAGATGGGCCGCGGCACGGGAGGCTTTGAACACGAAACGCACGAACGCACCGTGCTCGCGACGACCGTCAGCTCGCTGAGCAGACACGCGCTCGCAGAACGAGGGCTTCCGGAAGTCGTCGCGGTCCAGGGCGCCGGCGGAGATGACTTCGCGATCCTCGCCAACGGCGAGGTGATGGGCTGGGGCAACGACGAGTACGGCCAGACCGGCGTCGGGCCGCCCCACTATGAAGCGGACGGCACGACGATCGTCAAGAGCGAACTCTGCCACACCGAAGCGGGCTTCGAACGGTGCATCAAGGAACCTCGCCCGGTCGTGTTGGCGAACGGCGAACCGCTGCTCGGCGTGGCGGCGCTGACGGGCGGCACGGCGTCCACGTACGCGCTGCTCGGCGACGGTCAGGTGATGGCCTGGGGATCCAACGCGAACGGACAACTCGGTCGCGGCATGTCGGCGCCGGCGGGCACACACACACGCAACGCCCCGCCCGCGCCCGTCGTCGAAGCTGCAGGTGAGCCGCTGAGCGGGGTGCGCAGTGTGACAGCGGGCGACACGCACGCGCTCGCGCTGCGTGCGAACGGCGAAGTGGTCGGCTGGGGCGACGGCGAACAGGGCGAGCTCGGCAACGCGCCCGAGGAGGAATGCGGCGCGGGAGCGGGCCCCGACGACAGCGGAGCGCTGCGCCGGGGAAAGGGCGGAGCCCATCAGTGCGTCAGGTTCGCGACCCGCGTGATCGCCGCGGACGGGCTGCGCCCGGGACGCGCTCCGATCAGGGAAATCTCGGCGGGCGGCAAGTTCAACCTCGCCGTCGACAGCGCCGGGCGGGTCTACAGCTGGGGGTCCGACAGCGACAGCCAGCTCGGCGACGCCAGCACGAACAGCTCCGGCAGGGCCTCACCGAAGCTCGTCAACGAGCCCGGCCCGGTGATCCAGGCGGTGACCGGCGAGAAATTCGCGCTGACCCTGCTCCGCGAAGGGACGCCGACGGCGCCTGCGCCGCTCGCCATCCAGCGGCGCGTCGGTGCGTTCGATGTGACGTGGGGCTTTGCAGCGGAACGGCTCCTGTACCACGTCGGCAGACGGACGGAGCCGGGAGATCCGAGCGAACGCCCGGAATTCTCGCTCCAGGAAACCGGCCCACCGGAAGACGTGCTGCGCCCCGCGATCGAATTCCACAACCCCGAAGAAATCGCCGAGGAAGGCCTCGAGCTCAGCGCCGAGAGGGGCCAGTGGAGCGGCGAACGCCCGTTCACGATCTCGATCAGGTGGCAGCGCTGCCCGGCCGGCGTGAGCGAAGCCGGGCAACTGGACGAACAGTGCGAAAACCTTTCGCGCCAGACGCTCCAGCACGAAACCGGGGAGCGCTCGGAAGACGAGTACATTCCCGAAGCGGCCGACGTCGGTCACACGCTCCGCTTCCTCGTCACGATCAGAGACCAGTATGTTCCCGAAGGCGGCGGCGCGAAGGTGCGCGGCGAAGCGAGCCTCCCGTCGGAAACGACCGGCGAAGTACAGCGTGCGTCGGCCGGCGGGCGGACCGAACAGATCAAAGCGACGGCGATTCAGGAACGCCTGATCACGGCGCTCAAGGGCGAACCGCTGCGCCAGATCCCCTACGAAATCGACCTCGACCAGGGACCCGACACGCACCCGCGGATCATGCGCGCGACCCCGCTCGCCAAGGAATCGGCCGGCTAACCGGCCGCCCCGCCGCCGTCGCTCGCCGGCGGCCTGCGACGGCGCCCGATCTCCACGACGTGCGCGATGTTCGCCCGGTCCTCGGCGTCGTCGCTCGGCTCGGCGGCGAACCATGCGTCGAGGATCTCGCCGAGCTGAGCCTCGGATGTCGCGCGCAGGCTCAGCGCGAGCACGTTCGCGTCGTTCCAGCGCCGAGCGCCGTCGGCGCTCGCGGCATCGAGGCACAACGCCGCGCGCACGCCCTCCAGCTTGTTCGCCGCGATCGAAGCGCCGGTCCCGGTCCAGCAGCAGACGATCCCCTGCTGTGCGCGCCCGTCGGCGACGTCACGTGCGACCGCCTCGCTCGCCCAGGCCCAGCCGCAACGCTCCTCCTCGGCGAGCGCGCCATGCAGCAGGACGAGATGGCCGCGTCGCTCGAGCGCGCCCGCGAGCGACCCGGCGACACCGGTGAGCTCATCGGCCGCGAGCGAGATCAGCACGCACGAAGTATCACCGACCGCTGCGCGCTCGGCGAACGCGCCTGCAGTACACCCGCCGCGTGCCCGCGCGTGATCGCCGCGTGCCGCTCAGGCCGCGCGCGCGGCCTCGCCGACCAGCGCGAGGAACAGCCGGTGCAGACGATCGTCCTCGCTGAGCTCGGCGTGAAAGGAGACCGCGAGGATCGCGCCCTCGCGCGCGGCGACCGGGTGACCGTCAAGCTCGGCCAGAACCACCACCCCATCACCGTGCTCGGCGATCCACGGCGCGCGGATGAAGATCCCGCGCAGCGGCGGCCCGTCGATGCCGTCGACCGCGACCTCCGCCTCGAAGCTCCTGCTCTGGCGGCCGAACGCGTTGCGCTCGGCGAGCATATCCATCAGGCCGAGATGCTCGCGGTCGAGCATGATCAGCCCCGCACACGAGCCAAGGATCGGCGTTCCGCGCGCGGCGAGCTCGCGCAGCGGCGCGGCGAGGCCCTCGCGTTCGATCCCGAGCGTGATCGTCGTGGACTCCCCTCCCGGGATCACGAGCCCGGCGATGTCCCGCAGGTCGGCCGCCACCCGCACCTGGCGGGTCTCGGCGCCGAGTCGCCGCAGCATCCGCTCGTGCGCCTCGAAGCCGCCCTGCAGCGCGAGCACGCCGATCAGCGGGGCGGCCAAGTCAGCGGACAGCGCGGTCGAAGGTCGAGCTGGGCAAGGACGCACCCCTTCGGGGCCATCGGCCGCGCTGTTACCAGCCGCGCTGGGCGAGCAGCTGCTCGCCCTCGAGCTTCGAGCTCTCGAGGCTCTCCATCGCCGGCCCGAGCCCGCGCGAGGCCTCGGCGACGCGCTCGGAGTCCTGCCAGTGGGTGGTCGCCTCGACGATCGCGCGGGCGCGCGCGGGCGGGTCCTCCGACTTGAAGATCCCGGAACCGACGAACACGCCTTCCGCGCCGAGCGCCATCATCAGCGCGGCGTCTGCCGGCGTCGCGATCCCGCCGGCACAGAACAGCACGACGGGGAGGCGGCCGTCGCGTGCGACCGCAGAGATGAGGTCGAGCGGCGCGGCGATCTCCTTCGCGGCCGCCGCAAGCTCCTCACGGCCGAGCGTTGCGAGGCGGCGGATTTCGCCGTTGATCTGGCGCATGTGGCGCACGGCCTCGACGATGTCGCCGGTTCCGGCCTCGCCCTTGGAGCGGATCATCGCCGCGCCCTCGCCGATCCGCCGCAGCGCCTCGCCGAGGTTCGTCGCGCCGCACACGAACGGCACCTTGAAGTCCCACTTGTCGATGTGGTTGGCCTCGTCCGCGGGCGTCAGCACCTCGGACTCATCGATGTAGTCGACGTCCAGCGCGGCGAGCACGCGCGCCTCCATGAAGTGTCCGATCCGCGCCTTGGCCATCACCGGAATGCTGACCGCCTCCTGGATGCCGGCGATCATCTCCGGGTCGGACATGCGCGCGACGCCGCCGTCGCGGCGGATGTCGGCCGGGACGCGCTCGAGCGCCATCACCGCCGCCGCGCCGGCGTCCTCGGCGATCGTCGCCTGTGCGGGCGTGACGACGTCCATGATCACACCGCCCTTGAGCATCTCGGCCAGGCCGCTCTTGACCCGGAACGTCGCCTCGTCGCGCATGCCCCTAGTTTGACATCCCCGCGGGCACGGCGGCGGGCGAGCGAGTTTTGCCGCGCGCGAGCCGGCGCGCTAGGTGAGCTTGCGCGTGAACAACACGCGCGGCTCGCCCGTTGCCGTGTAGCCGGCGATCTCGCGGGCGCTGAAGCCGAGCGCACGGTGAAACGCGATCGAGCCGCGATTGTCCGCGCGCGTGATCGCCTTCAGCGATCGCGCTCCGCGCGCGTGGGCAAGGCCCTCGAAGTCCGCGTACAGCGCTCGCGCCAGCCCATCGCCACGTCGATCCTCGCGGACGGCTACGACATGGATGTAGCCGGTCCGCGTGGGACCGACGAAACCCAGCAGATATGCGAGCACGCCGCCCGCGCCGCGGATCACGCGCGCCGTGTCGCCGAACTCGTGGACGAACAGCGCGTGATGCAGGCCGAGCACCTCGCGCTTGCCCCAGAAGTCCGTCAGCGCGGCGACGATCGCCTGCAGGTCCGCAATCGTCGCCGGCTCGGCTGCATGGGTCTCCGTCGTCATCCGCCGAGCAGGCCGGACACGCCGGCGCGGTTCGGGATGATGTGCGCCAGCTCGTCGATGCCCGCGAAGGCGGCATCCGCCGAGATCACAGCGCTGATCCCGGCACCGGCCGCCGATGCCGCCAGAACGGCGTCGAACGCGCCCAGGCTCTCAGAGCGCTCGAACAACGTGATGCCTTCCTCGAGACTCCGAGCGTCGGGGCTGATGAGCGGCGCGAGCAGGGCCGCATAGTCGCGCCCGAGCGCAGCCGCGTCGGCCCGGCCGCGGCGACGTGCGCGGACATGCACGAACTCCTGGATGACCTCGACCGTCGTCGTCGCCTCGAGATCACCGCGGGCGATCGCATCGATCAGATCGCGGCACGGCCCGCGCAGCGGGTGGTCCTGCCCCTTTGCGTAGACGAGGACGGTCGTATCGAGCAGGATCATGCGCGGCGGGCGCGCAGCGAGTCCAGCTCGGTGCGCAGCTCCTGCGGGTCGGGCACCGCCATATCCGGCGCCGCAAGCAGACGGGCGCCGGCAGCGCGACGCGTTCCGTCGGCGCTTGCCAGGCCTCGATCGATCGCCTCGCGAACGACCGTCGCGATCGACACACCCCGCTCCCGCGCGGCAGCCGAGATGCGGCGGTGGCGCTCGTCGTCGATCAGGATCTGCAGTCGATGGTCCAAGGGCATGAGCATACTGTAGCATGCACCGGCTCGCGGCGCCGTCTTCGCCGCGGCCGCGCGCGCGCCCGGCTTGTGCGGAAAAGCACGGCACCGCTGCCGCGGACTACGGATCGCGTACTCGTCCCGCGTCTCTAGCTTCCTGTCGATGACCGACGCCCACCACGTCCCGCCCGCCCCAACCGGCCTGTATTTCAGCCATCCGCTGTGCCTGGAGCACGATCCGTCGGCTGTTGTGCCCTCGAGCCCGGATTCACCGGAGCGCGAGATCGCGATCGAGCAGGTGCTCGAGGCCAACGACTGGCTCGGCTGGGAGCGTCGTGAGGCTCCCGCCGCCAGCGAGGAGCAGGTGCGCCTCGTCCACACTGATCGGCTCGTGCGGCAGGTCACAGATCTGGCGATGCTCGGTGGCGGCGCGATCGACGGCGACACGTACGTGGGCGAGGCTTCCTTCGGAGCGGCCCTGCACGCAGTCGGTGGCGCCTGTGAGATGGCGCGGGCGCTCCTCGACGGGGAAGCCCGTCTCGGCTTCTGCGGCGTGCGCCCCCCCGGCCATCACGCCGAAGCGGACCGCGCGATGGGGTTCTGCCTGTTCAACAACGTCGCGGTCGCCGCGCAGGTCGCGATCGCGGAGCTCGGCGTCCGCCGGGTGTTCATCCTCGACTGGGATGTGCATCACGGCAACGGCACCGCCGAGGTGTTCCGCCGCCGCCCAGACGTCCTCTATACGAGCATCCACCAGGCGGGCCTGTTCCCGGGCACCGGGCAGCTGAGCGACGCCGGCTCGGGCCCGGGCGAGGGCTACACGATCAATCTCCCCGTCCCCGCCGGCTCAGAAGAGGATCTGTGGCTGTCGCTGATCGAGCACGTCGCCCTGCCCGCCGCGCAGGCGTTCGCACCCGAGCTGATCCTCGTGTCGGCGGGATTCGACGCGCACCGCGCCGACCCGATCGGCGGATGCCGCCTCGACTCGAGCTCGTTCGCGGAGATGGGCAGGCACGTGCGCGACCTCGCGGAGGCGCTCGACATCCCGCTGGGAATGGTGCTCGAGGGAGGCTATGAGCCGAGCGCGCTCGCGGACTGCGTGGCCGGGACGCTGCGGGCGCTCAGCGACGGCCGGCCCGCGCATTCGGCGGCGCCGGAGCCTCTGTTGACCTCCCGCGCGGCGTCCTATGTCGGGCACTACTGGCCGCTCGAAGGCGGCCGGGTAGTTTCCCGTACCCCGTCGGCGGCTGAGGCCGGATGACACCCTCCCGCACGTGAGCGATCCTGGCCCCATCGTGAACGCCACCGCGATCTCCTCGCCACGCAGCACGGACGCAGCCGCGGGCTGCGAGCCGGTTGAGCTGTTGCGCCTGCGCGACGGCTCGCAGGTGACGCTGCGCCGCGCGCGCGAGGCGGATGAGCCGGGATTGCACGTGTTCCTGCATGACCTTTGCCCGGAGGCCCGTCGGCTGCGCTTCTTCAGCGCCGCGGTCGACCTCGACGGCGCGGCGCACTCGGCGGCCGACACCGGTTCGGGCCGCTACGGGCTGATCGCCACCGACGAAACGGGCGAGATCGTTGCGCACGCGGTGTTCATCCCGCTTGACGCGACGCGCGCGGAAGTCGCGGTCGAGGTCGCAGACCACCTGCACGGCCGCGGCCTCGCCACGATCCTGATCGAGCGCCTGGCCGAGGTCGCCGAGACGCGCGGCATCACCCGCTTCGTCGCCGAGGTGCTGTGTGAGAACCGCGCGATGCTCGATGTCTTCCGGGAGGGCTTCGACGGGCGCGTCGCGCACCGTTGCGGTCCCGAGGAGAGGATCGAGTTTCTCACCTCCGGCTGGCGGCTCGCACGCGAGCGTTTCAAGCCGTTCGGCAGCAGCGAGGGGTAGCCGTGTTCGCCAAGACGATCGTCGCGTTTGACGGTTCTGAGCGGAGCCTCGAGGCGCTGCTGCTGGCCGAGGCGCTGGCCGATCCGGGCGGCGAGCTGATCGTCTGCTGTGTTCACCGCTACGACGCGCTGGCGGCGCGCATCGACCCGACCGAGCCGAGCGTCGACCGGGACGCGGCGGAGAGATCTGTGCGGGATGCGACATCGCGGTTGACCCGAGGCCTCGCCGTGACTCCCGTGCTTCTGCCCGGGGCCAACGCTTCCGCGGTATTGCAGAGGATCGCTGTCGAGCGCGACGCGGAGCTGATCGTGCTCGGCTCATCTCACCGCGGCGCGCTTGGCCGGGTGCTGATCGGCAGTGTCAGCGAGGAAACGCTGCACGGAGCGCCCTGCCCGGTCGCGGTGGCCCCGGTCGGCGCTGAGGGCACGCCGCCACGGCTCCGCCTGGCGCGAATCGCGTTCGGCTGCGACGTCGTCGAGCCGCTGCCCGGCGCGCTGGCGGCCGCGGTCGCGCTGTGCGTGCAGACGGGCGCCGCGTTGCGCGTCATCGCGGTCGCGGAGGATGCCGCGGTGCAGGATCCCGAGCGGTCGACGTTGCCTTACGCGGCAATCGCGGCGGCGCGGCTGAGTGCGGCCGAGGACGTCGCCGGCGAGCTGCTCGCGGGCCTGCCCGAGACGATCTCGGCGAGCATCGAAGTTCGCGACGGAGCGCCGGCGCAGCAACTCCTCGAGATCTCAAACGACGTTGATCTGCTGGTGCTCGGCGCGCACTCCCGCGGCGTGCTCGGGCGGCTGATCATGGGCAGCGTCTGCGACGCGGTCGTACGAGCTGCCGCCTGCCCGGTGCTCGTGATACCCCCGCGAACGGGCGCAGATCAGGACGTGTCAGGTGCTGATCAGCCCGCGCTCGATCGCGTAGCTGACCAGCTCCGCTCGGGTTGAGAGCCTGAGCTTCTGCTGGATGTGTGCCCTGTGCGTCTCGACCGTGCGGACCGACAGGTATAGCTGCGCCGCGATCTCGGCGTTCGTGTGCCCGAGCGCGATCAGTCGCAGCACGTCGACCTCGCGATCTGAGAGGTCATCCGGCGGTCCCGGCGGCGGCTCTGACGCGATCCGCGCGCCGAGCCTGGGGTTGAGATAGTTCTCGCCTCTGGCGGCGTTGCGGATTGCCTGCACGAGCTCGTCGTCGGCGGCCTCCTTGAGGACGTAGCCGAGCGCGCCGGCGCCCAGCGCCTCGCGGGCGAACGCCGGCTCCTGCTGCATCGTGAGGACCACGATCTGGGTCTCCGGCGACTGCTCGCGGATCACGGGGATCGCCTCGAGGCTCGAGCCACCCGGCATGTTGAGGTCGAGGACGAGAACCCTCGGATGGTGCCCGAGCACGTATCTCCTGGCGGTGTCGACGTCGCTTGCCTCGGCGACGACCTCGAAGTCACTCTCGCTCTCGAGCAGCATCTTGAGGCCGCTGCGCACGACAGCATGGTCGTCGGCGAGCACGATTCGGATCGCCTCGCCGTGTGCCGGCGTCGCCGGCGCGTCGCCTGTGTCGCCATCGCTCACCGCCGGGACGGTATCGGCTCCTGCGGCGCCAGGCATGCGGGAAATTACGGATGTCGACACGGAGCCTCGCAGCGCCGGGGACCCGTTCCGCCGAGGGCGAGCGGCCCAGGCTAGGCTGCGGCCCCGCTCGTCTGCTTCGACGAGGCAGCAGCGTCATCGGCGGACCCGGGCGAGGAGGCGCGCGGCAGCACGAGCAGGGAGCTGCGTACGTGGCGCTCCAGGTAGTCGCTGGTGGTACCGAGCACGAGCCGCTTGACAGGGCCGTATCCGCGTGAGCCGACGACCAACAGGTCGAGCGCGCCGCTGAAGGTCGCGAGCTCCTCGCCTGCCAGGCCGTAGACCGCCCGTCCCTCGACGCCGGGGAGCGCGCCCATGCGCTCGTTCGCCTCCGCGACGATCAGATCCACGCTGTCACCGACCGACGGCATCATGATCCCCGTATAGGTGATCGTCGGAATCGAGACGACTTCCAGCGCGTGAACCGTCCCCTCGATCTGCGCTGCGAGCTCGCGTGCCGCCGCGAGCGCCGCCCGGCCCTCGGGGGACTCGTTGTAGCCGACTCCGACCCGCGAGACCGCGCTCGCTCGCGCGCTGAAACCGAGGGCCGCGACCGCAACCGCACAGGAGGCACCGTTGAGTGCCGAGCGGGTGTCGTCGCCGAGCATCGCGCGACCGAGGGCGCCGTGCCTGCACGAGCCGACGACGAGCAGGTCCGCGCCCTGCTCCTCGGCCTGCTCATGCAGGCCGCGTCCGGGGCTGATCGCCTCGATACCGATGAGCTGCGCGTCCACCTGCGCGGCGTCGCGCTCCCGCTCGAGCAGCTGTTGGGCGGCGCTGCGCTCTTCTCTGACGACGCCGGGGCTGATCGCGTGCGAGGGGCGCAGGGCGCCGCTGTAGACGTACGCGAGCGTCAGCTTCGCGTCCGGCCCCGCGAGGCGACCGGCGAGCGCGATCGCGTCACGTCCGTTGGGCCGGCCGTCGATTCCCACGAGTACGTTGTTGAACATCACTGGCCTCCTTGTGTTTGCCCGCGCGCTGGCGCGTCGCGCGCTCACGTTGCGGTGATGAAGCCGCCCATATAGCCGGCGTGCTCCATCGCCCAGCCGTTCGCGTTGCTGTCGCAGGGAATCACGCAGAACCACGAGAAGCGACCTTTTTCTTTGACGACCATCTCGTAGGTGTGAATTCCCGGTTTGACGATGATGTTCACGCCGATCTCCGGCGAGGTGATGCTGTGTTCCCCTTCGTCGGTGTTGTCGATCTTCAACTCGAGCGTCTGGCCGACTTTGACGTTGAATTCGGTCTTCGTGTAGTAGTCGTGTTTCTTCCCGTCCGGGCCGAGTCGGCCTTCCGGAATGACCTTCAGGCTGATCAGCTCCGGCGCCACCCTGCTCGGGGCGCCCGCGGCGGTCGAGCTCGTCGCCGGGGGCGCCGCGCCGCTCGTGATCGTGACCGTGTTGTGTTCGCTGCTGTTGTTCAGGGCGATGATCGACATCAGCAGCGCAGCGAAGACGCCGACGCCGGCGAGCACCTCGAGCACGACCTTGCCGTCCCTTGTGACCGTCTCATCGAAGTCCGCCTGGTCGCGGGCCTCCGTCTCCTCGTCTGGCTCTGGGACATGCATCTCGTCACCCGCCTTTGTTTCGTCGTGCTGCGTTCTGTTGATGCTCGACAGTCAATCGCGCGGAGCCTCAGCGGCCATCCGCGCCGGCCCGCCGGACGGGTAGGTGTTTATCCGCAGCCCGGCCGCCGCCGCGAACCCGCTCGATGTGTCGATTCTCCATTACGCTCGCGTGCGATGAGCGCGGGCGGCGGCAACGGAGATCACCTCAAGGCAGCGCAGCTCGACACGGCCGACGTGACCGCCTCGACGCTCGCCAACATCGGCCCGGGGATCGACTTCTACTTCGCCTTCGGCGTGATCGCCGTGACAGCCGGTGTCGCGGCGCCGTTGACGATCCTCGCCGCCGGCGTGGCGGTCGTATTCCTCGGCTTCACGGTTGCCGCATTCACGAGGGCGGAGCCCTCGGCCGGGAGCTTCATCACCTACATCGAGACGTCGCTGGGAGCACGTGCGGGCGTCGCCACCGCGATACTCGTCGCGGTTGGCTTCACGGTCGCGATCGCCGGGGTGTTCACGATGGCCGGCGGTATGGTCACGCTGACCCTCGCCCATTACACGTCCTGGCACCTCGCGTGGGAGCCGTTGAGCCTGCTGCTCACCGTTGCGGCGATCTGGCTGACCGCGCGCGGCGTCAGGCTGTCCACGACGACGGTGGGCGTGGCGGTGTTCGCCCAGGTCGCGGTCATGCTCCTGGTCTGCGTCGTCGTCCTCGTCGACCAGCGGGGCCACCTCTCGAGCGCGCCGTTCTCCTGGTCGCACCTCAGCGGCGGGCTCGCCGGCCTGTCGGCCGGCTTTCCGCTGGCCCTGTACATGTTCATCGGATGGGAAAACGGCCCGGCGCTCGCCGAGGAGTCCCGCGATCCCAGGCGCACCGTTCCGCGAGCGCTGTTCATATCGATCGCGATCGGCACAGCGCTGTTTGTGCTGTTCGCATATGCGACGGTGACCGGCTTCGACTACGACGTCTCCTCGATCGGGCGCTCATCGGTCCCGTTCCTGGCTGTCGCCGACCGCTACCTGGGCGGACTTGCCGTCCTGGCCTGGATCGCCGGAGTCGTCTCCGTGCTCGCCACGCTCGTCTCAGCGGCGAACTCCCAGGCGCGGATGCTGTTTGACGGCGGCCGCTCCGGGCTCCTGCCGTCACGCCTCGCCCACCTGCAGCCGGGACCGGACACCCCGGTCAACGCGTTGCTGGTGCTGGCCGGCGGCGGACTCGGGATCATCGCGGTCTGGTGGGTGCTGCACCTGACCGGCGTGGCGACGGGATCGACCGACCCGGTCGGCCTCTACGCCGAGTGCTCGACGATGGGCACGATCGTGATCCTGTTCGTCTACCTGCTGACGACGGTCGCGCTTCCCGTGTTCATGTGGCGGCGCAACCGCCGGTCCTTCTCCGCGCTGCGCCACATCGCGATCCCGCTGATCGGCGCCCTCACGCTCGTGATTCCGTTCATCGAGCTGTGCAGGCCCGGGCAGCCCTCGCCCTACGGCGAGTTCCCGTACGTCGCGCTCGCGATCGCGCTGGCGGCGGGCGCGATCGCCTGTCTCGTCGTCCACCGCCACCCGGCGACCGGCTCGGGCGAGGGCGCCGCGTTCGCCGAATCGTGAGGAGGGCCGGGAAGGCGTCGCGAGCGGTCCGAGCGGGGTCTCGAGCTGTCCGTCGCGACGTGGGGGGGTCTCTGCTCAGACCCCGGCAGCGGCATGCCGCTCGCTTGATTGCTCCTCGGCGCCGGCGGTGTCGGCGACATCACCGCGCGGAAGGACCAGCAGCGAGCAGCGGGCGTGGCGCTCGAGGTAGCGCGATGTGCTGCTGCTCAACATGCGCTGGAGCGGGCCGTAGCCCCGTGAGCCGACGATGAGAAGGTCGAGCTCGTCACCGAACCTGGCGAGCTCTTCGCCGGCGAGACCGTAGACGGCGCGACCGTCGATGTCGGCGAGTGCGGCCATGCGGACACCGGCTTCCTTGACCATCTCCTCGATGAAGTCTCCGACCGGTACGACCATGCCGCCGAATGAGACCGGCGAGACGACTTCGAGAGCGTGGAGCTTCGCATCCGTCGATGCGGCCAGCCTGCGTGCTGCCGCCAGCGCCACCACGCTTTCGGGCGAGCCGTTGTAGGCGACGCCGACCTGGCTGATCGCGGGGTTGTGCTCCGCATAGCCGTGGGCGGCGATGGCCACCGCGCACGGTGCGCCGTTGAGAGCCGCGCGCGTGTCATCGCCGGCCATCGCTCGGCCGAAAATGCCGTGACGGCAGGACCCGACCACGATCAGATCGGCGCTCTGGCGCTCTGCCTGTTCGTGCAGCGCGCGCCCCGGGCTGAACGAGACGACGCTGAGGAGCCCGGCGTCGCTGTCGGTGGCCGCGCGTTCGCGCTCGAGCATCTGCTGTGACTCGACGATGTCGCCGGCGATATCACCGGTGCGGGCAAAGGCGAGGGTCAGCTTCGCCTCGGCGTCGCAGAGCTGGCGGGCGAGCGCGATCGCGTCGCGGCCGGCCGGCCGGCCGTCAACTCCGACAAGCACGTTCTTGAACATCTTCGGGCTCCTTTGCGGGTTCGAGAGCACCGTAGGTCGCGACCGCGCGTCGATCATCCGGACACGTCACTGCAGCGGCTGCGGGTTTGTACTGAGCGCACGCCGCCCGCAGCCGTCGGCCGGGCTGGCGCCGTTCCGGGGGCCATACGATGGGCTTGTGCCCGCCGGATCGAACGAGGAGGCAGGCGCGTTCGGTGAGACGCGCTCGCCGGTTGACGTGGCCGGCTTTCTGCGCGCGCATCCGCCGTTCGACGCGCTTGAAGCGGTCGATGTCGAACGCGTCGCAGCGACGGCCGAGGTCGAGTTCTTCCTGGCCGGCTCGACCATCTTCTCGCAGAGCACAGAGCCCGTCGAGCATCTGCGCGTGGTGCGCAGCGGCGCCGTCGAGGTCCTCCTCGACGGCCGCGTCCTGGACCTGCTGGGGCCGGGTGAGCTGTTCGGCCACGCCTCGATGCTCTCGGGGCTGCCACCCGGCTTCACCGCGCGCGCACAGGAGGACACCCTCTGCTATCGCTTCCCCGAGTCGGTCGCGCGCTCGGTGCTCGCCCGGCCGGAGAGCGTCGGGTTCGTCGCGCGCTCGCTGCTGGCTATGAGCGCGGCGGAGCATGCGCGGCTCGCCGAGCACCTCGCAGTGGACCCCGCCGAGCAGCCGGTGGCGGCGCTGATACGCGGCGCGCCGGTGGTGTGCTCGCCGGAGACGACGATTCGCGACGCGGCCGTGCAGATGCGCGGCGCTCCGGCGAGCTCGATCGTGATCGATCTCGGCGACAGCCTCGGGATCGTCACCGACCGGGACCTGCGCTCGCGCGTGCTCGCGGAGGGCGTCTCCTACGATGCGCCGGTGTCGGCGGTGATGAGCGCTCCGGCATACACGGTCGCGCCGGAGCGCCTCGGCGGCGATGTCCTGCTGGAGATGCTCGACCGCGGCATCCGCCACTTCCCGGTCCTCACGGCTTCGCGCGAGGTTCTC
Organism: uncultured Solirubrobacteraceae bacterium; assembly: GCA_963822245.1. Lineage (GTDB taxonomy): Bacteria > Actinomycetota > Thermoleophilia > Solirubrobacterales > Solirubrobacteraceae > Palsa-744. The sequence continues at coordinate 207,562 of CAWGGR010000006.1, forward strand.
GGTGTCGTGGAAGCGACCGACCTGGTTGCGGTCGAGACGCTGTCCTCGTTCCATCTGCGCCGGGCGATCACGGCAGCCGGCGGCGTCGAGGAACTCGCGCGGGCGGCACGAGGGCTGCGCCCTGCCGTCATCGCTCTCCACCGTGCGCGTCTGGCCGCCGCGAGCGTCTCTGCGATCTACTCGGTCGTGGTGGACGCGCTGACGCGCCGGCTCGTTGAGCTGAGGCTCGCGCGGGCGGGGCAGCCGCCCGCTGAGTTCGCCTGGCTCGCGCTTGGCAGCCAGTCGCGGCGGGAGGCGGCACCCGGCTCTGACCTGGACAGCGCGATCGTCTGGTACGGCGGGGTCGATGACGAGACGGCGCGCCCGTATCTGCATGCGCTCGCGAACGATGTCGCCGCGGGTCTCGAGGCGTGCGGGATCAGGGTCGATGCGCACGGGGCAAGCGCGTCGAACGAGCTGTTCGTGCGTTCGCTCGAGTCCTGGCGGCGTGTCGCGGCCAGCTGGATCGAGCATCCCACGCGTGAGCAGGCGCTGATGCTCGTGTCGGTGTTCGTCGACGGGCGCCCGGTGTGGGGCATCCACAGCGGGAATCCGCTGTCGGACACGTTCGCTGCTGCGCGGGCACGACCGGAGCTGCTGCACCTGCTCGCGCGGTTCGCGCTCTCTCACCGTCCACCCACGGGTTTCCTGCGGGGGCTCGTGCTCGAGCACGACGGTCAGCGCCGGGGGCGGCTGGACCTCAAGCACGGCGGGCTGCTGCCGATCGCCGACCTCGCCCGGTGGGCTGGGATGGCCGCCGGGGTGACGAGCGCCTCGACGCTCCAGCGGCTGCGCGCGGCCGGCGACGCCGGGACGCTGCCGTCGGCGAGTGTCAGCACCCTCGAAGATGCCTTCGAGCTGTTCAGCGAGCTGCGCATGGAGCATCAGGTTCGCCAGCTGCAGGCTGGGCGCGAGCCGGATGACCATCTCGATCCGAGCGACCTCAGCCGGCTGACGCGCGCCCATCTGAAGGAGGCATTCCGGTCAGTCGCCGCGGTGCAGAAGCAGATCGCCGCGGAATTGAATCTGGGGGTGCGATGAGGGGCCGCTTCTCGCGGCAGCCGGGCGCCGGCGCGTACCGGCGCACCCCCCTGCCCGCCGGCCGGCTGCCGTGGCGTCAGGCACGCTACTGCGCTGTGGATCTCGAGCTCAGCGGTCTCGATCCTCGGCGGGACGAGATCCTGTCGTTTGCCGCGGTCCCGATCGAGGATGGGCGCGTGCAGCCCGGCAACGCTCTGACCGGGCGCGTCCGGCCCGTCCGCGCGATCAGCGCGAGCTCGACACACGTGCACGGGCTGCGCGCGGCGGACCTCGCGGACGCGCCGCCGCTGGCGGTCGCGATCGATGATCTGCTGGCCGCAATCGCGGGAAGGATCCCCGTGGTTCACGTGGCGCGTGTGGAGCGTGGCTTTCTGGGAGCGGCGCTGCGTCGTCACGGCGTGCGATTGCGCAGGCCGATGATCGACACGAGCGTGCTCGGTGTGCTGTGGCTGCACGAGCGCGACCACAGGGAGCCGCGCGACGTATCGCTCGGCGACCTGGCCGGCGCGCTCGGCCTGCCGGTGCACGCGCCGCACGACGCGCTCGGGGACGCGCTGACGACGGCTCAGGTGTTCATCGCGCTTGCGATGCACCTCGATGCCTGCCGCCCGGAGACGGTGGGAAGCCTCACGCATGCGCAGCGCCGCCTAGACTCGCTGCTCGCCTACCCGACCCGCTGAGGGGGGGCGGTCATTCCGCCCGGGCGCATTCGTGTCGCGGGGCGCGCGGCCGGCTCAGCGGTCGAGCGCCTGCTGCTCCTCCAGGGTGCGCTCTGCCGTCGGCAGGGCCTCAAGGCGCGCGTCCGGTATCGGCTCCCCGCTCTCAACAGACAGCCCGTATGTGCCGGCGGCGAGCCTGGCCTCGGCGCGCTCGAGCGCGCCGAGCTGCGTGTCGAGGCTCTCGGCCAGGCCCGTGTCGAACTCCTTTTCGTACAGCTCCTCGGAGCCCAGTTCGCCCGGTTCGCCCTGCTCGCCGCTCGCCTGCGCGCTGGCCTCACCCAGCGCCGCGATGGCCTGCTCGATCCGCCCGCGCTCGCTCGCTAGCAGCCGTTGCGCGTGCTGTGAGTCCATCGCTGGAGCCTAGCGTCACGGGGGCGCGGATGCGGACCTTCGACGCCCGTACCGGCGCGCTCGTCGGTAGTTCTCCGCAGGGAGGCAGCGGAACTACTGGGTTGGCGACGCGCCCCGGCGAACGTAGTCTCGACGCATGAGCACTTCAGATGGTGGCGGCGAGGCGGTCGACGGGGCCCACTCCCCGCGCGGAGGCGACTGGATCGAGGTCGCGGGCGCTCGCGAGGGCTCGCCGCGGCGGGGCGAGATCCTGGAGGTGCTCGGCGAAGGGCACCACATGCATTTTCGCGTCAGATGGGATGAGCAGCACGAGTCGCTGTTCTACCCGGGCACAGACCATTTCATCGTGCATCGCGGGCGGCCCCGGGCTTCCCGCGACGCCGAGGGCAAATGACGCTCGGCCGGCCGCGCGACGTGCGTCCGCGCAGATCGCGCTCCGATCGACGGTGTGGAGGCCCACCGTGCCGATGATCGAAGTCGAGGCGGTCGGCAAGCGCTTCGGATCCACACAGGCGCTCGCCGACTTCGACCTCGTCGTCGAGCAGGGCACGGTGCTCGCCCTGCTGGGCCCCAACGGAGCAGGCAAGACGACGCTCGTGCGGATCCTCGCGACGCTGTTGCGCGCGGACAGCGGACGCGCCACCGTCGCCGGCTGCGACGTGGTCGCGGACGCGGCGCGGCTGCGCTCGCTGATCGGTCTCACCGGGCAGTTCGCCGCGGTCGATGAGCTGCTGACGGGTCGGGAGAACCTCGAGCTGGTGGGGCTGTTCCACCGGCTGAGCAGAGCTGAGCGCCGCCGCCGAGCCCAGGATGTGCTGGAGCGCTTCGAGCTCACCGACGCGGCCGGGCAGCTCGTCAAGACCTACTCGGGCGGGATGCGCCGCCGGCTCGATGTCGGGGCCAGCCTGATCGGCCGTCCACGGGTTCTGTTCCTGGATGAGCCGACCACAGGTCTGGATCCGCGCACCCGCAACGGCGTGTGGAGCTTCGTCGAGGACCTCGTCGCCGGCGGCACGACGGTCCTGCTGACGACGCAGTACATGGAGGAGGCCGAGCATCTCGCAAATCAGATCGTCGTGATGGACGGGGGCAGGGTCGTCGCGCAGGGCACGGCGGGCCAGCTCAAGGACCGCCTCGGCGGCGATGTGCTCGAGGCCCGGGTGTCGAGCGCGGGGGACCTCGAGCGGGCGGCGGCGCTGATCGCGGAGCTGGGCCGCAGCGAGCCGCGCATCGATCCCGACAGGCGGAGCGTCAGCATGCCCACCAAGGGCGCGACAGCGGTGCTGATCGCCGCCGGTGAGCGTCTGCAGGCGGACGGCATCGCGCTCGAGGACCTCGGCATTCGCCATCCATCGCTCGACGATGTGTTTTTGTCGCTCACGGGCGACTCCGCCCGTGAGACCCGGCCCGACGGCGGAGAGCCGGGTCGCGGACCCGTCGGCGCGCCGAGGGCGGCGCCCCGGCGGCCGCCGCCGCGACAGCCGGCGCAACGGGTGCGCCAGCCGGCGGCGACCGGCCTTCGCGATACCGCAGGCATCGCCCGGCGCAACCTTCTTCGCATCCTGCGCAACCCGCGACTGTTGGTGATCTCCGCGATCCAGCCGGCCCTGCTGCTCGTGCTCTTCCGCTATGTGCTGGGCGGCGCGATCCACATTCCCGGCGTCAGCTATGTCGACTACATCGTCCCGGCCGTCTTCATCGAGGCCGTGATGATCGGCGGCATGGCCACCGCGATCGGCTTGGCCGATGATCTGCGCAGCGGCATCATCGACCGCTTCCGCAGCCTGCCGATGGCTCGCTCGGCCGTGCTCGCGGGCCGCACGCTCGCCGACCTCAGCCGCAGCGTGTTCGCGCTGGCGCTGATGGTCGGCCTCGGCCTGCTGGTCGGATTCCGCTTCCACTCGAGCATCGGCTCGATCGCCGGCGGGCTGGCGCTCGTGCTCGTCTTCGGCTACTGCTTCTCCTGGGTCTACGCCACGATCGGGCTGATCACCAAGGACCCCGAAACCGCCCAGATCGCCGGCATCCTGCCGTTCTTCATCCTCGTCTTCGCGAGCTCGGCGATCGTGCCGGTCGCGACGATGCCAAGCTGGCTTCAGCCGTTCGCCCGTCATCAGCCGGTGAGCATCACGATCGACGCCGTGCGAGCCCTGCTCCAGGGGGAACCCACCCACAACTGGGTGTGGCAGTCGCTCGCGTGGTCGGCCGGCATCTTCGCGGTGTTCTTCCTGGTCGCTGTCCACCTCTACCGCAACATCACCACCTGAGACTCCGCTACAGCTGCGCGGATGCCGCCTCGCGTTCGCGGCCGATGAGCAGATCAACGCCCAAGGTGCAGACGCCGAGGCTCACGAGGGCGGCGACGATGATCGCCGCCGCGACTTCAGGCGAGAGCACGTGCTCTGCGAGCCCGAGCGAGGCGATCGCCGCCGGCACCCCGAGCTGTGCGCTGGCGGCGAGGCCCGCGGCGAGCGGCCTGCGCGCGAGCCCCACCGCAGCCAGATGAATCACGACGTTCAGGGCCGCCAGGGAGCCACCGAGCGCAAGCATCGCCGGATGGTCGAGGAGACCACCCAGATCTAGCTGCGCACCAAGGACGACGAAGTAGAGCGGGATGAAGAAGCCGTCGGCCACGCCACGCATCTGTGTCGAGAGGCGCTTCGGTCCGCCGATCACCGCGACCATCAGCCCGGCCGCGAATCCTGCGATCAGGACGCTCGTACCGCCCTTCTGGGCGATCCACGCGAGCAGGAACAGGACGAGCAGCGACAGGCGCAGGTCGAGCGACCAATGACGCTGCTTTGAGAGATGGCGCACGTGATGCACCCATTCGTGCCCCGACAGCACTCGCGCACCGGCGAGCAGCAGCACCACCGCCGCGCTGACAAGCAGGCCGCCGAGCAGCGCCTGACCGACGCGCGTCGGCTGCAGCACGATCGGCACGGACAGGATCGTGAGCACATCGGCGATCGTCACCTGTGCCATCACGATCAGAGAGTCGGGTCCGGTGATGTCGGACTCCTGCAGCGCCGGCAGCAGCACGGCGGCCGACCCGGACGCGAGCAGCACCGCATAGACCGCGGCGTGACCCGTGCCCGCGATGGCCGCGGCGAGCAGGCCTCCCGGGATCGCCAAGACGCAGACGATGCCGGCGAGCAGCCCCCCGTCTCGGATTGCGCCGGCGAGCCGCCGGTCGCGCAGCGGCAGGTGCATCCCGACCGTGAGCATCAACATCGCGAACCCGATACCCGCGAGGAACGAGATCGTGGTGTCCGCCGGATCGACGACACCGAGCACCTCGGGGCCCACCACGATGCCGGCAAGGATCTCGCCGATCACGACCGGCACGAACCGCCGTTCGCTCACGCCGAGCAGCGGTCCGCCGAGTCCGGCCAGCACGACGACGGTAAGGGTTCCGAACGTCAAAGCGACGCCAGCCTATGCCCTCCGCGCGCACTCGCACCTGGGGCTGGATGTGTTGGTCGGCGCCCCGTCGCTCGACGGCGCCGTGAATTGCCTCAGCGCAGCAGCATCCCGCCGTCGGCCACGATCTGTGACCCGGTCAGGTAGCTCGAGAGCTCGCAGGCGAGGAACAGCGCGACCCGTCCCATCTCATCTGGGAGCCCCATCCTGTGCATCGGGATGCGCCCTTCGGTCTCGCGCAGGATGGCGGGATCGACGGCGCCGCCGCCGGCGCCGGGCGTCGCGATCGCGCCGGGCGCGAGCGCGTTCACGGCGATGCCGTGCTCGGCGAGCTCGAGTGCGACGTTCTTGGTGAGACCCCAGACGCCGTGCTTGGAGGCGTCGTAGTGGGCGAGGCCGACCATCGACGGGTGCAGCGCGTCGATCGAGCTGACATTGATGATCTTGCCGCCGCGTCCCTGGGCGATCATCTGCTTCGCGGCCGCCTGCATCGCGGCGAACACGCCGAACAGGTTGACACGCAGGACGCGCTCGAACAGCTCGGGATCCATCTCCAGAAACGGCGCGAACGGATAGATCCCGGCATTGTTGACGAGGATGTCCAGCCCGCCGAAGCGCTCGACGGCGACGGCCACCATCGCGTCCGTGTCGGCGCGCCGGCTGACGTCTGCTCGCACGGCGAAGGTGCTCCCGGGACGCCCGCCGTTGAGCCGTTCGGCGAGCGCGATACCGGTGTCCAGATCGAGGTCGGCGATGAGGACCTGGGCGCCGGCCTCGTGCAGGCGCTCGACGATGCCGCAGCCGATGCCCATGGATCCGCCGGTGACGATCGCGGTCCTGCCGCTGAGGTCGATGAGCTCGAGGGCCGTCGGTCTGGTGACGTCGGTTGGTGTGCTCATGGGACGCAGGCTGCCAGGCCGCCGCGGCGCCGACGTCGGGGCTAACCCACACTCAGCCTCGGTAGATCCCACGGCCCGATCGGCCACCCGAGGTTTCGCGCGGCGGCTGTCCGCCGCCCTCTCAGCCGAAGAACAGCTCCGCCGTCTCGTAGACGGCGGGGTCGAGCAGCTTCGGCGCCCGCAGCGTCTCCTCCAGGTCGACCTCGATGATCTCGGTGCCGCGCAGAGCGACCATCGTGCCGCTGTGTCCCGCCGCCACGGCGTCCATCGCGGCCACGCCGAAGCGCGTCGCGAGAATGCGATCGAATGCCGTCGGGGTACCGCCGCGCTGCACATGGCCGAGAATCGTCACCCGGGTCTCATAGCCGGTGTGCGCCTCGATGCGGCGGGCAAGCGTCGCGCTGACCCCGCCGTGCTGCTCATTCCGGGCGCCGCCGAGCGGACTCTCGCCCTCCAGCTCCGCGGGCGGGACGCCCTCGGCGACCACGACGATCGAAAAGCTGCGGCCCCGGTCGTGACGATGGCGCAACTGTCGGCAGATTGCAGCGATGTCCAGCGCCCGCTCGGGCACCAGGATCGCGTCGGCGCCGCCGGCCATGCCGGCATAGGCCGCAATCCAGCCGGCGTTTCGGCCCATCACCTCCACGACGATCACGCGATTGTGGGACTCCGCGGTCGTGTGCAGCCGGTCGATCGCGTCGGTCGCGATCTGCACCGCCGTCTGGAAGCCGACGCTCAGGTCCGTTCCGGCGACGTCATTGTCGATCGTCTTGGGGACGGCGACGAGTGGGATCCCCTCGGCCAGCAGGTCCCTGGCGGCGCCGAGTGTGCCGTCGCCGCCGATCACGACGAGCGCATCGACACCGCGGCTGGCCAGTGTGCGGCGAATCGTCTCGACCGCCTCGAGCCCACCCGCGAGCGGGTCTGTGCGCGAGGTTCCGAGCATCGTGCCGCCGCGCGGGAGGATGCCGGAGGTGCTCTCGAGCGTCAGCTCGAGCGCGTCGTCGAGGAGCACCCCCGCCCAGCCATCGCGGAACCCGAGGAAGCTGTGGCCGCCGAGCGCGAGGCCGCGACGGACGGTTGCGCGGATGACCGCGTCCAGCCCCGGGCAATCGCCACCGCCCGTCAGCACCCCCACCCGCGTCACCGCACCACGCCCTGCCGAGCCGGCGAGCGGCGCGCATGAGCGGCGACGGGATTCCCGGTCGCGGCCTCATCGGCGCTGCGTCGCGCCGCATGCTCGCGAAGGCTCTCGCGGGCGTCGGGATGGGCGGCGTGCTCGGTGATCAGCCGGGCCTGCGCTCGCTCGCTGCGTCCAAACACGTGCGCGCAGCCGTGCTCGGTTATGACCGCGGAGTGCTGGAAGGAGGTCACCGGGTCCGTGAGCCGTGGAACGATCGTCGAGCTGTTGCTGCGCTCGTGCCAGGAGCGCAGCGCGATCACGGCGTGACCGCCCTGTGAGTGCAGTGCGCCGGTGGTGAAGTCCGGCTGGCCGCCGAAGCCCGAGTAGAGACGCCCGTTGATATGGCTGGCCCCGGCCTGGTCTGCGAGGTCGACCTGCAGTGCTGTGTTGACGGACACCATCGCCGCGTGTGCGGCGATGTTCGCGGGGTCGTTCGCGACCTCGGTGCGCGTCATCCTCAGCCTGGGGTTCTGATCGACCCAGCTGTAGAGCTCCGGCGAGCCGAACAGGAAGGAGCAGACGATCGGCCGCTGTCGGTCCAGCGCGCCGTCGCGATCGAGCGTCATCACGCCGTCGCTGATCATCTCCGACCAGATCGCCAGGTCCCGTCTGCCCCGCAGGGCGCGCAGTGTCGCGTCGGGGACCTGCCCGATACCCAGCTGCAGTGTGGAGCCGTCGGCGACCAGGCGCGCGACGAGCTCGGCGATCTGCTCGGCGTGCTCGTGCGCCCGCCCGACGGCGGGCGAGGCGAGGTCTTCCTCGACCTCGATCGCGAGGTCGATCAGATCCTCCGCCAGCTCGCTGTCACCGAACGTGTACGGCATGCGCGGATTCATCTGCGCGACGACCAGGCCGCCGCGTGCGCGCACCGCTTCGACGGCCGCCGCGAGGATGTTGACCTCGATTCCGAGCGAGACCTTTCCGTCGCGAGCGGTCGAGGTGTGCAGCAGTGCGATGTCGGGAGGACGGATCGTCGCGAACAGCTTCGGGACTAGCGACAGGCGCATCGGCAGGTAGTCCAGCCGCTCGCCCGCATCGCGCATCCCGGGCCCGACAAACGGCGTCTCGAGGATCACGCCGTCTCGCCGCGGCAGCGGCGACTGGGCAGCGAGCATGAACAGCCGGTAGCGCCCCAGCGCCCGCTCCAGCGAATCGAGCAGAGCTCGCGGCGTGGCGAGATTGCCGCTGGCCACAACCCGGGGCTCCGCAGCCGTCACTGCACGGAGATCCTCCTCGAGCTGCTGTTCTGAGACGACGCGCATCGGGTCACGCTACGTGCGCCCGGGAGCCGCGTCATGGGTGATGAGCCCGCTGCCGAGCGGGTGAAAACTACGGATCGCGTTTGGTGGATCGCCCGCTGGTGGCGGCCGCGTTTAGGCGGTTGACTCATCTTCACGTCCGCAGGAGAGCGACCGAGGAGTGACGAGCAGATGAGCGTGACCCACGCAGAGGCGCAGCCATCGACCGAGGACGCGGTGCGTCCATTTGCTCATCTGTGCCGCGACGACGTCGACTACGCCGGCGGCAAGGGCGCGAACCTCGGCGAGCTCACCTCCGCGGGATTGCCGGTGCCGGACGGCTTCGTCGTCGGCGCTCCGGCGTACGCGGCGTTCCTCGTGCAGACAGGGCTTCGCGAGCGCCTGGCGCAGCTGCTTGACGCCGTCGATGTGGAGGACACCGTCGCGCTGCAGGCGGCCAGCGCAGCCGCACGAGAGATGATCGATGAGACGCCGATGCCCGCGGGGCTCACGCGCGAGATCGGCCTCGCCTACGAGCAGCTGGCCGATGAGGATCCGCTCATGCCGGTCGCCGTGCGCTCGTCGGCGACCGCCGAGGACACCGCCGCGACCTCGTTCGCGGGGATGAACGAGACCTTCCTCAACATCCGCGGCGCCGACGCGGTGCTCGACGCCGTGCGCCGCTGCTGGCGATCGCTGTTCGGCGCGCGCACCATCTACTACCGTGGCGTCAACGGCTTCGGACAGGCCGACATGGACATCGCCGTCGTCGTGCAGCGCCAGGTCGACTCGACGCGCGCCGGCGTGATGTTCACCGTCAACCCGGCCAGCGGGCAGCGCGATGAGCTCGTCATCGAGGGCTCGTTCGGCCTGGGCGAGGCGGTCGTCTCGGGCTCGGTCTCCCCCGACCGCTACGTCGTCGCGAAGGCCACCCTCGCGATCCGCCGCCGCGAGGTCCACCACAAGGATCTGCTCATCGAGTACTCACCCGATGGCGGCACACGCCGGCGCGCCCTCTCCGAGGAGGAGGCGCTGCGCCCCGTGCTGAGCGACGAGGAGGTGATCGCGGTCGCCGAGCTCGGCCGGCGCATCGAGGAGCACTACGAATTCCCGCAGGACACCGAGTGGGCGTTCGACCCCGACGGCGCGCTGTGGATGCTGCAGAGCCGCCCGATCACCACTCTCCACGATGCGCCGTCCGCGGAAGCTGCGACGGCGACACAGACGGAGCCCCAGGCGGTGCTGCTGCGCGGGCTGGGCGGAGCGCCGGGCAGCGCCAGCGGCGCCGCGCGCGTGCTCATGTCGCTCGCGGACGCCACAAGCCTGAACGACGGCGACGTGCTCGTCACGCATATGACCTCGCCGGACTGGCTGCCGCTGCTGCGCCGCGCGGTGGCGATCGTCACCGACTCCGGCGGCGTTACCTGCCACGCCGCGATCGTCTCGCGCGAGCTGGGCATCCCCTGCGTGGTCGGAACCGGGGAAGCGACCCGCAGGCTCCGAGATGGCGAGATCGTGACCGTCGACGCCACGCGCGGTGTCGTGCTCGAGGGCGAGCGCCTGCCCGCCGGCGCCGGCGAGCCCGCGCCCGGCCTCTCCGGTGAGTGGCGCGTGGGCGCCGGCGCCGGCTCAGCAGCGGCTGCGGTGACGGCCACGCAGATCCTCGTGAACCTCTCAGAGCCGTCGCAGGTGGCACAGGTCAAGGATCTGCAGGTCGACGGGGTCGGCCTGCTGCGCGCGGAGCTGATGGTGCTCGAGGCACTGGGCGGCGACCATCCGCGCACGCTGCTCGAGGAGGGACGCGGCGAGGAGTTCGTGGCGCGCATGGCCGACGGGCTGAGCACGTTCGCGGCGGGCTTCGCGCCGAGGCCGGTGACCTACCGCACGATCGACTTCCGTACCAACGAGTTCTCCGGGCTGCGCGGCGGCGAGCGCTTCGAGCCGCACGAGTCAAACCCGATGATCGGCTACCGCGGCGCGCTGCGCTACACGCGCGAGCCCGAGGTGTTCGCGCTCGAGCTGGCGGCGCTGCGCCAGGTCTGGGATACGGGGCTGCACAACCTGCACGTGATGCTGCCGTTCGTGCGCAGCACGCGCGAGCTGCGCCGTTGCCGCGAGCTGATCGCCGCGTCGGGTCTGCTCGAGCGCCCGGGCTTCGAGCTGTGGGTGATGGCCGAGGTGCCCTCGGTGCTGTTCAACCTCGCGGAGTACGCCGCGCTCGGCGTCACCGGCATCTCGGTCGGCTCCAACGACCTCACGCAGCTGCTGCTCGGCGCAGACCGCGACAACGAGGTGCTGGCTGAGACCTTCGACGAGCGCGATCCCGCGGTCACCGCCTACCTGCGCGAGCTCCTCCCCCGTGCGCGGCGGCTCGGGCTGCGCACCTCGATCTGCGGTCAGGCGCCCTCGGTGCACCCCGAGTACGCCGAGCTACTCGTGCGCGCCGGCATCGACGCGATCTCGGTCAGTGTCGACGCCGTCGAGGGCACGCGCAGGCTCGTGGCCGCCGCCGAGCAGCGAGTTCTGTTGGACGCCGCGCGCATCGAGGCATAGGGGATGTTCGAGGTGCGCATACATGGTCGCGGCGGCCAGGGCGTGGTCACCGCCGCCGAGCTGCTCTCGCTGGCGGCGTTCGACGAGGGCCGCTACGCCCAGGCGTTCCCGAGCTTCGGCTCGGAGCGCATGGGCGCCCCCGTCGTGGCGTTCTGTCGCATGGACGATCACGAGATCCGCACGCGCGAGCCCGTGATCGAGCCCGACGCGCTGATCGTCCAGGACGCCACGCTGCTTCACCAGGTGGACGTGTTCGGAGGCTGCAAGCGTGACGGCTTCATACTCATCAACGCGGCGAAGAGCTTCGACGAGCTCGGCCTCGGCGACTTTGCCGGGGAGTTCCACGCCGAGCGGCTGTTGACGGTGCCGGCCTCCGAGCTTGCGCGCGAGCACACCGGCCGCGCGGTCGCCAACGCGGCGCTGCTCGGCGGCTTTGCCGCGCTCACCGGGGCGATCTCGCTCGGTGCCGTGTCGCGCGCGATCGGTGAGCGCTTCGGCGGCGCGGTCGCTGCCGGCAACGTCGCGGCAGCGCAGGCCGCACACGCCTGGGTCACGGACGAGCGGCGGGAGCTGAGCGGTGCCGCGTCAGCTTGAGGGCTCCCGTGCCGTCGCCGAGGCGGTCGCGCTGTGCCGCCCGGAGGTCATCTGCGCGTATCCGATCTCGCCGCAGACGCACATCGTCGAGAACCTCTCACAGCTGGTCAAGAGCGGCGAGCTCGCGCCCTGCGAGTTCGTCAACGTCGAGTCCGAGTTCGCAGCCATGTCCGCGTCGATCGGAGCCTCGGCCACCGGTGCGCGCGCCTACACCGCCACCGCCAGTCAGGGGCTGTTGTACATGACCGAGGCGCTCTACAACGCCTCCGGCCTCGGCCTGCCGATCGTGATGACCGTCGCCAACCGCGCGATCGGCGCGCCGATCAACATCTGGAATGACCACTCGGACTCGATGTCCCAGCGTGACTCGGGCTGGATCCAGCTGTATGCGGAGACCAACCAGGAGGCGCTCGACCTGCACATCCAGGCCTTCCGCCTGGCCGAGGAGCTCTCCACGCCGGTGATGGTGTGCATGGACGGCTTCATCCTCACCCATGCCGTCGAGCGCGTCGAGATGCCGACGCAGGAGCAGGCGGACGCCTACCTGCCGGCGTTCCGGCCACGCCAGCTGCTCGACCCCGACGAGCCGATCACGATCGGCGCGATGGTCGGCCCGGAGGCGTTCATGGAGGTCAAGTACCTGGCGCACGCAAAGCAGATGCAGGCGCTCGAGCTGATCCCCGAGATCGCCACGAGCTTCGCGGACGCCTTCGGGCGCGGCTCCGGGGGACTGCTGCGCGGCTACCGCACCGAGGACGCCGACACGATCGTCGTGGCGCTCGGCTCGGTACTCGGCACGATCAAGGACACGGTCGATGAGCTGCGCGACGAGGGCGTCGCGATCGGCGTTGTCGGGATGACGTCGTTCCGCCCGTTCCCGCTGGAGGCGGTGCGCGCCGCGATCGGGCACGCGCGGCGCGTGCTCGTCCTGGAGAAGGCGCTCGCCGTGGGCATCGGCGGGATCGTCTCGGCGAACGTCCGCATGGCGCTCGCGGGCATCGAGCTGCACGGCTACACGGCGATCGCGGGCCTCGGCGGCCGGCCGATCACGAAGGCATCGCTGCGCGGGTTGTTCATGGACGCCGCCGCCGACCGGCTGGACCCGCTGACCTTCCTCGACCTCGACTGGGAGCTCGTGAACCGCGAGCTCGCGCGCATCGCCGCCTCGCGCACGTCCGGCCCCCACGCGGAGAACATGCTGCGTGACCTCGGCGCGGTGGCGGCCGGGCCCGTATGAGGAGCACAGACGGATGAAGGCACCGGCGATCCGCTTCTACCAGACGGGCAGCTTCGCGGTTGGCAACCGCCTGCTCGAGCCCGAGCAGCGCTCCGTGCAGGCCGGCGAGGAGCGCACGAACTCGATCACCTGCGGGCACCGCGCCTGCCAGGGCTGCGGGGAGGCGCTCGGCGCGCGCTATGCCCTCGATGCGGCGATGCGCGCCACGAACGGCCAGATGATCGCCGCGAACGCGACGGGCTGCCTGGAGGTGTTCTCGACCCCCTACCCCGAGAGCTCGTGGAGGATTCCGTGGATCCACTCGCTGTTCGCCAACGCGCCGTCGGTGTCGACCGGCATCGCGGCGGCGCTGCGGGCCAAAGGCCGCGAGGATGTGCGGGTCGTCGGGCAGGGAGGCGACGGCGGCACCGTGGACATCGGCATGGCGTGCCTGTCGGGGATGTTCGAGCGCAACGACGACGTGCTCTACATCTGCTACGACAACGAGGCGTACATGAACACGGGCGTGCAGCGCTCGGGCTCCACGCCACCGGCCGCGCGCACCGCGACGACACAGGCGGTCGGCCCGGAGCCGGGGAACGTGTTCGGCCAGGGCAAGAGCGCGCCGTTGATCGCGATGGCGCACGAGATCCCCTACGTGGCGACGGCGACCGTCGCCGAGCTGCGCGACCTCGAGGCCAAGGTTCAGAGCGCGATGGAGATCCGCGGCGCGCGCTACCTGCACGTGCTCGTTCCCTGCCCGCTCGGCTGGGGCAGCGCCTCCAAGGAGACGATCCGGATCGCGCGCCTGGCGAAGGAGTCGGGCATCTTCCCCGTGTTCGAGGCGCGCGACGGCGAGCTGACCGGGGTGTCGAAGATCCGCCGCCAGGTGCCGGTCGAGGATTACCTGCGCCCGCAGGCGCGCTTCTCGCACCTGTTCAAGCCCGAGCCCCGGACCGAGGTCATCGCTCGTATCCAGGCGGGTGCCGAGCGCAACATCCGCCGCTTCGGGCTACTCGGCGACGCCGCCCCGCCGGCGATGCTCTCCGCCGCCGCGGGCAGGACGGGGCGAGGCTGATGGACAAGCCGTTCGCGATCACCCTGGACGTCGGCTCGAGCCTCGCGAACAAGACCGGTTCCTGGCGCGAGGAGCGCCCCGTCTACGTGCACCGCATGCCGCCGTGCAACCACGGCTGCCCGGCCGGCGAGAACATCCAGCAGTGGCTCTACCACACGGAGTCCGGCGACTACGAGGCGGCGTGGCGCGAGCTTGTCCGCGACAACCCGCTGCCCGCCGTGATGGGACGCGTCTGCTACCACCCGTGCGAGACGGCCTGCAACCGCGCCCAGGTCGATGACGCGGTCGGAATCCACGGCGTCGAGCGTTTCCTCGGCGACGAGGCGATCAGGCAGGGCTGGAAGCTCAGCGTCGACGCGGAGCCAACCGGCAAGCGGGTGCTGGTCGTCGGCGCCGGTCCGTCGGGCCTCTCCGCCGCCTATCACCTCGCGCGCCGCGGGCACGCCGTCACGATCCGCGAGGCCGGCCCGATGGCGGGCGGCATGATGCGCTTCGGCATCCCGACGTACCGTCTCCCACGCGACGTGCTGAGCGCCGAGATTCAGCGGATTCTCGATCTCGGCGTGACGCTCGAGCTGAACGCAAAGGTCACGAACATCCTCATCGCGATGAACGAGGGCAACTTCGACGCGTCATTCCTGGCGGTCGGCGCCCACATCGCCAGACGCGCCTACATCCCCGCCGGGGAGGCGGCGCACATGCTCGACGCCGTCACGCTGCTGGCGAGCATGGAGGGCGAGGAGCGCCCGCTGCTGGGCCGTCGCGTCGTCATCTACGGCGGCGGCAACACGGCGATGGACGCGGCGCGCACCGCCAGGCGCCTCGGCGCGGACGAGGCGGTCGTCGTCTACCGCCGCACGCGCGAGCGCATGCCCGCGCACGACTTCGAGGTCGAGGAGGCGCTCGAGGAGGGTGTGATGATGAAGTGGCTCTCCACGATCCGCCACGCCGACGAGGGCAAGCTCGTGTTGGAGAGGATGGAGCTCGACGAGGATGGCTTGCCGCAGCCGACCGGCGAGACCGAGGAGCTGGCGGCCGACTCGCTCGTTCTCGCACTCGGCCAGGAAGCCGACCTGTCATTGCTCGACGGGGTGCCCGGCCTGGAGATCGAGGACGGCGTGGTGAAGGTCGATGAGCGCATGATGACCGGACAGGAGGGCATCTTCGCCGGTGGCGACATGGTGCCCGCCGAGCGCACCGTCACGGTCGGCGTCGGCCACGGCAGGCAGGCCGCGCGCAACATCGACGCATGGCTGCGGCGGGCCGAGTTCACCCACCCCCCCGAGCCCAAGCTCGCCGGCTTCGACGAGCTCAACCTGTGGTACTACACCGACGCGCCGAAGACCGTCGCGCCGCGCCTCGACGCGATCCGCCGGCAGTCGAGCTTCGACGAGGTCACCCAGGGCCTGGATCAGGGCAACGCCCTGTTCGAGGCCCGCCGCTGCCTGTCCTGCGGCAACTGCTTCGGCTGCGACAACTGCTATGGCGTGTGCCCTGACAACGCGGTGCTGAAGGTCGACGAGGGCGACGGCTACGCGTTCGACCTCGACTACTGCAAGGGCTGCGGCATCTGCGTCGAAGAGTGTCCGTGCGGAGCGATCGAAATGATCCCCGAGGCCATCTGACGCAACGCTCCCGGCTCGGGTGGCCGCATTTTGCCGCGGATGCGATCGCGAGAAACTACGGATGCACGTCGTTCGGGTACAGCGTTACGCTGCGACCAAGGCAGAAGTTCCAAACGTGGAGGCTGGCCGTGAGTTATGTAGGCGCGAATGCGATGGGCGCCGTCTTTAACCTCAACCACCCGGCGCACACGGTCGACTGGAGCTTCATTCACCTGTCGGTGGCGAACGTCGTGGTCATCGGCCTGATGTTCGTGGCATTCTTCCTCGCGATCCTCCTGCCCTTCCCCGGCGCCGCGGCGCGGGAAGCAGCTCGTCGTGGTCGAGACACACCGTGAGCGTTGCTCCGAGGACTCCACCGAAGTCCTGGACCGTCAAAGTCCGCGAAAGAGGTGTCGAGGCGCTGCCACCCGAGAGGCTGCTGCCCGATGGGCAGCCGACGTACGTCGCGTCGTGGATCTACGTGTTCGGCGTGGCCAGCATCGCCTCGCTGATCGTGATCGTCGGCTCCGGCTGCATCCTCGCGCTGAAGGGACCGGCCTGGTGGCACGAGACCGGCGTCGGGCATTTCTTCAACAGCATCCACCTGTGGAGCGTGGAGCTGTTCTTCTTCGTGATGGTCGTGCACCTGTGGGGCAAGTACTGGATGGCCGCCTGGCGCGGAGGCCGCGGTCGCGTTTGGGTCACCGGCGCGATCACCTTCCTCGTCGCTGTGCCGTGTGCGCTCACCGGCTACGTCTCCCAACAGAACTTCGACGCGCAATGGATCTCCACCCAAGCCAAGGACGCGATGAACTCTGTCGGCGTCGGCGCGTTCTTCAACCTCACCAACTTCGGGCAGATGTACAGCTACCACATCCTTCTGCTGCCGATAGCGATAGTGCTGCTCGTGAGCCTGCACGTGCTGCTCGTGCGGCGTAACGGGGTCGTGCCGCCGTTCGAGCTCGAGGCAAAGCTGACGGCGATCCGGACCGGAACTCCCGATACGCCGGATTCCGCCCAGGGCTCGAGCGAGGCGCAGTCGTGAGCTTCCTGCGCTCCAAGGACGACACGCAGCCCTGGAAAGGCCGCTACGCGCCCTACGACCTCGTCAAAGAGCTGTGTATTGCGGTCGGCGTGATCACCCTGCTGGCGGTGTTGCTCACCGTCCTGCTGTCCTCACCCGACGACAAGCCCAGCACGATCGCCCAGTGGTCACATGAACTGCCGGCCGACTTCGCCACCACGGCGGCCAAGGAGCTCGACGGCACGAGCGGCACGGCCGAATACGGCCCCCCCTACAACCACGAAGCAGGGAGCGTGCAGCACTTCCTGTTCCTGCATCCCCAGCGGTGGCTTGGCGTCAGCCACCCCATCAACACGGCCGATGATTACGTGATCAAACCACTCGAGACGATCCCCGGCGACACGGCGCTGGCGAGCGCCCTGGTCGAATACAAGGCCGCGCCCGAAAAACAGAAAAAGGAATGGTCAGAAGCCTACGCCAAGCCGCTTGAAGAATACTCGGCGGCGGTGGAAGAAAAGAAGACGCCGCCCAGTACGGTGTCGGTCGACCAGGGCACGGGCGCGGTGACCGTCAAGGCCAGCGGCGCCGGGCCGGTGCCGATCATGATGGCGAGCCTGCAGGACCTCGCCCAGAGCGGAGGCCTTGAAGGCGGCCTTGTCTCGAGCAGCCAGTTCTTCCAGACCGACTACACCAAGCCGCTGCTGTTCATGGCCGACGGCGGGCTGCTCGCCGAACGCGCTGAACAGCAGCACCTGCTCGGCGAGCAGTGGGGCCTGATGAACGAGACGGGCAGCTACCCGGGCCAACCCTGGCTGTGGCTGTATGCCCTCTGGTACCAGGTCGAACCGATGAAGTCCTCGTCCAACGCCGACATCGAGGTGCTGCTGATCATGAGCCTGCTCAGCCTCGCCTTCATCTGCATCCCCTTCATCCCCGGGGTGCGCGACATCCCGCGGCGGATCCCGATCTACAAGCTCATCTGGCGAGAGCACTACCGCTCGCAGCCGGGCGAGTGAGCGCCCGCTGTCACGTACTCGCGCGGTGGAACGACTTACTCGCGGCGCGCGGTGGAACGACTTACTCGCGGGGTGGAACGACGAGCACCGAGCAGTGTGCGTCGTGCACCACGCGCCGGCTGACGCTTCCCAACGCATGCGGGCCGCTCAGCCGACGGCTGCCGAGCACCACCAGGGCGGTGTTCGTGTCGTTCGCGGCGCCGAGGATCACATCCCAGGGCTTACCGGGTTCGATGCGCGGCTCGGCGGCGCTCGGCAGCGCCAGTTTCAACGCGCGGGCCTGCGCCTGGATCGTCCGCGGGTTCATCTTCGACTCGGCGCCGAGCGCGTTCACGAGCATGAGCTGCGCGCCCTGACTCTGTGCGAGTCGTCCCGCGAGATCGACGATCTGATCTGAGCCCTCCTCACCGTCGCTGGCGACCACGATCGGGCGGCCTGCGAGCGCGCCGGTGATTGACCGGCGCGCGAACAGCATCGGCGTGGCGATCCGGCTGAGCGCGGTCGTGGCGACGCCCCCGGTGAGCACGCCGCCGAGCCATGAGGCGGCGGGCGCGCCGATCGCGAGCAGGTCGTGACCCGAGGCCCGCTCGAGGATGACCTCGGCCGGAGGGCCGCCTGGATCGACGACGGTGCTCGAGGACACGTGGGCATCGTTGGCGATGCGCTTCGCGTCGCTGAGCACGAGGTCGGCCCGGTCGTGGCTGATCGCAGCCGCGGCGTAGACGCCTGAGCCCGATGCGGCGGTCACCGCGAGCAGCGTGAGGTGACCGTCGGGACCCGCCAGCGAGGCGGCCATCTGCACGGCAGCCGTACTGCTCCGCGTGCCGTCGATAGCGCAGAGGATGTCCGAAAAGACGCTCGGCGAGCCTGGTGCGGCAGAGCGACTTTGTGCGGATGCGCTCTGAGCTGTGGTGATGTGGGAGTCGGGCATGCGGGCAGCCTAAACCTTGGTGGGATTCCGCGATGATGGTCTCGCCTGCAGTTCACGCACCTGCTCGAGCAGCTTGCGGTTCTTGAGGCGAAGCGCGGCCGCATCGCGACGGATCCTCGCGAGATCCTCTGCACATGCGGTGAGGACGCCGCCGCCACCAACCGCGTGTTCGCGCAGCCGTGCGCGCTCGGCAGCGGTCGCCCGCGTCTGTCGCTCCTCCTCACGGGCGTAGGCGACCCGCGCGAACGGAGCGCGGGTGCTCATGCCGCGGCGCTCCGAGTGGCGCTGTCGAGGCCGGTATGACCGACGCGGCCGGACTGGTGCTGTAGCCCACGCAGCTGCTCTGTGAGGCCGGCGTTCTCGAGCCGAAGCTGAGCGGCCTGCCGACGCGCACTCGCGAGCTCCTGTGCGAACACCGGCAGTACCGCTCGCAGGTTCTGCAGTCGCTCGAGCAGATAGTCGCGCTCGCTCGCCTGCTCTGTCGCGGATGACACGTGCCCTCCCCTCTGCTCGCATATGGTCTCCGGTCTGAGTAACGATCCTCCTGCCGAGGGCCGTGGACGGCATCCGCAGATCCCACCACTCCGCGCTGCGGGTTTCCCACATCTTCCTGGGCGATCGGAACGGCCCGGTGCGCCATCCGTAGCGTCCCCGGTGAGGGCGCGGCGTTCCACGGACGCGATATGTCGGTCGTCGAGCAGTATCTGCCGTGTGCTGTTCGTGCATTTCAGGTAAGCGATGCCCGCCTCCCCCACGACCCGGATCGACCGCTCCCCGCAGCAGCGTGGCGACCCCTCCCTGCTGCGCGCGCTCGCCACCCCGGCCATGTATCGAGGAGCGCCGCGGGTCGCGGTGCATGAGACCCACGCATCATGGGTGTTCGTGGCCGGCAAGCGCGCCTACAAGATCAAGAAGCCGCTGGCGCTCGGCTTCCTCGACTACAGCACGCTCGAGCTCCGCCACCGCGCCTGTCACGAGGAGGTACGGGTGAACCAGGAGCTCGCGCCGGGAATCTATCTGGGCGTGCGCGCGATCGTCAGGACAGCGGACGGCTTTCGCATCGCCTGCGACGGGGCGCCTGACGCGGTGGAGTACGTCGTTGAAATGCGCAGCTTCAGCGAGGACGACACGTTCGCCGGACTGATCGCAGCGGGCTCTCTCACCCGGGCGCAGGTCGCGGCGGCGGCTCGGCTGCTGGCAGGCTTCCACCGCTCCGCCGACGTGGTGGCGGGTTGGGACGCGGAGCGGGTGCTCGGCCTTTGGCAGCGAAACGTGGCGGAGTTGCAGCACGTCGGCCCTCCGGCCGGCTGGCACGTGGACGTCGCCCGCGGCTTCGGCGAGGCATTTGTGGGCGCGCACGCGTCCGGGTTTCGCCGCCGCGCGCAGCTCGGCCTCGCCCGCGACGGCCACGGCGACCTGCGCTGCGAGCACGTGCTGGCCGGGCCGACAGTCCGTGTCGTCGATCGGATCGAGTTCGACCCGGCGCTGCGCAGGGCCGACGTCGCATGCGACCTCGCGTTCCTCGCGATGGATCTGGAGGCCAGCGGACAGCGGTGGGCGGCGCGCGAGCTGATCGCCGCCTACCGCGATGCGGGCGTGGACCCCGGCGATGAGCGGCTGCGCTCCTTCTACGCCGCCCACTGCGCGCTCGTGCGTGCGAAGGTGACGTTGATCGCCGCAGCGGAGCACGACGGTGTCGCCCGCTTCGAGCGGTTGCGCTCCGCGCAACGGTTGTGGCGGCTCAGCGAACGGCTCTGCTGGCGTGCGCGAGCGCCGCTCGCCGTCGTCGTCTGCGGACCCGCTGCCAGCGGCAAGTCGGTGTTGGCCGCCGAGCTCTCGCGCCGCTCTGAGATGCCTGCCGTCTCCTCCGACGCCGTGCGCAAGCGGCTGGCGCAGCTCGCGCCCTCACAACGCGCGCGCCCGGAGCACTACAGCGCCGGCTTCACCCGCGCGACATACGAGCAGCTCACTCGAGACGCGCTGCACGCGCTCGAGCGCGAGAACGGCGTGATCGTCGATGCAACGTGCCGCGCGCGCAAGGATCGCGCAGTGCTTCTCGACGCCCTGCGAGCGACCGGCGTGCCGCTGCTGATCGTCCGCTGTGAGATCCCACTCGAGCTGGCCCTGGAGCGCGCCACCCGGCGTCTCGGCGACGCGCGACGCGTGTCCGACGCAACCGCCGAGATCGCCGAAGAGCAGTTCGGCAGCTTCGAGGAGCTCGACGATCACCCCGAGGGAACGGTTCTGAGGCTCGACACGGTCGGGGCCCTGGAGGCGCAGGTCGCCGAGATTGCCCGCGCCGCGGACCGCTCGGTGGACGGCTGCGGGCCGGCGGACCGGCTCAGAGCACGGGTGGCAGACGAGACGGTTCGTCGAGATCCGTAGAAACGTGCAGCCCGGTCGGTGGAAGCTCCCGATGTGGCATGCCGGACAGAACGTCAGGCTTCAAGCGCGGTCGCATGGTGGCTCACACAGCGGGTCCAGCGCCGCGATCCACGTCATCGCTCAACGACCAAAGGCAGGAACCGGAGATGAAGGCTCTCGTTTACCACGGCCCCGGAGAGCGCGGCTGGGACACGGTCGATGATCCCACGATCCTCGATCCGACCGACGCGATCGTGCGCATCGACACCTCGACGATCTGCGGCACCGATCTGCACATCCTCAAAGGTGATGTGCCCGAGACGACCCCTGGCACGGTACTCGGCCACGAGGCCGTCGGGACGGTGCAGGAGGTGGGAGCGAGCGTGAGCACGGTCTCCCCGGGCGACCGGGTGCTGATGTCGTGCGTGAGCTCGTGCGGGCGCTGTCGTTATTGCAAGGAGGGCCGCTACGGGCAGTGCCTGGGCGGAGGCGGCTGGATCTTCGGCCACCTCATCAACGGGCTGCAGGCCGAGTACGCCCGCGTGCCGTTCGCCGATAACTCCGTCTACAAGGTGCCCGAGCAGCTCACCGACGAGCAGGTGCTGTTCCTCGCCGACATCCTGCCCACCTCGTTCGAGGTCGGAGTGCTCAACGGCATGGTCTCACCCGGGGATGTCGTGGCGATCGTCGGCGCAGGCCCGATCGGCTTGGCCGCGATCCTCACGGCGCGGCTGTATACGCCCGGGCGGATCGTCGCGATCGACCTTGCCGACAGCCGCCTGGAGAGCGCGCGCAGGTTCGGAGCCGACACGACGATCAACAACGCCGCGGAGGACCCGGTCGCGCGGGTGATGGAGCTGACGGAGGGCCTCGGCGCCGATGTCGCATTCGAGGCGGTCGGCGTGCCGCAGACCTTCGAGCTGGCCGCCGAGCTGATCCGGCCCGGCGGGCGGGTGGCGAACATCGGCGTTCACGGTCAGGCAGCCACCCTGCATCTGGAGAAGCTGTGGATTCGCGACGTCACCATCACGACGGGGCTGGTCGACACGTTCAGCATCCCCCAGCTGATGAGGCTGATCTCAAGCGGTCGCCTGGACCCGTCGCTGTTCGCCACACACCGCTTCCCGCTCGGCGACACCATGACCGCATACGACACCTTCGCAGACGCCGCGAACACCAACGCTCTGAAGGTCGTGCTGCAGGGTGCAAGTGGCGATCGGCGTGAGGCCGCCGCGGCGCAGAGCATGGCGGTCGCGTGATCCCGGCGCCCGGCATCGGCGGGCACAGCTGCGGAGACACAGCGTTCGCTCTCGCCGTCAGCGCGCCCGATCGGATCGGGTGCAGGCCGATTCGCGGCGCCACCGCGGACGCATAGGACGAGGCGTTCCTGCGGGACTGCTCTCGGGGACTGCTCTCGTCATCATCCAGCGATGCGCGCAGTGCAGATAGAGCGCCCGGGCGTGATGCGGGCGCTCGAGCGCGAGCAGCCGCTTCCGGGGGTGAACGAAGTGCTCGTGCGTGTCAGCGTCTGCGGGGTCTGCCGCACCGATCTGCACCTGCTCGACGGAGATGTCGAGATCCCGCGGCCGCCTGTCATCCCCGGGCATCAGATCGTCGGCACGGTCGTCGCCCTCGGCGAGCGCTCAGACGCGGCAGACCCAGAACTCGAGCCTGGCATGCGTGTCGGGATCCCGTGGCTCGGCTGGACGTGCGGCAGCTGTCGCTACTGCCTGAGCGGCCGCGAGAACCTGTGTGATCGAGCGCGCTTCACCGGGCGCGACATCGACGGCGGGTTCGCGGAGTTCGCGACCGCTGACAGCCGCTTCTGCTTCGCGTTGCCCGACGCGTACTCGGACCTTCAGATCGCGCCGCTGCTGTGCGCCGGGCTGATCGGATACCGGGCGTTGGGAATGAGCGGCGATGCCGAGCGGCTCGGCCTGTTCGGGTTCGGCTCCTCGGCGCACATCGTCGCCCAGGTCGCGAGCCGCCAGGGGCGGCGGGTGTTCGCGTTCACGCGACCCGGCGATGAGGCCACGCAGGCGTTCGCGCGCACGCTGGGAGCGGAGTGGGCGGGCGATTCGACGACAGCACCCCCGGAGGAGCTTGATGGGGCGATCGTCTTTGCGGCCGACGGGGCGCTGATCCCGGGGGCGCTGCGGATGCTCGCGAAGGGCGGCGTGGTCGTATGCGCCGGCATCCACATGTCGGACATTCCCGCGTTCCCCTATTCGATCCTGTGGGGTGAGCGTGTCGTTCGCTCGGTCGCGAACCTGACCCGCGAGGACGCCCGCGGGTTCCTCGCGCTCGCGCCAGAGGTTCCGGTCCGCACGGAGGTGCGCTCCTACGCGCTCGAGGATGCGGCGATCGCCCTCGAGGATCTCCGCCGGGGACGCTTCGAGGGCAGCGCCGCGATCGACCTCTCCGCGCAGGGCTGAGGAGGGGAACCGGCTTCTGCGGTGGGGCAGTCGATCGGACGCGCTGTCGGGCCCCGCTGTGCCGAAGCGTGCGAGGATGGCGCTGTTGACCGGCCCGCTGACACCGATCGAGTTGCGTCAGCTCGACGAATACTGGCGCGCGGCCAACTACCTGTCGGTAGGGCAGATCTACCTGCTGGACAACCCGCTGCTGAGCGAGCCGCTGCGGATCGAGCACACAAAGCCGCGGCTGCTCGGCCATTGGGGCACGACGCCGGGATTGAACTTCATCTACGCGCACCTGAACCGGATCATCCGCGAGCGCGATCTGAGCGTCCTGTATGTCGCGGGCCCAGGCCACGGCGGGCCCGGTGTCGTCGCGAACGTCTACCTCGAGGGCACCTACAGCGAGGTCTACCCGCACATCGGCAGGGACTCCGAGGGCATCCGCCGGCTGTTTCGCCAGTTCTCCTTCCCGGGCGGCATCCCGAGCCACGTCGCGCCGGAGACACCCGGATCGATCCACGAGGGCGGCGAGCTCGGCTACTCGCTGCTGCACGCCCACGGCGCCGCGTTTGACAACCCCGAGCTGTTGGTCTGCTGCGTGATCGGCGACGGCGAGGCGGAAACCGGGGCGCTCGCCGCGAGCTGGCACTCGAACAAGTTCCTCGACCCCGTACACGATGGTGCCGTCCTGCCGGTGCTGCACCTGAACGGCTACAAGATCGCCAGCCCGACGGTGCTCGCGCGGATACCCCACGCGGAGCTGCGCGCGCTGCTCGAGGGCTACGGCTACACCCCTCGTTTCGTCGAGGGTCATGACCCCGAGGCGATGCACCAGCTGATGGCCGCGACACTCGATGACGTCGCGGACGAGATCGCGCAGATCCAGCGCAGCGCACGCGAGGATCGTCAGCGCGAGCGACCGCGCTGGCCGATGATCGTGCTGCGCAGCCCGAAGGGCTGGACCGGACCGACGACGGTCGACGGGCTTCCTGCCGAGGGCTCGTTTCGCTCCCATCAGGTGCCCCTTTCCGACCTTGGCGGCAACCCCGGGCATCTCCTCCAGCTCGAGCGGTGGATGCGCTCCTACCGACCGCAGGAGCTGTTCGGGCAGGACGGGGCGCTGCGCGCGGATCTCGCCGCGCTCGCCCCGCAGGGCGAGCGGCGCATGGGCGCCAACCCGCACGCCAACGGCGGCCTGCTGCTGCGCGAGCTGGAGCTGCCGGACTTCCGCGACTACGCGGTGACGGTGCCCTCCCCCACCGGGACCGTCAGCGAGCCGACACGCGTGCTCGGCAACTTCGTGCGCGACGTGATCCGCATGAACCCGGAGAACTTTCGCCTGATGGGACCCGATGAGACCGCGTCGAACCGCCTCGGCGCCGTGTTCGCGGCCACCAACCGGGTGTGGGAGGCCGAGCTGCTCGCAAGCGACGATCACCTCGACCCGGAAGGACGCGTGATGGAGGCGCTGTCAGAGCACCTCTGCGAGGGGTGGCTCGAGGGCTATCTGCTCAGCGGCCGTCACGGGATCTTCAACTGCTACGAGGCGTTCATCCACATCATCGACTCGATGTTCAACCAGCACGCGAAGTGGCTGAAGGTCACGCGTGACATCCCCTGGCGGGCACCGGTGGCGTCCCTGAACTACCTGCTGTCCTCGCATGTCTGGCGCCAGGATCACAACGGCTTCTCCCACCAGGATCCGGGGTTCATCGACCACGTCGTCAACAAGAAGGCGGAGATCGTGCGCGTGTATCTGCCGCCGGATGCCAACTGTCTGCTGTCGGTCGCCGACCACTGCCTGCGCAGCCGCGACTACGTCAACGTGATCGTGGCAGGCAAGCAGCCGTCGCCGAACTTCCTGTCGATGGACGAGGCGCTGGCGCACTGCACACGCGGCATCGGGATCTGGGAGTACTTCTCAAACAGCGGCGAGGAGGAGCCCGACGTCGTGCTCGGCTGCGCCGGGGACGTGCCCGCATTGGAGACCGTCGCCGCCGCGGGCCTGTTGCGCGAGCACCTGCCCGAGCTGAGGGTGCGGGTCGTCAACGTGGTCGACCTGATGCGCCTGGAGCCCGACACGGTCCACCCACACGGCCTCGCCGATGTCGAGTTCGACGCCCTGTTCACGACCGACAGACCGGTGATCTTCGCCTACCACGGGTATCCCGCCCTGATCCACCGTTTGACCTACCGTCGCGCCAACCATGCGAACTTGCATGTGCGCGGGTACAACGAGGAGGGCACCACGACGACGCCGTTTGACATGGTGATGCTCAACGACCTCGACCGTTTTCATCTCGTGATCGATGTGATCGACCGCGTGCCGGGACTCGCGGGGCGCTGCGCGCCGTTGCGCCAGCAGATGGTCGACGAGCGCTTGCGCCATCGTGCCTACACGCGGGAGCACGGCGAGGATCCACCCGACGTCACCGACTGGAACTGGCCGGGCGACGACGGCCCGCCGGCGGGAGCACGGGCATAGAGCGACGGGAGCGAGTTCTGGTCGTAAACGCCGGCTCGAGCAGCCTGAAGCTGACGTTGCTGGACGGCGAGGACACGGTGCTTGCCGGCCGCGAGCTGGCGGCGCCGGCTGGGCAGGCCGACCCACGGGAGTTGCACGAGGCGCTCGGCTCAGGGCTGGGCGAGGCCGATGTCGTCGGTCACCGTATCGTCCACGGTGGCGAGCGCTATCGCGAGGCGGTGAGGATCGACGCGCATGTCGAGAGGGCCCTGCGCGAGCTGAGCGAGCTCGCGCCGCTTCATCAGCCCAAGTCCCTGGCCGCTCTGGACCTGGTGAGCGGGGTGCTGGCGGATGTGCCGGCGTTCGCGTGCTTTGACACGGCGTTCCATCGCACGATCCCGGCGGCGGCGGCAACGTATGCGCTGCCGGCGGGGTGGCGAGAGCGCTGGGGTCTGCGCCGCTACGGGTTTCACGGCCTCTCGCACGCGTGGGTGGCGCGGAGGACGCCGGCGCTGCTGCAACACGACGGTCGCGGGCTGCGGATCGTGAGCTGCCATCTGGGCGCGGGCGCGTCGCTGTGCGCGATCAAGGACGGGTGCTCGGTCGAGACGACGATGGGGTTCACTCCGCTCGAGGGCCT
Organism: uncultured Solirubrobacteraceae bacterium; assembly: GCA_963822245.1. GTDB lineage: Bacteria > Actinomycetota > Thermoleophilia > Solirubrobacterales > Solirubrobacteraceae > Palsa-744. Next base: position 234,359 of record CAWGGR010000006.1, read on the forward strand.
GGTGATGGCGACGCGCTCGGGCAGCGTCGACCCGGGCATGCTGCTCTGGCTGCTCGAGCACGAGGGCCTCTCGCCGGGCGAGCTTGCCGAAGCGCTCGAGCACCGCTCGGGCCTGGCGGGTCTCGCGGGCAGCGCTGACATGCGCGAGATCCTCGAGCGGGACGGGGCGGGCGAGCCGACCGCGCAGCTCGCGCTCGGCGTGTACGTGCACAGGCTGCGCGCGGGTGTCGCGGCGATGGCAGCAGCGCTCGACGGCCTCGATGCGCTCGTCTTCACCGGCGGCGTCGGGGAGCACGCGCCGGAGGTTCGTCGCCGGGCTGCCGAGGGGCTCGGGTTCCTCGGCGTGTCGCTCCACGGCGTGCGCAACGGCGTCGCCGACGGCGACGCCGACATCGGCGGCGAGGGCGGCGCTGTCCGCTGCCTGGTCCTCACGGCCCGTGAGGACGTCGAGATCGCGCGACAGGTCAGGGCCGCGCGCTCAGGCTGACGCCTGCCCGGACGCGGCGAGCGTCTCGGGCCGGGCTCTGCGGCGAACGAGCCAGCGGCGCAGCTCATCGGCGCCCCAGACGATCAGCGGGTAGGGCACAAGGAACGCCAGGTCGCTTGGCGACAGCGGGGCCGTGCCGAGAAGTGACTGCAGTGGTGGCGCGTAGATGCACAGTGCCGCGAGCGCGAGCTCTGCTGCGATCGCGAGCAGCAGATAGCGGTTGCTGAGGACACCGATCGAGCGCAGCGAGGCGCGCCTGGTTCTGACGGCGAATGCCGTGCCGATCTGCCCGGCGATCATCCCGGCGAACGTCATCGTGGTCGCCTCCAGGTATGGATGGTGCAGCGGGTGTCCCGCGCCGACGGGGTCGCCGGGATGCCAGCCGGCGCGATTCAGGACGTAGAAGAAGCCTGCGAGCGAGAGCGCCGAGACCATCGCCCCGAGGAACAGCCAGGCGCGGATGAGCATCGGACCCTGGATGACACCCTGCGAGCGACTGCGCGGGGGACGCTCCATGCTGCCGGGCTCGATCGGGTCGCGACCGAGCGCGAGCGAGGGAAGCGTCTCGGTCCCGACGTCGAACGCGAGCAGCTGCATCACCGTCAGCGGGAGCGGGATCGCCCCACCCGAAAGCGCGAAGACGAGGAACGGCACGACCTCGGGCGTCGCGTGGGCGAAGATGTACTGGATGAACTTCCGGACGTTGTCATAGACCTGGCGTCCGGCCTCGATCGCAACCACGATCGTCGCGAAGTTGTCGTCGGTCAGCACCATCGTCGATGCCTCCCTGGCGACATCGGTGCCGGAGCGGCCCATCGCGACGCCGATGTCGGCCGTGCGCAGAGCGGGGGCGTCGTTGACGCCGTCGCCGGTCATCGCGACGACGTGACGTTCGCTGCGCAGCACCTCGGCGATCTGCAGCTTCGTCTCCGGCGATGCACGGGCGAAGATGACCTCGCGGCCGGTGGCGAGGATGTCGCGGATCTCCTGCTCGTGGCGGTGGTCGAAGCGCTGTGCGTTGACGATCAGCGGGTCCGCCCCGCCGATGCCGACCTGTCCGGCGATGGCTGCCGCGGTCAGCGGGTGATCGCCGGTGATCAGCACGATCCGTATCCCTGCCTGATGGCAGCGCGCGACGGCGTCTGTGACCTCTGCGCGGGGCGGATCCTGCATCGTGACGAGGCCGAGGAAGGACAGGTGGTCCTCTGCCTGCTCGCGCTCGGGAGGCTCAACGCCGGCGGGAAGCTGCCGGCGCGCGAGCGCGAGGACACGCAGGCCGCTGTTCGCGAACCGCTCGACCGCCGCGGTTATCTGCTCGCGCTCGGCCTCTCCCAGGACGGCGTCTGCCCCGTCGGCGGTCAGGGCTGTGCTGCAACGCGGCAGCACAGCCTCCGGCGCGCCCTTGGTGGACAGCCAGTCGCCTCCCGGTGCGCGGTCGAGGGTCGACATCAGCTTGCGCTCGGGATCGAAGTTGTACTGGTGGCGGCGTGAGCGCTCGCGGGCGGAAGCGTCGAATCGAGCGCCCAGCATCTCCGAGACATGCAGCAGCGCGACCTCCGTCGGGTCGCCGCTGTCCTCCCCACCAGGCTCGATCCGCGCGTTGTTGCAGGCGCGTGCGGCCGTGGCAACCGCTCTGCTCACGCCATCGGTGACTGTGGCCGGCCGCTCGCCCTGGAGGTTGAGCTCGCCTGCCAGTGTCCACAGCGCCGTCGGCCTCATCCGGTTCTCGGTCAGCGTCCCCGTCTTGTCGGTGCAGATCACGTCGGCTGAACCGAGCGTCTCGACCGCGCTCAGGCGCTTGACCAGCGCGCCGCGGCGGGCGAGGGCCCCGACCGCGACGGCGAGGGCGAGGGTGATGACCGGGAGCAGCCCCTCGGGGACGTTGCCGGCAAGCAGGCCGACCGCGAAGACGATGCTGCTCTGCACCGACAGGCCGGCGCCGAAGATGGCGATCGGAACGAACGCGACGGCCATCGCGATCGCGATCGTGGCGATCAGCCAGGCGACTTTGCGCACCTGTGTTTCAAGTGGGCTCGGCTCCTCCTTGACGCGCTCGGAGAGCGCGGCGATGCGGCCGAGCTCGGTGGCCATCCCCGTCGCGAACACGACGCCGCGCGCCTCCCCGCCGGTGGCGCTGGTGCCGCTGAACAGCAGGTCCCGCGCCACGATCCGGGTCACGCCCGGATCGATCAGGTCGGCCGAACGCAGCGCCGGAGCGGACTCGCCGTTGAGCGTCGAGAGGTCCACCTCGACCGCTCCCGCGATCAGGCGCATATCGGCCGCGATCCGATCTCCCTCCTGCACGAGCACGACGTCGCCGGGCACGAGCTCACTCGCGAGGATCTCGGCCGGCCCGCCGTCGCGCAGCACCGTGACCTGTTGGGGCAGGAACTGGGCGAGAGCCTCGACGGCACGCTCGGCCTGCATCTCCTGGATCAACGCGAACACCGCGTTGAGCGCGATCACGAGCAGCACCGCGACCGCGACGGTCTCGCTGCCGACCGCGAATGAGAGGGCAGCGGCGAGCCACAGCAGCAGCGCGAGCGGGTGGCTGAGCTGGCGCATCAGCTCACGCGGCCACTTCGCGCCGCCGCGCCGGGTCAGCTCGTTGGGCCCGTACTGGATCAGCCGGCGGCCGGCCTCGGCGGTGGAGAGCCCTTGCGTCGAGGAGCGCAGGTCGCGCAGGAGCAGGTCGACCTGCTCGGTCGGCTCGATCGGCTCGATACGGTTCGCGCTCTCGGACGTGTCTGCCTGCGAGTGCACCGCTCTCACGCTAGGTGTCCGTGTGCGCCCAGCCATCGGGCGCGCGCCACCGGACCGGTACGTAGAAACCACTGGCGGATTGGCGCGCCCGGGGACGACTACTGAGGTATGTCCCGCTGATTGTGCGGATGGCGTGCGACCGCCGGCGTGTGATCGTGGACTCCCCGACCGAGGAGAGCCCCCGATGAAGGCCGCGATCGTCCACAGCTTCGACCAGCCCCTCGCCCTCGAGGATGCGCCGGTTCCGGTCGCCGGCCCCGAGCAGGTGCTGGTGCGTATCGAGGCCTGCGGGCTCTGTCACACCGATATCCACGCCGCCCGCGGAGAGTGGCCGGTGAAGCCGGCCCCGCCGTTCATCCCCGGTCACGAGGGCGTCGGGATCATCGAGCGCGTCGGTCCCGGCAACTCGCACGGGCTCGAGCAGGGCATGCGCGTCGCGTTGCCCTGGCTCGGCTATGCGTGCGGGGACTGTCGCTACTGCAACTCAGGTGCAGAGACGCTGTGCGAGTCGCAGATCAACACCGGCTACGGCATGAACGGCGGCTTCGCCGAGTACGCGGTCGGATACGCACGCCACGTCGTGCGCGTCCCCGACGATGTCGACCCGCTGGACGCCGCGCCGCTGACGTGCGCGGGCGTCACGACCTACAAGGCGGTGAAGGTCTCGGGGGCGTCTTCCGCCGGGCTCGTCGCGGTCTTCGGTGCAGGCGGCCTCGGTCACCTGGCGATCCAGTACGCCCGCACAACAGGCGCAGCGGTCGTCGCCGTCGATATCAACGAGGAGCGACTGAACACGGCGCGGGCGCTCGGCGCCGAGCACGTCGTTCACGTCGGTGAGCAGGACCCGATCGCCGCGATCCAGGCGCTCGGAGGCGCCGATCAGGCGATCTCGACGGCCGTCACCCCGTCGGCATTCGAGCAGGCGCTCGGGTCGCTCGCGCGCGGCGGCACGCTCGTCTGCGTCGGCCTGCCAGCCGAGAACGAGATGCGCCTGCCGATCTTCCAGACCGTGCTCGGCGGATTGACGGTGAGGGGGTCGATCGTCGGCACCCACCACGATCTCGTGGAGGTCTTCGAGCTTCACCGCCGTGGTCTCACGAAGGTCGAGCGCGTCGAGCGCGAGCTCGACGACGTCAACGAGGCGATCGCCGAGGTGCTCGACGGCAGCGCGCCGGCGCCGCGGATGGTCTTCCGCATGGCCGCGGTGCCGAGCCCGGTCACCGAACGCGAGAGCGTCCCCACCACCGTCTGAGTCCGACCCGACCCACCCGACCCTCACATCACCACCCGACAAGGAGAAATCTGATGGCAGTCGCAGTCGACACCCCCACCGTATTCGCGGCACCCGGTGAGCCGGAGAGCATCGTTGAGCTGAAGGCCCGCTATGAGAACTTCATCGGCGGCGAGTGGGTGGCGCCGTCAGGCGGTGGCTACCGCGAGAACCTCTCACCCGCCACCGCCGAGGCCTTCTGCGAGGTCGCTGACTCAACCCCCGCCGATGTCGAGCTTGCGCTCGACGCGGCGCACGCCGCCAAGGACGAGTGGGGCCGGCGCTCGCCGGCTGAGCGCGCCGCGGTGCTCGACGCGATCGCCGACGCGATCGAGGAGAACCTGCAGATGCTCGCGGTCGCGGAGAGCTGGGAGAACGGCAAGCCGGTCCGCGAGACGCTCGCCGCCGACCTGCCGCTGGCGATCGACCACTTCCGCTACTTCGCCGGCGCCGTCCGCGCCGAGGAGGGCTCGATCTCGGAGATCGACGAGAAGACCTACGCCTACCACTTCCGGGAGCCGCTTGGCGTCGTCGGGCAGATCATCCCGTTCAACTTCCCGCTGCTGATGGCCGCGTGGAAGATCGCGCCGGCGCTCGCGGGTGGCAACTGCACGGTGATCAAGCCGGCCAGCCCGACACCGTGGTCGCTGCTGAAGCTCGCCGAGGTCATCCAGGACGTCGTCCCGCCCGGCGTGATCAACATCGTCAACGGCTCAGGCGCCGAGGTCGGCCGCGCGCTTGGCTCCAGCAAGCGGATCGCGAAGATCGCGTTCACCGGCGAGACCGTCACCGGAAGGCTGATCATGGGCTACGCCGCGCAGAACCTGATCCCCTCGACGACCGAGCTGGGCGGCAAGTCGCCGAACATCTTCTTCGCGGACATCCTCGACGCCGACGACGCATTGCTGGACAAGGCGATCGAGGGCCTCGTGCTGTACGCCTTCAACAAGGGCGAGGTCTGCACCTGCCCGTCCCGTGCGCTGATCCAGGAGTCGATCTATGAGGAGTTCATGGGACGCTGCCTGGAGCGCATCCGCGCGATTCGCCAGGGCCACCCGCTGGACCCGAGCACCCAGATCGGCCCTCAGGTCTCAAAGGCGCAGCTGGAGAAGATCGAAAGCTACGTGAAGATCGGCCTTGACGAGGGCGCCGAGCTGTTGATCGGCGGCCATCGCGCGGAGATGGACGGCGGGCTCGAGGACGGCTACTACTTCGAGCCGACGGTGCTGAAGGGCAGCAACGACATGAGGGTCTTCCAGGAGGAGATCTTCGGCCCGGTACTCGCGGTGACCACGTTCAAGGACGAGGCCGAGGCACTCGAGATCGCCAACGACACGATGTACGGACTCGGCGCCGGCGTCTGGACACGCGACGGCAGCCGCGCGTTTCGCATGGGCCGCGCGATCAAGGCAGGTCGCGTGTGGACCAACTGCTACCACCTCTACCCTGCCGGCGCCGCGTTCGGCGGCTACAAGGCCTCCGGGGTCGGGCGCGAGAACCACCGCATGATGCTCGACCACTACACGCAGACGAAGTGCCTGCTGGTCAGCTATGACCCCCAGCCGCTCGGGTTCTTCTAGGAGATGGCGGCGGAGGGTGAGGGACGCGTCAGCGCGACGCCGCCGGTGCTCGAGCTGCTCGAGCGCCTGGCGGCGCGCTACGGGCCGCTCGTGATCCACCAGTCCGGCGGCTGCTGTGACGGCAGCTCGCCGATCTGCCTGCCTGCCGCTGAGCTCCCGCCCGGCCCCGAGGATGTCCTGCTCGGCGTCGTCGGTGACACACCGGTCTTCGTCGACCGCGATCAGGACGCGCGCTGGCGGCGCCCGGTGCTGCGGATCGGCCTCTCGCCCGGCCCGGCGATGGGCTTCTCGCTGGAGGGCACAGAGGGCGTTCACCTCCGCGCGCTCGCGAGCGAGCCTTGCTAGCAGGGCCCGTGGAGAGTCCTTCGCTAGTTTGAGCATGGCGGGCGTGCAGACCGGTGACGACAGTCAGGAGGCGCGATGAGAGCGGTTCGGTTTGACGAATACGGCGGCGTCGATGTGCTCGATGTGCGTGACGTCGAGGACCCGGTGGCGGCGGCGGGTGAGGTGCTCGTGGCGGTCAGGGCGGCCGCCATCAACCCCGGCGAGATCGCGATCCGCGAGGGCCTCCTGCACGATCGCTGGCCGGCGAGCTTCCCCTCCGGTGAGGGCACGGACTTCGCGGGCGTCGTCGCTGCGCTCGGCGAGGGCCTGAGTGGCTTCTCCGTCGGCGATGAGGTGCTCGGCTGGACCGAGCAGCGGGCAAGCCACGCGGAGCTCGTCGTCGTCCCGGTCGACCAGCTGACGGCCAAGCCACCCTCGGTCCCGTGGGAGGTCGCAGGGTCGCTGTTCGTCGTCGGCATGGCCGCGCTGGCATCCGTCCGAGCGGTCGCGCCTCGGGCGGGCGAGACCGTCGTCGTCTCCGCGGCGGCGGGCGGCGTCGGCTCGGCGGCGGTGCAGCTCGCGCGCAACACGGGCGCGACGGTGATCGGGCTCGCCGGCGAGCGAAACCACGACTGGCTGCGCGCCCACGATGTCCTGCCGGTCACCTACGGCGACGGGCAGGCCGAGCGCATCGGGGACGCGGCGGGCGGCACCGTCGAGGCGTTCATCGACACCTTCGGCGGCGGCTACGTCGAGCTGGCGATCGAGCTCGGCGTCCCGCCGCAGCGGATCAACACGATCATCGACTATGAGACGGCGCAGCGTGTCGGTGCCCACACAGAGGGCACGCACACGGTTGCCAGCGCCCCACTGCTCGCCGAGCTCGTCGCGCTGACGGCCGATGGACGTCTCGAGATGCCGATCGCGAATACCTACCCGCTCGATCAGGTACGGGCCGCATTCACCGAGCTCGCCGACCGGCACACGCACGGCAAGATCGTCCTGCTGCCCGAGCCGGACGTCAGCTGAGCGACGCCAGCAGTCGCAGCTCCTCCATCAGCAGCCGCGGCAGCAGGAAGTGCTGGCGCACACGCTCGCGACCGCTGCGGCCGAGCCGCTCGCGCGTTGCGGGATCGTTGAGCAGGCTGAGCATCGCCGTCGCGCACTGCTCGGTCGAGTCGACCATCATGCCGCCGATGCCGTCGGGCATCTGCAGCGGGATGCCCCCGGTACGACCGGCGACGACAGGCGTGCCCTTCCACAGCGCCTCTGAGACGACAAGGCCAAAGCCCTCGCGGATCGACTTCTGCACGATCACCTCGGAAAGGCGTTGAAACGCGTTGACCTCGACGTTGCCGACGCCGGTGAGGTTCGTGTGCAGGTGGATCAGCGGGTCATCGAGGGCGTGCTCCGCGACCTGGCCGTAGACCTTCCAACCCTCGGGGTCATCGAGCGCCATCGAGCCGACGAGCGCGAGCTGCAGCTCGGGGATCTCCTCGCGCACCATGCGATAGGCGTCGAGCACACCGAGCGGGTCCTTCCAGGAGTCAAAGCGGGAAACCTGGGTGACCAGGCGCCCGGGGAGCTCGACGCCGATCCAGTCGAGGATCTGCCGGGCGGTGTCGAGCTCGAGCTCGAGGTTCTTCGGACTGAGCGGGTCGATCGCCGGAGCGATCACCTCGACACGCCGGATCGGCAGGTCGGGCGGCACGAACTGCGGCATCGTGAACACCGCTGCATCGAAGCCCTCGAGCAGGGGCGCGAGGAACCGCCAGGCGTCGGGGTTCGGCTCGCTGGTGTCGATGTGGCAGCGCCACACCCAGCGAGCGTCGCCCTTGCCGTGCATGCTCAGCAGGCCCGCCGGCTGCGGGTCGTGTATGACGATGAAGTCGTAGCCGCCGTCGAGGCTGCCGGCGTTCTCGCGGGCGCAGTCGAGGTAGGCCGCCTGCTCGCTGCCCGTCAGCGAACGTGTGGAGCCCTGCAACGCGTTGTGCAGCACCTTGGTGGCGGCGAAGAAGTCCTCGCTGCCGGCGATCACCTTCCAGTCGACCGTGAGCCCGAGGTCGCGCAGCAGCGGCACGGCGGAGCGCAGCAGCTCGGAGACGCCGCCGCCGTAGGCGGTGGCGTTGACGTTCAGGATCCGCGCGCCCCTGAGCGCGCGAGCGTGCTCGCGCAACTCCCCCAGTATCGCCTCCGGCGCGATGCCCTCGTACGCGTCCAGCGACCAACGCCCGACGGCTACCTTCTGCAGCATGAGGCGCCCACTCTCAATATCCCGTGATGTCGCGGCGAGTGAACGCCCATATCGCGGCGAGGCCCGTCGCGATCGCGATCGCGAGCATCGCCGCGGCGCCGCCCGCCTGGAACGGCTCGGCCGGCACCAGCCCGATGTGTGCGAACGGGGTCGCGTGAACGAGCCATTTCGGGACGTTGAGCAGCGAGGCGACGAGGTCCCACAGGAAGGCGATCGTCACGAGCCCGTAGGCGATCCCGGAGCTGGCTCGCGGGAGGAGCGCGTAGGCGAGCGCCGCGATCCCGAGGAACAGGAGCGCGACCGGAAGACAGTTGGCGCCCGCCTCGAGCAGCTTTGCGAGCGGGATGTCAACGCCGCCGGACGCCGCGCCGACCCATGCGAGCGCCCCCGCGGCAAGCGCGAGCGCGGCGGCGGCCACCGTTGCCAGCAGGAGCCGGCCGGCGAGCCAGCCGGCACGCCCGACGGGCATCGCGAGCAGCGTCTCGAGCTGTTGATCGGCTTCCTCGCGCCGGGCGGCGCCCACCTGCGCGCACACGAACAGGCTGATCGCCAGGACGAAGAAGATGAACGTGAAGCCGAGGTAGCCGGCGGGCGTCGTGATCGAACCCGTGCCGAGCTTTCCGAGCTCGCGGTTGACGCTCTTCGAGATGCCGGCAGATGAGGTGCTCTTCGCGACCACGCCGAGGATGTACGCGAACGCGCCCACTCCGCCGAGCCACACGATCAGACTGGTGCGCTCCGAGCGCAACGCCTGGGCGTTCGGCGAGGAGAGCAGCGCGAAGCGCGGCGGGGCACTGTCGCGCGCCCGCAGGATGCCGGTGCCGATATCCCGGCGGGCGGCGATCCGCGCCGCGATGACCAGCAACACGACGCTCGCCAGGAGGGCCGGGACCAGCACGAGCGGGCGAGCACCGGCGAAGGGACGCAGCTCCTCGGCCCAGCCGAGCGGTGTCGCCCAGCGCAGCCAGCCGAGGCCGGTCGCGGTGTCGGCGACGACGCGCAGCAGGAAGAACAGGCCGACGATTGCGCCTCCCAGCTCGAGCGCGATCCGGCGCGTCGGCGCGAGCTGGCTCGCGACAGCGCCGACACCTACGCAGACGGGCACGATCGACACGGTCGCCAGGGCGAGATATGCCGAACCACCCGGCGACAGTCCGCCTGCGATGAAGCCGACGGTCTCCGCAACCCAGAGGACGATCACGCCGAGCGCGATCGCCGTCAGGGACGCGAGATAGGCGGTGCGCCGCCCGACTGCGCCGGCGAGTACCACCTCCGTCCGACCGGCGTCCTCCTCGGTTCTCATCGCCCGCACCGCCGCGAGCAGGCCGAAGATCGCAGCGAAGATCGCGAGCGTCCCGCCGACCCGCCAGGCGGCGTAGCCGCTGACCGTCAGCAGGTTGTGCGGCTCACCGTAGAACAGGCGAACGGCCTTGTTGTCGGCGAACGCCCGTGCGAATGAGGCGCGGCTCGCGAGCGTTCTGTAGCCGTCGCGATAGGCGACCGGCTGGATGTAGGCGTAGAGACCGAAGAGACAGGCGAATGCGATCGTGCGGACCCGCGCGTCTCGCAGCGCTCTGCCGACAAGCGCCCGCATCGGGCGGCGGCCGACGAGCGGCCCGGCCGGCGACTCGGATGCGTGGGTCACGGCGAGCGCGTCGCTAGCCATGAGCGTCGCCGCCGGAGCCGTCGTAGTGGTGCAGGAATATCTCCTCGAGCGAGGGCTCGCGACTCGTGAGCGTCTCGACCGGATACTCGGCCAGCGCGGCGATCAGCGGGCCGATCGGGCCAGCGACCTCGAACCGGAGCGCGTTGGGCCCGGCGCCCTGCACCTTCACGCCCGCGAGCGGCGCCAGCGCCGGCGCCCTGCCCGCGAACGTGACCTCAACCGTCTGCGCCGCGAGGTGGCGGAGCTCGGCGAGCGTTCCCTCGTCGACGAGCCGTCCTCCTCTGAGAATGCCGACGCGATCGCACAGCGCCTCGACCTCGCTGAGGATGTGCGATGAGAGAAACACGGTCTGCCCGCGCTGCTTGGCCTCGTTGATGCACTCGCGGAAGGCGACCTCCATCAGCGGGTCGAGGCCGCTGGTCGGCTCGTCCAGCAGGAGCAGCTCGGCGCGCGTGGCGAGCGCCGCGATCAGCTGGACCTTCTGGCGGTTGCCCTTCGAGAGTGCGCGGATCTTCTTGTGCTGCTCGAGCTGGAAGCGCTCGATCAGCGTCTCGCGGTAGGCGATGTCGGTGCCGCCCTGAAGCCGCGCGAGGAACTCGAGCGTCTCGGCTCCGGTCATCGCGGGCCAGAGGAACGGCTCGCCGGCGACATAGGCGACGCGCCGGTGGGCGCTCACCGGGTCGCTCCAGGCGTCGAGGCCGAACAGCTCGGCGCGCCCGCTGCTCGGGTGGTGCAGTCCGAGCAACAGCCGGATCGTGGTGGTCTTCCCCGACCCGTTCGGGCCCAGGTAGCCGTAGACCTCGCCGGCATCGACGGTCAGGTTCAGGCCGTCAAGCGCGATCGTGTCGCCGTAGCGCTTGCACAGCGCGCTCGTCTCGATCGCCGCGACACCCGGGACCCGCGCGGGTGGCGGGGTGTCGCGGATCGCGCTGGTCTGTGTGCCGGCCACAGCAGGAAGGATGGGTATGTCGCGAGCATCGGCCATCCGTGTTTTTCCCGGAGCCGCGGGTGGATGCACCGCGGAGCCTATCCGCGACGAGACTCGCGGCTCGGCCGATCCGTGCTTTGCCGAGGGCGAACGGTGTGTTTTCCCGGTGTTTGAGAGCCGGCAGGTCGGGCTAGCCTGCTGTCATGGCCGCACATCTACAGCTCGCGAGCCGCCCCGGCGAGGCCGACGCGGTCGCCGGCGACCTCCCGATCCGCGTCGTGCTGGCCGACGATCACGCTCTCATGCGCCGCTCGCTGAGGCTGCTGCTCGACGACGAAAAGGGCATCGGCGTGATCGCCGAGGCAGATGACATCGCAGGGGCCACACGACACGTCCTGGGTCACGAGCCGCACGTGCTCGTGCTTGATCTGAATATGCCGGGAGGGTCGAGCATCGCGACGATCAGCCGGCTGCGTGAGCGGGCGCCCGCCACGAAGGTCGTGGTGATGACGATGGAGGCGGATCCGGTGTTCGCTCAGCGCGCGTTCGCGGCGGGCGCACTCGGGTTCGTCGCGAAGGAGCGCGCCGACGAGGAGCTGGCCGCGGCGGTTCGGGCGGCGGCGCGGGGCCAGGAGTTCGTCAGCCCGCAGGTCGCCGCGCGACTGGATGCGCTGCACCGTGCATTGAGCGACGACGCGCTCTCGGCACGCGAGGTCGAAGTTCTGCGGCTGATCGCACTCGGGCATACGAGCGTCGAAATCGCCCGCATGCTGCACCTCTCTCCCCGGACGGTCGAGAGCCACCGTGCGAACATCCACCGCAAGCTGGGGCTCGCGACGCGCGCCGAACTGGTCCGCTACGCGCTACGACGCGGCCTGCTGGGCACCTGATTGCATCCGCGTGCCGGGGAGCGTCGGCAGGCACGCCCTGACGAGCGTGCCGTGCTCGCCGGTATCCACGCTGAGAGTCCCGCCGGAGAGGGCCACGCGCTCACGCATGCCCGCGAGCCCAAAGCCGTCACTCGAGGCTGCGGGGTCGAAGCCGGCGCCATCGTCCTGCACTTCGAGCAGCAGCTCACCGTCGCGATCGGTGACCGCGACTCGAACGTGCGTGGCCTGGGTGTGCTTGGCGACGTTGGTGAGCGCCTCCTGGACGAGCCGGTAGACGGTGGTTTCGAGATCATCGCTGAAGCGCCTCTCCCCCTTCGACGGGCCCGGCAGCTCGAGCCTGCCGTCGATCTCGACCGCCTGCAGTTCGCGGTGACGGTCCAGCAGCGCCTCGATCGCCGTGCGCAGCCCGAGCTCGTCCAGGGCAGCCGGCCTGAGCTCGGTGATGATCGCGCGCAGGTTGGCGATCTCGCGCTCGATGTGCTCGACCGCCTCGCCCATCGCCGCCTGCGCGCGCTCGAGATCGTCGCCGCGGCGCGCGGAGGACAGCAGCAGGCGCAGCCCGCCGAGGCCTTGCAGCGTCTCGTCGTGCAGCTCGCGCGCCCACCGGCGCCGCTCGGCGTCGGCCGCGGCAAGCGAGCTGCGGAGCCGGTCGCTCTGCACGCTCTGGGCGAGCGCGACCGCAGTCGCTGCGCTCGCGGCGAAGGCGCCCATCAGCTGCTCGTCCTCCTCGCTGAAGATGCTGCCCTCCTCACCGCGGTCAAACGCAGCGAGCACGCCGAGGCCCTCGCCGCGATAGAGCATCGGCACCAGCAGCGCGGTCTGTGAATCCACGACACCGAACTGTGCGGGCGCAACACGGAGGCGTGTCGCGACGTCGCTGATCCGCTCGGAGCGGCCGCGTTCGAGGACCTGCCCTGACGTGGACTCGGCGATCGGCAGGCGTGCGCCGCGCATCGTCTCGACATGGCCCGCGCTGGCCTGGACGACCAGCTCGTGGCCGTCGCGGAGCATGATCAAGAGGCTGCGCGCGCCGACGAGCGCGCGTCCGCGCTTGACGATCAGCTCCAGTACGTGCTCGAGCGCGATCTCTCCGCCGATCGCGACGGCCACGTCGCGGGTCGCCTGCAGGCCGCGCATGGCACGCTCGGCCTCGTCCCGGCGGCGCTCGCTGGTCTCATACAGGCGCGCGTTGACGATCGCGACGGATGCCCAGTCGGCGAGGATCATCGCGGCCTCCTCGTCGCGCTCGGTGAACTCGCCGCCGGCCTTCTCGGTCAGATACAGGTTTCCCCATGCCTCCCCGCGGATCTGTATCGGCACGCCGAGGAAGCTGCGCATCACCGGATGCCCGGCGGGGAACCCGTAGCTCGAGGGGTGCCGGCCGACATCTGCGAGCCGCAGCGGCTCGGGATGCTCGATCAGCTCGCCGAGCACGCCGCGCCCGCGCGGCAGCGCGCCGATTGCCCGCTGGGTGTGCTCATCGACACCGGAGGTCAGGAACTGCTCGAGCTCGTTGCGTTGCTCGTTCAGGATCCCGAGAGCGGCGAAGCGTGCGCCGGTGATCTCCCGCGCCGTCTGCAGCACCCGGTCAAGGACGACGCCGAGGTCGAGCTCGGTGACGAGCTCACGGCCGACATCGAGCAGCCGGCGCAGCCACAGGTCCTCAGAGGAGCCGCCCATACGCCCCTGGAGCTTAGACGCGCCGGCCCTGTCTGTGCGTGCGGCGGCTACGTAGAAATCCCCCTAAACAACCGGCCCGTCGGGGACGGGCGGCGATCCGTAGTTTCCCTCCGGATGCTTCGGGCGATCGCGCATCCCCGTCCGCCGGCCCTGGCCTACGGTGGCCCAGGAGCATCATGCGAACCGCCGATCCGGGCACACACCCACCTCTCCCCCCGGCCGCCGGCGGCCGCCGGTGAGCGAGATGCTGCACTGCCGGCATTGCCGCGAGGTGATCGGGGTGTACGAGCCGCTGATCACACTCGCAGAGGGCCGTTTCGTGGAGAGTTCGCGCCTGCTTGACCCGTACCTCTCCGATCGCGATGGAGAGCACTACCACCGCGCCTGCTTCGAGCGCCTCGGTGAGACGCGCGAGCTCGCCGAGTGAGCGGCTGCTCCGTAGTTTCTCCCCACAAGCACGGCGGACTTCTGCGGCTGGCGGCCCTCGTTGCGGAGGCTAGCTTGATGCCATGACAAGCGATGGCTCTCAGCCCAAGCTTCGCGTGGTGCTCGTGGGCGGCGGCGTAGCCGCGCTCGAGACGGCGCTGGCGCTCAACGAGCTCGCGCCGAAGCAGACCGAGGTGACGGTGCTCGCCCCGAACGACGAGTTCGTCTACCGGCCGATGACGGTCCGTGAGCCGTTCGCCTACTCCGAGGCGCGGCGCTATCCGCTGGCGCAGATCGTCGCTGACGCGGGCGCGGAGCTGCTCAAGGGCGAGCTGAACTACATCGAGCCCGAGCAGCGGGTGATTCACACCGAGGCGGGCACGGCGATCGAGTACGACGCGCTCATGCTGGCGCTCGGCGCGAATGCGGTGCCGCGTTACAGGCACGCGACGACGATGGATGACCGTCGCATGGATGAGACGCTGCACGGCCTGATTCAGGACGTCGAGGGCGGCTACGTCGACAGCCTTGCCTTCGTCTCGCCGGGGCGGATGGCGTGGCAGCTGCCGCTGTATGAGCTCGCGCTGATGACGGCCGGCCGCGCGTATGACATGAACATCGAGCTGCCGATCACGATCATCACGCCGGAGGACAGTCCGCTGGCGATCTTCGGGGCGGCGGCCACCAGCGCGATCGCGGCGCGGCTCGCGCGGGCGCACATCGAGACGATCAACTCCGCCTACGTGGAGATCCCGGCGGAGGGTGAAATCGTGATCAACCCGGGCGACCGGCGTCTGCACGCCAAGCGGGTCGTCGCGCTGCCCGAGCTCTACGGCCCCCCTGTCCGTGGCATCCCGCTCGGCGAGCACGGCTTCATCCGTGTCGACCCGTATGGGCGGGTGCGAGGCGTCGAGGGCGTCTACGCGGCCGGGGATGCGATCGACTTCCCGATCAAGCACGGCGGCCTCGGCTCGCAACAGGCGGACGTGGCCGCCCTGTCGATCGCCTCGCTGGCCGGCGCGAACGTGGTGCCCGAGCCGTTCAACCCGGTGATACACGGGATGCTCCTGACCGACGGCGAGCCGCTGTATCTGACTGCGAAGATCGCCGGCGGGCATGGCTTCAGCTCGGAGATCTCCGACGCGCCGACGTGGCCTGAGGGTCACAAGATCGCCGCGAAGTACCTCGCCCCCTGCCTGGAGCAGCTCGACCGCGACCTTTTGCCGGGCCGATGAGCAGCAACGCCGCGGCAGACACACAGGCGCAGTGCCTGGTCGTCGGGTATGACCGCACCGAGAGCGCCCGCGGCGCGGTCGCGTGGGCAGCCGGCGAGCTGTCCGGCGGCGGCAAGCTCGTGCTGGTTCACTCCTGTCGCGGGTTGCACACCCCGCCCTCGCCGCTGACCAGCAGCGAGGAGCGCCACGAGCTGGGGCGCGCGTTGATCGACGAGCTGCTGCTCGAGGTCGAGGGCGAGAACGCGCTGCTCGATCTCGACGTCGAGGCGGTGATCTCAGATCACGACCCGGTGACCGCGTTGATCGACGCCGCGACGCATCACGGCGCGCGGCTGATCGTCGTCGGCTGCGAGCAGCACTCGCGACTGCACCGAGCGCTCGGGACCGTCACGAGCGACCTGCTGGGCCGCTCACCGGTCCCCATCACCGCAGTCGGGCCGCAGGCGGCGCCTCGCGACGCGCGCTCGACCACCGGCCGCGCAGCTCCGTGACGGGCGAGCGCGTGTCTCGCGATGTCCTGCGATCGGTAGTTTTCCGCGCAGAGCGGCGGTTTTACTCGGCTGGAGCGCCGCACGCGGCGGCGTAGTCTCGCCGCATGACGACTCAGGCTCCCGCTTCCAGCAAGCTTCGCGTGATCATCGTCGGCGGCGGTGTCGCCGCGATCGAGACCGCGCTCGGGCTCGCGCGGCTTGCGCCCGCACAGACCGACGTGACGCTGATCGCTCCCAACGATGAGTTCGTGTATCGCCCGATGACCGTCGTCGAGCCGTTCTCCTACGGCGCCGCGCAGCGCTACCCGCTCGCGCGGATCGCCGCGGACGCCGGCGCGAAGCTCGTCGCCGGTGAGCTCGACTGGATCGACCGCGCACAACGCACGATCCACACGAAGGCCGGAGAGCAGCTCGAGTACGGCGCCCTGGTGCTCGCGCTCGGGACACGCGCCGTCCCGCGCTACAAGCATGCGATAACGATCGATGACCGCGCGATGGACGAGACGCTGCACGGCCTGATCCAGGACATCGAGGGGGGGTTCATCCGGCGGATCGCGTTCGTCGCCCCCGGGCGGATGGCCTGGCCGCTGCCCCTGTACGAGCTCGCGCTGATGACCGCCGGGCGCGCGTTCGACATGCAGATGGAGCTGGCGACGACGATCATCACAGCCGAGACCGCTCCGCTCGGCATCTTCGGCTCGGTCGCAAGCGACGCGGTCGCGGTGCTGCTGGCGAAGGCGAACATCGAGCGGATCAACTCCGGCTACGTGGAGGTCCCCGAGGCGGGAGCGGTCGTGGTGAATCCCGGCGATCGCCACCTCGAGTTCGACCGCGTGATCGCGCTGCCCGAGCTGTACGGCCCGGCGGTGCATGGGATCCCGCTCGTCTCGCATGGATTCATTCCCGTGAACCTGCACGGGCAGGTGCGCGCGGTCGAGCGCATCTACGCGGCCGGCGACGCGACCGACTTCCCGATCAAGCAGGGCGGCATCGGCTCCCAGCAGGCCGACGCCGTCGCCCAGTCGATCGCGTCGCTGGCGGGAGCCGCTGTCACACCCGAGGCGTTCCGGCCGGTCGCCCGGGCGATGCTGCTGACCGACGGCAAGCCGAAGTACCTCACGGCCAGCATCACAGGCGGACAGGGCTTCAGCTCGGAAATCACGGATTCGCCGACATGGTCGCCGCCGAGCAAGATCTCAGCCGTATACCTCGCCCCCTATCTCGAGGATCTCGACAGGGAGCGCGAGGCGGCGCGAGGCGCGGCCGGCACGCAGTCGGCGCATGCGCCGACTGGCGGTGGCGCACATGTGCGCCACCGGGCAACGCCGCATGCGGCGTTGCCTACTTCAGACGGAAGGCCTTGATGCGGTCGTCGTACTGCGCGCTGTCCTGCGCGTAGACGCCGTAGGCCAGTGCCTGGATGATCCCGAGCAGCGCGGTGTGCGAGCGCACGTATGCGGGGCTGTTGGATGAGTAGTAGAGCTTGATCCGGGCGAGCTTCGCGACCTCCGAGAGGGTCGCGTCGGTGATCGCCGCGGTGTGCGCCTGGCGGTGGCGCGCGAGCTTCATCGCGCGCACGACCAGCGGGTGCGGGCGCCCGGCCGAGAGGCCGATCACGAGCGTCGCCTCATCGATCCTGCCGAGGCGGCTGAGCGCCTCCTGGGACGGGCTCGCTACGACGTCGACGCGGAGGTCGAGCAGCATCAGCAGATGGCGCAGGTAGCTTGCGAAGAAGGCCATCTGATCGGTGCCCGCGACGAGCACTTTCTCGGCGCCGATGATCGCCTCGATCAGCGCGTCGACCGATCGCCTGGAGATCTTGCGCGCTGTCTCCTCGACGTTCAGGTGGTCCGCCGCGAGCGCCGCCTCGAACTGGTTCTGGTCGAGTGAGAACAGCGGCGTCGAGGATGACGAGGCCGGCCCTTCCTTGGCGGCCTTCGCGTTGACACGGCGGTATTCCTCGCGCGCGGCCGCCTGCAGCTCGGGGAAGCCCTCGAATCCGAGCGCCTGCGAGAAGCGCACGACGGTCGAGCTCGACGTGTTCGCGCGGCGCGCGAGCTCCTCGGCCGTCTGGAAGGCGGCCTCGTCGAGATGGTCGACGATGTACTGCGCGACATCCTTCTGCGACCGCGAGCACTCGTCGAAGCGTGCCTGGATGTACTTCGACAGGCTCTGGTGCTCGCTCGTGCCGTTGACCGGCGGACGCTCGGGTGTCTTTGTCGCGGCACGCTTCATCGTCGGCGGTTCTGTTCGACGTCCCCGCCATGCACTCCTCCCTCAAATCCCTCACAGCTCGATGATCCGCCGGCGACGCGTCGCCGTACATAGGCTCAGGACCATGTCTGCGGGACCCGAGCCGACAACCACGCGCACAGTGCGCCGCCGCCGTCCGCCGCTCCGAATCGGGGCGGCGTGAGGATCGCGATCGTCGGCGCCGGAATCTCAGGGCTGGTCGCTGCGCACCTGCTCCACGACGAGCACGAGATCGTCCTCTACGAGGCCGGCTGCTACGCCGGCGGTCACACCAACACGATTCGCGTCGACACTCCGCTCGGCAGCCATCACGTGGACACGGGGTTCATCGTGATGAACGACCGCAACTACCCCAGCTTCACCCGCCTGCTCTACAAGCTCGGCGTCGCCACGCAGCCGACGCACATGAGCTTCTCGGTCAAGGCCGAGGACGAGGACTTCGAATACGCGGGCACCCCCCGCGGGCTGTTCTGCCAGCCGCGCAACCTCATCAGCATCAGCTTCCAACGCATGCTGCTCGACCTGCAGCGCTTCAACCGCGGCCTGCGCCGGCTGCTCGCCGAGGACCACCAGAGCGAGACCTCGCTCGGGGAGTTCCTCGCCGAGCACCGGTTCTCACAGGCATTCATCGACCGCCTGCTCGTCCCGCAGGTCTCCGCCGTCTGGTCGGCCGACCCGCGGCGCCTGCGTGCCTTCCCGGTGCGCTTCCTCGCCGAGTTCTTCGCCAACCACGGCATGCTCGGCCTGCGCGACCGGCCCGCGTGGTCGACCATCCGCGGCGGCTCCGCGCGCTACGTCGATGCGCTGACGGCGCCCTACCGCGAGCGCATACGGCTGAACGCGCCGGTGCAGTCGATCACACGCGCCGACGGGCACGTCGAGATCCTCGCCCGCGGCTTCGAGCCGGAGCGCTATGACCATGTCGTGATCGCCACGCACTCCGACCAGGCGCTCGCGATGCTAGCCGACCCGAGCGAGCGCGAGTCCGCGCTGCTCGGCGCGATCCCCTACCAGCGCAACGAGGCGACCCTGCACACCGACAGCACGCTGCTGCCACGCCGCCACGGCGCCCGCGCGGCCTGGAACTTCCACCTGCTGCAAGAGCCGAAGGCGCTGAGCACGGTCACCTACTACATGAACCATCTGCAGCGACTGCACGCCGACCGCGACTTCTGCGTGACGCTCAACCGCAGCGAGGCGATCGATCCGCAGAAGGTGATCCGCACGATCTCCTATGACCACCCCGTCTACACGCCCGCTGGCGTCGCCGCGCAGCAGCTGCATGCGACGATCGGCGGCCTCGCTGCGCGCACGCACTACTGCGGCGCATACTGGGGCTGGGGCTTCCACGAGGACGGTGTGCGCAGCGCCATGCGCGCGTGCGCGCCGTTCGGGGTCACGCTGTGAGCGCAACCCCCGTCGCCGAGCTCGCGGGCGTCGCGCCCGCGCACGCGCGCACGCGCGCGCAGGCCGCGTGGTCAGGCAGCTCGTGCCTGTACGAGGGGTCGGTTCGCCACCGCCGCTTCGGCCGCGCCGCGGGCGAGTTCCGCTACCCGCTGTTCATGGTCTACCTCGACCTCGAGGAGCTGCCCGACTGCCTCGACGGACACTGGCTGTGGTCGGCGCGCCGCGCCGCGCTCGCCCGCTTTCGGCGCTCGGACTACCTCGGCGACCCCGCGATCCCTCTCACCGAGGCCGTGCGCTCGCTGGTTCTCGAGCGCACGGGCCGCCGGCCCGAAGGCCCGATCCGGCTGCTCACACACCTGCGCTACTTCGGCCACGGCTTCAACCCCGTCAGCTTCTACTACTGCTTCGATGACGCCGCCGAGCGCGTCAGCGCGGTCATCGCCGAGGTCACCAACACGCCGTGGGGCGAGCGCCACGCCTACGTGATGGACGTCGCGAGCGACGCCGACGACGGCGGCGCGGCGGTGATGAGCGCGCACTTCGCCAAGGAACTCCACGTCTCGCCGCTGCTGGGGATGGACAGCGTGTACGACTGGCGCCTGACCGAGCCGGGTGAGCGGCTGTCGGTGCACATCGAGTCCCGTCGCAACCACGGCGAGCGCCTGTTCGACGCCACGCTCGCGCTGCGCCGCCGCGAGATCTCAACGCGCACCCTCGCCGGCGCGCTTGCGCGGTATCCGTTTCTGAGCGTGCGGATCCTCGCGCGCATCTACACGCATGCGCTGCGCCTGCGCCTGCGCGGCGCGCGCTACTTCCCGCACCCCCGCAAGCGGACCCCCGCCACGTGAGCGCGCGCGAGGCCGAACCACACGTGACGCGGAGCCGGCGCACGGGCACGACCACGGCGCGCCCGCTGGACCGTCTCGCGCGGCTGCTCGTGCTGCGCCTGCTCGCGCATACCCGCGGCGGGGAACTGCAGCTGCTCGAGGATGACAGGCGCCTGCGCTTCGGCGCACTTGACCCCGCGCACCCGCTGGGCGTCGTCGTGCGCGTGCAATCGCCGCGCTTCTACCGCCGTCTGCTGCGCGGCAGCATCGGTCTGTGCGAGTCATACGTCGACGGCATGTGGGATTGCGAGGACCTCGTCGCGCTGACCAGGATCCTCGCGCTCAACGTTTCCAAGCTCGACCGGCTGCGGCGCCTGCTCGCGCCGGTCCTGATCCCGGGCCAACGGTGGCTGCGCTGGCTCGCACGCAACACCCCGGTCCGTTCGCGCAGGCGGATCGAAGCCCACTACGACCTCGGCAACGAGCTGTTCGCGCTGTTCCTCGACCGCACGATGATGTATTCGTGCGCGGTCTTCGAGCAGCCGTCCGCGACGCTCGAAGAGGCCTCCGTCGCGAAGCTCGAGCTCGTCTGCAAGAAGCTCGAGCTGGGTCCCGCCGATCACCTCCTCGAGATCGGCACCGGCTGGGGCGCGCTCGCCGTCCACGCCGCCTCGCGGCACGGCTGCCGCGTGACCACCACCACGATCTCTCGCGAACAGCACGCCTATGCCTGTGAGCGCGTGCGCGAAGCCGGGCTCGAGGACCGCGTGACCGTGCTGCTCGAGGACTACCGCGACCTCACCGGAAGCTACGACAAGCTCGTCTCGATCGAGATGATCGAGGCCGTCGGCTGGCAGTACTTCTCGACGTTCTTCCGCCGCTGTTCGGAGCTGCTGCGCGCGGACGGCGCGATGCTGCTGCAGGCGATCACGATCGACGACCGCGCCTACGAGGTC
Organism: uncultured Solirubrobacteraceae bacterium; assembly: GCA_963822245.1. Lineage (GTDB taxonomy): Bacteria > Actinomycetota > Thermoleophilia > Solirubrobacterales > Solirubrobacteraceae > Palsa-744. The sequence goes on from CAWGGR010000006.1 coordinate 255,796, forward strand.
GAGAAGGGCGGGCGCAGCTTCATCAACACCTACATCTTCCCCGGCGGCTGCCTGCCCTCGATGGAGATCATCTCGCGCTCGATCGCACGGGCGACGGATCTGCGCGAGGTGCACCTCGAGGACATCACCGCCCACTACGCCACGACGCTCGAGCACTGGCGCGAGCGCTTCACCGGCGCCGGCGCGCAGCTCGCGGAGCTCGGCTATGACGAGCGCTTCCGCCGTCTCTGGGACCTCTACCTGAGCTACTGCGAGGGCGGATTTCGCGAGCGGCGCATCCAGAACGTGCAGATGCTGCTCGCAAAGCCCGACAGCCCGCTCGAGCCCGCCGCCGCCGCGCCCGCCCGGCTCGCCGCCTAGCCGTAGCTCCGGGCCCCCGCCAGGCTCGCGGCCCAGCCGTGGCTCCGGGCTCGCGCGCTAGGGTCCGCGGGATGCGCCGTAACCTGTTCGAGGATCTCCACGAAGACTTCCGCGCGAGCTTCCGCACGTTCCTCGAGCGCGAGGTGGTCGGCGAGCAGGGCCGCTACGGCGACTGGGAGCGCGCGGGCATCGTCCCGCGCGAGGTGTTCGCGCTCGCCGGCGAGCGAGGATTCCTCGGCATGGCCGTGTCGGAGGCGTACGGCGGCGCCGGCGCCGAGGACTTCCGCCTGAACCTCGTGATCGGCGAAGAGACCCAGCGCGCCGGCGTCGGCGGCTTCGGTCTCGGCATCACGCTCCACAACGACATCTGCCTGCCCTACTTCCTGAGCTACTGCAACGAGGAGCAGAGCGCGCGCTGGCTCGGCGGGATCGCGCGCGGCGAGCTGATCACCGCGATCGCGATGACCGAGCCGGGGATCGGCTCGGATCTCGCCGCGATGTCGACGAGCGCGCGGCGCGAGGGCGAGCACTACGTCGTCAACGGCGCCAAGACTTTCATCACGAACGGCATCAACGCCGACCTCGTGATCACCGCGGTGAAGACCGACCCGTCCGAGCGCCACCGCGGGATCAGCCTGCTGGTTCTCGAGCGCGGCATGGAGGGCTTCGAGCGCGGGCGCAACCTCGAGAAGATCGGACAGCACTCCCAGGACACCGCCGAGCTCGCCTTCAGCGACGTCCACGTCCCCGTCGAGAACCTCCTCGGCGAGGAGGGCGAGGGCTTTCGCTACCTCGTCTCCAACCTCCCCCAGGAGCGCCTCTCGATCGCGGCCTCCGGTGTCGCGGCGGCCGAGGCCGCGCTCGGCTGGACGCTCGACTACGTGCGCGAGCGCCAGGCGTTCGGGCAGTCGATCGGGTCGTTTCAGAACTCGCGCTTCGTGCTCGCTGAGATCCGCTCGGAAGTCGAGATCGCGCGCGTCTACATCGACCGCTGCGCGCAGGCGCTCAACGACGGCGAGCTGACCGCGGAGGACGCCGCGATGGCGAAGTGGTGGTGCACCGATCTGCAGGGCCGCGTCGTCGATCGCTGCCTGCAGCTGTTCGGCGGCTACGGATACGTGCTCGAGTACCCGATCGCACGCGCGTTCGCCGACGCGCGCGTGACGCGCATCTACGGCGGCGCCAACGAGATAATGAAGGAGATCGTCGGCCGCTCGATGGGCCTGTAGGAGCCTACAGCTTGCCGGCGAGCTCGACGAAATAGTCGAGCGAGGCCGGGTTTGCAAGCGAGTCGACGCTCGCCGCCTCGCGCGGGGGCGCGCCCATCAGGATCCGCTTGACCGGCACCTCGAGCACCTTGCCCGAGAGCGTCCGCGGCACCTCGGCGATCTGGCGGATGTCGTTGGGCACGTGGCGCGGCGAGCAGTCCTCGCGGATGCGCCGCTTGATCTGCGCGGCGAGACCGTCATCGAGCCTCGCGCCCTCGCGCAGCACGACGAACAGCACCATCTGCAGCTCGCCGCCGTCCTTGCCGGGGATGTCGACGACGAGCGCGTCCATCACCTCCTCGACGGTGCCGGCCGCGCGGTAGATCTCGCTCGTCCCCATGCGCACGCCGAGGCGGTTGATCGTCGAGTCCGAGCGCCCGTAGATGACCGCGCCGCCACGCGGCGTGATCCGGATCCAGTCGCCGTGGCGCCACACGCCCGGGTACATCTCGAAGTAGCTCTCGCGCAGGCGCGCGCCGTCCTCGTCGCCCCACAGGTACAGCGGCATCGATGGCATCGGCTTGGTGATCACGAGCTCACCGACCTGATCGCTGAGGGGGCGCCCCTGCTCGTCCCAGGCCTCGACCGCGCAGCCGAGCGCGCGGCACTGCAGTTCGCCGGCGAACACCGGCAGCAGCGGGTTGCCGGCGACGAACGCCGTGCAGACATCCGTGCCGCCGCTCGTCGAGAACAGCCACACGTCGCTCGAGACGTGCTCGTAGATCCACTTGAAGCCCTCGGGCGCGAGCGGCGAGCCGGTCGCGCCGATCGCGCGCAGAGCACCGAGGTCATATTCGCGCCGCGGCTCCAGGCCCTCCTTCTCCATGCTCGCGATCAGACCCGCGCTCATCCCCAGGCAGGTGATCCGCGCGTCCTGCGCGAGCTTCCACAGCACGCCGAGGTCGGGATGGCCGGGGCTGCCGTCATACAGCACGATCGCGGCGTCGGAGAGCAGGCAGCCGATGAGGAAGTTCCACATCATCCAGCCGGTCGTCGTGAACCAGAACATGCGGTCCTCGGCGCGCAGGTCGAGGTGCAGGCTCTTCTTCAGCTGCTCGAGCAGGATCCCGCCGTGGCCCTGCACGATCGCCTTCGGCAGCCCCGTCGTGCCGGAGGAGTACAGCACCCACAGCGGGTGATCGAATCCCACCTGCTCAAAGCTCAGCTCCGAGCCCGCGCCGGAGGCCGCGAGCTCGTCCCAGGTGAGGACGCCGCGCACGCCTCCGTCGCCGCCGAGGGCACCCTTCTCGAGGTCGTCCGCATGCAGGTACGGGAGCACGACGACATGCTCGACGCTGTCCATCTCCGCGAGGATGCTCGCGACGACGGCGCTGCGGTCGAAGTCCTTGCCGCCGTGGCGGTAGCCGTCGACGGCGAGCAGCACCTTCGGCTCGATCTGCGCGAAGCGGTCGATCACGCTACGCGCGCCGAACTCCGGCGCCGCGCTCGACCAGATCGCGCCGATGCTCGATACGGCGAGCAGCGCGACCAGCGTCTCGGGGATGTTCGGCATGTAGGCGACGACGCGATCGCCGCGCGCGACGCCGAGCGCGCGCAGCCCCGCGGCGACCGCGGCGACCTGCGCGGCGAGCTCACCCCAGGTGATCTCGCCGAGCGCGCGCAGCTCGGAGGTGTGCAGCACCGCGACCTGCCCGGGATCGCGATCCTCGATCCGCATCAGGTTCTCCGCGTAGTTGAGCTGCGAGCCCTCGAACCAGCTCGCGCCCGGCATCTCCGCGGCGCCGAGCACACGCTCGTAGGGGACCGACGCTCGCACCCCGAAGAACTCCCAGACGGCCGCCCAGAAGTCCTCGAGCGCATCGACCGACCATTGCCACAGCTCGGCGTAGTCGATGAAGTCGCGGCCGCGACGGGCGCCCGCCCAGCGCATGAAGCGCGCCATGTCGGTCGCGTCGATCATCTCCGCCGAGGGCTCCCACAGGGGCTGCTCGTCGACCTGCTCTGCCATTCGGCTCTCCTTGCTCGCTCACGCGACGCGCTCGCGGCGCCGCCCGGCCACCGCTGCGCCGCTCGCACTCTTATATCCGGTTTTACCGTCCCGCGAAACGGGACGCGCGACAGCGCGATGGATATCCTCGCCGCCGTGGACGTCACCGACCTGCGCGACGAGTTCCCGGTACTCGAGCGCATCGCCTATCTGAACGCGGGGACCGACGGGCCGCTGCCCGCGGCCGCGGTCGCCGCCGCGCACGAGGAGCTCTCGCGCGAGCTCGCCGACGGGCGCGCGACGGCGCACTTCGAACGCCGCAGCGAGCTCAGCGGCGAGCTGCGCGCCGGCTACGCACACACGCTCGGCGCCGATCCGGCCGACGTCGCGCTGACGACGTGCACGACGGAAGGCATGGCGCAGGTGATCGCCGGCCTCGAGCTCACCCGCGGACAGGAGATCATCACGAGCGACGAGGAGCACCCGGGGCTGCTGGGAGCGCTCGGCGCCGCGCGCGAGCTGCGCGGGGTGAGCGTGCGCGAAGTGCCGCTCGCAGAGGTCGCCGCCGCGGCCGGCGCGAACACGGCGCTCGTCGCCTGCTCACACGTCGGCTGGGTCAGCGGCAGCTTCGCCCCCGCCGAGCTGGCCGGGCTGGAAGTGCCGGTGCTGCTCGACGGAGCACAGGGCCTCGGCGCGGTCGGGCTCGACATGGCCGCGCTCGGCTGCGACGCCTACGCCGGCGCCGGGCAGAAGTGGATGTGCGGCCCCGACGGCACGGGCGCGCTGTTCGTGAGCCCGCAGCTGCGCGAGCGCCTGAGCGTGCAGCGCCGCGCGTACACGAACCTCGACGATCCCAGCGCCGGCCTCGACGCGCGCGTCCACGGCGACGCGCGGCGCTTCGATGCGCCCTCGCTGAACGCCGAGACGCTGGCATGCGCGCTCGGCTCCCACCGTGTGCTCGCCGCCGCCGGCTGGGCGGCAGTGCACGAGCGTGCGCGGACGCTCGCCGCGCGGTTGGCCGAGCTGCTGGGCGAGCGCGGGCGTGAGGTCGCCCCGCGCGGTGAGACGACGCTCGTGTCCTTCACCAGCGACGACCCCGAAGGCGAGCGCGCGCGACTGGCCGAGCGCGGCGTGGTCGTGCGAAACATCCCCGAGCGGCCGTGGCTGCGCGCATCCGTCGGCGCGTGGAACGACGAGGACGATCTGCAGCGGCTGCTCGACGGGCTCGCCTCCTGAGCAGCCGGCGCAGGCGACCCCGGTCCTGATCGACGCCCACCGATCCTCATGCGGCGTTCACATCGGCGCGCGCGGGTAGCCTGGGTCGAGCCGCACAGCGCCGGCAAGCGAGCGCAAGCCAGATGAACCTCCAGCCGCAGACCGCAACGCCACAGGCGCCGACGCCTCCGTCGACCCGCATCGACGGCCGCCGGGCACGCCTGCTCGACCTCCGAGCGCACGACCCCGCGCGCCTGCTCGGGCTGCTCGGCGTGACCCTGCTCGCCGCCGTCCTGAACCTCCACCGGCTCTCCCAGAACGGCTACGCGAACATCTTCTACTCGGCGGGCGTCAAGTCGATGCTGCACTCGCTGCACAACTTCGTGTTCGTGTCCTTCGACCCCGGCGGCCTGGTCACCGTCGACAAGCCGCCGCTCGCGCTGTGGCTGCAGGCGGCGAGCGCGAAGCTGTTCGGCTTCACGCCGCTCAGCCTGCTGCTGCCCGAGGCGATCGCGGGCGTGCTCGCGGTCGCCGCGCTGTACATGATCCTGGCCCGCCGGCACGGCACCGCCGCCGCGATCGGCGGCGGGCTGACGATGGCCGTGTTCCCGTCGCTGGTAGCGGTCTCGCGCGACAACGGCGTCGACCCGCTGCTGATCCTGCTGATGGTGCTCGCCGCCGGGACCGCGCTGCGCGCCTGCGAAGCGGGCAGCTGGCGCTGGCTGCTGGGCTGCGCGGTGCTCGTCGGGCTGGCGTTCAACACGAAGACGCTCGCGGCCTTCCTGATCGTCCCGCCGATCGCGGCCGCCTATCTGCTGTGCGCGCCGCGCTCGCCGGCGCGCCGCATCGGGCGGCTGCTGCTCGCGGGCGCGCTGATGCTGGTCGTGGCGTTCGCGTGGATCGCGCTCGTCGAACTGACGCCCGCCTCCCAGCGCCCGTACGTCGGCAGCTCGACGAACAACACCGAGCTCGGGCTGACGTTCGAATACAACGGAGTCGGGCGCGTCGAAGGCCAGGAAGGCGGACCCGGCCGCGTACCCGTGCGCGCCGGCGCAAAGGTGCTCGAATCCCACCAGCTGAGCGGGGCGATCCACAGCCGGCTGCCCCCCGCACCCGGCGCTGCGGCCCCGGCTCACCCCGGCGTGCCGCTGCACGGGCGCGAAGCGAACCCGATCCCGTTCGGCCCGGCGACCGGCCCGCTGCGCCTGTTCGGCGTCGGCCTCGGCGACCAGGCCGCGTGGATGCTGCCGTTCGCCCTGTTCGGGCTGCTCGCGCTGGCCGTGCTCCTGCTGCTCGAGCGCAGCGCGCAACTCGAGCAGCAGGGCACGGAGCCCTGGCCGGCGCCGCCGCGAGGGCGGCGCGACCCGCGCCTGGCGAGCGTGATCGTGCTCGGCGGCTGGTTTTTGATGGAGTTCCTCGTGCTCAGCTTCTCCAAGGGCATCGTCCACCCCTACTACGTCTCCGCGCTGGCCCCGGGGACCGGCGCGATGGCCGGCGCGGGCGCGGTCGCGCTGGTCGCGCTCGCACGCGGGCGCAGGCGCATTCGCGCGCTCGGCATCGCGCTGGCGGCGCTCGCGGTCGGCGGCACGCTGGCCGCACAGGTGATGCTGATGCACCGCGAGCACTACCTGCTGTGGTTCATCCCGATCCTGCTCGCCGGCAGCGCCCTCTGCGGAGTCGCGCTGCTCGTGCGCAGGCGGTTCGCCGCGCCGGCGATCGCGGTCGTCTTCGCGCTGCTGCTGGTCGCGCCGGGCGCGTATTCCTCGACCACCTGGCTCGCGCCCGTGCAGGGCACGTTCGCCGCCGCCGGGCCCCACGCGGCGGCCGGCCACGGCGGCGATGACATCAGCGCGCGCGAGCTCGCGATCGACAACGCGCTGCTCGCCTACGTGCGCGCGCACCGGCCCGGCTCGCGCTGGCCGCTGCTCACCGACGCCGCCACGACCGCCGCGCCGTTCATCCTCAACGGCCTCGATGCCGGCGCACTCGGCGGCTACACCGGTATCGACCCGACGCTCGACGGCGCCGGGCTCGCGCGCCTGGTGGAACGCGGCGAGGCACGCTGGGTGCTGCTCGGCGGCGAGTACTCGCTGCGCGGCGGCAACCGGGCGACGGTCGCGGTGCTGCGTGCCTGCAGGCAGCTGACACCGGCGCAATGGGCGAGCCCGTTCCCGACACCCGACGGCCTCGTGCTGTTCGACTGCGCCGGGCGCGAACGCCGGCTCACGGCCGCCTGAGGCTCAGGCGGCGACCGACAGATGGCGGTGGAACGCGCGCGCGAACAGCTCGCGCTCGCGGCCTGCGGCCCAGCGCGGGACCGCCGACTCGCCGTCTGAGATCAGGCGCAGCTCAACCTCATCGCCTGACAGCGCGATGCTCGTGCGGCGCACGAGCTGATCGCGCGAGCGCTCGAGATCCTCGGCCAGGCGCAGCAGCGCGGCGCAGCGGTCGAGCCGCTCGAGGTCGCCCTCGTCGAACACCGCGGCCATCGGACCGGGCGCCGGCATGCCCTTGCGGTGATAGCGCGCGGACTGCGCGATGATCGCCGTCTCCGCAGGCGTGAAGCCGGGCAGGCCGCCGTTGAGGATCAGATAGCGCGAATGCTTGTGGTGATCGTCGTAGTCGATCGACATGCCGATGTCGTGCAGCATGCATGCCGCCCACAGCAGCTCGCGCTCGCGCTCGTCGCCGTCGTGCAGGCCGAGACGCGCGAGCTCGTCGAACATGCCCAGCGCAAGCGCCGCGACGTGCTCGGTGTGGGTGACGTCGACGTGATACTGCGCGGCCATGTTGAGCACGCTCGTGCGCCGCACCTCGGCGAACAGCGGCGGCTCATGCGCCGCGAGCAGCCGCTCGAAGAACACGCCCTCGCGAAGTCCCGCCTCGGTCGTCTCGAGGCCGGCGAAGCCACCGGCGCGCAGCACGCCCTCGACGACCACCGCGCCGGCGAGGATCAGGTCGGCGCGTGCCGGCTTGATGCCGGGTACGCTCGCCCGCTCGGCGGCGGGGAGCGCCGCGAGCCGCTCGACGAGCTCCGCGAGCGCCGCGCCGCCGATGACCATCCCCTGCACGCCGTTGGACGGCAGCCCGGCGGCGCGCTGCGCGGCGACCGCGAGGTTGCGCACGGTGCCGCCGATCCCGACCAGGCGGCCGCCGTCGGCATCGGCGCGGGCGCGTGCGAGCCATGGCGCCTGCTCGAGCTCGGCGGCGACATGCGCGCGCAGCTCCTCGAGCTGCTTGCGCTTGGCGGGGCCGTTCGGCGGCAGGAAGCGCTCACTCATCAGCACCGTGCCGATCCGCGATGAGATCGACTCACGCGCGAGCCGCTCGCGGACGCGCACGAGCTGCATCGAGCCGCCGCCGAGATCGAGCACGCACCCGTCGCCGAGCGTCGTCGAGTTGACCGCTGCGAGATAGCCGTAGCGGGCCTCCTCCTCGCGGCTGAGCACGCGGATCGGCAGCTCGAAGCATGCGTGCGCGCGGGCGAGAAAGCTCTCCGCGTTCTCGGCGTCGCGGATCGCGCTCGTCGCGACCGCGTCAACGCTCCCCGCGTCGAGGCCGCTGGCGCGACAGAAGTGCGCGAACACGTCGAGTGTCGCCAGCGCGCGCTCCATCGGCCGCTCACCGAGGCTGCCGCTCGCGATCAGACCCTCGCCGATACGCACCGGCTCGTGGATCTCATCGGTGCGCTTCCACCAGCCCTCGCCGGCCATGAACACGACGAGGCGAAACGAGTTCGATCCGAGATCGATGACCGCGAGCCTGTCGCCGGGCAGCATGTGCCCAGCGTAATCCCCGCACCGGCGGGGTCCGGCACGGCGCGGGCGCCGACGCGCGGGGGTCAGTTGAGCGTCGCGCTCTTCGCGCGCTTGGCCGCGCGCATCGCGCGATCGGCCTCGATCAGCGCCAGCTCGGCGCTGCGCGTCTGCTCGCTGATCAGCGTGAAGCCGACGCTGACACTGGGGTGCACGACGCGCTCGCCCGCGTCGATGCTGCACGCGGGTATCACGCGCGTGAGACCCTCGGCGACGACCGCCAGCCCGTCCGCGTCGATGTGCGGCAGCAGGACCGCGAACTCATCGCTGCCGAGCCGTGCGATCAGATCGGTTTCCCGCAGCCGCCTGCTGAGCGCGCGGGCCACCGCCTGGAGCGTGTCATCGCCGGTCTCCGCGCCGTGGCTTTCGTTGATCTGCCTGAACGCGTCGAGGTCGAGCACGAGCAGCCCGGCGACCTCGCCGTAGCGTTGCGAGCGGGCGACCTGGAGCTTGAGGTCATGCTCGAACAGCCGCCGGTTGCGCAGGCCGGTGAGCGGATCGTGATCTGCCAGGTGGCGCAGGTGCTCCTCGAGGCGCTTGCGCTCGGAGATGTCCTGCAGCTGCGCGATGAAGTGGAGCGGCTCGCCGTCGCGATCGCGGACGAGCGACATCGACAGGATCGCCGAGACCGTCTCGCCGGAGGCGTCGAAGCAGCGCTTCTCGACCTGATACGCGGGTACCTCGCCGGCGAGCAGGCAGCGGCGCTCCTCGGCGTCGTTGGCGACGTCTTCGGGGTGCATGATGCCGTCGAAGCGCTTGCCGATCAGCTCATCGGAGGTATAGCCGGTGATGTCGCAGAGCGCGCGGTTGACGAGCAGCCAGCGGCCCTCGCTGTCGAGCAGTCCGGTACCGATCGGCGCGCCCTCGAACAGCTGTTCGAAATCGCCCGCGCGAGCCTCAGCGCCGAGCAGGTCGGCGCGCCGACGCTCCGTGATGTCGAGCACGACAGCGACGCCACCGGTGATCTCCGCGGCGCCGGCGCCGTCGGGCGCGAGCGGGCCGACGTCGACCATCAGGCAGTGCCGGTCCTCGGCGGTCCAGATCTCGCGCGAGCGCGTCTCGCCGTCGAGCGCCGAGCGGAACAGCGGCTCGACCGCCTGCCAGACCTCCGCCGGGAAGGCGTCGCCGACCGATTGGCCCTGTTCGCACGTGCTGGGCGTACCGACACGCTCGAGCGCCTGCCCGGCGGTGAGCACGAAGCGAAGCTGCCTGTCGAAAGCGAGGATCAGCGCATCGGGAAGCTCGCGCAGCGCGGCGGCGGCCGCGCGATCGGCGCGTGCGCTCACCCGGTCGGGCTCAGACGGCGGCTCGGCGAGGTGCGACACATGACAGACATCGGCCGCAGATGCCCGCGCCTTGAACGGGGATACCGCCCGAGCGGACGGCCGTGGGCACGATCTTGCACGCATCGAGCCGCCTGCGCGTGTGGCCGAGTCTCGCACCAGATGACACGAACACAGGAACTTGTCCCTTTCTCGGGCAGGCCCGGGGTCGCTGAGCAGGTGGGCCCGGCGCGGTGCGGCGAGCAGCGAAGGGCGCGGGGGTGCACTCGATGCGCGCGCTAGCAGTCTTCGGACTCGTCGCCTCGCTGCTGCTCGGCGCGATCGCGGTCTTTCAGACGAACGACCGCGCGCGTTCGCAGCGCAACCATGAGGACCGCGCGCTGCAGGCCGCCGCCAGCGGCGAGCTGGAACTGGTCTCCGGCGGCGTCCGCCAGACCACGACCGGCCTGTCGCTGCTGCTCGTCAACCCCGCGGTGCGGGCGTTGCTCGAGGGTCAGCGGCTCTCACCCGGCGCGCGCCGCACCGACGTCGCCGACACCGCTCTCGCGCTCGCGGCGGTGCGGCGCTCGGCGTTCCTGCCACTGTCGGCGGCATGCCTTGACGACCGCAACGGGCGGCAGCTGGTGTGCGCGACCGCCACGGCCACCGCCGCCGTCGTCTTCCCGACCGCGCTCGGGCGCCACTTCCTGGCGATCGCCGACAGCATGCCCGGCGGCATCGCAAGCGGGGAGTTCCTGTCGCCGCTGAACGGCCAGCTCACCAACGCGTTCCTCGCGCCGGTGCGCACCGGCACTCGCACGATCGGGCTGGTGCATCTCGACGTCAGCATGACCAGCGCGCTGGGGTCGAGCATGCTGATCAACGACACCCCCGGCGTGCAGCTCCAGCTCGGCGGCTTCAAGGACGGCCGCGTGGTCCTCAACGGCGCCTCCAGCGCGCCCACGGGCAACGCCGGCGCACCGGCGACGCTCACGATCTCCGCGCTGAAGTTCGACCGGGAGCCGACGTCGATCCAGAACCACGGCCACCGCGCGATGATCGCGGCGCTGCCCCTGACGGTCGGCGCCGACCACCGCGACCTGACGGTCGTCGCGACCGCGCAGTCGACCGACCCGACGTTCCTGAACTCCTGGGACGGGGCGATGCTCGCGCTCCTCGGCCTCGCGATCCTGACGCTCCTCGCGGCGATCACCGGGCTCGCCGTATCCAACCGCAGAGTCGTGCGCGAGCTCTCCACCGACGCGCTGACCGGCCTGCGCAACCGCCGCGCGCTGCTCGGCGAGCTGCCCCGCGTCTGCCAGCGGGCCAGCGAGGAGGCGCCCGCGTTCCTGTGGTTCTTCGACCTCAACGGCTTCAAGAACTACAACGACTCCTTCGGCCACAGCGCCGGCGACGTGCTGCTGACGCGGCTCGGCAACCGCCTGCGCGCGGCGATCGGCTCACACGGCGATGTCTACCGGCTCGGCGGCGACGAGTTCTGCGCGCTGATCCTCGCGCCGGTCGAGGACCCGCACGCGCTGTTCCTGCAGGCCCGCGATGCGCTCAGCGAACGGGGCGCGGCGTTCACCGTCACAGCCGCGGCGGGCGCCGTCGAGATCCCCCGCGAAACGCGCGATCCGACGCAGGCGCTGCGGCTCGCCGACCACCACATGTACCGCGAGAAGGCGACCAGCCGCGGAGGCGCCGCGGAGCTGATCACGGCGGTGCTGCACGCCGCGCTCGCGCAGCGCCACCCCGACCTCGGCGAGCACTCCGACGAGGTCGCCGGCGACGTCGAGGTGCTCGCGCGCACGATCGGCCTCGACGAGGAAGCCGTCGGCCTGGTGATCAAAGCCGGCGATCTGCACGATGTCGGCAAGCTCGGGATTCCCGATGAGATCATCGTCAAGCCCGGACCGCTCACCGACGAGGAGTGGGAATTCATGAAGCAGCACACGGTCATGGGCGAGCAGATCATCGCCGCCGCCGGGCCCTCGCTCGAGCGCATCGGCCCGCTCGTGCGCGCCAGTCACGAGCGCTGGGACGGCAAGGGCTATCCCGACGGCCTCGCCGGCGAGGAGATTCCGCTGGGCGCGCGCATCATCACGATCTGCGACTCGTTCCGGGCGATGCTCGATGTGCGCGCCTACAAGCGGGCGATGAGCGTCGACGAAGCACTGGCCGAGCTGCGCCGCTGCTCGGGTTCGCAGTTCGACCCCGCGCTCGTCGAGGTCTTCTGTGAGCTCGTCAACGCGCGCACGTCGCTCGAGCGGCTGCGCAGCACCGCCGGCTGAGCGCCTCAGGGACGCACCAACCGCTCAGGGGCGCACGAACGTGTCCGGGTCGGGCCCCGTGCGGCGGCCCGCATCGAGCGCACCGAACGCGTCCATCTCCGCGTCGCTCAGCTCGAAGTCGAACACATCGAAATTCTGCGCGATGCGCCCGGGCGTGACCGACTTCGGGATCACGACGTTGCCGATCTGCAGATGCCAGCGGATCACGACCTGCCCGGGCGTGCGCGCGTGCCTGTGAGCGATGTTCGTGATCACCGGATCGTCGAGTGCCAGGCCCTGCGCCAGCGGGCTCCAGGCCTCGGTCGCGATGCCGAGCTGCTCGTGCTCGTGGCGCAGGCCGACCTGCTGCAGGTAGGGGTGCAGCTCCACCTGGTTGAGCACTGGCGTCTCGCCGGTCGCGGCGATCACGCGCTCCAGGTGCGCGGGCTGGAAGTTCGAGACGCCGATCGAACGCACCACGCCTTCGGCGCGCAGCTCGATGAACGCCTTCCACGTCTCCACATAGCGATCGTGCGCAGGCACCGGCCAGTGGATCAGGTACAGGTCGATGTAGTCGAGCTCGAGGCGCCCGAGGCTCTCGTGGCACGCGCGTTTCGCCTGCTCATAGCCGTGCGCCTCGTTCCAGCACTTGGTCGTCACGAACACGTCGCCGCGGTCAACAGCGGAGGCGCGGATCGCCCGCCCGACGGCCGCCTCGTTGCGATAGGCGGCCGCGGTGTCGAGGTGGCGATAGCCTGCGGCGAGCGCCCGTGCAACGACCTCCTCGGTCTCCTTCGGCGGAACCTGGAAGACGCCGAAGCCGAGCTGCGGAATCAGCGCACCGTCGCGCAGAGTGACGGACGGGACTTGATCGGTCGAGGTGCTCATGCTGGTCCACTTCCCATCCCCGCCGGCGTGTAAACCGGCGGCTCGCGCGGTGGCTGGCCGCGCCGCGGCGCGTGCTGGCGCACACGGCCCGTCCGCCGCAGTCTACGCTTGCTGAGCTAATGCACGGCGAGGGACACGCGCGACGCCGCAGCCGCCCGGCACGGACGCCAGCGATGGCGAGCGTGCAGCGCATGTTCGCCGCGCACGCGCAGGCCGAGCGGGACGGGATCCCCGTCGCCGAGCTGCTCGGCGCCGAGCGCGAGCAGCGTCGACACCGCCGCGACGATCCCGGCCACACGCGCCGCGAGCTGCTGCGCGTGGGTGCCGCGCTGGCCGGTGGCGCGGTCGTCGCAACGAACCCGGCGATCAGCGTCGCTCGCTCGCTTGCGCGGCTGCCGGCGCCGCGGATCGCGATCGTCGGCGCCGGCCTGGCAGGGCTGCGCTGCGCCCACCAGCTGTGGACCGAGCATCCCAGCAGGCCCGTTGCGGCAACGGTCTATGAGGCCAACCCGCTCCGCGCGGGCGGGCGCTGCTGGACGCTGCGCGGGTACTTCGGCGACGGCCTGATCAGCGAGCACGGCGGGTCGTTCATCAACACCGCGCAGCTGCCGATCCGGCGCCTCGCCGCGCAGCTCGGCCTGCAGGAGGAGCTCGTCCTCGGCGGCGATCTGCCGAGCGGCGAGGAGGTGTTCTGGATCGACGGCGGCTACTACACCGAGGCCGAAGCGACCGCCGACTGGGCGAGCGTGGGCTACCGCGTCTTCCACTCGGCGCTGCAGCAGATCGCGCACTCGCAGGCGTCGGAAGCCGAGCTCGACGCGATGTCGGTCAGCGAATGGCTCGACAGCACCGAGATCGGCTCCGGCAGCCGCTTCGGCAAGCTGATGATCGCGAACACGGTGACCGAGAACGGCGGCGACCCCGACGAACAGTCGGCGCTCGATGTGATCGAACTGACGAGCGGCAAACACCGCTCGGCGCTGCTTCCCCTGCCCGGCGACGATGAGCGCTTCCACATCGTCGGCGGCAACGACCAGCTCGTCTCCGCGATGATCGCGCAGCTGCCTTCCGGCGCGGTCCAGCACGACCATGAGCTGATCGCCGTCCGCGCCGGCGCCGAGGCGACGACCACGCTCGTCTTCGATGTCTCCGGCAGCACCGTCGAAGTGAGCGCCGACGTCGTCGTGCTCGCGCTCCCGTTCAGCACGCTGCGCGGGGTCGACCTCTCGAGCTCGGGCCTGTCGGCGGTCAAGCAGCACGTGATCCAGACCTACGGCATGGGCTCAAACGCGAAGATCCACGTCGAACTCGCACGCAAGACCTGGCCGGCGCTCGGCTTCAGCGGCGCAACCTACAGCGAATACGACCGCTACTGCTGCGCGTGGGATGACTCGGTGCAGCTCGGCCCGGACGCGAGCCCGGCGCTGTTTCTCGGCTACCCCGGCGGCGCAGTCGGGCGCAGCGGGCTCACCGGCGAAGCCCACGCCGCCGCGCCGGGCGCCGACGTCGCCTGGCTGCTCGGGCAGATCGAGCTCGTGTTCGCGGGCACGAGCGCCGCATACAGCGGCGTTGCCTACGAGGACCATTGGGCCCTCGATCCGTGGGTCAAGGGCGCATACTCGTTCTACGCGGTCGGCCAGGCGGCGAACTACGGCGCGCTCGCACGCGCGCGCGAAGGCAACATCTACTTCGCCGGCGAGCACACCGCGATCGACAACGAGGGTTTCCTCGACGGCGCCGTCGAAAGCGGCGAACGCGTCGCCCGCTCGCTCCTCAAACGCCTCGCGTGAACACTATGCGAGCCCCGATTCCTCGATCAGCTGGGCGGCCGGCTGATCGTTGCCGAGCGCGCTCGCGCCGAGCGTCGCCGGTTTGATCGCCGACAGCGGCGTCAGTTGCGGGTTGGCGCTGATCCCCGGCCGCGTCGGGTATTCGAAGTCGTAGCCGCGCGCGAGGATCCGCTGCGCATCGGGGCTGAGCAGGAAGCTGACGAACGCCTGCGCCTCGAGCGGATGACTGCTGGAGGCGAGCACGCCGGCGCCGGAGATGTTCTCGATCGAGCCGACGTCCTCGTTGGGAAAGAAGTACAGCGCGCTGCGCATCGCCCCGGGGCCGACCTCGAGCCGCAGGCGATACCAGTAGTAGTGGTTGATGATGCCGGTCGCGACATCGCCGCGGTTGACGGCCGCGACCACCGACTCATCGTCCTGGAACAGCTGCGCGTTGCGCTTGAGGCCGGCGAGCCAGCTGACGGCGGCCTGCCTGCCGTAGCGGGCGATGATCGCGCCGACGAGCGGCGGGAAGTCCGAGTCGGTCGGCGCGATCGCGATCTTCCCCTTCCACCGCGGCTGGGCGAGTTCGAGGACCGACTTCGGCAGTTCGCTCACGCGCACCAGCGCCGGGTCATACGCGAGCGCGCTGATCCGGCGCGCGATCCCCACCCAGTGCCCGCTCGCGGCGCGGTAGCGGGCGGGAACCTGGGCGAGCGTCGAGGGCGCGAGCGCGGCGAGCAGGCCGTGTTCGTCGATCGTCACGAGCTCCGGGCTGTTCTCCGTCAGGTAGACGTCGGCCGGCGAGGAGCGGCCCTCCTGCAGCAGCTGGTCGGCGAGCACGATGCCGTCGTCGGTGTGCACGCTGACCGCGATCCCGCTCTGCCGTTCGAACGCCGAGACGAGTTCGGCTGTCACCTGCGGATGCTGGCCGTTGTAGAGCAGGATCGAGCGCGATGACGACGCGCCACAGCCGGCGAGCAGGACGCTCAGCGCGAGACACAGCAGCGCTGCAGGCGCGCGCGGGCGGGCAGGCGCGCTCATCGCCGGCCCGGCGTCGCGCTCGGCGCGAACACGATCACCGGCCCGAGCACCGCCAGCCCGACGCGTTCGCCGGCAAGCGGGGTCTGATGGTCGAACGTGCGCGCCTTGACGATCGTCTCCTCGGCGCCGTCGAGTGACAGCCGTACGACGGTGTCGGGACCGTAGTAGACGTGGTCGAGCACTGTCGCCGTGACGTCATCGCCGCCGTCGCTGCGCTCGCGCCGTACGAGCTCGAGCTGCTCGGGGCGGATCATCACCTCGACCGGCCCCTGCGGGCCCGGATTGGCGACGTCGAGCTGCCCGAGCGGGCAGCTCACGCCGTCGCCGTGCGCTTCGCCCGGCGCGAGGATCGCTTCGCCGACGAAGCGGGCGACATCGGCATCGACGGGGCTGCGGTAGAGCGCGGTCGGCTCCGCGCGCTGAGCGAGGCGGCCCTCGCGCAGCACGGCGACCTCACGCCCCATCGACAGCGCCTCCGCCTGATCGTGGGTGACGAGCAGCGCGGTCGTGCCCTCCTCGGCGAGCGCATGCAGGACCGCCTCGCGCGTCTCCACGCGCAGGGCGGCGTCGAGCCCCGAGAACGGCTCGTCGAGCAGCACGATGCGCGGGCGCGGAGCGAGCGCCCGCGCGAGCGCGACGCGCCGCTGCTCGCCGCCGGAGAGCTCGTGCGACGGGCGCGCGCTGTAGCCGGCGTCGAGCCCGACGAGCGCCAGCGCCGCGTCGATCCTGGCACCGCGCTTGCGCTCGCCGCGCGCGAGGCCGAAGCCGACGTTCTCGCCGGCGGTGAGGTGCGGGAACAGAGCGCCTTCCTGCGCGACGTAGCCGATCGCGCGCTTGTCCGGCGCCACGTGCGTGCGCGCGCCGTCGGCGACCGTCTCACCGCCGAGCGTGACGGTCCCGGCGTCGAGCTCGATGAAGCCGATGATCGCGCGCAGCAGCGTCGTCTTGCCGCTCCCGGACGCGCCCAGGATCGCCGTCAACGTCCCCGTCGGCACCGCCAGGTCGACGTCGCGCAGGACGACTCGGCCGCGATAGGACTTGGCCAGGCCGTGGCAGGTGAGCTCCGCCACGGTCAGTCCCCGCCGAGCCCACGAACGCGGCCGAAGCGGCCCATCAGCAGATACGCGGCGAGCATCGAGAGCCCGACGAGCACAGCGGCGAACGGCGCGGCCGCGGCGAACGCGACGGTCGAGCTGTTCGCCTGGAACTCGGTCCCGAGCGTGTACAGGTTCGCCGGCAGCAGCACCTGGGCGGTGCCGAGATCGCCGAGCGCGAATGCGAACACGAGCACGCCGGCGGCTGCGATGCCGGGGCGCGCGAGCGGCAGCGTGACGCGCGCGAACGCGCGCAGCGGCCCGATCCCGAGGGAGCGCGCGGAATCCTCGAGCGCCGGCTCGATCTGGCCGAATGTCGCACGCATGGCGACGATCGCGAACGGCACGAACAGCATCGCCTCGGCGAGCACGAGCAACACGATGCTCCCGTACAGGCGCGGCGCGTAGTGGCTCGCGGCGTACGCGAGCGCGATCGCGGCGACGAGGTCCGGGAGCGCGAAGGACAGATATGCGACGCGCTCGAGCACCGTCGCGAGCGCGCCGCGGTAGCGGACGACGAGCAGCGCGACGGGCAGCGCGAAGGCGAGCGCGAGCAGCGCGCTGCTGACGCCGAGCGCCACCGACGTGACCGTCGCCGGCCACAGGTAGTGGACGTTCGCGGAGGCCCCGGCGAGGCCCGCGGCGCTGCTTTGCGTGAACCAGTAGACCAGCGTTCCGACGGGCACGCCGACGCTGATCACCGCGCCGAGCACGAACCAGGCGAGCACGGCCGGCGTGGCCCTGCCGAGCCGGTAGCGCGTGACCGGCCGGCGAACGCCGTGGCTGACGCGCGTATAGTTGGCGCCGCCGCGCAGGCGCGCCTCGCCGAACAGCAGCAGCACACACAGCACGATCGAGAAGAACGACAGCGCCGCCGCGCCGGAGGCGCTGAAGCTCAACTCGTACTGGGCATAGATGTGCACGGTGAAGGTCTGGTACTTCAGCGCGACGAATGCGTCGAACTCGACGAGCGTGTCGAGCACGACGAGCAGCATCCCGCCCAGCAGCGCGGGGCGCATCTGCGGAAGGATCACGCGGAAGAACGTCTGGCGGGCGTTCAGCCCGAGCGAGCGGCCGCTCTCCTCGAGCGCCGGGTCCATCCCGCGCAGCGCCACCGCGCACAGCAGGAAGACGATCGGGTAGTAGGAGAACGCGATGATGCCGGCGGCGCCGAGGAAGCCCTGCAGCACCGTTCCGATCGTCGCCCACGCGTAGCTCGTGACGAACAGCGGCATCGTCAGCGGCGCGACCGCAAGCAGCGTCCACAGCCGCCGAGCCGGCAGGTGAGTGCGCTCGATGAACCACGCGGCGATCACGCCGAGCACACCGGCGAGCGGCGCCGCGACGAGTGCAACCAGCACCGAATGCAGCAGCAGCGTCCGCGCCGAGGAGGCATCAATCGCGTGAGCGGCGGCGGAGACGCCCCCCTGCAGCCCCTGCACGATCGTGATCACGACCGGCAGCGCGACGATCAGCGCGACGATCGCGCACAGCAGCAGCAGCGTGATCGGCGCGCGGCCGCGCGGACGGCGCGCCGCCCACGCCGGCCCTCGCGGCTCGCTTCGCCCTGCGCTGGTCGCGGAGATGCTCGACATCGGCCTTGACTGTATGTTGGCGCGGCGCTTGCGCTATCCGTGGGAGGGCCGGCAGCCCACGCGGCACCGGGCGCCGCGCCTAGATGTTGCCGTCGCCGTCGCTCGGGCCGCCGCTGTTGTCACCGTCGCCGTCGCCGCCGCCGTTCTGCGGGATGCTCGAGCTGGATTCGGATTTGGCTTCCGCCGGAGCTTTCGTTTCGGTGGCTTTGGTTTCCGTGGGTTTCGTTTCCGCCGGCGCTGCCGGAGCCGAGGTGGTTCCCGAGCTCGATGAGCTCGAGCTGCCGCAGCCGGCCACGGCCACTGCCCCGAGGGCGAGCACGACGAGGCTCAACGCCAGCCGGCGGCGTGACCCTTCGCGTGCGGGCGCTTGCGATGATTTCTTGAGCATGAGACCTCCGTGGTAGTGCGGCGCGGGCCGCGTCGGCAAGAGGATCGCACCGCGCGACGCCTGCAGACAGGTTCGCGGGCCGAGCCTTCAGCCCTTCAGACGCCCCGCGACGCGAAAACCTTCCGCGCGGGCGACGTCCGACGAAGCAGGAAGGATGCGCCGCGCCGGGAGTCTCAATCGCTGGAACCGAACTTCGCTTAGCCGGTCGCCGCCGTGTTGGGCGCCCGGTGAGACTTCCACCAAGGAGGACACGTATGACCCGCAACGCTCCCAGGATCGGATCATTCTGCTTGAGCCTGACGCTCGCGCTCCTGATCGGCGGCTGCGGCGGCGGCTCCTCTGGCAGCACGACGACCTCAACGCCCGCGACGACGGCGGCGCAGGCGAGCACGACGACCGCGACGGCGGTCACCGCGCCGGTTCTGCATCTGAGCGTCCTCTCTCCGCACGCAGGCGCGCATACCGGCTCGACGGTCACGGTGCACGTCGCGCTCAGCGGCGCTCCGAGCGGGGACACGCAGCGCGTCCGCTACGTCCTCGACGATCGCCTGTCGCGCTCCGGGTCGCGCACCCTGACCTTCCACGATCTCGCGCCCGGGCGCCACCATGTGGAGGTGCTCGTCGGACACGGGGGCGGCGCGCACGCGAGCACGACGTTCATCGTTCGAGCGCCGGCGCCGGCCGTGGTGCCGGCGGTGGTGCCGGCTCCCGCGGAAGTGCGACCGACGACGGCGACGCCCCCGCCGACGACGAGCATGCCCGAAGCCGTGCACACGACACCGAAGGCGCCGCCCGCGAAAGCGAGCCCACCGGAATCGAGCGGCGGCATTCCGCAGGGCGGCGGCGACGGCGACGGCGACAACAGCGGCGGCCCGAGCGACGGCGACGGGAACATATAGCGGCTGCCGGCCGCCGCACACGGCGCGGGCGCTGCGAAGATAGCGGCGATGGCCTACGACGAGGATCTCGCCAACCGGGTTCGCGAACTCGTCCTGAGCGAGGACGGCGTCCGCGAACAGCTCATGTTCGGCGGCCTCACATTCCTGATCAACGGCAACATGTCGGTGTCGGTGAGCGGGCGCGGCGGGCTGCTGTTGCGGATCGATCCGGACCAGACCGAGCAGCTGCTCGCGAAGCCCTTCGCGCACCCGTTCGAAATGCGCGGCCGCGCGATGCAGGGCTGGCTGCGGATCGAGGAGGAGGGCGTCCGCCGTCGGCCACAGCTCGAGCGCTGGGTCGCACGAGCGGTCGCACACGCGCGCTCACTGCCGCGCAAACGCTGAGACGCATTCCTCCGCCGAGACCCGGCGCGGTTCATGCGCGAGCCCGGCCGGGCGGCTGTCGCGAACGCGGTCAGCGCGCCGCGGACATCTGCTGCCCTCCCTTCGTCTTCCATGTGATGCTCGTCGCGGTGATCGCGATCGAGTCGAGATCGACGCCTTCCTGGCCGCGCGCGGCGGTGTACAGGGCGCGCGGCCGGCCGAGCGCGTGCACGCCGACGGGGAGTTCGCACACCTCCCATTCGAACGGGAAGCCGCCCTCGCCGGCGAGGGCGACGGTGCCGTCTTCTGCGATCGCATAGCGGATGTGCCCGTCGGGGACCTTCGGCAGGCCCGGTGCTTCTTCGGCTTCGCTCATCAGGCCTTCGGAGGCGTTGATCACGACCGTCCTGACGCGCCCGATGCGCAGGTCGATCCAGCCGAATTCGGCCTGCGAGCCGCTCTGGATGCCTTCTGAGAAGACGATGAACCCGAGGCGCTGGCCGAACAGCTTGAAGTCTCCCGCGCTTTCTCGCGCGTAGGGCTCTCCACGGCTGATCACGCGCGGGACGCGCGAACCTGGGCGGCAGACGTAGAAGGTGTCATAGGGCGAGGCGTCGGGCCTCCCGGCGTCGAACTCGCTGACGACCACGAACGCGCGGATGGGGCCGGCGGCGCGAAACAGGGTGCGCCCGGAGCGGCACGTCAGGCCGCGTGTGCGCGGGCTGCTCGCCTGCGCGAGCTTGGGCGCGCCGAGCGCCAGCGTGATCGCGAGCGCGGCGATCAACATCGACGGCGATATGGGTCTCCGGCGCATCCCTCCCCCCGCGCCGACGGTCTCGCTAGCCCTCGCCGGCTGAAGCGGCGGCGGCCACGGTGGACGCGCCGTCGTGGCTCTCCCAGCCCCGGCGCAGCAGTCCGAGCAGCTCCTCCGGGGGCTGGGCACCTGACACCCCGATCGCACGGTCGACGACGAACGTCGGCACCGCGCTGACCCCGAGCTGCGCGGCCATCCGCTCGTCGTCGCGTACCTCATCGGCGAAGCGCTCGCCGGCGAGCGTCGCGCGGACGGCCGGCTCGGGCAGGCCGGCCTCGATCGCCAGGCGCAGCAGCGTCGCGTGGTCGCTCATCAGCTCCCCTTCGGTGAGGTATGCGCGCAGCAGGCGCTCCTTGGCTGCATCCTGTAGGCCGTGCGCGCGCGCGAGGTGCACCAGGCGATGGGCGTCGAATGTGGAGCCGCTGCGGGAGATCTCCAGACGGAACGGCAGGCCCTCGCCGGCGGCCACGTCGGTCAGCTGCTGCTGAATCTCGCGTGCGCGCTCGACGCTGATGCCGTACTTGCGGGCGAGCCGCTCGCTGCGATCTCCGAGCCGCTCAGCGGGAGCATCTGGGTCGAGCTCGAAGCTGCGCCACGTGACGCGAACATCGTCGCGGTGCTCGAACCCGGCGAGCGCCGCCTCGAAGCGACGCTTGCCGATGTAGCACCACGGACAGGCGATGTCTGACCAGATCTCAACGTCCACGGCACACCCCTCCGTTGCGGAGACAGTTGCGCCGAGCATAGCGCCGCCGACACGGGCGCCCGGGAGCTACCGCGAGACGATGCGCCGCCGCGTCGTCAGCATCGCCTCGACCGGATCGGCGCGCTCGAGCGCGAGACGCTCGTTCTCGGCGCGCAGCCTCTGCGTCGCGCGTTCCACGATCCATACCGGCTTCTGCTCGTCCTCGAACGGCTCGCAGACCTCGCGCTCGAGATCGCGGATCGCTGCTGCAAGCCGATAGTTCATGTCGCGCTCCTGTCCTGCGATCGGATGACCTGGCCTGGGCACACACGCGCGGGCGTGCTCCCACTCGTGCGCTACCCGGATCCGTCCGCCGCTAAGCGTCGATCTCGAGCGCGCCGCGCGATCTCCCGGCTAAGCTCTCTGGAGCATTTGGCGGCGACGTTTGAGAGCTGCGACCGTGTCCAAGCAGGAGATCGACGAGTACCTCCGCACACTCGATGAGCCGAAGCGCACGACGCTTGGGCAATTGCGCGACACGATTGTCGCGATCGTCCCCGAAGCAGAGCAGTGCATCTCATACGGCGTGCCGGCGTTCAAGCTTCGCGGAACGACAATCGCCGGGTTCGCGGCGTTCAAGAGACACCTGAGCTACCTGCCGCACAGCGGCTCGGTGATCGCGGCACTCGCCGAGGAGACAGCGGGATACACGGCGACGAAGGGCGCCCTGCACTTCCCGATCGACGAGCCGCTGCCGAAGACGCTCGTGAAGAAGCTGCTCGACACCCGCATCGAGCAGGCCTTCGCCGCGCGGCGATAGAGCTCCGAGCGCGCCTCGCACTCACCGGACGGTGGCGCCAATCGGCGTGCGCGTACGCGACGAGACCGCGATACTTGTGCGATGCATCCCGGTATGCACGCGCCCGAGCGGCGCGCGCTCGTCATGGCCGACTCAGGCCGCACGATGAGCTATGGCGAGCTCGACGCCGCCGCGAACCGGGTCGCGCAGCTGCTCAGATCACAGGGACTGCAGCCGGGCGATCACGTCGCGCTGTGCGTCGAGAACTCGCCGGCATTCTTCGAGCTCGTCTGGGGCGCCCATTATGCGGGCCTGCTGTACACGGCTTGCTCCACGCAGCTCACCGCCGCGGAGCTCGCCTACATAGCCGATGACTGCGGCGCGAGGACCGTCTTTCTCTCGGCGCGCTACGCCGCCAGGGCGCCGGAGATGCGCGCGGGAGCTCCGCGCGTGCAGAACTGGCTGTCGGTGGGTGGCCCCATCGACGGCTTCGCCGCCTACGAGGACGCTGTCGCGGCGATGCCGCCGACACCCACGGAGCCCGATCGGATCGCGGGCCGCGACATGCTCTACTCGTCCGGCACGACCGGCAAGCCGAAGGGGATCCAGCCGACGACCCCCGCCACGCCGCTCGCCGACACTCCGGGCGTCGTGACGGCGATCCTGCAGGGGATGTTCGGCCAGGGGCCCGACGACGTCTACCTCTCCCCCGCGCCGCTCTACCATGCCGCGCCGCTGCGGTTCTGCATGTCCTTCCACCAGCTGGGCGCGACCGTCGTCGTGATGGAGCGCTGGGATGAGATACGCGCGCTGGAGCTGATCGAGCGCCATCGCGTGACAACGACGCAGATGGTGCCGACGATGTTCGTGCGCATGCTCAGACTCCCCGCGGAGGCACGCGAGCACGCCGACGTCTCGTCGCTGCGGCTCGTCATCCATGCTGCCGCGCCGTGCCCGGTGGAGGTCAAGCGCGAGATGCTCGACTGGTGGGGTGACATCATCCACGAGTACTACGCCTCGACAGAGTCCGTCGGCCTGACCTGGGTCACACCGGAGCAGTGGCGCGAGCGACCCGGCACAGTCGGCATGCCGCTCGTCGGGATCCCTCACATCCTCGGCGACGACGGGCGCGAGCTCGCACCCGGGCAGGACGGCGCGGTGTGGTTCTCCGACGGGCCCACGTTCGAATATCACAACGATCCGGGCAAGACCTCGGCTGTCACGAACGACCGCGGGTGGCAGACATTCGGCGACATCGGGCATCTCGACGAGGACGGCTTCCTGTACCTCACCGACCGCGCCTCCTACACGATCATCAGCGGCGGCGTGAATGTGTACCCGCAGGAGGCCGAGGATGCGCTGCAGTCGCACCCTGCCGTGATGGACGCTGCGGTCTTCGGCATCCCGGACCCGGACTTCGGGGAAGCTGTCCACGCGGTCGTGCAGCCGCTGACGATGCCCGTCGACGATTCCGCCGCCGCTGCCCTCGAGGCTCAGCTGATCGAGCACTGCCGCAGCACGCTCGCAACGCTGAAGTGCCCCCGCTCGATCGACTTCAGGCCCGAGCTGCCGCGAACGCCGACCGGCAAGCTGCTCAAGCGCCTGCTCAAGGATGAGTACGCGTCAGCGGCCGGGACCGGGACCGTGACCGGGACGTAGGTTCTCGCGGTCTCACGGAATGTGACGGCGAAGCGAGTCCGCGGGGGCTCTTCGATCGGGCCGAAGTCCGCAGACGGCGCTAGGGCGTTTTGTCGTAAATCAACTGGCACCGCGGCCTTGTCGATGTGAACCGGAATCGCTGTTCGGCGACCTCTGTGACCTCACCCGTGTCGCGGCACCGCGTGTAGACTTCGAGTGACGTTTCACCGAGGAAGTAGGTAAACGGGCAGTCGACGCGATACCGAGAGTGCCGCACACACGCGGACTGCGGTTGCACTTCGTCGCTGCTCGGCCTTGACGGCCCATATTCGTGGGGGGCGGATTCCGCCTCCCTCGCGACTCGACGCGCTCCCTTGACGGTGACGGTCCATGCCTGGTGAATCGTGAGAGTACGCCAGTGGCCACCCGATGCCGCCTGTGCGGTCCCCGGGAGAGCGGGGACGACGCACGCGACCACCGCCGAGATCGTCGCTCCAAATCGCACACCCCGGGGGATGGGTTTCAGTCCGCCCAGCGCCGTCCACAGGAGCATCTCGGGAGGCTACCACCCACCGCCGGCGCTCAGAACGGCGCGGGCGTTCTGCCGGCGGCCTCGCGCGGAAGCCCGTCGCACTGCGACCGACGACCGTCGAAGGTCGCGATCCAGCGCCCGAGCGCCGATGCGACGGATGTGCTTGTCCGAATCCCGCGAGTCTCGTGATCGGCGTTGGGATAGCCTGAGGCGATGACCGCGAAGGAGACGGTTCAAGCGCTCTATGCGGCCTACGCGACGGGGGACCCAGGCCGTATCGCGGCGCTGCTGCACCCCGACGTCATCTGGGTGGCTCCCGCAGGCAATGCGACGCAGATCGCACTCGGGCTGGGAAGCCCCGATGACGCGGGGCCGCCGCTAGGCCTCAACGACCTCGACCGTGACGCGATCGTGGCATTCATGGCCTATGACTATCCGCGATTCTTCGCGAACGTGGCCTTCGAGCCCCGGTCGATGGTCGGCGAGGGGGACATCGTGCTGACCGAGCACAGAATGTCGGCAACGCTGCCGAACGGTCGCGCTTACGTCAACGACTACTGCTTCGCATACGAGGTCGCCGACGACCGGGTCACGGCGATTCGCGAGTACATGGACACGCGCGGCGGCTGGCTGCAGGTCTTCGGCGACGGTCCCCCGGAGGTCCTGCTCGAAGGCACGCCGCCCGGCTCGTGACGAGTGACGCAGGGCCTCGCCGCGAAGGCGGTAGCGTCGTCGCGAGCACGTAGTCTTCGCGAGCACGTAGTCTTCGCGAGACTGCCGTTGCGAGCGGCTGTGCGTGCGCGAGCAGCGCGAGACGCCACGCAGCGGACGAACCAGAGGAGGCGCCATGAGACGGACTGCAGTGCTCACGTGTCTCGCCTGCGCGCTGCTGTGCGCCAGCGCCGACGCGACGCAGTGGTATGAGGAAAAGCAGCTTGTCCCCGTGGGTGTGCCGCTCGCTGTGCCCGCGAGCGGGACGCTCACGCTCCAGATGCAACGGGGCAACAAGCAGCCGATCAAGGCGGAATGCACGATTGCGAGCACCGAGGCTCTGTTGAACACCGGGACGCAGGCGCTCGACGAAACGCGCGAAAGCGTGATCGATTGCGAACCCGCCAGCTGCGGCGCGGTGACGGTCGAACCCGTCGAGCCATGGGAGTCGGTGCTCGGCGGGGATGGCGCACCGTTCGTCCTGAGGACCGGGGGCTCGGCGACCGTGACCTGCGGGGCAACGGACCTTGGGGCACTGTCGGGGTTGCTGACCCCCAAATACGGCGACGGTGACTGTGCGAGCGCACAGGACGATGTCGACAACACGCTCGAGTACGAGGGCAAGCTCACCGGCGCGATGACGAGCGAGACGTGGACCGTCTACTTCTCGGGGTCGGAGAAACTCGGGATCAAGGGGGTGAGCAGGGTCTCCGGCGAGCTCGACCGGGGCGAAACCTGCGAAGGCGGGGAGTGAGCCCGGCACGCTGCCGCGGGCTCAAGCCGGGGTCGAGTCCGCGCGCCGCGTATCGCGAAGTCACGCTCGATCAGCCGCCCGAGTCGCGTCGCATGGGTCGACCCGCACCCGGCAGCCGAGCGCCGGGGGCGGGTCTGTCGGGCGGTCAGGCGTCCTGGTAGATCTCGATCCTCGGCGGGCCCTCGACGTCGGACGCCTTCATCCCCGCCTGCAGCTCC
The DNA here is from genome assembly GCA_963822245.1 of uncultured Solirubrobacteraceae bacterium. Taxonomy (GTDB): domain Bacteria; phylum Actinomycetota; class Thermoleophilia; order Solirubrobacterales; family Solirubrobacteraceae; genus Palsa-744. The sequence continues at coordinate 282,128 of CAWGGR010000006.1, forward strand.
TCGTTCTTGAAGAACTCCTCGGCCGTGCAAAGAGCGGCCTCACGAGCGTCGTGGACCGCCTGGAGCGCGAGGGTTACGTCAAGCGCATCACGCCGGAGAACGACAGGCGCTCGATCTTCCTCGCCGGCTGACGAGCGTTACGCCCACTGAAACGCGCAGCCGCGGCGATCACGTTGACGCGGCCGCCTACGCTGTATGCATGCTCAGGAAGCGCCCAAAGCACCACAACAAAGCGGTGACCTACACGCTCTTTGCGATAGCGGGGGTGCTCGCGGGCGCGATCGGGGTTCTCTCACTGACGCATCCTCTCCCGGTCGTGTTCCCCGGCGATCCGCATCGCCGCGATCTCCCGGGGCAGTGGTCCGGCCTGCTCGTGGTGCCGGTTCTGCTCGTGGGGGTCGCCCTGTACCGGATCGGATGGACGCTCGAGATTGACCTCGAAACCTGGCGCGAACGACGGCGGAGGCGTCGCGAGCGAACCGATCATCCCTAGACGAGCGCAGCCACCTCGACAGCCCCGTTCGGTCGTGGGTGAGAGCACAACCGGGGAGAGGCCCGGCGATTGAGCGGGGCGGAGGCACCTGACAGTGCCCCCGCCCTCGCCACTTCGCACGACGGAGGAGTCGTGCAGGGGTTATTCACCCCTGTCTAGAACAACCCAGCGTGACGGCCGGATGATCGCGGCCCCTGCCCAGATCGCGCAACCGTGGTAGTCGCTGCGCGCGGCGCAGCAGCGGCGCCCGTGACCAGCACGCGCTCGTTAGCGCACGAAGGCAGTGGTCAGCGGGTGATGGCCAGACCGCTGCCGCTGGTCGTCCGCGGTGAGCGGTCAGCGGTCAACACCTGAGTTCTGCTTCTCGCGCTGAACGAGCGTCAGGGGTGAGGTTCTGTTGGCCGGCCTTAACCTCGCCGCCGGGTGTCTCGCGGTCGCTGGTTGCCTGATCGCCGGACGACTCATCTCCCCGGCACCGGCTTCGACGCGGCGCGTGGGTACCCGCTCGTGTCCATAGCCCACGGCGCGACGCTGCGTACCGCGGCTGGGAGCGTTGTCTACCTCGTGCTCATCGCTCTGATGGCCCTCCCTATCGCCACCGCCATCCGCGACACCACCGTGTCCGCCCGCGTGAGGGCACTCGCGCCGAACACGCCTGCAGGCTCGCAACGTGCGGAAAGCAGTGCGCCCATGAGGCGGTCTTTTGATTGATCTCGGTCCGCACCGAAGCCGAGCGAGCGGACATCAGAAACATGCCCATTTGCAGCACGTTCGCTGCGACAACGACAACCAATGGGCCCGCCTGGACTCGAACCAGGGACCTACCGATTAT
>CAWGGR010000007.1:0-105603 GCA_963822245.1 uncultured Solirubrobacteraceae bacterium
GGCGATGGTCCTCGGCCGCCGGGGCAAGGTTGAGCTTCGCGAAGATACTCGTGACGTGCCGCTCGACGGCGCGCTCAGTGATCACGAGTGTCTCGGCGATTGCCTGATTGCTGCGACCCTCTGCCATCAGGCCAAGCACCTCGCGCTCCCGCGCGGTCAGCACGTTCAGTGGATCGTCTGTGCGTTTGCGACCCAGCATCTCAGAGACGACCTCGGGATCGAGCGCGGAGCCTCCCTCGGCGACTCTTCTGATCGCATCGGCGAAGCGCTCTAGGTCCGAGACGCGGTCCTTGAGCAAGTAGCCGACGCCGGCGGCGTCGTCTCCCAGTAGCTCCAGCGCGTAGGCCTCCTCGACGTACTGCGAGAGCACGAGCACGCCAGTGTCCGGCATCTCTTCCCGGATCACGCGCGCCGCACGCAGCCCCTCGTCCGTGTAGGTGGGCGGCATGCGGATGTCGATGATTGCGATGTCGGGCTTATGCGCCCTGGCCTTTCGCAGCAGCTCCTCGGCATCCCCGGCCTGACCGACTACGTCGAACTTGGCCTCCTCCAGCAGCCGCACCATGCCTTCCCGTAGCAGCAAGGAATCCTCTGCGACGATCACGCGCATGGGATCGTTGCCCTGAGGATGGTGCCCAACCCCTGCGGACTCGTCAGCTCGAGGCGGCCGTCGAGCGCCGCGACCCGATCTTGGAGCCCTCGCAGCCCCGAGCCCTGATCGGCGTCGGCGCCCCCGACGCCGTCGTCCCTCACCTCGACGTCGACGTGGCCGTTGTCGCGGACGACCCCCACCCTTACCGTTTGTGCACGCGAGTAGCGGGCCGCGTTCGTAAGGGCCTCGGCGACGACGAAGTAGACCGCCGACTCGACCGACGGTGGGAGCCTGTCGGCCGGCGTCTGGAGCAGTTCCACAGGAACCGGGGAGCGGCTGGCGAGGCCTTTGAGCGCTGCGTGCAGGCCGCGATTTGTGAGCACGGCCGGGTGGATCCCTCGTGCGAGCTCGCGCAGCTCCGCGGTCGCCTCGTTCAACTCGTGGAGTGATTCGTCGAGGAGCTCCGCAGCCCCTTGTGGGTCGTGCTCGATGCGTTCTCTTACCATTCGCAGGTCGATGCCGAGGGCCATGAGTCGCTGCTGGGCGCCATCGTGGAGGTCCCGCTCGAGTCGGCGCCGTTGCTCATAGCCGGCCTGCACGATGCGTGAGCGGGAGGCCTGAAGCTCGGCAACCTTCGCCCGTAGTTCGGCGGCCAATCGTTCGTTTCTGAGCGTCAGCCCGGCGGCGGCGCCCGCTGTCTGCACCAGTTCGCGTTCCTCCGCGAGGCCCGGGCTGTGCACGATCGCGGCGATTCGTTCGCCGTCGTGCTCGATGATGGTGGAGACCTTGCCCGCCGGCGCGGGATCGACCCGAACCGGCTGACCGGCGGCGTCCACGTAGGCGTCCTGGTCCGGTACCCAATAGGCGAGCTCCAAGGTCGGATCTCCGAGCGCGTCCGCGAGCGCGTTGCGCAACGCTCCGCGGCCACCACCCTCACCGAGCTGGGCCAAGAGCTCGCTGATCGCGTCGGCTTCGCTGAACCGGGATCGCAGGAGGCCGACCAAGAAGGCAAACGGTAGGCAGGCGATGGACGCGAACAAAGCCAACGTCTGCGCGTCAGAAATGTCGCTCGACAGGCCGGCCTGTTCGACGATGAGGGCGGCCATCAGCAGCAGAAACGTGAGCCCGCCGACGGCTACGATCGGGGCGAACACCCTCGCTCGCCCTGGGGTGCCGCTTCGCCAGCGTCGATAGAGGACCGCGACCACGGCACCCAGCAACGCGATCGAGATGTCCAGTTGCGCCGCTTCGAGTACCTTGGCAGCCTCGGAGTGTCCGATGAACAGCGGGTTATCGGGATTTGCGGTGTCGGTGAATAGGAACACTCCAAGCTGCACCACCGTCGTGTTGACGTAGGCGATGGTGACCAGGAGACGATCCAGCCGGGTTTCGAGCCTCCCCGAGGGAAAGGAAAGCAGCAGCTGGATGAGCACCGCGTAGATCAGCACCTCCCCGACCGAGGCGATCGCGAACACGACGCTGTCGTTGGAAAAGGCCAGCCCCTTCAGCAAGCCGCTGAGGCCGACCGCGACCATGAGCGGACCGATGTTGCCGGCCGACCGCTGCTTCCAAACCCATAGCCCGACTCCCACGAACCCCCAGCCGGTGGCCAGGAACAAGCCGGCAAACGCGCCCCGGTGAACGTTGTGCTCGCCGTTGATCATGACCACGAACGCGGCGATGCCCATCAGGAACGCCAAGCCGGCGAGACCGATCAGGGTGCGTCGCGGTGCGGTCAGCGGATGAGTAAAGAGATCGCCTCCGCGCTCAGCTCGCTCTTGGCGACGAACCCGCGCGCGCCGCTGGCGCCCACCGCCTCGTCGAGGTCGGTGAAGTCATGGCTCGAGACAAGCACTATCTGCAGGCTGGCGCCGTTCGCATCGAGTAGTCGCCGCGTAACCTCGAAGCCGTCGATGCCGGGTAGGTGCACGTCGAGCAGCACAACCTCTGGGTTCAGCTTCTCCACGGCAGCCACCGCGCCGTCACCGTTGTCGAGCTCCCCAACGACGTCGTAGCCGTCGGCTTCGAGCATGCGCCTCGCGCTGGCGCGGAAGCTGGGGTGATCATCCACGATCAGGACAGTCTCTCTCATGAGGGCTGATCATCGCGCAGCGCCGCGATTGCTTCCATACGGCTGGCCGTCTCTAGCTGGCGGCAAACCGACGCATCCCAGGCCGCTACCCGACGTCACAGACGCCTGCCAGCCCACTGGTTTCTCGGTCGCTGAACGGAGAGCCTGTCGTCATGTCCGAAGTCCAGCCCGAAGGGGGAAGCAGCATGACCGCCACGACCGCTAGCACCGCGAGCAGCACCACGAGCACCACGCACGAGCCCAGCAGGAAAGAACGAACCAGGCATCCCTCGATCAGACGCTTCAGTCGCGCCCGGATCACGGGCCTGATCCTGATCGCCGTCCTCACGCTCGGGCTCGGCTACCTCCACTTCGCCGGCAGTTCTGCGGCCGTCTCCGTGCCTGCCGGCGCGCATGCTGGCCAGCTGACGCTCAAAAACTGTACCTACAACACCGAAAAGGGCGCCTACGCCGCCGACTGCGGAACGCTAGTGGTGCCCGAGAACCGCGCCGACCCGCACTCGCGGCTGATCGCGCTGCCGGTCATCCGGATCCGTGCGCATTCGGCGCACCCGGGAGCCCCGATCTTCCGCCTGGAAGGCGGCCCCGGCGTCACGAACATGAAGTTCGCGGACGCCAGTCGGTTCACGGCCAACCACGACGTCGTCCTCGTCGGCTACCGCGGCGTCGACGGCTCCGTCCGGCTCCAGTGCCCGGAGGTCGAGTCGGCCCTCGAGCACTCCGCCGACTTCCTCGGCCAGAAGTCCCTCGATGCCTACTCGAACGCGTTGCGCTCGTGCGCGAAGCGACTCCAGGCAAACGGCGTCGATCTCGCCGGCTACACACTCCCCGAACGGGTCGACGACCTCGAGGCGGCACGGAAAGCCCTCGGCTACCACCAGATCGACCTGTTGAGCGAAAGCGCGGGAACCCGGACCGCGATGATCTACTCCTGGCGCCACCCGACCGCCATCCACCGTTCGGTGATGATCGGCGTCAACCCACCCGGCAACTTCATCTGGTATCCGAAGACGACGGACGAACAGATCGCCCGCTACGCCAGCCTCTGTGCGCAAGAAGCGACGTGCCACAAGCGCACCGGCGATCTCGCCGCGTCGCTGGAACGGACCGTCGCGCACATGCCGAACCGCTGGTTGTTCTTTCCGATCAAGAAGGGCAACGCACGGATCGCCAGCTTCTTCGGACTCATGGAGACGACGGAAAATGCCTCGCCGCTCTCCGGACCGATGACCCTGGACGCCTGGCTCTCGGCCGCCCACGGTGACTCGAGCGGGCTCTGGTTCGAGTCGTTCGTCGCCCAGCTCGTTTTCCCGCAGGTGTTTGTCTGGGGCGACGTCGCAGCTGTCGGAATGGCTGACAACCAAGCTGCCGAGCGTTACTTCTCGTCAAGCGAACACGACCGCCCCTCGATTATCGGCAACCCCGGAACGGAATTCCTCTTCGGCGGCGGAGGCGTCCTGCACGCATGGCCGGCCAACCCGACCGACAACGAGTACACCCATGTCCAGACATCGAACGTGCAGACGCTCCTGATCGGCGGCAGTCTCGACTTCGCCACCCCACCCCAGAACGCGACCAAGGAGCTCCTCCCCTACCTGCCCAACGGCCACCAGGTCATCCTCGCCGGCTTCGGCCACACAACCTCCTTCTGGACCGAACAGACCAAGGCGAGCACGCACCTGATCAACACCTACTTCGACACAGGCAAGGTCGACGCCTCGCTGTACAAACCTCAAGCGGTAAAACTCACGCCCGACTCCACACAGACCGGACCCGCCAAGGCCATCGCCGGCGCGATGATCGGCTTCGGACTCCTCACGATCCTGTCACTGCTACTGATGTGGCGCCGGAAGCACAAGCGCGGCGGCTTCGGGCGCAAGGCGAGCGCGATCCTGCGCTCCGTCTACCTGCTGGTGCTCGGCCTCGGCGGATGGTTCATCGGCCTGATCATCGTGCTGGTGGCTTTGCCGACAGTGCCCCTCAACAGCGAGCTCATGGCTGTTCTCGCCATCGGCACACCGATCGGCCTCGGCACCTACTGGGCCTGGGTCAACCGCGACCGGCCGGCCAGGGCCACGAGGATCGGGTTCGGGGTCGCGCTGACGGGCGCCCTCGTCGGCGCGCTGCTGGGGTTCAACGCAACAGCCGGGCTCATGGCGGTCATCACCACGATCATCGGAGCAGCCTGCGGTGCGAACCTCGGCCTGATCGCCCTCGACGTCGCACGAGTCGGCGAGCGGCCGGAGACCGTACCGCCCATCGCCATGTCAGCGCCCATCGCCATTCCAGCGGTCGAACACTGACCCCCCGGCGTCCGTTCGAGCAGAGCATGTGGCGGTGTGCCAATTGCGCCACATGCTCTGCTGACGTACCTGCGCGCTCAGTGGTCTGAACGACGTCATCAAGCTACGGTGGATCCGGCGTGACCTACGCTGCCGACCCGCGTGTCGACGCCTACATCGATGCCCTGCCCGATTGGCATCAAGCCATCTGGCGCGAAGTTGGCGATCTCGCCCACGCGGCCGACCACGAGGTTGCCGAAACGGCCAAACGCACCCGGCTTGCGCGGAAGGCAGGCGCCCCGCGTAGCCAGCGAGACGCCCGAGTGGACGCAAAGCGAACGTCTCCCACGTGCGTGCCCAGCCGGACACACCACGCGCCTGCTTTTCGTCCATTTGGGCAGTCTCGCGTCGGGTGACGCGGACGATCGCTTTTGGCGGAACGGAGCGATCTTGCGCGAGCGCTACGTCGCGCGAGAGACGCCGGTTGGGAGGTTGGCGTGGCTTGTGCCGTTGGCCTCTTGGCGATGGCGGGTGTAGCGTTGCGCGAGCAATGTCCGAGGCCACGACGTCGATCGTCGATGAGCCCGTCTTCAGCCCGGGCGTCCGTCCGACCCTCCCGCCGGGACCGCGCTTGCCGACGTTCGCACAGACCCTCCTGGTTCTGTTCGCGGCCGATCGCTACGGGAGCTATCTGCGCCGTCGGTTTGAGTCTCTCGCGACGCTCAAGGTCGTCGGGGTGGGAAGGTTCGTGGTGGTCTGGGAGCCCGCGCTCATCAGGGAGGTGTTGACCGGCGATCCGGATGTCCTGCGTGGCGGGGAAGCGAACGCGAGGTTCCTGCTGGGAGCCGTCGGGGCCAGCTCGGTGATGGTGCTTGATGGCGAGCAGCATCTGCGCAGCCGGCGGCTGCTGTCGCCGCCGTTTCACGGCGAGGCGATTAGCCGATACGAGGAGCTGGTTACGGAGCTGGCGGTCACTGAGATCGAGAGCTGGCCGGTTGGCGAGATGCTTTCTACCCGCCCGCGAATGCAAGCAATCGCTCTGGAGGTGATCCTGCACGCAGTCATCGGTGTACGCGACGAGCAGAGGCTGGCCCGCCTGCGTCCCCTGCTCTCACGAATAGCACGCGCCGGCCTGCTCGCGTTCAGGGCCGAGGCAGCCAATCCCAAGCTGCCCAGCAGCCCGCTCGGACGCCGGCTGCCCTGGCTTCGTGCGCGTCGCGAAGCCGACGAGCTGTTGTACACCGAGATTGCCGACCACCGCGCCGACCCAAATGGGCGCCACGACATTCTCTCCCTACTGATTGCCGCGCACGGCGAGGAGGCACCGTTCACCGACGAGGAGCTGAGGGACCAGCTCATGACCCTGCTCATAGCCGGACAGGAGACGACCGCCACAGCCCTGGCGTGGTGCTTTGAGCGGCTCGTGCGTCACCCCGAGGTGCTAGCGCGCATACAGCGCGAACTCGCAGGTGGTAACGCCGAGCAGTACCTGGACGCCGTCGTCAACGAGACGCTCCGTGTCCGACCGATCGCAGACTCGGCGGCCCGCATACTGGCAGCACCGCTTGAGCTGGGTGGCTACTTGCTCCCGGCCGGAGCGTTCGTCACCGCCTCGATCGCCGGTGTACAGCACTCCAACGCGTTCGACGATCCGAATGAGTTCCGACCCGAACGCTTCCTCGACCGGGCAGCGGCGCCCTACACGCTTATCCCGTTCGGCGGCGGCACGCACCGTTGCATCGGCGCGAGCTTCGCCACCATGGAGATGAAGACGATCCTCCGCGTCACACTCGAACGCCTACAGCTGCGAGCACCGACCTCCAGGCCCGAGCGCCCCGTCCGCTGGCGCCGCGTCACGACCACCCCCTCCCACGACGGGCGGGTAATTGTCAGCGCAAAGGTCCCGTCCCCGCAGCTGAGACGAGGAGAGTCGTTTCAGCGGCCGCCCGACTGCCTGGAGCGCGGCTCGAGGTCGGTGCATGACTCCTCACGAGTCTGACAACCCGACGAACGCGGTCATGCGAATCGAAACGAGGACGTCGGGGATCCCAACGCCGAGCTTGGCGACGTAGCGAGTTGGTAGCTCGGCCGGGAACCAGGTCGCGTACTCGTCGTTCATGCCTGCGAAGTCTGTCGGGTCGCTCAGGAGCACGCCCACCTCGACGACGTCGTCGAGCGTAGCGCCCGCCGCACGTAGGATCGTCTCGCAGTTGAGCAACGGCTGCCGTGTCTGTTCCTGAATCGCCGGGCCGGCCAGCTTCCCAGTGCTCACGTCGATGCCGACCAAGCCCGACACGTGGATGTGCTGCCCGGCTTTGACCGCCTGGCTGTAGAGCGGCGAACTTGGAGCGTCTGGCGTGGTGATGACTTCGCGCATGCGCACAAGCTATCCCTGAACGGCTGTCGCCGTCGAGGAGACGGCCACGTGCGAGGCCGAGGTCAGGGATACCAGTGGCTCGGGTAGGAGTCTCCTCAGCGTCGTGGTCCGGCTTGTGCTTAGCACGACACGCCGAGCAGAGCCCTGCTTGTCGCGGAGGCCGGCAGCGGAGACTAGAGTGAGCATTCGCCCTCGGTGCCAGCCGTTGCCTGTCGATGTCGCAGTCCGGTCCACGGCGCGCTCCCACCAACGCTGCTCATAGAAAGGACCCTAATCCGTGCAAATTGGTGTCGTCTATCCGCAGATTGAGCTTGGAGGAGATCCGAGAGCGGTCCGAAGGATCGGGAGGGCCGTCGAGGAGCTGGGCTTCGATCACCTGCTCGCGTACGACCATGTGCTCGGCGCGGTTCATGCCGACCGGGCGCGTCCGCTGATTGGCCCGTACAACGAGCACGACCCGTTTCACGATCCGTTCGTGCTGTTCGCCTATCTCGCCGGGCTGACCGAGCGAATCGAGTTCGCTACCGGGGTGATGGTTCTCCCCCAGCGCCAGACGGCGCTTGTGGCAAGGCAGGCGGCGGATGTTGATCTTCTCTCCGGCGGACGGCTGCGCCTGGGCGTGGGCGTGGGCTGGAATCACGTCGAGTACGAGGCGCTGGGGCAGGATTTCGCTACGCGCGGCGCCCGGCAGGAGGAGCAGATCGAGCTGCTCCGCCGGCTGTTCACGGAGCAGGTGGTCGACTTCTCCGGGCGCTTTGATCGTGTCGACCGGGCGGCGCTTGTTCCCAGGCCGACGCGGTCGATTCCGATCTGGCTCGGCGGCGCTTCCGAGGCTGCGTTTGATCGCGCGGCACGGATTGCGGATGGCTTCATCTTCTTCGGCGGCTTCAAGGGCGGCGTCGACAATGCGATCGGAGCCTGGAACGGGTTGCGCGATCGTCTGCGAGCGCTCGGCAGGCCGGTTGACGATTTCGGCGCGGACTACGTCGCCCTCCCGAGGGGCGGAGTCAACGATCTGATGGCCGAGATCGACGCATGGCGAGAGGCTCGCGGTACCCATGTTTCGGTGGCCACGATGGGCCGCGGCCTGACCTCCGCCGAGGCGCACTGTGAATACCTCGCCACAGTTGCCGACGTGCTGCCCCAAACCAGCGGAACCTAGACGCCAGACTGTGCCGGACGGAGGAGGTCCAGCTCCGCCATCTGGCGGACCTCCCTGGTCGATCCTGCGCGCTGCAAAAGGCACCGATTTGCAGGCATTTACTTCAGTCGGGGAGACAGGATTTGAACCTGCGACCGCCCGGCCCCCAGCCGACGGGATGGGGTCTCGCTCGGTTGAGAGGGCCCAGGATTGACTGGGTTCTATGTGCCCGAGTGTGCCGATGTTTCGCTCAGTTTGTTCCCCGTCTTGTTCCCCGTGCGCCTCATGAGCCGGGCTCCACCGCGCGCTGAAGATACTCGCGGTCCTTGGGTCGATCGGCCTGGCGCTTGGACTCGTGGACGTCATCGAGGGCGGCGACTGACACGACGACAGTCGTTTCAGCGACCGCTCGTTGCCTGGCGCGTGGCTTCAGATCGGCGTAGCCGTGCGGGAAGCCGGCTGGCGTGAAGCAGAGATCGAGCTGGCCGTGTCGGGTGGCGAGGTTCCAGAGGCTCGCGGAGCAAAGGCTGCGCTCGGTGAAGTAGTCCGACGGAAGCGAGACCCAGCTGCCGGCGTTGGCCGGATCGGTAATCAGTCGGCAGTCCAGCTCGTTCAAAGCATCGGCGAGCGCAGCCAGGTTCTCCGGCGTCGTGTCCGGTGTGACGTCCATGTCCCGGGTGTCATAACGGAGGCCGTGCGATTGGATCGCGGCGCCACCGATCAAGACGAACGCCACCCCATGACGAGCGAGCACACCGAGCAGGGCCTCCCGGTCGGGATCTATGCCACCGGAATCTGCTCGCTCAGCCACGCTTGGATTCCCTCCTCGTCGGTATGGCGCTCAACAGGCCCGACCTCAGCCTGGGCACGTTGGACGTCAAGCACCGCCCGGTAGGCCAAAGCATCGCGCCGGGCGTCCGGATCTGGGGAAGCATCGGCGATCCGCAGGAGGTCCAGAAGGCCCGCCAGCTGCACCTCTCCCGCATCGACCTCGACCGATTCGGAACCGCGTGAAAGGTCGGCATAGCCCATCGTGCCGTTCGGAGCATCCCTGATGAGGAGGTGCCCACCCGAAGGGAGGTCGTAGGTTCCGGCACCTGCCTCGCTGGCGCCCGCGCTCTCCAGTAGGGCTCTCACAGCGTCCGCACGGGTGCAGATCTCAACAACGTCCCCGCTCAGCACGAGTGGCCAACCGTGAAGCGCCCCTGCGACCTCCCCGATCACGATCACCGGTGCGCGCGCGTCAGCGACGGCCGCAAGCACAGCGGCGACATCGCCGAATACGCCGGGCGGACTGAGCTGGCGCAAGCGCTCGATCGGCCTGAGCCCGAGCTGCGTGGCGATCTGCGGCCACCACGAGCGGTCCTCCGTGAGAAGGTGAGCGTCGAGCTGCAGTCCGCATGCGCCGACCACCTCTTGCACGTCCCGGAAACCGGGTTGGCGGTCACCCCGCTCCCAGCGCGCGATCGTCGCCTGCCGACACCCCAGCCGTGAGGCCAGCTCCCGCTGGGTCAGCTGCGCCCGGCGGCGGGCCATCAGGATCAGGTCCCCTCCGGTCATACCGCTATGGTATCAGTAGTCCGCATCGACCACAGACGCACAGCGTCAACCGCGAACGCGCAGGACCCACCGCGAACGACCCGGTGGTCGCAGGTTGGCCGCCGTCGCGACAGTGGTCACGACCTCGACGCGATGGTCGTTATGCCCGCGACGGGGGCATCGCGCCGGCGACTGCTGAAGCCCCCCTCGCCGCGAGCGAGCGCCCGCGGACGAAAATCACCGTGAAGTTGTGTCGATTTGTTCCCCGCGTACGTGCTCGGCAGGCATGTGACCAGACCGGAAAGATGCCTGTTTGCAGGCGATTCGTGATCGGGGAGACAGGATTTGAACCTGCGACCGCCCGGCCCCCAGCCGGGTGCGCTACCAGACTGCGCCACTCCCCGTGGCACTGCAAGCGGGCGACGGGAATCGAACCCGCCCTAGAAGCTTGGAAGGCTCCTGTGCAACCACAACACCTCGCCCGCAGGCCCGTAGGCCCATGTTACCGGCGCGCGGGACTAGCGCCGCTCCTCGACCGGAACCTCGCCGGACTCGTCCAGCAGGCCCTCCGGCGGCCACGGCCCGAACCAGTTGTCGCGGGCGCCGTCGAGCGTGATCGTCGCGCCGCTGAACGACGCGCCGAGCGGCGAAGCGAGCAGCCCGATCAGCCACGCGTGCTCGGCGACGTCGCCGAGGCGCTGCAGCGGCACCGAGCGCGACATGCCCGCGCGCACGCTCGCCGGATACTTGACCATCACCTCCGTGTCGAACGTGCCCGCGGCGACCGCGACGACCGCGACGCCGCTCGCGGCCCAGCGCGCGGACAGCTCGCGGGTGAGCGCCTCGACGGTTGCGCGCGCCGCGCCCGAATGGGCCATCCCCGGCATCCCGTGATGCGGCGAGAGCGTGATGTTCACGATCGTGCCCGCGCCCGCCGGCGCGAGCGCCCGCTCGAATGCGGCCTCGGACATGTTCAGCATGCCCTCCACGTTCAGGCGCCACACCGCCCGCCAGCCCTTCGCCGCGATCAGCTCGGCCGGGCTGAAGAACTGCCCGCCCGCGTTGTTGACGAGCAGGTCGAGGCGGCCGTGGCGTTCCAGCACCGTGTCGATCAGGCGCTCGGCGTCGGCGCGCTCGCGGATGTCGCCCGCCACCCAGTCGACCTCGCCGGCCGGCTCGCCGACGCCCGCGCAAGACTCCTCGAGCACCTCCGCGCGGCGCCCCGCGATCGTCACGCGCGCCCCGCAGCGCGCCAGCTCGAGCGCGCTGGCCCTGCCGAGGCCGGTGCCGCCACCGGTGATCAACGCGACGCGGCCGCGCAGCAGCTGCTGCGCGAAGACCTCCGAATGCCCGCCGTTGCCGTCCATCGCGAGCGATCATAGGGTCAGCGATCACAGCGCGGGCAGCCGGGCGGCTGTCCGTCCCCGAACAGGACTAGGGTTTGTCCGTGTCCTCCAGGCCGCTGGTCTTCGTTTCAGGCCTCACGCTCGGCGACTACCTGTTGTGGAGCTGGTCTCTGAACCACAACCACGACGTGCTCGCGCTCGTCTCCGGGTTGACCCTGCCTCCGCTCGCTGTCGCGTGGGCGTGGCTGCTGATCCTGAGCCTCGCGCGCATGGTCGCCCGCTTCGTGCGGCCCGCCGTACGCAACGCGCGCTTGCGCCGAAGCCGGGCACAGGCCCCCGCCGCGCAGCCGCAGACAGCCGCCGAAGCGCAGCGCGCCGGTTCCGCGACGACCGTCTCGGGCGACGCGCCCTCCGGCAAGCTCGCCGCCTGAGCGGGCCGGTCCGCGGGCGTGAACGACCCTCGCAGGCGCCTGCTGCCGCGCTCGACGCGCTCCCGCCTCGGCCTGCTGGGGCTGCTCCTCCTGCTGATCGCCGGCGTCGTGCTCGCCGGCTACCTCTACGAGCGCCACCGCACCGGCAGCATCTACCACCCGCACGCGCGTTTCATACCCGAGCCGACGCCGACGCTGCCGACCCACGGCGCCGAACGCTTCGCCTGGCCGATCTATGGCTACACCAAGGAACACACGCGCTTCTTCCCCGCCGCCAGCACCGTGCACCCCCCCTTCAGGCGCCTGTGGGTGCGAAATGCGCACGCGCTGCTCGAGTTCCCGCCGGTGATGTACGGCGGTCGCATCTTCCAGCTCGCCGATGACGCCAATCTGAGCGCGATCGACAAGCACACCGGGCACAGCTTCTGGACGGTCGCGCTCGGCAAACTCTCCGCCTCATCGCCCGCCGTGACCGCCAACACCGTCTACTGCACGATCCTCGAAAGCGGCCACCACTCGAGGCCCGGCCGGATCGTCGCGCTCAACTCCAAGACCGGCACGGTCCGCTGGTTCCGCTCGCTGCCGAGCAAGAGCGAGTCCTCCCCGCTGCTCGACCACGGCCGCCTGTACTTCGGCACCCAGAACGGCACCGTGTACGCGCTCAACGCTCGCAACGGCCACGTCCTGTGGACCTACAAAGCATCCGGCTCGGTCAAGGCCAGCCCGACGCTCGCCGACGGCATGCTCTACTTCGGCGACTACTCCGGTCACGTGCAGGCGATCTCCGAGCGGACCGGGCAGCTGATCTGGCGCAGCGGCTCCGGCGGCGCGCTGCTCGGCAACGGCACCTTCTACTCGACCGCCGCCGTCGACTACGGGCGCGTGTTCCTCGGCAACACCGACGGCCGGATGTATGCCTACGACGCGTTCACCGGCAAGCTCGACTGGGCCGTGCAGACCGGCGCCTACGTCTACTCCTCGCCCGCGATCACCAACGCCCCCGGCCTTGGCCCGACGATCTACTTCGGCTCCTACAGCGGCACCTTCTACGCCGTCAACGCCCGCTCCGGGCAGATCAGCTGGCAGTTCAACGGGCACGGGCGGATCTCCGGCTCGGCGACGATCGTCGGCAAACTCGTCTACTTCGCCGACCTCGGCCAGCACCGTACGTACGGGCTCGGCATCTCGACCGGGCGCCCGCTGTTCCAGATCGACACCGGCGCGTTCGACCCGGTGATCAGCGACGGCACCAACATCTACCTGACCGGCGACACCGGCCTGTACGCGCTCGCGCCGCTGTCCTCGCCGAGCGCGCCGCTGCGACAGACGATCGTCACGAAACGGGCGCACTCGGAGCACAGCCGCCAGAGCCGAGCGCCCGCGCGAACGAGAAGCGAGCAGCGACGAGCGCGATCCCGGGGGCAGTGAGCCGCACCTGCGTCCAGCCGCCGGGAGCGCGCGCGACGCAGCCATGCCCCCGCGTCAGCGTCCAGAAACGCGTGTAGTGCACGCGCACCTCGAAGTCTCCGGCTGACGTCGCGGCGAGGCTGAACGAGTCGTGACCGAGTGAGAGCAGGCGTCCCGGGCCCTGCGCCAGCGGGGTCGGCGAGGCGACCGCGTAGATGCGCCAGTGCGCACTCGCGAACACCTCGTGCAGATACGGCACGCCGGCGCGGATCAGCCGGCCCTCGGCCGCGCTCGACGGATCGAGTTCGACGTCCGGGAGCGCGACATACGCGACCGCCTGAGCGTGCAGCCACCGCTCATACGCCGCCGCCGTCAGGCCCGGCGAGAGCAGCACATGGTCGTAGCGGCTGTCGAGCTGCTTCTCCCAGCCACGCGCAAGCGACACGCTCGGCGCGAGCAGCGCCGCCTCCCAGTGCGAGCGCGTCAGCGGCACCTCGATGCGCACCGGGCCGCCCGCGCGGGTCGCGAGGAAGCGCTCGACCGGGAGGTAGTAGGCCGCGCTCGTCGCCCTGCTGCCCGCGACCGCGATCGTCTCGCGCACCGGGCCCCACAGCGTCCACAGCGCCGCCGCGGCCAGGGCCAGCGCCGCGACCGGGCCGATCCGCCGCCGCCGGCGCCCGGACGAAGGCGACCCCGGCGGCGCCGCGAGCAGCGCACACAGCAGCAACGGCCCCGCTAGCAGCACCCCGTAGCGCTCGATGTTGCTGCCGAGCGGTGATCTGATCAGCAGGCAGGAAAGACACACGAGCAGATACAGCCAGCCGCCGATGCGCAGCAGTCGCGCGTCCGCCGGCAGCGCCCACAGGAACATCGCGGTCACGAACACCGTCGCGCCGAACGACGTCAGCGGATACGGCTCCCAGCCGCCTTCCGGGAACAGCGCGCCGAGCGACCCGACGACGAGCGCCGCCGGCACCGCCAGCACCAGCAATGCGCGCGGCGAGCGGCGCGCGAGTGTGACCGTCAGCGCGGCCAGGGCGAGCATCGCGCCGGCGACCGGGCTCGCCGCCGCGCACAGCGCCGCGAGCGCGCCCGCCGCGAGCGGATGCTCGCGCTGCAGCGCCAGTCCCGCCGCCAACGCGAGCGAGACCCCGAGCGCGAACGTCACGCGCCCCGACCACACGTCGCCAAGCGCCGCGAACGCGAACCACACCGCGCCCCAGCGCGCCGCGTCCCCGTAGCGCGCCCGCGCGAGGCGCTCGAACAGGAAGCTCGAGGCGAGCACCGACAGCGCGCCCACGACCCTCACGCCGAGCAGCGCTCCGAGCGGTGGGAACAGCAGGCTGTAGCCCGGCAGGTAGTGCCCCGCATACCAGCGCAGATCCCAGATCGCGAAGCCGCTCTGGCGAAAGATCTCGACGCGGTACACCTGCGCGGCGAGATCGGGCGTGCGCGGGTCGGCAATCAGCCACAGCGCCGCCAGCGCGGCCGCGAGCGCGAGCAGCGACCTCGGCAGCGGCCGGCGGGTCGCTGTGCTTCTGCTCGCCACGCCAAGATAATGACGGTGATGGCGAGAACCACTCCCGCTCGCGTGCGTGCGCGCCGCGCCCGAATCGCGTTCGCGATCCTCGCCGTATGCGCGGCCGCGCTCGCCAGCGGCTGTGCCACCGGGCATCCCGGACCGATCTCCGCGAGCGAGCTCGCCGCCGCGCAGACGTTCCCGTACTACCCGACCTACTGGGTCGGCCCGAGCTTCCAAGGACACCCGCTCGCCGCCGCCGACGGCCTGCAGGGCTATCTCCCCGCGGTCGGCGACAGCGTCTACTACGGAGACTGCGTGCAGAGCAAAGGGATCTTCGGCGGCGGCAGCTGCCAGCTGCCGCTACAGGTCACGAGCGTGATCTACCGTCTGCACTCCAACGCCGCGCTCGGCCCGCAGCGCAACCTGCTCGTGCGCGGCGTGCCCGCGACCGTCTATGACGAAGGCCGCTCGATCGAGATCTACAGCGGGCGCATCGCGATCGACGTGTTCTCCGACACGTTCGCGCATGCGCTTGCCGCCGCCGCCGCGCTGATCCCCCTCAACGCGCCCGAATCGCACGCCGCGAAGCTGCCCGCGCCCGTGTACTGCCCGGGGCTCTCCGGCCCGATCGGCGCGCGCCTCGCGCACGTGCTCGCGCGGCTTCCCGGCCAGCCCTGCCAGAAGGCAGCCGCCGAGGTCGCCTTCGCCGCCGGCCTCTCCGGCTAGGCACCTAGCCCGAGACCGCCGGCGCGATCGGCTTGCCGATCTCGCGGCGCAGGCTGAGAAACGCCAGCGAGCCGATCATCGCCGGCAGCCACAGCGAGATCGCGCGGTACATCAGCACCGCCGCGATCGCGACCGTCACCGGGTGCACGCCGAACAGCACGAGCATCCCGACGAGCCCCGCTTCGATCGCGAGGAAGCCGCCCGGCAGCGGGATCGCGTTCGCGAGCATCCCCACGAGGTACGCCATCGCGACCGCCCACACCGACGGCGCGGCGCCGAGCGAGCGCAGGCACACGTACAGCACGAGGTTGTCGAACAGCCAGTAGCCGACCGCGCCGAGCAGGCGCCAGTCGTGCTCGGCGAGCGCCTGCACCGCGTCCTCGACGCCGCCGCTCAGCGCCGTCAACGCGACCGTCACGCGACCGCTCTGCGGCTCGCGCGCGGCCGCCGTCCGCCGTGCCCACGCGCCCAGCGCGAGCGTGCCCACGATCAACGCGAGCGCGGCCAGCGCCGGCAGCAACGTCAGCAGCGGGTTGCTCGAGCCCGGCAGCAGACCCAGCCACATCGGGATGCCGATCACGACGACCGCCGCGACGTTGACGACGCTCGTCAGCACGAACAGCAGCACCGAGCGCTTCGCGATCCGCTCGACCGAGATGCCCTTGCTGCGCAGCACCCACGCGCCGAGCGCGATGCCCGCGAGGCCGCTCACCGACACCGCCGAGTTGACCGCCAGCTCCGACAGCGACAGGCGCGAGGTCAGGCTGCGTCCGAGCTGTGAGAAGACGAGCCCGAACAGGACCACGTAGCCGAGGCACGAGAGCAGCTCGAGCAGCACGCCCGCGAGCACCCACGCGACGTTCGCGTGCTCGATCTGCCGCGCGGCCGCGCGCAGGCCCGGCACGCCCAGCAGCAGGGCCGCGACGAGCACGAAGAAGATCGCGAGGCTGATGATGCTGTCGCGCAGGGCACGCGACTGCGCCGCGAACGGGTCCTCGCTGTGCTCACTGCTCGGCTGCTCTGCGGCGATCTCCTGCCCCCTTGGAGTTCCTCGGATTGTCTTTGCTGCCCGTCCGTACTACCCATCACGCTAGCCTGACTATCGCGTGCCGTGCGCAGCACGCCGTCGAGCGAGCTGCGTGCCCCGCGCGTCGAGGCGCCGACAATGGCAGAGCTAGCACGAATACTCATCGTCGATGACGAGCCCGCGGTACAGAGCGCGCTGTCGCGCGCGCTGACGCTCGAACGCTACGACGTCGTCGGCGTCACCGACGGGCAGGAGGCGCTCGACAGCCTCCAGTCGACGCCGTATGAGGCGATCATCCTCGACATCGCGATGCCGCGCGTCGACGGCCTCGAGGTCTGCCGCCGCCTGCGCGAAGGCGGCGACCGCACGCCCGTGCTGATGCTCACCGCGCGCGGCGAGGTCGACGATCGCGTCGCCGGTCTCGACGCCGGCGCCGATGACTATCTCGTCAAGCCGTTCGCGCTGCGCGAGCTGCTCGCGCGGGTGCGGGCGCTGCTGCGCCGCGCGACCGAGGAGGAGGGCGAGGAGGAGCTGCTCGTGTTCGAGGATCTGCGCGTCGACGTCCGCGCGCACGAGGCCTGGCGCGGCGAGCGGCTGCTGCAGCTGACGCGCACCGAGTTCCTGCTGCTCGAGATGTTCCTGCACCATCCCCGCCAGGTGCTGACACGCTCGGCGATCTTCGAGCACGTCTGGGGATATGACTTCGGCTCGAGCTCGAACTCGCTCGGCGTCTACATGGGCTACCTGCGGCGCAAGACCGAGACCGGCGATGAGCCGCGCCTGCTGCACACCGTGCGCGGGGTCGGCTACGTGCTGCGCACACCGCAATGAGCTTCCGCCGGCGCATCACGATCGTCTCGGCCGCCGCGGTCGCGATCGCCGTGATCCTCGCCTCGCTGCTGACCTATGTGCTG
The DNA here is from genome assembly GCA_963822245.1 of uncultured Solirubrobacteraceae bacterium. Lineage (GTDB taxonomy): Bacteria > Actinomycetota > Thermoleophilia > Solirubrobacterales > Solirubrobacteraceae > Palsa-744. The sequence continues at coordinate 17,397 of CAWGGR010000007.1, forward strand.
ACCTCGCAGCAGCTGCGCAGCCAGGTCGACGCCCAGCTGCAGCACCGCGCGCGCGAGGCGAGCGGCCTCGAGCGGTTCCTCAGCATCCGCAAGCATCCGCACCTGTTCGGCAGGCTGCCGCCGAGCCCCGAACAGGTGCGCGGCTACCAGCAGCTAGTCGGCGCCTCCGGCGCGATCCTCGCACGCTCATCCGAGCGCCTGTCGATCCCCGTCGACGCGCGCACGCGAGCGCTCGCCGCGCACGGCGGCGAACCGTTCCTGCGCGACGTCGAAGTCAACGGCATCCACCAGCGCGTGCTCGCCGAGCCGTTCGGCAGCGGCCGCGCGGTCGAGCTCGCGCTGCCGCTGACCGAAGTCGACAGCCTGCTCGGTCGCCTGCGCCTGATCCTCGCGTTGATCGTCGTCGGCGGCATCGCGCTCGCCGCGCTGCTCGGACGGCTCGTCGCCGGCGCCGCCGTGCTGCCGCTCAAGCGCCTCACGCGCGCGACCGAGCACGTCGCCCTGACCCAGGATCTGAGCGGGCGCATCAAGCCCGCCGGCGAAGACGAGATCGGGCGCCTCGCCAGCAGCTTCAACGCGATGCTCGACGCGCTCGAGCGGTCTGTCAGCGCGCTCGATGAGTCCGTGCACGCCCAGCGCCAGCTCGTCGCCGACGCCTCACACGAGCTGCGCACACCGGTCACCAGCCTGCGCACGAACATCGAGATCCTCCAGCAGCAGTCCAGCCAGATCAACCCCGAGGACCAGGAGCGGCTGCTCGCCGACGTCGTCGAGCAGCTCGAGGAGCTGACGCTGCTGATCGGCGACCTGATCGATCTCGCGCGCGGCGAGGAACCGAGCGCCGACAGCGAGGACGTGCGCCTCGACCAGCTCGTCGCTGAGGTCGTCGAGCGCGCGCGCCGGCACGCGCCCGCGACACCGCTGCACGTGCAGCTGCTGCCGACGATCCTCAGCGGCGTGCCCGCGCGGCTCGAGCGCGCGGTCAGCAACCTGATCGACAACGCCGTCAAGTACAGCCCGCCCGGCGAGCCCGTCGAGGTCGCGCTGCGCGGCTCCTCGCTGACCGTCCGCGACCACGGCCCGGGCATCAGCGACGAGGACCTGCCGCACGTCTTCGACCGCTTCTACCGCGGCGCCGAGGCGCGCGGGCGCTCCGGCTCCGGGCTCGGCCTCGCGATCGTCCGCCAGGTCGCCCAGCAGCACGGCGGCAGCGTCACCGTCGAGCGCGCTCCCGGGGGCGGCACGCTGATGCGCCTGCAGCTGCCCGGAGCCGAAACGATGGACTACGAGGACGAACCCGGCGATGACGGCGAGCCGCTCGCCGTCGGCTCGGGGCGGCAGGCCGCCGGCGACGGCGCGCTCGTGGGCCGCGACGCCGCGAGCTCGCGAAAGCGCGCCGGCGAGCTGCCGTAGCGGCGCCGGAACGCGCGCGCGAAGTGCGGCGCCTGGCTGTAGCCGACGAGGCGCGCGACATCCGCGATCGCGATCGAGCGCTGCTCGATCAGCAGCTGCGCCGCAGCGCTCATCCGGCGCGCGAGCAGATCCTCGCTGAAGCTGCAATCGCCGAACTGCGCGTACGCGCGCTGCAGCTGCCGCGGCGAGCTCGCGAGCGCACGCGCGAGCGCCGCCAGCGTCAACTCGCGGCGATAGTGGCGCGCGACGAGCACGCGCGCGAGCAGATACAGGCGATGGCGTGCCGCGACGGTCTCTGCTCTCACCTCCCCCACTCCGACCCGCCGCGGCACGCGGGACAGCCGCCGCCGCGCCCGCACTCAGCCGCCGTAGCGGAGCGCGAGCCGTTCGGCCGCCGTGCAGTAGGAGCCGCCGAACAGCAGCGCGTGCACCAGCACCGGCAGCAGCTGGTAGAGCTCGACGCGCTCGCGCCAGCCGTCCGCGAGCGGCGCCACCTCCTGATACGCGCCGAAGACGCGCTCACCCGGCGCCCCGAACAGCCGCAGCATCGCCAGATCGACCTCGCGATGCCCGCCATAAGCCGACGGGTCGATCAGCCAGGGACGGCCGCCCGCATCGGCCATCACGTTGCCCGACCAGAGATCGCCGTGCAGGCGCGCCGGCGCCTCCGCCGGGCCCGTCAGCTCGCCGAGCTTCGCGCAGACGCGCTCGACGTGCTCGATCGCCGCCGCGCCGAGCGCACCGCGCTCGCGCGCGATCCGCGCCAGCGGCAGCAGCCGCCGCTCGGCATAGAACGCCGGCCAGTCAGCCGCCGGCTCGTTCGACAGGCGCAGCGAGCCGAACCCCGCGGTCTCCGCCTCCGCGCCCGCCGGCGCGCCGAAGCGATCCGCTCCGGCCGCGTGCGTGAGGGCGAGCCCGCGGCCGAGCTCCTCGACGCCGGCCGCGTCGAGGACGCCCTGCGCGACCCATTCGAGCGCCAGATAGTCCGCGCCGACCTCGAGCACCCGCGGCGTTCGCAGCGCCCCCGCCTGCGCCAGCCAGCGCAGGCCGCCCGCCTCCGCCGCATACTCGCCCGCCGCCGCGTCCGAGCGCGTCTTCATGAACGCCTCGCGCCCGTCCGCGAGGCGCACATGGAAGGCCTCGTTGATGTTGCCGCCGCCGACGCGCGCGAGCACGCTCGCGCCCGCCGGCACGCTCACGGCGCCTCGCCCGCCTCGATCTGCGCGAGCAGGCCGACGCACGCCGCGCGCACGAGCTCGAACACCTCGGCGAAGCCGTCGCCCGGCCCGTAGTACGGGTCCGGCACATCGATGTCCGTGCCGCCCGCGCTCGCCGGATCGAACTCGCGCAGCAGCCTCACCTTGGCGCGCTCGCGCGGACCGTCCGCGAGCGCGCGCAGGTCACGCAGGTTCGCGCTGTCCATCGCCAGCAGCAGGTCGAACTCGCGAAAGTCGCTGCTCCTCACCTGTCTTGCCGCGCCGTCGAGCTTGACGCCGCGGCTCGCAGCCGCCGCGCTCGCGCGCGTGTCCGGCGGGCTGCCGACATGCCACGCGCCCGTTCCCGCGGATTCGAGCGCGATGCTCCCCTCGAGGCCAGCGTCTTGGATCAGAGAGCGCATCACCCCCTCCGCCGTCGGCGAGCGGCAGATGTTGCCGAGACACACGAACAGCACCCTGACGGGCACAGGTGGGCGCACGACCTCCGCGCGCCCCTCCTGCGCCGATGCCACGTGCTACTCCTCGCCGAGCTCGAGCACCGCCAGGAACGCCTCCTGCGGCACCTCGACGCGACCGACCTGCTTCATCCGCTTCTTGCCCTCCTTCTGCTTCGCGAGCAGCTTTTTCTTGCGCGTGATGTCGCCGCCGTAGCAGCCCGCGATCACGTCCTTGCGGAACGCCTTGACCGTCTCGCGCGCGATCACGTGCGCGCCGATCGCCGCCTGGATCGGGACGTCGTACTGCTGGCGCGGAATCCGCTTGCGCAGCTTCTCCGTCAGCGTGCGCCCCATCTCATACGCCTTGTCGCGGTGGACGACCATCGACAGCGCGTCGACCGTGTCGCCCGCGAGCAGCACGTCGAGCTTGACCAGATCCGACTGCTTCATGCCGCTCAGCTCGTAGTCCAGCGACGCGTAGCCTTTCGTGCGCGACTTCAGCTGGTCGAAGAAGTCGAGCACGATTTCCGCCAGCGGCAGCTCGTAGTTGAGCTGCACCCGCTCCGGCGAGAGATAGTGCATGCCCGCATGCTCGCCGCGGCGCTCCTGGCAGAGCTCCATGACCGCGCCGACAAACTCTTTCGGCGCGATGATCGAGGCCTGGATGAACGGCTCGCGGATCTCCTCGATCGTGCCCGGATCGGGCATGTCGGAGGGGTTGTGGACCTCCAGCTCCTCGCCGTTGGTGAGCGTCACATCGAACTCCACCGACGGCATCGTCGCGAGCAGCTCGAGGTCGTACTCGCGCTCCAGGCGCTCGCGCACGATGTCCATGTGCAGCAGGCCGAGAAAGCCGCAGCGAAAGCCGAAGCCGAGCGCGTCCGAGGTCTCCGGCTCCCACGACAGCGCAGCGTCGTTGAGCACCAGCTTCTCGAGCGCGTCGCGCAGGTCGGCGTAGTCGTCGGAGTCGATCGGGAACAGCCCGCAGAAGACCATCGGCTTGACCTCGCGGTAGCCCGGCAGCGCCTCGCTCGCCTCCCCGCCCGCCGTGCGGCTGCCCGGGCCCGAGGTGCGCGTGCGCGTCGTCAGCGTGTCGCCGACACGCAGCAGCGTGACGTCCTTCAGGCCCGTGATCAGGTAGCCGACCTCGCCCGCCGCGAGCTGGTCGGTCGGCATCATCTGCGGGCTGAACACGCCGATGTCGTCGATGTCCGCCTCGGTCGACGTCGCCATCGCGCGGATCGCCTCGCCCTTCCTGAAGACCCCGTCGACGACCCTGATGTACGCGATCACGCCGCGGTACTGGTCGAACTCCGAGTCGAAGATCAGCGCGCGCGGCGGCCCGTCGGGATCCCCCGACGGTGGCGGCACGCGCGCGATCAGCTCCTCGAGCACCTCGCCCACGCCCGCGCCCGTCTTGCCGCTGATCTGCAGGATCCCGTCGGTCGGCTCGCCGATCAGGTCGCTGACTTCCCCGGCGACCCGCTCCGGCTCCGCGCCCGGCAGGTCGATCTTGTTCAGGCACGGGATCAGCTCGAGCCCCGATTCGACCGCCAGATAGGTGTTCGCGACCGTCTGTGCCTCGACGCCCTGGGCCGCATCGACGACCAGCAGCGCGCCCTCGCACGCCGCCAGCGAGCGCGAGACCTCATACGTGAAGTCGACGTGCCCGGGCGTGTCGATCAGGTGCAGCTGATAGGTCTCGCCGTCGCGCGAGGTGTAGAACACCCGCACCGCCTGCGCCTTGATCGTGATCCCGCGCTCGCGCTCGAGGTCCATCGAGTCCAGCAGCTGCGCGCGCATCTCCCGCGCCGACACCGTCTGCGTCAGCTCGAGGATGCGATCGGCGAGCGTCGACTTGCCGTGGTCGATGTGCGCGATGATCGAGAAGTTGCGGATGTGCGACTGATCCATCGCGCTACAGCGTAGAGCCACCCGCTCGCCGCGCCCGACGCGCTAGCGTTAACGCTCCGGCGGATCGCCAACTCGACTACGGGCCCTAGAGGCTCAACCGCGGCTACGCGTCACGTGCAAGCGTGACGGCCTGTCCAGGTGTCGGGAGTGTTAAGCCGCCCAGGCGAAACACACAGTCCTGGGACGTATGAAGTAAGCGGCGATTCCAGTTCGGGCGCACGCCGGGTGGGCTTCGGCCCACCCGGCCTCTGCTCGGCTCCCCCCGTCTGCGCGTCGCTACGCCCGGCCGAGGCGGGCGCGGATCATGCGGTTGACCTCGTCCGCCTCGGGGATGTGCATCGCGAGCACCGCACGCGTGTAGATCCACACGCCCGCCGCGCCCGCCGCGCCGACGCTGATGATCTGCGCCGGCAGTGAGGCGCCGAGCAGCGCGTGCAGCGCGTACCAGATCGCCCACGAGACGCCCGCCAGCAACGCCGAGGCAAGCGCGATCCGCACCGTGATCATCGTCGTCTGAGCTCCCTCCAGGCGGCCGTTGAAGCCGATCCGCAGACGGTGCAGCTGCAGCGCCGTCATCACTGCGTTGGCGATGACCGTGCCGATCACGAGGCCCGCGATCCCGAGCGGCTTGTAGAGACCGACGCTGACGATGATGTCGACGATGATGTTCATCGCCGCCAGCCGCGTCGGGATCCATGGCCGCTGCAGCGCGAAGAACGTTCGTGTCAGCAGCAGGTTGATGCCCGCGAACGGCAGGCTGAAGGCAAACCAGAACAGCGCTTCGGAGACCAGCGCGGTCGATTGCGCGTCGAACTGGCCGCGTTCGTAGAGCAGCCGCGTGATCGGCGTCGCCAGCACGATCATGAACACCGCCGCCGGGATCAGCAGCAGGTTGATCTGGCGCATGCCCGTGCCCACCGTGCTGCGCATGCCCGCCGCGTCGCGACGCGAGGCGAGACGACTGAGGACCGGGAACAGCACCGTCGCGACCGCCACGCTGAACATCCCCTGCGGCAGCATGTAGATGCGAAACGCGTTGTCGATCGCGCGCGGAGCTTCGACCGACACGAGGCTGCCGAAGGCCGAGTTGATGAGCTGATCGAGGTTCACGATCCCCAGCCCGATCGTCACCGGCAACATCAGCATGAACACCTGCTTGATGCGCGGATCGCGCCAGTCGATGTGCAACTGCAGGCGGAAGTCGATCCGGCCGAGCGCCGCGAACGCCATCGCCATCTGCACGCCCGTCGCCGCGAGGATGCCGATCGCGTACGCATACACCTTGTCGTCGCCGTGGAAGTGCGGCGCCAGCACGACCAGCAGCACGATGATCACGATGTTCCAGACCGCCGGCGTGATCGCCGGGATCGTGAATTCGTCGTAGGACTGCAGGATGCCCGTCAGCAGCCCGGTCAATCCGAGCAGCAGCACGACCGGGAACAGCACGCGCGAGAGGCCGATCGTGAGCACGTTCAGCGTGCTCGTGAACGTCGGGCCGATGAACAGCGGCATGATCGTCGGAGCCGCGAGGATGAAGAACGCCGAGATCGCACCGAGCGCGATCAGCATGATCCAGAACAGCGTCGAGGCCAGGCGCAGCGCGTCGAGCTTGCGGCCCTTCTGCAGGAGATCGGTGAACACCGGCACGAACGCCGCCGACAGCGCCGCGTTGGCGAACAGGTTCGCGACCAGGTTCGGGACGAGGAACGCGATCGTGAACGCCGATGCCGCGCCGCTCGTGCCGAAGTAGCTCGCGAACACGATTTCGCGCCCCAGCCCCATCACCCGCGAGACGCCCGTGCCGATCGAGAAGATCGCCGTGTTGCGCGCCACGCCCGGGCCGCTCGCCGACTGCGCGAGGCCCTCGCCCGGCCGCTGCTGTGCGAGCCCGCCGCCTTCGGCGCGCAGCTGCGCGCTCGCCACGTGCTGGATGTCCTCGACCGGCGAGGCCGCCGGCGAGGCGGGCGTCGCCGCGGCCACGTCGTGCTCGCCCGCGGCCGCCGCCGTTGGCTGCTCTCCGCTCCGCCCCTGTGCGAGCGCGGGCGGCCCTCCGGCCGCGGGTGGTTCTCCGGGTTCGGGCAAGGCCGCTATAGTACGGCGCGCCGGTCCGGGCTCGTTTGCGCGTGCCCGCCGGCCCTCACCCATGGCCAACATCCACTCACAGAAGAAGCGCATCCTGCGCTCCGAGCGAGAGCGCCTGGAGAACCGCCGCTACACCTCGACGATCAAGACGTACTTCCGTCGTCTCGAGTCAGAGGTCGAGGCCGGCGAGCAGGAGAACGCAGCGACCACGCACAAAGAGCTAGCCAGCACGATCGACAAGGCCGTCAAGCGTGGCGCGATGCACAAGAACACCGGCGCACGCAAGAAGTCCCGCGCGTCGCGCACCCTCGCCAGCCGCTAGGCGCAGGCCGCTTCGATCGCGCGCAGCGCGATCGTGTCCTCGTCCATCCCCGCCATCGCCGTGCGGCTGCTGAGCAGCGGCGCGCCGCCGCGCGAGTCCAGCTCCAGATCCGCGAGCGCGCCCAGCGCCGCACGCAGGCGCTCGGGGTCACTGCGCTGGACGTCCCCGATCAGGCGCTCGGCTGCCCGCGCCGGCATGCGCAGGCCGCGCTTGAGCTCCGCGGCCGACTCGCCCGCCTGCAGGCGCTGGGCGATCGCGACACCCTCCCGCAGCCGCGACGCCATCAGGTAGAGCAGGCCTGAGAGACGCTCCCCCTGCTCACGCAGGCGCAGGTAGGACAGCGTCGCCTCGCGCGCGTCGGCCGCGACGAGCGCGTCGGCGAGACCGTACGCGCGCCACTCGACCGAGTGCGCCGCTCGCGCTTCGATCTCCGCGACGTCGATCGTGCGCGCCTCGCCGTCGCCTTCGAGCGCCAGCTTCTCGAGCTCGCGAAGCAGCCGCTGCTGGCGCTCGCCGACCTGCGCGACCAGCGCTTTCGCGGCCGCGTTGTCCAGCTCGATGCCGACGCGCAGCGCCTGCGCGCGAGCCCACTTCGCAAGCTCCCACGGCTTGACCGTCATCTGCGCGACCACCTGTCCCCCGGCCTGCCTGACCGCCGCGTGCAGCGACGCCCCCACCTTCGCCTTCGCCTCCTCGCGCGCGAACAGCGCGAGCGTCGTCTCCGGCCCGATCTGCGAGATCGCCGGCACAAGCTCCTTGTCGATCTCCGCCTGGCGCCAGCGCTCGACGCCTTCGACGATGATCACACGGCGCCCGATCGCGAGTGTCATCGTCGCGAGCGCCGAGGCGACACCCGCCGGCGTCGCCTGATCGCCCTCGAGCAGCTCGACGCTGACACCGCCGCCGGCGGCCTCCGCGAGCGCCCGCAGCCCCGCGCGGCGCTCCGCGACCGCGCCGTGGTCATCGCCGTGGATCAGGTAGACCGGCTTGAGCTCTGCCATCCGCCGAGTCTATGGGGCGGCGGCGACGCCCATGCCGCTAGCGCACCACGAGGTTCACGAGCTTCCCCGGCACGACGATCTCCTTGACGATCTCCTTGCCCTCGACGTGCGCGCGTACGTTCGGCGCGGCGCGGCACAGCTCCTTGAGCGCCTCGGCGCCGGCGTCGGCGCCGGCCTGCACGCGGTCGCGGACCTTGCCGTTGACCTGGCAGACGAGCTCATAGACGTCGCTCTCGAGCAGCAGCTCATCCGCCTGCGGCCACGGCTGCTCCCAGACGCGCTCGCCGGTGAGGAGCTCGTAGATGTCCGCGCAGACGTGCGGAGCGAACGGGAACAGCAGCGACGCGGCGCTCGCGAGCGCGAACCCGATCGTCTCCGGCGCAGCCGCGTCACGCAGGCGCGAGCAGTCGTTGAGCAGCTCCATCACGGCCGCGATCGCGGTGTTGAACGCGAAGCGGCGAAGATCGCCGCTGACCTTGTCGATCGCCCAGTGCGTCTTGCGCAGCAGCGCGAGGTCCGCGCCGGTCGCGTCGATCGCGGTGATCGGCGGCGGCAGCGGTGAGCCGGCGTGCTCGGCCGTCTCGGCCGCCAGCCGCCACAGCCGCGAGAGGAAGCGGTGGATGCCCTCGACGCCGTCGTCCGACCAGTCCGCGTCCTGGTCCGGCGGCCCGACGAACAGGATGTAGCAGCGCGCGGTGTCCGCGCCGACGCGCTCGATGATCGCCGCGGGCGAGACGACGTTGCCCCTGGACTTGCTCATCTTCGAGCCGTCCTTGGTGACCATCCCCTGGGTGAACAGCGCGTCGAACGGCTCCTGGAAGTTGAGATGGCCGAGATCGGCGAGCGCCTTCGTGAAGAAGCGCGCGTACATCAGGTGCAGGATCGCGTGCTCGACGCCGCCGATGTACTGGTGCACCGGCATCCACTCGCGCAGCGCCCCCGGGTCCCATGCTTCCTCGTCGTTGCTCGCGTCGCAGTAGCGCAGGAAGTACCAGGACGAGTCGACGAACGTGTCCATCGTGTCGGTCTCGCGCTTCGCCGGCCCGCCGCACGCCGGACACTCCGTCCGCACCCACTCCTCGGCGGCCGCAAGCGGCGAGCGCCCCTTCGGCGTGTAGTCCTCGATCTCCGGCAGCTCGACCGGCAGTTGATCGTCCGGCACCGGAACCATCCCGCAGCCGTCGCAGTAGACGATCGGGATCGGGCAGCCCCAGTAGCGCTGGCGCGAGACGAGCCAGTCGCGCAGGCGATAGTTGATCGAGGAGTGGCCCTTGCCCTCGCGGTCGAGCCAGGCGACGATCGCGCCGAGCGCCTCGCGGTTGCCCAGCCCGTCGAACTCGGGCGCGGAGTTGACGAGCAGGCCGTCGCCCGTGTACGGCAGGCCCTCGGCGTCCGCGCCCGGCGCCGGCGCCGCCGCCGCCTCGGGGATGGCGCCTTCGATCACCCGCTGGATCGGGAGGTCGAAGGCCCGCGCGAACGCGTAGTCGCGTTCGTCGTGCGCGGGCACGGCCATGATCGCGCCGGTGCCGTACTCCATCAGCACGTAGTCGGCCACATACATCGGGATCTGCTCGCCGTTGACCGGGTTGACCACCCAACGCCCGAGCGCGACACCGGTCTTCGGCCGCTCCGCGTTGCCGCGTTCCTCGTTCGTCTCGGTGAGCGCGTGGTTGACGTAGTCGCGCACCGCCTGCTCGTGCTCGGTGCCGTGCGCGAGGCGCATCACATCGGGGTGCTCGGGCGCGATCACGAAGAAGGTCGCGCCGAACAGCGTGTCCGGCCGCGTCGTGAAGACCGGGTAGTCGACGCCGAGTTCCTCGCAGCGGAAGGTCACCTCGGCGCCCTCGCTGCGCCCGATCCAGTTGCGCTGCATCGTCTTGACGTGCTCCGGCCACGCGATCGAGTCGAGATCGTTCAGCAGCCGCTCGGCGTAGTCGGTGATGCGCAGGAACCACTGCTCGAGCTGGCGCACCTCGACGAGCGCGCCGCAGCGCTCGCAGTAGCCGTCCGCGTCGACCTGCTCGTTCGCGAGCACCGTCTGGTCGTTCGGGCACCACTTGACGGCCGCCTCCTTGCGGTAGGCGAGCCCCGCGCGGAACAGCTCGAGGAAGATCCACTGTGTCCAGCGGTAGTACGACGGTTCGCTCGTCGCCAGCTCGCGCGACCAGTCGATCGATATCCCCCATGAGCGAAACTGGCGCTGGAAGGACGCGATCGACGCGGCCGTCGACTCGCGTGGATGCACGCCCGTCTTGATCGCGTGGTTCTCCGCCGGCAGCCCGAATGCGTCGTAGCCCATCGGGTGCAGCACGCGCGAGCCGAGGCGACGGTGGAAATGGGCGATCGCGTCGCCGACCGAATAGCACTTCAGGTGCCCGATGTGCGGCTCGCCGCTCGGATACGGGAGCATCTCGAGCACGTAGGACGTCGGCGCCTGCGCGCCCGCGCGCGCGCGGCCCTCGCCACGCTCCTCGGCGGCGCTTTCGTTCGTCACCTCCCAGGTGCGCTCGCGCGCCCACACGCCCTGCCAGCGCGGCTCGATCTCATGCGGGTCGTAGCGATGCTCTGCCATTGGGAATCGCAGGTTAGCGGCCGCCCCTGCGGCGAACCGCGCCGGACACCCGCCGCCGCGAGCTTCACGGCGTGCCGAGGGCGTCCGCGCCCTCCGCCTGCACCCGCGGGCTGAGCCCGCGCACGAGCTCGACGACATCGGCCGGCGCGCGCTGTGGCGAGCCGGCGTCGAAGGGCGGCTGCGGGTCGTACTCGACGCCCAGCTGGATCGCCTGCGCGACCGTCTCGCCGGCGATCCTCGCGGCGAACGTCAGCGCCATGTCGATGCCGGCCGAGACACCCGCCGCGGTCACGAGCTTGCCGTCGAAGACGACACGCTCGGAGACCGCCTCGACACCGAAGCGCCGCAGTTCCTCGAGCGCCAGCCAGTGCGAGGTCGCGCGCCTGCCCTCGAGCAGACCGGCCGCCGCGAGGATCAGCGAGCCGGTGCACACCGATGTCGTCCAGGTGCTCGTCTGATCGGCCTGTCTGAGCCACTCGAGGACCGGCTCGCCGGCGCGCTCGACGACGTCGCCGGGGCCACCTGGGACGAGCACGATCTCCGGCCGCACCATCTCCGCAAGCGATTGCTCGGCGAGGATCGTGAGCATCCCGTTGTCCGTGCGCACCGGCCCCGCCTCGCGCGCGATGAATGTGACCTTCGCGCCCGGGAGGCGACTGAGGACCTCATACGGCCCGATCGCGTCGAGTGCCGTGAAGCGCTCATACAGGACGATCGCGATGTTCATCTCCGGCTCCTTTGTCGTGCGCGTGTTTGCCGATCGCTGCTGTCCCACTCGGCTCACGCGGCCGCCGGTGAGCGCGTCTGAAAGCGGCGGCGATACTCCGCCGGTGAGACCTCGAGCGAGCGGATGAAGGCGCGGCGCATCGTCTCGGCCGTGCCGAAGCCGCAGCCGGCGGCGATCACGGCAATGGGCTGCGCGGTCTCCTCGAGCCTGCGCCGCGCTGCCTCCAGGCGCACGCGCTCGACGTAGCGGGCGGGGGTCACGCCGGTCTCGGCGCGAAACGCGCGCGCGAAGTTGCGCGGGCTCATGTGTGCGCGCGCGGCCATCGCCTCGACGGTGTGCTCGGCGGCCACGTGCTCGAGCACCGAGCGCTGGATCTCGCGCAGCGGCTCGCGCTCGGGCTGCTGCGCGCCGAGCGTCGCGCTGAACTGCGACTGGTTGCCCGGCCGGCGCAGGAACAGCACGAGGTGGCGCGCGATCGTCAGCGCCGCGTCGCGGTCGAGGTCTTCCTCGACAAGCGCGAGCGCGAGATCCATGCCCGCGGTCACCCCCGCCGAGGTCCAGACCGAGCCGTCGCGCACGAAGATCGGATCGGCGTCGACATCGATCGCCGGGTGCGCGCGCGCCAACGCCTCCGCGGAGGCCCAGTGGGTCGTCGCCCGCCGGCCGTCGAGCAGGCCCGCGGCGGCGAGCACGAACGCGCCGGTGCAGACCGAGGCGGTGCGCCTGGCCTGCGCCGAAGCGCCGGCGATCCAGTCGAGCAGAGCCCGATCGGCTGCCGCCTCGACGTGGCCCGAGCCGCCGGCGACGATCAGCGTGTCGAGCGGCTCGCGGACCGCGCCGATCGCCGCGTGCGGCGTGATCACGAGGCCGCTCGACGTCGCGACCGGCGAGCCGTCCGCGGTGAGGACCCTGACGCGGTAGCCGCGGTCACCGCGATCGCCCGCGGCGTCGATGAGCTGCCGCGCCCCCGTGAACACCTCGAGCGGCCCTGTCACGTCGAGGCTCTGGACGCCTGGAAAGGCGACGATCGCGATCTCGCGTGTCGCTGAGAGCATCTCCATGGCGCGATCATCGCTCACCGGGCCTCTGTCCGCAAGGACAGATAGCCAACAATTCCTGCCACGGCCGTTTCCGCCGGCGCGGGCGCTTGCACGCACGGTGCGGGCATCGCGCATCACGAGCCAGCGGTGCTCGGCGCTCCTGTTTACGATGGCGCCATGGAGGAATCGCAGTTTCATGCGGCCGATGCCGGCTACGGCGGCGACCCCGATGCGCTCAGCGCGGCGCCCGGGCGCGTCGCGAGCATCGTCAGCGCGGCCGAACAGGCCGCCAGGGAGTTGCGCGAGCAGGCCGAGGTGCGTGTCCGCGAGCGGATCGAGGAGGCCGAGCGCGCGGCCGACAACCGCGTGCTCGCCGCCGAGGAGGAGTCCGAGGAGATCCTCGAGAGCGCCAGAACGCAGGCCGAGACGTCACGCAACGAGGTGCTCGAGATCGTCACCAAGCTCCACGCCGAGGCCGAGCGCGCGCGCGAGGATGCCGCGCGGACCCTCAGCGAGGCCCAGCAGCACGCCGAGGGTCTGCTGACCGGCGCCGAAGAGGAATCCGAGCAGCTGCGCGCGAGCGCCGCCGAGGAGGCCCAGCGGGTGCGCGCGGACGCGGGCGCGGAGTCCCAGCAGCTGCGCACCGAGGCCAGAGACGAAGCGCAACGCGTTCGCGCCGACGCGCACGAGGAGTCAGAGCGTGTTCGCGCTGCCGCCGCCGCCGAATCCGAGGAGCTGCTGCGCTCCTCCAGCGAGGAGGCCGCCCGGATCAAGGCCGAGACCCAGGCGCAGACCGAGCGGATGCTGCAGTCCCGGCGCGAGGAGCTCGCACGGATCCACGAGGAGGCAGACCACCAGGCCCGCGAGATCAAGTCCCAGGCGCGCGCCGAAGCGCGCGAGATCACGAGCGACGCACACGTCGTCGCGCGCGACGTGCTCGAGGAGGGCACCGAGATCTCGCGCAACCTGCGCGAGCTGTCGGTCTCGCTGCACAACAACGCCGAGCGCCTACTGCGCGACATCAGCCTCACCCACGGCGGCATGACCGCGCGCCTGGAACAGCTCGTGCCGCCCGAGGAACAGCGCACGAACGGCAGCAGACCGAAACGCCCCAGGGGCCGCCAGGCGCCCGAGCCGGCGGACGCCGGCAGCGACCTCGAGGTGCCGGAGTTCATTCCCGGCCGCTAGTTCGGCCCGGCAGGTACGCGGGTCGCGGGGACGGCTAGACTTGTTGCTTCCCGACCCGGGGCTATAGCTCAGCTGGGAGAGCGTCGCGCTGGCAGCGCGAAGGTCGTCGGTTCGAGCCCGACTAGCTCCATTCTGCGAGACCGAAGTTGACCGTGCGATCGTGCCCGGAGCCGGGGACCGCGGCGGCCGCCGACTAGTTGACGGTGTTGATCTCGATCGGTTCTTCGCTGGTCAGGGTCATCGCCGCCGACAGGCCGGCGTGTTCGACAGCGCCGCCGTCGAGCGACTCTTCAAGGATCTCCGTCGGGCCGGAGACGAACCGTTCCGGCGACTGCCTGCCTTTGCTGGCTTTGGCCTTGAAGGCGATCGTCGAGCTCATCTTGTCGGCGCCGATACGAATGATGAGCGACCCCTGCACGAGGATGTTCGCCGCGCCGCAGTTGAAGCCCATCACCGCCGCCGTGCCGCCGGCCGGGTAGAGCTCGAGCCCGATTTTGCTGGCCGCCGCGGTCGCGCCGAGCTTTTCGACGCCGAGCACCCCTGCAAGCGTCTGCGAGACGATTTCGCCGGCCGCCGCGCCGCTGCTGTTGCACTCCTGCGAGGCACGTTCACAGCCGGTGAGCGTGACCGTCAGCGCGCCGACGGTCCGTGTGCCCGTGTACTGCCCTTCGCTGCTCTCGTGCGCGCACGTCACGCTCGAGCCCGGGAGCGCCGTCTCGATCGTGGCCGACCCGGAGGCGAGCGCCGTCCTGAACCCCGTCTTGACCACTCCCGAATACCATTCATAGCCGCCGGAGCCGCCCTGTGCCGTGCATTTCGAGCTCGAGTACCTCCCCGTGTGCACCGGGACCGCCAGACACCGGCCGAATTCGGGTGGCCCCGCGGTCTCAAAGCTGCGCGTGGGACCGGCGCTCGTGCCGCCCGCGTTGCTCGCCACGACGCGGTACTCGTAGGTGGTGTTCGCAGACATGCCCGTCGCCGCGCCCGTCACGCCCACCGGCGCCGTCCCCGAACCGGGCGCCGGGCTGCACGCCACGCTAGTCGCCGAAGGGAGCGAAGTCCCGTATTCCACCGCGCAGCTCGTGACGTTCCCGCCGTTGGGGTTCACGCTCCCGGCGAGCGTCGCCGTCGTCTCGCTGACCGCGGAAGGGGCCCCGGTCGTGACCGTCGGAGCTTCCGGAAGCGTCTGGAATGTCGCGTCCTGGCCTTTGCCGGCGCCGCCGGCGCCCGTGGCCAGGACCGCGTAGTGGTATTCGGTGTCCGCTTCAAGGCCCGTCACCGCGCCCGAGACCGCGACCGCGGCTTCTCCGGACCCCGGTTCGGGCGAGCACTCGATGCTTTTGCCGTATGCGCTCGTTCGACCGTATTCAACGACACAGCTCGTAACGGCAACGCCGTTCGGGTTCACGCTGCCGGTCAGCGTCACCGTGGTCTGCGCCACCGCGGCCGCCGCCCCGGTCGCGACCGAGGGCTTCGCCAGCACCCGCACTTCGACCCTGTTGGAAGTCCTCGTCCCGGTCCCTTCGTCGCCTTCGATTGCCGCTTCGTCGCCGTACACCCCCGGCGCGGTGAGCATGTGGCTGCAGGTGTAGGTCTCCTCGCCGCCGGCTGCGAGCGTCTCTTCAGCGTCGGGGACGATGTTTTCGCAGCCGTCGTCTGAGAGGTCCCTGAATCTCAGCGTCGTATCGCCGGTGTCCTTCACGACGATCTCGTAGGAGACCGTTTCGCCGCCCGCGCCGGTGAGCTCAGACTTCGTGAAGCCAAACCCCAGTTCCTGCAGCTCTTCGATCGAGAACGACGGCTTCGCCGGCACTTCCACTTCAACCCGGTTGGAGGCCTTCGTCCCGGTCCCTTCGCTGCCTTCGATCACCGCTTCATCGCTGAAGACGCCCACCGCGGTGAGCTTGTGGCTGCACGCGTAGACCTGTTCGCCGCCGGCCACGACCGTCTCTTCCGCGCTCGGCGCGATGCCTTCACAGCCCCCGTCGGAGAGCGGCTTGAATTTCAGCGAGGCATTGCCGGTGTTCTTCACCACGACCCTGTAGTCCACGGTCTGGCCGACCGTCGCCCCCGACAGTTTCGCGGCGGTGAACCCGGCTTTGCTGCCTTCAAGTTCCTGCAGCTCTTCAATCGTGAACGACGGCTTGGCCGGCACTTCCACTTCAACCCGGTTGGCCGTCCTGGCGCCCGCGCCTTCGCTTCCCTGGATCTCCGCTTCGTTGCCGTAGGTCCCGACCGCGGTGAGCGTGTGGCTGCACGAATAGCCCTGTTCTCCGCCGGGCGCGATCGTCTCTTCCCCGCCGGGCGCGATCCCCTGGCAGCCCGCATCCGACAGCGGCGTGAATTTCACCGTCACATTCCCTGTGTTCTTGACCAAGATCTTGTAGTCAACCGCTTCACCGATGTTCGCGCCGGTCAGCCTCGACTTCGTGAACCCTGCTTTGCTGCCTTCCAATTCCTGAAGCTCTTCGATCGAGAACGACGGCTTCGCCGGCACTTCCACTTCAACCCGGTTGGAGGCCTTCGTCCCGGTCCCTTCGCTGCCTTCGATCACCGCTTCATCGCTGAAGACGCCCACCGCGGTGAGCTTGTGGCTGCACGCGTAGACCTGTTCGCCGCCGGCCACGACCGTCTCTTCCGCGCTCGGCGCGATGCCTTCACAGCCCCCGTCGGAGAGCGGCTTGAATTTCAGCGAGGCATTGCCGGTGTTCTTCACCACGACCCTGTAGTCCACGGTCTGGCCGACCGTCGCCCCCGACAGTTTCGCGGCGGTGAACCCGGCTTTGCTGCCTTCAAGTTCCTGCAGCTCTTCAATCGTGAACGCGGGCGCAGTCACCGTGAACGACTCCGCCGCCGTCGCCGGATCGTATGCCGCGTCGCCCGCGAAGGCCGCGGTGACCGCGTAGCCGCCCGGACTGTCTTTGATCTGCACGCTGCATGACGCGGCGCCCGAGGCGGCCGTGGCGGCTTCGCAGCTCTCCGCCCCCACCGTGAACCTGATTGTCCTGCCTGCCAAGGGGTTGGTCGTGCCGTGGTCGTAGAGACCAGCCGACAGCGTCAGCGTCTGTCCGTGATAGGCGCTCGTGGCGCCGGTGTAGTCGAGGTCGTCCGGGTTATTCGAGATGTTGCTGAAGATCAGTGACCCCCAGCCTGTCGCCTCATCCCATCCGGCTTTCGCCGGGAAGCCGTCGCTACCCGAGGTGACGTCGTGGAAATCCCTGGCATACGTGTTCGGGTCGTTGCCGAGCGCGTAGATCAGCGGCGCGGAGAAACCCACGCCGGGCCGGCCTTCGGCCGCGTTGCGGCCATTCCAGAGCACCGACGCCGCCGCCCAGATCGGCGCCGCAAGGCTCGTACCGCCGGCGGCCCCGGCCTCGTCGCCTCCTTCGATGGTCAGGTTGACGTAGCTGCCGGTGTCGGCGATCCCTTCTTTCGGTTCGAACCACGCTTCTTTGGTCCCGCGGCCGCCGAAGTCGGAGTCGGCGGCCACATCCGGTATCGCGCGGCCGCTGCACGCGGCGGACGGCCATTTCAGGGGGTTGCCGATGCCGGTCTGCCAGGAGGGACGCGCGACGGCGTTGCTGCAGCCGCCGCCATCTTCGATCGCCGTCTCCGCTTTGTAGGTGTAACCGGCGGCAGCGGTCAGCCCGGTGCCGCCCACGGCGACGACATAGGGGCTGATCGCGGGATAGTTGCAGCCCCGCGACGCCCCGCCATCGCCGGAGGAGAAGTAGAACGTCTTGCCCGTCGCCGCGCCATGCTGAAGCGCCGCTTCGAAGCCCGGATACTCTTTCGGGATCGCGCCCGCGCATTCACTTTCGGCGGCGCCCCAGCTGTTGGAGATGACCGCGACGGACGAGTTGGCGGCTTCGTCGACGACCGCTTCAAGCGTCGGGAATTCGTTGTTCGCACCGAGCCAGTAGGTCTCATGAACGCCCGGCGCGATCGCGTGCGCGGTCTCGGTGTCCAGCGCGATCTCGAGCGCGCTTTCGTTTTCCCCGCCTTTTTTGGCTGCACCGCCGACCTGGACGAAGTCCAGGCCGTTGTTGCCCGACCCGCCGATCGTCAACGCCGGCGTCCCGGTCGAGGCCGCGTACGCCGTGTAGTCGCTCTGCTTGAGGCCTTCGTGGGTCCCTTCGAGGTTTCCCCACAGGGTGAACCCGATCGTCTGGCCTTCGCCGCTGCCCGAGATTCCGTAGATGTCGCGGAAATCCCCGCCGGTGAGGCCGCATTTGGCTTCTTCAACCACTTCTTTGAGGGCCAGGCAGCCCGTCAGCGGTTCGACGACGACAGCGTTGGAGAGCCCGTCCACCCCGTCGATCGAGAGGTTCGCCGGCACCGAAGGATCACGGTCGTTGGTGTAGAACTCGCGGCCGGCGTGCGTGTAGTCATCGATCGCGACGCCGAACGCGCGCTCGACCGACGCTGTGCTCGCGCGAGCGCTGACGAACAGGTCATCGCGCGCGACACCCGTGACATGCAGTCCCTCGCCCCTCAGCCACGCCTTCACAGCCGCCACCTGGGCAGCGGACGGCGCGAAGCGGGCCCGGTACTGGGCCTGCGTCAGGTAATCCCCGTAGCGCGGGCTCCCCGGCGTGCTCGCCTGTTCGATCAAGCTGTCCAGGGCAGCCGATTCGCGCACCGGCAGATCGACGTTGAAAGCGAGCGTGCTGGCGGGGGGATGGACACCGACGATCTGCGCGCCGCCGCGCGTGACGACAGCCGGGGTCTGCCCGGCCAGCGTCCTCAGGGCCGGCGCCCCAAGCGCGACACCCGGCAGCACGCCGGCGAGCACCAACGCCGACATCAGCCACCAGCACCACGCCCCGGCACTGTGATGCCGCAAACGGACTCCCTCCCAAAGCTTCCCGCGGAACCGCCCCAAGCGGTTACCGGCGACCAGGGTACCAAGCGCGCGCCGGCCGAGCAAGGCATTGGCAGAGCTGTTCGTGCTCGATCTGCGCGCGGCCGCGACGGCGCTGCGGCCGCCCGGACGATCCCCCGCGGCGACGATTACGCAATCATCCGCCGGTGACGCTGCTCGCCGTGAAGGTGCTGCTCGCCCCCAGCTTCGTCGTCGCCGCATCGCTTGCCGCCCGGCGCTTCGGACCGCGCGTCGGCGGGCTGATCGCGGGCCTGCCGCTCGTCGCCGGCCCGATCGTGCTGGTCTACGCGCTCAACCACGGGCGCGCGTTCGCCGCCGGCGCCGCGGCAGGGACGCTGCTCGGGCTGATCTCACTGACGGCCTACATCGTCGTCTACGGCCGGGTCGCGCAGCGCCTTTCGTGGCTGACGGCGCTGCTGCTCGGCTGGCTGGCATTCGGGCTGATGACGGTCATCTTCAGCGCCGTCTCGCTGCCCGTCGGCGCGGCGCTCGCGCTCGCGTGCGCGTGCCTGCTGATCGGCCTGGCGATCCTGCCGCGGCCGCGGGCGGGCGTCGTCTCGACGACGCCGCTGCCCGCCTGGGATCTGCCGCTGCGCGCGGCCTGCGCGCTCGCGCTCGTGCTGACGCTGTCGGCCGTGTCCGGCTGGCTCGGCCCGCAGCTGAGCGGGCTGCTAGCACCGTTTCCGATCATCGCGACGGTGCTCGCCGTGTTCACGCACGCGCAACGCGGCCCCGATGAGGTGCTGCGGCTGCTGCGCGGCCTGCTCAGCGGCCTCAGCGCGTTCGCGCTGTTCTTCTTCACGCTCGCGCTCGCGCTGCGCCGGCTCGACACCGCCTCCGCGTTCATCCTCGCGACCGCCGTGTCGCTGCTCGCCCAGGGCGTGGTGCTGTCGTTGACGCGCGGCGAGCGCGCGCCCGCGCCGCTGCCCGCCGAGTCCTGAGCGCCCCGCCGAGCGGGCGGCGCTCATCGCGCAGTCTTCGCAACTGCGCACCCGCAGCCGGATCGACGCCGGCCGGCCCGCGGGCCGGCCGGCGTCTCGCGGCAGCAATCGCTGCGCCGATCAGTGCAGCGACATGTTCGGCTCGCCCGCCGCGTTGAGCCCCGTCGCGGAGATCGTGCAGGTGCCGCCCTTCGGCGCGCCGCCGTTGTATGCCTGGGTCAGGCAGTTGCGCAGAGCCAGCTGCGCCCAGTAGTTCGGATGCAGGTCTTCCTGGATTTCATACGGGGGGAAGATCGCCGTGACCGTGCGGATCTGGTTGATCCACTCGGTCTCGTTCACCGCTTCAGGCGCCTTCCACGACGACAGGCCCTTTTCCTCGAGCAGGCCGACGCCCTTTTCGCAGAGCCTGCGACCGTTGAACGCCGAGGACAGCTGCATCGTCCTGACGTTCGCGAGCCCGGTCGCTTCCGCCGCGCCGAGCACGGCGCCGTCGATCGTCGGCAGCATCTTCGAGTTGGCGTAGTTGGCGTCCTTGTTCCAAAAGCCGCAGCCACCGGTGGTCTGGCGCGTGTAGCCGCTCTGGGGGTAGCGGAATTCCGAGCCGTTGGGAATCGGCGAAGGGTAATCCTGAACGAGGATCCCGTACTGCGAGCTCGTGTATCCGGCGTTGGTCATCGCCGTCGCGACGTTCTTGATCGCGGTCTCGATTTCGCCCTTGACCTTCGCCACGTTGCTCGCGCTGAAATTGTTCGTGACCGAGCTTTCTTCGCTGCAGTACGACGGCCACCATTCGGGCGTCAGCAGCCAATCCTCGACGCAGTCCTGGACGATGCTCGCAAAGTTGAAGTTGTTGCCGCCGATCGATATCGCGACGAGCTTGACGTTGTGCGTCGCCGCGAAGTGCTGCAGCATCAGCGCCTGGCCTTCTTTGCCGCCGGAGTTGTAGAAGTCGAGGCCCGGCTTGAACGTGCTGCCTTCGCTGAAGCTCGACGTCTTCGCGCCCGAGCAGGCGAGGTTCTCGCCGCTGACGCCGCCGCCGATGTAGACCTCGGCCGACTTCGAGCGGTGACAGCCGGCGATCAGTTCGCCGGTGCCCGCTTCGTTGTCGTCGTACGCGCTCGCGCCGAGCGCGTCGATCGCGGAGGAGCTGTTGTTGGTGTTGCCCGCCCAGCGGCCGGCCTCGCCGGAGATGTAGGAGTCGCCGACGCTCGCCGTCCACGGCGCGCCCGCGCCCGGGCCGTCCGCGCGAGCGCTCGGCGCCAGCGCGCCGAGACCGAACAGCAGCGCGGCCGCCGCCGCAATCGCCGCGATCAGAGCCGTGTGACGGGTGCCGCGTGCTGCAAGCGTATGGTGCATTTCAGCCCCTCTGTCCTGGCGCGCCGTCCCTCAAACGGCGCTGGTCGGGCGACCCTAACGCGCGCGGCGGCGGCCGGTCAAGCCCCGCCGGCGACGCGTGCCGGCGCCTCACCCCAGAGCTGCTCGAGGCGGTAGAACTCGCGTGTCTCGGGCGTGAAGATGTGAACGACGACGTCGAGGTAGTCCATCAGGATCCAGCCCGTCGTCCCCGAGCCCTCGACGCGGCGCGGGTGCAGCTCGTGCTCGTGCTTGAGGCCCTCGAGGATGCCGTCGTGGATCGACTTCGCCTGCCGGCCGGTGTTGCCGGAGCAGACGAGGAAGTAATCGGTGTAGCCGAGCACGCCGCGCAGGTCGAGCTCGATCACGTCGAGCGCCTTCTTGTCCTCGGCGTAGCGCGCGATCTCGCGCACGAGCTCCTGCGCCTCCATCAGCTCGCCGCCCGCTCGCCCGCTCGGTAGAGCTCGTGCTCCTCGATGTACGCAGCGACCGCCGGGCCGACCAGCGCCGCGACCGGCCGATCGCGGGCGAGCTGCGCGCGGACCATCGAGGAGGATACCTCGACGTTGCCCATCTCCAGGAAGCGCACGCGCTCGGCGGCCGCGCGGCCGCCGCCGTCATCGTCGAGCAGCGCGGCGACCGTGTCGAGCACCTCGCTGCGCGCCGAGCCGCTGCGCGCCGCGACCGCCAGCCGGCACAGTGAGAGCAGCTCCGCCGGCTCGCGCCAACTCGCGATCGTGGCCGCCGTGTCCGCTCCCACGATGAACGTCAGCTCGGCCTCCGGATCGCTCGCACGTATCGCCCTCAAGGTATCCACCGTATAGGACGGCCCGCCGCGTTCGATCTCGAGCGCGCAGGCGGACACGCCCGAGACCCCCTCGACGAGCAGCCGGCACATGCTCAGCCGCTGCGCCGCCGGCGGCCCCTCCTCCGCCGGCTTGTGCGGCGGCATGCTCGCTGGCATCAGCCAGACTTGCTCGAGCGCCAGCTCGGCGCGTGCGTGCGCGGCGACAGCGAGATGCCCGAGATGGGGCGGGTTGAAGGTCCCGCCGAGGATGCCGAGCGCTCGAGCGCCACCGCTCGAGCGCCCGCTACCGCGCGCCGGGCGTTCACGCGCGGACGTGCCCGTCACCCTCGACGAGGTACTTGAATGTGCACAGCTCGCGCAAGCCGATCGGCCCGCGCGCATGGAGCTTCTGCGTGGAGTTGCCGATCTCCGCGCCCATCCCGAACTCGCCGCCGTCGGTGAAACGCGTCGAGGCGTTGACGTACACGCAGGCCGCGTCGACGCCGAGCTGGAATGCGCGCGCGGCGGCTGTGTCGCGGGTCACGATCGCCTCCGAATGGCCGCTGCCGTAGCGGCCGATGTGCTCGATCGCCTGCTCGAGCGAGTCGACGATCCCGACGGTGATGATCGGCGCGAGGTACTCCGTCGCCCAGTCCTCCTCATCGGCGGCCTCGAGCACGGGCGCGCCCTCGGGGCGCTCTCCCGCGCCCGCCCGTGCGAGCGCCAGCGTGCGCTCGTCGCCGCGCACGAGCACGCCCGCGGCGCCGAGCGCGCGCAGCACGCGCGGCAGGAACCGCGCGGCGATCTGCTCGTTGACGAGCAGCGTCTCCGCGGCGTTGCAGACTCCCGGGCGCTGGGTCTTCGCGTTGATCACGATCGCCTCCGCCTGCTCGAGCTCGGCGGAGGCGTCGACGTAGACGTGGCAGTTGCCCGAGGCCGCGTAGATCACCGGCACGGTCGCCACCGCCGCGAGCGCCTGCTTGAGGCTCTCACCGCCGCGCGGGATGATCAGATCGACGCTCTCCTGCTGGGTGGCGAGCTCGGCGAGCTCCTCGCGTCCACCGCCCGCGACGAGGCTCACGCAGCCGTCCGGGAGGCCCGCCGCGACGGCGGCCTCCGCCGCGATCCGCGCGAGCGCGGCGTTGGAGTGAAGCGCCGAGGAGGAGCCGCGCAGCACGATCGCGTTGCCCGACTTCAGACACAGGGCAGCCGCGTCGATCGTCACGTTCGGGCGCGCCTCATAGACGACCGCGACGACCCCCAGCGGCACGCGCACCTTGCGCACGTCCAGGCCGTTGGGCAGCCGGTGACCGTCGATCACCTCGCCGACCGGGTCGGGCAGCGCGGCGATCTGGCGCACGGCCCCGGCGATCGCCGCCACCCGCTCCTCGTCGAGGCGCAGGCGGTCGAGCAGCGCGGCGCCGATGTCGGCCTCGCGCGCGAGCTCCATGTCGCGCTCGTTGGCCGCGATGATCTCCGCGGCGCGCGAGCACAGCGCCGCGGCGATCGCCTCGAGCGCCGCATCCTTGACGGCCGTGTCCGTCTGCGCAAGCACGCGCGAGGCGCGCTTGGCCGCGCGGCAGATGTCGCCGACCGGAGACAGGACGGTTGCCATCGCTACAGGGTAGAGGGCGTGCGCGCCTCGCCGGGCGCGTGCTACTCGAGCACGAGGTAGTCGCGGTGCACGGCCTCATCGGTCGCGCGCGGGAGGATCTCCCTGACCGAGTCGGACTTCAGGCCCATCACCTGACGCAGCTCGAGCGCCGAGTAGTTGCAGATGCCCTTCGCGAGCGTCCGCGCCGGGGCCTGCTCGTCGCCCTCTCCCGCCGCGATCTCGACTGCGTCGCCCGCGTCGAACTCGCCGCTGACGCCGGTCACGCCGACCGGCAGCAGGCTCGCGCTGCCGTCGCGCAGCGCGCGCACGGCGCCCGCGTCGATGGTCAGCGTGCCGCGCGCCGGCTTGGCGTACTTCAGCCACAGCTTGAAGCTGCTGTAGCGCGCCTCGCGCGCCGGGAAGTGCGTGCCCGCGCGCTCGCCCGCGAGCACCGCGGCGAGCGCCTCCGCGCGCAGCCCGTTGCAGATCACGGTCGCGATTCCGGCCGCTGTCGCCATCTCCGCGGCGACGACCTTCGAGCGCATCCCGCCCGAGCCGAGCGGCGAGGTCGTGTGGCCGATCTCGAGCTCCTCGAGGGTCGTGAAGTCGGCGACGTCGCTGACGATGCGCGCATCCGGGTACAGCCGCGGATCGGCCGTGTAGAGCCCGTCGATGTCGGTCAGCAGCACGAGCTCATCGGCGGTGATCAGCACGGCCACCTGGGCCGCCAGGAAGTCGTTGTCGCCGAAGGAGATCTCATCCGTCGCGGTCGTGTCGTTCTCGTTGATCACCGGCAGCACGCGCCACTCGAGCAGCGTGCTCAGCGTCTGGCGCGCGTTCAGGTAGTGGGTGCGGGCGCTCATGTCGAAGAACGTCAGCAGCAGCTGTGCGCTCGTCACCTCGCGCTCGCGCAGGAGCTCGTCGTAGACGCGGTAGAGCTTGCCCTGGCCGACTGCGCTCGCGGCCTGCAGCGCGCCGATCGACGTCGGTCGCTGCGGCAGCTGCATGACGCGCATGCCGCGGGCGATCGCGCCGCTGGTGACGATCACCACCTCGACACCGTCGCGATGGGCGCGCGCCAGCTGATCGCAGATCTGCGCGAGCACATCGACGCGCAGCGTCCCGTCGCTGTCGGCGACGACGCTCGAGCCCAGCTTGACGACCACGCGTCGCATGCCTGGAGCCTAGTCAGCTCTCGGAGCTCGGATCGAGCTCGAACGTGACACCGGCGATCTCAACCTCATCACCTTCCTGAAAGCCCTCCGACTCGAGCGCCTTGAGCACGCCGATCCGCCGCAGGCGTCCCTCGACGTAGGCCATCGCGTCGTCGTTCTCGACGTCGAAGCGCTCGAGCAGGCGCTCGATCCCGCGGCCCCTGACCGCGAACGTGCCCGGCCCGAGACGCTCCACGCGGAACCCGCCGCCGCCGGCCGGGCGGAACACCATGTGCTCGGCGAGCTCGCCCTCGGCGGCCGCGCCCCCGCCGGATCCGGCGGGGGCGGCCGAGGCCCCATCGCCGGCAGCCGGCCCGACGCCACGCAGCAGCTCGCCGGCGAGCTCTGCGAGACCCGTGCCCGTCGCGCTCGAGGTCGCGATCACCGGCACCTCGGGGCCGAGGCGACGGCGCCAGTCGGCGACCGCGTCGCCCACCTGCTGCGGGCTCAGGAGATCGGCCTTGGAGAGCGCGAGCACCCGCGGCAGACGCGCGAGGCGAGGATCGTGGGCCGCCAGCTCGCGCTCGATCGTGGCATGGTTGGCGACCACGTCGGCGCCCTCGCCGAGCATCAGCTCGGGCGCGATGTCGAGCACGTGCACGAGCAGGCGCGTCCGCTCGACGTGGGCGAGGAAGTCATGCCCGAGCCCGGCGCCCCCGCTGGCCCCCTCGATCAGCCCGGGGATGTCGGCGACGATCAGCTGGCGCTCGTCGGCTTCGAGCACGCCGAGCACCGGCGACAGGGTCGTGAACGGGTAGTCGGCGACCTTCGGCGCCGCGCGCGTCAGGCGCGAGAGCAGCGAGGACTTGCCCGCGTTCGGCAGTCCCACGAGGCCGACGTCCGCGAGCAGCTTCAGCTGCAGCTCGACCCAGCCTTCCTCGCCGGCGAGGCCGCGCTCGGCGAAACGCGGCGCCTGCCGCGTCGGCGTGGTGAAGCGCTTGTTGCCCTTGCCGCCGCCGCCGCCGCGCGCGGCCGTGGCCCTCTGCCCGCCGGCCAGCAGCTCCCAGCGCCGTCCGCCGAGGTCGCCCTGATCATCTGCGGCCGCGACGATCTGCGTACCCGGCGGCACCGCGATCGCAAGCGTCTCGCCGTCGGCGCCGTGCCGCAGCGCCCCTTCGCCGTGGCCGCCGCGGCCCGCGCGGTAGTGCGAGGTGCGCTTGAAGCTCTGCAGATCGCGCAACGACTCATCGCACACGAACAGCACGTCGCCGCCACGACCGCCGTCGCCGCCGTCGGGGCCGCCGCGCGGCACCTTCGCTTCGCGACGGAAGCTCATGCAGCCGTCACCGCCGGCGCCCGCCCGGACGTGGATTCTCGCGCGATCGTGCAACACGCCGACCATCGTGACAGCAGCAGCCGAGACAGTCGGCCCGCGATCCGCTATGGGTAGCTGCTCAGCAGCCCATTCCCCGCTTCGGCAAAGGAGCAGACGAGCACATGAGCAACGCCACAGCTTCCGCCCCAGACCGTGTCTTCCTGATCACCGGCGCGTCGTCGGGGATCGGCGCCGCAACCGCCCGCCACGCCCACGACGAGGGCTGGCGCGTCGTGCTCGCCGCGCGCTCGCTCGAGCGTCTGCAGGAGCTTGCCGAGGATCTCGGCGGAGCCGAGCATGCGCTCGCGGTCCGCTGCGACGTCAGCGAGTGGGAGGACCAGCAGCGCATGGTCGCCGCGACGCTGAGCGCGTTCGGGCGCCTGGACGTGGCCTTTGCGAACGCCGGCTTCGGCGGTCCCCGCGGCTTCCTCAGCGACACGACCGAGCACTGGCGCGAGATGGTCCTCACGAACGTCTACGGCGCCGCGCTGACCGTGCGCGCGACGATCCCCGCGCTGCGGGAATCGCGCGGGCAGCTGATGCTCACCTCGAGCGTCGCCGGACGGCGCGCGCTGCCGGGCTCGATGTACTCGTGCACCAAGCACGCGGTCACCGCGATGGGTGAGGCCGCGCGCCAGGAGCTGAACGGCAGCGGCGTGCGCGTCACGCTGATCGAGCCGGGGATGACCGACACGCCATTCTTCGATCAGCGCCCGAGCGATGCCCTGCAGGACGATGACATCGCCCGTGCGGTGCTCTACGCGGCCTCCCAGCCGCCGCACGTCGACGTCAACGAGATCCTGATCCGCCCGACCGCGCAGGAGGGCTGAGGCCCGCGCGCGCGGGACCGCCGCCGTGAGCGCGCCCGCCGCGGCGCTCAGGCGTGGGCGAGGCGGTGTGAGAAGTAAAAGCCGGCCCCGGCCGCCGTACCGGCGAGCAGCACCGTGCCGAGCACGCCTTTGCGCGGCAGGCTCGCGCGCGCGAGCACGGTCGCGACCGCGTCGGCGGAGTCGACGAGCGCGCACAGCAGCTGCACACGCGGCCCGAGCAGCGGGTCGTCGAGCGTCTGCAGCGTCACCAGCCCGAGCGCGAGATCGCGCGCGCCGAGCGAGCGTGCGAGATCGCCGACGACGGGCAGCTCGGCGTTGCCCTCGCCCAGCCACCGCGACGTCACCTGCTCGGGCGCTGCCAGCACCGCGACGCCCAGCGCCGTACGTCCCGCCGCGAGCAACCAGGCGCCTCGCCGCGGCGTCATCCGCGCCCGGCTCAGGCCTGCTCGGCGGCCGGCACGACGCTCACGACGCGGCCACGCCGGCCGGTCGTGAACTGCACCGTGCCTGCGGCGCGCGCGTACAGCGTGTCGTCCTTGCCGATGCCGACGCCGCTGCCGGGCTTGAAGCGCGTGCCGCGCTGGCGGACGATGATCTCGCCGCCGCTGACCGCCTCGCCGGCGAACGTCTTGACGCCGAGCCGCTGCGCGTTGGAGTCGCGTCCGTTGCGACTGGATCCGAGTCCCTTCTTATGAGCCATCTGCCGCTGTCTCCTTCGCCTTCGGGGCCTCGCCGGACGCGTCTGCTGCTTTCGCTTTGCTCGCTTTGGCAACCGGTTTGCCGGCGCCCGCCGTGATCGCGGTCACCTCGATCTGCGTCAGATCCTGGCGGTGGCCGGTGCGCCGTTTGTAGCCGCGCTTGGGCTTGAACTTGAAGACGCGCAGCTTCTCGCCGCGGACGTGCGCGAGCACCTTCGCCGTGACCTTGACGTTCTTCAGGCCCGCCTTGTCGAAGACCGTCTCGTCGGAGCGGTAGAGGATCGGCTCGAGCGCGACGTCCTTGCCCTCGGCCACCGCGAGTCGCTCGACGGTGAGCCGCTGGCCCTGCTCGACGCGGTATTGCTTACCGCCGGTCTTCACGATCGCGTACATGTCTTCTCAATCTCGCTTCTCTAGCTTGGAATGCGTCGTCGGGGATCCGCTCGGAGGGGCCGGACGCCTATTCTGGGGTCGCCTTGGCCTTGGCAGCCGAACGGCGCCGTCCGCCCCTGCGGCCACGACGCCGAGGCTTGGATTGTAGGCCATCCTCCGCGCCCTCGCCCGTTGCCGTGTCGGGATCGGCGGGCGCGGCGCCGCTCAGCTCCTGCTCGGGCTCGGAGTCGATCGCCGTCGGCGGCTCGCCGAGCCCGGCTTCCAGCCGCGCCTCCGCGTCCTCGCCGTCGGCCGGCGGCACGCGCCGCCGCGACCGCGGCGCCGCCTTCGCGGCCGCGCCGTTGCTCGAGGACGGCGAGCGGCGGCGCCCGCGCGTGCTCGCGCGGGCCGGCGCTGCGACGACCTCACCGGACTCGTCGAGCAGCAGCGCGCTTGCCGCCGTGCGCCCGACCTGGTCGATGCGCACCATCCGCTTCTCGCCCACGTGCGGCGCGGCGCCGGCGATCGAGATGATGTATCCGTCGATTTTCGCGACCGCGTCGTCGACGTCGTACATGTGCGGCTCGACGATCTCCACGAGCACCTCATCGCCCTGGCGGAACGGCAGCGCGCGCTCCTCGACCTCCTCGCGCGTGCCGATGAACGTGATCGCGAAGTGGTCGAGCGCGAGCCCTTCAGAGCCCTCGAACAGGAACGACTTGCCGGTCTGTGCCTCCAACGCGTGCAGCACGCGCGAGGAGTGGCCTGTGAACTGCGTGCTGACACGCGGGTTGATCTGCACGAGGAACGCCTCAGCCTCGGGGTGCTCGAGCACGATGTCACGCAGACGCCGCTCGAATTCGATCGCGATCGTCTCCTCCGAGCGGATCACGCCCTCGCCCTCGCAGGTCGGGCATGGGCGGCTCATGATCTCGCGCACGCCCTCGGTCACGTTCTGGCGCGTCATCTCGACGAGGCCCAGCTTCGAGATCTCCGCGGTGAACGTCTTCGTGCGGTCCTCGTCGAGCGTCTTGCGCAGCGTCTTCATGACCGCGTCGCGGTTGCGCGCACGCGCCATGTCGATGAAGTCGATCACGATGATGCCGCCGATGTCGCGCAGGCGCAGCTGGTTGACGACCTCCTCGGCGGCCTCGAGGTTGGTCTTCGTGATCGTTTCCTCGAGGCCCGCGCCCTTGCCGCGGCCGATGAAGCTGCCGGAGTTGACGTCGATCACGGTCAGCGCCTCGCCGTAGTCGATGATCAGATAGCCGCCGCTCGGCAGATCGACGCGGCGCGAGAGCACGCCCTCGATCGCCTTGTCGACCGCGTATGCCTCGAACAGGGGCTCCTTCTGCTGCCACAGCTCGACGCGCTCGACGAGCTCCGGTGCCGTCCGCGTGAAGAACGACACGAGCCGGTGAAACTGCTGCTCGTCGTCGACGATCGCGCGCTCGAAGTGGGCGGAGAAGATGTCGCGCACGACGCGCACCGAGAGATCGGCCTCCTGGAAGACGAGGTCCGGGGCGAGCGTGTCCTCGACGCGTTTGACGAGCACCTCGTGGAGCTTGTGCAGGTACTTCAGCTCGCGTTCGAAGTCCTCGCGCTTGGCGCCGTGCGCGGCGGTGCGCACGATCACGCCGCCGCCGTCGAGCACGATGTTCGCGGTCTGGCGGCGCAGGCGTTCGCGCTCGCGGTCCTCCAGGCGCCGCGACACGCCGATGCCCTCGCCGGTGGGCGCGTAGACCATGTAGCGCCCGGCGATCGTCAGCTCCATCGAGAGGCGCGCGCCCTTCGTCTTCAGCGGGTCCTTGACGACCTGCACGACGATCTCCTGGCCGGGACTGAGCAGGTCGGAGATCTTGCGGCCCGTGCCGCCGCGGCCGCGCTTGGGCGCCTCGACACCCGGCAGCACGATCTCATCTACGTGCAGGAAGCCGTTCTTCTCCAGGCCGATGTCGACGAACGCCGCCTCGAGGCCCGGCAGCACGTTGTCGACCTTGCCCTTGTAGATGTTGCCGACGATCGAACGTCCGCCGCGGCGCTCCAGGTAGAGCTCAGCGACGCGATATCCGGGCTCCGGCGTCTTGCCCGCGCGTTTGCGGGCCGCCGCAGCCCTGCCGGCGGAGGCCGAACGCGAGGCTGCGGGAGTTCCGCTGGCCTCCAGAAGCGCCACGCGCGTCTCCGCGCGGTCGACGCTGACAAGCACTTGCTTTTTCAATTTGATCCAGTCTTTCGATGTGGAAAGGGGCCGAGCGGGCGACTGCGCGCCGTGCCATCTGGCACCGGTCCATCAGGCGCCGCTGCTGGGCGCGCAGCCCAGTGGGGCTGATGGTCTGGTGGTCGTTCTCGGCGGACATTTGTCTCTAGTAGCGCAGTACGCGGCCCTTCAGCGCTGCCGAAGCGCGCGCCTGCACATAGATCGATTGCAACAGGCCCACTGCCAACATGGTGGTGATCACCGACGAGCCGCCGTAGCTCATGAGCGGAAGCGTGACGCCGGTAATGGGCATGATCCCAATGGTCATTCCCACGTTGACGAAAACCTGGAACATGAGCATAGCCGTAACACCGGCCGCGATCAGCGAGCCATAGAGGTCCTTCGACATCACGAGCACGCGCAGCGCGCGCGAGATCAGCAACGCGTACAGCAGCAGGATCAGGCCCGCGCCGGCGAATCCGTACTGCTCGCCGACCGCCGCGAACACGAAGTCGGTGTTGCTCTCCGGCACGAACCCGTTGGCGACCTGTCCTTCGCTCACGCCGCGGCCCGTCCGCTGGCCCTCGCCGATCGCGATCTTCGACTCCTGCTGCTGATAGCCCTGCTTCTCAGGGTTCGACGACGGGTGCAGAAACGCCGTCAGCCGTTCCACCTGGTAGGGCTTGAGCAGGTGCACCCCCGCGGCCGGCGCCGCCAGCAGCACGAACGCGGCCGAGAGACAGACGAGCGCCGCCAGCGCCGTGAGCTGACGCCACGAGGTGCCGGCGACGAACAGCAGCATCAGCGCGATCACCATGTAGACCATGCCCGAGCCGAGATCGGGCTGGGCGATCACGAGCATCGCCGGTATCAGCGCGGCGATCATCACGCGAATCGTCGTATCGCGCTCGCGCAGGCGCCGCGAGCGCTCGACCAGGAACGCCGCCAGCGAGACGATCAACAGCACCTTGCCGAGCTCGGACGCCTGGAAGGAGAACAGCGGGAAGCTGATCGCGCGCTGGGCGCCCTGCGCGGAGTGCCCGAGCCCGAGCACCGCGAGGATGCTGAAGATCAGCGCCGCGTAGATCCCGTTTTTCGCCCGCCGCAGCCGCGCGTAGTCCATCCGCGAGAGGGCGATCATCAGCAGGAACCCGACGATGAGGTAGATCGCCTGCCGGTTGACGTAGAAGTGCGGGTCGCCGGGCACGAGGTTCTGCGTCGCCGCGCCGAGCGTCAGGATCGATCCGATGCCGAGCCCGATCACCGCGAACGTCAGCACGGGATCGAGCGGCAGCCGCAGCGTGCGCGTCGGCGCGACGGTCGCCTCGTCGGGGGGGCTGATCGGGCTGAGCGGCATCAGCAGCGATGCTCTGGTCGTGGCAGCGGACATCTCGCGGCCTGGAAGCCTTGCGTGTACGGCGGCGGAAGGCTCACAGTGTTTTCGAGCTCCCGACGACGAACTTCTCGGGCTGGCCGAACCACTGCGACGCCATCAGGCGCGCAATCGGAGCGGCGGTTTCGGCGCCGAAGCCGCCTTCCTCGACGGTCACAGCGATCACGATCGGGCGCTTCGGGTCGGCGACGTAGGTCATGTACCACGACTGGTCTTCCTTGCCCGCGTGTTCGGCGGTGCCGGTCTTCCCGTAGACCGGGTGCAGGGCCTGGTTCCAGCCGGCCCAGACATCGGCTGACGTCCCGCCGGGCTGGCTGGCGGCCTCATGGATCCCTTCCATCACGAGGTTCAGGTCCGAATCATCGAGGCGGACGTGGCGCGCGGGCGGGAAGTTGAGCGTCTGCAGGAGGTCGCCGTTGGCTTCGTCGATCTGCTTGCCGAGGTGCGGCGTGACGACCGTTCCCTCGCCGCCGTCGCGGTAGGCGTTCGCGAGCGTCGAGTAGGCGACGGCCATCTGCAGCGGGTCGGTCAGCAGGTCGCCCTGGCCGACCGCGAGATCCATGTTGTCACCGACGCTCCAGGGCCGGACTTCGGCGACGTAGGCGCACGACGCGCTGTGGCGGCTGTGTTCGCAGCGGATCTGGAGCTTGTTCTCTTTTTCACGCCACGCCGGGCTCGGGATCACGCCGTCGAACTCGCTCGGCAGATCGATGCCGGTGGCATGCCCGATGCCGAGCTTTTCGGCCATCGCCTGGATCACCGGGCCGTGGCTGTTGGCGCGCTCGCCGACTTCGAAGAAATACGTGTCCGAGGAGACCTTCAGCGCTTCGACGAGGCCGACGTCACCATAGTCCGCCTTGCCGGCGTTGCAGAACTGCTCGGTCGAGACGTGGATGCACTGACCGCCCCCGAACGCTTCGCCGGGCGTCATCACGCCGGCTTCCAGCGCGCCCATCGCGGTGATCGGCTTGAACGTCGAGCCGGTCGGATACGTGCCGTTGACGGCGCGGTCGGTCAGCGGCCCGCCGGCCGTGCCCGAGCCCTCCAGCGAAGCGTATTCCGCCTTCGTCAGCGGTTTGGCGAACCTGTTCGGGTCGAAGCTCGGGTAGGAGCCGATCGCGAGCACTTCGCCGTTCAGCGGGTTGAGCGCGACGAACGCGCCCGCAACCGCCGGTTTGCCCCCTGCGCGAGCGTTTTCGATGCCCTCGAGCAGCGCTTTTTCGCTCTCCTTCTGCAGCCCCAGGTCGAGCGTCACCTGCAGGCTGTGTCCCGCGCGCGGCAGCGTCGGCGGCAGCCGGCTGGGAACCGGGTACCCGGCGGCGTTGACGCCGACGCGCTGCACGCCCGTTTCGCCTCGCAGGTAGCGGTCGTAGTAGTACTCGAGGCCTTCCTGGCCGACGACCGTGCCCGGTTGCACGCCGCGGAACGCCGCCTGCTTGACCTCCGCTTCGGAGAGCTGCCCGACGTAGCCGAGCACCTGCGCGGCCATCTGCCCGTAGGGGTACGCGCGGATCGAGACCGGCTGCTGCACGACGCCGGGGAATTCGTTCTGACGCTCGCCGAGGAGCGTCAGCGGACCCGGCCCGGCGTCGGTCTTGATCGTCACGGGCGCGTACGGCACGGCGGTCCGCCCGCGCACGACAAGCGCCTCGATGTGCCCGGCGCTCATGTCCAGGACCGCCCCGAGGCGCCGGTATAGGGCGAGCCGCGGCGCCCCCGCGGGGGGCAGCGCCGAGGGTACGATCCGCACCGCGTTGGTCGTGCGGCTGCTCACGATCGGCTGACCTTCGCTGTCGAGGATCTCGCCGCGGGGAGCGGGGATCGGCAGGTCCCGCACGCGGTTTTCGTTGGCCTGCTGGACGTACTGTTCGCCGGTCAGCACCTGCAGATACCAGAGCCGGAAGAAGATCACGCCGAACATCACCATCGCGATCCCGCCGATGATCGCGACGCGCAGCGCGAGCTGCGGCGCGACCGGGATGCGCGGATCGCCGCCGCGCCCACGCTCGATCGCGCTCATGCTCTGGAGAGGGGGCTGAGCCCGCCGGTCGTGTACGCCCGCCGGCTGCGGCGGCGGCGCGGATCGTCGGGCAGCGCCCCCTCCAGCGCGCGCCGCACGAGCGCCCACATCGGCAGCGCGATGATCGTGTTGACGACGATCCCGAGCGCGATCTGGCGCAGCAGCTCGAAGCTGACCGGGGCGTCGACGCCGAGCATGAACTCCATCAGCGAGTAGCCGATCAGCGACGCCGCCGACGCACCCGCGCCGACGAGCAGCGGCGTGAGCGCGGACTGCGGGTCGCGCAGTTCGCGCAGGCGCCCGCACCAGAAGCCGATCAGCGTGAAGATCAGCGACGTCAGCCCGAGCGTCTGCAGCAGGGCCAGGTCGACGAGCAGCCCGACCGCGAAGCCGCACGTGGCTCCGACCGCCGAGCCGCACAGCAGCCCGACGAACGCCACCAGCAGCGGCGTCAGGTCGGCGTTTACGCCGAACACCGGAACCTCCGAGACGACCCCGATCTGGAAGAACACGACGATCAGCGAGAGCGCCGCCACGCGCACCGGCAGCGACAGCGACGGGCCGCCCGTCATTCTCCGGTCCCCGTCGTTTCGCCCGCGCCCGTCGAGGCGAGCTGTTCGCCGCCGGCGGTGCCGCTGGTCGCGGTGTGGCTGGAGGGGAGGCTCGCCGCCAGCTGCGCCAGGTTCGCGGGACGCGATCCGGAGGCGGAGGTCAGCACCTGCACGATGTCGAGGTCGTGCAGGTTCGCGACAGGGTGCACGTTGACCGACTTGTAGGCGCTTTCTTCGTTGACCGAGGTGACCTGCCCGATCATGATCCCGGGCGGATACAGCGATTCGTCGGGCGCGGCGACGGTGCCCGAGGTGACGACGTATTCGCCCGGCGTCGAGGGCGAGTTGGCCGGCAGGTACTGCAGCAGCAGATCGTCGGGATCGCCGACCTTCGGTTCGATGATGCCGGTCGCGGTGCTCGTCCCGATCCGCGCCGAGACTCCCATCGAGCTGTCGGTGATCAGGTCGACCTGCGCGCCGTCGGAGACGACGGTCGCGACCTTGCCGACGAGGCCTTCGCCGTTGACGACCGGATCGTTGACGCGGATGCCCGAGGATTCACCCTTGTCGATGTTGACCGTCGAGTACCAGATGTTCGGCGTTTTACCGACGACCGTCGCGGTCACCGGACGGTAGGAGCCGATCCCGAGCTGATCGAGATGGTAGATCGCGAGCAGCTGGCGCTCGGTGCGTTTTTCGGCCTGGTCGGCGACGAGCTCGCGGCGCAGTTTGTCGGTCTGCTTGAGCGATGCGCTGAGCTGGCTTTTCGCGTGCAGGGTCGCGCCGAACCAGCCGAACAGGTCGCGAACCGGCTTGAGCGCTTTGTTGGCCCCGTCCTGGATCGGCGAGACGACGGTCAGAAAGCTGCGCTGCACGTCGTGCAGGCGGCCGTTGGGGGCCTCGCCGAAATAGGCGGTCAGCAGCAGCAGGGACAACACGACGAGCAGCGCGAGGAGCGCCCGTCGACGCCTGACAGTCTTGTCGTACACCGGTGGTTACCTTCCGAAGCGTTCAAGCGACAGACTACCCACGGCGCGGGCCGGATGAGTAGGCGCCCGCCAGCAGCCGAACTTCACCGGCGACGGCGGTTGCGCGAGGTGCGGTTGGAACGGTGGATCGCCTCGAACTCCTCGAGCGAGCGTCCCGAGCCGACCGCGACGCACGTCAGCGGCGACTCCGCGAGATGCGCCGGCATCTGCGTCTCCTCGCGCAGGCGCTCGTCGAGGCCCTGCAGCAGCGAACCGCCGCCGGCGAGCATGATGCCGCGGTCCATGATGTCCGAGGCGAGCTCCGGCGGCGTGCGGTCGAGCGTCTCCTTGACCGCGTCGATGATCTGGCTGAGCGGCTCCTCCAGCGCCTGGCGTATCTCCTCGCTGGTGAGCACGACGGTCTTCGGCAGCCCGGCGACCATGTCGCGGCCGCGAATCTCCGCCTGCAGCTCCTCGCTCATCGGGCAGGCCGAGCCGATCTCCAGCTTCAGCTCCTCGGCCGTCTGCTGGCCGATCAGCAGCTTGTACTCTTTCTTGGCGTAGTTGATGATCGCCTCGTCCATCTCGTCGCCGCCGACGCGGATCGACTGCGAGACGACGATCCCGCCGAGCGAGATCACCGCGACCTCCGAGGTGCCGCCGCCGATGTCGACGACCATCGAGCCGGTCGGCTCGCCGACCGGGAGCCCGGCGCCGATCGCCGCGGCCATCGGCTCCTCGATCAGGTAGGCGGTTCTCGCACCGGCCGACAGGCACGCCTCCTCGACTGCGCGCTTCTCGACCCCGGTCACGCCCGAGGGCACGCAGACGACGACGCGCGGGTGCGCCCAGCGGTTCTGGTGGACCTTCTGGATGAAATGCCTGAGCATCTGCTCGGTGACGTCGAAGTCGGCGATCACCCCGTCCTTCAGCGGCCGGATCGCCTGGATCGTGCCCGGTGTGCGCCCGAGCATCCGCTTGGCCTCGATACCGACCGCGTGAACTTCGCCGCTGCGCGAATCGATCGCGACGACGCTCGGCTCGGACAGCACGATGCCGCGTCCGCGCACGTACACGAGCGTGTTGGCCGTACCGAGATCAACGGCCATGTCGCGACCGCCGAACCCTGTCAGATAGCTGAAGATGCCCATATAGAGAGAGTGGGCGCGCTTACATCCGGTCTGGCGCAGCCGCATCGCGGCGCGTTCGGCGGCCAGTGCCCGTGGGGGCACACCCGTGGCGCAGTTTAGCGGACGTTTGCCGAGCGTTGCCAAGCATGCGAGCGGTTTTGCAGCGAAATCAGCGTTCGAGCAGCTCCGGGCAGATCTCGAGCAGCACGCCGAGCGGCAGCCCGACGACGTTCTCCTCTTCGCCGTCGAGCGCCGTCGCGAGGTTCGCGCCGGCGCCCTGGATCGCGTAGCCGCCGGAGCGCCCGCGCCACTCCTCGGTCGCCACGTAGGAGTCGAGCAGCTCGCCCTCGATCGCGCGAAACGTGACGCGCGTGCGTGCCAGCGCGGTGCGCTCCCGCCCCGCGATCAGCACCGCGAGGCCGCTGAGCACGTCGTGCGTGCGCCCGCCGAGCGCCTGCAGCGTGGCGCGCGCGGCGAGCGCATCGGCGGGCTTGCCGTAGATCACCCCGTCGAGCACGACGATCGTGTCACAGCCGATCACCACCTCGTGCGCGCCGGCCGTGCGCGCGGCGCGCGCCTTGCGCAGCGCGTTCTCGATCGCCACCTGCGCCGGGTCCGCGCCCTGCTCGAGCTCCGCCGCGTCGGTCGCGCGCACGCTGAACGGGACCCCGAGCCGCTCGAGCAGCGCCCGCCGCTGCGGCGAGCGCGAGGCGAGGATCAGGGCGGGCGGCGCGGTGACGGCGACTACTGCAGGTCGGGGAAGAACAGCGCGGCCTCGCGTGCGGCCGACTCCGGCGAGTCCGAGCCATGGACCATGTTCGTGCCCATCTCGATCGCGAAATCGCCGCGGATCGTGCCCGGAGCCGCCTCCAGCGGATTGGTCGCACCGATCAGCTGCCGCGCTGCGGCGACCGCGTCGACGCCCTCGAGCACGCTCGCGACGAGCGGCCCCGACGTGATGAAGTCGACCAGCTCGCCGAAGAACGGGCGCTCGGAATGCTCGGCGTAGTGGCGCTCGGCGAGCTCGCGGCTGAGCGTCATTTCGCGCAGGGCGACGATCTTCAGGCCCTTGCGCTCGAAGCGGGCGAGGATCTCGCCGGTGAGGCTGCGCGCGAACGCGTCCGGCTTTACGAGGATCAGTGTTCGAGTCAATGGAGTCCTTTGCTGGGAGTGGAAACGACTACGAGGTTGGTCGCCGGCGACCGCCGGGGCGTTCGGAGCGCCCCGCTCGGCGCTCGCTCGCGCGCATCGCCGCCTCCGAGACGACGGCGGGCTCGGGCTCGTCGCTCGGCTCGGGCTGTTCGGTCGCGTCGCCGTCGCTCGCAAGCACCGGCTCGAGCTCGGCCCGGTCGGGCTCGGCGCCGTCGCCCTTGACCGCCGCGGCGGTGCGCCGACGGCGGGCACGCGGCGCGGAGAGCCCGGGCACGTCGGCCTCGCAGTAGGGGCAGATCGTCCACGCCTGGTCGAGCGGCCGCGAGCAGTTGACGCAGCGCTCCTTGAGCTTGCGCAGGCAGCTCGGACAGCGGACGAAGTCCGGCTCGACCCTGTAGTCGCAGTGCGGGCAGAGCACCTGGTCGAGCTGGTTGATGCGCGCCTGCGCCGCGTGCATCTCGAGTTCGCGCTCGTGCACGTCCTCGAGGTACTCGGGCGGGCGCAGGATCATGTAGACGACCGTGCCGACGAACGGGAACAGCGAGGCGGCGGTCGCGCAGCCGACCAGCATCGGGTCGACGATCCGGCGGCGCGCGTCCGCGTATGTCCAGTAGATCAGCGACAGGTAGAGGACGACCAGGAACAGGATCAGCAGGTCGATCGCAAGGTTCAGTCCGCTGCTTTCGATTCCGAAGTATGCGAGCGGTGGCATCGGCCGGCTGAGTTTAGAGAAACAGGCGGCCGAATCCGTAGCCAGCCCCGAAGAATACGAGCACGACCAGCGCCACGATCAGCGCGACCGCGCCGATCATCGTGAGCACCGACGGCCCCTCGTCGTTCATCCGGACACGCTCGCGCGCCGCCCCGGCTGCTCGCCGTCGAGCGCGGCGGCGATCAGGTCGCCGACGAGATACACCGAGCCGGTGGCGAGCACCGCGCCACCCTCCTCCCGGGCCCAGCGCCGCGCCTGCGCGAGCGCACGTTGGGGCCGCGGCTCGGTTGCAACAGCCTCGAAGCCGAGCTGGCGCGCGAGCGACTGCAGCGCCGCGGGCGAGAGGGCGCGGCTGTTCGGCGGCGCGGTGAACCACGCCCGCTCGCACAGCGGCAGCAGCGTCGCGAGCATCGAAGCGGCGTCCTTGTCCTCGAGCACGCCGAGCACGAGCCCGAGCGGGCGGCGCTCGAGGATCTCGGGCAGCGCCTCGACGAGCGCGGCGACTGCCGCCGGGTTGTGTGCGCCGTCGAGGATCGTCGGCGGGTCCTCGCCGAGCAGCTGCAGGCGCCCGGGCACCTCGACCGAGGCGGCCGCCGCGGCCACCGCCTGCTCGCGGGGCGCGATCCCGGCGGCGCGCAGATACGACTCGGCGGCGGTGGCCGCGAGCGCGAAGTTGCGCCGCTGAAAGGCGCCGCGGGCGCGCAGCCGCATCGTCGCGGGCAGCGCGCGCGCGCGTACGATCGCCGCGTCGCGCTCGGCCGCCACCCGTTGCGCGACGACGAGCGCCGCGGCGTCAAGGTCGTCGCCGAGCACGAGCGTTCCGCCCGCCTGCACGACCGCCAGCTTCTCCTCGGCGATGTCCGAGATCGTCGGGCCCAGCCAGCGGGTGTGCTCGAGGCCGACGTTCGTGAGCACCGTCAGCGGCGAGTCGATCACGCTCGTCGCGTCATAGCGGCCGCCGAGACCGGCCTCGATCACGCCGACATCGACCTCGCGCTCGGCCATCTGCCACAGCGCGGCCGCGGTCAGCAGTTCGAACTGCGTGACGTGGTCGTCCTCGCCGAGCGTGCGGTTGACGCGCTCGGCCGCGGCGCTCGCGCGGGCGACGGCCGCCGCGAACGCCTCGGCGTCGAGGTCGTACTCGTCGACGCGCAGCCGCTCGCGGTAGGAGCGCAGGTGCGGCGAGAGGTACGCGGCGGTGCGCAGGCCGTGGCGCTCGAGGATCGCGGCGATCATCCGCGTCGTCGAGGACTTGCCGTTGGTGCCGAGCACGTGGATCGTCGCAAAGCGCCGCTCGGGCGAGCCGAGGACGGTCATCATCCGCCGCATCCGGTCGAGGCCGAAGCGCATGCCGAACAGCTCGAGCGACCGCAGCTGGCGCTCTGCCTGGGCTTCGAGGCTGTCGGGCTCGTGCATGTGCTCTCTCCAGGCGCCGGCCCGGAAGCGGTCAGGCGCGGCGGCGCTTACGCCGGTTCCCGCTGGCGCGTGCGAGCAGCGTCAGTTCGCGGGCCATGCGCTTGACGTCGAGCTTGCCGGCCAGGCGGCGCAGTTCCATGCGCTCCCTCGGGCCGAGCCTCGCGGGGCGGCCCTGGGACTCGCGCACGATCCGCGTGAGGCGGGCGCGATCCTTCTCCGAGAGGGCCCGCCAGCGCTTGCCGATCACGACCGCCGCCTGCAGCAGCAGCACCCACGGCAGGTCCTTGGCGCGCTCGAGCGCGCCCTTCGAGTTGCGCTGCGATGCCTTCTTCGAGCGGGACACAGTCGCGATGGTAGCGGGGAGCGCCGGCGAACGCGCTCGCGCGCTCCGCTCGCGACAGCGCGGGCGCGCAGGGGGCCGCGCCCGCAGACACGATCGCGCTCCTACGCGGACTCCTCGCGCAACGGCGCGTCGTCCGCCTCCTCGCGCGCGGCTTCGGTCACGAGTGTCGGCGTGAGGCCCTTCTCGACCGTCTCCTTGGTGACCACGCACTTCTTCACGTCGCGCCGCGAGGGCAGCTCGAACTGCACCTCGAGAAGGATCTCCTCGATGATCGAGCGCAGACCGCGCGCACCGGTTTCGCGCTCGAGGCCCTTCTCGGCGACCGCGATCAGCGACTCGTCGGAGAAGACGAGCTCGATCCCGTCGAAGGCGAAGAAGCGCTGGAACTGCTTGACGAGCGCGTTGCGCGGCTCGACCAGGATCGACACGAGGTCCTCGCGCGTGAGCTGGTGTACCGCGGAGACGACGGGCAGGCGACCGATGAACTCGGGGATCAGCCCGTACTCGATCAGATCCTCCGGCAGGCAGTGCTCGAACACTTCGCCGGTGTCGCGCTCCGCCTTCGCCTCGATCGCGGCCGCGAAGCCGACGCCTTTGTGGCCGATCCTGCGCTCGATCACCTTGTCGAGGTTCGCGAACGCGCCGCCGCAGATGAACAGCACGTTGGTCGTGTCGATCGTCAGGAACTCCTGGTGGGGATGCTTGCGTCCGCCCTGCGGCGGCACCGATGCCTGTGTGCCCTCCAGGATCTTCAGCAGCGCCTGCTGAACGCCCTCGCCGGAGACGTCACGCGTGATCGACGGGTTGTCGGCCTTGCGCGCGATCTTGTCGACCTCGTCGATGTAGATGATCCCCGTTTCCGCCTTCTTGACGTCGTAGTCGGCGGCTTGGATCAGCTTCAGCAGAATGTTCTCGACGTCCTCGCCGACGTAGCCAGCCTCTGTCAGCGCCGTCGCGTCGGCGATCGCGAACGGCACGTTGAGCGTCCGCGCGAGGGTCTGCGCGAGCAGCGTCTTGCCGCAGCCGGTCGGCCCGAGCAGCAGGATGTTCGACTTCTGCAGCTCGATGTCGGAGTCACCCGACATCATCATCTGCACACGCTTGTAGTGGTTGTAGACGGCTACCGAGAGCGTGCGCTTGGACGGGTCCTGTCCGACGACGTACTCGTCGAGCACCTCGTATATCTCGCGCGGCTTCGGCAGGTTCTCGATGTCGAACGCAGGCGGGGCCGAGAGCTCCTCGTCGATGATCTCGTTGCAGAGGTCGATGCACTCATCGCAGATGTAGACCCCTGGACCGGCGATCAGCTTCTTGACCTGGCGCTGGGACTTGCCGCAGAAACTGCACAACAGCTGCTCGTTGGAATCGGTGGGTCTGGCCATGTCTTAGCTCTCCCTCAGCGACCTTCTAGTGCTCTGAGATCACCCGATCGATGATCCCGTAGTCCTTCGCCTCCTCGGAACTCATGAAGTAGTCGCGCTCGGTGTCTTTGCTGACGTCATCGAGCGCCTTGCCGGTGTGCTTGGCAATGATCTCATCCAGGCGGTGACGCACGTCGATGATCTCCTTGGCGTGGATCTCGATGTCCGTGGCCTGCCCCTGGAAGCTCGATGAGACCTGGTGGATCAGGATCTTCGCGTTCGGCAGCGCCATGCGCTTGCCGGCGGCGCCGCCGGCGAGCAGCAGCGCGCCCATCGACATCGCGATGCCAACGCAGATCGTCTGCACGTCGGGCTTGATGAACTGCATCGTGTCGTAGATCGCAAGCCCCGCGTAGACGGAGCCTCCGGGCGAGTTGATGTACAGCGAGACATCCTTCTCGGGATCCTCGGACTCGAGGTGCAGCAGCTGCGCGACGATCAGGTTCGCGATCTGATCGTCGACCGGGGTGCCGAGGAAGATGATCCGCTCGTTGAGCAGTCGGCTGTAGATGTCGAACGCTCGCTCACCTCGCGAGGTCTGCTCGACGACCATTGGGACAAGTGGGCTCATAGTCCGCCTTTGTTTCGCTTCGCCGACCGGATTCCTCTATAGAGGCTAGCTGGCCGATCCTTGATCGGTAGGGGTCCACAACTTGCCGGGGGCCGCGCCCCCCTGG
The DNA here is from genome assembly GCA_963822245.1 of uncultured Solirubrobacteraceae bacterium. Lineage (GTDB taxonomy): Bacteria > Actinomycetota > Thermoleophilia > Solirubrobacterales > Solirubrobacteraceae > Palsa-744. The sequence goes on from CAWGGR010000007.1 coordinate 59,279, forward strand.
GGCGTCCCGGCGAGCTTCGCATCGTCCTTCTCCGGCGTCCACAGCTGCTCGCGCGCCTCGGCCTGCGCGAGCCCGATCGGCTTGGCGGCGGCCGCGATCACGTCGATCGCCTGACGCGCGGCCAGATCCTCGCGGACCTCCTCCAGGCGCCCCGCCGAGCGCAGCTGCTCGAACAGCTTGCGCGGCTCCATCTGCTCGCGCTCGGCGGTCGGCGCGAGCGCCTCGAGCATGTCCTCCTCGGAGGGGCTGACGCCCTCGGCGGCGACGACCGCGGTGATCACCGCCTCGCGACGCAGGGCGAGCTCGGCTTCCGGCTGCATCTCCTCGAGGATCGCCGCCTCATCGCGGCCGACGATCTGCAGATAGGACTCACGCGTGATCCCGCGGTGGGAGAGCGAGTGCAGCATCCGCTCCCACATCTCCCGCGCGCGCGCCTCGGCGAGCGCCGGCGTGACCTCGACGCGCGCGCCCGCGACGGCCGCGTCGAGCGCGGCCTGGCGGAACTCGGCCTCGACGCGGTCCTCGTCGAGCGCGATCAGCCGCTCGCGAATGTCGCCGCGGAGCTCCTCGAGGTCGTCGAAGCCGGCGTCGATCGCGAGGTCGTCGTCGAGCGCCGGCAGCTCCTTGAGCTTGACCTCCTTGACCGTCACCGCGAAGGACGCATCCCGCCCGGCGAGCTCGGCGGCGCCGTAGTCCGGGGGGAACGTCAGCGCGACGGTGCGGCTATCGCCGGCGCTCGCACCGAGCAGCGCCTCCTCGAAGCCGGGGATCAGATTCCCGCCGCCCAGCTCGATCAGCTGGTCGCGTCCCTCGCCGCCGTCGAAGCGCTGCCATGTCGAGACATCCTCGGTGGAGTCCGGCGCGGCGATCGAGCCGACGTAGTCGACGACGACGAAGTCGCCGACCGCGGCCGCGCGCTCGGCCGTCTCGAGGCGGGCGAGGCGCTCGCGAATGCCGTCGATCTCCTGCTGCACCTGGTCCTCCTGCGCCTGCGGCTCACGGCGGGGTACCTCAAGGCCCTTGTAGTCGCCGAGCTCTGCCGATGGCAGCACGCCGATCTCGATCGAGAACTCGAGCGCCTCGCCCTGCGGCGGCAGCTCACCGAGGTCGAGCTGCGGATCGCCGACCGGGACGATCCCGGCCGTCTCGATCGCGTCGGAGTACCAGCTCGAGAGCGTGTCGCGGACGGCCTCCTCGAGCACGACCTCACGACCGATGCGTTGGATCACGAGCGGCGCCGGCACCTTGCCCCGGCGGAAGCCGGGCAGTTTGAGCTCACGCCCGAGCTGCTGGGCCTTGCGCTCGAGACGACCCTCGATCTCGCCCGGCGGCACCTCGACCTGCAGGCGCACGCGCGACTCGCCCAGCTCGGTCACGGTCGTCTTCAGGGCGGCGGGCACGTCCGCCACGATACCGTGCCGTCCGTGTCGCGCCGACCCAAGCGATCGCGGCGCCGGCGCATCGAGGCCTGGCTGCGAACCGGCCCGGTGGGCCACCTCGTGGGCGGCACACTCGACGTCGCCGTGGCGCTTGCGCGCCACCAGCTCGCACGGGTGCGCGGCCGGCGAGCCCGCTGAGCTCCGGCCGGCGCACCCGTCGAGCGCTCGATCGCTAGGCGGCGCTGCCCGCGGTTGCGCCGAACGGCAGCCGCGCGCCACGCGGCAGCACCAGCACCGGGCAGGTGGCGATCTCGATCAGATGAGCCGCCGAGGAGCTGATCGAGACGCGTCCGGCCTCGACCTCGGGGCGCGAGTCGATCACGAGCAGGTCGGTGTCTTCGTTCGCGACCGGCTCGACGCTGCCGCCCAGCGCCGAGGCGAGCGTCGCCGCCGTCTCGGCCGCGCCGCCGTCGGCGTCGCCGATCGCGACGATGCGGCGGATCGACGCGTCCGGCTCGTCGGCGAGGTCCGCCGGCGCGATCGCGACCGCCGTCGTGCCGCCTTCGAGCAGGCGCTCCGCCGAATTGCCGACCGACACGTGGCCTTTGGCGGTGTGCGAGTCCGAGCAGAACACGATCACGTCGGCGCCGACGCGCTCGGCGAGCGCTTTCAGGCCGGCCGGAGTCGAGCGGTCGGTGACGACGTGCAGGCCGGCGTTGGCGTCGCCGAGCAGCTCGCTGCCACCCTCGAGCAGGCCGTGGGCCTGGTTCTGCGCGACGGCCTCGAGGTTCGTGTCCGCCTCCTGGGTGTGGCGGACGTAGGCGAGCGAGACCTCTGCGCCGGCGCCGCCGAAGAGACGGCCGAGGGCGATCGCATCGTCCTCGTTGGCGGTCCCGTCATAGGAAACGATGATCTTGGCTGACATTGTCCTGCTCCTTGCTGTTGGCGCCCGGCTGACGCCGGCGCGGTTGACGATCGAAGGGTTTGTTCGTTTGATCCTGGCACGATCCTGCCATCAGCACCAGTGATTCTCGTTATCATTGCTATAAGTAGTGCTAATGCTTAGCGTGAGTCGGCTGAGAATCCTGAAGGAGGTCGCCTACCGCGGCTCGTTCTCGGCGGCGGCGGAGGCCCTCTCCTACACGCAGTCGGCGATCTCACAGCAGATCGCGACGCTCGAGGGCGAAACCGGGATGCCGCTGCTCGAGCGCCATCCGCGCGGCGTCACGCTGACGGCCGCCGGGCAGACGCTCGTGGGCCATGCCGAGGGCATCCTCGCGCGCCTCGACGCGACCGAGTCGGCGCTCGCGGCGATCGCCGGGCTGCGCGGAGGACGGCTGCGCGTCGCGTCGTTCCCGACCGCCGGCGCGACGCTCCTGCCGGTCGCGATCGCGACCTTCCGCAGCGCCCACCCGGACGTCGAGCTGACGCTCGCCGAGGGCGAGCCCGAGCAGATCGTCCCGCGGCTGCGCGCCGGCGAGCTGGACCTGGCGCTGCTGTTCGAGTTCGCGGGCGAGAGCCCGCTGCACGAGGACATGACCCGCGTCGAGCTGCTCGAGGACCCGATGTCGCTGGCGCTCCCGCGTGAGCATCCGCTCGCCGCCAAGGCGAAGATCCAGCTGAAGGAGCTCGCCGAGGACGAGTGGGTCCAGACCTCGCGCGCGAGCCCCTGCGCGCGGCACGTCGTGCGCAGCTGCCACGCCGCCGGCTTCGAGCCGAATGTGACCTTCGAAAGCGACGACTACCAGACCGTGCAGGGACTCGTCGCGGCCGGGGTCGGCGTCGCGCTGATCCCGCAGCTCGCGCTGTCGGTCGTGCGCGAGGACATCGTCATCCGCTCGCTCTCGCCCGCGCCGCCGGTCCGCCGGATCATCGCCGCGACCCCCGCGCGGGCGCGTCTCGTGCCGGCCGCGCCCGCGATGCTCGGGATCCTCGAGCAGGCCGCGCGCAGCCTGCGGGCGACTGAGCGCGGCGCACCGCCGCGAGCCGCCTGAGCACAGAGCGCCGAGCGCCCGCACCGGACGGGCGACCCGCACGCGCGAGCCGGCCGACCCGTTAACACACACGGGGCGCCCGGCCTTTCGGCCGGGCGCCCCTGTGCGCTACGACACGTAGCTGAACTGCCGCTTAGCTAGCCGGGTTCGCCAGGTACGCCTCGTTGACCAGCTTGGCGAGCTCCTTGTATCCCTTGACCGTCGGGTGGATGTCGCCTTCGTCGTTTGCGCCACCCGGGTCATTCGGGTTGCACATTTCGGTGTACTTGCAGATCGCTGCTTTCTCCTGCGGCGCGTTCGTACCCGAGCCTTTGTTGAACACCGGGAACGGGTTCGCGTACGTCACGTTCGGGAAGCTCGGCAGCAGGTCTGCTTCGACCGCTTCGTTGGTTGCTTTCTGGAGCGTGTCGCTGCCGGGCAGAATGAACGTGTCGGGGTTGTAGAAGCCGAGCAGGACGATCGGCCCGGTGTATCCGGAGCCGTCGATCACGCCCAGGATGTCACCGAGGTTTTTGAGGATGTGCGGAACGAGCACGTTTGTCGATTCTTCCGTGATGCAGTGGATGATCGCGCCCTCGTTGGGGTAGAATTCGTCCTCGCACTTGGTGATGCCGGCGAGCTCGTCGTTGGAGCCGATGTTGATCGTGATCGCCTTCACCGGGCTCTTGGTCGAGGCCACACTGGCCAGCGCCTCTTCGAGCTGCGAGACTTCTGTCGCACCCGCGACGTAGCCGCCGTTGTGCAGCGGGAGGTGCGTCCTGAACGTGTATTTGCACGGGTGCCAGTCACCGAGGCCCTGGTAGCCGCCCGGCGCTTCGATTTCCGCGTAGGACTCCGTCGATGTTTCTCCACCGAGCAGCGGGTTTTCGCCGATCAGACCGTTTGAGGTCTCTCCCGGGCACGCGTCGTCGACGAGCCTGATGCTCTTGCCGACCTCACTGCTTTTGCTCAGGTCCTTCGCGAACCCGTTCGTGAAGCCTTCGTCGAAGTACGACGGCGACTCCGTCGGGTAGTGGTTGTTGAACCTTTCCTCCGTGTAGCCGAAGGAGATCGAGTCTCCAAGAGCCAGGTACGTCGTCGTGGCGGGCTCCTGAGCGTTGGCAACGCCCGGTGCGAGCACGATTGCCGACAGCGCCAGAACCAGCACCATCAGGCAGCCGACAAGGCGACCCTTGGAGCGGAACGACACAGCAGAGCCATTCATGGCTTGCATTTCACATCCTCCTATGTACCGCGGGGGATGCCTCTGAGCGGACTCTTTCCGCCTGTGCTCGCCCCGTCATCGATTTTTGCCCTCCATGAGCACCCACCAGCCTCCGCCGGCGAGATGACGGAACGGTACTGGGTTCATCACCACGTGTCAAACAACACACGTCACGCGATGTTGGGCGCGCTACAAAGCCCGCTTGATGTCGCAACAGCCAGAAATGACACACATCATCAGAGATGTCTCATCTTTTATCCGTTGGCGGCGCGCCGTGCGAACACGGCGTATCTGCGCGCCGTGCGCCCGCCGTCCCCGCCCGCCCGTAACGTCCGATCCCGGCGTCATCGTCCGTTGGCTGAATGGTCGTTCTACTGCTGATAGCCGGAATCCTCCTCGGCGCCGGCTGCACGCTGGCCCTGCAGCGACGCGGCGAGCGCGGGCGCGAGGACGTGCGCGAACGCGAGCAGCAGCGCGAGCGCGAGCATGAGCACCTGCTCGAGGAGCTGAAGGCGATCTCGCTGGAGGCGCTGCGGCAGACCGGCGACTCGCTGGCCGAGCGCCTCGAGCAGACACGCCGCGCCGAGCAGGAGCGCGCGAGCGGCGAGCTCGCCGCCCGTGCCGAGGAGTTCAAGGGCATCGTCAGGCCGGTCCAGGAGAAGCTCGGCCGGATGGAGAGCGAGATCTCACGGCTGGAGCGCGAGCGCCGCGAGGCGCAGGGCGAGCTCGCGCAGATGGTCCGCCAGCTGGGCGAGGGCGTCGGCACCCTGCGCCAGGAGGCGGGCAACCTCGTGACGGCGCTCAAGCGCCCTGCGACGCGCGGCTCCTGGGGCGAGATCCAGCTGCGCAACGTCGTCGAGATGGCCGGCATGGTCTCGCACTGCGACTTCGTCGAGCAGAGCACGATCCAGACCGACGAGGGGCCGCTGCGACCGGACATGCTCGTGCGCCTGCCGGGCGGGAAGCTCGTGGTCGTCGACTCGAAGGTCCCGCTCGACGCGCACCTCTCGGCGCTCGAGGCCGCGAGCGAGCAGGAGCGCGAGCTGCACTGCGCGCGCCACGCACGCCAGACGCGCGAGCACATCACGAAACTCGCCTCGAAGGGCTATCAGCGTCAGTTCGACTCGACGCCTGAGTTCGTCGTGATGTTCGTCCCCTCCGACGGCATCTACCAGGCTGCGCTCGCGCAGGATCCGGCCCTGATCGAGTACGGCGTGCAGCAGCAGGTGCTGATGGCCACGCCGACGACGCTGATCGGCCTGCTCTGGGCTGTCCACTACGGCTGGCGCCAGGAGCTGATCGCGGAGTCCGCGCGCGAGATCGCGGAGTCCGCGCGCGAGCTCCACGGCCGGCTGGGGCGCTTCATCGAACCGTTCGCGAAGGCCGGACGGCAGCTCGACTCGGCGGTGTCCGCCTACAACGAGGCGGTCGGCTCCTTCGAGCACCGCGTGATGCCCCAGGTGCGCCGCATCGAGCAGGCCGGCGCGGCCTCCGAGCGCGAGGTGCTGGCGCCGCCGGCGATCGAGATCTCCGCGCGCGCGATCACCGCGCTGCCCGAGTCCGAGGCGCCTGAGCCGCGGCGGATCCGCGTGAGCTCCTCGCAGGAGCCGGCTGCAGGCGAGCGGATCCACGCCGGCGGCTGAGCACAACGCACACCAGCGCGAGCGCCACCGGCACCGTCGCCGGCAGCTCATCGACGAAGAAGAACAACAGGTCGAAGCCGAGCGCGAACAGCACCGTCAGAGCCGCCCCGCGCAGCTGCCACGCGCGCCCGGCCGCAACGGCAAGCAGACCGCCGAGCGCAGCGGCGATGAAGAGGTCGCCGTAGCCCATCAGCGCCGAGCCGAACAGGACGCGCTGCAGCTGCGGCAGGCCGACCGCGGGATGGGCGGCGTTGAGCGCGTTGTTGGGGCGCTGCAGCAGATCGGAGATCACGAGCGCCGAGTCCGCGAGCGCCATCGTGACGATGCCGACGGCAAGCCAGCGGGCGGGTGTCACGGCGGCCAGCAGCACGCCGAGCGCGGCGCAGCTGAACGCCGAGAGGACCAGCGCCGCGCTCTCGCCGGCGAGACCGCCGCGATCGGCCCACGCGAGCGCGAACAACGGCGCGATCAGCAGCGCGTACCGCGGCCGCGGCATGCGCGCATCCCACACCAGCCAGCCCAGCGCGAGCGCGGCGAGCAGCGGCACGGCGACGAGCGCGAGATAGGTCAGCCCCTGTGCGCTCGGCCGTTCCGCGCCGCGCGCGATGAACACGAACGCGATCACCGACAGCGGCGGGATCAGCGCCCAGCGCCTGCCACGGAGGCGCTCGAGGGGGCCGGCGCGAAGCGTCCGCGGCAGCGCGACGATCGCACCCTGGACGATCGAGAGCACCGCAATCGAGATCCAGAACGGCGGCATCACCCCAAGATAGATTCTCGCGGGCGTGAGCGGCGACGCTTGCGCGGATCCGCGACCTCGCGCGGGAGATGCGCGACCTTGCGCGGGCGTACGATGGGCGCTATGAGCGCTCCCGCCGCGCAGGCACCACCGATACTCCACCTCTCCGCGGTCGTCGGCAGCCCCCTGCGCGACGCCGACGGCGCGCGCCTGGGCAAGGTCGACGATCTGATCGTGCGACTCGGCGGCGTCGGCTATCCGCCGATCACCGGCTTCCTCGTCGCCGTCGCCGGACGGGAATCGTTCCTCGGCGCCGAGCGCGTGTCGGAGATCGGCACCGGCGGCGTCGTGATGCGCAAGGCGAAGCTCGATCTGCGGCCGTTCGAGCGCCGGCCCGAGGAGGTGCTGCTCAGACGTGACCTGCTCGACCGCCAGCTGATCAACGTCGAGGGCGCGCGCCTCGTCCGCGCCAACGAGATCGAGCTCGCGCTCGTCGCCGGGTCCTGGCGCGTCGTCGGCGTCGACACCGGGCCGCGCGGCGGACTGCGGCGGCTCCTGCCGAAGGGCATCGGAGCGCACATCGCAACCGGCGAGTTCCTCGACTGGGCGGGCGTCGAGCCGTTCGTCGGGCACGTGCCGACGGTGCGCCTGCGCGTGCCGCACCCGAAGCTCGCAAAGCTCCACCCGGCGCAGATCGCCGACCTCGTCGAGGCCGCCTCGCGCCACGAGGGCGAGGAGATCATCCAGGCCGTCGGCGATGACGACCGCGAGCTCGAGGCCGACGTGTTCGAGGAGCTCGACGACCAGCACCAGCGCGAGTTCCTCGAGGACCGCCCCGACGAGCAGGTCGCGCAAATCCTCTCGCGGATGGCCCCCGACGACGCCGCCGACATAGTCGGCGAGCTCGACGAGGATCGCCGCGACCCGGTGATGGGACTGCTGCCGGTCGGTCATCGCATCAAGGTCCGCGCGCTGCTCGGCTATGACCCCGCCGAGGCGGGCGGGCTGATGAGCCCGGACTTCGTGCTGCTGCGCGGCTCGGCCTCCGCCGCCGACGCGCTCGCGGCGGTGCGCGCGAGCACGATCGCACCGGAGCTGCTGACGAGCGTGTTCGTCGGGCCGGCGCACGGTTCGCTCGAGGGCAGCGTGCCCGTGACCGCGCTGCTGCGCGCCGCACCCGAGCAACGGCTCGAGGCGCTCCTCAAGCACGAGACTCCGTGCCTGGCGCCGCACGACTCCTTCGAGGAGGTCGCGCGGCAGATGGCCGACTACAACCTGACCTCGATCCCGGTCGCCGACGAGGACGGTCGGATGCTTGGCGTCGTGACCGTCGATGACGTCCTCGAGGAGATGCTCCCGCGCGGCTGGCGGAGGCGTTTCGGGCTCCTCGGCGAGGACTGACTAGACTCCGCTGCGTGAATCTCCCGAGCGGGAATTTCGATGGCGGTCCGAGTACCGCCCGTCATGCGGCGTATCCGGTCGGCCACTCGTGGCCGACCGCGCCTGCCTGCCCGCTTTAGCCCCCGCCGCGCCCGTTGGTTCGCGTTCCTCGGCCTGCTCGGCCCCGGCCTGATCGCCGCGAACGCCGGCAACGACGCCGGCGGGATCGCCACCTACTCATCCGCCGGCGCGAAATACGGCTACAGCGTGCTGTGGATCATGGTGTTGATCACCGTCTCGCTCGCGATCGTGCAGATGCTCGCGGCGCGAATGGGCGTCGTGACCGGCAAGGGCCTCGCGGAGCTGATCCGCGAGGAGTACGGCCTGCGCTGGTCCGCGCTCGCCACCGCGGCGGTGCTGATCGCCAATCTCGGCATCTGCATCTCCGACTTCGTCGGCATCGGCGCGGCCGTCAGCCTGCTGACGGGCATACCCGCGCAGCTGTCGGTGCCGGTCGCCGCCGTGGCGATCTGGCTGATCATCGTGCGCGGCTCCTATCGCTCGGCCGAGAAGACGTTCATCTGGTTCACGGTCCCGTTCTTCGCCTATCCGATCGCGGCGGTCCTCGCGCATCCGCACTGGGGCTCGGTCGGCAACGCGATCGTGCTTCCGCGACTGCAGAGCGGCTCCTCCTACCTGCTGCTGCTGATCGCGCTCGCGGGCACGACGATCACCCCGTACATGCAGCTGTACCTGCAGTCGGCGGTCGTCGAGCGCGGCGTGCGCGAGGACGAGCTGCCGCACGAGGAACGCGAGGCCGTGCTCGGCGCCCTGTTCGCCAACATCGTCGCGTGCTTCATCATCGTCGCGACCGCCGCGACGCTGTACACGCATGGAATCCACAACATCGGCTCGGCCGCCGACGCCGCGCGCTCGCTGACGCCGTTCGCAGGCCACTACGCCGAGCTGCTGTTCGGGATCGGCCTGCTTGGCGCAAGCCTGCTCGCGGCCGCGATCCTGCCGATCGCGACGTCGTATGTGATCTCCGAGTCACTCGGCTATGAAAAGGGGGTCGGCCGGCGCCGCGAGGAGGCTCCGGCGTTCGTCAACATCATCACCGCGATGATCCTGATCAGCGCGTTCGTAGCGATGATCCCGAACGTGCCGGTGATCTCGCTGCTCGTCGCCGTGCAGGTCGTCAACGGGCTGCTGCTGCCGATCAACCTGTTCTTCATCTGGCGGCTCGCGCGCTCGCGCCACCTGATGGGCGAGCGACGCAACCGCGGCTTCCTCGACGGCGCCGCAGGCGTGACCGTCGCGGTCACCTCGACGCTCTCGATCGTGCTCGTCGTGGTCACGGTCGCCGGCCTCTAGGCGGCCGCCTTCGCGTCCTCACGAGACCGCTGCGACCGCGCTATTCGACCAGCAGCGAGGCGCCGATCGCGCCGCCGAGGTCGCCGAGCGCGGCCACGCTCACGGGGGGCGGGCGGAAGTCGGCGAACAGGTGAGGCTGCATCGCCGTGTCGATGCGTTTCGCGTAGCGATCGCCGAGGCGCACGCCGAGGCCGCCGCCGATCACGACCGCCTCGACGTCGAGCAGGTTGACGGCCGCGGCGATCCCCGCGCCGAGAGCCTTGACCGCGCGGTCGATGACCTCCGTCGCGAGCTCGTCGCCGTGCTCGAGCGCGCGCGACCAGATGCCGCTCGTCAGGCGCGTGCGCCCGTGCTTCTCCATCAGCTTGAAGAGGTCCGTGCTGCGCCCCTTCTCGTCATGCAGCCTGCGCACGTGTGCCTCCATCGCCGCCCGGCCGGCGTACGCCTCGACGCATCCGTATCGCCCGCACGTGCAGCGCGCGCCGTCCAGCTTGACGACCATGTGCCCGATCTCGCCGGCCGCCCCCTGGCCCGTCCAGGCCGCGCCGCCGAGGATCAGCCCGGCGCCGACGCCCGTGCCCCAGAACACGCCGAGCAGCGAATCGTGGCCGCGCCCGACGCCGAGCTTGAACTCGGCGTCGGTTGCGACCTGCACGTCGTTGCCCAGGCGCACCTCACAGCCGAAGGCGTCTTCGAGCGTGCCCGCGAGCGGGTAGGAGCCCTCCCAGCCGGGCAGATTGCGCGCGCCGACGACGTTGGGACCGTCGATCGTGCCCGGTGAGCCGATACCGACGCCCGCGAGCTCCGACAGCTCGATGTTTGCGCCGACGGCTGCCTCGCGCAGCGCCTGCGCGATCTCTGCCGCCACATCTGCCGGTCCGCCCGTCGTCGGTGTCGGCCGGCGCGAGGATCCGAGCACCTCGTGATCGCTGTCGAGGATCGCCGCCTGGATCTTCGTGCCGCCGAGATCGATCCCGCCATGGAGCGCCATCGGGCGGATCATCGCAGACGGCGCGAGCGCTTCAAGCGGCCCTCGATAAGGGGATCGCGTAATCCTCTTTATGCAAATTTATCCCCGCTTGCAGGCTTTCTTCGGGCGTTCTTACAGGCCGAGCCGAGTATCGGAGTGAACGCATAATGACCGAACGCTCCAGCGCATCCTGGCTCGTCTATGTACTCGGAGCTCTATGCGTCGGGGCGATCGCCGCTGCGGTACTCGTCGTCGGGCCGGCGTCCGGCAGCCAGACGGCCGTGACACGCACCGCGACGGTCGCCGAGGGGGTCGTGCAATCGACCGTCTCCGGGAGCGGCAACCTGCAGGCCGCGAGCCAGCTCAACCTCGGCTTCAAGACCGGTGGCACCGTGACCCGCATCAACGTCACCCAGGGCGAGCAGGTCGCCGCGGGACAGCTGATCGCCGAAGTGGATCCCGAGAGCGCCGAAGTCACGCTCGAGCAGTCCAAGGCCGCCCTGCAGTCGGCCGAAGCGAACCTCGCCAAGGAGGAAGAAACCGACGGCGAAGGCACGAGCGCCTCCAGCGGCTCGAGCGGCGGCGGTGCGAGTGCAGCCGCGGCATCGGTCCGCCGCCCGACCGGCGCCGCGAGCGCCGCCGACGCGCTGGCGCAGACCGCGGCCGGCACGGCCGCGCCGGGCACCTCGGCAGCGCCCGCCCCCGCTACCACGACCACCCCCTCCTCCTCCTCGACCTCGCCCGCCAGCGCGACCCCGAGCGGCCACAGAGAGAGCTCCGCACCGGCGGCGAGCACGCCGAGCAGCACGAGCACCAAGGGCGGCAGCGAGAGCAGCGGCTCGGGCTCGAGCGGATCGGGCTCCGCGGGATCGAGCTCGTCCTCCCCTTCCTCTTCGGCCTCGAAAACGACGATCAGCGCCGCGACGCGTGAAGCGAACCTGGCCTCGGCGCGAGCGCAGGTGAGCAGCGACGCCCTGACCGTCCAGGGCGACGAACAGGCCGTGCAGGACACCAAGCTCTACGCGCCCGAGAGCGGCACGATCGTCTCGCTCTCCGGGCAGGTCGGGGAAGTCGTCTCCGGCAGCGGCACGACGAAGGCCTCGAGCGCGAGCAGCGCGGGCGAATCAGCCACCGGCGCGGCCGGCGCCTCCGCCGGCGGCCGCGCCGCGACCGGCGCATCGAGCTCGACCTCCTCGGCCTCTGACTCCTCGAGCTCCTCGAGCTCGGCCTTTGCGATCCTCAGCGATCTCAGCTCGATGAAGCTCGTCGTGCCGCTCAGCGAATCGGAAATCGGCAACGTCAAGCCGGGCCAGATCGCGACGATAACCGTCGAAGCGCTGGGCGGGCGCAAGCTCGCCGCGCACGTCAGCGAAGTCGCGATCCTCTCGACGAGCAACAGCGGCGTGGTCAGCTACGACGTGACCTTCGAGCTCGACCAGATGGAAAGCGGCCTCAAGCCGGGGATGAGCGCGACGGCCGAAGTGGTGGTCAAGCAGGCGGAAGGCATCAACGTGCCGACCACCGCGATCTCGGCCGGCAGCGTGACGGTGGTTCGCGGCGGCCAGCACGTCCGCCAGCGGGTCGTCACCGGCCTCGCCGGAAACAGCTCCACGATCATCCTCAGCGGGCTGAAGGTCGGCGAAACGATCGTGCTGCCGTCGGTCACGACGACCAGCGGGCGCACCTCGACCAGCGGGCGCACCGGTGGCCTGCCGGGGGCCGGCGGCTTCGGCGGCGCCGGCGGCTTCGGCGGCGCCGGCGGCGGGGCAGCGTTCTTCCGGGGTGGCGGCTGATGGCTGAGCAGCCGCGCGCGCGGGCGAAGGGCCGTGCCCGTCTGCCGCGCAAGCGGCCGCTGATCCGGCGCGCCGGCGTGGTGGCGGCCGGACCGCCGCATGAGCGCCGCGGCCCGCGCCACCCGGTCATCGAGGTGCACGGCGTCTCGAAGGTGTTCGCGATGGGCCAGATCAGGGTGCGCGCGCTGCGCGAGATCTCGCTGCGCGTCGAGACCGGGGATTTCGTGGCGATCATGGGCAGCTCGGGCAGCGGCAAGAGCACGCTGATGAACATCCTCGGGTGCCTCGACATCCCGACGGGCGGGCGCTACCTGATCGACGGCGTGGACGTCTCGCAGATGGATGAGGACGATCTCTCGGACCTGCGCAACCGCAAGATCGGGTTCGTGTTCCAGGGCTTCAACCTCGTGCCACGCACGAGCGCGCTGCTCAACGTCGAGCTGCCGCTGGCCTATGCAGGACTGCGGGGCGCCGCGCGCCGGGCGCGCGCGGAAGCGGCACTCACCTCGGTCGGCATGGCCGACCGCATGCGCCACCAGCCGTCAGAGCTCTCCGGCGGCCAGCAGCAGCGCGTTGCGATCGCGCGAGCGCTCGTGACGAACCCGGCCCTGATCCTCGCCGATGAGCCGACCGGCAACCTCGACTCGCACTCCACCGAGGAGGTCCTGCGCATCTTTGCGCGGCTCAACGAAGAAGGCCGCACGGTGGTGCTGATCACGCACGAGCCCGATGTGGCCGAGCAGAGCAAGCGCGTGGTCCGCCTGAGCGACGGCGAGATCGTCGAGGATCGCCGTGTCGCGGGCGTCCACGACCCACCCCCCGCCCCGCAACCGCAGAAGTCGGCGCACACGCTCGGGTCTGACACCGTCGAGGTGGAGCGTTGATCGGGCGCGAGACGCTCAGGATCGCCTGGGGCGGGATCACCGCCAACAGGCTTCGCTCCGGGTTGACGATCCTCGGGATGACGATCGGCGTGGCGTCCGTGATCGTCCTGATCGCCGTCGGCAACGGCTCCTCCCAGGCCGTCTCCTCGCGGATCGAGAGTCTCGGCAGCAACGTGCTCGTCGTGCAGTCCAGCGGCGGCTTCCGCGGCGGCGCCCGCGCGAGCAGCACGACGAGCGTCTCGCTCACGAAGGCAGATGCCGAAGCGCTGCAGAACCCCGGCCTCGCGCCCGACGTCAAGAGCGCCTCGCCGGTGGTCAATGCCACCGACGTGAAACTCGTCGCAGGCAGCTCCAGCTATGAACCGTCCTCGTTCATCGGCACCACCCCGTCATACCTGCCCGCGCACAGCTACAAGGTTGCCGAAGGCGCGGCGTTCACCGGGGCCGACGTCGCCGAACACAAGCGCGTCGCGGTCGTCGGGCAGGAAGTCGTCCAGGAACTGTTCGCCGGGGCGAGCCCCGTCGGGCAGAACATGAAGGTGAACGGCAGCAACTACGAAGTCATCGGCGTGCTCGCGAAAAAGGGCACCAACGGCGCAACCAACGAGGATGATGTGGTGATGGCGCCGATCACGACCGTGCAGAACTCGCTGACAGGCAGCGGCCCGATCGATTCGATCACCGTCCAGGCGAAGTCCGAATCCTCGCTCAACGCCGCCGAATCGGAGGTCACGCAGATCCTCGATGAACGGCACAGGATCAAAGACACAGCCGAACCGGGCTTCAGCGTGCTCAACCAGGGCTCGCTGCTGGAAACCTCGAGCTCCACGAGCAGCGTCTTCACGACGCTGCTCGGCGAGGTCGCCGCGATCTCGCTGCTCGTCGGCGGGATCGGCGTGATGAACATCATGCTCGTGAGCGTCACCGAGCGCACCCGCGAGATCGGGATCCGCAAGGCGGTCGGCGCCAGGCGCAGCGACATCCTCACCCAGTTCCTGACCGAGGCGGTGCTCGTGTCGCTGCTGGGCGGCTTCACCGGCCTGCTCGTCGGGGTCATCGGCAGCCAGTTCAAGATCGCGGGGGTGCAGCCCGAGATCGCGCTCTACTCGCTCCCGCTCGCGTTCGGCGCGGCGCTGCTGTCGGGCCTGTTCTTCGGCACCTATCCAGCCGCGCGAGCCGCCCGCCTCAGACCGATCGAAGCGTTGCGCTTTGAGTGAGCCACATTCCCCCCACCAGGAGCCAGCCATGTCCGCCGAGCAGTCCCCAGCAACCGAGCCCCAGCGCGTCGAGGAGGCGCCCTACGGGCAGCAGCAGACGGCCGCCCACGAGCCGATCGACGCTCGGGATGAATGGCTCGAAGAGCCAGAGCAGCTGCCCCGCCGCCCACGCCGGCGTCTGCTCAGCCCGGCCCCCGTGGCGCTGCTCGCGGTCCTGTTGATCGCCTGCGGCTTCATCGCCGGCGTGCTCGTCGAGAAGGGCCAGAGCAGCAGCAGCAGCAGCAGCTCGGGCGCCGCGGGCGCCTCATCCGGGCTTGCCGCCCGCTTCGCCGCGCTGCGCGCGGGCGCGACCGGTAGCGGCGGCGCGGCGAGCACGAGCGCAGCCGGCGGCGCCGCCGCGAGCGGCTTCGGCGGCGCGGGCTTCGGCGGCGCCGGCGGTGCCACCGTCGGGCAGGTCGCCTACAGCAGCAACGGCACCCTGTACATCACGAACACGAGCGGCAACACCGTCAAGGTCAAGACCTCACCGGCGACCACGGTGAGCAAGACCGTGACATCGAGCGTCAAGGCCATACACCCGGGCGAAACCGTGACCGTCACCGGCTCCGCCGGCGCAAACGGAGCGGTCAGCGCGGAATCGATTCGCGTCGGCGCCGGCGGAGCCGGCGGCCTCGCCGGCCTGTTCGGCGGCTCGGCCGGAGGCACGAGCACGGCGACGGGCGCGGGCGGCGGCACGGGTGGCGCAAAGCAGGCGAGCGAACCGGCGCTGTTCGGAAGCGGCTAGCCGTTGCGCCACCGCGTCCGCGCTCGCCGTCAACTACGAGATCACCCAACAAAAGGAACCCATGCACCAGACCAACACGAACAAACGCAACCGTGCGCTCGCCGCGTTGCTCATCCTGCTCGCGACGCTCGCGCTGGCGGCGTGCGGCAGCTCCTCGAGCAGCACCACGACCGCGACCGCGACGACCGCCGGGTCGCCCGCGCGCGGCGCGTTCGCGGCCCGCTTCGCGGCCGTGCGCGCATGCCTGCAGAAGGACGGCATCACGTTGCCCAAACGGACGCCCGGACAGGGCCGGCCGGCGGGCGGCTTTCTCGGTGGCGGGAGCGGCCCGAAACTGCCTGCGGGCGTGACGCGTGCGCAGTATGAAGCGGCGATCAAGAAGTGCGGCGGCTTCGGCGCCGGGCGCTTCGGCGGTGGCTTTGGTGTCGGGCGCTTCACGACGCCCGCGGCCAAGGCGGCGCTCGCGAAGTTCGCCACCTGCATGCGTGAAAACGGCATCGACGTCCCGGCGCCCAACAGCTCCGGCAAAGGCCCGATCTTCAACACCAGCGGGCTCGACACGTCGAGCGCGAAGTTCCGCTCCGCGCAGGTGAAGTGCAGCAGCGCGCTGCACGGCCTGTTCGGAGCCCGTCCGGGCGCCACAGGAGCACCGGGTGGCGTAGCCGGAGCGCCGCCGGCCGGTGGCGCCGCCCCCGGCGAAGCGGCGCCCGGCGCCACCGGCTGACACGTCAGGCACAGCGATCGAAGGTCGGCCCGCCGGGACCGTAGCGCTGCGGTCCCGGCGAGCGGGAGGCTACGGGCGCGTCGCCGGCGGCGTCGACGATCCGGATTTATCCGGGATCGCCTGCGAGCTCGGCTTGCTGCGAACGGTCGGTGCCGGCAGCGCGGCGACACGCGTCATCAGCTGGTTCCACTGCGTCGCGCTGAGGGCGCTCGTCGTGACGACCGGCACGGGGGCGGTCGGTCCCGACTGCGCCGAGTGCGCGGCGGTGCCCGTCGAAGCGCTCGAGAGCGCGCTGGTGGCGGGGAGCGGTCGGTAGACGAGCTGGATCTGGCTCGAGTACGCGGGCAGGGCGTGTGTGTTGGGCGCACCGGGGTAGCGCATCAGGCTGAGCACTTCGTGCGGCACGAATTCCGCGGGAACGGTCAGCAGCGTGCGGATCGTCAGGTCGGTGATCGTGCCCGCGCCCTGGTGGCCTGCGATCGGGACATCATTGATCGCAGTGATGTCGAGCGCGCCGCCGCCGTCCTGCTTGGACAGCTCAGCCGCCGTGGCGGGCTGTTCCTGCCCGCAGCGCAGCACGCTCGCGGTCGGCTTGAGGCCGCTGCGCGAGAGGAACGCGAGCATCGCGAGCACGCGTTTGTCGACGGCGCCCGAGGCGACATCGTGGCGCGCGCAGGCATCGAGCGTTATCCCGGGATCGGACAGGACGGCCCGCTCGAGCGCGCTGTTGGACTGCAGGAACACGTCGCTCGCGGTCGCGCCGAGCAGCGCGTTGGTCGCGGTCGCGCCCTCGGGGTGCAGCGCCGTCTGGAGCTCCGCCCAGTTCGCGAGGATCGGACCGGGATCGATCGTGCTCGCGTCTCCGGCCGGACGGATCGCGAAGCGCAGGTGCCCATCGCGCCCACCCTCGGGCACGAGCACGTGACCGAGCACGGTGCCGCTGGCGACGACCGCGCCCTTGCGCAGAGGAGCGCGCTGACCGGCGTTGTTGCGCTTGGCGCGCCTCGCCGCGACGATCGCGGCCGCGGCGCGCGCATCGGGGTTGCCGGGGTGTGCGAACAGGCGGATCTTGCCCATCCCGGCGGGCGGCCCTTCCTCGGGGACCGAGGCCTTGCCGGCATCCGCGGCCGCCGAGTTCGGGCTCGGCGCGTTGGGCGTCTGGACGTGCAGCGTCAGCGGCGACTGGCTGCCGGCGCTCGCCGGCAGCGACGGCGCCGGGTCGTGGCTGCTCGCAGCTTCGACCACCCGCGATTTGGCCGGCGCCGGCGGGGCGTCCCCGAGCTGATACGTGGGAGCGATGCTGCCGAGGCCCGCATAGGTGAACACGTCGCCGTAGACGTCGCGCAGGATCACGTACTTGCCAAGCTTGCGCGACGCGCCGATCTGCACGATGCGCCCGTCCTGCACCGCGACCACGGTCGCGCTCGGCGCGCTCGTCAGCTCGACGAACTGCAGCGGCGGCGCGGCCGCGACGGCCGCTTTTGCGCCCGCGGCCGCCGCCGTCGGCGACGGGGCCGCGGCCTCGCCGGGGGTTGTAGCGCTGCCCTGCGCCGGTGCTGCGGCGCTCGCGGCGGCACTCGGCTGCCCGGCGACGGCCTGCGCGTTGGCCGTCGCGCTCGACGGCGTCGGCCGCTTCCAGCGGGAGCGGAGTCCACGCGACCTGCTTGCCGGTGACGGGCAGGCGCCCGTCGATCAGGCCGGTCAGAGTCGCGATCACGGCCTTCGGGTAGGTCGAGATCAGCTTCGCGCGCAGCAGCACCGAGTCGGCATATTCTTCGGAGTGGTTGTAGGCGAGGATCGCGCCGCGCAGATCGGTGGCGGCGCCAGCCGCACGCAGGTAGCGCGCGGCCGCGAAGATCGCGTCGACAGGGTTGTAGGGGTCCGCGTAGCCGGCGTTGAGCGCGTCGACGCCGTACTGCAGCCAGGTCGCCGGCATGAACTGCATCCAGCCGACGGCGCCCGCGCTCGACACCGACTGGTCGGTGCCGTAGTCGGTCTCGATTTCGTTGATCGCGGCGAGGATCTGCCACGGCACGCCGTACTGCACCGCCGCCGCCTTGTAGATCGGCAGCAGGAACAGCGGGATGCGGTAGAAGGCGAGCGCCTCGTCCGAGGACTGCGCCGAGGCCAGCACCGCGGCCAGCGCGCCGGCCTGGGCGACCGACTGCGGCGAGGCCGCGACGTTGCTCGGGCCCGACGCCTTCTTCGGCGCGTTCGCGAGTTGCCGCCGGTGGTCTCCGTGGCGCTCGAGTTCGAGCCGCCGCGCGTGACTTTCTGGCGCCGCTGCAGCACGACTTTCGGCGCCTTCGGCGTTTCAGCGGTGGTGGGCGCCGCGGTCGGCACGGTCGTGGTGCCGGGCGCCGGCGGGACGGGAATCGTCGTCGTGGTGGTCGTAGAAGAGGCTTCGGTCCCGGTTTCCGGGGTCGTCGCGGTTTCGCCGGGCACGGGCGCGGTCGTCGTCGTTTCCTGCCCGGCCGCCAGCGCAGGCCCCGCGAGCGGGCCGCCGAGCCCAGCCGCGGTCAGGCCGCCGCCGGCAACGGCGGAGAGCATCGCGCGCAGTGCCTTGCGGCGGGCGCTGGTCAGGGCGGCATGCGCGGGAGTAGTTCATTTCGGGGTGTCCATCGTTGTGGTCGGCGCAGCTTGCCCACATCGGGGTACGCCCACCGGGATTCATATCGGCACGGAAGCAGAAATCCGTAAAGGATTCGTAATCAGACTGGCAAATCGTCGATCGCGCGGAGCCGGTCGGAGCCGCGCGAGCGGACGGTAGCGACGCCTGAAGCGGAACATCGTCAATGCCTGTTCGCGCACCACGGCGCCGACTCCTGCCCAGCTTGCACGGGCGTCCTGCCCGGCGATCGCCGTAAAGCGGTAATCTTGGCCTGTGGAAACGATCATTCGGAATCCTGCAGGTCGTGATCGCGGTGGTCACGATCTTCCTCGTGCTGATGCATTCAGGCAAGGACTCCGGCCTGTCGGGCGCGTTCGGCGTCGGCAGCGGCACGGGGCCGCTGGGCGGCGGCTCGATGGTCGAGCGCAACCTCAACCGTTGGACGATCTTGTTCGCCGTGCTGTTCTTCCTGAACGCGATCATCCTGCTGAAGGAACCCTGGGCCTAGCAGCGTCGCGCGGCCGCGCTAGCGCGGCAGGCCGTTCAGCTCGTCCGCAGCCCCGTCAGCTCGCACCGACTCGCTGACGCTGCCGGCGTGCTCGGTGTCGCTGTCACCTCGAGCCGGTCGAGGATCTCGATCGCCTCGGCGCGCAGCTCGCCGTCGACGGCGTCGTAGTCCTCGCGCGAGAGCTTGCCGGTGCGGTAGTCGAGCTCGGCGTCGCGGATCTCGCGGTACTTCGCCTCACGCGCCGCCTCGAGCTCATCGCGCGCGATCGTCGCGTCAGCCGCGCGCCTCTGGTCTGCTGCTCGCCGCCGCGAGGCGTCACGCGAGCGCGCCGCGCGCAGCGGCGCGCCGAGCACGAGCACGATGAGCACCGCCAGCAGCAGCGTGATGAGCACGACCGCCAACGTCACACCGTCAGGGTCTCGGCGCCGCGCTGATGCGGGCGACGGGGCGCGGCGCACGCGCGCGCGAGCGCGCGGCGACGCGGCGGCGCACGGTGCTCGGAGCCGGCCAGATCGCGATCAGCCCGCCGCCGAAGCAGATCAGCCCACCGATCCAGATCCACATCACGAGCGGCGAGACGATGAAGTGGAACTGCGCCTGCGGCGGATGCTTGAGGTATTCGCGCGCGAGGTAGCCGATCGCGACGACCGCGTCTTCGGGCGGCAGCGTGCGGTTGCCGACCGTCACGATCCGCTGCAGCGCCGGCGCTTCGATGTCGGGCTCGATCGCGCTCCAGACGTCGCGCGTGATACCGGCGTTGACGCTCACATGGCTGACCGGCTGGCCCCCGATCAGGCTGCCGACGGAGCCCTGCGCCGCTTCCTGGGAGGCGTAGAAGCCCTCGCTGGGATGCAGCGTGGCGACGTGATGACCGCCCTTCGTGACGGTCACTTCAGCCCCGAGGCTGAGGGTCGAGCCGGTGTGCGCGGCGTCGTACTTGGGCGTGATCGTCGCGGTCGGGCGGTACGTAGCGGAACGCGTAGCTGCCCGCGCGCGCCGACTGTCCGGGCGAGAGCCCGAGCTCGGAGGCGTGCTGGAAGGACGAGGACGCGGCGACGCCGACGAACAGCACGGCGATGCCGAGGTGCACGATGTAGCCGCCGTAGCGGCGGCGGTTGCGGCGCACGAGCGCGAGCAGTGCGACGGGCGCGGGCTCGCCCGCCATCGCGCGGCGCGCGCGCACGCCGCGGAAGAACTCCTGGCCGACGCTGCCGAACACGAACGCGGCGCAGCAGAACATCGCGATCGCGAACGGCTTCTCGGTGACGCCGGCGGCGAGCAGCACGAGCAACGCCGCGAGCGCCGCGAGCGAGCGGCGTGAGGAAGTTCCGCCGCGCGTTCGCGAGCGTCGCCCGCCGCCACGCGATCACCGGGCCGATGCCGCTCAGCAGCACGAGCACGAGCGCCAGCGGGACCGTGTAGCGGTCAAACCACGGCGGGCCGACGGAGGCTTCCTGGCCGGTCAGCGCCTCGGAGATCAGCGGGAAGTAGGTGCCCCAGAAGATCACGAAGCAGAGGCCGACCAGGACGACGTTGTTGTGCCAGGAAGATCGACTCGCGCGAGAGCAGCGAGTCGAGGCGATGCTCGGAGCGGAGCATGTCGCGACGCGAGACGACGAGGTAGATCGAAGCGGCGATCAGCACGGCGATCAGGCAAACGAACGGCACTCCGAGCGTCGCTCCGCCGAACGCGTGGATCGAGTTGAGCACGCCGCTGCGCACGAGGAATGTGCCCATGATCGCGAGCGTGCCCGTGGCGAGGACGAGCGAGACGTTCCAGACCTTCAGCATCCCGCGCTTCTCCTGGATCATCAGCGAGTGCAGGAACGCGGTGCCCGTCAGCCACGGCATCAGCGACGCGTTCTCGACCGCGTCCCAGCCCCAGTAGCCGCCCCAGCCGAGCTCCGAGTAGGACCAGCGGGCGCCGAGCAGGATGCCGATGCCGAGGAACAGCCAGGCGCCGAAGGCGAAACGGCGGATCGCTTTGATCCAGTCGGCGTCGACACGGCGCGCGAGCAGCGCGCCCATGCCGAACGCGAGCGGGATCGTGCACAGCGTGTAGCCGGAGTACAGCATCGGCGGGTGGATCATCATCGTCGGGAAGCGCAGCAGCGGGTCGAGGCCGACGCCTTCGGCGGCGCGGGCGTCGTCGTCTCGAACGGGTTCGCGTAGAACACCATCAGCGAGATGAAGAAGCCGCCGAAGCCGAGCAGGATCGCCGTCGCATAGCCGGCGATGTCGCGCATCCGCCTGCGGGTCAGGAACAGCGCGAGGCTCGACCACAGCGACAGCAGCCAGGCCCACAGCAGCAGCGAGCCTTCCTGCGAGGACCAGACGGCAGCGGCGCGGTAGAGCGCCGGCGTCGTGCGACTCGAGGTGTCGGCGACGGTGTTGAAGGCGAAGTCGTTGCGCAGGAACGCGACCTCGAGCACGATGAACGCGACCGTCAGGATCGCCGCAAGCGCGTAGACCGAGCGGCGCCCGGACGCCGAGAACTCCACGCGACCGCTGCGCACGCCGTACAGCGACGCGCCGATGCCGTAGGCGCAGACCGCGAGCGCCAACAGCAGGCAGGCGAACCCGAGGCCGGCCATCAGCGGCTGGGAGCTGAGCAGGTGGGACGCGGCGAGGAGGCGAGCACTCAGGCGTTCTGGTTCTCGCTGGCAGGCGCCGTCTTGTACTTGGACGGGCACTTCGTGATCAGCGAGTTGCGTTCGCCGACGTACCGCCCGCCCTGCTTCTCGACGTCGACGATCACCTCGCGGCCTTCACGGAACGGGTCGGGGACGGTGCCGGTGTAGGCGAGCGGGATCTTCGTCCCGCCGGCGCGATCCTCGACGCTGAAGTGCAGCACCGCGCCTTCGCGGTGGACGGACCCCGCGGCGACGGTCCCGGTCAGCTGGTAGCTGCGGCCGGGCTGGGCCTGGCGGGCGAGCTGCGAGGGCGTCAGGGCCGGACTGGCTGCGCTGAAGCTCGTGTAGATCAGCGCGCTGGCCAGGACGACCGCCGCGCTCAGCGCCACGACCAGACGCACCGTTCGCTTGCGCGATGGGTTCATCACCGAGAAGTATCTCAAACCCTCTCGAGCGCCGTGGCGGCACCGCCGGCGGTGGCTCGAGCAGACCGGATCTGGACAATACGAGGAAAAATTGGACTTGGAGCGAAACCTTTGGGCATGGATGCCGTTGTATGGGTAGGCGCATGATCAAACCCAGCCTCCGATCAACCCGCAGCGAGCGGCGACCGTCACGTCGGCGTCGCGTCCGGGCGCACCGCCAGGGCGGCGCTCACACGCCGCAGTCGAGCGCCCACGCGGCAGAGACGCGCTCGCCGCAATGCGATCCGGATGTCCAGCAGGTGCGCGCCGCGGGCGGGCCGATCGATCGCGCCGCCTACGCCTGCGCGTGCGGCTATCTCTTCAGCGCGGCCGTCTCGACGACCGTGAACTGCCCGCACTGCGGTTGCGGGCAGGCCTGGTAGCGAGCGCGCGGTCGCCGTTCGCCGAACGAGCCGACGAGCGCTAGCATTCGCGCACGGCTCGAGGGAGGGTCGGGTCGGGAGTTGACAGGGCGCGAGCGGGGAGGTGGTTGTGCACGTCGATCCATACATCGTTCTCGGGAGCGCGATCATCGGCTTCCTCGTGGGCATGACCGGCGCCGGCGGGGGCGCCCTGATGACGCCGATGCTGATCCTGCTGTTCGGCGTGACGCCGTCCGCGGCGATCTCCAGCGACCTCGTCGCCGCCGTCGTGATGCGGCCGATCGGCGCTGCGGTGCATCTGCGCCGTGCCACCGTCAACCTGCAGCTCGTCGGCTGGATGGTGCTCGGATCGGTGCCGATGGCGTTCTTCGGCGCCTACCTGCTGCATCTGCTGGCGCACGCCAAGGAAGCGCAGAAACACATCGAGCTGGCGCTCGGGATCGCGCTGCTGGTGGGGGCCGGGGCGATGGTGCTGCGCTACGTGCTCGACCGCCGCTCCGGACAGGAACGCGAGGGCGTCGTCCACAACATCGAGGTGCGACCGCTGCGGACGGTTGCGGTCGGGGCGATCGGCGGCGTCATCGTCGGCATGACCTCGGTCGGGTCGGGCTCGCTGATGATCATCATGCTGCTGTTCCTGTACCCGATGCTCGGTGCCAACCAGCTGGTCGGCACCGACCTCACGCAGGCGGTGCCGCTGACGCTCGCCGCAGCGCTCGGCGCGCTCGCCTTCGGCCACGTCGAATTCGGCGTCACCGTCTCGCTGATCATCGGCAGCGTGCCCGCCGTGTTCGTCGGCTCGCTGCTGTCCTCGAGCGCGCCCGACCGCTACATCCGGCCGGTGATCACGTTCGTGATCGCCGCCTCAGGGCTCAAGTACGTCGGCCTCGGCACGACGACGCTGGGCTGGGTGCTGTGCGCGATCCTGCTCGCGGCCGCGATCACGTGGTACGCCTTCGGTCGCAAGGGCGCGGTGTACGCCCGCGTCGACCCCGCCGGTCCGCAGCCCGCGGGCCCCGCGCCCGCCGAGCCGCTGCCGCCAGGCCCCGCGCCCGCCGAGCCGCTCAGTGACGAGCAGGGAGACGCCGTTCACCCGGTGTAGGATCGCAGCGGATGTTTGCCCGGATGGGAATCCGCTTCGGCACCTCGCTCGCCGGGATCGCCGTCGGGCTGCTCGTCGCCACCGCGGTGCTGAGCAGGTTCTCGCTCGACGCGACCGCGCTCGTCGAGGCCACGCTGATCTTCTGGCTCGTGCACATCGTGGTGTCGGTGGTCGCGCTGAAAGTGCTCGTCCGCGAGCCTTCGATCGCGCTCGCCGGCCTGCTCGCGATCGCCGCGACAATCGTGTCGCTGTTCATCGTCAACGTGATCGTCAGCGGGCTGTTCATCAGCGGCGTCTCCACGTATGTGTTCGCGACGCTGATCATCTGGGTCGCGACCGCCGCCGGCGACATGGTCGGGCGGCGGATGCTGCAGGCGCGACGCGCCGAGCGCCGCGCCGACTAGCAGCGCGGCCCGATCGGCGACGGCGCGTCTCGCCGGCCGCGCCCAGCGCGCTAGCTGATGTGCATGCCGGAGATCGCGCGGGCGATCACGAGCTGCTGGATCTCGGCGGTGCCCTCGAAGATGTCGTAGATCTTCGCGTCGCGGTGCCAGCGCTCGACCGGGAACTCGCGCGTGTAGCCGTTGCCGCCGAGGATCTGGATCGCGCGCTCTGTAACCCACACGGCGACCTCGCCGGCCTTCAGCTTCGACATCGAGCCCTCGGCGTTCTCGAACTTGACGCCCGTGCGCCCCATCCACGACGCACGCCAGACGAGCAGCCGGGCGGCGTCGATCTCGAGCTTCATGCGCGCGAGCGTGAACGCGATCGACTGGTTCTCGACGATCTTGCGCCCGAACTGTTCGCGCTCCTTTGAGTACTCAAGCGCATACTCGTACGCCGCACGCGCGATCCCGAGCGCCTGGGCGCCGACCGTCGGGCGCGAAGACTCGAACGTCTGCATCGCCGCCTGCGACTGGCCGCTCTTGCCCTCCCTGACCCGCGCGATGCGCTCATCGAGCCGCTCCTTGCCGCCGAGCACGTAGCCCGCCGGCACCCTGCAGTCATCGAGGAACACGTCGGCCGTGTGCGATGCGCGCAGCCCGTGCTTTGAGACCTTCGTGCCCTGCGAGATGCCCTTCGCCTCGCTCATCGGCACGACGAACGCGGCGTGGCCTTTCGAGCCCAGCTCGCGATCGACCGAGGCGATCACGACGTGCACATCGGCGATGCCGCCGTTCGTCGCCCATGCCTTCTGGCCGTTGAGGACCCACTCGCCCGCCGCCTCATCGAACTTCGCGGTCGTGCGCACGCCTGACACATCGGAGCCGGCATTCGGCTCTGACGCGCAGAACGCGGCGACTTTGATGTCCTCCTGGGTGCCGAAGCAGCGCGGGATCCACTCGCCGACCTGCTCGCCGGTGCCCTGGCCGAAGATCGCCGCGACGGCCAGGCCGGTGCCCATGATCGCCATCGCGATGCCGGCGTCACCCCAGAACAGCTCTTCGTTGACGATCGGCAGCGTCAGACCCGTCGGGTCGGCGAAGAACTGCGCCATGCCCTCGAATCCGTAGAGCCCGATCTTCGCCGCCTCCTGGATGATCGGCCACGGCGTCTGCTCCTTCTCGTCCCACTCGTGCCCGGCCGGGCGGATCACGTCGGCGGCGAAGCCGTGCGCCCAGTCGCGGATGTCCTTCTGGTCCTGGGAGAGCTCGAGCGAGAATGTGACGTCCTGCTTGGCCGCGCTCGCAATCGCCTCGACGGCCTCCTCGACGGTGGCGCTCGAGGCTGACGGTGCTGCGGTCGGCTGTGCTGACATCGAGCAGAGTCTCCTTTGGGTGTGGCGAACCGGGGATGGCCGTGGCGCGGCGAGGTGTCGCGCGCAGCCGTTGACAGGGTACCCAACGCGGCAAGCGGCCAACCCCGCTCCGCCGGTCAGACGGTGACCGAGCGTATGCGAGAGGCCGCGCGCGGTGTGGCGGGCCTCGGCACGTCAGCTAGCGGGTATGCCAGGCTTCCTCTTCGCGCGTCAGCGCGAGCACGGCCTTGGGCAGCTTGCCGGCGGCCACATCAGCGACGGTGACCGACTCGAGGACACTGCGCAGGTTTGCGCGCAGCGCGATCCAAACCGGTTGCAGCGCCGCCGCGGAGCCGACGTACTCGACCTCCTCCGGGCGTTGCCCGCGGACGCCGACGAGCGGACCCTCGACCGCGCGGATGATGTCGGCGAGGTTGACCTCGTCGGCGGGATGCGCGAGCCAGTAGCCGCCCTCGGGGCCGCGCTGGCTGCGCACGATTCCACTGGAGCGCAGCTGCGTCAGGATGTTCTCGAGGAACGACACCGGGATGCTCTGCGCCTGCGCGACTTCGTCGACCTTGCGCGGCGCATCCTGTGCGCTGTCGCACAGCTCGACGACCGCTCGCACGGCGTAGTCGGCCTTGGCGGTCACGTGCATGGCGGGGATTCTCACGCATTCGACGGCGAACCGCCGCGCTCAGCGTAAAGTTAGGCAACCCTAAGTGCTGTGATACGGTCCCGTCACCATCCCGACCGCGCAGATCGGATTTCAGACTCGATGACCCGGCTCAAGCTCCTCCTCCCCGCCGTGCTGCTCGTTCTGGCCACGCTTCTGCTCGCCTCCTGCGGCTCCTCCTCGTCATCGACCTCCGGCGGCAGTCAATCGATCACGCTCTACAACGGCCAGCACGAACAGACCACCGCCCGCCTCGTCACGGCATTCGAAAAGCAGACCGGCATCACGGTGCACGTCCGCTCCGACGATGAGGCGACGCTCGGCAACCAGATCCTTCAGGAGGGCTCGAACTCTCCCGCCGACGTCTTCTACACCGAGAACACGCCGGTACTCGAAGATCTCGCCGAGAAGGGCAAGCTCGCGAAGCTCCCCGCAACGACCCTGTCGTCGATCCCGAGCACCTACAACTCCGCCGACGGCTCGTGGGTCGGGGTCTCCGCGCGCGAGTCGGTGCTCGTCTACAACACCTCACAGATCGAGGCGTCGCAGCTGCCCGACTCGATTCTCGAACTCGCCGAACCGAAGTGGAAGGGCAAGGTCGGCTTCGCGCCCTCAGAGACCGACTTCCAGCCGCTGATCACCTCGATCATCCACAGCGACGGCGCCGCCGCCGCCGAACACTGGCTCGAAGGCCTCAAAGCCAACGGCAAGATCTACCCCGACAACGAGACCGTCGTCGCGCAGGTCAACAACGGCGAGAGCGCCGTCGGCCTGATCAACCACTACTACTGGTACCGGCTGCGTGCGGAGATCGGCGCGAGCTCGATGCACTCGGCCCTCCACTACTGGGCTCCGCGAACCCCCGGCGAGCTCGTCAACGTCTCCGGCGCAGCGGTCCTGAAGTCGAGCTCCCACCAGGCCGCCGCGCAGTCGTTCGTCGCCTTCCTCGTCAGCCAGGAGGGCCAGGAGACGATCGCCCGCAGCGCGAGCTTCGAGTACCCGCTGCGCCCGGGTGTCCCCCCGGCGCCCGGCCTGCGTCCGTTCGCCGAACTGCACCCTGCGCCGCTCTCGCCCGCCGACCTCGGCGACGGCAGCGAAGCCCTGGCGATGGAGCAGAAGCTCGGGTTGCTGTAGGCCGAAGCGTGAGCACATTCGCCCCCAGCGAGCCGGTCGCGAGCCGATGGACGCGCGTGTGGTCGGGAAGAGGAAGCTGGCCGCTCGTGAGCGTCGCCGGCAGCGTGCTCGCGGGCGCGCTCGTGCTGCTGCCGCTGACGTTCGTGGTCGTCGAGGCGGGCCAATCCGGATGGGGCGAAGTCAGGCATCTGCTCGAGCGCCAGCTGGTCGCGGTGCTGCTGTGGAACACGGTCCGCCTCGCGCTCGCGTGCACGGCGCTGTGCGCGGTGATCGGGATCGCGACGGCGTGGTGCGTCGAGCGCACAACCCTGCGCGGCCGGCGCGTGTGGGCGGTGGTGCTCGTGTTGCCGCTCGGCGTCCCGGATTTCGTGATCGGCTTCGGCTGGGTGTCGATCGCACCCGGTCTGCACGGCTACCTGGCGGCGGTGATGATCATGACGCTGTCGCTGTACCCGCTCGTCTACCTGCCCGTCGCAAGCGCGCTCGCGAACCTCGACGCCGGCCTCGAGGAGGCCGCGCGCAGCCTCGGGCTCGGCCCGTGGCGCGTGTTCTGGAAGGTGACGCTGCGCGAGATCTGGCCGGCTGTGCTCGGCGGCTGCCTGCTCGTCACGCTCGCACTGCTGGCCGAGTTCGGCGCGTTTGAAATCGTCCAGTACCAGACGTTCACCGTCGAGATATTCACCGAGTTCAAGCTCGGCTTCGACACCGTCGGCGCATGCGTGCTGTCGCTCGTGCTGGTCGCGCTGAGCTTCGCAGCGCTCGGCGGCGAGCTCGGGCTCGCCGGGCGCGGGCGATCGTGGCGCACCGGTCCGGGTGCGCGCCGGATCGCCGCAAAGGTCTCACTCGGGCGTCTGGGACCGCCGGTCGCGCTCGGGCTCGCCGTGCTTACCATCCTCGCGCTCGGCGTGCCGATCGGCTCGCTGGTGTACTGGATGCTGCGCGGCAGCTCGACGACGCTGCCATCCGCCTCGATCCTCGCCGCGGTCGGGCATACGGCTGCCTTCAGCGCCGCTGCGGCGACGATCGCGACGGTGCTGGCCGTGCCGGTGACCACGCTCGCGGTCCGCCATCGCAACCGCGCGACGATCCTGGTCGAGCGGCTGGCGTATCTGCCGATGGCGCTCCCCGGGCTGGTGATCGCGCTCGGGCTCGTGTCGTTCTCGGTCCGCTACGCGTTCGACCTCTATCAGAGCTCACTCGAGCTGATCGTCGCCTACGCGATCCTGTTCCTGCCGCTCGCGGTTGTCGGCGTGCGCTCGGCGATGGCGCAGGCGCCGCCGCGGCTCGAGGAGATCGGGCGCTCTCTCGGGCGCCGGCCGGCGAGCGTCTGGCTGCGCGTCACGCTGCCGCTGATCGCTCCCGGCCTCGGCGCCGCATTCGCGCTGGTGTTCATCTCCGCCTCGACCGAGCTGACCGCGACGCTGCTGCTGCGCCCGACCGGCGTCAACACGCTCGCGACGCAGTTCTGGGCGTACACCTCAGACTTCGCCTACGGCGCCGCCGCGCCCTACGCTGGGCTGATGGTGGCGATCTCGGCCGTTCCCGCGTATCTGCTCAGCCGGCGCATGACCGCGGTCTCCCAGCGGGAGCGCGGGCGATGAGCCGGCTGAACGTCGAGGCCCTGTGGAAGGGCTACCAGGACACAGAGGTCCTGCGCGGCGTCGACCTCGAGGTCGACGCCGGCTCGCTGACCGCCGTGCTCGGGCTCTCCGGCTGCGGCAAGACGACGCTGCTGCGCGTGATCGCCGGCTTCGAGCGCGCCGAGCGCGGCAGCGTGTCACTCGGCTCGCGCACGCTCGACGACGGCCGCAGCTACCTTCCGCCGGAGAAGCGCGGCATCGGCTACGTGCCCCAGGAAGGTGCGCTGTTCCCCCACCTCAGCGTCAAGGACAACGTCGGCTTCGGGCTGTCGCGGCGCGAACGCCGCGGCGACGCCGTCGCCGGCCTGCTCGAGATGGTTGGAATCGCGCCGCTCGCACGACGTCTCCCGCACGAGCTCTCCGGCGGCGAGCAGCAGCGCGTCGCGCTCGCGCGCGCACTGGCGCGCCGGCCGCAGGCGCTGCTGCTCGATGAGCCGTTCTCATCGCTGGACGCCTCGCTGCGCACGTACGTGCGCGAGGAGGTCCACGGCCTCCTGCGCGAGCAGGGAGTGACGACGGTGCTCGTCACCCACGACCAGGAGGAGGCGCTGTCGCTGGCCGACACCGTCGCCGTCCTGCGCGACGGCCGGATCATTCAGCAGGGTCGCCCGGCGGAGCTGTATGAGCAGCCCGCCGACGAGCGCCTCGCGCAGTTTCTCGGCGCAGTCAACCTGATCGACGCGAAGCTGCGCGGCGCCGTCGCTGAGACAGCGCTGGGCGCGCTCGCGCTGCGGCGCGAGGCAGCGGCCGCGACGAAGGCCGCGGGGGTCGTGATGGTCCGACCCGAGCAACTCGAGGTCAGCGTCCGCGCGGACGCGCAGTCGGGGGCCGGGACCGGCATCGGCGGCCGCGTCGAGGAGTGCCGCTACTACGGCCACGACGCCCTCCTGCACATCCGCCCCGAACAGCCGGGGGTCGCGATGCTGATCGCGCGTGTCGGCGGCGAGAGCGCGCTGGCGGCGGGGACGAGCGTACTGGTCACCGCGCACGGACCGGTCACCGAGCTGAGCCTCGCCCGCCCGCGCGACGCTGCGGCGGCCCGCCCGGGGCCGCCGCAAACCGTCGCCGAGGTCGCTAGTTCGCGATCGCCTTGATCTCCAGCGGTTCTTCGTTGGAGAGCTTCTGCGAGGCGGTCGCACCAGTCTGCTCGCTGCCCGCGCCGAGCGTCGCCGTGAGCGTGTCTTTGGCACCGACTTCGAACGCTTCAGGCGCCTGTTTGCCGCCGGTCTCCTTGCCGGTCAGCGTGAATGACGTGCCCATCTTGTCGGCCTTCTTGACCGGGAGGATGACCGAGCCTTTGACGACGAGCGCTTCCGCGGCGCCGGTGCATTCTGCGCGCAACAGCGTCGGTTCGTGGCTCAGGTCGACGCCGACCGACACCGTCGTTTCCGCCCCTTTGACCTCGTCGCTGATGATGCCGAGCGAGCCGGCCAGGGGGCCGGTGACGATTTCACCGGCGGCCGCGCCCGAGCTCTGGCACAACCCCTTCGTCGTCTGGCTCTTGCAGCCGGTCAGCACCAACGAGTCGACGAGCGTTTTCGGCCCGGTGTATTCGCCGCTCGCGCTGCCGCCGCTGCAGGTCACCTTGCCCCCGCCGACGCCCTGCAGACCGACCTTCGCCCTGCCGCTGAACCTGTTGTGCGCGCCGGGCCCGGGGAACCATTCATAGTGGCCGAGTTTGGCCGATTCCGAGGCGGTGCAGGCGGAGTCGAAGTAGTCGCCGTGGAACACCGCCGTTTTGCCTGAACCGGTGCTTTCAGCCGGCTCGCACCTGCCGAGCTCCGGGAGCACGGCCTGGGCGCGGACCGCCTGCGCGGAGGCGACCTCGAGCAGCCCGCTCATGATCGCGGTGTTGTGGCCGGCCGCGGCCGGTACCCCGGCGGACAGATCGACCGCGGGATCGACGAGCAGCGACAACAGCCCGCCGCAACCATTGGCACCCGGCACCGCGAAGGCGTTGTCGAGCAGCGTGCTGCTCGGGATGACAGTGACTTTATCCCCGTCGATCAATTCCTGATGTCCGGGATTGCCGGTGATCGGTTTGTTCGGCGCGGGCGGATCCGTGGTTCCGGTCGTGAGGTTGATCGCGATCGGTTCCGCCGAGGAGCCGACGAAGCACGCGCTGCCGAGCACCGGATTGTCGAGTTTGACCTTCAGCGGCAGCGCCACCGCGGTGCCGTTCGCGGTCAGCAGGTGCTCCGCGTTGAGTTCGACCGTGCCGGCCAGTTCGGCGGTCGCGGTGACTTCGCCGCCGAGGCCTTCCACGCCGATCAGCCCGCCCGGAACCGTCAGCGCCGTGCGCGACAGCGTTTCTCCATCGGCTGCTGCGATCAGCTTGTCGGAACTCCCGGCCGTGCCGCCCTGGAGGATCACGGGCTTGGTGATCTGGACGGTCTTGCTGCCGAGCGTGAATTCGCCCCCGGTGACCTTCGAGTAGATGCAGTTGGTGACTGCGGGGTTGGCCACGGGGCAGTCGCCGAAGGCGACGAATTCCTGCTGCAGGCCGGCGCTGGCCGAGGCCGCCAGGGCGAGCGATGCGACGACCGCCCCCACCATCGCCGCCAGCGTGGGCAGCCATGGCCGCCCGCGACCGGGAGGATCACCCGGGCGGCCTTTCCCCGCGAGGGCTCGCTGTGTCAGCTCCATCCGTCTCATCTCTCCAGGCCTCCTTGTTCGGTCGGGCTACTCGGCTCGGGATCGTCGCGACGCCGCGACCTGCCCGAGCACTCGTCATCGTCGACTTGAACGACTGTGGCAACTAAATAGTGTTCGCGCCCAAATGTCAAGTCCCGTGTCGACATCGACAGCGAAACTGGCCAAAACACCGTCCCTTGCGAGCGCTCGTGTCCGAGCGGCAGGCAGCAGGCGCCGAGCGGCAGACCGCGCGCGCCACGGCGGGCGAAACCCGACGGTGACCAAACGCCTATGCCCGGCAAGGACCGGTGGCGCAGTGTCACGTCTTCGCCGCGCAGGCGCCGGTCCCGTCCCGGTGAACGATCGTGTGAGGCGGTTTGCGAGCGCCGCTCCGATGCCTACCCCTTTCCCTCTGCAGGTCGCGATGCCACCTGATACGCACACGACCGCAGGTTGGATCACTTCCGCCACGGCCGCTGCGTAGGCTCTACCCGCCTCATCGCATCTGAAACGCCACGGTCGACAAAGGGTGCTCGGCAGCTACGGTTGCGCGGAGAAGCGCTCGGGCGCTCTCGTGTGAGGTATCGTTGGCCCCAGCCGACGATGAGCCAGCCCGCCCGCAATCCGGCCAGCGAGCGCCGGGAGGATCGCCGCACACGCACGGCGAGGGCGGCAGCGGGCGCATCCGGGCCGAGCCAGCGCGAGCGCCTGATCGCGGCGATGATCGCGCTGGCGGCCGAGAGCAGCTACCAGGCGACGACGGTCTCGCAGGTGAGCTCGCGCGCGGGGGTCTCCAGCGCAACCTTCTACGAGCAGTTCGGCGGCAAGGAAGACTGCCTGCTCGCGGCCTACCGGACGGTCACCGCGCGTCGCTTCGGCGAGATGGAGCGCGCGATCCTGGGTGAGGACTGGTCGCACGCGCTGCGCGGGGTGCTCACCGGGCTGCTCGATGCGGCTCGTGATGACCCCGACGCGGCTCGTGTGATGTACATCGAGGCGCTCGCCGGCGGGCCACAGCTGCGCGAGGAGGTTCGGCGCGTGCTCGGGGAGCTCGAGCGGCGGGCCGAAGAGTCGCTCGACAATCAGCCGCCTGGCACCGGCACGCTCGACATCCCGACGATCGCGCTGATCGGAGCCGTGCGCGGGATCGTCGCAAGGCATCTGCGCACGCACAGCGAGGACCTGCTGCCGTCGCTGCTCGAGGACATCCTCGCCTGGATGGCCGCGTACTCGATCGAGCCGGGGCGCGAGCGCTGGAGCACCGGCCCGGGCGCGCGACTGCCGCGCGCGCAGGCACAGGCGCGGGCGGCGGCGGCGGGCTCGGCATCCAAGCCCGAGCGCCTGCCGCCGGGACGGCACGGGCTGCCGGCAAGCGTCGTCGCGCGCAGCCAGCGCACGCGCATCCTCCACGGCGTCGCCGAGGTGATGCTCAGCAAGGGCTACGCGGACGCGACCGTCGCGGACATCGTCGCCGCCTCGGGCGTTGCGAGAGAGGCCTTCTACCAGCAGTTCACCGACAAGCAGGACGCGTTCCTCGAGGCGCAGCAGTACCCGACGCAGTACATACTCGACACCTGCGTCGCGTCCTACTTCGCCGAGGAGGAGTGGCCGGCTCGCGTCTGGAGCGGGCTGAAAACGCTGCTCGACCTGATCGCCGAGAACCCCGCCGAGTCGCACCTGCGGCTGGTCGAGTGCTACGCGGCAGGCCCGGCGGCCGCGCGGCGCGCCGAGGAGATCACGAGGTCGTTCACGATCTTCCTCGAGGAAGGCTATCGCCACCGTCCCCAGGCGCGGGAGCTTCCACGCCTGTTCTCGCAGACGATCGCCGGCGCGGTGTTCGAAATCGTCCAGCGGACGATCGCCCGCGGCGACGCGGCTGAGCTGCCGCGCCGCCTGCCGGAACTCGCCTATCTGGCGATCGCGCCGTTCGCAGGGCCGGAGGAGGCGATTCGTCTGATCGAGGAGATGCGCTCGGGCTCGCCGAGATCCGAGCCGGCGCGATGAGCCCTGACTGGAACTGGGACTTCGAGGACGGCCCGAAACGCGCCCCCAGGCGAGCACCACGCCCGCCGGCTCCGCAGCCGGAGCTGCACAGCGCCCCGGCGCGCACGCGCGTGCGGGTGCGCCGCCGCCGCGCGGGGGCGACGTTCGGGGTGGTCATGCTGGCGCTCGTGGTGCTGATCACGATGTTCTCAGGTGGCCGCCAGCGGACGGCCGCGAGCTCGGCTGCGCGCATCGCCGCCCGGCGCCGCCCGGCGGATCCCGCCCCGGGCAGGGCGGCGCTCGAAGCAGACAGCGTCGCGTCGGTGCTCGCGTACACGCCGTTCGTCAAACAGGGGGGTGAACGCGGGCGCGACATCGCGCTGACGTTCGACGACGGCCCCGGGCCCTACACACCGCAGGTCCTGAGCGTTCTCGAGCGCTTCCACGTCCGCGCCACGTTCTTCGAGATCGGCGCGATGCTGCGCTACTTCGGCGCCTCGACGGTGCGCGAGATCCGCGACGGGGACGTGATCGGCGACCACACCGAGACCCACCCGATGATGGCCTCGCTCTCGCCCCACGACCAGCGCGAAGAGCTGACCGAACAGATCGCTCGCATCGAACTGCTGGGCGGGCAGAGGCCGGTGCTCTTCCGCCCCCCGTACGGCTCCTTCAACGCGACCACCCTGCACGAGCTCCGCACGCTGCACCTGCTGATGGTGCTGTGGTCGGTCGACACCGATGACTATCTCCAGCCAGGCGTCACGGCGATCCTCGACAGCGCCCTCGCGGGCGCGCACCCCGGTGCGATCATCCTGATGCACGACGCGGGCGGCGAACGGGCGCAGACGATCGCTGCGCTGCCGAGCATCATCCGCGGCCTGCGCGCCCGCGGCTATCGACTCGTGACCGTGCCCCAGCTGCTGCACGATGACCCGCCGCCCCCGGGTCAGCCGCTGCCGCCGAACCTCAGCGGCGACTGAGCCGGGGATGCGGAGGGCCCCATGACAAGCGACGCCGGGCCGGGGCGCATGGACGTCGACTCGCTGCGCACACGCCGCCGGCAACGCCGGCGGGCGGTGCGTCGCCGGCGCATCGGCGCGCTGCTGGCAACGCTCGTGGCCGTGCTCGCCGCGGTGGCGATAGCAACGCACGGCAGCGGCTCCTCGGGCGCCCGGCCGAGCGCCGCCGCTCGCGCGAAGAGCGCCGCGACGCACGCGCGCCGTACGCCGAACACGACCGCGAGCGCGACGGCCACGGGGCCGCCGGGCACCGCGGCCGTACCGATCCTCATGTACCACGTGATCGCGGCACCGCCCGCCGGTGCGCCATTCCCGGGGCTGTACGTGGAACCCGCGGAGTTCGCCGAACAGATGCAGGCGCTGAAGAGCGCCGGCTGGCATGCGGTCACGCTCGACCAGGTGGCCGCCTACTGGCGCCGAGGCGTTCCACTCGGCGCGGGCAAGCCGATCGTCGTGAGCTTCGACAACGGCTACCAGTCGCAGTACACCCAGGCGCTGCCCGTGCTGCGCCGACTCGGGTGGGTGGGCGATGAGAACATGCAACTCAGTGGCCTGCCGCCATCGCAGGGCGGGCTCGGCGCAGACGAGGTGCGCGGCCTGCTCGAGGCCGGCTGGGAGCTCGACACGCAGGGCTTCAGCCACGCCGATCTGATCACGCTCGGCGCACAGGAACTCCACTACCAGGTGGCGGTCGCGCGCCGCGTCCTGCAGCAGCGCTACCACGTGCCCGTCAACTGGTTCTGCTACCCCTCCGGCCACTACAACGCGACGGTCGTCGCTGCGGTCAAGAGCGCCGGGTATATCGGTTCGACCACCGTCGTGCCCGGTTGGGCTCGTCCGCACGATGACCCCTATCGCCTGCATCGCCTGCGCGTGCTCGGCGGCACGAGCCCGCAGCAGCTGCTGAGCCTGCTCGCGAGCATCCGCGACGACCCCGCCGCGCCGCCTTCCTACGGCGGCGCGTGATCGGCCGGCGGCGCCCCCCATCAGCCGCGGCCCAGCTCTTCAGGCGCCCGTGACGCCTGCCGATGCTCGTGATGAGATGACAAGCCCCGATCCCGATCCGGTCGTGAGGGCAATGCCCGCGTCGACCGCAGCCCCGGCAGAGGAGGCCGTGCGCGACCTGCATCGCCTCGGCGAGGCGCTGACCGAGCGCGCGCCCGATGTGCTCGAGGAAACGGTCGTGCGTACGGTCGGGTCCGGCGAGATCGTCGACACACTCGTCCAGGACAGCTTTGAGCGGATCTGCGTCTCCTCGACGATGGCGGTCGCCCGCTGGATCGCCGGCGACGGACTCGAGCTGGCGCTCGAGGCGGGACGCGAGACCTCGAAGATCTTCGGCGAGCTCGCCGCCCACCGCGCGGCGTCGCTGCACGAGGTGACCAGGCGCTGCTTCACTTGGCGCGACGTGATGGCCGACGTGCTGAACGACAGCGCGATGCGTCTGAGCGCCGATCCGCGGGCGCTCGGAGAGGCGATGTCGATGCTGCAGCAGAGCCTCGAGTTCAGCCTCATACGGATGTGTGAATCGTTTGAGGCCGAGCGCGCCCGCTCGGACGC
Source organism: uncultured Solirubrobacteraceae bacterium (assembly GCA_963822245.1). Lineage (GTDB taxonomy): Bacteria > Actinomycetota > Thermoleophilia > Solirubrobacterales > Solirubrobacteraceae > Palsa-744. The sequence goes on from CAWGGR010000007.1 coordinate 95,452, forward strand.
CGAGCTGTCAAGACGCGAGGAGGAGCTGGCGTTCCTCGCGACCCACGACGCGCTCACCGGACTGCCGAACCGCACCCTGATCCTCGACCGCGTCGAGCAGGCGCTCGCGCGCTCGCGGCGCAGCCAGACGCCGGTCGCGGCGCTGTTCATCGATCTGGACAACTTCAAGAGCGTCAACGACACGCTCGGCCACGGCACCGGCGACGAACTGCTGCGCGCGGTCACCGCGCGGCTGGAGGGCGTCGTTCGCCACGCCGACGCGCTCGGACGCCTCGGCGGCGACGAGTTCGTCGTCATCGCCGGCGAGCTCTCGCTGGCCGCCGGCCCGGAGCTTGTCGCCGAGCGCCTGCTGTCGGCCCTGAAGCCTCCATTCCAACTCGGAGCGGACAAGGCGACGCGCGTGACGGTGACCGCGAGCGTCGGGATCGCTGTCGGCGACGGCGGTTCCGCCGAGGAGCTGCTGCGCGACGCCGACATCGCGATGTACCGAGCCAAGTGGGACGGCAAGAACCGCTATGCGGTGTTCGAGAGCAGCATGCAGGACAAGCTGCAGAGCCGCATGGAGCTCGAGATGGATCTGCGTGATGCGCACGCCAATGAGGAGTTCTTCCTCGTCTACCAGCCGACGTTCAACCTCAGCGACATGCGCCCCAACGGCGTCGAGGGGCTGATCCGCTGGAAGCACCCGACGCGCGGGATCGTGCAGCCGGACGCCTTCATCCCGCTGCTCGAGGAGACCGGGCTGATCACCGACATCGGCCGCTGGGTGATCGATGCGGCATGCCATCAGGGGGCCGCCTGGCGGCAGGCCGGCCACGCGATCACGATCGCCGTCAACGTCTCTGCGCGCCAGCTCGACTCAGATCAGCTGATCGGCGACATCGAAGGCTCGCTCGCTCGCAGCGGCCTCGAGCCGGCGGCCCTGACGATCGAGATCACCGAGACGACATTGATGCGCAACGCCGAGCAGACCGCGCGCAGGCTCGCGACGATCAAGGAGCTTGGCGTGATGATCGCGATCGACGACTTCGGAACCGGCTACTCATCGCTCGCGCACCTGCAGCGCTTTCCCGTGGACGCGCTGAAGATCGACCGCTCGTTCATCTCCGGGCTCAAGCAGAACGCCGAGGGCGAAACGCTGATCCGCACGCTCGTACAGCTCGGCAAGGCGCTGTCCCTCGACACCTTCGCCGAGGGCATCGAGCAGCACGAGGAGCTCTCGCTGCTGCGCAGTGAGAGCTGCGACAGCGGGCAGGGATTTCTCTATGCGCGACCGCTCGACGCGCTCGCGACGGAGGAGTTCCTGAACGACCGGGCCCCCAGCCCGGCGCCGGCCCCGGCGACGGCACGGCGCTAGCCCGGCCCACCGCCGCCGAGCGCAACCCCTGCCCCGCCCTCGACGGCGGGGCGCTAGGCGGACTTTTCGCGCTGCTCGTAGATGCTGTCCACGCGCGACATCCCCTTCGGCGGCAGCACGCCGCCGATGATCCACAGCACCGGGAAGATGAAGCCGAGGATGAACATCACCCAGCGGCCCCCTTTTATGCATTTCAGCCCGAGCACGACCATCAGGACGACGTACAGGATGCCTAGGCCGACGTAAAGCAAGACGAGCTCCGATCGTGGGGAGGGTCGCCGGAGCTTAGCCGCTGAGCCGCCGATCCGCCGCCGTCAGTGCACGCGATGAGCCGTCACGCTGAGCATGTACGTCGTCGTCCCGGAGCAGCATTTGCTGGGGCTCGTCGCGGGCCCGCTGAATGAGGCCGTCGCGTGGCCGCGGCGGATCAGCGTGCTGAGCGGGAACAGGGCCAGGCGGCTGCCGGGGCTTTCCGATCCCGGTTCGTGGGGTTCGCTGAGCATCGCGCCTTCCGCGAGCCACGGTTCGAACACGTTGACGTTCGCCGGGCACGTCGGGCTGACGAACCCGGGAGTCGCGCCACTGCTTCCTTCGCCGCCGCCCTTCGCGCTGTTCTCATGGGCGGGCATGAGCGCGAATGCGACGCCGAGGGAGACGGCACCCGGGTTCAGCGGGTTTAGATAGCCGTGGTCCTCGAGCCTGCTGTTTGACACCTCGACCCATTCGGTGCGCAGGTCACCGTCGATCGCCCCGTTCTGCTCGCTGAGCGTGCACGTGAACGGGATCGCCGTGAAGTGATTTGGGCAGGCTTGCCCGGCGTAGCATGTTTCGTTGATCGGCTGGTAGAAGGTTCCGCTGTAGGAGCCGTTGACCGCCAGCGACACCCCGGGCGAGCCGAGCGCACGCACTTCAAAGTCGTGGATTTCGCCGAGCGCCTGCGGAAAGTGCACCGGCTGGGGGCGAATCAACCTCGCTCCGAGGCCCTTCTTGAACAGTTCCAGCCGCGTCGCCCAGCTCGCCGCAAGCGTCGCGCCTTCGCTCTGCGAGGTGAAGTTCCAGTACGGCCGCAGCCCCGTTTCAGGCGCCGGCGCCGGGTTGTTCGTCGGCGCCGCGCTGCTCGCGTGCGCCTGGTAGGAGAGGTTCACGTGCAGCTCGTAATGACCGAGCGAGTAGGTTCCGGTCGGCAGGCCGGCGGTCGCCGACGCGGCCTGCGACAGGGCGAGCGCCGCGGTGACCAGCCCGACCGCGGCCAGGTCGATGCGACGCCGGGCACCACGCAGACGCAGGATCCGTATCAACGCACGACCTGCGTCTCGACCTTTCCGCAGACGAGGCACTTGCGCTCGAGGACATAGCCTTTCGCGCTGCCTTTGCCCCAGGCACGCTCCCACTCGCCCCATTTGTGCCTGTGCCACAGCCTCATCGCGTCCCGGCCCAGCCACGTGCGACGACGATCAACGACGCGAGCCGCGCGTGATCGCGAATGAGGGCCGGCGCATCCACAGCTGAAGATTCGCACGTACGGCGGTCGCCGGGGCGGCCGCCGCGCGAGCTCGCGGCCTGACGATCACGTGTGATGTGCCGCTTCAGAGACTCTTGCGAGTCTGATCCATCTGCGAATCCAGGGCGCAATAAGCGCGACGCGCGTCGCCGCCGTGCGATCCCCGCAGCGAGCGTGCCTGGCTCTGATGCCGATCGTCGCGATGCCGATCTCGACATCACGACCTGACACGGCCGACACCACTGGACCGCCGCTGTCTCCCGGGCAGGCTCCGGCTTTCCGCGCATCACCTTCGAGACAGAGATCTTCTGCGATCGTGTTTCCAGGATCGCATTGCTCGTTGCGCGCGACGACGTCGGCCGAAACGAGGTCCAACGCCAGCGCTTTCACGGGCCGTCTCAGCCAGTGCGACTGCCATCCGATCAACTCCAGCCGCGCTTCCTGGCCTTCAATGATCCGACTCGCGAGCAGTGCGGGAGGCGACCGCGTCGGTTTGGAAAGAACGAGCAGCGCGGCATCGTCAGCCCGGGTCGTCGCGTAGGCCGGATAGACGATCACTCCGGACACCGCCGAGACCTGTGCTCCGCCTTGCCTCCCGTCTTCCCAGTTGCCCGTGAACACCTGGAAGCCCGAAGGCGCCCCTGCGCAGTGCCCAGCCGTCAGGACCAGTCTTGGAGCGACCACCGTCCCGGTGCATTGATACAGCCCCCCCGGGCCCTTCCGGTTCAGGACAAACGCAAGAGAAGGGAACGCCGCGTAGCCGATGGGCGTACCGCCGAGCACATGCGTTCTCGGCGCGAGTGCTTCGATGCTGCTGCCTGCTGTGGTCGCATGGGAGCCACGGCCGCATCCCACGCACCCGGCGAGGACGAACACACCGACGACGGCCGTGGAGACGAGCGCTCGCATTGGTCAGACATCGACACTACAGGCCCGCAGACGTGGCGCACGCGCCGGCCGGCAGACCGGCGGATCCGGCGGCGACAGAGGCCGCCGAGTACCAGGGTGTCGGTCAACGAAGTGGCCAACGGCGGCATGCCAGGGCCGTCGGCCGCACCCCCGCCACCGGCCCTACCCCTAGAAGCCGGCTATTTCCAGGCCCGTTGCGAAGCGGCGGACGGGGGTCGAACCCGCGACCTCAAGCTTGGGAAGCGACTGGCCTCTGACGCCGAACGGCCCGGATCGCTAGGGATGGCGGGCCGTTTCGCCGTCTCCGCACTCCTGCGTATTAGACGCTGATGGATGCTGTTCGACGGTATTTAGGCACCGGGGAAAGGTGCTGGTGCCTAATGGGGCGCGAGCCCGGTGATCTCAGGCCCGCGTGAGCGAGAACCGCGTACGAGCCAATCGAGATTCCGATGTCGGAGCGCGAGGATCTGGAGGACGTGCTGAGACCGGCTGCCCGCGCTGAGCCGGACGAGTAGCGAAGCGAGACGCGACCAGCGGGACTATGCCCGAGTGAGATCGGGGATCACGGAGTCGAGCGTCATAGACACCCAGGAGATCTTGGCCAGCTCGAAGCCATGGTCGGTCCAGGTCGCGTTGAGGACTTTCAGCCCTCGCCCTTGGAGCCACTCGACCGCCGGCACGAAGTCGGCATCGCTAGACACGAGAATCGCTACGTCGTACGCCTTCTCGGCGGCGAGCGCGAGCATGTCCGTCACGATCGCTGCGTCAACGCCCTTCTCGGGCGACCATGTGAGCGCCGCGTTGCAGTGCGGACAGTCGGCGTGATAGTTGCCGCACGCCCCGCAATGGATCGGTCTGGACTTTGCCTTCCTCTCGCGTGTCTTGACTCGAAGCTCGGCTGTTTGTCGAGAAATAAGTCCAGCCAATTCTTGAGCTTCTTATCACTTGAGGCGTAGGAGGCGTAGACCAGCGTTTCCTCGAGATGCAGCCTGTCTTTGACGCCGACGGTTGCGAGCTGTTTTTCGCCTTCTCGCAGGAGGATGCTCGGCACCAGCGTCCAGTCGATCCTCGCGCCCCCGGCACGATCGCGCCATTGCAGCGAGAAGTTCCAGAAGTCGATGAAAACACGCGTTCGGTACGGCACGTTGGTCCTCCTCGTGGGCTAGGGCGAATGGGTCCGAAAACAATACGGGGAGCGCGCGAGCGCTCCCCGGGGACATCATTCGCCTGAAGACAAAGCCTCAGACGGGGACTCAATTAGACTGACGGTAACACAGACCTCGACGGCCGTCAAGGGGTGGGAAACACGCCGCAACACCTATCGACTTCGAGGAGCAAGGACCCTAGGGCAGCATGGCGGCCCCTCAACAGAGCGACCCGGGCTGGACTCCTGCGGGACGGAATCCATAGGCTGCGCTCGGTGGCTAGGCGATCACGGCTGCTGCCCCGTCTCCGCTCGCGGAATCACGAGTGGCTGCTCCGCGCAGCCCAGGCAGGGGGTGCCGTAGTGCGCGATGATTGCTGCCGGCGCCGTGCTCGCCGCGACCCACGTACAGCACCCGCGCGAGCTATGGAACGTCGCGCTCATCGCCGTGATAGCTCTCGCGGTGCTGGGGATTGCGACGCTCACGATCGGGGGTATCGCCGCGTTTCTGACCCGACCCGTCCCGCCCGATCACGCGACCGCGATCAGGGCATCAGCACAGGCCTCAGTCGCTCGCTCGAATCAGACCGGGTGTGCGACTACGGCGATGGCTACAAGCCAGACCAGGCATTCCGCGTGCACTTCAAGCAGCTCGCGACCCGCCTAGCAGCCTGGGACGCAGCGGTGGCTGCGCCAGCCGCAACCGAACGTGACCTCGACCAGCAGATCGACACGATGATGGCCGAGCACGGAATCCCGACCCGGAGGCCGGCTACAACGTGCCGCACATCAAAGGGTATGCGCATGCCGTCGCGATCGAGCACGCTAACGGGCGACTGCTAGAGGCTCCGCACTTCGAGTGGGGTGGGTTCACGACCGCGGGACACCGTGAGATCCCCGGACCACCGTATGGGGTTCTCAAACCCAACGACAGCGAAACGGACTGGGTCTGGCTGACCCCGCTCGATGGCGAGTCAAAAGCCGACTGGCTGGCCGTATCGAGCCGTACACACAGCGAGTCGATGCCCTGATGGCCGCGGTGTACGCGAGCGCGCTGCCCTACGCGCAGGCCGTATCCGGAGCTGAGGACCGTCTGCGCGAGTTCAAGCAGGATGCGCTCCCCGACGTTCTCGACGCGCTTCAACTCGTTGAGGTTCGCGAGGCCCCTCGCGTCCGTCACCGCTGCGAATCATGCTGGAGTAGGGACGCAATGGCATGCGGAATCAACAGACGCGACGCCTTCAGCTACACGCTCGCCATGACGGCCATCGCCGCATACCCAAACCGCTACGACAAGGCCAAAGCCTTCCTCGCCGAACACGGCTACACCGACGTATCCGACGCCGCCCTGGGCAGCGTCCGCCACACCCACGCCGATGAGATCCTCGCGATCATGAGGGACGACGTATCACTCGTGGTCCTGCTGGCCTGGAAGGGAGAGATCAGCCACGACGAGCTAGCCGCCTTCCTCCGCAGCGTGGCGCTAAAGCAAACGATCGCCTACATGGAAAAACAACCTGCGGCAGATCCGGTGACATCGCTACGCGCCCTACAACGCCGCCGAATGGACGTGCTAAACAACTAGCCGACCGCGCCTAGCCGAAGACACAGAAAACGCCGACATCACCCGGTAAACAACGCTAGAGAGCCCGAGCACCAGCTAACCGCACGCCAACCCGAGCAACGCTCAGTCCACAGACTCCGCCGAAACTCGCGCAGGCGAGTAACGATGTCGACGAGTAGAGAACGACTGTCAGCCAAGCGGTATCAGTGATCTAGTCGCACGCCGCGGTTTGGGGCTGCGTCCTGGAGGCTGCGGCGGGTCGCATTCGACGTAGACCCAGCGACGGACGCTAGAGACTTGGGCCGATGCCCCATGAACATTGAGGTCTGGCCGCTAGACGGCGCAGAGCACGCGTGGCCACGCCGTGTGCTGTACGCACGTTGAGTAACGAGAGATAGCCACTAAACGCGCGCGCGCGAGCTTTGCCGCAGGCTAGGGGCTGGTATCGCCCTGCCGACACCATTCGGGGAATCACTCCGTAGCCGCAGACGACGCTTGTGGGCCCGCTTTCCGAGCACCAAAGCCCAATCCGGCCACGTCAGCGGTGTTTCGCGCCGGGCAGCCGGGTTTCTCCAGTGGGCAACAAGCCGCATATGCCTCATGTGGGGCTCTCCAGCCGATGCGCTCGCGGCGACTACTGCGCCCTGCGGACCTTTGCGATGGCCGCTCTCGTCAGCTTCGTCTGCCGGCCGATATGGGCGCCGTTCGCGTCGGGCTCCGCAAGCGCTCGCCTAATCAGTGCGTGTCGTACCTGCGTCGCGGCCGATAGAGCGTCTCTCCCGCTCGACGGCCGCTGTCGCTGCCTGCAGCTGGGCGTCCGTGACCTTCTTGGCGTCGGTCATTGGCTTGCCTTCCTGGGTTGTGTTGGCTGTCGATGACCGCGCGCCGATCCGTGAGCGCACGCGCAGTTCATGAATCTCAATCGTCCAGGTCGAGGTAGGTCTGTCCGTCGATCTGCTTATCCGGCTCGAACAGCCGCATACGTCGATCTGCGGTGCGATGTCGTGCGGCTGGCCGTCCAGGTCGAGCTGCTGCGCCAAGCGTGGGAGAGGCCGCGCACGGTCCCGCTGAACGTCAGATTCGCTCATGCTGCCCGCCTGCTCGCGGGCGTCATTGCTGCCCGTGCGCCCTGCTCGTGTTCGGGGCAGTGAACGCCGTCACGAACTCTGAGCAGTAGCCACCCTCCCAACCACAGCGATGCTGCGCCGCACCGGATTTGCGTGGCGCTCGACGCGGTTCGATCATGTCGCGGTAGCCGAGCTCGCGCATCGCCGCGTCATACGCGTCCCGGCCGTAGCTCAGTAGCTCCGCCTCGAGCGCATCCCATTCGACGGCAGCACGATCAGCAGCGGAGGCCAACAGCATCGGCTGCCCGCAACCACAGACCGGAAGGCCCGAACGCTGCAGCGCACCACGCGACGCATACGCGATAAACCCGCACGCCTCGCAATGCACCTTGCGCTGTCGGCCTACGTGACCTTTCGCTGGACGTCCACCGCGCGAGACTGGGGGCGCAACCAGACCCTCCCAGCCATGCGGACTCTTAGCGACGCTCACGACTCCACCTCAGAGCCGCAAGCGTTCTCGATCGTGCGTGCGATCCGGTCAACCGTCTCGGCGTGCTTGCGGATCGCATCCAAGTCGCCAGCCTCGCCCCATTCCGCGATGTACGGGATCGACTCGCCGGACGTGTCCAAGCCAAGCGAGCCGCACACGATCACGGCCGCAGTCTCAACAATCACCTCGGCCTGCTCACGGCTGTAGTCGCTGTACGTGACGCCATCAGCGTCCGCCAGCTCGTCAACAAGCACCCGCACCTGAGCGTTCGCCGCGGCGACATCGCTCGCCAGCACGATCCGCCGGCGCTTGTGGTCGCAGTAACCGCGGGCATGCTCGAGATCCTCACGCCCAACCGTGTAGCGGGCGGGGGAGCATGCGCGCGGTGTCGACGGGGCCGAGGACCCGCCTCATGGCTGTCGCCAGTGATCGGCGTCCGCGGCGCTTCCGGCAACGGCTCGCCATCCGTCTGCGCAACATCGAACACCGGCACGGCACAGAAGAACGGGATGCGCTCAACCTCGCCCGTGTCGACGTTCTCACGCTTGACCGACATCGGCGCCATGATCCGGATCGCCCGCTCACCCTTCCGAACCTGCCGACCCAAGCCCTTGCCACGCCCGGAACCCTGCGACCTGCGTAGCCTGCGGCGCCTGCTGCGCGATCAGCAAGCAATTGCCGAAGCTGTAGCTGTGGAACGTCGCCCGCGTCTCCGCCCAACGACGCCAACCATCCGACGTCAACAGCTCCCGAACCGACCGCTCAACCTGCTCGCGCTGTTCGCTCCGCTTCGCCTGCCTGTACTCCGCACGCTCCGCGTCAGAAAAGCGACGCTTGCGCTGTATCGTTGTTGCTGACATTGAAAGGCCCAACCTTTCGTGTCCATGCTCCCGGCGATCTCAAGTCGCGCGGGAGCGCTTTTGTAGTGTCGCCACGTTTATACATGAACGCCGAGCGCATGTCAACCCGGGTTTACGTGGAGTCAGTGCGCAGCCGTGAATCGGCGCAGCTCGCCGACGGCATCAGACGCTCGTAAACCCCGCGACGCCCGCGAACGTCAAAACGGCCACCGAGACGCGCAGAAACAGCCAATAACGGCACCAGATCGCCGCTGGTGCCTAATGGGCGCATCCGCCGACTGGCCGAATCGCCCGCCAGCGCTGGGGATTCGCCGTGTTGCGACCTTCTGCCTATGTAGCGTTGACTCGCTCGCCATCGCCGCGACTGGCGCCGTAGTCACCTCGGCCACGATCGGCGTCACTGGCCGCTACGCGTGAGCGCCACCGGGACACGAGCGCCGACGCGACGTTTATACGTGGGCATATCGCGACTCACTGTCTACATACATACAGCGCACCATCGCCATACGTTGACACAACACACCACAGCGCGCACAACGCCAGGCAATGGCAAGGCAGTGCGCAAGCGCTCGAGCGCACCACAATCGCAACGCAGCAACATCAACGGGGGTAGCGTTCTCATCGCAGCAAAGCTGGCAGAAATCGAGGCTCCATTCGAGGGAGATTTGGTGCCTCGGGGGGCTTTCACCCGAGATCGGGGGGTTCGCGGTTTGCTCGCGATCGGTCGCTGTGGGCGACGTGACATGCTCGCTCGCTGTTGTGCGCAATGCCTGAAGCCGCCGTGCCAAGCAGCGACGTGACATGCACGTGATGAGCGCACGTTGACGGCAGGGGGTGCAAGGACAAGAGCGGGTGGATGAGTGTCCCGTCGAGGGACTCCTAGACGGATTTGCGGTGTCTCGCGGGCCGTTCTGTGTGTGGGAAAGGGGGCCGGGGGTTTGGGGGCGGAATCCTGGCCCTGGTTGGGATTTTGGCTTCCTCGCGGACTCTTTATGGGCTTGGCTCGGCTGGTGGGCGCCAGAGCTGGCGGTATTCGCGCCCGGTCTTGGATGTGAAGAACCGTAGGTGCTGGAATCCCCAGTGTTCGTAGATGGCCAGGGCGCGGGTGTTGTCCTTGTCCACGTCGATTCTGAAGGGCATCGCGTCGTGGCCTTTCTCGTGTTCGATTGCGTCCTGTTCGGCGGTGGCGAGTATCTCGCTCGCGAGGCTGCATCCTTGGATGGACTGCTTGTGCTGGTAGGCGGGGGTGATCCCCATGAG
>CAWGGR010000008.1:0-279040 GCA_963822245.1 uncultured Solirubrobacteraceae bacterium
GGCCGCGATCGGCACGGCAAGCTCGACGCGGTGGTCGAGGTTGCGCGGCATCAGGTCGGCGGAGGCGATGTAGACGGTGTGCTCGCCGTGGCGTTCGAATGCGTAGACGCGCGAGTGCTCGAGCAGCGCGCCGACGATGGAGACGACCCGGATGTTCTCCGAGACGCCGGGCAGTCCCGGCCGCAGGCAGCAGATCCCGCGAACGTTCAGATCGATTTGCACACCCGCCTGTGAAGCGGCGTAGAGCGCGCGGATGCAGCGCCCGTCGACGAGCGAGTTCATCTTCATCGCGATTCGCGCGGGCGAGCTTTCGGAGTGCGCCTCGACGGTCTGCGCGATCTGGTCGAGGATGCCCTCGCGCAGGTGATTCGGCGCGGTCAGCACCTTGCGGTAGTGCAGTGGGCGCCCGTAGCCGGTCAGGTAGTTGAACATGTCGGCGACGTCGGCGCCGATCTGCTCATCGGTTGTGAACAGGCCGAAGTCGGTGTACAGCCGCGCGGTCGTCGAGTGATAGTTGCCGGTGCCGATGTGGACGTAGTTACGCACGCCGTCGCCCTCGCGGCGCACGACGAGCACGCACTTGGCATGTGTCTTCAGCGCCGGCTGGCCATAGACGACGTGGACGCCGGCCTCCTCCATCGCCTTCGCCCAGTGGATGTTCATGCGCTCGTCGAAGCGCGCCTGCAGCTCGACCAGTGCGACCGCCTGCTTGCCCCGCTCGGTCGCGCCGATCAGCGCGGGCACGAGCGGCGAGTCATCGCTCGTGCGATAGACCGTCTGCTTGATCGCGAGCACGTTCGGGTCGGCCACCGCCTGCTCGACGAAGCGCTCGACGGACGTCGAGAACGACAGATACGGGTGATGCACGAGCAGGTCGCCTTCGCGCATCGCGCCCATCACGTCCGGGCGCTCGCCCTCGCGCCGGAGCAGGCGCGGATGGGTGAAGCCGCCGAGTGTCTCTTCGCGAAGCTCGCTGTGACCGGGGAGGCGCACGATCTGCCACAGCGCGCCCGTGTCGAGCAGGCCGTGGACGCGGTAGACCTCGTCGTCCTCGACGCCGAGCAGCGCGGCCAGCGCCTCGCTCAGCTCCGCGGAGCAGTCGGCGCCGACCTGCACGCGCACGATCTCGCCGAAGCGCCGGCGGCGAAGCTCGTCCTCGACCGCCTGCAGCAGGTCGGCGGCATCGTCTGAGACCTCGAGGTCCGCGTCGCGCGTGACCCGGAAGACGTCGTAATCGGCGATCTCCATGCCCGGGAAGAGGGCGTCGAGATGGTGGGCGATCACGTCCTCGAGCGGCACCAGCAGCGGCGGTGCGGGCGCCGCCTGGCGCACCGTCACGAAGCGCGGCAGGATCTCCGTCGGGACCTTCACGCGCGCGAACACGGTCTGGTCGGTGATCGGGTCGCGCACCAGCACGGCGAGGCTCAGCGACAGGTTGGAGATGTACGGGAACGGCCGGCCGGGGGCCACTGCGAGCGGTGTCAGCGCAGGGAAGATCGCCTTCTGGAAGTGTCTGGCGAGGTCCGCGCGCTGCTCCTCGTCGAGCTCCTCGACGCCGACTACGCGGATGTCGTGGTCGGCGAGCGCCGGGCGCAGCTGGCCTTCGAAGCACTCAGTCAGTCGCGTGCTCTGCGCGAGCACGCGCTCGCGGATGCGGGCGATCGTCTCGGACGGCGTGAGGCCGTCCTGGCTCGGGCGCTCGACGCCTGCATCGATCTGGTCGCGCAGGCCGGCGACGCGGACCATGTAGTACTCGTCGAGGTTGGTCGTGTAGATCGCGCAGAACTTGACCCGCTCGAGCAGCGGCACGCTGACGTCCTCCGCGAGCTGCAGCACGCGGTCGTTGAACTCGAGCCAGGAGAGCTCGCGGTTCAGGTAGAGCTGCGGATCGCCGGAGCCGTCGATCACCACGCCGTTCAGCGGCTGGCGCTCGCTTCGCTCGTGCACACGTTCGCCGTCCATCTTGCCAACCACGCTACACCCTGCGCCTCGGCCGCCGTCGTTCAGAGGGTGTCGAGCGGCACGCCGACGATGTTCAGCCGCCGTGTGAGCCCGTCGAGAGCAAAGCCGCGCAGCTCTTCTGCCGACGCGCCGAGCGCGAAGGCGTCCGCTCGCGCCGGCGGTGTCAGCGACTCGGCGACCGCGGGGAGCAGGTCGCGCAGCGTCGAGCGGACGACGTCGCCCATTGCCTGGTTCTCGGCGACGGCTTCGCGGAGGAACCAGATGCCGTAGCCGATGTGACGGTGCTCGTCGTGGTGGATCTTGGTGTAGCCCGCGACGAAGCCCGGCAGGAGGGCTTCGCGGGTCATGAAGCCGGTCGCAAACTCGAAGGTCGTCAGGCCGAGCGTTGCCTCGAGGACCAGGTGGTAGATGGTCACGAACGTGACCTTTGCGGCGCGATCGTCGGGGTTCGCGAGCAGGCGGTCGTGCGCCGCGACGAGCCTGTCGTCGAAGATCGTCCGGAACGCCGGTGAGACCTGTGCGCGTGCGCGCTCGACGTGGGCGGCGATCAGGGCCGGTTCTGCGACGACCTCGTCCTGGAAGCGGGCGTAGAACTGCATGTGGCGGGCCTCGTCGACCTGCTGGGTTGACAGGAACGTGATCTCCTCCTCGCTCGCGCCCGCTCCGACGAGCCCTGAGAACTTTGTGGTGATGCGCTCCTCGGCGACCATCAGCGAGCCGAGGACGAATGTGATCAGCGAGCGGTCGGCCATCGTGGCCCACTGCTCGCGGTCGGCACCCAGGTCGATCTCCCACGGGCTCCACTGGCTTTCCTCCCAGTGGCGGTAGAGCGTCTGCGGGTCGTGCAGATGGAGCTGGTGGGCGTGCTCGCTCATGCGGCGCTCGGCGCCCAGTGGACCACCTGCTGCTGTGGCGCACAACACGGATCGAGCGTCGTGTCGGTCGTGGTCAGCTCAGCCATACAGATAGCTCCTTCACCGCTCCGGGGATGACGTAGTAGTAGGCCCATAGGCCCGTGCGCTCGGAGTCGACGATCCCTGCGTCGCGGAGCTTCTTCAGATGATGCGACAGAGTTGGCTGGGAGATGTCGAACAGCGGCACGAGCTCACACACGCACACCTTGCCGGCGTGCTTGCGCAGGACATCGACGAGCTGCAGACGAATCGGATCGCCGAGCGCCTTCGCAACCTCCGCCATGCGCCGGGCCTGCTCGCGCTGAACGTCCGGATAGACGACTGGCTCACAACAGCGCTCCCCTGCCGCTCGCTTCTGCTTCGGGGCCAGGACCAGATCGACGCTCATCAATCTACTTATATCAATTGCACTCATGCTTGTCAATGTAATAGCATGACGGGACGATGGCGGGCGACGATCTCCGCACGAGGCTCGGGTGAGCACACGGGTCGGCATCAACGGCTTCGGGCGCGTCGGCCGGCTGGCGCTCCGCGCGGCGTGGGACTGGCCCGAGTTGTCGTTCGGCCACATCAACGAGCCCGCCGGCGACGCGTCGACGGCCGCGCACCTGTTGACGTTCGATTCGATCCACGGGCGTTGGTCTGAAGATGTCCGGGGTGACGGCGACGTGCTGGCCGTCAACGGGACCGCGGTCGGCTACAGCAGCGCCGCGGGGCCCGGCGAGGTCCCGTGGGGCGAGCTCGGGATCGAGATCGTCCTCGAGTGCTCGGGCGCATTTCGAACGCGTGACAGACTCGAGGGCTACTTCGACCAGGCCGTCCGCAAGGTGATCGTGGCCGCAGCCGTGAAGGAGCGGGCGCTCAACCTCGTCGTCGGCGTGAACGATCATCTCTACGACCCGCAACGCCATGATCTTCTGACCGCCGCTTCGTGCACAACCAACTGCCTCGCGCCGGTGGTGAAGGTGGTGCACGAGGGGATCGGGATCGAGCACGGTCAGATCACGACGCTGCACGATATGACGAATACGCAGACGATCGTCGACGCGCAGCATAGGGACCTGCGCCGAGCGCGCGCGGCAGGCGTCTCGCTGATTCCGACGACGACAGGGTCCGCCTCGGCGATCGGGCAGATCTTCCCGGAGCTCGAGGGCAAGCTCAACGGCCTCGCAGTGCGGGTGCCGCTGCTCAACGCGTCGCTGATCGACTGTGTGTTCGAGGTGAGCCGCGAGACGACGGTCGATGAGGTGAACGGCCTGCTCGCGTCGGCTGCCGGCGGATCGCTGGCCGGCATCCTCGGGTTCGAGGCCAGGCCGCTCGTTTCGGTCGACTTCAAGGACGACCCGCGGTCAGCGATCATCGACGCGCCGTCGACGATGGTCACCGATGGGACGCAGGTGAAGATCCTTGCCTGGTACGACAACGAGTGGGGTTACGCCAACCGGCTCGTCGAGCTCACGCGGGCCGTCGCGGGCACGCTCGCCGGGGCGGGACGGGATGCTGCGGCCGGCGCCGATGGCTGAGGACGCACACGCCGTCGCCGAGGGCGCGGCAAAGCGCCGGGCCGACATCCGCAACTATGCCGTCGGGACGGGCGCGTACTGGACGGAGACGCTCGTCGACGGCGCAACGCGCACGCTTGTGCTGTTCTATTTCGACCAGCTGGGCTACACGCCGCTTCAGGTCGCCTCGCTGTTCGTCCTTTACGAGGTCGCCGGCATCGTCACGAATCTGGTGGGTGGCTGGCTGGCCGCGCGCCTCGGTCTGAGAGTCACGCTGCTGGCGGGGCTGGCCGTTCAGGTCCTCGCCCTGTTGATGCTGGGCCTCGCACCGCCATCGCTGCTGGTGGTGCCGTACGTGATGGCCTCGCAGGCATTCTCGGGGATCGCCAAGGACCTGACCAAGATGAGCTCAAAGAGCGCCGTCAAGCTCGTCGTGCCGGAGGGAGATCAATCGTCGCTTTATCGCTGGGTCGCGATTCTCACCGGGTCAAAGAACGCGCTCAAGGGGCTCGGGTTCTTTCTCGGCGGCCTGCTGCTGACGTTTGCCAGCTTTCAGGCCTCCGCGCTGCTGCTCGCCGCGCTGACGTCGCTTGCGCTGGTCCTGTCGATCTGGCTGATGGAGGGCCAGCTCGGCGTCGCCGACAGGACGGCGAAGTTCACGCAGATGTTCTCCAACAACCGTGCGGTCAACATTCTCGCCGCGGCGCGGATCTTTCTGTTCGCATCCCGCGACGTGTGGTTCGTCGTGGGGCTCCCGTTCTTCCTGTACAGCATCGGCTGGAGCTTCTGGCAGGTGGGCACGCTGCTCGCTGCCTGGGTCATCGGCTACGGCGCGGTTCAGGCTGCCGCGCCGCGGTTCGTGCGCCGCCGGATCGACGCGATCGACGCCAGCGATGAGCCGGACGGGAGGACCGCTTTTCGGCTCGCGCTCGCGCTCGCGCTGTGTCCGGCTGCGATCGCGCTCGCGCTCGCAGCGGACGTCACGCCCGGCGTCGCGATCATCGCCGGGCTGATCCCGTTCGGCGCGGTGTTCGCAATGAACTCGGCGGTTCATTCCTATCTGATCCTCGCCTACGCCGACAGCAACAAGGTGGCGATGAACGTCGGCTTCTATTACATGGCGAACGCCGGCGGTCGCCTCGCCGGAACCGTGCTCTCCGGCCTTCTCTACCAATGGCGAGGCCTGACGGCCTGTTTGTGGGCATCGACGCTGCTCGTCCTGGCCGCCGGCCTGCTGTCGCTGCTGCTGCCGACAGAGGGCGCGCGAGCGCGGACTCCAGCGGTCGCAGCTGGTGCGGTGAGCGCAGCGCGGTAGGCTCTTGTGGATCGAAATGGCTCGTCAGCTCTGGCTACTGCGACATGCCGACGCCGAGCCGCACGGCACTCGCGAGGATTCCGAGCGCCGCCTGACCGAGCGCGGCGCGCAGCAGGCGAGCGCGGCCGGAGCCGCGCTCGCGCGACTCGGTGCGAGCTTCGAGGCCGTCCTGTTCAGCCCGCGCGTGCGCGCGCGCCAGACGATCGAGCTGGCGGCGCAGAGCTGGAGCGAGCACCAGCGCGAGCTGCTCGCGGTGCATCCGCCGCTCGGCGGCGGCTTCGATGGGGAGGCGGCGCTCGAAGCGCTCGCGACGTTCGCGGCCGATGGACATCTGCTGCTTGTCGGACACGAGCCCGATCTCACACGCGTCGTCGGCGAGCTCACGGGGGCGCGCGTGGATCTCAAGAAGGGTGGCGTCGCGGTCGTGCGTCTAGAGGGCGCGAGCGGCGAGCTCATCGCCCTCATGCGGCCCCGCGAGCTTGCTCTGATCGCCGGTGTCCCAGCCGGCGGGGAGCGACGAGGGCACATCGTTGGGGTCGACGACCTCGAGTGATTCGGCCGCGAAGCGGTAGCCGATTCCGAAATGCGTGTGGATGTAGCGCCACTTCGGCGAGGCCTTCTCGAGCTTCTGGCGGAGCTTGCGCACGAACACATCGACGGAGCGGTCGCCGCGCACCATCGTGTAGCCCCACAGCCGCGAGTAGATCTCCTCACGCTCGAGCACGCGCCCCTCGGCGGCCGCGAGCAGCTCGATCAGCTCGAACTCGCGCCGCGTGAGGTCGATGCTCTGCTCGCCGACGAACGCCTGGAAGCGGTCGGAGCGGATCTCGACATCGCCGGCGAGGATCGGCTCGGTCTCGGTTCTGCTGGCGCTGCGGCGGCGGCGGCGCACGACGCTCTGCACGCGGGCGATGACTTCCTCGGGGTGGCACGGCTTGGTGACCCAGTCGTCGGCTCCGAGGCGCAGCCCGCGCACCCGCTGGGCGACCGTCGACGGGCCGGTGCAGATCACGATGCCGAGCTCGGGCAGCGCCTCGCACAGCCGCTCGAGCCAACCCCAGGCCTGCGGGCCGAGCACCGCGAGGTCGACGACGAGAGCGCTCAGGCGCATCGACACGACTGCCTCGGCCGGTACCGGGCTGGCAAGCACCCGGTGCTCCCAGCCGAGACGATCGAGGCGCTTGCTGAGGACCTGGATGAAACCGCTGTCGCGGTCGAGCACGGCGATCCGCAGCGAGGCGGATGATGAGCCGGGACCGTCGGGCGTTACAGCTGCTCCCCCCAGGTCGTCGGCGCGAACGCTTCCGGTCATTCCGGCGGAGTCTAGGTGATCAGCACGGTCCGCGGGAGTCCTGCGACGGAACGTAACAGGATGGTCACACGAGCCTTTCGCGGTATCTGCGGGCGCCGCGGAGGCCTCGCCGGTCCTCGCGCTCAGCCGAGGCGCGCGCTCTGGGCATGGGAGGAGTCAGAGAACTCGCGGAACAGCCCGGTGACGACGAACGCGACCTGCTCGCCGATGTCGACGGCGTTGTCGCCGATCCGCTCGAGCGCGCGCGCGACCATGCTCATGTGCATCGCCCACTCACGCGTGTCGGGGTCCTCGCCGATCTCGATGCCGAGGCGGAAGATCTCGCGGTTGAGACGGTTGATCTCGCGGTCCTGGCGCACGAGGTCCTCGGCGAGTCCGACGTCGCGGCCGGCGAACGCGGCCTTCGACTGCACGACCTCCGAGCGCGCGAACGCGCCCATCTTGGCGAGTGCGTCGAGCATCTCATCGTGCACCGGCGGCTCGTGGCCGGACAGCGGGATCATCTTGGCGATGTTGACGCACTGGTCGCCCATCCGCTCGATGTGCTTGATCGTGTGCAGCAGCGCCGCCACGAGGCGCAGATCGCCGGCCACGGGCGCCTGCAGCGCAAGCAGCGAGAGGATGCCCTGGTGGACCTCGAGATAGCGCCCATCGACGCGATCGTCGTCGGCGATCACCATCTGTGCGAGCTCGACATCCTGATGATGGAGGGCCTCGAGCACGCGGTCGAGCTGCTCGACGATCAGGTCGAGGCCGCCGAGCGCGTTGGCCTCGAGCTGGCGCAGCTGCGCCTGGAAGTGCGCGCGGCCCTGTGAGACGTCCGCAGCGAGGGGACCATTCTCCGCCCGCCGCGCCGCGTCCGGTGGGGAGTCCTCGTCGCTAGCCGAACTTGCCGGTGACATATTCCTCGGTTCGCGGGTCGGCGGGTTTCGTGAAGATCTCCTGCGTCGGGCCGACCTCGACGAGGCGGCCGTCGAGCATGAACGCCGTCCGGTCGGCGACGCGCGCGGCCTGCTGCATGTTGTGGGTGACGATCACGATCGTCACGCTGCGCTTCAGCTCCTCGATCAGCTCCTCGATCTTCAGGGTCGCGATCGGGTCCAGCGCCGAGCACGGCTCGTCCATGAGCAGGACCTCGGGCTCGACGGCCAGCGAGCGCGCGATGCACAGGCGCTGCTGCTGTCCGCCGGAGAGGCCGGCGCCGGGCGCGCCGAGGCGGTCGCTGACCTCCTCCCACAGCCCGGCGCTGCGCAGCGCCGTCTCGACGTGCACACGCAGGTCGCCGCCCCGGCGGCCGCTGAGGCGCAGTCCCGCCGCGACGTTGTCGAAGATCGACATTGTCGGAAACGGGTTGGGTTTCTGAAAGACCATGCCGATTGCGCGGCGAACCGCGATGACGTCGATCGAGCCGTCGTAGAGGTCCTGCCCGTCCAGCAGGACGCGGCCCTCGGCGCGGGCGCCGGGGATCTCCTCGTGCATGCGGTTGATGCAGCGGACCATCGTCGACTTGCCGCAGCCCGAGGGCCCGATGATCGCGGTCACCTCGTTGGCGCGGAACTCGAGGTCTATGCCCTTGACCTGCTCGGCGTCTCCGTAGAAGGCTCGCAGCTGCTCGAGCTCCACGTTCATCGCGGGCTTGGTCGTCGCTCGCTCGGTGCTCGCGGGGGCGAGCTTTGGAGCGCTCGTGGGCGCGTCCGCCGTGTCGGGGACGTCCGGCTGCTCGAACGCAGATCGGTCGGGATCCACGTCAGCCAGCTCGGAGGTCGGACGGGTGGGGGTCATGCAAGGCGGCTCCTTCGCGCGATCAGACGGGCAATCAGATTGAGCAGCAGAATCAGGACGACGAGCGTCAGCGCCGCTCCCCACGCTCGGTTCACGACCGCGTTGGTCGGCGAGGTGACGTCTTTGTAGATTTGCACAGGCAGCGAGTTCATGAACTGGCCGAGGTCGAAGTTCGTGTGGTTGGTGGCGGCCGCGGTGAACAGCAGTGGCGCCGTCTCGCCGGCCGCGCGGGCGACCGCAAGCAGCACGCCGGTGACCATCCCCGGCAGCGCCGTTGGCAGGACGACCGAGAAGATCACCCTCCAGCGCGGCGCGCCGAGTGCGAGCGCCGACTCGCGCAGCCCGGCGGGGACGAGCAGCAGGATCACCTCGGCCGAGCGGATCACGATCGGGAGCATCAGCAGCGCGAGCGCGATCGAGCCCTTGTATCCCGCGTAGGTGCTGCCTGTGCCGACGATCAGCACGATGTAGACAAACAGCCCGAAGAGGATTGTCGGAACGCCGGTCAGCACGTCGACGAAGAAGCGGACGGTGTTCGCGAACCAGCTGTCTCTGCCGTACTCGACAAGCCAGATCGCCACCGCGACGCCGATCGGGATCGCGATCGCGGATGCGAGCGCGACCATCTCGATCGTGCCCAGCAGCGCGCTCTTGATGCCGCCGATGCTCGAGCTTTTGAAGAACGTGTTGCCGGTCGGGTCGGTCGTGAAGAAGCTCCAGCTCCACGCGCTGAGCCCCTTGCTCAGCAGGTAGTAGATGATCAGCGCGAGCGGGACGAGCGCGATGATCGTGGCGGCGAGGATCGCGCCGCGTGCGATCGCGTCCTTGCGCCTGCGCGCCGGGCCGATCGCGAAGCGCGCGAGCCGATCGCGCTCCGGGGTCGCCGCGCTCATGCGCCCGCCGCCACGTCCGCGAGCGCCGTCGGGCCGGCAGCACGCGTCTGCTGCGTGCCGCGCGCCGACCTCATCACGATCAGCCGCGCGATCGCGTTGACGATCAAGGTCAGGAGGAACAGCACGAGGCCGGCGGCGAACAGCGCTGAGCGGTGCAGCCCCTGCGCCTCGCCGAATTCGTTGGCGATCACCGCGGCGAGGCTGTAGCCCTGCTCGAACAGGTGGCCGCTGAGTTTGTTCGCGTCACCGATCAGGATCGTGACCGCGATCGTCTCGCCGATCGCGCGGCCGAGCCCGAGCATCGCGCCGCCGACGATTCCCGAGCGGCAGTACGGCAGCACGGCGGTTCGGATCATCTCCCAGCGCGTCGCGCCGAGCGCCAACGCGGCCTCCTTGTGATCGGACGGGACTGTGCTCATCACCTCGCGGCTGATCGCGCTGACGATCGGCAGGATCATGATCGCGAGCACGAGCCCGGTCACGAAGTAGTTCGGGATCGTGACGAGCCCGCCGCCGATGAACGGGACGAACGAGAGCTTTTCCGCCACCCACTGCTCGGCGCCCTGCAGGTGGGGGGCGAGGAAGAAGATGCCCCACAGGCCGTAGACGACCGACGGCACAGCCGCGAGCAGCTCCACGAGCATCGTCAGCGGCGCGCGCAGGCGGAACGGGCACAGCTCGGTCGCGTACACGGCGGTGGCGACCGCGACCGGCACGCCCATCAGCAGCGCGAGCGCGGACGTGATCAGCGTGCCGACGACCAATGGCAGTCCGCCGTACTGGTCGAAGGCCGGATTCCAGTTGTTTTCGAAGATGAACCCGAAGAAGCCGGCCTTCGCGAGCGCCGGACGGGCTTCGCCGACCAGTTCGAAGAAGAAGAAGACGATCAGCGCGAGGATCAGCGCCGCGAGCGCGCTCAGCCCGTACCGCAGTGCGCGGTCCGGGAGACGCGCAAGCGGCGATCGCGCGAGAAGTGCGCGACCGCCGCCTGGGATTGAAGTCGCCTCCACAGACCGTTGTCTACCTGATCCGGGAGGCTCGCGTCACGCCGCTCAGCCGCTGATCTTCGCGCCGTTGCATTCCAGCCCGGCGACCGCTTCCTTGGACTTCGCAAGGATCGTCGAGGGCAGGGCGGCGTAGTCGGCCTGCGAGAGGATCGACTGGCCCTGGCCGAGGCCGTATTCGAGGAACTTCACGACGCCTTTGGCGGCCCCTTCACCGCCGGGTGTCCCAGCCTTGCAGAGGTCCTTGTTGACGACCACGAACGTCTGCGAGGTGATCGGGTAGGCGTCTGCGTTCGGGGAGTTGATGACCTTGATCCCCAGGTTCGCCGGCACAGTTACGCCTTCGCCCGCGGCGCTCGTCGAGGCGAGCGTCGGTGCGATGAACTTCCCGGCCTTGTTCTTCACGGAGGCGTAGGTGAAGTTGTGCTGCAGGGCATATGCCTGCTCCACGTAGCCGATCGCGCCGGCCGTCTGCTGGACGGCGCCGGCAACGCCCGCGTTGCCCTTCGCGCCTGTGCCCGTCGGCCATGAGATTTCCTTGCCTTCGCCGACCTTGCTCTTGAATTCGGGGTCGCTCGCGGACAGGAACGCCGTGAAGCCGGCGGTCGTGCCCGATGAGTCCGAGCGGTGGATCACCGTGATCGCCGTGCTCGGCAGCGTCACCCCGGGGTTCAACGCCGTGATCTCGGCGTCGTTCCAGGTCTTGACCTTGCCGAGATAGATGTCCGAGATCGTCTTGCCGTCGAGCTTGATGCCCGACTTGACGCCAGGCAGGTTGTAGGAGACCGTGATCGCGCCCAGGAACATCGGTATCTGGACCGCGGCGCTGCCGTTCTTGGCGATCGCTTCTTCGTCTGCCGGCTTCAGCGGCGGGTCGCTCGCGCCGAAGTCGACGGTCTTGCTCTCGAGGGAGGTGATGCCCGCGCCCGATCCGACGGCCTGGTAGTTGACCGTCAGCGGCGAGAGCGAGGACGCCCACTGTTCGTAGACGGGGGCGGCGAACGTCGAGCCCGCTCCCGAGATCGTCGCCGAGCCGCTGCTGGAGGCGGTCGTGCCGGTGCTGCTCGAGGAACTGGAGCTGCCGCATGCGGCCACGCCCAGTGCCAGTACCGCGCAACCTGCGAGCGCGCCAAACCTGTTCTTGATCACTACGTCTCCTCTGGCTGGATTTTCTGATGGCGGTCCATGGGCCGTTCTGCGCCGAACCGGGTGCCAGTGGTCAGTGTCCTCAGCCGCCGGTGGCCTCGATGTGAACATTTCGTGAAGGCTGCGGCTGGAAGCGGTAGCCGAAGCCCGGATGGGTGTGGATGAAGCGGCGGTCGGGCAGCGCCGTCTCGAGCTTGCCCCGCAGCTTGCTCACGTAGACGTCTACGGAGCGGTCTCCGGGCCGCTGCTCGCCGCCCCACACGGTCCGGTAGAGCTCCTCGCGCGTGATGATCGTGCCGACCTTGCGCGCCATGGCAACCAGCACTTCGAACTCCCGCACGGATAGCATCAGCGGCTGTCCGGTCGCGAGCACGAGCCCATCTTCGAGCCTGATCTCGAGCTCGCCGGCGTAGAGGACGTCTGCTGGGACGTCCGCGTTCTGCGGAATGGCCGCCACGAAAGCAACCGTCGCACGCGCGCCCTGCCAAGGCGTTGCGAAGTCGTGATCTATCGGTAAAAAATCCGTGAAGGCCGAGCGGCGTGCGAGCGAGGTCAATATTCTCGCGTGATGAGCGTTTTCGGTCGCCCGATGGACGGCACCCTGATGGAACTCGTCGAAGAGTCCGGCCGCAACCTCCAGCGCTGCGCGCTGCTGTTGCGTGACCTGCTGATGGAGTATCCCGAGCGTGCCGCGCTCGCGCAGGACCTGAAGGTCTGCGAGCAGGAGGGTGATCGCATCACGCACGACATCATCCACCGCCTCGCCGGGCGCGGGCGTGTGCGCGCTCCATTCGACGCCGGCGACGGCTATCTGCTCGCGACGGCTCTCGATGACATCGTCGACCACGCCGAGCAGGTTGCCGCGCAGCTCGGTCTGTATGGGGTCGAGGCGCCGATGGAGCAGGCCGTCGAGTTCACCGAGGTGCTCGTCGGCGCCGGCGAGCAGATCGCGCAGGCGCTGCGCTGCCTGCGCACGGGCACCGAGCTCGGGCCGCACCTGGTGGAGATACATCGCCTCGAGAACGAGGGCGATCGCCTGCAGCGCGACGGCGTCGCCTCGCTGTTCGCCGGCGGCATCGACCCGATGGTCGTGATCCGCTGGAAGGACATCTTCGAGTCGCTCGAGGCGGCCGTCGATGCGTGCGAGACGGTTGCCCACGTGCTCGAGGGCATCACGCTCAAGCAGCGACGGCGGAGGCGTTGAACGGCGCGCTCAGCCCAGAGTCGTGGCGGGCGCGCTCAGCTGCAGCTGAGCGCCGCCTGGATCCCCGATGAAATAGAGCTGGAAGCGCGTACTGGCGTGGGCCGGGGCTTCCGGCAGCACCGCGCGGCCGGCGGCGACGATGCGCCCGGAGCGGCGGGCGAGCCCCTCGACCACGAGTTCGTGCTGTGTGACGGCGGAGGGGTTGACGACGTGGCCTTCGATCATCCCGTCCAGGAGGTGCGCGCCCACGATCGCAAGCTGTGGCGCCGAGCCCTGGACCGCGCTCGCTTCGCCGATCTTCGCTGTCACGATGGCCGGTGCCTCGGCTGCCTGGACCTGATCGTCGATCCAGGTCAGCGTGGCGTGGGCCGGCACGAGTGCGTCGGAGATCAGCGCCGGGCTGAGGCCGGGCGCGGTGTTCATGTACAGAGACCTCCCGTGGGCGTCCTTTACGGTGATCTCGATCGGCACGTCACGCAGCGCCGTGGCGGAGTTGTTGCGGATCGTGAGCACCGCGGCCGTCCCTTCGGGGCTGTGCAGGACGGTGCTCGCGAGCGCGCTGACGCGGGTGCTCGCGTGCGCGATCGAGAGGCCGTGCGGCGCGTTGCGGGCGATCCGCTTGGCCGCCGCTTCGAGCTTTGCGCTCTTTTCCTGTGATGTCTCGCATCCGCTGAGTGCCAGCGCGGCCAGCAGCAGCGCCAGCCATCTCACCCGAACGCTCCGCTGATGTAGTCGCGCGTGCGCTGCCTGCTCGGGCGCTCGAACAGCTGCTCGCTCGGGCCGTACTCGACGAGCTCGCCGAGATGCATGAACGCGACGTGATCGGCGACGCGCACCGCCTGTTGCAGGTTGTGGGTGACGATCACGATCGCGACGCTCTCGCGCAGGCTGACGATCAGCTCCTCGATCGTCGCCGTCGAGATCGGGTCCAGCGCCGAGCAGGGCTCATCGAGCAGCAGCACCTCCGGTCGCGCGGCGAGAGCGCGCGCGATGCACAGGCGCTGCTGCTGCCCGCCGGAGAGGCGCAGGGCGGAGCGGTCGAGGTCCTCGCCGACCTCGTCGTAGAGTCCGGCGCGACGGAGCGCGTCGCTGACCGCCTCCTCGAGTTCCGGGCTGCGGCGTCTGCGTCTGCCCCAGCGTCCGGGACGCTCCGCGACGGCGTAGGCAACGTTGTCGAAGATGCTCATCGGGAACGGATTCGGCTGCTGGAAGACCATCGTCACGCGGCGGCGCAGCTCGTTCACCTCGAGCTCGTGGATCTCCTGGCCGTCGAGTGTGATGCGCCCGCTGCGCGCCGCGCCGCTCGTCACCTCGGTCAGCCGGTTCATCGAGCGAAGCAGCGTCGTCTTACCCGAGCCGGAGGCGCCGATCAGGGCCAGCACCTCGCCCTGGCGCACCGGCAGGCTGACGTCGCGCACGACCCAGTTCTCGCCGTAGGCGAGCCACACGGATTCGCTGCGCATACGCTCGCGCACGAGTGTCGGCGGCGGCGGGCCGCCCCTCGTCGGCGCGGCGGCCGGCGGCGCGGTCCCGTTCGCTGCGGGCGTCGGCGGGGCCACATATGGGGCGCGATCCACCGCGATGCGGCGTACGGGCGGCGGCGTCAGCGGGTCCATAGCGTCCTCAGGCTCAGGGGGACCCGCCGGCCGCCATCGCCTTCCCGGTCGGCTGCGCGTCCGCGCGTCAGGCGAGTCACGAGCGCGTTCAGCACGAGCACGATCATCAGCAGCACGAATGCGGCGGCGTAGGCCTTCTGCGGCGCGTTTCCTTCGCCGGCCGGCGAGTTCTTGTAGACGAAGCTCGTGAGCGTCGAGCCGGTTCCCCGCAGCGTGCCGAGCAACGGCGTGCTGCCGTTCGGTTCGTTCTTCAGTGAGGCCCCGAGCAGGATCACGATGATTGCCGTGTCGCCGATTATCCGCCCCATGCCGAGCACGAAGCCGCTCGCGATCCCGGGCCGGCTCGCCGGCAGCAGCACGCGTGCGATCGTCGTCGCGCGGGTCTTGCCGAGCGCAAACGACGCCTCGCGCATCCGCTGCGGGAGCTGCGAAAGCGCCTCGCGTGTCGCGCCGACGACCAGCGGCAGCGCGAGCAGCGCCATCACGATGCCCGCGACCAGGAACGATTGCGCGGTCACGGTTCCGTTGCTCGCCTTGCCGGACAGGAAGCCGAGGAAGCTCTGGGAGAAGATCAGCAGCCCGAAGATCGCGAGCACGATGCTCGGCACCCCGGCGATCATTTCGATCGAGGACTCGACGACACGAGCGAGCGCGGGCGGGCGCGCGTACTCAGACAGCCAGGTGGCGATCGCGACGCCGAGCGGCGCAGCGATGCCGATCCCGATCGCCGTCACGATGAGCGTGCCGATCAGCGGGTCGAGGAAGCCGCCCGACTCGCTCTGGTGGATCGACGCCGCAGGCGATTCGATGAACAGCGCGGGACGGAGATAGGACACGCCCTTGATGAACATGAAGATGACGATTGCTCCCGCGATCAGACAGAGGGCGACGCCCGTCGCCCAGCACAGCCAGAAGCACAGCCGGTCGACAATCGGCCAGCTCGCGGTGCCTTCCCGCGGCGGCACGATCGCCGGAGGCGCCTGCGGCGCTTCGCCGATCCCGACCGCGGCCGCCATCACGCGCCGATCCCGTAGCGCTTGAGCGGCTGCCTGGCCGCCCAGCCCGCGAGCGAGAGGAACGCGGCGGAGACGAGCAGCACCGCGGCGATCGCGTAGATCGTGCTTGCCACGGGGCCGCTTGTCTGGCCGCCGAATTCGGTGATGATCGTCGGCGCGAGCGGTTGCACCGGCTCGAACAGGAACGTGATGCCGTCAAGGGGGTTGGCCGCGAACGGGTTGCCGCCGGCGACCATCGCGAGCATGATCGCCTCGCCGAGCGCGCGCGCGGCCGCGAGCACGACGGCGGCGGCGATCGCCGGCCGCGCCGTGCGCAGCGACACGCGCCAGATCGTCCGCCAGCGGTTGACGCCGAGCGCGGCCGAGCCCTCGCGCCAGGAGCTTGGGACGGAGCTGAGGGCGCTGGCGCTGATCGCGATCATGATCGGCACGATCATGATCGTGAGGATCATGATCGCGGTCATCAGGTCGTTGCCGTTGAGCTGGACGACGTACTGAACCGAGTGCTTGCGCCCGACGCTGATCAGGTGCTTGTCGATCCACGGCGCGATCGCGAGGATGCCGATCAGCCCGTAGATCACGGACGGCACCGCGGCCAGCAGACGTACGACCGGATCGAGGATGCGGCGCAGCGCCTGCGGTGCGAATTCGGTCAGGAAGACCGCGGCGAGGGTCGAGATGACCACCGCGAACAGGACCGACAGTCCGGTCGTCAGGATCGTCGCCCAGATCAGCGGCCATGCGCGGAAATACAGGATCGAATGGCCGGGCAGCGCGACGCCTTCCTGCATCGCGCGGAACTGCGCGACGACGCTCCCGCCCGATCCGAACCAGCGCAGCCCGTTCGCGCTGAACGAGGGCCAGGCGTTGACCACGACCGTCACGACCATCAGGCCGATGACGAGCAGCACGCCGACGGCGAGCGCGCCGAGCGTCAGCTCGGCGCGCCGGTCTGTCGTGACTGCGGACCGGGGGCGCATCAGTGGACGTGCGCCGGCCGACCCGGCCCTAGTGGACTGTGATCCAGCTCGAGCCGATGATCGATTTGGTGACCGCGTTGCCGCTCGTTACCCAGTTGAGGAACTTCAGCGCTTCACCTTTGGGTGGGCCCTTGGTGACCATCCAGAAGTTACGAACGCCGCCGTACTGGCCGGACTTGGCGTTGCGCAGGTTGCATGCGACGCCCTCGTAGCCGACGGCGTTGACGCCCGCGGTGTACGCGAACGAAACGAACCCGATCGCCTGCTTGTCGGCCGCCACCGCGTTCTGCTCGAGGCCGTTGGATGTCTCCTGCGTGGCGCTCAGCGAGACCTTCAGCGTTTCGCCGAGAAAAATGTGCTGGAAGGCGTCCTGGGTACCGGACGCGCCGTCGCGGTCGAACAGGTCGATCGGCCCCGAGATACCCGCGCCGGGAACTTCGCTCCAGTCGCGGATGCGACCCGTGAAGATGCCTTCGACGCTTTCCTGGGAGAGGTTCGAGATCGGGTTGGACGGGTTCGTGATCACGCACACGCCGTCGCGCGCGATCTTGGTGAAGACGAGGTGGTGCGGGTCGGTTTCCAGCGGATCGCGCGAGGAATCGCCGATGTCGAAGCGCCCTGTGGCGGCGCCGTCGATGCCGATGTCCGACTGCCCGCCCTCGACCTCGGGGGCCGGGATCCGCGGGTAGGCCTTGTGGTAGGCGGTCGCGAGTTTCTGGGCGAGCGGGAGGACCGAGGTCGAGCCTCCGATGATCAGGCGCCGGGCGGCTGCGGCCGTCGGCACTGCGAGTGCAAGTGCGAGGATCAGGGAAACGACGAGGGTGCGGTGGGCACGCACGATTCATGCTCCTTTACGTTGGTGGAATTGCGGGTCGACGTCAGCAAGGCTGCGGTCGAGGGAACTGGTCGAGGTGCGAATCGATGCGGTGTGCGACGCACTTGCACGCCACCCCACGATGAAGACTGTCGATCCGCCCGTGAGCCGATGTTTCGTTTTTGTGAACGACGGCGCCCGGGATGCCGCTGTGCCGCCGTGAACCGCGGCGGGCGCCGCGGCGGGCGCCCGATTCGGGCAGTCCTTCGAGCGTGCGAGGGTTGCCCGCAATCGTTCCGCGGCCACGCCTAAATCTTGTGTGTCGTTTTTGTGAACGCCTTGCTTTTTGCCCGCGGCTCGTGTGAAGCTGGCGCCTGTCCGATCGGCGCTCTGTCGTTGGGCTGCACGGAGCCATGTCGAGCCTGTGCCGGCTCGCGTCAGTCGCCCATCGGCCTCGACGCCAAGGCGGAGATTGCGCTGCCTGCGACGCACACCGCGACCGAACGGATTGAACTGAGGCCATGACCGACGACCCCACGCCAGCAGAGCCGATCCCCAGCGGCGGCGCTTCGACAAACGGTGCCGGCAGTCCCGAGAAGAGCCGGGCCGCGGTGCGCTCCGGTCTTGCGCATCGGCGCAACCCGGTGCTGGTGGCCCTCGGGGACTTTGCGTCGGGCCTGCGCAGGGCGGCGTTGAAAGATCCGTTGGCGTTGTTCCTGCTGCTTGCGTCGATCGGCCTGGCAATCACCTTTGCCGCATTGCTCGGGTCGATCAAGCCGAGCAGCTCGGGGACGCAGGTGCCGTTGAGCACGGTGCAGACGCTCGCGAAGCGGAAGCTGCTCGCGAACGCGCTGGTGCTCGACCACGACAATCGTGTTGAGGTCACGACGACGACCGCCGCTCCGGCGCTCACGCCGTCCGGCGGGATCGAAGCGGTTAGCGGCGGCAAAAACAACGCGGAACTGGCGGCGCCGACGGGGTTGCAGCGCGAGCTGTGGACGGCCTACCCCGGATCGGGCGCCATCACCCAGCAGCTTCTTCGCGAACTGTCCGCGAGTGGCGCGACGGTCGCGGTGAACCAGCAGGCGGGCAAGGAGACGAGGACGATCATCGTCCAGTTCCTGATCCCGATCCTGCTGCTCGTGTGTCTGTTCTCGCTGTTCATGCGCGCGGGCGGGGAAAGCGCTGCCGGCGGGCTGGCTTCGTTCTCGGCGTTCGCGGGCAAAGGGCGTCGGAAGGGCAAGGGCACCAAAGACCGGATCACGTTCGCCGACGTCGCCGGCGCCGGCGAGGCGCTCGCCGAGCTCCGCGAGATTCGCGACTATCTGTCCGATCCGAGCAAGTACCTGGATGTCGGCGCGGCGGCACCGAAGGGCGTGCTGCTCGTCGGCCCTCCGGGAACGGGCAAGACGCTGCTCGCAAAGGCCGTCGCGGGTGAAGCCGACGCGGCTTTCTTCTCGGTGTCGGGCTCGGACTTCGTCGAGTCGCTCGTCGGTGTCGGCGCGGCGCGCGTGCGCGATCTGTTCCGCAAGGCGCGCAAGGTCTCGCCGGCGATCATCTTCATCGACGAGCTCGATGCCGCGGGGCGCAAGCGCGGTGCGGGGATCGGGCAGGGCAACGACGAGCGCGAGCAGACGCTCAACCAGATCCTTGTCGAGATGGACGGGTTCGCGGGCGATGGCGGGCTGGTCGTGATGGGTGCGACGAACCGCCCGGACATCCTCGACCCGGCGCTGCTGCGGCCCGGGCGCTTTGACCGCCAGGTCGTGGTCGATGTCCCGGATGTGCACGGGCGCCTTGAGATCCTGCGCCTGCATGGCAACAAGCGGCCGTTGGCGGCGGATGCCTCGCTCGATGAGGTCGCGCGCCAGACCCCGGGGTTCAGTGGCGCTGAGCTTGCCAACGTCGTCAACGAGGCGGCGCTGCTGAGCGTCCGCGACGGGCGTGCCCAGATCGACCAGGCGACGTTGGAGGAGGCGATCGACCGGGTCGTCGCAGGCCCCGCCAAGCGCCACATCCTGACCGAACAGGAGCGCTGGCTGATCGCGATACACGAGGCCTCGCACGCGGTCGTGACGGAGGCGCTGGGGCACGCGACCTCGACGCGCAAGCTCTCGATCGTCGCGCGTGGCCGCCAGCTCGGCACGGCCGCGCACATGCTCTCCGACCGCGACCAGACGATCATGACCAAGCCCGAGCTGCAGAGTCAGCTGATCGTGATCACCGCGGGCCTTGCGGGTGAGCGGATCGCGTTCGGGCATACCTCCACGAGCGTCCACGACGACCTCCATGCCGCGACGGCGCTCGCGCGCAGCATGGTCACCTCGTTCGGGATGTCCGAGGCACTCGGTCTCGTCACGATCGGCGAGAAGAGCGGTGAGGTGTTCCTCGGCGCGTCGCTGCAGGACCTCGGCTCGGTCGGCCCGGAGACGCTCAACGTGATCGACAACGAGGTCGAGGCGCTCGTCGGCGATGCCGAGGCGCGCGCAGCGATCGTGCTCGACCGCAACTGGAGCACGGTCGAGGAGACCGCGACCGCGCTGCTCGAGCACGAGACGCTCTCCGGGGTCGCGCTCGACGCCGTGCTCTCGACGATCCAGGAGGTCTCCGTCGATGAGCTGCAGGACGTCAAGCGCGCCGCTCCGCCGCGGTTCACGACCCGGGACCCCAAACAGGCACCGTGACGCGCCTTCGCCACCTGCTGCCCTCCCCGGCGATGGTGATCGCGCTGGTCGCGCTGATCTTCTCCACGACGGGCCTCGCCGACGCCGCACGCCGCGCCGTGATCAGCGCATTCGACGGGCACCCCGTCAGCAGCAAGCCCTACGCCGGCGGCATCCTCGTACTCGGCAAGAACCGCAAATTCCCCGCCGCGGCCATCCCCGCCGTCAGAGAGGCGGCCCGAGTCGGAGGCAAGACAGCCGAAGAACTCGCCGGCACCTGCCCGCCCGCGACGGTCGACATCGGCACCTGGTGCCTGGATTCAGCTCCGTATCCGCTGAGCAAGGCCGATGCGGGCAAGAACAGCTACATCTGGGCCAGCAAAGCCTGTGAGGCAGAAGGCGGTTGGCTCCCCTCGGCAGCCGAACTGCTCGGCGCCGCGGAACGGGTCAAGCTCGAGTCGACGATCCACGACTCGCCGCTGACGGCGACGGTCAACCAGGACCCGAGCCGCGGACTCAAAGACGAACGCGAGATGAGCTCCTCGCTGGTCACGACCGAAGCCGGCTCTGCCGCGGCGGGCTCGGAGGGAGTCACGGAAGGCGCGACGGGCAATCCCCGCCAGGGCCAACCGAACCCGCTGCCGCTCGCGGCCAACCCGCTGCCCGAATCGCTCCAGTACGTGACCGTGTTCGACAACGAAAACAAGGGCGGCTTCGCCGGCTCGGAGCCCGTCAGCGCGGCCGAGAACTTCCGCTGCGCCTTCGCTCTGTCGGCCGGTGCCATCAACAAACCGGAATCCTGACCTGGCGGGCTGCGACAGGAGCCGAGGCGAGGCATGCGCGAACAGGTTTCGTGACCTTCTCGTGAACTCTTCTGCTCGACTGCCGCGTCCCGCTATCTGGACCTCTACGTTGGCGCCTTCGATGCCGGATGAAAGGAGTTCCAGGCGAGTAGCCGCAAGGCTGATGCGGACCGTCGTGGCGCTCGCGCTCACGCTCGCCACGGCGTCTCTGGCGGGGCCCGTGCGGCCCGCCGAGGCGGTCATCCTCCCGGGTGTCACGCTCGCCGGCCCGAGCCCGGAAATCGTCGGCTTCGGTGGCGTCGCGATGGCCGAAGACGGCACCGGCGGCGTCGTCTACCTTCAGCGCGTCGACGGCGTTGCCCACGTGTTCGTGTCGCGCTTCATCGGCGGGCGCTGGCTGGAGCCGATACAGGTCGATCGCGGCCAGTCGTTCGGCGCGAGCTGGCCACGGATCGGCGCCTCCGACGGCGGGCAGCTCGTCGTCGTCTGGGCGACTCCGTTCGCAACCGAAAAAGACGAAGGCAGCGAACGTCCGGTCGACGAGCTGCTCGGCTCGACGCTCGATCCCGGGTCCTCGGAATTCGGCGAAGCGGTGATCGTCGATCCCGACATCGGCGACGCCACCGGCACCAGCCCCGAGATCGCGATGAGCTCGACCGCGCAGGCCGACGTCGTCTACCGGGTGATCAACAGTGCGGGCGATATCCCGCAACTGCACCCAGGCGACGTCGACGAGGAGGTGCGGGTCGCCCACTATCAGGGCGAGCGCTGGCTCGACCTCGGTGCGATCAACCGCGACACCGGGATCTCGATGCGCCCGCCGACACAGGCCAATGCGCCGCAGATCGCGATCAACCGCACCGGCCAGGCTGTCGTGGTCTGGCAGGAGCCCGAAATCAGCGGTGTGGCACGAATCTGGGCGAGGCGGCTGTTCGGCGCCAACGCCGATTACGTGCTTCCGGTGAGTGCCACGAGCTTCAACGGCGCGCCGATCAACACGGAAGCGGACGCTCCGAGCGTGAGCATGACGCTGCTCGGGCAGGCCGACGTCGCCTACCGGCAGGCCGGGGGCCCCGGATCATCGCTCCCCGGTCCGCGGATCTTCCTCAACTCGCTTCCTGACGGCGAATCGGAATCCGGCGCGATGTTCACCGGGGCGATCGTGGCCGACAATGCCGTCGCGGGCGGCGCTGCGGCGAAGATCGGGCCGCCGAGTATCGACATCGACGAACACCGCGAACCGCGGGTCCTCTACGACGCCAACGGCGTGCCGCGCGTGGTCGAGGGCAACGACAAAGGCCTGTCGGGCACGCTCTCGCTGGGCCCACCGTTCACGGGCCCCGAACAGCCGGCGGCGAGCGTTGTCAACCCGGCGGGCGGAGGTGTCTCGGCGTGGGCGAGCATCGAGCCGAGCGGGACCCCGGCCGTCGCCGTCCGCGAGGACTTTCCGGGCGGCGCCGTGCAGACCGCGCTCGTCGGCGGCGGCGCAGGTGGGCCGATCGGCGAACTGGCCGTCGGGCGCTCGAGTCTCGGCGATGGCCTCATCGCCTTCCAGCAGGGCTCGATCGGCAACGCCGCGATCGTCGCCTCGGTTGCGACCGCGCCCCCGGCCGAGCTGATCCTCAGCTCGCCCAAGGGGTGGATCAAGCCCTCGCAGGCGCTTGTCAGCTGGGCGCCCGCCGAAAGCGCCGACGGGCCGATCACCTACCACGTGGTCCTCGACGGCCACGAGCTCGCGGTGCCCCCGGGGGCTACCGAGCTGCGGTTGGACGCGCGCCGTCTCGGCAACGGCACACACGAGCTCGCGCTGCTCGCCACCGACATCGACGGGCAGTCGACGCTCAGCGCCCCGTCGTCCCTGCAGATCGACGGAGGCCCGCCGGCGGTCAAGCTCGCCCGCAGCGGGCGGCGCGTCACCGTCCGCATCAGCGACCCGTACTCCGGGGTCAACACCTCCTCCGTGTACGTCAGCTTCGGTGACGGGACGGATGCTCGAGGAAAGAAGCTGCTCGTGCACACCTACCTGCGACCTGGCATCTACACCGTGATCGTGCGTGCACGCGACCAGCTCGGCAACACGGGCGTCGTCCGAGAGCCGGTGGACATTCGATGAGCGGCCGCCCGCTTCCGGCGCTGGTGTGTGCGCTCCTCATGCTGCTCGGCGCGGGTTCGACCGCGGCGCGCGCTGATGTCTTCGGCCCGATCGAAATCGCGTCCGCGAGTGCGCCCGCGAGCGGCCCGCATGAACAGGCGAACGATGCGATCCACCCAGCGATCTCGGGCGACGGGCGCTACGTCGCCTTCGCCGGCTCGTTCGGGGGGCAGACCGGCGTCTGGCGGCGCGACCTGCTCACGGGTCAGGTTGAACAGGTCGCGCCCGGCAATGCGACGCTGCCGTCGATCAGCGCGGACGGGCGCTACGTGAGCTTCACGACGAACGAATCGCTTGTGCCCGAAGACACCAACGCCTCGCCCGACGTTTACGTGCGCGACATGGAACCGGGTCCCGGCGAACCGGCCTACGAACTTGCGTCCGCGGTCAACGGCACCGACGAAGGCGCGCACTACGCGAGCGAACATCCGAGCGAATTTGGATCTCTCGCGAGCGCGCGATCGGCGATCAGCGCGAACGGGCGCTACGTCGTGTTCATCACGACCGCGCAGTCCAATCTGTTGGGCGAAGCCGAAGCGACGCCTGCGCTCGAGGTCCTCGTGCGCGATCGCGCGACGGGCGAAACGAAGCTTGTGAGCGCCGAATACAACCCGGCCACCGGTCAGCCGGCGGACGGTGTCGACAAGCCAGTGCAGCCCCAGATCAACGACGGGGGCCAGTACGGCGCGGTCTTTCCAGGCGGCGCCAACACGCCCAGGTTCGCTCCGCTGGTGCCCGATCCGGCGAACCCCGAAGGCGGTCAGGCCGAGTGGGTCGGCGCGTCGATCAGCGCCGACGGCACGACGGTCACCTGGATGGGGCAGGACCTCGGTGAGCAGACGCAGCTGCTGCCCGGCGAACAGGGCACCGAGGAAGCGCAGCTGGCAGAACCGCTGTGGCGCCGCATCGGCGAAGGTGCCGCCGCGCCGACGCGGCGCGTCACCGGCGGCTCCGATCCAGCTGACCCGCTCTGCCACGAGCAGGAACTCACGCTGCCGCTGTCGCCGCTGGACCCGTGCGCCGGGCCGTTCGAACACTACGAGCAAAATCCGGAAGGACTGTGGGGCACGAAAGTCGACGCGGACTACGTTCCGCAGTTGAGCGCGGACGGCACGACTGTCGCGTTCCTGACGGGCGCCCGCGAAGTCGCCGGCGGCGTGGTCCAGTTCGCAGAAGCCGAATCGACGGACGATCTCTACGTCGTCAACATGGCCGACGGGCTCACTCGCGTGCAGGCGCTGCGGCGGCTGACGGCGATCGGGGGAGGAGGCGGCACGGAGGAAAAAATCGAAAAATCCTCCGCGATCCGTGACTTCGCGGTCTCGCCCGACGGCACGCAGGTAGCGTTCACGACGCAGCGAACCCAGTACCCGCTCGGCTCGCCGGCGCTCGTCAGCGCTCCCGCTGCCACGCCCGGGATGATCGAGCTGTTCGACGTCGACCTCGCCGATGACACGATCACGCGCGTGACGCACGGCTTCGAAAGCGAAGACGAGCGCAGCGAACAGCAGCCGACTCCCGAATCGCCCGGAGTCGACCCGTATCACGACGAACAGGGCGCCTACTCGCCCTCCTTCTCCGACGACGGCGACACGCTGAGCTTCGCCTCGACGGCCAACAACCTCGTCTACGGCGACGGCAACGACGAGTCCGACGCGTTCATCGTGCACAGGATCCCAGCGACTCCCGGGACGGTCGCTCAATACGTCTCGAGCCCGCCGGCGAGCCCGGCGCTCGTGCCGCCGTGGGAGCTGAGAGCAACGGCTGTGTCGCTGCCCGACGGCCGGGTCATGCTCGACGTCGAGGTTCCGGGAGCCGGCAGCGTGTCCGCCGGCGCGAGCAGCTCGATCCGCATCCGCACGAAGCGCGCCGGGAACGCATCCGGCCGGGCAGGCGCGCGGCGGGCGAGCGTGACGGTCGCCACGCGGGACGTTGCCTCCGGCAGGGTCGCAGCGGGCACAGGCAGCGACGGGCTCGTGCAGCTCGCGCTCACGCTGCTCCCGGCCTATCGCTCGCTCGCGGCCGGCGGCGGCCTCGACGCGGATGTGCGCATCACGTTCAGCGCGACGGGGCATGCAGTGCTCCATTTCAGTCTCCCGGTGAAGTTCCTGCGCACCGAGAAGGCGAAGCCGAAACCGCGCAGCCGCGCCGCGAGGCGCCACCCAGGGCGGCGGCGATGACGCGGCGCCATCGGGCCGCGAGCCTGTCGGTCCTCACCGCAGCGGCCTTGCTGCTGGCCGTGATGCTTTGGGCGGCGAACGCGTCGGCCCAGTCGCTGCTGGACGACGGCGGGGCATCATGGCGCCTCGAACAGCCTGCCCCGCCACCCGCCCCGCCGGGGGTACCCGAAGCACCGGCGCCGATCGGACTCGGGCGCATCGGTGATATCGAGTTCGCACCCGGTATGACCAACCGGGGCGCGCTGATCACCGCTGGCAACCTGCCGACGGTGCCCGCGGGGGTGTGGGAGTTCAACGGAGTCACCTGGCACGAGCTCTCGAACAAGTGCGGAGCGAGCGATGGTCGCGTGATCTGGGCCGGCCCCGAAGAATTTTGGACGATCTCCGACGGACGTCCTGGCGGCGCTGTCGGGCCCCACGGAGAACCGCCGCCGACACGCGATAACACCCTCTGCCGCTTCTCGAACCCGGGGCATGACGGCGAAGCGCTGCGCATCATGGAATCGTTTGCGTTTCCCGCGTTCGAAGCGGACTCCTACCAGGAGATGAACGCCGGCGCCTGTCTCGGGCCCAACGACTGCTGGTTCGTCGGCAACGCGCTGCCGGCCGAAAGCGTCGCGAGCGGGTCGTTTCAGCTCCACTGGAACGGCGCGACCCTGACCGAGGAACCGTACCTCGGCGAACGCGACGCGATCGAGAGCGCGCAGGCGTTCGAAGGCCGCCTGTACGAGAGCGTGCGGATAGGACAGCACGACCGTGAAACGGAACCGCCGGCGCTGCACGTCAGCCGCCCGGACGGCTCGAGCCCGCCGTTCGAACCGGTCAGCTTCGAAGAACTGCCGCTGTACGGCAGCGAAGAGTTCCCCGCCGCCCTCGACTTCCTGCACCTGTCGACCGGCGTGGTCTCGCCCGGCGAAGAAATCCTCTGGGCGGGGGCGGGGCCGCAGGCCGACCCGGAAAGCCCAGAGCCCGGTCAGGTGACCGTCGCGCGCGACATCGGCGGAGCGTGGCGCCAGGTCGTCGGGCCCGAACGGACAGAAATATCCGGCACCGAACCGTTCCCCGGGGAAACCGTCACCTCGATCGCGGGCGAGCCGGGAACCGAAAAGGCCTGGATGGGGCTTGATTCTCCCCAGGACTACAGCGCGGCGACGAGCGAAATACCAGGCGAAGAACCCTCGACGACGGCCTACGCGCGCGTAGCCCGTGTGACGGCCGGGGGAGCGATCTCAGCCGAAGATGAACAGCTTCTGCCCGATGAAGCGGGTGTGGGCGGCAAGGGTGCCGCGTTCACGATGACGTGCCCGGCGATTCACGACTGCTGGCTGGCGACGACGCAGGGCTGGCTCCTGCACCTCTCGACCGAACAGGAACAGAACGAAATGCAGGACGGTGCTGCACAGGACCACGACCCGGCGTTCGAAACGCTGATCACTGAACGACC
This sequence comes from uncultured Solirubrobacteraceae bacterium, assembly GCA_963822245.1. Lineage (GTDB taxonomy): Bacteria > Actinomycetota > Thermoleophilia > Solirubrobacterales > Solirubrobacteraceae > Palsa-744. The sequence goes on from CAWGGR010000008.1 coordinate 26,703, forward strand.
CCCCGACCAGGGCCTCCCGCTACCGCCCCCCGTGACGCTTCCGACGGACGACTCGGGGCTGCTTGGCGAACTCACCGCGACGACGACCACGCCGCACGTCGAAACCACCCAGCACCAGGAATCGCGCGTGACGTTGCCGCTGCTCTCCGGTCTCACGACGACGCGGCACGGCGATCTTGTTGAACTGCGCTTCCATCTCGTCGTCCGCGCTCGTCTGAAGCTGCTCGCGATGCGCGGCAAGCGCGTCGTCGCCTCGACGCCCGCACGCACGTTCGGTGCGGGCAGGCACAGCCTGCGCCTGCGGCTTGACCCGCGGCACTGGCCGACGAAGCTCGAGCTGCAGAGCCATGCGCTCGCGCCGCTGCCGACAGTGTCGCTGAACAAGAGCAACGAGACGACGGTGTCGACCTCGCTGCGCTTTCCGAGCCTTCGCAGCCTGCCGCTCACGGGACTCCTTCCGTGAGCTTTCGGACCTTCGGCGCCCGCCGCCGTCGCGGCGGACGGGCGCTAGTCGCGCCCACGACGGCCGCTGTCGCGACGATCGCGATCCTGCTCGGGGCGAGCCTCGCCCCGAGCCGCGCGAGCCATGCGATCGGCGAGGCTCACGCGGGAGCTGCGGAGGAAGTGACCCCCCAGACCGACGCCGCGGCTCCGGCTCATGAACTGCTGATGCTCGGCGCATCTCCAGCAGAGGCCGCCGACGAGACGTGGGCGATCGGCAAGATCGGGGCCCAGAGCCGCGCGACGTGGGCGGTTCTGCACTACGTCGCCGGGACGGGCTGGACACTCGCGCCCCCGATCCTCGATGGCTCCGGCAACCCTCTCAGCGGCTTTGTCCCGAGCCAGAGCCCGCTCACCGGCTCGATCACGGCGAACGGCAGCGGCGCGCTGCTGGGAAGCGTCCCGAGCGGCGGTCAACGCCAGGAGGTGCTGCTCGTGCGCGCGCCGGGAGGTTCCTACACGCAGACTTCCGGCGAACCGACGCTCAAAGAAGGCGAAGACCTGTTCGAACCCGGAGGCAGGCGGGCGCCGCTCGTCGCGGCGCTCGAAGAAGGGCCGGGCAGCGCCGGCGCGCTCGTCGTGCCCGTCTCCACGAAGTCCGCGGCGGCCGAGACGAGCGTTCTGCACTGGAGCGGGTCAGCCCATACGTGGACGTCTGAGCCGATCGAAATACCGCAGAGCAGCGTCGAAGCAGGTGGCTTCCGCGTGCTCGCGCTCGCTGCCAGCTCCGCCGGGAACGCCTGGCTGCTCGCGCAACTGCAGGCCGAATCGGATTCGGTGGCGTTGTTTCACCGCGAAGAAGGCCCGCACGGCGCGGTCTGGCAGCTCGTCTCCCCGACGCCGCTGCAGGTTCCGCTGGCGGGTGGAGTGAGCACTCCGCTGCATGAGTCCGGGACCGGCGAGCCGCCCTCGGGCAATGCCCAGCTGCTCACTGTGAGCTCGCAGGGGGTCTGGATCGACGGTGAGCGGGCGGACACCCTGACGCCGACGACGATCTTCTTCAAGCCGACGGCCGCCGACGAAGGCGAAGCCCCGGCGAGCTGGTGCCCGGGGAACGCGGTTGCCCCCTGCACACACGTGCTCGAAGAACCGCTCCCGACCGGGGCGTCGCGAAGCTTCGCCTGGGCAAACCCCTCCACTCCCTTCGGCGAACGCGTGATCACGGGGCTCGGTGAAGGTGTCTCGCTGCGGCTGGAAGATGAAAACTTCGCACGCGTCCTCGCGCTCGGCTCCGCTGCGAACGTCGACGTCGGCGGGAGCCACGGCGCCGCGTTCTCCTCCGCGCGTGAGGGCTGGCTCGGCAGCGCGAGGCTTCCGGTCCACCTGACGCTCGACCCGGAAGAAGACCTGCTGCAGAACTACCCGGTGCCCTTCCGCCGCCCGCTGCTCGCGATCGCGCCGCAGCCGGGCGTGCCGGTGGGTGCGCTCGAAAGCGGTGCGCTGGCGGTTGGGGAAGATGGTGAGGTCGCACGCTATTCAGCGGGGGTTGGCTGGCAGCCCGAAAGTCTCCTCAACGTTGCGGGCGTGCGCCAGACGCCGCATCTGCGCGCGGTCGCCTGGCCGACAGCCGGCCGCGCCTACGCCGTCGGTAGCGAAGGGCAGATGTGGCTGTGGCGAAAGGAGACCGACCTCTGGGAAAAAGACCCGGCGACGCCGATCGACTTCCGCGGCGACCTGCTCGGGATCGCGTTCAATCCGGAAAGCACGAGCACCGGTTACGCCGTCGGGCAGGGCGGGGTGCTGCTGCGCTACGGGAAGACGTGGACGCAGGAACCGACCTGCGCCGAAGGGGTGCCAGAGCCGTGTCTCCCGGCGGAAGTCGCGGGCGCGAGCTTCACTTCGATCGCGTTCGCCGGCGCCGAAGCGCTCGTCGCCTACCGCGTGCCGCATTTCATGTTCAACGGTGAGGGAAGCTCATTCTTCTACACGGGCGGGGTGCTGGCGAACAGCGGATCGGGCTGGCATGTCGATGAAGCCGTCGCGGCCGCGCTCGCCAGCGAAACCCAGGACATCCCATGGGCCGTCGCCGGGCTGCCCGATGGCGGCGCAGCGCTCTCCGCGGAGAGCGCTGCCGGCGTCCCGCGCATCCTCGAGCGCAACTCGCCGGCGGCGCCCTGGGAAGCGACGGCGCAGCCCTACCCGGGATTCAGCGCGCCGGGCTCGCTTGCGCTGTTCCGCGAAGGTGGCGCTCTGCGTGTGATCGGCGCAGGGGTGGAACCGCACACGAACAGCTCCGATGAACAGAGGCCGCCGCCCGCCGGTTTCCCGCCGGCGCTGATCAGGCCATATCCGCTCGGCGAGCCGCCGGCCTTCCTGCTTCGCCAGACCGCCGCCGGGTGGAGCGATCAGGAACACGACCACGATGAAGTCGGCCCGCCGGAGGGCAGCTACAAGCAGTACGACAAGGGCTATGAACCGGATCCGAGCTGGGTCGCCCTCGTCGGGCCGACGGGCAGCTCGGGATGGACGCTCGGCGGCTTCCCGAAGGGCGAAGAGCAGGGCAGCGGCTTTGAAACGGCCGACATCGCGCGCTACTCCTATCCCCGAGCCGAAAGCACGATGCCTCCCGGCCTGGGCAGGCCCGCGGTGCCGGTGGCGAGCGGGACGACCGCGTTTGCGGTTGGCGGCGGCTCGCAGTGCGGCGCTCCATGCGCGGCGCGCGCAAACGCCCACCTCGGCCCTGACACCTGGCTTTCGGACGCGCTCAAGCAGGCCCACTCGATCGAAGGCGTGCAGGCATTCCTGTACACAGGACCACGCCTGACGACCGGTGCGGCGCTCGTAAAAGCGACGCTTGAAATCCCCTACGGACAGGAGTTCACGCGCTACGCCGAACTGCTCGAAGGCGGCGGCGGCGGCTACGCCTACGCCGCTCCCTCGCCGACCGACCGCGTCGGTGAAAGCGAGTGCCTGTTCACGGAAAGGTTCTCATTCCCGTTCACGAGCGCCAGCTCGTGCGCCTCGGGCGGGTCGGCGTACTACGCCTTCACGAAGGGCACGGCGAAGTCCCCGGTGCGAGTGGTCGTGATCGACGACAGCAGCGCCGTCGATCCCCAGCAGCTGGAATGGCTGACCGCACAGCTCGCGGCCGCGAGCGCGGTGCTGGAGCCGGCCATCGTCGTCGGCAGCGCCGACCTCAACCGTCAGGCCGAACACGCCGAAGGCAACGCTGCGGAAACGATCAACCGGATCGTCGCCGGCAAAGCGGCCGCCTACTTCTTCGACGCGCCCGAACAGAACCTCAGGCTGCTGCTGCCGCACTCGGCGATCCCGGCCTACGGCTCGGGCACGCTCGGCTACGTCAGCGTTCAAAGCTCCGAACTCCCCGACTTCATCGGCGCCAGCGGGTTCCTGCTCGCCGAGGTCGGGAAATATGAAGCGGCGGCCGCGGGCCGCGGCAATGCCGCAGTCACCGCCGAGCTGATCCCGAACATCGCCGAAGGAGAACATGGCGGCGGCGAACTGGCGCTTGAAGGCCAACAGGGAACGCTCCTGCGCCGCAGCCAGGTTGCCGCCTTCGTAGGGCTCGCACGCCGTCCGCGCGCCGGCAACACGGCGTTCGGTGAAAGCGAAAGCGAACGCTTCTCCTATACCTTCACGCCGATTCCTGCGAACTGCGTCGGCGCCGATTGCGCGGCGGGCATTCCGCCCGAATACTCGTTCACTTCATCGGACGAAGAAATCGGCCGGTTTGTCAAGCCCGAACTGAACTCGGCGGAACCGAACGCCGTGAAGTTCAACGAAAAGACACAGGAACCGGAATTCGAAGGTGGCCAGAAAGTATCGTCAGGCGCGCCATACGAATCGAAATCGGGCCTCTTCTGTGCGCTGAACGCCGGGACGACGACCGTCACGATCAGCGCCGGTGGGTTCGCGGCATCGCTGCCGGTGACGGTGCAGGCCGGAAGCGTACGCCGCCCGTGCGGAACGACGCCGGTCAAGCGCCCGGCCGCGAAGGAACAGGCCGCCGCGCCGCCGCCGCCGCCGCCGCCGGCTCCGAGCGGGGCGCCGGCGTCGGCGCCGCCGCTCGGGGTGGTCCCGGTGCCGCCTCCGCCGGTGAGTGTCGTGCCGATCACGCGTCCGCCGCAGGCGCCGCACGAACCTCCGACGCCCTTCTTCGTCCAGCCGACGCTGCCGTTCATCCTCGCTCCGTTCGTGCCGCCGCCCCTGCCCGCGCCCGCGAACCCGACCCCGCCGAGCGGCACCTCAGCCGTCACTTCTCCCGTCGAGGCGGCCCAGAAAGAAGAGGAGGAGGAGGAGGCGACCGAGTCGGTCAGCAACCAGGCGGTGGCCTACCGCGCCCCCGAACATGAGCCCTCGCCGACCTACTTGCTCGGCATCGTGCTGCTCGCGGCATTCGCCGGCGCCGCGGGCGTCAAGCGCCGGCCGCGCCGTAGTGAGCGCGAGGTGCGCGTCGCGCCGGCGACAATCTCCACGGTGCGCTCGCAACGCCGCATGGGTGGCAGCAGATGACACACGCTCGCGCGGCTGGCTTTGCTCGTGGCTGGCTTTCACAATTCGGCAACACGCTCCCCTCCGCGGATCGCGATCATCATCTGGCGGCCTCGCCGACGCGGCAGCGCGTGCAACACGAAAGCCGTGCGCCGGCCGCGAAACCCCCCGAGATCGGAGTCCGATGAGTCCCGTACGCCCCATCTGCAGGAGAGCGTGCCTGCTCGCAGGCCTCGTGCTGAGCATCATGCTCGCGACAGCGGGCGTCGCGCTGGCCTCGGAAACCTTTGGTGAACTCGAGCGCTTCGGCGCCCCGGGCAGCTCGCCGGGAGAGCTCACGCCCTCGATCCTCGGCTTCGACTTCACCGTCTTCCAGCCGTGGCACGTCATCGGCGTCGAACCGAAAAACAACGACGTCTACGTGCTCGAAGAAGATAAAGAACCGTCCGAAAACGGGAAAGGCGAAGAGACCCGCTTCCTGCGCCTTCAGGAGCTCAACCCGGCCAAAAAAGGCGAACTGCTGGGCCACTCCGACTTCAGCTACAAGTCGCCGCCGGCCGAAAACGACGCGGAAGCCCAGACGATCGAGGGGATCACGGTCGACCCCGAAAAGGGCCGCCTGTACTTCCTCATCGACGAGCAGCGCGCAACAGAAGTACCCGAGGAAGAAGAGTCCGCGGCGGCGAGCCTGTACGCGTTCAAGACGGCACCCAACGCGAAAAAAGAACTCGAACCCGTCGCCGGCACGCCCAAAGAACCAATCCCGCTCGCCGGCCCGGAAAAGCTCCAGCCGACGTCGAACACGCCCGGCCTCGCGCTGCTCGAGCCGCACGGGATCACGCTTGACCCGAACACCCACGAAGTCGTGATCGTCGCCCACAACGATGAATGCAAAGAAGAAGGCGGCGTCGAATGCGAGGAAGACGCGCTTGAAAACGGCGAAGACCACTACGTCACGCAGCGCGTCAAGGAAAACGGAGAACTCGGCGAAAGCTTCGTCGACAGTGCCAACGTGTTCAAGGTGCAGCTCGGCGAAGACTTCTTCGCGCCCGGTTCGCCCGTTGTCGCGGGCTCCGGCGCCTCCGAGCGGCTGCTCGCCAACAACCAGCTCCTGCAGGAAGGCTCCAACTTCGAAGATGCGCTCGACCAGTTCCCCGCGACCCACTCTGGCACGCCGTCGCGCTCGATCGTGCCCGACACCGCCGGCGTGCAGGCGGGCTTCGAAGAGATCGGCGAAGAAGAAAGCGACATCGGCGGCAGCCTGCTCGCCTCAGCCGACGGCAAAACTCTGTACGGCTTGACGATCATCAAGAACGAAGAAACCGCCGGCAAAACCGAAGGCCTGTACGGCATCGCGGAGCGCTCGGCGGAAACGCTCGCCCCGATCGGCTGGACCGGCGGGCAGCAGTCCAGCGCGACGGACAAGTGTGCGCTGCAGCCGGGGCTGAAGGACGGAGAACATCCGCAGATAGCGCTCGGATCGGGCGGCGACGTGTTCGTGCTCGTACCGGAATACCTGCGCGAACCCCCGTCCGGCGAGGGCAGCTTTCCGACCAAAGAAGCGATCATCGAGTTCGGGCCAGGCGGCGAAGGCTGCCCGAAGGCATCGGCTGAAAAGAACATCGTGAGCGTCGCCGGCAAAGAAGCGACCGGGCCGGTCCCGGTCGACCAGCCGATCACCCTGTCGTCCTTCATCAAGCAGGGCGATGCCCTGTCCGTCGTGTGGAAGATCGAAAACGAAGCGACGAAAGCGGTCGTCAGCGAAGAACAGAAGACCGACCAGTACCAGAAGCCGACGCTCGTGCACGAGTTCACCACGGCCGGGAAATACAAGATCACCGAGGAAATCAAGACGGACAATCTGGACACGCCGACGCTGACCGTTACGAGCCGCCCGAGCCTCACGGTTGAAGAAAAAACCGAAGCGATCGTCATCACCAAACAGCCGGAAAGCACGAAAGTCACCGCAGGTACGCCGGCGAAATTCACGACCGCGGCGACCGGCATCCCGGCTCCGAGCCCGAAGTGGTTCGTCTCAAGCGACGGCGGCGTCAAATTCGAACCGGATGAACATGAAGTCACCGGCGACAAAGGGACGGAAACAGACAGCCTCGAAGTGCTCACGACCGAAGGCCGCAACGGGTATGAGTACTACGCCGAATTCACGGCGAAAGGGCTGACCGCGGTCAGGACCGAAACCGTCACTCTGACGGTGACCGAAGAAGCGCCGAAAGTCACGCTCCAGCCGAAAGGCAGCACGGTCACCGCGGGCGAAAGCGCGACCTTCACGAGCACGGCGAGCGGCGCGCCGCCGCCGACGGTCCAGTGGGAAGTCAATCCCGGCTCGGGGTGGTCACCGATCGCGGGCGCGACCAAAAGCCCGCTCGTCGTCCCCGCCACCACCGTCGGCGAGAGCGGCTACAGGTATCGCGCAACGTTCAAAAACAAAGTCAGCTCGGTGACATCGAGCGAAGCGACGCTGACGGTCGACGCGCTGATCGTGACGCCACCCGGCGAATCCGGTGCCGGCACCGGCACGCCGCCGCCCGGCGAAGGGGGCCATCTCGGCGAAAAGGTCTTCGAAGAACCCAAGAAGCCACACATTCCGGACGCGACGATCGCGAGCGCGCCGAGCGTGACCGTGAGCTCCTCGGGCGCGTTCTCGATCGCTGTGACGTGTCCCGCGGGCGCGACCACATGCATCGGCACGGTGACGCTGAAGACGCTGACGGCTGTCAGCGCGAGCGCGCACGCGGCAAAGGCGAAAAAGGCGATTCTGACCGTGGCCACCGGGGCCTTCAGCGTTGCCGGCGGGTCGGCCAAGACGGTGACGCTGCACCTCTCGGCGCTCGCACGCAAGCTCCTCGCCCACGCGCACGTGATCACCGCCCGCGCGACCGTCGCGGCCCACGACCCGGCCGGCGAACCGCAGACGACCAGCAAGGTGCTGACCCTGCGGCCCGCCAAGGCCAAGCACAAAGGCTGAAGCGCCGGCCTCGGCCCGGGGGGCCGGGGCCGAGCGTCCTCACGGCGTCGCGCACGCTGACTCTTGCCACGCTTTCGGACGGTCGCCTAGTAACAACTCCGCAACATGTAGGCGAGCCGGCACCATCACAGCTTGATAACTCCGCCGTCGCGTGGTGCTGAGATCGTCCCCGTTGGGAGCGGATGCTCCTTTCCATCGGAATGGGAAACAACTCATGGAGGTAGCGCACTAATGACGGGATTTTCAGCCCGCCGGCTCGTGACAGCCTGTGCCGTGACCGCAGCTTCCGCTGCAGCGGTCATGATCCCCGCGGCCTCGGCCAGCGCGGAAACACAGATCCAGGGCCAGGGCTCAACGCTGCAGGAATTCGCCCAGAACAAAACGTTCATCCCGAACTTCAACCTGACGAAACCGGGTGGGGAAGTCAAGACGTACACCGGCACCGGCAGCGGTGCAGGCCTTGAAGCGTGGGGCAACAACAGTCACAAAGCCGAATTCAACACCTGGGAGTACGTCGGCACCGACCAGCCGCCGAACGAAGCCCAGCAGGCTGCAATCTCAGCGGCTGCGGGTGGCGCCACGGTCCTCTCGATCCCGACGCTTCAGGCGCCGGTCGCGATCATCGTGAACCTGCCTGCAACCTGCACGTCGGCGATGAACTCCGACAGCAAAGTGCCGGGTCGTCTCGTCCTCAACAACCAGACGCTTGAAAAAATCTTCAAAGGTGGCGTCAAGTGGAAGGAAGTCAAAGACGACGGTGACAAGCTGCTTCCCGAAGGCTGCGAAGGCGAAGAACTGATCAAACGCGTTGTCCGCCTCGAAGGTTCGGGCACGACGGCGATCACAAAGAAGTACCTCTACCAGATCAACCAGGAACCGGTTGACGGTGCCAAAACCTGGAACAACCTGGCTGAAGAAAACAAAAACCTCAGCTGGCCGGAAGAAGGAACCGTCATCCGCGGCGAAGGCAGCGGTGGCGTCGTCAACGAAGTAGCAGCAAACCCCGGTTCCATTGGCTACGTGAACACGGCGAACGCGTTCTCGAAATTCCACGAAGCGGGTGGCACCAAATTCTGGGTCGGCGTACAGGACAACGGCCTGGTTACCACCAAAGGCAAGTACACGCTGCCCGAAAAGCCGAACAAAAAACCCGGCCTGATCGGTACAGCGAACTGCAAGGGTGACGTCTACGTGAACGGTGCCGGACACGAATTCCCGCCGGCCTCGACCACGGAAGTATGGAACGAAGTGAGCACGTTCCCGATCGAGAAAGCGTACACGCTGTGCGGCTTCACGTACGACCTCTCGCTCGACGGCTTCACTTCGATCGAACCGAAACTGCAGCCGTCTGCTGCACAGATCACGTTGATCAAGAAGTACTTCGAGTACATGATCGGGACCAAAACAGGCGCGAAGCTCCTGAAGAAGGAAACCGATTACGAAGGTCTGCCGACGAACAGCAACCCCCTCAAGAGCGTTCAGGCGATCGCCGAAAAAGGGGTCGAAAAAATCAGCTAGCAACACGCTGTGATCGGTCGCCGCTCGCGGTCACCGAGACATGCATGTAGCTGATCGTGTGACGGCCGGGCGGTCCCAGGGAGGGGGCCGCCCGAGCCGTCTTTGTCGCCGGCGCCCTGCGACCGGGACGGCCGCCGGCGCCGCCACGGCCGGGCGCCTCCGCGGGATGGGCGCCCGGTCGTCGTGGACGCGCAGCCCGCGCGTGCGGCCGCTGATCTTCGAGCACGCGCGCCGACCGTCGCAGGAGTGGCCGCGCAGGCGCGCTCGGCTGCCAAGGTGTCGAACAAAAATTCGGGTGAGCCGAATGATCGCGGACCTGGGGATTGCCCGCGTGCGACTTCTGAGTCCCCCCTTGCGCTCGCTCGGAGCGCCGTTTATGATGGGCCGCGTCAGTGAGGTCACGGGATCTCGACATTTGTTGGGGTTGTAGGGGTCACGATCAGAGACCCGTGTGGCGAGCAAGGAGGCGGGAGGCGCCGTGAGTGTCGAGACTGGGAGTGGGACCGAGAAGGGCCTAGCGTGGGGCGCGTCGGCGCCGGCGTCGCGCGGCCTGCTCGCGCGGGCGACCCGCCGCGGCGGTCTCGCACAGGGGATCTCGGAGGTTCGCGGTCCCGCTGCGTCGATGCGACGGGACGCGCTGTTCCGCCGCATGCTGCTCGTCAGCGACATCGTCGCGATCCTTGGCGCATTCCTGCTGACGATCGCGCTGTCGACGCGCTCGCTGGAGCTGACGTGGGCGGCGGTTGCGGGGTTGCCGGTCCTGGTCGTCTGCGCGAAGCTCAGCGGCCTGTACGACCGCGACGAGACGCTGCTGCGCAAGACAACGCTCGACGAGGCGCCGAAGCTGCTTCAGCTCGCGACGCTGTGCGTGCTCGTGACGTGGCTCCTCGGGGGCCTGATCACGCACCGCACGCTCGACCGTCACGAGGCGCTGTTCCTGTGGTTGACGCTTGCCGGAGGGCTGCTGCTGGCACGCGCGGCGGCCCGGGCGATCGCGCTGTGGCTCGCGCCGGCCGAGCGCTGCCTGTTCATCGGCGATGACCTCTCCGCCGAGACAATCCGCTCGAAGCTGACCGGTCACGGCGGCGTCAAGGCGGTCGTGGTCGCGCATCTCGACCTCGACAAGGTCGCGCCGTGGTCGACGGACACGTTCTCCGAGCCGCGGCTGGCTGAGATTCGCGATCTCGCACAGACGCTCGATGTCCACCGCGCGATCATCGCGCCGCGAAGCGTCGACGCCGGCGAGATGCTCAACCTCGTGCGCACGCTGAAGGCGGTCGGCGTCAGGGTCAGCGTGCTGCCGCGCCTGCTCGAGGTCGTCGGATCGTCGGTCGAGTTCGACGACCTCCACGGAGTGACGGTGATGGGGGTCAGGCGCTTTGACCTGACCCGCTCCTCGAAGGCGTTCAAACGCGCCTTCGACCTGTTCGGCGCTTCGCTGGGCCTGCTCGCCGTGTCTCCCCTGCTGATCGTGTTCGCGATCGCGATCAAGCTCGACAGCCGCGGCCCGGTGTTCTTCCGCCAGCTGCGCGTCGGCCGGCACGGGCAGCGCTTCCATATGCTCAAGTTCCGCACGATGGTCCCTGACGCGGACTCGATGAAGGACGCCCTCCGCGACCGCAACGAGGCCAAGGAGGGGCTCTTCAAGATCGCTGAGGATCCGCGCGTGACGCGTGTCGGGCGCCTGCTGCGCAAGAGCGCGCTCGATGAGCTGCCGCAGCTGTGGAACATCGTGCGCGGCGAGATGAGCCTGGTCGGCCCGCGGCCCCTGGTGGTCGACGAGGACCGCCGCATCGAGGGCTGGCACCGCCGGCGCCTGGAGCTGATGCCGGGCATGACCGGCCCCTGGCAGATCCTCGGCCCGGCGCGGGTACCGCTACGGGAGATGGTCGCGATCGACTATCTGTACGTGGCGAACTGGTCGCTGTGGACTGACGTCAAGATCCTGCTTCGCACGGTCCCGCACGTCCTCGGGCGTCGCGGCCTCTGACCAGCCGATCGGCCCGCGGACGGAGCTTCATCGGCGCTCGCGGGCTGCTAGCGGGCGACGTGCAGGACCCGCTCGCGGCGTGTGCGGCCACCATCGCGGAGCGGGAGACCCAGCGGCCGCCTGACGCGGATGGCGTCGCCGGCGTGCTCCCACGGCTGCGTTCGCCACGGCTGCGTTCGGAGACCGGCGGAATGCTCGCCGGCGTCGAGCACGCGCGCGGGCTGCCGATCGCCCCGTGCGGCCGTCTGGCAGACAGCCACGAACAGGGCGAGAATCGCAATCCAGGCGGCGGCTATGAGGAGAATGGTCATCTGGTCTCGGTTTGAGATGCTCCGGGGTGATCGAGCCCTCGTGGACACATCGGCCGGCCTGCGCGAGAGCTTTACCCGTGGCGCGCAGCTAGATCAAACGTCCGACGTGTGCCCGTTGCGAGCGCGGTCGGCGACGCCGCCGCCGTCGACGAGGCGCTCGAGCGCGTCCGAGATCTGGGCGCACACGACCTCGGGGGCGAACAGCCGCTCGGCCTCGGCGCGAGCCGCCGCCGCGATCCCGCCCCGGTCGGCGTCGAGCCGCTCGAGCAGCGTGACGATCGCGTTGGCCATCCCTTCGACGTCACCTGGTCGGACCTCCGCGGCGACCGCGCGGTCGACATCCTCGATCGCGCCGACCTCGCTGGTCGCGACGACCGGTACGCCCGCGGCGAGCGCCTCTGCGACCGTGAGTGCGAACGGCTCATAGTGGCTGGCCTGCAGCAGGACGTCGCTCGCGGCCAGCTCGGCCGGGATCTGGGAGGGGTGAATGCGCCCGGCGTATTCGGAGTTCTCGCCGGGCAGCCCGGCTAGCAGCGCGGTGTAGTCCGACCACAGGCTCGGGCCGCCGACGACGCGGATGCGCACGTCGACATCGCGCTCGTGCAGGAGCCGCGCGAGCGCCACGACGTCCTCGACCCCCTTGCGCACCGACACCCTCCCGAGCACGAGCACGGTGGGCGGGGCGGCGCCGGCGCGCGCGGTGTCGGGCGGCCCCGTGCCGCCCTCGGCGGGCTCGGCCGACGGCGCGGCGAAGCGCTCGAGCCGCACGGGGTTCGGGATCACGACCGTTGCCTCCCGCGGAAAGCGGTAGTCGTGAACGAGATGGTCGCGGAACACGCGGCTGATGCAGATCAGCAGGCTGGCCCGCCTGATCCTGACCAGCTGCACGAGCACCCGCACCGACATCACGGCGCCGGCGACGAAGAAGACGTAGCGCGGCTGGCTGGCGAACGCGAGTCGGCGCTCGGCGAGCATGTGCCTGAGCTCGCCGGCGATGTGGGTGTCGGGGCGCACGACGAGCGGCACCTCACGCGCGAGACCAGCAGGCACCGCGAGCGACTCGATCGTCGAGTTCTGGAAGATCAGATCGTAGGGGTCGTCACGGTGTCGGCGGACGACCTCCCGGCGCAGCCGAAGCGACGCGCGGCCCCGCGCGAGCAGCCCGCTCGCGAACGCGATCACGCTGATGCGGTTGTACCAGGTGGCCCATCGCCATTCGGCGGTTCCCCAGATGAACTCGATGTTCTCGAGCTCGGTGAACCTCGGCGCGAGCTCGCGCTCGGCCGACGGGAAGAAGCAGTCGATCCGGTGCCCGCGCGCTGTGAGTCCCTCGAGCAGATCGGCGACGACCCCCGGGGCGCCCCCGCCTTCGGCGGGTGCGGATCCCAGCCAAGCGATGTGCAGCGGTCTGCTCGACACCGGCTGGACCCTATCCAGTTCGCCGTGTCGCTCCGCCCTCGAGGACCTGCTGGACGTGTGCGGCGAGGCGCCGCTGGAATTCGGCCACCGAGAAGCGCGCGGCGTGCGCGATCGCGCGCTCGCTGTCGAAGCTGAGCGCGTCGATGCTCCTGATCGCCTGCGCGAAGGAGTCGATGTCGTCGGGCCTTGCCAGCCGCCCGGTCTCGCCATCGAGCACGGTCTCGAGCGCGCCGCCGGCAGCCGCGGCGATCACCGGCCGGCCGGCGGCCTGTGCCTCGACCGCCGTGATGCCGAACTCCTCGATGCCCGGGACGATCACAGCCCGTGCCCCGGCGTACAGCTCGACGAGCTGCTCGTCGCCGACGCGCGCCAGGAACTCCGCCTCCGGGTAGGCCTCGCGCAGCGCCTCCGCGTCGGGGCCCGAGCCGACGATGCTGATCGGAGTGCGAGCCCGGCGTGCCGCCTCGAGCGCGACGTGCACGCGCTTGTGCGCGACGAGCTCGGAGACGACGAGCAGGCGCTCGCCCGGCTCACCGCGCGTGAATCGATGTGTCTCCACCGGCGGGTGGATGATCGTCGAGTCGCGCCCGTAGAAGCGGCGGATCCGCTCGCGCGTCAAGTGCGAGTTGGCGATGTATGAGTCGACGCGCCTGCTGGCTGCGACGTCCCACCGCCTCATCGCCGCGAGCAGCCCGCGCATCGCCGGGCGCAGTGCCCGTGGGACCTCGGCGAGCGCGCGCGCCTGCTCATACCATGCGTAGCGGAACGGGGCATGGCAGTAACAGATGTGAACGGCGCCTACAGGGATGTGAACACCGTGGGCGAACGCGCTGCTGCTGCTCATGACGACCGCGCAGGGAGGAACCCGCAGGCGTTCGACGGCGATCGGATAGAGCGGCAGCAGGCGCCGGAAGTTGCGCTGGCTGACGGGCAGACGCTGGAGCTGGGAGGTTGTCACGTCGCGACCCGCGAAGCGCCCGCCGGTGCCCTCCTCGTCGTAGAGGAGGGTGACGATCGGCGCGTCGGGGTACTGCTCGGCCATCGCCGCGAACGTGCGCTCGGCGCCGCGCATGACGAGCAGGTAATCGTGGCTGAGCACCGTCTTCGCCTGCGGCCCCTGCCTGGAAAGAGTCTCGCTCACGCGCTGCGAGAATACATCGGGGCCCCGCTCACGAGCGGGGCCCATGCGGTTGCGGAGCCGCGGCGCGGCCCTGCCGGTGTCGTCGCGGGCGCTGTCCTCAGATATGCTCGCCGCGATGTCCGACACGCTGCTGAAGGTCTTCGGCTGGCGCTCCCTGCTCATTCACGGAGACCCCTGCGTGCTTGACCGGTGGCTGTGGCTGCGGGGCCACCTGCGCAGGGGCCCGCTGCGGACATTCGACGCCGGCAGCGGGAACGGTGTCTTCTCGATCTACGCGGCGCTCGAGGGAAACGAGGTCCTCGGCGCATCGTTCTCCGAGCGCGAACAGGGTGACGCCGGGCGCAGGGCGCAGCTCATCGGGCTCACCGGGGTCGAGTTCCGTATTCTCGATCTGCGCGAGCTGGCGAGTCACACCGGGTCGCTCGGCCGGTTCGATCAGATCATCTGCTTCGAGACGATCGAGCACCTGATCGACGACGAGGGGCTCGTGCGAACGCTCGTCGGCATGCTGAGTCCCGGCGGCAGTCTCCTGCTGACCGCGCCGTACGAGGGGCACCGGCCGCTCTATACCGAGCAGCCTCACCCGAGCGGCGTCGAGGACGGCTCGCACGTCAGGTTCGGCTACTCGCAGCAGCGGCTCAGGGAGATCGCCGAGGGTGCGGGCCTCGAGGTGAGGGACGAGGGCTACATCAGCGGCTTGATCTCACAGCAGCTGACGAACCTGATGCGGCGCCTCTCGCGGCGGCTCGGCGTGCCGCTTGCGTGGGCGCTCGTGCTGCCGCTGCGGGCATTCGTCGTAATCGATGCGCCGGTGACGGCGCTGTTTCACTATCCGCGGCTGAGCGTCGCCCTCCAGGGGGTCAAGCCGGGCTCTGCGGCGACGTGAGGCGAGCACGATGCGCATCCTGATCACTGTTCCCTGGGCGGAGCGCCTGGGCGGCGCCGAGGCGATGCTGCAGGCGGTGCTCGAGGGCGCCGGTGAGGCCGGCCATGAGCTCGAGCCGGTGTTCTTCCAGCCGGGCCCTTGGCCGGAGGAGCTGCGCGCGGCCGGCCTCCGCGTCGAGGTCCTCGACGCGGGGCGCCTGCGGCGGGTCGACCGCTGGGCCGCGACCGTCGCGCGCCTGCGGCGGCTGCTGCTCGAGCGCCGCCCGGACCTGTTGCTGAACTGGTCCGCGAAAACACAGCTCTACGGAGCGCCCGCAGCGACGCTGGCGGGCATGCGCGACCGCGTGGTCTGGTGGCAGCAGGCAATCCCGGGCGGCTTCGGGATCGATCTGTTCGCGACGCTCCTGCCTGCAAAGGCGATCGGCTGTTACTCGCGCGCGGCGGCCGAGGCCCAGTCGCGGATGTTCCCATCGCGGCCCACGTTCGTGGTCGCGGCCGGCGCGCCGGCGCCCGACGACGCGCCGGCCGCCCCGCTCGACCTCCCGCGCGACGTGCCGGTCGTCGGGCTCGTCGGGCGGCTGCAGCCGTGGAAGGGACAGGACCGGCTCCTGCGCGCGCAGGCGCTGCTGCGCGAACGGGGGCATGAGATCCACACGGTGATCGTCGGCGGTGACTCCTGGGATCTCTCGCCCGACTACGCCGCCTCGCTGCCGGCGCTCGTCGACCGGCTGGGGCTCGGCGACGCGGTGACGATGACCGGCCAGGTCCCTGACGCCGGCCCGTACACGAGCCAGATGGACATCCTCGTCAACGCCTCCGATCCAGAGCCGTTCGGGATCGTGCTGCTTGAGGGCATGGCCCGCGGGGTGGCGGTCGTCGCCGTCGACTCCGGCGGCCCGGGCGACTTCATCGACGACGGCGTGACGGGGATGCTCGCCCGCTCCGGCGCGCCCGAGGCGCTCGCGGATGCGCTCGAACCGCTGCTCCGTGACCCGCAGCTGCGCCACTCGATCGCGCGGGCTGGGCGTGAGCGCTTCATGGAGGAGTTCACGGATGTGGCGCTGCGCCGGAGATTCTTCGACAGCTTCCAGGCGCTCGTCCCGGCCGGCGATGAGCGCTAGCGCCGGCCCGGAGGGCCCCAGCGCCGGCGGTGCCTCGGCGCGCCCGCCCGGCGCGCCGCGCGTTGCATCCGCTCGCGAGGTGACGATCGTCGCGCACGACGTGGGCTCGGTGGGCGGCATGGAGCGCGTGCTGGCGGAGCTGGCCGTCGGCCTGCAGGCGCGCGGTCATCAGGTGACGGTGATCGCGCGTACGTGCGTGCTCCCGCCGGGCTCGGGGGTCACCTTCCACCGGATCCGCGCTCCAGGGCGCCCGTTGCTGTTCGCCCACCCGTGGTTCATGCTCGTCGGCTCGCTCGCCGTGCGCCGGCGCCGGCGCGGAATCGTCCAGTCGACAGGTGCGATCGTGCTCAATCGCGTGGACGTGATCGCCGTTCACTACTGCCACCAGGTAGGCCCGGTGAGCCCGAGCTCGGCGAGCCTGCCGTTCAGGCTCCATTCGAGGGCGGCCGGGTACCTCAAGCGCGCCACCGAGCGGCTCTGCTACCGCCCGCGCCTCGCGTCGCGGTTCGTGTGCGTCTCCGAGGGCGTGGCGGCGGAGGTGCGCGAGCATTTTCCCGCGATCGCCGACCGCGTGGTGACGATCCACAACGGCGTCGACACGGACCTGTTTGCGCCGCACGTGCGCGCCGAGGACGCAAGGGCGCTGCGGGCGAGGCTGATGATCGGCGAGGACCGCATGGTGGCCGCGTTCGTCGGCAGCGAGTGGCAGCGCAAGGGGCTCGCGGAGCTGATCCGCGCGGTCGCGCTGACCCCGGGTTGGGAGGTGCTCGTCGCCGGCGGCGGTGAGCGCGAGCGCTACCAGGCGCTCGCCGACTCGCTCGGCGTCGGGCAGGCGGTGCACTGGCTGGGGGTCACCTCGGACGTCCAGCTGGTGTATGCGCTCGCAGATGCGTTCGTGCTCCCGTCCAGCTATGAGACTTTCTCGCTCGTCAGCTTCGAGGCGGCGGCGGCGGGGCTGCCGGTGCTCGCGACTCCGGTGAGCGGCGTGCGCGAGCTCGTCGAGGACGGGCGCAACGGCTTTCTCATCGATCGCGACCCGCAGCAGATCGCCGAGCGCCTCGGCCGGCTGGCCGCCGACCCGCAGCTGCGGGATGCGATGGGCCGCGCCGCGCGCGGGTCTGCGCTGCGCTTCAGCTGGGAGGCGATGGTCGAGCGCCACATCGAGCTGTACGCGGAGCTCGAGGGCGGTGCCGGCGAGGCCGCGGCTCGAGCGTGAGTCAGCGCCCGGGCGCTCGGGGATCTACGGCTCGGAGCAGCATGCCCTCGAGCGGGTCCGTCGCCGCGGCGACGGTGAACAGCCGCTCCACCGCCGCCCGGCCGGTGGCGGCGAGCTGCCCGCGCAACGCCGGGTCGCTGCGCAGCCGCTCGAGGCGCTCGGCGAGCTGCTCGGGGCGTCCCTCCGGGAAGGTCAGCCCGCCGCCCGTCAGCTCGAGCAGCCAGGGGATCTCGCCGGAGTCCGAGCCGACGACCGGCACGCCGCACCACAACGCCTCGATGACGACACGGCCGAACTGCTCCTTCCAGGTGGCGGTCGTGTGCGATGGCAGCGCGAGCACGTCGAGCTGCGCGTAGGCGGCTGCCATCTGCTCGTGGCGTATGCCGTCGAGGACGCGCACCTTCGAGCCGGGGATCGCCTGCCCGTCGAGCTCGTCGCGCAACACGCCGTCGCCGATCAGGATCAGCTCGACGGGCGCCGCGAGGAGGCGCACGGCCGCGAGCAGGTCACGCAGTCCCTTGGCCTCGGTCAGCCGGCCGGCGTAGCCGACCGTGAACGATCGCGGCGCGGGCTTGGCGGGACGCTCGGCGTCGTCCCACGGGGGAACGGCGGGCGGGGCCAGCTGAACCTCCCCGCGAGCTCCCCAGCTGCGGACGAGCTCGGCGGCCGAGTCCGAGCGTGCGGCCACGAACGCCGCGTCGCGCAGCACGCGCGAGCGCAGCCAGCGCAACGGCCGCGGCAGAGCCCTGTCGATGTTCTCGTAGGACTGCACTCCGAACGGTATGCCGAGGCGGTGCAGGGTGTGCCCCCACTGCGCGGCCGAGAGCGCGAACGGCTCGGCCTCCAGGTACGCCACGTCGGGGTGTATCTGCTTGCACACCACGCGGCAGGACGTCAGATAGAGGTGTCGCTGTGGGCGTCCCGGCAGCAGCACGCGCACCGGGCGCAGCGCGGACTCGAGGCCAGCGAGCGCCTGCGGCCGGATGTCACTGTCGGAGTAGTCGTGGCGCCAATGGCTGGGAACGACGATCGTCACGTCCCATCCGCGGCGGGAGAGCTCGCGATAGACCTCCTGGTTCACGCTCACGACCGCTGGATGGCTGACCACGAGCAGGCGGCCTCGTGCCGGTGCGCCGCCGTCGAGCGCACTCATGCGTGGCTGGTCCGATGCGCGCCGGCGCGTGCCACATGGCCATCGTCTCGCGGCTGCTTCGGCGGCTTACCGCCGCCCGCGAGCGGTCGCGCTCGGCGCGGGCGTGGGATTGCAGGGATCACCATCCGCGCGGGCACGCCGACATCGTCGCAGGTGGATCTGCAAGATCGCATCCCCGCGACGATGATCTTTAGGCGTGGGTTACGCTAGGCCTTATCATGGGCTGCTGCCCGAGCCATGGATGAGCCCGTAGCCAATGACCGAAACCACCGACGCCACAGCTATATTTGCGCCACTTTGGCGCCGCAAGTGGCTGATTCTCACTGTCGGCATCGTGGTCGCCGTGCTCAGCTACTTGTACTACAAGCACGAGACGCCGACGTTCAGTGCCAGCACGCAGGTGTTCCTGGGCGCGAGCGCCGAAGAACCGACCCCGGGTGAAAAAGGCTCGAAGACAACCGGCGTAGAAGTCGCCGACCAGGCCGCCGTAATCAACTCGATCGTCGTAGAAGGCGTGCGCCGGGAACTGCACAAGGCCGGCTACGGCAAGCTCGTCGCCCACGCCAAGGTCAAGGCGAAGGCGCCCGAAAAGAGCGAGTTCGTCAACATCACCGCGGAAGCGCACAGCGACAAGGGCGTCGTGCTGCTCGTGAACACCGTCGCCGAGGCATACGTCAGGCGGCGCAATCTCAGCCGTGAACGCGCGATCAACCGGGCGATCGCGATCAGCCGTCGCCAGCTGCTGAGAATCCAGGCCGCGCAGGTGCCGGCCGTCCAGGGATCGGGCAAGGGCAAGTCCGCCGCGCCGAGCGCCGGGAGCATCATCCAGCAGGCGAACCTGAGCAGCAAGATCAACGAGCTCGAAGCGAGCCTCGCGGTGACCGGCGCGCAGCATGTGAAACCGGCGACCCGGGGCGAACTGGTTGCACCAGCGCCGAAAAAAGACGCGATTTTCGGGTTCGTCGTCGGGGTCGTGCTGGCCTCGATCGCCGCCTACGCACTCAGCCGGCTCGACCGGCGGCTGCGGACGCTGGACGGCATCGAGGGCGCGTTCGGCTCGCAGATCCTCACCGCGCTGCCGAAAGTGGCACGCCCGCTCGTCGACCGCGACGGACAGCCGAGCCCCTCGCGCAACCTGCTCGAGCCGCTGCGACGGCTGCACACGACGCTGCAGCTAGGCGGCGTGGGTCAGAACGGCGCGCAGGGCGCGCACCGCCGGATCCTGTTCATCAGCGCGGATACGGGGGACGGCAAGTCGACGCTGGTCGCTGACCTCGCGCTCGTGCAACGCGATGCCGGCCAGCGCACGGCGATCGTCGAGGCCAACTTCCGTCATCCGGTGCAGTCGAAGCTGTTGCGTCTCGGCGGCACACACGGGCTGGCCGAGGTACTGGCCGGGACGATGTCGATCGAGGACGCCTGCCAGCGCGTGCTGCCCGTCGCGACCGTCGAGGAGGTCGACCCGCCGGGCGCGCAGGGGGCGGCCGTGACGACAGCGGTGACGGCCCGCAACGCGGGCTCGCTGTTCGTGCTCGCCGGATCGCGGACGGTCGCCAACCCGCCCGCACTGCTGGCGGATACGGCGATGTCCGACGTGCTGGGCACGCTCGGCGAGGATTACGACTACGTCCTCATCGATGCTCCCTCGCCGCTTGAGTACAGCGACGTGATGCCGCTGCTCGCGGAGGTCGACGGGATCGTGATCGTCGCGCGCGCAGGCTACACACGCGAAACCTCGGCGCAGCGCCTCACGGTGATGCTCGAGCACAGCTCGACGGCCCCGATCCTCGGGATCGTGGCCAACTGCGTGAGCAAGACGGACATCTCCCGCCAGGGCATGGCGCCGTCGAGGCGACGGTCATGGCCGGGCAAGCTGATCGGCGCGTGATCGGCATGCACCTGCGACCGTCCGGCCCATCGGGAGCGGTGCACCCGGCCGTGCTGGATCGGCGTGTTCGCGACTTCCTGATCCTCGGTCTCTCCGCGCTGATCCCGGCGGTGCTCGCGCTTGTCGTGACGATCGAGTTCTCCGGGATGAGCGTGTTCCTCGTCCTCGGGGTGGTCATCGCGGCGATCGGCGTGTACGCGCTCGTCGTCAACGCGCGTCTCGAGGTCACCGTCCTGATTCTCGCCGTCTACCTCGGCCTGCTCAACGGTCCCGTCAAGCTCGGAGTCGGCGCTCACGAACTCACCGGCGCAGTCCCCGACATCATGGTCGCCGCGATCTGCGCCGGCGCGCTGATGCGCATGGTCGTGCGTCGCGAACGTCCCCGCATGCCGCCGCTGTCGGCGTGGGTGCTGGCGTTCATAGGCACGGTCGTGATCGAGGCCTTCAATCCGAAGACGCTTGGCGTGCTGAAGGTGGCGGGCGGCTTCAGGCAGGAGCTGCAATGGGTCGCGTTCTTCTTCTTCGGCTACATCCTGATGCGCTCAAAGCAGCGCCTGCGGATCTTTTTCATCATCGTCGCCGTGTGTGCGTCGGCCAACGCGATCGTCGCGAGCTATCAGACAACCCTCTCACCCGTCGCGCTGGCGAGCTGGGGGCCGGGCTATCAGGCGCTCTATCAGCCCCTGTCGGTCGGCAAGTCAGGCTCCGGAGCGCGCGTCTACGCCTCCGAAGGCGAATCGCACGCGCGTCCGGTCGGCCTCGGGTCCGATGCCGGCTTCAGCGGCGGGATCGGCGAGCTCGCCGTGCCGTTCAGCCTGGCGCTGTTTGCGATCTGGCGTGGGCGAAGACGCTGGCTCGCCGCGGCCCTGGCGCTGTCGGGACTCGTCGGCGTCGCCGCGGGCCTCGGCCGGCTGCAGGTGATCACGGCCGTGCTCGGGGTCGTCGCGTTCGTCGCCCTCGCCAGCGTGGGCGGGCAGTCACGGCGGGCGCTCGTGGCCGCGCTGACGGTCGGGCTCGTGGCGATTCCGTTCGGGGCAGCGTACGTCTCGTTGCTGAAGCCCGGAACCTTCAGCCGCTATGAAAGCCTCGAAAGCAGTTCGGCGGGAGAACTCGCCACACACAAGGAAGGGGCGTACAAGCTGATCCCGCACGAGCTCGAGGTCGCCCCCTTCGGCGTCGGCCTCGGTACGGTCGGTGCGGTAAGCAGCTTCGGTGGACAGGCCGAACATCTGATCGAAGGGCACGGCGTGAGCGCGGAGACGCAATACAACCTGCTTGCCGACGAAGTCGGCGCTCCCGGCCTGCTGGCGTGGTCGCTGCTCTCGCTCTACGTGATCGCGGTGGTCGTCCGCGGAATGAGGAGAATCCGCGACCCGGAGCTGGTGCTGCTGCTGGCCGCGGCATGCGCCCCGTTCTGCATACTCCCGATAACGGGCAGCTCGGGGCCATTTTCGGTGAGCCCGGCCGCCGGTTCGTATTTCTGGTTCGCGATCGGCATCGCGGCGTACTGGTTCGCGGGCGGGAGGCGCCGCGCGGTCGCCCCCTCCGAGTCCAGCTCACTCACGAGCACGGCCGTGGCGAGCTGATGGAGGCTGTCGCGCTTCCGAATGGGCGCCCGGCGAGCGCTCCGCAGGGCAGCAAACGCACGCAGCTGAGCCTTCTGCTTGGTGACAGCAAGCGCGCAGTGGTCGCGCTCTCCGTTTGCTCGATCATCTCCGGGTTCGCTGAAGCGGCACTGCTCACGGTGATCGCGCAGGTCGCAGCGGCGCTTGTCAAGGACACCAAATACCTGCACGCCGACATCGGGCACTTCTCGGTCAGCGTCCGCCTCGGGACGATGATCGAGATCGCGTTCGCACTGACGATCGTGCGTCTGATCATGCAGATACCGCTATCGACCCTGCCTGCGCGGATCGCCGCAGGCGTGCAGCTGCGGCTGCGCACGCAGCTGTTCGAGGCCTTCAGCGACGCGTCATGGGCGGTGCAGGCACAGGACCGCGAGGGCCAGCTGCAGGAGACGATGACGAACCAGATCGCGCAGGCGACCGCCGGCGCGCTGCAGACGACGACGCTCATCAACGCGTCGTTCAGCTTCATCGTGTTGATGGGGACGGCGCTCGCGATCAACCCGCTGGCGGCGGTGATCGTCGCCACGATGTCGGTGCTCATGTTCGCGCTGTTGCGGCCGCTGCGGGGACGCGGCGTCGGCAACGCTCGCGCGCTCTCGCGCTCCCAGGTGCAGTACGCGGGCGCAATCGCCGAGTCGATCAGAGTGGCCCAGGAGACCCACGTGTTCGGGGTGAACGACGTCCAGCGCGAGCGGATCGGCGGCTTCGTGACCACCGCCAACGAACTCTTCTATCGCACCCAGGTGCTCGGGAAACTGGTGGGCAACCTCTATCAGAGCCTGATCTACATCCTTTTGGTCAGCGGCATCGCGGGCCTCTATCTGATCGGCGGCGGCCATGCAGGATCGGTCGGCGCCGTGATCCTGCTGCTACTGCGCGGCGGCAACGCGGGCATGGGGGTGCAGAGCGCCTACCAGGGCCTCTCGCAGTCGCTGCCGTTCATCGAGCGCACCCAGCAGGCGATGGATCGTTACACGGCCAGTCGCCCGCCCGACGGCGGCACGACGCTCTCCCGCGTCGATCTGGTCACGTTCAAAGATGTCTCGTTCTCCTACACGCCCGAGCGAACGGTACTCGCGGGGCTCAGCTTCGAGGTCGCGGCCGGTGAGGTGATCGGCATCATCGGCCCCTCCGGAGCGGGCAAGTCGACGCTCGTGCAGCTGCTGCTGCGGCTGCGTCATCCGGTCGAGGGCAGCTACCTCATCAACGGCGTCCCCGTGGAGGAGTTCTCGCGCGCGGACTGGCACAGGCAGGTCGCCTTCGTCCCCCAGGAACCGCGGCTGTTGCACACCTCGGTCGCCGAGAACATCCGCTTCTTTCGCGAGATACCCGACGAGGAGGTCGAACGTGCGGCGCGCCTGGCGCGCATCCACGACGACATCATGGGCTGGCCGGACGGTTACGAGACGATCGTGGGCCCGCGGGCGGACGCCGTCTCGGGAGGCCAACAGCAGCGGATCTGCCTGGCGCGCGCGCTCGCCGCCCGCCCGGAGGTGCTCGTCCTCGACGAGCCGACGAGCGCGCTCGACCCCCATTCGGAGACGCTGATCACCGAGTCGCTGAAGGCGTTGAAAAGCGATCTCACCCTGTTCATCATCGCGCACAGGATGTCGACGCTCGACATCTGCGACCGCGTGATGGTGATCGTCGACGGCCGCCTCGTCGCGTTCGACACCAAAGCACTGCTGCAGCAGAACAACACCTACTATCGCCACGCAGCGCAACTCGCCGCGGGATCCTCCGACGAGGACGGGCGCGAGGTCGGGGCCGGGACGCCGCGCGGTGGGCTCGCATGGGCGCGACGTCGGCTGAGCGGCTGAGCGTGCCCGGCGAGCGTGTCGTCCCCGACTTCTTCATCGTCGGGCATGCCAAGAGCGGGACGACGGCTCTGTACGAGATGTTGCGCGCCCACCCGGAGATCTTCATGCCGGAGCGCAAGGAGCCGTGGTTCTTCGCCGAGGAGCTGCATGAGCGCACGCCGCCGCGACCCGGAGGCACCCCCGAGACGCTCGAGGACTACCTCGCCTGGTTTGAGGATGCGCCGCCAGGGCAGCGGGTCGGCGAGGCCTCGGCGCTGTATCTCTGGTCGCGGACCGCGGCGCGCCGCATCGCGCAGGTGTGCCCGGACGCGCGCATCATCGCGATCCTGCGCGAGCCCGCCAGCTTTCTCCGCTCGCTGCACCTGCAGTTCATCCAGACCTACGTGGAGACCGAGCCGGAGTTGCGCAAGGCGCTCGCGCTCGAGCCCGCCAGACGCCTGGGCGAGCAGGTTCCCCGCCACACCTACTGGCCGCAGGCGCTGTTGTACTCAGATCACGTTCGCTATGTAGCCCAGCTGCGCCGCTACCACGAGGTGTTCGCGCCCGAGCAGATCCTCGTGCTGATCTACGACGACTTTCGCAACGACAACGAGGCGACGGTTCGGCAGGTGCTGCGGTTCCTCGAGGTCGACGATGCACTGCCGATCGAGACGCTCGACGCGAACCCGACGGTGCGCGTGCGATCGCAGCGCCTCAACGAGCTTGTGCACGGCCTTTCGGTCGGGCACGGCCCGGTCTCGCGCACGGCGAAGGCCGGCGTCAAGGCGCTGACGCCGCGACGGCTGCGACGAGGCGCGCTCGGCGCGACCCAGCGCCACCTCGTGTTCTCCGAGCCGAAGCCGGCGGACGAGGAGCTGATGCTCGAGCTGCGCCGCCGCTTCGCGGACGAGGTTGCCGCGCTGAGCGAGTATCTCGGTCGTGATCTCCGCGCGCTGTGGGGCTATGACTCGATCCGCTGAGGTCGGGGCGCCGGGCGCCCGCGAGGGAGCGTCGGGCGATCGCCCGGCGCGGGCGCGGCTGCGAATCGCGAGTGTCGGGGTGTCGACCTCGCCGACGTGCGGCGTGCGCGAGTACGCGGGGTTGCTGGCCGAGGCACTCGGGCCCGAGGAAGTGTCGTGCTCGCTGCACTGGCTGCAGCGCGACGATCGCACGCTGGCGCGCGCGCGCGCCAGCGTCGGCGAGTGGGCGAGCGGGCTCGACGCCGAGCTGCAGCGGGAACGCCCGGACGCGGTCCTGCTGCAGTACTCGGTCTTCTCCTACTCCTACCGCGGCGTGCCGCTGTTCGTCAGCCCGGTCCTCGCGGCGGTGCGCCGCTCGCGGGTACCGCTGGTCACGGTGCTGCACGAGTACGCCTACCCGTGGCATGGCGGCGGCGTCCGCGGCTGCGTCTGGGCGGCGACCCAGCGCGCCGCGCTGCTGCCGGTGATGCGCGCGTCCGCGGGCGTGCTCGTGACGATCGCCGACCGCTCCGAGTGGCTCGCCTCGCGCGCGTGGCTGCCGCGCCGGCCGACGATGGTCGCGCCCGTCTTCTCGACGCTCCCGCCACCGCGGCGAGTGCCCCGGCCGGATCGCGCCACGACCGAGATCGGCCTGTTCGGCTACTCCTTCGCGCCGAGCGTGCTGGCGGTGGTGACGGACGCGCTCGCGCAACTCGAGCGAGCTGGCGCCGACGTGCAGCTGCAGCTGATCGGCGCGCCGGGTCGCTCCTCGGCGGTCGGGCAGCAGTGGCTGCGCGCGGCCGCTGCCAGGCGGCTCAGGAACGAGCCGTCGTTCTCGGGTAGGCTGCCCGCGCAGGAGCTCTCCGACTGTCTCGCCGCCTGCGAGATCCTTCTGTTCGCTGATCCTGCCGGGCCGATGTCACGCAAGACGACGCTCGCCGCGATGCTCTCCTCCGGCCGGCCGCTGGTTGCCCTCGACGGTCCGCGCACCTGGGGGGAGCTGATCGATGCGGACGCTGCCGTGCTCGCAGCGCCAGAGGGCGGCGCGCTGGCCGCGACGCTCGCTCCGCTGCTCGCGGACGAGGATCGCCGCGACGCGCTCGGAGCGCGCGGCAGCGCGTTCGCACGGCGCACGATGACCGCTGCGCAGAGCGCACGGACGCTCGCCGACCTGCTCGAGCAGGCGCTCACCGCGCGGCGGTCATGACCCGCTCCGTCGGTGCTCGATCGCGGCACGGATGACCTGCTCGAATTCCGCCGCGCGGGTGTCGTATGAGAGCTGCTCGTGCAGCGTCTCGCGCGCGAACCTCCGCGGCTGGCCCGCGAACTTCGCCTCGGCCAGCTCGGTGAGAACGCGCTTCATCGCCGGCCGGTCGTCGGGCTCGACGACCCAGACCCCGGGCTTGTCGGCGAGGTAGTCCCAGTTCTCGCCGCGCGGCAGCGCCGCGAGGATCGGCCGATCGGTCATCAGGTACTCGTACGTCTTCGCCGAGATGCGACCCCCCGGCGATCCGTCGATGCGCTTGGGCAGCGCGAGGAACAGCAGGTCTGCGCGGGCGAGGATCGCCGCCACGTCCGCGTGCGGAACAGGCCCGAGCACCGTCACGACATCCTCGACACCGGCGCTCGCCAGCGACCGGGCGACGACGTCCGCCGGGTGCGGATCGCCGTATATGACCAGCTTGACCCTCTCGGCCCAGCCGTGGTGCTCGGCGACCGCCTCGATGATCGCCCGGCCGATGATCGCCGGCGATGACGTGCGCTGGTCAAGGGCCGTCAGCTGATAGCGGCCGAGGCGCGTCCAGGCGGTGTAGATGCGCCTCGCCGGCCCGCCGCCGGGCCGCTCTCCGATCACCGCCCGCCAGCCGGACATCGCGCCCACGTAGGCGACCTCGAAGCGATCGCCGCGGGCGGCGTCATCATCGCCGCCGGCGCCCGCTGCGAGCACGGGCGGGTCGGCGCCGTAGCGGACGAGGCGAAGCTTCCGGGCCGTCTCCAGCGGCTGCCGCGAGCTGACCGCGTCGAGGTTCCTCTGCGAGACGTAGACGAGCGCGTCGGCGCGGCGCGCATACAGGTTCTCGAGTGCCCTCGCCATGCGATAGTGAAACCGCGTCGGGAAGAACGGGTGCATGTCGGTGCATGTGAGCGAGTCGTCGAGGTTGAGGATCAGCGGCAGGCCGCTGATCGTGCTCAGCAGGATGCCCGCGAGCCCTGCCGAGTACGGCATCATGAACACGACGATCGCGCTCGGCGAGCTCCTGCGGATCGCGCGGCGCCCGGCGAGGACAGCCGGGATCACCCAGAAGATCGACTCGTCGGGCCACACCAGCAGCTCGAGCAGCTTGTTGAGCCTGAGTGCGCGCAGCGCCGCGAACAGCCGCTTCGGGCGCCTGCCGGCGAGCACCTCGACGTGGAGATTCCGATCGCGGCTCGGGCCCTGTGACTCGGTCAGGACCGTGATGTCCCAGCGCTCACCGAGCCGCTCCAGCAGCTTCGCGGCGCGGATCGCCGTGGGGGTGGTGTCCGGTGCGAAGGACTGCGCCAGGCACAGCAGCGCGCCGCTGCTCACGCGCCCGGGAGCTGCTGTGTCTGCGGCGCTCGCGGTCACGTGTCGGTTGTTACGGCCGCGCGGTCGCGGCGGGCGAGCGTAGCGGCCCCTCGACGCTGGCGTGCGCGCCGTTCGCCGACTCCCAGCTCGAGCGCGCGCTGCGATAGGCCTCGATCAGCGCGGCGACGTGATGATCGACGGAGAAGCGCTCCTCGACAATCCGTTTACCGGCTGCGCCCATCAGCCGCTGCCGTGCCGGGTCGGCGAGCAGCTCGTTGAGGGCGCGCGCCAGGTCGGCCGGGTCTCCGGGCCTGACGCAGAGGCCGTTGACACCGTCCGCGAGCCAGTCGCCGACGCCGCCGGTGGCGCTCGCGACGACCGGGCGCCCGGCGGCGTTAGCCTCGATTCCCACAAGCCCGGCGGGCTCGGGCCAGACCGACGGCATCGCCACGATCGAGGCCTCCGCGAGCTCGACCGCGAGCTCATCCGCGCTCAACCAGCCGCGGAAGTCGACACGCTCGGCGACGCCGAGCCGTCGCGCGAGCTTGCGCATCGCCGGCAGCAGTCGGCCGTCGCCGCAGATGACGAACTCCGCCTCGACGCGGCGCGCAGCGCGGATCAGGACGTCGACGCCCTTCGGTCCCACGATCCGTCCCGCGAACACCACACGCCGGCGCTCGGAATGGCCGCCGGCGGTTCTCGGCTCGACGGTCGCGAACAGCGGCGCGATCGCACGCCGCTCGATGCCGTTGACGGACAGGTGACGGTCGATCACGCTGGAGTACGATATCGCCAGGTCCGCGCCGCGGATGGCTCTCAGGCCGGCGCCGGCGCGCCTGTAGGCGGCCGGCAGCGAAGCGGGGTTGCGCGCGTGGGCGCAGCCGCGCAGCAGCAGGTTGGGAACGCACCCCGCCCCATGCGCGCGGTTGCATTCCTGCCCGGGGCGGAAATAGTGAACGCCGGAGGTGCACGCCGTGTACCCGTGCACGCTGATCAGGACCGGTGCGGCCGCACGCATGAATGACAGCACGTCCGGGTCCTCGAATTGATGCAGGTGAATCACGCTAGCTACGAGCGAGTGCGCGTCACCGATCCTCGCCTCCGGCGGGGCCTGCGTGTCGTAGAGCCTGGGCGCGTGATGCAGCGTCACACCGGAGATCGGCTCGTTGAACTCCAGGCGCGCCGCGAGGATGTGCACATCGAGACCGTGCGCGGCGAGCGCCGCCGCGCTCGCGATCACGTGTGTCGCCACGCCCCCGTCACGTGTCCATCGAGGTGTTACCAGCAGCACCGAACGGGGGTCGCCCTCAGCCGACGTGGGTTCAGTCGACTTCCTCATACCCCCACAGCCCGACGAGATCACGTTCCAGGTACTCACTCGCCGCGACCACCTCACCCTTCAAGCTGCGACGAAGATCTGCCATCAGCTCATCGTCCGGGGCGCGCGGGTCGTCCTCGACGACCTTGCGAGTTACGCTCTGCAGCGCTTCGTGGCGCAGTCGTCTGGGCGTGACCGTCTTGACAGCCCCCTTCATCGCGTGCAGCACCGGACCCCTTCCCACGGTGATGTCGTGGAGCAGGTCGTGCGCGCGCTTGGAGCGCATGCGCACGGTCGGGTTTGCCTCCGTCGGCGCGATCTCGAAAGTGTCGTCGACCTCGAGGAACCGCAACACCTCGCGCACGCCCCGCAGATTGTCGCTGCGGAAGTCGTCGTAGATCAGCACCTTCACCCGCTCTCGGCCGAAAAGCCCGTGGTACTGGCGGAGTTGATCGGCATAGCGGGTGTGCGCGGTGTACTGCAGCGCCGCCGGCCAGGGGCAGCCGCGCGGGATCTGCCTGCCCTCGCTCCTCGGCTGTTGGAGCGCGAGCGCCGTCGCGAAGTCCGGCTCGGTCTCGACTCCGACCTGGAGCAGCTGCAGGTGCAGCGATCGCAGGAAGCTGGCTGGCTCGCGAAACATCGCGACGATGAGCGCTTCCGGAGCCAGCGCGGCGATGCGGCCCGCAGCCGACGGCGTGCGCAGGTAGGACGTCGTCGCCTCGCCTGCCCGCTGCTCGGGGGGCACCCCCTCGAACAGCTCCAGATATTCCTCGAGTGTGCGCGGCCGCAGCCGTGGCCGCCGCCTTGACGGCTTCGGGTCGCGGTGGTCGGCCTCGCGCGCGAGGAACTGCAGCTCCTTCAGAGCGGGCAGGAAGATCTGCGGGTGAACGCGCAGCATCTCAAACAGCGCGGTGGTGCCGCACTTCGCGTGTCCGACGATGAAGAAGTCGGGCAGCCTGCGCCCCGACGCGCGCGCCGCGCGCAGCTCCGCCATGCGCTGCCCCTCCGTGGGCGGGGCCCCGCCTGACACCGTCATCCTGCCTCCCTGCACCTCGTCGACACCTCCCTACCGTAGCGGCCGGCCCTCGCCGGCGGGTCGACCGCCCGCAACACCGGCGCGTGCGCGGATGCGCCTGGCGATTTTCGCGCGCAGCCCGAGCGGCGGCGGGGGCGGCCAGGCGCGCGGACGATCCGCGCGGTTGATGCGCGCGGCGAGCGCCTCGTAGTCTTCGTGACGGCCGTGAATCACGCGCACGCGGTCAACCACCGTCGTCGGGTAGCCGAGGCGGAGGTTGTACTCCGGGGCCAGCACGAACAGCTTCAGATCGTGCTGCCATGCGCAGCGCCGAAACGCCAGCTGGTCTGCCCGGCCGCCCCGGCTTCCCTTGCCGCTCGTGGCGAACGGGTCCTCGTGCAGCCACTCGCGATAGGTCTCTTCCCAGCTGCGCAGGAACGCAGCCGTTCGCTCGTTCGCCCGCCAGGCAATCACGCCGGTGTTGAATTCGCAGAATGCCTTCGGCACCTCCGGGTCGGCCAGGCCGCGGTGCGCCGGGGCGTAGCTAACGGCGATGTCGAAATGATCAAGCAGGCGCAGCAGGTGAGCGATCTCTGCGACGACGAAGGTGTCGCTGTCGAGGTAGATCGTGCGCGCGAACGGCGAGCGCCGGATGTTTGCGATCTTGTCGAGGAAGGGGCTCTCCGAAGGCTCGAAGCGGGCCACCGTCAGGCCCTCCTCGACAGCGGTGTCGTCCGAGGCGAACAGCAGGTGCGGCAGCGGGTTGTGCAGCAGCGAGGAGCGCGCTGAGCGGATCGCCTCGGCGATGTAGGCCTCGCCTGAGGAGGAATAGAGAATGCCGTCCGAGGCGAATGGGAGGGGTGGTGAATCCGGCACTTGGGGGTAAGGCGTCAGGCGGTGGCTTGTACGATGACCAGACGTGGGAGCCCGCCGCAAGTCAAGCACAATTCTCCGCTCTTGGCTATGCCACGATGCGCGGCTTCACCCCCGCGCGAGCCGAACACGATCGGCGAGGTGCGCGGCGACCGGGGGCCCCCGGCGTCCGGCGAATCTGGGAGACTCGGGCCGATGAGGGAGACGACGACGATGAGCGCGGAGCCGGAGGGGAGGTCTGGAGCGATCCCGCACGCGCGCGAGACCAAGGTGATCTACGTGATGGGCGCCGGGCGCAGCGGGAGCACGATTCTCGGAGTTGCACTCGGCAACTGCGCCGGCGTCTTCTTCGCCGGCGAGCTCGACCGTTGGCTGGTGAGAGGCGGAGTTCCACAGCGAAGCGCGCCGGAGCTGTCCCGCTTCTGGCAGGGGGTTCTCTCCGACGTCGAGGATCCGTCCGATCTCACGGGCGGCAAGACGACCTGCCTCGAGCGATCCTCGGCGCTGCTCGATCCGCGCCGGTGGGCTGCGCGCCGGCGCCTGCGTGCGCGCTACCGGGCGGTGTCTGCCGAGCTGTATCGTGCGATTGCACGCAACGCTGGCGCGACGCACCTCGTCGACACATCACACTATCCGTTGCGCGCGCGAGAGCTGCGCGCGCTCGAGGGCATCGATCTGTATCTCCTGTATCTGGTGCGCGAGCCGCGCAGCGTGGTTGCGTCGCTCGGGCGCCGTGACGTACCGGAGCGGACGTTCGGGCTGTTCAGGGCCAACGCGTACCTGTGGCTGACGCAGGCGCTGTCGGTGCTGGTGTTCCTTGGGCATCCACGGCAGCGCCGTATCTTCGTTCGCCATGAGGATTTTCTCGCATGCCCCGAGCGCGTGCTCGCGCAGATCCTGCGCCAATGCGATTGTGACTCACCGCTTCCGCCACTGGGAGCCCTGAGCACGGGCCTGCCATTTCACGGTAATCGGCTGATCGAGTCCGACACCGTGAATCTCGGCCATTCCTCGAACCCGGCGCCACGCTCCTGGTTCACCGATGTCGTCCAGATGCCGCTCGCCGCAATCGCATCGCGCCTGCGGCCGGCGGCGAGCGTGCGCTGAGCTGGCGCGGGCGCGGAGCTCAGCGTGGGTCGCGGCCGTTCTGCCGCTAGGATCCGCGGATGCGCAGCCGCGTTACAAGGAGGGCGATCGCAGCGCTGTCACGGCGACTGCAGCGGCCGGAGCTGCTCGCGGCCTTCTATCCGGGCGCCCGCCAGGAGCTGCACGAACAGATCGCGCTGCGTGCGATCCTCGCCGCCGCACTGCCGGGCGACGGTGTTTACATCGATGTCGGAACGAACCGCGGCCAGGTGCTCGGGCAGGCGATACGGGTGGCACCGGCAGCCCGCCACTTCGCATTCGAGCCGATTCCTGCGCTCGCCGCCGAGGTCGAGCGGGCGTTTCCTGCAGTCGAGTGTCGCCGACTCGCGCTCGGTGCGGAGCCCGGACAGGCCGAGTTCTGTCACTTCCGCGCGTTCGACGGGTGGAGCGGGCTGCGTCGCAATCCGGAGATCAGCGACGCGCGCGGAGATCCGGAGTACATAACCGTGACGGTCTCGACGCTCGACATCGAGCTCGGCGAGGTCACGCCGAGCATCGTGAAGATCGACGTCGAGGGCGCCGAGCTGGCGGTGCTGGAAGGCGGGCGCGCGATGCTCTCGCGTGCGCAACCGCTGATCATCTTCGAGCACGTCGCGAGTTCGGCGTCGCTTTACGGCGCGCCCGCCGGGGCGCCGTGGGACCTGCTCAGCGACCTCGGATATGAGATCTTTCCGGCGACCGGCGAGGCGCCGGTCGACCGATCGCAGTTCCTCGCGAGCCAGACCGTTGTGAACTGGCTGGCGCGCCCGGCAACCGGCGACGCGCCGTAGGCCACGACGCGTCCCCGGGCCGAACGGCGCTGATCGGGTGCGCGAGCACTCCTGTGCGGCGATCGCCGCAGGCGCGTTCAGCCGCTACCATTTCTCGGGCCATGGACAAGACCGCGGTCGCAGAGATTAACCATCACACTCCGTATTGTCGCGATCGGAGTACCTTAAACACGTGGACCCGCGGCGCGGGGCGACGATGACGTCGTCGCACGAGGTGCTTGCCGGCCGTCGTGCCGCCTCGGGGAGGGTGCCGGATTTCTTCATCGTCGGCCACCCCAAGAGCGGGACTTCTGCGATGTACAGAATGCTGCGCGAGCGCTCGCAGATCTACATGCCCTACAAGGAGCCCTCATACTTCGTGCCGGAGATAGGTCGGCCACGGAGTTACGCGGGCGGCCTCGAGGACTATCGCGCGCTGTACGCGGCGGCGGAGCCGCAGCAGCGCGTTGGCGAGGCGACTACCTCATATCTGTGGTCGCGTGATGCCGCGCGCCGCATCGCGGACGTGCAGCCGAGCGCGCGCATCATCGCAATCCTGCGCGAGCCCGCGAGCTTTCTGCGCTCGCTCCATCTTCAGTTCATCAAGTCCAACATCGAGACCGAGCCCGATCTGCGCAAGGCGCTCGAGCTTGAAGGGCTCAGGCGCGAAGGGAAGGCGCTCCCGCGCCACTCAGCCCGTCCGCAGGCGCTGTTGTACTCCGAGCACCTCAGATATGCCGAGCAGTTGCGTCGCTATCACGCCGTGTTCCCGCCTGAGCAGGTGCTGGTTCTCATCTACGAGGAGTTTCGCGCTGACAACGTCGGCACGATGCGCGAGGTCCTGCGGTTCCTGACAATCGACGACGACGCGCCGGTCGAGCCGATCGAGGCGAACCCTGCTGCGCGCGTCCGCTCGCCGCGCACGTATGAGCTGATGCGCTCCGTGTACAGAGGGCGTGGTGCCGTCTCGGGGCCGGTCAAGCGCACGATCAAGGCTTTCACTCCACAGCGGCTGCGTCATGGCGCGGTCAAACTCGTGAGTCGTTCACAGTTGACCAGCCCGCGCCCAGCCGATCAGGAGCTGATGGGCGAGTTGCGCCGCCGCTTCAGGGCCGAGGTTGTGGCCGCGGGCGAGTACCTCGGGCGCGATCTGCTGCAGCTGTGGGGCTACGACGATGTCGGGTGAGCCGCCGGCCGCGTCGTCGCCGGCGCGGATGCGCGCGCCGGACTTCTTCATCGTCGGGCACGCCAAGAGTGGCACCACCGCGCTCTATGAGATGCTGCGCGCGCACCCGCAGGTATTCATGCCGGCGCTCAAGGAGACGCGTTTCTTCGCGCGCGAGCTGCACCCCGAGCCGCCGCGCGCCGGCCGAGCCGAGGGGGTCGCGCACCCGAGCACGCTCGGGGATTACCTTTCACTGTTCGCGGGGGCGACGCCGGGGCAGCGCACCGGCGAGGCGTCACCTTCCTACCTGAGGTCGCAGGGCGCGCCACGCCGCATCGCCGAGCTGCGCCCGGACGCGCGCATAATCGCGATCTTCCGCGAGCCCGCCAGCTTCTTGCGTTCGCTGCACCTGCAGCTGCTGCAGGCGCATGTCGAGACGGAGAAGGACCTGGCGAGGGCGATCGCACTCGAGCAGGCCAGGCGCGAGACGAGCGAAACCGCCGGCGCGCCGATCCACCAGGGGCTGATGTACTCAGAGCACGTGCAGTACGTCGAGCAGCTGCGCCGATATCACGCCGTGTTCCCGCCGGAGCAGGTGTTGGTCCTGATCTATGAGGACTTTCGCGCGGACAACGAGGCGACCGTGCGCCAGGTCCAGCGATTCCTGGACGTCGATGACACCGTGCCGATCGAGCTGACGGAGGCGAACCCGACAGTTCGCGTTCGCTCGACGCGCATCTACGAGCTCCAGCGCTCTCTGTACCTCGGGAGCGGGCCGGCGGCGCGCGCGGCGAAGGCGGGGATCAAGGTGCTGACGCCGCAGCGGCTACGCCGCGACGCCCTCGCGGCTCAGCGTCGCGCACAGTGGGCCAAGCCGCGTCCCGCCGACGAGCGGCTGATGCTCGAGCTGCGTCGCCGCTTCAAGGGCGAGGTCGTCGCGTTGAGCGAGTATCTCGATCGCGATCTTGTGAGCCTGTGGGGCTATGACCCAGTCAGCTGAGAGCGCCGGTGCGGCGGACACGTTCGTCGGGAGGGTGCCGGACTTCTTCATCGTGGGGCACAACAAGAGTGGCACGACCGCTCTCTACGAGATGCTGCGGCGCCACCCGCAGATCTACATGCCGGACGTCAAGGAGCCGATGTTCTTCGACCGCGAGCTGCACGTCGGCCTTGAGCCGTCGAGCTCCCATCCGGACACGCTCGAGGACTACCTCGCGCTGTTCGAGGCGGCGAAGCCGGGCCAGCGCGCGGGCGAGGCATCGCCCGGGTACCTGCGGTCGCGGACGGCGGCGGCGCGGATCGCGGAGCTGGAACCGGACGCGCGCATCATCGCGATCCTGCGCGAGCCCGCGAGCTTCCTGCGCTCGATGCACCTCGAGCTGCTCAAGGACCACGTCGAGAAGGAGACAGATCTGCGCCGGGCGATGGAGCGCGAGGAGCGCATGCGCGAGCAGAAGCCGACGCTGTGGTACTCGATGGACCGGGTGCAATACGTCGAGCAGCTGCATCGCTACCACGATGCGTTCCCGCCGGAGCAGGTGCTCGTGCTGATCTACGACGACTTTCGTGCCGACAACGAGGGGACGGTACGCAGCGTCCTGCGGTTCCTCGGTGTCGACGAGTCGTTGCCGCCCGCGGTGATGGAAGCCAACCCGACCGTCCGCGTGCGCTCCCCGCGACTGTATGAAATGGTGCGCTCGCTGTATCTCGGGCGGGGGCCGGCGGCGCGCGCGGCGAAGGGTGCGATCAAGGCGCTGACGCCCCAGCGTCTGCGGCGCGAGGGCCTCGGGACGATGCGCAGACGGGTGCTCTACGGCCGGCCGCGCCCGGCCGATGAGGAGTTCATGCTCGAGCTGCGTCGTCGCTTCAAGGGAGAGGTCATCGCGTTGAGCGAGTACCTGGATCGCGATTTCGTGAGCCTGTGGGGCTATGACGAGATCGACTGAGGCGGCGGCGACGGCGGCGCGCGCTGCTCACAGGAACGTGCCGGACTTCTTCATCGTCGGGAATCCGAAGAGCGGCACGACGGCGCTGTACGAGACGTTGCGGCGCCACACGCAGATCTTCATGCCGGACCTGAAGGAGCCCTGGTTCTTCGCGAGCGACATGCGCCCGCGCTTCCAGCCGGCGAGGGCGGGAGCGACGCCCACGACGCTGGAGCATTATCTGCAGCTGTTCGACGCCGCCGGCGCGGGGCAGCGCGTCGGCGAGGCGTCCTCGTCATACCTGTCATCGGAGACCGCCGCGGCCAGTATCGCCGAGCTTCGCCCGGACGCGCGCATCATCGCGATCCTCCGCGAGCCGGCAAGCTTTCTGCGCTCACTTCATCTGCAGCTGCTGCACGATCACGTCGAGACGAAGAAGGATCTCAGGACCGCGCTGTCCCTCGAGACGGCGAGGCAGGAAGGCAGGCGCGTGCCCCGGCGTTCCCATCTGCCGCAGCTGCTACGTTACTCCGAGCACGTGCGCTACGTCGAGCATCTGCGCCGCTATGACGCGGTGTTCCCGCGCGAGCAGCTGCTGGTTCTCGTCCACGACGACTTCAGTCGCGACAACGACGCCGCCGTGCGCACGGTACTGGGGTTCCTCGACGTCGATCAGGACGCTCCGATCGATGCGAGCAAAGTGAATGTGACGAGCACGCGCATGCGCTCGCAGCAGCTCGACGAGCTGGTCAACTCGGTAGCGGTGGGCAGGGGCCCGGTGTCGCGCACTGTGAAGGCCGGCGTGAAGGCGCTCGTGCCGAGCGAGCAACTGCGCAACAGGGCCCTTGACGTCGCCCGCCGCCACGTCGTCTACGGCAAGCCGGCGCCGGCGGATGAGCAGTTGATGCTCGAGCTGCGTCGTCGCTTCAAAGGGGAGGTCGTCGCGTTGAGCGAGTATCTCGATCGTGATCTCGTGACCCTCTGGGGCTATGACGAGCTCGACTAGGCAAGAGTGTGGGAGGTTGCCTGATGGCGCGCCGGTCGCGGCTGCTGATCATCACGCCTGACTTCCCCCCGGAGCCGGGCGGGATCCAGCTGCTGGCCCACCGTCTCGCCGTCGGCATCGAGGGCTTTGAGACGAGGACGGTTGCGCTCGATTCCGCGGGTGCGGCACGCTTCGACAGCGACGGCTCGCTGACCGTCCGCAGGGTGGGCGCGAGCCGGGCGCCGCGCGGAGCGCGCAACGCCCTGTGGAATGCGGTGGCCCTGCGCGAGGCACTGCGGCTGCCGCCCGACGTCGTGCTCAGCCTGCACATCGTCGGCAGCCCCGCCGCGACCGTGATCCGGCGCGTGCTCGGGGCACGCACGGTCCAGTACTTCTATGCAAAAGAGATCGGCTCGCGGCCGAAGCTGGCAGCGTTCGCGGCCGACCAGGCCGACGTTGTGATCGCGATCAGCAGGTACACCGAGGGCCTGATCA
Organism: uncultured Solirubrobacteraceae bacterium; assembly: GCA_963822245.1. GTDB lineage: Bacteria > Actinomycetota > Thermoleophilia > Solirubrobacterales > Solirubrobacteraceae > Palsa-744. The sequence continues at coordinate 63,889 of CAWGGR010000008.1, forward strand.
CGGCGACGGGCGCGCGACCCGCCGACATGCGGCTGATCACCCCCGGCGTCGACATTCCCGCCGAGCGGACCCCGGAGCAGCCAGAGCGCCCGACGGTCCTCACGGTCGCGCGGCTCGAGGACCGGTACAAGGGCCACGATGTGATGGTGCGGGCGCTCGCACGTGTGCGCGAGCAGGTCGCGGATGTCGAGTGGGTGGTGCTCGGAGACGGCTCGTTGCGGGCGGACCTCGAACGGCAGGTGCGGGCGCAGGGCCTGTCAGATTCGGTGCGGTTCCTCGGCGCGGTCCCGGACGAGACGCGCAACCGCTGGCTGAGGCGTGCCACCGTGCTCGCGATGCCGAGCCGCCTCCCGGACGGCGGCCTCGCGGGGGAGGGGTTCGGGATCGTCTTCCTCGAGGCCGGCGCGTACGGCAAGCCGGTGGTCGCGGGAAACGTCGGTGGCGCGCTCGACGCGGTCAGCGACGGCGAGAGCGGCCTGCTCGTCGACCCGACCGACCCTGCTGCGGTCGCAGGGGCGATCACGCGTCTGCTGCTCGACCCCGAGCTCGCCGCTCGCCTGGGGCGCGCGGGTGCCGTGAGGGCACAGAGCTTCAACTGGTCGGCGATCGCCCGGCGGGTTGAATCGGTGCTGCTCGAGCAGCAGGCCAGGCCCCGCTCGCGCCGCGCCCCCTCGCGGCCGCCCGGCGAGGAATCGGCTGCGGCTGCGTGAAGGTCCTGTATCTGAACCACACCGCCGAGGTCAGCGGCGCCGAGCGCTCTCTGCTCGACCTGCTGGGCGCGCTGGGAGACGACGTCACATCGCTGGTGGCATGCCCGAGCGGCGCCCTGCAGACGGCCGTCGCGAAGCTCGGCGTCCCGTGCGCGACGATCGCCGGGACCGACGGCAGCCTCAGGCTGCATCCGCTGCACACGCCGCGCGCGCTCGGCGAGCTGGCGCTGGCCGCGGTGCAGGTCCGGCGGCTCCGCCGCGACTGCGGCGCCGAGCTGGTGCACGCGAACTCGATCCGCGCGGGCATCGTGCTCGGCCTGGCCGGGTTGCGTCGGGCGCCGACGGTCGTCCACGTGCGGGACTGCCTGCCGCCGGGGGGGCTCGCCACCGCCACGTTGCGCCTGATCGGCGCGACGGCGACGACGATCGTCGCCAACTCGAGGTACACGGCCGCATCGGTGCTGAGGGCCGCGCCGGCGGCGCATGTCGAGGTCGTGCACAATCCCGTCGACGTCCGCCGCTGGGATCCCGAGCGGATCGACCGCGCTGCGGCGCGTGCGCGGCTGCCCGGCGCGAACGGGCGCCTGTTGCTCGGCGTCGTCGCGCAGCTGACCCCGTGGAAGGGCCAGGACACGGCGATTGCGGCGCTGCGAGCGGTGTCCGAGAACGGGCTCGACGCCCAGCTCGTGCTGATCGGCTCGGCAAAGTTCGTCTCGAGCGCGACCCGCTTTGACAACGAGCGCTACGTGGCCGACCTGCGCAGCAGCATCGCCGCCGCAGGCCTCGAGGATCGTGTCACGTGGTTGGGCGAGCGCGAGGACGTACCCGAGCTGATGCGGGCGCTCGACGTGCTCCTGCTCCCGTCCTGGGAGGAGCCGTTCGGGCGCGCCGTGATCGAGGCGATGGCGATGGGCGTGCCGGTGATCGCAACCGATGTCGGCGGGCCAGCCGAGATCATCGAGGATGGTCGCGACGGTTACCTGCTGCCGCCACGCGAGCCGCGCGCGTGGGCGCAGGCGGTTGCCCGCCTGGCGGAGGATCCCGCTCTACGTGCGGAGATGGGGCGCGCGGGACGCGCACGCGTGGCGCGCGAGTTCACGCTCGAGCGCCACGTCGAGGCGATGCTCGCGGTCTACCGCGACGCGATGACAGGATCTTGACAAGCCTCGAGTGCGGCTCTAGTTTTCTGGTGGGAGGAGCGTCGAGGCTGCTGGCCTCGCGCCCGTGAACTATCCAGCTCAACGCGGCCAGCAAGCACGGATGCCACCGGTCTATCACCTATCGCACCTCAGAGCGCTCGAGTCCGAGGCGGTCCACGTGATGCGCGAGGTCGCCGCCGAATTCGAGCGTTCGGTGCTGCTGTTCAGCGGCGGCAAGGACTCGATCGTGCTGCTGCGCCTGGCCGAGAAGGCATTCCGCCCCGCGCCGCTGCCGTTTCCGGTCATGCACGTGGACACCGGGCACAACTTTCCCGAGGCGATCGAGTATCGCGATCGCCGGCTGGCGGAGATCGGCGAGCGGCTGATCGTCGCCTCCGTTGAGGAGTCGATCCAGAGCGGGCGAGTGATCGAGCAGACAGGGCCACGTGCATCGCGCAACGGGCTGCAGACGGTGACGCTGCTCGACGCGATCGCCGAGCACGGCTTCGACGCGGCCTTCGGCGGTGCGCGCCGCGACGAGGAGCGGGCGCGCGCGAAGGAGCGGATCCTCTCCTTCCGCGACGAGTTCGGCCAATGGGAGCCCCAGAAACAGCGCCCGGAGCTGTGGAGCCTCTACAATGGCCGCATACGCAAGGGCGAGCACGCTCGGGTATTTCCCATCTCCAACTGGACGGAGCTCGACGTGTGGCAGTACATAGCCGAGGAGGAGCTGGAGGTGCCGTCGATCTATTTCGCCCATGATCGCCAGGTGTTCGCGCGCGACGGGATGCTCTACGCCGTCAGCCCGTTCGTCGAGATGATCGGCGACGAGCAGCCGTTCTCAGCGCGCGTTCGCTACCGGACGGTCGGCGACATGAGCTGCACTGGTGCGGTCGAGTCCGACGCCGCGACGCTCGCGGAGGTGGTCTCCGAGATCGCGGCCACGGAGGTGACCGAGCGCGGTCAGACGCGCGCGGATGATCGCGTGACCGAGGCCGCGATGGAGGACCGAAAGCGCCAGGGCTACTTCTGATGCGCGGCGCGAACGACCAGACGCCCGTGGCGGGCAACGGCAACGGTGGCACGCCGGCCCCGGCCGAGGAGGTCGCGACGGTCCTCGGCGAGAGCGCGCACGAGGCTTTCCGCCGGCTGACCGAGCGCCCCGCCGACCTGCTGCGCTTCGCGACGGCGGGCTCGGTTGACGACGGCAAGAGCACGTTGATCGGGCGGCTGCTGTACGACTCCAAACAGGTGCTCTCAGACCAGCTGGCCCACGTCGAGCAGACGAGCCAGCGGATGGGCCACGACTTCCTCGACCTGTCGCTGCTGACGGACGGGCTGCGCGCCGAGCGCGAGCAGGGGATCACGATCGACGTCGCCTATCGATACTTCGCGACCGCCCAGCGCAGGTTCATCATCGCCGACACGCCCGGACACGAGCAGTACACCCGAAACATGTTCACCGGCGCGTCTACGGCCGACCTCGCGATCGTCCTGATCGACGCCCGCAAGGGCGTGATCGCCCAGTCCAAGCGCCACGCCTTCATCAGCTCGCTGCTCGGCATCCCGCACGTCGTCGTGTGCGTCAACAAGATGGACCTCGTCGACTTCGACGAGGAGGTGTTCAACGCGATCGTCGAGGACTTCGACACCTTTGGCGCGCGGCTGGAGCTCCCGGACGTGACCTTCATCCCGATCTCGGCGCTGCTCGGCGACAATGTCGTCGAGCGTTCGGACTCGATGGCGTGGTATCAGGGCCCGCCGCTGCTGTACCACCTCGAGCACGTCCACATCGCCTCCGACCGCAACCTGATCGATGTGCGCTTCCCGGTCCAGTGGGTGATCCGCCCGCCGTCGAGCAGCGTCGCCGACTACCGCGCCTACGCCGGCCAGGTCGCCGGCGGGATCATCCGCGAGGGCGACGACGTCGTCGTCCTGCCCAGCGGGCAGCGCAGCACGGTCGCAGGGATCGACACGTTCGAGGGCCCGATCGGCGAAGCGTTTCCGCCGATGTCGGTCGCGCTCAGGCTGAGCGACGACATCGACGTCTCGCGCGGGAGCACGATCGTGCGCACGCACAACCAGCCGACCGTCTCCCAGAGCTTCGAGTGCCTGATCTGCTGGATGTCGGAGGAGCCGCTGAGCTCGCAGCGCCGCTACATCGTCAAGCACACGACCCGTACGGCGATGGTCGGCAAGGTCGACGTCCGCTACCGGATCGACGTGGAGACCCTCCGGCGCGAGGAGAGCGCGACCACGCTCGGGCTCAATGATCTCGCGCGCGTGCACCTCGAGCTCAGCTCGCCGCTCGTGTTCGACTCCTACCGCCGCAACCGCGTGACGGGCAGCCTGATTGTGATCGATGAGGCGACGAACGACACCGTCGCCGCCGGCGTGATCCTCGACACCGAGGTCGAGGAGCAGGAGGAGGTGAAGAGCGAGCGCAGCCCGAACGTCCGCTGGCAGGGGACGCGGATCACGCGCGAGCTGCGCTGGCAGTCGCTCGGGCATGGTGGCGCGACGCTGTGGTTCACGGGGCTGCCCGGTGCCGGAAAGTCGACGGTTGCGGCCGCCGTCGAGGAGCGCCTGCTGCAGGCGGGCCTGCCGGCGTTCCTGCTCGACGGCGACAACCTCCGCCACGGCCTCAACGGCGACCTCGGCTTCGACGAGAGCGCCCGCAGCGAGAACGTGCGCCGTACCGCGCATGTCGCGCGGCTGCTCGCCGAGTCGGGCACGATCACGCTCGTCAGCCTGGTCAGCCCGTATGCCGCCGACCGCGAGATCGCCGCTGCGCTGCACGCTGCCGATGACCTCGCGTTCATCGAGGTGTTCGTCGACGCTCCGCTGGAGCTGTGCGAGCAGCGCGACCCCAAGGGCCTGTACGCGCGCGCGAGAGCGGGCGAGCTGTCCGGCATGACCGGAGTGGGCGCGCCGTATGAGGCGCCCGCGAACCCCGACCTCGTGCTCGGCTCGTTCGAGGAATCGGTCGAGCAGGAGGTCGAGCGCGTGCTCGAGCTGCTGCTCGCGAGGGGCCTGATCTCCGCCGACATCATCTGAGACGCCGTGCGCCCCTCGATGAGAGGTGTTGGCGTTCGCCGGACCGGCCGATCGCGGCCGTGCCGCCGTGCGGGCGATGAGCGTGTCGGCTGAGCAGCCCGCCTCGGGCAGGCGTCCCGGTCGGCCGTTCGACGCGGATGCGCGCGCGGCCGCGGCGCGCATCCAGGAGGCGGCGCTGCCGTCCGGGAGCGTCGTCGTGTCGTGTTCGGCACCGCTCGGTACCGGCGGCCTCGGGCGCCACGTCAGCGAGATCGTCGACGCGCTCGCGCGCCGCGATCAGCCGACGGTCTGCATCTCCGGCTCCGCGCGCCCCTCCGGGGCGGCGCGCCACCGCTTCGGGGTTCCGTATCTCGGGAGCGTCCTGTCCGCCTCGCCCGTGCCCCTGCCCCTGCCCGCGGGCATCCGCACACGCGCCTTCATGGCCGAGTTCGACGCGCGCGCAGCTGCGCAGCTGCCGCGGGCCGAGCACCTGATCGCTTTCAACGGCCAGAGCCTGGCCCAGGCTCGGCGCGCGCGGCGCGAGCGCTATCGCTCCTACCTGCTCGTCTCGGCGAACTCGCATATGCGCCAGGTCGTCCGCCAGCACGCACTGGCCCACCGCCAGTATCCGCTCGAGGGATCGTGGACGGCGCGGATGATGGGGCGCAGCCTCGCCGAATACGAGCGCGCGGATCGCATTCTCGTCGCCTCCAGATACGTGCGCGAATCGTTCCTGCGGGAGGGGTTCGCGAACGAGATGCTGCTCGACTTCCCGCTCACGCCGGCGCCCCGCTTCGAGCCCGCCGGCCGGCGCTCTGCATCGGAGCACTTCGAGATCGTCTACATCGGCAGCCTCGCGGTCCACAAGGGCGTCCCGCTGCTGGTCGAGGCGTTCCGCAGCCTCGCGCACACCGACATCCGGCTCGTGCTGGTGGGCGGCTGGGCCAGCCGTGGCATGCGGCGCTTCATCGAGCATGCCTGCGCCGCCGACAGGCGGATCAGCGTCGGACCCGGCGATCCACTGCCGCACCTGCGCAGCGCGCGGCTGGCCGTCCATCCCGCCTACGAGGACGGCTTCGCGTACGCGCCCGCGGAGGCGCTCGCCTGCGGCGTGCCGGTGATCGTCAGCGAGGACACCGGGATGAAGGACCTGATCGACTCGCCGCGCTCGGGTCTGATCCTGCCGACGGGCGACCTCAGCGCGCTCACGCAGGCGATCGACGCCGCATACCGCGGCGAGATCTTCAGCTAGCGTTCAGTTCGCCGGAGCGCCCGCGGGTTCTTCGCCGCTCACGCCGACGCTGAACGGTTCGCTGGTGCTGCCGTCGCTGACCGAGTTGGCGGGCACCCTGATTCGCAGGACCGCGGAGGTGCGCCGGCCGAAGGCGTAGGGGATCGAGTACGAGGAGTCGGCGCCGACGGAGGCGCTCGCGATCACGTGGAAGCTTGGCCCGGCGCCGTTCTCGCGTTCGAGAAACACCGGTTGGCCGGCTGGCGCGGCGAGGACCGTGCCTGTGAACGAAAGTCGGGCTCCGGCCGCGATCGTCGCCGGCGCGGGTTCGGCGGTGAGCAGGTATTTGAAGCCCTCGAGCAGGACCGAGGATTGCTCGGCGGCGCTGCTGACCCGGTAGTCGGTCCGCTGCGCCGGGGTTGTCGTGAACGTGTATTCGCCGCCGGCGCCGGTCGTGTAGCGCGCGAGGGCAACGAACGGGCCTCCGTCGGTGCGTGCGAGCAGCGTGACGTGCTGGCCGGCTGCGCCGGCCGCGACGCCGCTGATCGTGACGGGCTGACCCGAGGACACGGCGGCGCTCGACGCCGAGATCGTCAGCTGCGGGTTCTGCGTGGCGGTGATCGCGAAGCTGAGCGGTTCCGAGGCGGCGGCGAGGTCGCCCCTGACGTGCGCGACCGCGCGGATGCTGAGCTCGCCCCGCGGCGGCAGCGCATGGACGATCGAGAAGGAGCCGTCGGCACCGACGACGCCGACCGCGAACGTGTGCCAGCGTTCCTGTTCAGCCGGGTACTCGCGCTGCAGCGCTACGTGCGTGCCGCTCGCGGCCGGGTCGACGCTGCCGGTGAACGTCCACTGTGGGCGTCCTGCGCCGGCACGCCGGCCCTGCGCGGACACCGCCTCGGCGGGGGGGCCGCTCAGCTCGACGAGCGGCTCGACCTTGACATTCGCGTGTGCGCCGCGGCCATTCGGGCCGCGGGCAAGGAACGTGACGTTGTGCGAGGGAGCGCTCGTCGTGAACGTGAAGGAGCCGTCCGCCGCGGTCGTCGTCACGCCCACTTCTTCCGCGCCGGCGCTTCCTCGATCGCCGCGCCCGCGAACATAGATCGTCACCGGGGTCTCAGCAACGCTGCCGCGGCGGCAGCTGAGCTGGCCGGTGAGCGTCAGCGGCTGGCCGGCCGTCGTGATCGAGGCGGAGGCCGCGACGCTGGTCGTGCAGCCCCGAGCGCGTTCGTCTGCGGCGCTCTCACGCCCTGATTCGCCCGATGCGACGGGGCTCGATTCGCCCCCGCCCGGCGCTTCCGGTTCGCGCGAGGTCGGCTCTTCGCCGGGGAGCTTCGGTTCGCTCGGCGACGTCGATTCCTGGGGAAGGCCAGCGGGCGAGGAGCGTTCTCCGGACCGATTGCGCCTCGCGGCCGCGCTCCCCGGTGCGATCCCCATGCAGGCGAGCGCCACGACACTCACGATCAGCGAGAGCGGCGCGCGGCTGCGATGCATTCAGATCACTGTCCTTTGTCGCGGGAAGGGGCAGGCACGCGGAGGTGCTCGCGAGCGTTATCGACGGCGCGCGAGGCGCGCTTGAGCGATCGCCCGGGGGTTGGACCGAGCGCACGCCGCCGACCGTCCGCGGACCTGCCCTCGGACGGCGGACGCTCCGGGCTAGCTCTTGCGCTTGGCCTTCTTCTTGGATGTGGTGCCCGCATGCAGCAGGACGGTCGTGCTGTAGCCCGACGCGTACGGTCCCTTGCCGAGCGTCACAAACGCGCGATAGTGGCCGGTGGCCTTGAGCGTCACGACGACACTGAAGCGCGAGAAGGACTTCGTGGCGCGCTTCACCACGGCGGAGGCCGCCGTCCCGAACCGCGCAAGTTCGTCCTTTTCTTCGGCCTTTTCGGTCTTCGGGGGGTTGCGGGGCGCCGAGGTCTTCTCGAGCTGCACGAGGATGTGGGCGCCAACCTCGGCCGGCGAGACCGTCCCGTACAGGCGCACGAGCCCGCGGTGCGCGCTCGTGCGCACGTGCAGTGTCACGCGCACGGCGGCGAGCTCGGTGATCGGCTTGCTCTCGGCGGGCCTCGGATCGAGTGTGACCACGCGGAACTCGGTGCTCCGGGCGAGGCTCGCGACAGAGAACGAGAAGCGCCCCGCGGCGTTGCTGGTCTGCGGGCTGCCGACGGTCACGAACGCCGCCGTGTAGGGATACGGGCTCGCCTGCAGTGCGACCAGGTGGTCGCCGGCGCTCGTGCCCGTGAGCACGCCGGTGATCGTCACCGCGCCGCCCACGAGGACGTGCTGGGTGAACGGCGGCTTGGAGAGCGTCACCTTGAGGGTTGTCGCCTTGGGCGAATATTTGCGGTCCTTGCCGACCACGGGGACTCCGCTGGTACCGATCACCACCAGCCGGTAGTGATAGTTCGCCAGGAAGGGAGCGGCGCTGAGGGACACTTTGACCGGCGTGGTGCCTGCCGGAAGTTTGCCCGCTGCCGTCTGTGCGCCGTACGCGCTCGTCGGCCCGAACTGGAAGTAGTAGGTGGTGGCCTGGCCGCCGGGCTTGACGGTGCCCTCGAGCTCGGCCGTCGTGCCGTGCGCGTGGCCGACGCCACCGGTGGAGGCGCCAAGGGTGACCGCGGCCTTTTTCTGCGTCGCGGCCGGCGACGCGACGGGCAGCGCGAGCGCGAGGCTCACGAGCAGCAGCGCGCAGTAGATCGCGCGGCGGCCGGGCGCTGAGATCGTCATTTGTGGTGCCTCCATGGTTGCCTTCGGTCCTCTCACGCAGCCTCCTAGCCACGCCGTGGCGCTTCATCGGCTGAAACCCGGGCGCGCGCGATTCGATGCGGTCGGGGGCCAGAAAATACGCCTCGGGACGGCCGCCGGGGCGTATACATAAGCAAAGCGTATCGGAGCGATCTGATTTGAATTGCGCACATATGCGTAGGGCGTGCGGATGGGGTTGACAGCGCCACCCAGCCTAGTACCGTGGCGCCCGTCCAGGCCGCGCCGAGCGCGGTCCAGGGGGACGACGGCGCGGCCGGCTCGCGCCCTGAGCCTGCGGCGCGGCGCCGATCGGCGTCGCGCGAAAACTTAGAACACGGAGGTAGTGATGCTCGGGTCTTCCAGTTCTCTGCGCGCGGTCGACCGCGCGTACGCGATCGCATTGACGCTCGCCGCACTGTTGGCGCTGGCGATCCTCGCCCCGGCGGCCGCGCACGCGAGCAACTGCACCGACACCTGGACGAACACCAAAGGCGGCAGCTGGTTCGAAGGCGCGAACTGGAGCACGAAAGCCGTGCCGACAGCGACCGAAGAAGCCTGCATCACCGAAAGCGGCAGCTACGTGATCACGATGACGCAGACGGGCGGCACCGGCACCGTGACGCTCAAGTCGTTGACCGTCGGGGCGGCATCCGGCACGCAGACGCTGATCGTCGGCAGCAGCGCTTCGGCCAACGCGGTCCTCACGACGACGGCCGGTATCAGCAACGGCGCGCACGGCGTGCTGACGATGGCCAACGGCGACAGCGCGGGCAACAGCGTCACGCTCGTCGGCCCGATCGTCAACGCCGGCCTGTTCGCGACAGAACTCGAGCACGGTGGAACTGGCACGCTCGAAGGCAGCTTCACGAACACAGGGACAGTCTCGATCTTCACGAACGCATCGTTCAAGGGCGCGAATGCGCTGACGAACGAAGGCACGCTGAACGTGGCCGAAGGCAAGACCCTGACGGTCTCCTCCAAAGAAGGCTCGGTCACGAATGGGGCCGGGGGCAAAATCATCGCGACCGGCTCCGGCAGCGGGGATGTGTTCCTCGCCGGCGGGAAATTCACGGAGGGGGCGGGCACGACGAGCGGCTCCAAGCCTGTGATCGTCGATGACGGGTCGACCAGCTACACGGGCACGGGCGCGAGCGCGATCGCGATGCACGGCGAAGGCACGCTCAGCGGCACCTCCTCCTCCGGTCAGACGCTGTCGATCGAGAGCACGGGCGGCGAGAATGCGGTGGCAAAGGTGACGAGCGGGTTCGTCAACGGCGGCGCGATCACGTTGACCAACGGCGACGCCTCGGGCAACGGCGCGGAGTTGGCCGTCACCGGCGGGACGCTCACGAACAGCGGCACGCTGACGACCGAAGTCGCCCACGGCGGCAGCCGCACGCTCCAGGGCAACGTCACGAACACCGGCACGATCGCGATCAACGCGAACACCTCCTACAACGGCGCCAAAGGAGCGCTCTCAAACGAAGGGGCGGTCAACCTCGCAAGCGGCGTGCAGTTGACCGCATCGAACGAAAGCGCGTTCACCAACGGCACGGGTGGCAGCGTCGTGGCGAGTGGCAATGGTGATGTGCTGATGGAACCGGGCACGACGTTCACGGAGGCTGCGGGCACGACGAGCGGCTCCAAGCCGGTGATCGTGCGGGACGCGGCGCTGGCCTACAGCGGCGCGGGCGCGAGCGCGATCGCGATCCACGGCTCATCGACGTTGAGCGGCAACCTCTCCATGGGACAGGCGCTGTCGATCGAGAGCACCGGCGGCGAGAACGCGACGGCGACGGCGGCCGTCGGGTTCACGAGCGCCGGCGCGATCACGTTGACCAACGGCGATGCCTCCGGCAACAGCGCGACCCTCGTCGTGACCACCGGAACGCTTGCCAGCAGCGGCACGATCGCCGTCGAACAGGCCAACGGCGGGGCGCGCACGCTGCGCGGCAACATCACCAACACCGGCAAACTCCTGATCAACGCGAACACCACCTACAACGCCACCAAAGCCCTGCTCACGAACGAAGGCGCGCTCGACATCGCCGAAGGCAAGACGCTGACGGTGTCGGGCGAAGGCGCGCTCACGAACGGCACGGGTGGCAGCGTGGTGGCGAGTGGCAATGGTGATGTGCTGATGGAACCGGGCACGACGTTCACGGAGGGTGCGGGCACGACGAGCGGCTCCAAGCCGGTGATCGTCAGGGATGGCGCGCTGGCGTACAGCGGCGCGGGCGCGAGCTCGATCGCGATGCACGGCTCATCCACGCTGAGCGGCAACGTGTCGGCCGGACAGGCGCTGTCGATCGAGAGCACCGGCGGTGAGAACGCGCTCACGACCGCGGCGGTCGGTTTCACGAACGCGGGCTCGATCACGCTGACCAACGGCGATGCCTCCGGCAATGCCGCGAGCCTCGTGGTCACGTCCGGGACGCTTACGAACAGCGGCACGATTGCCATCGAACAGGCCAACGGCGGCGCGCGCACACTGCAGGGCGGCCTCACCAACACGGGCTCGATCGCGATCAACGCGAACACCGCCTACAGCGGCGCGAAACACCTGTTCACGAACGAAGGCACGCTCAGCATCGCTGAAGGCAAGCAGCTGACCGTGTCCGGAGAAAACTCGGTGAGCAACGCCACGGGCGGCAAGATCATCGCCACCGGCAGCGGTCTCGTGCAGCTCGAACCCGGCGGTGCGTTCACCGAGGGCGCGGGCACGACCAGCGGCACCAAGCCGGTCGTCATCCGCGACGGCTCGCTGACCTACGCCGGCTCCGGCGCGAGCACGATCGCGCAGCACGGCTCATCGAGCACGCTCAGCGGGAACGTCGCGAAAGGCCAGGTGCTCCTGGTCGAGAGCACGAGCGGCGAGAACACGCGCGTGGCCGCGACCGGGCCCGTCGTCAACAGCGGCACGATCACGTTGACCAACGGCGACTCCTCGGGCAACTCGGCGACGCTCGCGGTGCCCGCCGAAGGGCTCGACAACAAGAACATCGTCAACGCCGAACGTGCGCATGGCGGCTCGCGCACGATCGAAGGGGCGCTCAAGAACGAAAAGAAGCTGTTGCTCAGCCTCGGCGTCAACCTCGCCGTGCAGGGCAGCTTCACGCAGACGACCAAGGGCCAGCTGCAGACGTCGATCGAAGGCCCGACGCTCGGCAAACTGTCCGCCACCGGCGCCGCGGCGATCGCCGGCAAGCTCGTGATCAAGCAGGCAAAAAGCAAAGTCGTGCTCGCCAAAGAAGGCGAATCGCTGTCGCTGCTGACGAGCTCCGGGCTGACCGGCACGTTCAGCAAGGTGAGCGGCAACAAAATCAAGAAAACCTCGCTCTCCTACGTGCCGACGTACTCCCCGACGGGGGTCTCGCTCCTCGTCTCGTAGCGTCTGAGGGCAGGCCCGTCGGGCCGGCGTGGCACCCGCACAGGGCGCCCACGCCGGCCCGTCCCGGCGGCGGTTGCAGGACATATAGATGGCGCGCTCCGGGGTCGGATAGCGAGCTTCGTCCAGCTATCGCGATAAAGCTGATATGCTAGGTGAGGAACTGGCCACCGAACCCGGAGCTGCAATGACCCTCCTCCTCCTCTCCGCCTCCTGGACACTCATCCTTCTGCTGATCACCGGGCTGTGCGCAGCCGCGCGGCTGGGTGACCGCGATCAGCGCGGGCACGCTTCGGTCGCGTTCGGGGGGGAGTCGGCGGAGCGGATGCCGTTCACAGTGCACGCCGGCGCCCGGCCGGCCCGCGAGAGCGAGGCCGGCGCACCGCTCGCGGGCGCGGGCAGCCTCGCCGCCTAGCAGCATCGATCCCCGCGCGTGCCGCGGGCGCCGGGCGCCTTCACAAAATCATCACGCCGACGCACGCGCGCGGGTCGACCATGTGCTCAGCAGCAGAGCGAGCTTCACAGCCGCGCAAGCGATGGCGCCATGGCGCCGCCGAGACGGAAGGTAGCCACCCTGTCCACCGAATCGATCGCCGGTCCAGCAGCCTCCGAGGTGGCCGCCTGCCCGAGCTGCGGCGCACCGCTGGCGGCCGATCAGCGCTACTGCCTGCAGTGCGGCGAGCGCGTCGTTCCGATCAGCAGCTTCCTGCTCGGCGACCCGCCCGCAGCGGCGGCCACCCCGCCGCAGTCACCGCCGGCAAGCCCGCCCATGCTCGCGCCGAATCGCGACGATGGCGCCGGGAGCCGTGGCACCGCGCTGACGCTGATCGCAGGTGTTGGCGTGCTGTTGCTGGCGATGGGCGTGGGCGTGCTGATCGGGCGCGCCGACGCCCCCAGACAGAGCGCGGCGCCGGCACAGGTCATCAGCGTGGCGACCGCTCCCTCCGGCGCCGCGGCGCCGGCTGCGGAAGCAACGTTCAGCAGCGACTGGCCCCCCTCGACGTCCGGCTACACGGTTGAGCTGCAGACGCTGCCCGTGGCCGGCACCGCGGTCGCCGCCGTCGAAGCCGCCAAGACCGCCGCGACCGCGAAGGGCGCAAAGGCGGTGGGCGCGCTGAAGTCCGAAGAATTCAGCAGCCTGACGGCCGGCAGCTACGTGATCTACTCCGGCGAATATCACAGCCGGGCGGATGCCGAGAAGGCGCTCACTGCCCTCAAGAAGAGCTTTCCGGAGGCGTCCGTCAAGCACATCTCAAACGGCGCGTCCTCGGGCAGCAGCTCCTCGACCTCCACGAGCGGCTCGGGCGTCGGCTCGAGCGAGAGCCACCCGGCGCCGGCCTCGGTGCTCAAAACCGAGAGCAAAGCCAAGGGCAAAAGCTATGAGGAACAGTCCAAGAACCTGCCCGACGTCGTCGAAACCGGCTAGCTGATGGGCCTGCTCGGAGACGCGATCGGCAGGGGGGAGAGGAGCGAGGCCGCGGCGCCCGCGCTCGCGCCCGGGGGCGCGCCCGCCGACGGCCGCTCTGAGCTGCAGCTCCGGCGCGACGCGCTCGCCGCCCAGGTCACGGAGTTGCACTGGGACCTCGGCGGCCTCGCCTATGAGATGGCGATCCGCGATCACTTTCGCCTCGACGTGCTCGTGCGCCGGGCGGCGATCCTGCAGGAGCGAGATGCCGAGCTGGCCGAGGTTGAGCGGCTGCTGCGGGCGGACGAGCAGGGGCTTGGGGGGCACTGCCCCCAGTGTGCCGCCCCACACAGCCGCGGCGCGGTGTTCTGCTGGCAATGCGGCGCGGCGCTGATGGAGCGGCTGCCGAGCACGGCATCGCAGGGCCAGGATCCGAGCACAGACATGCTCGACGCCCTGCTCGCTCCGCCGAGCGGGCCCGGGCGGCCGCCGGGCGCCGGCGAGTAGGCCGGGCGCAGGTGTCCGCCCCAGCACATGCGCTCTGCGGCGAGTGCGGCTCGCCGCTCGCGCCCGATCAGCACTACTGCCTCGCGTGCGGCGCGCGCATCGGCGGACCGAGCCCGCAGCTGCTCGCGCTGCTGCTACGCGTCCGCGCCGGATCGCGCGATCACGATCTCGGGCCCGTGCAGGGGCCGAGCGCGGCGCAGGCCGCGGGCGGCCTGAGGCTGCCGACGGCCAGGGTGTCAGCCGTGCTCGTGATGATGTTCCTCGGCTTCGGAGTGCTGATGGGCGATGTCGCCGCGCGCCACGTCGACACGGCTCTCGCCGCGTCGCGACATCTCAAGGTGATGCTGCCTGCGGCGAAGGCCACCGCATCGGCCGCCGCGCCCGCCACGGCGGGGGCGAACACCAGCGAACCGCCGCAGACAGAAGCCGAAGCGACGCCCGCGCCCGCGCCGGCAGCCGCGCCGGCGGCGGCGCCGGCCCCGGCGCCCGCCAGTGCCAAGCGGAGCGGGAGCGCGACGACGCCCGCGCCCGCCGCGAGCGAAAAGCCGGCGCCGCAGTCGAGCACGAAACTCCCGGCGATCAAGCACGTGTTCGTGCTGATGCTCTCCGATGAGCCCTACGCGTCCGTGTTCGGGCCGGAATCGAGCGCCCACTACCTCTCCCAGACGCTCGAGCGTCGGGGCTCGCTGCTCGTCCACTACGACGCGGTCGCCCACGAGGAGCTGGCGAATGAGATCGCGCTGCTGAGCGGCCAGGGGCCGACGGCGGAAACGGCGGCCAACTGTCCGCTCTACGGCGACATCACGCCAACCGGCAGTGGCGCCGATGAACAGGTGCTCGGCAACGGCTGCGTATATCCGGCAACGACGCAGACGCTGCCCGGGCAGCTGAGCGCGAAGCATCTGCTGTGGCGGGCATACGTCGAAGGCATCGACGAAGCCGGCGACAGCGCCGGCGCATGCAGCCACCCGCAGCTCGGGGCGCCCGATCCGACGGCGACACAGACCTCGAGCAGCGGGCCATACGCGACGTTTCGCAACCCGTTTGTGTACTTCCAGTCGCTGACCGGCTCACCGGCGTGCGCCGCCGACGATGTCGGCCTCAACGAGCTGAAGACAGATCTCGCCGCTCCCAGGACCACCCCGAGCCTGTCCTATATCGTCCCCGACCGCTGCCATGACGGCAACCCGACGCCGTGCAGCGCGGGGGCACCGGCCGGTCTCGCGCCGGCCGACGCGTTCCTGGAAAAGGTCGTGCCGGAGATCCTCGCCTCGAAGTCCTACAAGGAAAACGGCCTGCTTGTAATCACCGTCGATGAGGCGCCCTCGAGCGGCGAGTTCGCCGACTCGAGCTCCTGCTGCGGGCAGCCGAAGTTCGCGAACGTGCCAGCTTCCGCCACCGCGCTTACGCCGCGTGGCGGCGGCTCGGTCGGAGCGCTGCTGCTGTCACCGTTCATCAAGCACGCGGTGACCGACCAGGAAGCCTACAACCACTTCTCGCTGCTGCGCACGATCGAGGACCTGTTCGGGCTCAAGCACCTCGGCTACGCGGATCTGGCGGGCGTCAAGTCGTTCGAACCGTCGGTGTTCGCGGGCGAAGCAGGCTGAGCGCCGTGCGCCGGCGGGGTGCTCTCGGCGAGCTGCTGATAGGTGACGGCCGTGCGCGCGGGCGCGGCCCGCGCCAGCACGGACTCGAGCGCGAGCATGTGTCGCGGGAAGCGCAGGTCGGCGGGATGGACATCGACGCGCAGCGTGCTGAGCGGCAGCAGCGCGCCGGCGCGCAGCATCGCCGGTGAGATCGCGCGCGAGACCGGTCCGGCGCAGGCGAGGCTCCAGGCCGGGGCGAGCTGCCCGCAGGGGACCCGCTCGCGCGCGCCGAGACCCGGCTGCGCGCGATGCACGCGCAGCAGCCCAGCCCACCAGCGGAACCTGCCGCCGAGCGTCTCGCGCAGCGCCGCGGTGTACGCGTAGGCCGGCGCGACGAAACCGTCGGGCTCGACGCCGGCCAGCTTCAGGATCCGCCAGCCGGCGTGGACCGCGCGGCGCGTCTCCTGTTCGTCGAGGCCGACGAACTCGCCGCTGCGATGCGTGTGCGCGAGCGTCAATATCTGCCGCGGCGAGCCGCCACCGCTCGAGCGCTGATGCTGAAAGCCGTGCTGTGCGATCGCATCGCCGGCGCGGCGGCGCTCGTTCAGCCAGTCGACCATCTCCGGCGAGCGCTCGCCGACGGGATGCAGGTCGCGCGCCGGGATCACCAGCAGCGTCACGCGGTCGACACCGTGGTCGGCGAGCCAGTCGCGGATCACTGCGCAGCGCTCGAACGTCGCCGGCTCGATCCCGTGCACGGCGACCGCAATCGTGCGCGCTGCGCGTGGGGAGGATCGCCGCGCCATCCGGCTAGGCCGCTCGGGCGCTGTCGCCGGCGTCCGGCCGGAGGCTCTCTGCGCGCCCGCCGAGCGCGCGCCGGTAGCCCTCCGCGAGGCGCTCGAGCGCCTGCTCCCAGGTCCGCGCGCGAGCGCGGCGCAGCCCGCCCGCGGCGAGTCGTGCGCGCAGCGCGGGCGAGCCGGCGAGCTCGAGGATCGCGGCGGCGAGCTCGCTCGCCGCGGGCGCGCACAGCAGCCCGCTGACGCGGTTCTCGATCAGCGACAGCGGTCCGCCCTCGGCGACCGCGACGACGGGCAGGCCGCTCGCTTGGGCCTCGAGGATCACCTGGCCGAAGGTGTCGGTCGTGCTCGGGAACACGAACAGATCGGCGCTCGCATACGCCCGTGCGAGCGCGTCGCCCTCGAGCCAGCCGAGGAAGGTGGCGCTCTCGCCGACGAGTGCGCGCAGGCGCTCCTGCTCGGGGCCGCCCCCGCCGAGCAGCAGCCGCAGGCGCGGCTCGCGCGCGCGCGCTCTCAGGAACGCGTCGGCGAGCAGGTCGACGCCCTTCTCGCGCGTGATCCGCCCCGCATAGAGGACGGCGATCGAGTCATCGGCGGGCGGTTCGCGCAGCGCCGGGTAAAAGCGCGCGGTGTCCACGCCACGATCCCAGCGCAGCACGCGCCGCGGCGGTGTGCCGATCGCGCTCAGCGCCTGATCGGCGGCCGGGCTGGGGGAGAGGACGACATCACAGGCGCCGTAGAACGCACCGACGGCCACGGTCATCGCCTGCGCGAGGCGTTGCTCGCCCGAGCGCAGGTGAGCGTAGGCGCTCAGCTCGGTGTGATAGCTGCCGATCAGCGGCAGTGCGAGCGCGCGCGCGATCAGCGCCCCGACGATGCCCGCGGGGCCCGGCGAGCAGACGTGGATCGCGTCGAAACCGCCGTCGGCGAGCGTCTGCACCGCCGCGGGCAGCCCTGGCACGCCGATGCGCAGGCCGGGGTAGAAGGGTACGTCGATCTCCGCGACGGCGGACAGGCGCCGATCGACCTCGGCGTCGGTGCCGATCACCTCGATCTCGAAGCCGCTGACGCCCCGGCTGCGTATCTCCTCGATCGTGCGCGTGACGCCGTGGGTTGAGCCGATCCCGTCGGTGAGGATCGCAACCCGCGGCGTCTCGCCGTCCTCGCGCCCGCGATCGCCGGCGCGCGGCGGGCCCAGGCGCCCTGTCGCTGTCGATGGCATCGCCGCGAGCTTCGCCTGCTCATTGGCCAGGAACGCGGTCGCCGGCGCGTACGGGATCGCGGCGATGCAGGCCGCGAACAGGCCGCCCGCGGCCGCCTGCAGGTCCGTGCCGTCGCCGACGGCGTTGACGGCGACCGCGACCGCCGCACCGAGCTTGCGCTCGTGCGCGCGGCAGGCGCGGCGGTAGAGGTCGGCGTGGCTGAAGTCCTCCGCCTGCATGAATGCGATCAGGCCACGCTCGTCGAGGTGCTCGAGCCCGACCGCGTCGAGCCAGGCGCGCAGCAGCGAGCGGGCGTCGTCCGGGGCGAGATCGTGCCCGACCGCACCGGCCCGCGCGTCGCCCTCTCGCAGCAGGCGCCACACCATCGTCATCACGCGCCCGGGGTCGGGCCGCCCGGTCGCCGTCTGCGGCCCGAAGCCGACGGAGCGCGCCGCCAGCGCGATCGCCGCGTGCGCCCACTTGGCGGCGCTCCCCTGTGCGCCGCGCGCGCGGACGCGGCCGGCGCGCATGTGCTCCAGAAACTCCGCGGCCGTCCCCGCGCTCGGCGTTTCGCTGTAGGTGCGGCCGATATCGACGCCGGCGTGGTCGTCGCTGCCGCCGATGCCGACGCCGTCGCGGGTGGCGACGTAGGTCGCGGCAGGCCGGTTGAGCTCGCGGGCGCGGGCGCCGTTGCAGATCTCCCAGGCGCTGAACAGCTCCGCCAGGCGCCGGCGGTGGCGCGCCTGCAGCGGCGCGGCGACGTTGTAGTACGGGTGCGCGAGCGCGCATGCGATCTCACGCTCGTGCAGATATGCGCCGCAGCACTCGACGTCATGGCTGTGGGCCTGCAGCCAGTCGTGATCGTCGGGCGAGATCCCGTAGCAGAGCACGTGCACGGCCTGCGGCTCGCCGCGGAAATGGGCGGTCAGCTCCTCCGAGATGAACACGTCTGGGCGCGCGGCGAGCTCGCTCACGCCGGTGATCGTGTCGTGGTCGGTGATCGTCACGAAGTCCATGCCGCGCCGCTTGGCGAGCTCGTAGACCTCCTGCGGCGGCGTGGCGCACTCCGGCAGCCCGACCGCCCGCTGTACGCCGAGCTTTGACTCCTGCGACGCTGTCGAGTGGCAGTGCATGTCCACCCGGCACGTTTCGGGCGCTTGCGCGAGGACACTCCGCGAGCGTTCCATATCACACAGAATTCCCTGCAAAGCGCAGTCTTTTGTGACCAAGCGGCAACGATCGTGTGAAGCGGGCGTGAACATCGGCGCGGCGTCGAGCGAATAAGCTCTCGCGACGATGTCGGCGCTGCCAATCATCCCCCTTGCCTCCTCGGCGATCACGTACTTCCAGGCGATCGTGCTCGGCGTGCTCCAGGGCGTGACCGAGCTGTTCCCGATCTCGAGTCTCGGCCACACCGTGCTGTTCCCGACGCTGTTCGGCTGGAACAAGCTCGTCGACGCCCAATCGGAACCCGAGTCCTTCTGGCTGGCGTTCGTCGTGATGCTTCACGTCGGCAGCGCGCTCGGCCTGCTGTATTTCTACCGGCGCGAATGGGTCGAGATCGTGCGCGCGTTCTTGCACACGCTCTCGACGCGCCGCGCGGAGACGGCGACCGAGCGCCTCGCCTGGCTGATCATCATGGCCAGCATCCCCGCGGGTGTGCTCGGACTGGCCTTCGAGCACCAGCTGCGCACGATCACCGCGAAGCCGGAGATCGCCGCGATCTTCCTCATCGTCAACGGCCTGATCCTGTTCGGGGCGGAGTGGTTCCGCCGCCGTGCGGAGGTGCGCGAACTGGCGATCCGCGAAGGTGCGAAGGCGGACGGCGGGCGCAAGCTCGAGACCCTCGAGTACCGCGAATCGTTCGTCATCGGCGCGGCGCAGTCGACCGCGCTGATAGCCGGCATCAGCCGCGACGGGGTGACGATGGGCGCCGGACTCGCGCGCGGTCTCGATCACAGCGACTCGGCCCGCTTCGCCTTCCTGCTGGCCACGCCGATCATCCTCGCCGCCGGTCTCGTCAAGCTCCCCGACCTCGTCGGTCATCTCGGCAACGGCATCCGCGGGCAGGCGCTCGTCGGCGCCGTGTCGGCGGCGATAACGGCGGTCTTCACCGTCAGCTTTCTCGTCCGCTACTTCAAGACGAGGACACTGACCCCGTTCGCGATCTACTGCGTGGTGTTCGGCACGGCGATGGTCATCTACACCCAGAGCTGAGCGGCCGGCGCCACCGGGCGCCCACGCCCGCCGCCGGGGGCGAGCCGGGTTTTGCACCATCATTGACCGTCGATGCCCGTTCCCCGCACCCCACCGAAGATGTTCGAGACGCGCAGCCAGGCGTGGCAGGAGGTCGGGCTGTTGCGCGAGATAAGCCCTCGCGTGGTCAAACGGGCGCGCCTGCAGGCACTCGTGCTGCTGCCGCTGTTCATCGCCGTCGTGCTGCTCTACGACAACCGCGTCAGCCTCCTCGGCACCGAGACCGAGGTCCGGCGCGGGCACTTCGAGAAGGTGCTCGAACCGGCGCTGGAAACGCCGGTGACCGTGCTGACGGTGATCGTCCTGGTGATCCTCGGCTGGACGATCGCACGCGACATCGGCCGCGGTCTCGGCCCGCCGCTGTTCCGCCGGCTCGACCCGGCGACGGCCGGCACGGTCGGCTTCCTGATCCGCCTCGCGACGATCGCGCTCGCGCTGTTCGTCGCGCTGCGCGTCGCCGGCATCGAAGCGAAAGCACTGGCGCTGGGCGGCGCGTTCACGGCGGTCATCCTGGGGCTCGCCGCGCAGCAGACACTAGGGAACGTGATCGCGGGAACCGTCCTGCTCAGCGCGCGGCCATTTCGGGTGGGCGAGCGCGTGCGCCTGCAGGGCGGGCCGCTGGCGGGACAGGTCGAGGGCACGGTCAGCTCGCTGGGGCTGCTGCACACGACCTTCGCGACAGGCGATGACACGATCCTGGTCCCGAACAGCGTCGTGCTCAACGTCGCGGTGCTGCCGCTGCGCGAGCCCGAGGCCGTCAACCTGCGCGCGCGCCTGCGCGCCGGGATGACGCCGGGCGATCTTCAGGAGATCCTCGAGAAATCACTGCAGACGCCGCTGCGCGACGCGCCGCGGATCACGCTCGAGGAGCTCGACGGCGAGGAGGTGGTCGTGCGCATCGCGGCGACGCCGCGCGTGGCCTCCGAGGGCCGTCACCTCGCCTCAGAACTGCTGAGCGTGGTCTCGCGCGAGACACGCTCGCGCGCCGAGACGCCGTAGCGCAGGAACAGGAAGGAGCCGCTCTCGAGCACGCTGCGCAGCTGGAGCGCCGCCGGCGGCTCGAGCTCGCCGCCGGCGAGGATGCGCAGCGCCTCGCCGCCGGCCGCCTCGCCGCCGGCGAGGGTCGGCGAGACGGTCAGGAACAGCTCGTCGAGGAGCCCGGCGGCGAGCAGCTGGTAGCCGAGGTGCGGCCCGCCCTCGCAGAGCACCGTGTGCACGTCGAAGCGATCACGCAGCTCGCGCAGCGCCGCGGCTAGGTCGAGCGCGCCGCCGGCGCCCGCGCGGACGTACTCGACGCTCGCCGCGCAGCCCGGCAGGCTCGCCGCGGAGGAGGTCACGATTGCGACGCGCGCGCCGGGCTCGGCGAGCAGCCCGACGTCCACGCCGAGATCGAGCCTGCCCGAGACGATGCAGGCGAGCGGCTCCTCGGGCAGCCCCCGCGCGCGGCGCTCGTCGCGCTGCGAGCGATCGGCGATCATCCGCCCGTAGCGCTCGCTGCGCACCGTCCCGGCGCCGACCAGGACCGCGTCGACGGCCATGCGCAGGCCGTGGAACAGGGCCCGGTCGGCGCGGCTGCTGATCGCACCGGAGCGACCGGCGAGCGTCGCGCGGCCGTCGGCGGTGCTGACCATGTTGAGCATCAGCCGCGATCCCGTGCCCGTCGCCGCCGTCCGCGGCCACAGCCCGAAATCCTCGAGGATCTCGGAGATGGTTGCGGCGGGGCCGGCCGGCAACAGGCGTCGCAGGCGGATGGCGTCGCCGCTCGCGCCCGCCGGATTCGCCTCGACCCGCTCCTCCATCGCCCAAGCCTAGCCGCGTCGTGCCCTTCCGGCGCTCGATCGCGCGGCGCCCTCCGGCAACATCACAACAACACGGGAGCGCGACGACGTGCTACGGTCGTCCTGAATGGCCGGCAGATAAGACCGGCGAAAGTAGTGCAAGCGCTCGCAGGTCGAAGCTTTGAGAAGCATCCTCCGCGTGCAGCACGCACATACCGTGGAGGAGTACGCATAATGCCTACCGGCACCGTGAAGTGGTTCAGCGACGACAAGGGGTTCGGCTTCATCACCCCCGATGACGGCGACAAGGACCTCTTCGTTCATCACACCGGGATCAACGGCGAGGGTTACCGCTCGCTGCAGGAGGGCGCCAAGGTCTCCTACGACCCGGAGCAGGGCGACAAGGGCCCCAAGGCCGTAAACGTCCAGTCCATCTGAGCAGCACGAGATAGACCACGCTTCGAGGGCTCGCTTCGGCGGGCCCTCGTCGTTTCAGAGAGATATCGTGGCGTCGCTCAGGATGTCGAGCGACGCGAGAGCCCTGCCCCGCGGTGAGGCGCCGATCGGCGAGCCGAGCGCTGGGCTGCCCCGCCGGAGCATGCGGATTCGCGCGCGCGCGCTGGCCGATGTCGACGCGGCCACGCGCGTCGGCCTGATCGCGCTGATCGCGATCGTCGCCCTCAGCCTGCTGATCGTGGTGATGGCCGCCGATCGCCCGAGCATCCTCTCGCCGACGACCCACGTCGACTTCTATCCGCGCTGGATGGCGGGCCCGCTCGGTGGCCTGTGGCCGGGCATGACGACCAACTCGAGCGCGCTCAAGTACCTCTTCTCCGGCGCCGTCGTCGTCATGTACATCGCCTACCTGGCGGCGCTGCGTCGCGCGGCGAGCCTGCCCCTGCGCTGGCTGATCGCGGCGATCCTCGCGGTCCACGCGATCTTCATCCTCGCGCCGCCGCTGGCGCTGACCGACGTCTTCAACTACATCAACTACGGCCGCATGGAGATCGTGCACCACCTCAACCCGTACACCTCGATCCCGATCTCCGAGCCGCACAGCGACCCGAGCTACATCCTCAGCAACTGGCATCAGCTGCTGAGCCCCTATGGACCCCTGTTCACGCTGCTGACGTTCGCGGTCGTGCCACTCGGGGTCGCGGGCTCGTTCTGGGCCCTGAAGGTGATCCTCGCGCTCGCCAGCCTCGGCACGATCCTGCTCGTCTGGCGCTGCGCGCAGCTGCTCGGCCGCGACGGCAGGACGGCGATCGTGCTCGTCGGCCTCAACCCGATCGTGCTCGTGTGGGGGCTCGGCGGAGACCACAACGACTTCCTGATGGTGTTCTTCATCATGCTCGGCTTCTACCTGCTGCTGCTCGCGCACAGCCGCGAGAGCGCGCCCGGCACAGCCGCAGCAGCCGGCGGGCTGCGGCGCTGGCTGCTGCCGCTCTCAGGCCT
This sequence comes from uncultured Solirubrobacteraceae bacterium, assembly GCA_963822245.1. Classification (GTDB taxonomy): domain Bacteria; phylum Actinomycetota; class Thermoleophilia; order Solirubrobacterales; family Solirubrobacteraceae; genus Palsa-744. Next base: position 87,127 of record CAWGGR010000008.1, read on the forward strand.
CGAGATCGGCGCCGGTGCCGCGTTTGTCGTCGCGACCGCGATCAAGGCATCCGGCGGCGTGCTGCTGCCGATCGTGCTCGTGGTGCTGCTGCGCAGACCGCGCACGCTCGTCCAGGTCGTGCTCGGGATGGCGCTTGCGAGCGTGCTCGTCGCCGCGCTCAGCCTGATGGCGTTCGGGCTGCACATCCCAGATCTGAGCACGCAGAGCCGTCTCGTCACCAACGAGAGCATCCCCAACCTGCTCGGCCTCGCGCTCGGCGCAGGCGGTGAGAGCAGCACGATCCACACGGTGATGAGCGGGCTGCTCGCGATCTCGCTGCTCGCCTGCTGCTGGTTGGCGTGGCGTCGCAGAGACGCGATCACGGCGGCGGGGTGGGCGAGCGTCGCGCTGCTGCTGACTCTCAGCTGGGTACTTCCGTGGTACGTGCTGTGGGTGCTCCCGCTCGCAGCGCTGTCACGCTCGCGCGCGCTACGGACGGCGACCGTGCTCGTCGGCGTCTACCTGATCATCGCCTGGGCGCCGGCATCGGGGCTGCTGTGGAATGCGATCGGCTTCCATCCGGAAAAGACGACGCTCGGGCGGCTGCACGAGCGCTGGGTGCGGGAGCTGCTCAACTGACCCGCTCGCGCTCGCGGAGCGCGAAACGGATCCGGTTGGCCGCTCGCCGGGCGAAGATCGATTCTGTAGAGTGCCCCGCGGGAGGGGTGAAAGACAGATGATCTACGAGCGACTGTACCTGCGGCGGCGTCGCGATGCGGGCTGGATGCCAAGCTTCCACACCGGAAGAATCACGGAGGAGGACGCGCGCGCGACGGGCTACAAACAGCTCGCGAAGCTCGCGGAGCTGATCGAAGCGCGGACCGGGGCGTCGCTGGGATCTCGCACCGCACTCGACTTCGGGTGCGGGTGGGGGCGTCTCGCGCTGCCGCTGGCAGAGCGTTGCGAGCACGTCTTCGGTGTCGAGGTCTCGCAGCTCGTGCTCAACGAAGCCGAACGCATCGCGACCGAGGCGAACCTCGCGAACGTCGAGTGGCTGCAGGTGGACAGGCTCGACGAGCTGCGCGGCCGCTACGACCTGGTGATCTCGGTGCTGGTCTTCCAGCACATCCCGGTCGCCGAGGGAGAAAGACTGTTCACGACGCTCGTGCAGGGCCTGCGCCCGGGTGGCGTGGGCATGATCGAACTGGTGCTCCGCCCGGCCAAGCCGATGGCGCGCCTGCGCGTCGCGCCGAGGAGGCTGCGCGGCCAGTTGCACATGCTGCGCGGCTCCTACTCGCTGAACCGGATCGGCAGGCTGCTCGCGGCCGAGGGTGTCAGCGACTGGCACGTGGACTACACGAACGCTCCCACGTCGGAGTCTTGCGACGCCGTCAGGGTCACCTTCAGCAAGGCCTGAGCGGCCAGCTGCTCGCTAGTCGCCGTCGGCGCCGGGCGGACGCCGCCGCAGCTTGCGCGCGCCGAGCTCGCGCTTGGCCTTCAGTCGCCGTGCGCGCGAGGCGGCGGTCGGCCGGGTCGGGCGACGCTTGCGCGGCACCTCGAGCGCCTGCGCGAGGCGTTCGGCGAGCCGGTCGAGCGCGAGCTCGCGGTTGCGCGCCTGTGAGCGCTCGTCCTGGGCGATCGCGATCACCCGCGCCCCCGCGCGGGCGAGCACGCGCTCGCGCTGAGCGTCGCTCAACGACGCGGCGGCGAGAACGTCGAAGACCGCTTCCACGCGCGAGGCGGTGACGTTCGCGTGCTGGCCGCCCGGCCCCGAGGAGCGACTCGTGCGCAGCGCGACCTCGGCGAGCGGAATGCTGAGCGCGTCGTTGATGCGCAGCAGCCGGCGCGGCTGCTCAGCGGCGTCCACGCGCGTGACCCGGGCGGCTCATCGCGGCTGCTCGGGGGAGAGGTCGTGGAGCGCTCTCACGCGCTGCTCCTCGCCGGGGCGGACACGCCCGTCGCGGCCGATGTAGCCGCCCTTGCCGCCGGCGCACAGGTACACCGCATCGCCCTCGCCGACGTTGCGGATCTTGCGCACCGTGGCAGCATCGACGCGCGCCATGCCGCCCTCGCCGAGCACCTGCACGGCGCCGTCGCCGAACTCCATCTCGATGCTCCCGCGGTGCACGAAGTACAGCTCCTCCTGTTCGTCGTGGTAGTGAAACCCGGTTTCCATCCCCGCCGGCAGGATGACCGCGTTGACGCCGAACGCGTTCACGCCGAGGCCCTTGCGGACCTTGCGGAAGCCGGGCCCGTCGCCGAGATCCTCGAGGTGCGCGACCGCGTAGCCCTCGCCGATGATCACGTCCGGGTAGTCGCTGGAAGCCTCCATCTGATGTCCTCCTCTAGTGGTCCGCCACGTATCCGCCCGCGGGCGTGAGCGCTCGCTGCTCCTGCACCCAGCGCACCAGGCCGCCGGCCATGGAGTATGCCTCGAAGCCGGCGCTGCGGAATGCCTGCGCCGCCATCTCAGAGCGCGCGCCGACGCGGCAGTAGAACACGACGGGGCGCTCACGCTCGATGCTGTCAGCCTGCGAGGTGAGCTCCACGAGCCGGATCAGCCGCGTGCCGTCGATGTGCCCGGCCTCGTGCTCGGCGGGCTCGCGCACGTCGATCAGCTGCAGGCCCGGATCCTCGGCGAGCAGCTCCGCCACGCGCTCGGGCTCGAGATCGATTCCAGCAGCCTCCTCGGCGGCGCTCATGCGTAGGAGCCTAGCGAGCGCGACGACCGCGCAGCGAGGGCGTGCACCCGCGCCGGCGGCTGTCGGCCGCGTCAGGCGCCGGCCGGCGCCGGCGCCACGGCTCAGCAGCGCTGAAGGACGCGTGCATCACTAGGATCACTGCCATGGAGACGCTCAGCGGCGTGTACACGATTCCCCAGGAGAATCTCGACCTGTGCGCGACGATCGGCCAGATCGCACGCGAGAAGATCGCGCCCCGCTCGGCCGAGATCGACGAGCGCGCGGAATATCCATGGGACGTGCGCAAGCTGCTCGGCGAGCAGGACATCCTCGCGCTGCCGTTCCCGATCGAGTACGGCGGCACGGGAACCGGGACGCTGATGCTGAACATGGCCGTCGAGGAGCTCGCCAAGGTCGATGCCTCGTGCGCGCTGATCCTGATGGTGCAGGAGCTCGGCACGCTGCCGATCCAGAAGTTCGGCAGCGATGAGCTGAAGGAGCGCTTCCTGCCGAAGTGCGCGAGCGGCGAGTGCTCGCCCGCGTTCGCGCTGTCCGAGCCCGAGGCCGGATCGGATCCAGCGGGCATGAAGACGACGGCGGTCAAGGACGGCGATGAGTGGGTGATCAACGGCACCAAGAACTGGATCACGAACCTCGGGGTCGCGGACTTCTACATCTGCTTCGCGGTGACCGATCGCGACACCCGCCGCCTGACGGCCTTCGTCGTCGAGGCCGATCGTCCCGGCTTCAGCGTCGGCAAGCTCGAGCACAAGCTCGGGATCCGCGCGTCGCCGACCGGCCAGCCGATCTTCGAGGATGTGCGCGTGCCGCAGGCCAACGTGATCGGCGAGGTCGGCCGCGGCCTGTCGGTCGCGCTGGGGACGCTCGAACAGACGCGGCTCGGCGCCGCCGCGCAGGCCGTCGGCATCGCCCAGGGCGCCACCGACTATGCCGTCTCCTATGCGGCCGAACGCGAACAGTTCGGCTCGCCGATCAACGAGTTCCAGGCGATCCAGTTCAAGCTCGCGGACATGGAAATTCAGACGGCGGCCGCGCGCGAGCTGCTGTACAAGGCGTGCGCGATGGCCGAGCAGCGCGATCCGCGTGCCGCGAAGTACTCCTCGATGGCGAAGGTCTTCGCCTCGGATACCGCGATGGCCGTCACGATCGATGCGATCCAGGTCCTGGGCGGCTACGGTTATGTCAAGGAGTATCCGGTTGAGCGCATGATGCGAGACGCCAAGATCACCCAGATCTACGAGGGCACGAACGAGATCCAGCGTCTCGTGATCGGCCGCACGCTGAAATAGGAGTCGCGAACGGCGATGCGCGCGTCCAAGCCTCAAGCGCCTCAAGGGCAGCTCCGGCGCGTCGGCGTGGCGGCGCTCATCGCGATGTCACTCGGCCTCGTCGTGCTCGTCGTCGGGCAGGGCTTCAGCTCGGTCGGCGCGATCCGCGCGCTCGAGGACCTCGCGCTCGGCGTGATCGTCGCGGCGGTGCTGATGGGGAGCGTCGCGTTCGTCGCCGTGCGGCTGGCCGGCTGGCGCGACCCCGAGTCCGAGCTCGAGTTCGAAGAGATCGTCCGCAATGCCGAGCAGCTTGCCCGCGACGGGCTCGCGGTGGCGCCCCAGGAAAGCGAGTTCATGGAGCTCGACCCGCTCGACGACGGTGACTTCGAGGAGCTCGTGCGCGACGCGCTCGACGACCTGCCCGACCTGCTCTGCAACGCGCTCAGGCACGTCGCCGTCGTGATCTCCGACGGCGGTCGCCGGCGCGGCGCCTACGGGCTCTACCAGGGCGACGGGGCGACCCGTGACAATGCGCACGACCGGATTGTCATCTTCCGCGACACGCTCCGCCGCGACTTCGGCCACGACCCGGACATGCTCCGCGATCAGGTCACGCGCACCGTCAGACACGAGCTCGCCCACCACGTCGGCTTCGACGAGCTCGGCGTCGGACGCCTGGATTTGTAGAGGTCCGCTGGCTAGACTCCCAGCCGATGACAGTGCCGGGTGATCGACCGATTCCAGTGGCACGGCCGCCGCATTCGGATGATCGCCCTGCCGCGTCCGGCGACGCTGAGGCCTCGGCCACCGCGACCGACTCGAAGGGGAGCGTGCCCGACTTCTTCATCGTCGGCCACGAGAAGTGCGGGACCACCGCGCTGGATCTGATGCTCAAGCAGCACCCGCAGATATTTCTGCCCGATGTCAAGGAGCAGCGGTTCTTCGCGCCGGAGTTGCGCGGTGCGACCGGCAGCCGCGAGGCGGCCGACAACCGTCGTCGCCCGCACACGCTCGAGCACTATCTCGAGGTGTTCGCGCCGGCGGCGCCCGGGCAGCGCGTCGGCGAGGCCTCACCGTGGTATCTGCGCTCCGAAGGCGCCGCGGCGCGCATCGCGGAGGCGCGGCCTGATGCGCGCATCATCGCGATCCTGCGCGAGCCCGTGAGCTTCCTGCGCTCGTTTCACCTTCAGTGGGTGCGCAACAACGTCGAGACCGAGCGGGACTTTCGCAAGGCGATCGCGCTCGAGCCGGAGAGGCGCGCGGGGCGGCGAATTCCGCGCGGGCGAAAGGTGCCTCAGACGCTGTTCTATTCCGATCACGTGCACTACGTCGAGCAGCTCGGTCGCTATCACGCCGTGTTCCCCAGCGAGCAGATCCTGGTCCTGATATACGACGACTTCCGTCGCGAAAATGAGACGACGGTCGGTCGCGTCCTGCGCTTTCTCGATGTCGACGAGCGCGTGCAGATCGAGCCGGTCGAGACCACGCCGGGTCGCGCCGTTCGTTCTCTGGCCCTCAAGCGGCTGACCGATTCCGCTCACCAGGCGCGGCGCAATCCGGCACGCGCGAGTCACCTCGGCCGAGCCGTCAATGCGTTGACGCCCAGGGGGACGCGCGCCGCGCCTGTCCGCTCGATGTGGAACCGGCTGGTGACCAAGCCGGCAGATCGGCCTGATGAGAGATTCATGAGCGAGCTGCGCCGTCGTTTCAAGCCCGATGTCGTGGCGCTGAGCGAGTATCTCGGCCGTGACATGGTCGCCGAGTGGGGATACGACGATCTCGACTGAGTATGCCGGCTATATAGTTCGCGGCACAACTACCAAGGAGAAGAGCCCGCCATGCCTGAAGCAGTGATCGTCGACGCCGTTCGCACCCCGATCGGACGCGCCGCGAAGGGGTCGCTGAAGTCCGTTCGCGCGGACGACCTCGCCGCGATTCCGCTCAAGGCCCTGATCGAGCGCAACCCCGAGCTGGACGACAGCTCGATCGTCGACGTGATGATGGGCTGCGGCTACGGCGAGCGCGAGTCCGGCTACAACATCGGGCGGATCGCAACGCTCCTGGCGGGGATCGACTTCCACGTGCCGGGCTGCACGGTCAACCGCTTCTGCGCCTCCTCGCTGCAGACGGCGCGGATGGCGTTTCACGCGATCCGGGCGGGCGAGGGCGACACGTACATCGCGGCCGGGGTCGAGGCCGTCTCGCGCACCGCGCCGGGGGCCCCGTTCGAGTTTCACCCGAAGCTCGACGGCTCGCCCAGCTCGCTCTACAACGCCTATATCGCGATGGGCCTGACCGCTGAGAACGTCGCCGAGCAGTGGCAGGTCAGCCGCGAGGCGCAAGACGAGTGGGCGCTCATCTCCCAGACACGCGCGGTCGCCGCCCAGGAGTCCGGGCACTTCGATCGTGAGATCGTGCCGGTGCCGGTGCCCGCACACAAGGACGTCGACAAGGAGGGCAATGAGGTTGACGTGCCCGCGACGGTCGTCAGCAGGGATGACGGCCCCCGCCCGGGCACGACACTCGAGGGCCTCGCGGCGCTGAAGCCGGTCTTCAAGGAGGGTGGGTCGGTGACCGCGGGCAACGCCTGTCCGCTGAACGACGGGGCGGCCGCTCTGCTGATCATGAGTGAGGACAAGGCGAACGCCGAGGGCTTCAAGCCGCGTGCGCGCATCATCGCCTCGACCGTCGCCGGGATCCGCCCGGAGATCATGGGCGTTGGCCCGATCCCCGCGATTCAGCTGCTGCTGAAGAACACGGGCATGTCGATGAGCGACATCGACGTCGTCGAGATCAACGAGGCGTTCGCGGCGCAGATCGTGCCGTGCAAGGAGGAGCTCGAGATTCCCGATGAGAAGCTCAACCCGTTCGGCGGGGCGATCGCCCTCGGGCATCCGTTCGGGATGACCGGGGCCCGCATCATGACGACGCTGCTCAACGACCTCGACACGCTCGACGCGACCTACGGCATCGAGTCGATGTGCGCCGCCGGCGGCATGGGCATGGCGATGCTGGTCGAGCGCCTGCGGTGATCAGCGCGGAGCCATCCGCAGCGCGCCGTCCAGCCTGATCGTCTCGCCGTTGAGCATCCGGTTCTCGACGATCTGGCAGGCCAGCTGTGCATACTCGGCGGGATCGCCGAGGCGCGTGGGGAACGGCACAGCGGCGCCGAGCGCGTGCCGCGCGGGCGCGGGCAGCGCAGCCAGCAGCGGCGTGTCGAACAGCCCGGGCGCGATCGTGTTGACCCTGACCCCGCGCTCGGCGAGGTCGCGCGCCGCCGGCAGCGTCATCCCGACGATGCCGGCCTTCGACGCCGAGTAGGCGATCTGCCCGATCTGGCCGTCGTAGGCGGCGATCGAGGCCGTGTTGACGCACACCCCGCGCTCGTCATCGGCGAGCGGCTCGTTGGTGAGCATCGCGGCGGCCGCGTAGCGGAGCACGTTGAATGTCCCGATCAGGTTGATCGCGATCACGTTCTCGAACGGCGCGAGCGCGTGCGGCCCCTTGGCGCCGGCGGTTCGCTGCGCCCAGCCGATCCCGGCGCAGCAGACGCTGATGCGCAGCCCGCCCTCGCGCTGCGCGGCCGCGGCGACCGCGGACTCGACCGATCCCTCATCGCGCACGTCGCAGACGACGAACTCGGCGCCGACCTCGGCGGCGAGAGCGGCGCCCTGCTCGGCGTTGATGTCGGCGATCGTGACGTCGGCGCCGGCGGCGTGCAGGGCGCGGACGGTCGCCGCGCCGAGCCCGGACGCACCACCGACGACGATCGCGGATGAGCCAGAGGTGTCCATCTCCCCGCCTACCTTCGCGCGCGCCTGGAGAGGGTGAGCGCGAACAGCTCGTCGGGATCGGTGAGCCAGCGCACGAGCTCCATGCCGGCGGCGGCGAGGTCGCCGGTGACGCGCTCGGGCGTGAACTTCGCGCTGATCTCGGTGCGCACCTCCTCGCCCTCATCGAAGTGCACGTGCAGGTCGAGCTCGCCCACGAGCGCGGTGAACTCGCGCCGCGCGCGCAGGCGCATCTCGATCCATTCGTGCTCGGCATCGAACAGCGCGACGTGGTCGAAGTCCTCGGGGTCGAAGTCGGCCCGCAGCTCGCGGTTGAGAACGCGCAGGACGTTGCGGTTGAACTCCGCTGTGACGCCCTGCGTGTCGTCATATGCGGCCTCGAGCACGCGCTGGTCCTTGACGAGGTCGGTGCCCATCAGCAGGTAGTCGTCCTCGCCGAGCAGGCCGGCGATCTCGCGCAGCACTCGGCGGCGGCTGCCCGGGGGGAAGTTGCCGATCGTGCCGCCGAGGAACACGACGATCCGTGGCCCGAGCGCGGGCGGGACATGGCGGAGATGGCGCTCGAAGTCGCCGATCACGCCGTGCACGCGCAGCCCCGGGTACTCGCCGATCAGCTCCTCGGCGCAGTCGCGGACCATGCTCTCGGTGACGTCGACGGGGACGTATCGCTCGAGCGTGCCGGCCGCGTTCAGAGCGTCGAGCAGGACCCGTGTCTTGGCAGCGGTCCCGGAGCCGAGCTCGACGAGCTCGACCGCGCCGGTGAGCGCCGCGAGCTCGGTCGCCTGTTCTTCGAGGATCACGCGCTCGGTGCGTGTCGGGTAGTACTCGGGCAGCTCGCAGATGCGGTCGAACAGCTCGGCGCCGTTGGCATCGTAGAAGTGCTTCGGAGGCAGCTCCTTGAACGGGCGCGTCAGCCCGTCGAGAACGTCGTCGGCGAGCGAGCGTTCGCCGATCCCGTCGAGATGCGAGTCGATCTGGATTGCTGCTTCGGCGACCGGCTGTGCTGGTGTCGATGGCTCCATCAGGCCTCCCTTGCCAGGCGCACGCCGGAGAAGATCTGGCGGCGCTGCGGTAGATCCCAGTTGCGAAAGGTGTCTGCGGCGACGCGGGCATCGGTCGCCCACGAGCCGCCCCTGAGCACGCGATAGCGCTCGCCGAAGAAGACCTCGGAGTACTCGCGGTAGGGGTAGGGCACGAATCCCGGGTAGCCCCCGAAGTGGGAGTCGGTCCACTCCCACACCGCGCCGACGCCGGCCAGTCCGTCCTGCGCCTGGCGGGACCAGCTCGCCGCGCGCTCCCACTGCGTCTCGCTCGGCAGAAGCGCGTCGTGGGCGCGCGCGAACGCGTCGGCCTCAAACCAGGAGACGTGACACGCGGGCGCGTTCTCGTCTCCCGCTGCGATCGCGGGATGGTGCGTGATGTCGTGCTCCTCCTTCCACGCCCAGCCCTCGTGCGACCACCACTCGCGGCGCTCGTAGCCGCCGCCCTCGCTGAAGTGCATCCAGCTGGCGTTGCTGACCGGGCGGCGGGCGATCGCGAAGGGCGGCACCTCCACGTCGTGGCGGGGACGCTCGTTGTCGTAGGCGAAGCCCTCCGCGCCGGCGCCCATCGCGAACACCCCGGCGGGAATCTCGAGCCACCGCTCGGGACCGCTCAGCGGGGCCAGGGCAGGCTCGCCGTCCGGCAGCAGGCCGGCGATCGCCATCGTCTGGCGCATCGTCTCGGAATGCTGCAGCTCATGCCGGATCACCATCTCGCAGATCACGCCGTCGCCGACCCCGCGTGCGCTCAGCGCTTCGGCGGTGTGCGCGCGGACGGCCTCCAGGTAGGCCCGCGCGTCGGCGGGGCCGAGCGCCTCGATCTCGCCGCGAATCGCACGCGGCGTCTCGAACGCGTCGTACAGACTCGCGAGATCCCCGCGCAGCAGCGCCAGGCCGCCGTGGCGATGCCCGAGCCAGAGATCCTCATACGCGGCGATGTGCCCGAGATCCCACACGAGCGGGCTCATGATCGGCGAGTGCACGCGCTCCAGCGCCTGATCGTCGAGTCCGGCGACCAGGCCGAGGGTCAGCTCGCGCGCCCCGTCGAGCGCGCGAAGCACCTGCTCGGCGTCGGGGGAGAGAGGGTTGGTCTTGACCGCGCGGGCTGCCATGAGCAGGCTGTGCTGCGTCACTCTAGAAGGTAGTCGCTTGCGAGTGCTGCAGGACCGTCTCGGCAGCCGCCGCCGCGTTACATGGGGGCCCCGCTCACCCGCGCGCGGCGGTGGCCGCCGCGGCTGCCGGAGCGTCGTTCCAGCACATCAGGATTCGCCTGCGGTGCTCCTCGCCGAGCACGCACAGTGCCCCCGTTGAGAGGCCCAGCCGCGCGCCGTGCTCGGCGTCGAAGCCGGCCCAGCGCGCGCCCAGCACGCGCAGCAGATGCCCGTGTGAGAAGACCGCGCTGCGCGCGCCGGCGGCGACGAGCTCGGCGATCACGCGATCCGCGCGCGCTCCCACTTCGCTCGCCTGCTCTCCTCCCGGGCAACCGTCGCGCCACAGGTTCCAGTCCGGGCGCTGGGCGCGGATCTGTGCGGTGGTCAGCCCGTCGTAGTCGCCGTAGTCCCACTCGAACAGGTCCTCTCGCACGTGTGCCTGCCCGCTCAGCCCGCACAGCTCGCACGTTTCCCTGGCGCGCAGCGACGGGCTCACGAGCACCAGCTGGAAATCCCATCTGCGCATGCGCTCGCCGAGCAGCAGCGCGGCGGCGCGTCCGTGCTCGGTGAGCGGGATGTCCGTGCGTCCCGTGTGCTGGCCGCTGATGCTCCACGCGGTCTCGGCATGGCGCACGAGCACGACCTCCAGGCCGTCGCCGGCATGCACGCTCAAAGCGGCGGTCCGTCCGGTGCGGCGGCGTCGTCGGTGATCACCGTCAGCCGCTCGCGCGCGAGCAGGCTCGCGGGGACGTGAGGGCTCGGCTCGCCGAGCATCGCGCTGACCGCGTCCGCCTTGCCGGCGCCCGTGGCCAGCAGCAGGCAGCCGCGCGCGGCGCGCAGCACGGCGAGGCTCAGCGTGATCCGCTGCGGCGGCGGCTTCGGCGAGTCATCGACACCGAGGCAGATCGCGTCCTCGCCGGCGTCGAGCGTCGCCGCGCCGGGAAACAGCGAGGCGATGTGCCCGTCGGGGCCGATCCCGAGCACGACGACGTCGAGCACCGGTGGCTCCGGCCCGCTCGCACCCGCTGCGCCGAGGCGCGCGCTCAGCTCGGCGGCGTAGGCGCGTGCTCCCTCCTGCGGGCCGAGCTCGCCACGCATCCTGTGAACGCGCTCGGGGGGCACGCCGCCCCGTGCGAGCAGCGTCTCGTGGGCGAGACGGTAGTTGCTCTCCTCATCCTCGGGCGGCACGCAGCGCTCGTCCGCGAACCAGACCTCGGTATTGCTCAGCTCGGCCTCCATCGCGCCGAGCAGCTCGTAGGTGAGCCCCGGGCTGGTGCCGCCGCTGAGCACGAGATGCGCGACCCCGCGCTGCTCGCGGGCGCGGCTGAGCTCACGCGCGACATGGGCCGCGGCCCGCTCGGCCACTGTCGCGGCATCGGGGCAGGTGGTGAGCCGGGTCATGAAGCGAGGGCGCGCGCGGCGTTGAGGGCAGGGACATATGTCGGGTCGCGCAGCAGCGCCTGGCGGATGCCCTCGCCGAGAACGCCGGTCTCGCCGCGCGAGGCGCCGGGGATCGTCCAGGCGCGCTCGTTGCCGCGGCCGTCGCGTGAGCGGGCATGCAGGCCGCCGGGACCGCGGTCGAGGTCGAGGCGCAGGCCGGACGACGTCTCCACGGTCAGGCCCTCGAGACCGGGCACCTCGAGCTCCGGAGCTGCCTGCAGACGCAGCGCGACGCTCGCAGGGGCGTCATCGCCACGCCGCGCCCGCGCGCTGCCGACGAGCCCGTCTCCCTCGGCGAGCAGTGCGCTCGGCTCCCAGCCCAGACGCGAGGCGAGCCAGCCGGCGAACAGCATCGCGGCAACGGTCGAGGCGGGATGATGGCGGACGGTCACCGCGGTGATCTCGCGAAGCTCGCGGCGCAGCCAGGGCGGGTCGAAGCTCGCGGCCAGCCGCTCGCGCCACGGCGTCGAGCGCAGCCACGCGAGGTCGACCACGTAGGCCTGTCTGCTGAGCGCGCACGCGCGGTCGAGGGCCTCCGAGGCGAGCGGCTCGTCGACGGAGTCGAGCAGCACCGCCTGCGCGAGCCCGAGCAGCTCGGCGACGATCTCATGGTGGCCGTGGGGGGACCACAGCAGCGTCGGCAGGTCGGTGACGACGAGTGGGTCGGCGATCGTGAGCAGGTCGTCGAGGTGGCGGTCGCCGAGTTCGACGACGACGGTCTCGCGCAGCAGGCCGAGCTCGCCCGGCGCCTCGGTTGCTTCGGAGGCGATCATCACGCGGGCATCGAGGCGCTCACGGCGAGGCTCGTAGGCCAGCACGAGCAGGCGCGAGGCGTGGTAGCGCCCGACGCCGCGCAGGCGGTTGGCGATCTCGCCGGTCCATTCGCGGTCGACGAACGCGATCATGTTGAGGACACGCGCGGGCGCGAAGTTGTCGTGTTCGGCGTGGACGTCGATCAGCAGGTTGCGCAGCGCTGCTTCGATCGCATCGGGAGTGGTGCCGTGCTCGCTCCAGACCGCGTCGCTCCTGTCGCTCATCAGATCGCGCGCCAGCGATCGCCCTCGCGCAGCAGGCCCTCCGCCTCGGCCGGCCCTTGCGAGCCGGCTTGATATTCGGCGACGGGCGGGCCCGGCGTGCTCGCCCAGGCGGTCACGATCGGGTCGCAGATGCGCCACTGCGCCTCGACCTCGTCGTTGCGCGTGAACAGCGTCGCGTCACCGCGCATCGCGTCGGTGATCAGTCGCTCGTAGGCCTCGGGCGACTGCGACAGGAAGGCCGTGCCGTAGAGGAACTCCATGTTGACCGTGCGGATGATCATCCGCGTGCCGGGGATCTTCGCGCCGAGCTGGAGTGAGACGCCCTCGTTCGGCTGCAGTGTCAGCACGAGCTGGTTGGGCTGCACGCCGAGCGAGCCGTCCTGGCTGAAGGCGAGATGCGGAACGGGCTTCAGCGTGACCGCGATCTCGGTGACCTTGCGGGCCAGGCGCTTGCCGGTGCGCACGTAGAAGGGGACGCCCGCCCAGCGCCAGTTGTCCACCTCCAGGCGCAGCGCGGCGTAGGTCTCGGTGACGGAGTCCGCGGGCACGCCGTCCTCCTGCAGATACCCGGGCACGTCGTCGCCGCCGGCGTGCCCGGCGCTGTAGCGCGCTCGCACCGACATGTCCTGAACCTCGGCGAGTGTTGGCGCGATGATCGCCTGCAGCACCTTGACCTTCTCGTTGCGAACCTCTTCAGCTGTGAAGCTCACCGGTGGCTCCATCGCCACGTGGCAGAGCAGTTGCAGCATGTGGTTCTGGATCAGGTCGCGCAGCGCGCCCGACTCGTCGTAGTAGCCGGCGCGCGTGCCGATGCCGAGGTCCTCCGCGGCCGTGATCTGGACGCTGTCGATGTAGTTGCGATTCCACAGCGGCTCGAACATGCCATTGGCGAAGCGGAACGCCATCATGTTCTGGACCGTCTCCTTGCCCAGATAGTGGTCGATGCGAAACACCTGCGTCTCGTCGAAGATCCGCAGCACGTGGCGGTTGAGCTCGCGCGCCTCCTCGAGCGTCGTGCCGAACGGCTTCTCGATGATCACACGCACCTCGCTGGCGCGGTGCTCGGCGAGCTGTGAGCTTCCGAGCTGCTCGACGATCACGGGAAAGAAGCTCGGCGCCGTCGACAGGTAGAAGGCGCGGTTGAGCGGCTCGCCGGCCTCCTCCTCGAACTCGTCGAGGACCTGTGCGAGCGCCGCGTAGACCTCGGGATCATCGAATGTCCCGGGTACGTACTTGACGTTGTCGAGCAGTCCCGTCAGGACGTTCTCATCGGGAGTCCGCCGGGAGAAGTGCCGGATCGCTTCCTCGCACTCCTCGCGGTAGTCCTCGTTCTCCTTTTCTTTGCGCGACACGCCGACGAGATGGAAGCGCTCCGGCAGCGCGCCCTCGTGCGCGAGGTTGTACAGCGCGGGCAGCAGTTTGCGCCGCGCGAGGTCTCCCGTCGCGCCGAAGATCACGAGCGTGGTGGGCGCCACCGGCAGCCGCTCGAGGCCCGCGGTCAGCGGGTTGCCGGACGCTGCCTCCTCGCCGGCTGCGCCGGTCGCGGCCGCCACCGTCAGCGTCCCCGGCGTCGCGGCTTCGGTTTGGCCGCCGCTGGAGCGCTCTTGACGGCATGCCCGCCGAACTGGTTGCGCAGCGCCGCGAGCATGCGGTCGGCGAAGTCGCCGTTGCCGCGCGAGCGAAAGCGCGCATACAGCGAGGCGGTGATCACCGGTGTGGGCACGTCGTGCGCGGTCGCGTCCTCGATCGTCCAGCGACCCTCGCCGGAGTCCGCTGTGTATCCCTCGAGTGACTGCAGATCGTTGCCATCGGCCTCGAACGCGCGTGCGGCGAGTTCGCAGAGCCACGAGCGCACGACCGAGCCCTGACCCCAGAGGTGCGCGATCTTGGCGTTGTCGAGCTCGTACTCGCACTTGTCGAACAGGTCAAAGCCCTCGGCGTACGCCTGCATCAGCCCATACTCGACGCCGTTGTGGACCATCTTCACGTAGTGCCCCGCGCCGGCCGGGCCGAAGCGCAGCCAACCGCGCGGGCCGATCGCGTCGACGCTCTGCGTGTTGGTCTCCGGGGCGAGCACATCGAGGATCGGGGCCAGTCCCTTGACGGCTTTCGGGGGCCCGCCGACCATCATGCAGTAGCCGACCTCCAGCCCCCACACGCCGCCGCTCGTGCCGACGTCGACGTAGTCGATCCCGGCGCGCTTGAGTTCCGCGGCACGACGCTTGTCATCGGTCCACTTCGAGTTGCCGCCGTCCACGATCGTGTCGCCGCGATCGAGCAGCTTGGCGAGCTTGTCGACCGTTTCCTGCGTCGGCTTTCCCGCCGGCACCATGATCCACACGATCCGCGGCGCGCTCAGCTGCCTGACGAGGTCTCTCAGGGAGCTCGCGCCGGCGGCGCCGTGCCTGACCGCCTGCTTGACCGCCTTCTCGTCGAAGTCGAAGGCGACGACCTCATTGTCGGAGTCGCGGCGGATCCGGTGCACCATGTTTCCGCCCATCTTGCCGAGCCCGACGAAACCGATCTGCGTCACGTTTGCTCCTTGATCCTCGCGGTCAGAGCGCGCAGGGCGCTCACAGGGTCATCGCCTTGAAGTCGCACGCGCTCGGCCGGCCGCGAGAGCTCCCGCAGCGTGTTCAGATCGCCGGTCGCCTGTGCATTCTTGAGCGTCGTGAATGTGTACGGCGCGCCCGGGATCTCCACGTCGCGGGGCCCGTCGTGCAGGAGCTGCAGGAAGCGCCCCGTCTTCGGCCCGCCCTTGTGGAACTGGCCGGTGGAGTGCAGGAAGCGGGGCCCGTAGCCGAACGTCGTCGTGGCGCGTGTCCGGTCACGGATCAGGCTGCGCAGCTCCGCCGCGGCGGCGTCGAACGCGGGCGACGGCTGCGCGTAGGCCATGATCGCGACGTAGTCCGGCGGCTGCGCATCGAACAGCAGCGCGCGCAGGGCGGCGTCGTCTGCGTCGCTCACCGGCGGGAGCTCATGTTGGGCTTCGTAGTCGGCGAGCACGCGCTTGGTCGCGTCCTTGGCCTGTTGCACGTTCGGCTGATCAAAGGGATTGATCGCGAGCCCCCAGCCGGCGACGGCGACCGCGAGCTCTGCGAGCAGGAAGACGCGGCCGAGGTCGCTCGCGCCGCGCGTCGGGATCGTGATCAGGGGATGCCCGGCGGCGGCGAGCGACTGCACCCGAGCCTCCAGCGCGGGGTCGGGTGCGCTCACCTCGGGCAGGTATGCGAACACGCGGTCAGCGCCATAGACCGCGGGCTCGCCGAGTGGCTCGTCGGCGACCGGCAGGATGCCCGTGCCGTGCTTGCCGGTCGACTCGGCGACGAGCTGCTCGAGCCACAGGCCGAGGCCGGGCAGCGACTCGGAGATCAGGAACGTCAGCTTGTCGCGTCCCTCCTGGGCGAGCGCGCTGAGCGCCGCGCCGAGCCAGGTCGGCGCAAGCTCCGATGCGCCGTCGCCGTCGGCTGTGAGCGCGAGCTGCCATGCCGGCGCCGCGCCCGTCAGCAGCGTGCGCACGTCGACGCCCATCAATGCGGCCGGCACGATGCCGAACGCGGACAGCGCGCTGTAGCGACCGCCGATGTTCGGGTCTCCCGAGAAGATCGCGCGGAAGCCGCGTTGCTCGGCGAGCTCCGCGAGGCCTGAGCCGGGGTCGGTGATCGCGATGAAATGCGCTCCGTCGCCGGCCAGCGACCAGAAATGCGCGAACAGCGACAGCGGCTCGATCGTGCCGCCGGACTTCGAGGAGACGACGAACAGCGTCCGCTGCGGCTCGACCGCGTCCTCGATCGCACGGATCGTGGCGGCGTCGGTCGAGTCGAGAACATGCAGGCGCGGGTTGGGGGCTGCATGGCCGAAGGCGCGGCGCAGTACCTCCGGTGCCAGCGAGGAGCCGCCCATGCCGAGCAGGACGACGTCGTTGAAGCCCTCCTTGCGAACCTCCGCCGCGAACGCCTCGACGGACTCAAGCTCGGCCAGCATCCGCTCGGCGATCGTCAGCCAGCCAAGGCGATTGGCGACCTCGGGGGTGCCCGGCGGCCCCCACAGCGTCGCGTCCCCCGCGAGCAGTCGCTCGGCCACGCGGTCCTGCGAGGCGAGTGCGAGCTTCTCGGCCACCCGCGCGCGCAGCGGCGCCGGAATACGCGCCTCGACGGTCAGTGGGTCATCGCTCACGCCACGATCGTAGTGACCTGTCCAGGCGTCTTGATTCGCGGGTTCGCATATGCGCCCGGGTGGACGCTTCACGGGCGCTGTCGTGACTCGCCGCGCGCTCCGTCGGACGCGCTGCGCGGTGCCCGCCAGCGCTGTTGAGGACGCCACGTCTGGGTTACACTGTGCGCGAGCAAGGGCTAGGTACGGCCGCGCGAAGGTTGCGGCTGTGGAGCAGCGTTGACCACGGGAGCAACGAGTAGATGGGGCCGAGCAGTCTGAGCGTGTTGCGAGCGAAACTGTTGCGCTTCTGGGTGTTCAGCCCGGAAAAACTGTGGTTGCTGTCGATCGCGCTCAACAGCCGCGGGAACTGGCGGCTCGCGTTCGTGGTCAAGCAGCTGAACACGATTCTCTACCACAACTCCCTGGCCACGGGGGCGACGGTGAGCCCCGACATCTTTCTCGGCCACTACGCACACGGGATCACGATCAACAACGACGTGACGATCGGCAAACGGGTCAAAATCTGGCACAACGTCACGCTGCTCGGCGGGCGCCAGGCGCGCAACGAGAAAGGCCGCGCGACCGGCACGCGCGGGCGCATCGTGATCGAGGACAACGCCCGGATCGGGAACAACGTCGTCGTCATCTCACCGCGCGGACGTGTGCTGCGCATCGGGCGCGGCGCGCGGATAGGCGCGGGGGTCGTCGTCACGCAAGACGTGCCCGATGGCGGCACGCTGGTCCCTGCGCCGCCACAGCTCCTGGTGAGAAAGCCGCCCGCGCAGGCGCCTGCGAGCACGCCGCTCGCTGCCGAAGCGGCACACACAACCGTCGCGGAGCCCGCGCCGGTCGAGACTGAGCCGGCAGGCGGGGCCGGCGCGACGAACGGCACCGAGCCCGCGAACGAGACGAGCGCATAGGCCGCTGCTGTAGGTTTCCCGCGTCAGCTACGCGGATCGGCCGACCATCGCCGATTGGCTCGGCGCAGAGGTCGAGGAGTTGCCCGGTCCCGCAGCTGCACACGCATCGTCCCGCCGAGACACCGTGACCGAAGACACCACCCAACAGTCGCCCGACCGCAACCTCGCCCTCGAGCTCGTGCGCGTCACCGAGGCCGCCGCGCTCGCGGCGGCACCGCTGGTCGGACTCGGTGACAAGGAGGCCGCCGACCAGGCTGCGGTCGACGGCATGCGCTACATGCTCAACTCGGTCCCGATGGACGGCGTGGTCGTCATCGGCGAGGGCGAGAAGGACGAGGCGCCGATGCTCTACAACGGCGAGCAGATCGGGGACGGTTCGCCTCCGCAGGTTGACATCGCGGTCGACCCGCTCGAGGGCACGACGCTCGCAGCACACGGCATGCCGAGCGCGCTCGCGGTGATCGCCCTCGCCAGTCGTGGCAGCATGTTCGACCCCGGACCGTGCGTGTACATGGAGAAGATGGCCGGGGCGCCCGAGATCGCCGACCTGCTGGATCTCGATCGACCACTCGGCGAGACGGTCCAGCTCGTCGCCGCACGCAAGGGTTGCCCGGTCAGCGACGTGATGGTCGTGGTGCTCGACCGCCCACGCCACCAGCAGGGCATCAGCGCGATCCGCGCCGCCGGGGCGCGCGTGCGCCTGATCGCCCACGGCGACGTCTCGGCGGCGCTGCTCGCGGTCACCGAGCGCTCCCCCGTCGATCTCCTGTGGGGGATCGGCGGCACGCCCGAGGGGGTGATCTCGGCTGCGGCGGTCAAGTGCCTCGGCGGGCAGCTGCTCGGGCGCCTGTGGCCGCGTGACGAGGGCGAGCGCGAAGCCGCTCGCGAGGCCGGCTATGAGCTCGAGCGCGTGCTCGACCGTGACGATCTGGTGGCCGGCGAGGATGTCTTCTTCTCTGCCACCGGCATCACCGACGGAGACGTCCTGCGAGGCGTGCGCTACCCGAGCGCCGGCGGAGCGACGACCGAATCACTGGTCACACGCGCCCGCACCGGGACGATCAGACGCATCAGGGCGACGCACGACCGCGCAAAGCTCCGCGCGGTCGGCGGCGAGCGCTTCTAGGAGCGGCGGATGAGCCCTGAACGACTGTGGATGATCTCGATCGCGCTGCGCAAGCGGGGATTCAGACGCACGGCGCTGCTGGTCAAGAAACTCAACTCGGTGATCTACCACAACTCGCTCGCGCCGGCGGCGCGTGTCAGCCGCGACATCAGCTTCGGCCACCACGGCTTCGGCACGATGATCCACAGCAACGTGGAGATCGGCCGCGGGGTGAAGATCTGGCACAACGTCACGATCGCGGTGCGCTCGACATCCGCGTGGGCCACCCCGCACGGGATCATGATCGAGGACGATGTGAGCATCGGCGCGAACGCGGTGATCGTCAGCCCGCACGAGGGGACGCTGCGCATCGGCCGCGGGGCGAGGATCGGGGCGGGAGCGGTGGTGACCAAGGACGTGCCGGCCGGCGCCACGATCGTGAGCGCACCGGTGCGGGTCCTGCTGCGCGAGGAGCGCGCGGGCGAGCAGGCCGGCCCCGAGGGCATCTCGGGCGGCTTCGAGGCGTAGCTGTGCCGGTCCCGTCCGAGGGCCCGGCACGGGCGCGCTGGCGCCCGCCCGGCGCCGGTGGCTGCTTGAGGACGGCGACAGCGATTGGTAGCTTGACCCGGTGAGACGCCTCCGGCCCGTGGGACTGCTGACCTCCTGCCTGATCCTCGCGAGTACCGCGGGCGTGCTCGCCGGCTGCGGACAGGCGTCGACGAAATCAAGCGCGGAAGAACCGAGTGCAGCGGCGATCGAACATGGGGAAGAAGTGTCGGAAAAAAAACGCGAAGACGCGGAAATCGCACAGGACCGCGAAGAGCTCTCGGGTATAGAAGCCCAGAAACGCGAAGAAAGCGCGCTCGCCAACGCGAAGCGCACCGAAGCGCTCGCCGCCGCGCGCGCGAAACGCAAACTTGAAAACGCGACACGGGATGCGGCGCGCAAAGAACTGCTCGCGGAAGCGAACGCCAAGCAGAAGGAAGCGGCCGCGAAAGCCGCGGAAGCCGCAAAGCAGGCGGCTGCCAGGAAGCAGAAGGCCGCCGAGAAGCGCAAGGAAGCGGCCGCCAAAACACAGGCGAGCACCGCGCCCGCCCCGACCAGCGCCGGCGCCGGCACGGCCAATGAAGCCAAATAGCAGGGCCGCGCCTGCGAGCGCAGCCCCCCGCCGGGTGACACGCGCGCTCCTCGTGCTTCTGCCGCTGCTCGTGAGCGTCGCACTGATCGCAGGCTGCGGCGGCTCCTCGGGCGGCTCCGAAGAAGGCGCCGGCGCCTCCGCCGGTCCCACGCTCGGCGCCGAACAGGCAAGCGAAGCGAAGGCCGCGGCGGCCGCGAAGGCACGCGAAGCGCGAGCCGAAGCGGAAGCACAGGCTGAAGCCAAGAAGATCAAAGAAGCTGCGCTCAAGAGCGCGCAGGCCGCCGCGGCGACGTCCGCCTCGGGCGCGAAGAAGACGCACTCCGGCAAGGGCGGGGGCTCCTCCAAAGCCGGCAAAGGCTCGGGCGGCGCCGCGGGCAAGAAACAGACCAAGACCAAATCCAAGGGCTCCTCCGGAGGCGGCGGCGCGGCCGAAGAAGCCGCGCGCAAGCAGTTCGCCAAGGAAGAAGCGGCCGAAGAACAGAAATACAAGTAGCTGCCGGAGACAGCGGCCCGCTCGTCAGCGATCGCTCGCCGCGACGTCGTTCAGGCGTCCGACCCGCGACTCGGCGAGGTCGAGCCGCGCCAGCGAGCGCAGGAACGCGTGCGTGACGAGCACGTGGATGCGCGACTGCGTCGCGTTGTAGAGGCGGGCGCTCAGCGCGGAGGCGATCGACGGATGGAAGTTGGCGACCTCGACCTCGATGTGCAGGCGCGCGCGGCCGGGCCCCGCCGGCCCTCTGCGCACCTCAATCTGCAGATAGCCGCCGCCGTCGCGCCCGCGCCGTGACACGAGCAGGCCGCGAGTGATCCGCCAGCGCACGAGCCCGCGGGCCGCGTCCATGTGATATTCGGGAGCCTGGAAGCTGAGTAGTCGCAGCGGGCTGAACAGCAGCACGACCGAACGTTCGTGCTCGCTGTAGTGGACCCGCACGAGGCCGAGCGTCACGCGCGTGAGAAAGCGCCAATACGTGCGCGCCAGGCGCTCGAGGTGCATCGGCGTCCAGATCTCCGCGACGGCGGCCGCGTCGATCGAGAGGTCGGCCTTCTGCACCGAGTGCACGATCCCGGTTCGGCGGTCGAGGACGGTCGCGTCCTCGAGCCCGGAGATGACCCCTCGCGCGCGGCCGGAATTGATCGTCGCGCGCCCGATGCGTCGTCTGGCGAGCAGGTATGCGAGCAGCCCGCAGGCCGCTGCCGCGCCGACCCGCGCGCCGCTCACTGTCGCTCGCGCTCGCACGGTTCCCCAGGCTATCCGCCGCGAAGCGCTCCGGCGCGTGATCGTGTCCACGCCGACTGATATTCAAGTCGCGTGACCGACGGGGCCGACACGTTTCGAGCCGCGCGAGTACGACCGGTTGCGGAACTGCCGATCGAGGCGTTGCTCCCGCGCGCGCGGGAGCTGACGCGACGCTGGGCGGTTGCCCTCGTGCTCGCCAGTCCGCTTGACCGCCTCGGCACGATTCCGCTCGAGGATCTTGCCCGTGAGGGGCCGGCGCTGCTGACGCTCGTACTGCAGGCCG
Source organism: uncultured Solirubrobacteraceae bacterium (assembly GCA_963822245.1). Lineage (GTDB taxonomy): Bacteria > Actinomycetota > Thermoleophilia > Solirubrobacterales > Solirubrobacteraceae > Palsa-744. Next base: position 108,374 of record CAWGGR010000008.1, read on the forward strand.
TCGGCTCGGACGCGGCGCTTGACCGCCTGCTCGCGTGCGAGGCGCCTGTCGGGCTGGAGCAGGCGAGCCCGGCGTGCCGCCTGCGATTGATCGCGGGCGCCGGCGACAGCGCGGGCGCGGTCGCGGCTGTCGAGGCGCTGCGCGGCGTGCTCGGGGAGGCGCTGTTCGATCAGCTGCTTCAGCCGTCCGCGCTGCAGGCGGCCGACGCGTCCGATCGGCTCGCATACGTGTGCTCGAAGGTGCTCGGGGCAATGCTCGGCGGCGGCGATGCGGCTGCGGGGCAGCCCTCGCGGGCCGCTGTCGGAGGCAGGCGATCCCATCCGGGCGACGCGGACGGGCCGGCTGCGCGAGCGAGCGCGGTGATCGTCGACGAACACGCCGACGCTGAGATCCTCGCTGGCCCGACGTCGCCGAGGGGCGACGCGGTTCGCGCGTCAGCGCCGGCCGCGGCTGCTCCGCCGGGCGCGCCGCCCGATCCGGCGGTCGTCGTCGCGCGCCATCCGGAGATCGAGATCCGCGATGAGCGGGGCGAGGGGGGACCGGCCGCGTGGATCGGATCGATCGGGCGCGCGCTCGATCGCTTCAAGCAGGACGGGCTCCCGTTCGCCGTGCTGCTCGTCGAGCTCAGCGACCTCGAGCAGCTGTCTCGCTCCGCGACGGCAGCCGAGCTGCGCGGCCTCGCCGATCGCGTCGAAGATGCGCTCGAGGCCGAGCTGCGGCGGTTCGCGCCCGGCAGCGTTGCGCGCCGCGATCGGCGCTATCCCGAGCGCGCTCCGGCGCCCGGCTCGCTCACCCGTGAGAGCCCCGGCAGGTACTGGCTGCTTGCGCCGAGGACCAACCGGCTCGGCGCACGCGGCCTGGCCGAGCGCCTGGCGCAGGCGGTCGCGAGCTCGAGCAGCGGGCGCGGCGCGCCGCTGGAGGTCGCGATCGGGACGGCTGTCTGCCCCGAGGACGGCCGCGATGCGCCCGCGCTCGCTGCGCACGCCGACGTCGGCGTCTACGCCGCCCGCTCGTCGAGAGCCCGTCGCGGCTCCCGTGTCGACGAGCCCGCATAGCGCGGCGCCGGTTCAGCCGGCGAGCGCGCCGCCGGCGACCACGGTGCCCGGAACAACGGCGGGCTGACCGAGCAGCGGCGTGTTCGGGGTGCTGCCGACGACGCGCGTATGGATGCGGACCGTCTCGGAGATGCCGAGCGCCTGGGCCGCACCGGATGTCAGATCCCAGTCCGCGCCGATGTGGCTGTAGGGACCGCGATCGAGCACGGGGACCGTCAGGGTGTGGCCGTCGTAGGAGACCTTGACGAGGGTGCCGCACGGGAGCGTGCGGTTGGCGACGCCGACGACGCCCGGGGTCAGGGTCTGCCCGCAGGCGGTCTTCTTGCCGTAGAAGCCCGGGCCGAACCAGGTCGCGATCCCGGTCGGATGGACGACGGGCTTCGAAGCGCTCGCGCCGCTCGGTGCGCTCGCGCCGCTCGGTGCGCTCGCGCCGCCCGCCGAGATCGCCGCGGAGGCGCCGACGGCGGGGCCGGACGCGCAGATCACCCCCGTCGTCAGGGCGAGCAGCAGCAGTGGTTTCCTAAGCGTGATCGGCATGTCGTCTTCGGCGCCTGCGGGGTCAGCTGACGGGCTCGCGCGGTGTGCGACACACGGCGCTACGGCCCTGGCGGGCCGATTCGCCCCACCGGATCACTCGATCCGAATTGGGTCCCCCGTCTGCCGTGCACGGAGCCACGGCAGTTCGGCGTGCGCGCAGTATACAGAGGAGGGCGTTGGAGCTCAGGAGAGCGGGAGGCGCGCGAGCACGTCTTTGAGCAGGCGCTCGCCGGTCGCGAAGCCGGCCTTGGTCAGCTCGGTGACGATCTCGGCCGCCGACGCCGCGAACTCCGATCCGCCGGGGGGCTGGACCGGTCCGCTCGCGCGATCGCCGTCGCACTCGAACCCCTGGACCGGGGCCCGGTCGGCGGCGACGGCACCCGCTCGCGCGGCCCCCCGCCGTGCCCGCGGCGTCGCGGCGCCCCGGCGCGCCGCGTCCGGCGCGCGCTTCACCGGTGCGTTGCGCTTGGCGGCGGCTTTGCGCTTGGGCGGCGGCTTCGTTGCGGCCGTGGACGGAGCCGAGCCCATCGTGACCCCGGTGTGGCCGTTGGCGGCGGCGTTTTCGGCGCTCGCCCTGCGTGCGGCCGCGCGGCGCGGGCTGGATCGCTGTGGCCTCGTGCGAGGCAGGTTCGCGAGCACGCCCGGTCCGTCCTGCGCGGCGCCCGGCCGGCCATCGTCCTCGTTCGCGGGGCTCATCGGCACATCATTGCTTAAGCGGGGGCTGCAAGCAGATCGGCAATCGTCGGATCTCAGCGATGACGCGTTAGCATGGGGACTCGGAGAACCGAGATGCAGTTTGTAACGTCGGCGGCCCTGCGGCCGTATATCTGACGGAGGAACTTGCTCGGAGCCATAATCTTGCGGTCCCAAACGGTCGCCTACGGGTTGTCGATCGACGGGAGAAATGGGAACAGGAATGTCAGTAGTCGAGCTTCAGGAGTTGGATGAGGTCAAGGGATTGGTCGCCAGGGGCCAGCAGGTCGGAGTCCTCTCCTATGCGGAGATAACCAAGGCTGTATCCGAGCTCGATCTGGACGAGTCGGACGTCGAAGAGCTGCACGGCTTCTTCGAGAAATCCGAGATCGAGCTCGTCGAGGAGATCGACCCTGCGATCGCCGCTGCTTCACAAGTCGAGCGCGCGCCCGACAAGCGCGGCCGGCGCAAAGCGAAAACCGCGCTCGATCTGAAGCCGGACATGACGACCGATTCGCTGCAGCTGTTCCTCAAGGACATCGGCAAGGTCCGCCTGCTGACGGCCCAGGAGGAGGTCGATCTCGCCAAGCGGATCGAGCGCGGCGACCTCGACGCGAAGCAGAAGATGGTCGAGTCGAACCTGCGCCTGGTCGTGTCGATCGCGAAGAACTACCGCAACCAGGGGCTGCCGTTCCTCGACCTGATCCAGGAGGGCACGCTCGGCCTCGTGCGTGCCGCCGAGAAGTTCGACTACCGCAAGGGCTTCAAGTTCTCGACCTACGCCACCTGGTGGATCCGCCAGGCGATCGCACGGGCGCTCGCCGACAAGGCGCGGACGATCCGCATCCCCGTCCATGTCGTCGAGAAGCTCAACAAGATCGGCCGTGCCGAGCGCAAGCTGGTCACCGAGCTCGGCCGCGAGCCGACCGCTGACGAGATCGCCGAGGTCACGGGAATCGACCCCGAGGAGGTTGACTCGATCAAGCGCTCGGCACAGGCTCCGGTATCGCTCGAGAAGCCGGTCGGCGACGAGGAGGAGTCGGAGTTCGGCCAGTTCATCGCCGACGAGCGTGCCGAGTCCCCGTACGAGCGCGCCGCCGAGATCCTCACCAAGGAGGCTCTGCGTGAGGCGCTGGAGAATCTCTCCTACCGCGAACGCCGCGTGCTCGAGCTGCGCTACGGCCTCGGCGGCGAGCACCCGCGCACGCTCGATGAGGTCGGGCGGACGTTCAACGTCACGCGCGAGCGCATCCGCCAGATCGAGAACCAGTCGCTGAAGAAGCTGCAGTCGCTGGCAGAGGCACAGAAGCTCCGCGACGTCGCCTGACCTGGCAGACGCCTCGGGGCTCCCCTGACGCGTCATCGATCTACTCGCCTGTGCCCGAAGGGTATGTGCGGAGCACCCGTCGCTCACTGCGCCCTTGTCAGGTGACCCGATCCGCCCGCCAGCGGGCGCGACGCTCCCGGGCGGCCGGTTTCGTCCATGGGCTCAGGGGGCGCTCAAGCCGGGCGCGCGGGCTGCCGATCAGTTGGCATGTTCGATATCAAGGCTGCCCTCACAGAGCTCGTCGCGAAAGAGGGCTCGGACCTCCACCTGAAGGTCCACACACCACCGCTCTACCGCGTCCACGGCGACCTTGCGGCGGATGCCAGCGCGGAGCCGCTCACCGCGGAGGACACCGAGGGCGCGCTCAAAGCGCTGCTCGCCGATGAGGTCAAGCTCGAAGAGTTCGCGCAGGACCACGAGGTCGACTTCTCCTTCGAAATCTCCGGTGTCGCGCGCTTCCGCATCAACGCCTTCCTCCAGCGCGGGACGATCTCGATGGTCTGTCGCGCGATCCCCCACAAGATCTCGACGATCGAGGAGCTCGCGCTCCCCGATGTCGTCCGTGAACTTGCCGAGGAGGAGCGTGGCATCGTGCTGCTCACCGGCACCACCGGCTCGGGGAAGTCGACGACGCTGGCGGCGATGATCGACCACATGAATCACACGATGAGCAAGCACATCGTGACGATCGAGGATCCGATCGAGTTCGTGCACTCGGACAAGCGCTCGGCGATCAACCAGCGCGAAGTCGGGATGGACACCGCCTCCTTCAAGCGCGCGCTGCGGCGCGTGCTGCGCCAGGACCCGGACGTGATCCTCGTCGGAGAGATGCGCGACGAGGAGACGGTGCAGACGGCGCTGTCGGCCGCGGAGACCGGGCACCTCGTGCTCTCGACGATCCACACGGTCGACGCGACCGAGTCGATCAACCGCCTGCTCGACTTCTTCCCGCCCCACCAGCATGGCCAGGCGCGCAGCATGATTGCGGGCACCGTCCGCGGCGTCATCTCCCAGCGCCTGGTCCCCGGCGCGGACGGCGGACGTGTCGCCGTCTGCGAGATCCTGCGCATGACAGGACGCGTACGCGACATGATCGTCGATCCCGAGCAGACGGGCAAGCTCGTCGAGGTGATCACCTCCGGCGGCTACTACGGCATGCAGACCTTCGACCAGGCGCTCTACGGCCACGTCAAGGCCGGGCGCGTCACGTTCGAGGACGCGATGCGTGTCGCCTCCAGCCCGCACGACTTCAAGCTGCTGATGCAGGCTGAAGGACGCAGGGGTACGACGATGGAGGACGTCGCCGCCGCGGAGGCGAACCGCGACACCCCCTCGGCGAAACCGCCGCTCACGGTCGGCCCGTAGCCTCGCCCGCCACTTCAGTTGGTAAAGTAACGGTTGAAATGGCCGTTGACGACACATGTCCCGTGTGCCTGACCGCGCAGATCGTGTGCGGTAAGTGGACGCTGCTGCTGGTCCGCGACCTGGCAGACGGCCGCTCGCGCTTCTGCGAGCTCGAACGCTCGCTGCTGGGCATCAGCCCGCGAACGCTGTCGCTGCGCCTACGCGCGCTCGAGGAGGAGGGAATCGTCGAGCGCCACACCTTCCCCGAGGTTCCGCCGCGCGTCGAATATGCGCTCACGCGCAAGGGGCGCGCGCTGCTGCCGATCATCGAGGACATGCGCTCCTACGGTGAAGACTGGCTGAGCGACGGCTGCGCCGAGAGTCGCGCGGACGCCGATCCGGCCGACTCGCTGCTCGCCGTCCTGTAGCCGCGCGGCTGCAACGCCGAGTGCGCCGGGCAGGAGGCGGCCGGCTTAGGGCGAAGTCTGCGCACCATGCGCTCCCTTCAGCTGCAGGCCGCCCTGACCGAGTATCTCGAGGCGGCCGCAGGCCAGCTTCAAAGCGAAGTCGCGGACGGCGCGGAGGTTCCGTTCGAGCTCGAACAGCAGCGGCGCCGCTGGGGCTCGGTCGGCCCGGCGCTGTCCTGCTACCGCCCGCTCACCGACGAGTTCATCGCCGAGCGCGAGGCTGCCCTCGAGCAGCTCCCGAGCCACGCCGAGGCGGCACGGCTGCTCAGCGGCTTCGACGGGCTCGGCCGCTACCTGGCCGGGGTCGAAGGCGAGCTCGAGCGCGTCGACAGGCGCACGAGCGCGCGCATCGCGATCCGCTCGATGCTGCGCGAGGTCTTCAGCGAGCAGACCGACTTCCAGCTGCGCCCCGAGCGCGTCGAGGCGGTGCTCGCGCGGCTCGAGCAGTCGGCGTTGACGAGCACCAGCGAGGTCACGGTCGTCGCGACACTGCATGGGCTGGTGATCACCTCGCCTGAGGTCGCGCTCGCGGCCGGCCTGACGATCGCGCAGGCCAACGCGCTCGACGGGCTGCCGCCGGGCGCGCTCGGCGCGGGCGAGCGTGACGCCGGTGACCATCTCGTCGTCGTGCTCAGCAGCGAGGACACCGACGCGGTCGCGGCGCTCGGGCGCGGGCGCGAGGTCCTCAACGATCTGCTGCGCGCATTGCGGCTGTTCGGCGACGGGCGTGTCAGCTTCGGCGCGCTCGCCTGGGCTCGGGTCGGCACCGGCACCTGGAATCCGCTCGCGATGGGCCCCGGCGGGCGACCGCGGGGAATGCTCGTGGTCACGACCGAGCAGGAGGACGAGCTGCGTGCATTCTGCAACCTCGTATCGCGCCGCGCGCCGCACGGCAACGAGCTGGCATGGGCGCTGCGCCGCTTCGAGCTCGGCGCCGAGCGCGAGAGCAGCAGCGAGGCGATCACCGACCATGTGCTCGCCCTGCGCGCGCTGCTCGAGCCCGAGGGGCCTGAGAGTGGGCTGCTGCCGGCGCGCCTTGCGGCACTGTGCGCGACGCCCGAGCAGCGCCCGGAGCTGGCCGAGCGGACACTGCACGCGCTCGCGATCGAGCGCGCAGTGGCCCGCGGCGGCGGCCTCGAGCACGCGGGCGCGGAGACGCTCGCGAAAGACCTCGCCGACAACCTGCGCGCGCTCCTGCGCGATGTCATCTGCGGACACCTGGCGCCCGATCTGATCGCGCTGGCCGACGAGCTGAGACGCCAGGATGCGGCCCCCGCGCCGCCGATCGTGCCCGAGGTCGAGCCGCTGATCGCGCCGACGCAGTTCTCAGGCGAACAGGTGCTCAGCCACCTGAGCCAGGCCGAAGAGATCCTGGACGTCTTCATCTAGCTGCGGCACGAGCACCGGCGTGCTTCCCTCGAGCGCGCTCGAGAGGCGCGCGATCGTGTCGCGGTCACGGCGCACGAGCACGTCGAAGTCGGCGAGGTTGTTGGCCACGCGCGGCGCGAGCTCGGCTCCGAGCCGCGGCGCGAGAAGCTCGGCGACATCCGCGACCGAGTGGTCGCCGAGCCCGTCCTCGTGCACGCGGTTGACGATCAGCTCGGTGCTCGCCATGCCCGCGTCGGCGAGCTTGCCGGCCAGGTAGAGAGCCTCGCGAGCCGGCTCGGCCTCCGGCGAGGTGACGATCAGAAACGTCGTCTGCGGTTCGCGCAGCAGTTGGGCGACGCCGCGGGTGCGCTCGCCGAAGCCGTCCATCACGCTCGAGAGCGATCGGAAGAAGGTCGACAGTTCGCCGACCATGTCGACGCCGGTGACGCGCGCGAAGATCGAGAACACGATCGCTGTGCCGCGCCCGAACAGGCGTGCGGTAAGCCCGCCGGGGGCGAGGAATACCTGTAGCGCGCGTCCTTCCAGGAAGCCGAGCATGCGTCCGGGCGCGTCGAGGAAGTCGAGCGCGTTGCGCGACGGCGGGGTGTCGAGCACGATCACGTCGAACGCGTGCTCCTCGTACAGCTCGTAGAGCTTCGCGATCGCGCTCAGCTCGTGTGAGCCGGCGACGGCCGTCGAGAGCTCGCGGTAGACCGGGTTCGCGAGGATCTCATCGCGCGCCTGCTCATCCGGTGCGAGGCTTGCGACCATTCCATCGAAGGTGCCCTTGGAGTCGAGCATCAGCGCCCACAGCTCGCCGGCGACGTCGACGCCCTGGGCTGCGAACGTCGCCTGCTCGATGCGCCGCGGCTCGCCGGAGAGCTGCTCGAGGCCGAGCGCGGAGGCGAGACGCTTGGCCGGGTCGATCGTGACGACCGCGACCTTCTGCCCGTCGATCGCGAGCGCGAGCGCGAGCGCGGCCGAGGTGGTCGTCTTGCCGACCCCGCCGGCGCCGACGCAGACGAGTACGCGCTTGCCCTTCAGGCGTGCCCGCAGCGTGTTGGCGCGCGCGCGCGCCGGCGCGCTCTTGACCGGGGCCATCTCGGGATCGTAGTGCCCGTGCAGGAATCGACCGTCGCTATGCGAATACCGATCCGACGGCTTTCCAACAATCGAGTATCGGAGCCCCCGTGCAAGGAAAGGCCAAAGTCATCGCGTTCGCCAACCAGAAGGGCGGCGTCGCCAAGACGACGACAACGCTGAACCTCGCCGCCGCGTTCGCGGAGGAGGGTCATCGAGTGCTGTGCGTCGACATGGACCCGCAGGGCAACCTGACGATGTCGCAGGGCATCGATCCGGACACGCTCGAGCAGTCGATGTACGACGTGCTCGTGCACAAGACGTCGATCCGCGAGGTGATCCGCAAGCGCGAGATCGATATCGCCTGCGCCTCGATCGATCTCGCCGGCGCGGAGATCGCGATGTCGACGATGATCGGCCGCGAGCGCTCGCTGCAGAAGGCGTTCGAGCCGATCCTCGAGGACTACGACTTCATCTGCATCGACACGCCCCCGAGCCTCGGGCTGCTGACGATCAACGCGCTCACGGCCGCCGACAAGGTGATCGTGCCGGTGCAGTGCGAGTACCTCTCGATGCGCGGGCTGATCCAGCTTCAGAACACGCTCGCGATGATCCGCGAGAACCTCAACCCGGGCGTCGAAATCGAGGGCATCCTGCCGACGCTCGTCGACTCCAGGACGATTCACGCCAAGGAGGCGATCGAGATCCTCGAGGAAAACTTCGGTGACCGCGTGTTCGCCTCGCGCATCCGCAAGACGGTTCGTTTCGCCGAGGCGCCCGTGAAGGGCATGTCGGTGCTCAAGTACGAGCCCGACGGGGTCGCCGCCCAGTCCTACAGACAACTCGCGCAGGAGGTTCTCACCCATGGCCAACGCTAAGCGCGCGAGCATGCGCGAAGGACCCCTGGCAGCCCTGTTCCGCAAGACTGAAGGCCTCGAGGACGAGCTCGCGTTCGCGCCCGAGCCGGCCACGCCGAGCGCTCCGGCGCAGCGCGCGAGCAGATTCGAGACGACCGCCCCGGCGCCGCGCGCGCGTGCGGAGTCGCTGCCGCACCCGGCGCTGAGCGCGCCGCCGCTCGCACCGGCCGAGGAGATCCACGTGCCCTCGCCGCAGGAGCGGCTGCGCCACGCCTTCTCATCGGAAATCCCGGGCAACGTGCTCGAGCGGCCGACGAGCCGCCTTGCGCCGGTGATCGACGAGTACGCGCCGCGCGAGTACCGCGAGGAGAACGCCGACCCCGCGACGGTCGGGCAGCCGATCATCCGCGTCGTCGGCGTCGGCGGCGCGGGCGTCAACGCGGTCAACCGCATGGTCGAGGCCGAGGTCGAGGGGATCGAGTTCCTCGCCGTCAACACGGACCTGCAGTCGCTGCAGCAGTCGACGGCCGACCTGACGCTGCACATCGGCGAGCTGCTCACGCGCGGCCGCGGCTCCGGCTCGGATGCCAACATCGGCCGTCAGGCGGCGATGGAGGACTACGACCGCATGAAGGCGCTGCTGAAGGGTTCGGACATGGTCTTCATCGCAGCCGGCTCGGGCGGCGGCACGGGCACCGGTGCGGCGCCGATCGTCGCGCGCATCGCACGCGAGCTCGGGGCGCTGACCGTCGCGATTGTGACCAAGCCGTTCGGCTTCGAGGGCTCGCGCCGCAGCGAGCAGGCCGAGCGCGGCGTCGCCGCGCTCGCCGAAGAGGTCGACACGCTGATCGTCGTCCCCAACGACCGGCTGCTGGGCGTGCTCGACAAGCAGACGGCGATGGTCGAGGCGTTCCGTGTCGCCGACGACGTGCTCCGCCAGGGGGTGCAGGGGATCTCCGATCTCGTCACGCTCCCGGGCCTGATCAACCTGGACTTCGCCGACGTGCGCACGATCATGAGCGACGCCGGCAACGCCCTGCTCGGAATCGGCATGGGCGTCGGCGAGCACCGTGCGACCGAGGCCGCGCTGCAGGCCGTCTCATCGCCGCTGCTGGAAACCTCGATGGAGGGCGCGCGCTCGATCCTGCTGTCGATCACCGGCGGAGCGAACCTGTCGCTGTGGGAGGTCAACGAGGCCGCCAAGTCGGTCTCGCACGCCGCGCACCCCGACGCGAACATCATCTTCGGCGCGATGGTCGACGAGAAGCTCGACGACGAGGTGTGGGTAACCGTCGTCGCGACCGGCTACGGCGATGAGGGCAGGCGCAAGAGCCTCAGCCGCCTCAAGGAGCCGGCCAGCGCTGAGGTCAAGGTCCAGCGTGCGCGGCCGTCGCGTCCTGCGCGCGAGCCGCGTCGCGGCACCCTCGCGGTCGACGAACTCGAAGTGCCCGAGTTCCTCCCGAACCTCTGATCTGACGGGCGCCGGCGCGTGGCCACGCCCGGCCGCGGCCGCGGTGCAAGCCGCCTCCCTCGCGGCGCCTGTGGTATCGCTCTGTCATGGGTGAACACAGCAGCGGCATCGTCGCCGCCGGTCATCCGCTGACCGCGCAGGCCGGTGCGCAGGTGCTGCGCGAAGGCGGCAACGCGATCGACGCGGCCGTCGCGGCGATGCTGGCGTCGTTTGTCACCGAGTCGCTGCTGACGGGCCTCGGCGCCGGCGGCTACATGCTCGTGGCCGGCGGCGGGATCGAGCCGGCGCTGCTCGACTTCTTCGTCGCGGCGCCGACCCGCCGCAACGACGGCAGCGAGTCGGAGATGCACAAGGTCGATGTGTCCTTCGGCGACGCCGGACAGGTGTTCCACATCGGGCCGGCCTCCTGCGGCGTGCACGGCACGCCCGCCGGGGTCTGCGAGGCGGTCCGCCGCTGGGGCACGATCGCGCTCGAGGACCTCGCCGCGCCGGCCGCGCGCCTGGCCCGCGACGGCGTCGTGCTGAACGCCGGGCAGGCGTACGTCGCCAAGATCCTCGGCGACCTGCTGAGCTCGACACCTGAGTGCGCGGCGCTGTGGGCGCCCGACGGCCGCATCCTGCGGGAGGGCGAGCTGCTGCGCAACCCGGAGCTGGGCGACGCGCTCATGCGACTCGGGCGCGACGGCGCCGAGCCGTTCTATCGCGGCGACATCGCCGCGGCGGTGTGCGCCTGGCTGAGCGAGCGCGGCGGCTCGGTCAGCGTCGCCGATCTCGACGCCTACCGGGCGATCGCGCGCGACCCGGTACGGGTCGCCTATCGCGACCGCGAGATCCTCACGAACCCGCCGCCTTCGGCCGGCGGCACGCTGCTCGCCTACGCGCTCGCACTGCTCGATCGCGGCCCGGCGCCACCGACGCTGCGCGGGGTCATCGATGCGATGGCGGCGGCGCAGTCCGAGCGCACGCCGGCGTTCGTCGATGGGCTCGGCGAGGACGGGTTCCTCGAGCGCTTCCTCGCGAGCCGGCTCGGCTCGACGACACACATCTCGGTGATCGACGGTGACGGCCGTGCCTGCAGCACGACCTGCACCAACGGCGAGGGCTCCGGCGTCGTGATCCCGGGCACGGGTATGCACATGAACAACGTGATGGGCGAGGAGGATCTCAATCCGCTCGGCTTCCACCGCCACCCCGCGGGGCGGCGGCTGCCCAGCATGATGGCGCCGTCGATCGTGATGCGCGACGGTCGGGTCGAGCTGGCGCTCGGAAGCGCCGGATCGAACCGCATCCGCTCGGCGCTGCTGCAAACTGTCGTCGCCGTGGTCGACCATGCGATGCAGGTCCAGGAGGCTGTCAGCGCACCGCGCGTCCATTTCGAGGACGGCGTCGTGTTCGCCGAGCCGGGGATCGAGCTGCCGCCGCTCGCGCCCGGGACCGACATCGTCCGCTTCGCCGCGATCAACCTGTTCTTCGGCGGCGTCCAGGCGGCCCGGCGCGATGGCGAGCTGCTGAGCGGCGCCGGTGATCCCCGTCGCGGCGGCGTAGCGGTGAGCGTGTGAGGCGCTCACTCGCGCCGTCGGCACTGCTCGCTGTGCTGCCGGCCGCGCTCCTCTGGGCCGGCTGTGGGGGCGTGGTCGCGCCCGACCTGTTCATCGTCTCGCGCAGCGGTGCCGGCCCGCACGCCGACCTGACGCTGCTCGTCAACGAAGAAGGAGGGGTCAACTGCAACGGCGGGCCGACGCTCAAACTCGGCGACCCGCAGATAGTGACCGCGCGGGCGATCCAGGAAGAACTGAAGGAAGCAGCTGCCGGGCATCTGTCGCTGCCGCCGCAGCCGGGGTCGGTGCTGAGCTACCACCTGCGTGATGAAAACGGCAGCGTCAGCTTCAGCGACAACTCACGCGGTCAGCCGAAGGTGCTCCACCAGCTGCAGCTGTTCGTGCTGCAGACCGCCCAGCAGGTCTGCCACCTGCCGGAATAGCGGCCGCGGGGGTGAGCTCAGGCGAAGCGCACCTTGCCGTTCGACAACGCGCGGGCGCGGGCGCGCTCGACCACGCCGAGCCGCTCGAGCGCCCTCGCCAGCAGCAGCGCCAGCAGCCGCAGGCGGGCGTTCTCAGAGCGCAGCTCGAGCAGCTCCTGCTTGGCCTCGAGGTCGAACTCGACGGTGCCGGCCATCTGGTAGGCGCCCATCGCGTCAAGCTCCGCCGCGCCGATCTCGCGGTCGGTCGCCTGCCTGACGAGCTCCTGGTAGAGCTCGCGCGCGGCCTGCCCGGCCTCCGCGTCGGCCGGCTCGTCGGTCTCGTCGAGCAGCTCGATCAAGCCGGCCGGATAGGGCAGGTCGTGCCGGCGCTCGAGCAGCCGGAACGGCCGCGTGCCGCGCGCGAGGATGTTCAGCCGACCGTCGTCCATGCGCTCGAGCACCTCGTCGATCTCGCACGCGCACCCGACCGGCTTGAGCTCCTCCTCGGACAGCCAGAGGACGCCGAACTCGCGCTCGATCGATCCCGGCGCGGCCGCGAGGCAGCGCCCGATCATCGTGCGATAGCGCTCCTCGAAGATGTGCAGCGGCACGCCTTCGCCCGGCAGCGCGACGATTCCCAGCGGGAACAGGGGGAAGCCCTGGGAGAGTCGCTCGGGCATCTGTGCGCAGTTTAGGCCGGGCGCGCGTCCCGATGGCGCGGTGGGCGGGCCGCGTTCAGCGCTTGTGCGCCGCGAGCATCAGGTTGTAGAAGATCGCGGCGGGCAGTCGCGGCTCGAGCAGACTGCGGTCGAGCGCCTGCAGCAGCAGGTAGCCGCGATAGGCGTACATCCGCCATGCCCACGGCACGTCGTCGGGGTCGGCCGTCGCCTCGAGCGTGCGGTTGGTCCAGCCGAACCAGTTCGCGAGCAGCTCCTCGCCGCCGATGCGCACGCCGACGAAGCCCGCCGTGCGCGCCATCCCGGCGAGTTCTCCGGCGGCGAACGCGTGCACGTCGACGACGCCCTCGAGCGCGACGTCTGGCTCGCGCTGTGAGCCGCCCGGCGCCGGGCCGGCGCCGACCGCGCGACGCCAAACCGGGGCAACCGCACTCGCGAGCCGCTTCGGCACGCGCGCGAGACGATCGCCGTAGCTTGAGGGCTCGCCGGCGAACAGCACGGTGCCGCCGGGCGCGAGCACGCGCTCGAACTCCGCGAATGCGCGCTCGAGGTCGGGGATGTGGTGCAGCACCGCGTGTCCGAGCACGAGGTCGAAGCTGGCGTCGGCGAACGGAAGCCGCTCGGCGTCCGCCCGCACGGTGCGCACCGCCAGCCCGAGCTCGGCCGCGTTCTCGGCGAGCGTCTCGAGCATCCCCGGCGAGATGTCGCTGCAGGTCGCCTCGCCGATCAGCCCTGCACGCATCAGGTTGAGCGTGAAGTAGCCGGTGCCCGCGCCGATCTCGAGCGAGCGGGCGTAGTGGGCCGGCGCGCGGCCGAGCGCCTTGGTGACCTTGGCGGTCACCTGGCTGAGCCCGAGCTCGCCGAAGTCGATGCCCCACTTGGAGTCGTAGTGGTCGGCCGCGACGTCGTGGTAGCGGGTGTTCGCCTCGCGGATCTCCTCGGGGCTGAGCGTGATCGGCACGGGGCGGCACCATATACTCGCGCGCCGTGCCCGCGTCTCCCAGCCCCAGGCCCGCCGCCTCGAACCGGCGCAGCTGTTGACGCCGTCGCTCTACGAGCAGCGCAATCAACCGGACGGAGTTCCGCCGCTTGCGCTGACGGGCGAGCGCACGCTCCCGGATGTGCCCGAGGAGAACTACTGGTTTCGCCGCCACCTCGTCGTCTATGAATGGATCGCCGCGCAGCTGCCCGGTCGCGTGGCGATCGACATGGCATGCGGCGAGGGCTACGGATCGGATGTGCTCGCGCGCAGCGCCGCGAGCGTCGTCGGCGTCGACGCGAACCCCGAGGCGCACGAGCACGCGCGCCTGCGCTACCGGCGCTCGAACCTGCGCTTCGAGCGCGACCTGATCGAGACGTTCTCCGAGCCGGCGGACGCCGTCGTGTTCCTGCAGACGATCGAGCACCTCGAGGACGCAGGCGCCGCGCTCGAGCATTTCCACGCGATCGTCGCCGGCGCCGCTGCGGGCGGGACGGTGTTCCTGTCGACCCCGAACGTGCTCACGCTCGCGCCGAAGGGCGCCTCGCGCTCGGGCAACCCGTGGCACGTCCACGAGTACCGTCGCGCGGAGTTCGAGCAGCTGTGCCGCAGCCACTTCGGCGAGGTCGAGATGTACGGGCTCTTCCACGCCGGCAAGCTGCGCGCGCACGAGCTGGCGCTGCGGGCGGGATGGGACCGCGTGCATCCACGACTCGGGCTGACCAGGCGCTTCTACGACTGGTTCACGCCGGCGATCTCGGTCACCGACTTCGCCCTGCGCGGCAACGCGGACGCGAAGCTCGAGCGGGCGCTTGACTTCATCGCGGTGTGCCGGCCGTGAGCGCGGGCCGCGAGCCCGGAGCGCTGGCGATCGTGCTGCACACGCACATGCCCTACGTCGAGGGCTTCGGCACCTGGCCGTTTGGCGAGGAGTGGCTGTGGGAGGCGCTCGCCGGCTGCTATCTGCCGCTGCTCGACCTGCTCGACGCGGGCGCGCCGCTGACGCTGTCGCTGACGCCCGTCCTGTGCGACCAGCTCGAGGCTCCCGGCGTCGGCGAGCGCTTCGCGACGTTCGTCGAGGGGGTGCGCCGCGAGAGCCACGAGCGCGACGCGAGCGGCCTGCGCGCAGCCGGAGAGGAGGTGCTCGCACGCGAGCTCGAGCGCTCCTACGGCGACTACGTGGCGGCGCTCGAAAGCCTGCGCGGACGCGGCGGTGACCTGCTCGCGGCGTTTGCGCGCCACGCCCAGTGGACATCCGCGGCGACCCACCCGATCCTGCCGCTGCTGGCGAGCGATGTCGGCGTGCGCCTGCAGCTGCAGAGCGGCATCCGCTCACACCGACGCCGCTTCGGCGGCGACTGGCGCGGCGGCCTGTGGCTCCCGGAGTGCGCCTACGCGCCGTGGCTGGAAGGGACGCTGAGTGACGCGGGTGTGCGCGCGGTGTGCGTCGAGCTGACCAACAGCCTCGGTCTCGGCGCGGCCGCGCATCTGCGCCCGCTCGCCGGCGACGGCGGACTGCTGCTCGTCCCGATCGACCGCAGCACGATCTCGCTGCTCTGGAGCGAGCGCGGCTATCCGGCGGGCGGCGCCTATCGCGACTATCACCATCACACCGTCCATCACCACAAACCATGGGGCAATGACGGCGACCCCTACGACCCCGCGCGCGCGCTCGCGCTCGCCGAACGTCACGCGGCGGACTTCGTCGCGCGGACGATCGCGCGCCTGCGCGCGGCGGGTGGGGGCCTCGTCGTCTGCGCGGTCGACACCGAGCTGTTCGGCCACTGGTGGTATGAGGGGGTGCGCTGGCTCGGGGCGGTCGTCGAGGAGTGCGCGCGTCAGGGCCTCGAGCTGGAGCGCCTCGACGACGCCCTCGAGCGGTTCGGCGCGGCGCCGGCCGGCGATTGCATCGGCTCCGCGCCGAGCAGCTGGGGCCTCGACGGCGACCTCTCGACCTGGTCCGGACCGGCGGTCGCGGAGATCGCGTTCGCAGCGCGCGCAGCCGAGCTCCAGGTGCTCGCCGCGGGCCGGGACGCGGGCGCAGGCGCGGTGCGCGAGCTGCTGGCGCTGCAGGCGAGCGACTGGGCCTTCATGGTCTCGCGCGAGATCGCCGCGCCGTATGCGCTCGAGCGCGTCGCGGGGCATCGTGGCGCGCTCGAGCGGGCGCTCGCTGCGGGAGCCGCGGCCGATCCCGGCTCCGTTCGCAATCTCGCGCCCGACGCGGATCCAGCTTCACTGCTCGTGCCGTAGGCGCGGAGCCCGCCGCCTCACTCCCAGCGCAGCGAGCGCGGCGTGTCGCGCATCCGCAGCACCCGCGCGGGGACACCCGCGGCGACAGCGTTCTCGGGAAGATCCCTGGTGACGACGGCGCTGGTGCCGATCACGCTGTTGTCGCCGACGCTGACGCCGCGCAGCACGCATGCGCCATAGCCCATCCAGACGTTGTTGCCGACGCGCACGTCGCGCTTGTAGATCCCCTGCTCGCGAATCGGCCGCTCGACCTCTGTGACGCCGTGGTCGAAGTCGATCAGCATAACGCGGTCGGCGATGATGCACTCGCGCCCGATCGAGACGTGCTGGTAGGAGGAGATCGTGCACTCCTGTCCCATCACCGTCTTTGCGCCGATGCTCACTTCGCCCTCGTGTGAGCGGATCTTGCAGTCGTGCCCGATCCACGCCCAGCGGCCGATGCGCACGGTCGCGTCGCGCCCGATCTCGAGCTTCACGCGCGGGCAGATGAAGCAGATGCCGTCGGTCTGCAGGCGTTTGCCGTAGCGGAGCTTCAGCCACACGAACC
Source organism: uncultured Solirubrobacteraceae bacterium (assembly GCA_963822245.1). Taxonomy (GTDB): domain Bacteria; phylum Actinomycetota; class Thermoleophilia; order Solirubrobacterales; family Solirubrobacteraceae; genus Palsa-744. Next base: position 124,986 of record CAWGGR010000008.1, read on the forward strand.
GAGCGAGCAGCAGCGCGTAGTGGCGCCGCAGCATCTGGTGCTCGCGCATGAAGCGGGCGAGCGCCAGCGGACCGCCCGCGAGCGGCGCGGGCGGTCGCCGCGGCGCGCTCACGCTGTCTGCGGCTGGGACCTCGGCGGCCGGGTCGGCGATCGGCGTCATCGCGGTCGAATCGTAGGGGACGCCCGCGCGCGCCGGTGCCTGAGCGCGAGCCGGCCCGGGAGATCGCCCCCACCCTGCGATGATTGCGCGCTCGATGACCGAGGCCACGCTAGCCCAGCGTCTGCTCGCCGGCGATCGCCGGGCGCTCGCGCGCGCGATCACGCTCGTCGAGGACGATCGCCCCGAGGGCTGGGAGCTCGTCCGCGAGGTCTACCCGCATACGGGTCACGCCGACGTCGTCGGCTTCACCGGGCCTCCCGGGGTCGGCAAGTCGACGCTGATCGGCGCACTGACGCGCTCGCGCAGGGAGGCGGGGCGCACCGTCGGGGTGCTGTCGGTCGATCCCTCCTCGCCGTTCACGCACGGCGCCCTGCTCGGCGATCGCATCCGCCTCACCGAGCACTTCCTCGACCGCGGCGTGTTCATCCGCTCGATGGCCAACCGCGGCGCGCTCGGCGGCCTCTCGGAGGCCGCGCTGCAGGCTGCGCTGCTGCTCGACGCGGCCGGCCGCGAGGACGTGTTCGTGGAGACCGTCGGCGTCGGTCAGGCGGAGATCGACATCATCGACCACGCCGACACGATCGTGCTCGTGCTGATGCCCGGCTCAGGCGACTCGATCCAGGCGCTGAAGGCGGGCGTGATGGAGATCCCGGACGTGATCGTGATCAACAAGGCGGAGCACCCGCTCACCGACACGATGGTCCGCGAGATCCGCGGCGTGCTGTCACTCGCCAACCTCGACCGCACGCCGGACGAGGTCCGCGGCCGCTGGCGGGTGCCGATCATCAAGACCGAGGCGACGAACGGGACGGGGATCGAGGAGCTCGTCGCGAGCCTCGACGAGCACCGCGCCCACATCCTCGCCCATGGTGAACTGCAGGAGCGCCGCGGGCGCAACCTGCGCAACGAGGTGCTCGCGATCGCCACCGCGCGCATGCGCCGGCGCCTGGAGGAGGACCTCCACGAGGACCCGGAGTTCAAGCGCCTGCTCGAGGAGGTCGTCGAGCGACGGCTGGACCCGGCGAGCGCCGCGGCGAGCCTGCTGGAGCGCGCCGGCGCGGCTTCCCCGGCGGTCGAGTAGCTCGTCGCTATGCGCCGAGCGCGCGCGCGATCACCATCTGCTGGACCTCGTCGGTGCCCTCGCCGATCGTTAGGATCTTCGCGTCGCGGTAGAAGCGGCAGACCGGGTACTCCTCGATATAGCCGTAGCCGCCGTGTATCTGCACGGCCTCCTCGGCGCAGCGCACAGCGAGCCGGCCCGTCTTCAGCTTCGCCTGTGCGGCCGTCAGCGAGAAGTTCCGCTTCGCGTCCTTCTCGAGTGCGGCCTTGTAGACGAGCAGGCGCGCGGCGGCGATCTCCGTCGCCATGTCCGCAAGCTTGCACTGGATCGCCTGGAACTTCGAGATCGCCTGCCCGAACGCGCGGCGCTCCTTGGCGTACTTGAGTGCCTCGTCGAGCGCTCCCTGCGCGAGGCCGACGCCCATCGCGGCGACGCCGATGCGGCCGATGTCGAGGATCTGCAGGAACTGCTTGAAACCGGCGCCGCGGGGGCCGAGCAGGTTCTCGACGGGCACGCGGCAGTCGCTGAACGTCAGCGGGCGCGTGTCCGACGCGTTCCAGCCCATCTTGCGGTAGGGCTCGCCCTGCTCGTAGCCGGGGGTGCCGTTGGCGACGATCAGGTTGGAGATCTCCCTGGCGCCGCCCTCGGCTTCGCCGGTCACAGCGGTGATGCTGACGAGACCGGAGATGTCGGTGCCGGCGTTGGTGATGAACTGCTTGGCGCCGTTGATCACCCAGTCGCCGCCGTCGAGCTGGGCGCGCGTGCGCGTGTTGCCGGCGTCCGATCCTGCCTCCGGCTCGGTCAGCCCGAACGCGCCGAGCACTTCGCCCGAGCACAGGCGCGGCAGCCACTCGCGTTTCTGTGACTCGTCACCGAACAGGTACAGCGGCTGCGTTCCGAGCGAGGTGTGCGCGCAGAGCGTGATCGCGACCGAGGAGTCCACACGCGTGAGCTCCTCGACAGCGAGCGCGTAGGCGAGCGTGTCGCCGCCGCCGCCGCCGTACTCCTCGGGGAACGGGATGCCCATCATGTTGAGCTTCGCGAGTTTCGCGACGATCTCATACGGAAACGACTTGGTGCGGTCGAGCTCCTCGGCGATCGGCGCGACCTCGCCCGCGGCGAACTCGCGAACGGTGCTGCGGATCAGCTCGTGATCGGGTGACAGCTCGAAGTCGATGCGGGCATTCTCACACCTCTCGCCGTCTAGCATGGCCCGCCTATGCGACGTGCCCGTCTGATCCGCGACATCCTGCGCACGCGCGGGCGCACCATCGAGTACGGCAGCGATCGTTCGCAATGCGGCGACCTGCACCTGCCGGCCGGGCCCGGGCCGCACCCGTTGATGATTGTCATCCACGGCGGCTCCTGGCAGGCTCGCTATGGGCGCGTGGTGATGCGCGGGCTGGTCGGCGACCTGCTCAGACGCGGCTGGGCGGCGTGGAACATCGAGTACCGGCGCATCGGCAACGGCGGCGGCTGGCCGGCGACGTTCCTCGACGTCGCCGCCGCGGTCGACCAGGTGCCCGCGCTCGGCGGCGCGCTCGACCTCGACCGTGTCAGCCTGCTCGGACACTCGGCCGGCGGGCATCTTGCGCTGTGGGCCGCGGGGCGCGGGCTGCTCGCGCCCGGTGCGCCCGGCCATCTGCTCGGCGAGCCGCGGGTGCGCCTGCGGCGAGTGATCGCGCAGGCGGGCGTGTGCGATCTCGCGGGCTCCTATCGCCACCGGCCGGGCAGCGCGGCGGGCATGCTGATGGGCGGCGGGCCGGACGACGTCCCGGAGCGCTACGCGATCGGCGATCCGCTGCGGCTCGTGCCTGCGAGCGCACCGGTGCTGCTGGTGCACGGGACGGCCGATCAGACGGTGTCGATCGAGCTCAGCCGCAACTATGCGCGGGCGGCACGCGCGAGCGGGGCGGAAGTCGAGCTCGTCGAGATCGCCGGCTCCGCCGGCAGCCATCGCTCGCACATCGACCCGCGGGGGCGCGCCTGGGCGGCGGTCACGAGCAGGCTCGCTGCCGCCGATCCGGTCCCTTCGCCCTCCTGACGCACGGCGCCGTCCCGGCCGCGACGGCCGTGCTCGCGCGCTCCGCGCCGGCGACGTTCGCCGATTTAGGTGGATCGGCTCTCAAGAGCGCAGGGCGCGGCTGCCGATGCGCCCGCCATGAGCCTCGTGCGAATTCATTGCTATGGCTGTGCGAGCACAGTGTCGGTCACCGAAGCCGACATGTCCCACGATCTCGCGCGCGCCGCCTGGGCGGTCTCGCGCGGTGAGACCTTCTGTCCGAGCTGCGCGGGCGCGCGCGGACTGAGTCCCGCGGCCGAGCCGCCCGCCGCCGATGGGACCGCCCGAGAGGGGGGTGCCGCGCCCGCCGCGACCGCTGCCGGGGCCGCCGCGCTCGAGCCCTTTGCGGTCAGCCCGGCGCTGCGCGAACGGCGCGGGACCCGCGCCCTGCGGCTGCTGCGCGCCAGCTTCAGCGTGCTCCGCGACGACCCCGAGCTGCTCGCCTTCCCTGCGGTCGCGCTGCTGTTGACGCTTGCGCTCGGCGCGATCTCGGTCGTGCTGTCGGTGGCCGGCTCGGGCACCACGACCGCCGCCGGCACGGGTGCCGGTACGCACAGCAGCGGCGATGTGATCTTCATCGCGAGCATCGTCGTCGCCTATCCGATCACGTTCGTGTCGCTGTACTGCGGCGTGGCGCTCGCGGCGGTGCTTGCCGGCCGGCTCGACGGCAGGCCGCTGACGCTCGCCGACGGCTGGATGGCGGCGCGTGAGCGCGCCGGAATCATCGCCGCCTGGACGCTGTTCGCGTGCACCGTCGGTGTCGTGCTGCGTGTGATCGAGCGCTACGTGCCGCTCGGCGCGAGGATCCTCGTCGTGATCGTCGGCCTCGCATGGTCGCTCGCGACGATGTTCGCGGTGCCGGTGCTCGCGTATGAGAACCTCGGCCCGCGCGAGACGCTGCGCCGCTCGCGCGCGATCTTCACGCAGCGCTGGGGGACGCAGCTGGGCGGAATCGTCGGCATCAGCGTCGCCAGCGTGTTCATGTACCTGCCGGCGATCGTGCTCGTGGTCGTCGGCGTCAGCCTCGCCAGCCCGGTGGGCGTCGCGCTGATCGTGCTCGGCAGCGTCGGCTTCCTCGGCGCGATCGCCGTGCAGATGGCGCTCGACCAGATCTTCCGGGTGTTCGTGTACCGCAACGCCGTCGGCCTGGACACCTCCGGTGGGCCGTTCGCCCAGAGCGACCTGCAGGCGCCGTTCGCACGCCGCCGCGGGCGCTGAGGGCTACGCGCAGTAGGACCTGGCGAGCTCGACGAGCAGCCGCACGGCGTAGCCGGAGGCGCCTTTGCCGACGTAGGCGCGTTCGAGGTCCCACGCCGACCCGGCGATGTCGAGATGCGCCCACGGGACCTCGCCGACGAAGTTCGACAGGAACGCGCCGCCGACGATCGTGCCCGCCTTGCGTCCTTCGGGGGCGTTGTCGAGGTCTCCGTATTTGCCCTTGATCAGCTCGTCGTACTCCTCGTGCAGCGGCAGCCGCCAGACGATCTCGCCGGTTCGCTCGCCGGCCGCGGTGACGCGCTCGGTGAGCTCATCGTCGTTGCTCATCAGTCCCGCGTACGTCGAGCCGAGCGCGACGATCACCGCGCCCGTCAGCGTGGCCAGGTCGACGATCCGCTCGGCGCCTTCGGTGACCGCGTGGCAGAGGCAGTCGGCGAGCACCAGGCGCCCCTCGGCGTCGGTGTTGTTGATCTCGACGGTCCTGCCGTTGGCGGCGGTGACGATGTCCCCCGGCTTGACCGCGCGCGAGCCCGGCAGGTTCTCGGTCGCGCCGATGACGGCGAGCAGCTTGACGGGGAGCCCGAGGCGGGCGATCGCGCCGACGGCCTCGATCACGGCGGCTCCACCGGACATGTCGAACTTCATCTCGGCCATCTTCGCGCCCGGCTTCAGTGAGATTCCGCCACTGTCGAACGTCACCGCCTTGCCGACGAAGCCGAGCGTCGGCCCGGTCGCCGCCGGGCCCTGATAGCGCATCGTGATCAGCGCCGGCTCCTGCGCCGAGCCCTGCGCGACGGCGGCGAACGCGCCCATTCCACGGGCTGCGATCGCCTTCCGCCCGTCGACGCTCACGCTCAGCCCCTCGAGCTCCTCGGCGAGCGCGCTCGCGTATTCGCCGAGCACGGTGGGCGTGAGGTCGTTGCCCGGACGGTTCTGCAGGTCGCGCGCGCGGTTGACGGCGGCGCCGAGCAGCGCGGCCTCCGCGACGGCGGCGTCGGCGTCAGGCGCGCCGGCGATCAGCAGCCGCTCGAGCTCGCGCGGCGTGCCGTCGGAGCCCGGCTCGGCGGGAGCAGACTTGTGGCGCTCGAAGCGGTAGCCGCCGATGATCGTGCCCTCGACGAGCGCCGCTGCCAGCTGCGCGCCCCCGTCGCCGGGAACCTGCCAGCAGAGCGCGCTGCTCGACAGCTCGCGAGCGCGGGCGAGGACCGTCGCGGCGGCCACGCGCGCGCTCTCCGCGCCGAAGCGCTCGCGCGCGCCGAGTCCGACGAGCAGCCAGCGCTTGCCCGCGGCGTGCGTCAGCGCGAGCGCCTTGAAGGAGCTGCGCGCCTCGCCCGATGCAAGCAGGGCGGCGAGCTCCGCGGGCGCTCCGGCCGGCGCCTGGTCGCCGTCGAAGATCCCGATCGCGACGGTGTCCGCGTCGCTCTCGCCGGGTGGGCTGGTGATCGTCGAGACCTGCATCGGCAGCGCACCATATCCACCTCGCGATCGATCCGCGCGGCGCGCATCTGCGGTGGCCCCGCCGGCGCTGGCAGGCGCCGCGTCTGCCCCGCGCGCACGGCGCTCACGAGGCGGTCCACTACCATTCCTGCTCTCAAGCTCACTCACATCGACCCACAGGAGAGACCCGCTCCCATGTCAAAGACCGTGATCCTCGGCGCTGCGCGCACCCCCATCGGCAAGATGGGCGGGGGCCTTTCCTCGGTGGACGCAACCGAACTGGGCGGCCTCGCGATCAGCGCCGCGCTCGAGCGCGCGGGCGTCGAGCCGGGCCAGGTCGATCACGTCGTGATGGGACAGGTTCTGCAGGCCGGGCAGGGGCAGATTCCGTCGCGCCAGGCGCAGATCAAGGGCGGCATCCCCAAGGAGGTCTCCTCGGAGACGGTCAACAAGGTCTGCGCGTCGGGGCTGCGCGCGTCGGTGATCCTCGACCAGGCGATTCGCGCGGGCGACGTGCAGGTCGGCGTCGGCGGTGGCATGGAGTCGATGTCGAAGGCGCCCTACCTGCTGCCACAGGCTCGCTTCGGCTACCGCATGGGCGACGCGAAGATGCTCGACGCGATGGTCCACGACGGGCTCACGAACCCGTTCTCGGGCAAGCAGATGTTCGTCGAGGCGACCGAGGTCGGCGAGGAGCTCGAGATGACGCGCGCCGATCTCGACCGCTGGGCGCTGCGCTCACACACTCGCGCGCTCGACGCGATCGACTCCGGCCGGATGGCCGAGGAGACGGTGTCGGTGACCATCAAGGGACGCAAGGGCGACACGGTCGTCGAGGTCGATGAGGGGCCGCGCCGCGGCAGCACGCTCGAGGCGTTGGCAGCGCTGCCGGGGCTGGTCGGCAAGGACGGCTCGCACACGGCCGGGAACTCGCCCGGGGTCAACGACGGTGGCGGCGCGCTGGTGCTCTCCTCGGAGGAGTGGGCGCACGCCAACGGCAAGGAGGCGCTCGCGGAGATCGTCGCGCACGCGCAGAGCGCCAACGACTTCGCCTACCTTGCGACGACGCCGGCGAGCGCGGCCAAGAAGGCGCTCGAGAAGGCGGGGCTGCAGCCGGGTGACATCGACGTGTGGGAGATCAACGAGGCGTTCGCGTCGGTCACCCTCAACTCGATCCGGATGCTCGGGATCGACGAGGAGCGGGTCAACGTCAACGGCGGTGCGGTCGCGCTCGGGCATCCGATCGGCGCGTCCGGCGCGCGCATCCTCGGCAGCCTCATCTACGAGCTGCGCAGGCGCGGCGGCGGCTACGGCTGCGCGGCGATCTGCTCCGGTGGCGGGCAAGGCGACGCGGTGATCCTCAAGGTCTGAGATCGCCGTGAGCACTTCGCCCTCCTGCGTCCTCGGTCGCTCGTGTGCGATGCGCACTTCACTCGCCGCGTCCTTGGCTGGCTCGACTCACGACGATCCTCGCTAGGGGCAGCGGCGATGGATGCTGCCGGCGGACCTCGGGACGTGACGCAGGCGCGGGATCAGGAGCGTGCTCGCGCGGCCGCGTTCTTCGACCTGGACAAGACCCTGATGGCCGGGTCCTCGGGCATCTTCTTCGCCCGCGCGGCGTACGAGACGGGGATGATCTCGCGTGCGCGCCTGGCGCGCGACGCCTACGAGAACATACGCTTCCGGCTGCTGGGTTCGACCGACGATCGCGCCGATGTCGTCCGCCGCCGTGTCGGCGAGATGATCGCCGGCGTGCCCGTGCGCGACCTGCAGCGCCTCTCCCCGCGCGTGCTCTCGGGCGTGCTCCCGCGGCTGTATCCGCAGATGCTCGAGCGCGCCTACACACACCAGGACGGCGGCCTGCCGGTCTACATCCTGACCGCCGCCTCGCAGGAGATGGCCGACCTGCTCGCGCACGTGCTCGCCTTCGACGGCGGTCTCGGCTCGCGCTCGGAGATCGTCGACGGCCGCTACACGGGGCGTCCCGCCGGCCCGTTCAACTATCGCGAGGGCAAGGTCCTCGCGATGGGCGAGCTGGCCGAGCGCGAGCGGCTCGACCTGGCGGCCTCCTATGCGTATTCGGACTCGGAGTCCGATCTGCCGATGCTGCGCGCGGTCGGCCACGCGGTCGTCGTCAACCCCGACGCCGCGCTGAGGCGGATCGCCGGCGAGGAAGGCTGGGAGCTGATCGAGCTCGACCGTCTCGGCCGCCGCCTGAAGCTCGTCGCGGCGCTCGGCGCGGGCACGGCCGTCGTGTCGCTCGGGCGAGCCGCGCACGACGCTCGCGGCAGGCGCCGGCGGTGAGCTGCGCCCTCGGCCGAATCCGGCCGTGGGCGCGCGCCTGTGCGGCAAGCGCATAATGTACGTCCGCTGATGCCCCCCGTCGCCGCGTCCACCCAGAGCAAGATCCGCGTCGTCGTCGCCAAGCCGGGTCTCGACGGCCACGACCGCGGCGCGAAGATCATCGCGCGGGCGCTGCGCGACGCCGGCATGGAGGTGATCTACACGGGCCTGCATCAGACGCCCGAGCAGATCGTCGAGACCGTGATCCAGGAGGACGCCGACGCCGTCGGCCTGTCGATTCTCTCCGGCGCGCACATGACGCTCGTCCCGCGCGTCGTTCAGCTGCTGCACGAGCAGGGCGTCGATGACGTCGTCATCACGGTCGGCGGCACGATTCCCGCGGAGGACATTCCCGAGTTGAAGAGCCTCGGCGTCGCCGAGGTCTTCACGCCGGGCGCGCCGACGCAGGCGATCGTCGATTTCATTCGCGGCGCGATCGCGACGCGCGGTTGATTGACTCATCAGTCAACCGCTCAAACCGGTAGGATCGGACCCAACAGAACCCAAGGAGTTAGCTGAGAATGAAGATATGCGTCCTGGTGAAGGAGGTCCCGGACGCCGCCGTCGAGAAGAGGATCAACCCCTCGACGGGGCGTATGGACCGCAGTGGCGAGAAGAACTTGAACCCGTATGACACGCACGCGATCGAGGCGGCGATGCAGATCAGGGAGGGCGGCGCCGTCCCTGTCGAGGAGATCGTGGCGGTGACGATGGGGCCGGACAGTGCGGTGCGTGCACTGCACAAGGCCGTCTCGCTCGGCGCGGACCGCTCGGTGCACCTCTCCGATGAGGTCGTCGCCGGCTCCGACGTCGCGGCGACCGGCTACGCGCTGGCGAAGACGCTGCAGCGCGAGAGCCCGGATCTGGTGCTGCTCGGCCAGCAGTCCGACGACGGCGAGTGCTACACGATCGGCGCGGTCGTCGCGGAGCATCTCGGGATGCCTTCGCTGACGCAGGTGATCAAGATGGACGTCGACCCCGAGGCGCTGCGCTGCGAGCGCCAGGCCGAGTACGGCTACGACACCGTGCAGATCAAGCTGCCGGCGGTGATCTCGGTCGGTGACGCGATCAACGAGCCGCGCTACCCGTCGCTGAAGGCGATCATGGGCGCGAAGAAGAAGCCGCTCGACACCGTCACCGCTGGCGACGTGCAGATCGACGCGCAGAAAGTCGGCGGCGATAACTCCGCCGCCCAGTGGGTCGCCGCGAAGGCGCCGCCGGCGAAGGCTGCCGGGGAGATCATCGAGGACGAGGACACCGGCGAAACGGTCGAAAAAATCGTCGCCTGGCTCGACGAGAGGAAGCTGATCTGAAATGGCAAACATCCTGGTCTACGCGCTGCACTACGACGGCGCGATCAACAAGAACTCGCTCGGCGCCGTCTCCGAGGGCGCCAAGCTCGCGGCGGAACTCGGCGGCGAGGCGCACGCGCTGCTGCTGGGCGAGAACGTCCCGCAGGAGCTGGCGGCGACACTCGGCAACTACGGCGCGAAGAAGGTGCTCGTGGCGGAGGGGCCCGAGGGCCTCGCGCAGCCGCTCGTCGACGCGATGGCGGCGGCGATCTCCGGCGGCGGCTACAAGTACGCGCTGTTCGGCGGCGGCCTGCTCGGCTTCGAGATCGGCGCCGGACTCGCCGCACGGCTCGGCGCCGGCGTCGCGATGGAGGTCACGGCGGTTCGCGCGGAGGGCGGCGAGCTGATCGCGGAGCGCCCGATCCTCGGCGACTCGGCGATCTCGGAGATCAAGTATCGCTCGGACGTCGGCATCATCATCGGGCGGCTGAACGCGTTCGAGATCAAGGAGAGCGGCGCGGGTGACGCGCCCGTCGAGCAGCTGAGCTACGAGCTGAGCGCACAGGCGCAGCAGGCGACGATGCTGACCCGCGGCGAACAGCGCGGCGCCGATGTCGACATCGAGGGCGCCGACGTGCTGATCGCCGGCGGGCGCGGTCTCGGCAAGGCCGAGGGCTTCGAGCTCGCGGAGAACCTCGCGAAGGCGTTCGGTGGCAACAGCGCCGTCGCGGCGACGCGCGCGGTCGTCGACGCCGGCTGGTATCCGTATGCGGCGCAGATCGGGCAGACCGGCAAGACGGTCTCGCCGAAGCTGTATCTCGCGGCCGGGATCTCGGGCGCGATCCAGCACAAGGTCGGGATGCAGAGCTCGGAGAACATCGTCGCGATCAACAAGGACGCGAACGCGCCGATCTTCGAATTCTCGGACCTCGGGATCGTCGGCGATCTCAACAAGATCCTGCCCAAGCTGACAGAGGCTGTGAAGGCCAAGAAGGGCAGCTGAGATGTCCGCTGCGAGCAACGGGAAGGTCGCACCGGCGGCCTTCCCGCCGCCGGTCGATTCGCGCAAGGAGTTCGTCAAGCGCGGGCTCGACGCCGAGGACGAGCTGATCGAGGTCGGCGTCGCGATCGTCGGCGGCGGCACCGCGGGGCTGGCCTGCGCGAACCGCCTGCTGCAGCTGCTCGCCGATGATCCCGAGACGATGGAGCGGCTGGGCGAAGTGCCTGTCGCGGTGATCGAGAAGGCGAAGACCTGCGGAGGTCACAACCTCTCCGGTGCGGTGATGCGCCCGGAGCCCCTGCAGGAGCTGTTCCCGGACATGACCCGCGAGCAGTGGCGGGAAGAGGGCTTCGCCTTCGGCGAGGTCACGAAGGAGTCGGTGTACATGCTCACGGGGCCGAAGACCAAGCTCCCCGTGCCGATTCCGGCGGTGCCGAACTTCAAGAACCACGGCAATGAGGTGGTCTCCGTCTCCGCGCTCGCTCGCTACCAGCAGCGTCAGGCCGAGGAGGCCGGTGCCTATGTCCTCACCGAGACCTCTGCGACCCAGCTGATCGTCGAGGACGGCACGGTCGTCGGCGTGCGCTCAGGCGACAAGGGCCGCGGCAAGGACGGCGAGCCGCTCGGCAATTTCGAGCCCGGAACCGACATCAAGGCCCACGCCACGGTGCTCGCCGAGGGCTGCTGGGGCCATTTGACCGGTGCCGCGATCAAGGAGTTCGACCTCGCCGAGGGGCGCGAGCCGCAGGTGTGGGAGCTGGGCGTGAAGGAGGTGTGGAAGGTCAAGAAGCCGCTCGACCGGGTGATCCACACATTCGTGCAGCCGTGGCCCCTGAAAGTTGCAGCCAAGTACGGGCAGCTGGGCGGCACCTGGATCTACCCGATGAAGGACGAGAAGACCGGTGAGGACCTGGTCTCGATCGGCTTCGTCGTCGACCTCAACTACCGCGACGCGACGACCTCGGCCCACGACCTGCTGCAGACGTTCAAGATGCATCCGCTCGTCAAGGGCATCCTCGAGGGCGGCGAACGGGTGGCCTGGGGTGCGAAGGCGCTTCCCGGCGGCGGCTACTGGTCGATGCCCAAGCTGTCGATGCCCGGCGCGGTGCTCGTCGGCGATGCGGGCGGGATGGTGGACACGGCGGCGCTGAAGGGCGTCCACCACTGCATCAGGTCCGGGATGCTTGCAGCCGAGTCGATCTACGCGGCGCTCAAGCGCGGCAGCAGCGACCTGTCCGACTACGAGGAGACGGTCGAGAAATCGACGATCGGGACTGAGCTCTATCAGGTGCGCAACACGCGACAGGCGTTCCAGAAGGGCTTCCTCTTCGGGAGCCTGCTCGCGGGTCCGTCGATCATGTCGAAGGGCAAGGTCCCGCCGGGGCGGCAGGAGTGGCATCGCGACGACGCCGAGCCGATGTTCGTCGGCAAGACCAAGGACCGCTACCCCAAGCCCGACGGCAAATACACCTTCGACAAGCTCTCCTCGGTGTTCATCACCGGCAACGCCACGCGCGACGACGCGCCGAACCACATCCGCGTGCAGAAACGGGTTCCGCGCGAGGTCGCCGAGACGTGGAGGTGGATGTGCCCGGCGGGCGTGTACGAGATCCCCGAGGACGCACCCGAGAAGGGCGAGGTCGACGTGATCGTCAACTACACCAACTGCGTGCAGTGCGGCGCGATCACCGCCAAGGGCGGCCGGCTGACCGTCCCCGAGGGCGGCGACGGGCCGCTCTACCAGGTCACCTGAGCGCGCGCCGGCAGGTGCGGCGGACGCTCGCGCCGGGCGGCGGGGCGAAACCTGCGCCCCTCCGGGGTGTTAGGGAGAACGTGAAAGCAGACAAATCCCTGCTGCGCCCTCGCCCGCGGCGACTGCCCGCGCTGCTCGCGTGCGCGCTGCTGCTCGGCTGCCTCGCGCTCGCCGACGGCGCGCTCGCGGATGGAGGCGTGACGGGCGCCGCATCGCTCAGCGGCGATCCCGGCGCGAAGCAGATCGATTCTGCGACGCTCGAACAGTGTGTGACGTCCGCCGCGGAGGCGGAACGCTCGGCGACGTTCGGCGGGGAAATGGCGGCGGTGGCGGGGAGCACGAAGATGCAGATGCGGATCGACGTGCTCGAGCGCCTGCCCCACGAAGTCGCCTTTCACACCGTCGCCGCCCCTGGCCTCGGCGTGTGGCGCAGCTCCGCGCCGGGGGTCAAGATCTACAAGTACCTCAAGCAGGTCACGAACCTGTCGGCGCCGGCCTCCTACCGCGCGGCGGTGCGCTTTCGCTGGCTGAACGCCAAGGGCCGCCTCGTGAAGAGCGCCGAACTGCGCACGCCGAAGTGCGATCAACCGCTGACGCCGCACTCGGAAACGACGCCGACGGAAACGGGCACGGCGCAGCCAGGCTCGCAGCCGCCCGGCAACTGAGCGCGCCGGGCGCGCGCGGGTCCTCGCGGCCGGCGGCGCGTGGCGCCGCGAACGGGCGCGCAAGCCCGCTAGAATCAGGCGACGATGAAGACGAAGATCCACCCAAACTACGCCTCCGCCCACGTTCGCTGCACCTGCGGCAACGAGTTCATCACGCGTGCGACGCGCGACGAGCTGCACGTTGAGGTCTGCTCCAACTGCCACCCGTTCTACACGGGCAAACAGAAGCTGATGGACACCGGCGGGCGCGTCGAGCGCTTCCAGCGCAGGATCGCCAAGGGCCGCCTGCACTCCGCGCAATCCCGGTCCGCCCAGTAGCCCGATGTCCGCGCGTCCGGCCGCGGCTTCGGTAGCGCTCGCTAGCGCCGCCGCGCCGGCGGCGGAGGCGACGGTCGAGCAGCCGCTCAGCGAGGAGCAGATCGCCGACTCGCCGCTGATCGCCGAGGACAGCGACGGCGAGCTGCTCGCGCAGCGCGACGCGCCGGTCGGCGGCCAGGCGGTGCTCGAGGGTGTGATGATGCGCGGCGTCGCCAACTGGGCGGTGGCGGTGCGCAAGCCGACCGCCGAGCAGCTGCTCGAGACCGACCGCTCGCCCGAGGAGGCGGCGCTCGGCGAGATCGAGGTGACGACCTATCCGCTGGAATCGGTGATGCGCCGCCACCGCCTGCTGCGTCTGCCGATCATCCGCGGGGTGGTCGCGCTCGGCGGCTCGATGGCGATCGGCTTCCGCGCGCTCGAGGTCTCGGCGAACGCGCAGCTGCCGCCTGAGGAAGAGGAGGAGCAGGAGATCCCGAAGGGGGTATGGGCGGGCACGGTGATCGTCGCGATGCTGTTCTCGGTCGTCCTGTTCTTTCTGATCCCGGTCGCCCTCACGAGCCTGATCCGTCATCAGCTGAACTCCTCTTTCGTGTTCTGGCTCGTCGAGGGGATCGTGCGCACGGCGCTGTTCCTCGGCTACATGTTCCTGCTCTCGCGCGTGCGCGACCTGCGTCGCGTGTTCGAGTACCACGGGGCCGAGCACAAGACGATCTCGTGCTTTGAGGCCGGGCTGGCGCTGACGCCCGCCAACGCCCAGCGCTTCTCCCGGCTGCACCCGCGCTGCGGCACGAGCTTCCTGCTGATCGTGATGGTCGTCGCGATCTTCGTGTTCGCGCCGCTCGGGCTGCCGGCGTGGTACTGGCTGGTCGCGACGCGCGTGCTCGGCGTGCCGGTGATCGCCGGGATCTCCTTCGAGCTGATCAAGTTCGCCGGGCGTCACCGCGACAAACGCTGGGTGCAGATCGTGATGTGGCCGGGGCTGAAGCTGCAGCTGCTGACGACGCGCGAGCCCGACCTCGACCAGCTCGAGGTCGCGATCGCCTCGCTCCAGGCGGTGCTCGCGCTGGAGACGCCCGGCGAGCTCACGGCCGCCGACCTCGTCGGCGTCGAGGTCGTCGCCTAGGAGCAGCCGGGGGGCGGGCCGCCCGGCACGATCCGCCCGACGAGCTCGCGCCAGCCGTCCTTCAGCCGCTCCACGCGCATCTCGCGCGCGTCGCCGAGGAACACGAAGAAGTCGACACCGAGCGCGGCGAGCAGCACCTCGGCGAGGTACTCGGCGTCACACAGCGGATCGGCCTCGCGCAGCAGCAGCGTCATATGCAGGCGGTAGACGGCGTACGGGGGAGAGCTGAAGCGGGCCGGCCCGGCCTCCGCCGCGGCGAGCACCTCGGCATGGTCGGCGAGCAGGTCGATGCGCGCGTGCCCGAAGGCGATCAGCCGCTCTGCCGGAGAGGCGCCGGGGCCGAGCGGCGGCGCGCCGCGGATGAATGCTTCCTGGAAGTGGCTCTCGCGATCGCTGAGCACGGCGTGCGCGAGCGCGGCGCGCGAGCCGAAGCGGCGGAACAGCGTGCCCTTGCCGACGCCGGCCGCCTCGGCGATGTCGTCCATCGAGACGCAGCTCGCGCCACGCTCGGCGAACAGCCGCTGCGCCGAGCAGAGGATGCGAGCACGGTTGCGTGCGGCGTCGGCGCGCTCGGCCGACTCGTCACCGAGCACCGGGAGGTCGATGACGGGTAGCTCGAGACGTGTCTCCATAGCCCCAATGATACAAACTGGACCGCAGTCCGGTTATATGCTAAGCTTCTCGGACAATAAGCGGACTACGGTCCGGAACCCTTGAGAGGAGCTTCCGATGAGCACAGCAACAGCACAGCCGATCGCAGTCGGCAACTGGAAGATCGACACGATCCACTCGCACGTCGGCTTTGCCGTCAAGCACATGGTCGTCTCGACGTTTCGCGGGCGATTCGAGGACTACGACGGCGCGCTCGTCGCGGCGGCGGACGGCAGGCCGCGCCTGGAGGGCTCGGTCAAGGTCGACTCGATCGTCGTCAAGGACGAGAACCTCGCCGGGCACCTGAAATCGCCCGACTTCTTCGACAGCGCGAACCACCCCGAGATCCGTTTCAGCTCAGACGAGCTGCGCGTGTCCGCCGACGGTGAGCTCGAGGTCGAGGGCGAGTTGACGATCAAGGACCACAGCCACCGCGTGACCGCGCGCGGCAGCATCAGCGGGCCGCACGTGGACATCGCCGGCAACGACAAGCTCGGCGTCGAGCTGGAGGTCGTGATCGACCGCCGCGAGTACGGCCTCGACTGGAACGCGCCGCTGCCCAAGGGCGGCTTCGCGCTCGACAACGACGTCAAGCTGCAGGTCTCGCTCGAGCTCGTCAAGGAGGCCTAGCGATGAGGCTGCTCGGACTGTCAGGCAGCCTGCGCCGCGATTCGCACAACACGCGCCTGCTGCGAGGGGCCGGCGAGCTGCTCGCGCCGGGCGTCGAGCTCGTCGTGTTCGAGCGCCTGGCTGAGATCCCGCCCTACAGCGAGGACGCCGAGCACGAGCAGCCGGAGGCGGTCGCGGAGCTGAAGGCCGCGATCGTCTCCGCGGACGCGCTCCTGATCGCGACACCCGAGTACAACGCCTCGATCCCGGGCGTGCTCAAGAACGCGCTCGACTGGGTCTCGCGCCCGCTCGCCGCGACGCCGCTGGCGGGCAAGCCGGCGGCGGTGATCGGAGCGAGCACGGGGCTGTTCGGAGCGGTCTGGGCGCAGGCGGAGACGCGCAAGGTGCTGGGCACGATCGGCGCTCGCGTGCTCGACCGCGAGCTGCCGATCGGCGAGGCCGAGGAGGCGCTCGGGCCCGACGGACTGCCGCTCGAGCGCGATCTGCTGGAGGCGCTCTCGGCGACGCTCGATGAGCTGCTCGAGCTGGCCGCTCCGAGCGGGGTTGCGGCCTGAGCGGCGAGCAGCGCCGCCGCCTTCATGCGCTCAGCGCAGCCCTGCAGCCGGCCGCTGCGAGCGCCGCGTGGATGCACGCCGCGTGGACCCGCTCGGACTGGACCGGGAAGGCCTCGGGCGAGCCGGACGGCGAGCGCGCCACGCCGACGCCGAGGCGGGCGAGGTGCAGCAATCCGATCGTCTGCGCATACAGGCAGTTGGTGGCGAATGCTGGGTCCTCGACGGCGAAGACGCCATCCGCGGTGCCCCGGCGCAGGATCTCGATGGTGATGTCAAGGCAGTCGCTCATGGTCGTGGCGAGCCGAGTCCAGGTGGTGTCGCTGAGGCTCGCGCGCAGCTCTTCGGCCGGACGGCTCATGAGCGACAGCGCGCAGTCGAGAAACGCCGGATATTCCAGGCAGTAGGAGGCGAAGCTGCCCCACGAGGCACGCAGCTGCACCTCGGCGGGCGCGCTCGAGTCGATGCACTCCAGCCCGCGGGCGGTGATCTCCTCGAGGTAGCGCGTCATCGTCAGCACGAACAGCTCGTCCTTGGAGTCGAAGTACCGGTAGATAAGCGCCCGGTTGATGTTCACCCCCTGGGCGATCTCGTCCATCGGCGCGTCGCGCATGCCGCGCTCGTCGAACAGTCGACGGGTGCTGTCGACGATCTCGCGCTCGCGGATGCGGCGCCGCTCGACGGGGGTCGCGGGAGGCCTCTTGGCGGCGTGCATGAGCGCGAGCATACCACCGCCGCTGGCGAGTGCAACAGTGTGTTGCACACCGCGTTACCTAATGCTACGATCGGGCCATGATGAGGGGTGTGACGCTGGTGTCGGGCCGCCCGGCCGCGAGCATCGGCATCGGTCGGGTGGCCGCGCTCGCGCTCGCGTGCGCCTGTGGCGCGATCGCCCTCGCCGGCGCCAGCGCGGTGCCGGCCGCGGCGTCGGTGACGCTCGGCGGCGCGCAGATCGTCGTCCAGGGCCAGGGCGCGAGCGCCGTCATCACACGCGCGCCGTTCGGGATCGAATTCAGAAACGCGAGCGGGACGACGGTGCTCTCCGAGGTGGCCACGAGCGATGAACCGCTGACGCTCGCGCCGACACTGCCGGGCGCACCCGCCGAGATGTCCGGAGAAGCGCTCTACGCGCCGCTGTCGTTCCTCGTCGGCCGCGACAGCCCGAGGACGTTCGCGTCCGGCCAGTTCGAGGGCGACCTCATCGAAGATGAAGAAGCGGGCACCGAGTACTCGGCTCGCGAAGTACTGAGCGCGGCGAGCAGCGGCGAAGGTGTTGCGCTCACGCTGTCCACCGACGATCCGTCCGGGCGCACGCTGAGCGTCTCGATCGCGCCGGCCGGGGCGGCTGCGATCGGCGTCTCGGCCGCGCCGCAGGACCCGAGCGGCGTGGCGGCGATGGCGGACTCGTTCAACTCATCCCCGAGCGAGGCCTTCCACGGCTTCGGCGGCCGACACAACGCGCTCGACCAGCACGGCGCGGACTTCTACAACTGGGTCGACCAGGAGAACACCGATATCGGCGCAGGCGCAGAAGGCGACCTCGCGCCGGACGGCCCGCAGGCGGCCTATTACGTGCAGTCGTCGTTCGTGTCGAACGCCGGCTACGGGTTCCTGCTGAACACCGGCTCGCTGTCACGCTGGCGCCTCGACGCCGAACGCCCGGATGCCTGGCAGACCGAGGCCGCCGCGCCGTCGATCAGCTACGTCGTCGCTCCGGGCGACATCTCGCAGGCGGCTGCGAGTCTGACCGCGATCAGCGGACGCCAGCGTGTCCCCCCGAGCTGGGCGATCGGGCCGCTGTTCGATCGCGAGGTCGAACTCACCGACACGGCCTCGACCTACGAAGCGAAGGTCGAAAGCGACCTGCAGGAAATCGTCGCGCGCCGGCTCCCGGTGCGCGCCTACCGGATCGAGGGCTGGGGGTTCGTCAGCCACACGTTCCTCGAAAGCGTGATCGCGAGGCTGAAAGCACTCGGAATTCGCCCGCTGCTGTACTTCCGGCCGTTCGTCGGCACCGAGTCGATCGGCACGGAACTGCCGGATGAATACCGGACGGCTGTGGAAAACGACTATCTCACCACCAACGCGAGCGGCGAACCGTACATCTTCAACGACAACTTCGGCGGGAAAGCCGGGGTCATCGACTTCACCAACCCGGCGGCGATCGCGTGGTGGCGGCAGCGGATCGACGCCGCGCTCGACCTCGGAGCGGAAGGGTTCATGCTCGACTTCGGCGAGCAGGTCCAGCCCGACATGCATTTCAGCAACGGCGAGACGGGCGCGGAAATGCACAACAGCTACCCGGTGCTGGTGCAGAAGGTCACGCGCGAAGCGGTGGAAGCCTATGAAGCCGCACATCCCGGCCGCTCGATCGTGTTCTTCACGCGCAGCGGCTACAGCGGTGAGCCCGGATCGGCCGCGTATGAGAGCTTCAACTTCCCGGGCGACGAGACGACCGACTGGAGCCAGTCCTCGGGACTGGCGTCCCAGACGCGCGACATGCTCAACCGCGCGATCGGCGGCGCCTATGGCTTCGGCACGGACATCGGCGGTTACTACGACCTGGGGGTGCCTCCGACGAGCAAAGAACTGTTCCAGCGCTGGGCCGAGTGGGCGGCGCTGACGCCGGTGTTCCGCCTGCATGGAGCGATCCAGCACGAGCACACGCCATGGGCGCAGGGGATCAGGTCGGTCAACGTCTACCGGCAGCTCTCGGAACTGCACATCAGCGCGCAGCCGCTGATCTCCCGCCTGTGGCGGGAAGCCGACGAAACCGGCATGCCGATCACGCGCCCGCTGTACATGGCCTACCCGGGAGACCCGCAGGCGGCGCTGCAGGATCAGGAGTGGCTGCTGGGCCCGGACGTGCTGGTCGCGCCGGTGGTCGAACGCGGTGCCATTTCGCGCAGCGTGTACTTCCCGAGTGGCTGCTGGGAGGATCCCGAAACGGGCCTGCAGGTGAGCGGGCCGCGCTATGAAACCGTCGATGCCGCGGTTCGCCAGCTGCCGTTCTTCTTCCACTGCGCCACCGAACCGTTCACGCCCGCCGGCCGGTTCGGGCGCGCTCTGCGGCGCCGGCGTTAGGAATCGCCCGCGGAGCCCTTGCGCGCGGGTGGGGCAGGCGCGGCGACTGCGGGCCCGCCGCACCGGGCAAGTCGAGCGCGGCCCAGCCGTCTCGCCGGCCGCTCAGACGCCTTCGGAGGATTCCGCCGGAGACGTTTCCGCGGCAGGCGGCTCGAAGTAGTGGTTGGGGGCGTCGAACTGCATCGAGCAGCTCGCGCTCAGCACTCTCCTGGCCCGCGTGCGATGCGGCGCACGCCCATGGGCGGCGACGACGGTGTAGCGCTTCAGCGAGAGCGTGCCGACGGCGGCCGCGGGCGACGTCTGGGCGTCGAGCGTGAACGTCACCGGCCCTGCGCTTTTGAAATCGAAGAAGTTGATTTCGGCGTTGCGGTAGCTCGAGCCCATGCCGACCGATCCCGCCGGATAGCTTGCGGTGCCCGTGAGCATGCCCGTCGCCCGGTCGAGCGTGAAGCCGCCCGCGTAGATCGCGAACAGCCAGCTCCTGCCGCACTGCACGCCGAATCTGCCGGATATGAAGTCGCCCGTGCCCTTGGCCTCGATCACGAGCTCCGGGCCGTTGCCCTCACCGTTCGGTAGCCATTCGAACAGATCCTTCACAGGCGGCGCAGCGGCACCGGCGGGCGCCGCCGTCGCCAGCGTCATGCAGATCACGAGCAGAGGGCCCGATTTCAGCCGCCGAAGCACGCCGACCATTGTAGGCTCGGTCGGTGATCGAACAGCTCGTAGAGCAGATCGAAGCCCGCTTCTCCGAGCTCGGCGCGCAGATGACCGACCCGGCGGTGATCGCCGACCGCGCGCGCAACGCGGAGGCCGGGCGCGCCTACAGCCAGCTCGAGCCGGCGGCGAAGCTGGCGGCCGCGTGGCGCCACGCCCAGGATGACGCCGCGGGCGCGGAAGAGCTGCTCGCGGAGGTGGGCGAGGATGCGGAGATGCGCGAGGAACTCGCCGACGCGCGGCGGCGCATCGAGCAGCTCGAGGAGGAGATCCGCCTGGCGATGGTCGAGCGCGACCCGAGCGACGAGAAGAGCGTGATCGTCGAAATCCAGGGCGGCGCGGGCGGCGACGAGGCCGGGCTGTGGGCCGGCGACCTGTACCGCATGCTCAACCGTTACGCCGAGCGCTTGGGCTTCGAGACCGAGCCGATGGACATCGCCGACGGCAAGTACACGTTCGAGATCAAGTCGCGCCCGCCGGACGGCGCGTACTCGGTGTTCAAGTTCGAGGGCGGAACCCACCGCGTCCAGCGTGTCCCGCAGACCGAGTCCCAGGGCCGCGTGCACACCTCGACAGCGACCGTCGCGGTGCTGCCGGAGGCTGAAGACGTCGACGTGCAGATCGACCCCAACGACCTGCAGATCGACGTCTATCGCTCATCGGGGCCGGGTGGGCAGTCGGTCAACACGACCGACTCGGCGGTACGCGTGACGCACAAGCCGTCAGGGATCGTCGTCTCGATGCAGGATGAGAAGTCGCAGCTGCAGAACCGCGAGAAGGCGCTGCGCGTGCTGCGCGCGCGGCTGTACGAGCGGGCGCTCGCCGAGCAGCAGGCCGAGACGGCCGCCGACCGCCGCTCGCAGGTCGGCACGGGCGACCGTGCCGAGAAGATCCGCACGTACAACTACGGCGAGCGGCGCGTCACCGACCACCGCATCAAGCTGACCGTGCACAACCTCGACCAGGTCCTCGAAGGCGAGCTCGACGAGCTGACCGCGGGCCTGCAGGCGGACGAGAAGCGGCGCCGGCTGGAGGCGCAGGCGGCGGCGTGAACGCTCGACGGCCGGCCGGGACGCCCGCGCGCGAGGCACTCCAGGGCGCGGTCACGGCGATCGGCGCGGCCGGCTGCGAAACGCCGCGGCTGGATGCCGAACTGCTGCTCGCACACGTGCTCGGCGTGGCCCGCGAGCAGCTGCTGATCGACCGCGAGCTGACGGTCGCGGGGCCGGCGGTGCGCGCCTACCAGGACGCGGTCAGGCGCCGCGCGCTCGAGCGCGAGCCGGTCGCCTACATCATCGGCAGGCGCGGCTTCCGGCGCCTCGATCTGAGCGTCGACGCACGCGCGCTCGTGCCACGGCCGGAGACGGAGCTGCTGGTCGAGGTGGCGCTCGGCCTCGGCACGGGCGCGAGCGTTCTCGACGTCGGCACCGGCAGCGGCGCGGTGGCGCTCGCGCTGAAGGACGAGCGTCCGGATCTGGAGCTCGCCGCGAGCGACGTCAGCGAGGCGGCGCTCGCGCTCGCGCTCGCGAACGGGCGGCGCCTGGGACTGGACGTGCGCTGGCTGCACGCGAGCCTGCTCGACGGCGTCCCCGACGAATTCGATGCGATCGTCTCCAACCCGCCGTACGTCGCGGAGGGCGAGCGCGGCACGCTCGCCCCGGAGATCCTCAGACACGAGCCGCCCGGGGCGCTGTTCGCGGGGGCCGATGGGCTTCTGCTGATCCGCGCGCTGCTCGACATGCTGGCCGCGCGGGCGCGCGTGGCGTTCGTCGCGCTCGAGGTCGGCGAGGGACAGGCGCCGCGCGTCGGCGAGCTGATGCGCGCGGCCGGCTTCGCGAGCGTCCGACGCGAGCGTGACCTCGCGGGAATCGAACGCGTCGTGGTGGGCGAGCGCGGATGACCGCGGCGCTCGATCGCAGCGATGCCGCGCGCCTCGAGCGATGTCTCGCGACGGGTGGCGTCGCAGTGTTCCCGGCCGACACCGTCTACGGCATCGGCTGTGACCCCGACGACGAGCGCGCCGCGAGGCGCCTGTATGAGCTCAAGGGCCGCCCGCCGGAGCGCCCGGCGGCGGTGATGTTCTTCGCTCTCGAGCAGGCGCTCGAGAGCCTGCCGGAGCTCAGGGACGCCGAGCGCGACGCGCTGGGGGTGTTGCTGCCGGGGCCGGTGACGCTGCTGCTCGCCAACCGCGCGGCGCGCTTTGGGCCTGCATGCGCGGGCGACCCGGCGACGTTCGGTCTGCGCGTGCCCGCGCTGCCCGAGCAGCTGCGCGCGCTCGCCGGCGTGAGCCGTCCGCTGATGCAGTCGAGCGCGAACGTTTCCGGCGAGGCGGATGCACGCGTGTTCGCCGAGGTACCGGTGCGGCTGCGCGACGGCGCCGACCTCGCGCTCGACGGCGGCACGCTCCCGGGCACGCCCTCGACGGTGATCGATCTTCGCGACTACGCGGCGCGCGGGCAGTGGAGCGTGCTGCGCGCCGGCGCGCTCGCGGAGGGGGTCGTGCGCGAACTGCTCGAGGGGCTGTGCTGAGCTCGCCGGTCGGGCTCCCGTGCTAGCCTCGGTGCAGCTGCCGCGACTGGCGCCCTGAGGTGGAATCGACCACCGGGAAGCGGTCAGTGAACACGCCGCGCGCCTGGGCACAACGTCATCGTCGCCTGCCAAGGAGAGCGCCGTGAACGAGCTCAGCCACGACTACTTCAATCGCCCGCTCGCCGAGGTCGATCCAGAGATCGCCGAGGTGCTTCGCGGCGAGCTCGAGCGCGAGCAGCGCACGCTCGAGATGATCGCCTCGGAGAACTTCGTCCCGCGCGCGGTGCTCGAATGCCAGGGCTCGGTGCTGACGAACAAGTACGCCGAGGGCTACCCGGGCCGCCGCTACTACGGCGGCTGCGAGTGGGTGGACATCTCCGAGCAGCTCGCGATCGACCGCTGCAAGGCGCTGTTCGGCGCCGAGCACGCGAACGTGCAGCCGCATTCGGGCGCCCAGGCGAACACCGCCGTCTACCACGCGCTGTTGCAGCCGGGCGAGACGATCATGGGCCTGTCGCTGGCCCACGGCGGTCACCTCACGCACGGCATGAAGATCAACGCGTCGGGCCGCCTCTACGACATCGCGGCCTACGAGGTCGATCGCGAGAGCAGCCTGATCGACATGGATGAGGTCGCCCGCGTCGCCCGCGAGCGGCGCCCGAAGCTGCTGTTGGCGGGCTGGTCGGCGTACCCGCGCCAGCTGGACTTCGCGCGTTTTCGCGAGATCGCCGACGAGGTCGGCGCGCTGCTGATGGTCGACATGGCGCACTTCGCCGGGCTCGTCGCCGCGGGGCTGCACCCGAACCCGCTCGAGTATGGGGCGGACGTCGTCACGACGACGACCCACAAGACCCTCGGCGGCCCGCGCGCAGGCGTGATCCTGTGCAAGCAGGAGCACGCCAAGAAGATCGACTCGGCGGTCTTCCCCGGACAGCAGGGGGGGCCGCTCGAGCATGTGATCGCCGCCAAGGCGGTCGCCTTCAAGATCGCCGCGAGCGAGCTGTTCGCCGAGCGCCAGCGCCGCACGATCGCGGGCGCCCGGGCGCTCGCGCACGAGCTGCTCGCCTCGAGCCCGGCGGGCGGGGGCGTGAGCCTGCTGACCGGCGGGACCGACGTGCACCTGATACTCGTCGACCTGCGCGAGAGCGATCCGGCGCTCAGCGGCAAACAGGCCGAGGAGCGACTGCACGAGATCCAGATCACCGTCAACCGCAACGCGATCCCGTTCGATCCGCTGCCTCCGATCGAGGCATCGGGCCTGCGCATCGGCACGCCCGCACTTGCCACCCGCGGCCTGCAGGAGGAGGACTTCGGCGAGCTCGGCAGGATTCTCGCGGTCGCGCTGAGCGCCGACTACGCCGCCCGCGCCGAGGAGCTGGGCGAGCGCGTCGCGGCGATCGTCGATCGCTATCCGCTGTATGAGGAGCTCGCGGCGGTCGCGCCCGCGTAGCGGCGCACGCGGCTGAGCAGACGGCCCGCGCCAGGCGCGCGGCGCCGAGGGAGCGGCCCCGCGCCGGCGCGCCCGGCGCCGAGGGACGGCTTGCAGCGGGCGCGGGGCGCGGTCTGGGCCCCTACGACCTCGGGCCGTGCGATGCTTGGGTCAGTCGATGGCGCATCCAAACGAGCTCGACGCGCTTTACGCCTTCCTGGTGGCCGCGGTCGTGACCGCGCTGCTGACCCCATTGACGATGCGTCTGGCATGGGCGGTCGGCGCGATCGACGAGCCGCGCGAGCGCGGTCTGTCCGAGCGCCCGACGCCGCTCCTCGGCGGCCTTGCGATCTTCGCCGGGGTGTTCGTCGCGATGATGCTCTGGCTGCCCGCGGGCTACCGCGCCGAACACCAGCCGCACCTCTGGCAGGGCGTGCTGCTCGGTGCCGCCGTGATCACCGCCGTCGGCGCGTTCGACGATCGCTTCGATCTGCACCCTGCCGTCAAGCTCCTCGGGCAGATCCTCGCGGCCGTGATC
This sequence comes from uncultured Solirubrobacteraceae bacterium, assembly GCA_963822245.1. GTDB lineage: Bacteria > Actinomycetota > Thermoleophilia > Solirubrobacterales > Solirubrobacteraceae > Palsa-744. Next base: position 149,543 of record CAWGGR010000008.1, read on the forward strand.
GTCGTCCACTACGGGGTCGCGGTGAAGAAGATCACGCTGCCGTTCCTCGGCGCCTACGCGTTCCCCAACGCCGGCTTCACGAATGCGGGCCCGGTGCTGACGGTGATCGGCCTGGTCGCGATGATGAACGTGGTCAACTTCTCCGACGGGGTCGACGGGCTCGCAGCGGGCGTGTGCGCGATCATCGCCGCCGCGATGGCGGTGATCGCGTTCGATCTCGGCCGTCCCCAGCCGGGCGTGCTCGCCGCCCTGACGGCCGGCGCGGCGCTCGGCTTCCTGATCTACAACTTCCCGCCGGCGTCGAGCTTCATGGGCGACTGCGGTGCGAACCTGCTCGGCCTGCTGATGGGTGTGATTACGGTCGAGGCGGCGGTCAAGACGGCGGCCGTGGTGTCGTTCGTGCTGCCGTTGATCCTGCTTGCGGTGCCTTTCCTCGACACGACCTTTGTGGTCCTCAAGCGGCTCAAGTACCGCCAGCCGATCTACCAGTCCGACAGCGAGCACTTTCACCACCGAATGGCGAGGATCGGCTTCAGCAGCAGGCGCACGATCGCCTATCTGTATGCGTGGACGCTGATGCTCGCGGGGTTCGCGCTGGCGCTGCGCTTCGTGCCCTACAGCGACCACAAAGGCCAGTACCGGGTCGGCTGGACGCTCGTGATGCTCGCGCTCGCGGCGCTCGTGGTCGCGGCGAGCGTGTATCTCGTGTACGTGCTCGAGATCCTCAAGTTCCGGCGCCTGGACGCGAGCCGACTGCGGCGGCTGCGCCCGGCGGCCTCACCAGCGGAGATCGAGCTGGACGTTGCGAAGGATCTCGAAACCGGCGAGTTCCAGGTGGTGTCGGGCGCCGGGAATCGAGACGGGCGCGGTCGCGACGACGCGGTGGGTGGAGGGGCTGAGCAGAGGGTTCGCGAGGGGCAGGTGGATGAGGACCGCGTACGCGCAGAACAGGAGCGTGGCGGCGCACAGGCGCCGATCGCTGCTGACGGCCGCTAGCGGCAGCAGCCAGATCGCATACCAGGGCAGCAGCCAGGCGGTCGACAGCAGCAGCGCGAGCGTCGTCCAGCCGGCCGCCACGCGCCAGTCGGCGCCGCGCGCGGTCCGCCACAGCGCGGCGATCAGCACGATCACGAAACCGGCGACGTACAGCTCGCGCCACCAGCGCGGCGTGCCGTGCAGTCCGAGCAGGCGCGCGGTCTCGGCGGGGACGCTGTGCGTCGCGACCAGCTGCTGCTGCTCGCCGACGGCGTTGAGGAAGCCGAGTGCGTGCACGCCGAAGCCGAGTACGCCGATCGCGGCGACGACGAGCAGGCCGAGCGCCGCGCTCGCGGCGACCTCGGCGCGCTCGCGCGCGCGCGGCGGTGCGAGGATCAGAAACGGCAGCAGCAGCCCGGCGGTGACCTTCACGCCGACGCCGGCGGCGAGCGCGAGTGCGCCCGCGCGGAAGCGCGGGCTGGCGCCGGCGGTCAGCGCCAGCGCCGCCGCGAGCGACAGCAGCAGCAGCGTGTCATTGTGCGCGCCGCCGACGGCGAACACGAGCAGGACGGGGTTGAGCCCGACGAACGCCGCGGCGAGGCCGGCGGAATGCCCGAGGCGGGTGGCCGCGCGCATGATCAGCGCGATCGCGGCGAGGCTCGAGGTGACGGCGATCGCCTTGAACGCCCACAGGCCGCCGGCGAGCCCGAGTGGCGCGGTCGCATAGCTTGCGAGCGTGAACGGCGGCCCATACGGGGAGTGCTGAAACGGCCAGCCGATGAAGCCGTAGACGGCATCGCGCGGCGCTTCGGCGGCGACGTGCGTGTACGGGTCAAGACCGTGCAGCGCGCCGATGCGCGCGAACGCGAGATAGCCGAAGACGTCCTGGGAGATCAGCGGCGGGCCCAGCAGCAGCGCGACATGCGCGAGCACGATCGCGGCGAGCAGCGGCGCGAGCGGCAGTGCCCGCGCGGTCGCGAGCACGAGCAGGTAGCTCGCGCACATCGCCAGCATCAGCGCCTGAAAGCCGCCGCTCGAGAGGCCGATGCCGATGCCTCTCAGCGGCCCCGCCAGCCAAGCCGGCCAGCCTCCTTCGCGGGCCGGCACGTACTGCGACGGGCCCCCCGCCGCGCCGGCCGCGACGAGCAGCACGCTTGCGAGCACTCCGAGCAGGCCGAGCGCGCCGAGCGCGCGCGCCAGCGGGGCGGGGATCCGCGCGCCGCTCGCGCGGTCCGTGCGCGCCGGTGCATCCGGCGCCACGCGCACGCGTGGTATCGGGGTCGCGGCCTGCATCCCTGCATTGTTGCGTCTGCCCGCTGTGCAAGTGTCCAACGTGGCCGCTAGCCTGTGGGCATAGCCGCGCGCGCCGGTGGACGTCAAAGTCCCCGCTTCAGGCTTGCGCTGATCCGCCCGCGCCCGGGCGTGCTATTTCCCCTATGCGACGCCGTCACCGCAAACGTACCCCGTCTCGGGCTCCTGGCCCGAGCCGCGTCCTGATCCTGTCAGCCGACGTCGGCGAGGGCCATGCGGCGGCCGCGCGCGCTCTCTCTGAACAGATCAACGCCTCGCCCGAGCAGGCCGAGGTGACGATCATCGACGGCCTCGCGGCGATGGGGCCGTTGCTGCGCCCGGTCGTCGAGGACGGCTATCGCGTGCAGCTGCGCTTCTTTCCGTGGACGTACACGGTCATCTACTGGCTGCTCGAGCATGTCCTGCCCGTGCGCATGCTCGCGCGCAAGCTCCTGTGCCTGCTCGGCTCGCGCCCGCTTGCGCGCACGATCGCCGAATATGAGCCGGATGTGATCGTCTCGACCTACCCGGCGGTCACGGTGGTGCTGGCGCGCCTGCGCCGCACGCACGAGGTGTCGTGTCCGACGGTTGCGACGATCACCGACCTCACCGGCCTGTTCTTCTGGGCGCAACCCGGGATCGACATGCATCTGGTGATGTACGGCGAGTCGCTGTCATCGGTCGAGCGCATCGCCGGCGCGGGCAGCGTGCGGCTCGTACGCCCGCTGATCTCGGCCGAGTTCCTCGAGCCGCGAAGCCCGACGCAGGCCAGGCGCGCCCTCGGCCTGCCCGAGGACGGGCGGATGGTCGTCGTCTCCGGCGGGGGCTGGGGCGTCGGCGACGTCGCGGGAGCGGTCGGCGAGTTCGTCAGGGTCCCGGAGGTCAGCTGCATCGTCTGCCTCGCCGGGCGAAACCCGCAGCTGGCGGCGAAGCTGAGTGAGAGCTTCGCCGATGAACCGCGCGTGCACGTCTACGGCTTCACCGACAAGATGCCCGAGCTGCTGGCGGCGGCGGATGTGCTCGTGCACTCGACCGGCGGTGTCACCTGCCTCGAGGCGAGGGCGGCGGGAACGCCGGTGGTCTCCTACGGATTGCCGGTCGGCCACGCGCGTGTGAACACGCGCGCGATGGCCGCGCTCGATCTGCTGCTGCTGGCGAACGACACCGACGAGCTGCGCGAGCACGTGCAGGCGAGCTTCGCCTCGGCGGACGCCGCGCCCGTCGAGGGCGCGGCGGCGCTCGCGGCCGAAGAACCCGACGCGGTCGAGCTGGTGCTCGGCGCGCCCCGCCGCGTGCGCCCGATCCCGCGCTGGAGACTGCGTCTGGCGGCGCTCGGCGTGTGGCTGCTGCTGTTGTTCGGGCTGGGCTCGTGGATGATGTCGACGGACGAGGTCACGACGGTCGCGGCAAAGGTGCTGCGCGTCCATCCGCTCGTCCATGTCACGACGAGCGCGCCGGAGGTGGGTGTGGTCGTGCACGCACCGTCGAGCGCGATCCCGATGCTCGCGACCGCGCTCGCACGCCGCGGCATCCACGTCTCCTTCGCCGACGATTCCGGCGTGCCCTCGCCGACGCGGATCGCGCAGCTGCGCGGACTCGGCGATGAGCTGCTCCCCGAAGTGCCCGGTTCGGGGCCGTTTCGCTGGGAGCGCACGCGCGGCGTGCTGCGCGATCAGGCGCGCGCGCTGGGGCTGATACACCACCACTTCTACTATCTGCAGCCGATCGGCGGACTGTCGGTAGGCCAGCTCGTGCTGGCGCGCACGACCGACGCGACGCCGGTCAAGGGCGCGCTGCGGCTGGGCGTGACGGCGGCGCTTCCTCAGCGCCCGATGCGCGCGGGAGACGTGCTCGTCGTGGAGCTCGACGGCTCCTCCGCTTCGGTCCCGCGGTTCGAACGCATCGTCGCCTGGCTCGGATCGGCGAGCCTCGGCGTTGAGCCGCTCGCGTCGCTGACGAGCTGACCCTCCATCAGGCCGACGAGCAGCGGCGAGCGCGCGAGCGCGCCGGCGCCGGCGACGAGCACCAGCAGCGAGGCGGCGAGCGGAACCCCGCCGAATGGCGTGTCGCTGAACAGCTCGCCGAACAGCAGCGGCGCGAGCGCGACCGGCACAACGGTCTGTGTCACGAACACGACCGGCGCGACCTGGATCGCCGGGCGCGACTGCAGCGAGCTGGACTCGCTGAGGGTGCCGACGCCTGAAGCGGCGCCGGTTGCAAGGCCCCACAGCCCGGCCAGCAGCAGATGGTGGTTTGAGAGGTCATCGGCTGCGAGCTTCGTCGTCACGCCGCCCCACCCGAAGGCAAGACCGGCGCACACCATCGTCAGCTCGGCGCGCGAATGACCGAACGCACGCAGCACGTACGGCAGCATCGCGGCCAGCCCGAGTGCGAGCAGCACGACCGCGAGCGTCAGGCGTCCGGCCGCGTAGTCGGTGCCGATCGGCGGTGCGCAGATCGCTGCGCCGATGACCCCGAGCACGATCGCGCAGACGGCTGCGTACTCGTAGCGGCCGGGGTGCTCGCCGAGCATGTGCTCGCCGAGCACCATCAGCACGAGCAGGCCGGCCGCGAGCGCGGGCTGCACGACGACGAGCGGCGCGAGCATCAGGGCCACCAGCTGCAGCGGCCAGCCGAGGATCGACAGCCCCGTGCCGAGCAGCCAGCGCGAGCGCTGCAGCAGCCCGAGGATCAGCGCGGGGCGCAGGTGCTCCTCGTCAGGGGCCTCGCGGGCGTCCATCGCCTGCAGGGCGACCCCTAGGCTGTAGAGCGTCGACGCCCCGACCGCCGCCACGATTCCCAGCACGAGATCGACCATGTCCACTTACGATCATCGCACTCCCGCGGCCCCGATCGTGGGCGCGCTCGCCGGCGCGGCGCTGGCCGGCTACCTGCTGCCCGGGCTCGCCGGCGCGTGGCCGGCGCTGCGCGCGCCGCTGGGGATCGAGGATCGCACCGCCAGCGGCCGCGGCTACGCGCTGACGTTCGACGACGGCCCGCACGCGCAGGGGACGCCGGCGGTGCTCGAGATCCTGCGCGCAGAGCGTGTGCGTGCGACGTTCTTCCTGGTGGGCGAGCAGGTCCGGCGCAACCCCGGGCTGGCTCGCGAGATCCTCGCCGCCGGGCATGGCATCGGAGTGCACTGCGACCGCCACCGCAACCTGTTGCGGCTCGCACCATGGCAGGTGCGCGAGGACATCACGCGCGCGCAGGCGACGATCACCGCCGCCGTCGATCTCGAGCCGTGCCTGTATCGCCCGCCGTACGGCGTGCTCAACGCGTCGGCGCTGCGGATCGCAAACGCACGCGCGTGGCGCACGCTGCTGTGGAGCCAATGGGGCCGTGACTGGGAGGCGCGGGCGACGCCCGCATCGATCGCCGGGCTGGTGACGGACGGGGCGGGGGAGGGCTCGGTGCTGCTGCTGCACGACGCCGACGACTACTCGGCGACGGGCTCCTGGCGGCGCACCGCCGCCGCGCTCCCGCGCGTGCTCGAGACGCTCGCGGCACGCGGTCTCGATGCGGTCGCCCCGTGAGCGCATCGAGACCGCGCTGCGGCGCAATAACATCATCTCCTTGAGCACGGTCACGATCGATACGGCCGGCGCGAAGACGCCCGCTGTGAGCACGGAGACGGGTGCCGGCGCGCCCGCCGTGACGCGCCCGCGCTGGTGGGGGGAGCTGCTCGTGATCGGCTGGCTGCTGTGGGTCTATGACGCGATCAACAACCTCGCGCCGCTGCGCCTCAGCACGGCGCTGCACCACGCCGAAGACGTGCTCTCGCTCGAGCGGACGCTGCACATCGACCCCGAGCGCAGCCTCGACCATTGGCTGGCCGCCCACCGGACAGTCGGCCTGCTGCTCTCGGACTACTACGACAACGCCCATTTCATCGTCACGCTCGGCCTGCTCGGCTGGCTGTGGTGGAAGCGAGCCGACATCTACCGTCCGCCGCGCAACTCGCTGCTGCTCGCGAATCTGATCGCCTTCGTGGTCTTCTGGCGCTACCCGGTCGCGCCGCCGCGGATGCTCCCCGGCTTCACCGACGTGGTCGCAAGCACTGGCGCGATCGGCTCCTGGCACACGGGCGCGCTGGCGTCGCAGGCAAACGAGCTGGCGGCGATGCCGTCGCTGCACATCGCATGGGCGGTGTGGTGCTCGATCGTGATGTGGAAGCTGTCATCGCGGCTGTGGGTGCGCGCGATCGCCGTGATCTACCCGTGCGTGACCGCGACAGCGGTGCTGGCGACGGGCAACCACTTCGTGCTCGACATCGTCGGCGGCCTGTTGACGATCGGGCTGGCGGTGCTGCTCGCAGAACTGATCGCCAGGATGCAGCGCCAGCGCGCGCGCGGGGCGCCGCATGCGCCGAGCCCGGCGTCGCCCTAGCGGCGGCACGCCAGGCCGGGCGCGGGGTCGCGCCGCGGCAGCCCTGCCGCCGGAGTGGGACGCGGGGTGTGGCGCATGTCACAAACTTGTTACGAAGTCCGCGACCGAGTAGACTGGCGCCGCTGCCGCGGACGGTTGAGGGACAGTTTGACGGCTCCAGCGCCTCATGCGCCGGGACTTTCTCGTCTGTAGGGTGGCCCTACGAACATGTCAGACTTCGATGCCAACGAGGATCTCGCTCGCCTGCCCGGCGCCGGCCCGGAGGGATCGCTCGACCCGGCGGACGGCGGCCCGCCGCCGATCAGGCCTGCGCGCCTCGCGGCTTCGCGCCGCTTCGCCCGCCGCAGCGAGCGCGGACATGTGGTCGAGCTGCGCCCGCCGAGGCGTCCTCGCCTGACGAGCGCGATGCGCTGCGCGCGCCGGCGCGTGTGCGCCGTGGGCATGCCGCCTCGCCGCCGCCGGAGCCTGTGGACGCTGCGCCACGGACGGCCGCCCGGATCGCCAAGCTGACGTGGTCCTGCTCAGCCACCTGGACGTGTGCCTGGTGCTCACGATGGCCGCGGTTGTGCTCGTGCGGGGCACGCACGATCCCCGTGGCGCATGTCACAAACTTGTTACGAAGTCCCGGACCCGATAGAGTGGCGCCGCCGCTGCAGACAGTTGAGGGACTCTCTGACGGCTCGGCCGCTGCAAGGCGCCGGGACGGTCTCGTCTGTAGGGTGGCCCCACCCACATGCATGCCCGAATTTGCTGCCAACGAGGATCGAACTCGCCTGCCCACTTCGGGCGGGGACTTGACTCAACCCCGCACCGCCGGCCCCGGCGCCGCTGTCGCTAGGCCCGCAATCATGATCCTGCGGTATCTCGACGTCGTGCTCGTGCTCGTCGCGGCGGTGCCCGCAATCGCGCTCGGAGCGCCCGCGCTCGGCTACGCGATCGGTGCCGGCGGCTGGCTGGTCCAGCGCGCGCTCGAGCACAGGAACCGGCGCTGGATCGCCGGCCGCGGGGCCGACGCCCGCTTCGGCCTCAACCTCGTCGACGGCTTCGGGCGCATCTGGCTGCTCGCGGGAGCGATCGTGCTCGCGGGCGTCATCGGCGGACGTGCTGACGGCCTGACCGCTGCGCTTGTGATCTTCTGCGCCTACTCGATCGCATTCGCCACGCGTGTGGTCGAAGGGCGCCCCGGAGGGCCGAGGCCATGAGCGCGGTCGCAGGCGCCGCACCGATCGCTCCGAGAATGGAGCCCACCCCGCCCAGCCCGTCGCAGAAGCAGGGGACGAGCCAGGGGCGGAAGGTCCTCTACTGGTTCCTGGGCGTCTGGCTCGGCGGGATCGCGCTGTTCGTGATCCTCTTCGGCGTCACCGCGCACAAGGCCCCGGCGGTCGCCAGCAGCGCCTTCTCCCCGACCGACGAGTTCAAACTCGACACCTGGTTCAAAGTCGGCCCGGTCGCGCTCAACAAGGGCGTCCTGTACCTGCTGATCACGGCCGGCATCACGGTCGGGGTGATGTTCTACATCTCGAGGCACCTGCAGCAGCGGCGCCCCGGTCGCCTGCAGGTCGCGGTCGAGGCGTTTTACAACTTCATCCTCGGCATGTCTAGGGAAAACCTCAGCGGCGACATGGAGCGCAAGTACTTCCCGCTGATCGCCACGATCTTCGTGTTCATTCTCGTCAGCAACCTGATCGGCTACATCCCGCTGCCGATCGACTCGGGTGAGTCCTTCAGGCTGTTCGGCGCGAACATCCCGTCGTTTCAGATCTACGCGGCCGACACGAACGTCGCCTTCCCGCTGATCCTCTCACTCGGCGTGTTCTGCCTGTTCACCTACGAGGGGGTCAGGCACCATGGGCCGATCGGGTACCTCAAAAGCCTGATGCCGGGCGGCGTCAAAGGCCCGATCGTGCTCCTGATCTTCCCGATCGAGATCCTCTCCAACTTCCTGCGTCTGATCTCGCTGACGGTGCGGCTGTGGGCGAACCTGCTCGCCGGTCACATGCTGATCGCGTTCATGGGCGGCGAGCTCGGCGTGCTCGTCGGGCTGCAGCTCGTGTCCTGGTTCCTGCTGCCGGCGGGAGTCGCGATCTACCTCTTCGAGGCCGTCCTGATCGCCGGTCTGCAGGCCTTCATCTTTGCCATCTTGACCGCCATCTACATCGGCGGAGCGGTCGAGAGTCACTAACAAACAAGGAGCTATCGAGCGATGCAGTTTCTACACCTGTTCAGTGCGATCCACCCCTTGCTGGGTGTCGCGGAACCGATCATCAAGCAGAGCCAGGATGCCGGTCGCGCGATCGCGCTGGGCGTCGGAGCCGGTGGCGGCGCAGCTGGCGCCGGGGCGGGCATCGGAGCGGTGTTCAACGCTTCGATCCAGGCCAAGACCCGCCAGCCCGAGCTGCGCCAGGAGATCGAGCGCGACCAGTGGCTCGGCTTCGCGCTCACGGAGGCAACGTTCTTCTACGGCCTCGTCGGCGGCTTCATCGCCTTCTTCCTGTAGGCCAGATGCCGACCGCGCCAAACATCCCACTCGCCTCCAGCAGCGGCTCGTTCCTGATCAGCCCCAACGTGGGGATCATGATCTGGACCCTCGTCGTGTTCGCGATCTCGCTGTTCATCCTCGCCAAGTGGGTGTTCCCACTGATCGGTGAAGCGCTGGACAAGCGCGCGAAGACGATCGAAGGCGAAGTCGACGCGGCCGAGGAGCTGCGCCAGGAAGCCGACAAGGTGCTGGAGGAATACCGCGAGCGCCTGAAGGAGGCGCGGGTTCAGTCCGAAGAGATCCTCCAGCGCGCGCGTCAGACGGCGGACGCGCATGAGCACGAGGCCCGTGAGCGCGGGCAGGAGATTCTCAGCGAGGCGGCCAAGCGCGCCGAGCGCGACATCGACGCCGCGAGCAAGCGGGCGCTGGACGACATTCGCCGCGAGGTCGCCGACCTCACGATCATGGCCACCGAGAAGGTCACGCGCAAGACGCTCAACGACGCCGACCAGCGACGCCTCGTCGAGGAGGCCCTGAGCGAGCTGGACTTCTCCGGCATCTCCGCAGACGCTCAGAGCAACTGATGGAGGAGCTCGCCCAGGTATATGCCCGCTCGCTGTTCCAGGTGGCGCTCGAGCAGGGCCGGCTGGACGAGCTGCGCGAGCAGCTCGCGCAGTTCGCCGACGCCCTGGACGGGCAGCGCGAGCTCGCCGTGTTCTTCTTCTCGCCGTACTTCTCGAGCAGCGAGAAGGAGAAGGCGCTGGGCGGGCTGCTCGACGGCGCGGACGAGATCCTCATCAACTTTCTATCGCTGCTGATCGAGAACCACCGCATGCCCGTGATCTTTCGCATCCGCCACGAGTACGAGCGGCTGTGGGACGAGGAGAACAGGACCCTGCCGGTGGAGATCACGAGCGCGATCGCGCTCGACGAGGCGACCACCGAGAGCCTCGGCAGGACGATCGGCGAGCGCGCCGGGCGCAAGGTGACGCTGGCTGCGCGCGTGGACCCGGACATTCTCGGCGGCGTCATCATCAGGGTCGGAAACTCGATCCTCGACGCCTCAATTCGAAACCGACTGGAGCAGCTGCGCAGGCACGTTGCCCAAGGAGCCTCTTAGAGGGTGGCGAGGTCGGCCGACGGCCGACGCGCCCTCTTCTTCAATTAGGAGAACGACATGCAGATCAACCCAGATGAGATCACGAGCATTCTTAAGAGCCGCATCGAGGGGCTCGACAGCGGTACCGCAGAGCTGACCGAGGTCGGGACCGTGCTGTCGGTCGCCGACGGCATCGCGCGCCTGCACGGCCTGGAGAACTGCATGTCCTTCGAGATGCTCGAGTTCCCCCACGCCGTCACCGGCCTCGCGCTCAACCTCGAGTCCGACAACGTCGGAGCGGTGCTGTTCGGCGACTGGGAGCGCATCTCCGAGGGCGACACCGTCAGGCGTACCGGCACACTGCTCGAGATCCCCGTCGGGGAGCAGATGCTCGGGCGCATCGTCGACCCGCTCGGCCGCCCGCTCGACGGCAAGGGCGAGATCGTCGTCGATCAGACGCGGCCCGCCGAGTTCAAGGCGCCCGGTGTCGTCCAGCGCCAGCCGGTCAAGCAGCCGATGCAGACCGGACTGAAGGCAATCGACGCGATGATCCCGATCGGCCGTGGCCAGCGAGAGCTGATCATCGGCGACCGCCAGACGGGCAAGACCGCGATCGCGGTCGACACGATCATCAACAACAAGGACACGGGCGTCGTGTCGGTGTACGTCGCGATCGGCCAGCGCATGTCCACGGTCGTCGCGCTCGCGCAGACGCTCGAGGAATACGGTGCGCTGGAGCGGACGATCATCGTCGCCGCCCCGGCGGATGAGGCGGCGCCGATCAAGTTCATGGCGCCCTACGCGGGCTGCGCGATGGGTGAGCACTTCCTCTACAACGGCGGCCACGCGCTGTGCGTCTACGACGACCTCACCAAGCACGCATACGCCTACCGCCAGATGTCGCTGCTGCTGCGCCGACCGCCCGGCCGTGAGGCCTACCCGGGCGACGTCTTCTACCTGCACTCGCGCCTGCTCGAGCGCGCGGTCAAGCTCAACGACGACCTCGGCGGCGGCTCGCTGACCGCCCTGCCGGTGATCGAGACGCAGGCCGGCGACGTGTCGGCGTACATCCCCACGAACGTGATCTCGATCACCGACGGTCAGATCTTCCTCGAGTCGAAGCTGTTCAACTCGGGTGTGCGACCGGCGATCAACGTCGGCATCTCGGTCTCGCGCGTCGGCGGTAACGCGCAGATCGGCCCGATGAAGAAAGTCGCCGGGAGGATCAAGCTCGAGCTCTCCCAGTACCGCGACCTCGAGGCGTTCGCGCAGTTCGGCTCGGACCTCGACGCCGACACGCAGCGCACGCTCGCCCGCGGCGAACGGCTCGTCGCGACGCTCAACCAGCATGAGCGCGCGCCGCTGGCGGTCGAGGACCAGGTCGTGCAGATCTACGCCGCCACGAACGGCTACCTGGACCGCCTGAACGTCGAGCGCGTCCCGGAGTTCCTGCTCGGCCTGACCGAACGCCTGCACTCCCAGCACAGTGATTTGCGCGCCAAGATCAACGGCGGCGACTGGTCGGACGAGACCCAAAAGGAGGTTGCCGCGACCGTCGACGCGTTCGCCGCGGACTTCGGCTTCGACCTCGACGAGGAGGGCCAGCCGCTCGACGACAGCGAGCCGGTGCACGCGAGCACGCCGCGCGAGCAGGACGGCGAGGCGGCGGACGAGGCGGCCCGAGAGAAGGAGACCCAGGCGGCCTAGCGCCGCCGCGGGACCACAGCCATGGCTTCTCAGCGTGACGTCAAGAACAAGATCGCGTCGGTCAAGAACATCCAGAAGATCACGCGCGCGATGGAGATGGTGGCCGCCGCGCGCCTGCGCCGGGCCGAGCAGCGGATCGCCGCCCTGCGCCCGTACGCGGACGCGCTCGGGCGGATGACGCGCCAGGCCGCGCAGGCGGCGGGCGCGGAGGCCGGCCGCCTGCCGCTGCTGCGCGAGCACGAGTCCGAGAGCACGGCGGGGCTGCTGCTCGTCACGGGCGATCGCGGCCTCGCCGGAGGCTTCAACTCGCAGATCATCCGCGACGGCACGCGCCTCGCGGCAGAGCTGAGCGAAGCGGGGCTGAGCAGCAGCTGGTACGCGACCGGGCGCCGCGGCGTCTCCTCGCTCGCGTTCCGCGGCTATGAGCTGCGCGGCAGCTACACCGGCTTCGCCGATCGGCCGGCGTACGCCGACGCGCGCACGATCGCCGATGACCTGATCCAGGCATACGTCGACGGTCACGTCGACCGCGTCGAGATGATCTACAACTCCTACGTCTCGCCGCTGACCCAGACCGTCACGCGCCATCGTCTGCTGCCGCTCACGCAGCAGGCGATCACGGGCGGGCAGGGCGGCGCCGGAGAGGACACGCAGGCGGCCTCCAAGCCCACGTCCGTAGACTACGAGCCGGATCCCGAGAAGATCCTCACGCGCCTCGTCCCCGACTACATCGAGATATCGATCTACCGCGCGCTCGTCGAGTCCGCGGCGGGATTCTTCGGGGCTCAGATGACGGCGATGCGCAGCGCGTCGGAGAACGCGGGCGAAATCATCACCGACTACACACTGCAAATGAACCGTGCCCGCCAGGCCGAGATCACCCAGGAGATCATGGAGGTCGTCGCCGGCGCAGAGGGGTTGAGCTAGCGGCCCGCGAGCCGACCGGCCAGCACCTGACGATCTCAACGACAGAGGAGAATCAACACTATGGACGCCACCACCACAGAGCCCAGCCGCTCCACCGAGAACTCCCCCAACGGCGACGCCGCCAAGCGCAACATTGGGCGCATCGAGGAGATCCAGGGCGTCGTGATCGAGGCCGTCTTCCCCGACCGCCTGCCCGAGATCAACCACGCGATCACCGTCGCCCGTCCGGCAGCCGCCGCCGAGGAGGAGGCTCCGGGCATCAGCTCGGGCGCCGGCGCGGGCGTGCTCGTCTGCGAGGTCCAGCAGCACCTCGGCGATGACCGCGTGCGCGCGGTCGCGATGGACACCACGGACGGCCTCGCACGCGGCCTCGAGGTGATCGACACGGGCGCGCCGATCACGGTCCCCGTCGGCGAGGTCACGCTCGGGCGGATCTTCAACCTGCTCGGCGAGCCGATCGACCTCGGCGCCGACCTGCCCAAGGACGTCGAGCGCCGCGGCATCCACCAGGAGGCGCCGCGCGCCGAGGACCTGACCCCGACGACCGAGATGTTCGAGACGGGCATCAAGGTCATCGACCTGCTCGCGCCGTACGCCAAGGGCGGCAAGGTCGGCCTGTTCGGCGGTGCGGGCGTGGGCAAGACGGTGCTGATCCAGGAGCTGATCCACAACCTCGCCAAGGAGCACGGCGGGCTGTCGGCCTTCTGCGGCGTGGGCGAGCGCTCGCGCGAGGGCAACGACCTGTGGCTGGAGATGAAGGAGTCGGGCGTGCTCGACAAGACGATGCTCGTGTTCGGCCAGATGAACGAGCCGCCCGGGGCGCGCATGCGCGTCGCGCTGTCGGGGCTGACGATGGCCGAATACTTCCGCGACCAGGGCCAGGACGTGCTGCTGTTCATCGACAACATCTTCCGCTTCGTCCAGGCCGGCTCCGAGGTCTCAGCGCTGCTCGGGCGGATGCCCTCGCAGGTCGGCTACCAGCCGACGCTGGAGACGGAGATGGGCCAGCTGCAGGAGCGCATCACCTCCACGAAGAACGGCTCGGTCACATCGATCCAGGCGATCTACGTGCCTGCCGATGACTACACCGACCCGGCTCCCGCGTCGGTGTTCGCGCACCTCAACGCCACCACCGCGCTGTCGCGCTCGATCTCCGAAAAAGGCATCTACCCGGCGGTCGACCCGCTGGACTCCACCTCGACGATCCTCAAGGCGGACATCCTCGGCGAGGACCACTTCCGCGTGGCCAACCGCGTCAAGGAGATCCTCCAGCGCTACAAGGAGCTGCAGGACATCATCGCGATCCTCGGCATCGACGAGCTCTCCGATGAGGACAAGCTGACCGTCCAGCGCGCGCGCCGGATCGAGCGCTTCCTCTCCCAGCCGTTCTTCGTGGCCGAAGAGTTCACGGGGACGCCCGGCGCGTACGTGCCGATCGCGGAGACGATCAGGGGCTTCGAGGAGATCATCGACGGCAAGCACGACGAGGTTCCGGAGAGCGCCTTCTTCCTCAAGGGCACGATCGACGAGGTCGTCGACGCGGGCAAGCAGTAGGCGATGGCGCACACCAAGTTCCCAGTGGAAGTGCTGACGCCCGAGGGGGAGGTGTTCTCGGAGGAGATCGAGATGCTCTCGACGTTCACGACCGTCGGCTCGATCGGGATCCTCGCAAACCACGAGCCGCTGCTTGCCCGGCTCGAGCCGACCGAGCTGCGCCTGTACCGCTCCGAGACCGAGATCGTCCGCTTGGCGCAGGCCGAGGGCTATCTCCAGTTCGCGCAGAACCGGGCGCTCGTGCTCGTCGAGGAGGCGATCGCCCCGGATGCGATCGACCGCCCCGCGCTCGAGACGAAGCTCGCGGAAGCGCGCGAGGCGGCCGAGCGAGCAGCGGACGGCAGCGAGGAAGAGGCCCGTGCGCAGCGCGACACGCGCCGCTACGAGGCGTTCCTGTCGGTCGGCAACTAGCGTCGCGCTGCCCGCCCGAGCAGCCCTCGCGCGCCTCTCGCCCCGTCACCGGCTAGCCTTCCCCGCCTCATGAGCACTGCACGCGAGCCAATCGGAGTCATCGGCACCGGCTACGTCGGCCTCGTGACGGCGGCCGGCTTCGCCGAGCTCGGCAGCGAGGTGTGGTGCGTGGACATCGACGCGGCCAAGGTCGAGCGCCTGCGACGCGGCGAGGTCCCGATCTATGAGCCGGGCATCGAGGAGCTGTTGGCGCGCAACAGCGAGCGCCTGCACTTCTCGACCGAGCTTGCCGATGCGCTCGAGCATGCGCGCCTGCTGTTCGTCGCCGTCGGCACGCCGCCGACGTACTCCGGCGACGCCGACCTGTCGGCGGTGCACGCGGTCGTC
Organism: uncultured Solirubrobacteraceae bacterium; assembly: GCA_963822245.1. Taxonomy (GTDB): domain Bacteria; phylum Actinomycetota; class Thermoleophilia; order Solirubrobacterales; family Solirubrobacteraceae; genus Palsa-744. The sequence continues at coordinate 164,761 of CAWGGR010000008.1, forward strand.
AACGCGATCCCGGCGGCGGAGGGTCGCGCCCTGGTGATGAAGTCGACGGTTCCATGCGGCACCGGCGCCTCGCTGCGGCGCGCGTTCGGAGAGCAGGGCAAGCACGGCCTCGGCTACGTCTCCTGCCCGGAGTTCCTCAAGGAGGGCACGGCGATCCGCGACTTCATGCACCCCGACCGCGTCGTCGTCGGCGACGACGGCGGCTGGGCGGGCGACGCGGTCGTCGAGCTCTACGCACCGCTGCAGGCGCCGCTCGTGCGCACCGACATCGCGAGCGCGGAGATGGTCAAGCTGGCCTCCAACGCGTTCCTCGCGACGAAGATCTCGTTCATCAACGAGATCGCGAACGTCTGCGAGGAGACCGGCGCGGATGTCGTCGAGGTCGCGCACGGGATGGGCCTCGACGATCGCATCGGCGCGAAGTTCCTGCAGGCGGGCATCGGCTTCGGCGGCAGCTGCTTCCCGAAGGACGTCGACGCGCTCAAGCAGCTCGCCGGCAACTCCGGCTACCACTTCCAGCTGCTGACCGCGGTGATCGAGGTCAACGAACTGCAGAAGCGCCGCGTGATCGGCAAGCTGCAACGGCACCTCGGCGGGCTTGCGGGCAAGCGCGTGGCGCTGCTCGGGCTCGCCTTCAAGCCCGACACCGACGACATGCGCGAGGCCTCCTCGCTGGTGCTCTCCGCGCGGCTGCAGGCCGACGGGGCGACGGTCGTCGCCTATGACCCGGTCGCCGAGGAGCAGGCGCGCGAGCTCGTCTCGGGCGTCATCTTCGCGGACTCGCCGCTCGAGGCCGTCGCGGGCGCCGATGCGACCGTGCTGGTCACCGAGTGGCGCGAGCTCGTCGAGCTCGACTGGGCTCCGGTCGCCGCGGCGATGGCGGGCACGCTCGTCGTCGATGGGCGCAACGCGCTGGACCCCGCCGCCGTGCGCGCCGCGGGCCTGGTGTATGAGGGCATCGGGAGGCGGTGAGCGAATCCAGGCGGTGATCCTCGTCGGCGGGCAGGGCACGCGCCTGCGCCCGCTCACCTCGACGATTCCCAAGCCGGTCGTCAGGCTCGTCGACCGGCCGTTCATCTCGTTCATGCTGGAGTGGCTGCGCACGCACGGCATCGACGACGTGATCATGTCCTGCGGCTTCCTCGCGGACGGCGTCCGCGAGGTGCTCGGCGACGGCTCGGATCTCGGCATCCGCCTGCGCTTCGTCGAGGAGCCCGAGCCGCGCGGCACGGCGGGCGCGGTCAAGCTCGCCGGGCCGATGCTCGACGAGCGCTTCCTGATGCTCAACGGCGACGTCCTCACCGACATCGACCTGACCGCCCAGATCGCGCAGCACGAGGCGAGCGGCGCGCGCGCGACGCTGTCGCTCGTGCCGGTCGCCGACCCCAGCGCGTACGGTCTCGTGATCCTCGAGGAGGACCACTCGGTGCGCGATTTCATCGAGAAGCCGAGCTCCGACCGGGTCGGCCCGAACCTGATCAGCGCCGGCGCGTACGTGCTCGAGCGCGAGGTGCTCGAGCTCGTGCCGGAGGCTCAGAACGTCTCGATCGAGCGCGAGGTCTGGCCGGCGCTGATCGGCAACGGCCTCTACGGCTTCCCGTCGGAGAGCTACTGGCTCGACATCGGCACGCCGGCGCGCTATCTGCAGGGAACCTTCGACATCCTCTCGGGCAACGTCGCCACCGCGGTTCGCGCGCGGCTCGGCAGCGACTGGCTCGCGCTCGACGACAGCGCCGAGCTGCTCGGCAGGGTGATCCCTCCGGCCGTGATCGAGCGCGGCGTGCGCGTCGCCGAGGGCGCCCACGTCGGCAGCCTGGTTGTGCTCGCCGACGATGTGTCGATCGGCGCGGGCAGCACCGTCGAGCGCGCCGTCATCCTCGAGGGCGCGCAGATCGGCGAGCATTGCGTACTGCGCGACTGCATCGTCGCTGCCGGCTGCCGCGTGGGCGCGGGCTCGAGGATCACCGGCGGAGCGGTGCTCGGCGAGGGCGTGATCGTGGGGGCGGACAACGCGGTGACACGCGGGGCGCGTATCTTCCCCGGTGTGGAGTTGCCCGACCACGCGATCGAGTTCTAGAAGCACGGCGCCGACGAGTACCAGTTTTTCAAGAGATCCAATGGCCACCATTCCACCCGCACCCCAGGAGGCAAGCAGCCGATGAGCGAGAGCGGCGTCACCGCGACATCCACCGCCGAGGAGCTCTCGCGCGCGAGCATCGCCCGGGTCGACCTCTCCGACCAGCTCGGCGACGTGCTCGCCCTGCCCGAGCACCTGCGCGATGCGCTGTGGCGCGTCGAGTCGGCGATCATGGAAGATTGGGACACCGCTGCCGGCCTTGTCGTGGCCGGCATGGGCGGCTCTGCGATCGGCGGCGCGCTCGCCCGTGCGGCGCTCGGCGACCACGCCTCACGGCCGATCTTCGTGACGCGCGCATACGGCATCCCGACATGGACGACGCCGGACACGATGGTGCTGTGCGCGAGCTATTCGGGGGAGACCGAGGAGACGCTCGCGTGCTACGAGTCGGCGGGCGCGCTCGGGGCCAAGCGCACCGTCGTCACGACCGGCGGGCGCCTCGCGGAGATGGCGCGCGCGGACGGCGTGCCGGTGATCCCGCTGCCGGGCGGCTTTCAGCCGCGCGCGGCGGTCGCCTACATGATCGTCGCGGCGCTCGAGGTCGCGGCGCTGTGCGGAGCCGGCCCGCGCCTGACCTCGGAGATCGACGTCGCCGCCTCGCACACCGAGCAGCTCGTCGCCGAGTGGGGACCGGATGCCGCGGAGGACTCGCTCGGCAAGCAGCTCGCGCGCGGCCTGCACGGCACCACGCCGGTGATCGCCGGCGCGGGCCTGACCTCGCCGATCGCCTACCGCTGGAAGACGCAGTTCAACGAGAACGCCAAGCAGCCGTGCTTCTGGAACGAACTGCCCGAGCTCGACCACAACGAGATCTCCGGCTGGGAGGGCGCGCGCGATCTGGGGCGCTTCTCGGCGGTGTTCCTCGACGACTCCGACGCGCATCCGCGCGTGAAGGAGCGGATGGACCTGACCGAGCGCCTGATCGCGGGCACCGCCGCGGCGAGCTTCCGCCTCGAGACCCGCGGGCAGACGGCGATCGAGCGGGTGATCTCGCTGGTGCTGCTCGGCGACCTCGTGTCGATCTACCTCGCGACATTGCGTGGCGTCGACCCCGGGCCGGTCACGCTGATCGACGACCTCAAGGCCGCCCTCGCCGAGCGCTAGAGCGCTGTGGCGGTGTGATACCGTCGGGGCCGGCCGAGGAGCGCTGCGACGGGCTCCGATCCGCCACGCTCGGCCTCTCTGCAGCAAGGGCGCTCACCTGACCGGACAGGAGGCTTAGTCATGTCCGCAATGACACCCACGGCCGTAGCCAACGACTTCAAGGTCGCCGACCTCACGCTCGCGGACTTCGGCCGCAAGGAGATCACGCTCGCCGAGCACGAGATGCCCGGGCTGATGTCGCTGCGGCGCGAGTTCGCTGACGCGCAGCCGCTGAGGGGCGCCCGGATCACCGGCTCGCTGCACATGACGATCCAGACGGCCGTTCTGATCGAGACGCTGACCGCGCTCGGCGCCGAGGTTCGCTGGTGCAGCTGCAACATCTTCTCGACCCAGGACCATGCCGCGGCGGCCGTCGCGGTCGGCCCGGAGGGAACGCCCGAGGACCCTCGTGGCGTGCCGGTGTTCGCATGGAAGGGAGAGACGCTCGAGGAGTACTGGTGGTGCACCGAGCAGGTCATGCGCTGGCCCGACGGCGGCCCGAACATGATCCTCGACGACGGCGGCGACGCGACGCTGCTCGTGCACAAGGGCACTGAGTACGAGGGCGCCGGCGCGGTGCCGGATCCCGCCGGCGCCGATTCGGAGGAGCTCGGGGTGATCCTGTCGCTGCTGACGCGCTCGCTGGCCGATGACCCGCAGCGCTGGACGCGAATCGGCGAGGGCATCAAAGGCGTCACCGAGGAGACCACGACGGGCGTTCACCGGCTGTACGAGATGGTCGAGACCGGCGAGCTGCTGTTCCCGGCGATCAACGTCAACGACTCGGTGACGAAGTCGAAGTTCGACAACCTCTACGGCTGCCGTCACTCGCTGATCGACGGCATCAACCGCGCGACCGACGTGATGATCGGCGGCAAGGTCGCGGTCGTGTGCGGCTTCGGCGACGTCGGCAAGGGCTGCGCGGAATCGCTGCGCGGCCAGGGCGCGCGCGTGATCATCACCGAGATCGACCCGATCTGCGCGCTGCAGGCGGCGATGCAGGGGTACGAGGTCAAGACGCTCGAGGACGTGCTCGACAGCGCCGACATCTTCATCACGACGACCGGCAACAAGGACATCATCACAGCCGCGCAGATGCAGCGCATGAAGCACCAGGCGATCGTCGGCAACATCGGCCACTTCGACAACGAGATCGACATCGCCGGCCTCGCCGCGATCGACGGCATCGAGCGCGTGAACATCAAGCCGCAGGTCGACAAGTGGGTGTTCTCAGACGGGCACGCGATCATCATGCTCTCCGAGGGGCGGCTGCTCAACCTCGGCAACGCCACCGGGCACCCGAGCTTCGTGATGAGCAACTCGTTCTCCAACCAGACGATCGCGCAGATCGAGCTGTTCACGAAGAACGACGACTACGAGAGGCGTGTGTACGTGCTGCCGAAGCACCTCGACGAGAAGGTCGCGCGCCTGCACCTCGACGCGCTCGGGGTGCGCCTGACGAAGCTCACCGACGAGCAGGCGAAGTACATCGGCGTGCCGGTCGAGGGCCCATACAAGTCCGACCACTACAGGTACTAGCCGGCCGATGAGGGCGATGGTTCTGGCCGCAGGCCTCGGTACGCGCCTGCGGCCGCTGACGTACGAGATCACCAAGCCGATGGTGCCGGTGCTCGACCGCCCGGTGATGGAGCACATCGTCGAGCTGCTCGCGCGGCACGGATTCAGCGAGGTGATCGCGAACCTGCACTACTTCCCGGACTCGATCCGCGAGTACTTCGGCGAGCGCATCAGCTACCGCTTCGAGGAGGAGCTGCTCGGCACCGCCGGCGGCGTGCGCGCGTGCGCGGACTTCTTCGGCGAGGAGCCCTTCCTGGTCATCTCAGGCGACGCGCTGACGGACATCGACCTGACTGCGTTCGCGGCCCGCCACCGCGAATCCGGTGGGGTCGCGACGCTCGCGGTCAAGCAGGTGCCGGACACGCGCGAGTACGGCGTCGTGCTGCACGATCGCGACGGGCGCATCACGGGCTTTCAGGAGAAGCCCGCGCCCGAGGACGCGCTCTCGAACCTCGGCAACTGCGGGATCTACATGTTCGACCCGGGGATCTTCGACTACTTCCCGCCGGAGCCGTTCGTCGACTGGGCCAAAGACGTCTTCCCGGTGCTGCTCGACAGCGATGTGCCCTTCCACATCCACGAGGTGCGCGAGTACTGGAACGACGTCGGCTCACTCGCGGAGCTGCGCCAGGGGACCTTCGACGCGCTGCGCGGCGAGCTCCACCTCGAAGTCGAGGGTGAGCAGCACAGCCCCGGCGTGATCGTCGCCGGCGGCACGTCGCTGCGTGAGGACACCGAGGTCGAAGGGCCGGCGTGGATCGGCCACGACGTCCAGATCGGCGCGCACGTGCGCCTGATGGGGCCGGTCGTGATCGGCGACGGCGTGCGCATCGGCGACGGCGCGCAGCTGCGCTCGAGCATCGTCTTCCCGGGCACCGTGCTCGCCGACGACTCGATCCTGATCGGCGCGATCGCCGGACACGGCGGCATCCTGCAGAGCATGCGCCGGCGCGGCTGAGGCTCAGACCAGCTCGTAGCGTTCGCGGCGCTGCTGTGCCTGCTCGGACTCGGTCAACGCGCGCACGAACAGCAGCACGAGCGCTACGCCCATCACGAGCGACTGCTCGACGGCCATGATCAGCCCGGCTATCGACTGGTCGTCCTGCGCCGAGATGCCCCATACGCGGGCGTGATGGACGTAGTAGGGGTAGAGGGCAACGGGCGCGAACGCGAGGCCCATCCCGAGCGCGCCGACGAACACCTTGGTGCTGCCCATGTAGAACACCGGCCCCATCCCCTCGAGCCGCCGGCGCGCGCGGATCGGCGAGAGCAGGTGCCACCAGTACAGCGAGCCGGCGAGGACGAACGTCGTGTGCTCGAGCACGTGCACGAGCGGATGCGTGACGGCGAGGTCGTAGGCGGCGGGGATGTGCCAGGCCCAGATCACGGCGACGTACAGGAACACCGCGAACGCCGGATGCGCGAACGGCCCGGCGCGCCGCTCGAGGTCGTGCACGACACGCGTGACCGGCCGCAGGATCACCTTCGTGAGGCCGAGGATCGCGAGGATCGGGACCGCGTCGAGCAGCAGCATGTGCTGGATCATGTGAACGAAGAAGAGATCGTCCGCGAGCGCGTCGATCGGCGAGATCAGCGCGACCAGCGTCAGCGCGATCGATGCGAGGAAGCAGCACAGGCGCCACACGGGCGCCTCGCTCGTGCGCCGCGGCGAGCGCCCGCGGCGCACCGCAAGCCAGCGCCTGACGTATATCCAGGCGACGATCGCGACAGCGATCAGGACACCGGGGCTGAACGTCCACGAGAGGTGCGGGCTCATCTACGGCGATTGTCCCACTCCGGCGCCTACACCTTGTGTCGAGAGGCCATTTACATCCGCCGCGTTCCGGCGTAGCATCGATTACATCGCCTGAACATAGAAGGCCGACCGAAGGGAGCATCGGATGCAAATCGACATCAAGGGTCGAAACGTCCCGGTCACAGACGATCTGCGCACGCACGCAGAGCGCCGTCTGACCAAGGTCACGAGGCAGGTCTCAGACCTCGCCCGCCTGGAGATCGAGATCTTCAAGGAGCGCAACCCGCGCGTCTCCGACTGCCAGGTCGCCGAGGGGACGTTGTACCTCAAGGGGGTCACTCTGCGCGCGCACGACGCCTCGCCGGACATGCACCACTCGCTCAACCTGATGGTCGACGAGCTGGCCCGCCAGGTCAAGCGCCACCGCGACAAACTCCGCCACCGCCGCGAGGCGCACGCGGCCAAAGCACGCGACGCGCGCGCCCTCACGAGGGCCGCGAATCTCGGGTCCGCATGAGTCGCACGACGCATATCCGGGCGGTCGGCTGAGCGCTCGCCGTCGCGCGGGCGCGATCGGGCCTGGTGGCCGAACGTCGGCGCGGCGGGAGCTATCCTTGGCGCATGCCCTCACTGCTCGATCGCGCGCTGAACGTCGGCGAGGCGAAGAAGTACAAGACCTACCAGAAGCGCGTGGCGCTGATCGGCGCGTTCGAGCCGGAGCTCGAACACGACGACGACGCCGAGCTGCTCGCGCGGATGGATGCGCTGCGCGAGCGCGCGCGCGAGGGCGAGTCGCTCGACGCGCTGCTGCCCGAGTGCTTCGCGATCGTGCGCGAGACCGGCAAGCGCCAGCTCGGGATGCGCCACTTCGACGTCCAGCTGATCGGCGCGATGGCGCTGCACGACGGCCAGATCGCGGAGATGCGCACCGGCGAGGGCAAGACGCTGACGGCGACGCTCGCGGTCGTGCTGAACGCGCTCGCGGTGCGCGACGGCGGCACGGAGGAGAGCCCGGCCGAACGCAAGGGCGTGCATCTCGTGACCGTCAACGACTATCTGGCCAAGCGCGACGCGGAATGGATGAGCCCGATCTACCAGGCGCTGGGCGTCAGCGTCGGCGTGCTGCAGAACGACCAGCCCTACGAGGAGAAGCAGCGGGCGTATGCGTGCGACGTCGTCTACGGCACGAACTCCGAGCTGGGCTTCGACTACCTGCGCGACAACATGGCCAAGGATCTCGGCGAAAAGGTCCAGCGCGGGCACTACTTTGGCGTGGTCGACGAGGTCGACAACATCCTCATCGACGAGGCGCGGACGCCGCTGATCATCTCCGGCGCCCCCGAACAGGCGGCTGACCTGTACGTCAAGTTCGCGCGGCTCGCGCCGCAGCTCGTGATCGGGACGACGCCCGAAGGCATGGATCCGCGGATGAAGAAGCAGTTCCTGGCGGACTTCGACTACGAGATCGAAGAGAAGCACAAGACCGTCTCGATCACCGAGCAGGGCGTCGCCAAGGCCGAGAAATTCCTCGGCATCGATCACCTCTACCGCGCCGAGAACGGTCATCTCGTCAACCACCTGATCCAGGCGCTGCGCGCCGAGGCGCTGTACAAGCGCGACGTCGACTATGCGGTGATCGACGGCGAGGTCAAGATCATCGACGAGTTCACCGGGCGCATCCTCGACGGCCGCCGCTGGTCGGAGGGGCTCCACCAGGCGGTCGAGGCGAAGGAGAAGGTCTCCGTCCAGGAGGAGAGCCAGACGCTCGCGACGATCACCTACCAGAACTACTTCCGCCTCTACGAGAAGCTCGCCGGCATGACCGGCACGGCGCTGACCGAGGCGACCGAGTTCATGAAGATCTACGAGCTGCCCGTCGTGCAGGTCCCGACCAACCGCGACATGGTCCGCGACGACCGCAACGATCAGGTCTACAAGACCAAAGAGGGCAAGTGGAACGCGGTCGTCAAAGAGATCGCAGCCCGCCACGAGAACGGCCAGCCGGTGCTCGTCGGGACGATCTCCGTCGAGGTCTCAGAGCTGCTCTCCGAGCGCCTGACCAAGCGCGGGATCAAGCACACCGTGCTCAACGCCAAGCCCGAGCATGCGGCGCGCGAGGCCGACATCGTCGCCGAGGCCGGCCAGCCGGGTGCCGTCACGATCGCGACGAACATGGCCGGACGTGGCGTCGACATCAAGCTCGGCGGCAACCCCGAGCACCTCGCCGCCCAGCAGCTCGCGCGCGAAGGGGTCGACGCGAGCGATGGGGAGGCCTACGAGCAGCGCATGAAGGAGATCCTGCCGGAGGTCGAGCGCAAGCTCGCGGACAGCCGCGAGCAGGTCATGGCCGCGGGAGGGCTGTTCATCTGCGGCACCGAGCGCCACGAGTCGCGCCGCATCGACAACCAGCTGCGCGGGCGCGCCGGACGCCAGGGCGACCCGGGCGAGTCGCGCTTCTTCCTGTCCGCCGAGGATGACCTCGTTCGGCTGTTCGCCGGCGATCGGATCTACCGCATCCTCGACAAACTCGGCGGCGTCGACGAGGAGGGCAACGAGGAGCCGATCGAGGCGGGGATGCTCTCCAAACAGATCGAGAAAGCGCAGAAGAAGGTCGAGGAGCAGAACTTCCTGATCCGCAAACGCGTGCTCGAGTACGACGATGTGATGAACGAGCAGCGCCGCGTGATCTACGCCTACCGCGACGAGGTGCTGGAGGGCAAGAGCATCGGCGAGGAGGCGCGTCGCGAGGTCGCCAACGTGATCGAGCGGACGATCGAGCAGTACACGCCGGGCGACTTCATGGAGGACTGGGACCTCGACGCGATGTTCACTGCGCTCGGGCAGTTCTTCCCGCTCGATCTCGGCGGCGAGGATCTCGATCCGGCGCGGATCGATCGCACGAGCTTGGCCGATCGCATCATCGAGGAAGCGATGGAGCGCTACCGCGTGCGCGAAGAGGCGCTCGGCGAGGAGTTGATGGGAGCCCTCGAGCGCTTCCTGCTGCTGCAGACGATCGACGAGCGCTGGCGCGAGCACCTGTTCGACATGGACTATCTGCGCGAGGGCATCCATCTGCGCGGATTTGCCCAGATCGACCCGCTGGTCGCGTACAAGAACGAGGCGTTCACGCTGTTCGGAGACCTGATGAACAGCGTCTGGTCGGATTACGCGAGGATGATCTTCAACGTCGAGGTCAATGTCGAAGGCCAGAACGGCGGCTCGCAGCCGCCATCGTTCGCGGCCGCCGGCTCCTCGACGCGCGCGGGTCGCGTCTCCTACTCGGGCGGTCACAGCTCGGCCGGGGCGGGCGCGCTCGCGGCAGCCGCGGCCGCGGCCGGCGTATCCGGCGGGCAGGGCTACGGCGAGGACGGCGAGCTCGCGGAAGCGCTGCCGGTCGTCGAGCAGCGCGTCGTCGATGACGAGCACATGGTCGGGCGCAACGATCCCTGCTGGTGCGGGAGCGGTAAGAAGTTCAAGAAGTGCCACGGCGCCTGAGAGCGACGTGGACACGGCGCGTCGCGGCGTCCTCGCTCGCCCGCGTGCCGGCCGGTTCGGGGATGCGAGCGCCAGCGAGCGTCTCCCGGTCCGGCACGCCACGCTGATAGCGTGAGCGTCATGGCCACAGCCGCGCCCAGCGAGTCGACCCCCCAGCGCCTGGCTGCCATCCGCGAGCAGATGAAGCTGCTCTCGGACTATCTTTGACCCGGCTGGGCTGGCCGAGCGCGTGGCGGCGCTCGAGAGCGAGATGGGGGCGGCGGGCTTCTGGGATGACTCCGAGCGCGCCGCGTCGGTGTCCTCCGAGCACGCGCGCGCGAGCCGCCGCCTGGAGAGCTTCAGCGCGCTGAGCGCGGACGTCGAGGATCTCGACGGGCTCGTCGAGCTGGCCGCCGACGAAGCCTCGCTGCAGGCGGAGGTCGACGAGCAGATCGCCTCGGTCGAGCAGCGGCTCGCGGCGCTGGAGGAGCAGCGCCTGTTCTCCGGGCGCTACGACGCGGGCGATGCGCTCGTGACGGTCAACGCCGGCGCGGGCGGGACCGATGCGCAGGACTGGGCGGAGATGGTGCTGCGAATGCTGATGCGCTGGGCGGAGTCGCGCGGCTTCGAGGTCGAGCTGCTCGAGGCGAGCGCGGGCGAGGAAGCGGGCATAAAGTCGGCGACCTTCCGCGCCTCCGGCGAGAACGCGTACGGCCTGTTCGGAGCCGAGCGCGGCGTGCACAGGCTCGTGCGCCTGTCGCCGTTTGACTCGGCGCACCGTCGCCAGACGAGCTTCGCGGGCGTCGAGGTCGCGCCGGTCGTCAAGGACACGGGGGAGATCGAGATCAATGAGGACGACCTGCAGGTCGACACCTACCGTGCCTCCGGCGCGGGCGGCCAGCACGTCAACAAGACCGATTCGGCGGTGCGCATCACACACCGCCCGACGGGCGTCGTCGTGCAGTGTCAGAACGAGCGCTCGCAGTCCTCCAACCGCGCGACCGCGATGGCGATGCTGCGCGCGAAGCTGCTCGAGCGCAAGGAGCGCGAACGACAGGAGGAGATCGCGCGCGAGAAGGGCGAGGCGCAGGACGTCAACTTCGGCTCGCAGATCCGCTCCTATGTGCTGCATCCGTACACGATGGTCAAGGACCATCGCACGGGGCACGAGATGGGCGACGTCCAGCGCGTGCTCGAGGGCGATCTCGACGGGTTTGTGCGCGCGTACCTGTTGAGCAGCGCGGCGTCGAGCCGGCCGCGGTAGCCGGCCGCGAGCGCGCTCGCGCCGTGGCGGCGATCAGGCAGGGGGCGGCGGGGGCCGCGCCGGGCTCAGCGGCGCGGAGCGCTCAGCGAGCGGCCTGGATCTGCTCGCGCTCGGCCAGCCGGTTGCGACGGCGCAGCTGAGCCTCGCTCTCGCGGCGCCGCTCCGCGTCGCTCTCGGTCAGCAGCGGCGAAACGGGCACGGGCTTGCCCTCGTCGTCGACGGCGACCATCGTGAAGTAGGCGCTGTTGCTGTGCCGGCGCTCGCCCGTGCGGGGGTTCTCCGTATCGACCCGCACCCCGACCTCCATCGACGTGTGCCAGACGGCGTTTACGCTCGCCTGGAAGCTCACGAGTTCGCTGACATGGAGCGGCACCATGAACGTCATCCGGTCCATGCTGGCCGTCACGACCCGTCTGTGGGAGTGCTTGATCGCGGCGAGCCCGGCGGCCTCGTCGCACAGCTTCATGACGGTGCCGCCGTGTACGAAGCCGGCGCCGTTGGCGTCGAGCGGCCCCATCCAGTGGGCGAGCGTTGCTTGCGAGTCTGAGGCTGGCCGCGCGTCCATCGCGCTGATCCTATGCTGAAGCGCGATGAGCCAGACTTTGGACGCCGCGACGGCGGCATTGGTGCGCGCGGCGCTGGAGGAGGACGTGGGCAGCGGCGACGTGACGACCTGTGCGACGGTCGCTGCGGACGCGCAGGCGCGCGCGCTGATCACGCAGAAGGCGCCAGGAGTGATCTACGGTCTCGATGTGGCGGCGGCGGTGTTCGCGCATCTCGATGCCGACGTGCGCTGCGAGCGCCTTGTCGAGGAGGGCGTGTGGCGCGAGCAGGGAGGCGCGGTGCTGTCGATCCGCGGGCGCGCGCGAGCGCTGCTGACAGGCGAGCGCACGGCGCTCAACTTCCTCACGCACCTCTCAGGCGTGGCGACGCTCGCTGCGCGCGCGGCGCGGCAGGTCGAGGGTACGGGCGCGAGCGTGCTCGACACGCGCAAGACGACGCCGGGCCTGCGCGCGCTGGAGAAGGCCGCGGTCGCGGCCGGCGGCGCCGTCAACCACCGCGCCGGCCTCTACGACGCGATTCTGATCAAGGAGAACCACATCGCGGCCGCGGGCGGCATCGCCGCGGCGGTCGCCGCCGCGCTCGCCGCCGCACCGCAGCTCGCGCCCACGCTCGAGGTCGAGGTGCGCGACCCGCAGGAGATCGAGCAGGCGCTGGCGGCGGGCGCGCCGCGCCTGCTGCTCGACAACATGGACGTGCAGCAGCTGCGCGCGGCTGTCGCGCAGGTCGCCGGCCGGGCTGAGCTCGAGGCCAGCGGCGGCGTCAGCCTGCAGACGCTCTCCTCGCTCGCGGGGACCGGGGTAGAATCGATCTCGATGGGTGCGCTTACCCACTCGGCACCCGCCCTCGATCTGTCGCTGATCATGGAGGCGCTGCCGTGAACCTGCCGATGGCGCCAACCCTGCCGATCGCGCCCTCGCAGCCTGCCGCGCTCACAGCCGCCGAGATCGCGTCGCTCTCGCAGGAGGTGCGCACGCTGGCGCGCGAGCGCGACGCGGTGATCCTCGCGCACAACTACCAGCTGCCGGAGGTCCAGGACGTCGCCGACTATGTAGGCGACTCGCTGGGGCTCTCGCGTCGCGCGGCTGCCGCGGACGGGCAGACGATCGTCTTCTGCGGCGTTCACTTCATGGCCGAGACCGCGTCGATCCTGTGCCCGGAGAAGACCGTGCTGATCCCCGATCTCGACGCCGGCTGCTCGCTCGCGGCGTCGATCGATGCCGAGCAGCTCGCCTCCTGGCGAGCCGAGTACCCGCAGGGCGTGGTCGTCATGTACGTCAACACGACCGCCGAAGTGAAGGCGCTGACCGACTACTGCTGCACGTCTGCGAACGCGGTCGACGTCGTGCGCCACATCTATGCGACGCACGGAGCGGACACCGAGATCCTGTTCGGCCCGGACATGTGGCTCGGCGCATACGTCGAGAAGGAGCTCGGCCGGCGCATGCATGTGTGGGACGGTGAGTGCCATGTGCACGCGGGCATCCGCCCGGGCGATATCGAAGCCACGCGCGCGGCGCACCCGGGCGCGGACTTCCTGATCCACCCCGAGTGCGGCTGCTCGACGAGCGTCATGGAGTACGTCGCCGCGGGCGACGTCTCGGCGGAGGGAGTGCACATGCTCTCGACCGGCGGCATGCTCAGATACGCCGAGCAGGCCGAGCGCTCGAGCGAGGCGGGGGCGAGGCGCCAGGCGGTCGTCGCGACGGAGGTGGGGATGCTCTACCCGCTGCGGATGGCGGCGCCGGACGTCGAGTTCATCCCGGCGAACGCCGAGGCCTCGTGCCGGTTCATGAAGATGATCACGCTGCCGAAGCTGCGCGACGCGCTGCGCGAGGTGCAGTTCGAGGTGCGCGTCCCCGAGCAGATCGCCGCGCGCGCGCGCGTGCCGATCGACCGCATGGTCGCGATCGGGTAGGGGCCACGAACGTGGGCGGAAACGCCCATTATTTTTTAGATATGTGAGCGTTTCCGCTAACATAATGGCATGGCGACGACAGATGAGAACTTCGCGGCCGAGCTCATCGAGGAGATCGCCCGACGCAGCGAGCTGAAGCATTCCGAGCTGGCGCGCCGGGCCGGGATCGACAGATCGGTGTTGAGCGCCTATGCGCGGGGACGTCGTCAGCCGTCGGTGGCAGCGCTCTCGCGCATCGCGCGCGGGGCGGGGCTGCAGCTCGATCTCGCCCCCGCCGAGGGCGATCGAGCGATGGAGCGTCAAGCGAACGTCCTCGAGATGGTCCTCGACCTCGCGGGCTCGATGCCGTTCAAGGGCCGTGGCGAGCTCGAATATCCGCCGCTGATCAGGCTGCGCACATGAGTGAGCTCGGAGACCAGCTGCTCGCGGTGCACGATGGACTGGACGCCGCCGGCATCCCGCATGCAATCGGCGGCGCGATCGCGCTCGGTTACTGCGTACTCGAGCCGCGAGGCACGCGGGATGTCGATGTCAACGTGTTCGTCCACCCGCAGCGCGCCCGCGACGTGTTCGCTGCGATGCCGGAGGGCGTGGAGGTCAGCGGCATGCAGCTCGAACAGGCCGAACGTGAGGGCCAGGTGAGGCTGCACTGGGGCATCACCCCGATCGACCTGTTTCTCAGTGTCCTGCCGTTCCACGATCGCGTCGGAGAGCTCGTCCGGTTGGTGCCGTTCGAGGGCCGTACGATTCCGGTCATCGACTGCGCAGGGCTGGCGGTGTTCAAGGTGATGTTCGACCGCCCGCGCGACTGGATCGACATCGAAGCGATGGTTGAGGCACGCTCGCTGGATATCGCAGATGCCACGCGCTGGCTGCGCGAGATGCTCGACGAGGACCCGCGGATCGAGAGGCTCGTGGCGCTACCCGCGGCCCGCAGCTCGCAGGCTGAGCCGCCGCCGCTGCAGCTGCTGAAAAGGCCGACGGACGAGGCGGGCTAGAACTCGTCGGCCGTGTGCGGCCCGACACAAGCCACGGCGAGGTTCTCGGTGACGCCGGCGGCGACCTCGCGCACTTCGTCGTAGGTGACCCCGTCGAGCACCGCGATCGAGGCATCCGGATCGATGTCCTCGCCGAAGACGATGCCCTGCGTGGCGCCGTAGCGCGCGACGGCGCCGGAGTTCTCGAAGCCGAGCACGGTGCGCCCGGCGGCGAACGCGCGCGCCCGGCGAACCTCCTCCTCGGTCGGGCCGTCGGTGCGCAGCTCATCGACGATCTCGCGCATGCGCGTGTACGCCTCGATGCACTTGCTCGAGTCGAGCCCGGAGCTCAGCTGCAGGACCGGCAGGTCGGCGAAGTTGTGACTGATCGCGGAGACCGAATAGCACAGCCCACGCTTCTCGCGGATCTCATCGAACAGACGCGAGCCCATCGAGCCGCCGAGCAGCGTCGCGTAGATCGCGAGCGCTGCACGCTCGCGCTCGCTTGCGACCGAGATGTCGGGCCGGTAGATCATCCGCAGGTGCGACTGGTTCGTGTCGCGCTCCTCGACGAGCGTCTCGGGCAGGAAGTCGGGCGCCGGCAGGTAGGGCTCGGGCTCGGGCAGCGCGGGGAAGCGCGCGAACAGCTCGTGCAGCGTGTCATCGGGCGGCAGGTGCTCGAGGTTTCCGGCGAGGAACGCGCCGCCACGCGCGCCGGCCCAGCGGCGGTCGCGGAAGGCGATGATCCCCTCGCGCGTGAAGCTCTTGAGGTTCAGCTCGGGGCCGAGCACGGTACGACCCAGCGGGTGCTCGCCGAAGGCGGCGCGGTCGATCAGGTACTCGGCGACCATCGACGGCTGGTCGAAGGCGCGGTTGATCTCCTGGATCACGACGCCGCGCTCGCGGTCGAGCTCCTCTGCATCCAGGCGGGGGCGGCCGACGAAGTCGGTGAGCAGGTCGATCGCCTCGGCGGCGCTCTCGGCGCGGACGGTGATGTGGAAGGCGACGAGGTCGTGGCTGGTATACGCGTTGAGGACCCCGCCGAGGTGCTCGGCGGTCTCGTTGACGTCCTTGTAGGTCGGGTACTTCTCGCCGCCCTTGAAGACGAGGTGCTCGAGGAAGTGAGCCATACCGTTCTCCTCGACGCGCTCATTGCGTGCGCCGGCGTCGAACGCGACGAGCACGGTCAATGCACGTGTCCCGGGCAGCGCGATCCGGTGGATCGGCATGCCGTTCGCGGGCACGGTGCTGCTCGTCACGCTCGCCATGCGCCCACCCTAGAAGGTTCGCGGCGACTCCCCGCCGGAGGCGTTACCGTCCCGGGCGCCGGTGGCTCTCGACTACGCTTCTCAGCGTCCATGTCGCCCTCTCGCCAAAAGCCGCTGACGATCATCCTCGTGGTGCTCCTGCCGGTGCTGCTGATCGCGGGCGTGTGGTGGGGCGGGCACCCGGAAGACCTGCCCGGCTTTCTGCGCAGCGGCCTGCTCGCGAACCAGCAGACGCTCGTCGTCGATGAAGCGATCCAGCGGATCGCAAGCGACTACTACCGCCGGATCCCCACGAGCAAGCTCTCCGATTCGTCGATCTCGGGCGTCGTCGCGAGCCTTGACGATCGCTTCTCGCACTATCTCACGGCGAGCGAATTTCACGAATTCATAGCGCCGCCGCACTTCACCGGGATCGGCATCGCGGTCGACCCGCTGATGGATGATCGCGGCCTGTTGATCGCGCGCGTGTTCGACTCCACACCGGCTGCGCGCGCCGGCCTGAAAGCGGGTGATGTGATCGTCGGGGTCAACTCGCGCAGGATCGCGGGTCTCTCGCCGAACGCATCAACGGCGCTGATCAAGGGCCTGCCGGGGACCGACGTCGTGCTCGAGATCGAATCGCCACCCGCTGCACATGCACGCCTTGGCGCAACGCGCACCGTGAGAATCACCCGTGCGACGATCTCAGAGCCGGTCGTGGCGTCAACATCCCGGACCGTCGACGGCGTCAAGCTCGGCGTCGTCGCGCTGGCGATGTTCAGCGCGGGCGCGCACGCCGAAGTGCGTGAAGCGGTCGAACATCAGCTGCGGGCGGGCGCGAAGGGCATCGTCCTCGATCTGCGTGGCAACGGCGGCGGGCTCGTCGAGGAGGCGCAGCTGATCGCGAGCATCTTCGTCGAGAAGGGCACAATCGTGAGCACGCGTGGGCGTACCCAGCCGAGTGAGACGCTGACCGCGACTGGCGATGCGATCTCGGGATCGATCCCGGTGGTCGTGCTGGTCGACAAGAACACCGCTTCGGCGGCGGAGATCGTGACGGCCGCGCTACAGGATCACCACCGCGCCACGGTCGTCGGCACGCACACCTTCGGCAAGGGCGTCTTCCAGGAGGAGGAGCCGCTCTCAAACGGCGGCGCGCTCGACATCACGGTCGGCGAGTACTTCACTCCCGACGGGCGCAACCTCGGCGGCGGCGGCGTAAAACAGGGCGCCGGCATCACGCCCGAAGTGCTCGTGCGCAGCGGCGTCGACAGCGAACACGGCCTCGCGGTCGCGCTGAGCACGCTCGCGGCGAAAGCCGGGTGAGCGCGAGGTCGGGCTCCTCGCCGCGAAGCGCTCCGCGGGCGCGAGCGCTCGTCGCGGTGATCGAGCGCCGTGGCCGTTTCCTGACGGCCGAGCCGCTGTTCGCGCGTGACCTGTCCGAGGCGTCCGCGGCGAGGGGGCGAGGCGGCGCCTCGCGGATCGTCTTGAAGTCGGCGCGCGCCGGCAAACGCGAGGCGCGCAGCGGTGATCTCGTGCTCGTGCAGGGCGCAGGCCGGGGCTCGGCGCCGCGCATCCTGCGCGTGCTCGGTCGCCCGGATGTCGCTCGCGACGTGCTCGAGGGCCTGATGCTCGACCGTGGCCTCGCCCGCCGCTTCGACGCGGGCGTCGAGCGCGAGGCGCGCGCGGCGGGGGAGCGCGTCGCGCACACGCCCGGCGACCGGCACGACCTGCGCCGCCTCGCGACGTTCACGATCGACCCGGCGTCTGCGCGCGACTACGACGATGCGATCTCAGCGGAAGCACGAAGCGACGGCCGCACACGCGTGTGGGTGCACATCGCGGATGTCGCCGCGCACGTGCCGGACGGTTCGCTCGTCGATCGCGAGGCACGCCGGCGCGCGAGCAGCGTGTATGTGCCGGGCGCGGTCGAGCCGATGCTCCCGCACGCGCTCTCGAGCGGAGCCTGCTCGCTCGTGCCCGGAGAGGACCGCGCGGCGGTGACCATCGAGCTCGAGCTGCACGGCGCGAGCGTCGAGCGCGCCGCCTTCTACCGCTCGCTGATTCGCTCGGATGCGCGTCTGGACTACGAGCGGGTGGATCGCATCTTCGCGGGCGCGGACAGCGCGGCCGAGCCGTGGGGGGCGCCGCTCGGCGCGGCGCGCGCGGTCGCGGCGGCGCTGCAGCGCAAGCGCGAGCAGAGTGGCGCGCTGCTCGTCGACTCCGAGGAGCCCGAGTTCTCCTTCGACGCGCATGGCAACGTCAGCGACATCAGCCCGCGCGCGCAGACCGAGTCCCATCGTCTGATCGAGCACCTGATGATCGCCGCGAACGAGGCCGTCGCCTCGCTGCTGGCCAAGCGCGGTGTGCCGTGCCTGTATCGCGTGCACGAGCGCCCGGAGCCCGCGCGCATCGAACGCCTGATCGAGCAGCTGGCCTCGCTCGATGTGCCGACCCCGGCGCGTGCTGGACAGCTCTCCCCGGCGCAGGCGGCGGAGCTGATCGGTCCGATCTCGGCGCGCGTCGAGGAGCACGTGCGGCACAGCGGCAGGGGCCGCTTCGCACTCGGCTCGCTGGTGCTGCGCTCGCTCAAGCAGGCCTACTACTCGCCACAGAATCTCGGGCATACAGGCCTGAAATCCGCCAGCTACTGTCACTTCACCTCGCCGATCCGCCGCTATCCGGACCTCGTCTGCCATCGGGCGCTGCTGTCAGCCGTGGGCGGCGGTGAGCGTGCGCCGCGCGCAGCGGAGCTCGTCGAGCTCGGCGTGTGGTGCTCAGAACGCGAGCGCGAGGCGATGAAGATCGAGCGCGCCGCCGACGATGTCGCCGCCTGCTTTGCGCTGGAGCGCGTGCTGCACGAGCGCGGCTTCGACCAGGTGTTTGCCGGTGAGGTCGCCGGCCTGATCGCGGCCGGTGCGTTCATCTCCTTCGGGCCGGCCGCCGAGGTCACAGACGCGGCCGAGGACGGCCTCGTCGCCCCGTTCGAGGGCATGCTCCCGGTGCGCGAGCTGCGCGGCAGCGATCAGCGCGAGTGGTGGGAGCTGAACGAGCAGGGCACGATCCTCAGCGGCGAGCGGACCGGGGCGACGCTGCGGCTCGGCGATCCGATCGAGGTGCGGGTCGCGCGCGTCGAGGCGATCCGCGGAAGGGTCGATCTGCTTCCCACAGGCTAGGCTCGGATGATGGCCAAGGGCAAGGGCAAGCGCAAGATCGGCGCGGGGGACGTGGCGTCCAACCGCTATGCGTCGCATCGCTACGAGCTGATCGAGCGTTTGGAGTGCGGGATCGTGCTCGAGGGCACCGAGGTGAAGGCGCTGCGGACCTCCGGGGCACAGCTGAAGGACGGCTACGCGGCGATGCGCGACGGCGAGCTCTGGCTGCACTCGGTGCACGTCCCGCCCTACGGCCCCGCGTCGCGCGAAAACCACGACCCGGAGCGGCCGCGCAAGCTGCTCCTGCACCGCCGCGAGCTCGATCGCATCGCCGCGCGCGCGAAGGAGCGCGGCCTCACGCTCGTGCCTACGCGCATCTACTTCTCCGGCGCACACGCAAAGGTCGAGATCGCGCTCGCGCGCGGCAAGGACCTCTACGACAAGCGCCAGACGATCAGGGAGCGCGAGACCAAGCGCGACATGGAACGCGCGGTGCGCGAGGCGCGCCGCTAGCTCACAGCGAGCCGAAGCTGTGCCCGCCGCTGCTGAGGATGTGGGTTTCGTGCATCCCGAACACGAGCAGCGCGATCAGGCCGACGTACACACTCGCCACGAGCAGGCGGTTGCGCGGCGAGACGCGGTAGTAGGCGGCCTGCGCCAGCGAGCGGTTGTTGCGCTGCTGCCAGCGGTGCCACGTCTGGAAGCCCGCGAACAGCACGATGATCAGCAGGATCGGGTTCCCCGGGTCGGTGAACGCGAGCGCGACGAGGACGCCGAAGCCCGCGAACCACATCCATGGGCTCATCGCAGCGGCCGCGCGCCCACCGTCGAGCGGGATCACGGGCAGCAGGTTGAAGAGGTTCAGGAAGAAGCCGAAGTACGCGAGCGCGATCAGCAGCGAGCTGCCGGTGAGCTCGCCGACCACTGCAACGGCGGCCGCTCCGAGGGTGCCGAGGATCGGGCCGGCAAGCCCGACGCGCGCCTCGGCGAGCGCGTTGTCGCCGAGCGACTTGGTGAAGATCGCGGCGCCCATGAAGGGCACGAACATCGGCGCGCTCGCCCTGATCCCCTCGCGCCGCAGCGCGATCACGTGGCCCATCTCGTGCACGAACAGCAGCACCACGAAGCCGACCGCGAACCACCAGCCGAAGAACAGGCTGTAGGCCGCCACCGACACCAGCGCGGTGCCCGCGGTCACGAACAGCTTCAGGTTCGGGAGCGCGACGACGAGCGCCTTCAGCGCGACGCCGAACTTCGCGATCAGGGCGACGACCCCGGCGAGAGCGCTGCCGATGCGGTTGCGCGCTTTGCGCACCGGCCCTGTAGGTGTCGCGCCGAACGGATCCTCGCCGGTCTGCGCTGAGGGCGCCTGCGCAGTCAGCGGGGCGACCGGATGCGCGCTCGGACCGGCTGGAACCGAGCCGGGAGCAGGCGCCGGCAGCGAAAACTCGTGACCGTCCATATCTCCATTGTGGCACCCCTTCTAAGCATTGCCTAACGGGCTGCGCGCACCCTTGCACGGCCCCTCGCGGCCCCGGCCGAGCGGCTCCGCGCCGCGCCCCGGCCAACGAACGTCCACGGCCCTTGCAGGTGCCTCCTCGGCGAGCTACCTTGATGGCAAGACGCGGAACCGAGCCGCGAAGAGCGAGGCCAGAGGTGCAAGGCCACGCCACCCGCATCGGAAGGCCCACGGGGCCGGCCATACGGGCTCCTCAGACGGTTCGGGGCCGCGTCGCTTTTCTGGCTCGCGCGCGGGCTAGACTGTGGAAGCAGTTTCCCCGGGGACGACAGGCTTCGACGTGGTCGGCTCGTGGGGATGGTTGCGAGTCGAGGTCCCGGGCGGCCTCGTAAAACACCCGGGAAAACATAGGTGCGGACTCACACGAGTACGCCCTCGCCGCTTAGTCAATAGCTAAGCCGTGAGGTCTCGGGCCCCGCTTGCCTGCGGCGGGGAAGGCCGGGATCAGAAAGCAGGCTCACCCGGTGCGGTCCGTCTCCGCCAAGCCAGGGACATTCAGGAGACTGGTCCTTCACAACCCCGCCGGCGAGGCGAGTGGAGGATGAGATCAGAGCGCCGGATATGCTCGTAGACGCCATTCACACGCGATCGCGGACGTGGGTTCGATTCCCACCGTCTCCATAATTTGGCCCTACCGGGCGGTTTGGTGGGCCTGGTTTTTACGAGCCGAGGCGCGTCCCACCTACTTTCGGCCGAGCGAGGTGGAAGTCTGCGGAGCAAGCTCCGAGACGACTGCAGCCCGTCCGCGGCGATAGTGCTGACCCAAGCTCTGCGCCGATTTCGCCGCCCGGCTGCGCCGGGCCTGGTCACAGCCACGCTCACGCCGCCAGCGTTTGGATCGCCTGGCCGGTCAGCACAAACGCGAACACGAGCAGCAGCATCGTCATCACGGTCGCATTGTTCTGCTGCAGCCAGAGCTTCCATCCGTCCATGTTCGCCGCGGCGCGATCTCCGCCAAAGGCGCGATAGAGCACGGGGGCGGCAACGGTGATACCGGCCAGGGCGATGAAGGCTGCGAGCGCCGCCAGCTGTTCGCCGCCGGGCAGGCCGGCCTGGGCGATTGTCGTGCCGGCCGCGATGCTCAGGATCAGGTTCTTCGGTTTCAGCCCGAGCAGCAGCGCGAGCCCGAACGACTTCGCGGGCGTGAACCCGTCTATGCCCGCCATCCACTTGGGCGCTTGAGCCTGCTCACCGGGCGAGGGGCGCCGGTGCCATTGGCGCGAGGCACCCGCGAGGAGAAGCACGCCGAGCCCCAGCTTCGCCCACGAGGCGGCGTTGGTCGCGGCCTCTTCGCTTCCCACGCTCGCGACGTCGGACACGGCGAGAGCAACGCCCGCCGCGCCGCCGACCGCAGCCAGCCAGCCCGCCAGGTAGACGGGGCCGTTCGGCATCGCCCGCTGCGAGAACAGCATCGCGATGACGACCATGATCGCCACCGGGCTGAGCGCCACCCCGATCGCTAGGGGAAGGAGCTGTCCGATCGCTTGGCCCACGGCGCGCAGGTTGCCAGATCGGGTTCGATCGCAAGCTCTCGGACCGTACCGTCGCAAGCTCGGTCGCGCTTCGCGCGCTCTATCGCATCGCCTTCATCATCTGCGATGAGGAGCGCGAGCCCGGAACGACGAACCCCGGGACTCCCGGGGCACGGCGAGAATCGCGACCGCGAGCACGACGAGGACCGCCGCGGTCGCCGAGGCTGAGCTCGCGTCGAGCCGCGGCAAAGGCGGCGGCCGTCGGCGCGAGCGATGCCGGCATCATCGCCCAGCCGTGGCTCAGCGTCCTTCATATTCGTCGTGGCGGCGCCACCAGATGCCGTTCTCGTTTCGCCCGAGCGGCGCGCGGTCGAGCCACGAGTACATGCCCCAGATGCCGTCGACGCCTCGCCCGTAGGCAGAGTAGGTGTGATACACGACACCGTCCTCGAGCGCGAACGCGCTCATGCCCGGCCCCTCTTTTCTGAACGTGGCGGGATCCGTGCCGGCGCCCGACGCGAGCTCGATCAGCACGGGGCTCTCCTCGGAGGGCCGCATGTCCGCGGTCTGGAAGTTGTACTTGACCGCGCCCGTCTGCCATTCCTCGTCGGTGTGCGACGTGTGGAAGTCGTAGTTGAAGTCGCTCTCGAACGAGGACGCCCAGGGAAAGCTCCAGCCCATCCGTCGCTTGTAGTCCTGCAGCTTGGACAGCGGCGCCCGCGACACCGCTGTGAACGCGACGTCGTGATTGGCCAGGTGCACGACCGACCCGGCGAAACCGTCCGCGATCGCCGAGCACGACGGACACCCCGCGGTGAACTCGGGCCCGAACATGAAGTGGTAGACGAGCAGCTGCGAGCGCCCTTCGAAGAGGTCGGCGAGTGTCGCCGGTCCCGCATCGGTCGCCAACACGTACTCCTTCTCGATCGGAACCCAGGGCAGGTCCCGGCGCATCAGCGCCAGCTCGTCGCCGCGGCGCGTGAGCTCCTTCTCCGCGTTGAGCAGATCGAGCCGCGCGGACAGCCATTCTTCACGAGTTCCAGTCCTGTGATTGGTCATTGCACCCTCCTTGTCGCTGTTGGAAATCGATCGTCGCCTTCGGCCTGCACGGACTCAGCGAGGCGCTTGATCCGGGCCAGGCGCCTGTCCCACTGCGCGGCCACCCGAGCCATCGCCTCGGCGGCATCGTCGAGCCGCTCGGGGCGCACCGTGTAGCGCACCTCCCGGCCGCGCCGCCGGCCGGTGATCAGGCCGACCCGGTCGAGCACGACCAGGTGCTTGGCGACCGCCTGGCGAGTGACCGGCAGCCCCTGCGCGAGCGTCGTCGTGGTCGCCTCGCCCTCGAGCAGCGCGTCGAGCACGCGCCGGCGCGTGGGGTCGGCCACGGCCGCCCACAGGGCGTCGTCCGCGGCGGTCGCCGTCGTCATCGACGCGCCGCCTGGCGTGGCTTCGCGGCCACGTACTCGAAGAGTTCGCCGAGATGCCTCTCCCAGCCCCGGCTGTGGTCCTCGCGGTAGCGGGCATTGCTCGCCTCGTCATTCGTGACGGCGTCGATTCCGCTCTCGAGGACCCGCAGGCGTGTCCCGTCAGCCTCCTCGAGGAGGCTGAACTCGACGAGTGCCGAGTTGCTCTCGTCCGGCTCGGCGCCCTCGGGGTGGTTCCAGCGGAAGGAGAAGCGGCGGAACGGTTCGGCATCGACAACTCGAATCGGCACGATCATGTCGACCTGCCGGTCGCCACCGCGGCCTCCGGGTTGCCAGGTGAGCCTGCCGTCGGCCCCGGCGCGCCCATCGACGTCCGCCTCGTCGCTGAACCAGCGGCTGATCTCCTCAGGCTCGGTTATCACGCTCCAGACGACCTCCGGGCTCGCACCGATCAGGATCTCTCGTTCGACGCTGTCAGTGGTCACGCTGGCTCCTCCTCGGGTTGATGTGCAACCGATGGTTGCGAAGTGCTTGAGGCATACTAGCAACCAAGGGTTGCGTGTGTGGCGCGGGCTGACCGCTCGTTGTTTCTCGACGCCGGGCGGCAGGGGTCTGCCGGGGCGCGACGTATGTAGCGGCGCGGCCCGCGCGCGAAGCGGCATTGCGCACTGCAAGCGCGCGGCCACTACTACGGTCGAGCGCCTCGACGGTCGATTTCGGACTCCTCGACAGGAAGTACGCGTGCCGTCCCGCAGCACCGACAGAAACACCCTCTTCCCGCAACCAGCGTCACGCCGTGGCGCCCCTGACACCCTAGGAACAGACAGCCCCCGCCGTGCCGAGATCAACCGCCCGCAGCCGGCCCAGAGCCGCACTCCTCCTCCTCGTCGTCGCCGGCGCGCTGCTCGCCGGCGTGGGTGGCCCTGCGGTTGCGCGCGCTCAAACCGCCCTGCCCGTCGCGCGCGCCGGCAGCGCCCACCGCGCGAACGTGCGACGGCGCCACGCGGCGACTGCGCGGGCGAAGGCGAAGCCGAAGAGCACCAAGGGACCGGCGGGGCCGGCGGGGCCGGCGGGGAAGGCGGGGCCGAGCGGGCCCGCCGGGGCCCAGGGCCCACAGGGCGAACGGGGTGCGGCCGGCGCCGCCGGGCCCGAAGGAAAGGAAGGCCACGCGGGCGCAGGCGGTGCGCAGGGCGCCAAAGGCGAAACGGGGCCCCCCGGTCCCGCCGGCCCCGAAGGGAAGGAAGGCGCCAGAGGCGCGCATCCGAACGTCCAGTACGCGACGGTTGAAGCGCTGCCGAAAGACCTCTTCGACAACGCCGCCGGGACGCTGACGAGCGAAGCGCTGGCCGCCTTGGCGGTCGACGGCGCGGCGCCCAACGTCGGCGAACGGGTGCTTGTCAAGAACGAGGCGGCCCCATCCCACGACGGCATCTACGTGGTCACGAGCTCGGGTCGCCCCGGCTCTGAAGCGTGGGTGCTGACGCGCGCGGGCGACATGAGCTCGGGCGAACAGGTCCCCGGCTCGGTGGTGCTCGTCGAAAAAGGCGTCGTCAACGAACAGGCCGTTTTCTACAGCGCCGGGTCCGGGCCGTTCACGCTCGGGTCCACGCCGATCGAATGGGTCCAGGAGCAGGTCTCCGAACGGCAGCTGCTGGCCGGGTCCGTCTCCGAAGACAAGCTCGGCAACGAATCGGTCTCGGCGGCGAAGATCGCGAAAGAAACGATCACCGCGGCGCAGCTCGCCGATGGCGCTGTGACCGGCGCGAAGCTCGCCGCTGAAGCGGTCACCGAAGAAAAGCTCGCCGGCGAAGCCGTCTCCGAAGCCAAGCTCGCCGCCGAAGCGGTCAACACAGCTCAGCTGAAGAACCTCGGCGTCAGCGAAGGCAAGCTCGCGCTTGAAGCGGTCAACACCGCCCAGCTGAAGAACCTCGCGGTGACCGAAGCCAAGCTCGCCGCCGAAGCGGTCAATACGGCGCAGCTGAAGAACCTCGGCGTGAGCGAAGGCAAGCTCGCCACCAGTTCTGTCTCGGAAGCGAAGATCAAGGCTCTCGCGGTCTCTGAAGGCAAGCTTGCCGCCGAAGCGGTCTCGGAAGCGAAGCTGAAGAACGAAGCGGTCTCGGCGGCGAAGATCGCCAAAGAAACGATCACCGCGACCGAGCTCGCCAACGGCGCGGTGACGAGCGCGAAGATCGGCACCGAAGCGGTCACCGAAGCCAGGCTCGGAGCCGAAGCGGTTACGACGGCGAAGCTCAAGAACGAAGCGGTCAGCGAAGCCAAGCTGGGCGCGGAAGCGGTCTCGGAAGCCAAGCTGAAGAACGAAGCTGTGACCGAAGCCAAGCTGGGCTTCGAAGCGGTCACGGCGGCGAAGCTCAAGAACGAAGGGGTCAGCGAAGCGAAGCTCGCCTCCGAAGCCGTCAACACCCTCCAGCTGAAAAACCTCGCCGTCAGCGAAGCCAAGCTTGCGGCCAACGCTGTCTCTGAAGCGAAGCTCAAGAGCGAAGCCGTCAGCGAAGCGAAGCTCGCATCTGAAGCAGTCTCGGAATCGCGCCTCAAGAACGAAGCGGTCTCGGCGGCGAAGATCGCCAAAGAAGCGATCACCGCCGGGCAGCTCGCGATCGGCGCCGTGACAACCGGCCGCATCGGCGCCGAAGCCGTCGCCGAAGCCAAGCTCGCCTCAGAAGCGGTCTCGGCCGCGAAGCTCAAGAACGACGCCGTGACAGAAGCGAAGATAGCCGCGGAAGCTGTGTCTGAAGCGAAGTTGAAGGGTGAAGCGGTGAGCGAAGGGAAGCTTGCTGTGGAAGCGGTTTCGGAATCGCGGTTGAAGAATGAAGCGGTGTCTGCGGCGAAGATCGCGAAAGAATCGATTACGGCTTCGCAGCTTGCTGCTGGTGCTGTGACGACGGGTAGGCTGGGTGCGGAAGCGGTCACGGAAGCGAAGTTGGGCGCGGAAGCTGTCACGTCGGGGAAGTTGAAGGGCGAAGCGGTGACTGAAGGCAAGCTGGCGTCTGAAGCGGTGACCGAAGGCAAGTTGAAGAATGAAGCGGTGACGTCGGCGAAGTTGAAGAACGAAGCTGTGACGGAAGGCAAGCTCAGCAAAGGTGTGAAGGAAGCGATCAACGCCAGGAGTCATCCGAATGTGCAGTATGCGACTGCGGAAGCGCTCGCGAAAGACGCTTATAACAATGTCGCGGGGACGTTGACGAGCGAAGCGCTGGTCGCGTTGTCGGTCGATGGTGCGTCGCCGAAAGCGGGCGAACGTGTGCTCGTCAAGAACGAGGCGGCTGGGTCTCATGACGGCATCTATGTGGTCACGAGTGCCGGCAAAGCTGGTGCTGAAGCGTGGGTGTTGACGCGCGCGAGCGATATGAGCTCGGGCGAACAGGTGCCCGGGTCGGTGGTGTTCGTTGAAAAAGGGACGGTCAACGAACAGTCGGTGTTCTATGTGGATGGTGCGGGTCCGTTCACGTTGGGTGTGAGCGCGATTGAATGGGTCCAGCAGCAGATCTCTGAAGGGCAGTTGCGGGCCGGGTCGGTCTCGGAAGCGAAGCTGAAGAACGAAGCGGTCTCGGCGGCGAAGATCGCGAAAGAATCGATCACGGCGGCTCAGCTCGCCGCGGGCGCCGTGACAAGCGCGAAGCTCGGCAGCGAAGCCGTCACCGAAGCCAAGCTCGCCACAGAAGCCGTCTCAACCGGCAAGCTCAAAAACGAAGCCGTCACCGAAGGCAAGCTCAAGGACGAAGCCGTCAGCGAAGGCAAGCTCGCCGCAGAAGCGGTCTCCGAAGGCAAGCTCAAGGACGAAGCCGTCAGCGAAGCCAAGCTCGCCTCCGAAGCGGTCAACACCGCGCAGCTGGCAAATCTCGCGGTCACCGAAGAAAAGCTCGCCGGCGAAGCCGTGACCGAAAGCAGGCTCAGGAAAGAAGCTGTCAGTGAAGGAAAGCTCGCTGCCGGTGCTGTCTCAGAATCGAGAATCAAGGCTCTCG
Organism: uncultured Solirubrobacteraceae bacterium; assembly: GCA_963822245.1. Taxonomy (GTDB): domain Bacteria; phylum Actinomycetota; class Thermoleophilia; order Solirubrobacterales; family Solirubrobacteraceae; genus Palsa-744. Next base: position 192,366 of record CAWGGR010000008.1, read on the forward strand.
CGGTCTCTGAAGGCAAGCTTGCCGCCGAAGCGGTCTCGGAAGCGAAGCTGAAGAGCGAAGCGGTCTCGGCGGCGAAGATCGCCAAAGAAACGATCACCGCGACCCAGCTCGCCAACGGTGCCGTGACGAGCGCGAAGCTCGGAGCCGAAGCTGTCAGCGAAGCCAAGCTCGCTGCGGAATCCGTCTCGACCGCGAAGCTCAAGAACGAAGCCGTCAGCGAAGGCAAGCTCGCCGCAGAAGTCGTCTCGACGGGCAAGCTCAAAAACGAAGCGGTGACCGAAGGCAAGCTCGCCTCTGAAGCGGTCTCGACGGCCCAGCTGAGGAATCTCGCGGTCAGCGAAGGCAAGCTCGCTGCCGAAGCGGTCGCCGAAGGCAAGCTCCGCAAAGAAGCGGTCACAGAAGCAAAGCTTGCGGCCGGCGCTGTGTCTGAAGCGAAGTTGAAGGGTGAAGCGGTGAGCGAAGGGAAGCTTGCTGTGGAAGCGGTTTCGGAATCGCGGTTGAAGAATGAAGCGGTGTCTGCGGCGAAGATCGCGAAAGAATCGATTACGGCTTCGCAGCTTGCTGCTGGTGCTGTGACGACGGGTAGGCTGGGTGCGGAAGCGGTCACGGAAGCGAAGTTGGGCGCGGAAGCTGTCACGTCGGGGAAGTTGAAGGGCGAAGCGGTGACTGAAGGCAAGCTGGCGTCTGAAGCGGTGACCGAAGGCAAGTTGAAGAATGAAGCGGTGACGTCGGCGAAGTTGAAGAACGAAGCTGTGACGGAAGGCAAGCTCAGCAAAGGTGTGAAGGAAGCGATCAACGCCAGGAGTCATCCGAATGTGCAGTATGCGACTGCGGAAGCGCTCGCGAAAGACGCTTATAACAATGTCGCGGGGACGTTGACGAGCGAAGCGCTGGTCGCGTTGTCGGTCGATGGTGCGTCGCCGAAAGCGGGCGAACGTGTGCTCGTCAAGAACGAGGCGGCTGGGTCTCATGACGGCATCTATGTGGTCACGAGTGCCGGCAAAGCTGGTGCTGAAGCGTGGGTGTTGACGCGCGCGAGCGATATGAGCTCGGGCGAACAGGTGCCCGGGTCGGTGGTGTTCGTTGAAAAAGGGACGGTCAACGAACAGTCGGTGTTCTATGTGGATGGTGCGGGTCCGTTCACGTTGGGTGTGAGCGCGATTGAATGGGTCCAGCAGCAGATCTCTGAAGGGCAGTTGCGGGCCGGGTCGGTCTCGGAAGCGAAGCTGAAGAACGAAGCGGTCTCGGCGGCGAAGATCGCGAAAGAATCGATCACGGCGGCTCAGCTCGCCGCGGGCGCCGTGACAAGCGCGAAGCTCGGCAGCGAAGCCGTCACCGAAGCCAAGCTCGCCACAGAAGCCGTCAGCACGGCGCAGTTGAAGAACCTTGGCGTCAGCGAAGGCAAGCTCGCCGCCGAAGCGGTCTCGGAAGCGAAGCTGAAGAACGAAGCGGTCTCGGCGGCGAAGATCGCCAAAGAAACGATCACCGCGACCCAGCTCGCCGCGGGCGCCGTGACGAGCGCAAAGCTCGGCACGGAAGTGGTCACAGAAGCCAAGCTCGGAGCCGAAGCGGTCACGACCGCGAAGCTCAAGAACGAAGGGGTCAGCGAAGCAAAGCTCGCCGCGGCCGCCGTCAGCGAAGCGAAGCTTGCCTCCGAAGCCGTGACGGCGGCGAAGCTGAAGAACGAAGCGGTCACGACCGCGAAGGTCAAACTGCTCGCGATCACCGCGGGCACGCTGGCCTCCGAAGCGGTCGAAACGGCGAAGATCAAACTGCTGGCGGTGACCGCCGGGACGCTCGCCTCCGAAGCTGTCGAAGAAGCGAAGATCAAGGCGCTCGCGGTGACCGCGGCGAAGCTCGCCGAAGGCGCGGTCACCGAAGGCAAGCTGGCGGCGGGCGCGGTCGGCGAAGCCAAGCTCGGAGCTGAAGCGGTCACGGCGGCGAAGCTCAAGAACGAAGCTGTCAGCGAAGCCAAGCTCGCCTCCGAAGCCGTGTCGGCGGCGAAGCTGAAGAACGAAGCGGTCACGACCGCGAAGGTCAAACTGCTCGCGATCACCGCGGGCACGCTGGCCTCCGAAGCGGTCGAAACGGCGAAGATCAAACTGCTGGCGGTGACCGCCGGGACGCTCGCCTCCGAAGCTGTCGAAGAAGCGAAGATCAAGGCGCTCGCCGTGACCGCGGCGAAGCTCGCCGAAGGCGCGGTCACGGAAGCGAAGCTCGGCGCCGAAGCGGTCGCCGAAGGCAAGATCAAGAATGAAGCCGTGACCACGGGCAAGGTCAAGCTGCTGGCGATCACCGCCGCGACGCTCGCCTCGGAAGCTGTGGAAGCGGGGAAGATCAAGGCCGAAGCCGTCACCGAAGCCAAGCTCGCCGCGAACGCGGTCACCGAAGCGAAGATCAAAAACGAAGCAGTCACCACTCCGAAGATCAAACTGCTGGCGGTGACCGCCGCGACGCTCGCCTCCGAAGCCGTCGAAGAAGCGAAGATCAAGGCGCTCGCGGTGACCGCGGCGAAGCTCGCCGAAGGCGCGGTCACCGAAGCCAAGCTCGCCGCGAACGCGGTCACCGAAGCGAAGATCAAAAACGAAGCCGTCTCTGCGGGCAAGCTCGCAAAAGCCGTCAGCAAGCAGATCCCCGCAGAACACGGGGTCAGCGCGGCGATGGTCGGCGGCGAAATCACGATCGCCGCGCCCGCGACCACCGCCACGGGCGCGATCATCGTGACCTCCGAAGGCGCGACGCCGATCGGCGTCTCGGTCGTCGAACGCACGGCGGGGACGGGCTTCAAGGTGAAGGCGACGGCGAGCAGCACCGACAAGATCGACTGGGAGGTCTGGAGCGAATGACCACGGCCATGCAGGAAATCGCGCGCGCCCGGCGAAGCAGGAGGCATCCGCAAACCGCGGAGGAAGCCTCGGCTCACTCCAAACGCCCACGACGAAGGGTCCTCGGTACCTGAAATGACGGACAGCACCTACGCCCTCGGGGCCCAGTACGCGCAACCGGCCCAGGTCCGCGACACACCCTCGGCGCCGCCGATCCCGCCGCCCCTCGGCGACGGCCAGGCGCAGGTCTCACCGCAGGCCGAGCCGGCAGCCACGGCGCCCCGGCGCGCTCCCGGCCACCTCCGCCGCAACCTGCTTGCGACCGGTGCGCTCGCGGCGATCGCCCTGCTGGCGCTGCTGCTCGCCGGTGCGTTCAAGGCGGGGACCGCGGTGACCGCCATCAACGCCCCCGCATCGGCGCAGGCACGGGCGCAGGCTCAGGCCGGGCTGAAGGAGCCGGGGAGCATCTCGGTGACCGGACAGGCTCCGTTCGTCCTGCACTACCCGACCGGGTGGACTCGCCTGACGACGGCGCAGCTGGCGAGGATCGCGAACGTGCCCGCGGCGGGCCTCGTCGCGGAAGGCGGCAGGGCCGTGCTGCTCGTGCGGCCGAAGCGACCGCTGACACAGTCGCTGTCGGTGCTCTCCACCGAACTCACCAGGTCCCTCAGCAGCCATTTCGCCGACTTCAAGCTGCTCAGCACGGGAACCATCCGGACACTGGCCGGCCCGGCATGGGTGTACACGTTCGAGCGCAGCAAACATGGGCTCGTGCAGAGCGAGGTCGTCGTCTCCACGAACAGAGCCGCCTATGAGATCGACATCGCCCTGCGTGGCGGCGCCAACCGCGCGGCCGGCCAGATCGGTCTGATCGTCCACTCGTTCCAGTCCTAGCTGCCTCACGCTCTGAGCCGGCCGCACGCCGCGCCGGCGATGCGTGGCGCGAGCGCGGCCGGAGCAGATCGCGCGCGGCGCGCTACGGGCTCGTGTACGTGAACTGCGCTTCCCCGGGCACGTCACCGCTGCCGCTGAAGTAGCTCGCGAGCGTCGTCACCGTCACGGGTACTTTTACGGCGGACTTCTCCGGGGGTGAGACCGCACCGACCGTGCCCGTCGAGGCGCACGCGAGGATCGATTCCGCGATGCTGAAGGACGCGCCCTTCGCTCCGCCGAACGCGACGCTGAGCGGGCAGCCGAGGTTCTTGCCGTGAACGGTCACCGCCGTGCCGCCGGCCGCGCTCCCGCTAGGTGGCGTCAGCGATTCGACGGCGGGCTGCCCGGGCGGGTAGAGGAACAGGCGCGCCACCTTCGACGCGGTGCTGCAGCCGCTGACGGTGCATGCCTGCACGTTTGCCAGCGCAGGGCTCTGCGCCACCGTCTGCGTTTCCAGGTGCGTGTCGGTGCTCGCCGCGAGTGTGAAGCTGCTGCCTTCCGAGGATGGGCTCTCGCTGTCTGTGAAGCGCACCAGCGTGACCTGGCCGAGCAGCCCCTTGCCTGTCAGGCGGATCGGCGTTCCGCCGCCGTCGGGAGCGCCGCCGATGCCTTTCAGGGTGACCTTGCTGGTCGTGTTCGCGACGGCCGCGACCCGCGGCACGCCTGCGTACTGGACCGCGCTCTGCGCCGTTTCGCCCGCGAGCGTGCGGATCGAGAGGGGGATGCTCAACCCGTCGACGCTCGCCGTCTGCGCCGATTCGGCGAGCGCCGGCGCGGCCACCTGGATCTCGTTGCCGCTCACGAAGCTGATTTCCTGTTCGGTCGCCGCGCCCCGCCCCGGGACTTCGAAGTCGGTGTAGTCGAGCGTCGCGCGGTTGAGCCCGCTGCCGTGGATCGTGATCAGCGTTTCGCCTGTCTCGCTCGCAAGGCTGTTCGCGCCGGCCGAGGTCGAAACCGAGGCGATGCTCGGCGCGGGCGCGTAGTCGAACTCGCTCGGCGCCGGGTACACCTCGCAGCCGCATCCGAGCGGTGCCTCGAGCGCTCCATCCTGTTCGAAGGAAGGCGCGCCCTCGAACGGCGGCAGGATCGGCGCCGTCGAGCTGGCGCCGGCGGAGTCGCGCACCACGACCTGCACCTGGCAGATGTCGTTGGCCGCGTTCTCGCCCGCGTACACGCCGCCGGCGGGCAGCGGCGAGCAGGCGCTGTGGCCGGCCGCGTACGGGGGAGGCGCGACTTCGATGCGCGAGTCGTCGATCACCTTGAAGCTCGCCGCCTTGACGCCGCCGAAGCTCACTTCGCTGGCATCGGTGAAGCCCGAGCCGAGGATCATCACCTGTGCCGGCGCGACCTCGCTGCCGCCGTAGGGTGTCACGCCGGTGACGCTCGGGATCGCCGTCTTCTTGGCGGTGTCGACGTACTCGAACCTCGCATCGGGGCCGGGCGCGCTCGAGCGGTCGTCGCTGAGCGTCACGATCACATCGGCCGCGCCCGCACCATCCTCCGACGGCGGCGCGCCTGCGCTGAGCGTGTCGAGCGCCGGCGGTAGCGTGACGGTGAGCGAGGTCGCGCTGTGCACGTCGATGGCGCTCGCGGGAACGCGCCAGACCCCCACCTGGACAGCCGCGACGTCGGCCGCGCCCGCGCTCTCGAAGCCGCTGCCGGTCACCTTCACATTCTCGCCGCCCGCCGTCGAACCGGAGCTCGGCGACAGGCCGCTGACGGTTGGAGCGAGCGCGCTCGCCGCATAGCTGCAGAGGTAGTAGGCGAGCCCAGCCGTGTTGCCGGGGCCGCTCATCCGCGGTGAGCCGAGGCCGGATGCGAGGTCGTAGCCGTGTCGCGCCGGGAACACCTTGCCTTCGTCGAGGTCGTACTGGTCGATATTGCCCTTGGTGATGTCGTTGAACGACGCCGCGTAGGCAGTCGGGTTTGAGGCGATCGCGTAGAGCAGCGGGCTGACGAAGCCGACGCCCGACGCCGTCGCCGGGTTCTCGCGGCAGGTCGGCGAGGCGTCGGCGAGCGCGAGCATGCCCGCCCAGATCGGCGTCGCCGAGGACGTGCCCCCGGAGGTGATCCACCCGTCCGGCGCGCTTTCGAGGCCGTGTTCGCCGCGGTACTCCTCGCTGTAGACGGTGACCGCGCCGGTGAACTCATCCGCCTGCGCCGAGACGTCCGGCTCGAGTCGGCACGGCGTCGTCGCTTCGGCCCCCGGCAGTGTGTCCTCGCAGAACCCCGTTGGATAGCCGAAGCGCTGCTCTACGTTCGCGGCGTTCGTGTAGTCGGGGCCGCCGGGCAGGGCGATCCCCGGCAAGGTCGCTTCGCGCTGCCAGCTCGGCATCGCAAACGACTGCGAGATCCCGCCGCCGCCCGCGCCGCCTTCGCCGCCGTCGTTCCAGACGTGCTCATGCACCGGCTGTGTCGCGTCCGTGATCGTCGTGCCGCCGACGCCCAGCACGTACGGCTGGCTCGCGATTTCACCGGCCGAGACCGGGTTCTGGCCCGGCTGCGGTGTCGCTTCGCGGTGGTCTTCTTCGCAGCTGTCGCTGCCGTTGTCGCCGGCCGCGCCGAGGAATGTCTGGCCCTGCGCGGCGCCCTGCTCGAACAGGTAGTTCAGCGTCTGCTGCGTCCCCGGCTGGCCCGCCTCCTCCTCCTGCTCGCACGCCTGGCCATAGCTCGAGGTGATGATCTGGTCGCGGTCTTCGTTGACCATCGCCGCGATCTCCGCCACTTCACCGCCCGCCGTTTCCGGATTCTCGTACACGTCGATGTTCGCGCCGGGGGCCATCGCCGAGACGTCCTCGACGTCGAGCAGCGCCTCGCCGTCGGATCCCGGGCCCTGCGGGATCCCGCCTTCGAGCGCGACGATGTCCAGGCGCGAGAGCATCGCCGCGGCGCCTTTCGCGCCGAAGTAGCAGGCGTCGAAGTGCTGGATGTCCGACGGCGCGAACGGTTCCTGCTCGAACACGCCGATGTGCACGCCTGAACCGGTGTCGCCCTCGCCGTACAGGCCGAACGCGCCGTAGGCGTAGCCGATCTCGTCGTCGGTCAGGCCGCCGTATTCGCTCGCGCCGAGCTTCGCATTCGCGCATGCGTCGGGCGATCCCGGCGGATGCGGAAAGCTCGGCGCTTTGGCGGCCGCGAAGCGACCCGCGAGCGAGGCGTTGCGGTGGATCCGCGACGGCTGCGCGCGCTTGAGTTCGTCGAGGCCGAGCACGGTCGCGACCGACCCTGCGAGCGAGCTCGGCAGCGCCGGCGCGGAGGTGGCGGCACGGGCGATCCGGCCGTCCGCGAGGCGGTAGCGGTGCAGGCCGGTTGCAAATGCGCCGGCGACGTGCGCAGCCGAGCCGGAGAAATGCACGAGCAGCCCGTCGGAGCTGGTCGTCCCGACGCGCAGCCCGTCGCCCGCGAGCTCGCTGCGCACCGCCGCGACGGTCGTCGCCGACGGTCCGAAGTCGGCGGCGAAGCGCCCCTTTGAGAGGTAGCGGCCGAACTGCGGTGAGCCCTTCGTCGTGACCGCCGCGATGAACTGCTCCAGTGCCTGCTGATCGCGCGGTCGCAGCACGACGGCCCCCGAGATCGCGGCGCTGGCCGGCGCGGCGCCGAGGTCGACGCTGCCGCGCGGGAGCCGTGGCGCGGCGCCGATGCGCACGAGGGCGCCCTCGCCGGAGGCGCTCGCTGCCGTGATGACGATGGGGACGGCGAGCGCCAGCAGGAGCAGGATCAGGGCGGCCGGCCGGTGGCGCGGCCGGCGGGGCCCGCGCGCGCGCCGACCCGGCTGGCGCTCTGCGCCCGTTCTCCGCCTGTCCGCTCCCGGTCCATCCATGACGTCCTCCATCCGTGGCCTGGCCGCCGTCTGTTCGACGGCCGGGGCCGCCAGTAGGGATACCGGCGGCGTCTCGCTTTGTCAATCGCCAGGCGCGCGCGCCGTCTCGCGAGCTGTCTCAGAGGCCCTGCTCGGCGGGCACTTCGCCGGCCGCGACGGCTTCCGCGAGGCGTTCGTGGTCGCGTTCGTTCTGATCCGCGTAGGCGCCGGCGAAGCGCGCGATCGCGCGGTCGAACTTGGCGCCCGCGCCGAGGTATGCGGCGATCGCGAGCCGGTCGCCGGAGCGCGCGTGGGCACGGGCGAGCGACCAGCCGCAGGCGCGCGTATAGGCGTGCAGGCCGTCGGCGCCCATCGCCGAGGGGTCTGCCGAGGCCTTCCAATCCCACAGCTGGCGGACGTAGAAATCGTGTTCGCGGCCGTCGAGCCCGATGCTGCGCTGCCAGCCCAGGAAGATGTCGCTCGCCGCCTGGGAGATGCGCTGGCCGCGCACGACGCGCTCGCCGTGGTTTGCGAACTCGCTCGCCCCGAGGTATGCCTCGAGCACCGATGGTTGCGCCTCCTTCGCCTGCAGCACGAGCGGGTCCTTGCCGTCGCGGCCGACGAGCAGGAACACCCACGCGCGCGTGCCGACGCTGCCGACGCCGACGACCTTGCGGGCCATATCGACGAAGCGGTGCGTGCGGAACAGATACTCGCGGTCGGCTTCGAGGCTGTCGGCATACTGGTTGAGCACCGTTTGCACGAACGCGGATTGCTCGCGTGCGTCGACAGGCCCGACGAGCTCGCGGATCGGGACGAGCAGCGGCGGCACGTGACTGAAGCGCAGCTTGCCGTCGACGCGCTCGGTCAGCTTCTTGACCGCCCGCAGACTCGTCTTGCGCCGTGCCTTTGCAAACGGGCGCGCGAACTGGATCCGCCCGCGCGTGCTCAGCCTGCCGCCGAAGCGGTCGACCAGTTCGCTGGCCGTCAGGCGCTCGTACCAGACGTCGAGATGGCTGCGGTCGGCGAAGCCGCGCATGCCCTCGCGGTACTCGCGCACGCACTCGCGCACGATCCACGCGCGCTCGACGGCGCTGAGCCCGATGTCGCGGCCGGCGATCTCGGTGCTCGCAGCCATCCGCTTGACATCCCACTCCCACGGGCCGGGCAGCGTCTCGTCGAAGTCATTCGGGCTGAACACGACGCGGCGGTCGGGGGTCGCGAAGCCGCCGAAGTTCGAGATGTGCGCGTCGCCGCATGCCTGCACGACGATGCCCGAATCGGGCGTCGCCGCAAGGTCCGCGGCCATAACCGCCGCCGCGCCGCGGTAGAACGTGAACGGTGAGACGAGCATCCGCCCGTAGCGGATCGGCACGAGCTCCTGGACGCGCGAGGCGGCCTGCAGCCGCAGCAGCTCGATCGGATCGGCCCGCGCCGGGGCCGGCTCCCATTCGCCGTGGGCGGAGCGCGGCGTATGCGCGCGCGCTGAGCGACCTCGCTCGGCGGACTCGCCGGATTGCAGCCGCGCGCGCGGCCGCGTCTTCACGGGGAGCTCGCGCGTGCCGCCTGCGGGGCGGCTCTGCTGAGCGGGCCTGGTAGTCGACACAGCCACACTCTAAAGAGCCGATCGCGCGAGGACGCGCGCCCGAACCGCCTCGCTCTGTCCGCCGTGAGCGGGCGCTCAGCGGCCGAGCTCGTCGAGATCGTCATCGACGGCGGTCGAATCGACGTCGGCCGGGCGCATCCCGCGCTCGCCCGGGACGAAGCGGATGGCACCGGCCAGGACGGTCGCGATGCGCCCCAGGTAGTGGCGTGCGAGCCACACGCGCGCGAGCCGGCGCGTCGGCGGGAGCATCAGCAGCGCGCCGAACGCGTCGGTGACGAAGCCGGGGAGCAGCAGCAGCGTGCCGCCGAGGAACCCGAGCGCGCCGTCGATCGCCGCGCGGCCCGGTGGGCGCCGTTGCACGAGCGCCAGCGAGACCGCCTCGATCGCAACCCGTCCCTGCGTCCGGATCACTCGCGCGCCGAGCAGCGAGCTGCCGACCAGCAGCACGATGGCCCCCGGCCAGCCGATCAGGCGCCCGACCTCGATGAACACGAGCACCTCGACGACGGGCACTCCGATCAGGGCTAGCGTGAGCATCTCACCGTCAGCCTAGGAGGCTGCGCGCAGTCGCTCGAGCGTCGGCGGTGGGCGCCGTGCGGGCGCCCACCGGCTGCGCGGCCGGCTAGGAGCCGGCCAGGGCCTTCTGCTTGATCTGGTCGAACTCCGCCTGCGTGATCGTGCCGCTGTCGAGCAGCTGCTTGGCCTTCGCGATCTGCTCCGTCGGGTCGCCCTTGGCCGCCACCGACTGCACGTAGGAGTCGAACTGTGACTGCGCGGCCTTCTGCTGGCTGATCGTGCGTTCCGTCATGCCCTGATGCTCGGCGATCAGATAGATGAACACGCCGAAGTAGGGCAGGATGATCACCAGCAGGATCCACAGCACCTTGCCGAAGGCCGAGGTGTCGTGACGGCGGAAGATGTCCGCCAGCACGGTGAACAGGATCCAGATCCAGACGACGAATGCGAAGAACACGAGCATCGTCCAGACGACTTCGAGGAACGGATAACTGGTTGCCAAGATCACGTTTGAGTCCTTATCGTTCGAGGGATTGTCGCTCGCCTGTCGTGCACCGTCTCTCGGGCAGCGGGGCGGGACGCGGCGCAGAGCATACTCGGCGCCGTTGCGGCGGCTCCCTCCACGTACGCGGCGCCGGCCGAGGCCCCGCCGGACTTGGTAGGCTCGCGTGCAGTGCCAGAGGACTCTTACGTGGGGGCGGGAGACGGCGACGATCTCGGATCGGGCCCGGACTCCGGACAATCCCCGAGCGCCGCTGCTGCTGTCCACGCCGCGCCCGAGCGGCCAGTCGGTCGCGGCCGGCGAATCTGGGTGCGCCTGATCCTCACGCTCGCCACCCTGCTCGCGATCTTCGCGATCTTCGCGATCTGGGCCAATCGTCAGCTGATGGACCCCTCGAACTGGGCGAAAACGAGCACCGCGCTGCTGCAGAAGTCGACCGTTCGCACCGCCGTCGCCGGCTATCTGATCGACCAGCTCTACGCGAACGTCAACGTCTCCGGCGAACTCGAATCGCGACTGCCGAAGGAACTCTCGCCGCTTGCCGGCCCGCTCTCGGGTGCGCTGCACAGCGTCGCCGAACAGGCCGCCGAGCGCGCGTTGGCGACAGCACAGGTGCAGGCGGTCTGGGAGAAGGCAAACCGCAGCGCCGATGAAGCGCTCGTCGCGATCGTCAAGGGCGGCGGCCCACGGGTGCAGATCCAGGGCGGGACCGTTTCACTCAACCTGCGCCAGATCGTCGCCGACCTGGCCAACCGCCTCGGGCTGCCGTCGGGCGTCGCCGCGAAACTGCCGGCGTCGGTCGCGAACCTGAAGATCATCACCTCGAACGAGCTCGGGCTCGTGCGCAACCTCGCCAAAGCGCTGCATGCGCTCGCGGTCTGGCTGACCGTGCTCGTGATCGCACTGTATGCGCTGGCGATGTTCCTCGCCCGCGGCTATCGGCGCCGCACGCTGATGTGGGTCGGCATGAGCCTCGTGTTCGCGGGCGTGCTCACGCTCGTCGGGCGCAAGATCGGCCAGGGCCAGCTCGTCGCCGCCGTCACCAGCGACGCCTCGATCGAACCGGCCGCGAACGACTCGTATTCGGTCGCGACCTCACTGCTCGTGCAGGTCGCGAGCGCCTCGATCATCATCGGCGTACCGCTGATCCTCGCGGCGCTGCTCGCCGGGCCCGCGCGCCTGGCGGTTGCGAGCCGGCGCTTTCTCGCGCCGCACTTCCGCGAGCGCCCCGAGCTCGCCTACTGGATCACCGCGGGCCTGCTCGCGCTCGTGTTCATCTGGGGCCCGATCCCCGCGACCCGCAACCCATGGATGATGCTGCTGTTCACGGTGCTCGCCTTCATCGGCGCGCATGTGCTGCGTGGGCAGATCGCCGATGAGTTCCCCGACGCGAAGCCCGTCTCGATGCGCGGCGCGATGAGCCAGTACGCCCACCATGTCGGTGAGAAGGTGAGCCAGGTGCGCGTCGCGACCGCGGGCGCGGCCGGCGCCGGCGGCAGCTCGACGGCAGCCGAGCTCGAACGGCTCGTGGCCCTGCGCGACCGCGGCGCGCTCACCGACGACGAGTACGGCGCGGCAAAGCAGAAGCTGCTGTCCGGAGGCTAGCCGCGACGGCGGCGCGGGCGACGCGCGTCCGTCCTCCGTTGACCGCGGCGCAGCGCCCTGTCCGCCGGCTAGAGCCCGGTCTCGGCGGTGATCCGGCCGGACTCAGCGGCCTTTGCGAGCGCCGCGTAGTCGCGTTCGTTCTGATCGGCGTATGCCTTGGAGAACTCTACGATCGCGCGGTCGAATGAGTCGCCCTTGCCGAGGTATGCCGCGATCGCGATGCGGTCGCCGCTGCGCGCATGCGCGCGTGCGAGCGTCCAGCCGCAGAGCTTGCCGTAGGCCGACATGCCGCTGGGGACAAGCTGATCCACTTCGGCCGAGCCCTTCCAGTCCTTCAGCTGGCGGCCGTAGAAGTCGCGCTCCTTCCCGTCGATGCCCTCCTCGACGTGCAGCCAGCCGAGAAAGATGTCGCTCGAGGCCTGCATCAGGCGCTGTCCGGTGACAACCCGCTCGCCGTGGTTTGCGAACTCGCTCGGCCCCAGGAACTGCTCGAGCACCGAGGCCTCTGCCTCCTTCATCTGCAGGAACAGCGGGTCCCTGCCGTCGCGGCCGAGCAGCAACGCGATCCACGCGCGTGTGCCGACGCTGCCGACGCCGACGACTTTGCGCGCGAAGTCGACGAGGCGGAACTCCTCGAGCAGCACGCGACGGTCGTGCTCGAGCGTCGCGCGGTAGGAGTGCAGCAGCGCGCTCAGGCCTTCGAACATTTCCTCGCTTTCGCGGCCCTCGGCGAGATCGCGGAGCGGCACGATCAGCGGCGGTTCGGCGACGATCCGCGCTTCGCCGTCGACGACTTCCGTGAGTTTCGAGAACGCCGCCATGCTGTCCTTGGTGCGTGCCTTCGCGAGGTTCTTTTCGGTCCGCTTGATCGCCGCCGGTTTCAGCTGCGAGCCGAGTTCGTCGAGCACCTTCTCGATCTCCAGGTGCGCGTACCAGACGGCGAGGTTGTTCATCGCCGCGAACTCGGCCATCGCGGTGCGGTATTGCGCGACCGTGTCGAGCACGACCTGATCCTGCTTCTTCGCCGGGAATTCGTTGTTGCGCGCGGCGATCAGCATGCTCACCGCGAGGCGCTTGACATCCCACTCCCACGGGCCCGGGAGCGTCTCGTCGAAGTCATTGACATCGAACATCAGGTTGCGCTCGGGCGATGCGAACACGCCGAAGTTGGAGAGGTGGGCGTCGCCGCAGCACTGCACCGTGAGTCCCGAGCGCGGCGTCGCCGCGAGGTCGCTGGCCATGATCAGCGCCGCGCCGCGATAGAACGTGAACGGCGACACGAGCATGCGCCCGTAGCGGATCGGCACCAGCTCGGGCACGCGCGTCTTCGCCTGGCGCTCGAGCAGCTTGACGGGATCGGGGCGGCGGGAGGGCGGCTCGTAGATCGCATGGCGCGAGCGCGGCACCTCGGCGCGCGCGGCGCGGCCACGGGCGACCCGCTCGGAGATGCTCAGGTGCGGCACAGCACCGGGTACTTCGACCGTCGTAGCCATCGCCTGACGATACTCCGATGCCCGCCAGCGGGCGGGCCGGCGGCTCAGCTGTCCTCGGCCGCTGCCGCGCGGGGAGGCTCGCCGAGCCACTCGCGCAGTTGCCGGTGCATCGCCTGCACGCCGACGATCGGCGCGCCGGGCTCAGGCCAATCGGACGGCACGACCGCGAACGGGTGCGTTTGCGGCCCGCCGAGACCGCCGTGGGAGCCCATGAACTCCTCGAACGGCGCGACCGCCTCGCCGTCGGCGTCATACATGCTGTTGATCAGGATGTCGGGGCAGTGCGGGAAGCGGTCGTGGCGGCGCAGATGGTCCGGCGCGGTCGCGTCGAAGTGCGCGAGCGGATCCTCGCCCTCGACCACGTCGTCGCCCAGCCGTCGCCGCCCGCGCGCTCCGAGCACGAGCGCGCCGTGGACCTCCGAGCGCACCATCGCGAAGCCGACGCCCGGGTGGGCCGTCAGCGTCTCCAGCAGCCGCGGATGGTTCGCGAGTATCTGCTCGAGCGTGACGCGCTGCTCGCTGAGCGTGAGGTAGACCAGCGCGAGGTTGCCCGACACGAGCACGATCGCCTCCTCCTCGGGGGACCGCGAGGACTTCTCGTTGTCGCTCAGCGCGTCGCGGTTCGGGCCCAGCGCCACCGTTCCGTCGATCGATCTGCTGCGCGTCGCGCGCGCCAGCGCGCGCCCCCCGAAGCTCTGCTCCTGGCGCGCGTCGGCGAGCACCGCGCCGAGATCCCCCCAGGCCTCGTCGAGCGCCGCCGGGGCATGGATGTCGCCGCGATCGAGCGCGCCGCGCACGACCTCCTCGAGCGTCTCCCGATAGCGCTGACGGAACGGCGCGCCGCGCGTCTGGCCGTGGTCGGAGAGGACGACCAGGTGATAGGGGCGGGGGGCCTGCTCGACCGCGCGCTCGAGACGCTCGAGCTGGCGGTCGTGGCGCTTGAGGACCGCGAGCGCATCCGGCTCGCGAATCCCCGAGTGATGCGCGACCTCGTCGTAGCCGACGAACGTCGCGTAGCTGACAGGGACGCCCTCGAGGATGTCCGCGACGAGCATCGCCACGTTGACGTCGCGCATCACGACCGCGATCAGGGCGCGGATGAGCGGGTAGGCGCCGCTGCGGTCGACGTGCTCGGCGCCGCTTCTGCGCTGGCGCCTCGCCGCCCGGCGCTCGTGCACGATGTCCGCGGCCGACAGCGCGAGGGTGCGCTGGAATCCGTAGGGATCGGAGAAGTAGGCGAACAGCTCGCCGGCTTTGGAGCGACTGCGATCGCGGATCATGCTCATCGTCGCCGTGCAGCGCGGCGCATCGCCGGAGAACATGTTGCCGCGGCTCGTACCGGCGTCCGCCAGCAGGCCGTCGCCGCTCGAGCGGCGACGCTCGATCTCGGCCGCATCGGCCGGGTGGTTGGAGATCATCGTGCGGCGCGACTCCTTCTCATACCAGCGAAACGCAGGCATGTCCCAGTTGCTCCCGAGCAGCAGGCCGGCCTGGCTGGCGCCGGTCTGCGAGGAGAGGTCGCACTCCCACGCCTGGACGCGGTGGGTCCCCTGCGCGAGCCAGCGAGCGATCGTCGGCACATGCCCGTCGCGTACTGCCTCGCGCAGGATCGCCTCGCCGAGGCCGTCGATCTCGAACAGGATGACGCCGGGGACGTCCGTCTTGGTCAGTCCTCGCGCGCGCCGCAGGCGTCGCCGCACGACGCGCATGTGATAGGCGTCCCCATCGACGTCGAGCAGCGGCGCGACGATGATCGATACCAGCGCCAGGCCGAGCGCGATCGCGACATCGCTCCAGAACGACGGCGTGCGGCCGTCGATCCAATAGAACGCAAGTGCGACCGTCGCGCCGCTGAGCACCAGCGTGCAAAGCCCGAAGCTGATGATCGTCAGCGGCAGCGCGATCCTCGTCAGTACCGGCCAGAGCACGGCATTGATCACCGCGGTCGCCGCCACGACGAACAGCGCGGCCTCGAACGAGAGCTGCTCGACGCCCGGGATGATCGCTCCGACGAGCACAAGGACGGCTGCCTCGACGGCGAGCAGGGCGAGCAGTCTCAGTGTGAATCCCACGATCCGGCGCGAGCTCTGCGTTCGTCGCCCGGCGCCGCGCCCATCGATCGCTGCAGACATCTCGTTGCTACCTTTCCTGCCATGGCCGATGGCGCGCTGATGGCCCGTGCTGAGGGCGCGCCGCTGGACCGTATCGTGTTCCTCGGGCACGCCACCGTGCTGATCGAGCTCGGCGGCGTCCGCATCCTCACAGACCCAGTGCTGGGGAGACGCGTCGCGCACCTGCGACGCCACGCGCCGCCGGTGGACGACGCCGCGACCGCCGCCATCGATGCGGTTCTGATCTCACACTTCCACTACGACCACCTCGACCTCGCGTCGCTGCGCCGGCTCGGCCGGCAGTTGCCGCTGCTCGTCCCGGCGGGCGCGGGTGAGTGGCTGCGCCGGCGCCACTTCGACAGCGTCGTCGAGATGAGCGCGGGAGACGTCCACAGCGTCGGCGCGCTCGCCATCGGCGCGGTCGCCGCCGAGCACGACGGTCACCGCTTCCCCGGCGGCCCGCGCGCGGACACGCTCGGGTATCTCGTGCGCGGCGGCCACAGCGTCTACTTCGCCGGCGACACCGCGCTGTTCGACGGCATGACCACACTCGCCGCCGGCCTCGACGTGGCGCTGCTGCCCGTCGCCGGCTGGGGACGGACACTCGGACCCGGCCACATGGACCCGCTGCAGGCGGCGCGGGCGTGCGCGCTGCTGCGTCCCCGTCTGGCGATCCCGATTCATTGGGGGACGCTCGCGCCGATCGCGCTCCGCCGCCGCGAGCGCGGGTGGCTGAGCGACCCGCCGCGCTTGTTCTGCGAACACGTCGCGCGGCTCGCGCCGGGCGTCGAGGCGCTCACGCTCGCGCCCGGCGAGCAGGTCATGCTCTAGCGGCCGCGGCCAAGATCGTGCAACTGCGGTATGGACGGTCGGCCGGATCGCCGGAAGTATCTGCGAGATGGGGACACCGCCCGCCGCCGACCCGCCGCCCGCCGCCGACCCGCCGCGGTGATGGAGCCCGACGGTTGGCCACTGGACTCGGTCTCGGCGGCAGCGCTCGTGGCGCGCGCGCTGCTCGACATCGAGCAGCGCAGCGATGAGCAGCGCGACCAGCTGCTCTCGCGCCTGCTGTGCATTGCCTGGCCGACATGCTGCGCCCAGGATCAGTGACGCGCAGGCCCGCATCTGTCGCGCATCGCTACGCCGAATCCCGCAACTGCGGTATCGACATCGGGTGCTTCATTCGCGAGCATGTTTGTAACGCTGACATGGGGAGCGCCAGCAGCGTCGTCGGGCTGACGGAGTGGCCCACGGATACGACGTCGCGCGCAAGTCGGCGGTTCGGCTGCGAGACCTTGGCGGTCTCGCAGCCGCTCTGCTCGGCCCGCGAGCGCAGAGGGATCGCTCAGGGTTGGACTGCTCCAGTGACCCGCCGCCTCTGTCCCCCCCGGGGGTGAGCGGGTCATCGGGCAGCCTCATCGCCGCGTGCTCGTGCGACGGCCGCCCGCGTCCAACACGACAGGCGAGCGGCGCCGCCGGAGCACGGCGACATCCGCCCCGGCTGGCATGCTGGAGGGGCGGATCGCACACCGACGCGAAGGGTTCCTGGGCCGCTTCGCCGCGGCGCGCGCCGCAGCCGTCATGACCGGAGGAACCAAACAGGAAGTCGACGCAGGTCTCGCGTCGACGAGCATCGAGCGCCGCGAGCGCTACGGGGTGCTGCTCGGCGCGATCATCCTCGCGTTCGGCGTCCAGGGCGTCGCGGAGCCGGGCAAGGCGGAGCAGATCGTGGTCAGTGTGCTGCTCGGGCTGACGCTGCTGTTCGCGCTGCGCGTCTCGGAAGTCAAGCGCGGCGTGCTCCTCCCGGCCACCCTGCTCGTCTGCGTGATGATCCTCGCGAGCATCGTCGAAGCGCTCAGCGGCAGCGTCGGCGGTGGCGCATCGCGGCTCGCCAACGCGCTGCTCGTCGCGCTCGCGCCACCGGCGATCATCGTCGGCGTGCTGCGCACGCTGCGCGCCCGGCAGGCCGTGACGTTCGAAGCGGTCCTCGGCGTGATCTGCGTGTACCTGCTGCTCGGCATGTTCTTCGCGTTCGTCTACGGCTCGATCGAGCATCTCGGCGGCGCGCCGTTCTTCGCCGGTGGCCAGGCGGCGAGCATCTCGAACTGCCTGTACTTCAGCTTCACGACGCTGACGACCGCGGGCTACGGGGACTTCGTCGCGCGCAGCAACCTCGGCCACACGCTGTCGGTGTTCGAGGCGCTGCTCGGGCAGATCTACCTGGTCACGGTCGTCTCACTGCTCGTCGCGAACCTCCGCCGCCGGCCGGCGCCGGCCGATCCGCGCTAGCGCCGGGAGCGAGGTCGACGGCGGCTCCCGGCCGCTAGAACCCGGTGTTCGTCTTCACCCGCTTGCGGTCGAGCGGGTGCAGCGAGCCCTTTTTCTTGAGCGTCTCGCAGGCGTCGACGATGTCGCTGCCGAGTGTCGTCACGAGCGAGTGCCCGAGCGTCTGCTTGACGAGCGCGCGCATGATCTTGACGTGCTCGGCGTTCGGTGGAAGCGTGTAGGCGGGCACCATCCAGCCCCGCTCAGCGGCGAGCTGTGAGGCGATGTCGAACTCGTCGAAATCGTGGCCGTCGGTCAGTTTGAAGGCGACGAGCGGCAGCTGCTCCTCGTCGTCGGTGCCGATCAGTTCGAATTCGCCGCAGCCGGCGACCTCTTTGACGAGCGTCCGCGCGTTGTACTGCATCGTCTCCATGATGTAGCGATAGCCGTCGTGGCCGTAGCGGACGAAGTTGTAGTACTGCGCGAGCACCATCGAGGATCCGGTCGAGAAGTTCAGCGTGAATGTCGCGTCGCGCTTGCCGAGATAGTTCTCATAGAAGACGAGATCCTCGGGCAGGTCGGTCTTCTCCCTGAACACGAGCCAGCCGATGCCCGGGTAGACGAGCCCGAACTTGTGCCCGGAGACGTTGATCGAGCGCACCTGCTCGAGGCGGAAGTCCCACTCGGAGTGGGGGTAGAGGAACGGCCAGACGAAGCCGCCGCTCGCGGCGTCGACGTGCAGCGGCACGTCGAGCCCCTGCTCGTTCTTGAGCTTGACGAGGAAGTCGTTGATGCCGCTGATGTCGTCGGCGTGCCCGGTGAAGGTCGTGCCGAGCACGGCAGCGACGCCGATCGTGTTCTCATCGACGTGAGGCTCGACGTCCTCGGGGCCGATCGTGTACTTGTCCTTCGCCAGCGGGACGATTCGCGGTTCGACGTCGAAGTAGCGGCAGAACTTCTCCCACACGACGTGCACGTCGCCCCCGAACACGAGGTTGGGACGATCGACGGACTTGCCCGCGGCCTCGCGGCGTGCGCGCCACTTCCACTTCAGCGACAGCGCGCCGAGCATGATCGCCTCCGATGAGCCCTGCGTGCGCGCTCCGGTGGTCTCGCCGGGGGCGTTGAACAGGTCGGCGATCATGCGGATGCAGCGCTGCTCGATCTCGGCAGTCTGCGGGTACTCGGCGTGGTCGATGAAGTTCGTGTGCAGGCTGGCCTCGATCAGGCGAACGGCCTCCGGCTCCATCCACGTGGTGACGAACGTCGCGAGGTTGCGCATCGGCAGGCCGTCGAGCAGGATCTCCTCGCCGACGAGGCGCATCGCGTCCTCGGAGGGCATGCCGGTCTTCGGCAGGGTGTTGTCCGGGGCCGGCTCGAGCAGGAAGCGGTTCCCGAATGAGCTCCCCTCGCGCTCGATCTGCTCGCTCGTCAGCTCGGGCCTGGGACGGTGCTCATCGGGGGTCATGCTGCTGCCTCCTCTGGGTTGCGGCGTCGAAGCCGCGATGGTGATCCCGACCGCCGCGCCGACGGGATCAGGGGCGGCGATTATAGGCAGGGAATCGCCGTCGGTGCTGATCTAGGAACCGGTTGGCTGAGGACGCTCCGCGACCGGCGCGGCGCGCTCCTCTGCGGCCGCCTCGGGCATCAGCGCGAGTGCCGCGACCAGGAAGCAGAGACCGCCGAGTGAGGTACCTGCGTTGGCGAGCCGCGCGCTGAGCTGCTCACCGCTCGATGGCTCGATCAGCGACGCGACCGCGGCGAGGCCGAAGGCGATCGAGCCGAGCAGGTTGAGCGCGACGATCCGCCACGGAAGCGACCTGCGCCGGAAGCCGAACCAGCGGTGGCAGACCTCGGCGTAGGCGAGCTCGCTGGAGATCAAAAAGCAGGCCGAGCCGACCATGTCCGGGGCCCACACACGAGCATTGATCTGGTGCGTGTCGAGGCCGTGTTTGAGCGCGGCGAACGTGCTGATGTTGAAGAACACCGTGCCGATGAGCTGCACTGACGCGGCCAGCCAGTCGATCCGCCGTGGTTCCCATGACGCGGGTCGCCATCGCGCTCGTCGCTCGCCGTCTGTCAGGCGGTGCTCGACGTTGACCGCCTCGGCGTACTGCAGGTAGGCGGCGGTGGTGAACAGCAGCGAGCCGACGAAGAACGTCACGCCGATCCACGAGCGCGGGCTCGAGGCCCACTGCGCGGCGATGGCGGCGAGCGCAAAGCAGAGCGAGCCCAGTGCGAACAACATCGCCATCCACCAGCTCGCGCGGTGCGGCCGCCACCAGGTCGGTTCGAGCCCGCCGTCGGCGCTCGCGCGGTGGGCCTTGCGGTGCGCCCGCGAGCGCCAGCGCACCTCGCTGCCGTCGGGCGCGCGCATCAGCTCGCTCGTCACGAACGGACCGGGGCCCTTGGCGGATACCCGCTCCCAGCCGTCGGGCACCTCCAGGTAGCCGCTCACATCAACCGATCGTCTCCGGCGAGGAGACCACTAGGCGTCCTGCGCCTGGTACTCGGCGAGCAGCCGCTGCTCCTCGTCCTTGCCGGGGAAGCAGAAATGGATCAGCCCGGCGCCGAACACGATCGCGATCGCGCCGGCCGCGTAGGCCCAGTTCGAGCCGGAGACGAACGAGGACTGCGCGGCGGCGGTGATCGCGCTCGAGTAGTGCGGGTATTGCGCGGCGACCGCTTCGGCGCTGGAGAACGACTTCTCGAGCGCGGTTTCGATGTTGCTGGTGATCAGCGCCTTGTTCGGCGCGGAGCTGATCGCCTTGGAGATCGAGCTCGCGAAGCCGGCGGTCAGCAGCGCGCCCATGATCGACTGCATGATCGCGCCGCCGAGGTCGCGCTGCAGGTCGGAGGTTCCCGAGGCCATCCCCGCCTTCCTGACCGGCACCGACCCCGTCAGCGAGTGCGACGCCGGCGTTCCCGCGAAGCCCACGCCCGCGCCGATGAACGCGTACGCGAGCCCGACCTTCCAGTAGGGGATCCCGACCTTCCACAGCAGCAGCATCGTGATGAACCCGAGCAGGCAGAAGAAGTAGCCGAGCAGCAGCGTGAAGCGCGCGCCGCGCGTCTCGACGAGCGTCGCCGAGCGCGGCGCGATCGCGATCAGGAAGAACGCGGCCGGCAGAATCGAGGCGCCGGCGCCAAGCGTCGAGTAGTGCAGCACGTTCTGCAGGAACTGCTGCCCGACGAAGATCGCACCCATCAGGCTGCCGAACACGACGATCCCGCCGACGGCGGCGACCCAGAACACGCGCCGCGCGGCGACATCGAGGTCATATAGCGGGAACTTCGTGCGTCGCTCGCGCTGCAGGAAGCCGATAAGCGCGAGGATCGTGACCCCTGCCAGCACGAGCGTGATCGTCCCCTTTTCCGGGACCGGCGCGAAGTTGATCGCAAGTATCAGCGCGGCGACCATCACGATCGAGAGGATCCCGCCGAGGTTGTCGACCGGCGCGGACGCCTCGTTGACATGCGCCGGGACGAGCATGATCGCCATCACCAGCGCGATCACCGCGAACGGCAGCGTGATCAGGAACACCGAGCCCCAGTGATGGTGCAGCAGGACCGCCCCCGACAGCAGCGGGCCGAGCGCCGACATCGACGCACCGACTCCCGACCACAGCGCGATCGGTTTGGTGCGCGCGGGGCCGGACCACAGCGCGGTGATCAGTGCGAGCGTCGTCGGGAAGGCCATGCCGGCGGCGAGTCCGCCGAAGATCCGCGCCCCGATCAGCACGCCGACGCTCGACGCGGTCGCGGCGAGGATCGCCGCCGGGATCGACAGCGCCGTGCCGAGCACGAGCATCAGCCTGCGCCCGTAGCGGTCGCCGAGTGCGCCCAGGTACAGCACCGACGCGGCCAGCCCGAGCGAGAAGCCGACGGCGATCAGGTCGAGCGCGGTCTGTGAGGCATTGAACGCCCTGCCGATGTCCGGCAGCGCGGTGTTGGCGACGGTGAGGTTGAGGTTGGCGACCGCCGCGACGAGGATCAGCGTCGTCAGGACGAGGCCCTCGCGGTTCGGCGCGCTCCCCGCCGCGGTGCTCGTGCTCACGGGCGCCGGGCCGCGACCTTCATCGGCTCGATCGGTCATCGCTCCTCTCCTGAATCCGCCGCTGTGTAGGGCGCAGGCACCCTAGCGTCCGCGGCGCGGCGGGGAGGTCCCGGCGCGGGTGCGACGACGAGCATCGCGCGGGGGGCCGGAGCGATGCCGGACCCCCGCGAGCGTGCTCAGGCCTCCTCGGGCTCGCCGAGTACGACGAGGCCGTGGATCACGACGACACAGACCGCGAACACGGCCAGCGACCACCACGGCGAGGAGCCGCTGCCGATGTCGAACAGCGCGCCGATCGCGCCGAGCGTCGCGGCGATAAGCCCGATCACGCGCCCGTAGATGTTGCCCGCGAACAGTGAGAACGCGCCGGTCAGCTGAATGATGCCGAGGATGATCGTTACCCATCCCCATGTGTGCAGGCTCGCGAAGACGTAGTGGACTTCAGCGACGTAGAAATGTGAATTGCCGACTGCGGCGATGCCGTAGACGACGTTGAGAACTCCCGCAACGATAAGCAGGATCCCAACGAACAAAGCACTGCCCGTGCCTCTCATGATGCCCCCTCTGGTCGACTCCGGTGTCATGCGACACCTGCCAACGATTCTAGTGTGGAGGGGACAGCCTACGCGGTCGTTTGCCGTCACATGCAACGGCCCCTGCAGGCCCCGATCGGGGCAGCTCGCGACGCCGCTCGCCTCAGCTGTGCAGGCTGACGCGATCGACGGTCACCTGGCCCTGCCCGACATCACCGCCGGCGCTGGGCGGGTCCCATGCCTGGGTGCACGTGAGAGCGGGTTCGCTGCAGTCGGTCAGGAAGCTCGTCGGGAGCGTGACGTGGTCGGGCACGCGGCCTGTCGCGAACGCGTAGGCGCCGACGCTGTGCCCGGAGCGGGCGACATCCAGCGAAAGCAGCGTGTCGGGCGCGCGGATCTCACCGCCGAACGCGTTTTCGAACGTGTGCGCCTCCGGGGGGTTGTCATCGTCGAGGCAGCTCGCCGGCGAGGCCGTGATCCCCTGGGTGGGGATCGCGACCGGCGTGATTTCGATGTTGACGTGGTTGGGGTCGGGCGTGCTCAGGTTGGGCATGTTCACGAACAGCAGGCTGCTGATCGGGTCTGTCACCTTGTACGCGCCCGAGCAGCTCCAATGGACCGGCGCGCACTGTTCGTTGGAGTCGAACCCGGAGAAGCTGAACGTCCCGCCGATCTCTTCATCGGGCTGGCTCTCGTAGGTGGCGACGTGACGCTCGCCGCGCACCGGCCCGAGCGGGACGACGACGTCGCGCCATGCGAGCTTGAACGAGAGGTGCAGGCTGGCCGTCGCACCGACGGGCGCCGTGTCGGTGGCGCTCGCGCACGACGCGTTTTCCACTGTGCCGCTCTGTTCGCGGCCGAACACATATTCGCCCTCGTCGATGATGTCGAGCTTCATCGTGCGCGGTTCGTGTGACTTGCCGAAGCAGTCGGTGCCTTTGCCCTCCGACACGCGGTAGCAGGTTGCGCCGGCCGTGCCTGTCGGCAGCGCGACCACCGCAAGCGCGAGCAACACAATCGCTGTTCCGATCCTCCGCACGGGCGGCGACCCTACCAGGGTGGCGCCGGCCGGAGTCCGCAGCTTGGCCTGCGGGCATGTGACGGCGAGCCGTGCGGCCGGCGCTCACGACCGTGGCCGGCGATCCGTCCGTCGCTTGCCGCAGGATGCCGGGCTCTTTGAAGCACTCCTCCTCGACATCGCTGCGTGCCTGGCAACTGCGTGCGCTCGCTCGCCTCGCCGACTGGCGGACGGGCCCGTTTCTGATCTCGGCGGCGCCCGGCGCTCGAGCTGGCCAGGCGGCAGCTGGCGAGCGGCACGGCCGGGCGTGTCGTCGTGCTGTGCCCGACGACGCCGCTGACGCGCCAGTGGGCGGCCGCCGCGTCGAGCGCCGGCGTGCAGCTGCAGCCCGACGCCGAGGGGCCGCGGCCGCCGCGGGATTTCGACGGCGTCGCCGTCACGTACGCGCGCGTCGCCGCCGATCCCGCCGGCTGGGCGGCGAAGGTCGGGGCGGATATGCTCGTGATCATCGATGAGGCCCATCACCTCGGCGAGGACCTCGCCTGGGGCGCGGGCTTTCGCCGGGCGTTCACGCCGGCTCGGCGCTGGCTGCTGCTGTCGGGTACCCCATTCCGCTCCGACGCGACAGCGATCCCGGGGGTGCGCTACGACCGCGACGGCGTCGTCGTGCCCGACGTCTCCTACACGTACGCCGAGGCGGTCGCCGACCGCATCTGCCGTCCCGTCGCGTTCGTCACGTTCGACGGGACGCTGTCATGGCGCAGCGGCGAGGACGTGATCGAATCCTCCTTCGAGACCGTGCTGACCCCGCGGGAGGCGAGCCGCCGCTACCGCACGGCGATCTCGACAGAGCTGCCGGACGGCCTGCCACGTATCCTGCGCGAGGCCGACGCGAAGCTGCGGGCGCTGCGCGGCGGCGCCGATCGCGACGCGGGCGGCCTCGCCGTCGCCGCCGATGCGACCCACGCGCGTAGGATCGCGAACCTGCTCGCGGAGGTGACCGGCAGGGCGCCCCTCGTCGTGCTCCACACCGAGGCCAACGCCGCACGCAAGCTCGCCGACTTCCGCGGCTCGCGCGAGCCGTGGATCGTCGCCGTCAACATGGTCTCTGAGGGCGTCGACATTCCGCGGCTGCGCGTCGGCGTCTACGCGACGGCGGCGAAGACGCCGCTGATCTTTCGCCAGATCGTCGGGCGTTTCGTGCGCACGACCCCCGGCCGGGGAGCCGAGCCGAGCTGGCTGTACCTGCCGGCGGACCGGACGCTGCGCGCGCATGCCGCAGACGTCGAAAGCGAGCTGCGCCACGCGCTGCGCGGCAGCGACGGTGAGGGTGAGTGGGACGAGCCCGCCGAGCGGCATGGGAGTGAGCCCTCGCCTTCCGCCGAGTTCGTCCCGCTGAGTGCTGAATTCGCACCGCAGCTGACGCTGTTCGGCGCGCCCGGGCCGGTGCAGGAGCTCCCCGCCGGGCGCTCGCCCCGGCCCGAGCCCCCACCGCGCGCGAGCTATCAGCACCGTGAGGAGCTGCGCCGCGAGCGAGGCCGCCTCGTGGCTGAACTGCACCGTCGCGACGGCCGCACGCATCGCGAGATCAACGCGTGGCTCAACCGCGTGGTCGGGGTCGGGCGCGTCGAGGACGCGAGCATCGCGCAGCTGCAGCGCTCGATCGCGACGCTCGTCGGCGAGCTCACCCGCCAGCGCGGCCGCGCCACGGCGCGGTAGCGGCCGCTCCGCGCGCGGCGCCGGCGCTGCGTGTGGCTCGCGGCGCCCCGCGGCGGCGCGCTATTGCGCCGCGTACATCAGCGATCCCGGCGTCGTCAGCGACTCGCCCGTCTCGAGCAGCGTCTTCAGCCCCGAGAGGATCATCGGCCAGCCGCCGTACAGTTCTTCGTTCGCGTCCTCGCGCAGCTCGTCGTGTGTGACCAGCAGCCTGCACGAGTCACCGACCGGCTCGATCTCCCACGTCACCCGCGAGCTGCCCTCGGACTTGACGTCGTCGCTCCACAATGCCGTGTAGCTCTGCACGAGCCGGCGTGGCGGATCGACCTCGAGGTTCTGTCCCTCGAGCAGGCGGGTGCCGCTGGCGGGATGTCCGCCGAGATAGCTCGAGCCGGGCGTCCAGTCGGAATCGATGCGCATCCCAAAGGTGTACGTGCTCCTCATCTCAGGGTCGGTTATCGCCTCCCACAGGCGCTCCGGCGTCGTCTTGATGTAGATCTCGAATACGCGTTCCATCGTGCTCTCCAATCTGCTCTTGAGCTCGCTCAGCCCGGCGGCCCACGGCTCTGAGTATCTGCTCACCCAACGGTCGTGGGCAAGCCTGATCGGGACGGGGTTGAGGAAGTGCAGCTTCTCGCGGCCGCGCCGCTGTGTGACCACGAGACCCGCATCCTCGAGCACGCGCAGATGCTTCATCACGCCGAAGCGCGTCATCGGCAGCCGTTGCTCGAGCGCGCTCAGGGTCTGCCCGTCGCGCTCGTACAGTTCGTCGAGCAGCTGCCGGCGGGTCGGGTCCGCGAGCGCCTTGAACACCTCGTCCACGTCGACGATTATACGTGACTAAATGGTCACATGTCAAGCTCGGCGCTGCCGGCGCCGGCGATGCGCGCGGGTACCGGCGACACTCCCGGCTGCCGGCGCGATCTCACAGCACGTGTTGCAGTCGCCACCCGAGCGACGGCGCAGCAACGGCGCGGCTGGCCAGCGCGCCGACGCTCCGGGCGCTCGCGGCGCCGAGCGTGACCGTCGCGATCTCCTCGCCGGCAGAGAGCTGCGTCATCGCCGGGCGCAGCTTCACGTACACGGGGACGCTGAGCCCGCCCCAGCCGATCGCGGTCAGGGGGGCGGAGGTCACCGCGGTCGTTGCGCGCTGATCGCTCGCGCTCGCGCTCAGCACCGCCGTGCCCGCCGGCAGGGCGGTCTCCGAGCGCAGCGCCGCGGCGGCCGAGTCGCCCAGTTGCCTGGCGCTGGCGAGGGCCGCCTCGATCAGCGAGCCTTCGCGCTGGCCGAGCACGGCGCCGAGCACGGTCGCGCGGTGGCCGTCGATGAGGACGCGCTTGGCGAACACCAGGCAGCCGCCGGCGGCGCGATCCGAGCCGGTCTTGACGCCGACGTAGCCGTCACGTCCGACGAGGCCGTCGTAGTTGGCGACCCATCCGACCAGCGGCAGCTCGACGGCCGGCTTCGCGACGATCTCGGCGAATGCCGGCTCGCGCATCGCGACCGCGGCGAGCTTCAGCTGGTCGGCCGCCGTCGAGACGGTCGCGTCGTCGAAGCCGCTCGGGTCGGTGTACGTCGTCGAGGTCATACCGAGCGCGGCGGCCGTCGCGTTCATGTCTGCGACGAACGCGGTCGCGCCGCCGCGCTCGTGGGCTGCGAGGAGCGCCGCGATGTTGTTTGCCGAGGGCAGCAGCAACGCCTCGAGCGCCTCGCGCTCGGTGAGCCGCTCGCCGGCTCGGACCGCGAGCGTCGACTGGCCGAGTGCCGCGCGCTGCTGCTCTTCGGCGACATCCGCCGGGGTGATCGTCATCACGAAGCCGCTGTTGCCGGTTGCGAGCGGATGATCGGCGAGTGTCAGGTAGGCGGTCATGACCTTCGCGACGCTCGCGATCGGCACCGGCGTGTGCCCGCCGGAGGTGCCGGCGCCGCCGACCCCCTCGACCTCGATCGCTGCCTGGCCCGTGCGCGGCCACGCGAGCACCGGGAAGCTGCCGGGCAGCCGCACGTACCGAGCGACCGTTCGATCGATCACGAGCGGCGGCGCGCTCTCACTCGCCAGGCGCCGCACCGCGCCCGCGAGCAGCAGCACCGCCACGACTGCGCCGAGCACCCACCATCGCAAGCGCCGGGCAGATCGGTCCCCGACAACTCGCCGTCCGGTCGCCGCCACAGCCCGGAAACGCTAGCGCAGCGGACGGCGGCGGGCGCCGCTAGAGTCGCGCCACCGCTGTCGGCGATCCGCCGCCGCCGAACAGAAAGGCTCACCAGATGAACGTGTCCGCCGCTCCGAGATCCCGCTGGGCGTCTGTCGCGGTTGCGGTCCTCGCGCTCGCCCTCGCGTTGCTGCTTCCGGCCCGCGCCGGCGCGTTCGCGTCCGTCGAGTGCCAGCATCCGGTGGTCACCGGGTGGAAGTCTTCAAACTGCACGACATCAGCAGCCGCCGCGCGTGCCCGGTCGCACTCGCGCTCTACCGCTGGGAGAACAGCGACGACCACGGCGCCGAGCTGTACGGATGCCATGGCGTCGCCCACCCGTTCCTGCGCCTGCACGAGTTCGACGGCTGGCGCCTGTCGCTGACGCCGTACTTCCAGATGTCGCGCTCCGGATCCTCGTTTGCGGTCGAGGGCACGGACTTCCCGCTCAACTGCAGCTGAGCCGGCGGCGGGCAGGTGCCCGCCGCCGGCTGATTCCACGCTGCGCGGCCTCCCCGGGGCCGCGCAGCGCAGGCGCGTGTCCGCCACGGCCTCCCCCGGGGCCGGCGGAACTCGCGGTTCACCGATCCAGCCGCCCTACCAGCTGGACGTTTCGCCCCCATCGCAGCCCGTTTTGGTGCTCGGGCTCACGCATTCGCGGCTGATTTCACCCGCCGCGTTCCTGCTGATCGTGAGTTCATCACCGTTCGTCGCTTTCGTCGTGATCTTGTATTCACTCGCGCTCGCGATGACTTTGCTGAGATACGCTTCGTGCGTGCTCGGGACGATCGGAATCGACGGTTCCTCGGCGTGAATGCTTTTTTCGGAGACTTCCGTGTACAGGCCGTCGTGCTCGCTCGCGATCGCCTCGGCGGTCGTCTCGGCGTTGCGGGCCAGTGACTTCGCCTGCGCGTCGTAGCCCTTGGTCTGCTGGCTCAAGAAGGACGGGATCGCGATCGCCGAGAGCACCCCGAGGATCAAGATCACGACCAGCAGCTCGATGAGTGAATAGCCATCCTCCTCGAGCGTTCCCCCACGGAGCGCGTGCGGCGTGGCGCCGAGGCTCTCCTGACAGCTCTGCGGCCGGTACTGCGACGGATGAGAAAACACGATAGCCCTCCGAGGCGTCTACTGGCGGTCGAGCTATCTCATCGAGATCCCTGACTTTGCGCCCCCGTCTCGCGACGGGTTTGCCCTTTTCAGTTTTGATTGGTCGAGGTGGGTAGTGTGCGTCGTCGACCAGCATTTGTGGGGAACTTGGACAGATGTACTACCCGGCGCGCGACTCCTGTGAACGCCTCGAGCGGTTCAATGGTTCCCGCGTTGATCGCCCGGGCGCGCCACGCGCGGCAGCGCTCAGCGTGAGTCGGCGTCGTCGCGCCAACGCCGGTACAGGGTCGAGAACTCCTCGCGCATCGCCGGTGTCAGATCCTCGGCCTGCAGGCGGCCGGTGAGGCGGATGGTCGCGCGCATCTGCGCGAGATACTCGGTGCAGTGCTCGCAATCGGCGAGGTGCGCGTCGAAGCGCCGGCGCTCAGCGCGGGAGAGCTCGCCCTCCAGATAGTCGGTGATCAGCTCGACGACCTCCTGGCAGACGAGGTCGCGACGGCGTCCAAGCAGTCTCATGTTCCCCCCAATCGTGCTTCCAGGGCCTGGCGCAGGTGGCTTCGCCCGCGGTGCAGCAGGACCCTCTGGTTGGCGTCGCTGATCTCGAGCACGTGGCAGACCTCGCCGCTCGTCAGCCCGTCGACGTCGCGCAGCATCACGACCTCGCGCTGGCGCGGCGGCAGCTCATCGAGGCCTGAGCGGATGTCGCCGGCGAGCCCTTCGGCGAGCATCCGATCGTCGCTGTCCTCGACCCAGTGCTGGGGTGGCGACATCCACGCGCCGGACGCGTCGAAGCGCGCCCGATCGACCGCCGGGCCGGCGTCTCCGATTGCGACGCTGCGATGCTCACGCACGCTCGTGCTTCTCGCGCGGTTGACGAGGATGTGCAGCAGCCAGGTCTTGAACGACGAGCGCCCCGCGAAGCCGTCGATGCCGCGCAGGACGCCCACCCAGGTGTCCTGGACAACCTCCTCGGCGACGGCCTCGCTGGAGACGAACGAGCGGGCGAGACGCAGCATCGCGGCGTGATGACGCGCGACGAGCTCGACGAACGCCTGCTCCTCGCCGGCGCGCAAGCTCGCGACGAGCTCGCGATCCTCGTCGACCGCGCTGCTGCGGCGCGGCGAGATCGCAGCGCTCAACCGCACGCGCACGTGGGGACACCTGGTGGGGCGGGAGGGAGAGCACGGGTCATACCGTTCATTCGTCGCCGTGCAGGCTACGACGCCCGCGTGGGCGCCGCAGCCCGCATGGCTTCGTTTTCGCTAACCGGCCGCGATGCCCTCGCCGCCGACCGCGCCGGGAACGGTCACCGAGCCGACTTTGCTCAGTTCGCCGTTGCCCGCGACCGCGAACTCGTCGACGTTGCCTTCGGCGCCCGTCTGGACATACAGGAAGTGCCCATCCGCGGAGGTGGTCGCGTCGACCGTGCCGCCGTCGGTGGGCGTGTCACCGAGCAGCGTCAGCAGCTGCCCCTGGGCGCCGGACTGGAACGTGCTCAGCGACGCGCTGCCCGGGTTCGAGGTGTAGAAATGCCCGCGCGCCTCGACGACCCAGCAGGTCGCGATCTGGCCCGAGGGAACCGTGTCGAGCTGCGCGACGGTGCCGCTTTCGCCCAGCTGGAAGCTCGCGAGCGAGCCCGCGCTCTCGGCCAGGATCAGGTCGCCCTCCTTGTCGAAGACGATCGCGAACGGCACGGTCCCCGGCTCCGCGTTGACGACCGGTGAAGCCGACACATCGCCGCCCGGCTCGACGCCGAAGACATCGATGTCATTGCCGTTGGCCTTCGTCGTGACGATCAGCTGTGAGCCGCTGGGCGAGAACACGACGGTGCCCGGTGAATGTGTGAACTGCGGTCCTTCGGTCGGGTTGAGGCCGAGCGCCCGGTTGGAGCCGGCCAGCGGCACGAGCCGCCCCGCCGCGACCGCAAAGCCCTGCAGCGAGCCGCCGTCGAGTCCGTTGAGCACGTAGACGATGCCCTCGTGCACGGCGATGCTGACCGGGAACGTGCCGCCCGAGCCGATCACCTCGCGCAGCGCCAGGCGATCGCCGAGGACGGCGAACACGGAGATCGTGTTGCTGCCGGCGTTGACGGCGTAGAGCAGGCCATTCTCGCTGTCGTAGGTGAGCGAGCCCTGTGAGGCGAGATGGTCGACGACCGACCCTTCGAGTTCGCCTCCGAGGCCACCTGTGGCGTAGACGCCCGCCTTCGTCAGCGTCCCGTCGGAGGCGCGGTCATAGACGACGATCTGGTTGCCTTTGGTGTTGTCGGTCTGGACGAAGACTGCGTGGCTCGTGGGGGCTGCGAACGCCGGCGCTGCGCCGCCGATCGCGGCAAGCGCGGTGACGGCGAGTACCGTCGCCAGCCCGGTGCGTGTTGTTGCTCTCATTGGGGGTTTCTCCTGGGGTCGGGGTGGACGTGCACCGTTCAGTCCGCGCGGGCGGCGCTCCGTTACACGTTTCATTGGGAGGGCGAGGCCGCGTCGACGAGGCCGTGTCGAGCTTCGACGTGGCCAGGTGATGCGCGCGGGCGCCGGTTGGCGGCGGCGCGAGCGCGCCGCGTGCTAGGCGCTCGGTGAAGGGCGCTTGCCGGCGCCGGCCGCCGCGCGGGCGCTGCTGCTGATCAGCGATGCGACCGCATGTGGTGCGTCGTAGAACGGCACGTGCCCGGCATCGAGCGTCACGTGCGTGGCCCAGGGCAGCATCCTGCGCGCGCGCGGAGCCTGCAGTCGGTAGGGGAGCAGCAGGTCACGTGCGCCCCACGCGATCGTCACGGGAGTGCTGCGCAGCTGCTCGGGCGCGCCGAAGCGATATTGGCGAAACGCATCGACGGTCGCGCGGAACGCGGGCGCGGCCCATGCGTCGCGGAGCGTCGCGACGGCCTCCTGCGCGGGCATCCGCGACGGGTACCCGAACGTCTGAAAGAACAGCGCGGTGCGTCCGGGGCGGGTGCGCGCGAGCGCCTCCGCGACGGGACGCGCGGCAGTCGGGATCCCGCCCAGCGCTCGCAGCGAGAGCTGGCAGAAGTGCAGCTCTGCGCTCGTCCAGAAGCCCGCCGGCGAGAAAGCGCTGGCCGAGCGGATCGCGCGCCGCCGCGCCAGCTCGAGGGCGATCGCACCGCCCATCGAGTTGCCCGCTACGTGCGGGCGCTCGATGCCGAGCTCGGCGAAGAACCACTCGAACGCGTCGACGTAGGAGGCGATCGTCGGCTCGAGGCCGGCCGGCAACGGAGCCGAGCGGCCGAAGCCCGGGGAATCGCACGCGATCACATCGAAGTCGGCCGCGAGCCGCTCGATCACCGGTCGCCAGGCCTGCCAGTGATGGCCGACCCCGTGCAGCAGGATCAGTGGTGGGCCCTCGCCCTGGCGGTGGTGGTTGATCGAGATGCTCACGCGCGCGCATCAACCCTATGCGCTCGTGTCGGCGTTGTCTACGCGCGCGCGGCCGCGCGGCTGCGCGCCGCTCAAGCCTCCTCGCGCGGCATGTACGGGGCCAGCTCGCGCCGTGCGAGGGCGAGCTTGTGGACCTCGTCGGGACCGTCCGCGAGCCGCAGCGTGCGCAGGTGCGCGTACATCGCCGCGAGCGGGAAGTCCTCGCAGACGCCGCCGCCGCCGTGGACCTGGATCGCGCGATCGACGACCTTCAGCGCAACGTTCGGCGCGGCGACCTTGATCGCCGAGATCTCCATCCGCGCCTGGCGGTTGCCGACGGTGTCCATCAGCCACGCCGCCTTCAGCGTCAGCAGGCGCGCCATCTCGATTTCGATGCGCGACTCGGCGATCCAGTCCTGGATGTTGCCGCGCGCCGCGATCGGCTGCCCGAACGTGACGCGCGAGACGGCACGCATGCACATCAGCTCGAGTGCCCGCTCGGCCGCGCCGATCGCGCGCATGCAGTGATGGATCCGCCCCGGGCCGAGGCGCGCCTGCGCGATCATGAAGCCGTCGCCCTCGTTGGCGATCAGGTTCGACGCCGGCACGCGCACATCCACGAAGTCGACTTCGGCGTGGCCCTCGTGGTCGTGATAGCCGAACACCGACAGGTCGCGCATCACCGTCACGCCGGGCGTGTCGATCGGCACGAGGATCTGGCTCTGCTGCGTGTACGTCGGCGCGCTGGGCTGGGTCTTGCCCATCACGATCATGATCCGGCAGTTCGGGTGCAGGGCGTTGGAGCTCCACCACTTGCGCCCGTTGAGCACGTAGTCATCGCCGTCGCGCTCGATGCGCATCGAGACGTTCGTCGCGTCGGAGCTGGCGACATCGGGCTCGGTCATGCCGAACGCCGAGCGGATCTCGCCGTCGAGCAGCGGCAGCAGCCAGCGGTCCTTCTGCTCGTCGGTGCCGAACTGCGCGAGGACCTCCATGTTGCCGGTGTCGGGCGCCGAGCAGTTGCACGCCTCGGAGGCGATGCGCGAACGCCCGAGGATCTCGGCGAGCGGCGCGTAGTCGCTGTTCGACAGGCCGGCGCCGTGCTCGGCGTCGGGCAGGAACATGTTCCACAGCCCGGCCTCACGCGCGCGGCTCTTCAGCTCCTCCATGATCGCGGGCTGGTGATGCGGGTTGCCCGACTCGCGGATCTGCTGCTCATAGATCGCTTCGTTGGGGTAGATGTGCTCGTCCATGAAGGCGCTGAGGCGCTCCTTGAATTCACGGCAGCGCTCGCTCGGCTCAAAATCCATCAGTTCTCCTCGGTCGCGGCATTGGGCTTAGGATCATCGCCGATGAGCGAACAGGACGCGAGCTACCGCGCCGCAGGCGTCGACTACGACGCGCTCGATGCCGGCAAGCGCCTGGCGATCGCAAAGGCGCTGTCGACGTCGCCGTTGCTGGCCGCGCGCGGCGGGCGCGCGCTCGACGCCTCACGCGGCGAGCCGGCGTTCGTGTTCGAGCTTGGTGAGCAGTCGTTCGCGTTCGTCGTCGAGGGCCTCGGCACGAAGTCGATCATCGCCCGCCACGTGTTCGAGCGACAGGGCATCAACCGCTTCGCCGAGGTCGCCTACGACACCGTCGCGGCGATCCTCAACGACCTCTGCTGCGTCGGTGCGCTGCCGCTCGTCGTCAACGCGTACTTCGCGACCGGCGCATCGGAGTGGTACGGCGAGCTCGAGCGCGCGGGTGCGCTGCTGGAGGGCTGGCGCGGCGCGTGCGCGGACGCCGGCTGCGTGTGGGGCGGCGGTGAGTCGCCGTCGCTGCCGGGCATGCTCGGCGAGGGCGAGATCGAGCTCGCCGGCGCGGCCGTCGGCGTGATCGCCGCCGGCCGCTCGCCGATCCTCGGCGAGGCGCTCGCCCCGGGCGATGAGATCGTGCTCGTCGCGTCGAGCGGCCTGCACGCCAACGGCGCATCGCTCGCGCGCCTGATCGCGGCGCGGCTGCCGGCCGGCTACGCGACCGAGCTGCCGAGCGGGGTGAGCTTCGGCGAGGCGCTGCTGGAGCCGTCGCTGATGTACGTGCCGCTCGTCGCCGCGCTGATCGAGGATGACGTCCGCCTCACGTACATCAGCCACGTCACCGGGCACGGGCTGTTGAAGCTGATGCGCCCGCCCGCGGCGCTCACGTATCGGATCGAGCGCCTCCCGCCCGTGCCGGCCGTGCTCGAGTTCCTCGTCGAGGAGGCGGGCCTCGACGCGCAGGCTGCGTATTCGACGTTCAACATGGGCAGCGGCTACGCGCTGTACTGCGCGGCCGGCGACGGCGAGCGGGTCGTCGCCGCGGCCACGCGGCTGGGCCTCGACGCGCTCGTCGCCGGGCGCGTCGAGGCAGGCCCGCGCCAGGTCATACTCGAGCCGATCGGCGTGCGCTTCGACGGCGGCCAGTTCGAGCTGTCGGCCGGAGTATCTGACCCTCAAGTTTAGCCTGAGTGTTGTGCAGATACCGCGACTTTCGGGGACGTCACGGTATGAGGGAGTACATGCGCGCGATTCGACACGAACGAAACCGGGTCTGCTCGCGCGTGCAGCTGCTGCGGCGTCGCGGTCCGTTCCGACTTGATCGGCTCGCACGCCGCGGATATGGTTGTGCTAGAAGTCGCAGAAGAGACGCCACTGTTCCCCGGCCCGTAGCCGGAGATCTCGATGTCGCCGGACCGGCATGGCTCCGGATCAACCCGGATCGAGGCGGACCTGTCCATCACAAGAGGGAGAGAAATTGATGCGCAGAGCATCCACCTGTCTTGCCGTTCTAGGCCTTGCGGTACTGGGCCTGACGGGCGTCGCCTCGGCGGCCCCGACCGTCAAGCTCAAAGCTGTCGCAGTTCCGATCAAGGGCTTCCCGGGCACCGGCAACATCGCCGGCAAGGGCGCCGCGCTGAACGTCGAATACAAGATCTCCGGAACCGAATACGGCGGCTTCCCGCCGCCGATCATCGGCATCAACTTCTACCTGCCGCCGGAAGCGAAAATCACGTCGAAGGGCTTCAAGACCTGTCCTGAAGCGACGATCTTCGAAAAAAAGGAACCGGAAGCGTGCCCGAAGGGCTCCAACGCCAGCCCGCTGACGTCCTCGGGCCATGCGGAAGGGATCGTCGACGGGGTCGTCTCGTTCGGCAAAACCCGCGTCCCTGAGTCCTCGGAACTCTTCGCCTTCTTCAAACCGGGCGGCGGTCTCGAGTTCTTCACGTTCGGCCACTCGCCGACGACGCTGGAAATCCCGTCGACGGGGATCTACACGAACCTCGCCGGTGGCGGCGGCTTCGGCCCGAAGTTCGTCGGCAAGGTGCCGCTCGTCGAAACCGTCCCGGGCGCGCCGTTCGCGTCGGTCGAACTGATCAAGGTCGACGTCGGCGCGGCGCACAAGGAAGGCAAGAAGGTCATCTCCTACGGCACGGTGCCGAACAAGTGCCCGAAGGGCTACCTGCTCCTGAAGACCGAAGTGATCTTCGCCGAAAACGGCGAAGAATCAAAACCGGAGCCCGTGACGGCCGAATACCACGCGCCCTGCCCCCGAGGTGCAAAGAAGTAGACGCGATGTGGCAGGTTTCGCGCCCGTGAGGGCGTATGCTCCGCCAGGAGCAGAATAGGACGGGCGACCCCAGCTATTGGGGTCGCCCGCTTCTTTGTAGAACGGCAAGGAAGGTTTCTGGGGTGAGGACGGAGAGGTTCGGCTGGAGGAGAGCGGGAGTCGGCGTCGTCGGCGCGGTCTGCGTCGCCGCGCTTCTCGGCGTCGCTCTCCTCGGCACCTCAGCCGGCGGCTCCAACGGCGGCTACTCGGTGCGCGCGATCTTCGACGACGCCGGCAACCTGATCGGCGGGGAGAATGTCAAGATCGCCGGCGTCAAGGTCGGCACCGTCGGCAGCGTCACGCCGACTCCGCAGGCACAGGCCGCCGTCGTGCTGAAGATCGACAACCCAGGCTTCAAGGACTTCCGCGCGGACGCCAGTTGCACGATCCGCCCGCAGGGTCTGATCGGCGAGAAGTTCGTCGACTGCCTGCCGACCCAGCCGCGCGTCGAAGGCACGCCGCTGCCGCCGCCGCTGCACCGGATCCCGAGCGGACAGGAAGGCGAAGGCGAGTACCTGCTGCCGGTGCAGAACACGCACAGCCCCGTCGACGTCGACCTGCTCGGCGACATCAACCGGCTGCCCGAACGCCAGCGCCTGACGATCATCATCAACGAATTCGGCGCCGGCCTCGCCGGGCGCGGCAGCGACCTCAGCACCGTCATCCGGCGCGCCAACCCGGCGCTGCAGGAACTCGACAAGGTGCTCGCGATCCTCGCCAACCAGAACCACCTGCTGGCGAAACTCGCGGTCGACTCCGACGAGGCGCTGCAGCCGCTCGCGCGGGTGCGCAAGCAGTTCGCGGACTTCTTCGCGCAGAGCGCGACCGTCGCCCAGGCGAGCGCGAACCACCTCGGCGCGCTCGAACAGAACATCGCCAAATTCCCCGCCTTCCTGAGGCAGCTCGGGCCCTCCCAGGAACGGATCCAGCGCTTCGCCAAGGAAACGATCCCGGTGTTCACCGATCTCGGCATCGCGGCGCCCGCGATCAACCAGGCGTTCGAGCAGCTGCCGGCGTTCTCGCGCAGCTCGGCCAAGTTCACGACGAGTCTCGGTGAGACCTCCAAGCAGGCCGGCCCCGCGCTGGTCGCGACGAAGCCGCTGCTCAAGCGCCTGAAAACGCTCGGCGGCGCCGCGGTGCCGTTCTCGAGCAACCTGTCCTCGCTGCTCACCAGCCTGCGCGACACCGGCGGGCTCGAGCGGCTGCTCGACTTCATCTTCCTCGGCGCCGGCGCGGCCAACGGCTATGACCAGCTCGGCCACTTCCTGCGCACCGAAGGCGTCGCCAACGGGCCCTGCCTGAAATACGAAATCTCGCCCTCGAAGGTTGGCTGCGCCTACCACCTGATCAGCACCGGCTCGCCGGCGACGGCGTCGGCGGCGTCGAGTAAGGCGCCCATCGACCCCGCGACCACGAGCGTCGAGATGGCCCGCACGCTCGCGGTCGTCGAGGGCGCGACGCCGCAGCAGGCGCTCGCGAAATATCCGGGCAACACCGAAGCGAGCGCAAGCGAACTGCTCGGCGGCGGCGCGCTCGGCGCGGACGCGCTCGGCGGCGCGAGCACCCAGAGCGCACAGCCGGTCGGCGGCTCGACCGCGGGCACGACCTACTACTCGCCCTCGACTGAAGGCTCTGAAGCGGGCGGCCTTCTGCTGAACTACCTCCTCGGGAACTGAGCGAGCCAGATGCTCCGAAAACTGCGAATCCCCGCCCTGCTGCTCCCGCTGATCGCAGCGCTCGCTCTGGCCGTGCCCGCGATCAGCCTCGCCGGTGCGCCCGGCGAAGCGTCCGCGCCGAGCTCGTCGGCGAGCACCACCGCGCCCGCCGGCGAAGCCGCGCCCGTGCCGACGAGCACGAGCTCGACCGAAACCACGCCAGCGACCGGAGCCGCCGAACCGGCCCCGCCGCAGGTCCAGGCCCAGCACGCGCAGCGCACCAGCCCGAGCGGCCGCCCGGCCAGGTCGTCACACGCTCCCAAGAAGGCCGAAGCCGGCGGCGAAGCCGCCCCCACGGGCGCGGAAGCGCCGGCCTCGCTGCTCCGCGGCAGGCACAGCGCCGTCGCGCCCTCGGCGCTCACGCCGTCACTGCCGTTCGCGCTGCAATCGGCGATCGGCGGCGCGTCGAGCTTCTTCATCGAAAGCTTCCAGATTCCTCCGTTCCTGCTGCCGATCTTCCAGGCCGCCGGCACCGCCTACGGGGTTCCCTGGCAGGTGCTCGCGGCGATCAACGAGGTCGAGACCGACTACGGGCGCGACCTCAGCGTCTCGAGCGCCGGCGCGGAGGGCTGGATGCAGTTCCTGCCGAGCGAGTGGAGCCAGTACGGCGTCGATGCCAACGGCGACGGCTTCAAGGACCCCTACAACCCGGCCGACGCGATCTTCGCCGCCGCCAAGTACCTGCGCGCGGCGGGTGGCGACACGGACATCAAGGCGGCGATCTACTCCTACAACCACTCGCAGGCCTATGTCGACACCGTGATGCTGCGGGCGCAGCTGCTCGGCGCGACGCCGTCGGAACTGCTGGGGGCGATCACCGGCCTGACCGAGGCGCGCTTCCCGGTGCACGCGCCGTCGCATTTCAGCGACGGCTTCCCGACGGCGCCGGCCGGCGCCGTCGGATCCGCCAGGCCGATCGTCGGAACGACGATCTACTCGCAGGCCGGCGCGCCGGTGATCGCCGTCGAGGACGGCGAAGTCGTCCAGGTCGGCCGCTCGAGCTCACTCGGCAGGTTCATCTCGCTGCGCGACGCGTTCGGCAACACCTACGTGTATGCGCAGCTGGGCGACGTGGCATCGGTCTACCCGGTGCTGCAGCCACGCGTCAACTCGTCCGTCAGCGCGCGCATCAGCCCCGACGGCGCCAGGCACGAAGCGGCGCCGAGCGGCCCGGCGACCGCCGGTGCGCAGCCGC
Organism: uncultured Solirubrobacteraceae bacterium; assembly: GCA_963822245.1. Lineage (GTDB taxonomy): Bacteria > Actinomycetota > Thermoleophilia > Solirubrobacterales > Solirubrobacteraceae > Palsa-744. The sequence goes on from CAWGGR010000008.1 coordinate 230,552, forward strand.
GCTCGCCGCTGAGCGAGGGGGCGACGATCTCCGGGCTCGCGCTCGGTGCAGTCGCGCCCCTGGAAGCGGCGCCGGCGTCGCCGCCGCCGACGGCCAGCACGCCCGCCCCGGCGGCCGCGGCCCCGAGCGCGACGCCGAAGGTGAGCATGTTCAGCGAAGGCGCCAACGACGTGTTCCTGCGGCCGCTGCGCCCGGGCGTGCAGGTCATCGCCGGGACCGTCCTCGGGCACATCGGCGCCGCCGCGCCGGGCGCCGCCGAAGACGCGCCCCACATGATCTTCCAGATCCGTCCCGCCGGCGCCGGTGCCCCGCTGATCGACCCGAAGCCGATCCTCGACGGCTGGGTCGCGCTGGAGAACACCTCGATCTTCAGGGCCAAGGGCGAGAACCCGTTTCTCGCGACCTCGCCGACGATCGGCCAGGTGCTTCTCGAGTCCAAGCAGCAGCTGCAGCCGCAGGTGCTGCACGACGACGGCATCCACCTCGGCGCATGCGGGCGTCAGGACGTTCAGGGCGGCCGGGTCGACAAGCGCGTGCTGGCGATGCTCGAGTACCTGGCGGTGTCGGGGCTGAAGCCGACCGTCGCGGGCCTCAGGTGCGCCGGCGGCGCGAGCGCGCTGCTCGCAGCGAACGCGCCCGCGAGCCAGACCGATGAGGACGTCGAGATCACGGCGGTCAACGGCATCGCGATCGCCGGCCACCAGGGCCAGGGCTCGATCGCCGACACGACCGTGCGCAAGCTGCTGATGCTGCAGGGGCTGACGAGGCCACGCCAGATCGTCAGCCTGATGAGCTACCCCGGCGCCGTCGGCGCGCTCGCGAGCCCGACCGCCGCGGACGCGATCCGCGTCAGCTACGCCGCGGCTGGTGCAGGCCTCGCGCACACCGCCGGCGTCTCGGCCTCGGGTCTCGCTCCGGCGGAGTGGATCAAGCTGATCGCGCGGCTTGGCGAAATCCCCGATCCGACCGTCGAGCGCGGGCCGTCGAGCGCCGCGATCCCCGACAAGGCCGGCGCCGGCGGCGCGGAAGGGAGCGAAGGCAGTGGCGACAACTAGCCCTCCGAGCCCGCCCTCAGCGCCCCTGCCGCCGCCCGACCCCGCGGACGGGCCGGCGCGCTCGCGCTCGCGGCGCTCGGACGTCACACGCGTGCTCGCCGCAGGAGCGCTCGCGCTCGTCGTGCTGATCGTCGCGTATCTGATCTTCGGCGGCGGCGGCGGCGCGAACTACAAGCTCGAATTCGCCGACGCCGGGCAGCTCGTGCGCGGCGACCAGGTGCAGGTCGGCGGCGTGCCCGTCGGCCAGGTCAAGGAAATCGAACTGACGAAGGACTTCAAAGCGCTGATCACGATCCATGTCGAATCCTCGCTCGTGCCGCTGCACAAGGGCACCACGGCACAGGTGCGGCTGGCGGGGCTCGCGGGCGTCGCCAACCGCTACATCGCGCTCTCGCTCGCACCGAACAACTACCCGGAACTGCCTCCCGGCTCGACGCTGCCGGTCAGCGCGACGAAGGAAGTCACCGACATCGACCAGCTCTTCAACACGCTCAACCCGAAGACGCTGAAAGGCCTGCAGGGGTTCATCCAGGGCTCCGCCGAACAGTACGCGGGAGCCGGAAAACAGCTCGGCGAATCGACCGAACTGTTCGCCCCCGCGCTCGGTGCGACCGAACACTTCTTCACGGAGCTGACGCGCGACCAGCCGACGTTCACAGACTTCCTCGTTGAAACCGCGAAGGCCGTCACGACGATCGGCGCGCGCAAGGACCAGCTCGCCGATCTGATCGAAAACCAGAACACGACGTTCCAGGCGATCGGCTCGCAGCAGGCCGCGCTCGCGCGTGGCCTCAAACAGCTGCCACTGACGCTTCGCCAGGGCAACCGGACCTTCGAAGAACTCCCGGCGACGCTCGGCGCGCTGACGACGCTCGTAAACGCCTCACGGCCGACTACGCCGTCGCTGATCGCGCTGTTCGAACACCTGCGCCCGCTGCTGACGACGGCGACGCCCGTTGTGCGCAACTTCAGCCAGGCGTTCAGCAAGCCGGGCCCCAACAACGACCTCACAGACCTCGTGCGCGTGCTCCCGGCGCTCGCCAAGACGCTCTCGACCAGCTCGCCCGCGAGCGTCGTCGCACTCAAGGAAAGCGTCCCGATCACGGCCTTCTTCGGCCCCTACTCACCCGACCTCGCGGGGACGCTCAACACGTTCGGGCAGAGCAGCGCCTATTACGACGCGGACGGTCACTACGTGCGCGTGAACCCGCTGCTGCCGAGCTTCGAACTCGGTGCCAACAACACGCTCACGCCGACGTCGACGCCGCTGAACGGCCTCACCAGCGGCCAGCTGCGCCGCTGCCCGGGCGCCGCCACGCAGCCGGCCGCCGACGGCTCATCGCCGTTCACCGGCAACGAACTGCTCAGCTGCGATCCATCGGAGACGCCGCGATGAATCGCCGCCGCAGCTCATCGCTGGCCGCGAGCCCGTTGCTGATCGGGGCGCTGACGACCCTGATCGTCGTCGTCGCCGTGTATCTCTCCTACACCGCCAACAACGGCCTCCCGTTCGTGCCGACGTACAACATCAGCGTGCAGCTCCCGCAGGCCTCGGGCCTGACCGACTCCAACCAGGTGCGCATCGCGGGCAAGCGCGTCGGCGTCGTGAGCTCGCTCAAACCGTACGAGGACCCCCGCACGGGCCGCATCTACGCGATCGCCGGCCTGAAACTCGAAAAGCACCTCGAACCGCTGCCCGCGGACACGAAAGCCGAGGTGCTGTCGGTGTCGGCGATCGGCCTGAAGTACCTGGAACTGGAAAAGGGCACCTCCAGCCGGCCGCTGAAGTCAGGGCACGTGATCCCGGTCAGCCAGACGACCGAACCGGTCGACTTCGAATCGCTGTTCAACATGTTCGACCAGAAGACGCGCACGGCGATCAAGATCAACACGATCAACTTCGGCAACGGGCTCGCCGGCCGCGGGCGCGGCCTCAACAACACGATCGCCGAACTGCGCCCGCTGGTGACGCGGGCGATCCCGGCGCTGCGCAACATCGCCGCACCGGCGACCGAATTCCGCGAACTGTTCCCGTCGCTCGACCGCGTCGCCGCGCAGACCGCCCCAGTCGCCGAGACGAACGCGGAACTGTTCGTCAACCTCGACACGTTCTTCTCCGCCTGGGCAGGCGTCGCACACTCTCTCGAAGAGGCGACCGTCGGCGGCCCGCCCGCGCTCGAACAGGCGATCTACTCGCTGCCGCACCAGGCGGCGTTCAACGAAAAGGCGACGGAGTTCATGCGGCTGCTGCGCCCGAGCGCGAAGGACCTGATCACCGTCGCGCCCGAACTCGCCCACGCGTTCACGGTCGGCGCGGTCAACCTCGACGCCGCGCAGGCGCTCAACAGCGAGCTCGCCGAATCCTCCCAGGCGCTCGCCGAATTCGGCCAGAACCCGGTCGTCAACCTCGGCCTCGAAGACTTCACGCAGACGCTTGAAATCGGCAACCCGCTGCTCGCCGGGATCGCGCCCGAGCAGGCCGAGTGCAACTACTGGACGCTCGCCTTCCGCAACGTCGCGAGCCTGCAGTCCGAGAACGTCGGCGTCGGAACACTTGCGCGTGCGACCTTCAAACTCGCGCCGACCGGCCCCAACAACGAGGGCTTCCCGTCATCCGCGCCCGCCAACGGCCCCTCGACCGAACTCGCGGCCGACAAAAAGACGATCATCGACAACAACCACCTGCACTACAACCCATACCCGAACGTCAGCGGCCCCGGCCAGGCAAATGTCTGCGAAGCCGGCAACGAGAACTTCGAAAAGGGCAAGGCCGTGATCGGCCACGCGGGCAGCGCCGGCAGCAACCGCGAATTCACGACGCGCGAACAGAACCTGTTCGGCGAACCGTATCCCGCCTCGACGCTCAAAGCACTCGGCCTGAAGGCGAAGAGCTGATGGCGCGACTGTGGCGCAAGAAGGACCAGGTACCGGCCTCCGAGCTGAACAGCGGCAGCCCCGTCCGATACGGCGTGGTCCTGCTCGTAGTGCTCGCGATCGGGGTGTATTTCGGCTTCACCAAGCACATACCGTTCAAACACGGCTTCCGTCTCAAGGCGCAGTTCGGCACCGCGGTCAACATCCGCCCGAAGTCGCCGGTGCGGATCGCGGGCATCAACGTCGGCAAGGTCAGCTCGATCAAGCGCGAAGGCACGACCGGCCTGGTGACGATGGAAATCGAATCGCGCGGGCTGCCGATCCACGAAGACGCCACCGTCAAGATCCGCCCGCGCGTGTTCCTCGAAGGCAACTGGTTCGTCGAACTCCAGCCGGGCAGCCCATCGGCGAAGACGGTCTCCTCGGGCTACACGATCCCGCTCGCGCAGACCGCCGACCCGGTGCAGCTCGACCAGGTTCTCAACGCCCTCAACAGCGACACGCGCACGAACCTGCAGAACTTCCTGATCTACTACGGCGAAGCGCTGACGCGCAAGCCCGGCCCGCTCGAAAACGCCGAACAGGAACCGGAACTGCACGGTCTCAACGCCGCGCAGGCGCTCAACCTGGCGACCCGGCGCGGCCCCAACGCCCTGCGCGACGCGGCGATCCTCAACCAGGCGATCACCGGCACCGAAACCCACGACCTCTCGAAGCTGATCGCGAGCATCGGCACCGTCGCCTCGGCGCTCAACGTGCACGAGCAGGATCTCGGCGAACTGATCGTCAACTTCAACACCTTCTTCGGCTCGCTCGCGTCGCAGTCCACGAGCCTCACGCGGCTGGTGGCCGAGCTGCCCACCACGCTGACCCAGATCGACGTCGGGCTCGCCTCGTTCTCGGCGGCCGGCCCGCCGACGCGCGCGTTCGCGCACGACATCCTTCCGGGCGTCAAAAACACCAATGCGACGGTCGCGGCGACGCTGCCGTGGATCGAACAGGTACTCGCCTCACTGGCGCCGAACGAGCTCGGAGGCGTCGCCTCGGGCCTCGCCGAAGCGGCCCCGTCGCTCGCGAAACTGCAGGCCGAACAGGTTCCGTTCTATCAGCAGACCGAACTCTTCAACAAGTGCATGACGAACGTCATCTACCCGGCCGGCAACACCAAGATCCAGGACGGCTCGTCGACTTCGGGCGTCGAAGACTACAAGGAATTCTGGTACGGCCTGGTGGGTCTCTCCGGCCTCGGCCAGAGCTTCGACGGCAACGGCCCGCGCGCCAAGTTCCTCGTGGGCAACAGCGGCCAGACGCTGCGCTCACGTCCCACGCAGATCCTCGGCAGCAGCATCAAGGGGCTGCGTCTGCTCGGCCGCTCGCCGCTTCAGCCGCTGGGCACGCGGCCCGCATATCCGGCCGAAGAGCCCTCCTACCAGCCGCTCATACCGTGCTACAAGCAGGCGGTGCCGAACTTCAACGGACCGCTCTCCGAAGGCCCAGCGGATGGAACGGAATGATCGGGGGTGAGCGATGACCGCGGCTGACGGACACGACGGCGGGCTCAGCGTCCGCGACCAGATCGAGCGCTATCGCTCGTCGTTCATCGCGGTCGTCACGATGGTGCTGATCGCGGCGTTCGTCGGCGGCTACATCCTCGCGCACGAGAACCTCCACCTGCCCTCCTGGGTACCGGTGCTCGGCCACACCTACTACAAACTCGACGCCGACTTCCAGACCGCGCAGGCGGTCACGCCGGGGCAGGGCCAGGCGGTCACGATCGCCGGCGCGAAGATCGGCGAAGTCGCCGCCGTCGACCTGCACGAAGGCGTCGCGCGGGTCTCGATGAACCTCGACCCGAAGTACGCCGACAACAGGATCTTCCGCAACGCGACGCTGCTGCTGCGCCCGAAGACGCAGCTGCAGGACATCACCGTTGAGGTCAACCCCGGCACGCGCTCGGCCGGCGTCCTGCACAGCGGTGAAGTCATCCCGCTTTCGCAGACCGCGCCGAACATCGACTTCGATGAATTCCTCGCCGGCCTCGACACCGAAACCCGCGCCTATCTGCAGCTGCTGCTGGCGGGACTCGGCGAAGGGCTCAACCACAACGGCCGGGCGCTGTCAGCGACCTTCAAGCGCTTTGCCCCGACAGCGCGGCTGACCGAAGAAATCGCCCGCGAACTCAAGTACCGCCACGCCGAGACCGCGCTCTCGATCCACAACTTCCGCCTGCTGATCGAAGCGCTCGGCACCAAGGACACGCAGCTCTCGCAGCTCGTGCAGGCGTCGAACGCCGTGTTCGCGACGTTCGCCAAGGAGGAAGCGAACTTCAAGAGCACGCTCGAACTGCTGCCGGGCGCGTTGCACAAGACGGGTGTCGGCATCAACGAACTCGGCAAGGCCAGCCGCGTGGTCGGCCCGACGCTTCACGAGCTGCTGCCGTTCGCGCGTGCGCTCGGGCCGGCGAATGAAGCCACACGCAAGCTCGCCGAACAGACGACGCCGATCCTCAAGAACGAGGTCCGCCCGTTCGCGCGCGAAATCGAGCCGGTCGTGCAGGAACTCGGGCCGTCGACGAAGCAGCTGGCGGAAGCGTTCCCGAAGCTGTCGACGAGCTTCTCGGTGTTCAACGAATTCTTCAACGAGCTCGCCTACAACCCGGGCCCGAGCAAGGGCGGCTTCCTGTTCTTCCTCGACTGGGCCAACCACAACCTCAACAGCGTCGTCTCGAGCTCCGACGCGACCGGGCCGCTCGGGCGCAGCCTGATCTACTTCAACTGCGAAATCCTGCCGATCTTCGAAGGCGTTCGCGAAATCAACAAATCGGTCAACCTGCTGATCGGGCTGCTGAAGCCGCCGACCGCAGCCGAATGCGCGAGCCAGGGCCTCTCGGGGTCCAAAGCGACCACCGCGAGCGAGCGCGCGCGCACCAAGGCCAAGGCGCCGCTCGGGCCGTTCTCGGGCCTGCAGGCACACCCCTTCGGCAACGTCCCCGTCGTCGCGCACAGCGCGAGCACGAGCACGGGCAGGCGGGGAGGCGGAGGCTGAGATGCAGAAGCGCGCGCCGACGCTCGGCAACATGTTCGTGATCGTGCTGTTCATGCTCAGCTGCTTCGGGCTGTTGCTGTTCCTGTGGGAGTCCTTCGGCGGGCCGCTGCCGCTGAAGCCCAAGGAGTACCGCTTCACGGTCGCCTTCAAGCGCTCGTTGGCGCTCGCCGAACAATCCGACGTGCGGATCAGCGGCGTCGACATCGGCCACGTCGTCAAACTCCAGCTCGGCTCCGACGGGCGCAACCACGCGACGATCGAAATCGCCGGCAAGTACGCGCCGATCCGTGCCAACACGCACGCGATCCTGCGCCAGAAGACGCTGCTGGGGGAGACCTACGTGCAGCTGATCCCGCAGGCCCAGGTCGGCCCCTACCTTCCCGACGGCGGGCAGCTCCCCGACAGCCAGGTCGAACCGTCGGTGACGCTCGACGCGATCCTCGCGGCGTTCGACCCGAAGACCAGGCGTGCCTTCCAGGTCTGGCAGCAGGAGGTCGCGCTCGGCATCAACGGCCGCGGCGAACAGATCAACGCGGCCTTCAACAAGTTCGAACCGTTCGTCGAAAGCGCGCAGCGGCTCGTGACCCTGCTCGACGAGCAGGAAGGCGCCGTCAAAGACGTCATCAAGAACACCGGCGTCGTCTTCACCGCGCTCGCGAGCCGCGACCATCAGCTCGAACAGTCGATCGTCAACGGCGAGAAAACGTTCCACGCCGCCGCCGAAGCCAGCCAGGCGTTCGCCGAAACGTGGGAAGTGCTGCCCGCGTTCGAGCGCAATTCGACGATCGCGCTGAAAGAAATCGACGCCTTCGCCGCGGTCGCGAACCCGTACTTCGACGAATTCCGCCCCGCCGAGCGCCAGCTCTCGGCGCTGCTCAACGCGGCCAAGCCGTTCGCGCCGGAATTCAACAGCTTCCTGACCGCGCTCGGGCCGCTGACGGCGGCCGCGAAGGTCGGCCTGCCGGATGTCAAGAAGAGCCTCGACCTGACCGTCCCGGTGCTCGAAAACGTCAGGCCGGTGCTGCACAACCTCGATCCCTTCCTGCAGTACCTCGGCGAATACGTCCCCGAGGTGCAGGCCTTCTTCGCGAATGTCACGGCCGCGTCGCAGACGAGCGCGAAGAACGCCAACACCGGCGGCCGCGGACCGAAGCAGCACCTGCTGACGACGATGGCCGTGCTCAGCCCGGAGAGCCTCGCGATCTTCCCCGAAAACCGCGCCGGCACCGATCGCTCGAACCCCTACCAGCTGCCGGGCGGATTCAACTCGCTCCCCGGCGGGCTGGCCGTGTTCAGCGCCGGCTCGTGCGCGGACACGGCGCCGTCGGTGAGCGGGCCACCGAACGAAAACATCTCCGAAGAAATCATCCAGCAGCTCAGCCACCCGCTCGGCAGCGCGCCCGGAGAATCGCCGGTCGCGAACGTGCCGGAAACCCCAAACGCGGTGCTCGCCCCGCCATGCCGCCAGTCGGGCCCGGCGACGTTCAACGGCAAGACGAGCCAGTTCCCGCACGTGGTGTACTCAGAAAAATGACCGATCCGCCCGACCACTTCGAGTATCACGCCGACGACCTCGACCTCTCGGGCGACCCCGAGACGGGCAACTGGTCGATCCGCTGCGTCGACGTGGTCAAGCGCCTCGGCGGCGTGCCCGTCCTCAACGGGCTGAACGTCGCCTTCCCCGACGACACGATCACCGTCGTGCTCGGCCCCTCGGGCACCGGCAAGAGCGTGCTGATCAAGCACATCATCGGGCTGATGTTCCCGGACTCCGGCGACCTGATCGTGCAGGGGCAGTCGGTGCCGAAGCTGACGATGCCCGACCTGCTCGCGCTGCGTCGCAAAATCGGCGTGCTCTTCCAGGACGGCGCGCTGTTCGGATCGATGAACCTGTACGACAACGTCGCCTTCCCGCTGCGCCAGCACACCGACCTCTCCGAGGGGCAGATCGCCGAGCGCGTCAACCAGCGGCTCGAGGACGTCGGGCTGTCCGACGCGACCGACTATCTGCCCTCGCAGATCTCCGGCGGCATGCGCAAGCGCGCGGGCTTCGCGCGCGCGCTGGTGATGGAGCCGGACATCGTGATCTTCGACGAGCCCGACTCGGGTCTCGATCCGGTGCGCACGGCGCTGCTGTGCGAACTGATCCAGGAGATGCACTCGATCTACCGGGGCACGTACATCGTCGTGACCCACAACATCGCCTCGGCGCGGCAGATCGGCGAGTACATCGCGGTGCTGTGGAAGGGCCGGATCGTCGAAGCGGGTGATGCGGCGGCGATGTTCTCCTCGGAGAACCCGTTCGTGCGCCAGTTCCTCAGCGGATCGGCCGAGGGTCCGCTGACGATGGACTGACGGGCGCACGCCTGCAAGGTGCCGGCCGCGGTTGACGTGCGCCGGGGACCATGCGAACATACGTTCGTATGGTTGTCTGCGTGTATCTGCCCCGCTTCGAGCTCCTCATCGCCGCCGGAGCGTCCCAGGCGCTGGCGGGGCGGGCGCTGGCCGTGGCGCCCCTCGTAGGGGCTCAGCAGCGCGTGGGGGAGGTCTCCGGGGCGGCGGAAGCCGGCGGCGTTCAGCGCGGGATGGCGCTCGGTGAGGCGCTCGCCCGATGCCCCGAGCTCGTGCTCCTGCCGGGCGATCCCGTCAAGGTGGCCGATGCCTGGGAGAGCGCGCTGTGCGCGCTGGAATCGATCGGCGCGGCGGTCGAGTCGCCTCGCTTCGGGCTCGCGTACTTCGAGGCCGACGGGCTGCGCGGACTGCACGGCTCGCAGGAGCAGACGATCGCGGCGGCCCGCGACGCGCTTGCGCGGCCGGCGCGGATCGGGGCCGCGCCGACACGCTTCTGCGCGCTGGCGGCGGCTCTGGCGACGCGTTCGCGCCGTCCGCTCGCACTCGATCGGAAGGAGGCCCGTCGGTGGCTCGCCGGACGCCCGATCGAGCTGCTCGATTTCAGGGAGGAGACGGCTGCGCTGCTCGAGCCGCTCACACGCCTGGGCGTGCGTACGCTCGGCGAGCTGGCAAAGCTCTCTCGCGCGGAGCTCACAGACCGCTTTGGCGCGGCCGGCGCGCTCGCCCATCGGCTGGCCTGCGGCAAGGACAGCCCGCTGCAGGTGCGCTGTCCCGAGGAGCGCCTCGAGGAGGCGATGGAGGTCGGCGACACGAGCTCCGGCGCGGCACTCGAGCGGGTGCTGGGCGTACTCGTGGATCGGCTGCTGGCGCGCTCCGAGCGCCGTGGCCGAACGCTGCGGGTGATCACGCTGTCCGCGCACCTGCTCGCGGGTGGCGGTTGGCGCGAGCGGGTCGTCTTCCGCCAAGCGCTCTCCGACCCCGAGCGCATCCGGCTCGCGCTGTCGGTGCGCCTGCTGCTGCTCCCCGCCCCGGCTGCGATGCTGCGGCTGACCGTCGCGCGCTTCGGCCCTCCGTCATGCGAGCAGGGTGCGCTGCTCGAGCAGGATCGCGCCGCCCGCGCCGGGCGCCTGCACGAGGCTGTCGTCCAGGCGCGGGCGGTGGCAGGACAGGACGCGGCCCTGCGGGCGGTCTGCGTCGATCCCGACTCGCGCGTGCCGGAGCGGCGGATCGTGCTCGCGCCGATCCCCGAGTGATGGCTCGGGCTCTGGGGCTGCCGCGACCGGCTCGCGTTCGCTGGGGCGAGGGCTTCCCGGCGGAGGTGGACGGCGAAGCTGTCGAATCGCTGCGCGAGTCCTGGCTCGTCGAGGATCGCTGGTGGACAGCGGAGCCGCTGCGCCGTCGCTACTGGGAGCTCGTGGGCGAGCGCGGGCGCAACGTCGTCGTCTTCCACGACCTGCGTTCGCGGCGCTGGTTCCTCCAGGGCTCCTAGGTGGGTGCAGCCGCGATGTCGACGCCTCCGTATGTCGAGCTGCACTGCCATTCGGCCTACTCGTTCCTGGACGGGGTCTCGCTGCCACACGAGCTCGCGCGAAGCGCCGGCGAGCTGGGTCACACGGCGCTCGCGCTGACCGACCACAATGCGCTCTGCGGCTCGATGGAGCTGGCGCAGAGCGTCGCCGATCACGGCGTGAGGGCGATCCACGGCGCCGAGATCGATGTGATCACCGACGTCGCCGCCGGCGAGCAGCGGGATCGGTCTCGTCACCTCACGCTGCTCGTCTGCGACGAGCGCGGGTGGAGCAACCTCTGCCGGATCATCACGCTCGCCCACGCGCACACGCGCGAGGGCTCCGCTCGGCGTCAGCGTGCCGAGGCAGCGGTGGGCGTGGAGGCGGTGATCGAGCATGCCGAGGGCCTTGTCTGCCTGACCGGCTGCGCTGAGCGCTCAGTGCTCGGCGCCGAGCGCGCCGAGCGCGAGCGGACGACGGGGCTCCTGCTCGACGCGTTCGGCCCGGAGAACCTCTACGTCGAGCTGCAGCGCCCGTATGCGCGCCACGATCGCGCTCGCAACCGCGCATTCGCAGCGCTCGCGCGGAAAATGCAGCTGCGCTGCGTGGCCACCGGCGACGTCCACGCGCATACGCGCGCCAGAGCCGAGCTGCAGGATGCGTTCGTCGCCCTGCGCCAGCGCACGACGCTCGATGCCTCAGAGCCGTTGCGGCGCGGCAATCACAGCCATGTGATGAGCACGCCGCAGGCGATGGCCAGCCGTTTCGCCGACCATCCCGAGGCGGTCCGCGAGACGCTGCTGCTGGCCGAGCGTCTGAGGTTCGACCTCGGCGCGGATCTCGGCTACCGCTATCCGGGCGCCGAGGAGCAGCGCGCGCCACGGCGCCTCTCCGAGCTTTGTCACGCGCGCCTCGATGAGCGCTACGGCGCCGGCGCGCCACCGGCCGCTCGGGCCACCGGCGAGGAGGCTCGCGGGCGTCTGCAGGAGGAGCTGCGCGTGATCGAGAAGCTCGGCCTGGCGGGCTTCTTCCTGCTCCACCACGACATGCTCGAGCTGGCGCGCGAGGTCGCCCTGGAGGTTCGTGGGCCGGACTCGGTGCGCGCGCTGCTGGCGCCCGGGCGCGGGCGCGGATCGTCGGTCTCGTCGCTGGTCTGCTACCTGACCGGGCTGTCGCACATCGATCCGATCGCGAACAAGCTTGCGCTCGGGCGTTTCCTGCATGAAGATCTGAGCGGGCTGCCCGACATCGACCTCGACTTCCCGCGCGAAGTCCGCGAGCGGCTGATCCCGCGCGTGCATGAGCGCTATGGCAACGACCGCGCCGCGCTGGTCGCGGCCTTTCCGACCTTCCGCGCGCGCGGGGCGATTCGCGAGCTGGGCAAGGTGCTCGGCCTGCCGGCCGGCGAGATCGAGCGCGTGGCCCGCGGCGCGGACTTCTACGGCTCGGACTGCGAGCACGACATCGCCGCCGCGCTCGGTGGGGGGCGTGCGCAGGCCACCGGCGCGGAGCGGCGCGGCGATGGGGCGGATCGCTGGCGCTGGCTGACGCGACTCGTCGAGCAGGCCCAAGGGCTGCCCCGCCACCTTTCCCAGCACTCGGGGGGGATGATCATCGCGACCAGGCCGCTGATCGACTGCTGCCCGGTCGTGCCCGCGGCGATGGAGGGCAGGCAGATGGTTCAGTGGGACAAGGACTCGTGCGCGGACGCCGGCTTTCTGAAGATCGACCTGCTGGGGCTGGGGATGCTCTCGGCGGTGGAACGCTGCGTCGAGGAGGTCGCGCGCGTGCGCGGGGTGCGGATCGACCTCTCGCGCATCCCGTTCGACGATCAGCGAACCTTCAGGGCGATCCGCACGGCTGACACCGTCGGCGTCTTCCAGATCGAGAGCCGTGCGCAGATGCAGTCGCTGCTGCGCACGCGGCCGATGAACCTCGAGGACCTGACGATCCAGGTCGCGATCGTGCGGCCCGGCCCGATCCAGGGAGGGGCGATCAACCCGTACATCGAACGCCGCCAGCGCCTGCGCGAGGACCCCGCGTATGAGATCCCCTACGAGCATCCGTCGCTCGAGCCGGTCCTCGCGGAAACACTCGGCACAATCATCTTCCAGGATCAGGTGATGCAGGTGGCCGAAGCCTTCGCCGGCTTTGCCCCCGGCGAGGCCGAGGGGCTGCGCCGGGCGATGAGCCGCAAGCGCTCGCACGAGCTGCTCGAGAGCCACCGCGAACGCTTCATCGCGGGGGCGCTGGCCCACGCCGGCACGAGCGGGGCGCCACCCGAGCGGGCGACGGCGGAGCGCGTGTGGAAGATGATCGAGGGCTTCGCCGGCTTTGGCTTCCCGAAGGCTCACAGCGCCGCCTTCGGACTGCTCGCCTACCAGTCGACATGGCTGCGCGTCCACTATGGCGCGGAGTTCCTGTGCGCGCTGCTGAACGAGCAGCCGATGGGCTTCTACGCCCCCGACAGCCTCATCCACGAGGCCGAGAACAGAGGGATCGTCATCCTTGGGCTCGATGTGAACGCCTCCGGGGCGCAATGCGCGGTGGAGGATGGAGGTGTCCGTCTGGGTCTCGGCTACATCAAGGACGTGGCGAGCAGCGAAGTGCAGGCGCTGGTGGGCGAGCGCGAGCAGAACGGGCCGTTCGCCGGTCTCGGCGATCTCGCCGCGCGCGTCGCGCTGCGGCGCGGGGCGCTCGAGCAGCTGGCCTGGTCGGGTGCCTGTGACGGTCTCCTGCGGGAGCACGGCACCCGGTCGGGCACAGGCACCCGGTCGGGCACAGGCAGGCGCTCGGCCCTGTGGCAGCTGGGGGTTGCGGCGGTGGCCGGGCGGGTTGGCGGCGGGCCCGGACCGGACGGCACAGGCGGGCTGGCGGGGGAGGGCACCCAGCTCGCGCTGCCGTTCGAGCCGGCGCCCGCACCGCGGCTGCGACGGCTCGGGCGCTGGCAGCAGCTGATCGCCGACTACTCGACCAGCGGGGTCACGGTGGGCGATCACGCGCTTGCGATCCTGCGTGAGCGGCTGACGGTGGAGGATCTCGCCACGAGCACCCAGCTGAGCTCGCTGCCCACGGGCAGCGAGGTTGCGGTGGCGGGGTTGGTGATCGCCAGGCAGCGGCCGGGAACCGCCAGGGGGACGATGTTCCTGCTGTTCGAGGACGAGTTCGGGACGGTCAATCTGATCGTCGCAAAGGGGGTCTATGAGCAGTATCGCCAGCTCGCGCGGGCAGAGCCGCTGTTGCTCGCCAGGGGCCGGCTGGAGCGCTCGCAGGAGCCGGCCGACACGCGTCGCCAGGCCGTACGCGAGCTGTCCCGGGCGCAGGTGCCCGCGGAGCGGGCCGAGGAGATCCGCCCGGTGATCAACGTGATCGTGCGCGAGCTGGCGCCGCTCGAGCGCTTCCTCGCGGGCGAGCTCGAGGAGGGGCCCGGGCAGGCCGGCGGACGCGTGCACCGGCTGCCCGCCGCCGCCCCTGCGCCGCTTCTCGGCGAGGAGCCAGAGGGAGTCGAGGTGGCCGCGAGCATGCGCGCCGCCGTCCCGCCGATGCAGAGCTTCGGGATGGGGCGCAGGCGCTAGCCCGCGGTCACCGTGTGAACACGCATTGCAGAGCCAAATGCGAGCCTAGGCGAATCTCTCCTCTCGCTCGGCGGCCTCGGCGTCTGTGACCGCCCACGCGAGCCGCTCGATCAGCTGCTCGGCGGCGTGGCCGTCACCGAGATGGATCGAGTTGACACGCTCATCGAGCAGCACCGGGCTCTCCCCCCGCGTCGTCGGCCCCCGGTGTCCCACGTCGTCTGTCGTGACGATGATCCTGGCCATCGGATTGCTCCCTTCGAGTTGGGTGCGATCAGCTTCCGTCTACACCGTCGCGCGGGCGGCTCAAGGTGGGCTTAAAAGTTCGGAAAGATCGATCCGCCGCTACCGTGGGCGGCGTGGAGATCGTCGAGCTCGAGCCGCTGAGCGCGCAGCAGTCGAGCGAGCTCCAGGGGGGCGAGCTCGAACCGTGGGGCCCCGTCGCCGAAGCGCTCGCGTGGCGTGAGAAGGAGCGCCACGTCGGTATCCCACGGACCCGACGGGTGCCTGCTCGCGGTCGCCGGATCGGTGCTCGTCGAGATCGACGTGGACGGCACGGGGGCGTTCGGCGTGCTCGGCATCGGCGGCGTATTCGTGACGCCGAGCGCGCGCGGACGCGGTCTCGTGAGCCCGCTGCTCGAGCGCCTGCTTGTGCCCGACCGGGTGCTCGTGGCGCCGGCTGAGCGCGCAGTCGATCGCGCGATGCTGTTCTGCCGCCCGCCGCTGATGGCGCTGTACGGCAAATCTGCGTTCGTCGAGGTCAGCGCGACGGTCACCGCGTCGCAGCCGGAGGGGCGCATCGAGATGCCGTTGCGCGCGATGTGGCGCCCGCTGCGCGATCACGCGAGCTGGCCGGCGGGACCTGTCGCGGTGCGCGGGCTGCCGTTCTGAGGCGACGCGCCGGGCGGCTACCCTGATCGCGATGGCACGCCTCGGCGGCACCGACCTCGACGTCTTTCCGCTCTGCCTCGGCGGCAACGTCTTCGGCTGGACGATCGACCAGGAGCGCTCGTTCGCCATTCTGGACGCGTACTTCGCGGCGGGCGGCAACTTCATCGACACGGCTGACGTCTACGGTCGCCGCGGCCCGGGCGGGCTGGGTGAGTCCGAGCGCATCATCGGTCGCTGGATCGCCGCGCGCGGCAACCGCGAGCAGCTCGTGATCGCGACCAAGCTCGGCATGTCGCCGGAGCGCCCGGGGCTATCGGCGGCGACGATCAGGGCGTCTGCGCAGGACTCGCTCGAGCGCCTCGGTATCGACACGATCGACCTCTACTATGCCCACCGCGATGACCCCGATACGCCGTTGGCGGAGACGCTTGCGGCGTTCGGCGAGCTGATCGAGCAGGGCAGGATCCGCCATGCTGCCGCCTCGAACTACAGCGCCGCGCGCATGCAGGAGGCGCTAGCCGCCGCGAGCGGCGAGCGCAGCGCCCGCTATGTCGCCGTGCAGCCTCACTACAACCTGCTCGAGCGCGGCGAGTTCGAGGGCGAGCTGCGCGCGCTGTGCGAGCGCGAGGGCGTCGCCTGCGTCCCCTATTACGGGCTCGCGCGCGGCTTCCTGACCGGCAAGTACCGCCCCGGCGGCGCCGAGATCGACAGCCCGCGCGCGGCAGGCGTGCGCGAGAGCTATTTCAATGCGCGCGGCTTCGCGGTGCTCGACGCGCTCGACGATGTCGCGGCGGCGCACGGCACGACGCCGGCCGCCGTGTCGCTGGCGTGGCTCGCGGCGCAGCCGACGGTGATCGCGCCGATCGCAAGTGCGACCTCGGTGGCACAGCTGCAGGAGCTGCTCGCTTCGGTTGCGCTCGAGCTCTCCGCCGGCGAGCATGAGCGCCTCGCCGCAGCCAGTCTCAGCGGTGCCCGAAGCTGAGCAGCTGGCCGTCAGGATCGCGCAGCGCGAGCGTGTCCTCGTCCTCGCGCGTGGCGGCGCCGGCGGGCGATTCGGCGAGGGTGCGCTCGAGCGCGTCGATCGCCGCGCTATCGCCGAGCTCGAAGTCGATGAGTCGCAGTCCGGGCGCATGCTCCGGCGCGCTCGCGCCACCGCTGCTCTGCCACGAGTTGAGCCCGACGTGGTGGTGATAGCCCCCGGCGGCGAGGAACGCTGCGGCGGGCATCTCGGCCTGTTCCTCGAAACCGAGCGCATCGCGATAGAAGGCGCTCGCGCGGGCGACGTCGGCGACCTTCATGTGCACGTGCCCGACCGCGGTGCCGGCGGCGATCGCGGGCGGGGGCGGCCGCTCGTCCTGCGCGAGCAGGTCCTCGATGTCGAGCGGCAGTGTGACCATGCTTACGCCGTGTCCGTCGGCGGGCCGCCGCCAGCGCTCGCGTGGCCGGTCGGCGTAGATCTCGATCCCGAGGCCGTCCGGGTCGCTGAGGTACAGTGCCTCGGAGACGCCGTGGTCTGAGGCGCCGTCGATGCGCCAGCCTGCGCCGAGGATGCGGCGCACGGTCGCGGCGAGCGCCGCACGTGTCGGGTGCAGCCAGGCGACGTGGAACAGCCCGGTGCTGCCGGGCGCCGCGATCGCCGGGTCGGCGATCCCGGTGAGCGCCAGCGCCGGCCGAGCGGCCTCCGGACCGAGTTGCGCGGTCGAGCCGTCGCGCGCGATCAGCGCCAGCCCGAGCACCCGCTCGTAGAAGTCGACGCTGCGCGGCAGATCGCTGACGCCGAGCGCGACGGAGCGGATCCGCAGTGTCGGGTCGATCACAGCCATCGCCCACCAGGGTAGTGTGCAGGGGGTGAACTTCCGCAAACTCGGTGCGAGCGACATCGAGGTCTCCGAGATCAGCCTCGGCTCATGGCTGACGTATTCCGGCGGCGTCGAGGCAGCGCAGGCGACGGCCTGTGTGCAGGCGGCGTTCGATGTCGGGATCAATTTCATCGACACGGCCAACATCTACGGGCGCGGGGCCTCCGAGACGCTGCTCGGCGAGGTGCTGCAAGGGCGCGAGCGCTCCTCCTACGTGCTCGCGACAAAGCTCTTCTTCCCGATGTCCGACAGCGACCGCGGGCTCTCCGCCGCGCAGATCCACAAGCAGATAGACGCCTCGCTCGAGCGCCTGCAGACCGACTACGTGGACCTCTACCAGTGCCACCGCTACGACTCCGAGACTCCGCTCGAGGAGACGATGGACGCGCTCGCCGAGGTTGTGCGAGCGGGCAAGGCCAGGGCGATCGGCTTCAGCGAGTGGCCGGCCGAGAAGATCGATGAGTCGCTCGCGCTTCCGGGCGTGGTGCGCTGGGTCTCGAGCCAGCCGCAGTACTCGATGCTGTGGCGGGCGCCGGAGGCGGAGGTGATCCCGCTGTGCGAAGCCGAGGAGATCTCGCAGATCGTCTGGTCGCCGCTCGCCCAGGGGGTGCTGAGCGGCAAGTACCGGGCCGGCGAGCCGCCGCCCGCGGACTCGCGCGCGGCGAGCGAGAGCATGGGCGGGTTCATCGACCGCCTGCTCGAGCCGCGTGTGCTGAGCGCCGTCGAGGGCCTCCGCGCGGTCGCCGATCAGGCCGGTCTGACGATGGTCGAGCTCGCGCTCGCGTGGGTGCTGCGCAAGCAGAACGTGGCCTCGGCGATCATCGGCGCGAGCCGCCCGGAGCAGGTCCACGCGAACGCCGCGGCGGCGGGAGTGACGCTCGACGCGGACACGCTCGCGGCGATCGACGAGACCCTCGGCGACGCCGTCGTGCGCTGAGCCTACGGCCGGGCGGCACGCGCCCGTCGTCGCCATTGTTCACCGGTTGCTGACGCGCCGGCCGGGGGGCCGCCTGCAATACTCGGCGTAATGGCGGTGACCCCATTCGCTTTCACGCGGGCAGCCGCGAGCGCCCGTCTGAAGGCCGGACTCGCCGCGCTCGCGCTCGCGCTCGCGATCTGCGCGGCGCTCGGGCTCGCAGCGGGCGCGCGCGCCGCAGAACCGGAAGGAATCCACAAGATCCAGCATGTCGTGATGATCATGCAGGAGAACCACTCCTTCGACAACTACTTCGGCACCTATCCGGGGGCGAACGGGATCCCGGCGGGGACGTGCGTGCCGGACCCCGTCGGCGGTGGTTGCGTTGCGCCGTTCTACGACTCCGAAGACGTGACCGAAGGCGGGCCCCACGGGACGGAAGCGGCCACCGCCGACATCGACGGCGGCAAGATGGACGGCTTCGTCGCCCAGGCCGAGGAAAAAGACGGCTGCGAACTGACCGGCGGCTGCAGCAAATGCGCGCGCAACGAAGTCACCAACTGCGCGGATGAAGTGATGGGCTATCACGACGCCAGGCAGCTGTCGAACTACTGGACGTACGCGAAAGACTTCGTGCTGCAGGACGACATGTTCGAGTCGCAGGCATCGTGGAGCGCCCCCGAGCATCTCGCGATGGTCTCCGGCTGGTCGGGGTTCTGTCCGAAGAAGGAAGAACTCAACGTGCTCAGCTGCGTGAGCAGTCTCAGCCCTCGAACCGAGGCGAAGTTCTGGGCGAAACCGGTCGAACCCGGCCATGCCACCTATCCGTGGACCGACATCACCTACCTGATGCACAAGCACGGCGTCAGCTGGCGCTACTACGTCCATGAAGGCGACGAGCCGGACTGTCAGGACGACGAAGCGACATCGTGCGCGAAGGTCATCCAGAACGCCAAGACGCCGGGCATCTGGAATCCGCTTCCCGACTTCACCGACGTCGGTGAAGATGCGCAGACGGCGAACATCCAGCCGCTGCCGGACTTCTACGAAGCGGCCGAACAGCAGTCCTCATGCGGCCTGCCGAACGTCTCCTGGATCGTGCCGAGCGTCAAGGTCTCAGAGCACCCGCCCGGAATGATCAGCGCCGGCGAGGCCTACGTGACCACCCTCATCAACACGATCATGCGCTCGCCCTGCTGGGGGTCGACGGCGATCTTCCTCTCCTGGGACGACTGGGGCGGCTACTACGACCATGTCGTGCCGCCGCGCATCGACGAAGACGGCTACGGTCTGCGCGTGCCGGGGCTCGTGATCTCCCCGTACGCGAGGGCCGGCTACATCGACAACCAGCAGCTCAGCCACGACGCCTACCTGAAGTTCATCGAGGATGACTTTCTCGGCGGGGAACGGCTGAACCCGAAGACGGACGGCCGTCCGGACCCGCGCCCCCACGTGCGCGAAGAAGCGCCCGGGCTGGGCGACCTGGCTGCCGATTTCAACTTCGACCAGGCGCCGCGTCCACCCGTCCTGCGCTCGCCGGAACCCGAACCGGGACCGCCCTCGGCGCAGCCCGGAAGCGAGCAGCCGCCGGCGGAGGAAACGGGTGTGGCGTCGCCGCTGGCGGCGACTTCGGCGACGCTGAACGCGACCGTCAACCCCGACGGGGCGACCGTCGGCGACTGTCACTTCGAATACGGCGCCACGATCTCCTATGGGACGAGCGTCCCGTGCGCGTCGTTGCCGGGGTCGGGCGCGAGCCCCGTCGCGGTGTCCGCCGCCGTCACCGGCCTGAGCCCGAACAGCACCTACCACTTCCGCATCGTCGCGACGAACCCGGCAGGCACGAGCGACGGGCCGGACCTGACGTTGACCACCTCGGCAGTGCCACCGACGCTCGAAACCGGGGGGGCATCGGCCGTCTCACAGATGTCGGCGACGCTCAACGCGAGCGTCGATCCGAATGGCTCACCGGTCAGCGAGTGCGACTTCGAATACGGCACGTCGAGCTCCTATGAAGCAAGCGTGCCGTGCTCCTCGCTGCCCGGGTCCGGATCGAAGCCCGTTCCCGTCTCGGCTGTCGTGACAGGGCTGCAAGCGGACACCACCTACCACTACCGGATCGTCGCGACGAACGGGAGCGGCACGAGCGATGGCGCGGACGCGATGTTCGCGACGCTGCCCGTCGCGCCGACCGTCACAGCCGTCGAACCGGACGCGGGCCTGACCCAGGGCGCAACGAGGGTCACGATCAGCGGCTCGGGCTTCGCCGCCGTCACGGCCGTCAGGTTCGGCTCGCGCGAAGCGAGCGACGTCGAAGTGGACTCGCCGAGCTCGCTGACCGCGATCACGCCGGCCGGGACGGGCGCGGTCGACGTGCGCGTGTCCAATCCGGGCGGCACCAGCCCGGTCAGCTCCGGCGATCAGTTCACCTACGTCGCCCCCGGCACGGCGCCGAGCGTCAAGAAGCTCGAACCGGGTGAAGGCCCCGCGGGCGGCGGCACGACCGTGACCGTCAGCGGCCAGGGCTTCGCCGGCGTCACCGCCGTGACGTTCGGCGCGCGCGCCGCAGCGAGCTTCACGGTGAGCTCGAAGACGACGATCCTCGCGGTCTCCCCGGCCTCTGCGGCGGGGAGCGTGAACCTCACCGTCACGACGCCGAACGGCACCAGTGCGATCTCCAAGAAGGACCAGTTCACGTTCTTGCCGGCGGGCCCCGAACCGACCGCGATCGACCCCGCGCCGCTCGCCTTCTCGCTCGCCGGCCTGTAGCCCGCCGCCGCGGGCGCGTGCTCGGCCGTCTCGGCCCGGCCTCGTGTTGGCGACGCGCGCGGCCGCGTCAGCGGCCGGCCTGTTCAGCCCCCCCGGGCGGGCGGCTGTTCGCTTTCGGCGCCTTCGCCGCGTTCGCGCGCCGCCTTCCTCTGGGCTTCCTCGATCTGTCGCATCACGGCCGGCCCGGCGATCCGTTCCGCTTCGCGCAGTCGCGCCGCTTCGGCCGGGCTCCGGTTCGGGGCCTTCGCGGGGCCGGTGCCGCCGTGCGAGCCGCCGCGCGCGCAGCTGGAGGCTTCCGCGCAGCGTGGAGCCGCGGCGGTGATGTCAAAGCAGCCGTAGGTCATGAAGAGCGGGTTCACGACGCTGTGCCGGTGCACGTCGGACATCATCTGCTGGCCCACGAACGAGGTCGGCGCATCGGCCCTGTAGCACCCGTCGGATTCGGCGCTGACATCGTATGCGACCGTTTCCAGCCGGCCGGCGTTCGGCGTCGCGATCGTGATCGCGCAGTTCCAATCGTCGCCCGGCCCGTCGCTCGCGCCGGAGCGCCGACGGCAGATCGTGCGGTCGTTGAGCCCGGCCGCGCCGGCGACAGGCCGTCCGAGCTCACGCTGCTGCAGGCGCGTGAGACGGTTGAACTCGGTCGTGATCGAGGCCTGCAGGCGGGCGCTCGTGACGCCTGTGGGGCCAACGTTGCCCGCGGCGGCGAGCACGACGATCAGCGCGGTCGCGCCCAGCACGGCGCGCAGCGGGGGCGCCCACCCGGGCCGCCGGCTGACGGGTGTGCCGGCGAAGTCGCGGCTACGCAGGATCAGCCACGACGCGCCGAGGAATGCCGCCGTCCAAAGGATGCAGACGCCGCTGCCGACGATCAGCGGACCGTAGAACCTCGGCGCGGTCAACAGGCCGTGCCAGTCGTCGAACCCGGAGGTGATCAGCAGCGTGTGGCCCCACGTGCCGCTTCCGACCAACGACAGCAGCTTCATCACGAGGCCGACGAGGACCGGCCCGAGCACGCCGACGATGCCGTTGCGCGTGGCGACCGAGAACAGCACCGCCAAGCTCGTGAACGCGAGCATCGCCGGGATGATCAGGATCCAGCTGGCGAGAACGAGCAGCAGCAGTTCGCCCGAGGCGATCGTCGTCCCGCTGAGGCCGACGAGCGGCTGATCGCCCGTCACCAGCAGGCCGCCGAGCAGGCTCGAGACCGCCGCCGCTGCGATCAGCGCGAGCGCGAACGTGGCCACGGCGAGGACCTTCCCCGTGAACAGCTCGGCGCGGCTGGCCGAACGGGTGAGCACGGACTTCCACGTGTCGTAGCGGTCCTCCGAGGCGAACAGGTCGCCGGCGAGAACGCCGGCGAGCGCGGGGAACCCCCAGAATCCCCCGAAGCCGAGCACGACGAACGGCAGCGCGTAGCCCGAGCTGTGGACCCAGACGCCGAGCAGCGTGTCCGACGGAACGCCGCTCTGCCTGCTCAGCAGCACCGCGAACCCGATCGGGCCGAGCGCGCATACGAGCGCGAGCACGCGCGTCGAGAACTGGGCGGCGAGCTTGCGTCGCTCTGCTCGGTAGACCCTCCCCACGCCGCCGCCGCGGCGAGCGGCAGCGCGATCCTCGCGCAGGGTCCGCTGCTCGCTCACGGCCGCGGATCGGCCTGATCGGCGCGCTCTGACGGACCCTTCGGCGGCTGGTCGGTGAGGGCGAAGAACATCGACTCGAGCGAGCTTGCCGCGAGTTCCAGGCGGCGGACGGCGACGCCGTCCTGTGCGAGTGCGAGGACATAGGAATCGAGCGCGGGCTCCTCCGCCTCGAGCGCCAGCCCGCCGTCGGCGGATGGCTCGGCGCGCACGCCGCGCCGGCCTGCGGCGATCTCGAGCGAGCGCGCGTCATCGCTCGTGAACATCCGGAAGGCGGACGGAGGCGCCTGCGACCGCATCTGCCCGGCGCTTCCCTCCCACACCACGCGACCGCGGTTGAGTACGCTGAAGGTGTCGCAGACCGCCTCGATCTCGCCGATCTGGTGGCTGCTCAGCAGCACCGCGACGCCGTCCGCCGCGAGCTCGCGCAACAGGGCGCCGACGAAGCGGACTCCGTCCGGGTCGAGCCCCGAGGTCGGCTCGTCGAGCAGCAGCAGGCGGGGCGCGCGCAACAGCGCCGAGGCGAGTCCGAGGCGTTTGCGCATCCCGGTCGAATAGCCGCTTACGCGGTCGCCTGCGCGCTCGCTGAGACGCACGCGCGTGAGCACGTCCTCTACGCGCGCGTGCGAGGCGCCGCCGTCGAGCTCGGCCAGCAGCTCGAGGTTCGCACGGCCGGACAGGTACGGATAGAAGCTCGGGTCCTCGACGAAACCCGACACGCCCTGCGGGAACGCCGTGTCCTGCCAGCCGAGCATCTGGCCGAGCAGCTCGATCGTGCCCGCATCCGGGCGCACGAGCCCGAACAGCATGCGCAGAAGCGTCGTCTTGCCGGCGCCGTTGGGCCCGAGCAGCCCCTTCAGCTCGCCCTCGCCGATCGTCAAGTCGACCCCGTCGACCGCGCAGACGGTCTCGAATCGCTTCGTCAGGCCGCTCGCGACCACCTGTGCCATCGGGGCTAGCTCGCTCGCCGCGAGCCGACGACGAGCGTTTGAAATGCGCGGCCGACCGGTCCGTCGCGGTCGTGCAGGACGCTCTCGGCGAGGCCGCTGCCATCGGCGTGCAGCAGTGTCTGCGCATCGATCCCGATCCACTCCCCTTGCGGCTCGCGCTGCAGGTGGACAGTCAGATCGGCGTTGATGAACAGGAAGTCCCTGAACGACAGCGCGGAGCCGACGCCGTTGCCGAAGTCGGCGGTCGCCGCGAGACGGCTCAGCGACGTCAGCGGCTCTCCGGGCAGCAGCGGATGGCGCATGCGCATCCACACCTGACCCGGCCCGAGCGCCTTTGGGTCGCTGAGCCAGCGCATCTCCATCGTGCTCGCCGCGAAGCTCGCGCCGTCGGAGTCATCGAGCGCGAAGCGCACCGGCTCGCCCTGCTCGGGTGGCGGCAGCGGCGCGCCGAGCCCGGGCGCGGCGGCAGCCGCGGCGGCGGCGTCGGCGCCGACAGCCTGCACGCGTAGCGCGCTCGCTCGGCAGACCAGCTCCTCGCCGGCGCGCAGCTCGGCGCTCAGCTCCTGCACGCGCCGACCCGGCCGCACGAGCCGTATCGCGAGGCTCAGCGGCGCCCGCGGGATAGGGCGCAGGAACTCGAAGCCGAGGCGTGCGATGCGCAGCTCGGCGCCGGGCTGCATGCGCTCGAACGCTGCCGTGATCAGCGCGGCGGGCGCGCCGCCGTGAAGCATCTCGGGGTTCCACGGGCCGCTCGCATGCTCGCTTCCGAGCAGCAGCTCGCCGTCGCTGGTGAAGACGCTGTCGCTGCTCACGTGTCAGCTCGCCAGCCCCGCGACGAAGTCGCTCAGGCGGTCGGGGTCGCGCAGCGGCGCGCCGTGTCCGAAACAGACCAGCCGCGGACGCAGCGCGGCGAGCCGGCGCGCCGACTCGCGGTTGCGCGCCGGGTCGGGGGTGAATACCGACGGTGGCTCGTGCAGGCCCGGCCGCCCGGTCCTGACGTTGACGTTGTTGAGCACGTCGCCGAGAATCAGGACGCCGTCCGACTCGCGCCAGTAGGCGACGTGCCCGCGCGAGTGCCCGGGGCACTCGAGCACGGTGAAGCCGGCGACCTGATCGCCCTCGACGAGTGCCCGCGCGACGGGGTGCGGCGGTCCCGTCCAGAAGCGCTGCTGCAGCCGGTTGACCCATCCGGGCGCCTGCGAGCTCGCGACCCCGCCTGGGCTCTCCATCGCCGGCACGTCGCCCTGCCCGCACCACAGCGGGATGCCGAGCCGCTCGCAGATCGCGTGACTGGAGCCCTGATGATCGGGGTGCGCATGGGTCAGCGCGTGCGCGCTGAGCGTGACCCCGGCGAGCTCGCGCATGATTCGCCGCTCGCCCTGCCTGGTCGCCGCGTCGATCAGCACGTAACCGGGTTGGCGCGACCGGGCCGTGACCGGGCCGGCGCCGCTCGCGGACCTCTCGCCGCCGATCAGGTACACGTTGATCGCATTCGGCGGCCAGCCGCGCAGCTGCTCGACGCCATCGGCGAGCTGCTTCATCGTCCGCCGCCCGCGTCGGCGCTCACGAGCGCAGCTGCTCCCACGAGAAGCCGCGGACGGCGAGATAGACGCCGAGCACGCCCCACAGCGCGATCACGGCGAGCGCGTCGAGGTTGCTCGACAGGCTCGCGCCGGTGACCATCGCGCCGGACAGGCCGCGGATCAGCGGCTCCAGCGGCAGCGCTTCGGCGATCGTGCGCAGGAACTGCGGCGCGCTGCTCGAGTCGAACACGTAGAAGGACACGAACACGACGGGCAGGAAGACCGCGTTGACGTACGCGGCGGTCGACTCGAAGTTGGGGATCACATGCGCGAAGGCGACTCCGAGCGCCGCCAGGCTGACGACGCCGGCGAGTACGAACACGACCAGCTCGCCCCAGTGAAGCGGCCAGCCTATGCCGAAGAAGGCGCGCCCGGCGAGCACGACGATCGCGATCTGCAGGGCGGTGTTGGTGACGGCGTTCGCGGCGACGCCGGCGAAGTAGGAGATCGTCGGCAGCGGCGTGCCGTGGATGCGCTTGAGCACGCCGCGCTCGCGCAGGAAGACGATGTTGTAGGCGAGCGCGGTGAACGTCGTCGACATCACGCTCATGCCGGCGATCGACGGCACCAGCCGGTTGAGGTCGTGCTGGTTGCCGCTGAGAAGGATCCCGCCGGCGGCGAGGAACGCGAGCGGCAGCACGAAGTTGAAGAACGCGGCGCTCGGGTTGCGCCAGAACATGCGCCGCTCGAGGCGGTACTGACGCCAGCTGAGGGCAACCGCGTCAAGCATCGGCGGTCAGCTCCAGGTAGACATCCTCGAGTGTCGGCCGCCCGACCGACAGCTCGCCCAGCCTGCGCCCGTCGGCGAGTGCCTGCGTCGTCAGCTCGTGCAGCAGCGTCGTCGGATCCTCGGTTTCGCGCTCGATCAGCTCGCCGCCCTCGCCGCGATAGGCGACGAGGTAGCGGGTCCCGCCCGCCCCGGCGCCGACGCCGAGCTCGCGCGGTGGGCCGACGGCGAGCACCCGTCCGTCCTTGACGATCGCGACGCGATCGGCGAGCGCCTGGGCCTCGTCGAGGTAGTGCGTCGTCAGCAGGATCGTCTTGCCGAGCGCGCGCAGCGAGCGCACCGTCTCCCAGGCCGCACGGCGCGCCTCCGGGTCAAAGCCGGTCGTCGGCTCGTCGAGGAAGATCAGCTCGGGATCGCCGATCAGCGCGAGCGCGAAGTCCAGGCGCCGCAGCTGCCCGCCCGACAGCGTGCGGCTGCGCGCGTTCGCCTTCTCCTGCAGCCCGGCGAGCGCCAGCACCTCCTCGACGTCACGCGGATGGGGATAGAAGCCCGCCCAGTGCGAGAGCGCCTCGCGCGGCGTGATGTGGCCGTAGACGCCGCCCGACTGCAGCACGATCCCGATCTTGCGGCGCAGCTCGATCGAGCGCTTCGCCGGGTCGCGCCCCAGCACAGAGACCTCGCCGCTGCTGCGCGCGCGGTAGCCCTCGAGGATCTCGACCGTCGTCGTCTTGCCGGCGCCGTTCGGGCCGAGCAGGCCGAACACCTCGCCGCGGCGGACCGTGACGTCGATCCCGCGGACCGCCTCGTGGTCGCCGTAGCGCTTGTGCAGGTCGCGCACCTCGATCGCGGGGCCGGTCTCGCTCACAGCCAGATCATCCCAGCACCGCGGTTCCGACTTACCAGTGCACGCCTCTCGTCAGCGTCGCCATCGCGATCTGCTCGAACGAGGCACGCTCCTCGACGTCACTCTGGCCCTTCGAGGCGGCCGAATCGGGGAACACGCGGTAGGCGAGATGCAGTATCCGGTCCATCATGCGCGGCGAGATCGTATATGCGACTTCGCCGAACTTGCCGACGCGCGTGCCCATCTCCTTCGGCCGCCCGCGCAGCGCCTCGCAGATCATGTCCCCGGCCTCATCCGGGCTGATCGCGGGGAAGGCGTCGTACATCTTCGTCGGTGCGATCATCGGCGTGCGCACGAGCGGCATGTGGATCGTCGTGAAGGTGACGCCGTCGCCGATCACCTCCGATGAGACGACGCGCGTGAACGCGTCGAGCGCGGACTTCGACGCGACATACGCGGAGAAGCGCGGCGGGTTCGTCTGCACGCCGATCGAGGAGACGTTGACGATGTGCCCGGAGCCGCGCTCGCGCATGTGCGGGAGCAGGCCGATGATCAGCTTGACCGCCCCGAAGTAGTTGAGCTGCATTGTCCGTTCGAAGTCGTGGAAGCGGTCGTAGCTGAGCGCGATCGAGCGGCGGATCGAGCGCCCCGCGTTGTTGACGAGCATGTCGACGTTGCGATGGTCGGCGAGCACGCGCTCGAGCAGCCGTTCGACCGACTCGAGGTCCGCGAGGTCGGCCGCGTACACGTATGCGGTGCCGCCCGCCGCGACGATCTCCGCGCGCACCTCCTCGAGGTTCTCGACGTTGCGCGCGATCAGCAGCGGCACGCCGCCGGCGGCCGCGACCTTCAGCGCGGTCGCGCGACCGATCCCCGAGGAGGCGCCTGTGATCAGCACGTGGCGGCCGTTGAGGGCCTCCTTGAGCGTGCGGCCGCGGCGCAGGTCGGGGTCCATCTCGCGCTCCCAGTAGTCCCACAGGCGCGCGACATAGGACTGCAGCGGCGGCGGCTCCAGCAGGGGCGTGCCGATCAGCGCGCTCTGCGCTTCGCGCGAGTCGAATCGCGGTACGAGCTCCATGTGCGCGAGCACCTCCGAGGGGATCCCGAGCTCGCGCAGGGCGAGCTGGCCGGCCTGCCGCCACGGCGGCAGCTGTGAGATCAGCGCCAGCGGCCACTTCGGCAGCGGGTCGATCAGGCGTTTGTCGACGCTGACGGCGAAGCGCGGGGCGTGTGCGGCGGTCGCGAGCTCGTTGATCAGCTCATCGACGCGCTGCGGGCGCGGGTCGGTCAGGTGGAACGCGCGGCCGTCGAGGTCCGGCTCGTGCGCGATGTGCTCGAGCGCGCTCGCGACCCAGTCGACGGGCACGACGTTCGTGTAGCCCAGGTCGAGGCCGACGAGCGGCACCCACTCGGGCAGCAGTTGGCGCATCCGCTGGATCGCCTTGAAGAAGTAGTACGGGCCGTCGATCTTTTCCATCTCACCGGTCTGTGAGTCGCCGACGACGATCCCCGGCCGGTACACCCGCCACGGAACGTACGGCTGCTCGCGCACGATCCGCTCGGACTCGAACTTCGTGCGGTGATACGGCGACGGCAGGCGCTGGCCCTCTTCGAACATGTCCTCCTCGAAGACGCCCTTGTATTGCCCGGCGACCGCGATCGAGGAGACGTGGTGCAGGTGCTTGGCGTCGACGGCGCGCGCGAGTTCGACCGCGTGCGTCGTGCCGCCGACGTTGACCGCGGTGTTGCGCTCGGCCGGCGCGGTCATGTCGTAGACCGCGGCGAGGTGGAAGAAGTGCGTCGACCTTGCCGCGCAGCTCGCTCACGCGCTCCTTCTCGATGCCGAGCAGCGGCCTGCGCAGGTCGCCGATGACCGGCTCGATGCGCTCGCCCGCGGATGCGCCGGCGACGATGCTCCAGCGCTCGATCAGGTCATCGAGCCGCGGCCGCGAGCTCTCGCGCACGAGCACGTAGATCTTGCCCTGGCGCTGCTCGAGCAGCCGCTCGACGAGGCGCCGTCCGATGAAGCCGGTCGCTCCGGTGACAAAGTAGGCCATCGCGCGCAGAGCCTATCTGTAATCGATTCGTCCCGCCCGTACCGAGGAATCCTCGGTGTTGGGCATCTGGTTGTTTGGCGGTGTCCGTTTTGCTGGTACCGAGGAATCCTCGGTGTTGGGCATCTGGTTGTTTGGGGTGTCCGTTTTGCTGGTACCGAGGAATCCTCGGTGTTGGGCATCTGGTTGTTTGGCGGTGTCCGTTTCGCTGGTACCGAGGAATCCTCGGTACCAGCCATCCGGTCGTTCGGCGGCTACGCACCCGCGCCCGCGCCGCCGCGGCCCTCGCCGGCCGCGAAGCGGCTCGCGCCGCGCGCGCCGTCCTCGAACACCTCGGGGCCGGCGCCGGCCTCGAGCGCGAGGCCCCGCTCGAGCGTCATCCCGAGCCCCTCGATCGCGGCGCGGCGATCGGCGAGCATCGTCCGCTGCGGGAAGCGCGCGAGTCCCTCGGCGAGCGCGAGCGCGCGCTCGAGGTGCGCGCCCGGCGCGACGACCTCGGTCAGCAGGCCGATCGCGAGCGCCTCCTGGGCATCGATCATGCGGCCAGTGAGGATCAGATCGAGCGCCCGCCCGAGCCCGACGATCCGCGGCAGCCGCTGTGTGCCGCCATCGATCAGCGGCACCCCCCAGCGCCGCTCGGGGCAGCCGAACGTCGAGCCCTCGGTCGCGATGCGCAGATCGCACCACAGCGCGATCTCCAGACCGCCGGCGAGGCAGAACCCGGAGATCGCGGCGATCGTCGGCTTGGACGCGGTCAGCCGCGTGAAGCCCATCGGCCCCTCCTCGCTCATCAGACGCGGCACGAACGACTGCTGCTCCTTGAGGTCCGCGCCGGCGCAGAAGGAGACGCCGCCGGCGCCGCACAGCACCAGAACACGCGCCTCGTCGTCGGCCTCGAAGCGCAGGTAGGCCTCGTGCAGCAGCGCCGCGGTCGGGCCGTCGACGGCATTGCGCCGCTGCTGGCGGTCGATCGTGATCAGCGCGGCGACGCCCGCGCGCTCGTAGCGGACCGGGGCGGGCTGCTGGTCCGGGCCCGGCTCGGCCATCGCGCCGGCGGCTACCAGCCGCCGCGCCACTGGGCGTCGCCCAGGGACTCGTGCGCCGCGTGGCGCGCTTCTTTGCGCTTGTCGAGACGTTTCTGGAGCATGCTCATGAAGAACACGAACAGCGGGAAGAAGGCGATCACGATGAAGCCCGCATTGGTCACGACTTTGTCGTTCGTCGCGCCGTAGAAGCCGCGGCCGTCGTTGGCCGCGTCGGCCGACTGCGCGAGCACGAGCACGAGCAGCAGTGCGAGCGGGGCGATCTTTACGAGCAGGCGGTTGCGCATCTAGGCGAATCCTAGCTGAGCCTGCGGGCACGTCGCAGGGCCCTACCATCAGCAGCCGATGGCTCTACTGATCGCGTCAGACCTCAACAAGGACATGGCCGGGCAGCCGCTCCTGCGCGGCGTGTCCTTCAAACTCGAGCGCCGCGAACGGATGACGATCGCCGGGCGCAACGGCGCCGGCAAGACGACGCTGCTGCGAATGCTCGCCGGCGAGACGTCGATCGATCGCGGCGAGCTGAGCGTCGCCAAGGGCGTTCGCATCGCGCTGCACGACCAGCGCCCGCCGCGTGAGCGGGGGATGGCGCTGCGCGACTACCTGCTCTCGGGCTGCGCCGAGGAGCTCGAGATCGAGGCCGAGCTGGCCGCGCTCGAGGCGACGATGGCCGCGGGCGCGGCCGACGACGCGATCCTCGCGCGCTACTCGGCCGCGCAGGCGCAGCTCGAGGCGCGCGGCGGCTACCTTTGGCGTAACCGCGCGAGCACGATGGCGCATGGCCTCGGCTTTCGCGACGAGGACCTCGAGCGCCCGCTCGACACGTTCTCCGGAGGGCAGCTGACGCGCGCCTCGCTCGCGCGAGCGCTAGCCACCGGCGCCGACGTGCTGCTGCTCGACGAGCCGACCAACCACCTCGACATCGAGTCGCTCGAGTGGCTCGAGCAGACGCTCGTGGAGCTCGACGCAGCGGTCGTGCTGGTCGCGCACGACCGCTGGTTCCTGGAGGCGGTCGGCACGGCGGTGCTCGAGCTGGAGGCCGGCCGCTCGCGCTTCTTCGCCGGCACATGGCACCACTGGCGCCGCGAACAGGCAGCGCGCGAGATGGCGCTCGGCAAGGCGATCGACAAGCAGCAGGCCGAGATCGAGCGCATGGAGCGCTTCATCGAGCGCTTCCGCTACAAGGCGACGAAGGCCAAACAGGCTCAGTCGCGCGTGAAGAAGCTCGCCAAGATCGAGCGCATCGAGCGTGATCCCGCCGACGGCCGCGGGCTGGAGTTCGAGTTCGCCGCGCCGGAGCGCTCGGGCAGGGTGATCTTCGAGCTGCTCGACGGCCGCGTCGAGATCGGCGATCGGCCGGTTGTGCTGCTCGAACACGCCGAGCTGTGGCTCGAGCGCGGCGAGCACGTCTCTCTCGTTGGCCCCAACGGCACCGGCAAGACGACCCTGATCGAGACGCTCGCCGCACGCCGCGAGCTCGCCGCGGGCCGGCTCAGCACCGGGCACAATGTCAAGGTCGGCTACCTCTCACAGCACGCCGACGAGCTCGGCGCGGGGGGCAGCGACACGCAGAGCGTGCTCGATGCCGCCCAGCGAGCGACCGGCCTCAGCCCGGGCAAGGCACGCGCGCTGCTTGGCGGCTTCCTGTTCTCCGGCGAGGACGCCGAGAAGCCCCTCAGCGGCCTCTCCGGCGGCGAGCGCCGGCGGCTGTCACTTGCCGTGCTCGTCCAGTCCGGCGCGAACGTGCTGATCCTCGACGAGCCGACGAACCATCTCGACATCGAGAGCCGCGAGGCGCTCGAGGACGCGCTGCGCTCGTTTACCGGCGCGATCCTGCTCGTCTCCCACGACCGCGCGCTGCTCGACGCGGTCGGCACGCGCACGGTCGCGGTCGAGGACCGCGCGCTGCACAGCTACGTCGGCGGCTGGCCCGAGTATGTGCGCATCCGCGACGAGCGCCGTGCGCTCGCCGCGGGCTCCTCCGGGGGGGCCGCCGGCACGCTCGCGCCGACGGCCGCGCACCGGCCCGCGGCGGCCAACGGCTCGGCGCCCGCGCGCGCCGGCGGGACGGCGGCGCCGGCGGTCAAGAGCAGGGCCAGGGCAAAGCCGAAGGGGCCGTCGAAGAATCGCCTCAGCGACGCGCAGAAGGCCGAGCAGGCTGTCGAGCAGGCGGAGGCAGCGCTGAGCGCGCTCGAGGACGAGCTGGCCGACCCGGCGGCGTGGGCGACGCGCTACGAGGCGGCGAAGTCCGAAGCGCGCCACACGGCGGCGAAACGCGCGGTCGATGACGCGTACGCGCGCCTCGAGACGCTGATCGACTGACCTACACTTGCGCGATGGACCGCTTCAAGAATGCCCGCAACATCGCGATCCTGCTGCTGATCGCCGCGGCCGTCGACTTCCTGCCCGGCGGCGGCCGCGCGGCGGCGACGCTGACGGCGGCGCTGTGGGTCCTGTTCGGGCTCGGCATCGCGTTCCTGGGCCTGCGCCTGTACCGCGAACACCGCGTCGCGATCCACAGCCTCGGCGACACCCACCGCGCGATGCTGTACGGCGGGGTCGCGCTCGCGGTGTTCCTCTATGCGGGGCAGAAACGAATGTGGCTGACGAGCCTCGGCAAGCTCGGCTGGTTCGTGCTCGCGGGCTTCGCGCTGTACTCGTTCATCGAGGTCTACCGCCACTCACGCACGTTCTGAGCGCGCCGCGGGCGCCTCGTATCCTCGAAGGCGATGGCGGCCACGGAGGCATCGGCGGGCAGGGGTGAGGCGAGGGCGACGCTCGCCGAGCAACGGCGCGGGCTGCCCGACCAGCCCGGCGTGTACCTGTTCCGCGACGGCCGCGGCGCGGTCGTCTACGTCGGCAAGGCCAAGTCGGTGCGCAAACGCGTCGCCTCGCACTTCGTCAAAGCGCAGGTGCCGAGCAGTCCAGGTCATGCAGAGATGGTCGCGAGCGTCGAGCAGATCGAGTGCGTCGTCGTGGCCACCGAGGCCGAGGCGCTGCTCGCGGAGCAGAGCTTCATCAAGCAGTACCGGCCGCGCTTCAACATCCGCCTGCGCGACGACAAGTCCTACCCGTTCATCGCGATCTCACTCGACGAGGCGTATCCGCGCGTCTACTTCACGCGCGAGCGCCATCGGCCGTCGCGCGCGTACTTCGGGCCGTACTCGAACGCCAAGCGCGTGCGTGCGACGCTCGAGGTGCTCGCGAAGGTGTTCATGTTCCGCTCCTGCACCGGCGCCGAGCCGGGGCGGCGCAGCGGCAGCCCGTGCCTCGACTACTACATCAAGCGCTGCGAGGCGCCGTGCGTCGACTACGTCACGCGCGAGCACTACCGCGAGAGCATCGACGGCGTGATCGATTTCCTCTCCGGGCGCTTCTCGGCGATCGAGCGCGACCTCGAGCAGCGCATGCGCGCGGCGGCCGCCGCGGAGGAGTTCGAGCAGGCGACGCTCGAGCGCAACCGGCTGCAGGCCGTGCGCTCGATGCTCGAGCGCAGGCGCGTGACGAACGAGTCGATGGGCACGTTCGACGCGGTCGCCGTCGCAGCGGACGGACGCGAGGCCAACGCGCAGGTCTTCCAGGTGCGTGACGGCGTGCTCTCCGACCGGCAGTCGTTCTACCTCGCGAACGAGACCGAGCGCGAGCTCGCGGAGGTCGCGGAGGAGTTCATGCTGCAGTACTACGGCGGGCACATGGCGATCCCGGCGCTGCTGGTCGTGCAGCGCGAGCTCGCCGAGCGGCCGGCGCTCGCGGACGCGCTCGCCAGCCGCCGCGGCGGCCCGGTCGAGCTGCGCGCGGCCGAGCGCGGCGAGAAGCGGCGGATCCTCGAGCTCGCCGAGCGCAACGCGCGGCTAGCGCTCGATCAGGAGCGACTGCGCTCCGAGCGCCGCCGCCAGAGCCGTGTCGAGGCGCTCGAGGGGCTGCAGCAGGCGCTCGGTCTCGACGTGCCGCCGATCCGCATCGAGTGCTTCGACATCTCCAACCTTGGCGGCACGCACACGGTCGCCTCGATGGTCGTGTTCGAGGGCGGCGCGCCGAAGAAGTCCGACTACCGCCGCTTCACGATCCGTACGACCGAGGGCGCGCCCGACGATTTCGCGTCGATGGCCGAGGTGCTCACGCGGCGCTTCGCGCAATGGGAGCGTCAGGCGGACATCTCGCCGCACGATCCTGCGTATGACCCGAGCTTCGCGGCGCTGCCGAACGTCGTCGTGATCGACGGCGGCAAGGGCCAGCTCGCGGCCGGGCTCGGGCCGCTACGCGGCTTCCGTGAGCGCGGCGTCGCGGTCGTCTCGCTCGCCAAGCGCATCGAGGAGGTGTTCATCCCGGGCCGCCGCGCGCCGCTCGTGCTCGACCACTCGACGCCCGAGCTGCAGCTGTTGCAGCGCGTGCGCGACGAGGCACACCGTTTCGCGGTCACCCACCACCGCAGTCGCCGTGACCGCGCGATGACGAGCTCGCTGCTCGACGAGCTGCCCGGTGTCGGCCCGGCGCGCAAGCGCGCGCTGCTCGGGCGCTTCGGCTCGCCGGAGGCGGTCGTGGCGGCCTCGAGCGAGGAACTGCAGGCCGTCCCCGGGCTGCCGGCGAAGGTTGCGCGGGAGTTGCACGCCTACCTGCACCGAGCCGGCTGAGCGGCCCTCAGGAGCGTCATTGTGCCGCGAGGCGTCGCTGCAACTTCTCTAGCAGTTGACACGCTCGTCCGCGTGGAGGGCGACAATCACTCGTGATGGCCGTGATCAGGCCCCTACGCCCGCTGCGAGGAGCCGGCGGTAAATCCGGTAAGCCGGTGATCGAGTCGCGCCTGCAGGACCTCGTCGTGATCACCGGCTTCTCCGGCGCGGGCAAGTCGACGGCGATGAACGTATTCGAGGACGCCGGCTATTTCTGCGTCGACAACCTGCCGCCCGAGATGATCCGCTCGCTGGTCGAGCTGTTCGTCCACGAGGGCTCGAAGGTCGAGCGCGCGGCCGTCGTCTCAGACGTTCGCGGCGGCGTCTACTTCGAGGCGCTGCGCGCGGTCGTCGACGACCTCGACGCGCTCGGCCTGACCCACCACATGCTGTTCCTCGAGGCGGACGAGCAGACGCTCGTGACGCGCTACAAGGAGACCCGCCGGCGCCATCCGCTGGCGCCCGAGGGCAGCGTCACGGCGGGGGTCGCGGCCGAGCGTGCGCTGCTCGAGCCGCTGCGCGGCCGCGCAGACCTGGTGATCGACACGACGACGATGTCGGCGGCGGCGCTGCGCGAGAAGATCGCCGACGAGCTGCTGCCGCGCAACACCGCGGCGCGTCTGGCGGTGACGTTCATGAGCTTCGGCTTCAAGCACGGCCCACCGCGCGAGGAGGACCTGGCGTTCGACGTGCGCTTTCTCGCCAACCCGCACTACGAGCCGGACCTGCGCGCTCTGACCGGGCTCGACCAAGGGGTGATCGACTACATCGCGCGCGACGGGCGTCTGGAGCAGCTGTACGTGAAGCTGCACGCGCTGCTCGACTTCCTGATGCCGCAGTACGTCGCCGAGGGCAAGGCGCACCTGGTCGTCGCGATCGGCTGCACCGGCGGCCGCCACCGCTCGGTCGCGATCGCCGAGCACCTCGCGGCGCGCTACAGCGAGCACGAGGATCTCGAGGTCGCGGTCGCGCACCGCGACATCGACAAGGTCCCGGGCGGATCGTGATGAAGCGGTCCGGCGCAGCGCCCGTGCGGGTCGCCGCGGCTGCGCTCATGGCCACGCTGCTCGTCACGCTTGCCCTGCTTGCGCCCGTGCGCGCGCCGGCGGCGCCGACGCCGCGCTGCACGACCCGCCGGCTGCACGTGAGCGTGCTCGAAATCCAGGGCGCAACCAGCCACAGCTATTGGGAAATGGCGCTGCGCAACAGCGGCGCGGGGACCTGTCGTCTGCAGGGCTACCCGGGGGTTGGCCTGCTCGACGCGCACGGCGCCGTGATCGCGGACGGGGTCGCGCGGCAGCCCGGCCAGCCGACGCCGAATGTGACGATCGCGCGCGGCGGGCGCGCATATTTCACGTTCTCCTACGTCGTCGCCGGCCCCTGCATTCCGCACGACTTCAAGGCGTATGGGCTCGAGGTGTATCCGCCGGACCAGCTGACGCCGCTGCGCGTTGCCACCCACGGCACGCTCGACGTCTGCGACCGCTCGGTCGGCGGGCCGCCGCTGGTGTCCGCGATCCGCGCGCGCCGGGACGTCTGAAGCGCCGGCCGGCCCGCTCGCCGGCCCGCCGGGGCGGACGACCGTTCGCCGGATTTGGCCCGCGGCGCGGTCCGCTGATAGCCTCACGCCGTACGCCGGGAAGCGTGAGTCGTGCTCATGCGGCCCGGCATCGTTCATTTTCGCTCCAGGAGGCAATGGATGGCGGTGCGCGTTGGTATCAATGGGTTCGGCCGCATCGGCCGGAACGTGTTTCGGGCGGCCAAGGCCCGGGCGGAGGCTCTCGGGGACGCCATCGAGTGGGTCGCCGTCAACGACCTGACCGACTCGCAGACGCTCGCGCACCTGCTCAAGTACGACTCGATCCTCGGCCCGTATCCCGGCACGGTGAAGGCCGGCGCGGCCGCGATCGAGGTCGACGGGGAGGAGCTGAAGGTGCTCGCGGAGCGTGACCCGGCGGCGCTGCCGTGGGGCGAGCTCGGCGTCGACGTCGTCATCGAGTCGACCGGCCTGTTCACCGATCGCGACACCGCCGCCAAGCACCTAGCGCAGGGCGCGAAGAAGGTGATCATCTCGGCGCCGGCGAGCAACCCCGACGCGACGGTGGTGCTCGGCGTGAACTTCGATGAGGTCTATGACCGCGAGCGCGACGACGTGATCTCGAACGCGTCCTGCACGACCAACTGCCTGGCGCCGGTGGCGAAGGTGCTCAACGACACCGTCGGGATCAGGCACGGCCTGATGACGACGATTCATGCGTACACGGCCGACCAGCGCCTGCAGGACCTGCCGCACAAAGATCTGCGCCGGGCGCGCGCGGCGGCGATCAACCTGATCCCCGCCTCGACCGGCGCGGCGAAGGCGATCGGGCTCGTGATCCCGGAGCTGCAGGGCAAGCTCCACGGCTTCGCGGTGCGCGCGCCGGTGCCGACCGGGTCGGTCGTCGACCTGACCATCGAGTGCCCGCGCGAGACGAGTGTCGATGAGGTCAACGCGGCCCTGCAGGCGGCCGCGAGCAGCGGTCCGCTGGCGGGGATCATGCAGTACACGGAGGACCCGATCGTCTCCAGCGACATCGTGCAGTCGCCGTTCTCCTCGATCGTCGACTCGCAGCTGACGGCGGTCCTCGACGGCACGATGGTCAAGGTCGTCGCGTGGTATGACAACGAGTGGGGCTACTCGAATCGAATCGTGGACTTGGTGCAGAGGGTTCTGTGAACGACAGCCGAGCGGCCGGCGAGGGCGGACACGAGGTCCGTCCGGGGGATATCGTGAAGGAGCACGACGAGATGGGAGGTAGTCGATGAGGAGCATTGACGACCTGGACGTGCACGGCAGGCGCGTGCTCGTGCGGGTCGACTTCAACGTCCCGCTTGGGGCGCGGGGCGACGCGCAGACGGGCGGCGTTCCGCTGGTCAGCGATGACACGCGCATCGCGGCTGCGCTCGCGACGATCGAAGAGCTGCGCGAGCGGGGCGCGCGACTCGTGCTCGTGTCCCATCTCGGCAGGCCGGAAGGCGAACCCGTGGCCGAGCTGTCGCTGGCGCCGGTGGCCGACCGCCTGCGCGAGCTGACCGGCGCGAAGGTGACGCTCGCGCCCGCGGTGGTCGGCGATCAGGTGACGGCGCTGGCGCAGGAGCTGCGCGACGGCGAGATCCTGGTGCTCGAGAACGTTCGCTTCGAGCCGGGGGAGACGAGCAACGACCCCGAGTTCGCGAAGGAGCTGGCGGCGCTCGCGGACGTCTACGTGGATGACGCTTTCGGCGTGGCGCACCGCGCGCACGCGAGCAACGAGGGCATCACGCATCTGCTGCCAAGTGCCGCGGGACGTCTGCTGGAACGCGAGGTGAAGGCGCTGACGGGCATCCTCGAGCACCCCGATCACCCGCTCGTCGCGATCGTCGGCGGGTCGAAGGTCGCCGACAAGATCAAGGTCATCGAGCGCTTCCTGGAAGTGGCCGACGTGGTGATGATCGGCGGCGCGATGTGCTTCCCGTTCCTCTGTGCGCAGGGACACACGGTCGGCGACTCGCTATGCGACGAGGAGGACGTCGAGCATGCGCGCAGCGCGCTGCTGCGCGCGAGCGACACGCACACGCCGCAGCTCGGCCGCGCGCGCCTGCTGGTGCCGAACGACCTAGTGATCGGCGAGCGTCTGGCGGCGGATGCGGATCACCGCGTGCTCGACGGCGTCGAGGTGCCGCAGGGCTGGATGGGGCTGGACATCGGCCCGAAGACGGCAGAGCGCTACGCGAGCGTGATCGCGCGCGCCGGCACGATCTTCTGGAACGGGCCGATGGGTGCGTTCGAGGTCGAGCCGTTCGCGGCCGGCACACGCGCGATCGCGGTGGCGGTCGCGAACGCGAAGGGAATGACGGTCGTCGGCGGCGGGGACTCCGCCGCGGCGCTCGCCGACTTCGGTCTCGAGAGCGAGGTGGATCATCTCTCGACGGGCGGCGGGGTGACGCTGCAGCTGCTCGAGGGCGAGACGCTGCCGGGTGTGCGCGCGCTGGAAGGCGTCGGGGTGGCGCTCGGATGAGCGGCGCCCGCACGCCCCTGATCGCGGGCAACTGGAAGATGTACAAGACCGAGGAGCAGGCCGAGGAGTACATCCAGGGCCTGCTCCCGCGCGTGTCCGCGAGCGACGGCGCGGACGTCGCGATCTGCGTGCCGTTCACCGACCTGCGCGCGATGATCGACAGCGCCAGGGGCTCGCGCGTCGAGGTGTTCGCGCAGAACATGCACCAGGCTCCGGAGGGCGCGTTCACGGGTGAGATCTCGGCGGCGATGCTCTCCGAGCTCGACGCGCGCGGCGTCGTGCTCGGGCACTCCGAGCGGCGCGCGATGTTCGGCGAGACCGACAAGGCGCTCGCACTGAAGCTGCCGGCGGCGCTCGAGGCGGGGCTGACGCCGATCCTGTGCGTCGGCGAGACCGAGCAGGAGCGCGACAACGACGACACCGATCGCAAGCTGCGCCAGCAGATCAAGGAGGACCTCGCGAACGTGCCGAACGAGCGCCTCGCGGAGGTCGTGATCGCCTACGAGCCGATCTGGGCGATCGGCACCGGCCGCGTCGCGAGCGCCGATCAGGCGCAGGAGGCGATCGCGTTCATCCGCGCGCTGGTCGGTGACCGCGACCGCGACGCCGCGGCGAACGTGCGCATCCTCTACGGCGGCTCGGTCAAGCCGGAGAACGCGGCCGAGCTGCTCGCGCTCGCTGACGTCGACGGCGCGCTCGTGGGCGGCGCGTCGCTCGAGCCGGAGGCGTTCGCGGCGATCGTGGCCGCGGCAGCGAGCAGATGAGGCTGCCGGTCGGCCCGTCGCGCCTGCCCGCCGCGAGTGCCTGCCTGATCGTGCTCGACGGCTGGGGCATCGCGCCGCCGGGACCGGGCAACGCGGTGTCGCTCGCGCGCACGCCGAACTTCGACGAGCTGTGGGCCGCGTACCCGCACACGACGCTGACGGCATGGGGCCGCGCGGTTGGCCTGCCGGAAGGCCAGATGGGCAACAGCGAGGTCGGGCACCTGAACCTCGGCGCCGGTTCTGTGATACGTCAGGACCTCGCGCGCATCGACGACGCGATCGCCGCCGGCGAGCTCGCGCAGAACGAGGTGCTGCGCGCGGCGTTCGCCGGCGCGGAGCGCGTGCACCTGCTCGGTCTCGTCTCCGACGGCGGCGTGCACTCCTCGCTCGAGCACCTGCGCGCGCTGATCGGCCTCGGACACGAGCTCGCGGTCAAGGACCTCGTCGTGCACGCCTTCACGGACGGTCGCGACACGCTCCCGCATGCGGGAGCCGGGTATCTGCGCGACCTCGAACGGACCCCCGGCGCGCGCATCGGCTCGGTCATCGGGCGCTACTGGGCGATGGACCGCGATCGTCGCTGGGAGCGCACCCAGCGCGCGTACGACCTGCTCGTCAAGGGCGAGGCGCCGTATCACGCGGACAGCGGTGAGCAGGCCGTCAGCGACGCCTATGCGCGGGGCGAGACCGACGAGTTCATCGAGCCGACGCTCGTCGGCGCGGAGGCGCGCATCTCCCCGGGCGACAGCGTGATCTGCTTCAACTTCCGGCCCGACCGGATGCGCGAGCTGACGCGCGCGCTCGCCGAGCCGGGGTTCGCCGGCGGCGGCGAGGATCTGCCGGGCTGGGCGGCTAGGGGGGACGGCGCCGCGCCGGTCGCGCGCTGGACGACGCTGACGAGCTACGAGGAGGGCTGGCCGTACCCGGTCGCGTTCTCGCCGGAGCGCCCGGCGACGACGCTGTCGGTCGTGCTGGCGCAGGCGGGCGCCACGCAGCTGCACGTCGCGGAGACCGAGAAGTACCCGCACGTGACGTACTTCTTCAACGGCGGCGAGGAGGCTCCGCTGAGCGGCGAGCGGCGCGAGCTCGTGGCCTCGCCGCGTGACGTGCCGACCTACGACCGCAAGCCGCAGATGAGCGCGCGCGAGGCCGCCTCGGCGTTCGTCGCGGCGTGGCGCGAGGATCGTCCGCGCTTCGGGATCATCAACTTCGCAAACGCCGACATGGTCGGCCACACGGGTGTGATCGAGGCGGCGGTGAGCGCGATCGAGACGGTCGACGAGTGCCTCGGGGAGGTTGTCGCGGCCG
Organism: uncultured Solirubrobacteraceae bacterium; assembly: GCA_963822245.1. Lineage (GTDB taxonomy): Bacteria > Actinomycetota > Thermoleophilia > Solirubrobacterales > Solirubrobacteraceae > Palsa-744. The sequence continues at coordinate 271,013 of CAWGGR010000008.1, forward strand.
TGCACGAGAGCGGCGGCGCGTGCCTCGTCACGGCCGACCACGGCAATGCCGATCACATGCTCGAGCCGGACGGGAGCCCGAACACAGCGCACTCGATGAACCCGGTGCCGCTGATCGTCACGAGCCGCGGCCCGGCGCTGCGCGAGCGCGATGGCGTCCTCGCGGACGTCGCGCCGACGCTGCTGGAGGTGCTGGGCATCGAGCAGCCCGCACAGATGACAGGGCGCTCGTTGCTCGCGGACGGCTAGATTTTGAGGGCGGCCGACGGCCGCGGGATCGGCGCGCGCGGCGCAGAACGGGAGGCAGGGTGGCTGAAACGGAGCAGGATCCGAGAAGGGGCGGGGTATCGAGGTGGTTGCTTGCGCTGTTCTTCATCGGCGGCGGCATCAACCACTTTGTCAGCCCGCGGTTCTACGAAGCGATGGTGCCGCCGTCGCTGCAGAGCGAAGCCGAGCGCGTCGTGCAGGTCAGCGGCGTCGCCGAGATCGCGGGCGGCGTCGGCGCGCTGCTGCCGTTCACGCGGCGTCTGTCGGGTGTCGGCCTGGTCGCGCTGCTCGTCGCGGTGTTCCCGGCGAACCTGTACATGGCGAGCGAGCCGGAGCGCTTCAACAAGCTGCCTCGGTGGGCGCTGTACGCGCGGCTGCCGCTGCAGCCGCTGATGATGGCGTGGGCCTGGAAAGCGACAAGGCGCTGAAGGGAATGTCCCGAGTTCGTGGCTCTGACGCTGCTATGTTCGGTCGCGTAGGCCTTTAGATCCGGACCGCCATGTCGACTGCGACCGCCGTCAAGATTGCTCCCACGGAGCAGGAGACCCTCACGATGGGGGAGCTTCGCGCGTGGCGGGGATTGCTCCGCGCCCACGCCTGCCTGGCGAAGCGCCTCGACGCGGAACTAGAACGGGCGCATGGCTTGCCGATGACCTCCTACGAGGTCCTGCACCATCTCCAGGAGGCCAGCGGCGGGCGCATGCGCATGTGCGAGCTGGCCGAGCAGGCCCAGCTCTCGCGCAGCGGCCTGACGCGGCTGGTCGACCGGCTCGAGCGCGAGGAACTGCTCGAGCGCTGTTCCTGCGAACACGATGCGCGCGGCTCCTACGCCTGCCTCACCGACAGCGGACGTGAGCGCCTGGAAGAAGCGCGCGTCACGCATCTGGCCGTCGTCCGCGAGCATTTCTTCGCCCACTTCGGTGAGGGCGAACTCAGCCTGATGGCCGACATGTGGGAGCGGATCGCTCCCTGCACCGCCCTCTGAGCGCCCGTCAGTCGGGCGTTTTCTGTTTCTGGCGGCGGTGCATGTAGAACGCGCTGCCGATCGCCAGCAGCAGCGCCGCGGCGCCGTACAGGCCGAACGCTTCGACGACGTTGCCCGCGGAGCGGCCGAGATGGTAGGCGATCAGCCCGATCGCGCTCGCCCAGATGACCCCGCCGAGCGCGTTCCACAGGAAGAACGAGCGCCACGGCATGCGTGTCGCGCCGGCGAGCCAGGAGGCCCACACGCGCAGACCGAGGATGAAGCGCCCGAAGAACACCGCCTTCGGCCCGTGGCGTTCGAAGAACGGCTCGCCGGTGATCAGCACCTGCCGGCGACGCTCGAGAAACGGGCCCGGCCGCAGCAGCAGCCAGCGCCCGCCCTTGCGCCCGATCAGATAGCCGATGTTGTCGCCGATGATCGCGGCGGCGGCGGCGAGGGCGATCACGAGCTCGATCTCCAGTTTGCCGCGGCTGGCGAGCACGGCGGCGGCGATCAGAGCGGTCTCACCGGGGATCGGAAGGCCGCTCGACTCGCTCATCACGAGCAGGAACATCAGCGGATAGCCCGCCACTTCGATCAGGTGGTTGACGTCGATCAGGCTGGCGAGCATCGTGCGCCCTAGCATGGCGCAGTCGACACGCCGAACCGGGCTGTCGCGCGCAGCCGTGTCGCCACAGGCCGGCGGGCCCGGCGCCGGCCGCTGCTACTGGGTGTTTTCAGCGACGAGCTGCTTGAGCGCCGAGGAGGCGTCCTTGACTTCGGAGTAGACGACGTTGCGCAGCGTCACCTTGGTCGGTGCCGGCGTCGTGATCAGCACGACGGCCGCGATCGCGAGGCCGAGCGCGAGCAGCGCGAGCACCGCGATCAGCAGCCTGCTGTTGCCGCGCCGTCTGGATGCCGCGGGCGCGGCGGCGGCGACCGGCGGCTGTGAGCGCGGCGGCCCCTGGCGCGGGCGGCGGGTGACGACGGCGCCCTTCGAGGCCGTGCCCCGGCGGCTGCTGGAGAGCACGCTCGTGGCGGCCGTCGCGGGCGCGCGGCGCGAGGCGGCGCGGCGGCGGGCGGGCGCGATGCCTCGCGCGCCCGCGCTGAGCGCCTGTCCCATCTCGCTCGCGTCGCTGTAGCGCTCGCGCGGGTCGAGCGCGAGCGCGATCGCGACGGCGTCGGCGAGCTCGGAGTTGACGGCGGCGACGAGCGTGTCGAGCCTCGGCGGCTCCTCCTGCTGCTGGCGCAGCGCGAGCTCGGTCAGCGAGGTCGCCTCGTAGGGCAGGCGACCGGAGATCAGCTGGTAGGTGACGACCCCGAGTGCGTACAGGTCTGCGCTTGGGCCGGCCTCCTCGCCGCGGGCCTGCTCCGGGGCGAGATAGGCGGCGGTGCCGAGTACCGAGCCGACCTGCGTGATGCTCGACTGCTCGGTCGCCTTCGCGATGCCGAAGTCGGCGAGCTTTACCTCGCCTTCGCGCGCGCGCAGCAGGTTTCCGGGCTTGACGTCGCGGTGCACGACGCCGTGGCGGTGCGCGTAGTGCAGGCCCTCACAGGCCTGGCCGATGATCGACAGCGCGTCGGGCACCTCGACCCAGCCGTCGTCGCGAAGGATCTCGGCGCAGGAGGCGCCCTCGATGTACTCCATCACGATGTAGTACTGGTCGGTGCGCTGGTCGCGACCGGAATCGAACACCTGCACGATGTTCGGGTGCACGAGCCTGGCGGCGGCCTGCGCCTCGCGCTGGAAGCGCGAGACGAATGCGGGGTCGTCGGCGAGGTGCTCGGCGAGCAGCTTGACGGCGACCTGACGCTCGAGGCGCTCATCGAGCGCGAGATGCACGGTCGACATGCCGCCGAAGCCGAGCCGGCTCTGCAGGCGGTAGCGGCCGCCGATCTCGACGGCGCTCATTTGCCGCCTTCCAGCCCGCCGGTGGGCGCCGCGCCGCCGCCCGCGCCGGCTTCGCCGGAGGCTCCGCCGGCGCGGCTTTCGCCCAGTTCGGTCGCGCCCTGTTCACCGGCGGGCGCTTCGCTGCCGGGCGCGGCCGTGCCGCCGCCCCTGTTCGGCGTCGTCGGCGTCGTCGGCGTCGTCGGGGTGGTCGGCGTCGTCGTCGGCGTCGTCACGGTCGGCGTCGTCGCGGGCGCTGTCGTCGTCGTCGTTTTCGGCGTGGGGTTCGTCGTGGTCTTGACGATCGGCTGTGTGCACAGCGCGAGCGCGCGCGTGCGCAGGTTGTCGATGCCCTGGCGCAGCGTGTTGTGCAGCCCGGAGTCGACGCTGGCTGGCAGCGCGCTGAAGTCTTCGGCGGTCTTCAGCAGCGCGGCTTCGGTCGCCGAGCAGTTGCCGCTGCCGCTTTCGGCCGCCTGGCGGACGGCTTCGAAGTCGCTCTGCAGGGGGCCGGAGTTCGCGACCGGTATCAGGCCCTTGCCCGAGCTGCCGCAGGCGATCAGCAGCGCGGCCGCGAGGCCGAGCGCGCCGGCGAGCATCACGCGCAGGACATGGACGTGGGGTGCGCTCGCGCCGGCTGCGCCGCCGTGGGCTGGATGCCCGCGCATCGTCATTGACCGTACTCGAGGCGCTCAGCGAGCGAGTCGGGCAGGCGCGCCGCGCGAATCGCGGCGGCGGCGCCGGCGATGTCGTAATCGGTGCGGTGGAACGAGGCTTCCATCGCATCGAGATCGAGCAGCATCCACGAGGCCCGCGGGTCGCCGTCACGCGGCTGCCCGACGCTGCCCGGATTGAGCAGCCACCGGCCCGCGGAGATGTCGAGCCGCACCCCGTCACGGTGCGGCTCGCCGGTCGCGAGCTCGCCCTCGCGGCGGACGAACGAGAGCGCGACGTGTGAATGGCCGATCATGCACACGCGTTGGCGCTGGGCGTCGAGGCAGAGCTCGGCGAGCAGCGGCGAGAGCACGTACTCCCAGACCGGGTCTCGCGGGCTGGCGTGGAACAGCCCGAGCGACGCTTCCTCACCCTGCGGCTCGAGGCCGGCGAGGAACGACAGGTTCTCCGCTGCGATCACCTCCTGTGTCCATTGCGCCGCGACGCTCGCGCCGCGCGAGAACTCGCTCAGCGGGATCTGCCCTGTGACGCCGAGGTCGTGGTTCCCGGCGAGGCAGATCGCGGCGTGCTCGCGCGCGAGTTCCACACATGCGTCCGGTTCGGCTCCGTAGCCGACGAGGTCGCCGAGGCACCACAGCTCGGCGGCGTCGCTCGCGGCGACCGCATCGAGGGTCGCCTCGAAGGCATGCCGGTTGGCGTGGATGTCAGAGATGACGGCGACCTTCATCGTTGCAGGGTAGGAACACCACTGCCGTGCAGGCGTTTCGCGCGTGCTCCGCCTGCAAGCCGCCGGCCGGCGGCTGCCAATCGCGTGCCGGGCGCAACACCGGCAGCTGCGCCCTACTCCCCGTCGGGGTCCGGCTCGCTGCCGCCGTACTCGGGCAGGTTCTTGATCCCCTCGCGGGTGCGCCACTTCGAGTAGTTGTCCTCCATCGCGTCGATCAGCTCGCGCATGAAACGCGGCGAGAGGTTGACGCGCGAGACGACCACGCCGGGAACCTCGTCGGACTCGACCTCATGGTCGACGCGGGCGAAGGTCACCGTGAACTCGTAGTCGGAGTGGCTGACATTCGCGAAGTTCGCGTACACGCCGCCCATGATCTCGGGGGAGAGATGAATGTTTATGTGGCGCTCGGCGCCTGAGTCTTGATCGGTCACGCAGCTAGTATCGCAAGCGTCGCCCATGGACCTGAGACCGAGCCCTGCCGAGACGATGACCGCGCCGCCCGGCGGAGGTTCCTGACGTGCTCGCAGCGCCGCTCGACGAGCTCCGCGCGGCGGTGCTCACGGCCGCCGAGGAGTTGATCGGCGGCGCCGAGGGCGCCAACGGCGGCAGCCGCGGCTCGATCACGCTCGAGCGGCCGCGCCGCGCGGAGTTCGGCGACTACTCGACGAACGCCGCGCTGCTGCTCGCGCCGGGCCTCGCGTCGGCGCCGCGCGAGGTCGCACAGCGCCTCGGCGACGCGCTCGCGTCGCTGCTCGGCGACGGCCTCGAGCGCTTCGAGATAGCGGGACCGGGCTTTCTCAACCTGTTCATGGCCGACGCCTGGCTGACGCGCGCGCTCGAGCAGCTGCTCGCCGCCGGCGAGGACTTCGGCGGCGGCGGCGCGCGCGCGCCGCAGCGCGCGCTCGTCGAATTCGTCTCGGCCAACCCGACCGGGCCGATGCACGTCGGGCATGCTCGCAACGCCGCCTACGGCGACGCGCTCGCGCGGATGCTCAGCTTCCACGGGCATCGCGTCGAGCGGGAGTTCTACGTCAACGACGCCGGCTCGCAGATACGCAAGTTCGGCGAGTCGATCCAGGCGCTCGCGCGCGGCGAGCAGCTGCCGGAGGATGGCTACAAGGGCGACTATGTGGTCGAGCTCGTCGCGAGCCTCGTCGGCGCCGACGGCATGGACCCCGAGCAGCTCGGCCAGACGGCTGTGGCGATCATGATCGGGAACATCCAGGAGTCGCTCAAGCAATTCCGCGTCAAGCCCTTCGACCACTGGCAGTCGGAGAGCCTTCTGCACAAGGGCAGCTCAGGTGCGCCGAGCCTCGTCGAGCACACGCTCGCGGTGCTGAAAGAGCAGGGCCACACATACGAGCAGGACGGCGCACTGTGGCTGCGCACGACCGACTTCGGCGACGACAAGGACCGCGTGCTCGTGCGCTCCAACGGCGAGCACACGTACTTCGCCTCGGACATCGCCTACCACCAGGACAAGCGCGAGCGTGGCTTCGAGCTGCAGATCGACGTGTGGGGCGCCGACCACCATGGCTACATCCTGCGCATGAAGGCGGCCTATGCGGCGCTTGGCGGCGACCCCGATCAGCTCGAGCTGCTGATCATGCAGCTCGTGCACCTGGTGCGCTCGGGCGAGCGCGCGCAGATGTCAAAGCGCGCCGGCGAGTTCGTCACGCTCGATGACCTCGTCGCCGAGGTTGGCGTCGACGCGGCGCGCTGGTATCTGCTCGCGCGCTCGCATGACACGACCGTCGATCTCGACCTCGACCTCGCGCGCGAGCAGTCGAGCGAGAACCCGGTCTACTACGTGCAGTATGCACACGCGCGGATCGCGTCGATGCTCGCGAAGGCCGGCGAGGAGCGCGTCGCGGTGGCGACGGCGGCGGTCATCGACGCCGAGCGCGCGCCGCTGCACGAGAGCGAGCGCGTGCTGATCGAGCTGCTGCTCGCGTTCCCGGCCGAGGTCGCCGAGGCCGTCGAGCGCCGGGCGCCGCACCGCATCGCGGCGTATGCGCTCGAGCTCGCGCAGGGCTTCACGGCCTTCTACCGCGACTGCCACGTCGTCGGCGCGGAGCCCGAGAGCGTCGAGTCGCTGCGGATCGCGCTGTGCGTCGCCGCACGGCGGACGATCGCGCGCAGCCTCGACCTACTCGGTGTCAGCGCGCCCAGCGAGATGTAGGGCGGCGGGCCGGCGACGCCCGCCGGCTCAGTTGAAGTGGCTGAGGTCCGCGTCCAGGCGCGCGCTGTCGCTCGCGCTGAGTGTCGTCGCGGGCGCGCGCGACGCGGCGGCAAGCCGCGCGTGGCGGCGCCAGCGCGGCAGCAGCAGCGCGATCGTGCCCAGCAGTCCGAGCACGACGATGATCGGCACCAGATAGGCGGCGAGGTCGAAGCCGTGTGTCGCCGGCAGTCCGAGCACGGTCGGGCCGTACTGGCCGACGAGCGAGCGCTTGACTTCAGCTTCGTTCTCGCCTTCGTTGATCAGTCCCTGGATGTACGCGCGCTCATCGTCGGCCTGCTTGGACTCGGCGACGTTGAGCGGGATTTTGCACGTCACGCACATCACCTGACGCTCGATCGTCGGCAGCGACGTACGCGGCGCAGCGGCAGCCGACGCGGCCGGCGCGCCGGCGGCGAGGCACGTCAGCAGGGCGAGCAGCGAGGCGGCGAGGATGCGCTTCACGAGCGCTCCGCGAGCGCGACCGCGCGATCCATGAACTTCTGTTCGATCTCACCGCGTTCGAGCGCGACGATCTGCCCCTGGCGGTTGATGATGAAGCTCTCGGGCAGCTTGTCCGTTCCGTACGCGTGCGCAAAATCGCCGGTGTTGTCGCGCAGCATCGGATACGTGAGGTGGTAGTGGCGCATGAAGCTCAGCGAGTCGGGAGACGCATCGAGGTAGCTGACGCCGAGCACGGTCGCATCGTGGTGTTCGAGCACCGCCTGGTTGTGCTCGAGCAGTGGCGCCTCGACCTGGCAGGGCACACACCACGAGGCCCAGAAGTTGAGGACGACGACCTTGCCTCGGAGCGATGCGAGCGAGTCCACGCCGTGACCGCTCAGCACCGGCAGCGTCCTCGTCGCGTTCGGCGCCGGCGGCGTCTCGCCCTTCGCGATCAGCTCATCGATCGTGCGGCTCGCCGACTGCGCGGTCACGCCGTAGACCAGCAGGCCGATCAGGCAGGCGCCGAGCAGCGAGACGAAGATCGGCATGGCGCGGCTCTTCACGACCACGAAGATTAGACCGAGCGCCGTGATGTCCGCGCTGCTGCGGCGCCGCTCCCTGCTGCTCCGCCGCGCAGACTGCGGCGATGATCGAGCAGCAGGGAGCTCCCTTTTCCCTCTTGCCTCAGGTCGGGGCGGCGAACCCGAGGTTGTCCTCGCGCTACCCGGTGCTCGCGGTGGCCAAACCGAGGATTACTCGGTATCACCGCACCGGCACCGGCGCGCGCTTCCCGTGTATGGTCCGCGCAGCGCATCATGCGGCGGTAGCTCAGTTGGTAGAGCGCAA